>NZ_FYDX01000001.1 GCF_900187455.1 Pseudomonas sp. Irchel 3E13 | reverse complement strand
TTCTGGTGGAGCTGGGCAAGCGGCGGATGGTCGGGGGGCAGGAGGACATGATTGTGGATGTGGCGCTGGATCTGCTGGCTCGGCGGAATTAGCCGAAATCGCGAGCAAGCTCGCTCCTACAGGGGGGGAGGTTCCGCACACAGATCCCTTGTAGGAGCGAGCTTGCTCGCGATGGCCTGCACAGCAGGCCCCGAACACAACCCCAACCCAAGGCCCAGACCATGACTTTCACTCTGCACATCCAACCGGTCGGCCTGAGCTGCCCGGCCACCCCCGACCAGACCATCCTCGACGCCGCCCTGGCCGACGGCCTGATGCTCAAGCACAGTTGCCGCACCGGCACCTGCGGCAGTTGCAAGGGCCGCTTGCTCAGCGGCGCAGTCGACCACGGCGACAGCCCGCTCGACGTGCTCAGCGCCGCCGAGCGTGAACAGGGCCTGGCGCTGTTCTGCTGCGCCCGGGCCAGATCCGACCTGGTGATCGACGCCCCGGAAGTCACCGAACTGCGCGGCATCAGCATCCAGCAGATGGGCGTGCGTGTCGCCAGCGTCGACAAGGTCAGCCACGACGTCGCCGTGTTGCGCCTGATGCTGGCGCCGGGCAGTGCGTTCAACTACTTCCCCGGCCAGTACGTCCAGGTGCTGCTCAAGGACGGCAGCCGCCGCAGTTACTCCATGGCCACCGCCGTAGCGCGTGACCAGCAACTGGAACTGCATATCCGCCATATGCCGGGCGGTGTGTTTAGCGGCCATGTGTTCACCGCGTTGCAGCCCAAGGCGATCCTGCGCATGGAAGGGCCGTTTGGTTCGTTCTTCCTGCGCGACGGCGACGCGCCGATGATCTTCCTCGCCAGCGGCACCGGCTTCGCGCCGATCCAGGCGCTGCTGGAACAGTTGCGCGAGCGCGGCGACAACCGTCGGCCGGTGTACCTGTACTGGGGCGGACGGCGCCGCGAAGACCTGTACCGGCATGAACAATTGCTGGCCTGGGAAGCCGAATTGCCGTGGCTGCGCTACACCCCGGTGCTGTCCGAGCCGACCGAGGCGTGCGACTGGCAGGGCGCGACCGGCTTCGTTCACCGCCAGGTGATCAATGACTTCCAGAGCCTCAAGGGCTTCGAGGTGTATGCCTGCGGCGCGCCGATCGTGGTGGATTCGGCGCGGCGGGATTATGTGGCGGAGCGGAATCTGGCGGAGGCTGATTTTTACGCGGATGCGTTTGTTTAGGGGGAGGGGCATCGCGAGCAAAGCAGGCCCAAAGTCTCATAAAACCCGCCCCGTTCAAGCGCTTGCTGCGTTTGCCATCATTTCGCCATTCCCGTAGAATCCTTCGGTATTTAAAGGCGCCAGGGCCCAGCCTCGGCGCCTGATTCATCGGGCTTCCCGACCTAACTAAAAATGACCGCGCATTGCGGCAAAGCCTTTGTGTGCACCACGCCCTCGCAAGCCGGCGCTGTATCGCCGTGCCCGTGGGCTCCAAGGCTTAATCCGTCTGGCTTTCGTATCCACCCAGGCCAGCGCGGATATTTGAGGAAAGGTCAATGCGGGTCAGAAATCTATCCATCGGCGCCAGAGCCGGTTTTGCCTTCGCGATCCTGGCGGTACTGGTATTGCTGTTGGGCGCCGTCGCGATTTTCGAAGCCGAGAAAATGGACTCGGCCACCGACAAGATCACCGGTTATTGGCAACCCAGCAGTCATGCCCTGGCCGAAGTCGGCCTGGCCCTGGGCCGCACCCGGGCGCTGACGCTGCGCTCGATCCTGCTGCGCGACCCGCAGGAGCGCCAGCACACCATGGAGTTGATCGCCGAGCGCCAGCAGGAGATCAAGACCAACCTCAAGTTCTATGAAGAGAGTATCGACAGCCCGAAGAACCGCGAGCTGTTCAAGGCCTTCCAGGAGTCTTACGACAAGTACCACACCCTGCAGCGCCAGCTTCTGGAGGCGGTGCGCGCCGAGCGTCCGGAAGACGCCATCGACCTGCTCAACGGTCCGCTGGTGGCCTACGCCGACGGCATGATGAACGACCTCGGCAACCTGATCCGCTACAACTACGACGGCCTGGTGGAGTCGGGCCAGGTCAGCGGTGAAGCCTATGACCGCGCCGTGCTGATCATCGCCATCACCCTGCTGGTCATCCTCGCCGCGATGATCGCCATCGCCGCGATCCTCACCCGCAGCATCGTCACCCCTTTGCACGAAGCCGTGGTGGTGGCCGACCGCGTGTCCCATGGCGACCTGACCCAGGAAATCATCGTCACCGGTCGCGACGAGCCGGCGCTGTTGCTGGAGTCGATGCGCACCATGCAGGAACGCCTGCGCACCACCATCCGCCAGATCGCCGAATCGTCCGACCGCCTGGCCTCGGCTTCGGAAGAGCTGCACGCGGTGACCGACGACACCAGCCGCGGCCTGCTGCAACAGAGCGCCGAGATTGAACAGGCGGCTACCGCAGTCAACGAAATGACCGCTGCCGTCGAGGAAGTCGCCAGCAACGCGGTGACCACCTCCGATGCCTCGCGCCGCGCCGACGACACCACCCAGCATGGCCGCGCCCAGGTCGATCAGGCGCTGGCCTCGATCCAGAGTCTGGTCAGCGACGTTGGCGACACCGCCCAGGAAGTCGAAACCCTGGCCAATCACGTCAACGACATCAGCCGCGTGCTGGATGTGATCGGCTCGATTGCCGACCAGACCAACCTGCTGGCGCTCAACGCCGCCATCGAGGCGGCGCGGGCCGGCGAGGCGGGCAGGGGCTTCGCCGTGGTCGCCGACGAGGTGCGCGCCCTCGCGCACCGCACCCAGCAGTCCACCGAAGAAATCGAGCAGATGATCGGTGGCGTCCAGGCCGGCACTCACCGCGCGGTCACCACCATGCACAGCAGCCAGAGCCAGGCCAGCCGCACGCTGGTGGTGGCCCAGGCCGCCGATGAAGCGTTGAAGGTGATCGCCGAGGCCATCGCCGCGATCAACGAACGTAACCTGGTGATCGCCAGCGCGTCCGAGGAGCAGGCGTCGGTGGCGCGGGAAGTGGACCGCAACCTGGTCAACATCCGCGACCTGTCGATCCAGACCTCGACCGGCGCCAACCAGACCAACGCCGCCAGCCAGGACCTGTCGCGCCTGGCGGTGGAACTGAACGTGATGATTTCCAAGTTCAAGGTCTGAGCCTGTCGCGGCGGCCCCGTCGGTGGGGCTGCCGCGAGGCTTTACAGCGTGCATGAAAAAAAGTTCCCTCGTGAAACACTTGCGCCGGCGCCTGCTGGCGCTTGGCGAACCCCCATTCCAGAGCCCTTCGTTCACCTGGGTATGCTTTGGATATATCACCAATATCCGGTTGTGACCTGGCCGCCCCGCAACTAGCCTCACAGCTCGTCACCCATACTTTTAACACCCGCAGCGCATCTGGGAGGGAGCCCGGCGCTCATCAAGGGGTTTTGCCATCATGCCGTTCAGTACCGACGCATTGAATGTCCTGGTACGAGAAATCTCCCCCACGCTGCGCTTCGCAACACTCCACCAATTGGTGCAGCAGTTGGGCTTCGACTTTTTCGGCTTCACCTGCTGGACCAGCTTCGACCACCGCCCGTTGCTCTTCAGCACCTTTCCGGCGGGCTGGATCCAGAACTACAAGCGCAGGCAATACATCGACACCGATCCGCGGATCGAGCATTGTCGACGCTCGATCATGCCGATCTTTTGGACCGAGGAGTTCTTTCGCCCGGTGGCCGGCATGTGGGAGGACGCCCAGGCGTTCGGCCTGTGCAACGGCTGGTCGCAGGGGGCTCATTCGGAAGGGGTGTTCAGCATCCTCGACGTAGCCCGTGAAAAGGGCAGCATCTCCGATGAGGAGTGGTACGAGAAGGCCGGGCAGGTCTTGCTGCTGTGCAACCTGATCCACATGAACCAGGCCGAGGAACTCAAGCGCAAGATCGGCACCCTGCACTTGAGCGAACGCGAGATTGAAGTGCTGCGCTGGTCCGCCACCGGCAAGACGGCTGAGGAAGTGGCCGGCATTCTGAATCTGTCGGAGTCGACGGTGAACTTCCATGCGCGCAACACCATCGTCAAGCTCGGCGTGCAGAACAAGGTGGCGGCCATCGCCCGTGCCGCCCGGCTGGGGTTGTTCATGACCCGGGAAACACACCCGAGCGCGGAAGTGACCGACTACGGACGCCGGGCAACGGACTGGCCGCTGGCTGCCGGAGCTTGAGCCAGAGCCTCTTATTGCACCTTTATGACGACTGGCGATAACCATATGCCCCTGTTTGGGGCATTTGTTTTAAGTCTGCTCAAGAGTCACTCTCATCTACGAGCGTTGCGATAGCATAAAGCCAGCCTTAAACCATTCAGTTAGTTAGCAAGCTTTCAGTTGGCCTGGTAGTTGCCTCTCAAAATCCATTGGGATGTCGTCATTGGAGAGGTCTATGTCGCTTACAAGCAACTCCATGCATTTATCAGGGGAAGAGCGTCGCTGGCTGCCGTGGTTCGGCAAGACCGGCAAACTGGCCATGGGTTGGGCGTGCCGGGTCAACCGTTCGGCCTATCCGGTCATCGAGCAGACGTTCGAAGCCATTGCTGAAACCCGGGTCAAGCTGCTCAACAGTTGGGCCCTGGAACAATGGGAACACCTGGCCGAACTGGCCCAGGGGCTGGGCGACCTGAGCGGCATCGACCCTCACGCCCTGCAGGAAAAACTGCAACAGGCCGAGGATTTTTCCGAACTGTTCGTCGTCGATCCAGCGGGCAAGCTGCTGGCTTCGACCTGGAACAGTCAGGACCGCCGCAGCGTCAACCCGGCAGCCCTTGCCGAAGGCCTGAAAGCGCCGTTCCTGCACGGGCCTTACAGCGATCCGCTGACCCAGGCCATCGGCCCGTCCTCGTCGCGCTTCCATGACGAAGTGACGCTGATGTTCTACCAGCCGGTGAAAGTCGCGGGCAAAGTGCTCGGCTGCCTCTGCGGGCGGGTGCCCAACGACGTGCTGGGCGACCTGATCCAGCGCGAGGCCGGGCATATCTTCGCCGAGTCCGGCGACAACTACCTGTTCATGGTCCAGTCGCGCTTCGACCCCAGCCTGCAGCCGGGCGTGGCGCTGTCGCGCTCGCGCTTCGAAGACGGCACCTTCAGCCATGGCGAGAACCTCAAAAGCGGGGTGCACACCGCCTGGAAGACCGTGCAGGTACAGCGCCACACCGAACTGGAACTGCGCTTCACCGATCCTGCGACCCAGCAACTGCACCCCGGCGTGCGTGAAACCATCCGCAACGGTTCGAACCTGTTCGTCACCTACCCGGGCTATTCCGACTACCGCCATATCCCGGTGGTGGGCAAGGGCGTGACCTTCCAGATGCCGGGGTCGCCGGACCGCTGGGGCATGATGTGCGAGGCCGACCTGGAAGAAGTCTATCGCCGCCGCTCGCTCAGCTACGGCCTGATGAAACCGTACCTGGCGACCATGCTCGGCCTGTTCGCCTGCAACTACCTGGTCCAGCATTACAGCGGGCTGTCGCAACACCTGATCGACCTCTGCGAGGCCGGCAGCCTGGTGATCGCCGCCGTGATCTTCAGCACCCTCGGCCCGAAACGCCTGGCCGTGCGCATCAACGAAATGACCGGGGTCATCCGCACCATCGCCGAGGGCGAGGGCAATTTGCGCCAGCGCCTGGACACCTCGCGCATGGCCAACGACGAAACCGGCGACATGGGGCGCTGGATCAACAGCTTTATCGACCATCTGGACTCGGTGGTCGGGCAAGTGGTCAAGGCCAGCCACAGCGTCGGCACCACCAACCAGATGATGCTCGGCCGCAGCCGAGAGGCCAGCAGCACCTCGATGGAAGTGGCTGACGCCATCCACCGCATGATGGTCATCGTCGAAGAGCAACTGGGCGAGATCCAGCAGGCGTCCGCCGGTGCAGAACAGATGAAGCAGGCCATGGACGAAGTGGTTGAGCGCGCCCGCAAACAGTTCCACACCGTGCAGGAGGGCACCCAATCGATCCGCGATGTGGTCGAGCGCTCGGCGTCCAGCGTGCAACTGCTCGACAGCCGCATGGCCGAGATCGGCAAGATCAGCGGCCTGATCAGCGACATCACCAACCAGACCAACCTGCTGGCCCTCAACGCCGCCATCGAAGCGGCGCGGGCGGGGGAACATGGCCGTGGCTTCGCCGTGGTCGCCGATGAAGTCCGCAGCCTTGCCGCCCGCACCTCCAGCGCCGCCGAAGAAATCCGCCTGACCGTGGAGAGCCTGCAAGGCGAAACCCAAAAAGCCGTAGGCTTTATGGAAGATGGCGTAAAGAACGTCGACCAGAGCCTCGGCCTGGCCGAGCAAGCGTCCTCGGAAAACGTGCAACTGCACCAGGCCGTGGAAAACATGTTCAGCATCATCCAACAGCTCAACCAGCGCAGCTTGGATTACGGACGGACCATCAAGGAAGTCGACCAGTCCTCGGTGGAAATGCACCAGACCGTCAGCGTCCTGCACGCCAGCGCCGAGACCGTGCGCCTCAACGCCAACAAACTGCAAAAACTGGTGGGCCTGTTCGAAGTCACCCGCGCCAGCAGCGGCCAGCGTGCCGCCGCCTGAAGCCAACCCTTGGAGCAGGGCGGTTACGTGGGAAAAACCGCCCGTTTCCAGGACGAAAACTTTTTTAAATCAGGGGGTTGCCAGCATGGGTGAATGCACGCATAATGGCGTCCATCGAAAGCGACGAGAAATAAAATTCTCAACGTTTTCAAAGAGTTAGAGAAATCAACGATTTCCGAAGCTCATCAGAGGCCGAGTAGCAAAGTGGTTATGCTCCGGATTGCAAATCCGTCTACGCCGGTTCGATTCCGACCTCGGCCTCCATATTCGAAAGCCCCGCAGATTAACGTCTGCGGGGTTTTTTCTTGTGCGTGGAAAAGTGCGAGAGTTCCGAAACTTTAGAGGTGGAGTTCCGAAACTTCGTAACCGCTCCATGAACCCCACATTCAAAGCCCCTGCCTGAACCCGGATGCTGTGCTCCCGATTTCTTTCTGGAGCCCGTAGCCATGATGCGACCCGACGCCAAAGTCGAAAAAGTCTACCTCTACCCCAAGCCCGTAGACTTTCGAAAATCCATTGATGGCTTGGCTGCCCTGGTCGAACTCGATATCAAGGTCGCGGTGTTCGACCCAGTGCTTTTCGTCTTCCTCAACAAGCCGCGCAATCGGGTGAAAATACTGTATTGGGAGCGCAACGGCTTCTGTCTCTGGCTCAAACGCCTGGACTCGGAGCGATTCAAAACATCGCCCGATCCGACAGACGAGGCCATCGTCCTGACCGTGCAGGAGCTTAACTGGCTGCTCGACGGTTTCGACCTCTGGCGCAATCGTCCACATCAGGTTTTGACGCCTCGATACGTCGCCTGATTCGGTATAATCCGCGGCATGATTTCCATGCCCCAAAACCCCCCTGACGATCCTGTTTTGCTCAAGCAATTGCTTGAGCAGATGATCAACGAGCGCGCGTCCGACAAGGGCAAGATCGTTCATCTCGAAGAGGAAGTTGCGCTGTTGCGCCAGCGCCTGTTCGGACGTAAGTCCGAGCAGACAAGCGACTCGGCAACCCCACAATTGCCCCTGTTCAATGAAGTGAAAAGTCTGGCCGAGTCCTGCCGTGATTGCGAGTCGGCGCCGGTAACCGCAGACAAGCCCGCCCAGTTGATCGAGAAAAGCATGGCCAGCCCCAGTGTGCTGGCCATGCTGCTGACCACCAAGTATGTGGACGGCTTGCCACTTCATCGTTTCGAAAAAGTCCTGGGCCGCCATGGTGTCGATATTCCGCGTCAAACCTTGGCGCGCTGGGTGATTCAGTGCGGTGAGCATTTTCAGCCGCTATTGAATTTGATGCGCGAGAACCTGTTGGACAGTCGCATCATCCACTGCGATGAAACTCGGGTGCAGGTGTTGAAAGAGCCTGGTCGCGAACCCAGCAGCCAGTCCTGGATGTGGGTGCAAACTGGCGGACCGCCTGATCGGCCAGTGATCCTTTTCGATTACGCCACCAGTCGAGCGCAGGAGGTGCCGACGCGCTTGCTTGAGGGCTATCGCGGCTACGTCATGACCGACGATTACTCCGGCTATAACGAATTGGCCGCGCAGGAGGGTATCGAGCGTTTGGGCTGCTGGGCGCATGCACGACGTAAGTTCGTTGACGCGCAGAAAGTACAACCCAAGGGCAAGACCGGCCGGGCAGATATCGCGTTGAACCTGATCAACAAGCTCTATCGCATCGAGCGTGATCTGAAGGACGCGAACGATGATGACCGCAGACTGGGCCGCCTGGAGCATAGCCTGCCGGTGTTGGCTCAGTTGAAGATCTGGATGGAGAAGACACAGCCCCAAGTCACCAGCCAGAACGCGTTGGGTAAAGCCATCGGCTACCCGGCCAACAACTGGAGCAAGCTGGAACGCTATGTCGAGCATGGCTACTTGCCGATCGACAATAACGCAGCAGAACGTGCTATCCGCCCGTTTGTGATCGGCAGAAAGAATTGGTTATTCAGCAGCACGCCCAAAGGCGCAACGGCCAGTGCTCACCTCTATAGCTTGGTCGAGACGGCCAAAGCCAACGGCAAAGAGCCTTATGCGTGGCTACGCCACGCACTGGAACGCCTGCCCCAAGCGTCCTCAGTGGAAGACTTCGAGGCGCTCCTGCCGTGGAACTGCACGCCGCGATCACATAACTGATCGCACTGCGATCTTTGGTCTGGTGGGGTTTATGAAGCGCTTACGAAGGAACACCGTCGCTTGGCGAGGGTAACCCTTGCCCTGCTCCCACAATGTGATTCGCCCCCCCTTTGTTACCGGGGAACGATGAAGCAGCTCATAACACTCTTCATCACTCAACCCGATGAAACAACAGAGCAGGTAGTTGCCATATCGTTGCCGCGCTGCTTTTAGATGCTAAAAACCAGGTCAAAATATGAGCACTATCTCTAAAGAAAACAAGTCAATGACAGTATCTGTCACCTACCAACTCATTTAGCACTATTCTATAGTAATCACCGCGTACATGCTCAATCGGTGAAATATCCTCAAGCTCATCAATTCTAACTAAAACCCCACATAAAACGAACGCCTGTTCACGAATAGTTTTCAAGGCCACCCCCGCACCTCCATAAACATGATCATAATATCTAACACTATATTCTCTACTCGATATCATGTCGGAGCACAAAGAAAGCTTTGATCGGTAGCAATATGCAACCGGGACATCCAAATCATTTTCAATCCTCAGGGTAAAATGAGGTTCAGAACCTAAAAACCAGCAACCAGACACAGCAACCGCTAGACAAATAATTTTAGCGGCGCGCAGATATATATATAAGATTTTTAACATCACTCTCACTCGCTATAGCACGCGGATACTTTTGTATAGAACCTTCATTCGCATAATATTTCATAACATCAACTTTACTGTCATCATCGCGCATTGGCACCAGCCCTGCCGATTTCCCCCATAAATTGTACTGGTACCTACATGCCCCCACGAATAAGATATACCAATACGATTCACCCCCGGCGAACTAGAGTCAGATACCTCTCTCCAATCCCCATTCAGGACAACTCCATCAACTCCACGATCCAGATGGGTTTCATTCGAGTAACCACCAGGCAACCAGGATCCCCTTTTGCCCGACTCTCTCAGACTCAGGAGCGCATAGTCAGCCAATGCGTTACCAAACGCATCCGCCGCGACCTGACCGTGATCAGGTCGTCCATCGCCAAACCACTTATCCCTCATCCACGCGGAGCTATGAGCACTGATCTGGCCACGAATGGTGCTGTTCCAGAAGCCAGAGCTCTGGTTGATCGATCCCGCTACGATGGAGCCTATCGCAGAAGCAGCCATGCTGCTCCAGCTGAAAGATGTCTCCAGCCCAACAATTTTGCTCGCGAGCTGACTGCTCGCGTAGCCAATCACCCCTTGGACTGCATAACCAGCGCTGGCACTGCCAACAACACCTCCAGTTGCCCCCGCCACGCTGGTCAGTTGACCGTTGTGGTAGCCGTAGCGGATCGAGGTCATCATCAACAGACCCGTGTTGACGTCATAATGATCGGTTGCACGACTCGACCCATCGGTCAAGCGCCGCTGGTTGCTCTGGTTGTCCCATTCGATGACGTCATGGGCACCATCGCCCTCGGCGGACTGATAGCGGATACCGGTCCAGGCATACACCGTCTCGTGACCGTCACCAGTGGTACGGGTCAGGCTGCTGCCGGCAGTGAAAACCGTGCCGGACAGCAGCAAGCGGCGCTCACCGTCCCAGCGCCAGCCATCGCTATCGGCATCGTTCAGCGCTCCCAAAGCGTTGTAGGTACGGGTATGGAGCAGGTCCTGGCCCAGGCCTGACAGTTGCTCATCGGAGAAGCGCAGGATCAAGTTGCCGGTGCTGGCATTGACCCAGTAGGTTGGCGAGCCGAGCTCGATGCCGGTCGTATCGATGTCGTATTGGTCGCGCATGTGTTTGCTCTAGCGCTGTATGTGTATACAGTATTTTGGCTTGACCGATCTGACCAGAGCTGGGCGACGAGTTGTAGCTTGGGGGATTGGATTTTGGTCGGCAGAACGCCGGGAGATGGGTGAAAAATCGGTTCCGAAACTGGAGTAGCGACCCTTCTAGAATACGGGTTGTAGCTCGGCAATTTAGAGATTGTTTCGGAACTGAAAACGGCTTGAGCGCAGCGATCTTCCTGTCGCTAGCTCTCGGATTGCAAATCCGTCTACGCCGGTTCGATTCCGACCTCGGCCTCCATATTCGAAAGCCCCGCAGATTAACGTCTGCGGGGCTTTTTCTTGTGGGCGAGAAAAGTGCGATCGTTTCCGCATTATTAGGCATCGTTTCCGCATCAGGCGTTTATTTGGAATTGTAGGTAATGAGGCGCGAATTGCGGGCACCTTGAATCTTTCGCCTCTCAAGTAGTGCATCTATAAATAGGCCCAAACCCGGGGGCGTGGTTCATGGCACCGCGCGAGACGAACTTTACCCAGTGGCTGCTCAACGAGTTATCAGAATCACCGGTGACGGCGACCAAGGACTGATCGCACCGGCTGCATGCCAAGATTACATCCAGGCTCTAAAGCATTAATAAATCTCAGGATTTTAAAGTAGGACCATTCCTGTACAGAGCAAACGCCCTGTGCTTGCTTGATCAGAGAAACCTTACTGTCTATAGTGGCTTTCGCGCTCGACCGTCACGGTGCGTACGAGGCTTGTCCTTACTTATGGAAGATTCAAAAACATGGAGTTGTCATGAAAAAACTATTCTCAAGTGCTGCGCTTGTTTCATTTGTCATGCTTGCTTCTTCGCAAGTTATGGCGTCGCAAGACTATACGGTGTACTTCAAGAATTCGAGTAATACGACAAAGTACGTGAGGCAAATTAGCAGCCAGTGCATGTACAGTCCGAAGAGCGGTAACTATACCGTTCCGCCTCGGGGAGATGTGTCAGTCGGAATGACCGACTCAAATAACATTTTTAGCCTTTGCACGAATGGGCCAAAGGAAGTCAGCTGGGCTGTAGAAGACGATAAAGGCAACAAGTTTGGCAATTTGACTTTTAGGCATATAAAGGACGGTGGCACGTGGTATACGAAAGTTGTCCCTTCTCTTGGGTTGTCCGCGACTATCACTTGCAATAATGGAGGCTGTTCAACGTCTGGCACTCCTGGTATGCCTGGTGAGCCTTCCCCTATTGTTGTTACGTTTAACTAATAATCTTTCGCTCTGCCCCAGGACATGTTCAAGTGTCTGGGGGTGGTTCTAGTTTTATCTGGAATCATCTTGTTGAGTCTAGCAGGTGGGCATCTTGGTTTTGCGTGTTGCCCACAGCAACTTCAATACGGACGGAAAAGGCGGAAAAGCAGGCGGAAAAGGAGGTGCTCAGCGCTTTTTCCAGCAGTCCAGCGCTGAGCAGTAAACGAACTGCCTCGGATACTTGGGTCGCCGCATCTACGGGATTTGCTTCGTATGCTGGATTCCCGTACATCCTGGCGATACGCACAGTTATCGAAACGCCAACATTCCAGAAAAGTGCCTCCAGACTGTGGTCTGACGGCGAGCGCGTTGCATTCATTGACGTGATTGCACTCAACCCGCTGGCTGGCGATGTGATACCCGGTGCAGAGGGCGCCGTTGGAGTGGCACTCATCGCAGCATGGTTCGGCGCGCTGCAACGTTGGCCTGACGCGAACCTGAGTCCTGTTGGATTTGTCGGATTCTTTCTGGCATGGCCTTACTTGATAGCTCCGCCCAAGAAGAAGCAGTGACGTACTGACGGTGGGATATGTGCTTGGTCATCCATTATTCCGGCGTTACTGCCGCACAAGTGACGCCTCCCTTGGGGACAGACTTGCACGGATACTTTTTATTGTGTTGACGGAGAACAAAGGAGTACGTCATGGAAAAAACAATCAGGCTCGCCGACCTGTCCGATATCGATGCCATTTTTAATATTCGGACGAGTGTTCAGGAAAATCATCTATCCCATGATCAGTTAGCTGAAATGGGTATTACTCCCGAAGCTATCCAGCAGGCAATTTTAGAGACCCCGTGCGCGTGGGTCGCTGAGGTCGATGGTGTCCCAGTAGGTTTTTCCATGGCTGATATCGAGGATGGCTGCGTGTTTGCCGCTTTCGTCCTCCCTGAGTTCGAGGGGCGCGGATTGGGGCGCAGTTTGATGGATAGAGCAGAGACTTTCCTGTTTCAACACCACCAGACGATATGGCTGGAAACCGCTGAAGCAAGTCGTGCGAGTGGTTTTTATAGAAAGCTCGGCTGGAAGCCCGTGCAGCATTTACCCGAAGGTGATATTCGCTTCGAAAAGTGCCTTGATCGTCACTAGGGCAGGAGAAGGGGGGCCGAATAGGCGACAAATTTAAGATGGTTGGAGCGACTGAAAAATCAATCCCTCGCCTTTTTCATCAGTCACCTTTCCCGTGGACTAATTCTGAAGCCGCTTTTCCATAACGACGGTGCGCTCAGCCCCATGAAACGCGTCGCGAATTTTCTGATAACCCAACGCGGCATAAAACGCTTCGGCTGTAATCGAGGAGGGCACACGCACCGCTTTAACGCCGGCGCGGGCAGCAGTTGCATGAATGACATCCATTAAATGCCGGCCGATACCGCCTTTTTGATGCACAGGGTCAACGAAAACACTTCTGACGACGTCACCGTCGAGACTGGCCGTGCCGATAATATTTCCGTCCAGTAAGGCTACGAAAACCTTGCGCTTATGGAGTTGTGCGGTAATGGCTTCAGGAGTAAAGCTCTGTCCAACCTGAGCGATAACGTCAGCCGGGTAGTCCTGTGAATTTGACTCACGCAGGGCAGCAAGAACTACACGGCTAATCGCGGCTGCATCGTTGCTCGTGGCGGGACGAACGTGACATTCCATGCTGAGCCCTCAATCCTGAAGAATTAGCGTTTTCTCGCTGCTTGTCTCGGCTGGAAAATTATTGGTATGCGCCGCGCCCGGCCTTATTGAGTACTGACCTGTCCCCGCGCATACATAAAAATCGAACCATGATCCGGGATCTTGCACGTGATCACACCCGGCGCGCCCGGTACTTTTTTATCGTCCAGGGTAATGACGTTGGCGAGGTGGAAATATTGGTGGTCTTCGAGATTCTTGGCGGAGGCGGCCGAGAATGCCAAGCGGCTTAGTACGGCGGTAAACGCTTCGTAGCACTGGTCTTCTTGGCTCAGTTTCATTTCGGCCAGTTTGCGATCACTCATGACCGCCATTTCGACAAGCACCGGTTCGGCGGATGTTGACTTGGGGGCGGCTTCGACGCTGTCCATTGCGTAGCTGATTTTCATCTTGCGCGGATTGGTGTGATAGCGCTGGAACTTGGGATTCTTCAACGCATAGGCCAAGCCTTTCTCGGGGTCCAGGTAGAGCGTTACGTCGTAGGTATTCTGCACGCGCTTGCCGATCAGATCTGATGCCGCCTGGGCGCTTTGCAGGCTGGCAGTCAACATTGCTGCAGTGAGCGCGCTGGTGATGAGGGCGATTTTCATTGTTTGCTTTTCGATCCGTGGTGGCGAGTGTTAGGCGGTCGGGGATGCTTTCATAAGCGAATGCCGTTACGCACCCGGTGTGTTTGATCGCGAGTTCTTTGCAAGTTCAATGGCTGCGTTAATAGCGGCCCGGGCCTGGGGGCTGTTCTTCCAGCACGTCGAGCCCACTGTTGCCGATGCTTGAGCCAGGATGTCACTCGTATTCGCTTCGCTGAGCACCGCGAGTGAGTCAATGCCCATTTGCTCAAGTCGGGCGATCACGGTCGGCCCTACGCCCTTCAAGGCCAGCAACGCATTGTGTTCCGTGGGTGGAAATGGCATCTGTAAACTCCTGTTATCGGCCAATCCAAGTCAGCGGAGTTTGCCCGACGGGGCAGGGCATCTCAATGTTCCTTTCGCCATCCACACGCAACCCTGGCGTGATTCGTTGAAAACAGCTATTGCTGAAGCTTCAGCATTTGACCGATTCAGGAGTTGCCATGAAGCAATTATTACTGGGCGCTGTACTGGCTTGCGCCGCGGGGTTTGCCAATGCCGGGATCCCGCTGATTAACGCCACCTGCCCGGGTAACCTGGAGGTGCACGCCGACGAAGGCGGCCCGATTTATATCAACGGTAAAGAGGCCAAGTTGAAGAAGTTCAGCGATAGCTACTTCGAGGCAAAAGGCAGCGGGGTGACTGTCTCGCTCATGATCAAGCCAGACGGCTCGCCTGATCTGTCCTATACCGGTAAAGGCGGCGTCCACGGCGTTTGCGAGTTGGTCGAGCAGGACTGATGTCTCTATAAAAAGAAAGAAGGAGCTTTCCCAGATGATCGCGAAGCTGTTGGTCACCATTGGCGTGGTCTTTTATGCCGTGCTCGTGCCTATCCTCGAAATCAATGAAACCCATGTTTTCAATCAGGCGTGGGCGCCCCATGCGCGCCTGCATGAGACCTGGCAGTTGTTCACGAACACGGCAATTGGCGTTTACAGCGTCTGGCTCGTCTGGATCAAGGGCGACCTCAAACTGGCGAGCCTTCTTACCTTGTTCGTTACTGGCGGGTTCTTGATGGCCTATTGGCTGAGGGACGGTTACGGTGGGTCGATGGTGCTTACCGACGGTTCGGAGAAGATGATTCTGGGCATCAACCTCGGACTCTTTGCGTATACGCTGGCGATTCTGCTGGCGGGCATTGCTATTGCAATGGAACGAAGGCATCGCGGTGTACAGTCGGACGCCTGAGTTATTTGATCAGCGCACATGATGACACTGGACTGAGGAACGTTTCATGGCTGAAGAAGACGCGCAGTACTCGAAAAAAGTATATGACGGCCTCCTGCAGAATCCGCTGTCGGTTCTCAAGCAGGCCAGTATCGAAGTCAACAGCCTTGATCCTGCCAGCAGCCCCATGGCCCGCACACTGGCGTTTGCCGCCGCTGGCACAAACATCGTCATCGATAAGTCGCCGATGATCGCCAGCGGCATGTTGAAGATCGAAATAGATGGCGCAATCGAGCGTCCGATGATTGTGTCGCCAATGCGCGGCCACGGTCTACCGGTCGGGAACGGCGTTGGCGATCGTCACCAGGCTGCAGAAGTGTTCGATGCGACGGTGGGAGAGGAACAACTCTGGGTTACCGAGTTGCAGACGGGATGTACCACCCTGATGCTGGACTGGGGGAGCAGCCGGTATTCGTTGGTCCATCTTCAGCCAAGTGAGGACGCGCAATTCAATCGTGCAAGCCAGGCGATCATGTGGGTGGGCAACAAAACAACGTATGCCTACAAGAACACCTGGCTCAAACAGGAAATGACCACGGTCGTGAACAACACAACGACGACCAAGAGCACGCCGCAGCGATACATCATGGTGCAGTCGATGTTTGAGTCCTCGCGCAAACATTCGACGCAAGTCATCGGTATTCGCCGGAAAACCGAGTTCGATTTCTACCGGCAGCGGCGGGTGGATAATAAAAACGTGGTGGAGAAGCTGACCTGGAGTACATGGCGCTCGTACCTGCCTTATTTCTCTTACTGAACGTTATTCCCCTCGCGTGATGGGTGGCCTGTAGAATCGCGAGATATTTGAGACGTGAATTCAGGAGTCAGGGTGAGAGGCATAGAAAAATTCGTATCACTGCGGTTCGGTCTCACGATCGTATTTATTGTGTTGGGCGCCTCCCTTCATAGCGCGGGCAAGGTCGGTTTCTGGGGGATGTTCGCCGTCATGATGCTGCCGAATATCGCCTTTGCACTGCTCCGGTTCAGAAAGTCCCCGGCGAGCACATCGAGAGATTTACAGGAGTAATCGATATGGCCAGCAATACCAGAACCCCGTTCAACTTCGCCGGCGTGCCGCTGATTGCAATCGGCGCCGCGTTCGCGGCCGTTGGTGCTTCAGGCCAACCGGCATTTGGTTATACCGCTGTGGGGCTGCTGATTCCGGGCGCGGTCTTGCTGATTGTTGGCGCATGGCGAAATCGCAGGCAGTAGAAGTCGGGGAGCAACGGATAACCATGCAATTCATCAATATCCTGCACTCCGACGCCACTGTTCAGCAGCAAGTCCGGGCGTTGCGCAATCATCGTGATGTCCGGCGGTTCATGTACAGCGCTCACGAGATTTCCGAAGAAGAGCATTTGAACTGGCTGAGCACGCTGGTGGGAAGTACTCGGCAAACAGTATTTGTCGTGATGCGTGATGACGCGCTGGCCGGAGTCGTTTCGCTGAATGCGATCAATACCGCTCACCGCACGGCGGATTGGGCGTTTTATCTCGATCCTGAACTGCAGGGCAAAGGACTGGGAAGTGCTGTCGAGTTCTGGATGCTGGACCATGCGTTCAATGTTGCCGGTCTTGAGAAGCTCAATTGCGAGGTGCTGGAAAGCAATGCCGCCGTTGTGAAGATGCACCAGAAGTTCGGATTTACGGTTGAAGGTGTTCGGCGGCAGAACATCGAGAAGGATGGCGAGCGTATTGATGTGGTGTTGTTGGGGATTACCAGGGATGAGTGGCGGGTGCAGCGTCCGGCGATGTTGAGCCTTATCGAGCGGGTATCAAGGTAATAAGCCTTGTCTCGCTCAGCAAAGAGCCGCCAGGTAGTCTGATGCCCCTGTTGGTGCCCTTCGCGAGCAAGCTCGCTCCTACAGTGTAGGAGCGAGCTTGCTCGCGAAGGGCTGCAAAGCAGCCCCAATAGGGTTATTCGGTGGCTTGCTTTTTCGCAACGTTTTCCAATAGCGCCTCAGACAGCGCCTGGCAGATTTCCAGTGACTGGTAAGTGCTCCAGGCGACGTCTGCCACGGGCCGGGAAAGCATCTCGCACAGTTGCGCATTGGTTTCGAATGCCGCGGTGAGTGCCGCTGACAGGTGGGCCAGCGCGTCCTGGATATCGACGTCTGCACGCACGGCAAACAGCGGGGCATGCGCGCCGTTGCATGAGCCGAAGTGACCGAGGAAGGGCGTCGGAATGGGTGGATCTGGAACAATCTTTTTCATTGTGAAGCTCCTCTGGGCTGTGGAGCCGCCACATACGTGACCAAACGATAGGTGACGACTGTACGCAGGTTGGTCAACCGGGCCCGAGGAAACCGGCGCACCCGAGGGCGCCCCGCGCACAGCCGCCATAAAACGAAATGACAGCCACAAAAAAGCGCCCGCTCGAACGGATGGGGCGCTAGTGCGCATCGGACTCAGGTGACCAAACCTGATCGCTGAATTGGCAGCGACCAGCGCAGACTAGGCACCGATTCCCATGAGCGCAACCGCTGAGAAGGCGCGAAAGTATGATTGGGAAACTGCCTACACGAAAGTCGGACGTGGACTAATTTTCGTTGCGTTATGCAACACCTGGCAGTCCGAAATTTCCCATTACGCGCCACACAAGGATCAGGGTTCGTCACCACCCGCATCATTCTGCTGATTAGCAAACTTGCGAATGTCCGGGGTGAAGGTTGTCACCATTCCGGTTTTACTGCAGGTGAGGGTGACCTCTGCTTCCAGGTCCAGATCAAGGTCTTCGCCGCGCAAGCCTTGCCATTGGGCCAGATAGCGCAACGAACCGAACTTCTCGCGCTTCTTCAGTTGCTTGGCCACGCCTCCTTTCCAGTTCAGCGGCGGTAGCTCGCCGGCCTTCGCTGACGCCGCCAGGGCCGGTTTTTGAAGCGCAAGTTTGCGGCCGATCTCCCAGGTCTTGATGACGCCACGGTCGGCGCCTTGCCAAATTTCGCTCCAATCAAGCCCCGTACGCTCGGGTTCTGTGTAACGGCGGTGAACTGTTCGACTCATGTCTGCCTGCTCGTCCTGAGTGCTGTGAGAAATAACGTGAGTATCCGCGTTCTGGTAGTGTCTCATTGGTGATGGCTATGCGCCATATTGCGGCCGTGTTCATCCGACGGCCTGTCGGCGCATCTTTTCTGTCGCATTGTTTGCGAAGCTCAGGTATTTAGCTTGCGCTGGCACAAGGTCAGTTAAAGGAGAGGCAACATGAGCAAAAGCGGGAAGTTCATCGGAGTTGCGGTTGTAGTTAACGTCCTGTTGTGGGGCTTTGTTATCGCCAACCTGAAAATTGATAAAGCGTGCAGCACGGTCGATCAGACTTGCGAAACAGTCCGGTATTCCCTGATGGGCGCAACGCTCTGGGAAGCGCCAGGCAAGTAAGGCGGCGAGCCGTGCGGTCGAAAAATGCTGCATTATTCTGCCCCAACGCATCCTCTTTCTTTATCGCTCAGCGCTGACGAGTACCCCATGATCGACATCCATAACGTGACCGCCTACCAGCAGCAGACCCGCGTGCTGGACGGTTTTTCCCTGCACATCGGTGCCGGCGAGAAGGTCGCCATCCTCGGCCCCAACGGGGCCGGCAAGAGCACCTTGCTCAAGCTGATCACCCGCGAGCTGTACCCGGTGGAACGCGAAGGCAGCCACTTGAAGCTGTTCGGTAGCGACACGGTCAACCTGTGGGCGCTGCGCAGCCGCCTCGGTTTTGTGTCCCAGGATTTGCAGGAAGACTACACGCCGTCCACCCAGGCGCTGGATGTGGTGGTTTCGGGGTTCTTCGGCGCCATCGGCGCTCACGGGCATTTGCAGCCGAGTGCCGAGCAGATCGAACAGGCGCGGGCGTTGCTCGCCGTGGTGGAGATGTCCGGGCATGAGCAGACCATGTTCCAGCGCCTGTCCACCGGGCAGAAACGCCGCCTGCTGCTGGCGCGAGCATTGGTGCATCAGCCCGCCGCGCTGATCCTCGACGAGCCGGCCAACGGCCTGGACATGGGCGCGAGCCTGGGCATGCTCAAGCTGATGCGCAATTTCTGCGGTGCGGACCACGCGATGATCATCACCACGCACCATATCGACGAGATCATCCCGGAGATCGAGCGGGTGGTGCTGCTCCAGCAGGGCCGCATCGTCGCCGACGGGCCCAAGGCCGAGGTGCTGACCAGCGCCGCGTTGTCCGACCTGTATCAGACCGAACTGCGCATCAGCGAAGAAGACGGTTGGTATCGTTGCTGGCACGCGTGAGGCGTTTCGCGAGCAAGCTAGTTCCTACAGGGGAAGGGGGTAACGCGCCTGTAGGAGCGAGCTTGTCGGGGCGCCGAACCGTCGCGATAGCCCACCCACATCGATTCACGCGCGCATCCCATGAACCCGGTTGGCGCTGGACTTCTTGCTGACAATGCACGTCCAGCGGTGATCTTCGCGGTAGGGCGCGCGGGTGAAGTCGATGTCGCAGATTCGGTTCATCCCGCATTTCTTCAGGGCTTCGGTCAGTTGTACGAGTGTCTCTGCTTCGATAGTCATCGCTGTTACCTCGTCAGATTGACTGCGTTCATAGGTCTGGACCGAGGCCCATCTCGGCGAATTCAATCTTTTTGAGATTTATCCGGGGAACGGGGCCGCGCAGCGACCTCGGCGGCGGTCTGCTGTTTCTGGTAGTCGAGGTATTCGCGGTTCATGACATAGGCCTTGATTTTCTCGACGTCGTCGGCGCTCAGGCTGTCGCCGAAGGCCGGCATGCCGAGCGGGCGCAGGACGCCTTCGCGGACGATCTGCTGGAACATGGCACGGCGGCTTTCGTCGGTTTTGCGCAGGTCGGGGATCAGGCCGCCGCTCTGGGCGCCAACGCCGTGGCACACCGAGCAGTAGGCGCCATAGAGCTGTTTGCCGGTGGTCAGGTCGGCGGCGCTGGCGTGGACCGCCTCGGGCACGCGGGCGGCGGCGACGGCCGGTTTTTCCGGCAACGCTGGAAGCGAGGCCTTGCCGCCGAGCTTGAACACCAGCAGGCGACTGATGTTGCCGACCCCCGGCGCCTTGGCCGCGTCGCCGCCGATCAGCGGGGCGACGCCGCCCCAGCCGGCCATGATCGCCACGTATTGCTCGCCCTGGAAGCTGTAGGTGATGGGCGCGGCGACCAGGCCGGTCTGGGCGTCGAACGACCACAGTTGCTGGCCCTTGTCCGCCGAGTAGGCGATCAGGTTGCCGGCGGCGGTGCCCTGGAACACCAGGTTGCCGGCGGTGGTCAGGGTGCCGCCGTTCCAGTAGTGCGGGTAGGGCACGCGCCAGGCTTCTTTCTGTTTGACCGGGTCCCAGGCGAGCAACGCGCCGGACACCACTTCGCGTGGCACTTCCTCGCCGTCGGAGAAGCCGGCGCCGGTGTTGAAGGCCTTGCGTCTGACGAATTCCTTCGACTCGTTGCGGTAGACGCCGGGAATTTCCTGATAGGGAATGTAGACCAGGCCGGTGTCAGGGTTGTAGGACATGGAGTGCCAGTTGTGCGCGCCGAACGGGCTCGGCCACATCACGATGGGTTTGTCTTCGTAGCGCACGCCGGGGGCTTCGACGGGGCGACCGGTTTTCAGGTCGACCTTCTCGGCCCAGGTGACCTTGCCGAATTTTTCCGCGGAGAGCAGCTCGCCGGTCTTGCGGTCGAGGATGTAGAAGAAGCCGTTCTTCGGCGCCTGCATGATCACCTGGCGCGGCTTGCCGTCGAGTTCGAGGGTTGCCAGGCTCAGTTGCTGGGTGGCGGTGAAATCCCAGCTATCGCCGGGGGTGACCTGGTAGTGCCAGGCCAGTTTGCCGGTGTCCGGGTGTACGGCGAGGATCGACGACAGGTACAGGTTGTCGCCGCCGCCGGGGCTGCGGATCTCGCGGTTCCACGGCGAACCGTTGCCGGTGCCGACGTAGAGCAGGTCCAGCTCCGGGTCGTAGGCCATGCCGTCCCACACCGTGCCGCCGCCACCGCCTTTCCAGTACTGATCGCCTTTCCAGGTCTTGGCCGCGTCGATCAGTTCGGGGTGTTCGTAGGGCTGGTTGGGGTCACCCGGCACGGTGTAGAAGCGCCAGGCCATTTTGCCGGTCTCGGCGTCATAGGCGGAGAAGTAGCCGCGCACGCCATATTCGGCGCCGCCGTTGCCGATGATGACCTTGCCCTTCACCACGCGCGGGGCGCCGGTGATGGTGTACGGCTTGCTGTTGTCGGTGGTTTGCTGGCTCCAGAGTTGCTTGCCGGTCTTGGCGTCGACGGCGATCAGGCGGCCGTCGAGGGTGCCGATGTAGACCTTGCCATTCCACAGGGCGACGCCGCGGTTGACCGCGTCGCAACAGGCGTCGCGGGCCTTGCCGCGGTCGAGTTCGGGGTCGAAGGTCCAGAGCACTTTGCCGGTGGCGACATCCACGGCAATGGCACGGCTCCAGGACAGCGAGGCGTAGAGCACGCCGTCGTGGAACAGCGGCGTGGCTTCGAGGCCGCGATGGTTGTCCAGGTCGATCGACCAGGCCAGGCCGAGGTCTTTGACGTTCTGTTCGGTGAGCTGTTTCAGCGGGCTGTAGCGAGTTTCGTCATAGGTGCGGCCGTGGCTCAGCCACTCGTTGCCATCGGTGTTGCTGGCGACGATGGCCGCCTGGTTGACGGGGGCCGAGACGGCGATGGGGCCCATCAGGCACAGCAGCACGGCGGTGGCAAGGCAGGTTCGGCGGTGACGCGAGGACTGCAAACGGTTCATGTAGGCATGACTCCTTGATTATTCGTTCTTGTGCGGAGCAATGGCCGATCCGCGACGGATCGGCGGGACATCAGAAAACCTGCAGCACGCGCAGGTTGAGGCGGTTGTCTTCCTTGAAGCCGTTTTCCACGGACATGTCCTGCCCGTAGTTGACCAGCAACTGGGTGCCCGGGGTGACGAAGTAAGAGGCGCCGACGCTGAATTTGCTGGTGTCCGGCTCGTCGTCCTGGCGCAGGCCATCGACCTTGGTTTCGCCGCCCCAGAGCCGGGAAACGCCCAGGCGCACGTCGAAGGCATCGGTGAAGTTGTAACGCAGGAATGCCTGGCCCTGGAAAAGCTCGGACTGCTTCAGGGTCGCTTTGGCCGGGCCGTATTCGTCGTTCTTGCCGAAGAAGGTCACGTCGGCGACCAGGTCGAGGGTGAGCTTGTCGGTCAGGCCCTGGATGTAGCCGGCCTGCAGGGTGTACTTCCAGCGGTTCTCGCCGAGGTTGAGCGCGTGATCATTGTCGTAGCTGCCGGTCGGGACATAGACATAGGGCGTAATACCGAAGTAGCGGCGCTTGGCCGGTTCGTTCACCAGCCAGACGGTGGACGCGAGGATCAGGTCGCCGATGCCGCTGTCGTCGCCCAGCGACTTGGTGTCGTCCTTGCCCCGGAGGCTGCCGAACGGCAGGAGAAACTGCGGGTCGATGATGTAGTCACCAAGCTCCATGAAGTGCACGCCCCGGAGGATTCCGACATCCGAATCCAGCCGCGCATCCAGTGGCGCCTTGTGGCCGTCGGCGTACAGCGACTTGCGCTCGGCGTGCTGGTAGTACACCAGGCCGAGGTTGGTGCCGGCGGGCATGGCGGTGTAATCGCCGGCGTCCACATCCACGGCCCGGGCCGAAGGTACTATTGCCGTCGCCAGGCCAAGCGCGGTAGACACTCCGACAATCCTGGCCAGTTTCCGTGTGTTGAAGACAGTGGCGAGGCGCGTATCAACGCTCTTCGTCATGACATCACCTTTATTGTTTTTGTTTATGATCGAGTGGTGTATCCCGGCCGTTAAAGCGCAGTACGGGCCGGAGACGAAGAAGACTTGAGCAGAACCTGTGCCAGTTATTTTGAATGAATGGAAATCCATTCAAGATCAACGGTTTATAACAAGATCAATGTGCGGCTTGAGACTTTCCGAAACGCGCTTTCACCGCACTGTCTCATGATGAGGCAGTTGTCTTGAGTGAGGGCTGTACCGGACTGATACAGCCGTTTCGAGGCAATGTAATGAACAAGCCCGATGACCCTTTTTCTGCCCAGCGTGAAGTGAACGTCATTACCGCGATCGAAGCGCGCAACCGTGCCTTTGGTTCGCAACTTGTCGAGCGTTCCTGGGAGCGTTCGCAGCGCTACGGGATCCGCACCCGCGACCGGGTGTTGTTCGACGCGCCGGTGGCGGTACGCCCCGGACAGTTGCGCGACTACGGCGGCTCGCTGCTGGACGCCGCACGGCCGGAAATGGAGCAATTGCATGCCTCGCTCGCGCCGCGGGACTGGGTGCTGGCCTGCATCGATCTGGACGGCGTGGTGCTGAGTTCGATGGGCAAGTCCAACGGTGCCAGCCAGGAACTGAACCAAGTGTTCCGCCAGGGCGCGCAGTTTCTGGAAACCCTGGTGGGCACCACGGCGCCGAGCTGCGCGCTGGCCGAGCAGGAGTCGGTGATCATCGCCGGCTCCGAGCATTATCTGGAGGAAGCGCGCGCCTTCACCTGCATGGCGACGCCGATCTTTGGCGTCGACGGCGGCATCGTCGGGGTGCTGGATGCCAGCCGCAAAGGCGTGGAAGCCTCGCTGTATACCCTGGAGTCGCTGGTGATTGCCGCGCGGGCCATCGAGCGTCGCCTGTTCAGCCAGTTGGGCAGCGTGCTGCTGGTACACGTGCATGGTCGCCTGGATATTCTCGGCACGCCCATGGAAGGGCTGCTGGCGTTCGATCAGGCCGGCCAGCTCAAGGGCGCGAACCGGATCGCCCACCAGCTTTTCCAGCCGCCGGGGCTCAAACCGGGCATGGACTTCAGCGAGCTGTTCGACATGCCGTTTGCCCATGCCCTGTGTTATCGGCGCTACGACCTCAGTGTTCCGTTCCGGTTGCAAACCCATTGCGGCGCTCTGTTCAACGCGTGCCTGACCGCCGCGCCGGGCAACGCCTCGGTGCAGTCGCGACGGCCAGCGCTCCCGCCGGTCACCGCCGAGCGCCGCGAGCCAGCCGCGCATGGGCCCTGCCTGGAAGACCCGACGGTCAGCGCGGCACTCGAGCGCGCGCGCAAAGCCTTTGCCCGCAATATCCCAGTGTTGATCAATGGCGAGACCGGCACAGGCAAGGAAGTCTTCGCCCGCCTGTTGCATGACGGCGGCAGCCGCGCCGCGGGTCCGTTCGTGGCGATCAACTGCTCGTCCATTCCGGCCAGCCTGATCGAGTCGGAGCTGTTCGGTTATGTCGAAGGGGCGTTCACCGGCAGTCGCAAGGGCGGCGCCTCGGGCAAGATCGAACTGGCCGATGGCGGCACGCTGTTCCTCGATGAAATCGGTGATATGCCGCTGGAATTGCAGGGGCGGCTGCTGCGGGTGCTGCAGGAACGCAACCTCAGCCGGCTGGGCAGCAACAGCGTGGTGAAGGTGGACTTCGCGCTGATCTGCGCGACCCACCGCGACCTGCTTCAGCTCGCCCAGGAACAGGGCTTTCGCGAAGACCTCTACTACCGCGTCAACGGTCTGCGGGTCAGCCTGCCGGCGCTGCGCGAGCGCAGCGATCTGGCGCAACTGATCCAGCACCTGTTGCTCAGCGAGTCGGCCGGATCAACGCCCCCGGTGCTGGACATGCCGGCCCTGCGCGCGCTGCTGGCGTATGCCTGGCCGGGCAATATTCGCCAACTGCACCAGGCGTTGCGCCTGGCCGTGGCGCTGGCCGATGAGGACGGGCGGATCGGTTTGCAGCACCTGCCGGATGAGGTGCTGCGGGGTGCGCCGGAGCCGATTCGCGAGACGCTGGACGTCGATGTCGAGAGGGGGCCGGGCGACACCTTGCAGGCGTCCGGGCAGCGGGCGATTCGTACGGCGATCGCCGCGTGCAACGGCAACCTCTCCGCCGCCGCACGGCGACTGGGGATCGGGCGGGCAACCTTGTACCGGAAGATGAAGGAGATGGAGCAGGGCGCTTGAGGATTGGCCCTTTCGCGACGAGCTGTCGCGAAAGGGCCGGCGTAGTGTCAGCCCTTGAGCTGCGGGAAGTCTTCTTCGAAATGCTCGTGTTCACCGCGGCTGTCGCCTTGCCGGCGCTGCACTTCCATCTGCCGCAGTTCCACCCGGCGAATCTTGCCGGAGATGGTCTTGGGCAGCTCGGTGACGAACTCGATACGCCGCACCCGCTTATACGGCGCCAGGTGTTCGCGGGCGAAGGCGAGGATGCTGTGCGCCAGCTCAGCGCTGCCCACCTGGTCGTGGGCCAGGATCAGAAATGCCTTGGGCACCGCCAGACGCACCGGGTCATGGCTGGGCACCACCGCCACTTCCATCACCGCCGGGTGTTCGATCAGCGCGCTTTCCAGTTCGAAGGGGCTGATGCGGTAGTCCGAGGCCTTGAACACATCATCGGCGCGCCCGACGAAGGTGATGTAGCCGTCGGCATCGATCTGCGCGGTGTCGCCGGTGCGGTAGTAGCCGTCGCGCATGACCTCGGCGGTTTTCTCCGGGCTGTCTTCGTAGCCGAGCATCAGGCCCAGCGGCCGTATCGCCAGCGGCAGGGCGACTTCGCCTTCGTTGCCGGGCAGGCCGTCGGGATCGAGCAGGCTGACTTGATAGCCGGGCAGCGGGCGACCCATCGACCCGGGCTTGAGGACCTGGCCCGGTGTGTTGCCTACCAGCGCGGTGGTTTCCGACTGGCCGAAGCCGTCGCGCAGGTCGAGGCCCCAGGCGTGCTGCACTTGCTCGATGATTTCCGGGTTGAGCGGCTCGCCGGCGCCGACCAGTTCCCGCAGGCGCAGGCGGCCACGGTAGGCGGCGAGGTCTTCCTGGATCAGCATCCGCCAGACCGTGGGCGGCGCGCACAGGCTGGTGATGCCGTAGCGCTCCAGCACCTGCAGCAGCGAGATGGCATTGAAGCGCGGGTTGTTGTGGATGAACACGCAGGCGCCGGCGTTCCACGGCGCGAAGAAGCAACTCCAGGCGTGCTTGGCCCAGCCGGGAGACGAAATGTTCAAGTGCAGGTCGCCGGGTTGCAGGCCGATCCAATAGAGGGTGGACAGGTGCCCCACCGGATAGCTCTGGTGGCTGTGCAGGACCATTTTCGGCTTCGACGTGGTGCCTGATGTGAAGTACAGCAGCATCGGGTCGGTAGCGCGGGTCACGCCTTCCTCGATGAACGCGGCGCTGTGGTGCTCGGCGTCGGCGTGGGGCACCCAGCCGTCCGCCCGGGTGCCGACGCTGATACGGGTGAAGTCGCCACCGATGCCGGCGAATTTTTCCAGGTTGGCGGCGCCGACGATCAAGTGGCGAACGTTGCCGCGTTCGATGCGGTCGCGCAGGTCTTCCGCAGTCAGCAGGGCGGTGGCGGGGATCACCACGGCGCCGAGCTTGAAGGCGGCGAGCATGCTTTCCCACAGGGCGATGTCGTTGCCGAGCATCATCAGGATGCGCTCGCCGCGCTTTACGCCCAGTGCACGCAAGTGGTTCGCCACACGGTTGGAGCGCTGCGCCATCTCATGGAAGCTGTAGCGGCGTTCGCTGCCGTCTTCCTCGACGATCCACAGGGCTGGGGCCGGGTTGTCGCTGGCCATGTGATCGTAGTAATCCAGCGCCCAGTTGAAGCGCTCCAGCCTGGGCCAGCGGAAATCCCGTACGGCGGTTTCGTAGTCGGTACGGTGGGCGAGCAGGAAATCACGGGCGGCAAGAAAGGCGTGGCGTTCTGAGTTCATGAGGGGCGTGCCTTGATTGTTGTTGTCGGTCCCGCCTGGTCAGGAAACCGGGGGTTGGGCCGAGTATAGGCGCGCGTTTATGAGAGCAGAATTCACATAAAAGCCGGTGCAATGTGCAAATTTGCAGGGTGGGCGAGGGGGTGTTTCAAAGTGGGACAGTGGCGGATCGCGAGCAAGCTCGCTCCTACGGGGGCACTACAATTTGTAGGAGCGAGCGATTCGTCCGACTCAACGGTGCCGATGACGACGCTTGTGCTTGCGCTTGCCGGTATCACGGTTGTCATCTGCCAGGTGGTTGCCCAGCGCACCACCGGCTGCGCCGCCCAGGCCCGCGCCAACGGTAGAGCCGGTCGAGCCGCCCAGTTTGCCGCCGATCAGCGAGCCGCCCGCCGAGCCCAGTCCGCCGCCCAGGGCCGCTTCGGTGCGGTTGCCCTTCTTCGCGCCGACGGCGCTGCCGGCTGCGCCACCCAGGCCGGCGCCAATGGCCGCGCCGGTGCTGCCACCGATCTGTTGACCGACGACATTGCCAAGCGCGCCGCCAAGGCCGCCGCCGATCGCGGTGGTGCCGTCACCGGCCAGTGCCGCCTGGGACATCAAGATACCTAGAGCGAGGGTAGGCAGTGAAAAACGCATGGTCGAAACCTCTGGCAGTGGGGGCAGTCAGGAAAAAGTGGAAAGCAGCCGGTCAGTCGTCGTCACGGTAGCGGCGATCATCGCGGCGATGGTCATAGCGGTCGTCGTAGCGGCGATCGCGGCGGTCATCCTGCCAGCGGTGCTGGTCACGGTCGCCACGCCAGCCGTCGTTACGGTCATGGTGGTGATGATGGGCGCAGCCGGCGGACATCAGGATCGCGGCCAGCAGGGAGAGTTGGGCAAGACGGGTCAGCACGGTCATTTCCTCTAACCGCGGGGGCGGTATTCGATGGCGCAGGTATGACCGCGTTTTTCAGGATTTGTTGCAGAGGGACAGCCAAGTGGTTGGCAGATATGAAAAAAGCGCCATGAAGGCGCTTTTCTCGAGAGGTGGTGCGAGTGGCGGGACTCGAACCCGCAAGGCTCACGCCGACAGATTTTAAGTCTGCTGTGTATACCAATTCCACCACACTCGCAGGTTGATCGAGATTCACGAGGTCTCTCAAATCAAGCGCGCTTTATAACTCATCGTTATATTCGCGTCAACGGGTAAGACGAATACTCACCGCGCCATGTAACGTTGCACCCACCGCCTGGGAATCATCATCGAGGCCAGTCCGAGCATGGCTGCCAGGACGCTGCTGGCCAATAATGCGGCAAAACCCAGGTGGTGTTCCAGCCAGCCGCCGAGCACCGCGCCGAACAGCATCCCGCTCCACGGCACCAACTGCATGCGCCAGCCAGGGCGCCGCTCGCCCATCAGCCAACGGCCGAGGCCGCGACCGAAGCGCGACAGGGCGCCGGTGACGTAGGTCAGGCCGATGGGCAGGCCGTTCACTTCTTCGACCGCGGCATTGAGCATGCCCATGGACAGGATCGCCGCCAGCATCGCCAGCAGTTCCAACTGTTTGCCGCACAACGCGGCAGCGAGCAGCAGCAGGGCGGTCAGCGCCAGCAACGGCCAGGCGCGCTTGCGGCTGGAGCGGGCGATCATGACGCCCAGTGCGTTGCCGATCACGAAGGTGGCAATGAGCAGCGCCAGGCGTGCAACCAGATCGAACTGGCCGTCGCTGAATGCCACGGCCAGGCGGGTGGTGTTGCCGCTCATGAAGGAGACGAAGTCGCCGCTGGCCAGGAAGCCAATGGCGTCGGTCATGCCGGCCAGTACCGAGAGGCCGCCGACGAAGAACAGCCCGACCCGGCCGCGCAGTCGGTACAAGCGCAGGGCGTGGGGTCTGCGCTGGCCTGCGGGGTGTTCTGGCAGCATGCCGGGCGGGTCAGCTGGGTTCGATGGCGCTGGCTACGGCGCGCAGTTCGTTGATCGAGGCGGTCAGGCCGTTGACCCGTTCGTTGACCTCGACCGCGTCGGCGGCGTGGACCGAGTTTTGCAGGTAGACAGCGTGCCCAGCCAGCCCTTTCGCCAGGCGTTCCATCCCGTCGGCAGTGTGCTCCAGATCATCATGAATACGTTGCATGCGCGTGTTTATTACCAAGATCCCTTCCTCGACCGCTTGTCTGTTGTACCTGCCGGACCTAGCGACTATAGCAACTTGCCGGCATTCTCAGGAGGCAGTGTGCAGTCAATGGCGCTATACCTTGATCCAGCGCAGTGATTGCAGGCCCTGTTCATGGTCGGTGCAGGAGTGCATGTAGGAGTTGATGAGCATGGATGTAGGAATACGGCTCACTAAGAGTCATCCTCAGCGTATGCTGTAGCTACACTTCACTCATCATCAGCGGACTCAGCAATGGCTCCATCCGAGCGACTGGACCTGCACAGCATGCACACCAGTCTGTACGAACAGCTTGTACAGACCGTGGTCGACTACGCCATCTACATGATGGACCTCAACGGCTACATCATTTCCTGGAACGCGGGGGCCGAGCGCATCAAGGGCTACCGTGCCGAGGAAGTCATTGGCCAGCATTTCTCGTTGTTTTTCACCGAGCAGGATTGTGCCGATGGCCGTCCGCTGTTCCTCTTGAACAAAGCCTTGAGCAGCGGCGGTTCCCAGGATGAAGGCTGGCGCGTGCGCAAGGACGGCACGCAGTTCTGGGCGCTGGTGGCGCTGGATGTGGTGCGCTCGCCTGAAGGCGAAGTGATCGGCCTGGCGAAGATCACCCGCGACATTACCGACCGCCACGAAGCCGCCCTGCAACTGGATGCGATGCGCGCGCAACTGTTCCAGTCGCAGAAGCTCGAAGCGCTCGGCCAGTTGACCGGGGGCATGGCCCACGATTTCAACAACCTGCTGACCATCATCATCAGCTCGGCGAAGCTCGCCATGAACAGCCAGGACCCGCAACGCACCCAGCGGTTGCTTGAGCATGTGCTCGATGCCGGGCAGCGCGGCAGCCAGATGACCCAGCAATTGCTCAGCTTCGCCCGCCGCAAGGCGCTGGAGGTGGTGAGCGTCAATTTGCCCGAGGTGATCGAGGCGATCCGCGCGCTGTTGTACCAGGCGCTGCCCAAAGGCATCGAACTGCACGTGCAGTGCGACGAGGACCTGCTGCCGGTGGAAGTGGATGCCGGTCAGTTGCAGATGGTGTTGCTCAACCTGGTGCTCAATGCCCGGGATGCCATGGAGGACGGTGGCGAGATTCGCCTGTGGGCGCGCAATCAGGTGTTGCTGGGCGAACGCGAAAACCTTAATGGGCCGTTCGCCTTGATCAATGTCATCGATTCCGGCAAGGGGATTCCCGCAGAGGTATTGCCGCGGATTTTCGAACCGTTCTTCACCACCAAGGGCTTCGGCCAGGGCACAGGCCTGGGCCTGAGCCAGGCGTATGGATTTGCCAAGCAGAGCAATGGCGGCATCTGGGTCGACAGTGAGCCGGGACAGGGCACCTGTATGACCTTGTGCCTGCCGCTTTCGGACAACGGGGAGGGCAATGCGCCGTGGAACAGCTCCAGCGTGTAGCGACAGGTATCAGAGGCCTCGATGACCTGCTCAAGGGCGGCCTGATCGCGGGTTCTGCCTATATCGTCCAGGGCCGTCCCGGCTCCGGCAAGACGGTGCTGGCCAACCAGTTGGCGTTCAACCATGTCCGTCATGGTGGCCGGGTGTTGGTCGCGACCTTGTTGAGCGAGTCCCACGAGCGGCTGTTCCAGTACCTGTCGACCTTGTCGTTTTTCGACGCGACCAGGATCGGCGACCAGATCCAGTTCATCAGTGCCTTCGACACCCTCGATCAGGACGGCCTCGAAGCCGTGGTGCGCGTGCTGCGCGGCGAGATTGCTCGCCAGGGCGCTTCGTTATTGATCGTCGATGGCCTGCTCAACGCCCGCTCGCGGGCCGAGACCGTGCTCGACACCAAGAAATTCATCTCCGAGCTGCAGGCCCACGCGGCCTTCGCCGGCTGCACATTGCTGTTGCTGACCAGCAGCCACCTGGAGGACGACAGTCCCGAGCACACCATGGTCGATGGCGTGATCGAGCTGGGTGAAGACCTGCATGGTGCCCGTGCGGTGCGCCGCATCCAATTGCGAAAAACCCGAGGCAGTGGCGCGCTGTCGGGGCTGCATGAGTGCGAGATCACTGGCGATGGCCTGCAGATCTATCCGCGGCTGGAAGCGCTGTACGCTCGCCCCTCAGGTATGGGCAGCGAGACCTTCAAGCGTGTCGGCAGCGGCGTGGCGTGCCTCGACCGGTTGTTACTTGGCGGTCTGGCGCAAGGCTCGGTGACCTTGGCAATGGGCCCGTCGGGCAGCGGCAAGACCTCGCTCGGGCTGAGTTTTCTCGGCGCCGCCACACCAGAGGCGCCCGGGCTGCATTTCGGATTCTATGAGCCGGCGCCGCGCTTGCGGATGAAAGCGGCGGCCCTGGGCCTGGACTTCGCGGCGATGGAGCGTGACGGCGCCTTGCAGATTGCCTGGCAGCCGACCACTGAGGGCCTGCTGGACGATGTCGGTGCACGCTTGTTGCGCCAGGTCAGCGAGCAGGGCATCAAGCGGGTGCTGATCGATAACCTTGGCGCCTTCGCCCGGCTGGCGACCCGGCCGGAGCGCTTGAACGAATTCTTCCGCGCCCTGATGGGCGAACTGCGGGCCCGCGACGTGACGGTGCTGGCCACCTGGGAAATGCGCGACATCTTCGGCTCGGAAATCAACGCCCCGGCGCCGGAGCTGTCGAGCATCGTCGACAACCTGCTGTTGATGCGCTTCGTTGAGCTGGGCTCGGAGCTAAAGCGGGTGCTGTCGATCTTGAAAGTGCGCGACAGCCGTTACGACCCGGCGCTATTGGAAGTGGTGATTGGTGCAGGAGGGGTGGAGCTGCATGAGGCGTTCAACGAGGCAACCGCAGTGCTGTCCGGCACGGCGCAGCCACTGGAACGGTCCTGAGGGCCGCGGTCTGAAATCATGAGCACAATTCTGGTGGTCGACGACGAATACATCATTTCCGACATCCTCGGCTTTGTGCTGGAGGATGCGGGCTTTCAGGTCGAGAAAGCCGCCAACGGTGCGAAGGCACTCGAAGTGCTGGAAAAAACACGGGTCGAACTGCTGATCACAGACTGGATGATGCCGGTGATGAATGGCGAAGAACTCGCCCGAAAACTACGCGCCGACCCACAATACAAAGGCATGCCCATCATTCTCATGAGTGGCGCACAGAGCGATATCGCTCGCAAGAGTCCCGAATTGTTCGACGGTGTGCTGGATAAACCCTTCGATCCTGAAACGCTGATTGACATGGTTCAGGGGCTCGTCCGGCCACCTGGGGGATGAAACCCCTCAGTTCAATCCGCAGGTCCGGCGAGGTGGGACCAAGCGCATCCGTGCGACTCGATTCATGCAAACAACTTATGAATGGTCTTCTCCTTTTTCCGGCGCCGGGCTGCCGGCCTGAATGCGTTTGTAGATCTCTTCACGGTGCACCTGAACGTGTTTCGGTGCATCGATGCCGATCCTCACTTGCATCCCCTTGACACCTAGAATGGTGACTTTGATGTCATCGTCGATGACGATGCTTTCGCCAACCTTGCGGGTGAGTATCAGCATGTATTTCTCCTTGGTAACTTGAAATGCCTCGCAGGCGGTACCCACAGAGGACGGGGGCGCTGGGAGACGCTTCCCTCTTTCCCTTCATTAAAGACGCATTCGTTGAAAATTAATTCCCCGAATAAAATATTTGCGAGTGTCTTTTTTAGGTTGGGCGTCGACTGGGCAGGTGGGAATTTCGCGACGCGAGATTTTCCACCCGGCAAGCATAGGGGTGTTGAACGCATATGGGAAATTTCTCTTATAAAAAGAGAAACTTTCGACATTTAGCGTTCAATTTGTGGGGTTATTAAGAAGTTCAACAAATGAGATTGATTCTTGATTGTTGGGCGCTCTTTCTCCGCAATAGCGCCGCAACATTTTCAGGCGCTGTGACCCAGCAACGCCACACCCTTGATTTGCGCCCACAACTGCTGGCCTTCGTGCAGCCCCAACTGATCGCTGGAAAACCGCGTGACCCGCGCCAGCAGCGGATGGCCTGCAGCGTCCAGGCTGACCAGTACCTGCGCCGGGTTGCCGAGGTGGCTGAGGGCGCGAAGGGTCACCGGCAGGCGATTGATGATGCTCGATTGGGTGTCTTCGGCGAGGCTCAGGCTAATGTCGCGCGCCTGGACCTTGATTCGCAATGAAGACCCTGGCGGCAGCGGCGCGTGCGGGATGCGCAGGCGCAGTTGGCTGTCGGGCAGGTGCAGGTCGAGGAGTTGGTAGGCGGCGTCGTAGGCGCCGGTACGGCCTTCGATGATCACCCCGGCGTCGTCATCCTGTGCCAGCGGCAGGTCGAGGCGGGCGAGGGTCTGGTTGATCGGCCCGCTGGCCAGGACCTTGCCCTGTTCCAGCAGCACCAGATGATCGGCGAGGCGGGCGACTTCTTCCTGGGCATGGCTGACGTAAATCAGCGGAATCTGCAGCTCGTCATGCAGGCGCTCCAGGTACGGCAGGATCTCGCGCTTGCGTGGGGCATCGAGCGCCGCCAGCGGCTCGTCCATCAGCAGCAACCGCGGGCTGGTGAGCAAGGCCCGGGCGATGCCGACACGCTGGCGCTCGCCGCCGGAGAGGGTATCGGGCTTGCGCGCCAGCAAGTGGTCGATACCCAGCAGGTCGCAAGCCTGTTGCAGGCTGATCCGCCGCGTGGCCGGGTCGATGCGGCGCCAGCCGAACTCGAGGTTGTCGCGCACCGAAAGGTGGCTGAACAGGCTCGCTTCCTGGAACACGTAGCCGATCGGGCGTCGGTGCGGTGGGACGAAGACGTTGTTGCGGGAGTCTTGCCAGACCGTGCCGCCGACCTCGATGTAGGCATCTTCGGCACGCTCCAGCCCGGCCAGGCAACGCAGGCAGGTGGTCTTGCCGGAGCCGGAGGCGCCGAACAGCGCGCTGACGCCCTGGCCTGGCAGGCTGAGGTCGACATCCAGGGTGAAGTCGTCGCGGGCCACTTTCAGCCGGGCTTGGATCATTGCAACCATCATTCAGCTCCAGGCCGATTTGCCGCCGCGGCTGCCATACAGCGCCAACAGCACCAGAAACGAGAACACCAACATTGCCCCCGCCAGCCAATGGGCCTGGGCGTATTCCATGGCTTCGACGTGGTCGTAGATCTGTACCGAGACCACCCGGGTCTTGTCGGGAATGTTGCCGCCAATCATCAGCACCACGCCGAATTCGCCGACGGTATGGGCGAAGCCGAGGATGCTGGCAGTGATGAAGCCGGGCTTGGCCAGCGGCAGCACCACGCTGAAAAATGTGTCCCACGGACTGGCGCGCAGGGTCGCGGCCACTTCCAGCGGACGGTCGCCGATGGCGGTGAAGGCGTTCTGCAACGGCTGCACCACAAAGGGCATGGAATAGACCACCGAGCCGATCACCAGCCCGGTGAAACTGAATACGACCGTGCCCAGGCCCAGGGTCTCGGTGGTCTGGCCGACCAGCCCGTGAGGGCCGAGGGTCAGCAGCAGGTAGAAACCGATCACCGTCGGCGGCAGCACCAGCGGCAATGCCACCACCGCACCCACCGGGCCACGCAGCCAGGAGCGGGTGCGGGCCAGCCACCAGGCGATCGGCGTACCGATCAGCAGCAGGATCAGGGTCGTCAACGACGCCAGCTTGAGCGTCAGCCAGATTGCGCCGAGGTCGCTGGCGTCCAGTGGCATCAGAGTTCGTAGCCGTAGGATTTGATGACCGCAGTGGCTTTCGGACCTTTCAGGTAATCAACCAGTGCCTTGGCGGCCGGGTTGTCCTTGCCTTTCTCGAGGATCACCGCGTCCTGGCGGATCGGGTCATGCAGCTCGGACGGAACGATCCAGGCCGAACCGCTGGTGACCTTTCCGTCCTGGTAGATCTGCGACAGCGCGACGAAGCCCAGCTCGGCGTTGCCGGTGGAAACGAACTGGAACGCCTGGGTGATGTTCTGGCCTTCGACGATCTTGGCCTTGGTGGCTTCGGTCAGTTTCAGCTTGTCCAGCACCTGGGTGGCGGCCAGGCCGTACGGTGCGGCTTTCGGGTTGGCGATGGAGAGGTGCTTGAACTGGTTGGCCTTGAGCACGGCGCCTTTGTCATCGACATAGCCTTCCTTGGCCGACCACAGCGCCAGGGTGCCGACCGCGTAGGTGAAGCGCGAGCCCTTGACGGTGGCGCCTTCGCTTTCCAGCTTGGCCGGGGTGCTGTCGTCGGCGGCGAGGAAGACTTCGAACGGCGCGCCGTTCTTGATCTGCGCGTAGAACTGTCCGGTAGCGCCGTAGGCGGCAACCAGTTTGTGGCCGGTGTCTTTTTCGAAGTCCTTGGCAATCGCCTGGATCGGCGCGGTGAAGTTCGCCGCGACGGCGACCTGGACGTCATCGGCCCAGGCGCTGTTGAGGGTCATGAAGGCGAACAAAGTAGTCAGGGCAAGACGAGGTGCACACTTACGCATGAAACAGCTCCGTGGGTGAGTAAAGGCCAATCGCTATATAGGCGAATATATAGCGATTGTCTTGTATACGGAAAGTCCTGTTTTTAGCGACCAATCAATGCGAGAGCTTCGTCCGCCAGTTTGCGGGTCAATTGTTCGGCGGGCAGTTCGACGCCAAGACGCAGCGCCTGACCGGACCAAAGGTTACTGAAGTCGCTGTTGCCTTGCGGTTCGCTGATCGCGCGAATCGGCGCCAGTGCACCGCCTGCGAGGGGGAAGGCCGGGGCGAGGGCGCTGATCGGGCCCAGCTCGCGCATGATCCGCGTGCTGATACCACGGGCCGGACGACCGGTGAACAGATTGGTCAGCGCCGTGTCGCTTTCCCGCGCGGTGTGCAGCGCGCGGCGATGGGCCGGGGAAATCTTCGCCTCGGGGCAGAACAGGTACGCAGTGCCCAGTTGCACCGCCGAGGCGCCCAGGGTGAACGCCGCAGCGATCCCGCGGGCATCACCGATCCCGCCGGCGGCGATCACCGGCAGGCGCACCGCGTCGGCAATCTGCGGGACGAGGGCCAGGGTGCCGACCTGGCTGTTCAGGTCATCGCTGAGAAACATCCCGCGATGGCCGCCGGCCTCGAAGCCCATGGCGATGATCGCGTCGCAGCCGTGTTGCTCCAGCCACAGCGCCTCGGCGACGGTGGTGGCGCTGGACAACACCTTGGCGCCGCTGGCCTTGACCCGCGCCAGCAGGCGCGGCTCGGGCAGGCCGAAGTGAAAGCTGACCACCGCTGGCTTGAACTGCTCGACCAGCGCGCAGGCGGTGTCGTCGAAGGGCGCGCGGCTGGAAACCGGCGTCGGCGCCTCGAAATCGGCGCCGACTTCGTCGTAGTAAGGCTTGAGCGCCTGTTTCCAGCGCTCGGCCTTCTCGGCATCGGCTTGCGGCGGGGTGTGGCAGAAGAAGTTCACATTGATCGGACCCCGGCTGGCCTGGCTGAACGCCTCCAGCTCCTGGCGGATCTGCTCGGCGCTGAGCATGGCGCACGGCAGGGCACCCAGGCCACCGGCATTGCTCACGGCAATCGCCATGGCCGAACCGGTGGCACCGGCCATGGGCGCTTGCAGGATCGGCAGCTCGATGCCGAGCAGATCAACAATGCGGCGGTCCGGCCATTGGCGCATCAGCGGTGCTCTCCCTTCTGCGATCAGCGGGCCTCAGAGTGCCTTGCTGACCTGGATCTCGGTGATCTTGTCGGCGTCGTCGCCGTGGATTTTGCGCAGCGCTTCCCGCGCCTGTTCCTGCGAGTTGTCCGGCAACTGGGCGAAGTCCCAGCGGCGCTCGCCGTCGAGCTTGTACTTGATGACGTATTTGATGGTTGCGGTCATGGGACTTATCTCAGTTGCGACGACGAGCGGCGAATGAACTTGATCTTGTAGGTAAACGTCGGTTTGCGCGTTACCGAAATTGCCCGAGGGCTGACGGTATCGAGGGTGATATTCCAGAAACCGGTACTTGGCACCGTGATTTTCGCCGGGAAATGGTCGAAAGCGCCGCCATGATAGGTGTGTCGGCCGCCATTCTTGAAACTGCGAAAGTTGGCGTCGTTCATCAGACGGATATTGCAGCGCTGGGAACATTCGATGACGACAATATCGTCTTCATTCAGGTGTTCGCGCTGGTGTACGAATTTCATGTTACGGCTCCGCAAGGGGATATTTCGGCAGTGCGAAACGATAACAGATGTCAGCCGAATGTAGGACTTCATCACAGTCTTGATGAGAAAACTGTCAATGCAGGGAGCAAAACGGCCTAATAGTGGTCGAAGTGTTTTTATTTGGGAGATGGGATTCAATGAAATGGTTTGTACCTGCCTTGGCGTTGACGCTGACCGGATGTGCCAGTGTGGCCGAGTTGGAACAGAGCCCTGAAACCCTGGATGTGATTTCCGGCAAGTCGCCAGAGCACTATCTGCTGTGCGTGCAGGAAAGGCTCAAGGACAGCCGCGGTCCGCTGCAAGTGACCCGCGACAAGAATTCGATCCGGGTGATCGTGCCGCAGAAATTGTCTGAATCGCCCGCGGCGGTGTTGGACATCAGCGAACGCTCCAGCGGCAGCGGCATCAAGCTGCACGAGCGCTTGAACAACTTCCCCCTGCGCCTTTCCGATGTAAAGAACGCGGCGACGCGCTGCATTTCTGGCTGAGTCCCTGTACCCCACGCTTCAACGGGTCGTTTTCATCCCTGGTGATTAATCGATTCACTGAGCTGGATGCTCCTTTTCGGTGCATTTCGCCGTTGTAGTGGCGAAAGGATAGACCTACTATCCATAGGCTTATATTTTTTAAGTCTAAGCATATAACCAGAAGATGGAGCTCCGTGATGATTCCACTGGATCGAATCCTGATCAGTAGCCTGTTGTTGTTTTCCCTCTCGGCAGCCCATGCCGACCAGGGCCAGAAAGTCTTTACCCAAGGAGGCCAGAACCCCGCTGCCATGGCCTGCCAGAGCTGTCACGGCCCGGATGGCCTGGGCATGGCAGCCGCCGGCTTTCCGCGATTGGCGGGCTTGCCGGCCGGTTACCTGAGCAAGCAGTTGCAGGACTTCCGCGACGGCACCCGCAAGAACCCGATCATGGAACCGCTGGCCAAGGCCCTCGCCGACGAAGAAATCGCCGCCGTGAGCAAGTCCCTGGCGGCCATGCCGGCACCGGCAACACCGGAGGTGCGCCGTCAGCAGATGGCCAGCAGCCCGGTGGAACAACTGGCGCTGTACGGCGACTGGGACCGGCAGATCCCCGGTTGCGTGCAATGCCATGGCCCGGGCGGTGTCGGTGTCGGCGAGCACTTCCCGCCGCTGTCACACCAGCCGGCGGCTTACCTGACCGCGCAGCTCAACGCCTGGCGCGACGGCAGCCGACACAACGATCCCAACCAGTTGATGGTCGGCGTGGCCAAGGCCATGACCGATGAAGAGATCAAGGCCATCGCCGACTATTTCGCCGGCGGACAGGGGGTCAAGCCATGAAAGCATTCATTTTTTCCGCACTGGCCCTCTCGCTGGGTTCGGCTCATGCCGCGCAGGTTGCCATGGAAGACCAGTCGCAACTGAAAGTGCCGGCGGCAAGCAAGACGCCATTCTTCGTTCCTCCCGCACAAAGCGAACTGCCTGACAACGCCTTCGGCAAGATGGTCCGCGACGGTTATGCGCTGTTCGTTGACACCAAGCGCCTGGCCCCGGACTACGTCGGCAATGGCATGAAGTGCAGCAACTGCCACCTGGATCAGGGCCGCATGGCGCACTCGGCACCGTTGTGGGGCGCGTACCCGATGTACCCGGCCTATCGCAAGAAAAACGACAAGGTCAACACCTACGCCGAGCGCATCCAGGGCTGCTTCCAGTTCAGCATGAACGGCAAGGCGCCCGCGGCTGACAGCAAGGAGATCACGGCGTTGTCGGTGTATTCGTACTGGCTGTCGACCAAGGCGCCGATCGGTGTCGAGCCTCCTGGCCGCGGCTACCCGGATGTGGCGCAGCCGGCCCAGGGCTACGACATCGCGCGTGGCGAGAAGCTCTACAAGGAGCAATGTTCCATTTGCCACGGCGATCAGGGTGAGGGGCAGAAAATCGCCAATGACTACGTGATGCCGCCCTTGTGGGGAAAAGACTCCTACAATTGGGGCGCAGGCATGCACCGGATCAATACGGCGGCATCCTTCATCAAGTACAACATGCCGCTGGGCAAGCCGGGCAGCCTGAGCGATCAGCAGGCCTGGGACGTGGCGGCCTACATCAACAAGCATGAACGCCCGCAGGACCCGCGTCTGGTCGAGGGTTCGGTGGAGAAAACCCGGCTCAAGTTCCATGCCAATGATGGCGTCAACCTCTACGGCCAGACCGTCGAGGGCGTGCTGATCGGGCAGGGCACCGGGAAGTGACCGACGCGACCGCCGAGGCGGTCGCACAATGATGGCCAGGGCGCCGCTTCCGACACTGGAAGCGGCGTCTTTCTGTCAGCGTCAGGCGCCGGATTACAGGCGTCGGAGCAATATTTGCAGCGTGCGGGAACTATCTCCCGCCGGTTTTCTCTATGATGGCAACGGTTGCCGTCGGGTGGGGCATTGTAAGGTGCTCGCCGCCTGATTAGACTGCGCCGAATTTCGCACGCACAGCCCTTCGTTAAGGACTTATATGATCAAGAAATGCTTGTTCCCGGCAGCCGGCTACGGCACTCGCTTCCTGCCAGCCACCAAAGCCATGCCCAAGGAAATGCTGCCGGTGGTAAACAAGCCACTGATCCAGTACGGCGTCGAGGAAGCCCTCGAAGCCGGCCTGACTGAAATCTCCATCGTTACCGGCCGCGGCAAGCGCGCCCTGGAAGACCACTTCGACATCAGCTACGAGCTGGAAAACCAGATCAAGGGCACCGACAAGGAAAAATACCTGGTCGGCATCCGTCGTCTGCTGGACGAGTGCTCCTTCTCCTACACCCGTCAGACCGAAATGAAAGGCCTGGGCCACGCCATCCTGACCGGCCGCCCGCTGATCGGTGACGAGCCGTTCGCCGTGGTCCTGGCGGACGACCTGTGCGTCAACCTGGACAACGATGGCGTGCTGACCCAGATGGTCAAGCTGTACAAGCAGTTCCGCTGCTCGATCGTCGCCATCCAGGAAGTCGATCCGCAGGAAACCCACAAGTACGGCGTGATCGCCGGCGAAATGATCCGCGACGACATCTACCGCGTGCACAGCATGGTCGAGAAGCCGAAGCCGGAAGACGCGCCGTCGAACCTGGCGATCATTGGTCGCTACATCCTGACCCCGGACATCTTCGACCTGATCGAACAGACCGAGCCAGGCAAGGGCGGTGAAATCCAGATCACCGACGCACTGATGAAGCAGGCGCAGAACGGCTGCGTCATGGCCTATAAATTCAAAGGCCGTCGTTTCGACTGCGGTGGCGCTGAAGGCTACATCGACGCGACCAACTTCTGCTTCGAGAACTTCTACAAGACTGGCAAAGCCTACTGATCCGGTAGCGCTCACCTGTACGAAAAAAGCCACCTTCGGGTGGCTTTTTTGTTTATGGCCATCGCCGGCGTTATGCTGGCGAACTGCCGAGGAGACTGATATGGCCTACGATTTTGATCTGTTTGTGATTGGCGCCGGTTCCGGCGGTGTACGGGCCTCGCGTTTTGCCGCGGGCTACGGGGCGAAAGTGGCGGTTGCCGAAAGCCGCTACCTGGGCGGTACCTGCGTCAACGTCGGCTGCGTGCCGAAAAAGCTGCTGGTGTACGGCGCGCACTTCGCCGACGACTTCGAGCAGGCTTCGGGGTTTGGCTGGTCGCTGGAAGACGCGCAGTTCGACTGGTCGCAACTGATCGCCAACAAGAATCGCGAAATTGCGCGGCTCAATGGCATCTACCGCAACCTGCTGGTCAACAGCGGCGTGACCTTGCTCGAAGGTCATGCGCGGATCACCGGGCCGCATGAAGTGGAAGTCGAAGGCAAGCGCTACAGCGCCGGCCACATCCTCATCGCCACTGGCGGCTGGCCGCAGGTGCCGGACATCCCCGGCCGCGAACTGGCGATCAGTTCCAACGAAGCCTTCTTCCTCAAAGACCTGCCCAAGCGCGTGCTGGTGGTGGGCGGTGGCTATATCGCCGTCGAGTTCGCCGGCATATTCCAGGGCCTGGGCGCCGACACCACCTTGCTGTACCGCGGCGACCTGTTCCTGCGCGGTTTCGACGGCTCGGTGCGCACCCACCTCAAGGAAGAACTGGAGAAGCGCGGCCTCGACCTGCAGTTCAACGCCGACATCCAGCGCATCGACCAGCAGCCGGACGGCAGCTTGAAGGCGACTCTCAAGGATGGCCGCGAGCTGATTACCGACTGCGTGTTCTACGCCACCGGGCGCCGGCCGATGCTGGACAACCTCGGCCTGGAAAACACCGAGGTGCAACTGGACAAGCGTGGCTTCGTGCGGGTCAACGATGAATACCAGACCGACGAATCGTCGATCATGGCCATCGGTGACGTGATCGGTCGCGTGCAACTGACGCCCGTCGCCCTGGCCGAAGGCATGGCGGTGGCGCGGAGGCTGTTCAAACCGGAGGAATACCGCCCGGTGGACTACCGCAACATCCCCACCGCCGTGTTCAGCCAGCCACCGATCGGCACCGTCGGCCTGACCGAGGAGCAGGCACTGGAAGCCGGACACCAGGTGAAGATCTTCGAAAGCCGTTTCCGGCCGATGAAGCTGACCCTGACCGACGTGCAGGAAAAGACCCTGATGAAGCTGGTGGTCGATGCCGAAACTGACCGCGTGCTGGGTTGCCACATGGTCGGGCCGGAGGCCGGCGAGATTGTTCAGGGCCTGGGCATCGCCCTCAAGGCCGGGGCGACCAAGCAGCAATTCGACGACACCATCGGCGTGCACCCGACGGCGGCGGAAGAGTTTGTGACGATGCGGACTGTGACGCGCTGAGTGAGGCGTTTTCGCGAGCAAGCTCGGTCCTACAGCGGTGCAACACCGACCTGTAGGAGCGAGCTTGCTCGCGATGAACCAATCCCTTCTATTAATACCCACCTGTTATAGCCAAAACCAATCGCCAGCATGACTTTTGCCAATGAGCATTAACCGGGTCTATTGGCTAGGATCTGTCCATCAAGTTTTTACAAACCCTGAAGGAGAAACATCCGATGCCTATCATCAACAGCCAGGTTAAACCGTTCAACGCAACTGCTTACCACAACGGCAACTTCGTTCAGGTCTCCGAAGCGGATCTGAAAGGCAAATGGTCCGTTGTGTTCTTCTACCCAGCCGACTTCACTTTCGTCTGCCCGACCGAGCTGGGTGACCTGGCCGACAACTACGCCGAGTTCCAGAAACTGGGCGTCGAGATCTACGGCGTGTCCACCGACACCCACTTCACCCACAAAGCCTGGCACGACACCTCGGACACCATCAGCAAGATCCAGTACCCGCTGATCGGTGACCCGACCCACGTCATCTCGCGCAACTTCGACGTGCTGATCGAAGAAGCCGGTCTGGCTGACCGTGGCACCTTCGTCATCAACCCAGAAGGCCAGATCAAGATCGTCGAACTGAACGACGGTGGTGTGGGCCGTGACGCCAGCGAGCTGCTGCGCAAAGTCAAGGCTGCCCAATACGTCGCCGCTCACCCAGGCGAAGTCTGCCCGGCCAAGTGGAAAGAAGGCGAAGCCACCCTGGCACCATCGCTGGACCTGGTCGGCAAGATCTAAGACCGTGAAAAAGCCGAGGGCGGTCCTCCGCACCTAGTCGCTGTACCGCCCCGCAAAACGCCCGGGCGCTTTCGCCCGGGCGTTGTTATTTCTACCGTTTGAAAAGGAATCGCCCGTATGTTGGACGCCACGCTTAAAACTCAGTTGAAAGCCTACCTGGAACGGGTCACTCAGCCGATCGAGATCGTCGCCTCCCTCGATGACGGCGCGAAGTCCCGCGAACTCCACGACCTGCTGAGCGAAGTCGCCAGCCTGTCGAACCTCATTACCCTGCGCGAGGACGGCACCGACGCCCGTCGCCCGTCGTTCTCGCTCAATCGCCCTGGCGGTGAGATCAGCCTGCGTTTCGCCGGCATCCCCATGGGCCACGAATTCACCTCGTTGGTACTGGCGCTGCTGCAAGTCGGCGGCCATCCCTCCAAGGCCAGCGCCGAGCTGATCGAGCAGATCGCCGGGCTGGAAGGCGAATTCAATTTCGAAACCTACTTCTCGTTGTCCTGCCAGAACTGCCCGGATGTGGTCCAGGCGCTGAACCTGATGGCGGTGCTCAACCCCAACGTGCGCCACGTGGCGATCGACGGCGCGCTGTTCCAGGCGGAAGTCGAGTTGCGCCAGGTGATGGCGGTGCCGAGCGTTTATCTCAACGGCGAAGTCTTCGGTCAGGGCCGCATGGGCCTTGAAGAGATCGTCGCCAAGCTCGACACCGGCTCCGATGCGCGTCAGGCCGAGAAGCTCAATGCCAAGGACGCCTTCGACGTGCTGGTGATCGGCGGTGGTCCGGCCGGTGCCGCGGCGGCTATCTATGCCGCGCGCAAAGGCATCCGTACCGGCGTCGCCGCCGAGCGTTTCGGCGGCCAGGTGCTGGACACCATGGCGATCGAGAACTTCATCTCGGTGCAGGAAACCGAAGGGCCGAAACTGGCCACGGCGCTGGAAGAACACGTCAAGCAGTACGATGTCGACATCATGAACCTGCAGCGCGCCGACGCTCTGGTGCCGGCCACCGATGGCGGCCTGCATCAAGTGCGCATGGCCAGCGGCGCGACGTTGAAAGCCAAGACCGTGATCCTCGCCACCGGCGCTCGCTGGCGCGAAATGAACGTGCCGGGCGAGAAGGAATACCGCAGCCGTGGCGTGGCTTACTGCCCGCACTGCGACGGCCCGCTGTTCAAGGGCAAGCGCGTGGCGGTGATCGGCGGTGGTAACTCCGGTGTGGAAGCGGCCATCGACCTGGCGGGTATCGTCGCCCAGGTAACGCTGATCGAGTTCGACAGCCAGTTGCGTGCCGACGCCGTGTTGCAACGCAAGCTGCACAGCCTGCCGAACGTCAAGGTCATCACCAGCGCGCTGACCACCGAAGTGCTCGGTGACGGCCAGAAGGTCAACGGCCTGCGCTACAAGGACCGCACCACCGACGCCGTGCACGACCTGGCGCTGGAGGGGATCTTCGTGCAGATCGGTTTGCTGCCAAACACCGACTGGCTCAAAGGCACGCTGGAGCTGACCCCGCGCGGCGAGATCATCGTCGATGCCCGTGGCCAGACCAACCTGCCGGGCGTGTTCGCCGCGGGTGACGTGACCACCGTGCCGTACAAGCAGATCGTGATTGCGGTGGGTGAGGGGGCCAAGGCGTCGCTGGCGGCATTCGATCACCTGATCCGGACTTCGGCGCCAGCCTGAGGTCTTTGGGCCTGCTTTAACCAATAAAAATCCCGGCCATGCGCCGGGATTTTTGTGTTCAGCGATCAGGGCATCAATGCGCCCCCGCCGCCTTGTTCAAATCACTCTCCTGCCACTCGGTGTACACACAGGCATCCGCCACCGCCCAGCGCACTTTCACTTCATCCCCCGGTTTCATCGACATGCCTGCCGCCGACAGCGCTTTCACGGTCATGGCAGTGCCGCCTGTAGTCACCACGCTGCAGGTCTGGCTTTCGCCGAGGAACAGCACTTCGCCAACCTTTGCCGTGACTTCGTTCCAACCTGCCGGCAGCGCCTCGGTTGCGGCCTGTTCGCGGCTCAGGGCCAGGGCTTTTTCCGGGCGGACCATCAGTAGCACGTCCTGGCCTACCGCCAGGCCCGGGGTCAGGCGCATCGCCACCGGCTGGCCTTCGAAACTGGCCGCGCCGTTGCCCTGAGCCTTCACCCGGAGGAAGTTGGAGTTGCCCAGGAACGAGGCGACGAACGCATTCGGCGGGTTCTGGTAGAGGTCGTAGCCGGTGCCGAGGCCGACGATCTTGCCGTGGCTGAAGATGGCGATGCGCTGGGACAGGCGCATGGCTTCTTCCTGGTCGTGGGTCACGTAGACGATGGTGATGCCGAGCCGACGGTGCAGTTGACGCAGTTCGTCCTGCAAGTCTTCACGCAGTTTTTTGTCCAGCGCGCCGAGGGGTTCGTCCATCAGCAGGATGCGCGGTTCGTACACCAGCGCCCGGGCGATGGCCACGCGCTGCTGCTGGCCACCGGACAGTTGCGCCGGGCGGCGGTGGGCGAATTTGTCCAGTTGCACCAGCTTGAGCATGGCGTCCACTTGCTTGTCACGCTCGGCGGCGCTGCGCTTGCGGATCGCCAGGGGGAAGGCGATGTTGTCGCGCACCGACAGGTGCGGGAACAGCGAGTAACGCTGGAACACCATGCCGATATCGCGTTTGTGAGGCGGCACGTTGACCAGCGACTGGCCGTTGACCAGGATCTCGCCGCTGCTCGGCGTCTCGAAACCTGCCAGCATCGACAGCGTGGTGCTCTTGCCCGAGCCGCTGGAGCCGAGGAAGGTGAGGAATTCGCCGTCCTGGATGTCGAGGCTGATGTTGTCCACCGCGGCGAAGTCGCCGTAGTGCTTGTTCAGGTTGCGCAGGCTGACGAGGGTCTTGGCCTGGGCGGCATCGTTGATGACTGCACTCATGGTTGTTCTCTCCGGGCGCTCAGGCGCTGACTTCGTTGCGCCGGCGCAGGGCGGCGGCGATCACCATGACCAATACCGACAGGCCGATCAGCAGCGTCGAGGCGACGGCGATCACGGGCGTCAGGTCCTGGCGCAGGGTGGTCCACATTTTCACGGGAAGGGTTTGCAGGTTCGGGCTGGCCATCATCACGCTGAGCACCACCTCGTCCCACGAGACCAGGAAGGCGAACAGGCCGCCGGCGATCATCCCCGGGCGGATTCCGGGGAAGGTCACCTTGACGATCGCTTGCAGGCGCGAGGCGCCGCAGATCACCGCGGCGTCCTCGATCGACTGATCGAACAGCTTCAGCGAGTTGATGATGGAAATGATGGTGAACGGCAGGGCGACGATGACGTGGCTGACCACGAAGGAAAACAGCGTGCCGGTGTAGCCCAGTTTCAGGAACAGCGCGTACACCGCCACGGCGATGATCACCAGCGGCACGATCATCGGCAGGGTGAACAGGCCGTAGAGCATTTCGCGGCCGGGGAAACGCCCGCGCACCAGGGCGAAGGCGGTGGGCAGGCCCAGGGCCACGGCGACCACCGTGGTCAGCAGCGCCACCTTGAGGCTGGCGAACGCGGCGTCCATCCATTCGGCATTGGAAAAGAACTGGCCGTACCACTTCAGCGTCCAGCCCGGCGGCGGGAACACCAGCCACTGCGAGGAGCCGAACGACAGCAGGACAATGAACACGATCGGCAGCAGCAGGAACAGCGCGATCAGCCCGGTGGTGGTGTAGAGCCCGAAACGCAGGCGCCGGCTCATGGCATTGGGGGTCAGGAGCATGGTCGCTTACCTCGCGTTGCTGTTGCCGACCGGGGATTCCGGTTGCAGCTTCAGGTAGAAATAGAACAGCACCAGGGTGATCGCGATCAGCAGCGCCGCGGCGGCGCTGGCCAGGCCCCAGTTGAGGAACGACTGCACCTGCTGAACGATGAATTCCGGCAGCATCATGTTCTGCGCGCCGCCGAGCAGGGCCGGGGTCACGTAGTAACCGAGGGACATCACGAACACCATCAAGGCGCCGGAAAACAGCCCGGAACGGCACAGCGGCAGGAACACCTTGAAGAAGTTGGTCCACGGGCTCGCGCCGCAGATCGAGCCGGCCTGCAGGACCATCGGGTCGATGGCCTGCATGGTCGCCTGCAGCGGCAGGACGATGAACGGAATCATGATGTAGCTCATGCCGATCACCACGCCGGTGAGGTTATGCACCATTTCCAGCGGGGCATCGATGATGCCCATTGCCATCAACGCCTTGTTGATCACCCCCGAGGCCTGCAGCAGCACCAGCCAGGAATAGGTGCGGGCGAGCAGGCTGGTCCACATCGACAGCAGCACGATGTTCAGCAGCCAGCGGCCCCAGCCACGCGGCACCAGGGTGATCGCCCAGGCCAGCGGGAAGCCCAGCAACACGCTGATCAGGGTGACCAGGCCGGCCACCGAAAAGGTGTTGAACAGCACCCGGGCGTAGGCCGAGTTGGCGAACAGTTGCTCGTAGTTGCCCAGCCCCGGCACCGGTTCCAGCACGCCGCGCAGCAGCAGGCCGATCAGTGGCGCGAAGAAGAACAATCCGAGAAACAGCAAGGCCGGCAGCAGGTTGCGGCTGCCGCGCCAGCGTTGGCGCAGCGACGGCGTGGGGTTCATGGCCGCTCCCTTGGCGCCGCCGCCACCGGCAGCGGACGCGGTTTGCAAGGCGTTGATGGCGACTTTCATTTGACCAGCCACTCATTCCAGCGGGTCGCGATGGCTGGACCGTTCTTCGCCCAGTAGGCGAAATCCAGGGTGACCTGATCTTGAGCGTAGGCGGTGGGCAGGTTCGGTGCGAGTTCAGGCTTGAGCAGGCTGACGCTGTCCAGGTTCACCGGGGCGTAGGCGGTCTGGTTGGCGAACTCGGCCTGGCCCTTGGCGCTGGCGGCATTGGCGATGAACTTCATGGCCGCGTCCTTGTTCTTGGCGCCTTTGGGCACCACGAGGAAGTCCGCCATGACCAGGTTTTGCTTCCAGCTCACGCCCACTGGCGCGCCGTCCTGTTGCAGGGCGTAGACGCGGCCGTTCCAGAACTGGCCGAGGGTCGCTTCGCCGGAGGCCAGCAGTTGCTGCGACTGCGCGCCGCCGCCCCACCAGACGATGTCTTTCTTGATGGTGTCGAGTTTCTTGAAGGCGCGGTCCAGGTCCAGTGGATAGAGCTTGTCGGCGGGGACGCCGTCCGCCAGCAGGGCCAGTTCCAGTACGCCGGGGCTTGGCCATTTGTACAGGGCGCGTTTGCCGGGGTAGGTCTTGGTGTCGAACAGCGCGCTCCAGTCCACCGGCTTGTTGGCGCCCAGCTTGCCCTCGTTGTAGCCGAGGACGAAGGAGAAGAAGAAGGAGCCTACGCCGTGGTCGGAAACGAAGCGCGGGTCGATGCGATCACGCTGGATGGTGTTGAAATCGAGGGGTTCGAGCAGGCCTTCGCTGGCGGCGCGCAGGGCGAAGTCGGCTTCGACGTCGACCACGTCCCACTGCACATTGCCGCTTTCGACCATGGCTTTGAGTTTGCCGTAGTCGGTGGGGCCGTCCTGCACGACCTTGATGTTGCTGCTCTTGCTGAAGGGCTCGGCCCAGGCGGCTTTTTGCGCGTCCTGGGTGGTGCCGCCCCAACTGACGAAGTTCAGGCTGTCGGCGGCCTGGGTGGCCTGACAGGCCAGGGTCAGCAGGCTGATGGACAGCACTGCGGTTACACGTTTGCTAAACAGCATGGTTACGCCCTCGTTGCTTTTGTTATTCGAGGCGGGCTTTCTGTCGCCCGCCAATCAGTTCGGGGAGCAGCTTTTACAAAGTGTGAGTGGCCGTTTGTGATTGTAGGTGCCGGCCTGCAGGTTTTAAGGTCTACGGGATATCATATTATGGTATTCCAAACTTTTGGCAAGAGGTGTGGGGTTACCGGCTATCACTCCGGGGCGCCGAACCGCAGCGATCAGGCCCCGAAGGTCAGCCCACCAACCCCGGCTCGAACGGAATGCTCTGCACCACCTCCAGGTCATACCCGGTCAGCCCGGCATATTTCAGCGGCGGCCCCAGGTGACGCAGTTTGCCGACCCCCAGGTCCTGCAGAATCTGTGCCCCGGTGCCCACTTCCGAATAGGTCTTCGACTGCCCGCGCTGATACGGCCGAGGCGGCTGGGTCAGGTGCGGCACGCGTTCCAGCAGGGCCTGGGACGATTCATGGTTGGCCAGCACCACGACCACGCCGGTGCCTTCGGCGGCGACTTTCTGCAAGGCCGCCCACAGCGTCCAGTTGGCCGGCCCGGCATATTCGGCGCCGACCAGATCGCGCAACGGGTCGATCACGTGCACCCGCACCAGCGTCGGCTGGTCGCGGCGGATGTCACCCATGACCATCGCCATGTGCACGCCGCCTTCGATACGGTCCTCATAGGTCACCAGGCGGAAGGTGCCGTGCACCGTCGGCAGCTCGCGTTCGCCGATGCGCTTGACGGTCTGCTCGGTACTCAGGCGGTAGTGGATCAGATCGGCGATGGTGCCGATCCTGATGCCGTGGCGGGCGGCGAAGACTTCCAGGTCGGGGCGGCGGGCCATGGTGCCGTCGTCGTTGAGCACTTCGACGATCACCGAGGCCGGGGAGTAGCCGGCCAGCCGCGCCAGGTCGCAGCCGGCTTCGGTATGGCCGGCGCGGGTCAGCACGCCGCCTTCGCGGGCGCGCAGGGGGAAGATGTGGCCCGGCTGGACGAGGTCGTCCGCCGTGGCATTCGGCGCCACGGCGGCGGCGACGGTACAGGCGCGGTCGGCGGCGGAAATGCCGGTGGTGACGCCGCGCGCCGCTTCGATCGACACGGTAAAGGCGGTGCTGAAGGCACTGCCATTGGCCGGCACCATCTGCTCCAGGCCCAGGCGCTGGCAGTGTTCGTCACTCAAGGTCAGGCAGATCAGGCCACGCGCCTCGCGGGCCATGAAGCTGATGGCGGCGGCGTCGCACCGCTCGGCGGCGATCAGCAGGTCGCCTTCGTTTTCACGGTCTTCGTCGTCCACCAGCAGGACCATCTTGCCCTGGCGGTAGTCGTCGAGAATCTCTTCGATGCTGTTGAAAGCCATGCTGCGCGCTCACTGTGGTTCGGTGGAAATTATGGTATACCATAATACGAATTTCCCCCGTTGAGGAGCCTGAGCGATGAAGGCCTATTGGATTGCCCACGTCGATGTGACCGACCCGCAGCAGTATCAGCAATATACCCAGCGCGCCCCGGCGGCCTTCGCCGCGTTTGGTGGCAAGCTGCTGGCCCGTGGCGGGCGCAGTGAGGCGATGGAAGGGCGGGCCACGCCGCAGCGCAGCGTGGTGATTGAATTCGAATCCTACGATCAGGCGGTGGCGTGCTACCGCTCGGCGCAGTATCAGGAAGCCTGCGGCTTTCGCCAGGGAGTGGCGAAAGCCGAGGTGATTATCGTGGAAGGCTACGAGCCCTGATTTCAGGGCTCGCTGCGGTTCAGGCCATGCCCGGCAGTTCGTGAGGGCGCAGGTCGAACACCAGCACTTCGGCATCGACGCCGTGGCTCAGCTCGATCAGTTGCTCCTGGCGCAAGCGCACGCCGTCGCCTTCCTGCAAGGCCACGCCGTTGAGCTCGACACTGCCGCGGGCCACATGGACGTAGGCGTTGCGACCGGCGGGCAGCTTGAGGCTGGCGCTTTCATCGGCGTCGAACAGGCCGGCGTAGATCCGGGCGTCCTGGCGGATTTCCAGCGAGCCGTCCTTGCCGTCCGGCGAGATGATCAGTTTCAGCCGGCCGCGTTTGTCCTCAGCGCTGAAGTTGGCTTGCTGATAACGCGGTTCGGCACCGCCGACCGCTGGCACGATCCAGATTTGCAGGAAGTGCACCGACTCGTCGTGCGAATGGTTGAACTCGCTGTGGGTCACGCCGCGGCCGGCGCTCATCAGTTGCACATCGCCAGGGCGGATCACGGAACCTGTGCCCATGCTGTCTTTGTGTTCCAGCGCGCCTTCCAGCACGTAGGAGAAGATCTCCATATCGCGGTGCGGGTGCTGGCCGAAGCCTTTGCCGGCGCTGACGCGGTCATCGTTGATCACCAGCAGGTCGGAGAAGCCTTGCTCGTCCGGGTTGCGGTATTGGGCGAACGAGAAGGTGTGGAACGATTTCAGCCAGCCATGATTGGCCAGGCCACGATCGGAAGCTTTGCGCAGGGTAAGCATGGTGGTTCTCCTTGTGAGGTGGCGGCTGCTGGAGCAACCGTCGATTCGATGGGAGAAGATTAATGGTTACTGAGCGGCGCAATAAGTAGCTGGAAATGGAATTACTGTCCCGTTGAAGTGGACAATGCGTCAGGACATTCCGATCACGGAGTAGGGGCGGTAATAATGTGCCGCGCGTTATTTACCTGGACTTGCGGTGACCCGACTCGATGAAAAATGTGGCCATGGTGCTGTTTCCCGACTTCCTCCTGCTCGACATGGCAGGCCCGATGGAAGTGTTTTCCATCGCCAACCGCTATCTGAAGGCCGAGGACCATTACCGGCTGACCACCCTCGGCGCGGTGCCGGGGGCGATACGGGCGTCCAATGGCGTCAGCCTGTTGCCGGACCGGGTCATCGACCCCGACGATGCCGGCTGGGACTTGCTGCTGGTGCCTGGCGGTCCCGGCGCCTACAACGAAATCTGCCCGCCGCTGAGCCTGTGGCTGCAAGGCGTCGCCGGGCGCTCGCGGTGCTACGGCTCGATCTGCACCGGCTCGTTCATCCTCGGCCATGCCGGGCTGCTGGATGGCTACCGGGTCACCACCCATTGGCACTACACCGAACGCCTGATCCGCGCCTTTCCCACGGCGCAGGTAGAAACGGACCAGATCTACGTGCGTGACCGCCAGTTGATCACCTCCGGCGGCGTCACCGCCGGCATCGACCTGGCGCTGGCGGTGGTGGCCGAGGATCACGGCAAGAAAGTCGCCCAGGACGTGGCCAAGGTGCTGCTGGTGGTCATGAAACGCCAGGGCGGCCAGGCGCGTTTCAGTCCGCTGGCCGGCGCCGTGGCCAAGGAAGAAACCCCAATCACCCGCGTGCAGAACCATGTGCTGGAGCACCTGGAAGAGCCGTTCGGCATCCCGCGCATGGCGGCGCTGGCGGCCATGAGCCCGCGGCATTTCTCCCGGGTGTTTCTGCGCGAAGTGAACATGACGCCCATGGTCTTCCTGCAGAACGCCCGCATCGACCGCGCGCGCGAGTTGCTGGAAAGCAGCGACCTGCTCTTGAAGACCGTCGCCTACCGCAGCGGATTCGGCAGCGTCCGCTATATGCGGCAGGTCTTCAGCGAGCGATTGGGCGTGACCCCGGCGGAGTATCGCGAGCAACTCTCTCCTTAGGCACGTTCGTTGTAGGTGACCCGCCCATCAAGGCTGAGCCAGACCAGAATCAGGATTGCTTGCGCTTGAACAGCTTGCCGAGGACGCCGGCGATGGCCACCAGGCCGAGGATGATGAACTTCTTGAACGCCAACAAGGCAACACCGATCTTGGCGAACAGACCCGCCTTGGCGGCGATGCCACCGGCGACCAGGGCGGCCAGGCCGTAGGGCGCCAGCTTGTCGGTCTTGGCGTCGTAGTCGGCGTAGCGGTTGCCGTCGGTGAAGTTGGTGAAGGCGAGGATCTTCGGCGTTTCCTGCTTGATTGTCTGCAGGTCAGCCATCGCTGCCACGGCGTTGAGTTCCAGCACGCCTTCGCGGCCCAGCACGCGGATGCTGTAGTTCAGCGTGGTCTGCTCGGCGTCGTCGGCCTTCAACTCTCGTGCCCAGTACATCTTGTGGGTAGCCTGGTCGTAGCTCGGCGGCTCGGCCCAGCCCAGCAGTGTCAGGCCGGCATAGCCTTCCTTGCGACGCTCCTTGTTGTCTTCCTCGTCATCGGCCTTCATCTGCTTGAGCAGGTCGGCGTAGTCGATCTTGGCGGCGTCATCGTCGGAAATGTGGCCGTCGTTCTTGTAGCTGATGATCACGCCCCAGCCGTTTGCCGCCAGTGGGCTGACGGCGGTCGGGATGATCATGCCGAGGGTCTTGAAGCCCCGTGGGTTGCCCCAGGCTTCGGTCAGCAGGCGCTCGGTGTCGTCTGGCGACAGGTAGTAGAACTCGTTGTTGAGTTGCAGGCTGGCGATGCCGCTGGGCAGGGTGATGTTGCCGTGCTGTGGCTTGAGCGTGGCCAGCCACTGTTCGGCGGTCTGCTGCGGTTGTTCGCTGGCGGTTGGCGCAGACGCGGGAGTGCTGGCGGCGATGGCGGGCAACGTGGTTGCGCAGAGCAACACTGCCGCCAATAGCTGGCGCAGGTGTTTCATCGTAATCCCTTACAATTTGAATTAATTTGGTCGCGCAGGATAGCTTAAAGGACTGGTAGATCGCCATGGTCTAGTGCTAGCTGCCTGCTGCTGCGGCTGCTCCACTTGGCTCTGCATGAAGAGCCTGATTCACCGTTGTTGTCCGTCCCCGACACTCTTTTGGCCGCCTGGCACCCCTTCGCACGGTTGTCCTGAAAGCTTGCCCTGCCACTATTCCCTATCAGGTCTTTCAGCGGCAGGAGGTGGATGGTTTGGGCGCACTCGCCAGGGTTTCCAACAACGATGAGGTGCTGCGCTTCGGTCGCTATACCGTGCACTCGGGACAGCGCTTGATGCTCGCCGACGAGCGTCGGCTACCCATCGGTGGCCGGGCTCTGGACATTCTCCTGGTGCTGCTGGAACAGGCCGGTTCGCTGGTAGACAAGCCGACGCTGCTGGCGCGGGTCTGGCCGGACACGGTGGTCGAGGACATCAATCTGCGGGTACACATCGCCGCGCTGCGTCGGGTGTTGGGCGATGACCAGCGTTTCATCGCCAACGTGCCCGGCCAGGGCTACGCGTTCGTCGCGCCGGTACAGCGCGAAGGCGTTGCCGCATCCGCATCTGCGACGACCCACAACCTGCCAACCCGCCTGAGCCGGATCATCGGACGCGATGAGGAGTTGGCGGCGCTCGGCCTGTTGCTGTCGCAACGCCGGCTGGTGACGCTCAGTGGCCCGGTCGGCGTGGGCAAGAGCGCCCTGGCCCTGAGCGCCGCCGAAACGCAGACGCCGCGTTGGCGCGACGGTGCCTGGCTGATCGACTTCGCCGAGGCGCAATGCCCACGCGAGGCGGTCACCGGCCTGCTGCGTGATCAGGGCCTGGCGCCTTGTGACGAGTGTCCGCTGGCGGGTTTACCGGGCTACCTATTGAATCGGCAACTGCTGCTGGTGCTGGATCACTGCGAGGCGATGCCGCAGGGCAGTCGCCGGCTGGCCGAAGCGCTGCTGGCGCTGGCGCCGGGGGTGACGATTCTGGCGGTCAGTCGCGAGCCGTTGCGCATTCGCGGTGAAACCCTGTTACCCGTGGCACCGCTGGCGGTCCCGCCCAGCAGCGACGCGCACAGCGTGGAGCAGTTCATGAGCTATGCCGCGGTGCGCTTGTTCGTCAGGTGCGCCCAGGCCCGGCAGGCGGATTTCGTCCTGCGCCCGCAGGACCTCAAGGCGGTCTGGGAAATCTGCCGGCAGCTCGACGGGTTGCCGCTGGCGTTGGAGCTGGCGGCGGCGCAGATCGATGTGTTCGCCCTGGTCGGCTTGCGTGCGCAGTTGAGTGAAGGTCTGCAGGTGCTCAATCGGGGACGGCGCACCGCCCAGGCCCGGCATCAATCGCTGAAGGCGGCGCTGGACTGGAGTTTCCAGCGCCTGCCGGCGATCGAGCAGCAGGTCTTGCGCAGCCTCGCGCAACTGAGCCGGCCATTCAGCCTGGAACAGGCGGTCGCCCATGTCGCCGCCGACGGCATCGGCCCGCTGCCCGCCGTGCGGGCGGTGGAGCGACTGGCCGCCAAATCGCTGCTGGCGGTGCATTACGCGCCGCTGCGTTACCGGGTGCTGAACAGCACCGGTTGGTACTTGCGCCAGAGCGTCGAGGACGGCGCGCTGCTTCAGCCGGCCTGAGTGCTTTCGTAGCGGCTGCGTGGTTGTTCACGGGCGGGCAGTTGCTCCAGCAACTGGCGCGCCCGCAGCACCTGCGGCGTGGCGAACCCTTCGCTGAAACGGGCAAGCACCGGCGCCAGTAACTGCCGGGCGGGCAGCGGTCGGCCGTCTTCCAGCCAGAGCTGCGCCAGGGCGCTGGCGCTGCGCAGTTCCCAGGCCAGCGCCTGTTGTTTGCGGGCGATGCCGAGGGCCTTGAGCAACAGGACTTCGGCTTCCTGACGAGCATTCGCGCCCGCCACCATAAGCTGCTCGGCCCGTGAGCAGAGCAGGGCAGGGCCGGCCCAGCCGGCGTCGCCGTTGTGTGCTCTTTCCAGCAGCGCGGTATCGACCCGCCCTGGCAGCTGCGTCGCCAGCAGGTCGCCGATCAAGCCGGTGGCCGGCTTGCCGGGTTCGCCATCGAGTGCCCGGGCGTAGTGCTCGGCCCAGTCCTGGAATAGACCCACGGAATGGCGGATGGACTGCTCGCGAAGCAGCGCCACGCGCTCCCGGGCTTGTTCCGCGTCGCCGTTGTACCAGGGAATGACGCAGCCGCTGAGGGCGAGGGTGTAGCACAGCGTGGTGCCATGGTTGATCTGGCGCGCCAGGTCCAGCGCCTGCTCGGCGGTGCACGCGGCCTGTTCCGCCAGCCCCTGCAGCCAGAGAATGCGCGCCAGCAGGGTGAGGGCGGCGACGCTCTGGTCATATTGCACACCGAAACCTTGGGTGAAGCGGTTGAGGCGGCCGCTGTGGGCCATGCGTTGCAGCGCGTCGGCGGCCTCGGTGCGGGCGCCGGCCTGATCGCCGCTGAAGTGCAGGCCAAGCCCGCGCAGGCGCTGGGCGCTGAGGGCCAGTTGCGGGTCGTGGCTGAGGCCGCGCTGGTCGAAGTCGCGGCTCAGGTGCAGCGCTTGCTGGTATTCGCCCCGGCTCAGGTTGACCGCCATATGCCCGGAGATCGCCCGCAACTGGCCGGGCATGTCGCCGTGGCGCTCGGCGAGTTCGCGGGCGCTGCCGAAGGCGTCGAGGGTTTCCTGGTTGCCGCCATGGTCGTGGTAGCTGAAGGTGCCCATCGCCAGCTTGAGGTTGATGTGCAGGTGTGCGGCGGGATGGGCGTCGGCGTCCAGGTGCAACAGCGCCTTGCGGATATGCCGGCCATGCTCCGAGAGCAGCGACAGTTCCTGCCACAACGGTGCCGACGCGGCGGTCAGCCGGGCGCCGAGCAGGCCCGCGTCGCTGCTGGCGAAACCCCATTCCAGCGCCGCGCGCAGATCGTCGAGGGCCCGCGAATAGCGCTCCAGCCACTGCTCGGCGCTGGTCTGCGGCCACTCGCGTTCGGCCTGCTGCATGATCACCAGATAGCGCTCGGCATGGCGCTTGAGCGCCGCCGGCAACTCGCCGGCCTGTTGCAACCTGGCCATGGCGTAGCTGCGGGTGGTGTCGAGCAGGCGGTAGAACACCTCTTCATCACCGACATCGACATTGAGCAGCGACTTGGTCACCAACTGGCTCAGCGCATCCAGCACCTGCTCGCGGCCGAGGCGTTCGTCGGTGACCAGGGCCAGCGCCGAGGCCAGGGTGAAGCCGCCGCGAAACACGCTGAGCCGGCGCAGGCAGGTGCGCTCGCTGTCGTTGAGCAACTGAAAGCTCCAGTCCAGCGTGGCGCCGAGCAGGTGCTGCGGGGCCGCGTCAATCTGCGGCTGGGCCAGGTGTTTGCGCAGATCGCCGAGCAGACCGTCGAGGTCGAGGGTCGCCAGTTGCGCCGCGGCCAGTTCCAGGGCCAGCGGAATGCCGTCGAGCTGACGGCAGATAGCGAGCACCGTGGTCAGGTTGGTGGTGTCGAGTTCGAAGCTGTCCTGGCTGGCGATGGCCCGTTCGACGAACAGTTGCACGGCGCTGTAGCGCAGCGCTTCGGCGGGGTCGAGCAGGGCGTCGGCCGGCGGGCATTCCAGCGCGTCGAGGCGCTGCAGCCATTCACCTTCGGCACGCAGGCTCTCGCGGCTGGTCACCAGGATCTGCAAGCGCGGGGCGCAGCGCAGCAGGTGTTCGCAAAGGCTGGCGACCGAGTCCACCAGATGCTCGGCGTTGTCGATCACCAGCAGCACCTGACGTTCGCTCAGGTAATTGCACAGGGCGTCCAGCGGCGCCTGGTCGGGCAGGGCCAGACCGAATACGCCGGCGAGGTTGCTGACGATCATCGACGGGCTGCTCAGCGGGCTCAGGTCGAGCAGGCGAACGCCGTCGCGGTAGTGCCCGAGCAGTTGCTCGGCGACCCGCAGCGCCACGGTGGTCTTGCCGATGCCACCGGGGCCGGCGAGGGTCAGCAGGCGTTGCTGCGACAGTTGATCGAGCAGTTGATTGACCAGCACCTGGCGGCCGATTGGCCGAGTGCGCCGCAGGGGCAGGTTGTGCGCGGCGTTGACCCGGTCGGGCGACAGCGGCGGCGGGGTCTTTAGCGTCAGCGGCGCGACGAAGCTGTAGCCGCGCTGGGCCACGGTGACGATGTAGCGCTGCCCGCCCTGGCCGTCGCCGAGGGCCTTGCGCAAGGCGGCGATGTGCACGCGCAGGCTGATGTCCTCGACTACCGTGTCGGGCCAGACCAGCGCCATCAGTTGCTGTTTGCCCAGCACTTCGCCGGGCCGCGCCAGCAGCGCGAGGAGGATGTCCATGGCGCGCCGGCCGAGGCGCAACGGCCGTTCGTTCTCGACGATCAGGCGCTGGCCGGGAAACACCCGGTAAGGGCCGAACTGAATGGCCTGTTCGCTGTTGTTGCTCACATCGTGCTCCTGACGCTGTTCCGACTACCGGCGGCGGCCCCGAAAGGGCTCTGCCGCGTGGCTTTGGCGCATGTTGGGCAGGTTCGGGCAGCAACGCAATGGCGGCGTCGCCGGTGCGCCTCGGTACGCGGTCTACGCTTGTACAGCTCTGCACGGTGCAGGCCCTGTTTGCGGGCGCCTGCCCGCAGTCGGGGGAAAAACACTACGCCGCGCAGGGGAATAATTAACAACGATTAACTCGTCCATGATCGCCTCACGCCCAAGAATCAACGGGATCAAGCGCCAGGGGAGTCCGACATGACTGAATCATCCGCAGTGCGGCCCGGTGAACGCCACACCGTCGCGACCGACGGTGACGAGGAGTGCGGCCATGACTGACCGCGATGACCACACCGACCCGGCCCGCCGCCGCCTGCTGGCCGCCGGCTCTCTCCTGACCGCCGCCGCGACGCTGCTGCCGCGGTTGTCCTTCGCCTCACTCACTTCTGACCAAGGACCTGCAATGAATGCCGACCTGATTCTGTTCAACGGCCAGTTCCACACCGTGGACCGGGAAAATCCGCAAGCCACCGCAGTCGCGATCAAGGACGGGCGTTTCATCGCCGTGGGCAGCGATGCCCAGGCCATGGCCGCGCGCAGCACCGGCACCCAGGTCATCGACCTCAAGGGCCGCTGCGTGATCCCCGGCCTCAACGACTCGCACCTGCACCTGATCCGTGGCGGCCTCAACTACAACCTCGAACTGCGCTGGGAAGGCGTGCCGTCGCTGGCCGACGCCCTGCGCATGCTCAAGGACCAGGCCGAGCGCACCCCGACCCCGCAATGGGTGCGGGTGGTCGGTGGCTGGAACGAATTCCAGTTCGCCGAAAAACGCATGCCGACCCTGGAAGAGCTGAACCAGGCCGCGCCCGACACCCCGGTGTTCGTCCTTCACCTGTATGACCGCGCCTTGCTCAACCGCGCCGCGTTGCGTGTCGCCGGCTACACCCGCGACACGCCCAACCCGCCGGGCGGCGAGATTGTCCGCGACAGCAAGGGCGAGCCCACCGGCATGCTGGTGGCGCGGCCCAACGCGATGATTCTCTACTCGACCCTGTCCAAGGGGCCGAAGCTGCCGTTGGAATATCAGGTCAACTCGACCCGCCAGTTCATGCGTGAACTCAACCGCCTCGGCCTGACCAGCGCCATCGATGCCGGCGGCGGTTTCCAGAATTACCCTGACGACTACGAGGTGATCGAGCAACTGGCCAAACAAGACCAGTTGACGGTGCGCATCGCCTACAACCTGTTCACTCAGAAACCCAAGGACGAACTGGCCGATTTCAAGAACTGGACCAGCAGCGTCAAGCTGCACCAGGGCGACGACATGCTGCGCCACAATGGCGCCGGCGAGATGCTGGTGTTCTCCGCTGCCGACTTCGAGGACTTCCTCGAACCGCGCCCGGACCTGGCGCCGAGCATGGAGCAGGACCTTGAACCGGTGGTGCGCCACCTGGTTGAGCAGCGCTGGCCGTTCCGCCTGCACGCCACTTATGACGAATCCATCAGCCGCATGCTCGATGTGTTCGAGAAGGTCAACCGCGACATTCCGTTCAACGGCTTGCCGTGGTTCTTCGACCACGCCGAAACCATCACCCCGCGCAATATCGAGCGGGTGCGGGCGCTGGGCGGCGGCATCGCGATCCAGGACCGCATGGCGTTCCAGGGCGAATACTTCGTCGAGCGCTACGGCGCCAAGGCCGCCGAAGCGACCCCGCCAATCAAGCGCATGCTTGCCGAAGGCGTGCCGGTCGGCGCCGGCACCGACGCTACCCGGGTTTCCAGTTACAACCCGTGGACCTCGCTGTACTGGATGGTCAGCGGTCGCACCGTCGGCGGCCTGGCTTTGCATGAGGAAGGGCTGTCGCGCCTCACCGCGCTGGAGCTGTTCACCCACGGCAGCGCCTGGTTCTCCTCGGAGCAGGGCAAGAAGGGCCAGATCAAGGTCGGCCAGTTGGCGGACGTCGCAGTGCTCAGCGCCGACTACTTCAGCGTCGATGAAGAAGCCATCAAGTGGATCGAGTCGGTGCTGACCGTGGTCGGCGGCAAGGTGGTGTTCGGCGCCGACGACTTCCGCAACCACGGCCCGCTGGACATTCCGGTGCTGCCGGACTGGTCGCCGGTGGTCAAGGTGCCGGGTCACTGGCGTCCGGCCTCGCCGTTGCAGGCGCAGGTGCACCAGTGCAGCGGCCCGTGCGGCGTGCATGCCCACGGCCATGAACGGGCGCGCCTGTCCAACGTGCCGGTCAGCGACTTCCAGGGCTTCTGGGGCGCGTTCGGCTGCTCCTGCTTCGCCTTCTGATCTCACCTCGGCGCGGGCTTCAAGCCCGCGCCATCCCGCGTCATTCAACCCCTGGGAGTCATGTAATGAGCGCCAACTACAAACGCCTGAACAAAGACGATGCCGTGGTATTGCTGGTGGATCACCAGACAGGTTTGATTTCCCTGGTGCAGGACTTCTCGCCCAACGAGTTCAAGAACAACGTCCTGGCCCTGGGGGACCTGGCGAAGTTCTTCGGCTTGCCGACCATCCTCACCACCAGCTTCGAACAGGGCCCCAACGGCCCGCTGGTACCCGAGCTGAAAGCGCTGTTCCCGGACGCGCCGTACATTGCCCGCCCTGGCCAGATCAACGCCTGGGACAACGACGATTTCGTCCAGGCGATCAAGGCCACCGGGCGCAAGCAACTGATCATTGCCGGCGTGGTGACTGATGTCTGCGTGGCGTTCCCGACCCTGTCGGCGCTGGCCGAGGGCTTCGACGTGTTCGTGGTGACCGACGCTTCCGGCACCTTCAACGAAACCGTGCAGCAAGCGGCCTGGGCGCGCATGACCGCGGCCGGCGCGCAGATGATGAACTGGTTCTCGGTGGCCTGTGAGCTGCACCGCGACTGGCGCAACGATATCGAGGGCCTGGGCAACCTGCTGTCCCAGCGCATCCCCAACTACCGCAACCTGATGAACAGCTACGCGGCGCTGACCGCCAAGTAAGCGCATTCGGCGGTTCTTCCAGCGGGCTTGTCGCGGATACGGCAAGCCCGTTGTCGTTCACGGGATATCAGGTCAGGCAACGCTGCCAATGAAGTTCGCCAGCTCCGGCGTTTGCGGCGCGTCAAACAGCACTTTCGGATCGCCCATCTCGTGCACCTTGCCCTGGTGCATGAACACCAGCTTGTCGCCGACCTCGCGGGCGAAGCGCATTTCGTGGGTGACCATCACCAGGGTCATGCCTTCGCGGGCCAGTTCACGCACCACGCTGAGCACTTCGCTGACCAGTTCCGGATCAAGCGCCGAGGTGATTTCGTCACACAGCAGCACCTTCGGCGACATCGCCAGCGCCCGGGCGATCGCCACCCGTTGCTGCTGGCCGCCGGACAACTGGTCGGGGTAGGCGTCGAAGCGATTGCCCAGGCCGACGCGGTCCAGCATCTGTTGCGCCAGCGTGCGTGCGTCGGCGTTGGAGGTTTTCTTCACCAGTTGCGGCGCGAGCATGACGTTTTCGCCAACGCTCAGGTGCGGGAACAGGTTGAACTGCTGGAAGATCATCCCGACTTTCTGCCGCAGCGAACGCAGGTCGGCGCGCGCGGCGTCGAGGTATTCGCCGTCCACTTCGATCACCCCGTCGTTGATCGATTCGAGGCCATTCAAAGTACGCAGCAATGTGCTCTTGCCCGAGCCGCTGCGGCCGATGATCGCCACTACCTCGCCCTGTTCGATGCTCAGGTCGACGCCCTTGAGCACGTGGTTGTTCCCGTAATACTTGTGCAACGCAGACACTCTAACCAGCGGCATGCAGCCTCCTTTCCAGGTAACGGGCACCCAGCGACAGTGGAAAACACAGAATGAAGTAGCCCAGGGACACCAGGCCGTAGATCAGGAAGGGTTCGAAGGTGGCGTTGGCCAGCATGCCGCCGGTCTTGGTCAGCTCGGTGAAGCCGATGATCGACGTCACCGCGGTGCCCTTGACCACCTGCACCGAGAAGCCCACGGTCGGCGCCACGCCAATGCGCAGCGCTTGCGGCAGGATCACATAGCGCAGTTGCTCGTAACGGCTCAGCGCCAGGCTCGAACTGGCTTCCCACTGGCCACGGGGAATCGACTCCACGCAGCCGCGCCAGATCTCGGCGAGAAAGGCGCTGGTGAACAAGGTCAGCGCCACCGCCGCGGCCACCCAGGCCGAGACATCGATGCCGAACAGGGCGATGCCGAAAAACACCATGAACAGTTGCATCAGCAGCGGCGTGCCCTGGAACAGCTCGATATAGCCGCGGCTCAGCACCCGCAGCGTGGTGTTCTGCGAAATCCGCCCGACCAGCATCAGCAGCCCGACCGCGCCGCCACAGACAAAGGCCACCAGCGACAACAGCAGGGTCCACTGCAAACCGGTGAGCAGGTTGCGCACGATGTCCCACAGAGTGAAATCCATCAGCCTCTCCTCACGATCAGGCGGCGGCCCAGCAGGTTGAGCAACTGCCGCACGCCGATGGCCATCAGCAGGTAGATCAGGGTGGTCAGCAGGTAGGTTTCGAAGGCGCGGAAGTTGCGCGACTGAATGAAGTTGGCGGCGAACGACAACTCCTCGGTGGCGATCTGCGAACACACCGCCGAGCCGAGCATGACGATCACGACCTGGCTCGACAGCGCAGGCCAGACCTTGGCCAGGGCCGGGCGCAGGATCACGTAGCGGAACGTCTCGAAGCGACTCATGGCCAGGGCCGCCGCCGCTTCCAGTTGCCCGCGCGGGATCGCCTGGATGCCGGCGCGGATGATCTCGGTGGAATAGGCACCGAGGTTGATCACCATCGCCAGCACCGCGGCCTGCCATTCGCTCATGCGCACGCCGAGGGCCGGCAGGCCGAAGAAGATGAAGAACAACTGGACGATGAACGGGGTGTTGCGGATCAGTTCCACATACACCGCGAACAGCCAGTTGAACGGTCGCAGGTTCCAGGCGCGGACCGCCGCGCCGACGATGCCCAGGGCAACGCCGAACACGGTGCCAATCAGCGTCAGCTCCAGGGTGAACGCCGCGCCCTTGAGCAGCAGGTCACCCTGGGCCAGTACCGCGGCGAAATCGAATTGATAGGCCATGCGCAGGGGCTCACTGGAAATCGGCGGGCAGCGGCTGTTTCAGCCATTTCTCGGCGTTGCGGTTGAGGCTGCCGTCGGCGACGGCTTCGGCGAGGATGCCGTTGACCTTCTCCAGCAGCGCCGGCTGTTCCTTGGCCATGCCGACGTAGACCGGGGAGTCCTTGAGCTTGACCTTGAGCACCGGGACTTTCTTCGGGTTCTTCTCGGCGATTGCGGACATCACCACGCTGCCGCTGGCGATCAGGTCGACCTGGCCGGAGAGGTAGGCGGCGATGGTCGAGTTGTTGTCCTCGAAGCGCTTGATGGTGGTGCCTTGCGGGGCCACGGCGCTCAGTTCCATATCCTCGATGGCGCCGCGGGTGACGCTGATGGTCTTGCCGGCCAGTGCCTCGACGTTGTCGACGCTGCTGTCTTGCGGGCCGAACACGGCGAGGTAGAAGGGCGCGTAGGGTTTGGAGAAGTCCACGACCTTCTCGCGCTCGGGGTTCTTGCCGAGGCTGGAGATCACCAGGTCGACCTTGCCGGTGGTGAGGAAGGGGATGCGGTTGGTGCTGTTGACCGGGGTCAGGGCCAGCTTCACGCCGAGCTTGTCGGCCAGCAGTTGCGCGGTGTCGATGTCCAGGCCGCGCGGCTTGAGGTCGGGGCCGACCGAGCCGAACGGTGGGAAGTCCTGGGGTACGGCGACTTTCAGGACGCCGCGCTGGGCGATGTCGCCCAGCACATCGGCCTGGGCGCCGACGGCGCTGCCGCAGAGGAGGGTGGCCAGCAGAAGGGTGCGCAGTTTACTCATGGTCAGTACCTCGGGGCGGATCAATGGGCTGAATCGTTTCGAGCCCATTGCAGCCGGCGTGCCATGCGCGGAAAAATCTTGAAAAATTTCCTGGAAGCCCGGTTCTGCGCGGTATTACTGGTCTGAACAGTTGGCCCGCCGGCGACCGCCACGCAAACGCATTTTGCCCCGAGAAAAGGCAATGTTTACGGGCTTGCGCCAGGATGGGGCCAAACTTGCGTGGTACAGGGAAAAGGACGTAAAACAGCGCATTCTTCGTTCTGACCGGTCTGAACACATGCTCGACATTCCTACCCGCAGTGCCGTTCCCGAGCAGGCCTTGCAGGCCATCCAGCGGCTGATCCGCGAGGGCGACTACCAGCCCGGCGATGCCTTGCCCTCGCAGCGCGACCTGGCCGAACGGCTGGGGGTGAGCCGCGCGTCATTGCGTGAAGCCTTGTCGTCGCTGAGTGCTTTGGGCGTGGTCAGCGTGCAGCCGGGCAAGGGCGTGTTCGTGCAGGGCGCCAAGAGCGAACAGGCGTCGGAATCGTCGTGGTTTTCCTGGCCGTTCGCCCAGCAGATCGGCGCGGCGGACACGTTCCAGTTGCGCTATGTGCTCGAAGGCTTCGCCGCGGGGCAGGCGGCCAATGCCCTGACCACCGACGACCTGGATGAACTTGCGGTGAACGTCGAAGCCATGCGCGAGCAATTGCGTGCCGGCCACTTCGAGGCGGCGGCGAAGCTGGACTTCGCCTTCCACCGGCGCCTGCTCGAAGCCAGCGGCAACCGGGCAATGCTGCACATCGTCACCGCCAGCGAAGCAATCTTCGCCGAGAGCCAGAAGCTGCCGTTCATCCGCCCGGAGCGGGCGATGGAGACCTGGCAGGAACACCGCAAGATCCTTCGCGCCCTGAGCCGCCATTCAGCGAGCGCGGCGCAGAAGGCGATGCAGGAACATATCCGCAATGCGGCGGCGCGGACCGGGATCGTGTTTGGCGGCTGATCTGTGCGATTACCGGCGAGTGTGTTGCACGACATGTCTGAAAAGGTGCGACAATCGCGCCCGCTTTCGTGCGTGACTCCATCGAGCGTTGCCGGCGTCAAGGCTACGTTCGTCGTGCATTCGCATGCTGAGCGATTGTTTTGATCCCGTGCAATCCCACTTGAGGTAGCAAGCAAGATGGCCAAGGCCGCCGATGTCGTTGTGCAATGCCTGGAAAACGAAGGTGTCGAGTATGTGTTCGGCATTCCCGGTGAGGAAAACCTCGACCTGCTGGAATCCCTGCGCAAGTCGAAGATCAAGCTGGTTCTGACCCGCCACGAGCAGTCCGCGGGCTTCATGGCCGCGACCTATGGCCGCCTGACCGGCAAGACCGGCGTCAGCCTGGCGACCCTCGGCCCTGGCGCGACCAACCTGGTGACCGCCGGCGCCTACGCCTACCTGGGCGGCATGCCGATGCTGATGATTACCGGCCAGAAGCCGATCAAGAAATCCAAGCAGGGCCGTTTCCAGATCATCGACGTGTGCGGAATGATGGACCCCATCACCAAGTACACCCACCAGCTCGCTTCCGCCGACAACATTCCTTCGCGCATGCGTGAAGCCTTCCGTCTGGCCGAGGAAGAGAAACCGGGCGCGGTGCACCTGGAACTGCCGGAAGACATCGCCGCCGAGCAGACCGACGCCATGCCGATCCCGCCGAGCCTGCACCGTCGCCCGCTGGCCGAGCACGTCGCCATCGACGCCGCGATCGACAAGCTGCGCACCGCCCGCAGCCCGATCCTGGTCATCGGCGCTGGCGCCAACCGCAAGATGACCGCCAAGGTCCTCAAGCAACTGATCGACCAGACCGGCATCCCGTTCGTCACCACCCAACTGGGTAAAGGCGTGGTCGACGAGCGCGATCCGCGCTTCCTCGGCAACGCCGCGCTGTCCTCCGGTGACTTCGTGCACCGCGCGGTGGAAGCGGCCGACCTGATCATCAACATCGGCCACGACGTGATCGAGAAGCCGCCGTTCTTCATGGTCCGTGGCGGCACCGAGGTCATCCACATCAACTTCCGCTCCGCCGAAGTCGATGCCGTGTACTTCCCGCAGATCGAAGTGATCGGCGACATCGCCAACGCCGTCTGGCAGATCGCCGAAGGCCTGGGCGACACCTCGCACTGGGACTTCACCCGCCTGCTGGCGATCCGCGAAGCCAACGAACTGCAGATCGCCGAAGGCAAGGACGACGACCGCTTCCCGGTCTACCCGCAGCGCCTGGTCGCCGACATCCGTCGCGCCCTGCCGTCCGAAGGCATCGTTGCCCTGGACAACGGCATCTACAAAATCTGGTTCGCCCGCAACTACAAGGCGCACAAGCCCAACACCGTGCTGCTGGACAACGCCCTGGCGACCATGGGCGCCGGCCTGCCGTCGGCCATGGCTTCGCACCTGGTGTACCCGGACCGTCCGGTGATCGCGGTGTGTGGCGACGGCGGCTTCATGATGAACAGCCAGGAACTGGAAACCGCGGTACGCCTGGGCATGCACGTCACCGTGGTGATCCTGCGTGACGACGGCTACGGCATGATCCGCTGGAAGCAGGCCAACATGGGCTTCACCGATTTCGGCCTGGACTACGGCAACCCGGACTTCGTCAAATACGCCGAAGCCTACGGTGCCAACGGCCACCGCGTGGAAAGCGCCGAAGGCCTGCTGCCGCTGCTGGAGCACTGCATCAAGACCCCGGGCGTGCACGTGATCGACTGCCCGGTCGACTACAGCGAGAACGATCGCATCCTCAACATCGAACTGCGTGAGCGCGCCCTGGCGGTCTAAGGGTTCGTCGCTGTTTCGCTGTTGATGAAGAACCGCCGCGGTCCGGGTTTCCGGAGCGCGGCGGTTTTTTTATGGGCTGGAGAAACGGGCTAAGCGCTTGATGAAGCTCGCACCCCGGCCCAAGCGCCGTCGCTGGCAAGCCAGGTTCTGCGGCTGCCACCAATCCTGTGGAAGCTGGCTTGCCAGCGATAGCGTCCTCAAAAACACCCGAATCTCGCGTTCCATAGGCCCAGGTCCAGGTGGTGTGGGCCGGTGAGATCAGCCGGCTTTTTGAGCTGTCTTGCGGGCCTTCGCGAGCAAGCTCGCTCCTACAATCAGCGGGTTTGCTTCACTCCAGCACCGGCCGCAACAACGCCTGCGCCTCATACAACGGTGTCAAAAACCGTTTCCTCATGTCTTCGACGCTGATCCGCGACGCATGGCTGGTGATCGCCAGCGTCGAGCGCAGCACGCCGTGCCGGTCCTGCAGCGGCACACCAAGCACGCGCATGCCCACTTCGAATTCCTGATCCACCTCGGCGTAGCCTTGGCGCGCAATAACCCGCAATTCCTCGCGCAATGCCTGCTCGTCAACGCAGGTGTAGGGCGTCAACGCCCGTAATTGAGTGCGGGCGAAATAGGCATCCAGCGCCTCGGCGCCCAACGCCGCCAGCCACAGCCGGCCGCTGGCGGTGCAGTACATCGGCACCCGCGAACCTGGGCGGATCGACAGCGAGGCGACGTGGCTGTAGCGGCTGCGGACGATATGCACCATCTCGTCGCCGTCGCGGGTGCCCACCGAGACGTGCTCCTGGGAGGTCCGCGCCACCTGTTCCACCACCGGGCGCAGCATGCGCGGCAGTTGCGCCGAATCGACGTAGGCCTGGCCGATGCGCAGCGCCTTGGGGGTCAGCCAGTAATGGCGGCCATCGGTCTCGATGAACGCTTCATGCACCAACGTCAGCAAAAAGCGCCGCGCGGCGCTCTGGGTCATGCCCGACAGCGCGGCGGCCTGGGGCACGGTGAGTTTCGGCTGATCGACGCTGAACAGTTGCATCAGCGCCAGACCTTTTTGCAGGCCGGCGATCAGGTCGCGCGGGTGGATGGTGGGGTGGGCCATGGCGATTCCGGGGAATATCGACGAAGAGTGCGATTATCGCAGTCACGCTGCGAATAACAACCAGAAAGCCGATCGCCGCGATTGGCCGGTGCGGCGCCAGGACGCACCCTTGGCGCACAACAAAACGGACCCTCTGGAGGTCAGCATGCTGCACGGATCCACGGAACTGGTGGCGATCGTCGGGTCGCCCATCACCCAGGTCAAATCCCCGGAAAACTTCAACCGCTGGTTCCAGGACAACAGCCGGAACCTGGCGATGCTGCCCATCGATATCCGCGAGGACGCCCTCGACGCCTTTATCGACACCCTGCGCGGCTGGCAGAACCTGCGCGGCGTGGTGGTGACCGTGCCGTACAAGCAGGTGCTGGCCGGGCGTCTCGATGAGGTCAGCGAGCGCGCCGGCGCGCTGGGCTCGGTGAACGTCATCCGTCGCCAGGCCGATGGGCGTCTGTTGGGCGACAACGTCGATGGCGAGGGCTTTCTCAACGCCGCCTGCCTCAACGGTTTCCAGGCCCGCGGCAAGCGGGCGCTGGTGATCGGTGCCGGGGGTGTCGGCAGCGCCATCGCCTGGTCGCTGTGCCAGGCCGGGGTGGCATCATTGGTGCTCAGCGATGCCAGCCTGTCGCGCTGCGAGACGCTGGCCGCGCTGCTGCGCAAGGCGTTCGGCGAGGTCCGCATCGACATCGGTTACGACACGCTCGCCGGCTTCGACCTGTTGGTCAACGCCACCCCGGCCGGCATGGGCGGCACCGATGAACTGCCGTTGCCCGCGGCGCAACTGGACGGGCTGCAGGCCTCGACCCTGGTCGCCGACGTGGTCACTTCGCCGGAAATCACGCCGTTGCTGGCCGCCGCCCGCGCACGCGGTTGCCGCATCCAGACCGGGCCGCAGATGGCCTTCGCCCAGCTCGGCAATCTCGGCCATTTCATGGGCGTCACGCCCTTGCAGTTGTGAGGGGCGGGCGATGAATACGGCAACCCGTTTTCCCGCTGACGGCGATGCGCTTGTCGACCTGATCGTGCTCGGCAGTGGCGCCGCCGGTTTCGCCGCCGCCGCGACTGCCGCACGCAAGGGCCTGAAGGTCGTGCTGGTGGAAAAGGCCGCGCAGTTCGGCGGCACCTCGGCGATTTCCGGTGGCGCGGTGTGGCTGCACGGCACCGACCAGGCCCGCGCCGCGGGCATCGAAGACAGCCCGGAAGCCATGCGCCGCTACCTGCAAAAAACCATCGGCCCCGGCTACAACGCCGCGCTGGTGGACGCCTATATCCGTCACGGCCATGAAGCGCTGCGCTGGCTCGAAGCCCATACCGAACTCAAGTACGCGCTGCGCCCGCTGTCGCCGGATTACTACCCCGACGAAGAGGGCGGCACCGACCGCGGCCGCGCTCTGGAAATGCTTGAATACGATGGCCGTCGCCTCGGCGCGCACTTCAAGGATCTGAAGATGCCGCCGGCGGGCATGCTGCTGTTCGGCGGGATGATGGTCAACCGCGTCGATATCCAGCATTTCCTGAGCTTCCGCCGCTCGCCGCGTTCGTTGTTGCACTGCCTGAAACTCATGGGCCGCTACGCCATCGACCGCCTGAGTCATCCGCGCGGCACGCGGCTGACCACCGGCAACGCACTGATCGCCCGGCTGGCGACCAGTGCGTTCGCCGATGGCGTGCAGGTGTGGCTGAACAGCCGCACCGAGTCGCTGATCGTCGAGCACGGCAGCGTGGTCGGTGCAGTGATCAGCCGCGACGGTCGCCAGCAGCGGGTGCTGTCCCGTGGCGGCGTGGTCTGCGCCACAGGTGGTTTTGCTGCGGGGCCGGATGCGGCGGCGCAGCGTCCGCACAGCGATGCAGCGCATTTGACGATGTCGCCGGAGACCAACGTCGGCGACGGCCTGCGCCTGGGTCAGGCGGCCGGCGCGGTGGCGGGCGAGAAGCTCGCCGCCAACTTCTTCTGGGCACCGGTCTCCGAGGTGCTGCACAAGAACGGCGTGCGCGAGCGTTTTCCGCACCTGGTGACCGATCGCGCCAAGCCCGGTGTGATTGCGGTCAACCGGGCCGGCGAGCGCTTCGTCAATGAATCCAACTCCTATCACCACTTCGTCCAGACCATGTTTGCCACCGGCAACACACCGTGCTGGCTGATCTGCGATGCCGATGCCCTGAACAAATACGGCCTCGGCCTGGCCCGGCCAAAGCCGGTGGACAACCGCGCGCTGATCGACGCCGGCTACCTCTACCGCGCCGACACGGCCGAGCAGTTGGCCACGCTCATTGGCGTCGACCCCCAAGGCCTGCGCCGCACCCTGGAACGCTACAACCGTGATGCCCGCGACGGCCTCGACCGCGAATTCGGCAAGGGCGGCAACAGCTACAACCGCTACATGGGCGACCCCGACCACCAGCCCAACCCGTGCAACGCACCGCTGCTCAAGGCGCCGTGGTACGCGGTCCGCCTGCACACCGGCGACCTCGGCTCGGCCCGCGGCCTGGCCACCGATGGCCAGGCGCGGGTGCTGGACGCCAGCGGCGCGCCGATCCCCGGCCTGTATGCCGCTGGCAACGACATGAACTCGCTGATGGACGGCACCTATCCCGGCCCCGGCATCACCATCGGCCCCGGCCTGACCTTCGGCTGGCTCGCTGCCTGCCATGCCGCCGAGCGGCTGGCGACTCTTCCCTCACCTGTCCTGGAGCAATAACCATGTACTACGAACTGCGCACCTACACCCTGAGCCCGACCCGTATGGCCGACTGGCTGGCCCTGTACCAGAGCGATGCGCTGGCGGTGCAGAGCGAACACCTGGGCAACCTGGTGGGGTTCTTCACCACTGAATTCGGCGAGGCCAACCAGGTCGTGCACATCTGGGCCTACGAGAGCCTCGACGACCGCGCCGCCCGCCGCGCCAGCATGGCCGCCGACCCGCGCTGGGCCGAGTTCGGTCGCAAGAACAAAGAACTCGGCGCGGTGCTCAAGCTGGAATCGCGGCTGATGCGCCCGACCGGTTTCTCGCCCCTGAAGTGACCCCGCGAGCCGGCCTCGCCTCAACAAAGGCAATACGCAATGCAACAGCTTGAATGCGACGTGCTGGTGATCGGTTCCGGGGCTTCGGGCCTGGCGGCGGCGGTTACCGCGGCGCACTGCGGACTGAAAGTGATCGTCGCGGAAAAAACCGCGCTGCTCGGCGGCACCAGCGCTTGGTCTGGCGGCTGGTTGTGGGTGCCGCGCAATCCGCTGGCGCTGGCCGAAGGCACGGTTGAAGCGGAGCAGGGGGCCGAGCGTTATCTGCTGGAGCAGGTGCGCGGCGAAGCATTGACCGCGCAGCAGCAGGTCTACCTGCGCCGTGGCCCGGAAATGGTCGAGTTCTTCCAGCGTCACACCGCCGTGCAGTTCTACTCCGGCAGCACAATGCCGGACATGCGCGACGGTGACGGCGCGGCGAAGGGCGGGCGTTCCTTGTGTGCGCAGCCGTTCGATGGGCGAGCGCTCGGGGCGTGGATCGACACGCTGCGCCCGCCGCTGGATATCGTCAGCCTGTTCGGCATGGGCATTGCGGGCGGCGCCGATATGAGCGCGTTCTTCAATGCCCGGCGTTCGGCGAAAGCCGCGTGGCATGTGGGCAAGCGCCTGCTGCGACATGGCGCTGACCTGCTGCGCTATCGGCGCGGCATGCACCTGGTCAACGGCAATGCGCTGGTGGCGCGCCTGCTGAAGAGCGCGCTGGACCTGCACGTGCAATTGCTCACCGACAGCCCGGCACTGCGCCTGCTGCGCGAGGGTGGCCGGGTGAGCGGGGCGGTGTTGCAGCGTGGGGGCGTGGCGTGCGAGGTGCGCGCGCGGCGTGGCGTGGTTCTCGCCTGTGGCGGTTTCGCCCATGACCCTCAGCGCCTGCAACAACGCCTTGGTCATGATCATCACTGCGCGGCGCCCTTGAGCAACAGCGGCGACGGCCTGCGCCTTGGCGAACAAGTGGGCGGCCTGATGGCCGACGACCTTGCCCACGACGCCGCCTGGGCACCGGTATCGCTGGTGCCACGGCGCAAAGGGCCGCCCGGACGTTTCCCGCATCTGATCGACCGGGGCAAGCCCGGCTTTATCGCCGTGGGGGCTGATGGCCGACGATTCACCAACGAAGCCGACTGCTACCACGACTTCATGAACGACCTGTTCGCCCGCACCCCGGCCGGACAGGCGCCCGAGGCCTGGATGATTTGCGACCACCAGGCGCAGCGCCGCTTCGGCATTGGCTGGGCCAAACCGTTTCCGTTTCCGACCGGGTATTACCGGCGCTGCGGCTACCTCGTCAAAGGCCGCGACCTTGTCGAACTGGCGCAGCGCTGCGGTATCGATGCAGCGCAGTTGCAGGCTACGGTCGAGCGTTTCAACCAGCATGCGCGGGCGGGGCATGATCCTGAATTCGGCCGCGGACAATCGGCGTATAACCGTGCTTCGGGTGATCCATCGAACCTGCCCAATCCTTCGTTGCGGGCGCTCAGTGGGCCGTTCTATGCGGTGCGACTGGTGCCGGGCAGCCTTGGGACTTTTGCCGGGTTGAAGACGGATGAACAGGCGCGGGTGCTGGATGGCGCCGGTGCGGTGATTCTGGGGCTGCATGCTGTGGGCAATGATATGAACAGCATCATGGGCGGGTATTACCCGAGTGGTGGGATCACTCTTGGGCCGGGGATGACCTTTGGGTATTTGGCGGGGGTGGCGTTGGCTGGGGGGGAGTGATCGGAGAGAGGGCGCTTGGCAGAGGATCTGGTCATGGCCGGCAGGTGCTAGCCGACAAGTTTCTCGCGTTCTTGAGACCGAGCGCCGCCCGCGCGGCGCATCGCGACGGTTCGGCGCCCCGACAAGCTCGCTCCTACATTTGTTGCAACGTGCCTATGTCTGTCAGGCCATGGTTTACCGCCTTGTTTGTACGACGCGATATCGAGTCGGCCTCAACAGCCTCCACGCGATCTATCGCGAAACACCAAGGGCTGGCGGCCTAACTCTCATAGGCCATGGCACGTTGCAACAAATGTAGGAGCGAGCTTGCTCGCGATGCGCCGCGCGGGCGGCGCTCGATCTCAAGGACGCTAGAGATCTGTCGACTAGCACCTGGTGGCCATGACCGAATCCTCTGACAGGCACTCATGGTCTTTGCCCAATATCTCTCCCACCCAAACACCTTTCCTAACCCCCACAAACCTCATCTAAACTGCCCACCCCACCGCCGCCCACGGACCCCCGCGCAATGCTCGAAGAAGGACTTTCCCGCCTCAGCGCCTACCTGCTCTACCTCACGCCCGGTTTCCTGCTCTGCGCCCTGTGGTTCTGGCTAACGCCAAAGCACCAGGCCGGCATGCGCATCCTTGTCCTGCTGCTGACCTTCGTACTGCTTCGCGACGCAATGACGCCGCAAGGCCTGTGGTCGCTGTCGGATCAGGTCCAGATCGCCTTCATCGCCAACCCGCTGGTGCTGGCCGCGCTGGGCCTGCTGTCACTGGCGCTGATCGCTTTGCTGGCGCGAGTGGCGCCGGAGTTGTGGGCGCTGTTGGTCTGGCGCAGGGGCAATGTTGGCCTCGGGTTGTTCCTCGGCCTGCTGGCCGGCCTCGCTATCGGCCTGCCGCTGCGGCTGTATCAAGGCAACGGATTCGACGTCAGCGGCCTCTGGTTTGGCGGCCTGCTGGTGCTGGCCTACGGCGGCAACGCGCTGGAAGAAGTGCTGTTTCGCGGGATGCTGCAAGGCCACCTCGAGCAGCACACCAGCGCCCTGCGCGCCGCCCTCGGCAGCGCCGTGGCTTTCGCCGCCTGCCACGCGTTCCTGGCCTTGAGCGTCACGCAAGTGGGCTGGCCGATTCTTGCGTTCACCTTGATCGAGGGGCTGCTGTGCGCACTGCTGCGGATGCGCTACGGCATCTTCGCGGCCATCGCGGCGCACGGCACTGCGATCCTGTTGATCGCGGTACCCATGAGTCAGGGCTGAATCGCCTCCCTCAACCACTGGCTGAACGCCCGGGTCATCGCGCTTTTTTCGCTGTCCTGATGAATCAGGCACGCCCAGGTCGCGCCGGCCACGCTGCGTTCGCTCAGCGCTTGCAGCAAGCCTTTTTCCCGCGCCCGCGCCGCCAGCAACTGGCTGACCAGGGCGATCCCATGACCCTCGCAGGCGGCATCCAGCAGCAACCCCGGATCGGAGAAGTTCAGGCCGTTGCCGCGCTGGCCGACATCCTCGCCGCCCAGTACCTGCCAGCGGCTCCAGTCCATGTTGCGCTCGCCATGCAGGGTGGTGCGCTGCGCGGGCGGCTGGTCGATCAGGTCAGGGTGGCAGGCCGGATACAGCCGGTCGTCGAACAGCGGCTGATAGCTGCATTCCACCTGCGGTTCGAGGTCATCGCGCAGGCTCAGGTCGATGGTCTGGGTGGCCATGTCCGGCGCTTCGAAGGTGGTGAACAGCCACAGGTCCACTTCCGGGTGCTGGCGATGGAAGTCACCGAGGCGCGGCAGCAGCCAGTGGCGGGCGAAGGCCGGGGTGGTGTTGACCACCAGTTGGTTGGGTTTGCGGTATTGCTCCAGCCGGCGGATGCCCACCGACAGGTCCTGCAGCAGCGCCTGGGTGGTGCTGAGCAGGTCGTGGCCGGCATCGGTCAGGCTGACGCTGCGGCCGGTGCGGAAGAACAGCGGTTGTTCGAGGAAGGTTTCCAGGCTGCGGATCTGTTGACTGATCGCCGACTGGGTGAGGTGCAGTTCGTCCGCGGCCTTGTGGAAGCTGCCGAGGCGGGCAGCGGCTTCGAAGCCGCGCAGGGCGTTCAGCGGGGGCCAGTGTTTCAGCATTATCGATAAGCTCGGCTAATCAGTTGTGCGCTAAATCTATCGTTTGTTGCGCCGTAGTTGAAGCCATAGCATGAACTCCATTCCGCACTCAGCGGATTTCAGTCATAAAAAATACTTAACTGAAAGGTGACAGACATGCTGTGCAATGGCGTTGGAACGAGCGGCTGGACGATGCCCGCGGAGTGGGCCCCCCATGCGGCGACCTGGATGGTCTGGCCGCACAACCAGGCTCTGTGGGAAGGCATCTGGGGTGTGACCCTGGCCGATGTGCAGGCGGATTTCGCCCGGGTCGCCAATGCCATTGCCCGTTTCGAACCGGTGAAGCTGGTGGTGGATCCGAGTGGCCGGGCCAGCGCCGCCGATCTCTGCGGACCTAACGTCGAGCTGATCGAGCACGCGGTCAACGACAGTTGGTGCCGGGATTCCGGGCCAAGCTTCGTCTGCCACCCGACACACGGCGTGGCCGGGGTCAGTTGGCGCTTCAATGCCTGGGGCGGCAAGTCGGCCCATGACCTCGACGAAAGCCTCGCCCGGCGCGTGCTCAACCCGCTCGGCCTGGACTGTTTCGGCACGCCGCTGGCCAACGAAGGCGGCGCCATTCATGTCGATGGCGAAGGCACCCTGATCACCACCGAGTCGGTGCTGCTCAACCCCAACCGTAACCCTGGGGTGAGCAAGGCCGAGATGGAAGAGATCTTCAGCCGCCTGCTGGGGATCACCAAGACTATCTGGCTGCCGGGCGACCCCGAGTACGTCACTGGCGACATGACTGACGGTCATGTCGATGGCGTCTGCGCCTTTGCCCGCCCCGGCGTGCTGCTGGTGGACGCGACCCGCGAGCAGGATTCGGTGTACGCCGAAGTGGTGCGGGAAAACCGCCGCGCCCTGGAACTGGCGCGGGATGCCAAAGGCCGCTCGTTCGAACTGATCGAACTGTACGAAGCCAGCGCCGCGGTGGATCCGAAGGCCGAGGTGTTCTGCGCCTCGTACACCAATTTCTACATCGCCAACGGCGCGATCATCATGCCGGCCTACGGTATCGACGCCGACCGCGAAGCCGCCCAGGTACTGGCCGCCGCATTCCCGGGGCGCGAAGTGGTGCCGGTGCAGATCAACCACCTGGCCCACGGCGGCGGCGGGGTGCACTGCATCACCCAGCAGCAGCCGGCGTGGCCGGTGCCGGGGGTGAAACCATGAGCCTGTTGACCGTCGCCACCACCCAGATGCACTGCACCTGGAACCTGCAGGACAACCTCGACCGCGCCGAACAACGGGTCCGCGAAGCCGCTGCGCAAGGCGCGCAGGTCATCCTGTTGCAGGAGCTGTTCGCCACGCCGTATTTCTGCATCGAGCAGGACCACAAGCACCTCGCCCTGGCCGAGGAGTACCGCGACAGCCGCGTGCTCCAGCGCTTCGCCGCGCTGGCCCGCGAGCTTGGGGTGGTGCTGCCGTTGAGCTGGTTCGAGAAGGCCGGCAACGCGTTCTTCAATTCGCTGAGCGTGGCCGATGCCGATGGCCGCCTGCTGGGGGTCTACCGCAAGACCCATATTCCCAACGCTGTCGGCTATCAGGAGAAGGAATATTTCAGCCCCGGCGATACTGGCTTCCGCGTCTGGGACACCGCTTTCGGCCGTCTCGGCGTCGGCATCTGCTGGGACCAGTGGTTTCCCGAAACGGCGCGTTGCCTGGCGCTGATGGGTGCCGAGGTGCTGCTGTTTCCCACCGCCATCGGCTCCGAGCCCGGCGCCACCGCGCTGGACTCCCGCGACCACTGGCAGATGACCATGCGCGGCCACGCGGCGGCCAACCTGCTGCCGGTGGTGGCGGCCAACCGGGTCGGGCGCGAAGTGGCGACGGGCGACGCGGAACTGCACATGGATTTCTACGGCTCGTCGTTTATCTGCGATCACAAGGGCAAGCTGTTGGCCGAAGCCGATCGCCAGACGCCCGGTGTCGTGGTGCAGACCCTCGACCTCGCCGCGATGCGCGACGAACGCCTGACCTGGGGCATCTTCCGCGACCGCCGCCCGGAAATGTATGGGACGTTGCTGGGCCTGGACGGCAGCCAGAACAGCGTTTGGGGCAACGGAGGTGCGCGATGAACCGCCACTGGCTGTGCGCCGCGCTCCTCGGCCTGACACTGGGCAATGCCCAGGCTGACGACCCGGGCAAGACCCTGCGTCTGTACAACTGGGCCGACTACTTTGCCGAAGACACCCTGTCGCGCTTCACCGCCGAAACCGGGATCAAGGTGATCTACGATGTGATGGACGGCAGCGAGGTGCTGGAGGCCAAGCTGATGACCGCCGGCAGTGGTTACGACCTGATCTTCCCCGGCGACACCGTGGCCGAGCGACTGATGCGCGCCGGCAGCCTGCAGGCCCTCGACCCTGCGCGGATCACCGCGCTGGCGGATATCGAGCCGGGCCTGCAGCAACTGCGCAAGCACTATCCTCATTCCGCCAGCGCCACCGTGCCCTACACCTGGGGCACCATCGGCCTGACCTACAACGAGGAGATGGTCCGCCAGCGCCTCGCCGACGCGCCGGTGAACAGCCTCGATCTGCTGTTCAAGCCGGAGCTGGCGGCGAAGTTCGCCGACTGCGGGATTTCCATCATCGATTCGCCCGACGAAGTGCTGGCGGTGGTGCTCAATTACCTGGGCCGCGAGCCGCGCAGCGCCAAACCGGAAGACCTGGCCGCGGCCAGCGAACTGCTGCTGAAGCTGCGACCGTATATCCGCAAGTTCCAGCCGCAGCCGGTCACCGACCTGGTCAACGGCAACCTGTGCCTGTCCCTAGGCTACAGCGGCGACATGACCCAGGCCCAGCGCGCCGCCGATGCCGCCGGCAAGCCGGTGCGTTTCCAGTACCGCATCCCGCGCGAGGGCACCACGGTGTGGATGGACAACATGGCGATCCCGGTGGATGCCAAACACCCGGAGTACGCCTACGCCTTCATCAACTTCGTCATGCGCCCGGACAACATGGCGGCCATCAGCAACTTCACCGGCTACCCGACCTCCAGCGCCAAGGCGCGACCGCAGGTCGATCCGGCGATGCGCGACAACCCGGATATCTATCCTGATGAAGCGGCCTTCCAGCGCCTGATTCCCGGCAAGGACATCGCCCAGTCGGCGATGCGTGCACGGATGCGCACCTGGACCAAGTTCAAGACCGCCAGCGGCGGTTAGCCCCACGTACCCCCAACTCGAAGTGAGAGACAAAGAAATGCCGACACGCCGCCAGTTCATCCGGCAGGTTTCCGTGGCCAGCAGCCTGGGACTGATCGCCAGCAGCGGTTTGCTGCCGTTGCGGGCCTTTGCCGCAGGAGACGACGACTGGTTCATGCCCGACGAGGGCGAACGCCAGCGTCACGCCTTCATCGCCTTTGGTGCGCAGGAGGCGATCTGGGAAGACTTCACCGCCGATGTGCAGGCGGCCCTCGGCCGTATCGCCCGCGCCATCGCCCGTTACCAGCCGGTGACCGTGCTCTGCCGTGAAGACGAGCGCGAACTGGCCGAGGAACTGTGTGGCAGCGACAACACCCGGTTCCTGGTCACCGAACTGGATGACATCTGGATGCGCGACATCGGCGCCAACTTTCTCACCACCGAGGAGGGCGGCCTGACCGCGCTGGACTTCAACTTCAACGGCTGGGGCAACAAGCAACGGCATTCCAAGGACGCGCGGATCGCCGCGTTATTGGCCGGGCAAAGCGGGGCGCGGCATCTGCGCAGCGAACTGGTGGGCGAGGGCGGCGGGATCGAAGTGGACGGCCACGGCACCGGGATCATGACCGAGAGCTGCTGGGTCAACGGCAACCGCAACCCCGGCTGGAGCCGGGACGACGTGGAAGCGGAACTGAAAGCCTGCCTGGGCCTGCGCAAGATCATCTGGCTGCCGGGCATCCGCGGCAAGGACATCACCGATGCCCATGTGGATTTTTATGCCCGCTTCGTCAGCCCGGGCGTGGTGATCGCCAACCTCGACACTGACCCGGAGTCTTATGACCACGAGGTGACCCGCGCGCACCTGGAGATTCTGCGCAACGCGACGGATGCGGAGGGCCGCAAGCTCACCGTGCACACCGTGTCGCCACCGCTGAAACCGCGCAAGAGCCCGTTCAGCCGCAACAACCCGGATTTCGCTGCGGGTTACATCAACTACTTCGTCATCAACGGCGCGGTGATCGCGCCGCAGTTTGGGGATCGTGAGGCGGACAGGGCGGCGTTTGAATTGTTGTCGGGGCTGTACCCGGACCGGGACATCGTGCAGGTGGAGATCGACGCGATTGCTGCGGGTGGCGGGGGGATTCATTGTGTGACGCATCAGATGCCTTGGGTGTAGGTTGACCTATCTCGACGGTTCGGCGCCCCGACAAGCTCGCTCCTACAGGGGCTGTAGGAGCGAACTTGTCGGGGCGCCGAACCGTCGCGATGCGCTATCCACCCTGCTCCAACAACCACTCCAACAACGCCCCCACCCGCGCCGGCAACACCCGGCAAGGCGGATGCAGCAGGTAATAACCCAACGCCCCCGGCTGCGCAAAACCACCAAAAGGCGTCACCAGCAATCCCTCATCCAGATAACGCTGCACCAGACGCTGGCGCCCCATGGCGATGCCGGTGTGATGGATCGCGGCATTGGCGCAGAGGTCGGAACGGTCGAAGGTCATGCGCCGTCCCGGCAGGCAATGCGCCAGGTCGCGGGCCTCGGCCCAGCGGCGCCATTCGGCATCGAACGGCGCGTGTTCCCAGGCCAGCGCGTCGTGCAGCAAGGTGCACTGGCGCAGGTTGTGCGGGGCGTCGTGCAATCCGTGCTCTTCGGCATAGCGCGGGCTGCACACCGGGGTGACGGCCTCGTCCATCAGGTGATGATTGACCAGCCCGGCCGTCTCGCCGCGGGCGTAGACCAGCGCGAGGTCGAGGTTCTGCGTGCGGAAGTCCACCGGGTCATTGCCGACCCGTACATCCAGGGCGATGCGCGGGTAACGCCGGTGGAAGTCCGCCAGCCGCGGCACCAGCCAGTCATTGGCGATGGACGGGCGGGCGTAGAGCGCCAGCGGGCCGCTGAGGTCCGCGTCGCGGCTGTGCAGGGCCGCGTCCAGGGCTTCGATAGCGTCATCGAGGATGGTGAAGATCCGTTCGCCCTCGGCGGTCAGGCGGATGCGTCGGGTCAGGCGCTCGAACAGGCGCAGTTCCAGCGCCTGTTCGAGCCGGGCGATGCGGTGGCTCACGGCGCTGGGGGTCAGGCACAGTTCCTCGGCCGCCAAGGCGAAGCTCAAGTGCCGGGCGGCGACGAGGAAGGTGTGCAGGTTGGCGAACTGGCTGCTGCCCAGTCGCGTCGCCAGCCGTGGCGGAAGGTTGAGCATCAGTGCGCGCCCAGGTACTGGCGGCCGGTGGCGAGGTAGGCGGCCATTTCGGCCTCCGGCACCATGCTGCCGCCCGTGCCCCAGACCAGGTGGGTGGCGTTGGCCAGATGACGCGCGGTCAGGCCGAGGCGCTCGCGGTAACCCTGTTGCTCGTGCAGTACCCGCAGGATGCCCGGCACGCCGGCCAGGGCCGAGGGTTCCAGGCGCCGGCCTTCGCAGGCGTCGAGTTGCGCCAGCAGGCGGTAGAGGTTTTCGTCGCTGACGGTGTAGTAGCCGTCGATCAGGCGCTGCATGGCCCGGCCGACGAAGCCCGAAGGGCGGCCCACCGCGAGGCCGTCGGCGGCGGTGACGTTGTCGATGCCGAAGTCGTACACCGACACCGCGTCATGCAGGCCGGTGTACACCCCCAGCAACATGCACGGCGAATGGGTCGGCTCGGCGAACAGGCAGTGCACGGCGTCGCCGAACACTTGCTTGAGGCCGAAGGCCACGCCGCCAGGACCACCGCCCACACCGCACGGCAGGTAGACGAACAACGGGTGCTCGACATCGACGCGGATCCCGGCCTGTTGCAGTTGGCCGTGCAGGCGCAGGGCGGCCACCGCATAGCCGAGGAAGAGTTGATGGGAATTCTCGTCATCGACGAAGTGGCAGTACGGATCGCCCTCGGCCTGGCGGCGGCCTTCGGCGACGGCGACGCTGTAGTCGGTGGGGTACTCCACCACCGTCACGCCGTGGGCGCGCAGTTTGTCCTTCTTCCACTGCCGGGCGTCGGCGGACATGTGCACCGTGGCCTGAAAGCCCAGCCGCGCGCTGATAATGCCGATCGACAGGCCGAGGTTGCCGGTGGAGCCGACGGCGATGCGGTACTGGCCGAAGAAGGTCCGGGCGGCGTCGCTGTCGAGCTTCGCGTAGTCGTCGCCCGGTTGCAGGAAGCCGGCCGCCAAGGCCAGGCGCTCGGCATGGGCCAGCACCTCGTAAATGCCGCCGCGGGCCTTGATCGAGCCGGAGATCGGCAGTTCGTTATCGGCTTTCAGCCAGAGCTGGCCTTGATCCGCGCCCAACAGTTTTTGCAGGGCGGGCAGGGGATGCAGCGGTGATTCGATCAGGCCGCCGGCTTCGCGGGTCTGCGGAAAGGCGGACTGGATAAAGGCTGCGAAACGTTGCAGACGTGCGCTGGCGTCATCCATGTCGGCACGGGTCAGCGGCACGTCGCCCAGCGCTTCGGCGCTCGGGGCGATGGCGGGGTTGAACCAGGTGCTTTCCTTGAGGGCGACCAAATCGGCGAGCAGGGGGTGTTCGTTGCACCAGTCTTGAGCGGGTTTTTCCAGGGGCATCAGTGGCTCTCCGGGCTGGGGTGTCGGGGCGGCGGCGGGCCTTATCGCTGGCAAGGCAGCTCCCACAGAGCTGCGGGGCTGGCGGGTGGGAGCCGGTCTTGCCGGCGATGGCGCCGGTCAGAGCAACGCTGTCTGTGAGGGCTTCAGGGTTGCCATTTAGCGCCAGTGCGCCGCCAGAGAACAAGGGATATCCCGGCCGCGGACAGGTGATTTCAAATCATCTGTCCGTCGCAAAACACCCTCAGGCCAGTTCCGCCTTCGGCACCGGCGCCGAGCGCGGTGCGCACAGCGGTTTCAGCCGCGAGCCGCTGTATTGGGCATTTCGGAACAGCTTCCAGCGTCCGAATAGTCCGTACACGTGCACCACGCGTCCCTGTTCGTGGTAGCCCATGCGCAGGTGCAGCTTGAGCGCCGGCACGTTGTGGGTTTCCACCACATCCACCACCCGGGTGCAGCCTTTGGCCTGCATGGCGTTCCACAGGTTGACCTGGGCATCCACCGACAGCCGGCTGCCGAAGAATGCCGGGATCATTTCGCCGCCGAATTCGAAGAAATCTCCCCGTGCCACGGGAAAGGTGCAGCCGTAGTAATGCCGGTCGTGATAATCGCGGGTGCTGGCCCAGATGAACGCGATCGCGTCGCCGGCCTGGTCCAGGTACATGTGCCCGGTGTGGCCTTCGCGGGCCAGCTCGCGCATGGTCTCGACGCGGTCGCCGAAATGCCGGGCGAAGGCGTCGGCGTTGGTTTCGGTGATCAGCGCAAGGTTTACCGGCGGGTGGTCCTTGAGGTTGTGCGAGCCGACCGGGGTGGTCAGGTCGCGCTCCATCCACAACAGTTCCCAGTGAAAGAACACGTAGCGTTGCCACAGGGTGGCAAGGGTCCGGCGCAGGCCTTTTCGTTTGATGTGGTTCAGTGCACGCATGTTGCCTCCTGTCCTGCTCTAGGGCGGTTCGGGTGTGTCGATGCGGGCAACGGCGGCGTGCTGGCAAGTCAGCGTTGGCGGTGGCCCGGCAAGTGAACGCGGCGAAGATGAAACTTTTTTCATGGTATAGCGCAGCGTTTTGCCATCGTGTCAAAAAGCCAGCGGGGTAGTTGTATCAAATTATGTAAATTGTTATTAACCGCTCTGTTTAGCGGGTTTCGGTTGCGTTACAGGTGGTCGGAAAGTGATGGCGGTTTTTTGACGAGATTCTGACGCCTGTTTTCCCTCGCCACTGACGGATCGCACCGCAAGCGTTTGCGACGCGGGTTCGGCTCACGTAGACTGCCGCCTATTCACTTTTCCTTACAAAGCCCGCTTGGCACACCCGAACCACCGGTTCATGGGTGCTTTTGTCACGTCCGTGTTTTGCCCAGCTTCCAGGAGTTCCAGTCACCGCATGAATAGCCCCGTTGAACCCCGTAACGGCAGTTGGCTCAGCGTTTTCGCGCTGGCCCTGGGTGCCTTTATTTTCAATACCACCGAGTTTGTCCCGGTCGCGCTGCTCAGCGATATCGGCCGCAGTTTCGATATGCCCAGCGCCCAGGTCGGGCTGATGCTCACGGTGTATGCCTGGGTGGTGTCGCTGACGTCGCTGCCAATGATGCTGCTGACCCGCAATATCGAGCGTCGCCGGCTGCTGGGCTTTCTCTTTGTGTTGTTCATCCTCAGCCATGTGATGTCGGGCCTGGCCACCAGCTTCGGCATGTTGCTGGTCAGCCGGGTGGGGATTGCCCTGGCGCATGCGGTGTTCTGGTCGATCACCGCATCGCTGGCGGTGCGCGTCGCGCCGCCGGGCCAGCAGGCCAAGGCGCTGGGGCTGCTGGCCACCGGCACCACGCTGGCGATGGTGCTGGGTATTCCGCTGGGACGGGTGGTCGGTGAGGCGCTGGGCTGGCGCACGACGTTCTACGGTATCGCCGGGGTGTCCGTGCTGACCCTGCTCTGGCTGCTGCGCTCGTTGCCGCTGCTGCCGAGCCAGAATTCCGGCTCGCTGCGCAGCCTGCCGGTGCTGCTCAAGCGTCCGGCGCTGATGTCGGTGTATGCGTTGGTGGTGCTGGTGATTACCGCGCAGTTCACCGCCTACAGCTATATCGAGCCGTTCACCCAGCAGGTGGCGGCCATGAGCGGCGAGATGACCACGGTGCTGCTGCTGGTGTTCGGCGGCGCCGGGGTGTTCGGTTCGATCCTGTTCAGCCATTTCAGCGAGCGTTTCCCCCACGGCTTCCTGATCGCTTCGATCGCCGCGCTGGGTTTCTGCCTGCTGATGCTGCTGCCGCTGGCCGGCGTGCCATGGCTGTTGTGCGCGATGAGCGCGCTGTGGGGCATGGGCATCATGTGTTTCAGCCTGGCGTTGCAGTCGAAAGTGCTGAAGTTGGCGTCGGATGCCACCGACGTGGCGATGGCGATGTTTTCCGGGCTGTACAACGTCGGCATCGGCGGCGGCGCGCTGCTGGGCAGCATGGTCGCGACCCATGTTGCTCTCGGCGATATCGGCCTGTTCGGCGGCGCGCTGGCGGTGGCCGGGCTGCTGCTGTGCCTGTATGCCACCCGGCGTTATTTCGTCGTGGCGGGCGCGCCGGCTCAGCAGGGCCTTAGCGAGCGCTCGGCGAAGTAACGCTCCAGCACCGCGGTGGACGATGACGTCTCGGCCAGCGCCACGTAGCTGTCCGGGCGCAACAGATACAGCGCGTTGCGCGCCAGCCCGGCGGCTTCATGCGCCGGGCTCCAGGCGAACACCTGCAAGGGAATCTGCCGCGCGGCGCACCAACCCACCAGGTCCTTGCTGGCCAGGCCGTAGACCTGGACTTGCCAGCACGGCCGCGCCAGTTCGGCGAAGTTATCCGTCGTCTCGTTGCTCACCCAGGGCATGCGATCGCCGCCATGCACATGGCCGGCGCTGCCGAAACTCAGCGGCATCAGCCGGTAGTTCAGGCCGATCTGCGAGACGGTGCGGAACATGAAGTTGCGCACCGTGGCCATGGCGGTCAACCGCGACAGCAGCGCCGGCGCGAAGCGGGTGCGCAGCAGCGTGGCCAGGCGGCTGTCGGCGGTGATGAAGTTGAAGACCTGGTCGGTGGTCGCCACCAACCGCTCGGCGAAGGCCTTGCGTTCGATCTCGTAGCTCCCCAGCAGTTCTTCGGTGGCCTTGCCGTGCAGCACGCTGGCCAGTTTCCAGGCCAGGTTGATAGCGTCGCCGATGCCGGTGTTCATGCCTTGGCCGCCGGCCGGGCTGTGGACATGGGCGGCATCGCCGAGCAGGAAGGCGTTGTGGCGGCGGAATTGCTGGGCGACGCGGTGATGGACGCGGTAGGTGGAAAACCAGTTGACCTGCTCGACCGTGACTTGCATGTGCTCGATGGCGCGGCGGCTGATGTCTTCGAAACGCAACTCTTCAGGCTGTTCGGCGCGCTCGTCGCGCACCGTGCCGATCAACCGCACGCGCCCGTTGTCGGCCAGCGGGAACACTGCCAGAAAGTCCGCTTCGTCCAGGTCCACATGCAGCTCGCCATTGATCGCCGGCCCCGACGCCTGCACATCCGCGACATAAAACACCTGCTCGTAGGTGCCGCCGGGAAAACCGATGCCCAGCGCCTTGCGCACTGTCGAACGGGCGCCGTCGCAGCCGCCCAGGTAACGCGCTTCGCAGTCTTCTTCGCGGCCGTCGGCCAGGCGCAGGCGGGCGCGGACCCGCTGCTCATCCTGGTTCAGTTCGAGCAACTCGGTCTGCCACTGCACCTGCACACCGAAGCCCTGCAGGCGCTCGATCAGCAGGCGTTCGTGTTCGTCCTGGGGGAAGATTTCGAGGAACGGGTAGGGCGTCTGCCCGGCGCCGATGTCCTGCAACGACAGGCGTGTGGCCTGCTGGCCCTTGACCCAGAGATTGGCGGCCGGCACCTGATGGCCGCGCTCGACCACCGCGTCGGCGAGGTCGAGCTGGCGGTACAGCTCCAGGGTTCGCGCCTGCACCGCCAGCGCCCGGGAGGTGGTGCCGGGGCCGCTGGCCTGGTCGATGATGCGGATGTTCACGCCCAGCTTGCTCAACCACAGGGCCAATGCCAGCCCGGTAGGACCGGCTCCGATGATCAGGACTTCAGTGCTGCTCATGCCACACCCTCCGCGCTGGGATCGTCAGATGAGTGTAGAGCGGCGGTGGGATTGTGCCGTTGCGATGGGTAGGAAACGACGCGGTCAGGTGGGCTGCGCGGGTGCCTCTCTGTCGCCGCCGAAGCTGTCGAGCAGAAAGCGCTGCACGGTCGAGAGGATTTCCAGCGACAGCGCCTCGTCGGCCGCGCCGCGTGCCAGCCCCAGGGCGCCGACCATGGCGCTGAAGGCGACGATCGCTTGCGCGCGTTTTTCAGTGTCCTGGGCATCGCCCAGCAGCGTGGCGATGCCGCTGAAATTCGCCCGCAGCTTGCGCGTGTACAGCTCGCGCGCCTCGCCTTGCACCCGGCCGATATCGCTGACCAGTGCGCCGACCGCGCAGCCTGTGCCGACGCCGTCGCGGTGTTCGGGGCTCAGGTATTCGTCGACCAGCGTGGTGAAGTTCGCTCGGTGGCTGCCCTGCGGATCTTCCGAGCGGCGGAACGCCGCCGCCAGCGCCTCGGCCACCAGTTGGTCGCGGGATTCGAAGTGTTTGTAGAAACCGCCGTGGGTCAGGCCGGCTTCCTTCATCAGGTTGGCGATACTCAGGCCGTCGATCCCCAGCTCGCAGAAGCGTTCGGCCGCGATGCTGACGAGGCGGTCATGGGTGGTCTGTTTGCTGGCTTGGGAATGGCCCATTGTCGCTGTCCTTCAAGCGTGATCCGGGGGCGGGATGATAACACCCGTCCCCGGCGCCCGGTTTACCTCACCAGGTCTCGCCGTATGGGCGGACTTCGGTCAGGAACGACCAGGCACTGCGCGGTTGTTGGATGAGGTGGCCGACTTCGGCGGCGATGTCCGCCGGCTGGATGAAGAAACTGTCCGGCGCGGTGGGGTGCAGCTTGCGCGTCCAGGCCACGTCGATCACCGCGTCGATGACCACATAGGCGACGTGCACGCCTTTGGGGCCCAGCTCGCGGGCAATCGACTCGCTGAGGATGCGCTGTGCCGCCTTGGTCGGGGCGAAGCCGGCGAAGTGACCTTTGCCGCGCAGCGCCGAGGTGTTGCCGGTGACGATGATCGCGCCCTGGCCTTTTTCGACCATGGCCGGCGAGAGCTTGCGGGCAAGGTGCAACAGCGCGAGGACGTTGGTCTGGAAATTGACCTCGAGCGCCTGCGGATCGATCTCCATGAAGGTGCCGAAGGTGGCGCCCACGGCGTTGTGTACCAGCACATCGGCGTGGCCGAGGCGGGCTTCGATCTGCTCCAGGGTCTGCTCCAGTTTCGGCGTGTCGGTCACGTCGACGGGGAAGGCGTGGGTGCCCGGCAGCTCACGGGCCAGGTCGTCGAGGCGCTGGGCGTCACGGGCGATCATCGCCACTTGGTAGCCGTCCGCCACCAGGCGACGAACGATGGACGCGCCGGTGCCTGGGCCGACGCCGGTGACGATGGCGGTTTTCTGGGTGGTCATGGTCAAGCTCCTGTTGCTTGTTGGAGGGCGGCGCGGACGAAGTCGAGGCGGTCGTTGCCGAAAAACATCTCGTCATTAGAGAAGAAGGTCGGCACACCGAACACGCCGCGTTGTGCGGCGGCGTCATTGTTGGCGGCCAGTTGCTCGCGGATCGCGGCGCTGTCGGCGAGTTGCCAGATATCCGCGTCCACGCCGTGGGCGCGGAGGAAATCCGTGCGGCCTGGAGCGCTCGCCAGATCGTCATTGCCGGCCCACACGGCCTTGAACAGCGCTGGGTGCAACACGTCGAACACCCCGGCCTCGGTCGCGGCGAGCGCGGCGCGAACCAGCCACGCGCCGTCGAACTGGCCGTCACGCATCGCCTGGAACAGCGCGCCGTTGGGCGCGAACGGCACCTGATAAAGCGTTGCCCAGCGCCCGGCATCGATCCCCGAATAACGGGCTTTCGGCGGGCAGGCGGGGGACGGCTGGTTATTCACCTGTTTCATCACGGCGAGGATATCGACGGGGAAGTAGCTGACCGGATGATTCAGGCCCGGCAGTCGGGTGTTGGCGAGGTACGCGTAGGGGCTGCGGTAATCGAAGACAGACTGGAGATTCATGGATCTCTTCCTGTGGGAGTGAGGGGGTGTTGCTGGTGGTGGATGTTAGTTGTCATCCTGATTGGATGTCAACTGACATCCTGATGGGCGAGGGTGAGGGTTTTATGGATGGGGGGAGATTGAGTGAGGCGCGGCAGGCGATTGTTGCCGCTGGGGTGCGGCGCCGCTTGTGCGGCGCTTCGCGAGCAAGCTCGCTCCTACGGGAGGCGTGCTAAACGGTAGGGCGAGCGTGCTCGCGATGGGTTACCCCGGAAACAAGAAAGGACTCACGCCACTGCGCCCAAACCCTTCACGCTCCACCTCGGCATCCAGCCCCAGCGACGCCAGGTCGTCGGCGAGCACTTCCAGGTCTTTGTCATGTTCCGGGTAGAACACTTTCAGGTAGCTCTGGCACTCGCCGCAGCTTTCGGCCTTTACCGGCGCTTTCTCGCTGTCCAGCGACCAGTAGTCCAGCGCGCCGGTCGCTTCGCAGTTGCTGCATTTGAGCCGGACCATGTGCCAGCGGCTTTCGCACAAGCCGCAATGCAGGTAGCGCAGCCCGGAGTGGGCGCCGGTGAGGATGCTGCTGGCCACCGGCGCGCTGGCGCACACCGGGCAGTGCTGGCGTTGTTCGCCGTGGGCCTTGCCGCTGGCCGGCAAATGCGCCGCCAACTGGCTGAAGTACAGCGACAACGCGCTCCAGAGGAACAACGCCTGGCCGCTGTCGACCTGCTCGTAGTCGCCCGCGAGCAGGGCGTCGGCGGCGGCTTCCAGGCTCAGTGCATTCTGTTGCAGCAGACCTTGCAGGGTCGGGTGCTCCAGGTGCTCGCCCAGTTGCCGCAGCACGGCCAGCCAGTAAGCATCCCGCGGGAAGGTGCTGCACTCCAGCGGCGGATGGTCCTGGCCAAGCCGGTCGGGCAGTGCGTCGATCAGCGCGGGCGGCAGCGGCAAGGTTTCCAGCACTCGCTGTTGCGCCTCCACCAGCCCGGCCACGAAGCCCAGGTAGTCGGCCATCGGGTGGCCTTCAGTCAACTGGCGCAGGCGCGCGGCCCGCGCGGTGTAGCGCCCGGCGTTGAGCGGCAGGAACACCGGCGGGATTTCGCCCACCGCGGCCTTGACCGGTTCCACCGGGGTCATCTGGATACTGCTCATGGGTTTTTCCCGCTTCCGCTCTGCTTGTTGCTGATCTGCCGATACCAGCGGTCATGGTGGGTTTTCGCCCAGCGATGGGACACGTAGCCGGTGACCATGCCGCGGATCGAGCCCTTGACCCAGAACGCCAGGTACGCGTGGCCGATCACCAGCAGGATCAGACCGATGCCGGCCAGGGCGTGCACCAGCAGGCCGATGCGGATCGTCGGAATCGAGAACAGCGGCGCGAAATACGGCCGCCAGATCACCACGCCGCTGAGCAGCAGCAGGCTGATCAGCCCCATGATTCCCCAGAACAGCACCTTCTGACCGGCGTTGTACTTGCCGATCTGCAGCGCCGGCTCATGCTTGCCGGACAGCACCTGCGGCAGGTTCTTGAACCAGATGCGGTCTTCGGCCTCGGGCAGGTTGTAGCGCACGAAACGCACGAACAGGAACATCAGCAGCACGAACACCACCACGCCGAAAAACGGATGGAGGATGCGCGCCATCTGCGGCGTGCCGAACACCGCGTTGAGGCCGTTGAGCGACGGGAAGAACCACGACAGCCCGGACAGCGCCACGGTGAAGAAGCAGATCACCATCAGCCAGTGGCTCGCGCGTTCGATGAAGCGCGTGCGCAGGATCAGTTTGTCCTTGTTCATGCGGGGGTCTCCTCGTCGTGTTTTTCTTCCTCGTCCACTTCATTGGGACCGACGCCGACATAGTGGAAGATGGTCCCGGCCAGGGTGGCGAAGAAGGCCGCCGCCGCCACGGGTTTGAGCCAGCCTTTCCAGCCTTGCACCGCGCCGCTGATGCGCGGGTCGGTGGGCAGCTTGTGGTACAGGTGCGGTTTGTCGGCGTGTTGCAGCACGTACATGACGTGGGTGCCGCCGACGCCTTGCGGGTCATACAGGCCGGCCCCGGCGAAGCCACGACCGTGCAACTCCTCGACACGCTCGGCGGCCAGGTGCTTCATGTCGTCCTTGCTGCCGAAATTGATCGCGCCGGTGGGGCAGGTCTTGACGCAGGCCGGTTCCTGGCCGACCGACACGCGATCCACGCACAGGGTGCACTTGTAGGCCTTGTTGTCCTTCTTGTTGATCCGCGGCACGTCGAACGGGCAGCCGGCGATGCAGTAGCCGCAGCCGATGCAATGCTCGGACTGGAAGTCGACGATGCCGTTGGCGTACTGGATGATCGCCCCCGGTTGCGGGCAGGCTTTCAGGCAGCCGGGGTCGGCGCAGTGCATGCAGCCGTCCTTGCGGATCAGCCATTCGAGCTTGCCGCTTTCGCTCTCGACTTCGTCGAAGCGCATCAGCGTCCAGGTTTCCGCCGTCAGGTCGGCGGGGTTGTCGTAGACGCCGACGTTGTGGCCCACCTCGTCACGCAGGTCGTTCCACTCGTTGCACGCGACCTGGCAGGCCTTGCAGCCGATGCAGATGCTCACGTCGATCAGCTTGGCCACTTCGGCCTGGTGACTGCGCGCCTGGGGGGGCGGCGTCAGCGCGCTGGTGGCGGAGCGTTTGATGATGTCCTGGGATTGGTATGACATGAGTGCTCCCTCAGACCTTTTCCACGTTCACGAGAAACGCCTTGTATTCCGGCGTATGGGTATTGGAGTCGCCGACGCCCGGGGTCAGGGTGTTGGCCAGGAAACCCTTGCGCGCCGCACCTTCGTAGCCCCAGTGGCAGGGGATACCGATGGTGTCCACGGGCTGGCCGTCGATGGTCAGGCGCTGGATGCGCTTGGTCACCACGGCCTTGGCCTTGATGTAGCCGCGCTGGGTGCTGACCTTGACCCGATCGCCCTGCTTGATGCCTTTTTCCGCCGCGAGCTTTTCGCCGATCTCGACGAACTGCTCGGGCTGGATGATCGCGTTCAGGCGAGAGTGCTTGGTCCAGTGCCGGAACAACTCGGTGATCGAGTAGGTGGTGGCGACGTATGGGAACTGCTCGCGCTTGCCCATCCGTGAGCGGTCGTGGTCGTAGATCCGCGCGGTCGGGCTGTAGGTCACGGTCGGGTGCAGCGGGTTGCTCGCCAGCGGGCTTTCGGTCGGCTCGTAGTGCTCGGGGAACGGCCCGTCGTTGAGCGCGCCCACCGAGAACAGCCGGCCCACGCCTTCGGGCAGCATGATGAACGGGCAGGTGCCAGTGCCGGGGGCAATGGTCGGGGCGAAGTCCGGGACATCGACGCCGCTCCAGCGCGTGCCGTCCCAGCCGATCAGCTTGCGCTTCGGATCCCACGGGTTGCCGGCAGGGTCGGCCGAGGCGCGGTTGTACAGCACGCGGCGGTTTTGCGGCCAGGCCCAGGCCCAGCCCGGCGTGTTGCCCAGGCCGGAATCGGTGTTGTCGCGACGGGCCATCTGGTTGCCTTGCTCGGTCCAGCAGCCGGCGAAGATCCAGTTGAAGCACACGGTGCTGCCGTCATCGCGCAGTTGGCCGAAGTCGTTGAGCAACTGGCCCTTGCGCAGGATCAGCGCGCCCTTGTCGTCGAACAGGTCGACCAGCGCGCGGCCGTTGGATTCCTTGGCCACTTCCTCGGGCTTGGGGTCCAGCGGGTCGGCGTAGTCCCAGGCCATGTTGAGCAGCGGCGCAGGGTTGGCGCCGCCTTCCTTCAGGTAGAGCTCGCGCAGCTTCATGAACAGGTGGCCGAGGATCTTGCCGTCGTGCCAGGCCTCGCCGGGTGGCGCGGCGCCCGCCCAGTGCCATTGCAGCCAGCGCGAGGAGTTGACGATCGAACCGTCTTCCTCGGCGAAGCAGGAGGAGGGCAGGCGGAACACTTCGGTCTGGATCGCCGCAGTGTCGACGTTGTGCTCTTCGCCGTGGTTCTTCCAGAAGCTCGACGTCTCGGTCGCCAGCGGGTCGATGATCACCAGGAACTTGAGCTTGGCCAGGGCTTCCTGGGCCTTGTTCTTGTCCGGGAACGCCGCCACCGGGTTGAAGCCCTGGGCGATGTAGCCGTTGACCTTGCCTTCGTACATGCGGTTGGTGAAGTTGATGACGTCGTAGCTGTCATCCCACTTCGGCAGCCAGTCGAAGCCCCAGTCGTTTTCCTTGGTCGCCTTGTCTCCCCAGAAGCTCTTCATCAGGCTGACGAAGAATTTCGGGGTGTTCTTGTAGTAGTTGACCTGGTCGGGCAGCACCGCGCTCGGCGTGGTCTGCTTGAGGTAGGTGGCGAGGTCGGTCTGCGCATCCGAAGGCAGGTTCATGTAGCCCGGCAGGCGCAGCGACAGCAGGCCGAGGTCGGTGTAGCCCTGGATGTTGGAGTGACCGCGCAGGGCGTTGACGCCGCCGCCGGCCATGCCGATGTTGCCCAGCAGCAACTGCAGCATGCCCGAGCCACGGATCATCTGTGCGCCGTTGGTGTGGTGGGTCCAGCCCAGCGCATAGAGGAAGGTGGCGGTCTTGTCCGGGGCGCTGGTCTCGCCGAGGATTTCGCAGATCTTCAGGAAATCTTCCTGCGCGGTGCCGCAGACATTGCTGACCATTTCCGGGGTATAGCGGGCGACGTGGGCCTTGAGCAGGTTCCACACGCAGCGCGGGTGGCTCAGGCTCATGTCGCGCTTGGCGAAGCCGTTTTCGTCCAGCTCGTAGTTCCACGAGGCGCGGTCGTAGCTGCGCTTGTTGGCGTCATAGCCGCTGAACAGGCCCTCGTCGAAGTGGTAGTCCTCGCGCACGATCAGGCTGGCGTTGGTGTAGGCGCGGACGTACTCGTGCTGCACTTTGTCATGGGTGATCAGGTAATTGACCATGCCCATCAGGAAGGTCACGTCGGAGCCTGCGCGCACCGGCGCGTAGATATCCGCCACCGCAGCGCTGCGGTTGAAGCGCGGATCGACCACGATGACCTTGGCGCCGTTGCGAATCTTCGCCTCGATCACCCACTTGAAGCCCACCGGGTGCGCTTCGGCGGGGTTGCCGCCCATGATCATCACGACGTTGGCGTTCTTGATGTCGACCCAACTGTTGGTCATCGCACCGCGGCCGAAGGTCGGCGCCAGCGCGGCTACGGTCGGCGCGTGGCAGACCCGGGCCTGGCTGTCGGTGCCGAGGATGCCCAGGGCGCGGGTGAAGCGCTGGTCCAGCGAGCCGGTCTCGCTGCTGGCCGCCGAAGAGCAGAGCATGCCGGTGCTGAGCCAGCGGTTGACGGTGGTGCCCTTGGCGTTCTTCTCGATGAAGTTGGCGTCGCGGTCGTCCTTCATCAGGCGCGCGATGCGCTCGATGGCGTAGTCCCAGCTGACCCGCTGCCATTTGTCCGAACCCGGTGCGCGGTACTCGGGGAACAACAGGCGCTGGTCGCTGTGGATGTAGTCCACCAGCCCCGCGCCTTTCGGGCACAGCGAGCCGCGGCTGACCGGATGATCCGGGTCGCCTTCGATGTGGAAGATACGCGCCTTGGCGTTCTTCGCGCCGTCGCCGAGGCTGTACATCAGCAGGCCGCAGCCCACCGAGCAATAGGTGCAGTTGTTGCGGGTTTCCTTGGCGCGCAGCAGTTTGTACTGCCGCGATTGGGTGGCTTGGGCCATACCCGGCGCAAATCCCAGGGTGGCGCAGGTCGCGGTGGCCGCGCCGACGGTGCACAGTTTGAAGAACTGTCGTCTACCCAGTCCCATGATTATCTCCTTATTACGGACGACCTCACGAAACGGCCGTGCACAGGAGTGCCCGCCGGGAAAAGCGTCAGGATCGGTAAGTGGTCTTCAGGCAAAAGCATGCAGGGAATACGCCGCTGTCCCTTCTCTAGGGAGGACTATTTGTCGCATTCGCGGGGGAGTGTATTCCCGCGTTTTTTGTGTGACTAATCGACCTTGTTGATGGCGTGATCGATCCTGTCTATTGGCGCACAAAAAACAGGGTTTTCGGGGCTGGCCCGGCCAGTGCTACAGTCGCTCCCTTTTGCGTTCACAGAGGTGAAACATGCGCACTGTATTGGCGATCGTCGCCGCGACCCTGCTGGCGGGCTGCGCCTCGTCGGCCATGAACCAGGCCCGGGTTGTCCAACCGGACAGGATTTTCAATTCGACCAAAGACGTAGCCAAGGTCGCCGAGTGCACCCAGTTCTCCTGGCAGGACGAGGCGTCCTTCGGCGTCGACGCCAGCGGCTACCTGGAGCAGGCGAACGGTGTGGTCACCGTTTCCACCCGTGGCGGCGAGTACTTTGCCGACATCACCGCGGCCGGTGGCGGCAGCCTGGTCACGTTCTACGCGCAGAAACACGACGCCCTGGCCCAGCGCCGTATGGCGGCCCTGGCCACCTGTCTCTGAGCACGGGCATATACTGAAGTAACGATACCGGCGTTGTGCCGGTATCGACCGCCTTTGGCCGCATTGGCCGGGTGCGTTGATCATCCTCGCTGTACGTGGGGGCGCGAGCGGACAACCCGTTTGGAGGTGTCTCATGAGCCAGTATCAACGAATCTTCATGATCGCCGCGCCGAGCCTGCGGCATACCCCGGCCCTGGAACGTGCCGTGGCCATTGCCAAGGCCACCGACGCGGCCCTGCACATCGCGGTTTTCATCGAAGAAGGTGACCTGCTCGGGCGCATGTCCAGCGGTTCGGCGCTGCGCCAGTCGATGGAGCAGGAGGCCTGGACCTGGCTGCGCGACGAAGCCGGGCAATTGCGCCACGATGGCCTGGAAGTGACCTGCGAGGTGCAGGTGAGCCGCGAGGTGCTGAAAGACATCATCGAACACGTCGAAGAGATGCAGCCGGACTTGGTGATCAAGGACGTGCATCACGAATCCGCCCTGCGCCGGGTTTTCCTCACCCCGCCGGACTGGCACTTGCTGCGCGATTGCCCGGTGCCGCTGCACCTGGTCAGCGAAGTGCGTTGCCCGTTGCCACGGGTAATCATCGCCGCCGTCGACACCCTGCACCCGGACAGCCAGCACACCCGCATCAACGAACGGGTGATCCGCGCCGCCAACGCCATGGCCGTGCAATGCGATGCCGACCTACACCTGCTGCATGCCTGGGACGTGGCCCAGACCCACATCGCCGATTTCGGTGCCGGCGCCGTGACCATGCCCGGCTTCAACAGCGAAGTGCGGCGCTCGGCGCAACTGGCATTCGAACACCTGGCCGACAGCCATGGCGTACCGGAAGCCAACCGGCATTTTGTCAGCGGGCCGGCGAGCCATGCGATTGGCGAATATGCCGGACATCACCGGGCGGATGTGATCGTCATGGGCAGCAGCCAGCGGCGTGGCGCGAGCGGTTTGTTGGGCAGTACCACCGAGCATGTGTTGCAGCATTTGCCGTGCAATGTGCTGGCGGTGCGCGGGGAGGAATAGAGCGGCGCATGTCGCATCGCTGCATGGGTATCTACAGATCTTTTGGCTGTATGAAGACCATGAAGCGCCAGTCAGAAAACCGGGTAATGGCGACCAGGCGCTAGCCGAAAGCTTTTCAGCGTTCTCCAGATCGAGCGCCGCCCGCGCGGCGCATCGCGAGCAAGCTCGCTCCTACATCGGTTGCAACGTGCCTATGCCTGTCAGGCCATGGTTGGCCGCCTTATTCGTACGACGCGGTCTCGAGTCGACCTCAACAGCCTCTCCGCGATTCACCGTCAAACACCAAAGGCGGGCAACTCAATTCATACAGACCATGGCACGTTGCAACCGATGTAGGAGCGAGCTTGCTCGCGATGCGCCGCGCGGGCGGCGCTCGATCTAAAGAGCGCTGGAAAACTCCCGGCATGCCCCTGCAATTAGCCATCGTTCACCACCTCACCCGCACCCCCAGATTCCCGATCAACCCATTCAAATCGTTGTCATCCACATCACTGCTGTAATCCGCGCTGACGAACAGCGCCACCTTCGGCGAGACACGCGCCACCAGCCCCAAACCCAGTTCCACTGTGGCCGAATTACGCCCGCTGCTGATCTTGTCGACTTTGTCCAGCGTCACCGTGTCGGCGTTGGAGAAGTCGTACCAGACGTTGGTCCGCACATAGGGTTCGATCGGCATGCCGCGCACTTCATAGTGCCCGGACAGCCGCGCACCGACCCGGCCGCTCCAGCTCGGCTGGCCGTCCAGCGCCTGCAAGGCATCAGCCTGCGCCGGGTTGCCGGCGAAGTATTGCTGGTTGATCAACTGCGCCTGTGGCTCGATCACCCAGTTCTTGCCCAGGCCGATGGGGAAGCCACCTTCCACCGAGAAGGTCAGCGCATGCCCGTCGCCGTCGATGCGCTCGCCTGCAGCATTGCGCCCGCTGGCGTCGAAGCGGGTGCCCATGGCCACGGCGTCGACATGCCAGCCCTGGTCATGCTGCAAACTCCAGTACATCCCCAGGCTTTCACCTTCCAGACGGACGTTGTTCTGCCGTTCGCCCACGCTCGGGCGCTTGCCGTCGAAGCCGCTTTGCAGGGTGCTGTGCCCGACGAAAATCCCCGCCCGGTGCGTGCTGCCGCCGGCGGTTTCGCGGATGAACAGATCAGGGCTCATGCGCAGGTCGCTGCCCGGTGCCTGCAAGCGGGCATCGGTTTGCGCTGGCTTGCTCGCGGTCGGGAAGAATTGCGCCCATTGGCTCTGCATCATCTCCGGTTGCGCCGAGCCGCTGCGTTCGGCCATGCGCTCGGAAAACGCGCTCAGGGTGTCGCGCCCAAGCCCGGGGAAACTCACCGGTTGCAGGGACAGGGTGGGGACGTCGAGTTTGAACAGCGGGTCCTGGTCTTCCAGGCCGATTGCTTGTGATTCCACCGGGGTTGCCATGAGCAGCGACGTGGAAACCGCAAAGAAAATCGACTCAAGGCCTGTGGCCGTCGACGGTTTTTTCATGGCGGATCTCCTCTGTGTAACAGCCAAGGGTCTGGCCTGATGTCACGGCCTGCAAACCAGCACAGAGGGGCGACCCAAACCAGCAAAACGATCCCCGACCCGCGCGCGAACGCGCGAGCTAGAGGCTCGGATTGAGTTTTCACGGGTGAAGCTAAAGTGAAGTCAAGGAGATCAGGGCAGGCGCGTCAAGAATGTGTGAAGCCGGTGTGAACAGATCGGTGAACAGCCTAAGTGGCTGAATAACCGAGCACTTGCGCGGCGCATAGTCAGAGAGTGAATTTACACGGGGCCGGCTATTTCGAATGGTTGCAGGTGGCGGGCGAATTGTGCGTGACAGGGCGGTGCGTCTGTAAAACCCACGTCACACATTGGCGTACTCAGGCGCGGTGTCACGCTGCGGTGATTGGCATTAGCGCATTAAAGGCATGCTGCTAATGACGATTCGCTTGGCAAGACTGACATTTTTGCCAGGTGTGTTTTTTCTCCTCACGTTCAGTATGGAGTTACCGCTGCGGTGAGGGAGGAAGGATGATGGCCTACGTCATTACGGATAAATGCAAAAACGACAAGTCATGCCTGAACGTGTGCCCGGTTGTCTGCATCTTCCAGGGCAAAAACACACTGGTGATAGACCCCGACGCCTGTATCGATTGTGACGAGTGCGCAAAGGTGTGCCCGCATCACGCGATCTACCTCGATGAAGAGGTTCCCGATCCGAAGTTCATAAAGCTCAACCTGGATCAAAGCCGTACTCACCGTGAAGCCAAAAAGTACTGAGTAACGGTATGACCCGCCGCGCTGCCCGGCCCGTGGCAGCGCGGCGGGTCATGGCGTCAGTCTTCGTCCCGTTGCAACTCCAGCAGCAACAGGCTGCGCCCGGTGACCTGGAACTCACTGCCGAATTCCAGCTTGTGGCCTTTGCGCAAGGTCGGCCGGTCGGTGTCGATCAGGCAGTTCCAGTATTCGCCTTGCGGCACTTCGGGCAGGGTGAAGGGGACGGTGTCGTGGTGGGCGTTGACGATCAGCAGCAGGGTCGCGTCGGCGCCGGGCTTGCGAATCCCGCTGGCCTGGGCGCGGCCGTCCATCAGCATGCCGAGGCAGCGGCCCTGGCTGTCTTCCCATTGCTCCACGGTCATCTCGCTGGCATCCGGCGCTAGCCAGGTGACGTCCTTGACGCCGATGGCCTCGTTGTAGTCGCCGACCAGGAACCGCGCCCGACGCAGGATCGGGTAGGCCTGGCGCAGGCGGGTCAGGCGCTTGACGAACTTGAGCAGCGCCGTGCCGTCTTCGTCCAGGTCCCAGTTGATCCAGCCGATCTCGCTGTCCTGGCAGTAGGCGTTGTTGTTGCCGTGCTGGGTGCGGCTGAACTCGTCGCCGGCAACGATCATCGGCGTGCCTTGGGCCAGCAGCAGGGTGGCGAAGAAGTTGCGCATCTGGCGCAGGCGCAGGGCGTTGATTTCCGGGTCGTCGGTGGGGCCTTCGGCGCCGTGGTTCCAGGACAGGTTGTTGTTGCTGCCATCCTGGTTGTTTTCGTCGTTGTCCTCGTTGTGCTTGTCGTTGTACGAGACCAGGTCGCGCAGGGTGAAGCCGTCGTGGGCGGTGATGAAGTTGACCGACGCGTAGGGCCGCCGGCCGCGGCGATTGAACAGCTCGCCGGAGGCGGTCATGCGCGCGGCGAAATCCGCGAGCTGGCCTTCGTCGCCTTTCCAGAATGCGCGCACGGTGTCGCGGAAACGGTCATTCCACTCTGCCCAGCCAGGGGCGAAGTTGCCCACCTGATAGCCGCCGGGGCCGCAGTCCCAGGGTTCGGCGATCAATTTCACCTGGCTCAGCAGCGGGTCCTGGCGGCAGGCGACGAGGAAGCTGTGACGCTCGTCGAAACCTTCGTGGTAGCGCCCGAGAATGGTCGCCAGGTCGAAGCGGAAGCCGTCTACGTGCATCTCGCCGGCCCAATAGCGCAGCGAGTCGGTGACCAGTTGCAGCACGCACGGGTGGCTGAGGTCGAGGGTGTTGCCGGTGCCGGAATCGTTGATGTAGTAGCGTTTGTCGTCGGGCATCAGGCGGTAGTAGGAGGCGTTGTCGATACCGCGCATCGACAGGGTCGGGCCCAGCTCGTTGCCCTCGGCGGTGTGGTTGTAGACCACGTCGAGGATCACCTCCAGACCGGCGTCGTGCAGGTGCGCGACCATTTCCTTGAACTCGGCGATCTTGCCCTTGGCCAGGTAGCGCGGATGTGGCGCGAAGAAGGCGATGCTGTTGTAGCCCCAATAGTTGTTCAGGCCCTTTTGCAGCAGGTGCTGATCGTTGACGAAGGCGTGGATCGGCAGCAGCTCGATGGCGGTCACGCCCAGTTGCTTGATGTGGTCCAGCAACTCGTCGTTCATCAGGCCGGCGAAGGTCCCGCGGGACGCGTCGGGCACGGCCGGGTGACGCATGCTGATGCCACGGGTGTGGGCTTCGTAGAGGATGGTCTTTTCCCACGGCGTGCCGACGCGGCGGTCGCGGCCCCAGGTGTAGGCGGGGTCGATGACCTTGCACTTGGGCACGAAGGGCGCGCTGTCGCGCTCATCGAAACTGAGGTCGCCGTCGGGGTGGCCGATGGTGTAGCCGAACAGCGCCTCGGACCATTTCAGGCTGCCCACCAATTGCTTGGCGTAAGGATCGATCAGCAGTTTGTTGGGGTTGAAGCGATGGCCGTTGCCCGGGTCGTACGGGCCGTGCACGCGGTAGCCGTAGATCAGCCCGGGGTGGGCGTCGGGCAGGTAGCCGTGGAAGATTTCGTCGGTGTATTCCGGCAGTTCGATACGCTCAATCTCGGTCTCGCCGCTGGCATCGAACAGGCAGAGTTCCACCTTGGTGGCATTGGCCGAGAACAGGGCGAAGTTGACCCCCAGCCCATCCCAGGTAGCACCCAGGGGAAAGGGCAGGCCTTCGCGAATGCGCGAGGGTTCGGTGTGGACGGTTTCGGGTTTATCGGTTCGACGGCTCATTGGGCACCTGAAGCGGGTTAGCGGGAACGGCCAGCCGACGCGGTAGCAAGCGCTACCGCGGCGGGTGGTGAACGAAACGGGACCGACGCAGGGTCAGAGTGGAGCGGGTTTCTTCGGTGTACGCGGCTTTTTCGCCGGCTCGCTCTTGGCCGGTGTGGCCTTGCCCAGCGTGGGCGCGGGTTCGGCTTTAGGCTTGGCGCTGGCACTGGCCTTGGGTTTTTTCGCGGTGCTGGCCTTGGGTGCCAGCGCCTCGGCTTCGGCCAGCTTGCGCGCCATTTCCCAATGGCGTGCTTCATGGCCTTCCGGCTTACCCTCCGACTCCCAGATCTGATACGCGAATTCGCGGATACGTTTTTCCTCGACACTCATGGCTACGCTCCTGATGACTCAATGTGCTCAATGAAAAGATTCACGGGAAAGCGCTCCAGCGCGGTGTTCAGCCACAGCTCCCGGGAGCCGGGCTCCTTGATGCTTGTGACTGCGCGCTGATCGAAAAGTCCCGTGCAATTGGCAGTGGACAAGGCGAACGGCAGAACCACCCGGGTATCGCCCCAGTTCTGTGCCGGGATCAGCGGGTGTGCGGTGTTGCCGAGCAGATTGCCGGCAAGGCGGGGAACGATGACGACGGCCCGTTGCTCTTCGCCGAGACGGGCGAAGGCGAGGACGTTTCCGGCGTGTTCGCCGCGCACTTCAAGCGGCAGGTAGGCGCCACGCAGGAACAGTTCGGGGTAGTGCCGGCGACGCTCCAGCACCTGGCCGATCAACGCCTGCTTGACGCGACCGTCGCGCCACGCGCCGAGCAGCGCCTCGGGTGCCTGGCTGTCGTCGAGGGCCTGGCGGCGTACCGCGAAATCCACCGGGCGGCGGTTGTCCGGGTCGACCAGGCTGAAATCCCAGAATTCGTTGCCCTGGTACAGATCGGGCACGCCCGGCGCGGTCATGCGCAACAGGCACTGCACCAGGCTGTTCAGCGCGCCGGGGCAGGCCAGCGCGTTGGCGGCGTCCGCCAGGGAATGACGCAGTTGCTGGCACTGGCGGTCCAGCAGCAGGCCGTCGATAAAGGCGGCGCAGGCGTCTTCATAGTCGGTGTTGGGCGCGCTCCAACTGCTGCGCAACTTGGCCTCGCGCAGCGCCTTGCGTTGCCATTCGTGCAGGCGCTCGGCGTAGCGGCGCAGCCCCGGTTCATCGTCGGCGCGCAATTCCAGGGGCCAACTGCCGAGCAGGGTCTGGTAGAGCATCAGTTCATCGGCTGCGGTGGGCGCGGGGCCGTCGGCCAGTGCCTGGCGCAGCGGTTCGGCCAGCTCGCGCCAATGCTCGATACGGCTGGCGAACCAGTCAGCGCGCTCGCTGATGACCGCGAGGCGGGCACGCAGGTCTTCGCCGCGCTTGTGGTCGTGGGTGGCGGTCGCCAGCAGGTTGTCGGGGAACTCGGCGAGCCGTTGCTGGCAGTGCGCGTGGAAGTCTTCGGCGGGCGCACTGAAACGCTCGGCCTCGAAGCCGACGTCATTGCGCGAAAGCAGCACCGCCGAGCGATAGAACGCGGTGTCTTCCACCGCCTTGGCGGCCGTCGGCGAAGTCAGTTGCTGGAAGCGCACGCAGGCATGGCGCAGTTGCTTGCGCGGCCGCCCCGGTGGCAACCGGCGCCAGGCTTCGCCGCCGAGCCAGCGTTGCAGGTAGTCGAGCACGCCGGCGTCGCTGTCGCCGAGGGTGATCCGAGCCTGTTCCAGGGCGGACTGGAAAAACCTTTCGTCCTGCTCTGGCCGACCACAGGCGGTGATGTAGGTGCGGTAGACCGGGTAGTGCTCGACCAGTGCCTGCAAGGCGCGGCGGATCGCGCCGAAGGTCAGGTCGCGGCTCATCACGTCATTGCGCGCCACTTGCAACAGCGCCTGGGCCACGGATTCGAAGTCGCCGGCGAGGGAACCTTGCAACACCAGTTGCCGGGCCTGGCGGACTTCCTCGCTGAACGGCGGGCGCTCGGTGAGCTCGTGCCACAGGTTGGCGAGCGGCGCCTCGCCGGCCGGGTCGTGTTGCAGCAGCGACACCTGGTTCATGAATTCATAGCCGGTGGTGCCGTCCACCTGCCAGTCGCGGTGCAGGCGTTCGCCGACACCGAGGATCTTTTCGACATAGATCGGCAGGTGCTCCAGCGCCGCGTGCAAGGGCCGTTGCGCCAGCAGGGCGCCGGTCCGGCGGCGCAGCTTGCGGCAATAACCGCGCGGATCGGCGAGGCCGTCGATATGGTCGATACGCAGGCCGTCCACCAGACCGCGGGCGATCAGCTCGAAAACCTTGCCGTGGGTGGCTTCGAACACGGTGGGCCGCTCGACGCGCAGGCCGCCCAGTTCGTTGACGTCGAAGAAGCGCCGCCAGTTGATGTCGTCCGCCGCCGTGCGCCAGCTCGCCAGCCGATAGTGCTGGCGCTCCAGCAGCCCGTGCAGGCGGATGAAGCCGGCGTCCTGGCGGCCATCGAAGCCTTCCAGCAGGCGCTCGATATCCACCGCGACCTGGGCCAGCCGGGCCAGGTCGATCAGCTCGCGGTGCAGCGGCTCGGCGTCGTCGGCGTTTTGCAGTGCGGCGAAGCGCCCGGCGAGGTCGCGCAGGCTCGACAACTGACTGGCGGCGAGGACCAGCGCATAGTCCGGCGGGCTGACCGGGAAGCGGTGTTCATGGTGATGAATCTGGAAGCGCCCGGTGTCCGCCGAAAAACGCAGCGGCGTCTCGCCGGCCTGCAGCACCTTGCCGTAATCGTCGGCGAGGAAGGGCAGCAGCAACTGGCCTTCCAGCAGCGGGTCGGGCGAATGCCACTGGATATCGAAGAACTCCGCGTAGCGGCTGCGCCGGCCCCAGGCCAGCAGGTCTTGCCACCAGGGGTTGTGCTCGCCGCCCACGGCCATGTGGTTGGAAACGATGTCGAGGATCAGGCCCATGCCGTGTTGGCGCAGCGCCGCAACCAGGCGTTCCAGTGCGGCCTCGCCGCCCAGCTCCGGGCTGACCCGGGTCGGGTCGACTACGTCGTAGCCGTGCCGCGAGCCGGGGCGAGCCTCCAGCAGCGGCGACGCATAGACGTGGCTGATGCCGAGGCGCGCGAAGTAGGGCACCAGCGGCACCGCGTCATCGAGGGTGAAGTCGGCATGGAATTGCAGGCGCAGGGTCGCGGTCAGTGGGCTCATCGGTCACGCTCCCAGGCTTGTTCGCGGGCCTGGGCCAGCAGTTCCAGACGCCGCGCGGCGTCGTAGTCGTCGAGCAGGTCGCGGGCTTGCGGAGCAAAGCGGCGGCACCAGTTGGGATGGCCCTCGATGGTGCCGGGCAGGTTCGGTTGTTCATCCACGCCCAGCAGGTCCTCCAGTGGCAGCAGCACCAACGGTGCTCGGGTGTGGCCGAGCAAACGCACGCTGGCGTCGATGACTGTGTCGTCGTTGTCCATGGGCTGGTTGTAGTTGCGTTCGAGCAACTGGCGCAGGCCGCGGATTTCGCCCTGGCGGGTGTCGCGCCAGTGCCGTTCGGTGAGGGCGTCGATCAGTTGCAGGCGGTGGTTCCAGTCGATATCCCGCGATGACAGCCAGCCGGCCAATGGCGGCAAATCGTGGGTGCTGGTGGTGGCGAGGGCGTTGTCTGGCCAGTCGAGGATCGGCTTGAAGTGCCCCGGCGGATCCTGTTCGAACAGCAGCACGCGCATGCCGAGGATGCCCCGCGCCGCGAGTTTCTCCCGCAGGCCGTCGGGCACGGTGCCGAGGTCTTCGCCGAGGACGATGGCGCGGTGGCGCACCGATTCCAGGGCGAGCAGGCGCAGCAGGTCGTCCAGCGGATAGTGCAGGTAGGCGCCGGCGCTGGCCGCGGCTCCGTTGGGAATCAGCCACAGCCGTTGCAGGCCCATCACATGGTCGATGCGCAGGCCGCCGGCATGGGCGAAGTTGGCCCGGAGCATTTCGATGAAAGCGCGGTAGCCGTTGCGGCGCAGGCCTTTCGGCGAAAAGGCGCAGATGCCCCAGTTCTGCCCGGCGCGGTTGAGGATGTCCGGTGGCGCGCCGACGTGCAGGTCGGCCAGCAGTTCGTCCTGACGGCTCCAGGCCTGGCTTCCGGCGCCGTCGGCGCCGACCGCGAGGTCAGCGATCAGGCCGACCGCCATGCCCTGGCCGCGTGCCGCCTGCTGCGCCCGTTCCAGGCCGCGGGCCACCAGCCATTGGCAGAAGGCGTAGTACTCGATGGCCGCCGGGTAGTGATCGGCGAACTGCGCGACCTCCACGCTGCGCGGCTCGCGCCAGCCATCCCACCAGCGCCGCCAGTCCTGGCTGCTGCCCTTGGTGGCGGCGGCGTCGAGCAGGGCTTCGTAGCGGCAGTGGTCTTCCAGCGCCTGGCCGCCGGCCTTGCGGAAGCTGTTGAAGTCTTCGCGTTGCGGGTGGTCGCCGCGGCTGAAGTCGCGGTACAGCACGCGCAGCAGTTTCTGCTTGGCGCCGGCCGCCCGTGGCCAGTCGATCAGCGGCAACTGCTCCAGTTCGTCGAAAGGCAGTTCCAGGCTTTCCCGCGCCACGCGCACGGCGCGTTCGCCGAGGAGGATTTCCGGGCTGGCGTAGAGGCTGTTGTAGAACAGCCGGCTGGAGGGCGAATAAGGGCTGTAGGTGTGGCTGTTGTTGGCGAACATGGCATGGGTCGGGCTGATCGCCAGGGCATCGGCACCGCGTTCGGCGGCGCTGCGGGCCAGGGCTTCGAGGGCCAGGCAGTCGCCGAAGCCGCCGTCACCCTGGCGGCGCAGGCTGTAGAGCTGGGCACTGACGCCCCAACTGCGCGGGTTCGCGTGGTCGTCGGCGTCGGCCAGGGTGAAGCAGCGCAGCGGCGCGACGGCGAGGGTGAAACCCTGGCCGTTGATGGTCAGGCGGTGATAGCCGATCGGCAGGCCCGCGGGCAGGGCCGCCTGGGCGTCCAGGCGCAGGGCCTGTTCGCTGCCGTCTTCGAGCACGGCGTGGCACAGGTTGCCGGCGTCGAACCAGTGCGCCAGCGGCAGGGCTTCGCCGAGGTCGACGGTCAACAGCGGCGGCAGGTGCTGCGCATCCTCGGCCTGTTCCAGGGCTTTGATGCTGTGGGCGACGCTGTCGGCATCCTCGGCGGGATGGCCGAGGGCGGCGAGGATGGCACGCAAGTCCGGATCACTGACCTTTTGCGCCTTGCCGTTGGCGTCGATCCAGTCGACAGCCAGGCCCGCGAGGCGGGCCAGGTGGTGCAGATGCAGGTCACTCATTGGGCAGACTCCGCGGCGGAAGGAGGAATGCGGCTGACCAGGGCGCTGAAGGGGGGCAGGGTCCCTGGTTGTTGCACTGCTTCAGTGCATTGGAACAACGGTTGATGACGCTCGGTCAGGTCCGATTGCACCGGTTCCGGGCCGAGGTTGAGGTCGATGCGCAGCTCACTGCCGTCGCCCAGCCGCCAATGGGCGCTGAGTGCCTTGTCGCCGAGCACTTGGGTGCCCAGCGCCCGGGCGCCGTCGAGGTGCGGCACGATGTGACGGCGGCGCAGAGCCAAGAGCTGTCGGTAGAAGTCTTCCCAGGCGGCGCTGTGGCTGTTGCGCCGGGGGCGGGAGTCGATGAAAGTCTGCAACGCGTTGGGGTCGGGGATCTGCTCCCGGCGCTCTGGTTCGGTGAACGCGGCGAAGCCCTGGAATTCGGCGCGGCGGCCTTCGCGCACGGCATCGGCCAGCTCGTCGTGGTGATCGGTGAAGAACAGGAACGGCTGTTCGCTGGCCCATTCATCGCCCATGAACAGCAGCGGAATCATCGGCGAGAGCAGCAGCAGGGTGGTTGCGGCGCGCAGGGCGCGGGGCTCGCACAGTGTCGACAGGCGTTCGCCGAAGGCGCGGTTGCCGGTCTGGTCGTGGTTCTGCAAAAACAGCACGAAGGCGCTCGGCGGCAAGTGTCCGCTGGGCTCGCCGCGCGGCCGGCCATGGCGGTCGGCTTCGCCCTGGTAGACGAAACCTTCGCTCAGGCTGCGGGCCAGGCGCTGCGCCGGTTGCTGGCGGAAATCGGCGTAATAGCCTTCTTCCTCGCCGGTCAGCAGCACATGCAGGGTGTTGTGCCCGTCATCGTTCCACTGCGCGTCGAAATCGGCCCCGAGCAGGTGCGCCTGGTTGAACTCGTTTTCCAGCACCAGCCAGCAGTGGCGGTCCGGGGCACAGTGCTGGCGCACGGCGCCAGACAATGCGCGAAGAAAGTCCGGGTCGTCGATGGCGTGCACCGCATCCAGGCGCAGGCCGTCGAAACGGTAGTCGTTGAGCCACATCAGGGCATTTTCGATGAAGAAGTCGCGCACTTCTGTGCGGCGAAAATCGATGGCCGCGCCCCAGGGGGTCTGCCGGTCTTCGCGGAAAAACTCGCTGGCGTAGTGGTGCAGGAAGTTGCCGTCGGGGCCGAAGTGGTTGTAGACCACGTCCAGCAGCACCATCAGGCCGAGGCCGTGGGCCTGGTCGATCAGCGCTTGCAGTTGTTCCGGCGAGCCGTAGTTGTGTTGCGGCGCGAACGGCAGGACACCGTCGTAGCCCCAGTTGCGCTCGCCGGGAAACTCGCCGATGGGCATCAGTTCGATCGCGGTGATGCCCAGTTCGGCCAGCCGTGGCAATTCGTTCATCACCCCGGCGTAGCCGCCGAGCAGGCCGACGTGCAGTTCCTGGATCACCGCTTCGGACCAGGGCCGGCCGCGCCAGTCATCGTGACGCCAGCGGTAGCGCTGGGGTGCGATGACCTGGCTGGGGCCGTGCACGCCTTGGGGTTGGAAGCGCGAAGCGGGGTCGGGGACCGACAGGTCGCCGTCGATGCGGTAGCGATACAGGCTGCCCGGCGGACAGCGCCGTTGCAGGCGAAACCAGCCATCGGCCTCGGGGGCCATGGCGAAGGTCGCGCCATCCAGTTCGAGTTCGACGCTGCGGGCGTCGGGCGCCCACAACGCAAAGCGGGTGCGCTGGCCGTCCTCGACCAGCGCCCCATGGTTGAAGCACAGGGGCAGGGGCGGCATGGCTTACCCCCGCTGGCTAGTGGCGCGGACGACCAGTTCCTCGTACAGCCGGGCGTAGGGTTCCACCGCCTGGCACCAGTTGAAGGGTTGGGTCATCGCCAGGCATCGCATGGCGTTGAGCAGCGGTTTCTTCTCGAAGACATAGAAGGCCCGTTGCAGCGCCTCGCGGTAGCTTTCCACGGTGGATTCGTCGAACAGGAAGCCGGTGACGCCACTCTCGATGGTGTCGGCCAGGCCGCCGGTATTGCGCGCCACCGGCAACGAACCAAAGCGCTGCGCGTACATCTGGCTCAGGCCGCAGGGCTCGTAGCGCGACGGCATCAGCAGGAAGTCGCTGCCGGCGAACATGCGCCGGGCGTCGGTTTCGTTGAAGCCGATGCGCACGCCGATCCGTCCGGGGAAGCGCAACGCCAGCTCGCGCATGGCCTGTTCTTCCTCGGGTTCACCGCGGCCGATGATGGCGAGCTGGCCACCTTGCTCGACGATGAACTCGGCCACGCCCAGGGTCAGGTCGAGGCCTTTCTGGTAGACCAGTCGCGACACCACCGCGAACAGCGGGCCGGTCGACGGCTCAAGGCCGAACAGCTCGCGGACTTGGCTGGCGTTGGCGGCCTTGCCTTCCCAGTCATTGAGGCCGAAGCGGTGTTCCAGGTGGCTGTCGGTGGCCGAGTTCCAGCTCTCGTCGATGCCGTTCGGAATACCGCTGAGCAGCCCTTGCTGGGCCTTGCTGTCGAGGAACCCGTCGAGCCCGCAGCCGAATGCCGGCGTGGTGATTTCGCGGGCGTAGGTGGCGCTGACCGTGGTGATGTGACTGGAGTAGGCCAGGCCCGCCTTGAGGAACGACAGCTTGCCGTAGAACTCCATGCCTTCCTGTTGCAGGGCGTGTTCGGGAATCGCCAGTTCCGGGCAGCAGGCGCGGCTGACCACGCCCTGGTAGGCGAGGTTGTGAATGGTGAACAGGGTCGGGGTGCTCAGGCCGCGCCAGTGCATATAGGCCGGGGCCAGGCCGGCGGGCCAGTCGTGGGCGTGGACCAGGTCCGGGGTCCAGTGGACCATGCCTTCGCCTGCGGCTATTTCGGCGGCGGCCAGGCCCAGGCGGGCGAAGCGGATGTGGTTGTCGGGCCAGTCACGGCCGTTGTTGGCGCCGTAGGGCGTGCCTTCGCGCTGGTACAGCTCGGGGCAGATGAGGACGTAGATGACCAGGCCGTCCGGCAGGTCCATGCGGCCGATCTGGCAAGCGGGCAGCGCCGCGTGGCCGCCCAGTTCGCCGACCACATGGATCGGGTTGTCGCTTTCCATCACTTGCGGGTAGCCGGGGATCAGCACGCGGACATCGTGCAAGTGGCTCATGGCGCGGGGCAGGGCGGCGGAGACGTCGCCCAGGCCGCCGGTCTTGACCAGGTCGGCGATTTCCGAAGTGACGAACAAGACTTTGCGTTTGTGCCGGTTCTGTCTGGCGTCGGCGGCATAGCCACGGCTCGTTGCGACGATGTCACTGCCCACGGGGGCGCTGGTGTCCGGATTGAAATGCTCGGTATGCGGTTCGACAGCGGCACTGATCATACTTCTCTCCATCCCTTGTTCTGCGGGTGAATCACCCTAATGCGATGCCTGTTCGGTCTATCTCTCTTCTGCTGTGCAGTGTTGCGTCCCTGTCACCCGTGCAAGCGCTAAGCCAAATGGCGCTCCTGCCATTGGCGAACTGACGAAGTGTAGGGATGGGTGGGCCGCGCCCGGGAACGCCGGAAGCGATGACCTACTTAAATTCCTGACTGGCGCTGTGATCCGAAAGTTTCAACTTTTTTCGGTCGGGTTGTCCGGGCGGTACCACGCAGGATTTGCCAGTGTAGGAGAGGGATCGGAGAAAATGTGACCCGCTGGTCATATTTCAGATTGAAGACACATGGGTGGGGTTTTGCATAAGGGAGGAAGGGAAGGGGGTGGTTTGGTTATTGGGGGATTGCGCCGCGCAAGCGGCGCTCGATCTCAAAGGCGCTGACAACCTGGGTTCAACCAAGAATCCCCTTCATCTTGTCCCGCAACTGATCGATGGTGAACGGCTTGCCAATCACATGCATGCCTTCCGGCACATCCATGGTCGAGCCATAGCCGCTGGCAAACACGATCGGCAGCAGCGGGCGCAATTCGCGGGTCAGGCGGGCCAGTTCCTGGCCGTTCATGCCGGGCAGGCCGACGTCAGTGAGCATCAGCGAAAAGGGCTGTTGCGGGTCTTCGATCAGCTTGAGTGCCTCTTCGCCGTCTTGGGCCTCGGTAACCTCGTACCCCAGTTCATTGAGCACATCGACCAACAGCATGCGCACGATGTTGTCGTCTTCAACGACCAGAAGAGGGGGAATAGCGGGCATGGGTTGCTCCTGCGGCAATAGGTATTACTGACTCTGTAAACGCAACGCCGCAGGAAGTTCCCCGGCATCAGTGATGTGCAGCATAGCGGTCGACGTTGAAGCAGGGAACGATTGGCGAACCGATGCCTCAAATACTGGCTTTGTGCCCTGTCGATTGCCGTGAACATGGATAGACTGGGAGGGGCAGCGTGGTTGCGGTTTGCATGTCAGATCGAAAACCTGAACCATAAGACAAAAAAATCAACCCAATTCTGCCGCCCGGACCCTACAGATGAATCATTCAGCCTCAACAACCGACCAACAGCGCTTCCGCAAGCTGCTGGTGCGCAATATCAGCCTGCCCCTCGGGGTCGGCCTGTTGAGTGCCGTGGTGTTTGTCACGGTAATCGCCTACCTGCTCTCGGTCATCCAGTGGGTCGGCCACACCGACCGGGTGATCAACAACGCCAACGAGTCGCTGAAGCTGTCCATCGACATGGAAACCGGCATGCGGGGCTACCTGCTCACGGGCGACGAGCATTTTCTCGATCCCTACGAACTGGCCAAGCCACGGATCAGCGCGCAGATGAAGACCCTGCGCGAGCTGGTGGCGGACAACCCGACACAGATCGATCGCCTCGGTCGCCTGGAAGCGCTGCAGGCCGAGTGGGACATCTTCGCCCGGGAGATGATCCAGTCGCGCCGCGGTGGCGGTGACTACCGCTCGGATATCGAGGCCGGTCGCGGCAAGCGCCTGACCGACCAGACCCGCAAGGAATACGAAGACTTCGTCGCCCTGGAGCAGCAACTGCGGGCCAAGCGCAACGAACAGGTCAGTACCACCACCTGGGTGTCCATTTCCCTGTACCTGGCGTTCATCATCCTGATCAGTGGCCTGCTGGCCTGGATTGGCCGGCGCGACCTGATCAACCTCTCCACCAGCTATCAGGAAAACCTCCAGGCCCAGGAACGTGCCACCGAGCACCTTCAACAGCAGGCCTGGATCCGCAGCGGCCAGTCGCAACTGGCCGAGCGGGTGCTGGGCCAGCAGACCCTGCCGACCCTGGGCCACAACATTTTGCAGTTCTTCTCCAACTACCTGGGCAGCGTGGTCGCCGCGCTGTACGTGCGTGACGAGCAAGGCGATCTGCACCGCGTCGCCAGCTACGGTTTCTCCCGCGAGCAGGAAGCCCGGGACCAGGTGGTCGGCTCCCACGAAGGGTTGCTGGCCGAGGCTGTCAGCCAGAGCCGTCTGATGGTGCTGGACGATGTGCCGGAAGATTATTTCAAGGTCAGCTCCGGGCTCGGCGAGGGCCTGCCGCGCAGCGTGCTGGTGATGCCGTCGAGCAACGACGGCCAGGTCAATGGCGTGCTTGAACTGGGTTTCCTGCGTCCGCTGAGTCCGCGCGATGGCGAATTGCTGGAGCGGGTCGCCAACAACCTCGGCACCTCCATCGAGAGCGCGCGTTACCGCCAGCGCCTGCAGGAAGTGCTGGCCCAGACCCAGCAACTCAACGAAGAGCTGCAGGTGCAGCAGGAAGAGCTGAAAACCGCCAACGAAGAGCTGGAAGAGCAATCGCGGGTGCTCAAGGAGTCCCAGGCCTACCTGGAAACCCAGCGCGCGGAGCTTGAGCAGACCAACGAGCAACTGGCCGAACGCACCGACGCCCTGGCGTCCCAGCGCGATGCCCTGGACCACAAGAACACCGAGCTGAACGAAGCCCAGGTGCAGTTGCAGGAGCGCGCCGAGGAACTGCAGCGCTCCAGCAAGTACAAGTCCGAATTCCTCGCCAACATGTCCCATGAGCTGCGCACACCGCTCAACAGCTCGCTGATCCTGGCCAAGCTGCTGGCCGAGAACCCGCAGGAAAACCTCAGCGACGAGCAGGTCAAGTTCGCTGAATCGATCTACTCCGCGGGCAACGACCTGCTCAATCTGATTAACGACATCCTCGACATCGCCAAGGTCGAGGCCGGCAAACTCGACGTGCGCGCCGAAACCACCCAGGTGGCACGCCTGGCCGAGGGCCTGCGCGGGATGTTCGAGCCGTTGGCGGCGGACAAGGGCCTGGCCTTCAGCGTCAACATCGAGCCGGATGTGCCGGCGACCCTCTACACCGACCGCCAGCGCCTGGAACAGATCCTCAAGAACCTGCTGTCCAACGCGCTGAAGTTCACCGATCGCGGCCAGGTCAGCCTGACCGTCACCCACCAGCCTGGCAGCGGCATCGTGTTCCATGTGCGCGACAGCGGCATCGGCATCGCGGCGGACCAGCAGCAACTCATCTTCGAAGCCTTCCATCAGGCCGACGGCACCACCAACCGCCGCTTTGGCGGTACCGGCCTGGGCCTGTCGATTTCCCGCGATCTGGCGCGTTTGCTTGGCGGGCAGATCCAGGTGCAGAGCGAACCGGGCAAGGGCAGCGTGTTCAGCCTGATTCTGCCGGAGGCGTACGAGCCGATCGTCGAACAGGTCGGGCCTTCGCCTATCTCGCGTCCACAGCCATTGTCCCAGCCGGTGGTGGTCGCGCCGGCGCTGATCGATCCGCTGCCGCCGACCCCGCTGGCGGCGCCGGCCAAGCGCCTGTCCTTCGAGGACGACCGGCAACTGGCACCGTTCTCCAACCGCTGCATCCTGGTGATCGAGGACGAGCCGAACTTCGCCCGCATCCTCTTCGACCTGGCCCACGAACTGGGCTACAACTGCCTGGTGGCCCAGGCCGCCGACGACGGCTTCGAACTGGCCGCGCGGTTCATTCCCGACGCCATCCTGCTGGACATGCGCCTGCCCGACCATTCCGGGCTGACCGTGCTGCAACGGCTCAAGGAACAGGCCGCCACGCGGCACATCCCGGTGCACGTGATTTCCGTCGAAGACCGGGTCGAGACCGCCATGCACATGGGCGCCGTGGGGTATGTGGTCAAGCCGACCAGCCGCGACGAGCTGAAAACCGTGTTCGCCCGCCTGGAAGACAAGCTGACCCAGAAACTCAAGCACATCCTGCTGGTGGAAGACGACGACCTGCAGCGCGAAAGCATCGCCCGCCTGATCGGCGACGACGATGTGCAGATCACCGCCGTGGCGACCGCGCAGGAAGCGCTGGAACTGCTGCGCGAGAACATCTACGACTGCATGGTGATCGACTTCAAACTGCCGGACATGCTCGGCAACGAGCTGCTCAAGCGCATGACCATCGACGAGATCCGCGCCTTCCCGCCGGTGATCGTCTACACCGGGCGCAACCTGACCCGCGACGAAGAAACCGAACTGCTCAAGTACTCGCGCTCGATCATCATCAAGGGCGCGCGCTCGCCGGAGCGCCTGCTGGATGAAGTGACGTTGTTCCTGCACAAAGTCGAATCGACGCTGTCCCATGAACGGCAACGCATGCTCAGGACCGCGCGCAGCCGCGACAAGGTCTTCGAAGGCCGCAGGATCCTGCTGGTGGACGACGATGTGCGCAATATCTTCGCCCTGACCAGCGCCCTGGAGCACAAGGGCGCGCTGGTGGAGATCGCCCGCAACGGCCGCGAGTCCATCGAAAAACTCGAGCAGGGCGGCGATATCGACCTGGTGCTGATGGACGTGATGATGCCGGAGATGGATGGTTTCGAGGCCACCCGGCTGATCCGCAAGGACCCGCGCTGGCGCAAGCTGCCGATCATCGCGGTGACCGCCAAGGCGATGAAGGACGACCAGGAGCGTTGTCTGCAGGCCGGCGCCAATGATTACCTGGCCAAACCGATTGACCTGGACCGGCTGTTTTCCCTGATCCGTGTCTGGCTGCCGCAACTGGAGCGAATTTGACAAGCGAACGTAACACCGACATTGAAATCCGGCTGTTGATCGAGGCCATCTACCTCAAGTACAGCTACGACTTTCGCGATTACTCCGGCGCTTCGATCAAGCGCCGGATCCTGCATGCCGCGCGGCATTTCGACTGCGCGACGATCACCGCCCTGCAGGAGCGGGTGCTGCACGATCCGGGAATGTTCATGCAACTGCTGCAGTTCCTGACCATCCCGGTCAGCGAGATGTTTCGTGACCCGAGCCACTTCCTGGCCTTGCGCCGGGAGGTGGTGCCGCACCTGAAGACCTGGCCGTCGATCAAGATCTGGATCGCCGGCTGCAGCACCGGTGAAGAGGTCTATTCCATGGCCATCCTGCTGCGCGAAGAGGGCCTGCTCGAACGCACCATCATTTACGCCACCGACATCAATCCCAAGTCGCTGGAGAAGGCCAAGCAGGGCATTTACTCGATGCAGTCGATGCGCGACTACGAGCAGAACTACATCGCCGCCGGCGGCCAGCGTGCCTTCAGCGACTACTACACCTGCGCCTATGGCAACGCCATTGTCGACAGCAGCCTGCGCGATAACGTCACCTTCGCCGACCACAGCCTGGCCACCGACAGCGTGTTCTCCGAGACGCAACTGGTGTCCTGCCGCAACGTGCTGATCTACTTCAACAAGGGCCTGCAGGACCGCTCTTTCGGGCTGTTCCACGAATCGCTCTGCCACCGTGGATTCCTGGTGCTGGGCAGCAAGGAAACGCTGGATTTTTCCGCCTACGCCGACCGCTTCGAAGCGCTGGTCAAGCCGGAACGGATCTACCGCAAACTATGAACAGGGCCGAAGTGATCGTCATGGGGGCCTCGGCGGGCGGCGTCAGTGCGCTGCTCTCGGTGCTGGCGCTGCTGCCGCGGGCGTTCGCGATTCCGGTGCTCTGCGTGCTGCACCTGCCGGACGACCACGAAAGCCAACTGGCCGAGGTTTTCGCTCGCCGGCTGAAGCGGCCGGTGCGCGAGGCGCGGGACAAGGAAAGCCTCGAAGCGGGGATGATCTATGTCGCCTGCCCCGGCTATCACCTGTCGCTGGAGCGTGACCGCTCGCTGTCCCTGAGTCAGGAAGAGCGGGTGCATTACTCGCGGCCCTCGATCGACATGCTCTTCGAATCCGCCGCCGACGCCGTTGGCCCGGGGCTGGTCGGCGTGCTGCTGACCGGTGCCAACGAAGACGGTGCCAGTGGTCTGGCACGAATCAGTGAGTACGGTGGTCTTACCGTCGTCCAAGACCCGGCCCAGGCTCAGGTCGCCACCATGCCAAACGCTGCGCTGGCGCTGCACCGGCCCGACCATATACTCCCTTTGAACGGCATCGGGCATCTGCTCGCCAAGCTGGAAGCACAAGAATGCTAAGCCATATCCAAGCCAAACTGCTGATCGTCGACGATCTCCCGGAGAACCTGCTGGCGCTCGAAGCGCTGATCAAGGGCAACGATCGCACGGTGTACCAGGCGAGCTCCGCCGACCAGGCGCTGTCGCTGCTGTTGGAGCACGAATTCGCCCTGGCCATCCTCGATGTACAGATGCCGGGCATGAACGGCTTCGAGCTGGCCGAACTGATGCGCGGCACGGAAAAGACCAAGCACATTCCCATCGTCTTCGTCAGCGCCGCGGCGCGCGAGATGAACTACGCCTTCAAGGGCTACGAAAGCGGCGCAGTGGATTTCCTGCACAAACCGCTGGACACCCACGCGGTGAAAAGCAAGGTCACCGTGTTCGTCGAGCTGTACCGCCAGCGCAAGGCCCTCGACCAGCAATTGCAGGCGCTGGAGCGCGGTCGCCAGGAGCAGCAACTGCTGCTGGAACAGTTGCAGGTGGCGCGCGGCGAGCTGGAGCGCGCGGTGCGCATGCGCGATGACTTCATGTCCATCGTCTCCCACGAAGTGCGCACGCCGCTCAACGGCCTGATTCTCGAAACCCAGTTGCGCAAGCTGCACCTGGCGCGGGACAACGCCGATGCCTTCACCCTGGACAAGATGCGCGCCATGGTCGAGCGCGACGAGCGCCAGATCAACAGCCTGATCCGCCTGATCGAGGACATGCTCGATGTCTCGCGGATCCGCACCGGCAAACTGTCGATCCGGCCTTCGCGCTTCGACCTGGCGCAACTGGTGAGTGGCCTGGTGGAGAATTTCTCCGCCCAGGCCGCCGCCGCCGGATCGTCGATCGAGCTGGTGATCAACGACGGCGTGGAAGGCGTCTGGGATGAATTCCGCATCGAGCAGGTGATCGCCAACCTGCTCAGCAACGCCCTGCGTTATGGCGCCAAGCGCCCGGTGCATGTGCGGGTGTCGGCGAACGCGGACATGGCCTGCGTCGAGGTGCGCGACGAAGGGATTGGCATCAGCCCGGAAAACCAGCAGCGGATTTTCCAGCAGTTCGAGCGGGTCAGTTCCAACCTGAGCGTCGCCGGGCTCGGCCTCGGGCTGTACATTTCCGAGCAGATCGTCCTGGCCCATGGCGGCAGCATCGTGGTGCAGAGCGCCGAAGGCGAGGGCGCGACGTTCCGCGTCAGCCTGCCGCTGGTATGCGATATGCAGGGAAATGCCGCGGAAAACGAAAGTGATCTTCAACAGGCAACCTCTGCGTAAGCCAGGGGTCTATCAACGAACGACACCACCCGAATGAACCGAATCAAGGCGTTGGCATGAGTGAAGATGCACAAGATGTAGTACTGGTCGTCGAAGACGAACCGGTTATCCGGATGGTCCTCAATGACTACCTGTCGGGCGAGGGTTACCGCGTTCTGCTGGCCGAGGACGGCGCGCAGGCGTTCGAGATCCTGGCCAGCAAGCCGCACCTGGACCTGATGGTCACCGACTTTCGCCTGCCGGGCGGTATTTCCGGGGTCGATATCGCCGAGCCCGCGGTCAAGCTGCGGCCTGACCTGAAAGTCATTTTCATCAGCGGCTACCCGGCGGAAATCCGCGAGTCGGGCAGCCCGATCGCGTTCCGCGCGCCGATCCTGGCCAAGCCGTTCGACCTGGACAGCCTGCGCGAGCAGATCCAGCGATTGCTCCGCTAGCGTCAGGCGATTCATACGAATTAAGGGAAATTTTCCTGCATCCCGTCTTTCAGCGGGATGATCCGATCGGTTCCTTGTTTTCTCGACACAGGAACCGTCATGAATCCGTCAATACCCTCCGATCCTCACGCGATCACCCTGCACCTGGGGCTGTTCTTCGACGGCACCGGGCTCAATCTGCACAACCACGAGCAAGGCGCCGCCTCCGGCAACACCTCGGGTAGCTACGTCACCGGCAAGAGCAATGTGGCGCGGTTGTTCGAGTTGTATCCGCAACAGGCGCGGCTCGGCCTCGAACCGGGACAGACGCGGGCGGCGATGGCGCTGTACGTCGAAGGGGCGGGCACCCGGCGCGGCGCGGCGGATTCGCTGCTGGGCCAGGCCACCGGCCGCCATCAACTGGGCGTGCGGGGGCTGCTGGAGCCGCTTCCCGTGCGCATCAGCGGACTGATCGAGCTATTCACCCAGCACAATCCCGGGCGCGGGATTCGCGCTGTCGAAGTCGATCTGTTCGGCTTCAGTCGCGGGGCGGCGGCGGCCCGGCATTTCGCCAACGGGCTGGCGGGCATCTGTCCCGACTGTCCGCCGGTCCTCAATTTCATCGGCCTGTTCGACACCGTGGCCGGGATCTGGGCGCCGCTCAAAGGCAACTTCAGCGCCGCCAACAGCGACTACGACGGGCTGCAACTCGGCCTGCGCGCCGGACTGGCGCGGCAGGTCGTGCAACTGGTGGCGGCCGACGAGCGCCGGGTGAATTTCCCGCTGGTGGCCAGTGACAACGACCTGCCGCTGCCGGGTTCGCACACCGACATCGGTGGCGGCTATCTGCCGGAGGAGCAGGAGTTGCTTCGCCTGGAACGCCCCTTCAGCAGCCTGGAGCCACGGCATCTACCCGAGCGCCAAAGCCGCGCGTGGTTGCAGGCCAGTCAATGCCTGGAACAGCAGCGCGGGCAGTGGGAGGCGCAGGGGTTCGAACTGAGCATCGACCTTCACAGCAGCGACCAGCCTTTCTTGCCCAAGCGCGACCTCCAGCGTGAGAAACGCGTGGCGGCGCAGGTCGTGGGGACGCGGCGGGTACGGGGGGAGTTGTCGCTGGTGTACCTGAGGCTGATGCATGCCTTGGCCGTGGGTGGCGGCGTGCCGCTGGCACCTGTGCCGGACTGCGCCGAACTTGGGCTACCCAGCGAATTGCACGAAATTGCCGCGAAACTGCAAGCCTACGCGCTCGGCCAGACGCCGACGCATGGGCTGGATACGATGGAAATGGCCTTGCTGCGGCGTCGCTACATTCACTGCTCCGCGCACTGGAACGCCCCGTTGCACTCGAACAGCCCCTTGCTCGACGGGCTGTTCGTCCATCGGCCTGGCGCCGAAGGGCAGCGGGTCATTCACCCGAACCGATGACCCTCAGGCCGCAGAACTGATGCACTCCGGCAGGGTGCGTGCGATCGCGCCGAGCAGCATGTTCTCCATCAGCGCCAGCCGCTGGGCCTGGGGCAGGGGTGAGCTTTGCAGCCAGCCCGGCAGGCTGTTGAGCATGGAGGCGACGACATGCGCGGCGGCCTCCAACGCCGGGCCGGTGAGGCTGGTGGAAGGGGCGATCGCGCGCAGCAGGTGGCTCTCGTACTGCCGGCGCATCTGCGCGATGTGCGCCTGTTGCTCATCGCTCAGGCAACAGAGGTCGCGTTCGGCGAGGCGGAAATGCAGCGGCCGTTCCGCGTGCAGCGCCCAGTGCGCCCGGATCACCGCGGACAGGCGCACGTTGATGGGCTTGCCCCGGCCGACCGGATGCAGGGTGGCAAGCAGCTCTTCGAACAGTTCTTCGATCAGGTCGAACAACAGGTGCTGCTTGCTCGGGAAATGGTGGTAGAGCGAGCCGGCGGTGAGGCCCACATGGGCAGCCAGCTCGCGCATGCTGACCTGGCCGAACCCCTTGGCGGCGAACAGTTCGAGAGCCTTGTCGCGACGGTCTTCGTAATCGGCGCAGCGTTCGGCACAGGTCTTGGGCATGGTGGCTTACTCGTACGTGTGGAAACCGCGACCGCTCTTGCGGCCCAGGTAGCCGGCCGCGACCATCTCCTTGAGCAGCGGGGCGGGGCGGTATTTGCTGTCATTGAAGCCTTCGTGGAAGGCCTCCATGATCGCCAGCAGAGTGTCCAGGCCGATCAGGTCGGCCAGCGCCAGCGGGCCGATCGGCTGGTTGCAGCCCAGGCGCATGCCGGTGTCGATATCGACGGCACTTGCCAGGCCTTCCTGCAGGACGAAGATCGCTTCGTTGATCATCGGCACCAGGATGCGGTTGACCACGAAGCCCGGACGGTTGCCGGCGGTGATCGCGGTCTTGCCGACCTTGCCGGTCAGTTCCATGGCCGTGGCGTAGGTTGCGTCGCTGGTTTGCAGGCCGCGGATCACCTCGACCAGCGCCATCATCGGCACCGGGTTGAAGAAGTGCACGCCGATAAACCGCTGCGGCGCGCTGATGGCCGCGCCCAGTTGGGTCACCGACAGCGACGAGGTGTTGGTGGCGATCACGCACTGTTCACTGACGTTGGCCGCGACCTGCTGGAGGATGCGTTTTTTCAGCTCGAGGTTTTCGGTCGCCGCTTCGATCACCAACTGCGCGTCGTTGAGCGCGGCGTAGTCGGTGCTGGTGCGGATGCGGGTGACCGCGGCTTCGGCCTGGGCCGCTTCCAGGGTCTGCTTGCTGACCTGGCGATCCAGGTTCTTGCGCAGGGTCGCCACGCCACGCTCCAGCGCGGCGTCGGAGACATCGATCAGGGTGACCTGGTAACCGGCCACGGCGCAGACCTGCGCGATGCCGTTGCCCATGGTCCCGGCGCCAATCACGGCGATGTTTTCAAGCGTCATCTTCATGGTTTCCTTCAAGCCCGTTCGAACAGCACGGCGATGCCTTGGCCGCCGCCGATGCACATGGTCGCCAGCGCGTAGCGGCCTTTGATGCGTTGCAATTCATGGATCGCCTTGGTGGCGATGATCACGCCGGTAGCGCCCACCGGGTGGCCGAGGGAAATGCCCGAACCGTTGGGGTTGACCTTTTCCGGGTCGAAGCCCAGTTGCTGGGACACCGCGCAGGCCTGGGCGGCAAAGGCTTCGTTGGATTCGATGACGTCCAGGTCGGACACCTTCAGGCCGGCTTTTTCCAGGACCTTGCGGGTCGCCGGCACCGGGCCCAGGCCCATCAGTTCCGGCTCGACACCGGCGTGGGCGTAAGCGACCAGGCGGGCCAGCGGCTTCAGGCCCTGGCGCTTGACCATCTCACCGGTGGCCAGCACCAGCGCGCCGGCGCCATCGTTCAGGCCGCTGGCGTTGCCGGCGGTGACGGTGCCGTCTTTCTTGAACGCGGTTTTCATCGCGGCCAGTTGTTCGCTGCTGACGTCGCCGCGCACGTGCTCGTCCACCTTGAACTGCACCGGGCCTTTGCGGCCGGGGATTTCGATCGGCACGATCTGGCTGTCGAAGCGGCCTTCGGCAATGGCGCGGGCGGCGCGTTGCTGGCTGGTGATCGCGACTTCATCCTGCATGGCGCGGGTGATGCCGTTCTTCTCGGCAACGTTCTCCGCGGTGATGCCCATGTGGAAGCCTTCGAACGGGTCGTGCAGGATGCCGAGCATGTAGTCGATGCTCTTCATGTCGCCCATGCGCGCGCCCCAGCGGGCCTGGGTCAGCAGGTACGGGCCGCGGCTCATGGATTCGGCGCCGGCGGCGATCACCGCTTCGGCTTCGCCCAGCAGCAGGGTCTGCGCGGCCGATACAATGGCCTGCAGGCCGGAACCGCACAGGCGGTTGACGTTGAAAGCGGGGGTTTCCTTGGGGATGCCGGCGTTCATCGCGGCGACCCGGCCCAGGTAGGCATCGCGGGCCTCGGTGGGGATCACGTTGCCCATCACGACGTGGCCGATTTGCTCGGGGGCGACGCCGGAGCGTTCGATGGCGGCTCGGGTGACCTGGGTGGCCAGGTCCGCCAGTGGCAGGTCCTTGAGCGAACCGCCGAAGGTGCCAATGGCCGAGCGCACGGCGCTGACTACGTAGATATCGTTGTTGTTCATGATCGACTCCAATGGGCGAAGACGTGGCGTGGAGCCACGTGGCTCTGAGAGAATGACGCCCGGCCACGCCCGGGGTGTGTCGAGTCTAGGCACTGGGGGCGTTCGGGCCTATGCCTTAAGTGCCCAGCCGGGCTGTTACTTTTTGCCATGCCGTCGAGGTCAATGCGGAAGCTGTCATGCGGGAAAACGATTCGGTCGCGATGTACTTCGTCCACATCATGCTCTACAGCCTGCGCGACCAGCCCGCGCGGGCCGCGGCGCTGTTGCAGCAGTCCGGCATCGATCCGGTGCTGATCCACGAACTCAACGCCCGCGTGCCGGCCTCGGCCTTCGCCCGGCTGTGGCTGATCCTTATCGAAGCGCTGGACGACGAATTTTTCAACCTCGACAGCCACGGCATGCCGCTGGGCAGCTTCGCGCTGATCTGCCGCGGCTTGATCCAGGAGCCGAACCTGGAGAAAGCGCTGCGCCAGTGCCTGGGCAACTTCGGCCTGTTCCTGCGGGATATGCGCGGCACCCTGACCCTGCGCGGGCAGCGCGCGGTAATCAGCCTGCACTCGCGCATCGACGACCCCCAGCGCCGCGTGTACGCCGAGGAAACGTTGCTGGTGCTGGTGATTAGCCTGTTGTGCTGGCTGGGCGGACGGCGTATCGCCATTGATCGCACTGAACTGAGCGATGCGCGGGTGGCACTGGACGACGATGCGCTGCTGTGGGGGCCGAACCTGCAGATCGGCACCGGCCGCACCGAAGTGGAGTTCTCCGCCGACTACCTGAAATTGCCGGTGGTGCAGGACCTTGGTGCGCTGAAGACCTTCCTGCGCAGTGCGCCGCAAGGGCTGGTGGTGCGTTACCGCAACCAGAACGGCCTGGCGGCGCGGGTCTATCGGTATCTGCGCCTGCGCCAGTACGGCGAATGGCCGACCCTGCTGGGCCTGGCCGGGCAAGTGGGGCTGAGCCCCAGCAGCTTCCGCCGGCAACTGGAGCGCGAAGGCTGTTCGTTCCAGCAGATCAAGGACGAAGTGCGCCAGGCCATGGCCTTCGAATGCCTGCGCGACAGCGACCTCAGCGTCGCCGAGATCGCCGAGCAGACCGGCTTCCAGGAGCCCAGCGCGTTTCACCGGGCGTTCAAGAAATGGACGGGGGAGAGCCCTGGCAGCTATCGCCAGCGCCTGCGGCCGGCTTAGGCCGGAACCATCGCAAAGCCCACGCCGAAGCGGTTCCAGGCATTGATGGTGGCGATGGCCAGGGTCAGGTTGACCACTTCGGTTTCACTGAAATGCTCCAGCAGCGCCGTGTACTGGTGTTGCGGCGCATGTTTTTCCGGCAGCCGGGTCAGGCTCTCGGTCCAGGCCAGCGCGGCTTGCTCGCGAGGCGTGAAGTAGGCGGTGTCGGCCCAGACACTCAGGGTCTGCAGGCGGGCTTCGGTTTCGCCGGCCTTGCGCGCGTCATTGGCGTGCATGTTCACGCAGTAGGCGCAGCCATTGATCTGCGAGGCGCGCAGGCGGATCAACTCCAGCAGCGAGTTCTCCAGCCCGGATTTGGCCAGGGCCTGCTCCAGGCCGATCATGGCTTTGTAGGCTTCGGGTGCGTGTTTGGCCCATTCGATGCGGGTGGTCATGCTGGTAGCTCCGTTGTGGTTCCGCGACAGCGCGGGATGGAGCACACCTTAATGGGCGAGGGGCGGGTTTCAGATAGCCAATTTCGGGATTTGTGGGGAGGCCAATCGGGTTGCCGCGATACGCGTCACCCTCGGCCCCGCGCTTCACCCAGGCCCATCAACAAATCCCGCAACGCCAGCCCATCCCCATCCAGCCCGGCCCTGGCATACAGGGCCAGTTCCAGCCCGTCCACCGGCGGAAAACCTTCGTCTTCGCTGAGTTCCCGGTGATCCGGCAGCACGCAGCGGCTGGGAATCAGGCTGACGCCCAAACCCGCGCTGACCGCGGCGCCGAGGCTGGCCAGGCTGGTGCTGGAGTAGCTGATTCGCCAGGGGCGGCCGGCGCTTTCCAGGGCGTGGATCATTTCCTGGCGGTACAGCGCGCCCACCGGGAACACCACCAGCGGCAGCGGGTCGTGGGCGACCATGCCGCGGGCGCTGCAAACCCAGGACAACGGTTCCGGCCAGCGCGCGTGGCAGTCGCGGTCGGCGCCCCATTGCTTGACCAGCAGCACGTCCAGCTCGCCGTTGCGGTAAAGGTGCAGCAGGGGATTGCTCAGGCCGCTCTCGACTTCGAGGCGCAGGTGCGGGCGTTCGCCGATAAAGCCGCGCAGGGCTTCGGTCAGCAACTCGCCGGCAAGGTCTTCCGGCGCGCCCAGGCGCAGGGCGGTCTGGGTCTGGGTGGGGTTGAGCGCCAGGCGTGCTTCTTCTTCCAGGCGCAGGATGCGCCGCGCATAGCCCAGCAGTCGCTCGCCCGCCTCGGTGGGCCAGACCTGGCGCTGACTGCGGTCGAGCAGGCGGCTGCCGAGGCTCTGCTCAAGGCGGATGATCTGTTGGCTGACGGTGGATTGGGTCAGGTGCAGGCGGTCACCGGCGCGGGTGAAGTTGCCGGTTTCGACCACGGTGACGAAGGCGCGGAGCAGGAGGGGGTCAAGCATTCACAAGTCCACTGGTATGCATGAAATCAATTAATTTCATGCTACACCGCTCGCTCGGGATAATCGCGGCTCATTCGACAGAGGGAATGCCATGCGCCCGAACCGAACCTGCAAACAGGCCTGGCGCGGCGTGCTCGCCGGCCTCGGGCTGGCCGCCAGTAGCGTCGCTTGCGCTGATCTGCCGCAAGCGGTCGTCAGCGGTGACCGTCAGCAACTGCAGACGCTGCTGCGCTCCGGCGCCGCCGTGGACCAGCGTGATGCTCGCGGCAACACCGCGCTGCTGCTGGCCACCGCGCGCAACGACCTCGATGCCGCTCGCCAGTTGATCGAGGCCGGTGCCGACGTCAACGCCAAAAATGCCATCCACGACAGCCCCTACCTGCTGGCCGGGGCCGAGGGTCACCTGGAGATTCTCGAACTGACCCTGGCCCACGGCGCCGACCTGAAGAGCACCAACCGCTACGGCGGCACCGCGCTGATTCCCGCCTGCGAGCGTGGTCATGTGGCGGTGGTGGCACGCTTGCTCAAGGCCGGCGTCAACCCCGACCACATCAACAACCTCGGCTGGACCGGCCTGCTCGAAGCCATCCTGCTCAGCGACGGCGGGCCGGATCATCAGGCCATCGTCACGCTGCTGATCGACGCCGGCGCGAAGGTGAACCTGGCCGACCGCAATGGCGTCACGCCGCTGCAACACGCCCGCGAGCGCGGCCAGCAGGCGATTGTCGAGCGGTTGCTGGCTGCCGGCGCCCACTGAAATCACCGAGGAATCCCCGATGAGTAACGACGCGTTCATGCGTGAAGCCCTGGCCCTGGCCCGGGAAAATATCCAGGCCGGTGGCCGGCCATTCGCCGCGCTGCTGGTGCGTGACGGGCAGGTGATTGCCCGCGCTGTCAACGAAATCCATTGCACCCAGGACCCAACCGCCCATGCCGAAATACAGGCGATCCGCCTGGCCAGCCGGCAGTTGGGGCCGCGTCTGGACGGGTGCGAGGTCTACGCCACGGGCCATCCGTGCCCGATGTGCCTGGCCGCCATGCATTTGTGCGGGATCGAGCGGGCCTGGTTCGCCTACAGCAACGAGGAGGGCGAGCCCTACGGCCTGTCCACCGCCGCGGTCTACGCGCAGATGGCCCGCCCGCCGCAACAGCAGTCGCTGCCGCTGCGGCCGCTGAAACCGGAGGGCGAGGACGGGTTGTACGGCCTCTGGCAGCAGGTGCGCCCGGCATGACCGAGGCCTCGTCGCGCTGGCGTAGCGCCGCACTGTTGCTGCTGGTGATCGCGGTGACGGTCAACCTGCGGCCGATCCTCACCAGCATCGGTCCGCTGCTGGAAGACATCCGCAGCGGCACCGGCATCGGCTACCAGCAGGCCGCGTTGCTGACGGCATTGCCGGTGTTGTGCATGGGCCTGGTGCCGTTGTTGCAGCCGTGGTTGCGCCGTTGGCTGAGCGAGCAGGGCGGTTTGTTGCTGGGCCTGGGCGCCATTGGCCTGGCCTGTTTCTGGCGCCTGTTGCTGGGCAGCGGCACGGCGCTGATCGCCAGTGCGGTGCTGGCCGGGCTTGGCGTGGCCTTCGTCCAGGCGCTGATGCCGGGGTTGGTCAATCGCTGGTTCTGGCAGCGGCTGGCGCTGGCGATGGGTGTGTATTCGGCGGCGCTGATGAGCGGTGGCGGGCTGGCCGCGGTGCTCGGGCCGCGGGTTGCCGAGCATTTCGGACACTGGCAGGCGGGGCTGGGGGTGTGGCTGTTGCCGGTGTTGCTGGCGCTGCTCCTGCTCGGGCTGATCGGGCCGAAACTGGAAGCCGCCGCCGGCCGCGGCGGGAATGGCGGCGGACACTTCTTCGGCAACCGTCGGGCGTGGCTGCTGGCGATTTACTTCGGCCTGATCAATGGCGGCTACACCAGCATGGTGGCCTGGCTGCCGGCCTACTATCAGCAGGTCGGCGGCAGCGCACGCGGCGGTGGAGAACTGGTGGGTCTGATGACGATCTTCCAGGTGCTCGGCGCCCTCGGTCTGCCGCTGCTGTTGCGCCGGTTGGCGGACCGCCGCCCCGGCCTGTGGCTGGCGCTGCTCGCGCAGTTAATCGGATTTGCCGGCCTGTTGCTGGACCCCGCGTTGTCACCCGGTTTGTGGGTCGGCCTGATCGGTTTTGGTCTCGGCGCCTGCTTCAGCCTGAGCCTGACGCTCACCCTCGAACACTGCAAAGACCCACGCCAGGCCGGCGGGCTGGCGGCGTTCGTCCAGGGCATCGGTTTCATCATCACCGGGCTGGTGCCGTACCTGACGGGGTGGCTGCGGGATATCAGCGGCGATTTCCAGGCGTCGTGGACACTGCTGACCGTCACCGTGGTGCTGATGCTGTTGGTCACCGGGCGCTTCGCGCCGAATGGCTACGCCGCGGCGATGAAGGTCACGGCGAGCCCGGCCAGTGCCGTCAACTGAGGTGCTGCAGGGTGTCGCGCACCCGGTCCAGCGCCGGGTCGATATCCAGCAGCTCGATGGCGCCGAAACCCAGTAGCAGGCCGTGGCGCGGCGTTGCCTCGGTGAAGAACGGCGCGAGGGAATACAGCCCGACTTCTACCTTGCGCGCCAGGGCAATCAGAAAATCCACGTCCAGCTCGCCCTTGGCCAGCGCGCTCAGGTGATAGCCCGCGGTGGTGGGCACCGCTTCGAACCACGGGCTGAGGTCGCCTTGCAAGCGTTGCAGGATGCGCTCGCGGCGCGCCGCGTACAGGTCGTGGCAGCGACGGATGTGCTTGAGCAGATGGACCTCGCTGATAAAGCGGGCCAGGGCCCACTGGCTCAGGGTCGAGGTGTGCCAGTCACTCAACTGCTTGGCGATGCGCACCGGTTCCAGCAGCGCCGGCGGCAGGATGGCGTAGCCCAGGCGCAGTTCCGGCAGCACGGTCTTGGAGAAGGTGCCGACATAGGCCACCAGGCCGTGTTCATCGAGGCTTTGCAGGGCGTCGGTGGGCCGGCCTTCGTAGCGAAATTCACTGTCGTAGTCGTCTTCGATGATCACCGCGCCCAGCTCGGCGGCCCGCGCCAGCAGGGCGTGGCGACGCGGGAGGCTCAAAGGCATGCCCAGCGGAAACTGGTGAGAGGGCGTGACGTAGATCAGCCGGACACCGGCGTCGATCCGCTCCACGCAAAGGCCTTCGGCGTCCACCGGCACATGCTGGATGCGCGCGCCGAGGGCTTCGAACAGGTGCCGCGCCGGCGGATAACCGGGATCTTCCATCGCCACCGTGCAGCCCGGTTCGATCAGCACCCGGGCGATCAGGTCGAGGGCCTGCTGCGCGCCGTTGCACACCAGCACATCGGCGCCGCTGCAATGCACGCCACGAGCAAAAGCGATGTGCCGGGCGATGGCCTCGCGCAGTTCGGGCAGGCCTTGAGCGTTGCTGTAGCGGGTGTCGGTGCGCTGGCACTGGCGCAACGCATGCAGGCTGCACTGGCGCCAGGCGTCGAACGGGAAATGGGCCTTGCTCGACGCCCCACCGATGAAGTCGTAGCGCGACGGTTGCGCCAGCGCTGGGCGACCCATGGGAATGCCACGGGCGCGCCAACGCGCCAGGCTGTCCTCGCCGGCCAGCGGCGTTGCGGTCGGCGCGGGCGCGGCGCTGGTCAGTTGCGGCGTGATGAAGGTGCCGCGGCCGACCTGGCCGCTGAGCAGGTTGTCGTAGGTCAGCCGCGAGTAGGCTTCGGCCACGGTCTTGCGTGACACCCCCAATTGCTCTGCCAGCAGCCGCGTGGGCGGCAGTTGTGTGCCGGCGGCCAGCCGTCCGCTGTCGATACCGGCGCGCAGTTGCTGGTAAAGCTGGTCGGCCAGGCCTTTGCGGCCATGCAGGACGATATGCAGTTCCATGGGGAATGGCTTGTCGGGGCAGGGAGCGCAGGTTAACCGATTTGTTGCCGTTGATCCCCCCGGGCGACGGAATCCGCGGTCTGCGCCCACACTCAAAGGGTTGCATCGGTTCTCATCGCGTTGCTCATGCAACGAGGAGATTCACTATGAAACTGCGTTTGTTGCTGTCCCTCGGCCTGTTGTTCGCGGCTGCCGCCCAGGCACAGGATGTCGCCACCGATTACCACTACGGCATGCGTCTCGACGTCGCCAGAGTGCTGAGCATGACCGAGCCGGTCACCGAGGAGTGCCAGGTGATCAGGGCTGCCATGACCTACCTGGACTCGTCCGGGCAGGAGCACACGCTGCGGTATCTGAAGCTGGCCGAGGTGTGCTCCGATCAGGGGTAAGTCAGTTCCAGACCCTTAGCGCAGCTGCTCCAGCAGCGCACTCAACCGCCCAATCCCCGCGTCATCCAGCGGGAACACCGGCGCGCGCGGCGCGCCGCAATCCAGCCCGTCCAGCTTCAGGCCAGCCTTGATCGTCGCCGGCAAACCTCCCTTGAGGATGAACTCCAGCAATGGCAACTGCTTGTAGAACAAGGCCCGCGCCTGTTCCAGGTCGTTGTCCAGCACCGCCTGGTACAACTGCTGGTTCAGCGCCGGGATCAGGTTGGGAGCGGCGGTGCACCAGCCGCTGGCGCCGGCGATGAAGGCTTCCAGGGCCAGCGGGTTGCAGCCGTTGTAGAACGGCACCTGGCCTTCGCCGAGCTGGTGCAGGGCGTGCATGCGCTGGATGTCGCCGCTGCTCTCCTTGACCATGGTCACGTTCTCCACCGCCGCGACAATGCGCAGGATCAACGGCACGGACATGTCGGTGCCGCTGGTGGCGGGGTTGTTGTAGAGCATGATCGGGATGCCGATGCTGTCGCCGATGCGCTGGTAATGCCGGAGGATTTCCGCCTCGCTGAGCTTCCAGTACGCCGCCGGCAGCACCATCACGGCGTCGGCGCCTTGTGCTTCGGCGAAGCGCGCGCGGCGGATGGCGTTGGCGGTGGTCAGGTCGGAGACGCTGACGATGGTCGGCACGCGCCGGTCGATATGGGCCAGGCTGAATTCGGCGACCTGGCTCCACTCGCGGTCATTCAGGTAGGCGCCTTCACCGGTGCTGCCCAGCGGGGCGATGGATTGCACGCCGCCTTCGATCAGGCGGTCGATGGACTGACCGAGGGCGGCGAGGTTCGGTTGCTCGCCGTCGGCGCTGAACGGGGTGACGGTGTAGCCGATGATGCCGTGAAAAGTCGTGGACATGAAACGTACTCCAGAAAGGGCTCAGTTCAGGCAGTCGGCGTGCTGGCGCAGGCTTTGCCGGGCGAAATAGTTGAAGGCGGCGCCATGGCGCTTGGGCCGGTCGATCCAGTCATGGGCCTCGCGGCCAAGGGCCGGGTCGATGGGCTTGATGGTCCCGGCGGACATGGCCAGCAGTTGCAACTGCGCCGCGCGCTCGATCAGGTTGGCGGTGACGCAGGCCTGTTCGATATCGGCTCCGGTAGACAACTGTCCGTGGTGCGTCAGCAGGATGGCGCGCTTGTCGCCCAGCGCGGCGGCGATGATCTCACCTTCTTCGTTGCCCACCGGCACGCCCGGCCAGCTTTCGAGAAAAGCGCAATCGTCATACAGCGGGCAGACGTCCATGTGCGACACCTGCAGCGGCACTTCCAGCATCGACAGCGCCGCGACGTGGGTCGGGTGCGTGTGAATGATGCAGTTGACGTCCGGGCGCGCGCGGTACAGCCAACTGTGGAAGCGGTTGGCCGGGTTGGCCATGCCTTGGCCTTCGAGCACTTCCAGGTCCTCGTTGACCAGCAGCAGGTTGCTGGCGCTGATCTCGTCGAAACCCAGGCCCAGTTGCTGGGTGTAGAAGGTGCCGGGCTGCGGGCCACGGGCGCTGATCTGCCCGGCCAGGCCGGAATCATGGCCGCGGTCGAAGAGAATGCGACAGGTCAGGGCCAGCTTTTCTCGTACAGTCCACGTATTATCGGCAAGCGAGCCTTGCATCCGCGCAAGGGCCTGCTGGACCAGTTGGTCCTTGGGCAGTGCCATTGTGTTGGCCATTCGGGTGTCCTCGGGTGGTGTGATGAAGCGTCATGGCTTGCCCGTCCCGGTTGCCTGGAAAGTGAGCGGGGCGGTCAGTCGTATGACACAGCAAAGGCTATATGACACAAAGTGTCATAGGCAAGGGAAAAGTTGCCCAACGAACTGGAATCAAGCGCGGCGCATGTCTATCCGATTGAAATTATTGAGAAAAAAACTTGGCGTGACCCTTGAGGTGCTGGCCGAAAAATCCGGCATGACCAAGAGTTACTTGTCCAAGGTCGAGCGCGGCCTGAACACGCCGTCCATCGCCGCGGCGCTGAAACTGGCGCGGGCGCTGAACGTCAATGTCGAGGAACTGTTCGCTGAAGATGCTCCGCACCAGGCCCGCTACAGCCTGGTTCGCCAGGGCGAGCGCCAGTCGCTCTCGGGCAGTCCCCAGGGGCCGGGCTATGCGGTGTTGGCCAACCAGATCGGCCAGCGCAGCCTGTTGCCGTTCCTGATCAGCCCGCCGCCGGACTTCAGCGATTCCACGTTCAAGGAGCACCTGGGCGAGGAATTCCTGTTCGTCCATGAAGGCCGGGTCGAGGTCGATTTCATGACCGAACGGGTTGTGCTGGAACGCGGCGATGCCTTGTATTTCAACGCCCAGACCCCCCATCGCCTGCGCTCGCTGGGTGAAGTGCAGGCGCAGTTGCTGGTGGTGGTGCACGACGCCGGGTAGCGGTTCCCTGTCCGTGTGTGGCGGGTTGGCGCGTTAGCATCGCGGCCTTCCCCAGGCCCTCACGGACGATCCCCATGGCGCACCCTTCGCGGGATTACACCCGCCTGCTCAATACCCTGATCGACCACCGTATTGCCGAGGCCGGTCGGCGCAGCCCGTGGTTCCACATGACCCCCGGCGAGCGCGCCGACTACCTGGCCGAAGTCGACCGGCGCCTTCTGGAAATGCAGCGCACGACCCTCAATATCCTCGCCGCGCAGTACTACACCACGCAGGACAAACCCCGCGCCATCGACGAGCACCTGGACCTTTTGCGGCGTTATCGTGCGCAACTGGACCGGCAGGAAACCACGCCCGCGCGTGATGATTACGGCCGTCGGCTGGACGGCGAAATTCTGCTCTACGTGCGCCAGCAAGCGGCCATGCAAGGCTTCGAACAGGCCTGGCGCAAGGCGCTGAAACTGCTGGTCGCCGGCAATGGCCTGGCGGTGCCGTGTCAGGGGCTGCTGGTGCGCTTGCAGCGTCTCGGCCATCTGGCTCAGCGCAAGCTGGACGCGCAGGTTGTGCCAGGCGAGCAGCGAACCCAGCTGTTCGCTCGCGCCCAGGGCTGGCAGACGGTGACCGAGCGCTATCGCGCCGTGCTCGACGCGCCGCTGAGCGCGCGGGCAGCGGCCCTGGCGGCGCTGGAGGAGATCCCGGCGGCTTCGGATGAGTTGCCGGTCAACCTGTCGCTGCTGTTGATGGAGGAGCGCCCCGGCTATGTCCGTCTGAACGTCGCGCTGGTGGACCCGAGCGACGACGGCCGCTTCAAGGACCTGTACCTGGACCACGGCAAGCTGGTGGTGCAGGCCAACGGGGTGATGAACTTTTCGTTCGGCACCACCGACCGCTCCCTGTCCTGGCAGCAGCAGTACCGGCTCAAGCACGAGCCTGCGCACGCGCGCTCGCCGACCTTCGCGCCGATCCGCTCGGTGCTGGTCCGCACTGGGTTCGTGGTCGACCTGCTGGGGCTTTATCTGGTGTCCGAGCAGACCCTGCGCAAAGGCTTTCTGGTGCAGGTGCTGAACCAGGGCGCGCGGATCCGTGTGCTCAATGTCGACCGCAAGGTGCCCAACCAGGTGGCCATGCAGGTCTTCAACGAGCGGCGCACGGGGCATCAGGTGCGCAACGTGGATCTGCCTCATGCCCTGAATGAACTGCTTGATCGTTACGCCGATATCAGCAGCTTCCAGACCATTGCTCTGGAAAGTTACGCCCGCACGCATTACGACCCGGATCGCGATGGCACGTTTGTCAGCCTTCGTCAGTGGGAGCAGGCGCTGGGCTTTGGTGAACGTCTGTACCTGCTGGAACTGCACCGAGATGGCCGGTTTCTGGCAGCGACCCCCTTCGCCGCGGTGACCGAAAAGGGCAGTCACCTGCTCAGCGTCTCCGAGCTGCGTCGAGTCTGGGTGCAAAACGGATTGTTCTTCCTCCGGCTTGAACAGTTGCGCGAGATGGGCAGGGAGGCCTGCCCATGGTTCCGCTATCCGCTCGAACACGCGGCGTTCTGCGCGCAGTGGCTGCGCCTGCTCGAGCGCAATCACCTGACCCCGGGCGGGATCCTGACGGCGCCGGAAGTGGTGCGCGACAGCCTGCGGGATATCAAGGGCAATCACCTGGGCAAGGTGCTCTGGGAGCGGGCTTTTGCCCACTGCGTATGGCACTGGCCGCCGCTGGAAACCTTGTTGTTTGGTCTGGGGGAAAACCTTGTCCAGCAGGGGCTGGCGAAATTGCTGGGAGATGCCTACCTGCAGGCAACCGTGGGCCGTGCCGGGCAGTTGCTGGGCGCACTGCTGGAACCGATGGGCTACCGGGTAAAGGCGCTGACGTTATTGCGCCTGTTATTGCTGGGCGAAACGGCGCTGACCGATGCCGATTCAGCGCTGTGCGCCCGCGCTGGGACGTTGCTGGACAGTAACGCGGGCCGCGCGCTTCGCCGGCAGGCGGTGTGCCAGGTACTGGTGTCCCTCGCCCGTCACTCCGATCAGTCGTATGCACCGATCAACAGCCACCCGCCGCTGGGAGACAGCCCTTGGTCGGGCCGGCGCGGAGCGGTTGATCCTTACCTGATCCTCAACAGCCGCTCCGAGCTGACGGACGACGATTGGCTGATCGCCGAGGACAAATACCGCGGCTACCACCAGTTCGTGCACGAGCCGGACAGCCTCGCGAGCCGCTATATGGAGTCGTTGGACAGCCCCTTCGTCGCCGGTATCAGTCCGATTTGCGCGGTGCTGAGCGGGGAGTTACCGCAATGGTTCGGTCGTGTGCCCGCGCCGGAGGATTATTGGCGGTTCCAGTTGGCGATCAGCGCTTTCCTGTTGCGCAACGGTCATCACGGGTTTTTCGAGACAATCTACGTGGCCGCGCGCTACGAGCCTCCGTGGCCGGGCGCGATTGGCGTTCTATTGCTCGCGCTGTTCGACCGTTGCCGCGAACCCGGTACGGGCAGTGGCGCGCTCTATCAAGGCGCCATGGCGCTGATCCTGCCGCTGGTCAACCGCGACATCGAGCCTTCGCGACAACTGAAAGTGGCCCGCTTCGGGCTGTTCGGTCCGCAAGCCGCTGGAGAGCAGGACTGACGGGTGTTAGGCTTCTGTGCGTGTTTTCGTACGGTTACTCGGGAGTTTTTTGATGAGCAGCATTTCGCACTTCTGGCGTGATCCAGCGCTGCCCTTCATCGAAGCCCGTGGCGTCGCCGATGGCCGCAAGGTCTGCTATGCCCGACACTCCCACGAAGGCTTTTCCATCGGTGCCATCACTGCCGGGTGCAGCACTTACTTCGATGGCCAGCGCTGGCATGAAGTCGAGACCGGTACGGTGGTCATGATGAACCCGGGCGTGGTCCACGCCTGTAACCCCATCGCCGACCAGCCTTGGTCCTACCTGATGCTCTATGTCGACATGCCCTGGCTGCGCGGCCTGGGTTTCGAACCGCTGGCCCGCACCCTGAGCACTTCGACGGGGTTGTACCAGGCCCTGACCGGGCTCTACGAACAATTGATCGACAGCCAACTGCACAGCGAACACAAGCGCGCCGCGGCCGAGGCCTTCTTCAGTCAGTTGCGCGCCCAGGTCGAGGCGGCGCCGGCGTTGGCGGGGCAGGGCAACGAACGCCTTGAACGGGCGGCGTGCTATATCCGTCAGCACTGCACCGAACCGCTGAAGCTGGAAGACATCGGCGAGGCGGCGGGGCTATCCACTTCCTACCTGATCCGCGCGTTCAAGCAGCATTACGGAATGACGCCCCACGGTTACCTGCTCGATCACCGCGTGCGTTATGCCCGTGCCCAGTTGCGCCAGGGCCGGCTGATCGCCGAGGTGGCGCACGAGGCGGGTTTCGCCGACCAGGCGCACCTGCAACGCGCGTTCAAGCACCACCTGGCGGCCACCCCCGGTCACTACCGCTCAGCCCAGTAACAGGTACAGCGCGCTGGCCACCAGCAGCAAGGCCAGAGCGCGGTTGAACAGGCGCATGCGCCGCGGGTTGTCGAGGTAGCGCCGAATCACCGTCCCGGCCCAGGCCCAGCAGCCCACCGACAGGTAGCAGATCACCAGATAGATCAACGTGAACTGCCACAGCAGCACCGTTTCGCCTTGCCCGACGAACGCCCCGACCCCGGCCACGCAGGCCAGCCACGCCTTGGGATTGAGCCATTGCATCAGCGCGCCGTAGGCCATGCTTGGCGGCTTGCCGGGGCTGCCATCGCCGAGGCTGCCGTCATCGGCGGCCAGTTTCCAGGCCATGTACAGCAAAAACAGAATGCCGGCCCAGCGCAGCACCTCGGTCAGCCCCGGCCACTCCCGCAGCACCGCATGCAGGCCGTAGCCCACCAGCAACAGCAGCAGACAGAAGCCCAGGGTGGCACCGCTGACATGCCGCATGGCCGGGCGCAGCCCGTGTTGGGCGCCGGCGGCCAGGGCGACCAGATTGACCGGGCCGGGAGAAATGGAAGCGGCCAGCGCAAAGGCGGCCATGGACAGTAACAGGCTCATGCAGCGTCTCTCTTGTCAGTGAAGAAAGTCCGGAGCCTATCGGGCGGTCGTTGGCGGGTATTGAAGAAAACTGCCCTGTTGCACCGTTATGTCTCAGTGCCGGGGCCTGAGGCGTGCGATGGCGGCACGGTGCCCCGGCTTTTCTTGTCGATTGCAGGTAACAGGGCGTATAAACTGCACCCCTTTGCCGGTCGCTTCCTGAACCGGCCGTTGAAACAAGAGAGTCGATATGGGCGCACAGTGGAAAGCCAAACATAAAGAACAAGCTGCCAATGCCAAAGGCAAGGTCATGGGCAAGCTGGCCAAGGAAATTCAGATCGCCGCGCGCAGCGGCGCCGACCCGGACATGAACGCCCGTCTGCGTCTGGTGATCGAGCAGGCCAAGAAAGCCTCCATGACCCGCGAGACCCTGGAACGCGCGATCAAGAAAGGCGCGGGCCTGCTGGGCGAGCAGGTGCAGTACCACGCGGTGAAGTACGAAGGTTTCGCGCCGCACCAGGTGCCGCTGATCGTCGAGTGCCTGACCGACAACATCAATCGCACCGTCGCTGAAGTCCGCGTGTTGTTCCGCAAGGGTCAACTGGGCGCCGAGGGTTCGGTGTCGTGGGACTTCAACCACGTCGGCCTGATCGAAGCCACCCCGGACAGCGCAGACGCTGACCCGGAAATGGCCGCCATCGAAGCCGGCGCCCAGGATTTCGAGCCGGCTGATGAGGGCGCGACCCTGTTCATCACCGAAACCACCGACCTGGACAGCGTGCAGAAAGCCCTGCCGGAGCAGGGTTTCACCGTGATTTCGGCGAAAATCGGCTACACCCCGAAAAACCCGGTCAGCGCTGCCAACCTGAGCGAAGAGGCTCTGGCTGAGGTCGAGGCGTTCCTCGAGGCGATCGATAACCACGATGATGTGCAGAACGTGTATGTCGGCTTGACGGCTTGAGTCGAGCCTATCGCTGAACAAAGGCCGCTTGATGCGGCCTTTTTGTTGCGGTTGTCAGGCAGGCCCCCAGCGCGCTGCTATTCCCCGAGCCTCACCACCACCTCGGCAAACCCCGGCCGCTGGCACACCTCAGCCTGCACACAATCGCTCTGCAACGCCCGCAACAGCGGCAAATCCCCGTCACAACGCTCCAGCAACTCCCCAAGCAACACCCCAAACGCCCGCACCTCAATGCGCTCCAGCGCCGCCGCCGCGCTGCCGCCATCCAGCGGATGGAACGATGCCGCGCCAAAATCCCCCAGCAGACTGTGCCCGTGCTCATCGCAAAGGATGTTGTGCGCGTACAAATCACCGTGGCTCAGCCCGCGCTGGTGCAGGTGCGCCGCGACCGAAGCGATGGCCGACACGAGCCGGCGTACGCCCTGTGGCTCAAGGCGGCGTTCGGCGGGGTAACTATCCCGCGTGCAGCTTTGTAGGCTGGGCGGGCCGGCGAGGCTGAACCAGGCCGGGTCGATCAGTTCCATCACCAGCGCGGGAAGCTGCTGCGGATGGTTGTCGATGCGCCCCAGCAGTGGAATCAGGTGCGGATGCTGGCCGGCAGCGATGCAGGCGTTCATCTCGTCCAGCGGCGTGCCGTCGCTGGTGATCTCGCCTTTGTAGAGTTTCACCGCCACGGCGCTGGCGTGTCCGTTGAGCCGCGCACGATGAATCACCCCGGACGCGCCCTGGCCAAGCACTTGTTCCAGCGTGATGTCCTGCCAGTCCAGCCGGGCGCAGTGCCCTTCCACTGCGGGCGGGCGATAGCCCTCGGGCAGCGGGTTGCCGGCATAGGCCAGCCACGCCAGGTTGGGCAGGCCCAGTAGCCATTCCGGGAGCTGTTCCAGGCGGTTGGCGGCGACCCTTACCAATTCGAGTTTTTTACAGCGGGCGAGGCTGGCCGGCAGGCTGCGCAGGCGGTTGCCGGAAAGCATGAGCTTTTGCAGCTCGACGCAATCACCGAGGGCTTCGGGCAACTGCTCCAGGTGGTTGTCGGTCAGCACCAGCGAGCGCAACCGCGGTGGCAGCGCAGCAGCAGGGACGTGCTCGATGAGGTTGCTCTTGACGCCGACCACTTCCAGGCTGGCGCACTGGCCGATGCCGACCGGCAGTCGGCTCAAGCGATTCTCTGAACAAAACAGCACTTTCAGTTTGTGCAACCTGCCGAGGTCGTCGGGCAGGTCGGTCAGGGCGTTGCCGGTCAGGTTGAGGACTTCGAGGCTGTCGGCCAGCGCGAAGATTTCCTCCGGGAACCGCTCAAGCTCGCAGGCCAGATCGAGGCGGGTAATGCCTGCCAGACGGCCGGCGTTGAGGTCTTCAAGAGTGTGCATGGGCAGGGTCGTCAGTCAAAACGGCGGCCATGATAGCGGCAAAGACTTCGTGGCATGCGACTTAAGTTCGATAGCACGCCGGCGCCAACTGGCCATACTCGACGTTCGCCCTTTAATAACAACAAACGTAGGGTTATTCGTCGATGAGTTATCAGCACAGCTACGACCGTTCCATCGCGGCGCCCGCCGATTTCTGGGCCGAGCACGCCCATGACCTGGCCTGGTTTCGCAAACCCACGGAAATCCTTCGCGACAATCCCGATGGCACCCATCAGTGGTTTGCCGACGGGCGCCTGAACAGTTGCTTCCTGGCGCTGGATCATCAGATCGACGAGGGTCGCGGCGAGCAGACTGCCCTGATCTACGATTCGCCGGTCACCAACAGCCAACAGACCTTCACCTTCCGCCAGATGCGCGACGAAGTGGCGCGCCTGGCTGGCTTGCTGCGCGACCTCGGTGTCCAGCAGGGCGACGGGGTGGTGATCTACATGCCGATGGTCCCGCAGGCGGCCATGGCCATGCTCGCCTGCGCCCGCATCGGCGCGGTGCATTCGGTGGTGTTCGGCGGTTTCGCCCCGCATGAGCTGGCGCTGCGCATCGATGACGCGCGGCCCACCCTGCTGCTGACGGCGTCGTGCGGCGTCGAGTTTGATCGCGTCATCGAATACAAGCCGCTGGTGGACAGCGCCCTGGAACAATCCAGCCATCAGCCGCGCAAGGTGCTGGTGCTGCAACGGCCGCAGGCACGCGCCACCTTGAAGGACGGCCGCGATCTGGACTGGCACGCCGCGCTGGCCAATGCCAGGCCGGTGCCGCCGGTGGAGCTGGGCGCCGCCGATCCGCTGTACATCATGTACACCTCCGGCACCACCGGAAAACCCAAGGGTATCGTCCGCGAAAACGGCGGCAACGCCGTGGCCCTGCGCTTTGCCATGAAGAACATCTACGGCATGCAGCCGGGTGAAGTGTGGTGGGGCATTTCCGATGTCGGCTGGGTGGTCGGGCACTCGCTGATCGTCTACGGCCCGTTGATGAACGGCTGCACCACGGTGTTCTACGAGGGCAAGCCGATCCGCACCCCGGATGCCGGCGCTTACTGGCGGGTGGTCGAGCAATACCGGGTCAACGGCCTGTTCTGCGCCCCAACGGCCATGCGCGCGATCCGCAAGGAAGACCCGGAAGGCCTGCTGCTGCGCGGCTACGACCTGAGTTCGCTGCGCGAGTTTTTCCTTGCTGGCGAGCGTCTCGATTCAAGTACCCATCAATGGCTGGAAAGCATCAGCGGCAAGACCGTGCACGACCACTGGTGGCAGACCGAAACCGGCTGGCCGGTGACCGCGCCCTGCCTGGGCCTCGATGGCAGTGGCGGCCGCGCAGGTTCGAGCAACCGGGCGGTGCCGGGCTACCACGTGCGGGTGCTGGACGAAGACGGCCAGTTGCTCGGTGCCAACCAGCAGGGCGCGATCGTCATCACCTTGCCGCTGCCGCCGGGCTGCAGCCAGACCTTGTGGGGCGATCATTCGCGCTACCTGGATTCGTACCTCAACACCTTCCCCGGCTACTACCACACTGGCGACGGCGGCTACCTGGATGAAGACGGATTCGTCTACATCATGGGCCGCACCGACGATGTGATTAACGTCTCCGGGCACCGCCTTTCCACCGGCGAGATGGAAGACCTGGTGGCGCGCCACCCGGCTGTCGCCGAGTGCGCCGTGGTCGGCGTGCGCGACGAGATCAAGGGCCAGGTGCCGCTGGCGCTGCTGGTGCTCAAGGACGGGGTCGGGGTGGGCGAGGCGCAGTTGCAGTCCGAACTGGTCGCCACCGTGCGCGAGCAGATCGGCGCGCTGGCCTGTTTCAACCAGGTGCGGGTGGTCAAGCGCCTGCCCAAGACCCGCTCGGGCAAGATCCTGCGCGCCGTGCTGCGCAAGATCGCCGACCAGCAGGCCTACACACCGCCTTCGACCCTGGATGATCCGGCGGTGCTGGTGGAAATCGAGGAAGTGCTGGCGGGGTTGGCGCGGGCGGGGTGACTGGCATGCACCGCGTCAGGCCGGCCCCATCTGCCGTAACTGCCCCAGCCGGCTGCGGGTGCGCGCCAGGTCCGAGACGCTGCCGCCGAGGCTTTGCTCCAGCGGTAGCTCGCCGATCAGCAGCAGTTGCTTGTCGCGGTCATAGAGCACGTCCACCAGGTTGATGAAGCGCTGCTGGGCGGCGATGGTGCAGTCTTCCAGGTTCGGCAGGTGTTCGATGGTCCAGTGTTCGAAGCGCTGCACCAGGTCCAGGTAGTCGATGACCGCGGTCGCTTGTTCGCAGAGGGCGGAGAAGTCGAAAACCACGCTGCGTTCGTCGCGCACCCGCGCGCGCAATTGGCGTTTGCCGACGTTCAGCAGCACGTCTTCGGTGGCGTCGTTCAGGCCCAGTTGGTGGCGCTGTTGCGGGCTGCCGGGCCACAAGTACAAGCCTTGGGTGAAGCGCTGCTGCGCACCGGCGCCGGGGAGGGCGCGGTAGTCCTGGTCGCCGCCGACTTCGAGGACGTCCATGCGCGCCTCGATAAGGCGGATAACCGGCTCGAAACGCTGGTGGTAGAGCGGATTGGGCAGCAATCCCTCGGGGGCGTAGTTGGAGGTCACCAGGACGAAAATGCCGCGCTCGAACAGGGCCTGGAACAGCCGGGTGAGGAGCATGGCGTCGCCGATGTCGTGGACGTGGAATTCGTCGAAGCACAGCACCCGGCAATCACCGAGCAGGGCGTCGAGGGTCAGCGCCAGGGCGTCGGGGGCCTGGCGATGGTCGAACATGCCTTGGTGCAGACGGGCGAAGAAGTCGTGGAAGTGCAGGCGGCGCTTGGGGATCTCGCCCAGGGCGTTGAAGAATCCGTCGAGCAGCCAGCTTTTGCCGCGGCCGACCTGGCCATGAAGGTACAGGCTGCGTGCCCGGCCAGCGGGAAGGCGGGCGACCTGTTCGGCCATCGCCGCGATCACCCGTTGCTGGCCTTGGCTGAGGGTGTAGCCCTGCTGGCTGGCTTTGTCCCGGAAGTACGCCTGGATCTGGCTGTCCGGCCCTGGCGTCGCGACCGTGGAAGCGCCAAGGCGCTGGCGCAGGGCGTGCAGTGGCGAGCGGAGCCAGGAGAAAACGGGCACGGGCAGGGTTCCTCGTAGAGCGTGAAGCCGGCAGGCAGATAACGAGCGGCGGCAATATTAACCAAATAGTGAAAAGTGCTGCCAGTCGTGTCTTTCGTGCTCGTCGGATAGTTCTTGTACATGAGCTGTACATTTCTTGATCGGCTGGCAGCTTTGTCCTCGGCTGCTACCCTGAAATTCACGAAGTCCTGTAAGGGACAGGGAGGGCAAGTGAAGGGATGGTCACTGGCGACGCTGTTCGGGCTGTGTGCGGCCCAGGGTGTTGCTGCCACGGAGTTTCTCGTCGAGGTGCGTGTCGACGTTCAGCGCGGCTGTCTGCTGATCCATCAGCCCCGCGAAGCGGCCGCCGAGGCCTTGGGCGTGCTGGACTTTGGCCAGAGCCCACGGCTTGACGATCCTGCAGGGCCGCTGAGCAGCCAATTGCTGGTGTTGCGTCCGCCGCGGCTGGAGTGCAATCCCGATACTGCCTATCAGATCGAAGTCGATGGCGGCCTGCACGGTGGCACCGGCGAAGTGCGTTATCTGGTGGCCACAGACCCCAAGGCCAAACCCATTCCCTACCGCTTGTACCAGGATGCTGCCTGGCGCGCGCCGCTGTCGGTCAACACGGCCCAGCATGGGCGCGTACCGGACAGCGGATCGGTTGAACTTCCCCTGTACGCACGTATCGACACTCAAACCGAGCTTCCAAGGACGGGACGTTATTCGGACATGTTGAAGGTGACCGTCACCTGGTGATGGTCACGGTGGCACTGCTTAAGGAGTGAGCAGCATGCAAACGACCCGCATTCTTTTGCTGAGCCTTGGACCACTCCTGCTCAGCACCAGCGTCAACGGCGCGCTGAATGGCCATATTCAGGCGCGCCTGGTGATCACCTCCGCCTGCCAGATCAGCAGCGAACAGCCCGGCGCGCCTCCTGCCGGCGCTGGTGGTGTGCTCGACTTCGGCCAGCAGGGCCCGGTGTGGAACGACACGCTGCGGGCCAATCTCGACGAGCCGGGCGGCAGCAACCTGCAGGTCAGTTGCAATCCGCAGGTACGCGCCTTCACCGTCACTATCAACGGCGGTGCCAACCCCGATGGCACTACCCGGCGCCTGAGCAATGGCGGCGTGCTCATTCCCTATCAGCTTTCCACCGACCCGGCCGGGCGTTCCAACTACGGCATCGGTCAGCAGCTCAACTTTTCCGTGAGCAGCGCGGCGCAAATTCCCATCCCCATCTACGGCGTGGTAACCGCCAATCCCAAAGCCCTGCCTGCGGGCATTTACCGCGACACCCTGACGGTGACGCTGGACTGGTAACAAGGAGTGAACCATGAAACCTCGTCTTTCCCGTGTCCTCATCGCTGGCGTCGCGCTGGCACTGGCTTCCCAGGCCCAGGCGGCGTCTGTCACCGGGGTGATCAACGCCACGCTGACGCTGATCGCCAGTTGCCAGGTCAACGGCTCCACCGCCACCAGCGGGGTCAATTTCGGCGCCCTCAACTTTGGTACCCAGAACGCGCTGTTCACCCAGGCATCGGGGCAGGTGCAAAGCGGTGGCGGGGCGATCAGCGTGCTCTGTTCCAAAGGGGCGATACCGGTAATCAAGGTCGGCCTGGGCAGCCATGATGGCGCCTCGACCGGTGGCACCCGGGCGTTGTCCGACGGCACCAACTTTGTGCCCTATGACTTCTACACCGACGCCGGCACCTCTACGCTGCTGCCGATCAACGGCACCATCACCCTGCCCACCAGCACGGGCGTGGCGCAAACCGTCGACCTGTACGGCAAGGCCGTGGGCAAGGCCGGCTTGCCGCCGGGCGTCTACACCGACACCGTGGCGGTCGAATTGAGTTTCTGAGTCATGAGCGGGCGGCTGGCGGTGGCGCTGGCGCTGACGGCAGTGGTGGCGGTTGCGCCGACGCCACTGGACGCGGCGCTCAGCAGCACTTTCCTGGTCAACGCCACGGTGCAGGCGGGGTGCCTGGTGGTCGGTGGGGTGACCAGTTACGGCAACCTGGATTTCGGCAGCTTTTCGGCCCTGTCGAGCGCGGCGGTGACCACCCAGTTGAGTGGCACCACGGTGACGTTGCAGTGCACGCCCGGGGTGACGATGACCATGAAGGTCGGCGGTGGGCAGAACAACAACGGCAGCCGCAACCTCAAGCGCAGCACCAGCGCGGACCTGCTGGTCTACCAGTTGTTTCGTGATGCCGGTTTCAGCCAGGCCTTGGGCATCGACCAGACGGTTAACGTCAGCTACAGCGACCCGACGACGATCAAATTGCCGGTCTACGCCCGCGCCCAACTGAGCGGCGCGCTGCCGGCGGGCAGTTACAGCGACGTGCTGCAAGTGACATTGACTTGGTGAGCCTGTGCTCGCCCGGTCCATAAGAAAACAATATCGCCGAAGGAGAGTGGCATGGGCACAGAGGCTCAGCGTCGGAGTACATGGGGGGCGAGGCTGGCACTGGGATTGACGCTGCTGGGGGCGGGATCGGCGCAGGCGGCGACCTCGGTGCTGATCTGGCCGATCGACCCGGTCATCGAGGCCGAGCAGAAGGCCGGTGCGCTGTGGCTGGAAAACCGCGGCAGCGAGGACGCCAACCTGCAGGTGCGGATTTTCGCCTGGCGCCAGGGTGAGTTCGACGACCAGTACCAGAACCAACGCGAAGTGATCGGCAGCCCGCCGGTGGCGAAGATTCCCGCGGGCGGCAAACAACTGATCCGCCTGACCCGCACCGGCACCTCGCCGGCGGGTCAGGAACAGGCCTACCGCATCATCATCGACGAGATTCCACCGGCCATGCCCCCCGGCGAAAACGCCAGCGGGCCACAGGCGGCGATCCGCTTCCAGATGCGCTACTCGGTGCCGCTGTTCGTCTACGGCCAGGGCCTGTGGGGCAAGCCGGACCCGCAGGGGCAGCGCGACGCGGCCGGGGTCGGCAAGCCGCAATTGAGCTGGCGCCAGGTGGCGGTGCAGGGGCGCTCCTATGTCGAGATTCGCAACACCGGTCCGGTGCACGCGCGCCTGACCGATGTGGTGATGCAGCAAGGCGGGCAAAACCGGCCGGTGGTCGAAGGCCTGCTCGGCTACGTGCTGCCGGGCGCCACGATGCGCTGGCCGGCGCCGTTGCAGGCTTCGGCGGCGACGGTGCTCAAGGGCAGGATCAATGGCAGTGAAGCGGCCCAGACCATAGGTCAGGGGAATTGAACGTGAGCGGATAAGTGATGGATCCGGGCCAAGGAGGCCCAGCCAATGGTGAGATGCAGTGCGTGATGGGCTTTCTGGCCAGTACCCGCCGGCTCGCGCTGGCGGGTGGCATGGCGATGCTCGCGGCGGCCCCGCTGATGGCCGGCGAACTGCCGCCGCCGCCCTCGGGGCTGGAGGCGGTGAGCGATGCCCAGTTGTACCTGGAACTGGTGGTCAACCAGATGAGCAGCGGTAGCGTGGTCGCCGTCCAGCAGCGTTCGGGTCATCTGTACATGGCCAGCGCCGACCTGCGCGCCGCTGGCATCGAACTCCCCGGCGAGGTGCCGGAGCAGGTGGCGCTGGACACCATTGGCGGCCTGCACAGCGACTACGACAGCCAGACCCAGCGCCTGCTGATCGAAGTGCCGCCCGGCTGGCTGCCGAACCAGCGCATCGGCAACCGCGCGCTGTTCGACGGCAGCCAGGCCCACAGCAGCTTCGGCGCGCTGCTCAACTACGACCTGTACCTGAACGACACCGACGACGCCGGCACCAGCCTGTCGGCCTGGAACGAACTGCGCCTGTTCGACAGTTGGGGCACCTTGTCCACCACCGGCCAGTGGCGACAACAGCTCAGCGGCCGCAGTTACGACGACAGCCAGCGCGGCTTCCTGCGCTACGACACCACCTTCCGCTACACCGACGAAACGCGCCTGCTGACCTTCGAGGCCGGTGACGTGATCAGCGGCTCATTGCCCTGGACCAGCTCGGTGCGCCTGGGCGGTATTCAGTTGTCGCGGGATTTCGCGGTACGCCCTGACCTGGTGACCTATCCGCTGCCGGCCTTTGCCGGCGAGGCGGCGGTGCCGTCCTCGGTCGATCTGTTCATCAACGGCTACAAAAGCGCCAGCGCCGACCTGCAACCCGGCCCGTACACCCTGACCAACGTGCCGTATATCAATGGCGCCGGCGACGCGGTGGTGGTGACCACCGATGCCCAGGGTCGGCAGATCGCCACGACGCTGCCGTTCTATGTCACCAGCACCCTGCTGCAGAAAGGCCTGAGCGACTTCTCGGTGGCCGCCGGCAGCCTGCGCCGTGACTATGGCCTGCGCGATTTTGGCTACGGCCCGGCGCTGACCTCGGCCAGCCTGCGCTATGGCGTCAGCGACAGCTTCACCCTCGAAACCCATGCCGAAGCCGCCGAATCGCTGGCCCTTGGGGGCTTGGGCGGCAACCTGCTGGTGGGCAGTTTCGGGGTGATCAATGCGGCGCTCAGCCAAAGCAGTTTCGACAGCCGCAGCGGTCGTCAGGCGAGCCTCGGCTACCAGTACAACAGCCAGCGCGTCGGCTTCAATTACCAGCGCCTCGAACGCTACGGCGACTATGCCGACGCGTCCTTGCTGGACAGCCCCTACATCCGCCTCAGCCAGCGCAGCGAACAGGTGACCCTGAGCCTGAACCTGGAGCGCTATGGCAGTTTCGGCGCTGGCTATTTCGACGTGCGTGCCGGCAACGACACCCGCACCCGGCTGCTCAACCTGAGCTGGAGCAAATCGCTGTGGGGCAACACCAGCCTGTACCTGTCGGCCAACCGCGAGGTGGGCGGCGGGCAGTGGGCGACCCAGGCGCAACTGGTGATCCCCTTCGACCTGCGCGGCACCATCAGCCTGAGCATGGAACGCAACCAGAGCGGCGAGCGCCTGCAGCGGGTCAACTACAGCCGCGGCGTGCCCAGCGAGGGCGGGGTGGGCTTCAATATCGGCTATGCGGGTGGCGACCAGCAGGCCTACCGCCAGGCCGACCTGACCTGGCGTCTGCAATCGGTGCAGTTGCAGGCCGGCACCTACGGCACCCGCGACGCCATGACCCGCTGGGCCGATGCCAGTGGGTCGCTGGTGTGGATGGACGCCGGGCTGTTTGCCGCCAATCGCATCGATGACGCCTTCGTAGTGGTCAGCACCGAGGGCTTCGCCGATGTCCCGGTGCGTTACGAGAATCAGTTGGTCGGTCGTACCGACAGCAAAGGGCATCTGCTGGTGCCGTGGAGCAGCGCCTATTACCGCGGCAAATACGAGATCGACACCCTCGACCTGCCGGCCAACGTGGTCAGCCAGAACGTCGAGCAGCGCGTCGCGGTGCGCCGTGGCGCCGGTTACCTGCTCAACTTCCCGCTGAACCGGGTGCGTGCGGCCACGGTTGAACTGGTGGATGGCAATCACCAGGACTTGCCCCTGGGCAGCCAGGTCACCCATCGGCAGAGCGGCGCGCTGGCGGTGGTGGGCTGGGACGGGCTGGTGTACCTGGAAGGGCTGGCCGACCAGAACACCCTGGAGGTGCAGTTGGCCGGTGGCGCGCGTTGCCAGGTGGAGTTCGCGCTGGATGCCGCGCAGGACGATGTGCCGCTGATCGGCCCGCTGGTGTGCCGGTGAAACGCCTGTTGCTGGCGCTCGTCCTGTGCCTGGCCGGGGTGCGGGCCGAGGCCCAGTGTGCGGTGGTGCAGGCCACCAACGTGGCGTTCGGCAATGTCGCCTCGACCTCGGTCAACACCACCGTGCAGCCCAGCTCCACCGCCAACGCCGGCTTGCGTTGCAGCGGCGCGCTGCTCAGCCTGTTGCGCACGGACGACTTCTTCAAACTGACGCTGACCCCTTTGGGCGGATCCACGGGCATGGTCGGGCCGACTGGAGACGTGATCCTCTACACGATCTACGCCGACAACACCACGTCCTACCCGATCACCCGCGGCCAGCCCTTCGACTTCGCCCGCCACGGCATTCTCGAAGCGCTGGGCCTGCTGGGCAGCATCGTGCCCAGTACCGTGCCGCTCTACGTCAAGACCCTGACCGGCAGCAACGTTGCCGCCGGCACTTACCAGGAAACCTTCAGCGTGTACTGGGATTGGGACTACTGCTACGGCATCGGTGTGCTCGGTGCGTGCATCGGTCGCCAGGTGTTGACCGGGACCACCTCGATGACCGTGAGCCTGCAGGTGACCGCCGACTGCCAGATCACCACGCCGACCATCAACTTCGGCACGGCGCCGGTGGTCAGCGGTTTTTCCACGGTCAGCCAAAGCGTCAGCCTGTCCTGCACCAAGGGCAGTGCGTACACGGTCGGTCTCAATGACGGGCTGTACGGTTCCGGCGGACGACGGCGGATGAAATCGACGGCCAACAATTACCTGTCCTACGACATCTTCAAAAGCGCCACTGCGGTGCGCTGGGGTTCATTGACCAGCGCCCGGCGCTCCAGCAGCGACGCCGACATCAATCCCGGCAACGGCACCGGGACCGGCAGCCAGGTGTTCAACTACAACGCCAAGGTCTACACCGACCAGCCCACGCCACCGGCCGCGGCGTATCAGGACAGCGTGATTCTGGATGTGCAGTTTTGAGGGGCCCACAGCATTTCAGTCCCTGAGTTGAATCAGCGCAACTCGCCAACCATCTCCCCGATGCAATCCAGCACCGAACTCGCCAGCTCGCGCGAGCGTTTGCCCGACCAGCCGGTCAGCGCATTCGGCGCGTCGTCGTGGTCCTTGAATGGCATCTCCAGGGTCAGGGACAGGCAATCATGGGTCTGGCCGACGGCGTTGCAGGCCAGGGTCAGGTTGGCCTTGCCGGGGGCGCTGCGCGGGTAGCCGTGGACGTCCTGGAAGTCGCGGGTCAGCCCGCACAGGGTTTTACGGAAACGCGCTTCCAGCGCGGCGATGCGCGGAGTGTAGCCAGGGTTGCCTTCGCAGGCGGCGGTGAAGACGTGGGGGATTTCTTCGTCGCCGTGGACATCGAGGAACAGGTCGACGCCGTGGAGTTTCATCTGGTGCTGGGCGAACAGTACTTCCGGGGTCTGCTCGACGCTGGCGTCCTGCCAGGCTCGGTTGAGGTCGCGGCCCTTGGCGTTGGTGCGCAGGTGGCCGTGGAAGGCACCGTCGGGGTTCATGTTCGGGATCAGGTAGAGGTCGGCGGCAGCCAGCAGGGCTTGCAGCGTGGCGTCGTTGCGCTCCAGTCGCTCGATAACGCCTTCCATGAACCACTCGGCCATGTGCTCGCCCGGGTGTTGCTGGGCGATGATCCACACCTTGCGTTTGCCTGGGGCGCCGTCACCGGCCCGCAGCAGCTGAATGTCACGGCCTTCGACGCTGCGCCCGGTGGCCAGCAGGGTCACGTTGTCGAGGCGGGTGGCGCGTTCGATCAACTGGTTATGGCGGGCGCGGGAGTAGGGCTCGAAGTAGGCGAACCAGGCCTGGGGTTCGCTCGCCTGCAGGCTGAAGTGCAGGGCCTTGCCGTCGAAGTGCGACGGGACGCGGAACCAGTTCTGCTGGTCATACGAGGCGACGGCCTGATAACCGTCCCAGGCTTTGTTGTAGGAAGACTCGCCGGCGTTTTCCAGGACGAACCCGTGGGACTGTCCTGGCGTCAGGCCGCTGGCCTTGAAGTGGAACCACTGGAAATGCGCGCTGCTGGTGTCGTTACGGATCGCCAGGCGGACCTGCAAGGGATTGCTGGAATCCCGTACCAGGATATTGCCGGAATCGAAGTCGCAGTCGATGCTCAGTGCAGTCATTGCCAGGTTCCTGTGTAGAGTCATGGAGGCCCATTACTCTACACAACCCGGGTCAGGACCAGAAACCCAACGCCAGCAGCGCCGCCACTCCGAGGCCCATGGCCACGGTGCAACCGCCGAGGGAAAACGCTGCGCGCCCTTGCCGGTACCACTGGTTTTCGCCGAGCAGGCGGGCGGGCGCGAGCAAGGTGCGCCAGCGCAGTTCGGTGGCATGGAAGGCGGCCAGGTGCTCCGGCGCGGCGTCGAGCCAGCGGCGGAAGTCGATACGCTCGCTGGCGGTGACCTGCGGGCTCTGCAAACGCACGTACCACTCGCCTGCGCTGCGGGCGATGGCGGACGGCGCGGGCAGGGTGCATTGCAGGACCTGATTCATGTGCCGTTCGACGCTGGCGTCGGACAGGTCCAGGCGGCGGGCGATATCGGCGTGGGAAAGTTGATCGAGGCGGTTCAGCAAGAACACCTGCTGTACCCGGCGTGGCAGCTTTTTCAGGCGGTGCAGCAACGCCAGTTCCGTGGGATCGGCGCACGCGGCGTGATGGTCCAGAGGCAGCAACAGACGGGTCATATTCAAGCTCCTTGCTGGAAAAACGGAGGAGGCGGGGAAGGGGGCATCGTCCTTGATGCGGGTATGAGATTAATCGTAACGAGATTGATTCTCAAGTGCTAAATTCCGCAAAGCCGTGCTTCGGGGTTACATCCTGAGACATTCCTTTGATATCATCGCCACATTCAGTAACACACCGCCTTCATTAGCCTGAAGAGCCAAAAAAAAAGACCCGGCAAAAAGCCGGGTCAAAAACCGTGATTAGCCTGATGAGGAGATAATCTGAGAGTCCGACCTAAGGGCTTTCAGTTTATCCAACCAGTCTCGCGACCAGTTGCGAGCAATAATAATCGTTCTCATTTTCAAGTCAAATGAATTTTCTGTAATTCTACGAAAATTCTTTCTCCTTGTTTCCGCTCTCCAGGCTTCCCGGGCCTTCCCCTTGGTTTTCTTCCTCCCTCAGCAGGGCGCCTGCGCTTCGCATTCTTCGTTTCTCACTGCCTGAACTAGGCTGTGTTCCAGCATCGCGCGCGCGAGGTTGACCAGGTGCATCACCGTGAGCATTTGTTCCCGCGCTTTGCCTTGCAGGCGCTGCGCCGCGTCCGAAGCACTGGATGAGGCGCAGCGCAGCAGCCAGGTTGCCTGCTCGCCGGCGTCCTCCGACGACAGGTCGTGGCGGGCTACCACCAGTTGCATATCACTCAGTCCCGTCGCGGGTTGCGGCTCGGGATTCAGGTAGAAATCAATGGCGCGGCGGGCTGCTTCGCTGTCGAGGTAGGTGAGAGAGGGCGCACTCATGGGGCGGTCTTCCTTGAGAGGAGTGGATGGTAGTTCGCAATATAGTACTCAATGTATTTCTATCAGCATTTTAAATACTACAATTTGTGTATTGAGCGGCCGGAGACAGTCCGTATCGTGCCTGCGATGGAAAAATGGATTGAGCTGGTCAAGATCAGGATGCGTGCGCTGAACCTCACGCAAGAACAACTCGCCGAACGCCTCGGGGTCACTCAGGGCGCTGTTGGCCACTGGTTGCGCGGCAAGCGGCGCATTTCTCTCGAAAAAATGAACAAAGTGCTTGTAGCACTCGAACTCGAGATGGAAATGGGCGCCACCGCCCTCGCTGAAGAACCCGCCTCCTATGAATTGCCCACGGCCTACCGCTATCCGTTGTCGGACTGGCAGCGCCTGGGGGCAATAGAAGAGGGCGACGAGGCGACCGACAGCGGCGAACTCACCGAATACCGGGCGCTGGGCAAGGCGTACTGGCTGCGGGTCGAAGGCGACGCGATGACGGCGCCGTCGGGCATGAGCATCGCGGCGGGCATGCTGATCCTGGTGGACAGCGGCGTCGAGGTGCAGGTCGGCAAGCTGGTGATCGCCCATCTGCCGGGCAGTCCGCAAGGGATCTTCCGGCAACTGGTGCAGGAAGGCGGGCAACGCTTTCTCAAGCCGCTGAACCCGACCTACCCGATGATGCTCTGCGACGACGATTGCGAACTGGTCGGCGTGGTGGTGCGGGCCAACCTCAAACTCTGATTTCTGAAAAACACAACGGCGCCACCCGCCATGGGCGGGGGCGCCGTTGTTGCAGGCGGGCCCGTCAGCCCGCCACTTCCTCCAGCGCCACCAGCACGCTGCCTTCACTGACCATCTCGCCTTCCTGGCAATACAGCGCCGCCACGGTGCCCGCGTGCGGCGCGCGGATGCTGTGTTCCATCTTCATGGCTTCCAGCACCACCAGTTGCGTGCCGGCTTCCACCACCTGACCCGGCGCCACCAGCACCCGCACGATGCTGCCATTCATCGGCGCCGTCAGGCCGCCTTGCTGGGTGTGGCTGGCCTCGGCCTCGGCGATCGGATCGTAGGCGTTGACCGTGTGCAGCTCGCCATGCCAGCGCAGGTACAGGGTTTCGCCACGACGGATCGCCAGGTGCTGACGGCGCAGACCATCGTTATCGACCCGCAGTTGTTCGCCATCGAGCTGGAAGGTCGAGGCCGCCTGGCGGTCGAGGCTCAGCGCCTGCTGCTCGCCGTTGCAGCTCAAGTGCAGGCTGATATGCGCCGGCACCCCGGCGCGCAAGCCCTGACGTGAGGACCACGGCGAATGCGGATCATCGTCGCGCACGCTGTTCGGCAGGCCCTGCACGAACGCCTCCGCCGCTGCCTGCCAGAAACTCGCGGGCAGGGTGCCCGGGGCTGGCAGCAGGTCGTCGTGGTAGCGCGGGATGAAACCGGTATCCAGCTCGGCGGCGGCGAACGCCGGATGGGCGAGGATGCGCCGCAGGAAGGTGATGTTGGTCTTCACGCCGCCGATGGCGAACTCGTCGAGCATCGCCAGCAGGCGCAGGCGCGCTTGTTCGCGGTCTTCGCCCCAGGCGATCAGCTTGCCCAGCATCGGGTCGTAGAACGGCGAGACTTCGTCGCCCTCGCTGACCCCGCTGTCGACCCGGCGCCCGGCGCCCGGCGCGCTTTCGCGGTACAGCGCCAGCGTGCCGGTGGCCGGCAGGAAATCGTTGGCCGGGTCTTCCGCGTACAGCCGCACTTCGATGGCGTGGCCGTTGAGCGGCACCTGTTCCTGGCTGATCGGCAGCGCCTCGCCGCGAGCGACGCGGATTTGCCAGGCGACCAGGTCAAGGCCGGTGATGGCTTCGGTGACCGGGTGCTCCACCTGCAGGCGGGTGTTCATCTCCATGAAGAAGAATTCGCCGCGGGCGTCGAGCAGGAATTCCACGGTGCCGGCGCCGACATAGCCGATGGCCTGCGCCGCGCGGACTGCCGCTTCGCCCATGGCGCGGCGTTGTTCCACGCTCAGGCCCGGGGCCGGCGCTTCCTCGACGACTTTCTGGTGCCGGCGCTGGATCGAGCAGTCGCGCTCGTTGAGGTACAGGCAATTGCCGTGCTGGTCGGCGAACACCTGGATTTCCACGTGGCGCGGCTTCAGCACGTATTTCTCGACCAGCATCCGCGCATCGCCGAACGACGACAGCGCCTCGCGCTGGGCCGAGGCCAGGGCTTCAGCCAGTTGGCTTTCCTGCTCGACCACTTTCATGCCTTTGCCGCCGCCGCCGGCGGTGGCCTTGAGCAGTACTGGATAGCCGATTTTCTCGGCGGCGGCGCGGAAGGTTTCCAGGTCCTGGGCTTCGCCGTGGTAGCCGGGCACCAGCGGCACGCCGGCGACTTCCATCAGCGCCTTGGCCGCGGACTTGCTGCCCATGGCCTCGATAGCGCTGGCCGGTGGGCCGAGGAAGATCAGCCCGGCCTGTTCGATGGCCTTGGCGAAGCCGGCATTTTCCGAGAGGAAGCCGTAGCCGGGGTGGATGGCCTGGGCGCCGCTGGCCTTGGCCGCGGCGATCAGTTTGTCGATGACCAGGTAGCTCTCCGCCGCCTTGGTCCCGCCGAGGTCGACGCGGATGTCGGCTTCGCGGCTGTGGCGGGCCTCGCGATCGACCGCGCTGTGCACAGCGACGGTGGTCAGGCCGAGGGCTTTGGCGGTGCGCATTACCCGGCAGGCGATCTCGCCACGGTTGGCGACCAGCAGGGTGGTCAGCTCGGGACGGCTCATGGGCGTGGCTCCTTGGGGGTCGGTTCGGCCTGCCAGGCCGGCGTGCGTTTTTCCAGGAAGGCGCGCAGGCCTTCCTGTCCTTCGGGGCTGACGCGGATGCGGGCGATGGCGTTCTCGCAATAGCGACGCAGGGCCGGGGTCAGTTCGCCGGCGCCGACTTCACGCAGCAGTTCTTTGCTGGCGCGCATGGCTTGCGGGCTGTTGAGCAGCAGGTTGGCGATCCATTCTTCGACACGGGCGTCCAGTTCCGCCGCCGGGTAGCTTTCCGCCAGCAGGCCCAGTTCGCGGGCACGGGCGCCGCTGAAGCGCTCGGCGGTAAGGGCGTAGCGGCGGGCGGCGCGCTCGCCCATGGCCTGGACCACGAACGGGCTGATGACTGCCGGGGCCAGGCCGATACGCACTTCCGACAGACACAGTTGCGCGTCGTCGGCGCCGATCGCCATGTCGCAGCAACTGATCAGGCCCAGCGCGCCACCGAAGGCCGCGCCCTGAACCACCGCCAGGGTCGGCAGCTTGAGCCGCGCCAGGTTGTACATCAGTTCCGCCAACTCGCGGGAGTCGTCGAGGTTGCTCTGGTAGTCGAGCGCCGCGCTCTGCTGCATCCACGCCAGGTCAGCGCCGGCGCTGAAGTGCCGGCCACGGCCGCGCAGCAGGACGAAACGCAGGCTGGTGTCGGTGGCGAGCTGGTCGATGGCGATGATCAGTTCGCGGATCATCTGCGCATTGAACGCGTTGTTCTTGTCTTCCCGGCTCAGCCACAGGGTGGCGAAGCCGCGGGGATCCTTGATCAGTTCGAGGGTGCTGAAGTCGGTCATCGGTCACATCCGGAAAATGCCGAAGCGGGTGGATTCGATCGGCGCGTTGAGCGCGGCGGACAGGGCCAGGCCGAGGATGTCGCGGGTCTGCGCCGGGTCGATGACGCCGTCGTCCCAGAGCCGGGCGCTGGAATAGTAGGGGTGACCCTGGTGCTCGTACTGATCGAGGATCGGCTGTTTCAGGCGCGCTTCGTCGTCGGCGCTGAACGGCTGGCCGCTGCGCTCGCTTTGTTCGCGCTTGACCTGGGCCAGCACGCCGGCGGCCTGCTCGGCGCCCATCACGCCGATCCGCGCGTTGGGCCACATCCACAGGAAACGCGGGTCGTAGGCGCGACCGCACATGCCGTAGTTACCGGCGCCGAAGCTGCCGCCGATGATCACGGTGAACTTCGGCACTTTGGCGCAGGCCACCGCGGTGACCAGCTTGGCGCCGTGCTTGGCGATGCCGCCAGCCTCGTATTTCTGGCCGACCATGAAGCCGGTGATGTTCTGCAGGAACAGCAGCGGGATGCCGCGCTGGCAGGCCAGTTCGATGAAGTGCGCGCCTTTCTGCGCGGCTTCGGCGAAGAGGATGCCGTTGTTGGCGAGGATGGCGATGGGGTAGCCGTGCAGGTGGGCGAAGCCGCAGACCAGGGTGGTGCCGAACAGCGCCTTGAATTCATCGAACACCGAGCCGTCCACCAGGCGGGCGATGATCTCGCGCACGTCGAACGGTTGCTTGGCGTCGGCCGGGACCACGCCGTACAGCTCATCGGCGGTGTATAGCGGGGCAATTGGCGTGCGCAGTTGCAGCTCGCCCTGTTTGTGCCAGTTGAGGTTGGCCACGCAGCGGCGGGCGATGGCCAGGGCGTGTTCATCGTTGTCGGCGTAGTGGTCGGCGACGCCGCTGGTCTTGCAGTGCACATCGGCGCCGCCGAGGTCTTCGGCGCTGACCACTTCACCGGTGGCGGCTTTCACCAGCGGCGGGCCGGCGAGGAAGATGGTGGCTTGCTGGCGGACCATGATGGTTTCGTCGGACATCGCCGGCACATAGGCGCCGCCGGCGGTGCACGAGCCCATCACCACGGCGATCTGCGGGATGCCCTGGGCGCTCATGTTGGCCTGGTTGAAGAAGATCCGGCCAAAGTGCTCGCGGTCGGGGAACACTTCATCCTGGCGCGGTAGGTTGGCGCCGCCGGAGTCGACCAGGTAGAGGCAAGGCAGGCGATTCTGCTGGGCGATGGTCTGGGCGCGCAGGTGTTTTTTCACGGTCAACGGATAGTAGGAGCCGCCTTTCACCGTGGCGTCGTTGGCCACGATCATACATTCGACGCCTTGCACCCGGCCGATGCCGGCGATCACCCCGGCGGCGGGGACGTCTTCGCCGTACACCTCATGGGCGGCGAGCTGGCCGATTTCCAGGAAGGGTGAGCCCGGATCGAGCAGGCGGTCGATACGCTCGCGGGGCAGCAGTTTGCCGCGCGAGATATGGCGTTCCTGAGCCTTGGGGCCGCCGCCCTGATGGACCTGGGCGAGCAGGGTGCGCAGCGCGTTGACCTGCTCCAGCATGGCGGCGCTGTTGACGGTGAACTCGGGGGCGCGGGTGTTCAACTGAGACTTCAGAATCATCGGAGGTCCTCGGCAGCTTCAAACGTCAAAGCTGCAAGAAGGGATCGGGGGGCAAGCTGCTTTTTCTTGCAGCTTGCCGCTAGAAACTTGCCGCTGCTTCTAGCGCGTCTCGTTGAACAGCTCGCGACCGATCAGCATGCGGCGGATCTCGCTGGTGCCGGCGCCGATTTCGTACAGCTTGGCGTCACGCAGCAGACGGCCCGCCGGGAACTCGTTGATGTAGCCATTGCCGCCGAGAATCTGGATGGCTTCGAGGGCCATTTGCGTGGCGCGTTCGGCGGTGTAGAGGATCACGCCGGCGGCGTCCTTGCGGGTGGTCTCGCCGCGGTCGCAGGCCTGGGCCACCGCGTACAGGTAGGCGCGGCTGGCGTTGAGCTGGGTGTACATGTCGGCGATTTTGCCCTGGATCAACTGGAACTCGCCGATGCTCTGGCCGAACTGTTTGCGGTCGTGGATATAAGGCACCACCAGGTCCATGCACGACTGCATGATGCCGGTCGGGCCGCCGGAGAGGACCACGCGCTCGTAGTCGAGGCCGCTCATCAGAACTTTTACGCCGCCGTTGAGCGCGCCGAGGATGTTTTCTTCCGGCACTTCCACGTTGTCGAAGAACAGCTCGCAGGTGTTGGAGCCGCGCATGCCGAGCTTGTCGAACTTGTTGCTGCGGCTGAAGCCGGCCCAGTCACGCTCGACAATAAAGGCAGTGATGCCGTGCGCACCCTTTTCCAGGTCGGTCTTGGCGTAGATCACATAGGTGTTGGCGTCGGGGCCGTTGGTGATCCAGGTCTTGCTGCCGTTGAGGACGTAACGGTCGCCGCGTTTCTCGGCGCGCAGCTTCATCGACACCACGTCGGAACCGGCGTTGGGTTCGCTCATGGCCAGGGCGCCGATGTGCTCGCCGCTGATCAGCTTGGGCAGGTATTTGCTTTTCTGTTCGTGGGTGCCGTTGCGGTTGATCTGGTTGACGCAGAGGTTGGAGTGGGCGCCGTAGGAGAGGGCGACCGAGGCCGAGCCGCGGCTGATTTCTTCCATGGCCACCACGTGGGCCAGGTAGCCCAGGCCGGCGCCGCCATATTCTTCGCTGACGGTCACGCCCAGCAGGCCCATGTCGCCGAACTTGCGCCACATGTCGGCGGGGAACAGGTTGTCGTGGTCGATCTGCGCGGCGCGTGGCGCCAGTTCGCTAGCGACGAAGGCCTGTACCTGGTCACGCAGCATGTCGACGGTTTCACCGAGGGCGAAGTTCAGGGAGGGATAAAGCATGCTCTGCCACCTTTGATTGTTTTTGGAGGGGTGTGGGTCTGGATAATCACCTTTACGTTAACGTAAACCTGAGTCCCTTTACTGTCAATCATCACCATGACCTTTACGTTAACGTTAATTTGCGCCAGAGTAGTCCGCGCCCCGATCAGCTCCCAGAACAAACACAAAAAGGGATCGCCATGAATCAACCGAGCTACACCCAGGGTCGTCAGGACAAAGCCTTGCTGGCCATGACCATCGGTCAGGCATTCGACCATACGGTGTCACGTTTCGCCGACCGCGAGGCCCTCGTGGTTCGTCACCAGCAATTGCGCTACACCTGGGCCGAGCTGGCGGCCAGCGTCGACCTGCATGCCCGCGCGTTCATGGCCCTGGGCCTGAAGACCGGCGACCGCCTGGGTATCTGGGCGCCCAACTGCGCGCAGTGGTGCATCGCCCAGTTCGCCAGCGCCAAGGCCGGGATCATTCTGGTCAACATCAACCCCGCCTACCGCACCAGCGAGCTGGAATACGTGCTCAAACAGTCCGGTTGCCAGTGGCTGATCAGCGCGGGGGCGTTCAAGAGTTCCGATTACCACGGCATGCTCGGCGAACTGCTGCCGGAGCTGCCGCGCGCGGTGCCTGGCCAGTTCAACAGCGAGTGCCTGCCCGACCTGCGCGGGCTGGTCAGCCTGGCGGATGAGCCGCCGCCAGGCTTCCTGGCATGGAACGCGCTGGCGGAACTGGCCGCGCAGGTCAGCGAAGATGACTTCCAGGCCCGCCAGCGGAGCCTGCAATTCGACCAGGCGGTGAATATCCAGTACACCTCCGGCACCACCGGTTTCCCCAAGGGCGCGACCCTCAGTCACTACAACATCCTCAACAACGGCTATATGGTCGGCGAGAGCCTGGGCCTCACCGAGCAGGACCGCATGGTGATCCCGGTGCCGCTGTACCACTGCTTCGGCATGGTCATGGGCAACCTCGGCTGCATGACCCACGGCACCACCATGATTTACCCCAACGATGCCTTCGACCCGCTGCTGACCCTGCAAGCCGTCGCCGCCGAGCGCGCCACCGCGCTGTACGGCGTGCCGACCATGTTCATCGCCCTGCTGGACCAGCCGCAACGCCGGGAATTCGACCTGGCGAGCCTGCGCACCGGGATCATGGCCGGCGCCACTTGCCCGATCGAAGTGATGCGCCACGTCATCAGCGAACTGAACATGAACGAAGTGCAGATCGCTTACGGCATGACCGAGACCAGCCCGGTGTCGCTGCAGACCGGCCCGGACGACGAGTTGGAACTGCGGGTGACCACGGTCGGCCGGACCCAGCCGCAACTGGAGAGCAAGATCATCGACGAGCACGGCTGCGTGGTGCCGCGCGGGCAGATCGGCGAGCTGTGCACCCGTGGCTACAGCGTGATGCTCGGCTATTGGGGCAACCCGGCGGCCACCGCCGAGGCCATCGACCCGGCGGGCTGGATGCACACCGGCGACCTGGCGAGCATGGACGAGCAGGGCTACGTGTGCATTGCCGGGCGCAACAAGGACATGATCATTCGCGGCGGCGAGAACATTTATCCGCGCGAGCTTGAGGAGTTCTTCTTCACCCACCCGGCGGTGGCGGACGTGCAGGTCATCGGCATTCCGGATGACCGCTATGGCGAAGAGATCGTCGCCTGGATCAAGTTCCACCCCGGCCACAGCGCCACCGATGTGGAGTTGCAGGCCTGGTGCAAGAGCCGCATTGCCCATTTCAAGACGCCGCGTTTCTTCCGCTTCGTCGAGGAATTCCCGATGACGGTGACGGGCAAGATCCAGAAGTTCCGCATGCGCGAGATCAGCATTGAGGAACTGCGCCGCTGAAAACGTCTTCGGGGCTGCCGCCCGGCAGCCCCAAGGACGAGGGTTTCAGTACTCGCTCAGGTGCTCGATGAACGTCGAGCCGCTGTAGCGTTCGCGGAACAAGCCCGCCTCCACCAGCCTCGGCACCACCTCGTCGAGGAACAGGTGCACCGACTCCACCGAGCCCCCCGGCGCGGCGATAAAACCGTCCATGGCCCCGGCCTCGGCCCAGTCGGCGATCTGCTCGACGGCATCGTCCACCGTGCCGATCACCTGCCAGTGCGCGGCGGAGATCACCTCCGGGCGCAGCAACAACTGGTCCACCGTCAGCGACTCCCGCTCGATCAGCCGGCGCAGCAGGTTGGTGTGGGTGCGGCTGCTGGTTGTCGCCAGCGGCGGCGGCAGGTCGTCGTGGGTCACGAGGCGGTCCTGCGGCCAGTCGCTGAGGTCCAGCCCGGTCATTTCCTTGATCGAAGCGAATTTGCGCCCGCGGTCGAGGCGGGCGTGGGTCTGCATGAACAGCGCGCGGGCTTCTTCGCGGGTTGCCGCGAGGTAAAGGCTCAGGCCCGGCAACAGGCGGATGTCGGCGGGTGCGCGACCATGGCGCTCGGCGCGTCGGGACAGGTCGCGGCGCAGTTCGAGGGCGGCCTCCTTGTCCGGGGTCGGGGCGAACACCAGGTCGGCCACCGAGGCGGCGAAATCGCGGCCCGATTCCGACGCCCCGGCCTGCACGAACGGGATCCGCGCATTCGGGAAGGCCGGCACATTGAGCGGGCCCTTGACCTTGAAGTGCTCGCCCTCATGGCTGATGGGGCGGATCTGCGCGGTGTCGGCGTAGCGGCCAGCGGCGCGGTCGATCTTCAGCGCTTCATGGGGGAAGCTGCCCCACAGCGCCTGCACCAGCGCGGTGAACTCGCCGGCGCGTTGGTAGCGTTCTTCGGCGCCGGGCATCTGTTCCAGGCCGAAATTCTCGTGGCCTTGCAGAGCGGTGACGATGTTCCAGCCGGCGCGGCCGTTGCTGACCCAGTGCAGTGATTGCAGTTGCCGGGCCACCACATAAGGCGGGTAGAAGGTGGTTGATACTGTCGATACCAGGCCGATACGCGAGGTGGCCTGGGCGACGGCGGCGAGCAGGACGGTCGGGTCGAGGCTGGCGAAGCCGGGGGCGGTTTCCATTATCTCGGTGGTCAGGCAACTGACATCCGGGCGAAACACGAAATCGAGGTGCGCGGCTTCGGCACGGCGGGCCAGGTCGATGGCGAAGTCGGCGCTGAAGACACCTTCTATATTGCTGTTGTCCTGGCGCCAGCCGTCACCGCTGAGCCAGGTGGGAGCCAGGGACAGGCCGATATGGAGTTTGCGTTGGGTCATCACGGGGTTCCTGTGGGGCCAATAACGGATCGCGAGCAAGCTCGCTCCTACAGGTTTTCTGTAGGCGCGTGCTTGCTCGCGAAGGACAAGATCAGAACGAGCCCTTGATCCCGGCGCCGAACATCCGCGGCGTGGTCATGCTCGCCTCGGTGCCGCCGATGCCGCGGTTCTGCTGCATGTAGATCGCGGTGCGGTCATCGAAGACGTTCTTCACGTACCCATACAGCTCGACCGCTTTGCTGAACTGGTAGCTCATCCGCGCATCGGCCAGGGTGTAGGCGTCCGTGGCGTAGCTCTTGGTGTTGGCGGTGTCGGAATAGTACCCGTCGATCCGGCGAACCTGGGCCGAGACGTTCCACTTGTCGGTGATGTCCCAGCTCGGCCCGAAGCTCAGGGTGTAGCCCGGCGAGCGGGCGAATTCGTTGGCTTCGTAGCTGTTGTTGGCGGAGATCTTGTCGATGCGGGTGCGCAGGGTGCCGGCGCTGGCCTTGAGGGTCAGGTTGTCCAGCACGCGGTAGTCGGCGCTCAGTTCCAGGCCGTAGGCGTGGGCCTTCTCGGCGTTGATGGTGTAGGACTGCGACACGCCGGTGGAGATCACCACCGGGATGTTGTACTGGGCGTCCTTGTGGTCCATGTAGAACAGGTTGCCGCTCAGTTGCAGGCGGTTATCCAGCAGGCTGGCGCGGCTGAACAGCTCGTAGTTCCACACCGATTCGTCCTTGAACGAGGTCCAGTTGCGAGTGCTCAGGTTCAGCGCCACGCCGCCCGGGTTGTAGCCGCGGCTGACCATGCCGCCGACGGTCCAGTCCGGGGTCACGGCGTAGGCCAGGGAGATTTTCGGCAGCAGCGCGGAGAAGGTTTTTTCGTAGTCCAGCGCGGTCGGCGCCAGGACCGAGCGGCCTTCGCGCTCGATGCGGTCTTCCTGGTAACGCAGGCCGGTGCCGAGGGTCCAGCGGTCGTCCAGGCGCCAGCTCAGTTCGCCGAACACGCCGAGGTTTTCCTTGGTGTCGTCGAAGGTCGAGAGACCGCTCAACAACAGCACTTCATCGGACTTGGTGCGCGCCACATAGACCCCGGTGGCGCCGCTGACGCTGCTGTCCTGGTCGCCGAAGCTCAGGCGGGTTTCGTTGGACAGGTTCTTCTGCTGGATATCGGCGTCACCGTTGCCGGGGATGCCGGTGTAGCGCTGCACATGGGACAGCGAGTACTGCGCCTGGTTGAGCAGCTTGAGGCCGTTGTCGAAGTCGTAGCTCACGTCCAGCACGCTGGTGTTGGTCGACTGTTCCCAGCTTGGCATGGTCGTGGTCGGGTGCTTGAGCTTGTGGTACGGCGCCGCGGCGGCTTCCTGGCTGGGCCGGTTGGAATCGCCGTGGGAGAAGGTGTACTTGGCTTCCAGGCCGGGCAGCGCGCTGGGCAGCCAGAGCAGCTTGGCGCGGGCGTTGAGCGAGCTGAAGTTCTTGTCGGCCTTGCCTTTCTGGAAGGCGCTGCTGGTGTAGTCGATGAAGGTGTCACGGGCCGAGTGGTCCACCGCCAGGCGTGCGGCCAGCTCGTTTTCCAGCAACGGGCCGGAGACGGCCAGCGAGGTGCGGTGGGAATCGTAGTTGCCGATCTCGGCCTGGTAGGCGGCTTCCGGGGTGAAGCTGGGGTCCTTGGTGTTGACGATGATCGCGCCGGCGATGGCGTTGGCGCCCTGGGAGGTGGTCTGCGGGCCGCGGAACACTTCGATGCTGTCCAGATCCCAGACCGAGGTCGCGCCGAAGTACATCTCGTTGTAATTCAGGTAATGGCCGTCGAGGTTGATGGTGGCCCGTGGCACGGTGCCGCCCCAGAACACGTTCTGGCCGTTGTTCGGGCCCTGGCTGTCCATGCCGCGAATCACCGGCGCGCCGACGCTGTCGGTGTAGATCACGTTGGGCACGTCATTGAGCACTTCGGTGACGGTGGAGCTGCCGGTTTTCTCCTTGTCGATCTCGCGCCCGGTCTTCACCGTCACCGACGACGCGGTGTTCTTCAGTTCCCGTTCGATCTTTTCCCCGGTGATGACGATGGGCTCGAAAGTGACGCTGCCGGCGCTGGTGCTGGCGGCGGTTTCCTGAGCCATGGCCGCCGTGGCGCCCAACAGCGTCGAGAGGGTCAGGACGCTGAAACCGCGGGCGAGGGTGAGGGGTGAATAGGCCTTCAAGGGACGCTCCAAATGAGAATGATTAAGCTTTAGCGGATCGTAGCATGTGGCTATTACGTTCCTCAATAAAGAATTGATTCCACAATGTGGTTTATGCCGGGGTCGGATAAGCTCGTTTGCGGCCCCACGCAGGGCTCTGCGCCGCGTTGCCTGATGTGCTGGCCCGCAAAATCGGTATCATGCGTCGCGCCGCCACCGGCCTGCGGCGCTGCACCCCAGCCTGTTGAGAAACAGCCGCGAGACAGCGGCGAGGAGAGGACATTTGAAGTCAGACGAGTCCGTACTGGACGATGCGCCCCAGAACGAAAAGCGCTCCGGCACCATCCAGTCGGTGGCCATTGCCACGCGCTTTCTCAAGGTGCTGGCCAGTGCTGAGCGCGAACTGGCCCTTGGCGAAGTCGCCCGGCTTACCGGCACCGGTGGCTCCAGCGCGCACCGTTACCTGCAGAGCCTGGTCAAGGAAGGGCTGGCCCGGCAGGACCCGGCCACCGGTCTTTACGACCTCGGCCCGGCAGCACTGAGCATCGGTATCGCCGCGCTCAAGCGCGTGGACGCGGTGGAAATCGCCGCGCAACACATGAAGGCCCTGGCCCACCACCAGGCGGCCAGCGGCGGGGTGGCGATCTGGACCGAGCGTGGTCCGACCCTGGTGCGCTGGTACCGCAGCGCGTATTTCTCGGTGAACCCGCTGGCGCTGGGCGACATCCTGCCGCTGGACAACACCGCGTGCGGCCTGGTGTTCCAGGCGTTCCTGCCAAAATCCACCATCGATGCTGCGCGCAAGCAGCAGCCCGCGCATTTCCGCGGCACACCGCCGAGCAAGGCCGTGCTGGATGAAGTGCGCGACAGTCGCTGGGCCGAGCTGACCAGCCATTTGCTGTCCAACGTCACCGGCCAGGCCGCGCCGGTGTTCGATGCGCAGGGCGAGATCGTGTGCTGCATGACCACCGTCACTGACCTTGGCCGGCTGAATTCGCCGGAAGACCGGGATGCGTTGTTTCGCGAGGCGAAGCGGGTGAACCAGTCCACGGGTGGGCAGGTTTGGGAGGGGTGATTGAGAGGTATGGCCGGCTGGAATGACGTTGTTGTTGGGGGCTCTACCCCCGCAACACCCGGCCCTTGGGCACCAGCAACGGTGTCCCCGTCACCGGATCGGCAATGATCAGAGACGCCAGCCCAAACACCCGCTCCACCAGTTCCTCGGTGAAGATCTCCGCCGGGGCGCCGCTGGCGACGATCGCGCCGTCCTTCATCGCCACGAGGTGCGAGGCATAGCGGCAGGCCTGGTTGAGGTCATGCAGCACCGCGACGACGGTGCGACCCTGGCGGTTGAGGTCCGCCAGCAGGTCGAGCAGTTCGACCTGATGAGCGATGTCCAGATAGGTGGTCGGCTCGTCCAGCAGCAGGATCGGCGTCTGTTGCGCCAGCACCATGGCAATCCACACCCGCTGGCGCTGGCCACCGGACAATTCGTTCAACGCACGTTCGGCCAGCTCGCTGACGCCGGTCGCCGCCATCGCTTCCTTTACCGCCTGTTCATCCGCTTTCGACCACTGCCGCAAGAACGACTGATGCGGAAAGCGCCCACGTGCCACCAGGTCAGCCACGGTGATGCCGTCCGGCGCGGTGGCACTCTGCGGCAGCAGGCCGAGGCAACGGGCGACTTCGCGAGCGGGAAACTCGCCGATCGGGCGCTGGTCCAGCAGCACCTGGCCGGCAGCCGGAGCCAGCAGGCGGGAGAGGGCGCGTAACAGGGTAGATTTGCCGCAGGCATTGGGGCCGACGATAACGGTGAAGGAACCGTCTGGAATGCGCAGCGAAAGGTCCGTGGAAATGGTGCGCTGTTCGTAGCGCAACGTCAGCGCATCGGCCTGCAGGCGGTGCGTCATGGGGGCGGGTTCCTCGGCAATGATGGCGCGGCAGTATTGCATGTGCGGAATTTATTCCGCAATATGGAATGCGAAACGCTCTCAAATCGTATCACTTCGCATTCCATCTGCCGATATCGACCTCACCATGACGACTTCTTCGCTGTTGCGCCTCGCTGGCGCTACCACCCTGGCCCTGCTGGCGGGTTTCGCCCAGGCCGCGTACACCCCGTCCAAACGCATCGTCTCCACCACGCCCAGCGTGACCGGCATTCTGCTGGCCATGGACGCGCCGCTGGTGGCCAGTGCTGCCACCACGCCGAGTCGGCTGTCAGACGGCAAGGGTTTCTTCACCCAGTGGGCTGACGTCGCCGATCAGCGCGGCGTGCAGGTGCTGTACAAGAACCTGGTGTTCGACATCGAGTCGGTGATCGGCCAGGACCCGGACCTGCTGGTGATTTCCGCCACCGGCGCCGACAGCGTGATCCAGCACAAGGCCGAGCTGGAAGCCCAGGGCGTGAAGACGCTGGTGGTCAACTACTCGAACCAGAGCTGGCAGCAGATCGCCACCGAACTGGGTCGCCAGACCGGACTGGAAACCCAGGCCGCCGCCGCGATCAAGCGCTTCGACGACTACACCGCCGACGTCGGCGCGCAGCTCAAGGTGCCGGCCGGCAGTGTCAGTGTGGTGGGTTACAACATCGGCGGCAGTTATTCCATCGCCCGCGAGAACAGCCCGCAAGCGCGTGTGATCGAGGCGCTCGGCTTCACGGTGGCGGGGCTGCCGACGGCGCTGGAATCGCAGGTCAAGCGCAGCTCCGACGTGGCCTTTATTTCCCGCGAGAACCTGTCGGCGGCGATCACCGGCGACAGCGTGTTCCTGCTCAGCGCCACCGACGCCGATGTTCAGGCGTTCCTCGCCGACCCGGTGCTGGCCAACCTGCCGGCGGTGCTCAACAAACGGGTGTATCCGCTGGGACCCAGCTCGTTCCGTATCGACTACTACTCAGGACGGGAAATGATCGACGCCGTGGCGCGGAATTTCCGTTAAGTGGCCGTCGGTTTTTCTTCGTGTGCGCCGCTGACGCTGATGGAGCGTCGGCGGCGTCGACGTTTGCAGGGGCTGGTGTTTGGCCTGACGTTGCTTGCGCTGGCGGTGGTGCTGAGCCTGACGGTGGGTTCGCGCACCGTGCCGCCCGCTGACGTGCTGCAAGCCCTGCGTGCTTATGACCGGCATAACGACCTGCACCTGATCGTGCGCGAGATGCGTATCCCGCGCACCCTGGTGGCGATCCTCGCCGGGCTGGCGCTGGGGCTGGCCGGGGCGATCATGCAGGCGGTGACGCGCAATCCGCTGGCCGAACCCGGTCTGCTCGGCATCAATGCCGGCGCCGCCCTCGCAGTGATCGGCGCCGCCGCAGCCTTCGGCATGGCGAACATGGCCAGTTATGTCTGGTTCGCCTTTCTTGGCGCCGGGCTGGCTGGCGCTGTGGTGTTCATGCTCGGCCAGGCCCACGAAACCACCACCAACCCGGTGCGTCTGGTGCTGGCCGGGGCAGGGCTGTCGGTGCTGTTGGCGTCAGTGACCGGGGTCATCATCCTCAACGCCCCGGCGGATGTGTTCGACCAGTTCCGCCACTGGGCTTCCGGCTCCATCGAGCGCGCGGGTTTTGATGCCGTGGCGGTGCTGCTGGTGGCGGTGCCGCTGGGTGCACTGGCAACCTTCGCCATCGTTGGCAACCTCAATGTCCTGGCCTTGGGCAATGACCTTGGCCAGGCACTGGGTGCCAGTGTCCGCGGCACCTGGCTGCTGGCGTGCCTGGCGGTGATGCTGCTGGCCGGCGCGGCCACTGCCGGCGCCGGGCCGATCGCCTTCGTCGGGCTGGTGGCGCCGCACCTGGCGCGGCTGCTGGTGGGGCCGGATTACCGCTGGCTGCTGCCTTTCTCGGCGCTATTCGCCGCGGTCCTGTTATTGACCGCCGACGTGCTCGGGCGAGTAGTGGGCGGCAACGCGGAGATCGCCGCCGGGGTTATCGCCGCCTTGCTGGGCGGCCCGTTCTTTATCGCTGTGGTGCGTAAATACCGGTTGAACACGTTATGAGCAAAAGCGCTTCGGTCCTCCGCCTCGGCGGCTGTTCCTTTCTCTGGCGCCCGCGGGTGGCGCTGGTTTGTTTGCTGCTGGCGGCAACCGCGCTGGCGCTGGGCATCTTGCTGCTGGGCATTGGCAGTCTGCAACTGACGCCGGCGCAGGTGGTCGCCGGCCTGTTCGGCACGGCGGACGACCCCACCTTGCAGCGAGTGATCACCCGCGTGCGCCTGCCACGGGTGCTGACCGCCGTGCTGGTCGGCGCGTCGCTGGGCATGGCCGGCTCGATCTTCCAGTCGCTGTCGCGCAACGCCCTGGGTTCGCCGGACATCATCGGCTTCACCACCGGCGCGGCCAGCGGCGCGATCGTCCAGATCATCCTGTTCGATGCCGGCCCGCTAGGCACTTCCGTGGCGGCGGTGGCTTCGGGCATGGCGACGGCGGCGCTGGTGTTCCTGCTGTCGATGAAAGGGCGCAGCACCGGCGGTTATCGGCTGGTGCTGGTGGGTATCGGCATCGGCGCCATGCTCTCGGCGCTCAATACCATCCTGCTGGTGACCGGCAACCTCGACCAGGTGATGACCGCGCAACTGTGGCTGGCCGGCTCGCTCAACACCCGCACCTGGTCCCATGTGCTGCCCGCCGCGCTGGGCCTGTTGCTGATCGTGCCGGTGGCGCTGTACCAGGCGCGGCGGGTGAACCTGCTGGAAATGGGCGACGACAGCGCCAGCCAGCTTGGGGTCGCGGTGGAGCGCACGCGCTTGTTGATGATGCTGGCGGCGGTGGCGCTGACTGCGATTGCCACTGCGGCGGCCGGGCCGATCGCCTTTGTCGCCCTGGCCGCGCCGCAACTGGCGCGGCGCCTGACCGCCAGCGCCGGCGTGCCGCTGGTGTCCGGGGCGTTGATGGGCGCGGTGCTGTTGCTGGCGGCGGACATGCTCAGCCAGCGCTTTCCGCTGTCGCTGAACATGCCGATCGGGTTGACCACGGGGATGCTGGGTGGGGTGTATTTGCTGTGGTTGTTGGCGCGGAATCGGCGGATGTGAAGGGTGGGCCTTATCGCGAGCAAGCTCGCTCCTACAGGTGGGGCGCTGTCTGTAGGAGCGAGCTTGCTCGCGATGAGGCCCGTACCGTCACAACGACTTCAGAAACCCCAACAACGCCCCCCGATCCTCAGCCGACAACGCCGCAAACCGCTGCCGCGCCACCGCCGCTTCGCCGCCGTGCCACAACACCGCCTCGGTCAGGCTGCGGGCGCGGCCGTCGTGCAGGTAGCCGGCGCCGGGGTTGATCTGTTCGATCAGGCCCACGCCCCACAACGGCGGGGTGCGCCATTCGCGGCCGCTGGCGAGGTAGTCGTCGCGGCCATCGGCCAGGCCTTCGCCCATGTCGTGCAACAGCAGGTCGGTGTAGGGCTCGATCTTGCGCCCGGACAACGTCTTGTAGTCCGGGTGCACCCCGGTAGTCAGTTGCGGCCGATGGCAGAGGGTGCAACCGGCCTCGGCGAACAGCCGTTCGCCGCGTTTCACCGCCGGCGTATCGCGCTCCCGCCGAGGCGGCGGCGCCAGATGGGACAGGTAGAAATGCAGCTCGCTCAGTTGCATCCCGTCCACCTCCGGCTGCCCGCCACTGACGGCCTGCTTGCACGCACTTTGCTGCGGGGCGCAGTTTTCCTGCGGGTACAGCGACGAGGTCAGGCCCATGTCGCCGTGCAGGGCGCTGGCGATCTGCTGGTTCAGGCTCGGCTGGTTGGCCTTGAGGCCGAAGCGGCCGACCTCCAGGCGCTGGCGCTCGACGCTCCAGACCTTGTTGACCCGCCCGCGCACGCCATCCGGTTTGCTCTCGTCGGCTATGCGTTGCAGGGTGGTGGTGCTGACTGTTTCCAGCAGGCCAAGGCCGAACACTGGCGTGCCGACCCGCGCCGAGGTACGGATATCGCCCAGCGGCCCGTAGGCCAGTTCGCTGAATTTCAGTTGCGGCCGACGCAGGTTGACGGTTTCGCCGGCAGACAGCGTGACCTGTTTTTCCTGCCAGAGAATCTGCGCCCGGCCTTCGCCGCGCACGCCGGGAATGCCCAGCTCGTTGAGCTGGTCGCCGTAAGCGGGATGCGGCTGCGGCCCGCCGTGGGCATCGCGGCCCGGCAACGACAGGCGGACCAGCATGGTGCGCATCGGCGAATGTTCATTGATCGGTGCCTGGCCACGGCCGTTTTTCGGGTGGCAGGCAATGCAGGTGATGCGGTTGTACAGCGGGCCGAGGCCGTCCACCGCCTCATCCCGCGACGGGGCGACGACCCAGGCCTGGCGAAACAGCCCGCGTCCGCGGAAGAACCGTTCCAGTTGCGCCTCGTCGTCCATCCCCGCCAACGGCTGGGCGAACGCCTCGCGGTCGACCTCGGCGCTGGCGGAAACACTCGCCAGCGCCGCGATCACGGCCAATAACCAAACGCGCATTACAGGCCCATCTCGTCGAGCTGTCGCGCCGCCTCGGCATGCCGGGTGGCGCTGTAGAACTGCCAGGCGATTTCGCGCTTGCCGAGTTCGTCCTGATCGTTGACGGGCTGTTGCTCCATGCCGCTGTCCTGGCGCTGTCCGAACAGGCTGAGCAGGTCTGCCGCGGCGGCCTGTTCAGCGCTGATCGGTGGCACCGTGAGGTACGCCCGCACCGCGCTCAGATCGCGGCCCGCCGCTTCGCCGGCATGCACCCGCGCCCACAAGGCCGTGAGGCGCTCATGGGGTTGGCTGAGCCATTGCGCGAACAGCGAGGTGATCAACGACAGGCGCTCGCGAGACATCTTGTCGCCGTATTGGTAGGCGCCGTCGCGCGCCGCCGCGAACGGGTCGTGATAACCCGCCGGCAGTTCGGCGTAGACGCTCGGGCGCACCGGCAGCTTGCGGATGTCCGGGTCGGCCAGCAGTTTCTGCCCGGCGTCGGACAACACGAAACGCACGAACGCCCGCGCCCCTTCGACGTCCTTCGCACTGCGGGTAATCGCAATGTGCGCCGGGTTGAGCCCGCCGTGGGCCGGGTAGACGAAGTCCACCGGCTGGCCGTTGCTCACCGCCGAAGCGACGAAGAAGTCGATCGACAAGCCCACCGCCGAGCGTCCGCTGGCCACCTCGTCGCTGACCAGGGTGCCGCCGCGACTGACCAGCCGCGACTGCCCGGCAATCTCGCTCCACAACGCCCAGCCCCGTTCCCAGCCGTAGGCTTGCAGGACGATGTCGAGCAGCACCGGGGCGAAACCGACGCGCGCCGGGTCCGGCAGGGCAATGCGTCCGCGCAGTCGGGCGTCGAGCAGGTCAGGCCAGTCCTTCGGCGGCGCCACGCCAAGTTCGGCGAGCACCTTCGGGTTGGTGGCGAAGCCGTAGCCGGCCAGTTCCGTGGCCTGGTAACGGCCGTCGCGGTCGCGCAGGGCGGTGCCGCCGATCCGCTCCGGCAGCCCTTGCAGATCGACACCCAGCGGCTGCCAACTGTCGTCCCTGGCCAGCCGGGCGAAATTGCCCGGCGACGGCGCCCAGTAGACATCGACCCCGCCCTGGTCCGGCTGGCGCAGGAAGGGCAGGGCATCGAAGCCCTGGCGCCAGAGGATTTGCAGGCGGTAATCGGGGTTGGCCTGTTCGAAGGCCTCCTCGAAGCGGGTCATCATCTCTTCCGGGTAGCTGGTCATCACCACCACCGGCTGCGGCGCGGCCAGCGCGCTCGTCGAACCGAGCGCCAGGGCCAGCAGCCAGGCCTTACAGCGGAACATTGAACTGCACGAAGTAGTTACGGCCAATTTCCGGGTATCCCTCGCTGTATTCATAGAGGCGGTCGAACAGGTTGCGCACGCCGGCTTCCACCAGCACGTCGTTGCTGAAGCGGTATCCGGACTTGAAGTTGTACACCGCGTAGCCGCCGGACATCTGGCTGCCATCGGACACGTTGTAACGGCGCGAGGCCGCTTCGGCGCTGCCGGTCAGGCGCAGGGCATCGAGGTTCCAGGTGGCCGAGGCGAACAGGTTGTGGCGCGGTGTGTCGATCGGGTGCAGCTCGGGATTGCTGCGGTTTTCGCGGTCGAGGAAGGTGTAGCTGGCGCCCAGCTCCCAGTCGCCCAGATCACCTTTCAGGCCCAGTTCGAAGCCCTGGTTACGCGCCTTGGCGATGTTCTGGTATTGCCCGCACGGCGCCGCGCAATTGAGTTGCGCCGGCACGGTGACCTGCTGGATGGAGTCCTCGATATTGGCCACGAACAACGCTGCATCCAGGCTCCACTGTGATGTCAGCGCGCCACTGTAGCCCAACTCGTAATGGGTGGCACGTTCGGACTTCAGGTCCGGGCTCGCGATGACCGTGCCGAAGCGCGTGGAGTAGCGGTCCTTGATGGTGGCGAAGCGGCTCTTGCGCGACACGGTCAGGCGCACCTGGCCGTTGTGGTCGATGTCCAGCAACGGGCCGGTGTTCATGAACAGGCCGAGCTGGCTGTTGACCGCGTCGTCGCTGCCGGTGGGCTCGTCGTACAGCGTCTTGACCCGTGGCGAGGACGGGTTGGTGCCGAAGTTCTCGGCGTCCAGGCTCTTGCGGTAGTTGTACGAGACGCCGCCGACCACGCTGAAGATGTCGTTCAGGCGCAGGGTGTCTTCCAGGGCGATGGATTGGGTCTGGTCGCGGAAGTTTGTCTGCGGGTCGCTGCCGTCGCGGGAGCGGTGCACGTCTTCCTTGAAGTGGTACGCCACGCCCAGGCGGTTGCCCTCGGTGATCGCCAGGTCGCCTTCGACCGAGAAGCCGGTGGATTCGTCGTCGTACTTGCTCGGGAAGCCCGACTGCAGTGTGCCGGGGATGCCGTTGTTGTAGTTGAAGCTTTCCAGCGAGTTCTTGAAGGTGTCGTGGTAGACGCGGGTCTTCAGGCCGTGGTCGCCGAAACGGGTGTTGGTGGCCAGGAACAGGCTGGTCTTGTCCCATGTCGGCCATTCCCACCAGCGCTTGCGCTGGCCGGTGGCGGGCAGGTCGCCGGCGTAGGGCGGCTGGCCCTTGCGGCCTTGCTGCTGGACGTAGCCGAGCACGTATTCATCGGTCTCGTTGGGCGTGAAACCGAGCTTGAAGCTGAACTTGCCGTCGCGCTTGTCGCTGTTCTCGCGGCGACCGTTACCTTGCTGGTTGTTGGTCGGCTCGAAGTCGTCCGGCAGCAGGGTGTAGTCGTAATCGACGTAGGAAACGCCGCCTTGCATCCACCAGTTGCCCTGGTTGGAGCCGACGTTGGCATAGCTGCGGTAGGCGTTGACGTTGCCGTGGTCGGTCAACTCCAGGCCGCCACCGACTTCACCTTCGAAGGCCTCGGTAGGACGCCGGGTCACCAGGTTGATCGCCCCGCCTAGGGTGTTCGGCCCGTACAGCAGCGACGCGAAGCCCTTCGCCACCTCGATGCGCGACAGGTCGTAGGTGGTGAAACGGCCCAGGTCGATGTTGCCGTCATACGGCACGTAGGTCGGGATGCCGTCGATAAACACCGGCACCTGCAGGCGGTCGAAACCGCGCACGTACACCACCTGCTCGGCGCGGCCGCCGATGTAGCTCTGGTTCACGCCGGGGGCGAGGGCCAGGGCGCGGTCCACGGTTTCGCGGTCGTGCAGGCGCATATCCTGCAACTCGACCACGGTGCTGCCGGTGGCGAGTTTCTCGTCCTGCGGGGCGGAAATCTGGATTTCACCGAGGCTGAAGGGCTTGCTGGTTTCGGCGGCGATAACGTACTGAGCGTTGATGGCGGCAATGGCCACGACCAGGGCGCGAGGGGTGAACGACTTCATGACTGCTCCATGTTATGGAGGCTGGCGTGTTGTTTCACGCGCCAAAGAGCGCCACAAAACCGCGACCCAGCCTCATCGTTATATATTCTTGTATACAACGACACCCGTAAAAAGACCCGAAACCTCCCTCCCCGGAGAGCTCGAATCCTGACGACCGAACGGATATCTGACCCGGAGGACAACCAGGCCGGGGCGAATACTAGCGTTGCCGGCTGCCTGCTGACAACGCTGTATATCAAAATGCATAACGATATTGCCGTAATGGCACTGTCGATGCTCGCGTCTTCCTGCGCGTTTCGTGCCCTGTTAGCCCGAAGCATTCGGTAACATGCAGCCTTTCAACCGTTCACGAGCCGGAAAAATGGATCTTCACTCGATACTCGCTTTCACCCTGGTCGCCGCGATCGCCATCGCCAGCCCCGGGCCGGCGACCTTGATGGCCATCAACAACAGCCTGGCCCACGGCCAGCGCAGCGCCGTGTGGTCGTCCCTCGGCAATGCGAGCGGCCTGTTCTGCCTGTCGGCGGCGGCGATGCTCGGCTTGGGCGCGCTGCTGCTCAGTTCGGAATGGCTGTTCAACGCCGTGAAAATCCTCGGTGCCGGCTACCTGTTCTACCTGGGCGCCAAGCAACTGCTGAACAAGCGCCCGATGCTTGCGGAAGGCATCGAGGAGGGCGCGGAAAAGGTCCGCCCCACACGCCTCAAACTGTACAAATCGGCTTTTTTGACCGCGGTCACCAACCCCAAGGCGACGATGTTCTTCACTGCGCTGTTTCCGCAATTCATCGACCAGAGCGCGGCGCTGCTGCCGCAGTTCTTTATCCTGACGGGCATCTTCATGACGTTGTCGGTGACGTCGTTGAGCCTGTACGCCGCGCTCGCCTCGCGGGCCAAGGGTGTGCTGACCCGGCCCTCGCTGTCGCGTTGGGTTAGCCGGGTGGTGGGCACTACGTTTATTGGCTTTGGTGCGGCGATTCTGACGTTGCGGCGGCAGGGGGCGTAAGGCTGCGATAAAGGGGCCGCGAGCGCGGCCCCTCTACGGTCGATCACCTCACCTGCGGCCTTTCGACCCGGCCCAGCAACGACTCCACCAGCGCCTCGCAAATCTCCAGCGAATGACACGTCGCCCACGCCACCCTGTCGAGCGGCGGGGTGTCGATCATCTCGCAGAGCTGGGCATTGGTTTCGAAGGCTGACCTCAAGGTCGTGGACAGATGCACCAGGGCATCTTCGATATCGACACCTTCGCACACGGCAAACAACGCCTGATGGCTGTCATTGCAGGTGCTGAAACGGGTGTGGGCAGTGGTGAGGCGAGGGGCGGGTGGATCGGGGACGATCTTGATCATTGCGGTGCTCCAAGTTCAGTGGCGCCGCCACGCATACGTGACCAAACGATGGGTGGCGGCTGTACGCAGGTTGGTCAACCGGGGAACTTGGAACCCGGCGCACACGAAGGTGCCCCACGCACAACCGCCATAACACGGAACAGCAGCCATTACTTGCTGCTGAATCGGATGCGGACGCCTGAGCGTTAAGTTCCAGACAGGTGACCAAACCTGATCGCTGATGTGCAGCGACCGGCGAAGCGTAGGCACTGATGCCGTGGGAAACAACCGCTCAGGAGGCGCGGCAGTATGATTCGGAAATTGCCTACGGGAAAGTCGTACATCGAAGGGATTTCGTAGCTTTTTGCGTCATCGTTCAAGCGAGTTCAACCGCCCGGACTGGCCGCCGACCCTGCCAACAAACCACCGTCGATATTCACTTCCGTCCCCGTCATATACGCCGCCTCATCCGACGCCAGCATCAGCGCCACCGCCGCGACTTCCTCGACCGTGCCGAAGCGCTTGAGCGGCGTATCCGCGACCAAGGCGGCCATCCGCGTGTCGCGATCAGGCCCGTCGCCGAGCATGGCTTCCCACATCGGCGTCAGAATTGCCCCCGGATGAATCGAGTTACAGCGAATCCGCCACCCCTGCTGCGCGCAATAGAGCGCCACCGTCTTGGTGTGATTGCGCACCGCCGCCTTGGACGACGCATAAGCTGCCGCCCCCGGAATCCCCACCAGCCCGGAGCGCGAGGAAATATTGATGATCGAGCCCGCGCCGCGCCCCTTCATTGCGCCGATCGCATAGCGGCAACCGAGAAAGGTGCCATCCAGATTCACCCGATGCACCGCACGCCAATCCTCCAGACTCGCGTGCTCGGGATCGTGGGCCACCACACCCGTCTCGAAACCCGTGATGCCGGCATTGTTCACCAGCACATCCAGTGTCGGCACCTGCTGCGCCAAGCGGAGCCAGTCGGTTTCGTCGGCCACATCGAGCTTGATGAACTGCGCGCTGATTTCACGGGCGATGGCGGCACCGTTCGCCTCGTCGATATCGGTCACGATGACGTGACCGCCTTCTTCCTGGAAACGGATGGCGATGGCCCGCCCGATGCCCCGTGCGGCGCCGGTGATCAGGCAGGTTTTTCCCTTGAGTCTGTCCATGGTTACTCCGGCTGAGGGTGGTTTTTTTGCGCGGCGTATCAGCGCTTGGCGGCCTGAACTGCATGTGGCTATGAAGTTGGGAGTCTGGAGAAATTCCTTGGTGGAGAGATTCTAGTAGGCGCTTCTAGTGTTGTAGAACGTATTGCCTAGATCATGTGCAACGGCCCTGATTCATCAATGATCAGGGTTTCTTCTGCTCTGCGATTTTCGACCTCCGTTTTCAAAGCTTTTGCTCTGCCAAGCAGTTTTTCCCATTCGCGCACGATCTCTATATATTCAACCTGCTCTGATGGTGTTAACGCATTTTCTAAGATTGCAGGGCGATAGTTGAATCGATTTATATGTTCTTCGATTTTTGCAATGCGCATCACCGCATAGTCAGGATAGCGAGCGGTTAGAAAATTTTTCCAATCTCGGTTTCCCCTGGAGTCATTGCAGGTCTGGCAAGCAGGAACGGTATTACCGGCGACCAGTTCACCAAATTCGGTGACGGGTATGAGGTGATCGGCAACAATGCCTCGGTTCTCTGCGCTTGCCTCACTGCCACAATAGGAACAGCGCCCGTCGAACTCTTCGAGGATGCTGATCCAGTCGGCTTTGTTCAAGCGGTGTGATGACGCCACGATTTCTCGCAGACCCCGTCGCACGTTGTAATTCATTCTTGAAAAGTGCCTTGTTCCCTTCATGGATACTCGATTTTTGAAGTTTGCGAGAAGTGCGAATTAGTATTTTTTAGCTGTGGCGCGTTCGATTTCCAATTTCGGTCCATTTTCCATATCGCCCCCCGCTAGTAATGCTCGAGTGCCGTTGCGCTGAATGCGAGCGCTGATGGGAGATTCACCGTCCCCGCTTCCGCGAAACCACCGCCTCAATATTCTTCCGCCCAATCAACTTCGGCTGCTCCAACTCCCCCAACCACTTGTACATCACCAGACAATCCACCAACCCCAACCGCCCATGCCGATACGCTTTCGGCAATCTTCCCACCACCTCGAACCCAAGCTTCTGCCACAGCGCAACTGCCGCGTCATTGGTCGCGACCACGGAATTGAATTGCAGCGCGAGAAACCCCGAGGCGCGGGCCAGTTGTTGGGAGTGTTCGCACATTTGCCGGGCGATGCCGCGGCCGCGGGCGGCTTCGCTGACCATGTAGCCGCAGTTGCCGACATGGTTGCCGGGACCGGCGGCGTTGGCTTTGAGGAAGTAGGCACCGAGCAGTTCGTCGTTTTCTTCGACAACAAGGGTGTGTTGCGGGACGTCCAGCCAGAGGTGGCGGGCCTGTTCGAGGGTCATGGCCGGGTCGTAGGCGTAGGTCTCCCGGGCGGCGATGATGCTCTGGAAGGTGGGCCAGAAGCGGTCGAAGTCAGCAGCGGTCATCGGGCGGATGTGGAGCATGGTGTTCCTTGGCAGGTGATCGGGCAGTGGGGAGATGCTAGGGTCTGTACGAAATGTATTCGAGCGAAGGCCAGGCAAGGCGAAAACAGGCGAGGAAGCGGAGTTTACTGGTTGTAAATGAGCATTCCGAGCCTGTTTTCAACGCAGCATGGCCGAGTTCGGATGCATTTCGTACAGAGCCTAGCGTTGGGCCGGCACTCATTCAATGTCAGAGAAGGATACTCATGAATTCCATTGTTCTGCGTCCGGCCCGGGCCGGCGACGGTGCCGCGGTGTTTGCGGTGACGCATCAGTCGATCAGCCGCCTCGGCCGCGAGCGTTACTCCAGTGATCAGTTGCTTGGCTGGATGGGCGAGCGCACGCCAGAGGATTACGAACGCTCGATCGCCAAGGGCGGGATGGTGGTGGCCTGTCTCGCGGATCAGGTCGTCGGCTTTGTCGATGCCGAGCCGGGCGAGGTGACGCGGCTGTTTGTGCTGGAACAGGCGGCGGGTCAGCAGTTGGGCAGCCGGTTGTTGCAGGTCGGGATCGAGAAGGCGCAGGCGCCGGGGGTGGAGCGGGTGAGGGTGGAGTCGACGCTGAATGCCGAGGGCTTTTATCAGCGCCACGGGTTTGTGACGCTCGGCCATGGCGTGTTTTCCCACGGGGTGGGCGGGGCGCCGATCGCGGTGGTGACTATGGAGCGGCCTGTCACCGACTGAGCAGTGGCAGGCCGTGGTGGTGTCGGCTTATTCGCTGGCCTTGCCCACGGCATCCAGCGCCCGGGCGGAGTAGACCAGGGCGGCACCTGCGTTCATGGCGACGGCGACGCCCAGCGCTTCGGCGATTTCCTCGCGGGTGGCGCCATGCTTGACCGCTTGCTGCGAGTGCACGGCGATGCAGCCGTCGCAGCGGGTGGTGACGGCCACGGCGAGGGAGATCAGTTCGCGGGTCTTGGCGTCGAGGTGGTTGGTCTTGGCCCCGGCGCCGCTGGCGGTCATGTAGCCGCTGACGGTGTCGGGGGAAAGTTGCTTCAGATCACCGATGCCGGCCATCAACTGCTTACGGTAGGCATCCCAGTCCATCATGCTCATCTGCTTCACCTTGTGCGTTGCGACAAATTGAACAGTGAAGCTAGTTTTTTCCAGATTGCCTGGCCGCTGGTCGTTGGTCGCAAGCCGTTAGTGCTTTAGGCCAGTACGTTCACCACCGCCAACAGGCTGACCACGGCCAACACCACCGCAATCGCCATGCGCTGGATCCAGCGGCGCTGGAACGCGGCGTCGCCTCCCGCCAGTTGAATGGCCATTTCGATCTTGCCCGGTGAGGCGAGGATGGAGATCGCCGCCGCGACGTTGTGGGTGGCCATGAACAGCAGCAGGTCGGCGCCCAGCGAGCGGGAAATCTCGGCCTGGGTGGCGGCGAACATGGCGTTGGAGCCGCTGCTCGACCCAGTGACGAAACCGCCCAGTGCGCCGACGTAAGGTGATATCGCCAGGTAGCCCGAGCCGATTTCGGCCAGCAGGCGGGCGAGGTGCGCCGCGGTGCCGGTGACCGCCATGACGATGCCCATGAAGATGAACAGCGCGGTCACCGGCGCCACTTGCAGCCAGGCTTTCCACGCGCGGGTCCAGGGCTCGGCGGGCGGACGCCCCGCGCAGAACCACAGTGCGGCGACAAACAGCCAGAGCGCGGGGGAGGCGAGGTAGCGCCATTGCTCCGGCAGGTGGCCGAAACGCATCACCGCGCCCATCACCAGCACGCCGCCCAGCAACAGGCCGTAGGCCTGAAGCGCACGACGGCCGATGGGCAGAAGCGGTTCGCTGTCGGGGCCGCGTCGGCTGCTCCAGAGCAGGTGCAGGCAGATGATCGCCACGCTGCCGAGGGCGCCGGCGGGGGCGGTGCCGAACGCCAGGTTGGACAGCCCGACGACGCTCGCGAAGACCAGGGCCGAGACGCCGGCCAAGGCCAGCGCACGGCCTCGTTCGCCGGGCGCGCTGATCAGCCAGGCCGCGACGCCGCCGGTGATGCCGAAGGGGATGATGCTCAGCAGCGCCGAGGCGATGCCCAGTTCATCGAAACCGATGCCGGCCAGGCTGGCGGCGATCATGGTGCCCGGCCCCATCGAACCCCACGGCACCGCGCACAGGCCGAGCAGGCCGATCAACGCCGCCTGGCGCGCCGGCAGGCCCATGAACACCAGCAGCGGAATGCCGATGGTCACGCCGATGCCGAAGCCGGTGACCGATTCTGCGAAGGGTGTGATGCCGTGGACCACCAGCAGCACGGCGGCGACGCCGGTGCCGGCGCGGCCCTTGATCCAGTTGGCCAGCGCCGCCTGCGCGCCGGCATGGCGCAGCACTTCGGACATCAGCAGACCGCCGCCGACGATCAACACGACCTCCGCCACCAGCGGCAGCCACTTGAGACTTGCGTAGCCGATTTCCGTTGCGGGCAGTGGAAACGCCATAATCGCCGCAACGAGCGCGGCGACCACCCCCAGCATCGCGGCATGCAAGGAGCGCATGCCGAAGCCGAGGGCCAGGATGGAGGATAAAACGGGGGAGGCTGCGAGAAAGGCGTTCATTTCGACACTCGACGTTTGCGTATGCGCAATTATTATTTGCGTAACGGTAAAATCGCAAGACTAAAAAAGGCTCAGGATGAAAGACAACAGCGAACAGGCGGAGCAGGGGCAATTTGGCGCGGCGGTGCGCCAGCGGCGGCTGCAGTTGGGCGTCACCCTGGATCAGTTGGCGCAGAGCAGCGGCGTATCGGCGGCGGCGCTGTCGCGGGTAGAGCGAGGGATGCTGAGCCCGAGCCTGCGCAATGCGCTGGCGATTGCGCGGGGGTTGGGTTGCGATCTGTCGGAGTTGATCGAGCAGGACTATGCCGAAGTCACTCGGGCGGGCGAGAACCTGCGCTTTGTCGATGAGGCGACGGGGATTGTCAGGCTGGCGCTGGCACGGCCGAGTGCGGACCTGGAGTTGCTGTCGTACACCGTGCCGCCAGGGGCGTCATCGGCGCGGTTTGCCCCGCACAGGAGCGGCGGGCGGGAGATTTTCCACATTCTCTCGGGAACGCTGGAAGTGAATGCCGGGGATCAGGTGATCGAGTTGCGGGCCGGGGATACCGCGACGGTGCGGGTGGATTGCGAGCACTGGTTCCGCAATGTCGGGGATGAGGATGTGCGGATCGTTTTGACCATCATGAAGTAGCGGACAGTGCAGGAGCCGTCTGGCCGGCTCCTGCAGTGGCAGATCAGATATAGATAAACACCAATGCAATCGCCGCCACCACCGCCCATTTCTCCGCGTAATACCGCGCGCGGTTGCGTTTTTTCAGGGCCTTGCCGCGTTCGCGGATTTTGTAGATGCGGGTGAACAGGCGGTTGATGCCGCCGGTCTTGTCGCCGGCATCGTTCGGTGCGGCAGCGGCGGCCATGACGTTGGTGCTGAACCAGCGGTTGAACGCGGTAGCCCAGCGGTATTTCAGCGGACGCTCGACGTCGCAGAACAGGATCACCCGGTTGTGCTCGGTCTGGTTGGCGGCGTAGTGGATGTAGGTTTCGTCGAAAACCACCGCCTCGCCATCGCGCCAGTGGTAGTTCTCGCCATCGACGCAGATGTAGCAGGCTTCGTCGTTCGGCGTGTCCAGCCCCAGGTGGTAGCGGTACGAACCGGCATACGGGTCGCGGTGGCGTACAAGTTTCGAGCCCGGCGGCAAGGTGGCGAACATGGCGGCCTTGACCGTGCCGATGCTCTGCAGCAATTCGGTGGTGCGCGGACAGAGTTTCATCGCCGAGGGGTGACTCTCGCCGTACCACTTCAGGTAAAAGCGCTTCCAGCCGCTCTTGAAGAATGAGTTGAAGCCGACGTCGTCGTAGTTCTTCGAGCTCTTGATCTCGCCACCGTGCAGCAGTTGCAGGGCTTCTTCGCGGATCGCCTGCCAGTTGTCCTGCAACGGCTTGAGCTCCGGGAAGGATTCGGTCGGCAGGTAGGGCTTGGCCGGCAGTTTCGAGAACAGGTAAAGGAAGGCGTTGACCGGCGCGAGGAAGCTGGAGTGGTCACCCAACTGGCGGCTGATCTTGTGCCGTACGCGGCCGCGGAAGTGGACGTAGGCGATGGAGAGGGCAAACAGCAGGACGATAAATACTTTCATGGGCGTTTACTTGTCGATGTGGCGATGCGCCATGGCATGAGCCCGCCAGCATAAACAATCGGCCCTGGGGTTTGTACAAAATGTTGCGGGGAGTGGGGGAGACATTGGTATCAGGCTCACCCTGGCGTATGCCGTGGGGTGAGCCGTTTCAGCAGGCGGTCAGTCGGTGATGGTGATGTACGGGTCCCAGGAATGGGTGCCGCCGATTTGTTGCAGTTCCTGGTTCAACAGCACGAACTCAATCGTGTACCAGATTTTGCCCGGCTTCTCGGCGGTCGCTTGCCACTCGGTGTAGGTCACTTTGTTCCCGGCGACCTTGATCGGGTTGATGCCGGCCAGGTAGGCCACCGGCGCGTCATACACGGTGATGAAGGTCGGATCCGAAATGGCCCCGTCATAGCCCGGTTGGGAGCGACCCTGGGTCACCTTGGTGATCAGTGCAGTGGTGTCGAAGTTGCGCGACAGGGTGGTCGCGCGCCAGCGGATGTTGTCATTGCGCTTGACGTCGAACCACAGCTCGTTGCCGCCATCGAGTTCATTGCCGGTTGCTGCCTTGTCCACCAGATCGTCGCTCACTACCAGCGAAACCGCGCCGGGGACGTCGCTTGGATTGGCAATCAGGTGATCGGCGTTGACCAGCAGAAGTACGTCGACGGTTTGTGTCGTTCCAGACATGGTGTTGCTCCTTGAGGTGTGATGGGCAGTGTGCGACCGCACCCATGGCCGGCTGCCAGGGGTGTCCGTTACCCCGTCCTTGGGTGCGGTAGCGGACTCAAGCGTGGATGATGGCACTTCAATGTCAACTTTCCGGTTTTTGACGCACCCAGTACGCTCTTCAAGGACGGCGCATCCATCTCCTTGAATCCGTTCATTTGTCGATAATGTCGCGCCTCGCTCCAGGCGATTCTCCTGTGCTGCCTATGGGAAATGGCTGACGCTAGCTGTCAGAAACTCCTGGCTGTTTCCGTTGTCTGTCCCCCGCCCGCGCGCGCTCCATCGCGGCTTGTGATCTATCGTTCTGAGGATTTACCTGACACGGATGAGGCCCAATGACCTTCAAGCACATCGACCTGCGCACGCTCATCCTGCTGTTCGCCCTGGTTACCGCCGGGGTGACCCTGGCCAACAGTTTTTACGCGGCCCGGCAGGTTCAGCATCAGGTGCTGGTGGAGAATGCGCTGGAGGCCAACCGTGCCTATGCCGCCAAGGTGGCGTCGAGCATCGAGGCCTTTCTGCTCTCGGCGCAGCAGCAACTGGCCTACAGCGCGATGGCCAGGCGCTGACGTCCAGCGGCGCCGAGCACGCGCTCAACAGCCGCGTGCCGTTGATCAGCGATGCCTACACCTCCAGCGCCGGCAACCTGATGGTGTTCATTTCCCACCCTGTGTTCGATGCGCAGAAGCGCTACCTGGGTTTTGTCGGCGGCGCCGTGTACCTGCGCGAGAAGGGCATCCTGCACACCCTGATCAGCAACCACTTCACCGTGTCGCTCGGCGTGGCTCGCTGCGCCGGCGGCGGGGATTTCGCCGAGGCGCTGAAACGGGCCGACGAGCTGATGTACCAGGCCAAGCAGGCCGGGCGTAACCGGGTGCTCAGCGAGCCGCTGTGAAGCTGACCTCGGCGGTCGGTTCGACGTGGATACGCGGGCCGAAGCTGGTCATGTTGGCGAAGATTGCCAGTCAGGAGACTGGGTAATGGCGACCAGGCGCTAGCCGAAAGGTTTTCAGCGCTCTCAAGATCGAGCGCCGCCCGCGCGGCGCTCGATCTTGAGAGCGCTAGAAAATTCCCGACATGCGCCTGGTGGCCATTACTCGGTCTTATGACAAGCGACTTCCAGCCATCACATGACCGAAAGATGTGTAGATACCCATGCTCTCAGGTGCGGGCTGCGCGGGATCGCGCCGGGACACGGTCCAGTCGAAAAAAAACGCAGGTTATCCCGCCCGCCTGGCCCTGTGCCAGCGCCTTCCGGGCCAGCACCTGTTATTTCTGTCAGTAGTCGGAAAATCAATCTCTGGTTAGTTTCGGCGGAGGGCGGCCCAGTTGGCGCCGTTCCTCTACCGAAGGAGAACACCTCATGCCCCGGCGCTCCCGTGTTTCCGCACCTGCTGCTCAGCCACGGGACCTGTTACAGACGGGACTCGATTCCGCGTTCAGCATTGCTCGCGGGACCGTGGAACAACTGATGGCGCGGCGACCGGACCTAGCCGGTGACGAGGCGCGCGCGCTGCACCAGCGCGCCAGCACCCTGGCGGTGCTGGCAGCGCGGCACTACCGCGAACAGCGGCTGACCGGCAGCGTCTCCGCCAGTGAGCCCTGGCGCACCGGCCTGCGCGCGCTGGTGGACGGGCCGACCTTTGAAAGCCAGTTCCAGCCCAGTTGGGGGGATAACTGCCTGCCCGGCGCCATCGAAGCGACGACCTCGCCCGTGGCCTACCTCGTGGCGTTGTACCAATGGGTGACCACGGTCATCGAGCCGATGGCCAATGACCAGGCCATCATCCTGGCGCAGCGCCGCCCGGACCTCGCCGCCTTGATGCTGGACAACCAGGCGTTCGAGCGGGTCGAGCCAACCATCGGCATCGTCAACGGCATCCTCGAGCATGCGGCCCGCAAACACCTGGACGACCATAACCAGAAAGACCGCACGGTGGACGATGCCCTGGCCGAAACGCGCTACCCGTTCACGCTGCCGTTCGAGCGTTACCTGTCGCAGATTCGTGCGGTGCTGCAGCGTGAAGACTATGGCCTGGGTGACCTTATCCGCGAGTTGGACCCGGACTTTCCGTACTTCTGCCAGGGCGGGCTGCATTCGCAGCGTTCCGACGATGCCCTGCAAATGGACATGGCCATGGGGCCGGAACTGCGAGCCTTGTTGCTGGAGAGTCCTTACTTCCCGCGTGGCGCCAGGCGGGCGAGCACGCGCTCGGTGCAGACCCGGACCCACCCGCGCACGCTGTTGCGCGAATCGGTACACGCCGCCCAGAGCGGGTTTTTCATGCGTCATTACGGCGTGGATGCGGCCAAGGATCTGCTGGACCTGAGCGCGTTCAGCCTGCGCACCACCCTTGACCAGGACTCCGTGGCGTCGCTGCTGTCGATCGAACACCATGCGCCGACGGCCTCGCCCAACGTCCCGGGGCTGGCGCCGGCGAGTCCGGCGCGCTTTGGCTCGACCTACATCAACGCCGGCCAGGAACCGGTGATTTCACTGGTCAGCAAAGACGGCAGGCACACGCTGACCGACTGGACCGAGGACCATTTCGACCGCATGCAGCGGGTCATTCGCCTGTCGCGCGGGCTGGGCCTGGCGCTGGGTGAAACCGACCGTCTGCTCGATGCGGCGCTGCTGGCCGAGCATGGCGAAGCGGGGCGCGGCGCGGACATCAGCGAGAACACCCTAAGGGCGTTGGGCCTGTTCTGTCGGCTGCGGCGTGATTTCAAGGTCAGCGCCGAGGACTTCGCCGCCCTGTTGAACGGCCTGGCGCTGTACGCGCTGGGCAGCGAGGTGGCGCAGCTCGACCGGGTGTTCAACGACCCGACGCTGTTCAGCGAACCCTTGCTGCTGGACGACAGTGTCTTTGACATCGCGCCGTCCACCGAGGCGCAGTACCGCAAGGTCCATCACCTGTGCAGCGCCCTGGGGATCAGCTTCGAGACTTACCTGTACGTCGCCCGTTACATTGCCCAGACGCTTGGCGAGCAGCAGTTGCTGGACGGCACGGTGCGCCAGCAGTTGCATTGGTCGCCGGCGGTGGTGTCGGCCTTCTACCGCCTGACGCGCTTGCCGGCCTTGCTCGGGCTGAGCAGCATCGAGGCGATCGCGCTGTTGCAACTGATCGGCCAGCGCGGCCATCAATACGTGTCCCGGCTGATCCGGCCTGAACTGGCGGTGCACCAGCACACGCACCTGAGCGATACCCTCAGCGTGATCCAGTCGCTGACCGACACGGTGCAGTGGTGCCGCGACAACGACCTGACGGTCGCGTGGCTGTACCAGCACCTGATGCCGCTGGCGCCGGTCGCCGCGGCCAGCGACCGTGAGCTCGATCTGCTCAAGCAGATCAACGGACGCATGTTGCCGGCGATCCTCAGCGAGACGACCTTCATCGATGCTGGCGTGCCCATGGAGGCGGGGATCGATCATCCGGTGCCCATCGACTGGTTGCAGCAGCTCGATCACTTCGTCTCGGCGCAGGGACTGGTTCGCGAGTTGCCCGGCTACCGCAACACCGATGCCTATGAAGAGGCCCTCAAGGCGCGGTTGCAGATCATCATCGACAACCTGGAATTGTCCCCGGCACCGGAGCTGCTGGTGCGCCTGTTCCAGTTGGTGATGGGCGCCCGCGCCGCGCAGCAGAGCCTGGTCTGGGAATCACTGGCCAACACCCTGGGCGGCAGCGCCGAACTGAGCCGCGAGTTGCTGGTCTGGACCGGCGGCAACAGCTATCAGTTGCTTCAGGAGGTGTTGCGTCTGTTCGACGGCAGCGACCCGACGCCATTGCCGGTGCCGGTGGGCGACGAGGTCCTGGCGTTGCTGGCGCGCCTGACTCACCGCATGGGCATCGTCGAGCACCTGTCCCTCAGCCCGCTGGCCTTGCGCAGCTACATCGCCCACCCGGAGTGGTTTGATGCGGCGGGCGAGCCCGGCCCAGATGCGGCCGACATCAGCTTTTCCCGGCTGCATGTGCTGGTGCAATACCGTGCGCTGCTGGAGCGGACCCGCCAGGGCGAACAGGCGATTCTCGATTACCTGAAGCTGGTCAACAGCCTGCCGCCGGACCTGAGCGAGCAGGACCTGCTGATGATTCGTGAGGATGCTGCCGGCAAGATCGCGCTGTTCACCGGTTTCGGCATTCGCGATGTGCTGGAGACGATGGCGGAGATCACCGCCACCGGCTTCGTCACCACGGTGCGCCAACTGGACCACCTGGTGCGCGTGCGCCAGGCCTGCCAGACCCTGCAACTGGGCAGCAGCGCGGCCATTGCCCTGAGCCGGCTGCGCAGCAACAGCTCGCGCGAGCACTACCGCAATGCTGCCGAGGGCGCCCTGAGCAGCCTGACCGGGCATCTGCAGGATCAGGTCGGTGTGGACCAGGGCGAACTCGGGCAAAGCGAGGCCTCCTGGATTGTCGTGGACACCCAGCAACTGGTGGCGGGCTCCGGTGAGAAGGCCCTGTGCCTGCTGACCGTGAAGAACTTTCTCGGCCAGCCGATGGCCGACATCACGGTCACCTGGGAAAGCAGCCTGGGCCAGTTGCACGCGCCATCCTCGACCAGTACCGACGAAAACGGCCAGGTCAGCGTCGAACTGCTGGCCGCCGGAGAAATGGGCGTGGCCCAGGTGATTGCGCGCTTCGGCCTGGACCGGCGGATTCTGGCGCCGTTGATTCACATCGACTGCGATGAGGCCTCGCTGCGCTTCAAGGACCCTGTCTGCGAGCCGACCGAGGCGCTGGCCGGCAATCTGCAAACCATCAGCTTTCATCTGCAGTTGCTCGACAAGTACGACAACCCAGGGCGGGACCGGGTGTTGGCGTGGAGCACCGACCTCGGCACGTTCGAGCGCCCGCAGACCCGCACCGACGCCCAGGGTTTCAGCCGTGCGGGACTGCGCAGCCTGTCATCGGGCCTGGCGCTGGTCATCGTCGATTTCGCCAGCAACGGCGAGCGCGAGCGTTTCGAACCGGTCACCTTCCTTGAACAGCCGTACTTCCAGTACGTGCGCTTCAGCGGCCCGGCGGCGACCACCCAGGAAGTGACCGTGACCTGCCGGGTGGTCAACCTCGACGGCAGCCCGGTGGCCGGCGCCTCGGTGGACTGGACCGCGGACCTCGGCGGCTTTGTCGAAGACCCGGCGCACAGCCTGACCGATGCGCAGGGCATTGCCAGTATCACCTTCCTCAGTGCCGTGACCGGTCAGGTGCGGGTGACGGTCAATGCCGAGGTGAAGGACGTGCCCTTGCAGACACTGACCTCCGATGCGGTGACGGTGCACGAACTGCCAAGGCTGTTCTACATGTATCCGGAAGAGCAGGACTTCGTCATTTATCAAAGCAGGCCGGCCCACTTCGAGGTCGGACTGATGCCGGAAGCGGCGGGTTATCCGGTCACCTGGTGGGAAGGCGAGCAATTGCTGGCGACCACCGCCACCGACCGCTATGGCAAGGCCGAGTATCAGCGTCACTTCACCCAGGCCGAGCTGGGTGAGCACACCATCCAGGTACGTTCGATTCGCGAAGATGACGTGTTCGACTACAAGGTCCGGGTGGTCAGCGCACATGACCAGCTCACGGCCCATATCGCCGATGACAGTGCCGGGCTCTTGCCGGTGGTGGGGGCGGCGGAGACGTTCGCCGTGGACCTTGGTTTTGCCGGCGGCGTGCTGATCCGCGCCGTGCGCAGCGACGGTTCGGGTGACGCCGATTGCCGCCTGACATTCAGCCTCGGCAGCGGCGCCGATCCCTCGCGCCTTGGCCTGCAACTCGACCCGCCGATGGGCAGCCCGGTGGACTGCGATGCCAAAGGGGAAGTGCTGTTGAGCATCGACGCCACGCGAGCCGCCTTCGAGGCCAACAGCGACCCGTACAACAACGAAGTCGTGCTGAACGTGCTGTCGAACCTTGGCGTGACGCTGGTCCTGCGGGTTCGTCTGCGGGAGGTCGTGGACCTGACCCTCGGCACGTTGCGTTTCGCCCTGGACAGCAACGAACTTGCTTCCTACGCAGGGTTGTCCGGCTACCTGCGGCGCTTGAATGGCAACGCCGCGCCGAGTGTTCGTGAGACGGCCAATACCTTGCGCCTGACGGTCCGCGGGGCGACCCATAGCGCCGATAGCGCCTTGCACACCGACAGCGCCGGACGGGTGTGGATTTACTACCCCGTTGTGTTTGGCGGGCCGGGGGCCCTGAAGCCCCATTGCACCTTCGAACCGGTCGATGGCCTGGAGAAACGCCTGCACCTGGTGGCGAACAGCATCGAACCGGAACCGCTCAGCAAGGCCGCCCGGATTACCGTCACGGCAACGCCGTCGGACGCGCTGATCGAACTGGACGGTGACTATCTGCTGGACCATGGCAGCGTTCACCGCTTCGTTCTGAATGTCAGCGATGCGTCCGGGGGCATCAGCGGTGTGGGCTTGCTGGCGCCAAATCTGAACCTGAAGGGCGCGCTGTACACCTGCGATGGTTTGAGTGATCAGAAGGGCGACATCGTTCTGACTGTCGATACCCGCAATGCCGATTGCGCAGCTTCCTCCATGCTCCTGGCCCTTGGGCCTGTGAGCGAAACAATGGACGTGCGCGTCTGCGAGTTCGTGGTCATGGATACGAGTCTCCAGCTCGACCTTGATGCCAGCAAGGTCAAGGCGTCGGTGGAGTTTTTCCGGCGTGAGCAGCAAGTGTTCGGCTCAACCAACACCTGGTACGGCTTTTTCAGGATAGAGGGCGGCGCACTCAATCCCGTCACGTTCAAGGGCGACCCACGGCGTGTGCAAGGGTCGAGCGTCTGGCTGTCGACACCGGTGCCCGGCAGCCTGGAGATCGGATTGTCATTCCCCACGAGTCAACGCCTGTACCTGCTGGGTCCGACCGAATTCCCCATCACTGACGACCTGCCTTCGGGAGATGCATCATGACCCCTCTGTTCGGCACCCTCGCACAGGACCATCGCGATGCCCTGGTCGCCTATTACCTCGGCCAGATCGTGCCCCAACACACGGTGCCAGCCGGGCAGGGGCTGGTCACCGAGCAGGACCTCTACGAATTCCTGCTGATCGACAACCAGGTCAGCGCGCAGGTGGACACCAGCCGCGTGGCCATGGGCATGGCCAGTGTCCAGCAGTACCTTCACGCGATCCTCAATGGCATGGAGCCCGGTTACCAGGGCGTGTTCGACAGCAAGGCGCAGCAGGAATGGCGATCGAGCAAAAGCGAGTACGCCGTGTGGGCCGCCAACCAGATGCTCCAGGACTACCCGGAGAACTACATCGATCCGGGCTTGCGCCTCAAGCAGACCCAGGGCTTCCGCGCGTTCGTCAATGACATCAACCAGAGCCGGATTTCCACCGACGCGGTGCAAAAGGCGCTGCAGCATTACCTTGGCAAGTTCGAACACATCAGCAACCTCGACGTGCTCAGCGGCTATATCGACGGCATGGATTTCCGCCACGCCGAGTACTACCTGATCGGCCAGCAGAACGTCGAGCCGCACGCCTACTACTGGCGCAAGGTCAGCGTGCGTTTCGCCGCCGAGGACGCGGCTGCCCGTGCCGACGATTACCTGAGCCCGACGGCCTGGAGCGAGTGGTTGCCGGTCGAGATTCCCAAGGGGCACAGCGTGCTGCACATCCGTCCGCTGGTGATCGAAGGGCGCCTGCACGTGGCCTGGATCGAGCACCGCCTGGAGCAGAAACCGATACCGGCGCGGCGTGCCGACATTCCCGGCCTGTTCGAAGAGGTCTCGCGCTACAGCGTCAACCTGGCGTATCGCACCCTGGACGGCAGTTGGTCCGTACCGATGAGCCTGCCGTTGTTGGGCAGCCAGGATCATGTCGTCGGCGCCGACGCGTTCGCCGCCTTCGTCAGCGAGTCCGACCCGCACGACAAGCGGATCGTCCTGGCCTACGGCGCCGACAATGCGTGGGCCAAGGATTTCGAGGTCATTGTGCTGAACATGCGCTTTGGCACGGTGTTGCACGAAGTGGTGGGCAGCTTGCCAACGGATGGCAGCTACCTGGACAAGATCGTCAATGCCCTCGGGCATTTCTCAAGCGACCCGCACGAGTTCCAACACCCGCTGGCGACAGACCGCGCCGCCCACACATCGGTACACCGGGACCCCGACGGCGAGCACAACGAACCTGGGCCGCACAACGCCAAACTGTCGTTGTGGGCAGGGTTTGGGCAGGCCACCGACGGCAGCTATCTGCTGTTGTGCCAGGGGATTTGCGACCTGCTGCTGATGGGCTGGGATGGTGAGTACTGGCAACTGCGGCGCGGCGTTCTGCGGATCACCTATCACCCCAGCCAAGGCGCGGAGCAGACGCTGGAGCAAGAGGTGCTGCTGAACGGGGGCGCCCAGATGAGGTTGATGCAGATCCCGCTGGGCCGGGATTTCGACGCTATTCCTCCGGTCCTGGCCCTGAGTTTCAGCCTGGGCCCGGACGACATTCATGGCGTCGTCCAGTTCGCCGTAGAGGTGGGCGCGTTGGCGACAGCGCGTCCGAGCATCGTTGTGCAGCCCGACGGCAGTCAATTTCTCGACCTGGCCGCGCTCGACCTGCAAGGCTTGCGCTACGTTCGCCTGAACACGCTGTTTGCCAAGGATCTGGTGGCCCGCGCCATGGTCTCGGTCGATGCGCTGCTGAGCTGGGATACCCAGCACATCGAAGAACCGCCGTTGCCCGGCAGCTCGGCCAGCCAGCTCATGGATTTCCATGGCGCCAACGGGCGCTATTTCTGGGAGCTGTTCTTCCACATCCCGCATGCGGTGGCGTGGCGCCTGCACCACGAATTCGACTACCTCGCCGCCGAGCAGTGGCTGAACTACCTGTTCAACCCGCAGGCCCGCATCAAGCCGACCCATCCGCCAAGCCCGTTCTACTGGTCGGTGCGACCGCTGGAAGAGGAAGGCCGGGGCGAGTACGAAGTGGACGGCATCACCGACCCGGATGCCATCTGCTATTCGCAACCGGTGCACTACCGCAAGGCGATCTTCGCCTTCTACGTGCGCAACCTGCTGGCCTACGGTGACCTGCTGTACCGGCGCCTGACCCGCGATGCGCTGACCGAGGCGCAACTGATGTACACCCGCGCCCTCAACCTCCTCGGGCCCAAACCCGACAACCGCACGGTGGGGCGCTGGGAACCGGTGAACCTGGAACAGGCCGCCGAGCCCGACAGCGCGCTGCTCGCCGGCATTGACGCGACACTGCCGCAGGCGCTGTCGCTGCACCTGCCGGTCAGCAGCGGGCCGTGGCTGGAGCTGCTCGATTCCCCGCGTTTTCGCCTGCCGGTCAATACCGAACTGCTTGAACTCTGGGACCAACTGGCCAGCCGCCTGAACAACCTGCGCAACAACCGCACGCTCGACGGCAAGCCGCTGATGGTGCCGTTGTACGCCCCGGCGCTTGACCCCAAAGACCTGCTGCGCGCGCAAAACAGCGGCAGTGGCCTGGTGCAGCGCAGCGTCGGCAGCCTGGCGCCGATTCCGCCGTTCCGCTTTCGGGCGCTGTTGCCGCGCCTGCAAAATGCCGTGGAAACCCTCGGCCGGTTTGGCGAACAGGTCCGCCTGTACCGCGAAATGAAGGACCGCGCCCTCCAGGAAGAACTGCAGCAGTCCCATGTGCTGGAGCTCTCGCAGTTCTCGATCCAGTTGCAGGGCGCGGCGCTGGAGCACGCCGAAGCCGGGTTGTTGGCGCTGGAGGCGAGCCGGCGCGTGATCGACAAACGCCTCGGGCATTTCCAGGCCCTGGCGGCGGAAAACATCTCCAGCACCGAGCAACACGTCATGGACTCGTACCTGACGTCGACGATTCTCGGCACCAGCGCGCAAGTGATGCAGATCGCCGCTGGCGCGACGCAGATGGGCTCGTTCATCGCCACGGCATTCGGTGGCGGTCACATTCGCGTCGGGGCGGCGGTGCTGGCGGCTTCCGAGGGCCTCGACATGGTCGCGGCCATCACCAGGACCGCCGCCGACCGGCTCGGGGTCACCGAGCAGTACCGTCGGCGCCTGGAGGAGTGGACCCTGCAGCGTGACCTGGCAGAGGCCGAGTTGGGAGCCATCGATGAGCAGATCGCCGGCCAGCGCACCGCCATCGAGATGGCGCGGATCCAGTTGGCGCAGGTGCGCAAGGGCGAGCAGCAGTCCCAGGACTATTACCGCTTCCTCAAAACCCGCAGCACCAACGCCGACCTGTATCAGTGGCTGCTCGGGCAGATGTCGACCTTCTACTTCCAGGCCTACGACGCAGTGGTTGCCCTGTGCCTGAACGGCGAAGCGTGCTGGCAGTACGAGATGGGCGACTACCAGACCCGCTTCATCCAGCCCAATGTCTGGTTCGACAATTACTACGGGCTGACGGCTGGCGACGCCTTGCGCCTGCAACTGCTGCGCATGGAATCGGCTTATCTCAAGCGTTTCGAACGGCGCCAAGAATTGGTCAGGACCTTCTCGCTCAAGGCCCTCTTTGACAGCCAGTCCTACCCCGAGACGTCCTGGGCGGCGGTACTCGAAGAGCTGGCCGAGGGCGAAAGCGGCAGCCTCGGTTTCGAGCTGTTCGCCCGGTTGTTCGACGACGACTACCCTGGCCATTTCCTGCGCCAGCTGGTCAGCGTCTCGGTGACCCTGCCGGGGCTGGTGGGTCCCTACCAGGACGTGCGTGCCGTGCTGACCCAGATTTCCAGCCGCACCGTGCTCAAGGCCGACCCACGGGCCATGAACCACCTCTATGGCAAACCCGACAGCGACACCCGCCATATCCTCTACAACCCGCGGGCCAGTCAGAGCATCTGCCTGTCCCGCGGGCTGGACGACCACGGCGTGTTCCAGCTCGATTTCAATGACGAGCGTTACCTGCCGTTCGAAGGCACCGGTGCGTTGTCGCGCTGGGAACTGCGCTTTCCGCACCATGGCTCGGCGCAGCAACAGGTGTTGCTGCAGAGCCTGACCGACATCATCGTGCAGGTCCGCTATACGGCCTTGGACGGTGGGCCGGACTTTGCGGCGCATGTGGAGGGGTTGCTGGGTGGTTGAGGGGGCCGGGAGGTGCATGCCGGGATTTTTTCAGCGCTCTCAAGATCGAGCGCCGCCCGCGCATCGCGAGCAAGCTCGCTCCTACATTGATTGCAACGTACCTATGTCTGTCAGGCCATGGTTGACTGCCTTGTTTGTACGACAGCCTCCCTGCGGTTCATCGCCAATCGCCAAAGGCGGGCAACACCCTTCTGACAGGCCATGGCACGTTGCAACCAATGTAGGAGCGAGCTTGCTCGCGATGCGCCGCGCGGGCGGCGCTCGATCTCAAGAACGGCAGAAAACTCTCGGCATGCGTCTGGTCGCCGCTACCCGGTCTACTGACTGGCGCCTCATGCCCACACCGGACCCGGCGCTTTCAAAAGCGCCGCAACAGCGGCCCGATACGTGGATTCGCGCTATGCTTGCCGGCAAGCTGCAGTGACTGAGCGACAGCCTCGAATTGCGAAGCCGGCACCAGGGCTGCATCGAACGGTTGGCCGTCCAACCGGTAATAAATGCTTTGTGCTTCGCTCAGCGAAGCTGTTTGAGACCATACCGAGCGGTTGTTGACCCCCTCCATGAGATTGTTCGCCAGCCAGTTCTGACTTAACGCAGGCATCGTCGAATAATGTTGCGCGCGCAGTTCAGCGACGCGTTCGGTACTGATGGCAAAGCCCGGGTCACCGGGCATTCGCGTTGTGAAGTCCAGCGTTGGCTGGTCGATGCTGTTCTGCCCCCATGACAGCGGGTGGGGAACCGGAGCAGTCACCCACGGATCGACCACTATCGGATCGGTGAGACGCGGATCACCCAGCATCCCGAAGCTGTGATCCTGTGTTTGCGCAATGGATACCGGCGTTCCGGGCCATTGGGCGGACGAAGCTGCCAAGTGCACGAACACTGCCGCGTGCTCATCGCACAAGCCGGTTGCGGTGGCCAGGCCATGTTCGGCATGAGCCCTCCAGTCGGTTGGCCCGCCTGCCGGATCGATCGTCTGACGCAGCATGCTGCTGTAAATCGCCGAGGTATAGCTGCTGCGCAGGACATCGCCGAGCTGATTGCCGGCGCCTCGGGAAAGATAGCGCTTGGTGCTCCAGATGACGTTGTAGGCAAAATCAACTACCGGTGCTTCACTCGCTCGTAGAGAAACACCCTGAGAACTACCGCTGTTGATCAGCCCGGCAGGTAGCGAACGCTTTGCCTCTTTACTGAAGGGCTGGACAGCGTAGTTGGCGTTCAGCCCGTGCAGGTCGCGCCAGGTCAGCGGATTATTGCGCACGAACGCAAAGCGGTTCAGCCCGTCCACATCTCCCGCGGGGTCCGGGTTGATCCACCTCGCCAGCCACGGTGCGTAGTAGCGCAAACCATAGTCATACAGCCCGCTGGCATCCCGCTCTTTGCCCGCGTAACGGCGCACCTTGTAACCCGCTTCCACCGCCGAATGCGCCGCCCACCAGGCCGTGCCGCCGAACGGGTAATAGCCTTCGTGGCTGATGATCCGCGCTTCGCCATCCAGTTCCAGGTTGCCGCTGTCGAGGTGGTCGCCGAGGCTGTAGCGCAGTTGTGGGGTGTCAATGCCGTCGGGTTTGCCTTCAAGCCAGTGCAGGCCGCGCACCGCGCAGCGGCCGGCCTGGAGGTTGATCACGCTGAGGCGCTCGCCGTCACGGTTGCGCAATTCCAGGCCGGGGAGATAGCGCACTTCACTGCGCTGCAAGCGGCCGCCAACCAGACGCGTGGTGACCTTGCGCACCCGCAGGCCATCGCCGCCGTAGCGGTAGTGTTCTTCATCATTCTCGCCATCTTCGCGAGCGACCTGCCGCGTGCTGTGCAACTGGTTGCTGGCGTTCCACTGCAAGGGCTGACCGGGTTGCAGGTGCAGCAGGTTGCCGTTGCGGTCGAAGCCGGCGCGGGGATTTTCAGGGGCAACGCCATCGACCCATGGCAACGCGTGATTGCTGTCGTCCGCTACCGCCATATGGCGGTTATAAGCCTGCCAACCGATGTGCTGGAGGCTGAGCAGGTTGCCGCTGGCGTCGTATTCATAGTGCTGGCGGTAGTTGAGCAGGCGGCTGGTATCGCCGGGTGCCGGGGTCATTGGTGGCAGTCCGGGGCTGATCGCCGCGCCGGTAGCTTCTCGGCCGGTGGCCTCGATCAGGTGGTACAGCGAGTCGTAGTGAAAGGTGCTTACCGGGTCGACTTTCTGGTTGGAAAAATGGCTGACCGGCTGGCTGAGGTCTTCGATACGCAGCACATTGCCGACCTGGTCGTAGGCGTAAATCAGGTTCTGCAAGGTGCCGCGTTCCGGGCGGCTGGCGCTCAGGCGTTGCAGGCGACCGTCGGCGGGGTCGTAGTGGGCGAGGCTGATAACGCCATTGCCAGCGGTCTGGCTTTCGAGCTGGCCGAAGGCGTTGTAGCGGACGTGGCCCAGCAGCTCATGCTCACTGCCGTCTTCCAGCCCCAAGGTGATCGAGGCCAGCTCGCCGGCGAGGTTGAAGCGCGAGCTGTGGCGGTTACCGAGAGCATCGGTCTGTTCCAGCACCTCGCCCAGTGGGCCGTGGAGAAAGGTGGTGTGGGCGCCGTCGCCGGGCTCCAGCAGGGCATCGCGTTCGCCGGTTGCGGCGGGCCAGTCGGGCAGGTCGAGGTCGGCTAGAAAGAGGCGAATCTCGCCCTGTTCCGCACCGCCCAGGCTGTAGCCGGGAATCAGGCGACTGCCGGCTTCATCGTCGTGGCGCAGCAGGCGGCCGCAGCGGTTGTTGGCAGACGCTTCGGCTCCGCCGTAGCTGAAACGCTCGGCAGCGCGCGCGGGCTGCTCGGCTGTGGTTTCGCGAATCAGTACCGGGCGCAGAAGCGCGTCGTAGTCGGTTTGCCAATGGCTGTCGCGGCTGTCCCAGTTCTCCAGCGACTGCCCGGCATCACCGAACAGCGTCAGGCGCCAGCCGGCGTCGGCGCTTTCCAGCCATAACGGATTACCGGACAGCGATGACAGCAGCGTCTGGCCAGGCGCGACGCTGTCGTCCTGGTCCAGCCGCTGGAACAGCCGCGGGTCCCATTGGTGGGACCACTGCCCGGCGGCGTCGTATCGGCTCAGGGTGACCCGGCGTTCAACCGCCTGCTGCGGCGTTTCCCGACAGTAAGCCACCTGGCGCAGCGGTCGGCCGAGGCTGTCGCCGACGTTCAGATCAGGCGTGTGCAGGTGGGTTGCGCTACGCATCCGGTCCCCGCATTTCTTCCCACGTGTCGTTTTCGTCCTCGCTGATGCTGTACCAGGGCAGGTGGCGCTGGCGGCGCAGGTAGCCCTTGGCGGTGAGGGTGCGCAGCACCCGGCCCAGCGGGTCGTAGAACTGCTGGTCGTTGTAGCCGAACAGGCGGAACGAGGCATCGTTGATGTAGCGCCAGCGATTGGCGAAATACGGCCGATAGACCCGCACCGCCAGCCCCTTGTTGTTGTATTCGACACGCTCGCTGACCCGCCAGCGCTCGGGGCTGTCCACCAGCACCGGCTGACCGTCCTCGATCAGCAGTTCGCCCTGTTCATCCACGGCGTAGGCCATGCCCGGTTCGACCTGCTGTTTGCCCTGCAACTCCCGGCCAAAGCCGTCGCTGCAACTCAGGCTGATGCGCACCTGCACTTCGGGATCGCCGGGGTAACGGTCGGCCAGCAACACCGCGCTGTGCACCGGCTGGCGCACCTCGGCCGGTTGCATCCAGCTGAAGGCGTCGTAGTAACAGGCGCTGGCGGCCTGTTGCAGGGCGCGGGCGGGGTCGGCGAGGGCGTCGGCGAGGCTGTCGCTGTTGCGCTGGTAATCGCTGAGCGGGGCGAACCCCACTGGCTGACCGGCCTCGGTGCCGTGGAAGCTGCTCGCCAGCACGCGCCCGAAGCCGTCATACAGGGCTTCCTGGTGGTTCTGGTTGGGGTCGGTGATGTGCACCGGTTGCAGGCAGTGATAGTCGAACCGGGCGTGGGTCCGGCAGCCATCGGCCAGGGTGATGTCGCTGATCAGGCAGTGATAGGGATCGTGCCCGACCTGGGTCAGGCCGTGGCTGTGGGTTTCGCGAAATTCCACGGTGCGATGGAAGGCGCTGGCCGGGCCGAAGTGGGTGAAGCCCTGGCGCACGGACCAGAGTTCCATCTCCGGCTGCGCCGGGAGGAAGGCCGGCATGCGTTGGTAGCCCAGGCTCAGCAGCTTCTCGCGCAGTTGTTCGCGGGTCATCACCCGGTCGTAGGCCGCTAGCGCGCTGTCGTTCAGTTCGGCGCTTTCGAGGAAGCCGGGCAGGGCTTCGAAGGTTGCTTCACCGTCCGGCAAATCGGTGCGAAGCGGGCTGTCGGCGGCCTGGTAGCGTTGCAGGGTTTGCCCGGTCAGGGCGCGTTCGGCCTCCGCGTGCAGCGGGCCGTCGGCACTGGCGAAGTGTTCGTAGCGGCGTTGCCCGGCGGGCAGTTGCGCCCGTGGCAGCACCAGGGCGTTGCCGCGCTGGCGCCAGGGCAGGGCGATGCGCCAGCCCTGCGGATCGGTCAGGTGAATGGCTTCGGCGCGGGTTTCGTGCAAGTAGTGCTGGTACTGGGCCTCGTCGTGCGCGTCGCGCCACCAGGTCTGTTCGTGCTCTGTATCGAACGGCGGCGGATCGCTGACCTGGCGGCGCCGCGCACAACTGAGGGTGACGCCGTGGGTCAGTTGGCCGAACCGATCGTGGGCGAGGTTGATCTGGTGCTGGCAGCGCGGGTCGTCGGCCTGGCGTTCGTAGTCGTGGCGCACGGTTTCCAGGGTCAGGGGCAGCATCTGCGCATAGGGCTGGTGCGGGCTGGCCGCTGCCAGTTCGCGCACCCGGTAGCGGTGTTGTTCCACCGAGTACGGCACTGTGCTGTCGGCGCCGGGGTCCAGGCCATAACGCTCGCTGCGGATCGGCAGGCCGCTGAGGGCGTGGGCCATGGCGTGCCGTTGCGGTTCGCCTGGGCTGTCGATGAGTTGCTCGTCTTGCGTGTGCGGGTCAAGCCGGCTGAGCAGGTCGGGGCCAAGGGTCGGGGCTTCGGGGTCGTGCCAGGGCGTGTCGAGTGCCGGCGCCGGGTACTCGCCGGTGTGGAACCAGTGCTTGCTCAGCAGCGGCGCAGTGAAGTGTGCGTCGTCGCTGCCCTGGGCGCTCTCGCTGTCGGTTTGCAGCAGCAGGGCGAAACCGCGCAATTCGCGGTCGTGGCGGTCGTAGTAGCCACCGCGGTAGCGCATGCACTGGACCAGGCGGTTGCCGGTGATTTCATCGAGCTGGCTCTGCCGCGTCACCAGGTGCAGGGCGAAGGGCAACTGGCTGACCGGCGACTGGCCGGCCTGGCGCCGCTCCTGTTTTTCGTCCAGCCATTCCTGTACCGAGCTGCGGTATTCGACGCAGCCGACCGCGCCCATGTGGTTGTCAGTGCGGTGCAGCAGGTAGGGCTTGCGGGTGGTGAAGTCCATGCGCCAGTGGCGTGGGTTGATGTGCGGCACGGTCAACACCAGGCTGGCACAACCGAGACCCTGCAGGTCGGCGGCGCTGACCTGGCACAGGCGGTCGTAGCGCACGCCGTCCGGCCAGGGGTAAAGCACGGGCGCTTCCAGGCCAAAGCCGCTGCGGTTCATGAACACCTGCACGCCGTCGCTTTGCAGGTACAGCAGGTCACTGGCGCCGGAGCCGTCCAGGTCGGCGAGGAGCAGACACGAGGCATCGAATTCATCGTGGCCGAACGGCAGATCAGCAAGACGAAAGCCCTTGCCGAAGCGGCCATGACCCAGGTTCGGCCAGCAGCGCACCTCGTCGTGGCGAATGCGCACCAGATGCTGCTGGCCGCTGCCGAGCACATCGCTGAAGGCGACCACCTCGGCGCGGCCATCGCTGATCACCGGCAGGTTGTCGTCGTGGTGTTCGACGTCCACGCCCTGGCCGTAGCCCCGTTCGCGGCGCGACGGATACAGCCGCACGCTGCGCGGGCCGATCAGCGCCAGGTCGGACAAGCCGGCGCCGCTCAGGTCGGTCAGTTGCGCCAGCGGGAGCAGCGCCTCGCCGGGGACGACGGCAAAGGGCACGAAGTTCGACCACTGCCGGTCCGGATCAAGGGTGAAGAAGCCGTTCAGGCCCGGCGCGCTGACGCACCAGTCGAGCCGGCCATCGCCGGTCATGTCCGTCAGGTGCTGGTGCACGGGCCGACGGCGGTCAGCCAGGGGGATGCGCGGCAGGACGGTCCATTCGCCGTAGGTCACCGCATCGGGCTGCTCAGCCTCGGCAAGGCGCAGGGGTTCGCGGTAGTACCAGCCCTGGTCATTGCCGTGCAGCACACCGGGCAAGCCCTCGCCATACAGATCCACCAACTGGTAGAACTGGCCGTCGTTGAGCCCCGGCATGCTCGGGAATTCGCTGAAAGTGCGCTCGGCCTGGCGGTCGAAGGCGCTGTAAGCGAAGCCCAGTGGCGGCAGGCTGCTGCGCCGACCGTCGGCGCCCCAGCCCTGTTGATGCACGGCGGCGAGCAGGGTGTAGGACAGGGCCGTGGTCTGGTAGTCCAGCAGCAGACGGGACACCAGCACCGGGTCCGGGCCCAGTTCGCCTGGGAAGTGATGGAACATCAGCAACTGCCGGCACAGGCGCAGCGTGCTCAGCTCGAAACCGTAGGCGAAGCTGCTGTGGGGATCGCTGCGCACGGGCCAGGGTGTGGATGCGCCGTACTGCGGTTTGTCGTCGATGCCGACCGGGCGTTCGCCGTAGTCCAGCAGCAGGTCGAAGTGCCATTGCTGGCGCTCGATGTCCTCCGGCTGCCACAGGTACAGCCACGGATACGCCTCGGCGTTGCCGTAGCGCACCCGGCCCAGATAGCGCTGGGCGCGGAAGTCACGCGGGGGGGCCGGCGCCAGGCCGGCCAAGTCCTCGATCTTGTACTGGTAAAGGATGTGCTCGCCGTGGGCGTTCAGGCTTTCTTCCAGCAGCCATTCGGCGACCCGTTGCGGATCATCCGGATCGGCATGGCGCGAGGCGGCGGTGCGGCCATACAGGTGCAGGCTGCCGTCGGCGCCATGAACCAGCCAGAAACCTGGGTCGCCGGGGGCCGCGCGCCAGTGTTCGATGCGCTCGAAGGCGCCCTCGATGCGCGGGAAATGACGGATGACCTGATAGCGCTGGTCCAGCGCCAGGCCACGGTAGGTGTCGATTTCGCTGAACAGCGGCGCGCCGTTGCCGTCCAGTTCCGCCAGCCAGGGCTGGCCGTCGGGGCCGATGATCACATCGTCGTCGCTGTAGCGCGGCACGCCTTTGCTGGTGCGCCGGGCAACGCAGCCCAGCGACAGGCTCCAGCCCATGCCGAACACGCCGTTGCTAACGGTACTGCGGTAGTTCAGGGACAGTGTCGGGGCGTAGCCGCGACCTGGCGAGAGCGGCAACGGAATCTCGAAGGCGGCGGCACCGCTGCCGCCGGCACCCCCCCAGCTACCGCCGAGGCTCTGGATTGCGCCACCGCCCTTGGGCAGCGCGGGTGGGGTGATGGCGGGCGTCTGATCCTGCATTGTCCTTGCTCCATGTCCGTTGGGCATGGCGTCAAGAGTGCACTGTCAGGCGCTTTCCGTTAACTGACAGAAATAACAGGTGGCGCGGTCCTCATGGTGTGCCGAACAGCGCCGTCCAGTAGATTCCTGCATCGCTTTTCGGGTCGGTGGCATACGCCGCGCCGAGTTCGCGCAGGGCCGGGTTCATCAGGTTGGCGCAGTGGCCGGGGCTGGCCAGCCAGCCGTCGAGCACCTTGCGCGGGCTGTCGAGGCCGGCGGCGATGTTCTCGCTGATGCGCTGGCCGTTGTAGCCGGCCAGCTCGGCGCGGTCGCCGGGAGTGCGGCCGTCGCGGTCGATATGGTCGAAGAAGTTCTGGTTGGCCATGGCCCGGCTGTGACTCTGGGCGACCCCGGCCAGGGTGGTGTTCCAGGCCAGCGGGCGGGTGGCGGCCATCGCCTGGTTGCCACACTGGCGCGGTTGGGCGCGGGCGCTGTTGATCGCTTCGAGCAGTTGCTGGCCTTCGCTTTGCCAGTCGCCGAGGCGGGCGCTGAGCAGGGGGCGGGCGACGACGATGCGCCATTCGCGGTCAACGCGGCTGACACCGATATCAACGAACTGCGGGTCGAGCACCACCTGGCAGAAGCTTTCGCGGATCGCCTGCATGGCGGCCGCCGCGTCGCGCGGGCCGGACAGGCTGATGGCCTGGACATTGACCATCGGGTAGGTGGCCCGGGCCAATTGCTGTTGCAAGTCGCCCATGCCGGTGACCGACAGCACCAGGCGCGGATCGCTCGCCAGTGGCGGCAGCTCCAGCGAGCCTTGGCCGGCGCAGTGTTGTGGCTGGTTGCGGAAACCGTTGATCGCATCGATCAGTTGCGTCTCTTCGCTGGCCATGGCCTGGCTGGCGAAAACCGGGGCCAGGCAGAACATGGCGATACGCAGGATGGATGAGCTGACGCGCATTTGAATCTCCCTTGATCTGGCGCCACGGGGCGTGCTGGAGGGCCCGGTGTGGCACGTCTTGCGGTAAATCCGGCGGGTCCGCGGTCATGGCCGGCCGGTGGTCCCCGGTCAATTGGGGAATGGTTGCCTGATGGCGTGCATGGTAGCCAGATATGGCGTGCGCGTGTCGTCTTTGTCTGGCGCAAGGCCTTGAGGGTTCCGCAGGTAATCAGTGGGCGGCGCCATTCTTCGGTCGATAGAAGACGAATTTGCCGGTCTGTGCGGTTCTGAGGAAGGTTTTCGACCACGCGGGGGAGGCGTTGCGGGCGTGGAAATAGAGGGCGCCGCGGCTGTTGTCCGGCAGTTGCCGGTTGAGCACCTTGCGGGCGATTTCCTTGGTTTTCAGGTATTGCTCGTCTTCCTTGATCTGGTCGGCGCGGCCGTCGCACCACCAGGAGAACTGGCAGGCATGGCGTTCGGAGCCGTCCTTGACCACCGCGCAGACGGTGTCGGGGAAGCCCTCGTGGCCGACCCGGTTCATCACCACATTGGCCACCGCCTGCATATCGGCGTCGCTGGCGCCCTTGGATTCCCAGTAGATGGTGCGGGCCAGGCACGTCAGGGTGTCGTCGAGGGGCGCGGCGCCTTGCGGGTCCACGGCCTTGGCTTCGGTGGGGGTGATGGTTTCGCTGGGGGCGGGTTTGGCGTCGGTGGCCTGGGTGGCGACCGCGTGTTCCAGGGCTTCGGCTTTTTCCTCGGCCTTGACGGCGATGGCGGGGTCGGCCGCGCTGGCGGTGGTTGTGAGCACAAGCATGATCGACAGGCAGACGGCATTCAGCATGAGGCGCATGATCGAACCCTTCCCGCAACGAGAGCTACCTGATTCGGTAGACATTGGCTGAAGTTCAATCATTCCGAAGTTGCCGCCGGACGGTAGGGGCGAGCTTGCTGGCGAAGGGGCGCGCGAGGTTTGCCGGCCTTTCGCGAGCAAGCTCGCTCCTACAGTACAGGCTCAGACCAGGCGGATCTCGCGAACCTGCGCCTGCGCAATCCGCTCCAGCACAAACGCCCGCGCATGCCGGCTCAGCTCATCCAGATGGCGGTCACGCTTTTTCTCTGCCTCGACCATCGCCTTGCGCCCGTGCTGCTTGAGCAGGTAGCTGTGGATCTGCTGCACCTCGACCGTCCGCCACACCGGCGCGACGTCGAGCATCAGCAGCACGCCATCGCCTGGCGCTGCGCCACTGGCCATCAGCACCTGGGTATCGCGCACGCCCACCACCGCGAAGCCAAGCGCCTCGAAGCAGGGCACCTTGCCCTGGCCGCAGGCCAGTTCGATACGGTTGTAGCGCTGGCGTAGGTGGTCCAGCAGCGACCGCGCGATTCCGCGGCGGCGCAGGTCCGGCCGCACCGCCATCCAGGCCACCGCGCAGGCGTCGGGTTCGCCGTCGATCGGCAGGCACAGGGCAAAGCCGTGCAACTGCTGCGTATCGTCGTCGTCACAGGCCAGCAGCAACTCGACCGGCAGCCGCGAGCCGCCCAGGGCTTCGAGGTACAGGTGCACTTCGAAGCCGAGGCCGTACTGATAGAGGTTGTACAGCGGATTGCTCGGCGGCAGGGCGGTGCTGCTCAGTTGGCTGAAGTCATCCACCACCCACTGCAGCAGTTGGCTTTTCAGCGGTTCTTCGGGCGGGGTCTGGAGCAGGGTGACAACGGGCATCGGGCGGGCAGTTCCGGAAAAAGGGCGGGGCGCCAGTCTACAGCAGCCCCGTCCGGAGTTCCCGCGCTTACACGCGGAAGCGCCCGACCAGCGCCGTCAGTTCCTTGGCCAGCCCCGACAGGGTGTGGCTCGCCGCGTTGGTCTGTTCGGCGCCTTCGGCCGAGCGCGCCGAGAGTTCGCGGATGTTCAGCAGGTTGCGGTCCACTTCACGGGCGACCTGGGCCTGTTCCTCGGCGGCGCTGGCGATCACCAGGTTGCGCTCGTTGATCTGGCCGATGGCGGCGTAGATACCTTCCAGCACCTGCTCCGACGCCTGGGTGGTGTCGAGCGCGGCGCGGGCCCGTTCGGCGCTGGTGTTCATGGAGCTCACCGCGACTTCGGTGCCGCTCTGCACGCTGCCGATCATCTGTTCGATTTCCTGGGTCGATTGCTGGGTGCGGTAGGCGAGGGTGCGCACCTCGTCGGCGACCACTGCGAAACCGCGCCCGGCCTCACCGGCCCGCGCCGCTTCGATGGCGGCGTTGAGGGCCAGCAGGTTGGTCTGTTCGGAGACGGCGCGGATTACTTCCAGCACCTTGCCGATATCGCGGATCTCGCCGGCCAGCAGTTGCAGGCGCTCGCTGCCGGCCTGCACTTCGCCGGCCATGGCCTGGGTGCCGTCGAGGGTTTCGCTGACCTGGCGGCGGCTTTGTTCCGCAAGGCGGTTGGAGTCGTTGGCGGCCTGGGAGGTGGACACTGCATTGCGCGCGACTTCTTCCACCGCAGTGGTCATTTCGGTCACGGCGGTGGCTGCCTGCTCCAGCTCTTCATCCTGGCGGCGCAGGCTTTCGGCGCTTTGCTCGGTCACCGCGTTGAGGGCCTGGGCAGCCTCGGCCAGTTGTCCGGCGCAGCCGCTGATACGGCCGAGGGTGTCGCGCTGGCTGTGCTGCATGCGCTGCAGTTCGGCGAACAATTGGCCGATTTCATTGTTGCCCGGCACCTGCACCGACTCGCTCAGGTCGCCGCCGGCGATGCGCTGGAAGTGCCGGCCCGCCTCACGCAGCGGTCGCAGCACGCGCTGCTGGATGAAGCTCCAGCACAGCGCGGCGAGCAACAGCGTCACGGCCAGCAAGGCGAGGCTGGTGATCTGCGCAATGTGCAGGCGCCGTTCGGACTCGGCCATGATCTGCTGACCGCGCTCGCTGAGGGCCTTGACCAACTCCTGACGCAGGTTCTGCAAACGGCCCATGGCGTTGCCGGCATCGACGTTGACCGCGAAATAATGGTCCAGCGAATTCGCCAGGGTCGCCTCGCGCTGGCCGGCGACGGCCTTGGAGTAGGCGGCGAAGGTGCGTTGCAGGTCGTCGGCCACCGGTTTGAGCGCCGGGTCCTGGACGTTGTCGACGAAGGACGCCACCAGTTTCAGGCTCTCGCCGATCAGTTCTTCGGAGCGCACCAGGCGGGCCTTGGCGCTGTCGGCATGGCCGCCTTGCTGCTCGATAAAGCCCGAGGACACGTTGGCGCTGGCGCGGATGGCCATCAGCAGCGCGTTGTTGAGCCGGTCGGACTGGTGCGCGGTGTCGTCCAGTTCGTTGATCTGTGCGTCGCTGCCCACCGCGCCGCGCCAGGCGCTGACGGAGGAAAACAGCAGGGTCAGGCTGAACAGCGACAGCACCCAGAACATTCCGGTGCGGATTTTCAGGTCGACGAACATGCGGGCAAGGCTCCTGTAGGCAGTTTCAAGGTCCGTCACTTTTTGTACCGGACGGTTCAATGGCTATCGGAGGCGCAGGGTGACGACTTGAGGGGTGCAAGCGGGGTTTGGTTCGATTATCGAACAGAGATTACCGGCTGCCGCTCGGCGCAGGCGCGGCGGTATTCGCCGGGAGTGACGCCATAGGCTTGCTTGAACTGGCGATTGAGGTGGCTCTGGTCGGAGAAACCGAGGTCGAAGGCCACGTTGAACGGCAGGCCGCCGTGACGCAGCAAGGTCCGCGCCCGGCCCAGGCGGCGCTGCTTGAGCCAGGCGTGGGGCGGCAGGCCGGTGGCCTGGCGGAATACCCGGGCGAAATAGAACGGCGACAGGTTCACCGCGGCGGCCAGTTCTTCCAGCGACGGCGGGCAGTCGAGGAGGGCATCCATCAGTTCCCGGGCGCGAATCACCGCCAGCGGCTCGTTGCCCGGCGCGCGGGCATCGCCAACCCGGGCGTGGCGCTGCATCAGCAGCAGCGCCGCCTCGCGCCAGGCCGATTGCTGCTCCAGCGCGCTGGCGCCGCCCTGGGCCGAGCGGTGCAGGCCGATCAGTGCGGCATGCAGTTGCGAGTCGTGCAGCACGCTGCCGGTGAAGGCGGGCGTGCCGCCGTGGCGAATGTCCAGTTCGTCCAGCACCTTGGTCAGGTGCATGACGTCCGGGTAGGAGCCGCGGTAGCTCCAGCCGGCCTCATGGGCGCGGGCGCCGGTGTGCATTTCGTCCGGGTTGATCACCACCACGCTGCCCACCGGCGCCACATGGTCGGCGCCGCGGTGCCAGAAGCACTGCGCGCCAGCCTCGAGGGCGACGATGGAATAGCCTTCATGCACATGCGGCGCGAAGCGCTGCTGGAAGTAGCGGGCTTGCAGCAGCTCCAGGTTGTCCAGCGCTGCGGCTTGCCAGAAGTGTGTAAGTTCCCGGGATGCAAGGGTCATGGCGAACCGCCCAGCCACCAGCGATAGACGAAGAAGAAGCCCATGCTCAACAGCATGCTGAGCAGGGTGTTGCGCGTCCAGAGTACCAGCCCGATGGCCACCAGCGAACCCAGCAGGTAAGGGTTGAGCGGGTCCAGGTTGAGCTGGTGGTCGGGCAGGAACACGATCGGCCCGCAGATCGCGGTGAGCATGCCGGGTACGGCAAAGCCGAGGAACTGCCGCGCGTTGGAGCTCAGGCGCAGCGGCAGGCGCGGTTCGAGAAAGGCGTAGCGGTTGAGGAAGACGATCAGGCCCATGGCGAGGATCAGCAGGAAAACCATCAGCGTGCACCCCAGAGTTTTTGACAGATGAACCCGGCGCCCATGCCCAGCAGGCCGGCGATCACCAGGGCGGTTTCCCAGTGCCAGTAGCTGAACAGCACCGAACAGAACAGCGACACCGCCACGCACACCACCGTTGGCACGTCGCGCACGCATGGGGCGATCAGCGCGACGAAGGTGGCGGCGATGGAGAAGTCCAGGCCCAGCTTGTCCAGGTGCGGGATGTTCTGGCCGAGGATGATCCCGGCCAGGGTAAACAGGTTCCACGCCAGGTAGAACGTGAAGCCGACGCCCAGCGCGTACCAGCGGTTGAACTGTTCGCGGTCGTACTGGCTGACCAAGGCGAAGAACTCGTCAGTCAGCAGAAAGCCCAGGGCGACCCGCCAGCGGCCTGGCAGCCCGGAGATCACCGGGCGCATCGACAGGCCGTAAAGCAGGTGCTGAGAGGTCAGCAGCAAGGTGGTCAGCAGGATCGACGCCAGGTTGGCGCCGCCCTTGAGCATGCCGATCGCCACCAGTTGCGCGGCGCCGGCGAAGACGATCGCCGACAGGCCCTGGCCTTCGAGCGGGGTGAGGTTGGCTTCGATGGCCATGGAACCGGCCAGCAAACCCCAGGGCGCGACGGCCAGGGACAGCGGCATGCTGGCGATGGCGCCATGGAGGTAAGCGGTGCGGGCGAGGCGGGATCCGGACATGAGCGACAGCATGAGTGTGGAAGGCCAGACAGGATGCCAGAGCGCCGTCCGGCTGGATTGAACAATCTTGCTCAGCTCAGGCGTGTTCAATTCAGGGAAGGTGATTGACCACCTGCGGGCGCACGGCGCGGCAGCCGTTGATCTCCACCGCCTTCTTCTGATAGCTGGCGCGCTGGTTCGGGTCCAGGCCGGCGAGCAGGCGATAGACCTCGGCCTGGAAGTCGCGCTGGCGCCCCCATTGCAGCGCCAGTCCCTGCGGTCGCTCGCTCAGGCATTGCAGGCGCACCGCCGGTTGCGGGAAATATCCGGCGTACAGCGAGTCGCGGGTCGGCACCTGCTCCAGCGCCTGGCGGTATTCGGCGCTGTTGCGCAGCTCCGGGCACCAGTTGCCCACTTCCAGCGCCGCCGGGGTAAAGCCCTGGGACAAGCTGGAACGCAGCAGCGGACAGGCCTCGGCCGAAATCTGGTTGACCGGCAGGTGGGTGATGTAATGCAGGGCCAGGCGGTACTCGGCCACCGGGTGATGCAGCAGGGCGGCGCGTTGCAACAGCGCCACCGCCGGTTGCAGGGCCTGGTCCAGCGACTGCACCTTGCGGATCAGTTCCTGATCGTTGGGCGCGGTGTCGGTGGGCAGGGTGTTGCTCTGCGCGTCGGCTTTCTCCAGCAGGGGCAGGGCCTGGCGATACAGCAGGTCGGCGTGGGGATCGATGACGGGATCACCGGCCACGGCCATGACGGGCAGCAGGCACAACAGGGAGAGAAGGGAGCGATCACAACGCACGTGGTAGATCCTTGTGCCCCGTAGGGTGAGGGCGGGAAAAGGCTGGGGCGTGATTCATGGCGATAGGCACTGTCCGTAGTGGATGAAGCATTTCCTTTGAGGGCGCATTCTAGCGGGAGAGGCAGCGCGCCGAAACCCGTCGCACTGTCGCGCCGATAAGGGGCGCTCCGGGCCGGTGGCTCGGGTAGACTCCGTGCCCTTTGAATGAATGTGGTCGAGGAAACACCGGTGCAGGTAGAACAGGGCTTTGTCCTGACCCGTCATTGGCGGGATACGCCGCAAGGCACCCTGGTGGAGTTCTGGCTGGCCACCGAGGCGGGGCCGCGGCGTGTGCGCCTGCCGGCGCAGACGTCGGTGGCCTTCGTTGCGGCGGATCAGCGCGAGCGGCTCGGCGAGCTGCTGCGTGGCGAAAAGGACGTGGAACTGCGCCCGCTGGCGTTGAGGGATTTTGCCCAGCGCCCGGTGCTCGGCCTGTATTGCCGCCAGCACCGGCAACTGATGCAACTGGAAAAACGCCTGCGCGGCGCCGGCATCGAGTTGCTGGAGGCGGATATCCGCCCGCCCGAGCGCTACCTGATGGAGCGCTTCATCACCGCGCCGGTCGATTTCAGCGGCCAGCCCGACCGCGACGGCGTCTGGCTCGACGCCCAACTGAAACCGGCCAACGACTACCGGCCACGGCTGAAACTGGTGTCGCTGGACATCGAGACCAGCGAACGCGGCGAGCTGTATTCGATTGCCCTGGAAGGCTGCGGGCAGCGCCAGGTGTACATGCTCGGCCCGGCCAATGGCGACGCCAGCGGCATCGACTTCCAGCTCGAATGGTGCGACAGCCGCGCCGAACTCCTGCAGCGCCTGAACGGCTGGCTGGCCGAGCACGACCCGGACGCGATCATCGGCTGGAACCTGGTGCAGTTCGACCTGCGTGTTTTGCACGAACACAGCAAGCGCCTGAACGTGCCGCTGCTGTTGGGCCGCGACAGCCAGCCCATGGAATGGCGCGAACACGGCAGCCGCACTCACTACTTTGCCAGCGCCGCCGGGCGGTTGATCATCGATGGCATCGAGTCGCTGCGCTCGGCGACCTGGAGTTTCCCGTCTTTCAGCCTGGAAAACGTCGCCCAGACCCTGCTCGGCGAGGGCAAGGCCATCGACACGCCGTACCAACGCATGGACGAGATCAACCGCATGTTCGCCGAGGACCGCCCGGCGCTGGCCCGCTACAACCTCAAGGACTGCGAACTGGTGACGCGCATCTTCGACAAGACCCGGCTGATGGACTTCCTGCTGGAGCGGTCCACGGTCACGGGTTTGCCGGTGGACCGCAGCGGCGGTTCGGTGGCGGCGTTCTGTCACCTGTACATTCCGCTGATGCACCGCCTGGGCTTTGTCGCACCGAACCTTGGCGGGCGCGAAGGCGAGGCCAGCCCTGGCGGCTTCGTCATGGACTCGCGGCCCGGCCTCTACGAATCGGTGCTGGTGCTGGACTACAAAAGCCTTTACCCATCGATCATCCGCACCTTCCTGATCGACCCGGTGGGCCTGGTGGAGGGCCTGCGCGAACCGGACGACGAACACTCGGTGCCGGGTTTTCGCGAGGCGCGTTTCTCGCGCACGCAGCATTGCCTGCCGGCCATCGTCGAGCGGGTCTGGCAGGGCCGCGAGGCGGCCAAGCGCGACGGCAACGCGCCGTTGTCGCAGGCGCTGAAGATCATCATGAACGCCTTCTACGGCGTGCTCGGTTCCAGCGGCTGCCGCTTCTTCGACCCGCGCCTGGCGTCGTCCATCACCCTGCGCGGGCACGAGATCATGCAGCGCACCCGCAAGCTGATCGAGGCGCGTGGCTACCAGGTGATCTACGGCGACACCGATTCCACCTTCGTCTGGCTCAAGCGCGCCCACGACCAGGACCAAGCCAGCCAGATCGGCCAGACCCTGGTGCGCGAGGTCAATGCCTGGTGGCGCGACCACCTGCGCGAGCAATACGGCCTGGAAAGCGCCCTGGAATTGCAGTACGAAACCCACTACACGCGCTTTCTGATGCCCACCATCCGCGGCGCCGAGGAGGGCAGCAAAAAGCGCTATGCCGGTGTGGTGCAGCGTGCCGATGGCAGTGAAGAGGTGATCTACAAGGGCCTGGAAACGGTGCGCACGGATTGGTCGCCACTGGCCCAGCAGTTCCAGCAGGCGTTGTATTTGCGCATCTTCCGTCGCGAGCCGTATAGGGAATTCGTGCGTGAATACGTGCAACGCACCCTGGCCGGCGAGCTGGATGAGTTGCTGGTGTACCGCAAGCGTCTGCGCCGGCCGCTGGATGACTACCAGCGCAATGTCCCGCCACATGTCCGCGCGGCGCGGCTGGCTGATGATTTCAACGACAGCCTGGGCCGGCCGCGGCAGTACCAGAATGGTGGCTGGATCAGCTACGTCATCACCACCAGTGGCCCGGAACCGCTGGAGGCGCGGCGCAGTCCGATCGACTACGAGCATTACCTGAGCCGCCAGTTGCAGCCGGTGGCGGACGCGATATTGCCGTTCGTGGGGGATGATTTCAGTGGGTTGATTGATCGGCAGATGGGGTTGTTTCAGGACTGAGAGGTTTTGGGGGGCGCATCGTACTGTAGGAGCGAGCTTGCTCGCGATACACACGCCCATCCGCCGCCATCCCAAATCCATCAGCTATCCTTCTGACACCGGAAGTTACTTTTGTCCCGTCCACCAGGTGATTGCGTTCGTTTAGGCTGCGGCCTTCGGATCTTTCCTACAGGTCTGTAGTCATTTGTTACGAGGAAAAAAGAAGGAGAAACACATGCTTGCCCGGTCACTGACCCTCGCCACTCTGCTCGCCATCGCCGCTCCCCTGGTTGTCGCCGATGACGCCCCTCTGGCCCAGGATCTGGGCAAGGCTCGTCCCTTGGTGGTGATAGCCCCCAGTACCGCCGACCCGGTGTTGCGCGGTATCAACGAAGCGCTCAAGGACCCCGCCGCCCAGGCCGGATTCAAGGAGCGCAATCTGGTGCTCTACAGCGTCGCCGGCATGGTCGGCAAGCGTGACGACAAATTCCTTGAGCAGCAGACCACCATGGCGCTGATCCGCGAGCTGTCCCTGGGCGCGCGCAATGGCACCCAGGTGATTCTGGTGGGCAAGGACGGCCAGAAGCACGAAATCAAGCATGACGGCACGCTCGATCCCCAGGAAATCTTCGCCGCAGTGGATGCCTTGCCGGCCGAGGAAAAAGCCATCACCGCGCCGGAACCGGTGCCGGTCGCCGAGACCAAGGCCGGCAAGCCCGCCAAGGCCGGTGAGCCTGCAAAACCGGCCAAGCCGGCCAAACCCCTGCCACCGCCCAAGCCGCTGGACGACTGAGTTCCAGGCCGCTGGAAAACACGGGCCGACGTCATCCTGACGCCGGCCCGTGTTGGTTTCAGTGCAGGATCTGCGCAAGAAAATCCCGCGCCCGCGGGCTGCGCGGTGCATTGAAGAAGGTTTCCGGCGGGGCGTCCTCGATGATCTGTCCGCCGTCGAGGAACAGCACCCGCTGCGCCACCTGACGGGCAAAGCCCATTTCGTGGGTCACACAGAGCATGGTCATGCCGCTGTCGGCCAGCTTCACCAGCACGTCCAGCACTTCGGCAACCATCTCCGGGTCGAGCGCCGAGGTGGGCTCGTCGAACAGCATGATCTTCGGTTTCATGCACAACGCCCGGGCAATCGCCACGCGCTGCTGCTGACCACCGGAAAGCTGGCCGGGGTATTTCGCCGCCTGGCTGGAGATGCCCACTTTGTCCAGGTAGAACTGCGCCAACTCCTCGGCCTGGGCGCGGCTGAGGCCGCGCACGCTCATTGGCGCCAGGGTGCAGTTGTCGAGCACGCTCATGTGCGGGAACAGGTTGAAGTGCTGGAACACCATGCCGATTTCACTGCGCACTTTCGCCGCCGCGCGGCTGTTGCCGGCGAGGTCGGTGTCGTTCACCAGGATCTTGCCGTGTTCGGCGACTTCCAGGCGGTTGATACAGCGGATCAGGGTCGATTTTCCCGAGCCCGAGGGGCCACAAAGGACGATGCGTTCGCCCTCGTGCACCGTCAGGTCGATACCGCGCAGCACGTGGTAGGGACCGTAGTATTTCTCCAGGCCGCTGATATGCACCGCGACGTTGCGCGAGTCGGTGGTCGCTTGCGGGGCGGCGGCAAGGCTGAGTGAGGCGCTCATTATTGTTGTTCTCCGGCGGGTGGGCGGAATTCAGTTGAAACGCTCGGCGCTGTAGGGCGCGGGGTCGGTGAAAGGCTGTTCGCCGGTCATCATCTCGGCCAGCAGGCGACCGCTCACCGGACCCAGCGTCAGGCCGTGGTGAGCATGGCCGAAGTTGAACCAGAGACCGGGGTGGCGGCTGGCCGGACCGATCACCGGACGCATGTCCGGCAGGCACGGGCGGCGACCCAGCCACGGGGTTTCTTCGATGCGTTCACCGAGGGGGAATAGTCCGCGGGCCACGGCCTCGCAACGCTGCAACTGGATCTCGTTGGCGGCGTCAGTGCTGGCGGCGAACTCGATGCCGGTGGTCAGGCGGATGCCTTGTTCCATCGGCGCCAGCACGAAACCGGCTTGGGCGTCGCAGATCGAATGGCTCAGTTGCGCTCCGCCCCGAGCTTTGTAGTGGGCGTGGTAGCCGCGCTTGATTTCCAGCGGAATCCGATAGCCCAGCGGCTTGAACAGCTCGGCGGCCTGCGGGCCGAGGGCGATCACCACTTCAGGGGCAGTGATCGGGCCGCGTCGGCTGTCCACCTGCCACTCGCCGGCGATCTGGCGCAGGCTGCGCGCATCACCGTGGATGAAGTGGCCACCGCGCTGCACGAACAGCGCCGCGTAGCCACGCACCAGGGCGCTCGGGTTGCTCACGGTCTTCGGGTCGAGCCAATGAATGCCGCCCACCGCGCCCTGGGTCAGGTCGGCTTCGCGTTCGTGCAGTTGCCTGCGGTCGAGAATCTCGAAGGCCAGGCCGTAGGCTTTCAGCGCTTCGGCTTCGACCTTGGCCGCCTCGAACGCGGCGTCGTTGCGGTAGACCTCGATCCAGCCGTTGGCCTTGACCAGTGACTGCACGCCGGCCGCCTCGATCAGCGCGTCGTGTTCCTCGACGCAACGCTCCACCAGCGGCAGCATCGCCTGGGTCGCCACGGCCAGCGGCGCGGGCGCGGAGTTGCGCCAGTAGCTCAGCAGCCACGGCGCGGCCTTGGGCAGGTAGCGCCAACTGAAGCGCACGTCGGATTGCTGGTTGAGGCCATAGCGCACCAGTTTCGGCAGCGCGCGCGGGAAGGAATAGGGGATCACGCTGGAGCGCTCGATCAGCCCGGCGTTGCCGTGGCTGGTGCCGCTACCCGGTTCGTCGCGGTCGATCAGGACGACCTTGCGGCCGCGCGCTTGCAGGTGCAGGGCGGTGCTGACGCCGACGATTCCGGCGCCCAGGACGATGGTTTGGCAGTGCATGACAAGGATCCTCTACGGCAAGGGTTCAGCGCAGGTGGCGGCCCAGGCGGGCTTCGATGTGTTTGAGGCTGCGTCGTACGATTTCGACGATCAGCAGGTAGAGCACGGCGGCCCAAAGGTAGATCTGGAAGTCGAAGCTGCGCGAGAAGGCCAGCTTGGTCACGCCCATCAGGTCGTAGATGGTCACCAGCGAGGCAATGGCGCTGGCCTTGATCATCAGGATCAGTTCGTTGCCCAGCGGCCCGATCGCCACCACCAGCGACTGCGGCAGGATCACTTTGAAGAAGGTGGTCGAGCGCTTCAGGCTCAGCGCGCTGGCCGCCTCGTATTGCCCAGGCGCCACGGCCAGCAGGCTGCCGCGGAAGATCTCCGCCTGGTAGGCGGCGGTGTTCAGGGTGAAGGCCAGCAGGGTGCAGAACCAGGCGTCGCGGAAGAACCACCAGAGGCCGACGTCTTGCCAGAAGCCCTTGAACGAACCCAGGCCGTAATACAACAGGAACAGTTGCGCCAGCAGCGGCGAGCCGCGGAAGAAGTACACGTAGGCGGCGCTCAGGCGTTGCAGCGTGAGGCTTTTCGACATCCGCGCCAGGGCCAGGAGCATGCCCAACAGGGCGCCGAGGGTGAAGGAGATCGCCACCAGTTTGGCGGTCACCAGCAGGCCGTCGATAAAGCGCGGGCCATAGCGCTCCAGCAGCTCGGGATTGAGGAACATTGCCAGCAGTTCGTCGAAGCTCATGGACGGGCGCTCCGCAGGTGGCGGCTGAAGTGGTTCTCGATGAAGTGGAAGACCCGGCCCGACAGCGCCGAGAACAGCAGGTAGCAGAGGCAGGCGACGCCGTAGAACAGCATCGGTTCCTTGGTCACGCTGACGGCCAGATTGGTCTGGCGCATCAGGTCGACCAGGGAGATGGTCGAGACCAGCGAGGTGTCCTTGAGCAGCGACAGCCAGTTGTTCGACAGGCCGGGCAGGGCGATGCGCAGCAGTTGCGGGAACACCACCTTGCCGAACGCGGTGCGCTTGCCCAGGCCGAGGGCGGCGCACGCTTCGTACTGGCCCTTGGGCACTGTCTTGAACGCGGCCAGCCAGATTTCGCTGGAGAACGCGGCGAACACCAGGCTGAAGGCGACCATGGCGGCGAGGAAAGTGTTGATCATCACCTCGCCTTCATAGCCCATGGCGGCCAGTATTTTTTGCGCGGCGATCTGGCAGCCGTAGTAGATGATCAGCAGCGTGAGCAATTCCGGCAGACCGCGGAACACCGTGGAAAACACCGTGGCGAAAGCCCGTGGCAGGCGTTTTTTCGAACGCGCGGCGAGGGCGATGCCCAGGCCCAGCGGCAGGCCGATGGGCAGACAGGCGAGGGCCAGCGCCAGGGTCACCAGCGCACCGGCGAGCAACGCCTGACCCCAGCCGCCGCTGGCGAAGGAGAGGAGTGACAAATGTTCGAGCATGGGCGAAGCCTCGGGAAGGGGCAGTCTTGAGGGCCGCTATCGCGAGCAAGCTCGCTCCTACAGGGAGGGGGAGAAAGGTGTAGGAGCGAGCTTGCTCGCGATAAGGCCGTAAGCAGCCCTAAACGGTCACTGGTAGATATCGAAGTCGAAGTACTTGCCCGCGATCTTCTGATACGTCCCGTCCGCCACGATGGCATCCAGCGCCTTGTTCAGCCGCTCGCGCAGGGCTTCGTCTTCCTTGCGCACGGCAATCGATGCGTCGGCGCGGGTGCCGTCGACATCGCCGAGGGTCTTGCAGCAGTCCTTGCCGGCCTTGCCCAGCCATTCCAGCAGCGGGAATTTATCGGCGATCACGCCGTCGAGGCGGCCGGCGGCGAGGTCGGCGTTGGCTTCGTCCAGGGTCGGGTACAGCTTCACATCGGCACCGGCCTTGCCGTACACGTCTTCGGCATAGATGGCCTGGGTCGAAGAGGCCTGGGCGCCGACGGTGTAGCCCTTGAACTTGGTCTGGGCGTCGGTGATTTCGCTGTCTTTCGGTACGGCGACCGACAGCGGGGTGCGGTAGTAGTGGTTGGTGAAGGCGATCTTCTTGCGCCGTTCCTCGGTGTTGATCATCGACGCCACCACCGCGTCGTACTTACGCGCGATCAGGGCCGGGATGATGCCTTCCCAGTCCTGGGCGACCACGGTGCATTCGACTTTCATCTGCTCGCACAGGGCCTTGGCGATATCGACGTCGAAGCCGTGCAGGTTGTTGTCCGAATCAACGTAGTTGAAGGGCGGGTAGGCACCTTCCGTGGCGATCTTCAGGGTTTCGGCCTGGGCCGACGTGATGCCGGCCAGCAGCAATGCGCAGGCCCCTGCGAAGCGAAGAACAGGTTTCATGTGACACCTCGATCTGTAGTTGCACTCTCTTGCTATTGTTTTGCCGTTGACGTGTAGCCAACGAACTCGTTGTGTAGAGCGGCAGTTGCGTCCAAGCGTTTTTCAACATCAGGCCCGAGCTTCTTGCAGACCTCGTTGACCATCAGGTGAGCCCACGACAGCATCGTCGCGGTGGACTCCCAGAACAGGTTGAACTGGGTGGGAATGCGGAACACCTCGTCGGCATTCGCATCGGCCCAATCACAGAAGGTGTCGGTAACCAGTGTTACCGGGATGCCCGCCTCGCGTGCCTTGTGACACAGCAGCAAGGCATGGCGGGAATAACGCCGCGCCTCGAACACCACCAGCGCGCAGTGCGCCGGATCGCCCAGCAGGACTTCGCCGAAATGCCCGGCGCTGCCGTCCACCACCTGCACGCCGTCGCGCAGGTATTGCAGCAGGTGGGCCATGCAGTGGGCGATGCCGCGCTCGGTCTGAAAGCCCGCGACGAACACCCGCGGACGCTGCGCCAGGCGCGTGGCGACACGGTCCCACTCGGCGGTGCGGCTGTATTCGTAAACCCGCACCAGCGCGGCGACTTCCAGTTCCAGGCTGCGGCTGCGGTCTTCGCGGTCGTCGCTGGAGTGTTGGCGGAATTCTTGCAACCGATCGCCCACCAGCCAGGGGCCGTCACCGAGGTCGTCCTTCAAGTCCTGCTTGAGTGCCTTGAGGTGCTCGTAGCCCAGCGAGCGGCAGAAGCGCCCGACGCTGGATTCGCTGACGCCGACCTTCTCCGCAAGGCTGGCGGAGGTTTCGAACGGCAGATCGGTGAGGTGGGCGAGCATGTAGGTGGCGATCTTGCGCCCCGAGGCCGACGCATTGGGCAGGCTGCTTTCCAGGCGTTGCTTGATGGGTTGGCTCACGGGCGATGCTCGATGACGGCTGCGGTGGAAGAGAAAATGAATGTTTTCTGTCATCAAGTCAATATTTGACAGCTAACTGTCAAAAAGAGGAAAGTCCGCTCACTGCCATCCCTGTTGCCCAGTCCAATTCCAATCATCGGAGCTACAGAATGTCCGCACCTGCCACACAGATTCCCTTCAACGAACTGGAAACCCTGCTGCAGCGCATTTTCGTGCGTCACGGCACCAGCGAGGCGGTGGCTCGCGCGCTGGCATTCAACTGCGCCAGCGCCCAGCGCGACGGCGCCCACAGCCATGGCGTGTTCCGTATTCCCGGCTATGTCTCGACCCTCGCCAGCGGCTGGGTCAATGGCCAGGCCGTGCCGAAGGTCGAGGATGTGGCCAGTGGTTACATCAGCGTCGATGCCGGCGGCGGCTTCGCCCAGCCGGCGCTGGCTGCGGCCCGCGAGTTGCTGGTGAGCAAGGCGCGCAGTGCCGGCATCGCGGTGTTGGCGATCCATAACTCGCACCACTTCGCCGCCTTGTGGCCGGATGTCGAGCCGTTCGCCGACGAAGGTCTGGTGGCGCTGAGCGTGGTCAACAGCATGACCTGCGTGGTGCCGCAGGGCGCCGAGCGGCCGTTGTTCGGGACCAACCCGATCGCCTTTGCCGCGCCGTGCGCGGGCGGGGCGCCGATTGTCTTCGACATGGCCACCAGCGCCATCGCCCACGGCGATGTGCAGATTGCTGCGCGCAAAGGCGAATTGCTGCCCGAAGGCATGGGCGTCGATCGCCTCGGCCAGCCGACCCGCGACCCCGCGGCGATCCTCGACGGCGGCGCGCTGCTGCCGTTCGGTGGGCACAAGGGCTCGGCGCTGTCGATGATGGTGGAGTTGCTGGCGGCGGCGCTGACTGGCGGCAATTTCTCCTTCGAGTTCGACTGGTCGCAGCACCCCGGCGCCAAGACGCCGTGGACCGGGCAATTGCTGATCGTCATAGACCCGCGTTTGGCTCAGGGCGAGCGCTTCGCCGAGCGCAGCCGCGAACTGGTGCGGCAGATGGAAGCGGTGGGCGTCACCCGCCTGCCGGGCGAGCGCCGCTTCCACGAGCGGGAGAAATCAGCGCGGGAGGGTGTGAGCCTGACGCGGGAGGAGCTGGAGCAGTTGCAGGCGTTGAGCTGAGACCGGCTCAAGGCGTGCGGTTAGATATTGCCGACGCCGCCGTCCACCAACAACTCGGTCCCGACCACGAACGACGACTCATCCGACGCCAGGAACACCGCCGCCTGGGCCAGCTCCCATGGCTTGCCCAGTCGCCCGAGCGGCACCAGTTGGCGGATGCTGTCGCGCAGGGCCTGTTCTTCTTCCGGCGGCAGGCCAAGCTTGCCGAGGGCGGCGGTGTCGGTAGGGCCAGGACTCAGGCCGTTGACCCGGATGCCGCGGCCGATCAATTCGCCCGACAGGGTTCGTGCCAGCGACAACAGCCCGGCCTTGCTGGCGGCGTAGGCGCTGCTTTGCGCCAGGCCGATACGGGCGCTGACCGAGCCGCAGAGGATCACCGAAGACGGATCATGCAGCAGCGGCAGCAGGGCCTGGATCAGGAAGAACGGGCCTTTGAGGTTGGTGTCCTGCTGGCGGTCCCAGGTGGCTTCGTCCCAATCTTGCAGCGGGCGGTGAGTAACGTCGCCGGCGTTGATGAACAGCACGTCCAGACGCGGCCAGTGTTGTGCGAGGGTGTCGGCGACGCGGCGTTGCCCGGCGATATCACCGGCGTCGCTTTCGATCAGCAACACCTCGTCGCCGAGGGCGTCGCCGGCCAGGCGCAGGGCCTCGGCACTGCGTCCGGTGATCGCCACCCTGGCGCCCTGGGCGAGAAACTGCCGCGCGGTTTCCAGGCCGATGCCGCCCGTGCCGCCGGTGATCAGGGTGTATTTTTCTTTGAGTCTGCTCATTGAAATGGCCTTTGCCGAGGGGAGTCTGAGGGCCGCTACAGCGGCCCGGATCGCTTAAACCGAATCAACGCTGGCAAGCGGCCGTGCCCGGTTCACCAGCACGACCAACCCCAGCAACACCAGGCCGCTGGCTGCGGCCAGCAGCACCATGGTGTCCTGGTAGCCGGAAACGAAAGCGCTGCCGCTGTGCTGGAACAACGCCGCCGTAATCGCCAGGCCCAAGGCGCCGGCGAGGTTGTGAAACGTCCACGACATGCCCATCGCCACCCCGGCATCCTGCGCCGGCACCGAGGCCATCGCCGCCACGGTGGACGGTCCGAGAATGCACGCCCAGCCCGCGCCCATCAGGGCGAAGGCGGCGATCACCAGCGGCCAGGCACTGTCGCTGGCGAAGCGCGTTTGCAGCAGCGCCGAGGCCGCCAGCAACACAAAACCGGCCAGCAACACCGGCCGCGTGCCATGGCGATCCGCCCAGCGTCCGGCCCAGGGCGACAGCAGCGCCAGTACCGCGGTGGTGGGCAGCAGCAACAGGCCGACGCTGGCGGCATCGAGGCCGCGCACATCCGCCAGGTACAACGGCATCAGCAAGAAGGCCGGGCAGTAGAAAAAGGCCAGCCCGCCTGTTGCCAGGCAGGCACCGGTGAAGGCCGGTCTGGCCAGGAAATCGAAACGCAGCAGCGGCGCCGGCACACGCCGCTCGGTCCACACCAGCAGCCCCGAGAGCAACAGCGCCAGGCCGAACAGCCCCAGCACCGACGGCGATGACCAGCCCCAATTGCCGCCGTGCACCAGCAGCAAGACCCACAGCGGCAGGCTCAGGCTGAGCAACGCCAGGCCGGGCAGGTCGAGGCGTTGGCCGTCGCCCTCGGCGGCGGATTCGCGCACATGGCGCCAGCACAGCAGCAGGCCGATGGCGATCAGCGGCACATTCAGCAAAAACACCCAACGCCAGCCGAGCGTCGCCACCAGCAAACCGCCGGCCACCGGCCCGATCGCCAGACCGAGGCCGTTGGCGCTGAACAGCAGACCGATGGCACGACCACGCCGCGCCTCATCGAAAGCGTTGCTGACAATCGCACTGGACGCGGTGTACAGCACCGCGCAAGACAGCCCTTGCACCACGCGCCAGAACACCAGCGCCGCGAGGCTGTGACTGAGCCCGGCGGCCAGCGAGGCGAGGCCGAACAGCAGCATCGCGGCGAGCATCAAGCGACGGCGCCCGAACAGATCGGCCAGCCGCCCGGCGCTGACCATGAACGTGGACAGGGCCATGACGAAGGCGGTGATCAGCCATTGGGATTGTTGCAGGCCGATGCCCAGTTCCTGGCTCAGGGCGGGCAGGGCGGTGTTGACGATGGTGAAGTCGATGCAGCCGAGGAAACTGGCAATGGCCACCCCGGTGAGGGCCAGCCACGGATTGGGCGAGGGTACGGCGGAGGACATCAGACAATCCTTTGCGACGAAGGGCAGGTGGGGACGATAGGCGGCGGGGGGCGGGGTTGTGAAAGACTTTTCGGGCCTAAGCTTAGGTAGCTACGCATCTCGGGACTGTCTTGAGACCATGAAGTGCCAGTCAGGGAATTGGGTAATGGCGACCAGGTGCTAGCCGACAGGTTTTCAGCGTTCTCAAGATCGAGCGCCGCCCGCGCGGCGCATCGCGGATGAATCCGCTCCTACATTTTTTGCAACGTGCCATGGCCTGTCAGAGAGGTGTTGCCCGCCTTTGCCTTTTGGCGATGAATCGCTGGGAGGCTGTCGTACAAACAAGGCAGTCAACCATGGCCTGGCAGACATAGGCACGTTACAACCAATGTAGGAGCGAGCTTGTCGGGGCGCCGAACCGTCGCGATGCGCCGCGCGGGCGGCGCTCGATCTTGAGAGCGCTGAAAAACTTCAGGCATGCGCCTGGTAGCCATTACTCGGTCTTTTGACGGAGAGCCCGAACCTCACAACCCCGCCACCTGCAACTCCCGCCCCCGCAACGGCAATAACTGCCCCGGCATATCCTCCAGCAACCGCCGCGTGTAATCGCTCGCCGGCCTTTCGAACACTTGCTCGGTCGGTCCGTGATCCACCAGTCGGCCCTGGCTCATTACCAGCACCTGATCGCTGATGCCGCGCACGGTGGCGAGGTCGTGGGAGATGAACAGGTAGGTCAGGCCGAGGTCGCGTTGCAGGTGTTGCAGCAGGTCCAGCACTTGCGCCTGGACCGGCGCATCCAGCGCCGACAGCGGCTCGTCCAGCACCAGCAATTCAGGCTCGGCGGCAAGGGCGCGGGCGATGGCGACGCGCTGGCGCTGGCCACCGGAAAGCTGGCCAGGACGACGGTGCAGCAGGTTACCCGGCAGGCCGACCCGCTCCAGCAGTTCCAGCACGCGCTCGCGGTCATCGCGGCGCTGGCCGATGGCGAAGGCGCGCAACGGTTCGCTGATGATGTCCAGCAGGTCGTGCCGTGGGTCGAGGGCGGCCCACGGGTTCTGGTAGACCAGTTGCACCCGTCGCCGATAGCCGTGCAGTTGCCTGCGCCCGGCGCCGAGGATTTCCTCGCCGTCGAAGCGCACGCTGCCGGCGCTGGCCTGTTCCAGGGCGAGGATGATCCGCGCCGTGGTGGATTTGCCCGAGCCGGACTCACCCACCAGGCTGGTGGTGGTGCCTCGTTGCAGGCTGAAGCTGACGTCCTCCACCGCCGCCGGTCCGTGGCGGTTGAAGCGCCGTTGCAGGCTGCTGACCTGCAACAGCGGCTCGCCCGCTGCCACGGCGGGCGCCGAGCGTCGTTGTTGCAGTCGCGCCAGGGGCGAGGCCTGGAGCAACTGGCGGGTGTAGGGGTGTTCCGGCGCATGCCACAACTGGCTCGGCGTGCCGCTTTCCAGCAGGCGGCCATGGCGCATCACCAGGATGCGGTCGGCACGGTCGAGCGCCACCGCCAGGTCATGGGTGATCAGCAGCAGGCTGCTGCCGCGTTCGCGCACCAGGTGTTGCAGGCGGTCGAGAATCTGCCGTTGCACGCTGACGTCGAGGGCACTGGTGGGTTCGTCGGCGATCAGCAGTGGCGGGTCGTTGGCCAGGGCGATGGCGATCAGCACCCGCTGGCACATGCCGCCAGATAATTCATGGGGGTAGCGCTTGAGCAATTGCTCGGGATCTTTCAGGCCGACCTGATGCAGCAGCGCCACACCGCGCAGGCGCGCTTCGGTCTTGGCCACGCCGTGCACGGTCATGGCTTCGACAAGCTGGGCGCCGATGGTCTTGACCGGGTCCAGCGAGGTGCCCGGGTCTTGCGGGACGAAGCCGACCAGACGGCCGCGCCGCTCGCGCCAGTCGTGTTCGTCGAGCTGGTCGAGGGCCTGGCCTTGCAGCCATAACTGGCCGGTCTGTTGCACACCGGGCGGCAGCAAGCCGGCCAGCGCGGCGGCAGTGGTGGATTTGCCCGAGCCAGACTCCCCCACCAGGCAGACGATTTCGCCGGCGGCGATTTCCAGGTCCAGTCCTGCCACGGCGGCCTGCTGGCTGCCGGGGTATTCCACGCCGAACTGGCTGATGCGAACCAGTGGGGTGCTCATGAGGCTTCTCCCTGAAGACGTTGCAGGCCGCGGGCCAGTTGCTGAGTGGCGAGGACCACGGTGGCCACCACCAGCCCCGGCAGGGTGGTGTACCACCAGGCCACCACCATGTAGTTGCGCCCTTCGGCGATCAGCAGGCCCCATTCCGGTTGCGGCGGCGGCGCGCCGAAACCGAGGAAGCTCAGCGCCGACACCGCCAGTACGGCGCTGGCGAATTCCAGCGCGGCCAAGGCCAGCAGCGGTCCGGCGGCGTGGGGCAGGACATGCCGCCAGAGGTTGGTCCAGGAGCCGACACCGGCCACCCGCGCCGCTTCGACAAAGGTCCGGCTGCGCCAGCGCAGCACTTCGCCACGGGCCAGGCGGGCGAAGATCGCCACCGACGACAGACCCACCGCCAGGGCGATTTCCAGGGTGCCGAAGCCCAGCGCGGTGACGATGGCCATCGCCAGCAGCAGCGCCGGGATCGCCATCAGCACTTCGACAATGACCGCCAGCACGCGGTCGGCGACGCCGCCGAACCAGCCGGCGATACCGCCCAGCAGGCTGCCGGCGACCAACGCGATCAGCACGGCGATGCTGGTGGCTTGCAACGACAGCGCCGCGCCATGCACGGAGCGGGCGTAGAGGTCGCGGCCGAGGTGGTCGGTGCCGAACCAGTGGCGGGCGGAAGGGGCTTGCAGGGTCTGGGTCGGGTCGGCCAGCAGCGGGTCGGCGCTGGTAAACAGGCCGGGCCAGAAGGCCCAGCCGAGGACCACCGCGAACAGCGCCAGGCTCAGCGCCACGGACAGTCCGGGCCAGCGCAGCGGGCGGCTGGCGGCGTAGGCGGGTTGCAGGATCATGAACGGCTCCCTTGGCGGATGCGCGGGTCGAGCAGCGGGTACAGCAGATCGGTGGCCAGGTTGGTCAGCACATACAGGGTCGCGGCCAGCAGCACCACGCCCTGGACCACGGCGATGTCCTGGCTGGCGACGGCGGCCTGGGCCAGGCGCCCGACGCCGTCGCGGGAGAACACGGTTTCGGTGACCACCGCGCCGGCCAGCAGGTTGCCGAGCAAGGTGCCGGCCAGGCTCAACAGGGGAATCGAAGCGTTGTGCAGGATGTGCCCGCAAAGCAGGCGCCAGGGACCGACGCCTTTGCTGCGCAGGGCCTGGACGAAAGGCTGCTGGCTGACGCTGGCGATCGAGCGGCCGAGCACCTGGGCGATCATCGCCGCGCAGGGCAGGGCCAGGGTCACTGCCGGCAGCACCAGACTGGCGAGGCCGTGGTCGCCCATCGCCGGCAGCCAATGCAGCTTGAAGGAGAACAGTTGCAGCAGCACCAGCCCGACCCAGAAGGTCGGCAGCGAGACGACCACCGCCGGCGCATTGTGCAGCGCGCTCTGCAATGGCTGCCGCCGCACCTGATGCGCCGCCAGCGCCAGGCCGATGCCCAGCGGCACCGCCAGCAATAGCGCGGCGAAGGCCAGCGCCAGCGTTGCCGGCAATGCCGCGGCCAGGGCCTGGGCCACCGGCTTGCCGGTTTGCAGCGAGGTGCCGAGGTCCAGGTGCAGCAACCGCCACAGCGCGCCGCCGTACTGCTGCCAGAGACTCCCGTCGAGGTGATAGCGGGCGCGCAGCTCGGCGACCTTGGCCGGGTCCACCGCGCCCGGCTCGCCGCTCTGGGCCAGCAGGATCGCCACCGGATCACCCGGCAGTGCGTAGAGGATGGCGAACGACAGGGTGAACGCCGCCCACAGCACCAGCGCCGCCTGGGCCACGCGCCAGAGCAGTGCGCGGTGGTTGGTCTGGAAGGTCATCGGTCAGTGGCTCCCCGGTTGTGCCAGCCAGGTGTCGTAAAACTGCAGGCGGGTCGAGGCCTCGTAATGCAGGCCGTGAACGATGTCGCGGAACGCGGTCACCGTGGCCGCTTCCACCAGCGGAATCACATGGCCCTGGTCGAGCAGCTCGGCGCTGGCCTGCTGGATCAGCGCGCCGCGTTTCTGCGGATCGAGGCTGGCCGCCGAGTCCAGCAGCGTCTGGTCCAGCGGGGCCGGGCCGCGGACGTTGACGTTGCGCCCGCTGGAGAGGAACACGGTGCGCAGCACGTCCGGGTCGGCGCGGGTCAGGTTGAAGAACCACAGTTCGTAGTTGAGCGAGGTCTGCAACAGGCTGACCTGGCCGATGGTGGACTTGTTCAGGCGCAGCTCGACGCCGGCCTGACGCAGTTGCTGCTGCACCAGTTCCAGCACCGGGGTGGTCGCCTGCCAGTAGTCGAGGGCGAAGCTCAGGCGCTTGCCGTCACGCTGGCGCCAGCCATCGGCGCCCTTGTTCCAGCCGGCGGCATCGAGCAGTTTGCCGGCGCCTTGCGGGTCGTAGGCGAGCTGGGCGCTGAGGTCCTGGTAATACGGCGTGCTGCTGGCCAGCACCGAACTGGCCGGTTTCTGGTAGCGGGAAATCACGCCCTTGAACTGGCTGCGGTCGATGGCTTGGTTCAGTGCCCGGCGCACGTTCACGTCATCCAGCGGCGGGCGGGATTCGTTGGGCGTCAGGCTGAAGACGATGCCGGGGTTGGGCCGGGCGATGGAGGGAATGCCCTGGCTGTCCAGCACCGCTTCGTCCTGCACCGGCACGCTGGTGTTCACGTCGATCTGCGCGGACACCAGGCTGCCGAGGCGCACGCCGGATTCCGGCAGGATGTGGAACTCGATGGCGTCCAGCCAGGCGCGGCCCTTGTGTTGCGCCAGGGACGACGGCCAGGCGTAGTCGGCGCGGGCCTCGATGCGCACCAGCTTGTTGTGCTCGAAGCTCTTCACCGTGAACGGCCCGGAACCGACCAGCGCGCCCTGGCAACGTTCCTCGGCGCTGCGCTTGAGGGTGGCGGGCGACAGCAGCCCCAGGCTCATGGTCGAGCTGGCCTGAAGGAACTGCGCGTTGGCCTGCTTGAAGCTGATCCGCACGCTCAGCGGCCCGGTCACCTCGACGGCGTCCAGCCCGGCCAGGTAAGTCCCGGCCAGTTGCGCCTGGGCGCCGAGGGCGACGATGGCCTCGACGTTGGCCTTGACCGCCGCCGCGTCGAGCACGCTGCCGTCGGCGAACGTCGCGCCCTCGCGCAGGTGGAAGGTGAACTGCCGCGAGTCGTCGCTGACCTCCCAGCGCTCTGCCAGCCACGGCACGATCTCGGCGGTTTGCGGGTCCTGGTCGGTCAGCGAGTCCACCAGTTGCCGGCCGACATTGAGCGCGGTGTTGTTGCCTGCCTGTTGCGGGTCGATGCAGTTCGGATCGCCGTCGAAGGCCACCCGCAACACGCCGCCCACCTTGGGCTGCGCGGGGGCGCCGGAGTTGGCCTGCTGCCCGGATGGGTTATCGCAGCCGGCGAGGGCCAGGGCGATTGCCAGGCTTAGTGAAGCCAAGGGTCGAGACATGGGCGCTCCTTAAAAGAACCGGTTGGTGCGATACGGCAAACCGAGGTTTTCCCGCAGCGTGGTGCCGGCGTATTCGCGCTGGAACAGGCCACGGCGTTGCAGCTCCGGCACCACGCCGTCGACGAAGTCGTCGATCGCCGAGTGCAGGCCGCTGAACATGATGTTGAAGCCATCGGCGGCGCCGGCTTCGTACCAGGCCTGAAGGTCGTCGGCGATGCTTTGCGGGGTGCCGATCAGGATGCGATGCCCGCCGGAGGTGAGCTGGTTGAACAGTTGGCGCACGGTCGGCCGTTCGCGGCGGATCAGGTCGAACACCAGTTTCTGCCGGCTCTGGTGGGTGTTGGTGGTGAAGGATTCCGGCGGCAGCGGCACCACCTCGTCGAACGGCAGTTCGGAGAGGTCGTAACCGAGGCTGACGAATTTCGAGATGGAGCTGAGAAACGCCTTGGGCTCCAGCAGCTCTTGCTGGCGGTCGTATTTGGCCTGGGCTTCGGCGAGGGTCTTGCCCACCACCGGCGAGACGCCGGGGAGGATTTTCAGCTCGTTGGCGCCGCGCCCGAAGCCGGCGGCGGCGAGCTTGGTTTCCTGGTAGAAGGCCTGGCCCTGCTCGATGGTGTGCTGGGCGGTGAAGATCAGTTCGCCGACCCGCGCGGCGAGGCGCTTGCCGGAGGTCGAGGCGCCGGCCTGGGCCACCACCGGATGACCCTGTGGCGAGCGCGAGACGTTGAGCGGGCCGCGCACCTGGAAGTGCTCGCCCTGATAGTCGAGAACATGCAGCTTGTCGATGTCCAGCCAGGTGCCGCTGGCCTTGTCCTGGACGAAGGCGTCGTCGGCCCAGCTATCCCACAGGCCGCTGACCACGTCGTAGAACTCTTCGGCGCGGGCGTAGCGGTCTTCGTGATCGACGTGGTCCTGGCGGTTGAAGTTTTCGCCGCCGCCCAGCGAGGTGACCAGGTTCCAGCCGGCGCGACCGCCGCTGAGGTGGTCCAGCGCGGCGTATTTGCGCGCCACGTTGTAGGGCTCGTTGTAGGTGGTGCTGGCGGTGGCGATCAGGCCGATATGGCGGGTGCTTGCGGCCAGCGCCGGGGCCAGGATCAGCGGGTCCCAGCGCACGCTGTTGGGGCCGCGCTGCAAGGCCAGGTCGAGTTTGACGTCGAGGGTGTCGTTGAAAAACAGCGAGTGAAAGCGCCCGGCTTCCAGCTTGCGGGCGATGTACTGGTAATGCTCCAGGCTCTTGAACGTGTCCAGCGGCGCTTCCGGCAGGCGCCAGGCGCTGCCGCTGAGGGTGCCGGGGATAAAGGCGCCGAGGACGAAGGGTGCGTGACTCATGGGGTGTTCCTCCGGGCGCCCGCGCCACTGCGCGAGCGCCGCTTGCGTGGGCTCAGAAGTTGTAGGCGATGCGCGTGTACCAGAAGCCGCCGTAGGGATCGAACGGCGAGATCGAGCCGAATTTCGCGAAACCATTGACGTCGCCGGCCGGGAAACCGTTGTTGTCGGCGCGCACGTCGAACAGGTTGTTGGCGCCCACGGCGATATCGAAGTTGTCGGTCAGGGCGTAGGCCACTTCCAGGTCGGTCAGCCACTTGGCGCCGTAGGTCACGTCGTAGGTCGGGTTGGCGTCGAGGGCGACGACCTTGTCGTAGCGGGTCAGGCCCGCGTTGACGGTGAAGCGGTCGATCTGCCAGTTGGCGCTGAGGATCACCTTGGTCTTGGGGTTGGCCACGGTGAGGTAGCCCTGGGCGACGCGGTCGAACAGTTCCAGGTTGTTGCCCGCGGCCCTGAGCGACGCCGGGGTTTCCTTGATGTCGTCGATCTCGGTCTTGTTGTAGTTGAGCCCGACCCCGTACTTGACCTTGCCGAACTGGCCGTAATCGACGCGGTAGTCGGCCACCAGATCGATGCCGCGGGTGGTGGTGTCGGCGGCGTTGGTGAAGTACTTGATGCGGTAGCCAGGTTTGAAGCCGTTGGCGATCAGTTGCTGGTCGACGCCGTTGCCGTAGAGGAAGCCGGTGAGGGCGATGCGGTCGCGGATCTCGATCTGGTAGGCGTCGAGGGTCACGCTGGCCTGGGGCAGCGGTTGCCAGGTCAGGCCGAGGCTGAAGTTGCGCGATTTCTCCGGGCTCAGGTCTTCGGCGCCGAGGGCCTTGGCCAGCGGTGAGTCGACCCGCACGGTCTTGGCTTCGACGAACTGCGCGATGCCGTTGACGGTGGTGTACTGGTTGGCGGTCTGGGCGTACACCGACTGCGACAACGACGGTGCGCGGAAGCCGTTGCTGATGGTGCCGCGCAGGGCGAAGGTCGGGGTGAAGTCATAGCGCGCGGAGAACTTGCCGCTGCGGGTGTTGCCGCTGCTGTCGTCGTATTTCTCGAAGCGCGCGGCGACGCCCAGCCAGAGTTTCTCGGTGGGGTTCACGCCGAAGTCGACATAGCTGGCGTAGCTGTTGCGGCTGAGCTGGCCGGCATCTTCGGGGGTGAGGGTGATCGCGCCCTGGGCGCCCACCGAGCCGGGCTGCCCGGCCAGCGGACCGCTGGGGTAGATGTAGCCGCCATTGATGTACGAGAGCGGGTCGTCGGACTCGGTCTTGTAGCGCTCATGCCGGTGTTCCAGGCCCCAGGACACTTGCAGTGGCTTGCTCAGGCCGACGTCGAAGGCGCGGGTCAGGTCGAGGTTGTTGGTCCACTGGTCGAAGTAGTTGGTGTAGGTGTCGAAGCGGGTCGGGCTTGACGGGCCGAGGGAGGCGTTGAGGGTTTCGTCGGCGCCGGCCTGGCCCTTGTCGCGGCCGAAGGTGGAGCTCAGGTCCCAGTGCCAGTCGGCGATCTCGCCCTTGCCGCCGGCGGCGGCCTGGTAGTCGGTTTCCTCCAGGGTGTAGAAGGGCGCGGTGCCGTCCGGGTAGATCTCGGGAATGATGTTGGTGGAGTTGGGCCGGCGGTAATTCTGGCCGCCGCGGGCATCACGCTTGCTGAAGGTCGAGAACGAGTACAGGGTCAGGTCGTCGCTGACCGGCAGTTCGGCGTTGTACGACAGGTTGATCGCCTTGATCTTCGGCAGGCCGTTCTTCTGCACTTCGCGGTCGGCGGTGGCGTTGCGTGGGTCGCCGGCGAAGTACAGGTTGCCGGTGGCTTCGCGGGAGCGGGTCGCGGTCTGCACTGACTTGGCGTCCAGCGCGTAGTTGAAGAAGCCGCCGTCGCTGCCCAGGGCCAGGCCCTGGTTGAGGGCCTGGCGCAGGTTGCCGCCGTCGCCGTTCTCGTAGTACTCGCCATATTGGGTGGTGACCGAGCCGCCGTTGTCCTTCTGCTTGAGGATGATGTTGATCACCCCGGCGATGGCGTCGGAGCCGTACTGCGCCGAGGCGCCGTCGCGCAGCACTTCGACGTGATCGATGGCGCTGATCGGGATCAGGTCCAGGTCCACCGGGTTGGTGCCGTAGGCGGCGGTGGAGTCGAGGTTGATCACCGCGCTGTTGTGGCGGCGCTTGCCGTTGACCAGCACCAGCACGTTGGAACCGTTCAGGCCGCGCAAGCTATAAGGCCGGGCGATGCTGTCGTTGGAGGTGCCGGAGGGGCGCTGCGAGAACGACGGCAGGGTTTTCTGCAGGGCGCCGCGCAGGCTGGACTCGCCGGTCTTTTCCAGTTGCGTGCTGTCGATCACGTCGATCGGTGCCGGGCTGCTGGTGACGGTGCGCACTTCGCTGCCCCGCGAGCCGGTGACGATCACCGTGTCGAGGGCGGTGTCTTTGTCGGCGGCGACCGCCAGCGGGGTGAGCAGGTAGCCGGCGAGCAACGCCGGCGCCATGGACAAATGGGTGAACACAGACTTCATGATTGTTCCTTGGGTTCGATTGGCAGATCAGGCCCTGGATGTGCGATCGAACGGGCTCTCATAGGGGTTTTCACGCATCACGGGCGCGGCCGGGCTCGCGCAAGGTCCGTTGCTTGCGTGGCTGGCGTGCCTGTTGGTCGTCCGGCGCGCGCCGGTGCGTTGTGCTCCGGCAGGTCCCTAGCCGCTGAGCAGAAGGTTGAAGCGCTCGTCCCAGAAACCGCGGACGTCCAGCGCCTGACGAATCAGCCCGCTGTCGTGGAACAGGTCGGCGATGCGCTGCTGGGCGAGGATGTCGGCCTCGCTCACCGGCAGCAGCCGGCTGGGGCGCTGGCGCTGGTTGAACTGTTGCAGGTACAGCTCGCGGGAAATCCCGGTGAGTTTTTCGTTGCGTTCGGCCCAGGCCTGGGGGTTGTGCTCGACCCAGTCCCAGGTGGCTTGTTCCCGGCGCAGGAAATCGCTGATGGCGGCCTGCTTGCCCGGTTGTTGCAAGACCCGCTCGGTGGTGGCGATCAGGTAGTTGCCGCAGTGGTATTGGCTGGCCTGGGCGAGGAGCACGCCGTCCATGCCGGTCTGCGCCTGCAGCGCGCCGATACCGCCGGCGACGATGGCGTCGACATGGCCGTTCTGGAACGCCACCAGCGCATCCCGCGCCGGCATGGGCCGGGCCTGGATATCGGCGAGGGTCAGGTGGTTGTCGCGTAGCAGGTTGAGGATCAGGTAATGGGTGTCGGTGGCGCGGACGAAACTCACGCGCTTGCCCTTCAGGTCGGCAATCGAGGCGATGCCGCTGTCACGCTTGACGATCAGGCTGCTGCGGTTCTGCTCGCCCTGGTAACTGGCGATCAACACCAACGGATTGCCGGCCGCGCTGGCAAACAGCGGCAGCACCGGGCTCATGAAGGCGTAGTCCAGGCTGCCGCTGGCAAAGGCTTCCAGCACCATGCTGCCGCCGGGCACGTCGATCCATTCCAGCGGGTAGGGCGTCGCGGCCTGGCCGGCGTCGGCGAGAAAACTCGCGGCCTGGCCTTTGTAGCGCCAGACCCGCAGCGCTTCGCTGGCATTGGCCAGAACAGGCGCGAGCCCGGCGGCCAGGCCGGCGACGGCACTGTGCTGGAGGAACGCGCGGCGGCTGATGCTGATTGCCATGACGGGCTCCTCAGTCCAGCAGATCAGGTTGCTGCTGGACGATGCGGTCCCACAGCGGCAGGAAATTCAGCCAGCCGAACAGCTCGCGCTGCGCCGGGTTGAAGCTGTCCTCGCTCACTTCGGGAATGCGCGGTTGACCGGCCGAATACGCCAGCAGATGGGCGCGAGCGGTGTCGTCGGCGAGGATGAAACGCCATGCGGCGCTTTCCACGGTCTGGCCGGCGGCCCACAGCCCGTGGTTCCGCCAGACCAGCAGATTGTTGTCGGCGAAGGTCTCGACGAAGGCCTGGGCAACCAGGTCGCGGTCTTGCAGCAAACCGCCTTCGGCATTGCGCAGGGCGTGGCGGTCGAACAGCACCTGCTCACCGATAAAGGCCGAAGACTCGGCGGTGATCGGCTGGAACAACTGCCCCAGCGACGACCAGACCCGGCCATGGAAACCGTGCAAATGGGCGATGCCCACCACCTCCGGGCGCGCCCGTTGCAGCTCGTAGTGCAGTTCCAGGGCGCTGGTGTTGAGCAGGCCGTCGCCTTCCACCACCTGGCCTGCGCCGTTGACCCGCAGCAGATCGCTCGTGCGGATCTGCGAGAAGGGCACACCCAGCGGATTGATCCAGTAATGGTCGGTCTCGATCGGGTCGCGGGCGGTGAAATGCCCGGCCAGGCCCACTTCGAAACCCAGCTCGGCGAACAGCCGGTACGACGCGGCCAGACGCTGCTTGCGGTGCAGGCGTTCGGCGAGCGGGTCGGCATGGACGGGCGGGGCGCTGAGTTGCAGGCGGTGGTTGTGGTTGGGCAGGGTGGTGATGCTGTGGCTCATCGGGCGTACTCGCAGGTGATGGAATCGGGAGCCTCCACCGTGCGAGGGGTCGGGTCTGAGAGGGACTGTAACAAGGGGGCGGGGCGGGGAATAAATACTGTTTTGATCTATTTTTATTATTATTTTTCAGAATAAAAAACTTGATGGATATTTAAGTATTGCATTTTATTGGGGGCGTTTTTTGGGGGTGCTTCGGGCCTCATCGCTGCATGGGTATCTACACATCTTTCGGTCATGTGGAGGCTGGAGGGCGTTTGTCAAAAGACCGAGTGATGGCCACCAGGCGCATGCCGGAAATTTTCTAGCGCTCTCAAGACCGAGCGCCGCCCGCGCGGCGCATCGCGACGGTTCGGCGCCCCGACAAGCTCGCTCCTACATTGGTTGCAACGTGCCATGGTCTGACAGAGAGGTGTTGCCCACCCTTGGCGCCTGGCGATGAATCGCGGGGAGGCTGTTGAAGTTAACCTGATACCGCTTCGTACAAACAAGGCGTTCAACTATGGCCTGACAGGCATAGGTACGTTGCAACCAATGTAGGAGCGAGCTTGTCGGGGCGCCGAACCGCAGCGATGAGGCCCAAAAGCACCCAGCAAGGCCTGAAATCAAGCCACCTCGGCCGCCTTCACACTGTGCCGATTCACCGGCACTTCCAACTCAAGATGATCGCGCAACGTCCGGCCTTGGTACTCGTCCCGGAACAACCCGCGCTCGCGCAGGAGCGGCACCACTTCATCGGTAAACCGGGCAAACGCCGCCGGCGCGCCGACGTGGATGTTGAAGCCGTCCACCGCGCCGTCCTTGAACCAGCGCTCGATTTCGTTCGCCACGGTCTGCGCCGAGCCGGCGAAACCGGTGAACGGCCGGGCAAAGCGCAGCGCCGTCTGGCGCAGGGTCAACCCCTGTTCGCGAGCCACGCGCTTGATCTTCTCGGCATGCCCGCGGTAGCCGTTGCTGCCCAGTTCGCCGAGTTCAGGGAAGGGCGCATCGAGGTCGTACTGGCTGAAATCGTGGTAGTTGAACGGCCGGCCCAGTTGCACCAGCGCTTTCTTCAGGTCCAGCTCGCCGGTGCGCTGTAGCAGCAGCGCCTGGGCTTCTTCGTCGGTGTCGGCAATGATCGGCGAGATGCCGGGGAAGACCAGCACCTGGTTCGGGTCGCGTCCGGCCTCGGCGGCGCGGCGCTTGATGTCGGCGTAGTACTCGCGGGCATCTTCGAAGTTGTCGACGCCGGCGAAAATCCCTTCGGCGATCCGTGCCGCCAGCCCGCGCCCGGACTCGGACACCCCGGCCTGGAAGATCACCGGCTGGCCCTGCTCCGAGCGGGAGATGTTCAACGGCCCGGTGACCGAGAAGAACTCGCCGCGGTGGTCGAGGCGGTGTTGCTTGGCCGGGTCGAGGAAGCGCTTGTTGGCGCGGTCGCGGGGGAAGGCGTCGTCCTCGTAGGAGTCCCACAGGCCCTGGACCACCGCCACATGTTCGTGGGCGCGGCGATAGCGCTCGCCGTGGTCGATATGCTGCTCGCGGCCAAAGTTGCCGGCGGCGCCTTCAAGTCCGGTGGTGACCACGTTCCAGCCGGCGCGGCCATGGCTGATCTGGTCCAGCGAGGCGAACTGGCGGGCGACGTTGAAAGGCTCGGTGTAGGAGGTAGTCAGGGTCGCCACCAGGCCGATCTTGTCGGTGGCGCCGGCCAGCGCCGAGAGCAGGGTCAGCGGCTCCAGGCGGTTGAGGAAGTGCGGCGCCGAGTCCGGCGTGATGTACGGGCTGTCGACGATGAACACGAAGTCGAACTTTGCCGCTTCGGCGGCGCGGGCCTGCTGTTTGTACCAGTCGATGTCGATGCTGGCGGTGCCGGGGATCTGTGGGTCCAGCCATTCCTGCGGGTCGGTGCCGACGCCGGTAAGGATGGCGCCGAGGTGCAACTGCCGTGTGCTCATGGTTCAGGTCCTGTCGGGTTGAGGAAAGAAGGGCTCAGGCCCAGGCGTGCCGTATCAGCAGGCTGTCGGCATCCAGCGCGGCGTCCACCGCGTCGATGATCGGTTGTGCTTCGCTGCGCACCAGCCAGTCCGGGCTGACCTGGGCGAAGTGCACGCGGTGGTCGCGGCCGATCACCACCACGGTGGGTTGCGGCAACTCCCAGGTGCCGGTGCCGGTGAGGGCGCCAATGCCCGGGCCTTTCGCCAGCGACGCCTGGCGCGAGGGCTCGTCGAAGCTGTAGAGAATGCCGAAGCGCTGGCCGAGGGCGTTGTCCTTGTCGCTGGCGACGTGCAGGGTCAAGGCGTGCTTGTCCTTGATTTCCTTCAGGCGCTCCGGCACCTGCGGACTGATCGCCACCAGCGGCACGCCGCGCCGTTTCAGCGCCGGTTGCAGGTTGCGTTCGTAATAAGGGATGGCGATGTTGCACGCCGGGCAACCGGCGAAGCGGAAGAACACCAGCACCGCGGGCCCCTTGCTCACCAGTTGTTCGAGGCTGAGGCTGCCGCCTTCGACCTTGAGCAGGGTGAACGGATCGACGATATCGCCGGCGCTGATGAAACGCTCGGGGTCGGCCTCATCCACCAGGCGTTGGCGCTGGTCGACGTTGACCTTGAGGGCTTCCGGGGTCCAGGTGCGCAGGCGTTCAGCGTGCAGTTCAGCCAGCAAGTGATTGACGGATTCGCTCATGAAAGGCTCCTGTGTTGGTCAGCCGGCAACGGCTTCGCGGCGTGGTTCGAGAAAGGGGTAGTCGATGTAGCCCTGGTCGCCGCCGACATAGAAGCTGGCTTCGTCCGGGGTATTGAGCGGCGCTTCTTGGCGGAAGCGCTCGACCAGGTCGGGGTTGGCGATGAACAACCGGCCAAAGGCGACGAAATCGGCGCGGCCCTGCTCGACGGCCTGGCGCGCGCTGTCGCGGTCGAAGTCGCCGGCGAGGATCAGCGGGCCGGTGAACAGCTCGCGCAGGGTCGGCGCCAGGCGGCGCGCGGGCGGGGTGGCATCCGGCTCGATCAGGTGCAGGTAGGCGATGCCGCGCTGGTGCAGTTCGCGGCCGACATGGCTGTACAGCGCCAGCGGGTCGCTGTCGCGGATGCCGTCGTATTCGACGTTCGGCGAGATGCGCACGCCCACCCGTTCGGCGCCCAGCTCGGCGATGGCGGCATCGACGATTTCCAGGAGGAAGCGCGTGCGGTTTTCCACGCTGCCGCCGTAGCGGTCATCGCGCTGGTTGGCGCCGTCACGCAGGAACTGGTCGATCAGGTAACCGTTGGCGGCATGGATTTCCACGCCGTCGAAACCGGCGCGTCCGGCATTGCGCGCGGCGAGGCGGAAGTCTTCGACGCGCTGGGCGATTTCGTCGGTTTCAAGGGCGCGGGGCACCGGGAAAGGCTGCTGTCCGCTGGGCGTCGCGATTTCACCGAGCGCGGCGATGGCCGACGGCGCCACCGGCAGCAGGTTACCCGGCAGGCGGTGCGGATGCGCCTTGCGCCCGAGGTGGAACAGTTGCTGGAAGATCCGCCCGCCTTCGGCGTGCACGGCGGCGGTCACCGGCTTCCAGGCCTCGACCTGGGCGTCATCGTGGATCGCCGAGCCGCCGGGGCGGCTGACGCTTTCGGCGGACACATGGGTGGCCTCGGAAATGATCAGCCCGGCGCTGGCGCGCTGGCGGTAGTAGGTCGCCACCCGCGGCAGCGGCTGGCGGGTCTGTTGATCGGAGCGGGCCCGGCCCAGCGGGGCCATGACCACGCGGTTGGCCAGGGTCAGGTTGCCCAGCGGTGCGTTGCTGAAAAGACTCATGAATGACTCCTGCTCAGGGGGAAACGGGTTCAGTGGGTGGCCAGTTCACGGGCCAGGACGAAGATGCCCTCCATGCGCCAGTGCTGGTTTTCGTAGCGCGGGTTGGTGGCGAATTCGTCCCAGCCGGAATCCCGGCGGTATTGGCCGACCAGGCCGCTGGCGAGCACCTGCGCCGGATCAAGGCTGACCGGCTGCTCGCAATCGGGGTGCACGTAGAGCGCGTCGCTTTGGCAGTACAGCTCGCACATGAAACAGGTCTGGCAGGCCGACTGATCGGCAATGCGCGGTTTGCCGTCGCTGCCCACGGCGAGGACGTTGCTGGGGCACGCCGTCACGCACTGGCTGCAACCGTTGCAGCGGTCGCTGAAGATCAACTCGATCATGCCGGCACCTCGTTGGCGTGAAGGGTGGCCAGCGCATCGCGGCGCACCCACGGCGTGTCCAGCCCGGCGCTGCGCAGATGGGCATCGAAACTGGCGAGGCGGGTTGGCGCGTCGCTGCGCTGGTGCATGCCGCGGCTTTCCTTGCGCGCCAGGGCGCTCTGGTAGCACCAGCGGGCACTGGCCAGCAGCGCCGCGGTTTCCCGCCAGTGCAACAACGCGGCGGGATCGTCGACGCTGCGCTGATCGCGCAGGCGGTCCCAGTGGTTTTCCAGCACGCCGAGGGAGCGCTGCAACTGCGCGCCGCTGCGGAACAGGTTCTTGTCGTAGGGGTGCAGCTCGTCCTGGATGGCGCGGACGGTCTTGCGGTGATCGTCCCCGGCATTGCCAGATTTCAGGAGTCCGGCCTGTGCCACGCTACGTACCACGGTATCTTTCGCCGGCTGCGCCAAGGCATGCCGTGCCGCGCCGGCACCGGCCCATTGGCCGCTGGACAAGGCCCAGGACGAATTCACCGCGCCGCCGCCGGAGATCGCCCCGGTCACCGCTTCGCGACTGGCCGCGTCGCCCGCGGTGAACAGGCCGCGCACGCCGGTCTGGCAGTCCTCATCGACAATTCGCAGGCCGCCGACACCGCGGATGGTGCCTTCGCCGTGCAGCGTTACCTGGAATTTGTCGCGGTACGGATCGATGCCCTGGCGATCGAACGGCAGCATCAGGTTCGGCTGCACATACGGCAGGCGCGCGCGGATGTCTTCGGGAATACGGTCCAGCCGGCAGAGCACCGGGCCTTGCAACAGCGCGCGGGCGAGGGCGTCGTTGAAGCCCGGGCCTTGGGTAATTTCCAGCTCACGACCGGCCGCGTCGAAATAGCGGCCGAAGCTGTAGACCATCGAGCGGGTCATGGTGCTGCCGGCCGGGGCGATGCAGTAGTAGTTGGAAAACTCCATCCCCGACAGCTCGGCGCCGGCCTCGACGCCCATCAGGTAACCGTCGCCGGTGTTGGTGTGGCTGCCCAGCAGCCGCGAAAGAAAACCGCAGCCGCCGGTGGCCAACACCACCGCCGGCGCGCTGACCTGCCACTCGCGCTTGGCCTGGCGCTGCCAGCCACGCGCGCCGGCCAGTTCGCCGGCATCATTCTTCAACAGCTCCAGCGCCGGACTCTGGTCCAGCACGGTGACGCCGTGCTCCAGCGTCAGTTGGCGCATGGCCCGCATATATTCCGGGCCGCGCAAGGCGCGGTACTGCTTGTTGCCGCGCTCGTCGCGAGGAAAGCCGTAAAGGCGGTCCAGTTGCGGCAGCGATTGCCAGGTGGTGTCGAGAATCCGCACCATCCAGCGCGGATCGCCCAGCGCTTCGGCACTGAGGGTACGTTTCTCGATCGCCGCTTCGCGTTGTTCTGGCGGCACCCACCAATGGCCGGGGCCGGCGGTGGCGGTCACACCGCTGGTGCCGCAGTAACCCTTGTCGGCAAGAACCACCTTCGCGCCCTTGCGCGCCGCGGCAACCGCCGCCCAGGTGCCGGCCAGGCCGCCGCCGATCACCAGCACATCGGCGCGCAGGTGGAGCGGGGCGGGGGCGTTGTGAAACAGGGGAATCATGGATGCGCAGGCTCCTGCAGAGGTCGTTGGGGGACGGCCTCCGCCAGGAGTGGGGTCGGGTCTGGTAGAACGATATGCCTGCGTTCGACGCGAGGGAAAGGCTTTTTGGTTCTAAGCTAATTATGTGAGTTTGGTATTTATTGACTACTTAAAATTACATTTGGTTATTTTGTGCCGGCCATCGCCAGAGGCCGTCCAGCAGCGGGAATGACTGCTGTCTTTTTGCTATCATCGCTCTACAACGAGAGCCTGCGGATATGAAGGCTGCTGACACAAGGATCGAAGGTAATGGCGTTATTCGTACAAAAGCCGGTTTTCTGGAACACCAACAACTACGTGGCCCCCTCTGGCGCCTTTGCCACCAGCGGCTATCCCAAGGAAAACGGCTACGGCCACGAAGAGTGGAACAACTCCCCGCGCTTGTTGCTGCGGCGTGGCGCTGAGCGCTTCCGCGTCTTCCACACCGAAGGTTTTGGTACTGCGCCGCTGATCGACAACGCCGGCCAGACCTTCGTCTTCATGACCGCCGCGCACAACGGCATCCTGCAACTGGTCGGCATCGCCGGCAACGCCGTCGGCCTGTTCGATGAGCGCCTCCAGGCCCAGCGCGAAGAAATCGTCCAGAAGCTGGCCCTGAACGACCTCTGGGAAGAAGCCTGGTCCGTCACCAAAGTACGCAGGATTCACGAGGATGACCGCCACCACTTCCTCAAGAACTGGAAACAGCACCTGCACTGGATCCCCAACTGGGTCTGCCCGGACGATTACTTCTGGTGGTTCGATGAGCCCGTGACCCTCGACCCGAGCGTCGTCGGTGGCAAGCAGAAGAGCTACACCGAGCTGGACCTGGCGCTGGTTGGCCGGATCATGGATGCGATCCCGCAGGAGCAACGCGGCGACAAATGGGTCCGCCTGATGGACGCCATTCAATGTGCGCCAACTGAACCCGTGGCGGCTTCGGAGCGGGATGAGTTGCTGGAGGGCACCGAGCACGTTACCGAGGTCATGGCCCAGATCCAGGCCCGACGCGGACGCGGGAAATTCCGCCAGGACTTGCTTGAAGTGTGGGGCGGCGCCTGTGCGGTGACGGGGCTGGCCTGTACCGAAGTGTTGCGCGCTTCACATATCAAACCCTGGGCGGAATCGACGGCGAAGGAACGGCTGGATAGCAGCAATGGCCTGCTGTTGGCGGCGAATCTGGATGCGCTGTTCTATCGCGGGTTGATCAGTTTCGATTCACGCGGGCAGATGTTCGTTTCGAAGCGCCTGGGCGAGGCGAGTTGCGCGGCGTTGGGGCTGCCGCGCGGGTTGCGGTTTGTGCCGGACGGGGTGGGGGACTACCTGGATTATCATCGGGAGCAGGTGTTCCAGCACTGACGTTGGTTGCGTGGGCTGGGTGCATCATCCAGCCCGTTTCGCAACGCATTGGCTGTCACTGGTAACGCCCTGAAACATAACGGTCATCGCCACCTGCCAGCATCTCGGCGCCCGCCGCCAAAAGGTTGATGACCCAGGTGATTTCCGCCCCACCCCGCAAGCAGTTCCTGATCCGCTCGACGGACCTCAGTGCCGACGAGTTCGGCGCGCTCTTCACCCGGATGTTCGGCAGCCTTTATGCCCATCTGCCGCGTCTCGACCGCAAGGTAGTCATCGCCGGGGTCTATGGTCGCTACGAGGGCGTCAGCTTTCGGCGGATGAGCTACCTCGGCGATTTCACGACGCAATTGCCCGATATGGACGACGAGATCACCTTTGTTTTTCCTACGGCGGGGCGGATCGTTTTCGAGCTGGGCGACGATCAGGTGGGTACTCCGCGCTATGGCCTGGCGGTGGAGAAGGCCGAGGTGCGCTCGGTGAGTTTTGTCGATGGCCATCAGCAGTACGGCATTTCCGTGCGGCGCGAGTTGTTCGCCCGGCGGCTGGCGACGCTGCTCGGCAGGCCGGTGATGGACAAGGTGCGCTTCCAGCCGGTGGTGGACCTGACTGCCGACAGCTTCCAGGGCATCCGCGCGATTATCTCGATGGCCACCGGCAGTGCGTTCGACGGGCTGATCAATTCCAGCGCGCTGATGCCGCTGCGTCTGCAGGAGATGCTGGTGGACGCGGTGCTGGAGGCCTGGCCGCACAACCACAGTGACGCGTTGCGCGCACCGGCCCCGCAGATTGCGCCGCGTCATGTGAAGCTGGCCGTCGAGTACATCCGTGAGCATCCGGATGCGCTGGTGAGCGGCACCGAGCTGGCGGCACTGAGCAACGTCAGTCTGCGGGCGTTGCAAGACGGGTTCCGGCGTTTCGTGGGCAATTCGATCGTCGGCTATCAGCGACAGGTGCGTCTGGAACGGGCGCATGCGGCGCTGCGCGGGGATTGCGCCCAGTCCATCAGCGAACTGTCGCTGAGCCTTGGATTCAGCAACGTGGGACGCTTCTGTCATTACTTCCAGAATGCTTACGGCGTGAGTCCGGCAGAACTCAGGCGGGGCCGCTAGCTCGCCCGGTCGTAAGGCCGGGCGAGCTTTCGGTCAGAACTGATAGCTGGCCTTGAGGTTGCCACTGACACCGTGGCTTTCACCGCCAGCAATGGCACCGACTTCGGCGCCGATGCTCAGGGCATCGAGGCTGGCGGTCAGGCTGAAGGCGCCGTTGAACTGATCGCGGTTGTCGAAGGCCGCGCGTTGCTGGATATCCAGCCCGAGCAGGCGCCCATCGCTTTGAACCTGGTGATTGCCGAGAGCGTGGTCGTAACCCACCTCGATGCCCGGCACCAGTTGCCAGCCGCCACTCAGGCCGACCGGGGCGAACGTGGCTTTCACGCCCGCGGTGGCGCTGCGCCGGGTGGCCTGGAGGCCATCGACGTCCAGCGCCAGTTCGCTGCCTTTTTCCTCGAAGCCGGAGAGGTCGAGGTGGCTGACACGCAGGCCCAGGCTCGGCTCCAGGGTCATGCCGCTCAATGGAATGCGATAGCCCAGCGCAAGGCTGGCGCCGCTCAATGTCCCGTGGGTATCGCCCTTGGCGCTGCCGAGCCCGGTGCCCAGTTCCCGTTTGCCGTTGTAGTCGAGCCAGCCGGCGTTGATCCCGGCGTCGATGAACAGGCCCTGTTCCAGGCTGCCCGGTGCATAGCGGGCGCCGGCTTTGAGGAAGGTCAGGTCGGTGTCGACATCACCGCTGCTGCTGCCGACGCTGCCACGGCTGTAGCCGAAACCGGCATGGCCGCTGAGCTGTTCGGAGAAGCGTTGGGTCAGGCCAAACAGCGCGCCCTGGGTGTGTTCGTTGCTGCTGGCCGCCTGGGCCGAGCCGTCGGTGCCGAGATAGCCGGCGAGGGCGGTCGTCCACAGGCGGGTCTGGCCGATCTTGAGGTCCAGGCCGCTGGTGTAGCTGGCGGCGGCCCGGTCGATCAGCGCGCCCTGGCGCAGCAGGTAGCTGGCGGCGTCGGCATGCACCTGGCCGCCGACGGTGGACTCGACACCGCCGAGGCTGCCGGCATCGATGGCCGATTGCAGGTAGTAGTTGTAGGCGCTGTAGGTGCCGGACAGTTCGCTGTTCTGCAGTTGCTGCAACAGCAGGGCGCCGGCGGCGGCGTTGCCGGCGAGAGCGGTCATGCCGGGCAGGCTGTTGTAAAAGACCATCTTGCCGCGCAGCACATAGATGGTTTCTTGCGACAGGCCCAGGCCTTCCTTGAGGTAGTTGTCCATGCTGCCGTATTGCGCGGTGACCTCGTTCAGGCCGGCTTGCAGGTAGCTGGCCTGCACGCCCAGCAGCGGCGCGTAGACGGCTGCCATGCTCGACGGCATGGCGGCGAGGGTCGCGGCGACGCGGGCGGCGGTGTAGTCGTTGGTGGCCAGGTAGTCGGACATGATCGTGCCGCTGTCGACTCCGGCGATGCTCAACAGCACGGCCGCAGTCCAGCCGGTGCGGTCCTTGCCCGCGGTGCAGTGGAACAGCGCCGCGCCGTCAGCGCTGGCCAGCTCGTTGAACAACACCGAGAACTGCCCGCGCATGCCGGCATCGCTGACGAAGGCACGGTTGGTTTCCTCCATCATCGCCACCGCCTGGGCGGCGCTGGTGAAGGCGATATTGGTGACATTGGCGCCGGAGGTGGTGCTGCCGATGATGTCGATATTCTGGTACTCGGCACCGGTGGGCAGGGTATCCGGCGTGGCGGCGATCTCGCTCGGGGTGCGCAGGTCGTAGACGTTGCTCAGGCCCAGGCTGTTGAGGGTCGCCAGGTCCGAGGCGGTCGGCGTCAGCGCATTGGACCGGTAGAACTGCCCGGCGCGCATCACCCCGTCATTGCTGGTGGTGTAGGCGCTGGTGGTGCCGGCGACGTCGCGGAAATTGTCGATACCCTTCAGTCGTGGCGTATCGAGCGGTTCGCCGGCCTGGACCTGGGCGGCGGCGATGGACAGGCTGAGCAGGGACAGCGAACACAGGATGCGATGGAACACGGTGTAGCCTCTGGAAAACCTTGGGGAGGGCTACTATCAGCGGCGAACGGGGCGTGAATGTGACAGAAAAGGGGGGTGGAGAAATGCTTGCGCGATTGGTCCGTGGCGTGCGTTTTTGGTCTGTGATCCGCAACGGGCTCGGACAAATCACCGCTGTTTTGTAGGGAAATAATGATGCCTCGGCGGAACTAGATCGATTTCGCTCAGTCTGTAGTGGCGTATTAATCTCAATCATTCAAGGAGGCAACCGGGTTTCGATTCAGTAGCGATTCATCTTGTTTTATCAGGCGACCGCGGCGTTGCTGTGTGCCTGTCCGCTAACCTTTCCGTTGCGAGGATTTTCATGAAGTTCAAGGACGTATTCCGCTGTGCCCCCGCCGCTTGCCTTGCCTCTGTTTCGAGCCTTTGTCCCAGGTTCTGATTCACGTGCTCTGCTTCAAACGAACCCGCCTCGCTGACTGAGTCGAGGGTGTTCGTTGTCGGCTGACCTCGTCAACAGGCAGCCATTCGAGTCGATGCCCTGGTCTGCATATCGCTGATTTCACCTGGCGGGACGGTTGTCGCCTGCCCGAAACAGACTGCGGCATTACTTTATTTCGGCACATGGTTTTCGCAAGGATGAGCAACCCAATGGCGCTATTCGTTCAAAAGCCCATTTTCTGGAATACCCGCCAGTACACCGCGCCTTCCGGTGCGCCCGGCACCGGTGGTTATCCCAAGGAACATGGTTATGGACAGGAAGAATGGAACAACGCTGCGCGGATGATCGTGACCCGCGACGGGCTGCGTTATCGGGTGTTTCATACCGGTGCTCTGGGCGCCGCACCGCTGGAGCGGCATGCGGGCCGTATTTTCATTTTCATGACTGCGTCGCACAACGGCATCCAGCAACTGGTCGGCGTGGCCGGGAACGCAACGTCGCTGCTGCATGAGCCGCAGCGGGTGCAACGTGATGCGATCGTCAAGGAGCTGTCGTTGCATGAGCTTTGGAAAGAGGCCTGGAGCGTGCCTCGGGTCCGGCGTAATTACCGCAATGATCCGCGGCTGTTCCTCAAGCGTTGGCGAAACGACCTCAACCGCATGCCAAGCTGGATATGCCCTGAGGAGTTGTTCTGGTGGTTCGATGAACCGGTGACCCTCGATCCCTGGGCAATCACCGGCAAGCGTCGATTGCTGGGTATGTTCAGCAGCTACACCGAGCTGGATACCACCATGCTGGAGCGCCTGCTCGATGCCATTCCCGTCGCGCAGCGCCAGGAACAGTGGGAACGGCTCAACCACGCCATCCAGCGTTCCTTGACCGAGGCGGCGCTGGCGGAAGAGGTTGCGCAAGGCAATGCGGCGTTTTCGCCGGGTACCGTGAGCCTGCGGGCGCGCCGTGGGCAGAACAAATTTCGCGAGAACCTGATGCGCATCTGGGGCAATGCCTGTGCCGTGACCGGCGTCGCCTGCCGGGAGGTCTTGAGGGCGTCCCATGTGAAACCCTGGTCGGAGTCCACGCCGCGGCAGCGAATCGACGGGCATAACGGTTTGCTGCTGTCGGCGAACCTTGATGCGCTGTTTGATCGTGGGCTGATTACCTTCGATGAGTACGGCCAGATGCAGATCTCCGCGCGCCTTGATGCAGCGCACCGGCAGGCGCTTGGGCTGCCGCGCCCGCTGCGGTTTCTGCCGAAGGAGATGCTGGATTATTTGCGGTATCACCAGCAGCATGTGTTTCGCCATTGAGGGATGGCGGCACTGTGTATGCGCCCGTGCAGATGCCGCACAGCCCCTACCGAACCCTTTCTTCCACCTGTCGAGTACAAACCATGCTGATTGTGTTCAGCGGACTCCCGGGAACGGGCAAGACTACGATTGCCAAGCGCCTCACGTCCAGATTGGGCGCGGTCTATCTGCGGGTCGACTCGATCGAACAGGCGATCCGTCGCTCGGGAATAACGGACGTTGGCGTCAGTGGATACGCCGTGGCCAATGACCTGGCGCTGGGCAATCTGCGCCTTGGCCATTCGGTGGTGGTGGACTGCGTGAACCCGGTCCGCGAAAGCCGCGAAGCCTGGAGCGCAATCGCCGCACAGGCTGGTGTGGTTCTGCTGAATGTCCAGGTGGTGTGTACAGACCAAGAAGAACACCGTCGCCGCGTGGAGCACCGCGAAGTCGATGTGCCGGGGCTGGTGCCGCCAGATTGGGCGGCGGTGCTGAGGCATGAATACGAACCGTGGCAAGACGCCGTGTTCACGCTAGACACGGCGCGGGTTTCGGCGGAGGCGGCGGTTGATCTGATCACGAAACAGGGGCATGCTGGCTTTTTGATTTCATTGGCGCTGAAAGCGCGGGGACGATAGCTTCCCTGTTCGCCTGAAGCACTGCTGTTGCTCAACGGCATAAGGGACTGTCGCCGGGCTACCTGCCTTTCCCTGTGTCATCACGATCATGGTTGAGGGGAGGGGGCTTATGCCGGCTGCAGCGGTTGCGACGTATCTTGGAAACAGTGTGGGGCAGCAGTTCCTGTGGGAAGCGAGCAAGACGAGGTTGCTCAACGATTGTCTTTCCGCGCCACCGGTCGCGCGTCCGGCCTACAGCCTCAGTTGCTATGAGTTGCCGTTTTACGCGGCACGCCAGACCGGGGTAACGGACCTGGCCTGCGATGCCGTGGCACAAGGGCTGTTCGCGCTTATGCAGGGTCGACCCGTGCCGGCCACCGCATTCGTAGGTGGGTTGCGCTCCTACAACAACTACGGCTTGTGGCAGTACATCTGGTGGCAGAACCTGCCGCTGGCCGGCGATTTTGTGTTTTTCAGCGGCCCAGGCGCCAAGTACATGGCGCATGTGGCGATTGCGACGGGAGTCGGCTACGACACGGTGTCCTTCGGTCACAACGGTCTGGGCGGCGGCGGTGCTCAGGCATTGCAAGTCGCAAACCTGACCGTCGCCCAGATTTTCGCGCTGAACCCCCAACTGACTTCGGCGCATTTCTTTACGCCGACCTGGTAACGGGCGCTGTTGCTGAACGTACCCGCGGTTACGGCGCCAACGTCGCGTTATCAATCACGAACCGGTACTTCACCTCACCCTTGAGCATCCGTTCGTAGCTGTCGTTGATCTGGTCCGCGCGGACCAGTTCGATGTCGGCGACGATTTTGTGTTCGGCGCAGAAGTCGAGCATTTCCTGGGTCTCCGGGATGCCGCCGATCATCGAGCCGGCGATGGCGCGGCGTTTCATGATCAGGTTGAACACGTTCGGCGACGGGTGGCTGGTGGCCGGGGCGCCGACCAGGGCCAGGGTGCCGTCGCGCTTGAGCAGGACGAGGAAGGCATCCAGGTCGTGGGGCGCGGCGACGGTGTTGAGGATCAGGTCGAAGGACTTGCCGTGGGCAGCCATTTCCGCGGCATTGCGCGAGACCACCACTTCGTCCGCGCCCAGTTCGAAGGCCGCTTCGCGCTTGGACTCGGAGGTGGTGAAGGCGACCACGTGGGCGCCCATGGCGTGGGCCAGCTTGATGCCCATGTGGCCGAGGCCGCCGATGCCGACCACGCCGACCTTCTTGCCAGGCCCCGCACCCCAGTTGCGCAGCGGCGAGTAGGTAGTGATGCCGGCGCAAAGCAGTGGAGCGACGGCCGCAAGCTGTTCTTCCGGGTGGGTAATGCGCAGGACGTAGCGTTCGTGGACGACGATCTGTTGCGAGTAGCCGCCGAGGGTCCAGCCGGGTGCGTCCGGGGTCGGGAAGTTGTAGGTGCCGATCATGCCGTCGCAGTAGTTTTCCAGGCCGTCGTCGCAGTCGGCGCAGTGTTTGCAACTGTCGACGATGCAGCCGATGCCCACCAGGTCGCCGGGCTTGAAGCCGCTGACATGGGCGCCGACGTGGGTGACGCGCCCGACGATTTCATGGCCGGGCACGCACGGGTACTGGGTGCCTGCCCATTCGGAGCGGACCTGGTGCAGGTCGGAGTGGCAGATGCCGCAGAAGGCGATATCGATCTGCACGTCGTGGGCACCGGGCTCGCGACGGGTGATGGTCAGCGGTTCCAGTGGTTTGTCGCTGGCGTGGGCGCCGTAGGCGATGACTTGCATGAAAGAACTCCTTGGAGGGGCTGAAGACAGGTTCATGTTCCGCGCGAAGCGGCGCGCGCCGGTAACCCATTTCGACCGCGTTCTTGCCTGATCCTCGCAATCAGCCCTTGAGCGCGGCCTCGATGGTAGCGATGTCGATCTTGCCCATCTGCATCATGGCTTCGAAGGCCCGTTTGGCCGCGGCCCGATCCGGGCTGGCGATGGCGGTGGTGAGGATGCGCGGGGTGATCTGCCAGGAAATGCCCCATTTGTCCCGGCACCAGCCGCAGGCGCTGGCCTCGCCGCCGTGGCCAATGATGGCGTTCCACAGGCGGTCGGTTTCGGCCTGGTCGTCGGTGGCGACCTGGAAGGAAAAGGCTTCGTTGTGGGTGAAGACGGGACCGCCGTTGAGGCCCAGGCAGGGGAGGCCCATGACGGTGAATTCCACGGTGATCACATCGCCTTGCTTGCCCGAAGGGTAATCGCCGGGGGCTTCGTGCACGGCGGTGACGGCGCTGTCCGGGAAGGTGGCGGCGTAGAAGGTGGCGGCCTCCAGGGCGTCGTGGTCGTACCAGAGGCAGATAGTGTTCTTGGCGGTCATGGCGGCGGCTCCCGAGTCGTGAAGACTGAGTCTAGACCCTGGGTGAAGGTTGCAGAGGCGCCCCCCGACCGAGCCGGATTTACAGTGAGGCGTCAAAAAACGCCGGTTTGATTTTGCCTCTCAACGTCACGAAGTTCTCGCCGACGAATCCGAGGAACACCAGCGCATCGAAAACCACGCGCAGTGTGCCGGTTTTTATGTCGAGCATCTCGATCAGGTCTTGTTGTTGCAAGATGGTTGTTTTCAACTCTCTGATGGTTTCTTTCAGTTCTTTCAAATAGGCGTCGAATGCGAGTTCATTTGCGTCCTCAAGAGCGTAGGTTTTGAGTTCAAGCTCGAATTCGGTTGTGCTGCGCGTGCCGTTTTCGGACTTGAGCTTTTCCGCCAAGGCCTGGACCTCCTCGGTAAGCCTCTTGATTGTCTGTTCTTTGTGCGCTTGAAAACGAATCAGCGTGGTCTCCAGGTCGAGTTGCGTGATCTTGTGTGACGACTCTTCGATCACTTGCTTGGAGTTCGCGTAAGTCCGTTTTGACTCCTCGTCCAGAACGTACTGAAACGGCAGGCTCTCGGCATAAGGCGGGGGCTCCACGCCGGTATCCGCGAAGGGGTTGCTGACGAAGCCGACCCTCGCCGATGGCGACAGCGCACCCATGTCCCTGAAGTACTTGACCGCGTGATACATGTTCAGGGCATTGGGCCGGAAATGACCGCTGTGGGCATGCACCAGGGTGATCTTGCCTTCTACCACGATCAGTTCGCCGGCGGCCTTGGCGAACTTGCCGACAAACGAAGAGTGGGCAATCTGATCGGTCTTGTTGAGGTGGTTGAACAGGTAGACCGTGCCGTCGAGCCCGACGACAAAGGCCGCGATCCCAGCCTTGTCATGGGAGCTGTAGTTATGGGTCGAGACCGGCTTCCCGGTCGTGACGCTCTGGACCACACCGTCGGCAATGCGATAGGCGTAGCGCTGAACCTGGGTTTCACTAAAACGGATGGTGTTGCCCATGTCGCGGTTGAAGTTGCCAAGCGTGATCGCCAGGAGTTTTCCGTCCTTGAAGCCATCGCTCATGATCTTCCAGTAATCAGGCACCGGTTCTCTCCTTGATTCAGCGCTATGCACGGCAAGCGGAAGTGGGCAACGCAGGCGGGGACCTCGCCGCGCGAGGAAATCATAGCCTAATGCTACCGCCTGTCGATGACCGCTCAGGTGCCGCTCAGGTCGCCACCCGCGACGTCGAGCCGATCACCGCCTCCAGCACGCTGAAATCGATCCAGTCGCGCACATCGAAATGCCGCGGAATGAACTGCCAGCGGTAGAGGAAATCGGTGAAGTCCTGCAAGGCCGTGATCGAGCGGCTGTCGAGGGTGGTGCGCAGGCGCCGGTGGGCGTCCTCGCCGTAGGCCGCCGCCACCCAGTACTCGCTGGTGTTCAGTTCGCGGGCCAGGTAGCGCCGGGTTTCATCCGGGTTGGCCCAGGCCCATTGCTCGGTGCGCAGCAGCACATCGACGATGCGTTTACACGCGCCGAAATGCTCGTTCAGCAGGTTGATGTCCACGGTCAGCGTGCGTGGCGTGCCGTTGTTGGCGCGGATCAGCGGGTCGGGGTGCGAGCCGGTGTCGATCACCACGTGCAGGCCCAGTTCGTAGGCCAGTTGCAGGGCCGAGGCGCCCTTGAGGAAGATCGCGTCGATATCGCCGCGCAGCAGGCCGATCAGTTCGTTGTTGCGCCGGCTGATGCGGGTGCCGCCCAGGTAGACGGCGGCGCCATGCACATGGGTGACCTGTTCGTCGCTGTGGGTGCCGCCGTAGGGGTAGTCCACCAATTCGACATCGGCCACGTTCAGGCCTTCCAGGCGCAGGGCGTTTTCCAGCCCGCGCAGGGCCTGGGCGCGGGTGAAGTCGATTTGCACGTTGGCCCATTTCGGCAGGCCGAAGCGGCGGTTCTTCAGGTCGCGGACGGTTTTCACCCCGCTTTCGGCGGTGGTCAGGATCAACTGCACTTCATCCGCCCAGCTTAGGCCGAGCACCCGCGTATCGACCCCGGCCGAGTAGGCCCAAATGGCCGGAATGTTGCCGCCGTGGCGGACCGAGTTGGGCAGGTGATGGTCGTAGTGCGCTTCACGCACCTCCCGTTCGCTGGATTCGCGCAGCGACTGGATCGAGGTGCCCAGCGGGGCGAAAGCTTCGGCCAGGCGGCCGGTCTGCACGGCGATGCCGAGGCCGGTGGGCACCGGGCTATGGGTGTACCAGAGGGTATCGAGGGGTTTGCTCATGTGCGGATCTGGTCCTTGAAAAGTGGCCGGTTATCCGGCCAGTGGTGTATTCGGCCCGTCCTGGTGGGCGTGCGCTCAGGCGCTGGCCTTGAGCGCGTCGGGTTTGCGCTCGCGCAGCAGTGGCAGCACTTCCTGGCCGATGCGTAGGGCTTCTTCCAGGTGGGGGTTGCCGGCCAGGATGAAGGTCGAGAAACCGGCGTCGCGGTACTCGGCCAGGCGCTCGGCGATGTTCTGGTGGCTGCCCACCAGACCGACGGTCGGGCCGGGCTTGGCCTTGGCGAAACCGGCCCAGAGGTTCGGCCCGAGGATCAGGTCGTCGAAGCGCTGGATATTCTGGTGGTAGGCGGTCTGGCGCGCCGCGCCGACCGAGTCGCTGGCGCGGGTGAAGGCGCTGGAGACCACGCTGGGCTTGCCTTCGATCCGCTCGAACTGGCGGCGCAGGTCGGCCCAGGCGGCTTCTTCGGTTTCCCGGGCGAAGAGGTCCACGCGCAGGCCGAAGCGCACGCTGCGGCCCTGTTTGTCCGCCAGCTCGCGTACCCGCTCGATGTGCGGTTTGAGCTGGTCCACCGGCTCGGCCCAGTTCAAATAGACATCGGCGTGACGCGCGGCGACGTCCAGCGCCGGGTCGGAGAACCCGGAGAAATACACCCCCGGCTTGCGCTCGTTGCCGAGGCCCGGCGGCAGCGCGCCGTTTTCCAGTTGGTAGACCTCGCCGTCGTAGCTGAAGCGCTCGTTGCTCCACAGGCCCTGGATGATGTCGAGGAATTCGCCGGTGCGTTTGTAGCGCTGGTCGTGGTCGAGGTAGTCGCCCTGGGCGCGCTGGCTGGCCGGGTTGCCGCCGGTGATGATGTTCCAGTCCAGGCGGCCGTGGCTCAGGTGTTGGAGAATCGCCGCCTGCTGCGCGGCGTAAGCGGGCAGGGTCCAGGTGGCCTGGAAGGCGATCAGAAAGCGCAGGCGCCGGGTTTCCCGGGCCAGCGCCGCGGCGACGATCCACGGCTCCGGCCCGGTGGGCAGCAGCGCGCCTTCGAAGCCGGCCAGTTCGGCGGCCTTCGCCACCTGGGCGATGTAGTCGATGTAGGTGAAACCGTCCGGCGTGCCGTCGGCCAGCAGCCCCGGTGCGATATGCCCGTGACGGCCGACGAAACTGCCGCGGTTGTGCTTGTCGGTGGTCAGTTGCGGGCCATCGGTGCCCAGTGGCAGACGCCAGAAGAATTCGGTGCTCATGGCAGGTCCTCAGTGGATGTTGGAAGGGTGGTGCAACCGGCGTGCCACGGTGGCTGCCGGGCCCTTATCGCTGGCAGGCCAGCGCCCACGGGGCCGGCGTTTACAAGGCTTTGTGGGAGCTGGCTTGCCAGCGATGAGGCCCGAACAGGCGACCCCATACCTGACGGGCTGCTGCCTGAGCAGCACCCGACAAGCAGCCGCTGTAGCCGATGCAACATCAGCTCTCCACCAACTCGCCGCGCTGCTCATAACTGCGATACAGCGCCGCATACGCGCCATTCGCCTCCAGCAACTGGCGGTGCGCGCCTTGCTCCTGCACCTGGCCCTGGCGGATCACCACGATGCGGTCGGCGTCGCGGATGGTCGCCAGGCGGTGGGCGATGATGATCGCCGTGCGGCCTTCGCAAAGCCGGCGCAGGGCGCGCTGGATGCGCCGTTCGGTATGCACGTCGACCGCCGAGGTGGCTTCGTCCAGCACCAGCACCGCCGGGTTGGCCAGGTAGGCGCGGACCAGGCACACCAGTTGCCGCTGGCCATGGCTGAGGTGGCTGCCGAGGCTGCCGACCTGGGTCGCGTATTGATGGGGCAGGCGCTCCAGCACTTCGTCGGCGCCCAGTTCCCGCGCCGCGGCGATCAGGCTCGCATCGTCGGCGCCGGGGGCGGCCAGGCGCAGGTTGTCGAGGATGCTGCCGGCGAACAGCACGTTGTCCTGCAGCACCACGCCGACATGCCGGCGCAGTTGCTGCTGGCTCAACTGGCGAATGTCCACGCCGTCGAGTTTCACCGCGCCTTCGTCGACCTCGTAGAACCGCGTCAGCAACTGCACCAGGGTGCTTTTGCCATGCCCGGACGGGCCGACGATGGCCAGCACTTCGCCGGCGCGGATGCGCAGGTCGAGGTTGTCGATCACCGGTTGCGCGGCCCCGGGCTGATAGGCGAAGCGGACCCGTTCGAAATGCACCTCTCCCTGCACCCGCGGCAACGGCAGCGGGTTCTGCGGGTCGAGAATCTGCGGCGCGGTGTCCAGCAGCAGGAAGATCCGCTGCGCCGAAGCCGAGCCGGTGGCATAGCGCTCGAACAGGTCGGTGAGTTCCTGCAGCGGACCGAGGAACAGCATCACGTAGAACAGGCTTTCGCCGACCTGGCCCACGGTCACCGTGCCCTCGGCCAGCGAATAACCGCCCACCAGCACCAACACCGCCATGCCGGTGGCGGAGAGCAGCGCGGTGAACGGGGCGAACCAGCCGGAGCGGATGCTGCCGGTGATCAGGGCGTTGTTGAAGTCGTCCAGCAGGCCGCGATAGCGCTGCTGGTTTTCGCCTTCGCGGCCGCTCTGCTGCAACAGGCGCACGCCGCTGACGCTTTCCACCAGGTGGGCGGTAAAGCGGCTGCGCTGCTCGGCGACTTTCGCCCAGTTGCGCTGGGCCACGCGCTTGAACGCCCAGGTGGCGATAAACAACAGCGGCACGCTGGCGATCAGGCTGAAGAAGAACAACGGCGTGATCAGCCACAGCATCAGTCCCGCCAGGGTGCAGCGCAGCAGGGCGCCGAGCAGTTCCGGCGGACCCTGGATCAGCAGCGGTTCAAGGGCGTCCACGTCACGGTCGGCCCGCGACAGGATGCGCCCGGCGCGGGTGCGGTCGAAGTAGCCGACGCTGAGCGACTGGACATGGGCGAACACCCGCACCCGCAACTGGTTGAGCACTTCGATGGCGGCGCTGCCGGCGATGTACTGCGACAGCCCGCCGAGCAGAATGCGCCCCAGCCAACTGGCGGCCAGCCCGGCGCCGAGCCAGAGCACCAGCGGCAGGTCGAGCAGCCAGGCGTTGCCGTCGTGGACCAGGCCGCGGTCGAGCAGTTCGCGGACGAACCACGGGCGGAGGAACACAGTGAACACCAGGATCAGCTCCAGGCCGATCACCCAGGCGACCTGGCGCCGCACCGGTTTGAGCAGCGGCAGCAGGCGTTGCAGCATGCCGCGGTCGAGGGACTTCTTGGCCAGGCGCTCTTCGATCTCGATGTCGCTCATGGCCGTGTTGGTCGTGGTCTTACTCATGGTCGATCCCCAGCAGGTCGCGGTAGGCCGGGTTGCGGCGTTGCAGTTCGGCGTGCGGGCCGCTGTCGACGATGCGGCCCTGGTCGAGCAGCAACACCCGGTCGGCGCGCTGCACGGTGCTGGCTTTGCTGGCGATCAGCAGCAGGGTCGGGCCGCCAGGACGGCGCAGATGGTCCAGCACATGGCGTTCGCTGATGGCGTCGAGGGCGCTGGTGGCGTCGTCGAGACACAGCAGGTCCGGCGCGGCGAGCAGCGCGCGGGCCAGGCACAGGCGCTGGCGCTGGCCGCCGGAGAGGGTGACGCCACGGTCGCCCAGCGGACTGTCGAGGCCCAGCGGCAGGCGTTCGAGAATGTCGTCGGCGGCGGCGCGGTGCAGGGCGTCCAGCAGTTCGGCGTCGCTGGCCTCGGGCGCGCTCAGGCGCAGGTTGGCGGCCAGGGTGTCGGCGAACAGGAAGCTTTCTTGCGGCAACACGTGCACGCGACGGCGCAGGTCGGCCAGGTCCAGCGCGCGCACGTCCTGCCAGCCACCGGCCTGGTTGCCGATCAGCACCCGGCCGCTGCCGGCGTCGGTCAACCGCGGCAGCAGGCTGGCCAGCAGGCTTTTGCCGGTGCCGGTGGCGCCGACCAGCGCCACCACTTCACCCGGCGCCAGGAGCAATGAGCACTGGCGCAGAATGTCGCGCTCGCTGCCAGGCGCGCTGACGTTGACCTCTTCCAGTTGCAGCCCCAGCGGCCCTTCGGGCAAGCGCCGCGGGCCGCTTTCGATCTGCGTCGGGGCGTCCAGCAATTGCCAGATGCGCCCGGCCGAGGCGCGGGCATCGGCGAAGGTCTGCATCACCCGGCCGATGCCTTCGATGCGGAACACCAGCGTCGTGGCGATCAGCAGCGAGGTCACCAGTTCGCCGATGCCGATCTTGTTGGCGGCCACCAGTTGCGCGCCGACCACCAGGATCCACACATGCCCCAGCGCCACCAGCGCCTGCGGCAGTGGAATCCGCGAACTGGCCCAGGCCAGTGCCTGGCGGGCCAGCCCGGAAAACTGTCGAACCTGTTCGGTAAAACCGTCGATGCGCTGCTGTTGCAGGCCGAACGACTTGATCACCCGCACCGCGCCGATGCCTTCGGCGAGGTCCTGATTGACCCGGTCATAGGCGGCGCCAACCGCCCGGTCCAGCTCCACCAGACGCTCGGTCTGCAACACGAACAGGTACAGCCCGAGCAGGGTCAGCAGCAACGGGCCGACCGCCAGCAGCGGGTGATACCAGGCCAGCAGGCCGACCGTGGCCAGCACCACCAGCGGGGTTTCCACCAGTTGCCGCCAGAAACTCACCAGGGCGTCGCGGACCTTGTCGGCGTCGCGGGTGGTGCGGGTGACGATCTCGCCCATGCCGTGCTGCCAGTGATAGCCCAGGTGCAAACGCAGGACCTGTTCGAGGATGCGCTCGCGCAGGCGCGTGAGCAGTGCCTGGCCGAGGATCAGCGAGCCAAGCCCGGCGGCGTATTGCAGCACGGCGCGGCCGAAGGCGACGGCGAGGATCAGCCAGAACCAGGTCCAGGCGACATGGCTGTCGAGGCTGCCATCGGCCTGGCGCTGTACAGCGACGCCATTGGTGACATCGTTGAGGGCGTGGCCGATCAGCCATTGCTGCCAGACCAGGCCCAGGTTGATAAAGACGAACAGCCCGGCGACCAGGGCGAAACGCCAGGGCATCTCGCGGTAGATCGCCAGGCTGCGCAGCAGCGGATGTCGATGGCTCATGAACGGCTCGAAACAGGATGAAGAAGCGCGCGGGTGCCGTCACCGGTTGCCCGCGCAATGGGTTCAGCGGCTGGCACCGGCCTTCTGCTTGGCGGTGAGGATCGCGGTGTACTCGCCGGGATCGACGCCGTTGAGGTAGTAGTTGCCGACGTGGTGCAGGCGCCAGCGGATCGGGTCATGGGTGGTGTGGACCCGGGCGTTGCGCCAGAAGCGGTCGAGGTTCCATTTGCTCAGGGACGCGCTGGCGCCGAGCAGCGAGAAGATGTCGCTGGAAATCTTCAGCGAGGCACCGTCGGAGTGGGCGCGGGCGGTGGCCACGCTGAGGATGAGTTCGTCCTGCAGCTCCTTGTTTTCCGGGTCGCGCTCATGGGCGTCGAACACCCGCGCGGCGTCGCGCAGCAGCGATTCGGCGGCGCGCAGGGCGACCGCGTATTCGCCGATCTGGCGAATGATGTGCGGCTCGTCGCTGGCCCGTTCGACCTCGCTCTCGACCCACGGCCGGGCGTGCTGGTTGAGGTAGTCGATGCCGGCCTGCAACGCGCCGGCGGCGATGCCGGTGTCGATGGCGGCGTGGAGGATCTGCGGGAAGGTCAGGCCGGTGCGTTTCATCGGGCCCTGGCGGCGCAGCACGTAGCGCTCGTCCAGCTCGATATTGTCGAAGCGCACGGTGCCGCTCACCGAGTTGTGCTGGCCAAAGGCGTCCCAATCGTCGACCAGGGTCAGGCCGGGGGTGTCGCGGTGCAGCAGCACGCCGGCACCACCGTCGTCACTGGCGGCGGTCAGCGAAATCCACTCGGCCAGGTACGAACCGGTGGAGTAGAACTTGCTGCCGTTGAGCACCAGCACACCGTCCTCGCGGCGTTCGACGCGGGTCTTCAGGGCGAACTTGTTCTTGCCGCCAACCTCGGCCAGGGCATTGCCCAGGCGCTTGCCGGCGAGCACGTCGCTGATCAGGCGCTGGCGTACTTCGTCCGGGTAGCCGCTGAGCACGCCACGCAGCATGACGTTGTGGATTTGCAGCAACTGGCCGACGCCGCCGTCGGCGCGGGAAATGATCCGCACGGTCTCGACGATGGTTTCCACCGAGGCGCCGAGGCCGCCGTCGGCACGCGGCACGCCGATGGCGGTCAGGCCGCTTTCGGACAGCAGTTCGGCCTGGCGGCGCGGCAGGGTGCGGTTGTGTTGCGGGTCGGCGGCGATCGCGGCGATGTGCTCGGCGATCTCATGGGCGACGGTAATGGCCTGGGCTTCGCTTTCCAGGCGGCGGGGCAGGGTAGTCACGATTAACGCTTCCTTGAATGAACAGGTGCGTGGACTGGAGCAGGTTCTGTGCCATCAGCCCGCAGCCCTTGTGCGGCGTGGCTTGCAGTGAAAGTGGCGGGAGCGGCTGCTGCTCCAGCAGCAGTCGGCGGGTGGTTGTTGCTCAGGCAGCAGCAGGTCCGTTGCGCGGGTGTTGCCAGATCAGCAGTCGGTCCTGGGTGTCATGAGTAAACGCCAATGAAATCAACGGTTTGATGAGTTGGCACGGGCGCTGCAATGACACTGGCAAAGGCCACCCGGCCCATTCGATCCGCTTGATGGAGTCTGTTCATGTCACTTGCCGCCGCTCTTGCCTCCACTCAGCCGTTGCCCGCCGCAACGTCCCTGGAGCAACTCTGGTTCACCCGCTGCCCGGTGCCGACCGCCTCGGGCATCGCCTACACCCTGGGCTGGCTCGGCGAGGAATTCGCCGCCGAAGGCCTGCCGGTGCTGACCCTGCAGGAAGCCCGCCAGTTGGGCCATCACCACTACGATCATCAATTGCCCGGCCTGTTTCGCGAGGGCGGCAACGTCCCGGCCCTGGCCGCCCGCGCCGCCGGCTCGCCGAGCCGCCTGATCGGCCTGACCTGGATCGAGGAATGGCAGACCATCCTGGTCCGTCCCGGCTCCGGCATCCGCAGCGCCGCCGACCTCAAGGGCAGGCGCCTGGCCCTGCCGGCCTGGGGTGAGAACCGTCCCGGCAGCATCGCCCGGGCCATGAGCTTGCACGGTTACAAGGGCGCATTGAGCTCGGCCGGCCTCAGCTTCGACGACGTCAGCCTGGTGGAAGTGGCACTGGCCGACCAGGCCGCGGCGCCGACCCCGGAACAGGGCCTGCAACGCCTGTGGTCGGGCCTGGATTATCTGGTGCGCGGCGAAGTGGACGCGGTCTACGTCAAGGGCGCTTCCGCCGCCGACGCCGCCCGCCGCCTGGGCCTGGAAGTGGGCATCGACCTCGACCAACTGGAGCCGCGCTTCCGCATCAACAACGGCACGCCACGGCCGATCACCGTGCACCAGAGCCTGCTGGACGACCACTTCGACCTGGTGGTGCGTTTCCTCGCCCAGACCCTGCGCGCCGCCGAATGGGCCAAGGACAACCGCGAAGGCCTGCTGCGCATTCTCCAGGACGAAACCCGCGCCGGCGCCGAGGGCGTCGACGAAGCCTACCGCGGCGACTTCCACACCACCCTGGAACCGGACCTGTCCGAGCAGCGCCTGGCCTTCCTCGATGTGCAAAAAACCTTTCTCAACCTGCACGGCTTCCTCGAAGCCGACTTTGCCCTGGCCGATTGGGTCGACCCGCGTCCACTGCAAGCTGCCCATGAACTGTTGGCCGAGCGCACGAAGCGCGTCTGAAGGAGCAAGACCATGACCGTATTGACCACTGAACACCTGATCGATGCCGAACTGAAAGCCTTCGTCGACCAGGTCACGCACCTGGCCGGCGAGGCCTTCCGCGTCTACCGCGAAACCAACACCATCACCGCCAACGGCACCGTCGGCTTTATCGAACGCGTGCCGGGCCGCGACCTGCTGGTGTCGGTGAACTACCCGGGCCCGTGGAAAAAGGACCAGCCGCTGAAAGCCAGCGTCACCGACTTCGCCGGCAACCTGGTGTTCGGCCAGGGCAAGGGCGGCCTCAACCGCTACACCCGCCTGTTTATCGAACAACCGAAGATCACCACCGTGTCCCACGTGCACAGCCCGTACCTCGGCGCCTGGGCGCAAACCCAGCGTTCGCTGCCGATCAGCTATGTGCCGGTGCAGCGCTTCCAGTTGGCCCGCGAACTGCCGGTGTACATCGACCGCCGTCAGGACGAAGTGGATTTCATCCTCGACAGCCTCGCCGAAAACCCGTTCACCACCGCCATCCTCGAAGCCAACGGCGGCTCCACCGTGTGGGGCACCGAGGGCCTGCAGGCCACCGCCGAATTCATCCTGCTGCTGGAGGAGGGCGCGCAACTGCAACTGCTCGCCGAAGCCCTCGGCGGTTCCCGCGCCTACGGCCCGGGCGTGCTGACCCAGCAATGGACCATGAGCAAGCTGCTCGGCCAGGCCCGTGAACTCGGCCTGGTTCCACCGAACGACAGCCCGCGCGCATAAGGACATCCGATCATGGCAGTAAAGATTCTCTGGTACCTCACCAGCCCCGATGGCCCGTATCCGTGGGAAGAAAAGGGCCGCTGGGTGACTGATTTCTCCCACCTCAAGCAACTGGCGGTGGCCGCTGACCGCCTGGGTTACTACGGCTCGCTGCTGGGCTCCAGCCCCAATGAAAGCCTGACCGTGGCCGCCTCGCTGATCGACGCCACCGAGCGCCTGCGCTTCCTGGTTGCGCAGCATCCCGGCGAAGTCTCGCCGGCGGTGCTGGCCAAGTGGGCGCTGACCTTCGACGCGTTCTCCGGCGGTCGCCTGCTGTTCAACGTGGTCAACGGCAGCGACGCTGGCCTGGCGACCCTCGGCGTGCATTATCCGCACGACGAGCGCTACCAGTTCAGCCTGGAATACTGGCGCGCCTTCCAGAACATCTACGCCGGCGGCACCGAGGGTTTCGACGGTCAGTACGTCAAGCTGGCGCCGCGTCCGGCCGCGGCGGCGCGGCATCCGCTGGGTGGCTGGCATCCGCCGAAGCGCCTGTCGGTGCCGCTGTGGGGCGCCGGCACCTCCGGCCCGGGCGTGGCCCATTCGGTGCAACTGCTTGACGTCTACCTGAGCTTCGCCGACACCCCGCCGAAGCTGGGCGACAAGTTCCGCCGCGTCGGTGCCGAAGCGGCCAAGCTCGGTCGCGAGCTGACCTACGGCACGCGCTTCCAGATCATCGTCCGCGAGACCGAGGAAGAAGCCTGGGCCCACGCCCAGAAACTGTTGGACAACACCTCGCTGGCAACCACCCGCGCCGCCCTCGAACGGCAACTGCCGGCGGGCCAGACCCTGGACAGTTTCCACAGCGACGACCCGCGCATCGAAGCCAACCTGCAAGCGATCCGCGAAGGCCGCCTGCCCAAGGCCCGCGACCTGGAGATCTACCCCAACGTCTGGACCGGGCCGAGCCTGTTCGGCTTCAACCTGCTGGGACCGGCTGCCGGCACTTACCTGGTGGGCAGCGCCGAGCAGGTCGCCGAACGGATTCGCGAATACGAAGCCCAAGGCACCAGCGCCTTCATTCTTTCCGGCTTCCCGCTGATCGATGAGGCGCACCGGGTCGCCGACCTGCTGTTCCCCTTGCTTGACCTGGACCACGGCTTCGAGGTCCCGCGCCTCAACGCCCGCACCATCGCTGAAACGGCCGCCCAACCGGCCTGAGGAATGACCCATGCCCAACGAATTTTCCCGCCGGATCTTCCTCGGCAACAGCCTGACCATCGGTGGCGGCCTGCTCCTCGGCTCCAGCCTGCTGACCGGCTGCGGAGGCGGTGAACCCGCCGCCGTGGCCGGCGCCAAGGCCATCGCCAGCACCCCGGTGCGTGGCGGACGGCTGCGCGTCGGCATCATCGACGGCGACCAGGCCGGCAACCTCGACGCGCACAAGCCGTCCGGCGGCGGGATCATTCGCGGCTGGGCGCTGTACAGCAAATTCTGGGAATGGAACGACGACGTCAGCACCCGCCTGGGCCTGGCCGAGTTCGCCGAGCCCAACGCCGACGCCACGGCCTGGACCATCCGCATCCGTCCGGGCCTGGAATTCCATCACGGCAAGACCATCACCGCCGATGACATGCTGTTCTCGATCCTGCGCCTGACCGACCCGAAGCTGGCCTCGCCGTACGCCGGGCTGGTCGGCGCCATCGACCGCCAGGCCCTGCGCAAGCTGGACGAGCGCACCATCGAAATCCGCTTCAAGGAAGGCCGCAGCTTCTTCCCGCTGGACGAAACCCTGATCGCCTTCGGCGGCATCGTGCCGACCGACTACGACCCGAACAACCCGGTGGGCGCCGGGCCGTATCGCCTGAAGCGCTTCGTGCCGGGCCAGCGCGCGCTGTTCACCCGTTTCGAAAACTACTTCAAGCCCAACCAGCCTTACGCTGACGAGCTGGAAATCATCGAATTCAAGGACCAGGTGTCGCGGGTCGCGGCCCTGCGTGCCGGGCAGATCGACGTCGCCAGTGGCGTGCAGGCCGAGCACAGCGCCTTGCTCAAGGCCGACCCGCGCCTGCAACTGGTGGTCTCGCCGACCACCTCGTTCACCGGTTTCAACCTCAACACCGCCAAGGCACCGTTCCAGGACGAGCGCGTGCGCCAGGCCTTCCGCTTGCTGGCCGACCGCCAAGAGCTGGTAGACCGTGGCCTCAACGGTTTCGGCCGGGTCGCCAACGACCTGTATTCGCCCAACGACCCGACCTACAACCACGCCATCGCCCAGCGCCCCTATGACCTGGAACAGGCCCGTTCGCTGCTGCGCCAGGCCGGCGTCAGCGACCTGCGCCTGGAACTGACCACCACCGCCAACGAGGTCAATGCCGCGCTGGTGTTCGCCCAACAAGCGAAGAAGGCCGGGGTGGAAATCAAGGTCACGCCGGTGGACGGCTCGGTGTTCAACGGTCCGCAGAAAGAGCAGTGGCTGATGTCGCCGGGCTCCACCCCGGCGCGCGGCTTCCTCGCCACCGGCCTGCACAACGACGCGCCGCTGGCGATCTACAACCGCAGCAACTTCCGCGACGAGCGCTTCTCGCAATTGTTCACCCAGGCCCTCGGCCAGCCCGACCTGGCCAAGCGCCGCGAGCTGGTGCACGAAGCGCAGACCATCCAGCACCAGCGCGGCGGCCTGCTGATCTGGGGCTTCAGTGACGTGCTCGATGCCGCCTCGAACAAGGTCGGCGGCCTGCACGGCGAACAGACCACCTTTGCCTCCTGGCGCTTTGACAGCCTGTGGTTGAACCATGCCTGATCGCCTGAAAATTTCCCGTTTGCCTGCCTGGCTGCCGTGGTTCGTTGGCCGCCTCGGTTATGGCCTGCTCACCGCCTGGGTCATCAGCCTGGTGGTGTTCCTCGCCACCCAGGCGCTGCCGTCGGACCCGGCGCGGGTCATCCTCGGCCCCGACGCGCCGCTGGAAAGCATCCTCACCCTGCGCCAGCAACTGGGCCTCGACCGGCCGATCCTGCTGCAATACCTGAGCTGGCTGGCCCAGTTGCTGCGCGGCGACCTCGGTGTGTCGCTGGACTCGGCGCAGCCGGTGGCGACCATTCTCTTCGACCGCTTCGGCAATACCCTGGCGCTGCTGCTGGGGGTGTTGCTGCTGGTGCTGCCGCTGGCGCTGGTGATCGGCGTCGGCCTGGCCCTGCGCCGCGACAGCCGCCTGGACCGCTGGGGCCTGGCGGCATTGATCGTGCTCAAGGCCACGCCCGGTTACCTGCTGGCCATCGGTCTGGTGCTGCTGTTCTCGATGCCGCACTTCGACCTGCTGCCGGCGGTGTCGCTGATCGACCCGGACCGGCCGTTGTGGCGGCAACTGCATTACCTCGCGCTGCCGGTGATCGCCCTCAGCCTGACGGCGCTGCCGTACCTGGCGCGGCTGGTGCGCGCCTCGATGATCGAGACGCTGGAGTCCGACTTCGTCGGCGCCGCCCGCCTGCGCGGTGTGCCGGAACGGCGCATCGTCTGGCGCCACACCTTGCCCAACGCACTGGTGCCGGCGATCCAGGGCGTGGCCCTGACCCTGCGCGTACTGATCGGCGGCGCGCTGCTGGCGGAAGTGGTGTTCAGCTACCCCGGCATCGGCACCTTGCTCAACAGCGCGATCCAGATGCGCGACCTGCCGCTGATCCAGGGCGTGGTGCTGGTCGTCACCCTCGGCGTGGTGCTGATCAACCTGCTGGCCGACCTGCTGACCGTCTTGCTGACCCCGAAACTGCGTACCGCGCGCCGCCCCGGACTGATCGCCCGCAACCGCCGTGGCATCCAGAGCTGGTGGCGGCGTCCGGCGGCGAAAGCCCCTTGAAAGGAGTAGAGCATGTTCACTGCACGATTCTGGCGTGAGCCGAGCATTCGCCGCGGCGCCCTGGTGACCCTGGCGGTGGTGCTGCTGGCGCTGTTCGGCCCGTGGCTGGCGCCCCATGCGCCGACCGATATGCTCGGCGGCGTGTACGGCGCGCCCACCGCCGCGGCGCCGCTGGGCCACGATTTCCTTGGCCACGACGTGCTGTCGCGGCTGCTCGCCGGCGGCCTGTCGATTCTCTGGATGTCGCTGGCCGCCGCCAGCCTGGCGCTGGTGGTGGGCAGCGTGCTGGGCATGCTCGCCGGCCTGTCGCGGCAGCGCCTGGACCAGATCATCACCTGGCTGGCGGATGTCTGGCTGGCTTTTCCCGACCTGATCCTGGTGCTGCTGATCGTCTCCATGCTCGGCCGCGCGCCGTGGCTGATCGTCCTCACCGTAGCCATTGCCTTTATCCCCGGCGTGATCCGCCTGGCCCGCGGCAGCGCGGTGTCGGTGGCCAGCCAGGAGTTCGTCGAGGCGGCGCAGATGATGGGTTTTTCCCGCACCCGCATCCTCTTGCGCGAGATTCTGCCGAATGTCCTGACGCCGCTGCTGGTGCACTTCGGCAACATGCTCACCTGGGGCATCGGCATGCTCTCGGGCCTGAGCTTCCTCGGCTACGGCGTCGCCCCGCCGGCGGCGGACTGGGGCCTGATGATCAATGAAAACCAGGCGGGCCTGCTGGTCCAGCCCTGGGCCGTATTGGCCCCGGCGCTGCTGATCGCGGTGTTCGCCTATGGCACCAACTTGCTGGCCGAAGGCATTGCCCGGTACAGCGCGGGAGCGCGCTCATGAATGCATTCGTCCTGTCCGAACCGGTGCAGACCGGCGCCAGCGCCGATGAGGCCCGTGTGGCGGCCTTGCAGGTCGAGGGCCTGCGGGTCGACCTCGACAACGGCAGCGATGTGATCGACCACATCGACTTCAGCCTTGAACCTGGGGAAATCCTCGGTCTGGTGGGCGAGTCGGGTTCCGGCAAGACCACCCTCGCCACCGCCTTGCTCGCCCACGCCCGCCGTGGCGCGCGGATCAGCGGCGGGCGGGTGCGGGTCGCCGGCACCGACTTCCTCGCCCTCGACGGCGAAGGCTTGCGCCGTGCCCGTGGCGGGCTGATCGGTTATGTCGCCCAGGACCCGGCGCTGGCCCTGAACCCGGCGATCCGCATCGGCAACCTGCTGCTGGAAACCCTGCGCGCCCACGAACCCACGCTGGGCCGCGAGGCCTGGGAACAACGCCTGCAACAGACGCTGGTGGATGTCGGCCTGCCGGGCGACCGCGAATTTCTCCGGCGTTTCGCCCACCAACTGTCGGGCGGCCAGCAGCAGCGGGTGATGCTGGCGCTGGCGTTCATTCTCCGGCCGAAACTGATCGTGCTCGACGAGCCGACCACCGCGCTGGACGTCGGCACCCGCGCGCACATCCTGCAAACCGTGCGGCGGTTGTGCAAAGAGCAGGGCGTGGCGGCGGTGTACGTGTCCCACGACCTCGGCGTCATCAAGGACCTGGTGGACCGGGTGATGGTCATGTACGCCGGGCGCATCGTCGAAGTCGCCAGCCGCGAACGGCTGTTCGAGCGGCCCGGCCATCCGTACACCCTCGGCTTGCTCGCGGCGATTCCCGAAGTCGGACGCCAGCGTGTGCTGCGCGCCATCGCCGGGCACGCGCCGGCGCCGGGGCAGCGTCCGGGTGGTTGCGCCTTCGCGGCGCGCTGCGAGCGGCGCAGTGCCGCCTGCGAGCGGGCCGAACCGGCGTTGCAAGCGCTGGACGGCACCCAACAGGTAGCGTGCCTGCACCCGCAACTGACCGCGCTGCCCGAGGCGGAAAGCGCCGCGCCGCGGCTGTTTGTCGAAGGACGCACGCCGTTGCTGGAACTGCGCGAATTGAACCTGACCTATGACCGCCAGGTGCTGTTCGACCTGGACCTGCAGGTGTACCGCGGCGAATGCCTGGCGGTGGTGGGTGAGTCCGGCTCGGGCAAGACCAGCCTGGCGCGGACCCTGGCCGGCCTCGGCGACAACGCCACCGGCCACTTGAGTTTCGACGGCCAGCCGCTGAGCCTGCTGGCGCGCCAGCGTCCCTCGGCGACGCGGCACCGGATCCAGTACATCTTCCAGAACCCGTACCGCGCATTGAACCCGCGCCAGACCGTCGCCCAATGCCTGCAAGCGCCGCTGGAACATTTCTTCGGCCTCAAGGGCGCCGCCTGCCGGGCCCGCATCGATGCCGCGCTGACGCGGGTGGCGCTGCCGCTGGAAACCGCGAACAAATACCCGCATCACCTGTCTGGCGGCGAGCGCCAGCGCGTCGCGATTGCGCGGGCGCTGGTCTGCGAGCCTGAAGTGCTGATCTGCGACGAAGTCACCTCGGCCCTCGACGTTTCAGTGCAGGCCGCGATCCTTGCGCTGCTGCGCGAATTGCAGGCGGAAGGCATGACCCTGGTGTTCGTCACCCACGACCTCGGCGTGGTGCGGGCGATTGCCGACCGCATCGTGGTGGTCAAGGAAGGCCGGATCATCGAGGCCGGCGCCAGTGGGGACGTGCTGGACCGCCCGCAGACGGGGTATGTGAAAGGGTTGGTGGAGCAGGCGATGTTTTTGCGGTAGGTGTGCCGACAGATCTTTAGCGTTCTCTAGATAGAGCGCCGCGCGGGCGGCGAATCGCGAGCAAGCTCGCTCCTACATTCGTTGCAACGTGCCATGGCCTGTCAGAAGGGTGTTGCCCGCCTTTGGCGTTTGGCGATGAATCGCTGGGAGGCTGTCGTACAAACAAGGCAGTCAACCATGGCCTGGCAGACATAGGCACGTTACAACCAATGTAGGAGCGAGCTTGCTCGCGATGCGCCGCGCGGGCGGCGCTCGATCTGGAGAACGCTGAAAGCCTGTCGACTAGCACCTGTCCGCGATTCCCCGTTCCCCTGACTAGCGCCTCAAGTCCAGGACCAGTGCACCACCAACGCACGAATTCCCCTACATGCGCCATTCTGGCCCGCAATGTGCACTTACACCTTCCATCGATTACTGATCGATCGATCAGGTCTGCGCGACGGCCCGCAACCCGCGCCCGTGCAGACGTTCTTTAACCGCCGCGTCTGCCTGGGACTGCATGCCAGCCCCAATAAACGCGGTGTTTGTCGGAACCGCTGGAATGTCCCTACCCGAACAGCTTCCGCCCGCGAATTCCACCGCAGGCTGGAGCGCCGAGCTGATGCTGCGCTTCGTTGAACGAGGCGGTAAGACCTGTATTGGTGCGCGGCGTCATTTCGGACCTCTTTTGGTGCAAAGACCCTTCTACCCCGAGGGCGCACCGTGCCACGTTTATGTGCTGCACCCGCCCGGCGGCGTGGTGGGCGGCGACCGTCTGACCCTCGACGTGCACCTGGAATCCGGCAGCCACGCGCTGTTGACCATGCCCGGTGCCACCAAGTTTTATCGCAGCGCCGGCCCCGTTTCGGTGCTCAAGCAGCATTTCCACCTCGCCGAAGGCAGCACCCTGGAGTGGCTGCCTCAAGGCAATATCTGCTTCGACGGCGCCCGGCTCAGCCTGGAAAGCCGCTTCACCCTGGCGCCCGGTGCGCGTCTGCTGGCCTGGGAAACCCTGTGCCTGGGCCGTCCGGTGATGGGCGAACGTTTCAATCACGGCACGCTGGACAGCCGCCTGTTGATCGACATGCCGGACGATCCCGGCCTGCACGAACGCCTGCGCATCGACGGCGGGCAATTGCACAAGCTCGCCGGTTATCCGCTGCAAGCCACCTTTTGCGCCGCGCCCGCCACTGCCGAGTTGCTGGAACAGGCGCGGGCGCTGCTCGATGAACTCACCGTCCCGGCCGGGGCGACCCTGCTGGGAAAACTGTTGGTGGTCCGCCTGCTGGACCACGACAACCAGCGTCTTCAATCCACACTGGCGCGGCTCTGGCACGCGCTGCGCCCGGCCGTCACCGGCCTGGCGCCGTGCCCGCCGCGTATCTGGGCCACCTGAGAGAGCGACCATGGAGTTGACCCCGAGAGAGAAAGACAAACTGCTGCTGTTCACCGCCGCGCTGCTCGCCGAGCGCCGCCGTGACCGTGGCCTGAAACTCAATTACCCGGAAGCGGTGGCGCTGATCAGCGCGACGGTGATGGAGGGCGCCCGCGACGGGCGCACCGTCGCCGAACTGATGAACCTGGGCCGCGAGGTGCTGACCCGCGAGCAGGTGATGGAGGGCGTGCCCGAGATGATCCACGACGTCCAGGTGGAAGCCACCTTTCCCGACGGGACCAAGCTGGTCACCGTCCATGACCCGATCGTCTGAGCGGCGCAACAGGAGAGCAGGATGATTCCCGGAGAAATACAGGTCGCCGCTGGCGACATCGAGCTCAACGCCGGACGCGAGACGATCAGCGTCAGCGTGGCCAACCACGGCGATCGCCCGGTGCAGGTCGGCTCGCACTATCACTTCTTTGAAGTCAACGACACCCTGGTGTTCGAGCGCGAGGTCACCCGCGGCTATCGCCTGGACATTCCCGCCGGCACCGCCGTGCGCTTCGAACCGGGGCAGTCGCGCAGCGTCACGCTGGTGCCTTACGCCGGCAAGCGCGAAGTCTACGGCTTCCAGGGCAAGGTCATGGGCAAGCTGGAGGCGCGGGTATGAGCCGGATTTCCCGTCGGGCCTACGCCGACATGTTCGGCCCCACCGTGGGCGACCGCGTGCGCCTGGCCGATACCGAGTTGTGGGTGGAGGTCGAGAAGGACTTCACGATTTACGGCGAAGAGGTCAAGTTCGGCGGCGGCAAGGTGATCCGCGACGGCATGGGCCAGGGCCAGATGCTCGCCGCCGAGGCCATGGACCTGGTGCTGACCAACGCGCTGATCATCGACCACTGGGGCATCGTCAAGGCCGATATCGGCGTGAAGAACGGCCGCATCGTCGGCATCGGCAAGGCCGGCAACCCCGATGTGCAACCCGGCGTGACCCTGCCGGTGGGGCCGGGCACCGAAGTGATCGCTGCCGAGGGCAAGATCGTCACCGCGGGCGGCATCGATTCGCACATTCACTTCATCTGCCCGCAGCAGGTGGAAGAAGCGCTGACCTCCGGCATCACCACTTTCATTGGCGGCGGCACCGGCCCGGCCACCGGCACCAACGCCACCACCTGCACGCCCGGTCCCTGGTATCTGGCGCGGATGCTCCAGGCGGCGGACGAACTGCCGATCAATATCGGCCTGCTCGGCAAGGGCAACGCGTCGCGGCCGGAGGCCCTGCGCGAGCAGATCGCCGCCGGCGCGGTGGGGTTGAAACTGCACGAAGACTGGGGCTCGACGCCCGCGGCCATCGACTGCTGCCTGGGCGTGGCCGAGGAAATGGACGTGCAGGTGGCGATCCACACTGACACCCTCAACGAGTCCGGCTGCATCGAGGACACCCTGGCCGCCATCGGCGACCGCACCATCCACACCTTCCACACCGAGGGTGCCGGCGGTGGTCACGCGCCGGACATCATTCGCGCGGCGGGTTTCGCCAACGTGCTGCCGTCGTCCACCAACCCGACCCTGCCGTACACCGTCAACACGGTGGACGAGCACCTCGACATGCTGATGGTCTGTCACCACCTGGACACCAGCATCGCCGAGGACGTGGCGTTCGCCGAATCGCGGATCCGTCGCGAGACCATCGCCGCCGAAGACATCCTGCATGACCTCGGCGCCTTCTCCATGACCTCCTCGGACTCCCAGGCCATGGGCCGGGTCGGCGAAGTGGTGTTGCGCACCTGGCAGGTGGCGCACCAGATGAAACTGCGCCGCGGGCCGCTGGCCGGGGATTCGTCTTACAGCGACAACACCCGGGTCAAGCGCTATATCGCCAAGTACACCATCAACCCGGCGCTGACCCACGGCATCGCCCATGAAGTCGGCTCGCTGGAAGCCGGCAAGCTGGCCGACCTGGTGCTCTGGTCGCCGGCCTTCTTCGGCGTCAAGCCGGCGCTGGTGATCAAGGGCGGGATGATCGCCACGGCGCCGATGGGCGACATCAACGGCTCGATCCCGACGCCGCAGCCGGTGCATTACCGGCCGATGTTCGGCGCGCTCGGCGCTGCGCGGCATGCCACGCGGATGACCTTCCTGTCGAAGGCCGCCCTCGATGGCGGCATCCACGAACAACTGGGCCTGCGCAGCCTGATCGGCCTGGCCCACGGCTGCCGCACGGTACGCAAGGGCGACATGCTGCATAACGGCCTGATGCCCAACATCGAGGTGGATTCGCAGACCTATGAAGTGCGTGCCGATGGCGAGTTGCTGGTGTGCGAGCCGGCCACGATATTGCCCATGGCCCAGCGTTACTTCCTGTTTTAAGCCCAAGGAGAAACCATGATTCTGTTGACCCGCCGGGTGACCGAAGCCGATGCCGCGGCGACCACCACGGCAACCCTGAACCTGGACACGCGGATCAAGAGCCGGGTGCGCATCACCCTCGATGACGGCCGCGATGCCGGCCTGCTGCTGGAGCGCGGTCAGTTGATTCGCGGCGGCGAGTTGCTGGCGGACGGCGAGGGCAGGGAGGTGGTGCGGATCATCGCCGCCGCCGAGGCCGTCTCGACCGTGCGCTGCGACGACGCGCTGCTGCTGGCCCGCGCCGCCTATCACCTGGGCAACCGCCATGTGCCGCTGCAGATCGAGGCCGGTTTCGTGCGCTACCAGCATGACTATGTGCTGGACGACATGGTTCGCGGTTTCGGCCTGGAAGTGACGCTGGAGCAGGCGCCGTTCGAGCCCGAGGCCGGCGCCTACCAGAGCGCGCCGCACAGCCATGCCCACAGTCATGGTCAGGTTCAGGACCATCCCTTTATTCGCCTGCCTGCCCAGGCCCACTGATTCCAACAAGGAGCACCCCATGAAGAAGTCTCTCGCCCTGGCTTTGCTGCTGGTCGCCGTACCGGCCCTGGCCCACCCCGGTCACGACGCCAACCCGCTGCAGGATGGCCTGCTGCACCCGCTGACCGGCCTCGATCACTTGCTGATGCTGATCGGCACCGGCGTGCTCGCCGCGCTGACCCGCAGCCGCCTGACCCTGCCGCTGCTGACCTTGTGCGCCATGTTCAGCGGCGCGGTGCTCGGCCACCTGTTCGGCGGCGTGATCGGCATGGAAGCAATGATCCTCGGCTCGCTGCTGGTGGCGGGCGCCGCGTTGCTGCTGCCGCGCCGCCAGGTGCTGCTGTCGCTGGTGATGCCGGTGTTCGCGCTGTTCCACGGCTGGGCGCACGGCGTTGAATCCAGCCCGGGTGCGTTCTGGGTGTTCAGCGCCGGCTTCGTCACCGTCAGCGGCCTGCTGCTGCTGGCCGGCTTTGGCGTGGGTTGCCTGCTGCGCCGCCACACCCGTCTGCAACAAGCCTTCGGCGGCGGCCTGTTGGCCGGTGCGGCCGTGATGCTGGCGGGCTGATGAGCACCGACCTGAAACTGCTGCGCCTGCTGCAACTGGCCAGCCCGAACCTGCCGGTGGGTGGTTTCACCTACTCGCAGGGGCTGGAATGGGCGGTGGAGGCCGGCTGGGTGCGCGGCGCCGCGGGCTTTGCCGATTGGCAGCGCCAGCAGTTGCACGACACCCTCGGCTACCTCGACTGGCCCTTGCTGGCGCGGCTGTACCACGCGTGCGAAGCCGGCGATGTCGCCGCGTTCGCGCAGTGGAGCCGATTTCTGCTGAGCAACCGCGAAACCGCCGAGCTGCGCACCGAAGAACGCCAGCGCGGCATGGCCCTGATGCGCCTGCTGGATGGCTGGCAACTGGGCCAGGACCCGGCCTGGCGCGCCAGCCTGGAACTCAGCCAACTCGGCGGCATGGCCTGGCTCGCGGTGCACTGGCAGATCCCGCTGCGCGACCTGGCGCTGGGGCATGGCTTTATCTGGCTGGAAGGCGCGGTGATGGCCGGGGTCAAGCTGGTGCCGTTCGGCCAGCAGGCGGCGCAGACGCTGCTGCGTGATCTTTCCGAAGAACTGCCCGCGGTCCTCGAACGGGCCCTGGCCTTGCCTGACGAGCAACTCGGCGGCGGCCTGCCGCTGCTGGCGATTGCCTCGTCCCGGCACGAAACCCAATACACCCGATTGTTCCGATCCTGAGGAATCCCCTATGCAAAGTTACAAACAACCCCTGCGCGTCGGCGTCGGCGGCCCGGTCGGGTCCGGCAAGACCGCGCTGCTCGAAGCGCTGTGCAAGGCCATGCGCGACCACTACGAAATCGCCGTGGTGACCAACGACATCTACACCAAGGAAGACCAGCGCATCCTCACCGAGGCTGGCGCCCTGGCGCCGGAGCGCATCGTCGGCGTGGAAACCGGCGGCTGCCCGCACACCGCGATCCGCGAAGACGCCTCGATGAACCTGGCGGCGGTGGAAGAACTGGCGCGCACCTTCGGCAACCTGGACGTGATCTTCGTCGAGAGCGGTGGTGACAACCTCAGCGCCACCTTCAGCCCGGAGCTGGCGGACCTCACGGTCTACGTGATCGACGTCGCCGAAGGCGAGAAAATCCCGCGCAAGGGCGGGCCGGGCATCACCAAGTCGGATTTCCTGGTGATCAACAAGATCGACCTCGCGCCGTATGTCGGTGCTTCGCTGGACGTGATGGAACGCGACACCCAGCGCATGCGCCCCGAACGGCCGTGGGCGTTCACCAACCTGAAGACCGGGCATGGTTTGCAGACGCTGATCGACTTCATCGTTGACCGGGGGATGCTGGAGGCGGCGAAGGTGGGGTGACGGGCTGAGGGAGATCTGGCGGCCTTCACCCGATGTGTTCTAAGGTTGCCAGTCCCCGTGTGAGAAGGAACTCAAGATGAAGCACCCGCACCTGCTTTTCGCCGCGCTGTCGCTCGGTGCCAGTCTGCCGGTCCAGGCCGCCTTGCCCGGCGCGCCGGCCTATATCGACGACAGCGGCTACCTGCAAGCGGCGAAGCAACGCATCCTGCCGGCGATGTTCGAACAGCAACTCACCAGCACGCAGTACATCGCCAAGGCCGACAACCCGCTGATCACGGTGGCCGAAGCCAGTGATTTCCACCAGACCAGCACCTACGAACAAACCCGCGCCTGGCTGAAAAAACTGGCCGCCGCGTCCGGTGGCCGGGTGGTGCTCAGCGACCTGCCGGAAAAGAGCGCCGAAGGTTACCCGATGCTGCTGGCGGTCGCCTCCACCAGCGCCGACAAGTCACCCGCCGGGCTGAAGAAGTCCGGCAAGCCGACCATTTTCGTCGAGGCCGAGATTCACCCCGGCGAGTCCAACGGCAAGGACGCCATGTTCATGCTGCTGCGCGACATGACCAGCGGCGACAAAGCGCTGGCCGGGCTGCTGGACCGGGTCAATATCCTCTTCATTCCCACCGTCAATATCGACGGCGACGTGCGCCGCAGCCCCTACGGCCGCATCAACCAGAACGGCCCGGACGTCAGCGGCTGGCGGGTCAATGGCCTGAACTACAACCTCAACCGCGACTTCACCAAGCTCGACAGCGCGGAGATCCGCAACGTCGCCTGGGTGTTCAACACCTACGAATTGAGCTTCTTCGCTGACACCCATTCCACCGACGGCGCCATGTACCCCTACGACAGCTCGTATTGCCACAACGGCAACGGCTGGTCCCCGGCCAGCAGCGCGTGGATGGACGAGGTGATGAAAGCGCCGGTGTACCGTGCGTTGCAGGATGAAGGCCATGTGGTCCACGAGTGCATCAGCTTCAACGACAACCAGGATCCGACCCAGGGCTATTACCCGTACCGCACCGATCTGGCGCGGTTCTCCAACCAGTACGGCGATATCCGCAACGTGCCGTCGATCCTCATCGAACAGCACGCCTTGCACCCGTACAAGACCCAGGTGCTGGGCAACTACGTGATGCTCAAACGCATGTTCCAGGTGATCGGCGAGCAGTCGACTTCGCTGCGCGCCGCCATCGCCAAGGACCGCGCCCGCCTGGCTGCGCAGAAGAACGTGATCCTGACCTGGAAGCCCGGCAAGGCCGAGACCGTGCCGTTCACCGTGGGCGACTATCGCTACGACACCTCGCCGATCACCGGGGCCAAGACCATCGTCTGGAGCAACCAGCCGAAGAGCCTCGAAGTGCCGGTCACCGGTAACAGCGAGCCGGACCTGATCACCAAACGGCCGAAGCAGTACATCGTGCCGGCGCAGTGGCGCGAGGTGATCGCCCGGCTCAAGGCCCATGGCATCGACATGCGCACCCTCGACAAGCCCACCGCCGTGGCGGTGACCCTGTACCGCATGGACGAGGTGAAAGTGGCGGGCGGCTTCGAGCCGGACCGGGCCAAGAGCAACGAGATTCCCGGCTACGAGGGGCATCTGCTGGTCAGCGGCGTGGCCAAACCGTTCGAGCGACTGCAGACCTTCCCGGCGGGGTCGGTGGTGATCAATGTCGACCAGCCGCTCGGTGTGCTGGCGATCAACCTGCTGTACCCGGAAAGTCCCGATTCGTTCTGGGCCTGGGGCTTTTTCAACTCGACCCTGGTGGTGGCGGAAGAGCCCGAGGAGTACGTGATGGAGCCCATGGCGCGGAAGATGCTGGAGGAAAGCCCGGCGCTCAAGGTCGAGTTTGACCGCAAGCTCAACGACGATCCGGCGTTCGCCGCCGACCCGCGGGCGCGCTTGAGCTGGTTCTATCAGCGCACGCCGTTCTATGACGTGAACGCCTTCGTGTACCCGGTCGGCGTGGTGTATTGAGGCGCGCCGGTCCCGCCGCGGGACCGGCATGGCTTACACCGAACGGGTAATCCCGCCGTCAACGCGCAGGTTCTGCCCGGTGATATAGGCCGCGCCCGGAGAGGCGAGGAAAGCCACGGTGGCGGCGATTTCCTCGCTGCTGCCGTAGCGCTGCAACGGCACGCTGGCGCGGCGTTCTTCGGTGGCCGGGAGGCTGTCGATCCAGCCGGGAAGGACGTTGTTCATGCGCAGGTTGTCGCGGGCGTAGGTGTCGGCAAAGATCTTGCTGAACGCGGCCAGGCCGGCGCGGAACACGGCGGAGGTGGGGAACATCTCGCTCGGCTCGAACGCCCAGGCGCTGGAGATATTGATGATCACGCCGTCGCGCTGGCGCTGCATGATCGGCGTCACCAGGCGGGTCGGGCGGATCACGTTGAGCAGGTAGGTGTCGAGGCCGCGGTGCCAGTCGTCGTCGCTGATTTCCAGGATCGGCGCCCGCGGGCCATGGCCGGCGCTGTTGACCAGCACGTCGATGCGACCCCAGCGCGCCTGCACCTGGTCCACCAGTTGCTTGAGGTCGTCGTTGGACTGGTTGGAGCCGGTCACGCCGATGCCGCCCAGTTCCTCGGCCAGCGCCTCGCCCTTGCCGGAGGAGGAGAGGATGCCGACCTTGAAGCCGTCCGCCGCCAGCCGGCGTGCCGCCGCTGCGCCCATGCCGCTGCCGCCGGCGGTGATGATCGCCACTTTTTCTACCGTCATTGATCATGCTCCTGTGATTCGAGGTTTAAGCTGGACCAAGGCTAGCAGCCACGCGACCGGCCAGAGAGTCAGTTTTCCATCGTCCAGCCAGTAGAAAATCTATCGCCATGCCAGAACAGTCGCTCGTCACGCTCGAGGTTGCTCACGGTCATGATCGGCTGTTTGTCGATCACCGCTCCGGCAGCGGTTCGGCGCACCTGCTGGCGATTCACGGTGGCGGCGCGGCGCAGGCGGGAATATTCGATGGCGTGCGCGCTGAACTGGCGCAGCACGGGGTGGGTTCCACGGCATTCGATTGCATCGGTCACGGCCGGACCGGGGGTGACAAATTCGGCACCTCGCTGCAGGACCGCACTGCCCAGGCCCGAGCGGTAATCGAAGCAACCCGAAGACCGACGGCAATCATCGGTTCGAGCATGGGCGCCTACAACGCGATCTGTCTCAGCGAAACCGTTGATTTGCGGGCGCTGGTGCTGGTGGTCCCCGGTGTTTATTGCCCTGAGGCCTACGACGTGCCATTCGGCCCGGCATTTTCCCGACTGATCCGCCAACCACGCAGTTGGGCCGACAGCGATGCCTGGATGACGCTTTCGCGTTTCCGCGGCCGCCTGCTGGTGATCGCTGCCGGCCAGGACGAAATAGTGCCGCCGGAGATTCCGCAACGGCTGCACGACGCGGCGGTCAATGCCGAATGGCGCTCGCTGCTGGTTGTCCCGGATGCGCCGCACAGTGGGTTGCTGGCGCGGATGCTGGATGATCCCCGGTGGCGCGGCGTGTTTCTGCGGCGTTTGATCGACTGCATGGGCGTCTGAGTTGGGTAATTGTTGCAACTCTTTTCTATGTCCCTCCGGAATCGTCGGGCTTATCCCACCGTTCAAGGCGTCCGCCAGCCTGTCCGATCCGTCTCGGACCAGCAGCGGGGCATTCACTCCGGGGACGCCTGCGATGGCCCGTTCGGCGCGCTTTCGTGTATCGATAAAGCCATGATCAGTAAGGTCTTTTGCCTCTTGCGCGGGGGCTGTTGGACGGTCGCCGGCATACAGCTCCGAAGGTTGTTCGCGCGGATCTGCGAGGCGCTGAGGGTAACCGCATCCGGCTCAGGGCAGGGGGACCAATAGCGGCAAACAGACATTAGTGTCATATTGAGATCAATCGTTTGCGAATGTTACTATTCCCTTACTGAAAGTATGGGCAAAAACAGGGCAACGGATGCCCAAGTACACCCGGTTCCCGCGCTCGGGAACTGCACGGATGCCAGTGTGAATCCCTTCGGAACACCTCTGCGCACCAGGGTCTGTACGGGCTTTTTCGTACACGGCCTGATTCCCCACGGCTTCAGCGTCATGACATTACTCCCGGTTTTTTGGGCTTGCCGATTACCGTTACCTGCGGACCGGCGAGGATGAATTCACAGGTTGGAGAAAGGTATGTCACAGGCATTCACGCTGAAGAACCTCAGCGTTACCCGCAAACTCGGCCTGGGTTTCGGCCTGCTGTTGTCGTTTGCCTTGCTGTTGTCACTGCTGGGGGGCTTCGGGCTGCAGAACAGCAGTGCGTCGCTGAAGCGCATCAGTTTCATCAGTAGCCTGTTCGACGAGATCGTCTTCACCCGCGAAGCCAACTACAACCTCGCCCTGAGCAGCGATGCCCAGCACCAGGCCCTGCACCAGGAACACCACGCCAAGCTCAAACAAGGTTTCGACCAGTTGGTGCTGGATGCCCGCGAAGGCCGCTGGCCGGCCCAGGACCTCGGCGCCGCGCAGAAGCTGCGCGCCGACCTCGACACCTACTCCAAGGCTCGCGACCAGGCCCGTTCGGTGGCCGAGCTGACCGCCGCCAACCAGTTGCTGTCACGTCTGCAGGACGGCGCCAACGAACTGTATTACGCCGAAGAAGCGCGCGCCTCCGAGCAAGTGAAGAGCACCCATATGGGGCTGGCCGTCGTGACCCTGGTGGCGATCCTCTGCGGCATCGCCGTCGCGCTGCTGATCAGCCGGCAGATCGTCTACCCGCTGCGCCAGGCCGTGCAGGCGGCGCAGCGTATCGCCGGCGGCGACCTCACCGCTGACATCAAGGTCGAGCGCAGTGACGAACTGGGCGTGTTGCTGGGTGCGTTGAACACCATGAACGCCAGCCTGCGCGAAGTGATTTCGCAAATCGGTTGTGGCTCGCAGCAACTGGCGGCTTCGGCCTCGCAACTGGCGGCGATCACCAGCACCACCCAGGAAGGTATCGACAGCCAGCGCAACGAGACCGACATGGTGGCCACCGCGATGAACGAGATCGCCATGACCGTGCAGGAAGTCGCGAAGAACTCGGAAGAGGCGGCCAGCGCCGCCAAGGGCGCCGATCACGAGGTCAGCAGCGTGTTGGCGATGTCGCAACAGGCGATCCGCCAGATCGAGGAAATGGCCAGCGGCGTCGGCACCTCGGCGGAGTCGCTGGGGCGTCTGCAACAGGAGTGCGGGCGTATCGGCGCGATCCTTGATGTGATCAAGGCCGTGGCCGAACAGACCAACCTGCTGGCGCTCAACGCTGCCATCGAAGCGGCACGGGCCGGCGATGCCGGGCGCGGGTTCGCCGTGGTCGCTGACGAAGTGCGCAACCTGGCGCAACGGACCCAGGCGTCGTCCAGCGAGATCGAGCAACTGATCGTCACGCTGCAACACATCGCCGACGAAAGTACCGGGATGATGAAGACCAACCTGCAGCAGACCAGCGCCTCCGTCACCGGCGTGCGCGATACCGGCATGGCCTTGGAACACATCACCCGCCAGGTGTCGAATATCCAGCAGATGAGCGAACTGATCGCCACTGCGGCGGAAGAGCAGGCGGCGGTGACCGAGGAGATCAACCAGAGCGTGACCCGCGTGCGGGAAACCGCCGAGGAGTCCGCCACCGCCAGCGCGGAAATCTCCGCGGCGAGCACCGAACTCAAGCACCTGAGCAATCGGTTGCACGGGATGGTCGGGCATTTCCGTTTCTGAAGCGCTTTGCGCCGGCGCATCTGATCCGTATTTTTCAGTGCTTTCTGCCTCTGTTATGCAAACAGCCGCTTGCCGACAATAAGCCCCGTAAAGGCGTGGTTGGCGGCGGTTGTTGCGCTGCTCCCGTCTGAACCGTTGTTTAGGTAATCGGAGGCAGTGATGGGCAAGATGGCGATTTTTCTGTTCGGGTTTCTGGCGTTGGCGATTCTGATTGGCGCGTTGGGGACGATTTCTCCGGTTTGAAGCATTGAAAACGGAGGTCGATCCGCGGGAGTTTCGCCCGCTGGCCGAGGCATTTGTGCTGTACGAATCGTCCAAGGGGCGCTATCAGGCCGTCCGGCAGTGGCCGTTGCGGGCCGGGTAAGGTGTTTTGTCGCCACCGTCCTGACGGGCCACTTCTATACTCGAAAAACGGACGCTGAACCGCGTCCGGGGCGGGCGCCCGTGCAGGGTGCCCCGGTGTAGTCCCTCGATTCCGGCGGGGCGCAATCGTGAAACAGCCTGTGCTGTCTGTCGCTTTGTTCGTCGGCGTGTTGTTGACGCTGGGTGGCTGCGGCTCCAGATCTCGCACGCCGGAGCCACCTCCGGTGGTGCTGTCGCAGGCTGCCTGGCAGCAAGTGGATCGTGAAATCGTCGTGGCCTCGCGCGGCGCCACGGGCTCGGCGGGGGATTATGCGCGCCGCTCCATGCGGGTCTGGCGCGAGCGCGTACAAGCCCGCACCGAAGAAGACTTCATTCCCTGGTTCACCGGTTATTGGACCCAGCAATGGCTGACCCTCAAGGTCGCCTGGTACAAGATGAGCCAGAACAAGAATGACACCCAGCCGGACAATCGCCTGGCGCTGTACCTGCAGGAGCAGTACCGCGAACGGGTGCTGGAGCCGGTGGCTGAAGAGATCAATCCCGACCTGATCCGCGAACGCGCCACTGAACTCTATGTGCAGTTGCTCGGCCAGCAAGTGCAGGGCATTGCCCAGCGCTATCGGGCGCCGCCGGAGCAGTTCGCCCTGCACCTGAACCGTATTCCCGCGATTGCCCTGGGCCCGCCGCCAGCACGGGATGCCAGCATTCAACAGGCGCTTGCGGCGCGGCCGTTCCTGCAGCTTCCCGCCTGGCTCGCGCTCGACGAACAGATCCGCAAGGCTGCGGCGAGCAATGCCACGGCTTCGGACACCGGCCTGTCGTCGGTGGCCAGCAAGGCCAGCACCCGTCTTGAAGCGACGTTGGCCCCGCGCGGCGCGGCCAGCGCGGTAGCCGCGGCGGTCGGCAAGGCGGCTGGTCTGCTGATCTCCGTGGCTTCGGCCGGGATCGGCGCGATGATGCACGAGAGTGACCGGCCGGAAATGGTCGAGCAGTTGCGGGTGATCCTCAATGTGGCGCTGAACGAGGAGTGGCAGAGCCTGATGGAGAATCATGCCTCTGGGGTAATGGCGGGGGTGTGGTCGATGGCGGGACAGATCGAAGGGCGCCTGGGGGCGCAGTCGGAAATGGCGCCGAGGATGGATGCTTTTCCTTAGATAAATCATTAAAAACAAATAGTTATGATCTTTTATTGATTTGTTTTGTGAGGTTAAAGAAGAACAATCTAACCCAGTGCTTTTATCGTAAAAATACTTATATTTCAGCAGATTGAATGATTTAGTTAATGTTGATTGGATTTTGAGTCAGACAAAAAAGCCGCATCAAGGTGTCCTTGATGCGGCTTTTTTCATGATTAAAAAATCAACTAAATCATGGTATTGCGTGGCTTTTCTCAAGCAAGACTTTGGGTCTTGCTCTGTTGCCGTTTGGTCGCCTGGGTACGGCAGGCGTCACCGAACGCTTCGAACATCCTGACCGAGTCAGGGTTCTTCGCGGCTTGCCATTCCGGGTGCCACTGCACCGCGAACAGGAACGGCGACAGGCTTGGCGCATGGATCGCCTCGACCAGGCCGTCTTCGGCACGGGCCAGCGGCTCGACGCCTTCACCCAGGGTTTTCAGGCCTTGGCCATGCAGCGAGTTGACGCGAATCTCGTCGCTTTGCAGCAGTTCCTGCAACCAGCTTCCTGGCTCGATGCGCACGCTGTGCACCGCGCTGTATTGCACCTCCACCGGATCTTCCGGGTTTTCCCGGTGATCGTTGAAGCCAGGCTCGGCGTAGACCTTCTGGTAGATGTCGCCACCCAGCGCCACGTTGATTTCCTGCATGCCGCGGCAGATACCAAAGATCGGCAGGCCACGGGCGATGGCCAACTGCACCAGCGGCAGGTCGAAGAGGTCGCGGTTGCGGTCCTGACCCTTGCCTGGAGTCTGGTTTTCCTGGCCGTAGAGGGCCGGGTCGATATTGCTGCCGGCGCCAGTCAGGTACACACCGTCAGCCATGTCCAGATACTGTTCGAGGTCTTCGGTGCCGCAGCAGGTCGGAACCAGGAGGGGGACGCAGTCAGCGTGTTCGACCAGCGGCACGATGTACTTGTGGGTCATCACTTGATAGTCGTGACCCTTGCGCTCTTGAGAGCCCATGGTCATCAGGACGACAGGTTTGCGGGCTTTTTGATTCTTATTGCCAATGTTGCTGTTGGGCATATGTCACCTTGGGACAGGCGCGGCCTGTCATTGTTGTGCAGGCGCGCCGATTGCTGCGGGGCGCTACCCGAGGTTTCGAGCACTGCCGGGTGTGCACGCGAACGTCGATTCCCGGTCGAAACCTGCCGCATAGCTTGCCAGAGCCGTTAAATATATCAAGCGGATTAACCGTTTCGTGTGCATATTTTTTAACGTAAAGCCTTTGATTTATCGTTTAACTCTCTGATTGGTCTCAGGTAAATGTGATTTTTAGCGGACACGGCAGTTCATTATATTTGACGAGCCTTTCACCGCTGTCCGCACCGTGGCCATTACGGGCCTTGCGGCCCGAAAGCCCCGCTCTTAAGCTTCAGAACCTCCGTTGATATCAGCCTGCCAATGCCTAGTCCAAGACCGTCCCTGACCCTCACGCTGTTGCAAGCCCGCGAAGCCACCATGGCCTTCTTCCGCCCGTCGCTCAACGCACACGGCCTCACCGAGCAGCAGTGGCGGGTGATCCGCATCCTGCGCCAGCAAGGCGAGCTGGAAAGCCATCAACTGGCCGAACAGGCCTGCATTCTCAAACCGAGCATGACCGGCGTGCTGAGTCGCCTTGAGCGCGACGGCCTGGTGCGGCGCAAGAAATCCGTGCAGGACCAGCGCCGGGTCTTTGTCAGCCTCACCGAGCAGGGCCAGCAGTGCTTCGTGGACATGAGCGAAGACATGGAGCGCAACTACCAGCGCATCCTCGAACAGTTCGGCGACGCCAAGCTGCAAACGCTGCTGGGGTTGCTCAACGAGCTGAAGAACGTCAAGCCCTGAGAGAGCGGCTGTTCGCGCAACTGAAAAGTCCTACATATACTGTCGGTTATCCGCAACAGCTTGCCGTCGTTGGTCGGACCACGACGTCTCAACGCCGGTGGTAGTGGCCGTATCTGAAGTAACCCGCTCGCGAGTCGTCATTTCAGGCGCTTAAGAGAGGCTATGGCGATGGATATCATCAGTCTGATCATTCAGATCATCAGCGGTGTGGTAGGCGGCAACGCGGCGGGCATGAGCAAACAAGGCATGGGGCCGCTGCTCAATTCGATTCTTGGCGGGGTGGGTGGCGTGGTGCTGGGGCAGATCCTGGCGTCATTCACCGGCGATCAGAGCCTGGCCCAGGCTGGCGCGGCAGGCACCCTGGATTTGCCCGCGATCATCAGCAGCGTGGTGGGCGGCGGGGCTGGCGGGGCGGTGCTGACGTTTATCGTCGGGCTGATCAAGAACAAACTGCAGCCGCATTAGCCACAAAATAGGGCCAGTCAGTTAAGCCCGTCGAGACCCTTCGCGAGCAAGCTCGCTCCTACACTGTAGGAGCGAGCTTGCTCGCGAAGGGCATTACTGCATCGTAGGCCCTTTCTTCAATGAGTCGGGCAACCCTCGGCCTTCACCGTGCGCACCGTCGTTGCCGGATTGCGCGCCAGCTTCTCGCCCACCCTGGCAGGCCTTGGCTGCAACTCGCCGCCGCAGTTCGGGCACTTGCCCTTCAACTGACCTTCCGCACAGCTGCGGCAATAGGTGCATTCGAACGAGCAGATCAGTGCATCGCGGCTGTCGCCTGGCAGGTCGGTGGCGCAGCATTCACAGCAGGGGCGCAGTTCAAGCATTGAAGGTAGTCCTTTGAGGTATGCCGAAGCGTTAAATTGAAGCAACGCTGATGGCAATGCAATAGCGCGGTCAGGGACGGTACAGATGCGCGTGGCCCGCCCGGTAAAGCGCGGACTCACTGAAATTGTCGCTGGCAAGCACCCGGCCCACCAGGATCAGCGCCGTGCGGCGGAAGCCTTTGCGTTCCGTCTGCTCGACGATGTCGTCCAGCGTGCCCAGCACCCAGTCCTGATCCGGCCAGGTGGCGCGATGGACCACGGCGATCGGGCAGTCGCCACCGTAATGCGGGCGCAGTTGCTCGACGATCTTTGGCAGATGCCGCACCCCGAGGTGAATCGCCATGGTTGTCTTGTGGCTGGCCAGGCTGGCCAGCGCTTCACCTTCGGGCATAGGGGAGCTGTCGGCGAAGCGGGTGAGGATCACGCTCTGGGCGATGTCCGGCAGCGTCAGCTCGCAGCCGAGCAGCGCAGCGCTGGCGGCGGTGGCGGTCACGCCGGGGATGATCTGGTAAGGAATGCCCAACTCGCGCAGATGGCGAATCTGCTCGCCGATGGCGCCGTACAGGGCGGGGTCGCCGCTGTGCACCCGGGCCACGTCCTGGCCCTTGGCATGGGCGGCGCTGATCGCCGCGATGATCTGCTCCAGGTGCAGCTCGGCGCTGTTGATGACGGTCTCGGCCTGATGCCCTTCGAGCACCGCGGCGGGCACCAGGGAGCCCGCGTAGATGATGACCGGGCACTGGCGGATCAGGCGCTGGCCCTTGACGGTGATCAGCTCCGGGTCGCCGGGGCCGGCGCCGATGAAATAGACGGTCATGGCAAATCCTTGAACGAGAGGGGGCGGATTATCCGCCAAACGACGGCGCCCAGGCCAATGCCAGGGTCATATCGTCCTGGACGATGCGGGTGACCCGCAGTTGTGCGGGAAGGCTGGTGACCTGTTCGGCCAGCGCCAGGGCACAGCTCTCGGCCACGCCATGGCAGCCGCTGTGGCGAAAGGCGACCGGCGAGCGGTGGCTGAGGCGGGCGGCGAAGGGCGCCAGTTGCGCGGCGCTGAAGAAACTCAGCGGCAGGTCGAGTTGCGCGGCCAGTTGCAGCAGGCCGGGTTCGTCGTGCTTGAGATCGATGCTGGCCAGGCCGGCGAGGGCTTCGAGAGGGAGGTCATGGGCTTGCAAGGTCCGCCTTAGCAGCCCGGCCAGATTATCGACCGGACTGCCGCGGCGGCAGCCCAGCCCGGCGAACAGCGGGGTTGCGCCGGGCGGGAAGGGCATCAGGCAGCCTGGCGGCGGTACAGCCAGGCGCTGATCAGGCCGAGGGCGACCCAGAACGCCGCATTGGTCAGCAGCGAAGCGACGATGAACTGCGACTCCAGCGCTTCTGGTGCCAGGCTTTCGTGCACTTCCGGTTGCGGCGCGCCGATCACATGCGGCAGCACCAGCAGCACCAGGCCCACGGCCTTGAGCAGCCAGTTACCGGCGAACACCATCAGCGCCAGGCCAACGGCGGTCGCCGCGGCGGTGCCAATCCACCAGTACTGACGCAGGGCCAGGTCGGCGGCGGCGGTACCCGGCAGTTCCGGCGGCAGGCCCAGGTTCGGCGCCAGGCAGAACACGGCGAAACCGCCGAGCCCCCACAGCGCACCCGTGGTGACGCGGCCTGGGCGACGCAGCGTGTACATGGCGGCGAGCAGCAGGGCAAAGCCGACCGCGACCACCAGATTGCCGCCCGTGGTGGACAGCACGCGCTGCCAGCCATCTTCCGGCGACCAGGCTTCGGCGTCGTGATGATGCTCCGCGCCGGCCGCGGCGTCGGCGTGCTCGTGTGCTTGTACGGCCGGGGCCGCGGTTTCATAGGTTTCCGCCTGGAGAATCAGCGGCGCGACCCAGAAGCTTTGCAGCAGGGTCAGCAGCAGTGCGGCCAGCAGGCCGGCGAAGCCTGCGGTGCGAGCGATGCGCATGAACATTCGGGCAGGCCTCAGTGGCAAGGGAAAGCGGCGCTGTGACGGGTGTCGTGAGCGGCGTTGTGCACCGCTTCGATGTGCGAGAAGCCAGCGAAGTAGACCAGGCACAGGCCCAGCACCGAGGCGCTGACGGCAGCGACGATGCGCTGGCTGAGGGTGGTCGGGGTGGCGATGGCGTGACTGGCGATGATCGGCATGGCGCTTTCCTCTTGGTGTTGTCGGCAACAGGCAAGCGCGAAGAACCCCAGGCCGGAATCGCCCAGGGGTTGCAACGTCGCCCGCCCACCGCGGGTTTGGTCAATTCTTGCGTCGGGCCGGTCTCCGGGCTCATGAGGGCATTTAGCCGTTGCGTCACCTTCCCATGCCCGCGAGCACAGTGGTCCTGACGCTTTCCTCACTTACCGTTGCGGGGGCAGCACCGGAATTTACCGGTTTCCCGTTTCACCTTGTAACAAAAAGGCACCCAAACGAATCGCGCTAGGAAATCACGCGCGTTGACATCCGTCAATACAGCGGTTGACCGGCTTCGGGGCACTGCGTAGCCTTGCCGGTTCGAGGTTCTCTGGCACGGGCCGGAGCTAAGACGGGAACGCGGTGCGCCTTTTTCAGGCCAGGCCGCGGCTGCCCCCGCAACTGTAAGCGCTGCTCCCATCGACACAGCCACTGCCGAACCGGCGGGAAGGCGTCGATGTCGCCCTGAAGGGCACAGCGCGAGCCAGGAGACCTGCCTCGTTCAGTTTCCGACTTTCAACCGGGCGGGGTGATCCGGTGGCGAACGCGCCCAGGCTGCATGGCCTGTGGCTCCCGTCCCGCATGCCCGCCATCCTGCCAAGGGCATCCGACATGAAAACACTGGCCAAACTCCCCGTCACCATCGTTACCGGCTTTCTCGGCTCGGGCAAAACCACCCTGCTGCGGCACATGCTGGACAACGCCCAGGGCCGCCGCATCGCGGTGATCGTCAATGAATTCGGCGAGCTGGGCATCGACGGCGAAATCCTCAAGCAGTGCAGCATCGGTTGCACCGAAGAAGAAGCCAGCGGCCGGGTTTACGAACTGGCCAACGGCTGCCTGTGCTGCACCGTTCAGGAAGAATTCTTCCCGGTCATGCGTGAACTGGTCGCCCGCCGTGGCGACCTCGACCACATCCTGATCGAAACCAGCGGCCTGGCGCTGCCCAAGCCGTTGGTGCAAGCCTTCCAGTGGCCGGAAATCCGCAACGCCTGCACCGTTGACGCGGTGATCACCGTGGTCGACAGCCCGGCCGTGGCCGCCGGCACCTTCGCTGCCTTCCCGGAACAGGTCGATGCCCAGCGCAAGCTGGACCCGAATCTGGATCACGAATCCCCGCTGCACGAACTGTTCGCCGACCAACTGGCCAGCGCCGACCTCGTCGTCCTCAACAAGGCCGACCTGATCGCTGCCGATGCCCTGGCCGCCGTGCGCGCCGAAGTGGCTGAAGAGCTGCCGCCTGCCGTGAAGGTGATCGAAGCCAGCAAAGGCGTGCTGCCGCTGGAAGTGCTGCTGGGCCTGGGCGCCGAGTCGGAAGCCCATATCGACGGCCGCCGTACCCACCACGACAGCCATCACGACGGTGATGACCACGACGACCACGACCACGACGCCTTCGATTCCATTTCCCTGGAACTGCCCGAAGCCGACGAAGCCCTGCTGCTCGACGCCCTCACCCAGTTGGTGGTGGACAGCGGCATTCTGCGGGTCAAGGGTTTCGCGGCGATTCCCGGCAAGCCGATGCGCCTGCTGATCCAGGGCGTTGGTACGCGCTTCGACAAACACTTCGACCGCGCCTGGCGCAGTGACGAAGCGCGGGTCACGCGCCTGGTGCTGATCGGTCAGGAACTCGACGCCGAGGCGCTGCAAGCCCGTCTGCGCGCGGCCCTGGGCGCCTGATCCATGCACCTGCTGCGGACCCAGCCCGGCGGCTTCGTGCCGGACGACAGCATTGCCGACCTCGGGCAGACCCCCGCCGAGCTGGTGATCCTTTGCAGCGGTGACTCGCACCTGGCGCTGCTGGCGGAAACCGCCCGCGAGCTGGCGGACGACTACCCCAGCCTGCGCCTGGCCAACCCGATGCAGGTGCAGAACCATGCGTCGGTCGACCTTTATGTCGATCAGGTGCTGCGCCACGCCAAGGTCATCCTGGTGTCGCTGCATGGCGGCATCGGCTATTGGCGCTACGGCGTCGAGCAACTGGTCGCCCTGGCCGAGCGCGGTGTGCAATTGATTCTGGTGCCGGGCGACGACCGCCCGGACCCGGAGCTGAGCAGCCTGGGCACGGTCACCGGCGAGCAGGCCGAGCGGCTCTGGCACTTCCTGCGCCAGGGCGGCAAGGCCAACGCCCTGAATTTGTTCAACTGCCTGGCCAATCTCTGGCTGGGCCGTGATTACCCCTGGGACGAGCCCCGGCAACTGCCGCGTACCAGCCTTTATCACCCGGATCACGCCGAGGCGGACCTCGCCGATTGGCGGGCCGACTGGTGCGCCGGGCAACCGGTGGTGCCGCTGCTGTTCTATCGCTCGCACCTGCAGGCGGCCAATACCGGCTTCGTCGACGTGTTCTGCGAGCGCTTGATCGGCGCCGGGCTCAATCCGCTGCCGATAGCGGTCGCCAGCCTCAAGGAGGCCGGTTGCCTGGCCCAGGTCGAGGCCTGGCTGGACGAAACCGACGCGGCGTTGATCCTCAATACCACCGGTTTTGCCCAGTCCAGCCCGGAGCAGCCGCACCTGCGCCCGTTCCGCCGCGACATCCCGGTGCTGCAAGCGATCTGCGCCCAGGACAATGAACCCGGCTGGCACGCCAGCGAGCAGGGCCTTGGGGCCCGCGACCTGGCGATGCACATCGCCTTGCCGGAACTGGACGGGCGCATCATCACCCGGCCGATCAGCTTCAAGGACCTGGCCTGGCGCAGCGAGCGCAGCCAGTCCGATGTGGTCTGTTACCGCGCGCATCCCGAGCGCATGGATTTCGTCGCCGAACTGGCGCGGCGCTGGTGCGAACTGGCGCGGCTGCCCAACCCGCAGAAGCGGGTGGCGTTGATTCTCGCCAACTACCCGACCCGCGATGGCCGCATCGGCAATGGCGTCGGCCTCGACACGCCCGCGGCGGCGCTGAACATCCTGCGCGCCTTGAAACAGCAGGATTACCCGGTGGGCGATTTGCCCGACAGCGGCACCGCGCTGATTCACGACCTGCTCGGCGGGGTCAGCAACGACCTCGACAGCCTCGACCAGCGCCCCTGTGCCCAGAGCATGGCGCTGGACGACTACCTCGCGGCGTTCGCGCAATTACCCGAGGCCAATCAGCAGGCGGTGCGCGAGCGCTGGGGCGAACCGCAACAAGACCCGATGTTTCGCGGCGGGCGGATGATGGTCGCCGGCCTGCGCCTGGGCCTGACCTTCGTCGGCATTCAGCCAGCGCGGGGTTACCAGCTCGACCCGAGCGCGGTCTACCACGACCCGGACCTGGTGCCACCGCACGGCTACCTGGCTTTCTATTTCTGGCTGCGCCACGGTTTCGCCGCCGATGCGCTGATCCATGTCGGCAAGCACGGCAACCTCGAATGGCTGCCGGGCAAAGGCGTCGGCCTGTCCGCGCAATGCTGGCCGGACGCGCTGCTCGGGCCGCTGCCGAATATCTATCCCTTTATCGTCAACGACCCGGGCGAGGGCGCCCAGGCCAAGCGGCGGACCCAGGCGGTGATCATCGATCACCTGATGCCGCCGCTGACCCGCGCCGAAACCTATGGGCCGCTGCGCAACCTCGAACTGCTCGCCGACGAGTACTACGAAGCGCAATTGCTGGACCCGCGCCGCGCCATCGAATTGCAGAAAGAGATCCTGCAACTGGTGCGCGACAACCATATCGACCGCGAGCTGCAACTGGACGGCGCGCTGGATGACGCCAATGTCTGGCTGCCGCGGCTGGACACCTACCTCTGCGACCTGAAGGAGTCGCAGATCCGGGATGGCTTGCACGTCTTCGGCGAGTCGCCCGGCGGGCGCCTGCGCATCGACACCTTGCAGGCCCTGCTGCGGGTTGCCCGTGGCGATGGCCGCGGTGCCAATGCCAGCCTGCCGCGTGTACTGGCCCGAGCCTTGGCGCTGGGTTTCGATCCGCTGGACTGCGACCTCGGCCAGCCGTGGGACGGCCCGCGCCCGGAGCGTCTGGCCTTGCTCGACACAGCGCCATGGCGCACCCACGGCGACACCTGCGAACGCCTGGAATGGCTGGGCGCGCAACTGATCGAACAAACGCTGGCCGGTGAGCCGGATGTGCCGGCCGAGCCGCAGTGGGACGAGGTGCGGACCTTGCTGGCCGCGCTTCGCGAACAGGTGGCCCCGCAGCTCGATGCCTGCGGCGAAGCCGAAATGCACGGCGTAATGACCGCCCTCGACGGACGTTTCGTCCCCGCCGGGCCGAGTGGCGCGCCAAGCCGCGGGCGCCTGGACGTGCTGCCCACCGGGCGCAATTTCTACACCGTCGATGTGCGCAACCTGCCCACGGCCACCGCCTGGCGCCTGGGTTTCGCCTCGGCCAACCTGATTCTCGAACGGCACCTGCAAGACCACGGCGACCACCTGCGCCAGCTCGGCCTGTCGGTGTGGGGCACGGCAACCATGCGCAGCGGCGGCGACGATATCGCCCAGGCCATGGCGCTGATGGGTGTGCGCCCGGTATGGGCGGCCGGCAGCCACCGCGTCGATGACTTCGAGATTCTCCCGGTGAGCCTGCTGGACCGGCCGCGGGTGGATGTGACCCTGCGGGTGTCGGGGTTCTTCCGCGATGCCTTCGGCAACCTGATCAAGCTGTTCGATGCCGCGGTGCAGGCGGTGGCGGCGCTGGACGAGCCGGATGACCTCAACCCGTTGGCGGCGCGGGTGCGCAGCGAGCGCGCCGAATTGCTCGCCAGCGGGCTGGACGATGAGCAGGCGCGGCGTCAGGCGGGCTGGCGGGTCTTCGGCTCCAAGCCCGGGGCCTATGGCGCCGGGGTGCAGAACGCCATTGACGGGCGCCTCTGGCACAGCCGTGAGGACCTTGCCGAGGTCTACCTGAACCACGGCGGCTACGCCTATGGTGGCGCCGACGATGGCACCGAGGCCCGCGGCCATTTCGCCAGGCGCCTGAGTCAGGTGCAGGCGGTGCTGCAGAACCAGGACAACCACGAGCACGACCTGCTCGATTCCAATGACTACTATCAGTTCCAGGGCGGCATGCTCGCGGCGGTGGAAAGCCTCGGCGGCGCACCGGTCGCCAGCTATCACGGCGACCACAGCCAGCCGGACCGTCCGCGTATCCGCACCCTCAAGGAAGAGCTGAACCGGGTGATCCGTGCCCGGGCGCTGAATCCGAAGTGGATCGACGGGGTCAAGCGTCACGGCTACAAGGGCGCGTTCGAGCTGGCGGCGACGGTGGACAACCTGTTCGCCTTCGATGCCACCACGCACCTGATCGATGACCATCATTACCAATCGCTGGCCGACGCCTATGTGCTTGACGCCGCGACCCGCGAATTTATCCGCCAGCACAACCCCGAGGCGCTGCGAGATATCACCGAGCGCTTGATCGAGGCCCAGCAGCGCGGGCTCTGGGAGGAGCCGGGTGAATACCGCGAAGCCCTCGAAGAACAGTTGCTGGACGGCGAAGAAGAGACTTGAGATGACCGAACCCGTGCACTTTCCCCTGGCCGCCGTGGTGGGCGCCGAGGAACTGAAACTGGCGCTGTGCCTGACCGCCATCGACCCGAAGATCGGCGGCGTGCTGATCGAGGGGCCGCGTGGCATGGCCAAGAGCACCCTGGCCCGTGGCCTGGCGGACCTGCTCGGTGAAGGGCCGTTCGTCACGTTGCCGCTGGGCGCCAGCGAAGAACGCCTGGTCGGTACCCTCGACCTGGATGCCGCGCTGGGGCAGGGCCGGGTGCAGTTTTCCCCCGGCGTGCTGGCCAAGGCCGATGGCGGCGTGTTGTACGTCGACGAAGTGAACCTGCTGCCGGATCATCTGGTGGACCTGCTGTTGGACGTCGCCGCCAGCGGCACCAACCGCATCGAGCGCGATGGCCTGTCGCACCGGCACAGCGCGCGCTTCGTGCTGATTGGCACCATGAACCCGGAAGAGGGCGAGTTGCGTCCGCAATTGCTCGACCGCTTCGGCTTCAACGTCGTCCTGCACGGCCAGCCGCTGCCAGAGGCGCGTGGGCAGATCCTGCGCCGGCGACTGGCCTTCGACACTGACCCGGCGGCGTTCTGCGCCGAGTGGGCGCCGGCCCAGGCCGAGCTGCGCCAGCGTTGTCAGGCGGCGCGCCAGCGTCTGGCCTCGATCGAGCTGGATGATCGTTCGCTGGAGCTGATTACCGCGCGTTGCTTCGCCGCTGCCGTGGACGGTCTGCGCGCTGATCTGGTCTGGTGGCGCGCGGCCCGCGCCCATGCCGCCTGGCGTGGCGCCAGTGTTATCGAAGATGAGGATATCGACGCGGTGGCGGAGTTTGCCTTGCGCCATCGTCGTCGCGAGCCGGAGGCCGGCAGCAGCCAGCCTCCGGCGCCAGCGCCGCAAACCGGCCAGCAACCCCCGGCACAAGACGCGACAGGCGCCGGCCAGTGGGGTGAAATGCCGGCGCAGCCGGTGGCGGTGGGTGCCCGGCGCGAGGTGCCGGCCTGGCCAAAAAAGCCCTGAGCATCCGCGCCCGCGCCGCCGCGGATGCCAGGCCCAAGGCTGGCCGGCTCGATCAGGGGCCGCGCGGCCGTGGGCGCAGCGCGGGGCAGGGCAAGGTGGCCTGGCCGGCGACCTTGCTCAAGGGCCGGCCACGGCAGCGCGCCGATCTGTGCTGGAGCCAGCGCAGTGCGTCCAGTCCCGAATTGTGGCTGGTGATCGTCGATGCCTCGGCCTCGACCCGCCGTTATCAGGCGTTGAGCCGGGCCAAGGGGCTGCTGGCGAGTTTTTTCGATCAGGCCTACCGCGCCCGTGCTCGTCTGGCCTTGCTCACGGCCAGCGGTACTGCGCCTCGCTGGCAACGCCATGGGTTGAAGGCCTCCGCGGCGTTGCAGCCATGGCTGGCCGAGCTGGGGGCGGGTGGCGGCACACCGCTGCTGGCGGCGTTGCAGGAAGCGCGGCAATGGTTAGTGCGGCGGCAGAAGCAATTTCCAGGCGAGCAACAGCGCTGCCTGCTGCTGACCGATGGTCGCCTGAGTAAAAGCGCGGCGCTGGTGCCGCTGCCGTGTGCCAGTGTGCTGATCGATATGGAAAGCGGGCCGGTGCGCCTGGGCCGTGCGCGGCAACTTGCGGAACAACTTCAGGCCGATTATTGGCATATGGATCAATTGGATAGCGCGGCCTGTGGCGCATTGCCGCAGCGACAATAAAGTACAACTTGGCGACAACAAAAAGTGCACCCTGAGGTGCACTTTTTTATTGGTCTGAAAACGCTGGAAGTTACTTCGGCATGGTCCAGGGTTGCAGGTCGTAGCCTTTCAGGCGCAACTCGGCGCGTACTTCTTCGAGCAGGTGCGCCCACTGCGCCGGGTCGGAGTAAGTGCTGCTGGACACTTGTTTGCTGCCAATCCGGGTGCTGGTCCGGTCGATCACTGCCAGGCTTAGCTCACCGGTACCGTTTGGCGCGTCCCAGGCTACACACTGGAAGGGTTCGAAGGCGTGGTCGGCAATCAGCAGTGCTTCGTTGACACGCAGCGGAGCGTTCATGGGTTCGGTCTCTCTATGGTCCCAAACATCAAAATGAAAGTTGCCGGCGGTTGTTCGCAGCGGCAGGTTACTTGTACTGATGTCCGAAGTAACAGGTGAAGTCACACCGTTCGCGAAAATTTTTTATTCGCGCTTCGCACATTGTTTTTTTCCTGGCGCTTGAGACGTTGAATTAACAGGAAAATTCCCGAGGGTGAAAAATAACGCCAGTGCTCGACGGACAGACGGTAGTGGGCCAACAGTCGTTCATTGCTACTGTTACAAACGGGTCTGCCAAGATGCTGTTTCTACTCACTTTTCCAATAATTGGCGTCAAGGAACGGTCATGCTCGAACCCGCACAGAACCGTCGTTTGCTGGTGGTCGATCCTTGCGATGATTGCCATCGCCTGTTGCCCGGATTACGCAGTGTTGGCTGGGATGTTCATAGCTGCACGTTGAGCAGTGCCCTGGAGCATCCCTGTGATGTCGGGCTCCTGCGTTTGCAGGCGTCGCACCTGCAGCACCCCGAGGCGGTCAAGGACCTGATCGGGCGCAGCGGCGCCGAGTGGATCGCCGTGCTTAGCCCCCAGGAACTGCGGGCGCAGAAGATCGGCGACTTCGTCTGCGAGTGGTTCTTCGATTTCCATACCCTGCCGTTCGATGTGTCCCGGGTCCAGGTGACGCTGGGGCGGGCGTTTGGCATGGCGCGCTTGCGGGGCAAGGGCCCGGCACCGGTCGATGAGCCGGAGCACGAGCTGCTCGGTGATAGCCGACCGATCCGTGAGCTGCGCAAGCTGCTGGGCAAGCTGGCGCCCACCGAGTCGCCGGTGCTGATCCGCGGCGAAAGCGGGACCGGCAAGGAATTGGTGGCGCGGACCCTGCACCGCCAGTCGCAGCGCCACGACAAGCCATTCGTGGCGATCAATTGCGGGGCGATTCCCGAACACTTGATCCAGTCCGAACTGTTCGGCCATGAGAAGGGTGCCTTCACCGGCGCGCACCAGCGCAAGGTCGGGCGGATCGAGGCGGCTCATGGCGGCACCCTGTTCCTCGATGAAATCGGCGACCTGCCGCTGGAGTTACAGGCCAACCTGCTGCGGTTTCTCCAGGAAAAGCACATCGAGCGGGTGGGCGGCAGCCAGCCGATTGCCGTGGATGTGCGGGTGCTGGCGGCCACCCACGTGGACCTGGAAAGCGCCATCGTCAGTGGCCGGTTCCGTGAAGACCTGTATTACCGGCTCAATGTGTTGCAGGTGGTGACCGCGCCGTTGCGTGATCGTCACGGTGACCTGTCGATGCTGGCCAGCCACTTCTCGCGTTTCTACAGCCAGGAAACCGGACGCCGTCCGCGCACCTTCAGCGAGGACGCCCTCGGTGCCATGGGCAAGCACGACTGGCCGGGCAATGTCCGCGAACTGGCCAACCGCGTGCGCCGCGGCCTGGTGCTGGCCGAGGGGCGGCAGATCGAGCCCCGCGACCTTGGCCTGCAAGAGCAGACCTCCACACTGGCGCCGATCGGCACGCTGGAGGATTACAAGCACCAGGCGGAGCGCCAGGCCCTGTGCGATGTGCTCAACCGGCACAGCGACAACCTGAGCATCGCGGCGAAGGTGTTGGGGGTTTCGCGGCCGACGTTCTACCGTTTGTTGCATAAGCATCAGATTCGCTGAGGCCATTCCCTGCCAGAAACCAGAAAGCCCGTGACTGCAACAGCAGCCACGGGCTTTTGTGTGTGAAACCGATCAGAAGTAGTACGGGAATTTCAGGCTGAAGGTGAAGTCCGGCGCATCGTCGGTAAGGCCGATGGACAGGTTCGGCACGATGGTCAGCTTGTCGGTGGCGGCCAGGGTCATGCCGACGTTGAAGTAGGCGGCGTTGGCGTCGCTGCCGGTGACGGTGGCCCAGTCGCCGCCGTCTTCCTTGGTCTTGGAGCGCCGCACGATCAGGTCGGAGACGGAGAACGACATACTCATCTTCTCGTTGAGGGCGAAGGCGACACCGGCGCCGAGCTGGAAGCTGTCACCCAGTTTGACCTTGCCCGGGATTTTCTGGTTTTCGGTCGAGCTGATGTCGCTGAACGAATCCTCGAGGTTGTGGGTGTACGACAGGCTGCCGAACAGCACTGCCGGGTCGAAGGTCTTGACCAGCGAGATACCGGGGCTGATGGACCAGACGCCGTTGCCGGTCGGCAGGCTTTCCGGGTATTGCAGGCTGCTGTTTTGCGGATCGGTACGGAACTTGATGCCGAACGGGTCCTTGCCGGTGGGCGCCTTGACCCGCAGGGTGAACACCGCGTCTGGGGCGTAATCCGACTCGTCCATGAATTTGTAGGCAACGCCGACGTTGACGTCGCCAATGGTCGGGTCGCGGGTAACGGTGCGTTCGGAAAGCGCGGTGCCGGCACCGCCGGGTTGGTTGGGCGTGCCGCTGGCACCTCCGGACTGGAAGGTCGACTCGCGGTAGACCACCGGCACGTTGACGTCGAACTGCCAGCGCTGGTTGAGGTTGTAGCGCCCGGTCAGGTCAAGGGTCCAGGTGTCGGATTTGATCCGGTCGAGGTTGATGTTGCCGAGGAAGATCGAGTCCAGCGCCAGGAAGCCGTTGAGCAGCAGTTGCTTGGTGTCGTACCGGGCATAGGTGATGCCGGTCTCGACACTGAACTTGCCGCCGCCGAAGAAGCCGCTCGCTTCGTCGTACAGGTTGGTGACGCTCTGTGCCGGGGCCGAGTCGTCTTTCAGCGATTCGCCGTAGGAAGCACCGCTACCCGATGCCGCGACCGCCTGGCCTTGCCCGGAAGGCTGGCTTGGCTTGGTTGCAGGGGAACGCACGAGGCGTTTGGGGGCTGGGGTTGCGGGTTGGTCTTCGACCTGGCGGACCCGCTGTTCGAGGACCATCAAGGCTTGTTGCTGCTGTTCATAACGTTGTTTGAGGGCTTGCAACTCCTGTTTCAGCGCCTCCACCTGCGGGTCCTGTGCCGCGAAAAGCATCGTTGAAGGAACCAGGGTGCTCAGACAGACGACTGCATTGAATGAAAACTTCCGGTGCATAGGTTAGCCATCCTTTCCAACTGCGCAATAAGTTGAAACAGAGCGTAGATCAATATCCGGAGATACGAAGGCCCTTCAACTGGTCCAGATTGCAGTTCAGCGCGCCTGCCGTGGGCATGTTGTCGCGCAGTACCACATTGAGCTGAGTGATGTTGCTGACGGCGTTGCTGCCGCCGAGCAGGGTGGTGGCCTGCATCAGCCCGCCATCGGCGAGCCGCTGGAGGCTGGCGCCCTGATTGTTGGCGGCCTGGATGCTCATCTGGATACCGGCGGAGGTCGAGGCGACGCTTAGGGTGCCGGCGTTGTTGCTGGCGCTGATGGTGGCGCCGCTGGCAAGGGCCTGGCCTTGCTGGGCGGCCATTTGCGGTGCCTGGCTGGCCTCGCTGACATTGACCTGGAAGTTGTTGGAGGTGGTGTTGCCGTCGCCGGCAGAGCGGTTCACCTGGATCACGCCCTGGCCGCTGCCCAGACCAGCGCCACCGGTGACGGTGCCAGTGCCTTGGGCGGTGGAGGTGCCCGTGCCGTTTTCACCGGTCAGGGAGACATAGAATTGCGGCTTGAAGGTCGACTGCTGCACCTGCAGCGAGGCCGTCGCGCCGATGCGGTCGCCATTGGCGTTTTGCCAGGTGCTGTTCATGACCACCCCGAAACTGATGATGCGCCCTGGCATCACGTAGCGTCCGCGTAGTTGAGACAGTTCCTGATCCTTGACTTCGATGGGTTTGAACGCCTGCGCCTGGGCAGGAAGGCTGGCCGCGAGACACGCGGCGATCAGCCAGCTTGAAGTCTTCATCGGGTGCTCCCGGAGCTCCATGCTCGCTTGTTGTTAGAAGAAGTCGCTCTGGATGAATCCAAATTCCATCAATTGCGCATCGTCGATGGGCTGGAAGTTGTTGACGCGGTTCTTGGCGGTCAGCGGGTCCGGCGGGTTGAGCAGGGCGTTGGCCTTGTCGTAGCCGGGGCCGATGACGGCGAAGATGATGCCGTTCCAGCCTTTGACGAAGTCATCGAACTTGTAGCGTTTGTGGCCCAGTACCGGGTCGCCGACGTAGGCCCAGTCCTTGTCGGTGCGTTGCAGCACGACGAAGTGTTTGTAGCCACGGATATCCATCAGCACCACGACCGGAATGCTCACGTCATGCAGGCTTTCCGGCGGGATCTTGTAACCCCGGGCACGCATGCCGAGGCTTTCCACGTAGCGTTTCATGTCGAGCATCGAGAAGCCCTGGACGCGGACGATGTCCTGATCGGAGTGGGCGAGCATGCCTTCGATGATGTGGCTTTCATCCACGTCCAGCCAGTAGGCCTGTTTGAGGATGGTGCCCAGTGCGGCGGCGCCGCAACTGAAGTCGGTCTTTTGTTGAACCAGGTTGGCGAAGCGGCGTTCACGGATGCTCTGTACTGGCTTGTAGATCGTGACTCCGCCTGGCAGGGCGGCGACCGCCATCTGTGCGGCGTTTGCCGTGTCGATCTGACCACTCAGGACTACCAGCAGCGTTAGCAGGAGCGCACGCATGATGTTCCCCATCCCGTAAATTAGGAAAGGGGCCCCGAAGGACCCCGATCAAGGCTGTTACATGCCAGTGCAGGCACGGCAGCCGGCGGCGATGGACAGCGAGTTGCTTTGTTGGTTGCCCGAGCCTGCCGAGACGTTGGCCCCGACGTTGCCCGACACGCCGTTCAGCGAGTTGGTCAGCGACGCGGTGTTGGTCACAGGGTTGACCCAGCCACTTGGGGTCAGCACTTGGTAGGAGGCTACGCCGTACAGCGCGAAGTCGCCTTCTTCGTGGAACTTAAGCGGATCTTTCTGGGTTTGGCCACCACGGTCATGGCTGTCATGACCGCCGTCTTTCTTGCTTTCTACGTAGCCAACGCCGTTGCCTTCGTACTGGCCGTAGGCAGCAAAGGCGGAGTAGAGGGTTTTGGTGTCGTAGGTACGGTCGGCTTCGTTGGTCACTTTCAGACCAGTGGTGTTCTGATTGGCAGCGGCGCTGGCTGCGGCGACGCGGCCGCCGGACACGGCGATGGCCAGGTTGTTTTTCTGTTGGTTGAAGTCGCCGGCGGTGACGTTTACCCCAATGTTGCCGGAGCTGCCGTTGGCCGAGCTGTTGAGGGTCGCGGTGTTGCGGGTGGAGTAGTTCTTGACCGTGTTGCCGACGTTGTTCTGGGTTGCGCTGGAGACGGCGAGCGCGCTGCCGAAGATGAAGCTTTCGTCGGCGGTGGCGATTGCAGCGACGTTGTCTTGTTGGTTGCCGTCACCGGCTGCGGTGTTGGCGCCCAGGTTGCCCTGCGAGCCATTGGCCGAATTGTCCATCTTGGCGTCGTTGCGGGTGGCTTCGTTTTTGACCCAGTTGCCGCTGTTGTTTTGAGTATCGATCACCGTGGCGGCGGAGCCAGCGTTGATCAGCAGGGACAGCAGAAGGGTCTGGGTGCTGTCGTGATCGTCGTGGCCGCGACCACCGCCATGGTCGTCGTTACGTCCGCCTGCTTGTGCAGCAACTGCCATGACCGCTGCGAGTGCGAATACCAGAGGCTTGAGTGCCATTGTGGGTTTCATGGTGTTTCTCCGCATTAATTATGATTGTTAAGTGTTGTGTTGCCTTATCGGGTCAGTCAGCGACCCGTACGCTCAGGGTGTTGGCCATTCGGTTTCCCACCCCTGCGCTCTGATTCAACTGAACCACGCCACGACTGCCGGTGAATGCCTGGTCGCTGGTGCTGACCTGGCGACTGCCGGGTGTGTGGTCGGTTGAGTCGGAGCTGTTGGACAGCGCCACGTTCTGCTGGAGCAGGACGCTGTCATCGATGCTTTGCGGTACGGCGCTGATGCCGATGCGTACCGCGTTGGCTTGTTGCGTACCGGCACCGGCGGACTGGTTGATGCCCAGGATGCCGTTGCCGTTACTGAAGGAAGTGCCGCCGATACTGGCGTTGGCATCGATGGCGCGGCTTGCGGCCGTATCGATGCTCTGGTTGATCCGGGTGGTGGCCTGGGCCTCGTGGCCGATGGCGATGGCCCGGCTGTTGTTCTGTTGTTGCTGGTCGCCGGCAGCCTGGTTGATCGAAAGATTGCCCTTGTAACCTTGGGCGCTGCTGTCGATCCGGGCGTTGTCCTCGACGGGCGAGGCAGCCAGTGCGGTGCCGCTGCAGAACAAGGCGATAAACAGGAGGGAGGCTTTCATCTCACTTGCCTCCGGTCAGGATCTGCAGCGGGGCGAGGCCGCGCTGGATACCCGAGTTGACCGAGTTGGAGATGCTACCGCCCGCGCCGCCACCGCCGCCGCCCGTGGCATTGCCAAGGCCCGGCAGGGTGCTGGGCACCGCGTTGATTCCACGCACACCACCCGAGGCAGCATCAGGGACCAACAAACGGTTGATCGTGGCGCCACTGGCGACGCTGGCAAAGTCACCGTCGCTCAGTTCGTTGTTGGTCTGGGAGACGATGCGATTGGAGGCGTTGGTGTTGACGGTGGTGGGGCTCGGATCTGGATGGTCGTTGCGAATGGCCGGGCGGGTCTTGACGTCACGGGTCAGGACGACCACACCGTTGCCACCCGCCTGGACCTGGGCGGCGAGAAGGGAAGCGCTGAGTGCGCATCCGATGACCATAAGGCGAAGCAGCTTATTGTTGTGATTCCCCACGGCGGCGGTTCCTTCTTTCTATGCGCTGGCCCTTCAGCGTTGCGAGAGAGAGAGCAGAAGCTGTGCCGCTTTTTGTTTGCCGTGTTGAATCAACGACTTGCATGAATCCGGGGAGAACGCTTCGCGCTGCCTGTAACGCCGGTGAGACGACCGGGCGGCGGCGCGGGCGGGGCGTGGTACGGGAAGTCGATAAACCGGGGCGGGGCGGCCACTGTATCAGCGGCGTGACAGTCGACTCCCGGATGGCGCGGCGGGCTCTGCGCCGCGGGCTGGGGTCGCGAAGGGTGTATCAGCGAGTTAACACTCGGTTGCGCAGGCTGGGGCTTTACCTTCCAGCAGGCGCTGGACCGTGGCCAGAACGATGGCGCGGCGGTGGACCCAGTCGCCTTCGATGATCATCAGCGGCTGACGATGCTGTTCCAGCCATTGCCGGCTGGAGTCGAAGAAGGCCCGGCGTTCATCCAGGTCCGGCTGGCAGCGCTGGCCGTCGCCGATCCACGGCACGCCGTAGGGGCTGAGCAGCAGGTGCAGGTCATAGTGCCGCGCCAGCAGCGCCTGCTCCAGCCAGTCGGGGCAAGCGGCGAACAGCGTCTGGCTCCAGAGGATGTTGCTCAGCAGGTGGGTGTCGAGAATCAGCAACTCCGGCTGGCGCTGGCGGGCGGCGTCTTCCCAGGCCAACTGGCCGCGGGCAATGGCCGGGATATCGGCGTAGCAGGTGTCGCGCTGCTGCTCGTCGATAAAATGGCGGACATATTCGCCGACCAGCTCGCCACCGAAATGCGCCTGGATTTCCCCTGCCAGCCAACTCTTGCCGCTGGACTCGGGGCCTGCCAGCACCAGGACCTTCATGCCGCCACCACTGCGGGATCGCGGCGCCACTCGCGCAGCCCCTGGATCGCCATCAGCGTGAACAACGCATACAGACCCGCGGTCAGGTACAGCCCCTGATAGAGGAACAAGCCGACGCAGACCGCGTCGATCACGATCCACAAGGCCCAGCACTGCACGCGCTTCTGCGCCATCCAGCCTTGCGCCACCAGGCTGAAGCCGGTGATGGTCGCGTCCAGCCAGGGCTGGGCGGCATCGGTCCAGGTACTCATGGCGCCACCAATCAGCAGGCTGCCCAGCAGGCCGAAGAGCAACCCGAGATTGACTTGGCCGGGTGTCAGCAGGCTGACCTTGCGCGCCTCGCGCACGCTGTCCGGCCGGGTCCACTGCCACCAGCCATACAGTTGCAATACGGCATACACCCCTTGCAGGAGCATTTGCGAATAGAGCCTGGCATCGAAGAACACCCAACTGTAAAGCAGCACCATGGCCAGGCCGATGGGCCAGCACCACGGATTCTGCTTGACCGTCAGCCAGACGGAGAGGGCGCCAAGTACGGCGGCGAACAGTTCGAGGCCGGACATCGGCGCTCCTTTACAGCAAGGAAAGAGGGGCGGGGATTGTACCTGTTAGGCAAGTAGCCGCCAGCCGGGTTTTCCGCTTGCACCTGATATTTCTGTCAGTTTCGCGCCGTTGCGTTTGCAGGCAGATTATTTCTGCGGCGTCGAGTTGTGGCTGTTCAGTCGTTGTTACGTCGATCCACTCATTGAAGAAAGATCCCGACGATTTCAGGAGACACGGCGATGAGAAGGCGTATTGACAGGCTTATTCCGCTATTGGCGTTACCGTTCATGCTGCAGGCGACGTTTGTTCATGCGGAAAGCTGCGAAGAAACATTGAAAGTGGTTCAGGAACTCTATAACAACGAGGCGAGCAACTGTATGTCGCTGACCGGTGATAGATCGGTCAGGAACCCGGCATCGGACTGTTCCGGCCTGCTTGTCAGGGGCACGATGCGGCCCGAGCGGCAGGAAACACCTCAGCCTGCCGGCACCTATTACGTGTGGAATTCGAGTCCTACGGCAGTGAAGCTGGGAACCACGGCGGCCTCCTGGATGCGCTCTGACATCAAATATCAGACGCCCGGTGTCAGCCACCACAACGGCATGTTGCTGTACCCGACTCATTACACCCCGGCGGGTAAAACCCCGGTGAATATTGATTGCGCTTTCCCCATCGATGGCTATACGGATTCCCGCAACGATAATGGCTGCGGCGACAATGACAGAACGCCGAATGTGGAGAAGTCCTGCCAGCAAGAGGGCGTCAATGGTTCCAACTGGAAGGCCAGCGAGTTCGACCCGTTCGGCGGTGTAGACCCTGCAAGAAACATGTCCCTGTGCGGCTTCGATATGCGCGGGCTGAGCGACGAACAGCGCACGGATGCCTTCCAGCAGTTCATGCAGTCCAGGAAGTCAATCGAAGGCTCTGAAGGCGCATTCTTCTGGCAGACGGAAGTGCGCTTCAAGAACCCCGAGAAGGACAAAGCGCCTGTAATGGCGTTCTTCTTCAGTGAAGAAACCGGCACCAACGTCGAGGACGCCTGGAAGAATGCCGAAGAATATAAACAGGTGACGGGCGAGGAGCGGCCGGTCATCAAGATCAACTTTCCGAATGACCCGAGCAGCAAGGCAACATTCTCTTGCGCGACCAAACCTGCACCTAAGCCAGAACCTGTAATCGAGCCCGATAAACCGGTCGCCGGCGGCTGGGGCACGGGGACCGATCCGAAACAATGCTCTCAATACATCGATTCGGTGAAATGGATATCGCGGTGGGACCCAGGCTTCAATAAAGAAGTCATGTCGCTCTCGGTAACGCCTACTGCGTGCGGTCGCGAGGTCGGACCGGACCAGACCGAGAAACTGATTGCCGAGATGAAACAGAAAGCCCTGGCAGAAAAAGACGGGGCGAAGTACTGGGGCGACAGAGACCAGACATTACGGCGTCAGGCGGTGTGCCATATAACCCTGGTCGAGAAAGATAAACAAGGTAACGACTTCCAGGTAAGAAACAAGGAAACATGGAACCTTGAGCCCGTCAGGCCGTACGTCTCGCACGAGCAATCACTCAGGGATAGTTGCAACTCTGTGAAAGTCGACGGAGGGGCCGGTGGCGCTGGCGGTGCTCCCGCGCAATGTCCCGACTACATCAAGTCGGTCAAATGGATGGACCGCACTTATGCGGAATATCCCGGCAAAAAGATCAAGGCACTCGAGGTCACCTACAACGACTGCGCACTTGGATTCGGACCTGACAAAACCGATGCAGTGATGGCGGAGATGAAGAGGAAAGCCTTGGCGGCCGACCCTCAAGGCGCAAAATATTGGGGTGACAAGGACATCTCGATGCGCCGCCAGAGTATTTGCCTTGCCCAGAAGTACACCAAGAAGAACCCGGTGTATCTGGAGTCGATCAGGCCGAACGAAGCCAGTCAGGAGCAAGTCAACGCAGCGGACTGCAACCACAAATGATAACGACGGCGCTCATTGATTGAGACCAGGCTTGTTTGAGCCACTTGAACTGCCGATATCCCGCGGATATCGGCAGTTTTTTCATGTTCGAATGGTTTCAGCGGACAAGCGCGGCGCCGTTTTTTGGCGACCCACCTGACATTTTTGTCAGTTTCGCAAAAGAGTGGGGTGTGGCAGTTTCCGGGCAGGCGGTCGGTAGTGGCATTCAGTCGTGTTCACGCCAAATCAATGAGCGGTGTACTCATCGTTTCTGGAGGTGTGTGTCATGCGAAAGACTGTCGAGAAAATAGCCCCGTTACTTATATGTCCCCTGCTATTCGGGGTGCCCTTGGCCAACGCGGAAACCTGCGAGGAAACGCTGAAGGTTGTTCAGGAGCTGTACAACAATACTGTCGATAAATGTGGCGACGATCCGGCCTCGGACTGTTCCGGCCTGCTGATCAGAGGCACGCACCGGGCGGACCCCGCGAAGGGCCAGGCGTGGGATGTGTGGAACCCGAGCCCGAGAGCGCAGGAGCTGCAGAGCGAAGCGTTTTCCTATATGCGCAAAGACATTAAATACGACAACCCTGGCATGCAGACGCAGAACGGTTATATCACCACCCCCTTTGATCTTCTCTGTCAGGGCAAGCAGGGCGGTCATCTGCAATGTGCCTTTCCGAACGATGCCTGGACCGACATGCGGACGGACAAAGGCTGTCGAGACAGCCAGCCGCGTGGCAACAGTCCGGGTTCAAAAGAGATTGAAGGTACCTGCAAGGAAATGGGCGTGAACAGTGGCGCCCAGTGGCTCGCGCACTTCAATAAATATAATAACCAGACTTACCAGGACATCTATCAATGCGGTTTCGACATGAGAAAAGGCGTGAGCAGAGCCGACCGCACCACTGCCTTCAAGAATTTTCTGGATGCGCGCAAGTTGATAAACAACCGAGAATTCCAGACCCAGACAGAACTGCGACTTTCCCTCACCGAGCCCAATGAACGTGCTGTCCTGGCTTTTTTCACCAGTGATTCACGCGGCGATGCCGCTGCCCGGTTAAATCAACAGGATTACCTGAAGAAAACCGGTAACTACCGACCGATCATCAATATCAAGTTTCCACTTCATGCCAGTGACGTCGCCACCTTCTCTTGTGCTGCCAACCAGATGGCGCCTCCGGCGAATAGTGCGAGCCCGGGTTTTTGTCGCACAGGTAAACCACCGAGCCCTGGCTTCGGGCCAGGCACTGGTTCAGGACCGACCCAGACGCCCGCTCAGGCTCAGGCCAGCCAGGCGGCCGCGGCCGCTGCCGCCGCCGCGCTTGCCGACGCGAACCTGGCCGAGTCGAAGTACTGCACCCCTTACTTCACCAAGAGCGAGTGGATTTCTCGCGACGATCCGGTGTTCGGGCCTAACACGCTGTCGCTTTCGCTGACCACCAACCCCACTTGCTCCATTAAAAAACTCAATGAAGTCGGTTGGGAACGCATGTATGCCGAGTTGTATGAAAAACACAAAAATGATCCGCAATGGAAGCAGTACGCCAACAACGGTGGATCGATGCGCGAGCAATTTTATTGCCATGTCGTCGGATACCCGGGCAAAGAGGTCATGAACCTCGAACCGGTTCGCCCGATGGTGCCTTACAAGGACTCGTTGAAACTGCCTTCGCCGTGTAACCCAGGCAAGTAATCGCCGTTTGTGCCGCGTTGGACCTGCCGCTACCCGATGGTAGCGGCAGGTTTTTTTACACCCGGAATTGCCCCAGTACCTGCTCGAGATGCGCGCTCAGGCGGTTGAGCGCGTGGCCGGACTTGCTGGAGTGCTGCGCGGCGACGGCGGTCTGGCGCGACAGGTCGGCGGTTTCGGTGACGCTGCGATTGATCTCTTCCACCACATGGGCCTGCTGCAAGGTGGCGCTGGCAATCGAGGCGTTGAGCGAGGTCAGGTTGTGCAGCGCCTGGCTGATGGCATCCAGGCTGGCGCCCGCTTCGCTGGCCTGCTCGACGGTTTCCCGCGAGGCCAGGCTGCTGGCGTCGATGGCCTTGACCGCTGCTTCCGACTGACCTTGCAGGTGCTCGATCATCGCCTGGATTTCGGCGGTGGACTGTTGCGTCCGCTGCGCCAGCAGGCGGACTTCGTCGGCGACCACGGCAAAACCGCGACCCTGCTCGCCGGCACGGGCGGCCTCGATGGCGGCGTTGAGGGCCAGCAGGTTGGTCTGTTCGGCAATGGCGCGAATCACTTCCAGCACGCTGCCGATGCGGGTGCTCTGGCCGGCCAGGGCCTGGATCACATGGACCGCCTGGTCGATGGTGGCGGACAGCTCGTCGATCTTGCGCAGGCTGCCGTGAATGCTCTGCTGGCCCTGGCGGGCGCGTTCCTGCGCCTCGCTGGTTTCGCTGGAAGCCTGCTCGGCGTTCTTCGCCACGTCCTGGACGGCGTAGGTCACCTCGTTGATGGCGGTGGCCACTTGTTCCATCTGCTGCGACTGCTGGTCGCTGCGCTGCTGGGTCTGCCCGGCGTTATCACCGACCTCGCCGGCCGAATGGCCCAGTTCTCGCGCCGCTTCCTGGAGACGCACGACCACCTGCTGCAACTGCCCGGTGAAGCTGTTGAAGTGCTGGCCGAGGCGGGTGATTTCGTCGTTGCCGTGGGTGTCCAGGCGCTTGGTCAGGTCGGCTTCGCCGCTGGCGATGGTGGCCATGGCCTCCACAGCCTCCTGCAACGGGCGGACGATACTGCGGGAAATCAGCAGCACCAGCAGCGTAAGGACTACCGCGATGCCGGCACCGAGCAGCGAGGCGTCGCGCAATTGACGGAAGAACTCGCCCTGCATGTCGTCGATATAGATGCCAGAGCCGATGATCCAGCCCCAGGGCTTGAACAACTGGATGTAGGACGTCTTTTCCACCGGGTCGCTGGCGCCGGGCTTGGGCCAGCGGTAGTCGATGCTGCCGGCGCCGCGGGTCTTGGCCAGGCTGACCATTTCATTGAACAGCGCAAAGCCGTCGGGATCGCGGATGCCGGAGAGGTCCTGGCCTTCGAGCTTGGGGTTGGTCGGGTGCATGAGCATCTTCGGCCCAAGGTCGTTGATCCAGAAGTAGTCGTTCTGGTCATAGCGCAGCGCGCGCACCGCGCTCAGCGCCTGTTGCTGTGCGGCTTCGCGGCTAAGGCTGCCAGCGGCTTCCTGACCCTGGTAGTACGTCAGGATCCCGGCGGCGGTCTCGACCACATGGCGGGTCTTTTCCGCCTTGGCCCGGTACAGGTCAGTGTGAATCTGATTGAGCATAAGCAACCCGAGGGTCACCAACATCGCCACGGCCAGCACCAGGATGAGCCACAGGCGCCGGCTGATCGACATACTGCGTAAAGTCTTCATGAAGGTCATCTCGAGTTCTTGTTATTTTGAGCATCCAAGCATGCTTTAGCGCGTCCACCTACTCGACCAATGGCTAAGTGGTTGATTCGGCTGGCTCCATTAGTACGACCGGGCAGCGTTTATCCCATAGGTCTGATAGGATTTCGGCCTTTCTGCGCCAAATCTGAAGGGTATGTCGCGATTAATGTGGCCGTTTCCGTTTTATGGTCGCCGTCGCATGCCTGGGCCTTGAAAAACCAAAGCGTATCGAAAACTAGAACGGGGCATGCCACGCGCATCGCCTTACGGGGGAATGATGGATTTTTGGACCGCCATGCAGGCAGTGATTCTCGGCATCGTCGAGGGTCTGACAGAGTTTTTGCCGGTTTCCAGTACGGGCCACCAGATAGTCGTGGCCGACTTGATCAACTTCGGCGGTGAACGGGCCATGGCCTTCAACATCATCATTCAACTGGGTGCGATCCTGGCGGTGGTGTGGGAGTTTCGCCGCAAGATCATCGACGTGGTGGTGGGCCTGCCGCGCCAGCGTGAGGCACAGCGCTTCACCGTCAACCTGCTGATCGCCTTCATGCCCGCCGTGGTGCTGGGCGTGGCCTTCGCCGATCTGATTCACGAGTACCTGTTCAACCCGATCACCGTGGCCGCGGCGCTGGTGGTGGGCGGCGTGATCATGCTCTGGGCCGAGCGTCGCGAGCATGTGATCCGTGTTGCCGAGGTGGACAACATGCACTGGACCGACGCCCTGAAAATCGGCTGCGCCCAGTGCCTGGCGATGATTCCGGGGACTTCGCGTTCCGGCTCGACCATCATCGGCGGCCTGCTGTTCGGCCTGTCGCGCAAGGCGGCCACCGAGTTCTCGTTCTTCCTGGCCATGCCGACCATGGTCGGCGCCGCGGTGTACTCCGGCTACAAATACCGTGACCTGTTCCAGCCGGACGACTTCATGGTCTTCGCCATCGGCTTCGTGGTCTCGTTCATCTTCGCCATGATCGCTGTACGCGGCCTGCTCAAGTTCATCGCCAGCCACAGCTACGCGGCGTTCGCCTGGTACCGCATCGTCTTCGGTCTGGTGATCCTCGGGACCTGGGCCTTCGGTGTGGTCGACTGGTCGGTGGCCCACGGCTGATGCGCTATCCACGGCTCAAGCTGCTGGCGTTCGCCATGCTCTGCCTGCTGCCGCTGGGCGGGGCCCTGAAAACGGGCCTCGCCGAACAGTTCTGGTTCCCTGCGCTGCTGTATATCGCGGCGAGCCTGGTGTGTGCCGGGCTCTACTGGCACGACAAGCGCCAGGCGCTGGTCCAGGGCCAGCGCATTCCGGAAAAGCTGCTGCACCTCAGCGAACTGCTCGGCGGCTGGCCGGGCGCGCTGGTGGCGCAGCAACTGTGGCGACACAAGACGCGCAAGCTGTCCTATCAAGTGGTGTTCTTGCTGATCGTGCTGGTGCACCAGGTGGTGTGGGTCGATGTGCTGTTTCTGGGCCAATGGCGGCATATCTTCTAGCCGCCGCCTCAACGCCCCGGTTCAATCCAGCAACAACCCCACCTGCAGCCACTTCGGCAACTTCTTCACCACCAACTGGTGCGACCGCCTCAACATGTCCTCAAGCGTCTGGCGTCCCAATGCGTAGGGCGGGGCGACGCTGATCCAGTGTGCCCTGGCCAGATACGGCGCCGGACGAACCCCGGGAATATCGACGTAGCCGAGGAACAGGTCCTTGTCGACCTTGAACGACAGCCCCGCACCCGCCAGGTCGAGCACTGCGAACATCTTGTTGCCGGCCACGGAAAACACCCGCACGCCGCCCCACTTATAGTCTTCCCGCGCGCCAGGCAGCGTCAGGCAGAATTCCGCGACCTGTTCTTGGTTCAGGGTCTTTTCAGACATAACGCTCTCCACATTCCTCGAAAGAAGCGACCAGATGGTCGATCCACGCCCGCACCGCCGGCAGTACGCCGCGCCGATGCGGATAGACCGCTTGCAGGTAACCGCTGGGCATCGACCAGTCCGGCAACAGGCGCACCAGCTCGCCGCTGGCCAGTTCGGCTTCGCAGTGCAGCAAGGGCAGGGCGGTGAAGCCCAGGCCGGCGAGCACCGCGGCCTTGCGTACGACAAAATCGTCGATCCCCAGGCGGGCTTCCAGGCTCAGCTCTTCACGCTGGCCGTCCTTGTCCATCAGGCGCAGGTGCACCAGCCGGTCGGCCTCTACCGCGCCGAGGACTGGTAGCGCGGCCAATTCGTTCGGGTGCTGGACCGGGTGCTGGCGGGCAAAGTCGGGGGAGGCTACCAGTTGCATCTGCGCGCGGTTGAGGCGGCGGGTGACCAGTGCCGGGTCTTCATCGCCCAGGTCGCGCACGCGCAGGGCGACATCGATGCCTTCGTTGATCAGGTCGACACGGCGGTTGACCAGGACCATTTCCAGTTGCACGTGCGGGTACAGCGCCAGGAAGCGGGTGATCACCTCCGGCAGAAAGGCGTGGGCCAGGCCCACCGGGCTGGACACGCGCAATCGTCCGCGCGGTTCGCTGGTCATGCTGGCGACCGCTTCGTCGGCCATTTCCGCCTCCAGCAGCATCGCCTGGCAGTGGCGCAGGTAGCGCTCGCCCACGGCGGTCAGCTTCAGTTGCCGGGTGGTGCGTTGCAGCAAGCGGGTACCGAGGCGCTCTTCCAGTTCGGCGATCCGCCGCGACAATCGCGACTTGGGAATCCCCAGTTGGCGCCCGGCGGCGGCGAAGCCACCAGCTTCAACCACGCGGGCAAAGTAGAACAGGTCATTGAGGTCTTGCATGATTGTTCCATCAGTGGGACGAACTAACGCAATTTTGCGAGCTTATCAGCTATTGGTTGTGCCGTTAGGATTGTCTCCATCGTGACCGCCGACCAGTGGTCCTCATTCAGGAGAGCCCCATGAAACTGTTGCACATCGATTCCAGCATCCTCGGCGACAACTCCGCTTCGCGCCAACTGAGCCAGCAAGTGGTCCAGGCCTGGCAAGCCGCCGAGCCATCGGTTCAGGTGGTCTACCGTGACCTGGCCGCCGATGCCATCAGCCATTTCTCCTCCGCCACCCTGCTGGCCGCGGGCACTCCGGAAGAAGCACGCGACGCCGCTCTGGCCCACGAAGCCAATCTGAGCGCCGAGACCCTGCAGGAGTTTCTCGACGCTGACGCCGTGGTGATCGGCGCGCCGATGTACAACTTCAGCATCGCCAGCCAGCTCAAGGCCTGGATCGACCGCATCGCTGTCGCCGGCAAGACCTTCCGCTACACCGAAACCGGCCCGGAAGGCCTGTGCGGTAACAAGAAAGTGATCGTGGTCTCCACCGCGGGCGGTCTGCATGTCGGTCAGCCTACTGGTGTCGGCCATGAAGATTTCCTCAAGGTGTTCCTCGGCTTCATCGGCATTACCGACATCGAATTCGTCCGCGCCCACGGTCTGGCCTACGGCGACGAGCCACGCAACAACGCGCTGCAGGCTGCCCAGGCTCAGATCGCCAACGACCTGTTCGCCGCGGCCTGAGTCTCCGGCCTTCGCGGGCAGTAGATGCCCGCCCTGGCTGTCAGGAGTTTCATCGAGCTTTCATCTGCACCAATGTGGCCCGCTCTATGCTTTGCATTAGGCGGGTCATCGCCATTGGGTCAGGGTGAAAGCAAATGCAGGTTCTTCGGACGTTGTTGGTGCTCGGTGCGTTGTGCTGCAGCCTTGTGGTGCAGGCCGAGCCGGCGCAACAGTGGAACGTCGGCCTGCACCGCATGAGCATTCCCGATCCGCTGGACGGCCAGCCCATGCAGGTGCTGGTGTTCTACCCCTCGAGCGGCTTGGCGCACTGGCGCCGGATCGACGGTTATCGCCTCAATGTCGCCGCCGAAGCACCGGTGGTGATGGGTCGTTTTCCCTTGCTCGCCTTGTCCCACGGCAACACCGGCACGCCCCTGGCCTTGCATGACCTGGCCAGCGCCCTGGCGCGGCGCGGCTTTGTGGTGGTTGCGGCGGTCCATCCCGGCGACAACGCCAAGGACCACAGCCGACTCGGCACCCTGAGCAACCTCTATGGCCGTCCGTTGCAAATCAGCGCTGCGATCAGCGCCACGCTGGAGGACTCACTGCTGGCGCCCTATGTCAGCGGCGAACAGGTGGGCATGATCGGGTATTCGGCGGGTGCCGAAACCGCATTGATTCTTTCCGGAGCACGTCCCGATCTTCAGCGACTGAAACGTTACTGTGAGGAACGTCCGCTGGATGCTGACGCCTGCACACGCCACGGCGAACTGGTCGCTGACCGCGACGATTTGTTGCCCGAGGCCGATCCGCGGGTGAGGGCCCTGGTGCTGATGGCGCCGTTGAGCCTGATGTTCGGTCGCCAGGCGCTGGCCGAGGTGAAGGTGCCGTCATTGATCTACAGCGGTGACCACGACCAGTTGCTGGCCATCGACAAGAACGCCGAGGCCCTGGCGCGCAAGCTGCCGGTCACGCCCAACTACCGGCGGCTGGCCGGCGCCGGGCATTTCGTCTTCATGTCGCCCTGTGACGCAGCCCAGCGCGAGCGCATGGCGGCGCTATGTACCGATGCCGACGGCGTTGATCGGGTGGGTATTCACCTGTCGTTACAGTCCGAAACGTCGCACTTCTTCAATCGCGCGCTGGGCGTGCCCAGTCGCGCGGGACTGCATACCGCCGATCAGTGAGGGGGCGAGCGGCGTAGCAGCGTCAGGGTCAGGCCGACGCCCAGCAGCGACAGCAGCGCCGCCACACAGAAAATCCAGGCGTAACCCAGATGGGCCGCGACCGCACCCATCACCGGCCCGGCGATCGCCAGGGCGAGATCGAAGAACACGGCATAAGCGCTCAGCCCGGCGCCGCGACTGGTCGGCGGCACTTGCTTGATCGCCTCGACCCCCAGCGCCGGGTACACCAGCGACAGCCCGAAGCCGGTCAGCCCCGCACCGAGCAGCGCCAACAGCGGCGACGGTGCCAGCCACAGCAGCGTCAGGCCGAGCGTCTCCACCGCCATGCATGCAATCGCTACGCGGTAGCCGCCCCACTGGTTGACGGCATTCACAAACATCAATCGGGAAACGATAAAGCACACGCCGAAGGCGCTCAGGCACCAGGCCGCGCCGGTCCAGCCGCGCTCCAGGTAGAAGAGCGTGACGAAGGTGGTCAGGGTGCCATAGCCGATGGACGCCAGGGTCAGCGCCACCCCGCACGGCGCCACGCGAGCGAACGCGGCCCAGAACGGCAGGCGTTCACCGCGCATGACGGGCAGCGATGGCTGGGTGCGAATCACCAAAAGCGCCAACACGGCCAACGCGGTCAACGCCAGGCCGATGCTGTAGAAGCCGGTTTCCTGCGCCAGCAACACGCCGACTGGCGCACCAATGGCGATCGCGCCGTAGGAAGCGATGCCATTCCAGGAAATCACCCGCGCCGTGTGTTCGGCGCCCACCTGTCCAATGCCCCAGCTCAGCGTGCCGACGCCGATCAAACCCTGGGCGATGCCCAGCAGCACGCGCGCCACCAGCAGCAGGGTCAGGCTCGCCAACGGCACACTGACCAACAGCGCGGAGCCCCAGGTCAACAGGCCGCTGACGCCTATCCCGGCCAGGCCATAGGCGATGGTGCGGCGGGTGCCGAGGCTGTCGGCAAGGCGCCCGGCCATCGGCCGGCTGAGCAGGGTCGCCAGGTATTGGATGCCGATGGTCAGGCCGGCGATTATCGCGCTGTAGCCCAGCACATCGTGGACATGGCCCGGCAGTACCGCGATCGGCAGGCCGATGCAGAGGAAGGCAATGAAGGTGTAGAAAACGATCGACAGGATCTGCAGGGTGACCGAAGGCGTTGTGGGCGTCGCGGAGGGTGAAGCAGGCATGGGGTTTCGTTCGCAGGCAAGCGGTTGAAGCGTTACATCATGGCGGCAGGCGGGAAGAAAAGAAAGCAGGCTAACGAATGAATCGGCAGCCGAAAACAACAGCGGGCCGGCCCGTTCCCGCTGTATGGGACGGGCCGGCCCGCTGTATTACCGCTAAGCGAGGATCAGACCACGACGCCCTGGCTGCGCAGGTAATCGTCGTAGGTGCCGCTGAAGTCCACCACGCCGGTGGCGCTCAGCTCGATGATGCGGGTTGCCAGCGACGAAACGAACTCGCGGTCGTGGCTGACAAACACCAGCGTGCCCGGATAGTTCTCCAGCGCCAGGTTCAGCGCCTCGATGGATTCCATGTCCAGGTGGTTGGTCGGTTCGTCCATCACCAGCACGTTGGGCTTTTGCAGGATCAGCTTGCCGAACAGCATGCGGCCCTGTTCACCCCCGGAGATCACCTTCACCGACTTGAGGATCTCGTCGTTGGAGAACAGCATGCGGCCGAGGGTGCCACGAATCACTTGCTCGCCCTGGGTCCACTGGCCCATCCAGTCGAACAGGCTGACATCGTCTTCGAAGTCGTGGGCATGGTCCTGGGCGTAGTAGCCGACTTCGGCGCTCTCGGTCCATTTCACCGCACCGGCATCCGGGGTCATTTCACCGACCAGGGTGCGCAGCAGGGTGGTCTTGCCGATACCGTTCGGGCCGATGATCGCGACGCGCTCGCCGGCTTCGATGGTGAAGCTGAAGTCCTTGAACAGCGGCTTGCCGTCGAAGCCCTTGGAGACTTTCTCCAGGGTCACGGCCTGGCGGTGCAGCTTCTTGGTCTGTTCGAAACGAATGAACGGACTGACCCGGCTCGACGGCTTGACCTCGGCCAGCTGGATCTTGTCGATCTGCTTGGCGCGGGAGGTGGCCTGCTTGGCTTTCGAGGCGTTGGCCGAGAAGCGGCTGACGAAGGTCTGCAGCTCGGCGATCTGGGCTTTCTTCTTGGCGTTGTCCGACAGCAACTGCTCGCGGGACTGGGTCGCGGCGGTCATGTACTCGTCATAGTTGCCCGGGAACAGGCGCAGCTCGCCGTAGTCCAGGTCGGCCATGTGGGTGCAGACGCTGTTCAGGAAGTGACGGTCGTGGGAAATGATGATCATGGTGCTGTTACGCGCCGTGAGGATGCTTTCCAGCCAACGGATGGTGTTGATGTCCAGGTGGTTGGTTGGTTCGTCGAGCAGCAGCACTTCCGGATTGGAGAACAGCGCCTGGGCCAGCAACACCCGCAGTTTCCAGCCTGGAGCGACTTCGCTCATCGGACCGAAATGCTGTTCCAGCGGAATACCCAGGCCCAGCAGCAGCTCACCGGCGCGGGATTCGGCGGTGTAGCCGTCCATCTCGGCGAATTCGGTTTCCAGCTCGGCGACGGCCATGCCGTCTTCCTCGGTCATTTCCGGCAGCGAATAGATGCGATCGCGCTCGGCCTTGACCTTCCACAGCTCCTCGTGGCCCATGATCACCGTGTCGATCACGGTGAACTCCTCGTAGGCGAACTGATCCTGGCGCAGCTTGCCGAGGCGGGTGTTCGGCTCGAGCATGACCTGGCCGCCGCTCGGCTCCAGATCGCCACCGAGAATCTTCATGAAGGTGGACTTGCCACAGCCGTTGGCGCCGATCAGGCCGTAGCGATTGCCGTTGTTGAACTTGACCGAGACGTTCTCGAACAGAGGTTTGGCGCCGAACTGCATGGTGATGTTAGCGGTAGAAATCAAGTGCTTGTCCTGCGGGGATTCCAGAGGTGTATTTAGTCGCTCGTGTCAGCGTTGGGCCAATCTTGGGCCAATTCGACGCTAGGCGGCAGCTTCTCCAGCTCCCTCCAGTCAGACGAGGAGCTGATCCATTTCGCGTAGGTAGAAGGCAACATCCAGACGCTGTGCCCAAGCTGATTCGCGATGAGCCCAGGGTTCATCGCGGCCATCAGGCACGTAGTTGCGTAGGTGTGGCGGGTGTCTTACTGACGGCGTTCACGGATGCTCAGCGCCTTGAGCGCTGATTTGAAGGCGCGGATTGTAACACCTGGCTCGTTGATCCACAGCCCACCTTTGCTCGGTTGAAGCACGAAAGGGCTGACCAGGCCCGCCGACTTGGAGGTCATGCGGTGCAGCGTTGCATCCCTCAGGCGCATTATTTAGCTTTCAGTATGGGGTGGAACGGGGAATCGAGGCTTTGTGCTATACAAGCCTTTTGCCAAGGACGCTGCCATGTCGACTAACTATCAAGCGCAGTACAAATCCTCTGCAAATCAGCAGTGGCAAACTAAAACCTATGGCTCCGAAATGGGATGTATGCAGGAGCTTTCTCGGTTGAGGGCGAAGTATCCGTTTGCCCGGGTTATTGATCCGGCAGGTCGAGTTGTAAGCTAACTATGGAAAGGGCTTTCACTGGTGTGTTGCGCCCGCATCATCGCTAGTGAGAGTCGCTCATTTGTGGTTCACCCCTCTCCCTGATACCGTCGCGCCCTGGCCTATAGGAGGAATGGATGAGTAAGGTTAAGTATTGGGCGTTCACCGTTGGCGCAGTGCTGTCGGCCTTGTCCGGCGCCGTGGTTGTCTGGAAGGGGTTCACCGAAAACCATTGGTACTTGGCGGCAACGCCGATTTATTTGGTGCTTGCCGTGTCGCTCTGGAACATGGCCTCCAGGCTTCGGACAGTGTAGGGAAGATGCTGGTGCTCCTTGAGTAGTTCAGTCTGCTAGCATCGCGGTTTTGCAGTGAAGGACCACATCATGAAGATCAACAGGGTATCCGTAGTGTTGGCCGGTGCCGCCCTCATGACGTGTACCAATGCGTGGTCCTGGTATATGAAGGGCGACGTCATCCAGTTCAATGCGGCTGAGCGGAATTTCTGCGAGGCAGGGACGATGGATGCTGCCGCTATCATGTACAGCAGGCAAATGGGTACGCCGCTGTCATATGCCTATGAGGCGTATTCCGATATCCATGAAAAGATGAGGGAAAAGTTCACCAAGATGGCCGAAGACTACCCCATAGAAAGCACGAAAGAGAAGAAAATGGCAGTCGCCGATAAATTCACCAACGACATGCATAGAGGGTGCTTTCTATACCTGAAGGTTGCCCAGCCAGAGTCGTTTGCCGAGTAAGTTCAAAACGTTGTTGCGATTGCCAGCGCAAGTTGCTCGTCGTTCATGTGTGGCGGGGCGTAGGCCGCGTGGTAGTAGCGAGTCGCTTGTTCGAACTGCGCCCCCCGGATTTCTCCACTTGAGCCGATGAAGGCGAGGGCATCGGCCTTGGCAGGCTTGAAGTTGTGCACCGCCAGTTCGCTAAGCCCGGTGGTTCCTGAAACGAGGAAGGTTGGGGAGAGCAGTACCAGCAGCATCGACCTGTCGTACGAGCCCTTGTTCTCATCCGCCAGGGCTTGAGGACTGAGCATTACCAGGGTGGCGATGATCAGCGTTTTCCATGAGTCCATTCCGTGCCGCGTCCTGGGTTGCTATCGAGGGGCATCACCATAGCAAGGCGGAGGCTCGCGAGAAACAATAAGGCCGGCCATTTGGGGTATTTCACCGCAAACGGATTGACATAAGGCATCTTGCCATTATCGTTCTGTGACAATCATCGCGTCCGGGGCAAGGAACATGGCGAATCTGCTGGTAAAAGGTGTTCGGCTACTGGCCGTTGGGGCGGCATTGTCCAGCCTGCATGGCTGCATGCTCGATCCCGCGGGCATCGGCCTGACCCTGGCCCAGGCCGCCTATACGCCGGATGATCCGGAGCCTATCGACCACCTGACCCCGCTCAAGGACATGTACAGGGGGCAGGATTGTCGACAATTGGACGTCACCGACGGGGCGCTGAGAACCAATCTGGGCGAGCCCGGCGAGCACAATATCGTGCCGACGGCGCTGGAAGCCATCCGCCAGGTCAAGGCGGAAAAAGGCTGTCCGGCCGAGGCCCAAGTCGCTGCGACAGTGGCACCGGCCACGGCACCGGCTGTAAATACGGTGCCTGCCACCAATACGGCGTCAACTGCAAACGGGGCGCCGCTTACCGTCAATGTCGCTCCGCCAACGTCCGGAAGGGGCTGGCTGGGTGCCTCGTTGCTTCCTGCCGACAAGCTGCACGACGTCCTGGTTCGGGACCTGGGCTTGCCCGACAGCCACGGCGTGCTGGTAACCGGTGTCATCCCGGGAAGTGCTGCGGCTCAAGCCGGGATCAAGGCCGCAGACGTGATCCAGTCCATCGATGGCCAGGTGTTCGACCAGACCACCCAGTTGATCGCCTACCTTGCCTCGAACAAGGCGGGCACTCCGGTGACCCTGAAACTATGGCGCAACCGCAGCAGCATCACCCTTGTCGCGACCTTGGCAGGCAACCAGCCACCGCCGATTTACGCGGCGACGGGTTCGCTTATCTACTGCTATGCCATGGCGATGCCCGGCACACTCATCCCCGGCGGCGGTAGTTACTGGTTGAGCACGCCATTCGCCTTGCCGGGCGCAACGGTCAGCAATGCCGCCGAGCGCGGGAAAGTGGTGGGTCAGCAGTTCAAGCAGTACCTGCTGAGCCAGGGCGTGAATCCCGAGACGGTCAAGGAGGCGTTCGGCATCTGCAGCCAGGGCATCGGCAACGCAAACACCTTCCTCGAAGCCGAAGAAAATTCGCGCAAGCACCCTGCGTTCCTGGCCACCAACTCCACCAGCGTGAAGATCCTCTGGCAGCCCTGACACGCAGGCCCGTCGCCAAGGCAAGGAGGCCTGGTTGAAATTCATTGTTATGGAGCCCCATCGCAGCGAGTTCCCCGAACCCATCACCTTCACGGAGGGCACCTCGCTGCAGGTGGGCGAGGCCTATGAGGGCGATGAAGGTTGGGAACACTGGTATTTCTGCGAAACCGCAGGGCAGCGTGGCGGTTGGGTGCCGGCGCAGGTGATCCGGATGCTGGCGCCGGGACAGGGCGTGGCGCGGGAGGATTACACGGCGCGGGAGCTGGAGGTCGAGGTGGGCCAGCGGTTGCTGGGCGGACGGCAACTCAATGGTTGGGTCTGGTGTGATCGGCACGCCGAATCCGGCTGGGTACCGCTACGCAATCTGCGGGCCGACGGCGACTGACGCCTCAATCGAGTTGTTTGACCAGCAGCTTGCTCTCGTTCATCCGCGCACGTTCGCTCCAGGAGGCAGTGTGGCTGGCCTTGTTCCAGCGCACTTTGCTGATGCCATTTTCTTCGGCGCGGGCGATAGCGTCAGTGATGCAGCGCAGGCCCACGGTGGCGCCGACGCAGGCGCCGTCGATCAGCAGCGCGGCTTTCCAGGCTTCCAGCCAGCTCATGCCGTTGCGATCGGTAACGACGACCTTCTTCAGGCCGTTCTTTACATAGTGAATCTCGTACTTGTCCTGCATGTCCCTGCCTGTAGGCTGAACGTCCTTGAATTGCGAAATATTATCATTAGCGCTGACGTAATGACATTGGCGCATGGTCTTACACTAGTCGCGAATTGCCTGTGATAGAGCGGCGCAGATCAATTGCCCAGCGTTTACAGGGCTTCGCCGCTGTAGTTAACTGACTTGCCGTGGCACCTAGCCATCCGTCTTGAGGCAACTAGCTGTGACCTTGAGTTTCCGCCCCGTGCAGGCCAGCGATATCCCAACCGTGTGCAGCTTCGCCCAGACCGCCGACGAGGCGTTTTTCTTCTTTCCCAAGTGCACGTTTCCGGTGACGCCCGAGCAAATGACCGCGGCCATCGCGCAGCGCAGCGACTCATCGGTGGTGGTCGAGGGCGACGAGGTGCTGGCGTTCGCCAACTTCTACCAGTGGGAGCAGGGCGGCACCTGCTCGCTGGGTAATGTGCTGGTCTCGCCCGCCGCGCGTGGACGGGGCGTGGCACGTTACCTGGTTCAGCAGATGATCGAGGTGGCGCGCAGTCGGCATCAGGCGCGGGAAATGAAAGTGTCCTGCTTCAATCACAACACCGCCGGCTTGTTGCTCTACCCGGCACTGGGCTTCGTGCCGTTCGGCATCGAGGAGCGTCAGGACCCGGCCGGCCATCGCGTGGCGCTGGTGCAGATGAAGCAATCGTTGTTGCCGGCAGACCTCACGCCGTTGACGGCATGACAGCGACGGCCTATACAGGCGCGGTCAATCTGTACCCGCAGCAGGAAACTTCCCATGCATGATGAAGACGATATTCACGAACCCGAGCATGACCACCTGCTCGACCATGAATTTCATGACGATGACGAACGCGAAACCCAGGCCGACCCGATGTTCGACGACGTCGAGGACGAAGACGAGGAATACGGCCTCGATGTGCTGGACGACGAGGATCACGAGGACTGGTGAGCAACCCTCAGTCTAGGGGCGGAAGCGCGGTAGCGGTCGCTCCAGTTGCAGGCTCGTCAGGGTGCGTTTGACCAGCACTTCGTCAGCCTCGACAGCCCGCAGGCTTTCGCGGATCTTGCCGGCTACCGGGTCATCGCCTTGACGGTCGATCCAGTCGGCAATGTCCTTGCAGGCACTGGCCAGCTTGTCTTGCCGATGGTTGATGACGGTCAGCAGGGTTTTGATGTCTTTGTCGGACATGACTCATTCCTCCTGTAAGCGAATTCAGTGTAGCAGCACCCTGGTGAACTGGCCGGGTGCCAGCCGTCGGCACGCAACCGCGCTGCGTCAGGGCTTGACCAGGTTACGGAACCAATCGTTGAGCATCGCCTTTTCCGAATACAACTGATCACTTGTGCCTACCCGCCCGGGGCGTTGCAGGTAGAACTTGTCGTCCACTCGCACGTCGGCCTGCTTCACTATCTGCCCCTGTTGTTGCAGGGTGTAGTGAAGGTCGATGCTTGGCCAGGTGATGTCGCGCATGAAGCGCACCGAGTTGGCGTTGGTTTGCCAGGGTTCGTAGCGTCCGGCCAGGTCGATATCGCGGATATCGATGCGCAAGGTCTGTCCGGCAGTCAGATAGCGCGTGCCAAGGGATTCCAGATAACTGCGCAGTGCTTTCATGACCTGTTCGTCGGCGCCGCGCTCGTAGCCGTTGCTTCTGAGGCTGGCGTCGCGGAATTTCTCCGGCTGGATGAAGTTGACCTCGACACTCGGCGAGGCCGCGTAGGCCATGCTGTTTAAAGCCAGCATGACGAGGGTGGCGAAAGTCAGGGCCAGGCGCATGATGACACCTCCGGGAGCGCAGGACTGCGAAGCGCAGCCGCGTTTATTGTACGCCCGTGATCCTCGGATGGAGCAGGAGAGAGGCGATGAACACTGTTGTTCGTGTAGCGCGCAATCCACTTGGGCGGGACTTGGCCGTCGGTGATGTGCATGGGCATTTTTCCCGCCTGCGCGAGGCGCTGGAGGCGGTGGATTTCGACCCGGCGCGGGACCGGCTGTTCAGCGTCGGTGATCTCGTCGATCGCGGGCCTGAGTGCGAAGAGGTCTTGGAGTGGCTGGCGCAGCCTTGGTTTCACGCCGTGCAAGGTAATCACGAAGCCCTGGCGGTATCGCATGTGCGTGGCGAGTGGCTGGATTACGCGATGTACCGGGCTGCCGGCGGTGCCTGGTTTCTCGATCTGGCCCCGGCGCGGCAAGCGCATTTCGCCGAGCGCTTCGCGTTGATGCCGCTGGCGCTGGAAGTCGACACCGCGCAAGGCCCGATCGGCATCCTCCACGCCGATTGTCCGTGCCTGCGCTGGAGCGACCTGTTGCCACTGCTGGAGCAGACGCCTGTGCCGCCCAAGGTGCAGGAGGTCTGCCAATGGTCGCGGCAGCGCTTGCGCGATGAAGACGCGCGCGGTGTCGAGGGCCTGCGCGCCTTGCTGGTGGGGCACACGCCGCTGCAGGCGGTGCGGGTGCTGGGCAATGTCTGGCATATCGACACGGGCGGTTGGTCCAAGGGCCATTTCACCCTGCTGGACCTGGCCACACTGGAAATCGCTCAGCCGATCCGCCCCAGATAGTCGATGACCTTGGCAAGAACCCGCGCCGAGTCCTCGCGGTGCGGCACGTGGTGGCAGCCTTCGAGAATCACCGCTTCGCCGCGGTCTCCGGCCAGCGCGGCGATACGTTGCGGGTGCAGCACCGAGCCGTATTCGTCCAGATCGCCGTGCAGTGCCAGCAGCGGACAGTGCACGGAGCCCACGCTGTGTTTCAGGGTCCAGTTGCTGAAAGCCGCCGACAGCCAGGTTTCGGTCCAGGCATCCAGCACCCACTGCGCCTTGTCGCCGTGGTATTTGCCCAGTCGCTCCAGTTGGCCGGGCGCCTGGAACTGTTGCTTGGCGGTGCGGATGCCTTGCAACGTACGGTCCTCGACGAAGGCCTGGGCCGATTCGGTGATCAGCGCCAGGCAATCGCGTGGGTTGTTTGCGGCGCAGTGGCTGGCCATGGCCCCGCCGACGCTGTGACCGAAGGCAATGAAGCGCTCAATGCCCAGCGCTTCACGCAGTTGCGGGAAGAAGCGCTCGGCTTCGTCCTGGATGAAGGTCAGCGGCAGGTGGCCCGGATAAGGCGCCGACTGGCCGAAGCCGAGCCGGTCATAAGCCACAACGTCCAGCCCGGTGGCTTCGCACAGTTGCTGCGGGAAGTCGCGCCACAGTTCGACCGAGCCCAGCGAGTCATGAAACAGCACGATGACCGGTTTGTCCGAGACGTTGGGAGTGGCGAACCAGCGCCGGGCGAACAGGCGACCCTGCGGGGTTTCGATCCAGAAGACTTCCGTTGTAACAGGCGACATAGGGCGTTCCGATTCAGGTTCTTGTTCCAGACAAGTAACAAAACCTGACCGCGCTCGCAAACGGATTTTGTACGCAAGTGCCACCCGCAACGAATAAATCAAACCCGAAAAGTTTGACTGTTCCAACAACTTTTTCGCCAAATTGCCGCCGCCAGTAATTCTGTGTTTTCAATAGGTTTGATGGCTTTTTCAGCGTTGTTACGAAATAGGTAGCCAAGGGCTATTAGCCAGTGCGATGCTCCGCCAAAATCCAATAAAACCGGGGCCGTCAGGGTCTTTTTCATTTCGGGGAGCAGCATGAAGTTCGCAATCAAACAGTTTGCCTGTGTGGCAATGCTGGCAAGTTCGTTCGCCCACGCGGACAGCCTGCTGCGCGTGACGTGCGCTGATGAAGATAGCGATGCGGTCGTATCGATTGATAACAACGCGGTGGGCAATTGCCCGGTCATTACCGCGATGCCGGCGGGTACTTACCAAGTGCGCGTGGTCAAGACGGTAGGCAGCGACAAGGAACAGGTTTTCGAGAAACAAGTCACCCTGGTGGACGGTCGCCCGCAATCGGTGGACGCCGAACTGTCGGCGCCGAAACTCACCGCCAGCGCGGTGAAGGCCAAGGCCCAGGCGAACGCCGCGCAAGTGCTGGAGTCGGCGCAGAACGGCGACGTCGATGCGATGAACGCCATGGCCGCGCTGTATGACGCGGGGCAGGGCGTGGACAAGAGCCCGACCAAGGCCGAGCACTGGCGAACCATGGCGACCCAGGCAAAACTCAAGGTCGCCCAGGACGAATTCCTCGCCACCGTGCAACGCGCCAGCGGTGGTGATGTGGCTGCCATGTACGCTGTCGCCAATGCCTACCAGTCCGGCAATGGTGTCCCTCAGGACCCGGTCAAGGCCGCCGCCTGGCGCCAGCGGGCCAAGGACACCTCGCTGAACCAGCAATTGCAGGCCAACGGCTTCTTCAATGACGTGAAGCACTACAACTTCAACGACCCGGGCATGTTCACCTCCAGTACCACCCTGGTGCCCACCTCGCTGTTTATCGGCGTCATCGAAAGCCCCAGCGTCACCAGCCGGCAAATGCGCATCCGCAGCGAAGCGGTCATGCGCCCCGCGACCTTCGGCAACCCGGACTCGATGATCGCCCGCGCGGCGCAACGCCAGGAAGCGGTCCTCGCCAGCCAATGAGGCCGCTGCTTGTCCTGCTCGCGGTGCTCGCGCTGTCGGGCTGTGCGCTCAAGCCACAGGCGGTAGACCCGGATTTCGCCGCGGTTTCCGCCGTGGCGACCGGCGCAGCGGCGCCTTCGTCTGCGGACTACCAACACCAGTTGCAAAGCTACCAACACGATCCGGCCTATGCCTGTCGCCAGCCGCTTTACGCCGCGTGGTTTCTACGCCAGGGCGTTGCTGCGGCAGCGCCGGTGCCGTGCGCGGCGAGCGTGCCGTTTGCCGTGCAGACGCCGGATGAGGGCGTGCGGGTGGTCTGGATCGATCCGGCGCGGGTCAGCGCGGTGCACTTGCTGTTTGCCGGCAACAGCCCGAGCCCGGCCTCGCGCTTCGGCCATGTGGCGCTGCGCCTGGTGGTTTGCCCCGCTGCGGACAGCTCGCCGGCCAGTTGCGACAGCAACCTTGCGGAGCACCTGGTCCTGAGTTTCCAGGCCCATGTCGACGACTTCACCCTCGATGTGCTCAAGGCGCTGGGCGGCGAATACCAGGCGCGCCTGTTCGCCAGCCGCTTCATGGACAGCTACGAGCAGTACGCCATCGGTGAGTTCCGCGAACTGTACTCCCTGCCGTTGCGCCTGGATGCCGGGCAGCGACAGGCGCTGGTGCGCGACATGGCGCAGATCCATTGGCAGTTTTCCGGCAGCTACGACTTTTTCACCCGCAACTGCGCGACCCTGCTGCAGCAAGCGCTGCGCGCGACCTGGCGCGAGTACGCCGAGAATCCAGACATGGCCGAGCGTTTCCTGCGCCCGGACACCCTGTTCGCCGCACTTCGTGACAGCCCGTTGGCCGAAGGCGCCGCGCTGGCCTCGCTGGAGCAGGCGGAGCATGACGGTTTCTACTTCTCCAGCACCCGGCCGTTCTACGACGAGGCGCTGTCCCGCGTTCGGCAGCACATGCCCGGCGAGGGGTTTTCCAGCCTGCGGGACTACATCGAGATTGCGCCACAGATCCGCCGCACTGCGCTGCAAGACCCGGCCTACGCCGAGCGCCTGACGGCGGAATCGCGCACCCTCGACGCACAGTTGATGCTGGAGGAGTACGCCTTGTTCAGCAGCCAGCGGCTGCTGCTTGGGCAGGCGGCGCAGTACCTGCGTCGGCAGGATTTCTCGGCAAGGGCCACGGTGCTGGACCCGGCCCATGGTGAGATCTTCGAAGCCTGTTTCCTGCGCCCGTTGCGCCAACGCATCGGCCCGCCACGGCGCACCTCGGGTATTCCCGACAGTGCCGACCGCTTCAGTGATCTTCCCGCGTTCGCCGCGCAGTGCCGCTCAGAACAGGCCCGCCGCCTGCTGACCGAGGCCATGTTGACGGTCGCGGACGACGGCAGCGAACAGTGGCAACAATTGAACCGCCTGACCCGTTACCGGGCAGACACCCTCGACAACATCGTATTTCTCCGACAACTTCGCCCCTAGCCGGAAGGACAGCCCATGCTTACAAGAACAACCCGCGGATTTGCTCTTGCGCTCTGCCTGTCGGCGGCAGCGCCGGCGATGGCCGCTTCCACCGCCGAGCAACAGCAGATGCTCGACCAGCTCGCGCAACTCGATGAGCTGGACCATCAGGACTTCCTCGAACGCAACGCCAAGGCCAACGCCTGCGTCCAGCAACAGAATTTCGACTGCGCCGAGAAATACATCGCCCAGGCCAAGCGCGTGGCGAAGAACGCCCAGGACAAGGCCGCGCTGCAACTGACCCGCGACAACCTGCAGATGGAGCAGGAACTGGTCGCCTCCGAGGCGCGCTCGCGGCGCGAGCAGAAGGAAGCGGAAGAAGCCGACCGGATTGCCGAGGAGCGGGCCGTCCGCGCCCAGGAACTGGCCGAGGAGCGTGCAGCCCAGGACCAGCGCAACAAATACGCGGCGATGGCCGCCGGGCTTGCGCTGGGCGGCGGCGGGCAGTTGTCGCCGGAGCGCCAGGCCCAGTTGATGGCTGCAATCCAGCGCGACAGCTATTCCCAGGGCTCCGACGCAAGCAACTTCAACTCCGCTGTGCAAGGTATCCGCGAGGACCAGAGCCGCCAGGCGCAGGAGCGGGAAAACCTGCGCGCCCAGCAGCGTGAGCTGCAACAACGCCAGCAACAACAGCAACAGCAGGCCCGCGCCGATGCGCAGGAACAGTCGCGGTTGCAGGCCGAAGCCCGCCAGCAGGCCCGGCAGGATCAAGCCACGGCAGCGGCCGCTGCCAGCAACTCCGCCAGTAGCCGGCCGCAGCCGCAGATCGTCCAGTACGTGCCGCAGCACGTAACGCTGCCGACGTGGCGCGAAGAATGCCCGGCCGGTTCGTCGCCTGCCCGCAATCCCAATGGCACCACGGTCACCGCCGGTTCCGGCGCGGCGTATTGCCTCAAGGACGGCACCAGTGGCGCGGGCCAGCAGGTCGCGAGTGCGCCGACCGAGCAGGGCAGTGGCGGTGCCGGACATTCTGGTGCGGGTTCCAGCTCGGGCGGATCGAGCACGGCGCCGGGCAAGAAAGGCGGCACCTCATCTACTGACGCAGGCGGCCAGAAAAGCCAGTGGGGCGCAGTGCAAGAGGAGGCGCTGGCGATCTGCCGCCAATCCGAGAAAAGCAAAATGTGGGAATGCAATGGCGCCCTGGACAATCAGACGCTGGTCGACGAGCCCACCGTGGAAAGTGCCCTTGCGCGGCAGCGTTGCTCGGGCGGCACGCCGACTGTCGGTGGCCCGGTGATCAAAGGCCAGCAATGGCAGGCCTACCAGTGCGGTCACGGTGTAGGACCGGGCGACTATGACGTCGCCAAACGCTACAACATGGTCACCCCGCGTCGCTCCTACATCTGCAAGGCCTTCTCCAGCGGGCGTTGCGACATTCCCTACACCGGCCAGGACAAACAGTAAGGGTTCAACTGTTCATTGCTGCAATCCGTGCAGCAATGAACTGCAAACCGGCTATCTTGTTGCCTATTCCGTCAGTTCACATACTTCGCCCCATCGTGAACGCAGGCCCGCATTAGGGCGAAGGAGCATGGCAATGGTGGCAGCAATTCGAATCAACCAGACTGGCGGCCCTGAGGTGCTGGAGCTTCGCACGGTCGACGGAGCCGCGCCTGGTCCTGGCGAAGTCTGGCTGGAGCAGGACGCCATCGGCGTCAACTTCCTCGATGTCACCCAGCGCAAGGGCGCGGCACCGCTGCCGCTGCCCGGAGGCCTTGGGCTGGAAGGCGCTGGCCGGGTGGTGCGGGTCGGCGCAGGGGTGAGCAACGTGGCCGAGGGTGATCGCGTTGCCTACGCCACCGGACCGCTGGGGGCCTACGCGAGTGCCCGGCTGTTTCCCGCCGAGCGGCTGGTGAAGTTGCCGGATTCGCTGTCGTCGGAGGACGCCGCGGCGGTGCTGTTCAAGGGCATTACCGCGCAGTACCTGCTCAAGTCGACGTATCCGGTAGGTCCGGGCACCACGCTGCTGCTCTACGGAGTGGCGGGCGGGTTGGGCTCTATCATGGCGCAGTGGGCCAAGCACCTGGGGGCGTTCGTTATCGGCGTGGTTTCGCGGCCGTCCAGCGTGGACAAGGCCAGGACGCTCGGCTGTGACGAAGTGCTGGTGTTCGACCCCGCCACGCTGGCCGCCGAGGTCGCCCGCATTACCGACGGCAAGAAGGTGGATGTGGTGTATGACCCGATTGGCCGGGTGTCCTTCGAAGCCTCGCTGGACAGCTTGCGCCCGCGCGGGCTGATGGTGCCGTTCGGCGCCTCCAGCGGCGCCCCGGCGCCGGTGGAAATGGCCACGCTGAACAGCAAGGGCTCGTTGTTCATCACCCGGCCATCGCTGGCCGCCCACACCGCCACCCACGCGGAATACCAGGAACGCGCCGCCGATGTGCTGGCGGCGGTCAGCGCCGGTATCATCACGCCGCGGATCTGGGGCCGCTACGCCCTGGCCGATGCGGCGCGGGCCCACGCCGATCTGGAAAACGGGCGATCTAGCGGAGCGATCATTCTTACACCATGACTAGCGATGTATTGGACAACACCCACAGCGACGAGATCGCGGCGTTTCTTGCCGTGGCCGGGCAGGGCTCGTTCGTCGCCGCCGGGCGCTTGCTGCAACGCCATCCCACGGTGGTGTCCAAGCGCGTGGCGGCGATGGAAAAGCGTCTCGGTGTGCGCCTGATCGAGCGCTCGACCCGGCAGGTGCGCGTCACGCCTGTCGGCGAGAAGTTGGAACAACGCCTGCGCGCGGCCTTCGGCATGATCGCCGAGGCCGAGCAACAGGCGATTTCCGGGGCGAGCGAAGTGCGCGGCGTCTTGCGCCTGGCGTTGCCGGCGGCCATGGGTCGGCTGTGTATCGGACCCATGCTGCCGGCGTTCCTGCGCGAGTACCCGCAGGTGTCGATCGTCGCCGACTACAGCGAGCGGTTGGTGGACATCATCGAGGAAGGCTTCGATATCGCCATCCGCATCGGCGAACTGGACGACAACCGCCTGATCGCGAAAAAGCTCTGCGATCACCGAAGGATCCTCTGCGCTTCACCGGGCTATCTGCAACGCCACGGCGTACCGCATTCGCCACAACAACTCGCCGAACACAATTGCCTGCGTTTCAGCGGGCTGGCATCGTTTCCGCAGTGGCGGCTGTATGCCGGGGACCAGCAACACACGGTGACGCCCAAAGGCAGCCTGACTGCCAACGACAGTGAATCGCTGCTCGCCGCTGCGCGTGATGATGCCGGCATTCTTGGCGCCGGGGAGTGGCTGATGAGCCGCGATATCGCCGCCGGGCGCCTGGTGCGGGTGTTGCCGGACTGGCAGTTGGACCCCACGGGTGGGGTGTTTCTGGTCCGGCCATCGGCGCGGTTTCCTGCGGCCACGGTGTTGGCGTTCAAGCACTGGATCGAAGCGCGCTTCAGCCCGGTGGCGCCGTGGATCGAGATAAAGAAGTCGGAGTGAGCACTCAGCACTCGGTCAGCACACCCGTCCCGACACAAACCTATTCAAATGAAATAGATTCGTATTTATACTCCTGCACCCAATGCCCACCCCGGGCCTTGTTTCCCCGTGCAGGTCACCGTGCAGGCCGATCCCCCGAAACCCTCGTTGTTGTCCACCCTGGTTCGTCATTACGACGAACTGGTGGAGCATGTTCGCCGCCGTTTCGGTGAGCGGGGCTTCGCTCGCGAAGTGGTCCACGACGTGTGCGTGCAACTGCTGGAAAAGCACGAGAAAGAGGGCGTGCGCACGCCGCTGGCGCTATTGCGCAAGATCACCCATGACAACGCCGTCAGCCGCTACCGCAGTGACCGCCGCCGCCAGACCTGGCTTGTCGCGGTGCCTGAGTTGCCCGAGGTGGATGCCGGGATCGCCAGCCATGAGCGTCAACTGGACGCCGCGCAAACCCTGGACCGGCTGATCCAGGCCGTCGAGAACCTGCCGCCGCGCTGCCAGATGGTGTTTGTCATGCACAAGATCCATGAACTGCCGCAAGCCGAGGTGGCTGAACGTCTCGGTATTTCCCTGAAGACCGTCGAAAAACACCTGCGCCTGGGCATGGCCGCCTGCCGCGAGTATTTGGGCCGCGAGGTGGCTTCATGAGCGGTAACCCCAGACCGGGCAAGTACATCGAGGAAGACCAGGCCATCGCCCAACTGCGTGAGGCGCTCAAGCAGCGCTTCCCGATGCCGGACCCGGCGCCACGCAAGAAGCGGCTCAAGGCGACCCACGTCGGCCTGTTGTCGTTGGCGCTGTTGGCGGGAGTGGCCTGGCTCGATCCGGCGTATCACAGCGAGCATTACCTGACCCAGGTCGGCCAACGGCAGACCCTGCAACTGGCCGACGGCAGCCAGGTGGCGCTGGACAGTGCCAGCGAGCTGACGGTCAGTTGGCACCTGCTCAGCCGCCGCAGCGAACTTCGCCGTGGGCAGGCGCTGTTCGAGGTGTCGCCGAGGGTCTACCGACCTTTCCTGGTGGACGCAGGGCCCGCGCAGGTGCGGGTAGTGGGCACGCGCTTCAATGTCAGTCGCCAGGGCGACGATGTGCGGGTCACCGTCGCCGAAGGGCGGGTCGCGGTGCGTGCTGGCGAGGCGTCCAGTCTGCTCGAGTCTGGCCAGCAGGTGCGTGTGCATGCGGGGCGACTGGAGCCGGTGGCGCGGGCCGACGCCGGTGAGGTGGGGGCGTGGCGCAACGGTCAACTGATCTTCGAAAGCACGCCGCTGGCCGAAGTGATCGGCGTCATCCAGCGCTACCACGCGCAGCCGATCCGGCTGAGCGGCCCGGGGCTGGACAGCCTGCCGGTGTCCGGCGTGTTCGACAGCGGCCATGTCGACCGGCTGCTGGCCTTGCTGCCGGGAATTCTGCCGCTGACCGTGAACACTGCCGCCGACGGTTCGGTGCTGATCACGGCGCGGGTGAAAAAATAATGTCGTCACGGGGTAGGGTTGCGCGCGACTGGTGACGGCTATCTCCATGTCCCCTTATTTCGTGGAGTGCAGTACGTGAGTCAGTTCCTTTTACGCGCGCCGTTGCCCCTGTCACTGCTGGCTGCCGGCCTGCTCTCGAGTCCGTTCGCCCTGGCGCAGTCCGCGGTGCTGGAGGTCGACATGCCGGCGGCATCGCTTGAAAAATCGCTCAACACCCTGGCGCGCCAGGCCAATGCGCAGATCCTCTTCGCTGGCGAGGCGACCGCGGGCAAGGCGGCCCCGGCGCTCAAGGGGCGCTACACCCTGGAACAGGCCCTGCGCCAATTGCTGGGCAACAGCGGCCTGAAAGCGCAGGAGCGTGACGAGCACACTTTCATCGTCGTGCCGGGCGCCGCGGAACCTGTGGAAGTGCCGGCCAGCGCGGATGCTGCCGTCGAGCTGTCCAGCCTGGAAATCACCTCGTCCCGGACCAGCAGCAACCTAGTGCCGCAGGCCCGCCAAGTCAATGTGCTCGAGCGTGAGCAACTGGAGCAATTGCGCCAGGGCTCGGACAGCCTGGCCACCGTGCTGGCGAAGAGCATTCCCGGCATGGCCGACTCCAGCCGCACCATTACCGACTACGGCCAGACCCTGCGCGGGCGGACCATGCTGGTGCTGGTGGACGGCGTGCCGCTGAACACCAACCGCGACTCGTCGCGCAACCTGGCGAACATTGACCCGGCGTTGATCGAGCGTGTCGAAGTGATTCGTGGCAGCAGCGCGATCTACGGTGCGGGCGCAACCGGCGGCATCATCTCCATCACCACTCGCCCGGCGGGCGGCGAAACCCGCGCCGAGACCAGCCTGACGGCGGTGTCGCCCCTTAGCCGGCTGGGCCGCGACGGCCTTGGCGGTCAGTTGCAGCAGCATTTTTCCGGCGCGCAAGGGCCGGTGGACTACGCGCTGGACTTCGGTGCCCGGCATATCGGCGCGTCCTACGATGCCAACGGCAAACGCATTGCCCCCGAGCCCAGCCAGGGCGACCTGTTCGATGCCAACGCCTTCAACATCGGCGGCAAACTGGGCCTGCGCATCGATGACGAGCAGCGCATCCAGCTCTCCGCCAGCCACTACAACGCCGACCAGGACACCGACTACACCGCCGATCCCTCCGTGTCACGCCTGCCGCCTGGCTCGGTGGCGGCGCAGCCGCTGTCCGGGTTGTCGCTGGATGAGCAGAACCAGATCAAGAACACCTTGCTCAACCTGGAATATGCCCACGCCGATGTGCTCGGCAGTACGCTCAACGCGCAGATTTACTACCGTGACTTCTTCACCCGCTTTACCCCGTTCGACGCCCGCGGCGTGGCCACGCGCGGGCGCAATGTCGACCAGGTGACGCAGAACAGCGAAGTGTTCGGCAGCCGCGTGACCCTGCGCACGCCGCTGGGCCAAGCCGGCGACACCGAACTGCTGTGGGGCGCGGACTTCAACCATGAACGCAGCGACATGCCCATCGATATCTTCGATCCACGGGTATTCGATGCCAGCGGCGGCCGGGTCTTCGAGAAGATCGGCAAACTCAGCTACATGCCCGACCTGACCACCCGCAGCCTGGGCGGCTTCGCCCAGTTGCAGCACAAGTTCAACGAGCAATGGTCGGTGGAGGGCGGCATTCGCTACGAGTACGCCACGGCGCGCTACGACGACTTTGTGCCGCTCTCGGAATCCACTGCCACTTCGCCGGTGACCGTCGCCGGCGGCGAGGTCAACTACGACGCCTTGCTGTCCAACATCAGCCTCAGCTACTCGCCAGTGGCGGGGCAGACGCTGTACGCGGCCTTCAGCCAGGGCTTCCAGTTGCCGGACATCGGCGTGCAGATACGCAACGCCCGACGCGGTTTCGATATCGACTCCTCGAACCTGGAGCCGGTCAAGACCAACAACTACGAGCTCGGCTGGCGTGGCGCCGTGGGTGAACAGACCCTGGCGAGCCTCGCGCTGTTCTACACCACCTCCAAGCTGGGAGACGTGCAGAGCTTCAACAACGGCCTGATCCTCACTCGCACCCAGGAGCGCATCTACGGCGTCGAAGGCAGCGCCGACTGGCTGACCGCCGATGAACGCTGGGGCGCAGGCGGCTCGTTCAGTTGGCTCAAGGGCCGCGAGAAACCGGACAACGGCGACTGGCAAGACATGACCGGCTACCGCATCCCGCCGCTGAAAGTCACGGCCTACGTGCAGTACAAACCTGATGAGGACTGGAGCCACCGTGCCCAGCTGACCTGGTTCGACAGCGACGACTATCGCCTCGACGGCGTTGCCAGCTTTGGCCGGCGCAAGGTCGACGGCTATGCCACCGTGGACCTCATCAGCCAATACCGGCTGAGCGCCGATGACCAGGTCAGCGTCGGCATCCAGAACCTGTTCAACCGCGACTACTACCCGCTGTACAGCCAGTTGATGCGCAACAGCACCAACACCAGCCACCTGCCGGCGCCGGGCACGGTGCTGACAGCGAGCTACACGCATCAGTGGTGAGTGCCGCGGCAGGTGCATGACGCGTTGGCTTCACCGCACTTGACGGTGGGCCAGCGCGCCGGGGAAGCTTGCCCATCACCCACAGGAGCCCGCCATGGACCTCGCCACCCTTGCGCTATTCATCCCCGCCTGCTTCGCCCTGAACATGGCGCCCGGGCCGAACAACCTGCTATCGCTGAACAACGCCAGCCGCTACGGCTTGCGCACCGCCTGCGCGGCGGGCGTCGGCCGGCTGTTCGCCTTCGCCGGGATGATCGTCCTGGCGGCGCTGGGCCTGGCGGTGCTGCTGCACACCAGCGAATACCTGTTCCTGGTAATCAAGGTGGTGGGCGCGTTCTACCTGTTCTACATCGCCTGGCAACTGTGGCGGGCGCCGGTCGGGCAGAGCGGACCGGTGGGAGAGCGCAACGGCGGGGTGATGCGGCTGGCGCGGCAGGAGTTTTTCGTGGCGGCGGGAAATCCGAAAGCCATCTTGATCTTCACCGCCTTCCTGCCGCAGTTCGTCGTGATAGACAGCGCCGTGCCAGTCAGCGAGCAACTGCTCTGGCTCGGCGTGATGTTCCTGATGCTGGAATGGCTGGCGATCGGCATCTACGCCTGGCTCGGCGCCTACCTGCAACGCTGGTTCAACCAGCCCGGGCCGCGGCGGGTGTTCAACCGGGTCAGCGCCGGGTTGTTGGGTTGTGCGGGGCTGGGGTTGCTGGCGGCGCGGCGGGGCTGAGATGTGCTCGACGGCGGCCCTTCCGGGCCGTCATTCATTGGCCTGTACGATGCGCTCCCCTTGGGGAGCCTGCCTTCGACACCTCAAGGTGCCGAGCTATTCTGCGTTGATGGCTTTTCGCCGCAATCTAGTTGCAATCAAGCTCAGGCATGACGTGCCGGCGGCGTCATGGTGCTACCACTTTTCCAGGACGGTATTGATGAAGCGGACAATCAAAATAATGGGACAAACCGCTGGCTTCTTTTCTGTAGCGGTTTGTGCGCTTCAGGCTCACGCATTCCAGCTTTCTCCCAACGGCACAGTTGCTGAACGGGAAATGGCCAGGACACAGGGGGTCATTTATAAAGCGTCCGTCCCGTTCCTTGACGCCGCAGTACACAGCTTTGCCGATCCTGCGCATGAAGCACTGACCCAGCGAATCTTCGGCTGCGATGGTGACTGGAAATATTGCAATACACCGGATCTGGAGAACGCTGGCCCCTATGTGATCGCAGGCGTGCGCTGGAATGATGACCCGGTGTTTATGCCCAGCCTCGAAGATGGGAAGACACGCGGCTGCAATGGCAAATACTCGGTTGGCTTCATCACCCAGACGCGCTGCTGGATCAATCTGTTCAACAAAGCCGAGGAGGAGAGTGCGAGCAACCCGCAGGCGTATATGGGAAAGGGCAATTACATCAGCCGTTCGCATTTTGGTGATCTGCAATTTCTCCACGCCATGGCTTCGCAGGACGGGGTGCCAGCAGAGGTCACTCGCGCTGAGATCCTGATGTGGGCTGAGTTCGCATGGGGTGTGGCGGACGGCACCTATTCGCTCGGAACCTACTTGAAGGACATTCCCATCGAGGGTTGGGAGCGGCACTTCAGCAATGACCAGACGGTGCAGGATCTGTTCACCGTAGGTCGCCCGTGGCTGCGGGCTCATGTCAACGAAGTGGCACTCGGCAGTCTGATGCACCTTGTCCAGGACAGTTTTGCCGAAGGGCACGTGGACCGTCGTGAAGAAATCAATGGGGAAAAATGCGCGGACGGCACACAGGCGGTCTTCGGGCGAATCAGAGAGTTTCACTCTTATGCGGGGCAGGACCATGGCAAGCACAAGGATGACGATGCGAGCGAAAGCGCCAGGCAAACGCTGATGAGACATGATCCTGATGTGGTTGACGCCGGGAAGAGGCTAAGAGGTCTTTTTGCCGATAAGAAGTCCTGGGCCGAGGTCAAGCCTTATCTGGAGGGTTGTGTATTTGCCTTGGCCATAAAAACCCGGGTCTCTTCATCCGGAGATAATTACCTGAGGTCAGCGGGGCGTTGAAAGACGATTTGCCAGGACGATGCCGGCCAGAAATATCAGGTGAGCGGAAAAACCCAATGTCTTATTGGGAAATGTTCTGAGACCAAACAAGGCGCTGGCCTATCCTTGAAGACGCACTGCGAGCTCGGAGCTGCAGTCCTTCAACAGTCAGGGAGTCATGGACATGCTATCTACGCTGGAACTGCGCGATATCGTCGAGAAGAGTTTTTTACCGGTTCGCTGCCGCTGCACCTTGGCCGCTGATCATTCGCTGACTGTGCAGTTGTTCGACCGCAGCCAGCGCGTCGACCTGCAGGTGAACGGCATTCGTGTCGAGCAGTTGAACAGCAGCCGCGCCATTTCCAGCCTGGTGAGCAAGTTGCGCTGCGATCTGCTGGACAAGCAGAACAATGTGGTTCAACTGCGCGACGCCGGGTAACTGCACCCCCGCGTTGTAGTGTGCTCAATCGCGATAGAACGTTTGCACCAGGTGATAGCCGAATTTGCTCTTGATCGGACCATGCACGGTGCGCAGGGGCTTTTTGAATATCACCTGGTCGATCGCGCCCACCATCTGGCCCGGACGTACTTCACCCAGATCGCCGCCGCGCTTGCCCGACGGGCAGGTGGAGTATTTCTTCGCCAGCACGTCGAAGGCTTCGCCCTTGGCGATGCGCTGCTTGAGCTGCTCGGCCTCTTCTGCGGTCTTGACCAGGATGTGTCGGGCCTGTGCTTTCATGATGCGGGTGCCTCGGGGTTGCGGGTAAAAGCCGGCGATTATGCCTGATCGCGCAGCTCGATGCGGTCGCGAAAATGCTCCAGCGCCTGGGGATTGGCCAAGGCGTCGGTGTTTTTCACCGGCAGGCCGTGAACCACGTTGCGCACCGCCAGCTCGACGATCTTGCCGCTGATGGTCCGCGGGATGTCCGCCACCTGCACGATCACCGCCGGGACATGGCGGGCGCTGGTGTTGTCGCGGATCACCTTGCGGATCCGCGCCTGCAGGGTGTCATCCAGTTGCATGCCGTCGGCCAGGCGGACGAACAGCACCACGCGCACGTCGTGTTGCCATTGCTGGCCGATGGCGATGCTGTCCAGCACTTGCTCGACCTTTTCCACCTGACGGTAGATCTCTGCGGTGCCGATGCGCACGCCGCCGGGGTTGAGCACGGCGTCCGAGCGACCATGGATCGCCAGGCTGCCGTTGCTGAATTCCTCGGCGTAGTCGCCCTGGCACCAGACGCCGTCGAACTGGCTGAAATACGCGGCCTTGAAGCGCTCGCCGTCGGGGTCGTTCCAGAAACCGAGGGGGATCGCCGGGAAATGCCGAATGCAGACCAGTTCGCCTTTTTCGTCCAGCACTGGCTGGCCCTGGTCGTTCCACACCTCGACGGCCATGCCCAGGCCCTTGCACTGGATCACGCCGCGGCGCACCGGCAGGGTCGGGTTGCCGAGGACGAAGCAGGAGACGATATCGGTGCCGCCGGACATGGAAACCAGGCAAATATCATCCTTGATGTCGCGGTAGACATAATCGTAGCTGTGCGGCGACAGCGGCGAGCCGGTGGACAGCAGCAGGCGCAGGCGCTCCAGGCGGTGGCTGTGGCGTGGGTGCAGGCCGGCCTGTTCGAGCGCGGCCAGGTACTTGGCGCTGGTGCCGAAGACGCTGATGCCCTCGGCGTCGATCAGGTCGAGCAGGCGCTGCGGCGCCGGGTGGAAGGGCGAACCGTCATACAGCACCAGCGTGGCGCCGAGGGCCAGGCCGCTGACCAGCCAGTTCCACATCATCCAGCCGCAAGTGGTGTAGTAGAACAGGCAGTCGTCCTCGCGCAGGTCGTTGTGCAGGCCGTGTTCCTTGAGGTGCTGGAGCAAGACGCCGCCGGCGCTGTGGATGATGCACTTGGGCACGCCGGTGGTGCCGCTGGAATAGAGGATGTACAGCGGATGATCGAAGGGCAGGGCGACGAATTCGGGCTCGTCGCCGCGTTGATAAAAGTCCTGCCACAGGCTGATGCGGGCCGGGGTACGGAAGGCGTCCGGGCGGATATCGTCCCGACTGTACGGCACCACCAGCAACTGCTCGAGGGCGGGCAGGGCCGCCAGCACCTCGTTGATCTTGTCCACCTGGGACAGGGATTTGCCGGCGTACTGGTAGCCGGCGCAGACCAGCAGCAGTTTCGGCTCGATCTGGCCGAAGCGCTCGACGATGCCCTGGGTGCCGAACTCCGGCGACGAACTGGACCAGATCGCGCCGAGGCTGGTGCAGGCGAGCATCGCCACCACGGTCTGCCAGGAGTTGGGCATGCACGCCGCGACCCGGTCGCCGACGCCGATGCCGATGGCCTTGAAGGCCCGTTGCAAACCGGCAACCTCAGCCGCCAGTTCCGCGTAAGTGAGGGTGACACGCTGGCCGTCTTCGCGGACTGAAACCAGTGCCGTGGCGTTATCACGGCGGCGCAGCAGGTGCTCGGCGAAATTCAGGGTGGCGCCGGGAAACCAGCGGGCATCGGGCATCCGCGGGCCTTCTTCCAGCACCTGGGTGGGAGGTTGCTGCCAGCGCACGCCGAAGCGCTCGGCCAGCGCCTGCCAGAAGGCCGGGCGCTGCTCGATGCTCCAGCGGTGCAGGTCGTGGTAGTCGGCCAGTCCGAGGTTGAACCGGCGATTGATCTCGCCGCGGAACTGATCCATGTGGCTTGCCTGAATACGCGCCTCGCTTGGGCGCCAGAGCACATCGTTCATGCCGATTCCCCTTGTTCAACGGCCTGTTCTGAGTTTATTCGACGCTGGCGCTTTTCACCTCGGTGGAGGCCGACCAGATCCGGTAGCGAACCTCGACCCCTTCAGGAACGTAGACCACCACCGGCAGCTTGCTGTTGTAGCGCAGCAGGAAACCGTCGCCGATCACCGGGACGAAGGCTTTGGTTTTGCTCTTGTCGGGGCAGGCCATCAGGGTCGACGCCGGGCCGGAGACTTTTTCCAGCCGGTAGTAGGGGTAGCCCCAGCCTTGCAGGTCTTTCTCTTCGAGCGTGCCGCCGAGGCGCTGGCGGTTGCAATCCACCAGCAGTTCCTTGCCGGCCAGCACTTCGAGCTTGAAGGCGCTTTCGTCTTCCTGGGCGGGCAGGTGGATGACCTGGCGGGTGAAGCCTTTTTCGGCCTCCGGGTAGGGGGCGACATCCTTGAGGCTGGCGGCCACGGCGAACGGGCTGATCGCCAGCGACAAGGTGAACAGGGCAGTCAGGGAAAGCGGGCGCATAGCGGCTCCTTGCAGGTTTTTCGGGTCAGTCATGCCGGTCAGCCGCGGGCGTCGCTCGCCCCGTCGATCACTGGGCGAGCCAGCCGCCATCGATGTTCCAGGCGGCGCCGCGCACCTGGCTGCCGGCTTCACTACAGAGAAACAATACCAGCTCACCCAGATGTTGCGGCGTGACGAAGGCCACGGATGGCTGCTTCTCCGCCAGCAGATCGTGTTGCGCCTGCTGCGGGTCGGTGCCGTTGGCGATGCGGTCGTCGATCTGCTTCTGCACCAGCGGCGTCAGCACCCAGCCGGGGCAGATCGCGTTGCAGGTGATCGGCGTGGTCGCGGTTTCCAGGCCGACCACTTTGGTCAACCCGACCACACCGTGCTTGGCCGCCACATAAGCGACCTTGCCCACCGAGCCGACCTGGCCATGCACCGAGGCGATATTGACGATCCGCCCCCAGTTGCGCGCGCGCATGCCCGGCAGGGCGAGGCGGGTGCAGTGGAACACCGCCGAGAGGTTGAGGGCGATGATCGAGTCCCAGCGCTCCACCGGGAATTCCTCCACCGGCGCGACATGCTGGATACCGGCGTTGTTGACCAGGATATCGACGCCGCCGAATTCCGCTTCGGCGTAAGCGAACAGCGCTTCGAGTTGGGCGACGTCGCCGAGGTCAGCCGGGTGATGGGCGACCTTGCCGCCATGGCCGGCGACTTCGGCCAGCGCCGCGGTCGGGTCGCCGAAGCCGTTGAGCAGCACATTGGCGCCGGCGGCGGCCAGGACCTTGGCGATGCCCAGGCCGATGCCGCTGGTGGAACCGGTGACCAGTGCGGTTTTTCCGTGAAGACTCATGTGTGGCTCCTCAAACGATGCCGGTGGCGTAGAAAGTGGCGATCACGACGAACACCGCCAGGGTCTTGATCAGGGTAATACCGAAAATGTCCTTGTAGGCTTCGCGGTGGGTCAGGCCGGTCACCGCCAGCAAGGTGATCACCGCGCCGTTGTGCGGCAGGGTGTCCATGCCGCCGCTGGCCATGGCGGCCACGCGGTGCAGCACTTCCAGCGGGATATTGGCGGCATTGGCCGCGGCGATGAAGCTGTCGGACATCGCCGCCAGGGCGATGCTCATGCCGCCGGATGCCGAGCCGGTGATCCCCGCCAGCAGGGTCACGGTGATCGCTTCGTTGACCAGCGGATTGGGAATCGCGCGCAGGGCGTCGGCCAGCACCAGGAAGCCCGGCAACGAGGCGATCACCGCGCCGAAGCCGTATTCCGACGCGGTGTTCATCGCTGCCAGCAGCGCGCCGCCGACCGCGCTCTTGGTGCCTTCGGCCAGGCGACTCTTGATCGCCTTGAAGCCCGCCACCAGCACCAGCAGGATGCCCAGCAGCAACGCCGCTTCCACCGCCCAGATTGCGGTGAGCTTGGCGATGTCGGTCTGCACCGGCGCGGCCATGCCCGGCAGTTGCAGGCTGTGGCTCTTGCCGTACCACTCAGGAATCCAGTGGGTGAACAGCAGGTTCATGACGCCCACCAGCAGCAACGGCGACAGCGCCAGCAGCGGGTTGGGCAGGCTCAGGTCGTCAGCGGTTTCCGGCTCGTTGCGCAGTTCGGTGCCGTAGCCTTCGCCGGCGCGCTGGGCCTTGTTGCGCTGGCGTTGCAGGTAAAGCATGCCGCTGCAAAACACGAACAGCGTGCCGATCAGCCCCAGCCACGGCGCGGCCCAGGCCGTGGTGTTGAAGAAGGTGCTAGGGATGATGTTTTGGATCTGCGGCGTGCCGGGCAGGGCGTCCATGGTGAAGGAGAACGCGCCCAGGGCGATGGTCGCCGGAATCAGTCGCTTGGGGATATTGCTCTGGCGGAACATCTCGGCGGCGAACGGATAGACCGCGAACACCACCACGAACAACGACACGCCGCCGTAGGTCAGCAGGGCGCAGACCAGCACGATCACCAGCATTGCCTGGCGCGTGCCGAGCAGGCGGATCGCCGCGGCGACGATGGAGCGGGAAAAGCCCGACAGCTCGATCAGCTTGCCGAACACCGCGCCGAGCAGGAACACCGGGAAATAGAGTTTGATGAAGCCGACCATCTTCTCCATGAACACCCCGGTGAAGGCGGGCGCGACGGCGGACGGGTCAGTGAGCAGGACAGCGCCGAGGGCGGCGATGGGGGCAAACAGGATGACGCTGTAACCGCGATAGGCAGCGAGCATCAGCAGCGCCAGGGCTGCGAGGGCAATGATCACACTCATCGAGTGTCTCCTTGGTGAATCTTGTTTTTGTTGGGTTCAAGGAGATAGCGGGAATCGTGCCAATTGGTTAAGTGGCTGATTTGTAAGGGGAAAAGTTTGTTGTTTGGTCTGGGTGGACGAATTTGTCTCTTAAGTGAGAATTTTTTAGGGTTTGAGGGCCTCATCGCTAGCAAGCTAGCTCCTACAGAAGGGGGGCGGGCACCCGATTCCCTGTAGGAGCTAGCTTGCTAGCGATGGGGCCAGAAAGTCCAATCCCAAAAAAGAGATACAAATCTCTTTATGGAGACGAAATCCCCAGCGCCACCAGTTTCTTGTACAACGTCGACCGCCCCAACCCCAATTGCCGCGCCGCCTCCGGCACATTCCCGGCACACCGCGCCAGCGCGTTCTGCAGCAATTCCCGCTCGAACGCCTCGCACGCCTCGCGATAGCCCTGCACCGGCGCATCCACCACCGCCAGCGGCTGCAACGGCCCCAGCGCCGACTGGATATCCGTCACTCCCAGCCGCGCCTGATCCGCCAGCAACGTCGCCCGCTCCAGCACGTTGCGCAACTCGCGGATATTCCCCGGCCAGGCATGCCGGCCCAAGAGGGCGAGGGCGTCGTGTTCCAGCTCATGACGGCTGCCCAGTTCCTCGAGGATGGTCTCGCTCAAGGCCGGCAAATCGTCCAGCCGCTCGCGCAACGCCGGGACTTCGATCGGCAGCACGTTCAGTCGGTAATACAGGTCGGCGCGGAACTCGCCCCGGGCCATGGCCGCCTGCAGGTCCCGCGAGGTGGCGGCGATGATGCGCACGTCGCTCTGCAGCATCTGGTTGGAGCCCACCGGCTCGTATTCCTTTTCCTGCAACACCCGCAGCAGCTTGCTTTGCAACGGCAGCGGCATGTCGCCGATTTCATCCAGAAACAGCGTGCCGCCCTCGGCAAGCTGCAACTTGCCAGCGCGGCCCTTGCGCTCGGCGCCGGTGAAGGCGCCCGGCGCGGTGCCGAAGAACTCGGCTTCGAGCAGGGTTTCCGGGATCGCCGCGCTGTTGATGCTGACAAAGGCTTTGTGCGCCCGCGGCGAGGCGGCGTGGATGGCGTGGGCCAGCAGTTCCTTGCCGGTGCCGGTCTCGCCCAGTAGCAACACCGCCGAATCACTGCTCGCCGCGCGCCGGGCGCGGCGTTTGACTTCCAGGCTCTGCGCGCTGGTGCCGATAAACTGGTTGAAGCTGTATTTGGCCTGGCGGGCACGCAGCAGCGAGCGGGTCGAAGCCAGCTCCTGCTGCATGCTGGCGTAGCGCTTGAGCAGCGGCGACAGGCTGCGCAATTCGTCGAACAGGGCAAAACCGATGGCGCCGATCACCGCGCCGCCAGCGTCGTGGATCGGCAGGCGCATCACCACCAGCGGCTCTTTCGGCGTGTCGAGCATGTCCAGCAGCGCCGGGCGACCCTGGGTGACCACGTCGCGCATCAGGCTGCCGGGGATCACCTGCTCGCACGGCTGGCCGATGGCGGCGCTGGCATCGGTCAGGCCGAAGCGTCGCGCATAGCGCTCGTTCATCCAGACGATCCGCGCGTCGCGGTCGACGATCACCGTGCCTTCGCTGGACTGCTCGATGATTTCGAACAGCGATTTGATCGCCAGGCTGCGCACCCGCTGGTAGTCCTTGAGGCTGTCGCTGTCGTGCATGAGGTGTTCCGTCAAAGAAAAAGGTGATCAGGCCCGTGGGTCGAAGGCCTCGCGCAGGGCGTCGCCGATAAACACCAGCAAGGTGAGGATCAGCGCCAGGGCGAAGAACGCGGTGAAACCCAGCCACGGCGCCTGCAGGTTCTGCTTGCCCTGGTTGACCAGCTCGCCCAGCGAGGCGCTGCCGGCAGGCATGCCGAAGCCGAGGAAGTCCAGCGCGGTGAGGGTCGAGATGGCGCCGGTGAGGATGAACGGCAGGTAAGTGAGGGTGGCGTTCATGGCGTTGGGCAGGATGTGCCGGACGATCACCAGCCGGTCCGGCAGGCCCATGGCCCGCGCCGCCTGCACGTACTCCAGGTTGCGCCCGCGGAGGAACTCGGCGCGCACCACGTCCACCAGCGCCAGCCAGGAAAACAGCGCCATGATCCCCAGCAACCACCAGAAATTCGGCTCGACGAAGCCGCTGAGGATGATCAGCAGGTACAGCACCGGCAGCCCCGACCAGACCTCCAGCAGGCGCTGGCCGACCAGGTCGACCCAGCCGCCGTGATAGCCCTGCAAGGCACCGGCGGTGACGCCGATCAGCGTGCTGATGACGGTCAACGCCAGGGCGAACAGGATCGAGATGCGCGTGCCGTAGAGCACCCGCGCCAGCACGTCGCGGCCCTGGTCGTCGGTGCCCAGCCAGTTGCTCGCGCTGGGCGGGCTGGGGGCCGGCACCTGCAAATCGTAGTTGGGCGTGTCGGCGCTGAACGGCACCGGCGCAAACAGCATCCAGCCGCCGTCGCCCTCGATCAGTTCACGCACGTACTGGCTACGGTAGTCCGGCTGGAACGGCAGTTGGCCGCCGAACTGCTGCTCGGTGTAGCGCTTGAACGCCGGGAAATACAGGCTGCCCTGGTGGCCGAGCAGCAGCGGCTTGTCGTTGGCGATCAGCTCGGCGCCGAGGCTCAGGGTCAGCAAGGCGGCGAAGATCCACAGCGACCACCAGCCACGGCGGTTGCGGCGGAAATTCTGCAGGCGGCGCCGGCCCAGCGGCGACAAACGAAACATCAGCGGGCCCTCGTCGCGAAGTCGATGCGCGGGTCCACCAGCGTGTAGCAGATGTCACCCAGCAGGCGGATCAGCAGGCCGAACAGGGTGAAGATGAACAGCGAACCGAACACCACCGGATAGTCGCGGCTCACCGCCGCGTCGTAGCTCATGCGGCCGAGGCCGTCGAGGGAGAAGATCACTTCGATCATCAGCGAGCCGGCGAAGAACACCGTGATCAGCGCCTGCGGAATGCCCGCGACGACCAGCAGGATCGCGTTGCGGAACACATGACCGTAGAGCACGCGGCGCTCGCTGAGGCCCTTGGCGCGGGCGGTGACCACGTACTGGCGGGTGATTTCGTTGAGGAAGGCGTTTTTGGTCAGCAGCGTGAGGGTGGCGAAACCGCCGATCACCAGCGCGCCCACCGGCAACACCAAATGCCAGAAGTAGTCGGCGACCTTGCCGATCAGGCTCAACTCGGCGAAGTTTTCCGACACCAGCCCGCGCACCGGGAACCAGTTCAGCGAGGTGCCGCCGGCGAACAGCACAATCAGCAGCAGGGCGAAGAGAAACGCCGGCAGCGCGTAGCCGATCACGATCAGGCTGCTGCTCCACGCATCGAAGGCGCTGCCATGGCGTACCGCCTTGCGGATGCCCAGCGGGATCGACACCAGGTAGGTAATCAAGGTCGCCCAGAAGCCGAGGGAGATCGTCACTGGCATCTTGTCGAGGATCAGGTCGGTGACTTTGGCGCCGCGGAAAAAGCTGTCGCCGAAATCGAGGCGGGCGTAGTTGCCGAGCATCAGCCAGAGCCGTTCCGGCGCCGATTTGTCGAAGCCGTATTGTTTTTTGATGGTTTCCAGCAGGGCCGGGTCGAGGCCGCGGCTGGCCCGCGAATCCACCTGCAGCGACGACGAGCCTGGCGCACCGCCGCCGATGCCTTGCAGGCGCGCCACCGCCTGTTCCACCGGCCCGCCGGGGGCGGCCTGGACGATGACGAAGTTGACCAGCAGGATCACCAGCAATGTCGGGATGATCAGCAGCAGGCGCCGCAGGATATAGGCGGTCATTTCGCGGCTCCGCTGCGTTCGGCCATTTGCGCGTTGGTCAGCGGGGTCGGGCTGACTTCCCACCAGGTGTCGAGGGCCGGGTCATTGGCGGCCGGGATTTTCGGCAGGCCGAAGCGGTTCCACCAGACGCTGGAGGTGCCCGGCGGGTAATAGTTGGGGATCCAGTAGTAATTCCATTGCAGCACCCGGTCCAGGGCGTGGGCGTGGCGCTGCATGTCGGCCTGAGTGGCGGCGCGCACCAGGCCGTCGATCAGGCCATCCACCACCGGGTCTTTGAGCACCATGAAATTGTTCGAACCGGGATCGTTGGCCGCCGCCGAGCCGAAGTAGCTGTACAGCTCCAGCCCCGGCGAGGGCGACACCGGGTAGCCGGTGACGATCATGTCGTAGTCGCGGGCCATCAGGCGGTTGACGTACTGGGCTGCGTCGACGCGGCGGATCTGCATGTCGATGCCGATCTGCGCCAGCGTGCGTTTCCATGGCAGCAGCAAGCGTTCGAGGCCGTTCTGGCCATTGAGGAAGACGAAACTCAGCGGCTCGCCCTGGGCATTCACCAGGCGGTCGCCGTCCGGGTGCCAGCCGGCCTCCCGCAACAGCGCCAGGGCCTGCAACTGCTTGTCGCGGATCAAGCCGGAACCATCGGTTTTCGGCGCCTCGAACACCTGGGTGAAGACTTCATCGGGGACTTTTCCGCGTAGCGGTTCCAGCAGCTTCAACTCGTCGGCGTCCGGCAATTCGCGGGCAGCCAGCGGGCTGTTGGCGAAGTAGCTCTGCTGGCGGATGTACAGGTCGCGCATCATCCGCCGGTTGCTCCATTCGAAGTCCCAGAGCAGGGCCAGGGCCTGGCGTACACGGCGGTCCTGGAACATCGGGCGCTCCAGGTTGAACACATAGCCCTGGGCGCTTTGCGCCATGTCCTTGGCCAGGTGCGCGCGTTGCAGGCGGCCGTCGTCGAGGGCCGGGCCGTTGTAGCCAATGGTGTAGCCGGTGGCGGAAAACTCGCGGTTGTAGTCGTAGCCGCCGCCGCGCAGGACCTGGCGGGCGACGTCGGTGTCGCCGAAGTACTCGATGCGCAACTGGTCGAAGTTGTAGCGGCCACGGCTGACCGCCAGGTCCTTGCCCCACCAGTCGCGGTCGCGTTCGAAGGTGATGCTGCGGCCGTTGTCGATCCGCGCCACGCGGTACGGCCCGCTGCCCAGCGGCGCTTCGAAACCGCCGCCGTTGGCGAAATCGCGGTCGCGCCACCAGTGTTCGGGCAGCACCGGCAGGGACGCGAGGTCCAGGGCCAGGGTGCGGTTCTGGTTGGTCTTGAAGTCGAAGCGCACTTGCGTCGGCGACTCCACCACCACATCGGCGACATCGGCGAACTGGGTGCGGTATTTCAGGTTGCCTTCGCGCAGCAGCAGGTCGTAGGTGAAGCGCACGTCTTCGGCGCGGATCGGCTTGCCGTCGGAGAAGCGGGCTTTCGGGTCGAGGTAGAAACGCAGCGACAGGCCGTCGGCGGCCCGTTCCATGCGGCGGGCGACCAGACCGTAGACGGTGTAGGGCTCGTCCAGCGAGCGTACTGCCAGCGGCGAGTAAAGCCAGCCGTCGATTTCACTGACGCCGATGCCTTTGTCGATATACGGAAGAATATGGTCGAACTGGCCGATCTCGATGGCCGAGCGGCGCAGGCTGCCGCCTTTGGGGGCGTCAGGGTTGGTGTAGTCGAAGTGACGGAAATGCTCCGCATAGCGCGGGGCTTCGTCGTAGACGGTGAGGGCGTGAGAAGGGGCGGCCTGGGCAGTCAGGCAGAGCGCCGTCGCGAGCAAGCTCGCTCCTACAGTGATGGTATTGCGCAACATCTTCTGTAGGAGCGAGTTCACTCGCGAAGGACCGCAGAGCGGTCCCTGGTATCGGCGCAAGACCGATCAGTCCTGGCGGCTGGTCACTTCCAGCAGGTGGTAACCGAACTGGGTCTTCACCGGACCCTGTACTTCATTCAGCGGCGCGCTGAAGACCACGGTGTCGAATTCCTTGACCATCTGGCCTGGGCCGAACGAACCCAGGTCACCGCCCTGGCGGCTGGACGGGCAAGTGGAGTTGGCTTTGGCAACGTCCGCGAAGTCGGCGCCGGCTTCGATCTGTGCTTTCAGTTCGTTGCACTTGTCTTCGCTGCTGACGAGGATGTGGCGTGCGCTGGCTCGGGCCATGGGGGGTACTCCTGTTGGGAAAAGCCAGAGCCTAACGCAATTGTTTGGCGATTTCTCCTGAAACCTTGTGGTAAGACTCCGCACTGAGGGCTTTGTGCTGAACGTCCGGGCTTCAGTGCCCCGCCCGTTGCTTGCGCAATTCACACGCCGCCTTGCGCAACATCGCCTCGGTGCCTTCCCAGCCCAGGCAGCCATCGGTGATCGATACGCCGTATTCCAGCGGCCCCTTGCCCAGCGCCTGGCAGCCGTCGAACAGGTGGCTTTCGATCATCACGCCCACCAGCGAGCGGTCGCCGTCCAGCCGCTGACGCAGCACGTCATCGAACACCGCTGGCTGTTTCAGCGGGTCTTTGCCGCTGTTGGCGTGGCTGCAATCGACCATGATCCGTGCCGCGATCCCGGCCTTGGCCAACCCCTGGCGCGCTTGCTCGACACTTGCCGCGTCGTAGTTCGGGCCCTTGTGGCCGCCGCGCAATACCAAATGGGTGTCGGGGTTGCCGAGGGTTTCGACGATGGCCGGGTGGCCCTGGGCGTCGAGGCCGAAATGCCGGTGCGGATGGGCGGCGCTGCGGATCGCATCGCAGGCGATACCGACGCCGCCGTCGGTGCCGTTCTTGAAGCCCACTGGCAGGCCGAGGCCGCTGACCATCTCGCGGTGGATCTGCGATTCGGTGGTGCGTGCGCCGATTGCCGCCCAGCTCAGCAGGTCGTCGAAGTAGCCCGAGGCCATAGGTTGCAGCAGTTCGGTGGCGACCGGCAGGCCGAGTTCGAGCATTCCCAGCATCAATTCGCGGGACAGGCGCAGGCCGCCGTGCATGTCATCGCTGCCGTCCAGGTGCGGGTCGTAGGCCAGGCCTTTCCAGCCGACGGTGGTTCGCGGTTTCTCGACGTAGGCGCGCATCACCAGCAACAACTGGTCGCCGACACGCTGCGACAGCGCGGCAAGGCGTTCGGCGTATTCGAGGGCGGCGCGGGGATCGTGCAGGGAGCAGGGGCCGACGATTACCAGCAGGCGCGGGTCGTTGCCGTCGAGGATGTTTTTCACCGCCTGGCGGTGGTGCTGGACCTGGGCCGTGAGGGCCGTGGAAAGCGGCAACTGCTGTTTGAGTTGCATGGGGCTTGGCAGACGCAGGCTGACCGGAGTGTTGGCCGCGGCGTTGGTGTTCAGGGGCAGTGCTTGGCTGGACGCTTGCATGTTCGGATTTCCCTGGGCGGAAGGCGGGTTCTGTCCCGCGCCTTCGGCCCTATCGCTGTGTTCGACAGATACGTGTAAGTGTGTGATTGCCACCTGTACTGGACCGGTCGGAGGCGGCTGGCTGGCCCGAACGGAAGTGGCTAAATCGCCAGGCAGAGCGTTGGTAACGGTAGTCAGTGGTGGTGTTCATCTGTCGTTCCTCAATGGTGTCGGTGTGGTCTGGCCCAAAAAAACAAAACCCCCGGAGGGCGGGGCCGACCGGGGGTTTGAGTATTCTCGTATTCGGCGGCCCCTTTGAGTGGGCGCCGGTGTGGGTATCAGCGGCGCCTTTGGCTAAACCAATACCCAAAATAAAAGCCGACTGGAGCAGCCGTCCCGCAGGCAGCCACGGACACGACGGCGCGCGCGAGGCGACCGGTGTGTTGTGCGTGGTTGTGAGGGGTGGATTGCATGGTGTGCTCCAGTTGAATGCGTTCGAGCTTACTTCAGCGTAACTGCGTGTTTCAACGATTAATTTCAATCGAAACGATTAATTACGCCTAACGTCGCAGGTAGGCCGTGAAGTCGATATCGCCGGCGCTGAGGATTGCTTGAACCCGGTTGTGCACGTTGAGCTTGCGCAGGATCGCCGAAACGTGGGCCTTGACCGTGGTTTCGGCGATATCGAGGTTGTAGGCGATCTGTTTGTTCGACTCGCCCTTGGTCATGCGTTCCAGTACCAGCAGTTGCTTGCGGGTCAGCGCTTGCAGCAGTTCCGGAGCAAAGCCCTGGGTTTCGTTCTGGCTACGGCGGCTGCCGCTCTTCTGGGTGCGGATGATGTCCGGTGGCAGGTAGACGTTGCCATTGAGGATCTGCTCGATGGCTTCGGTCATCTGCGAGCGCGGCGACGATTTGGTGATAAAGCCCACCGCACCGTAGGTGATGGCCTGCAGCACCACTTGTTTGTCCTGTTCGGCGGAAACGATCACCACCGGGATGGTCGGCGCTTCGTTACGCAGGTTGATCAGCCCGCCCAGGCCGTGCATGCCGGGCATGTTCAAGTCGAGCAGGATGAGGTCGAGGTCGTCGTGTTCGCCGGTCAGCGCCAGGGCGCTGTCGAGGTCGGCGGTTTCCATCACTTCACTGCCGGGGAAACCATCGCTGATGACGTTGTGGATGGCTTCGCGAAACAGCGGATGGTCGTCAGCGATCAGAATCTTGTACATGGCTTTGCACCTTATTGTTTTGGCGTTGACCGCAAGGAATCGTCGTTCAGGGAAAGACCTCGGGCGTGGCGGCAACCACGGGCAGGCCGGCGGCTTCCCAGGCATCCAGGCCGTCACGGTACCAGTACAGGCGTGTGTAGCCCAGCGCCGTGGCGCGCTTGACCGCGTTCCAGCTCAGCCAGCAATCGGAGCGGCAATAGAAGACGATCGGCCGCTGCCGGTCGCCGTTGCTGAGGCGTTGCAGGTGGCGGCTGAAATACTCCGACCACTGCGGGTTCAGCTCGCCGTCGCCGGTGTTGGCCAGCCAGTGGCTGCCGGGCAGGTTGGCGTGGGCTTCGCTGTCGATGAACTGGCCGTGCAGCCACTGGCGTTTGTAGACGTCGATCAGCAGCGGCTGCGGCTGGGCCGCGAGCAGTGCCTGGAGTCCGGGGGTGTCGAGGGTTTGCGCGCCCTCGGCGCTGGCCGGAGTCGGGCTGCGGTAGAGGGTGGTGCGGTAGCCGTCGGCGGAAAACAACGGGGTGTCGGCCAGGGCAGTGCTGGCGAGCAGGCCTGAAAACGTCAGGCAGGCGAGGGCGGACAGGACGCGGGGCAGCATGGTCGGCAGTCTCATTTTTGTTATGCCGGTATTACAGGTCAGTAGCGCGGCTTTGTGAATGCGACCATCGACAGCAAAAGCGCTACCAAAGTAGTAGCCGGGCAGGCCGGGCAGGGCTCTAGCATGGGGTTTGGCGAACAACAACGAGAACCACGCCGATGGACATCCTGCTGGTTGACGATCACCCCATGCTGCGCCTGGGCCTCAGTGCCGTGCTCGCCGAGGAACTGCCGGTGCGTGAAGCCGCCTCGGGCGAAGAAGCCCTGCAACGGGTTCACGAACAGGTGCCGGGGTTGGTGCTGATGGATTTCGACCTGCCCGGCATCAGCGGCCTGGAAACCACCCGCCGCCTGCGCCAGCGCCTGCCACAACTGCGCGTGCTGTTCTTCAGTGAACACACCGAACTGGGCCTGGTGCGCCAGGCGCTGGACGCTGGCGCCTGCGGCTTCCTGTCCAAGTCGGTGGCGCCTGCCACGCTGCTGGAAGCGGTGCGACGGGTGTTGTCCGGCCATGCCTACATCGAACAGGCCCTCGCCACGCAACTGGCAACCCAGCCGCAGCGGGCACAGGACAAGGACGCGCGGCTGAATGGCCTGACCCAGCGCGAGACGGAAATCTTTCTGATGCTCGCCAAGGGCACGCCTATGCGGGTGATCGCCGAACACCTGTGCCTGAGCGGCAAGACGGTTTCCAACTACCTGACCCTGCTCAAGAGCAAGCTGCAGGTGAGTTCCCATGCGGAGATGGTGCACCTGGCGATCCAGACGGGGCTGCTTCGCGACGTGACAAGCTTCAAGCTGCAAGCTGCAAGTTAAGCGCGCTCGGCGAGCCGCGTCGCTTGCAGCTTGAAGTTGCCGTCAGTCCCAGGTCTTCGGACAGCCTTCACAGCCTTCCATGTTGGCATCCTGGAAGTTCGCGTAATGCTTGCGGGTTCCGCGCAGATCAGCCTTCTCCAGGTTGCTCTCGCCGAACTTGGCTTCTTGCAGGTTGGCGTCGGCGAGGATCGCGCCCTTCATGTCGGCGCGGCTCAGCCAGGTCATTTCCAGGTCGGCGGCTTGCAGGTTGGTGTTGTGCATCTTGGCCCCGGAAAGGCGGGCGAATTCAAGGTAGGCAGCGCTGAGATTGGCGTCGTTGAATTTCGCGCCCTGGGCGAACATGCCCCAGGCTTGCGCGGCCACCAGGCTGGCACCGGTGAGGTCGGCGATGCGCAGGTTGGTCTGTTGCAGGCTGGCGCGGTTGAGGTTGGCGCCCTGCAACTGGGCCTTTTCCAGATTGGCCAGGTCGAGCTTGGCGTGACGCAGGTTGGCGTTGCGCAGGTTGGCGCCGGCCAGGTTCATCTTGCTCATGTCCTGGTTGTTCAGGTCAGCGCCTTCGAGGTTGGCGTTGGGGCACTGGCTGCCCGGCTGGATCACGCAGCCATTGATAGTCAGTGGCTGGTCGTCGCCGCCGTCGTCATTGGCGATAGCGGCGAAGGCAGGGGAAATGGCAATGGCGAGAAGTAGCGGGAGGTATTTCATGGATAGCTCCTTAGAAGGCGTGCCGTGCCTTCCTTGTAGGAGCGAGCTTGCTCGCGATGGCGTCAGACGCCACCACCGTGGCTGTCTGTCGATCGCCATCGCGAGCAAGCTCGCTCCTACAAGGGGGGCGGGTGGCGAGCCCTGAAGTCGAAAGCGAAAGGGGGCTGTCAGGCCCCCTCGTTCAGCTCAGATCAACGTTGTGCGGTCTTGGTATCCCAGGCAGGGATCTTGAATACCCAGAACGAACCGCCCTGTGCCACTGGCTTGGTCAGCTCGGCCATGTCGCCGCCCCACAGTGGAACAGCGCCGCCGTAACCGACGGTCACGCCGATGTACTGCTCGCCATCTTGTTCCCAGGTGATCGGTGGCGAAACGATGCCGCTACCGGTCTGGAATTTCCACAGCTCTTCGCCCGTCTTGGCGTTGAACGCTTTGAAGTAGCCGTCACCGGTGCCGGTGAACACCAGGTTGCCCTTGGTCGCCAGTACGCCAGCCCACAGCGGCAGACGCTCTTTGTGTTCCCAGACCATCTTGCCGGTGGTCGGGTCCATGGCGCGCAGCGAACCGACGTGGTCTTCGTACATGCGCTTGATGCGGAAGCCCATGCCGAGGTACGCGGAGCCTTTCTTGTAGTTGACGGTCTCGGTCCAGTATTCCTCTTTCCACTGGTTCGACGGCACGTAGAACAGGCCGGTGTCCTGGCTGTAGGCCATCGGGTTCCAGTTCTTGCCACCGAGGAACGGCGGCGAGACTTCGACCGACTTGCCGCGGGTTTCGCCTGGCTCTGGCTTCGGCGGACGCTGGCCTTCGTTCTCGACCGGGCGACCGGTCTTGAGGTCGATGTGGCTGGCCCAGGTGATGTTGTCGGCGAACGGGAAGGCGTTCTTCAGCTTGCCGTTGGTACGGTCGACCACATAGAAGAAGCCGTTACGGTCAGCGTGGGCGGTGGCCTTGTACTGCTTGCCGTCTTTGTCCTTGTAGTCGAACAGCACCAACTCGTTGTTGCCGGAGAAGTCCCAGGCATCGTTCGGGGTGTGCTGGTAGAACCACTTCACTTCACCGGTGGTTGGGTCAACGCCGACCTGGCCGGAGGTGTAAAGGCTGTCGTAGTCGTGCGGGTTGCCGTCTTTCGAGGTCCGTGCCCAGGTGTTCCATGGGCCAGGGTTGCCGGCACCGACGATGATGGTGTTGGTCTCGGCGTCGAAGCTCGCGCTCTGCCAAGGGGCGCCACCGCCGTGGCTCCAGGCCTCGACCTTGCCGGTTTCGGTGGTCGGATCATCCGGCCAGGACGGAGCTTTCACATCGCCGGTCGGGGTGCTGTCCTTGCCGTTGATGCGGCCCATGTGGCCTTCGACGAACGGACGCATCCAGACTTCTTCACCGGTGTCCGGGTCGCGGGCGAACAGTTGGCCGACAACGCCGAATTCGTCACCGGAGCTGCCGTGGATCAGCAGGACCTTGCCGGTCTTCTGGTCTTTGATCAGGGTCGGCGCACCGGTCATGGTGTAGCCGGCGCTGTGATCGCCGAATTTCTTGTTCCAGATGACCTTGCCGGTGTCCTTGTTCAGCGCGATGACGCGCGAGTCGAGGGTGCCGAAGTAGATCTTGTCGCCGAAGATGGCGGCGCCGCGGTTGACCACGTCACAGCATGGACGGATGTCGTCCGGCAGACGGTGGTTGTAGGTCCACAGGCGTTTGCCGGTCTTGGCGTCCAGCGCGAAGACCCGCGAGTAGGAACCGGTAACGTAGACCACGCCGTCATGGATGATCGCTTGCGACTCCTGTCCACGCTGCTTCTCGTCACCGAACGAGTACGACCAGGCCGGGGTCAGCTTGAACACGTTCTTGTCGTTGACCACAGCCAGCGGGCTCCAGCGCTGGGCGTTGGTGCCCATGCCGTATTGCAGCACGTTGTTGGTGGTCTTGTGGTCGTCGGCGATGTCTTCCCAGGTCACAGGCTTGGCCTGGCTGGCAGGCGCCATGGCCAGGGTGCTGACCAGCAGCACGGCCTGGACGGCCATGGACAGAGGAGAGAGAGCGGCGGGTAACGATCTTATTGTCATGTTGGTGTTTCCCAATGGAGGTTTTGGCCTGCATAGACTGGAACGCCAACGCCCTTCGAGAAACGGAAAAACTCCCGCCCTTGCCGGGAAAACTTCCCGGTTCGGACATGATTTGGCACTGCCCCACAAGCGCTACTACCAAAGCACTGGGTCGCGACCACCAAAGCAGCATGGGGGCTGTACGACGCGCTTCCTAAGATGGCCGGCAGAACCTTTCGCCAGAGAGGTTTTCGCGTGCAAATCGTGCAACCTGAAGTAGTCGAGGGCAAAACAATGACAACAGTGAAAAACGCCTGGATGAGCGCCATCTTTATGGCTGGCCTGATGAGCGCAGGGGCGGTCATGGCCCACGGCAACGTGACGCCGACGGCGGTCAATACCGGCAACCTGGAAAAGCTCGGCGAGGAATGGCGTACGGAAAACCCGTACCGCACGGGCAAGAATCACGACGAAGCGTTGAGCATCGGTGCTTCGGCCTATAACCAGAACTGCGCGGCTTGCCATGGCCTGGAAGCCAAGTCCGGCGGTATCGCCCCGGACCTGCGCATGCTGGACGAAGGCGCGGTGGGCGATGAGTGGTTCGTCGAGCGCGTGCGGCACGGTTCGGTGCGCGACGGTCGCGTGTACATGCCGAAAATGGCGGACTACCTGAGCCAGGAAGCGCTCTGGGCGATCCGTACTTACCTCGACAGCGTGCACGTCGAGGAGTGATGCCATGGGCCGGGTGCCGTTCCTGCTGATGGCGCTGCTCGTCGGCGCCCCGGCATACGCCCTGGATCCGGGCCCCGACCCGGTGCCCTCGGTGATGTGGGAGTTTTACCGAAAACAATGGATTGGCGATGAGCCTTACCGCTTCGACGAGCGGATCAAGGTCATCGCGCCGCCGTTCGCCGAGGACGCCCGGCAGGTTCCGCTGCAGATCGATGCGCGCGGCCTGCCGGGGAAGGTCAAACGCATGCTGGTATGGGCCGAACTGAACCCGATTCCGCGCATCGTCGACTTCGCTCCCGGTCCCGAAGTACTGCCCTGGCTGGCGATCCGCGTGCGTATCGAACAGGCCACGGCGTTGCGGGCCGCGGTGCAGACCGAGGAGGGCGTCTGGCATGTCGGCTCGACGCTGATCGAGGCCGCCGGTGGTGGTTGCACCGCGCCCAGCGTGGCGCGCAGCCAGCCCGGTTGGGAACAGCGGCTGGGCCAGGTGCTCGGTGGCCGCTACCCGCGCGAAGACTACAGCCGCCTGCGCCTGTCGGTCTCGCACCCCATGGATAACGGCCTGATGGCCGGGATTCCGGAATTCTTCATCGAGCACGCCGAACTGTTCGACGCCCAGGGCCAGTCGCTGGCGACCCTGGAACTGTTCCCGGCCGTGAGCGAAAACCCCAGCCTGTCGTTCGACCTGCGCCGTCCGGGCCCGGTACGCCTGAGCCTGCGTGACAACAACGGCAATGCGTTCGACGCCGCTATCGAATGAGGTCGCTGATGCGTGCTTTGTTGTGCCTGTTGAGCCTTGTCAGCCTGCCGAGCCTGGCGGAGCTGGACTACCGACTCGAACCGCGCCAGGTGGCGGCGGACACTTACGTGCTGGAAGGCAGCACCGACAACTTCTCCCGCGACAACGGCGGCAACATCGTCAACACCGGGTTCATCGTCAGCGAGGACGGTGTCGTGGTGATCGACAGCGGGCCGTCGCTGCGTTACGGCCAGGCCCTGCGCCAGGCCATCGGCAAAGTCACCGACAAGCCGGTGGTGCAGGTCTTGATCACCCATCACCACCCCGACCACGCGCTGGGCAGTCAGGCGTTCGCCGACGTGCCGATCGGCGCTTTGCCCGGCACCCGCGAGCAACTGGAGAAAGAGGGCGATGCCCTCAGCGAGAACATGTACCGCATGGTCGGCGACTGGATGCGCGGCACCCAGGTGCGCCTGCCGGAGCAGGTGTTGCAGCCGGGGGTGAAGACCTTCGGTTCGCATCCGTTGAAGCTACTGGCGTTCAGCGGGCATAGCGGCGCGGACCTGGCGATTCTCGACGAAAAGACCGGCGTGCTGTTTGCGGGTGACCTGCTGTTCTACCAGCGCGCCCTGACCACGCCGCACAGCCCGGGTTTGAACCAGTGGGTCGATGACCTGCAACAGTTGCAGCGCTTGCCGTGGAAGGTGCTGGTGCCGGGGCATGGCCCGGTCAGCCACGATCGCGCGCCGTTCGACCAGATGGTCGACTACCTCGGCTGGCTGGACGACCTGCTGCGCGACAGCGCGGTGCATGGCCTGGACATGAACGAAGTGATCGCGACGCCGATTCCCGAGCGCTTTGCGTCGGTCAAGTTGAGCAAGTACGAGTTGATTCGCAGCGTGACGCACCTGTATCCGCGGTATGAGCAGGCGGTGATGAGTCGGGTGGAGCAGTGATTCCATACCCCGTTTTGACGATGCCCACCTGATCCCGCCCCCGTATACCTCTCAGGGTTATTTACCTGGAGGTAACCGCTGTGAAACAAGCTCCCCCTTATGTACCCGGCCATCAGCTGCTGGCCGGCAAATCGGTGCTGATCACCGCCGCCGCCGGCGCCGGGATCGGTTATTCGGCGGCCCGGCGCAGCGCCGAGGAAGGCTGCCGGGCGTTGATGATCTCGGATATCCACCCGCGCCGACTGGAAGAAGCGGTGGAGCGCTTGAAGTCGGAAACCGGTCTGCAGGCAATCTACGGCCAGTTGTGCAACGTCACCGTCGAAGCCGAGGTCCAGGCCCTGGTCGACGCCGCCGAACACCAGCTCGGCGGCGTCGATGTGCTGATCAACAACGCCGGCCTCGGTGGCCAGAAAACCGTGGTCGAGATGAGCGACGAAGAATGGTCGCGGGTGCTCGACGTGACCCTCACCGGCACCTTCCGCATGACCCGCGCCATCCTCCCGCACATGCAGCGCCGCGGCGCCGGCGCCATCGTCAACAACGCCTCGGTGCTTGGCTGGCGTGCGCAAAAGGAGCAGGCCCACTACGCCGCGGCCAAGGCCGGGGTCATGGCGCTGACCCGCTGCAGCGCACTCGAGGCCGCCGAACACGGCGTGCGGATCAACGCGGTGTCGCCGTCCATCGCCCTGCATGACTTCCTCAAGAAAGCCTCCAGCGAAGAACTGCTGGCCAGCCTCGCCGGGCGCGAAGCCTTCGGCCGGGCCGCGGAAGTCTGGGAAGTGGCCAACGTGATGATGTTCCTCGCCAGCGACTACGCCTCGTACATGGTCGGCGAAGTGCTGTCCGTCAGTTCGCAACAGGCCTGAGGAGTCCGCCATGAGCCAAACCTTCAGCAGCGCCCGGGCGCTGCTCGATGCCGAGGGCCTGGACCTGGGCCGCACCGAGTGGCTGACGATCGACCAGGCGCGCATCGACCTGTTCGCCGAAGCCACCGGCGATCACCAGTGGATTCACGTCGATCCCGAGCGCGCCGCCAGCGGGCCGTTCGGCGTGTGCATCGCCCACGGCTACCTGACCCAGTCGCTGGCCAATCTGTTCCTGCCGCAACTGATGACCCTGGAAAACATGGCCATGGGCGTCAACTACGGCTCCGACCGCGTGCGCTTCCCGGCCCCGGTGCGGGTCGGCGCGCGCGTGCGCGGGCATGGCCTGATCCTGCGCGTCGAGTCGTTGGGCGAGGCGGTGCAGGCGGTGGTCCGCGTCAGCGTCGAAATCGAGGGCGAAAGCCGCCCGGGCTGCGTGGTCGACACCATCAGCCGCTACACCTTCAATCCTGTTTGAGAGAGCCCGTCATGAGCCTGAATGAAGTCGTAATCGTTGCCACGGCGCGTACCGCCCTGGCGAAATCCTTCCGTGGATCCTTCAACGACACCGAGGCCCCGGTGCTGGGCGGCCATGTGGTGCGGGCGGTAGTGGAGCGCGCCGGCATCGAAGCCGACGCGGTGGAAGACGTAATCATGGGCGCGGCGGTGCAGCAGGGCACCCAGGCCTACAACATCGGCCGCTTGTGCGCCTACACCGGCGGCCTGCCGGACAGCGTGCCGGGCATGGCCCTGGACCGCATGTGCGCGTCCGGCCTGATGAGCATCGGCGTGGCGGCCAAGGGCATCATGGCCGGAGAAATGAACATCGCCATCGGCGGCGGTGTGGAATCGCTGTCGCTGACCCAGACCAAACACAAGAACACCTACCGCGCCCAGTCCCAGGCGGTGCTGGAGGTGATGCCGTCCGCCTACATCCCGATGCTGGAAACCGCCGAAATCGTCTCGCGCCGCTACGGCATCAGCCGCGCCGCCCAGGACGATTACAGCCTGCAAAGCCAGCAACGCACCGCGGCAGCGCAACGGTCCGGGCTGTTCGATGACGAAATCGTGCCGCTCGCCGCCGACCGCCTGCTGTTCGACAAAGAAGGCCAGCCTGCCGGCCACGAGCGGGTGATCGTCGAACGCGACGAGTGCAACCGGCCCGCCACCACCCTGGACGACCTCGCCGCGCTCAAGCCGGTGTGGAAGGACGGCAAATGGATCGGGCAGGGCGAGTTCATCACCGCCGGCAACGCCTCGCAGTTCTCCGACGGCGCCGCCGCCAGCCTGCTGATGAGCAGCGCCGAGGCCAAGCGTCGCGGGCTGACACCGCTGGGCATCTACCGCGGGATCGCCGTGGGCGGCTGCGCGCCGGAAGAAATGGGCATCGGCCCGGTGGTGGCGATCCCCAAACTGCTCAAGCGCTTTGGCTTGAATGTCGCGGACATCGGCCTGTGGGAAATCAACGAAGCGTTTGCCTGCCAGGTCCTGCATTGCCGGGATGCCCTGGAGATCCCGCCGGAGCGGCTGAACGTCAACGGCGGCGCGATCGCCATTGGCCATCCGTTCGGTATGTCCGGGGCGCGGATGGTCGGGCATGCGCTGCTGGAAGGGCGGCGGCGTGGCGTGCGGTATGTGGTGGTCGCCATGTGCATTGGTGGCGGGATGGGGGCGGCGGGGTTGTTCGAGCTTCCTTGATCTTTACCGGCCGTCCTCGCTGGCGAGCCAGCGATGACGGCCCTTGGAACAACCAGCTACCCCATTTGGACGATGCCTCCGCGACCACCCGGTCAGATGATCCGCTGACAAGAAAAAACCAGAGGATCACCCGATGAAGCCTGCACCGTGCCCGCACCTGTCGTCATGGAGTCCGTCATGCGCAATCTGATCGGATACGCCATGAGCGCCATCGTCATCGCCGCCGTCGCGTTGGCCTTCTCTCCTCGCCAGCCGGCGCCGCTGGCGGTCTCGCAGATCAACGCCGACCGCGTCCAGGTCAACGCCTTGGTGGCCGACGGCCCGCAACTGCTGGGCGTCGGCGAACGCGGCACGATCCTCACCAGCGACGACGGCGGACGGTCCTGGCAGACCCGCCAGGTCGGCGGCGAGCGCGAAGCGACGCTGACCGCGGTCACCGCCCTGGCTCCCGGCCTGCTGATTGCGGTCGGTCACGACGGCTGGATCCTGCGTTCCACCGACGGCGGCCAGCAATGGCAGGAAATGCACTACGACGCCGAACTGGGCGAGCCGCTGCTGGGTGTCTGGAGCAGCGACGGCCAACACGTGGTGGCCTACGGCAGCTACGGCAAATACCTGGAGTCCAGCGACGCCGGCCAGCACTGGAGCGCGCGCGAAATGCCCGGCGACGGCGCGCATTTCAACGGCCTGGACGGCGGTGCCGATGGCCGGCAGATGCTCGTCGGCGAACAGGGCCTGGTGCTGCGTTCCAGCGATGCCGGCCAGCATTGGCAGAGCCTGACGCCGTTCTACAGCGGCTCGCTGTTTGGCGTGGTGCGCTTGTCCGCCGAGCGCTGGCTGGCGTATGGCATGCGCGGCAACGTGTTTCTCAGCACCGACTTCGGCGAGAGCTGGAAGCCGGTCGATGTCGGCAGCACCCAACCGATCTACGGCCACGCGCTGTTACCCGACAATCAGGGCCTGGTGCTGGTGGGTGCCGGCAGTCGCTTGATCCGCCTGGATGCCAAAGGCACTCTGCTCGACAGCTCGCAGCGCATGGGCCTGGGCACCCTGACCTCGGCGCTGGTGCTCAATGCCCGCCACCTGTTGGTGGCCGGCGAGCGCGGCGTGTTCCAGGGCAGTGGCGACAGCGCGCTGGCCGCCGTGAAGTAAGACGATTGTTGATGAACCGCCTGGCGTTTCCCGTGCGCCAGGGCCGGCGTGCTGCCGGGCGACCTCGCCCGGATGCTCCACCACAATAAAAACAATGTTGCGGGCTCCGGGGGGCCGGGCCCGTGGGGGATTGACCATGCAAACCGTGATGCCCAACGCCCGTGTCCTGGAAACAATGGGACTGGAGCTGGCCGAGTACGAGCGGCTGATCGGCAACATGTACGACGCGGCGATGGACACCCGTTGCATGACCGAGTCGCTGCAACAGGTCCGCGCCTTGTTCCAGGCCAATTTCGTCACCCTGATCCTGCGGGTGGCGGACGAACCGTTCCTGTCGCCGATGATGGTCGCCGGCGACATCGAGCTGGGCGAGGGCGGCGTCAACCACTACGCCTACTACGCCAAATCGACCCTGTTCGACCGATTGCCCTCCGACCAGGTGTTCACCATCGACGACCTGATGACCGAAGCCGAATGGCTGGGTTCGTCGTTCTACCTGCTGTACTGCGAACCCTACGGTTGCCACCAGATGCTCGGCGTCGATATCAGCATGCCGGACGGCGGCATCCTGCGCCTGCGCATCAACCGCACCCGCGAGCAGGCGCGCTTCGGCGACACCGAGCGGGCCATGTGCGCGATGCTCATCCCGCACCTGCGCCGGGCCCTGCACATGCATTCGCTGCTGGACCGCAGCGAGTCGCTGGGCAGCCTGTATTGCCAGACCATCAGCCGCCTGGCAGTCGCCACCATCGTGCTCGACGAAAGCGGCAGCGTGCTGCAACTCAACCCGGTGGCGCGGGAAATCCTCGACAGCAATGACGGACTCAAACTGGTGGGCGGCCGGCTGGAAGCGACTTACCCGAGCGACAATCGGGAACTCAGCCGACTCGTGCGCAATGCCTTCACCCGCGCCAAACAAGGGGAGGGCGACCGCCAGGGCGCGGAGGCCATGTCGGTGTCGCGGCCGTCCGGGCAGGTCAACCTGGGCGTGGTGGTGGAGTTGATTCCGTCGCAGGAATTGCTGGAGGGCAAGGGCAAGCCGACGGTGATGGTCTATGTGCGCGATGCGGTGGGCAAATCCCTGGTCAGCACGGTGGTGACCTCGCAGCTCTATCACCTGACCCCGGCGGAAACGGCACTGGCGCTGGAGCTGGCCAATGGTCTGTCGCTGGAAGAAGCGTCGGAGTTGCTCAATATCCGTCGCAATACTGCCCGGGCGCATTTGCGGTCGATCTTCTCCAAGACCGGTGTGCGACGGCAGACCGAACTGGTGCGGATCATGCTCAACAGCGTGGTTGCCCTTGGGCAGCCGGGGACGCTGCCGTTGCCGGCTAGCGCGGTGTGAGGGGTGTTGTTGCGGATTTCAGGTGATCGCCTGAAAAAAGCAGATCAGCGGTAACCAATACCGCTGAGAACTATCATTTTTGCCAGTAGTTGAGTGTCTGGATATCTCCCATATTGATTTCGTCTACCAGCGGACAGCGTCCATTGGCGCGCTGTCTGGTTTTGTCTGGTTAAGGCCATGGCACCTGGGAGGCCACCATGAAGGCTGCGATTTGCTCGTTGTTGCTTATGTCTTTGCTGGGTACTCACAACGCTGCACTGGCAAGAGAGGACCTTCAAGGCAATACCGTCGGCTCAGTACGTAACGACGGTGGTGATGAAATCATCCTGCAGGGGTTTCACTGGAACTCCAGCCGTGTTTCGGGCGAAAGCTGGTACACGATCCTGGCGGCCAAGGCTGCAACCATCGCGCAGGATGGCTTCACCGCGATCTGGATGCCACCGCCCTGGCGAGATGGCTCCAAGTGGGCTGATGCCGCGTCGGGTACCTCGGGCGGCGGCGAAGGGTACTTCTGGCAAGACTTCAACAAAAACAGTCAATACGGCAGTGATGACCAGCTCAAGCAAGCCGCCGCGGCGTTGAACAAGGTCCACGTCAAGCCGATCTATGACGTGGTTCCCAATCACATGAACGGCAATTTTCCGGGCCAGGAAGTTCAGCTACCCAAAGGGCAGAATTTCTGGCGCGACGATTGCCAGCCCGTCAGCAAATGTGATGACGGCGAGGGGTTCATGACGGGAGACGCCGACCTCAATACCGCCAATCCGCGTGTGTTCGAGATGTTCAAGGATGAGTTCGCCAACCTGCGGGATCACTACGGTGCGCAGGGGCTTCGCTTTGACTTTGTCAAAGGCTACGCGGCCGAGCGTGTCGACAGCTGGATGCAAGGGTTCGGCACCCAAGGCTTCTGCGTGGGCGAGCTGTGGAAGGCACCGAACGAATACGCCAGCGATGACTGGCGTAGCAAGGCCAGTTGGCAGGATGCCTTGAAGGACTGGTCGGATCGCGCCCATTGCACGGTGTTCGACTTTGCCTTGAAGGAGCGCATGCAAAATGGCGCAATCGCCGACTGGCGCCATGGGCTCAACGGCAATCCTGACCCACGCTGGAGGGAGGTAGCCGTCACGTTCGTCGACAACCACGACACGGGCTATTCGCCAGGGCCCAATGGCGGGCAGCACCATTGGGCTCTGCCTGAAGAGCGCCGCAATCAAGCGTATGCGTACATCCTGACCAGCCCCGGCACACCGACCGTGTACTGGCCAGACATGTACGACTGGCCACGGGGCGAGCTGATTCGCAAGTTGATCAGGATTCGTCGCGACGCCGGTGTCAAAGCCGACTCGGCTATTTCGTTTCTGGGCAACTACTCCGGGTTGGTCGCACGGACCACCGGAGGCAAAGGCACGCTGCTGATCGCACTGGGGTCAAACCTCAGCACTGCCGGTGCTGGATTCACCTCAGTGCTCGATGCCGACAACGGTCAGATCCGGGTGTGGCGGTCTGCGCAGTCCCAGGCTTCCGTTGAGGTCACCTTTACCTGCAATCAAAGCATCACTCAACCAGGGGAAAGCGTCTACGTAGTGGGCAGTAGTGCGGAACTGGGTGAGTGGAAGCCTGCGCATGCCATTCGCCTGACGGACACAAGTGCATACCCGAGCTGGAAGGGGGTAGTCCGTGTACCGGATCAACAGACGCTGGAATGGAAGTGCATCGTGCGCCGGGAGGCCGACGCCAACAGCGAGCCGCGTTGGCAACCGGGTAACAACAATGTGCTGAAGGTTGGGGAAGGCGCCAGCAGCACCGGCAGCTTTTGAGCGATGAATGCCAAATGGGCTGCCCCACCACAGGGGCGGCTCCCCACCACCGAACCTCCCAAAATGCGTTAGTCCGCACGGACGATGCTGCCGCCTCCGGCGCCTGCCGATACTGGGCTCCCCGCTATCGGTATTCCAAGGAGAACAACAATGACCGGCAGTAACCTGGCCCCCCGTGGCCTGGCTTCGTGGACTTTCGCGGCCCTGCTTGGCTGCACCGCCATCGCCCCCGCCAGCGCCGCCCCTGAAGACGTGCCACGCCTGGGCGCCGAGCTGACCTGCCTGGGCGCCGACAAGAGCGGTAACGCCGATGGCAGCATTCCAGCGTATTCCGGCAAGTGGCTGGGCGTACCGCCTCAGGTCGACTTCAAAGGCACCGGCAACCACCCGATCGACCCGTACCCGGACGAGAAGCCGCTGTTCGTCATCACCGCGGCCAACCTGGCGCAGTACGCCGACCAGTTGTCTGATGGCCAGAAGGCGCTGTTCAAGCTGTACCCGACCACCTTCAAAATGCCGATCTACCCCAGCCACCGGGATTTCCGCCCCAGCGACACGGTGTGTCAGGCCACCAAGGAGAACGCCGCCATCGCAAAATTGGTGGACGACGGCGAAGGCGTGGTCGGCAAGACCGGCGGCACGCCGTTCCCGGTACCGCGCAGCGGCCTGGAACTGCTGAAGAACGCCTCGACCTTCACTCTGCGCGCCTGGACCGAGGAATACATCTCCGACAACGCCTACGTGCTCAAGGACGGCAACATCAACTGGGGCCGCGTGCACTCGCGCAACCTGGCGCCGTCGCTGGAACCGGGCAAGATCGGCGACACCACCGGCAACTCCTCGTTCTACCTCAACGAAACCCTGCTGCCGCAGCGTGACAAGGGCGAGATCAACACCGGCACCGAGTTCTGGAACGACAAGACCGAGCCACGCCAGGCCTGGCGCTATGACCCCGGCACCCGTCGCGTGCGCCAGTCGCCGGGCTACGGTTTCGACATGTCGTTCCCGGGGAGCGGCGGCTCGATCACCGTGGACGAAGTGCGCCTGTTCAACGGCTCCGGCCAGCGTTACGACTGGAAGATCGTCGGCAAGCGCGAGATGTACATCCCTTACAACGCCTACCGCCTGCATTCGCCGCAACTCAAATACGCCGACCTGCTGACCCCGGGGCATATCAACCCCGATGCCATGCGCTACGAGCGCCACCGCGTGTGGGAACTGGAAGGCACCCTCAAGCCCGGTTATCGCCACCTGTACGGCAAACGCAAGCTGTACATCGACGAAGACACCTGGTTCCCGATGCTCGCCGACAACTACGACAACCGTGGCGAGCTGTGGCGCACCTCGATGGTCAACTACTTCTACGCCTACGAGTCCTTCGGCCAGCAGGCCGGGGTAGGGCTGTACCACGACCTCAATGCCGGCAGCTACCTGGCGTTCAACCTGATCAACGAACAGCGCAACGGCTACCAGTTGAACAAGCCGGGCTTCAGTCCGAAGGATTTCGGACCGGAGGCGGCGCGGCGTTTCGGTCAGTGATCGCCTGATTTCCAAGGGCCTCATCGCCGGTTTGCCGGCGATGAGAACGCTGCAAAACCGCCTAGTCCAATTGGAGGATGAAGCCCTGGCGCATCTGCCCAATCATGGCGGTCATGAATTCACCCATTCAGAAAGGGGGTATTAGCCGCCCCCCAGGTTTTCACCCGAGGACAACAACAAAATGACCAAACTCGCTGAAATCTCCCTCGACAATGCCCAGCGCACTCACCGCTACGCCCGCGGCTGGCATTGCCTGGGCAACGCGGCCGACTACCGCGATGGCAAGCTGCACACGCTGAACATCTTTGGCACCCGCCTGGTGGCCTTTGCTACCAGCGAAGGCACCATCAGCATCCTCGATGCCTATTGCCCGCACATGGGCGCCGACCTGTCCCAGGGCACCATCGAGAACGACCGCGTGGTCTGCCCGTTCCACCACTGGAAATACGACACCGCTGGCAAGTGCGTCGAGATCCCGTACTGCAAGCGCATCCCGCCGAAAGCCAAGACCCGTGCCTGGCTGACCTGCGTGGAAAACAACCTGCTGTTCATCTGGAACAACCCGGAAGGCAAGGCCCCGAGCGAAGGCGTGGTCATCCCGCACCTGGCCGTGATGGACAGCCCGGACTGGATCCACGACTGGAACATCGACACCATGCTGATCGAGACCAACCCGCGCGAGCTGGTCGACAACCTGGTGGATGCCCAGCACTTCGGCCCGGTGCACGGCACTCCGACCAAGTTTTTCTCCAACATCTTCGAAGGCCATATCGGCCACCAGATCTTCCACGGTGACTCCGAACGTCTGGGGGGCGACCTGATCGCCGAGTCGGCCTACTACGGCCCGGCGACCCACTTCACCCACCTCAGCTCGATGTTCGGCGACGTGCGCATCCACGCCATCCTGCTCAACAGCCACGTTCCCGTCGGCCCCAACAGCTTTGAATTGCGTTTCGGCTGCATGGTCCAGCGCGTGCCGGGCTGGACCGAGGAGCAGAACCAGGAAGTGGCCAAGGCCTACGTCATGGGCAACCGCGCCTCGTTCTACCAGGACGTGGACATCTGGAAGCACAAGATCCGCATCGACAAACCGGTGCTGGCCGAGACCGATGGCCCGGTCTATCAGTTGCGCGAGTGGTACGAGCAGTTCTTTACCGACGAGGACCAAGTGCCGGCGAGCATGGCCTCGCGCCGCGAGATCGTCACCGTCGACGAGCGTTGAGACACCCGGGGTCCGGCGCCATGCCGGCGGGCCCCGACCGAACCACGGGTTTGGAGAATGCCGACAATGAAAATAAAAAGCCTTCTTGCCTACAGTGTTCCGCTGTCCATTTTGTTTTTCGTGGTGTTGACGGTGCTGGTTTCGGTGCCGCCGGAACCACGCAGCGTCAAGGCCTGCCGACAGATGCCGGGTTGCGTCAGTGTGGTGGCGTCGTTCCAGGGGTGGCCGAGTTTGCGATAGGTTGTTGTTTTGGGTGTTTGAGTGGTGAGCTGAACACTGTGGTAGCTGGCTTGCCAGCGAATTGGCCGGCATGGGCAACGATGTTGTTCGGTCTGGCGGCGGCCGTGAGACCGGGTTATGGCGACCAGGTGCATGCCGACAGTTTTTCAGCGCTCTCAAGATCGAGCGCCGCCCGGGCGGCGCTCGATCTTGAGAACGCTAGAAAACTTCCGGCTAGCGCCTTCCACCCACCACACGGCAAAAAAAGACCGCGACCAGCCCATCGCCAGCCGCGGCCAAGCGGGAATCTCACTGCTGTAGCACGCTAGCCTGGTTTCCAGTGCCGAACTGCTGAAGGGTTGCGGTCTGGTTCATGCCGCTCTGGTCCACCGTAGCCTGGTTGGCCGTACCGCCCTGGGTGACATAGGCCACATTGACCCCATCAGTCTGCTTGATACTCGCCTCGTTGCCCTGCCCATAAAGCTGCCAGGTGTAGCTCTGGTTACCGCTGCCGCTCTGCTCGAGGGTCACGCTGTTGCCACTGCCGGTACTGCTGCCGGTGGCGTAGTTGAGCGTGCCGCGCTGCTCGGCGATCAGCAGGTTGTCGCTGCCGTTCTGCTCGAAATACAGCTCGTTGTTGCTGTCGGCCTGGTCGATCCGCGCTTCGTTGTCCGTGCCGTTCTGGTTGAGGCGGGCCAACTGGTTGCCGCCGTTCTGGGTCAGGTTGGCGCTGTTGCCGCTGCCGTTCTGGTTGAGCTGGGCCCGTTGCTGGGTGCCGAACTGGCCGCCCAGGCGCTCGCCTTTCCAGTTACTGGCGAGAATGCGGTTGCCACTGCCGGTGGAGTTGACGCTGAGCTGGTGGCCGTCGCCGCTCTGGTAGCTGAAGCCGACGTTGCCTGAGCCGGTCTGGTACAGGGTCGCCACCGATTGCAGCGATTCGAACTGATCGACGTAGAAGGCATTGAGGTCGCCGGCCTGGATCACGCTGGCCAGGTTGTTTTCGCCGAAGGTCTGGTCGACCACGGTTTCGTTGGTCTGGCCGTACTGGGCGACGTTGGCCTGGCTGGAAACCTGGGTGTCCTGCCAGACCTGCACGCTGTTCCAGCCGCCGCTCTGGCCGATGTTGACCTCGCCACCTTGTCCCGAACTCTGCTCGCCGTAGGCCCAGTTGCCTTCGCCGGACTGCTGGATAGTGATCTGGCCGTTCTCGTGAAGCATGTGTTCGGCGGCGCTGTAGTTGTCGTTGCCCTGTTGCAGGGTCTGCGACTGGTTGGCGATGCCGCCGAACAGTTGTTCGGCGAAGGCGCTGTTGCCGGCGCCGAACTGCTGGGTCAGGGCCTGGCTGCCTTCCTGGGTGTCCTGGTAGATGAAGGCGAAGTTGCCGCTGCCGGACTGGATTTGGGTCGCCTGGTTCTCGTAGCCGATCGACTGGCTGGCGTGGGTGGTGTTGAGGCTGCCGGTCTGCTGCTGGTTGATCTGGCTGCCGGATTCGAACAACTGCTCGGCGTAACCGGCGTTGTACTCGCCCAGGTGCTGTTGCAGGATTTGCGCGGTGGCGCCGTCCTGCAGACTTGCGGCGTTGTTGCCCAGGCCGGTTTGCTGCTGGTTGCTGGTGCTGTTGGGTGCGGCGAGTTGTTTGACCTCGGCGATGTTCTCGGTGCCGAGCTGGTTCTGGTTCGACACGCTGTCATCGGCCATGACCTGGCCGGCAAGCGCCAGGACAATGGCGGCGCTTAGGGGAGCGAGCTTGAACATGGTGATGCCTCCAGGGTTTAGCGGTATTGGTTGACGGACACGTTCTGGCCATTGCCGGCCTGGATCACCGTGCTGGAGAGCCCGGTGCCGGTCTGCTGGATGGTCGCGCTGTTCCTGTTGCCGGCCTGGGAAATCTCGGCGCGGTTGTGGCTGCCGTTCTGCACGATGGCCGCCTGGTTGCCCTGGCCCTGCTGGCTGATGGCAGCCATCAGGTCGGCGCCCTGTTGCAGGATCCAGGCTTCCTGGGCGCTACCGGACTGGACGATGGTGCCCAGCAGGTTCTGCCCGCTCTGCTCGATGACGGCGCGGTTGGCCTGGCCGTGTTGCTCGATCAGCGCATGCTGGCCTGACTGGGCCATCTGCGGCAGCAGCGATTCGCCAAGGTCGACGCCGGGGGCCAGGTCGGCGTTGTCCATCAGGTCGTCGGCCTGCGTGGCCTGGCCGAGCAGGGCCAGGCACAGCAGCAGTGGGGTCAGGCGCGGCATGCGGCGATCCTCCTTGTTACTGCACGACAACCGGGACGGTACGCACCGTGCCCTGGCTGCTGCGAATCGTGGCGCTCGGGTTGGCGCTCGGCACGACGGTGGTGCTGTTGGCCACCACCAGCCGCCAGCGTCCGGTCACCGGCACCGTGGTGGTGCCGAGGGTCACCAGGCCGCCCGGCGTGGTCACCTGCACGGTGATGGTGTTGCCGGTGGTCACCGAGGAGGTCCCCGAGATATCCCAATTGAAGCGGTTGTTGGAGCGGGCCTGGACCACCGCGGCGGTGACCGCGAAGGTTTCCTGGGCTGGTCGCGGCGACACCTGCACGCTCACCGTCGCTTGCCCCGACAGCGCCCCCAGCGAATCGCGGATGGCATAGCCGAAGCTGGTGCTGAACGCGCTGGTGACGGTGGCCGGTGGCGTGTAGGTGACCTGATTGCCGGTGATCGCCACGCTGCCGCGCCCGGCGGGTGGCTGGGTGACGCTGGCGATGTCCAGCGGCAGGTTGCCTTCCGGGTCGCCGTCGTTGGCCAGTACGTCGATAGCCAGTGGCACGCCGAGGGTGGCGACGCTGTCGTTGACCGGCACCGGCGGCTGGTTCGGCGCGACCGTGACGGTCACCGTGGCCACCGCCGATTTCAGGCCTTTGTTGTCTTGGGCGCGGTAGCTGAAGGTGGCCTGCATCGGCGCGTTGACCACGGCGGGCGGGGTGTAGGTCACCGAGGTGCTGCCATTCAGCGCCACCGTGCCCTGGCCGTTGGCCGGCTGGGTGAGGTCGGCGACGCTCAGCGGCAGGTCACCGTCCGGGTCGCTGTCGTTGGCCACCAGATTGAGGGTCAGCGGCACGCCGAAGCTGGTGCTGCCGCTGTCGGCCACCGCTATCGGCGCCTGATTGGCCACCGGCGCCGGTGCGCTGCCGAGCACCTGCACCGGTTCGCTGTCGCTGCCGCCGGCGGCGGACTTGATCGTCACGCTGGCCGGTGGTTGCGCCAGGTCGTTGACTGTCAGCGTCTGCACCGTGCCCGACTTGGACAGGCGCCCGTAGCCCTGGGCCACCAGATCCGGCACCAGCACTTCGTCGCTGGAGCTGGCCTGCAGGGTCAGGCGTTTGTTGGCCCAGTCATAGCGCGCGGTCTGGATCTTCACCACGTCACTGAGCTTGCTCGACAGCGAGGTCGGCCGGGTCGCACCGGTCGGGCTGCTGGCGGTCAGCACCACCACGGCAGGCGGCGCGCCGGGCAGCAGCCGTTGGGCGAAGAACAGGCCATTGTTGTCCGCGAGCAGGTTGTACTGGCAGGGCGACGGCGGCGTGCCGGGTACCAGTGCGACGCTTTCGCGCAGGCACAGGCTGGCGCTGTTGGCGGAGCGGGCGAACACTTCGACGCGGCTGCCGGCGGCGGTACGCCGGTAGGTGGCGCGGTCCAGTTCCGCGGCGGTCTGGGTGCGGGCGTCCAGCACTTTGCCGGAGACGCTGAACAGGTTGGTCTGGATCGTCCCGGCCGGGCCCTGGATACGCACGAAGTTGGTGTTGTTGGGGCTGCCGGTCACCGCTTCGGTGAGATTCGGGTCGCCGATATAGGTTTCCGACGCCCCGGTGTCCGGGTTGATCTCGGTATACGGCCCGTTGACGCTGCGCAGGAACGGCCCGAGCGCGCCGTTCAAGGCGCCGCTGAAATCGCCCGGCGCGCCGATGCCGATATCGCGGGTGATGTTGATCGCGCGGCGCCCGCCGTTGGCCACGGTGACGGTTTCGACGCCGTAGGGGTGGGTCACGGTGTAGGTGCCAGCGCTGGGCACCGAGGCGCGGATGCGGATGCGGGCGAAGCTCTGCTGGTCGCCGTCCACCGGATTCTCGGCGGCAAACGCGGCTTCGATACCGGCGACGTAGACCTCCAGTTCATAACCGCTGTTGCCCACGGCGGGAATCGAGGTCTCGGCCAGGAACCAGAACATCTCCGGCGGCCAGTTGTCGGGGAACACCAGCGGCAGGGCGTCGTCGTAGATGCCCGGCTCAGGCAGCAGCGTGCACATGTAGTTGGGCGGGGTGGCCGCCGGCAGCCGTGAACTGGCGGCGCGCGACTGGCACAGCTCCAGCGACAGGTCGCCGTCGTCCTGGTACCACATCGGGTAGCGCCCGGTGGCCAGGGTGTAAGGGCCGGGATCGACCGCGGCGAGTCCGGCCCAGGCGCTGTTGCCGAGGGTTAGGGTCAGTCCGGCGGCACACAGCGCCAGGCGGGGCCATCTGTTCATGTTGCCTCCTGCGGCGGGTCTTGGCGTGAATGCGTTCATGGCAGGATCACCACTTCTTCGCTGTCGCTGCCGCCATTGCTGCTGGTGACCGTGACGGTCGCTGGCGGAATCGGCGACAGGCCGGTGGTCAGGGTTTTCACCGCGCCTTCGCCACCCAGCGCACCGATGGCGGCGCCATGGCCGGTGTGGGCGGTGAGGGTGGGTGGGGTGATTTCATCGCTGGTCGCGGCAATCAGGGTCAGTTGCCCGGAGCCGAGGCTGTACTCGGCGCGCTGGATCGTGACCAGGTCCACCAGCGGCAGGCTGGCAGTGCTCGGCGTACTGCTGGGGATCGCCGGGGTGTTGTCGGCCGCCACGGTGAGCAGCGCCGGCAGGGTCGGGTTGAGCGCCGACTGCGCATACCAGGCGCCGGTGTGGTTGGCCTCGCTCAGCGGCAGGTTGGGGCTCTGGCTGGTCAGGGTGACCGTGGCCGGCTGCGGCGGGGCCTGGACGAACACGTCCTGCTGGGCCACCGGGTTGCCGTTGACCGTGCGCCGCGAGTAGGTGCTGCGCTGCGGGATCAGCGGGGTTGGCCGGTTGACGCTGGACAGCTTGCCGGACACCGAGAACACCTCGGTGCGCAGGTCCAGGCCGTTGGGCCCTTCGATGCGCACGTAGTTGGTGTTGAACGGGCTGCCGGTGACGGCTTCTTCCAGATTCGGGTCGCCGATGTAGCGCTCGCTGGCGCCGGTCAGCGGGTTGGTTTCGCTGTAGGGGCCGTTGACGCTGCGCAGGAACGGTCCGACATCGCCTTTCAGCGCGCCGGTGTAGGTCTGCGGCGCGCCGATGCCGATATCCCGGGTCATGTTGATCGCCCGGCGTCCGGCGACGGGCACGTCGAACACATCGACGCCGTAGGGATGGGTGATCACGTAGGTGCCCGGCGCGGCCACATCGACGCGGATGCGCACCCGGGCAAAGCTGACCTGATCGCCGTCCACCGGTTCTTCGGCGGCAAAGGCGGCTTCGATCGCCGTGCCGAAGCTCAGGTCGATACCGCGGGCGGCATCGACCAGGGCAGCATCGGCGGTAAACCAGAAGGCTTCATCGGGGAAATTGCTGGGGAAGTTGATCGCCTGGGTGTCGTCGAACACCCCGGGGGTGGGCAGCAGGGTGCACATGTACGAAGGCGCCGCGGCGGTGCCGGGCACCCGCGAGCTGACGGCCTTGGACAGGCACAGGTCGAGAACCCGACCATGGCTGTCCTGATACCAGGCGGCGAAACCGCCGGTGGCATGCAGATAAGGGCCCGGGTCGACATCGAACAGCGCCGCCTGGGCGGGCGCCTGGAGCAGGCCGGCCAGAACCAGCAAAGCCAGCGGATGGGGCGTTGGACGGTGCATGAGCGTATTCCTCTTGCAAGCGGGCCCAGGAAATTGGGTCGTCTGCACGAGCATCGGCAACATCCGTACCAGCGCGGCGAAAGCCTTGCCAGGCTTGGCCTGCAGCGGATTTCCCCGGTTTTCCCCACTGCCGTCTGGCGGGGCACTGGCCCCAGCATTGGGGAATGTGGCGTGGGGCAGATTCCGCATTCATGGCATTGCGCTATACCTAAAGGCATCCGCCCGGGGATTCGCCATGACCCTGCAGCCGCCTGCCGCCCAATCGCTGGAAACTGCCGCCCTCGACGGCGAAGGCGAGCGCCCGGCATTCAACCTGCTGCGCTGGTACGCGGTGGTGAGCCTGGCGGTGATTCTCAGCGTGGCGATCGGCCTCGGGCTGGTGTCCAGCCGCTTCATCATCAACGAGAGCGTCGAGCGCGACGCGTTGCTTACCGCGCAGTTCATCCAATCCATCGCCGAGGCGGAGGTGCGCCACGTCGCGGTGCCGAACATCCGCACCATGGGCGAACTGCTTGATCCGCGGCTGGACGCCTCGTTCAGCGACGTCCCGGCGCAGGTCCGGCAGATGGCCCGCTGGGAATTCCTCGACCATATCGCCCACCTGCCGGACATGCTCCTGGCCAATATCTACGCGCCGGACCGCATGGTGATCTGGTCCAGCAACCCGGCGCTGGTGGGGCGCATGATCGAGTCCGATGACGACCTGGAGCGGGCCTTCGACTACAAGATGCGCGTCTCGGCCAGCTACCACGACATCGACGACGCCCGTTCCGAACAGAAATTCCTGGTGCCGCCGCAGCGCCTGTTCATCGAAAACTACATCCCCTTGTTCGACACCAGCGGCGAGCAGGTCACCGCCATGGTGGAAATCTACAAGGAGCCCCGCGACCTGATCGCGCGGATCGAGCGTGGTTTGCTGCTGCTCTGGCTCGGCACCGCGCTGGGGGCCACGGTGGTTTACTGCGGGCTGTTCCTGATCGTGCGGCGTGCGGCCAGGGTGCTGGCGGCGCAGCACAAGCAACTGGTGAACAACGAAACCTACGTCGCGCTGGGCGAGATGTCCTCGGCGGTGGCCCACAGCCTGCGCAACCCGCTGGCGAGCATCCGCTCCAGCGCCGAGCTGGCCCAGGAATTCGATGACGGCGCGGCGCGGAAAAATATCGATGACATCATTGGCCAGGTCGATCGCATGTCGCACTGGGTCCGCGAACTGCTGCAATCGCTGCGCCCGCTCAGCGACGAGGCCGAGCCGGTGGCGCTGGACGGCATTGTGCGCGACTGCGTGCAGGCGCATGCCGCGCAGATCATCCGGGCGCGGGTCGAGGTGGAACTGGACGACCTGGCCGGCATTCGCGTGCTGGGCCAGCCGGTGATGCTGGCGCAGGTGTTCAACAGCTTGATCAGCAACGCACTGGAAGCCATGCCCGAGGGCGGGCGGTTCAGCGTGCGGGTGCAGGCCCGCACGCGGCGCTTGGTAAGCATCCGTCTGGCCGATACCGGCAAGGGCATGAGCAGCCAGCAATTGAGGATGGCCTTCAAGCCGTTCTTCACCACCAAGCGCGGTGGGCTGGGGGTGGGGTTGGTGCTGGTGCGGCGGATTGTCGAGCGCTTTGGCGGAACGGTGAAGCTGGGCAGCCGCGAGGGGCAGGGCACGTGGGTGACGGTGGCGTTGCGGCGGGTGAAGGCGTGATTTTTGAGGCTTGTCCCTGAACCCCTTGCTCGCGATGACCCCACCGGCCCCATCGCGAGCAAGCTCGCTCCTACGGGATTCGGGGGTTCGGGGGTTCAGGGGTTCAGGGATTCAGGGATTCAGGGATTCAGGGATTCAGGGATTCAGGGGTTCAGGGGTTCAGGGGTTCAGGGGTTCAGGGGTTCAGGGGTTCAGGGAATGGGGGGCGGAGGGGGGCGGAAAGGCGAAATGGCATCACCGTGCGTCGCACAGGCGGCACGGCTGACTCACGCCACGGACGGGCTGGGCTATAAGTTCCTGACACGGGCATCCTGCGAGGAAGCGGTCCGATGGTGCTGAACAGCGATGACGCGGCCGTTTCCGGCCAGCCCGATGCACGCCTTGCCCGGAATCAGCAGCCGTTCAATCTGCTGCGCTGGTTTTCCCTGGTCAGCCTGTTGATCATCGCTTCGGTGGCCGCCGCGCTGGGCTATGTCTCCACCCGCTTCGTGGTCAACGACAGCGTCGAGCGCGACGCGATGCTCACCGCCCAGTTCATCCAGGCCATGGCCCAGGCCGAGGTGCGCCATGCGCGCATCCCCGCGAGCGTGACCATGGGCGAGTTGCTCGACCCGCGACTGGACGCCCTGCACCCGGGCCTGGAGGCTTCGGTGGTGGCGGATGCGCGGATCGAGTTCCTCGATCATGTCGAGCACCTGCCGGACACGCTGCTGGCGAATGTCTACGCGCTGGACCGGACCATCGTCTGGTCGACCAATCCGCAACTGATCGGCCGCAAGATCGAGGGCGATGATGACCTCGATGAATCCTTCGCCTCGCGCACGCCGGTCTCGGCCAGCTACCACAAGGCCGCCGAGGAGCGCGAGGAACAGCAGTTCGAGCGCGAGCCGCGCTACCTGTTCATCGAAAACTACATCCCGATGTTCGACGCCTCGGGCACCCAGGTGGTGTCGATGGTCGAGGTGTACAAGGAGCCGCAGGATCTGGTGCGGCGGATCCAGCGCGGCTATGTGCTGATCTGGAGCAGCAGCATCATCGGTGGCGTGCTGATCTACCTCGGGCTGTTCTGGATCGTCCGTCGCGGCGCCGCCATGCTCGCGTCGCAGCAACGCCGGCTGGTGATCAGCGAGACCTTCGCCGCGCTCGGCGAAATGTCCTCGGCGGTGGCCCACAGCCTGCGCAACCCGCTGGCGACCATCCGTTCCAGCGCCGAACTGGCCCACGAGGTTGCCAGCGAGCCGGCGCAGAAGAACATCGCCGACATCATCGGCCAGGTCGATCGCATGTCGCGCTGGGTGCGCGAGTTGCTGGTGTCGCTGCGCCCGGCCAGCGACGAGGCCGAGGCAGTGGACCTGTTGGGCGCCATCGACGATGCCCTGGTCAGTTTCGCCGGGCAGATCGAGCGTTCGCGGGTCGAGGTGCGGGTCGACACGCCCGCCGCCGCCAGCGTGTCGATCCAGCCGATGCTGCTGACGCAGATCCTCAACAGCCTGTTCGCCAACGCCCTGGAAGCCATGCCCAAGGGCGGTCGGCTGGGTATTGAAGTGAGCCCGGAGCAGGGCGGGCGGCAGTGGCAAATGGTCGTGAGCGACAGCGGCAAGGGCATGAGCCAGCAACAGGAGCGGATGGTCTTCAAGCCGTTTTTCACCACCAAGCAGGGCGGCCTCGGGGTCGGCCTGGTACTGGTCAAACGCATCATGGAACGATTCGGTGGTTCGGTCAGCCTGACCAGCCGTGAGGAGGAAGGAACCCGTGTCAGCCTGATTTTCAATGTTGCCGGAGGGGACCATGGAACACAGCATCCTGCTGGTCGAGGACGATGAACTCCTTGCGCAGAACATCCAGACCTACCTTGAGCGCAAGCAGTTCGAGGTGACCGTTTGCCACAGCGCCGAAGACGCTCTGGAGCGTTTGCAGCATATCCAGCCCGACGCGGTGCTGACCGACAACTCGCTGCCGGGGATGAACGGCCACGAGTTGCTGCGCACCCTGGTCGCCCAGGCCCCGGAGCTGAAAGTCATCATGATGACCGGCTACGGCAACGTCGAAGACGCGGTGGCGGCGATGAAGGAGGGCGCCTTCCACTACCTGACCAAGCCGGTGGCCCTGGCCGAACTCAAACTGATGCTGGACAAGGCCCTGGCCACCGAACGGATGGAGCGAACCCTGTCGTTCTATCAGGAGCGCGAGGCGTCGAAATCGGGAATCCAGGCGTTGATCGGCGAATCGCCGACGATGCTCGGGCTCAAGCACACCGTGCGGCAGTTGCTCGATGCCGAACAGCGCATGACCGGCGGCGACCTGCCGCCCGTGTTGGTGGAAGGCGAAACTGGCACCGGCAAGGAACTGGTGGCTCGCGCCCTGCACTTCGACGGGCCGCGCAGCAAGGGGCCGTTCATCGAATTCAACTGCGCCTCGATTCCGGCCAACCTGCTCGAAGCCGAACTGTTCGGCCATGAGAAAGGCGCCTTTACCGACGCGCGCGAGCGCCGGGTCGGCCTGGTCGAAGCGGCGGATGGTGGCACCCTGTTTCTCGACGAGATCGGCGAAATGGACCTGCTGTTGCAAGCCAAGCTGCTGAAACTGCTGGAAGACCGCACCATCCGCCGTATCGGTGCGGTCAAGGAGCGCAAGGTCAACCTGCGGATCATCAGCGCCACCAACTGCAACCTGGAGCAGATGGTGCAGCAGGGCAAGTTCCGCCGTGACCTGTTCTTTCGCCTGCGGATCATCTCGATCAAGGTGCCGCGGCTGTATGACCGTGGCGAAGACATCCTGATTCTGGCCCGGCATTTCCTCGCCCAGCACGCCAAGCGCTACGGCAAGGGGCCGTTGCGCTTCAGTGCGGAAGCCGAGGACCTGATGCTCAGTTACGGCTGGCCGGGGAACGTGCGCGAGCTGCGCAATATGCTGGAGCAGACGGTGTTGCTGACGGGTAGCGAGGTGATTGGCCCGCAGCAACTGAATGTGTGCCCGAGCCTGGTGGAAGAATCGCTGGCGATGCCCACGGCGCCGACCTTCACTGCGCGGCCGCCGGCGGATCCGCTGGAGTCGATGAACCTGCCGGAAGTGGAGCGTGACATGGTGCGCAAGATGCTCGACCGCACCGACTGGAATGTCACCAAGTCGGCGCGGCTGCTGGGGTTGAGCCGGGACATGTTGCGTTACCGGATCGAAAAACTGGGGCTGACCCGGCCGGATAAGCGGCAGTGGTGAGGTGAGCCGGTTTCGCGGCTTTCGCGAGCAAGCTCGCTGCTACCGAAGAACCGGACCCTCACTGCCCGCTACCGGACCCACCGCCACCGGTATTGCTGCCACCGGTCCCGTTGATCCCGCCTTTGCCCACACCGTTTTCCGCGCCGGTGCCGTCGATGGCGTTGGGTTTGCTGCGGTCGGTGCCGTCGGTGGTCGCGCCACCCTGGCGTCCCGGGTCGCTGCCCTGGGTGCGCGGGTCGGTGCCGTTGGGCATTGGCACGTCAGTGGCGTTGGCGCCGGCGCCAGAGGACGGCGGATTGGGATTGGTCGGCCCGTTGTCGGCCAGGGCATGGGTGCCGAGCAGGGCGCTGAACAGCAGTACGGCAAAGGCAGAACGCTTCATGGTCAAACTCCTTTTCGCGGGTATACCTGGTATTGGGCCGTGCCCTCGCATGAGGGTGCGATCCGGATACTCCCCGCGGCGACCAGCGGCGCTTACTCGCGCCCGCGCATGAAAAAGCCCGCCACGTATTTGCGGAAGGTTTCGAGGCTCTTGAAGTCGGCATAGCGGCGGAAATTCTCCACCTCCGGCTCCGGCCCCAGCGGCTGTTCGGTCAGGGACACCGAGAGCACCCGGTCCTGGTCGGAACTGAGCAGCAGTTCGTCCATTACCTGGCCGCCGATCACCGGCCTGCGCATGATCACCCGCACACCCTTGCTGGCCATCCAGTCGATCAGCGAGACGAGCATTTTCAGCGGCTCGCGCTCTTCATCGCGGTACACCGGGAACAGATGGCCGCGGGACAGCACCGGCACGCTGGCGACATGGATCAGTTCGTAGAAATGGCTGCCGGCGCTGGCCGGCGAGTAGATCGCCAGGGCCAGCAACGGCCCGGGCGTGCGGCTGCCGCCCCAGAGCAGGTGGTGGCCCTGGAAGTCGAAGCCGTCCTCGCTGCGTTCGGTGTAGACCTTGCGCGCCTTGATCTGGCTGACGCAGTCCAGCAACAGGCCGTGGCGGCGATGGTTGCCGAACACCGTGGATTCCCGCAGGCGCGCCTTGAGCATCATCATGTGCTTCATGTCGAGGCGGGTTTCCAGGTAGTTGCTGGCCGGCACCCGCTCGATCAGCGGGTAACGCCCGGCCACACCGCGCAGCTCGGCAAACTGGCCGGTGAGGTCCTTTTTCAGGTGGGTGGCGTAGACGTTCAGGCCGCTGGCCTCGATCAGGGTCAGCAGCAGCGACAGCAGGCGGTGCTGTTCGCGCTTGTCGCCCGCGCCGGCACCGGCGCTTGTGGACTCATCGCTGCCAGCGCGGCGAAAATCGCCAATCAGCCGCAGCGGCGTGTCCGGCGCCAGCCAGGCGGCGGGCGGGGTGTCCTGGGCGTCGGTGTCGCCGGCTTCGCGCTCGTCCTTGCTGAACGGGCAGTCAGCGGCGTGCTCGGCGGTGCCGGGGTTGTTCTTCAGGAACAGCGTGCCGGTGTGGCTGTTGAGAGTGACATTGAGCACCGGCATGGCTTTGGCCTGACAGTCACAGGCCAGCCAGTGACCGGCGGCGCGGACCTTAATCAGCAACTGGTTGGCCTGCAACAGGCGCGGGCCTTCCAGGGTGCCGCGGTTGAAACCGCGCAGAAGATCGTCTTCAGCGGGAGTGAGGGTGCGCACCAGGGTGGCGCTTTTTTCGATTATTCGCATTGCCCATTCCATGAGGGACTGCTTTGCAGCCCATCGCGCCGAACCGTCGCGATGGGCCGCTGAAGCGGTCCCGGCACACTATCAAAAAGCCGGCGATCAGCCACCAAACAACTTGGCTGCCCGGGCCCGGATTTCTTCCACCGAGAGGTCTTCCTTGTGGGTGGAAATGAACCACAGGTTACCGAACGGATCCTTCAAGGTGCCACTACGGTCGCCGTAAAACTGGTCCTGCACCGGATTGACCTCGGTGGCCCCGGCCTTGATCGCCTGGGCGTAACGGGCGTCGACGTCTTCGACGTAGAGGTGCAGCCCCACGGAAACACCGGGTTGCGACTGGCTGCTGACCAGTGCGGCCTGGTCGCAGGGCTCGGCGAGCATGATCGACGAGTCGCCGATCTTCAGCTCTGCGTGGCCGATGCGGCCGTCCGGGCCTTCGAGACGGAACATCTCGACGGCGCCGAAGGCGGCCTTGTAGAAATCGATGGCTTTATGCGCGTCCTTGATGCCCAGATACGGCGTGATGCTGTGGGCACCTTCGGGAATGGGTTTTGCGGTCATTGCGTGTTCCTCCTGTAGCCAATGCCAACGGAGCACCCGGGCACGATGCCCGGGCGTATCGCTGTATGTTTGTACAGGAATGGCAAAAGCGCAAATCCGTCGCCGCTTGCGCGGGACGGATGGCATGCGACGCGCCGAACGGTCTTCAGAAGATGTAATCGGTGGTCAGGAAGCTCGACTGGCGGTTGCGGATGATCTCGCTGATCAACTGCTTGTTGCTGTCCTGGAAGCGCGTGGCCACCAGCGTGCGGATGGAAAACACCCGCAGCGCGTCATGCACCGAGAGCGTGCCTTCGGCGGAGTTCTTGCGGCCATTGAACGGGAACGTGTCGGGGCTGCGCTGGCATTGGGCGTTGATGTTGATCCGCCCGACCTGGTTGGCGAAGGTGTCCACCAGCCGGCCGATCGCTTCCGGGTCATTGCCGAACAGGCTCAGTTGCTGGCCGAAGTCCGAATCGAGCACGTAGTCCACCACCGTTTGCAGGTCGCTATACGGCACCACGGGCACCACCGGGCCAAACTGCTCTTCGTGGTAGACGCGCATCGCCGGGTTCACCGGGTAGAGCAGCGCCGGATAGAAGAACGAACCACGGCTCTGCCCGCCACCGGGGTTGAGCACCTGCGCGCCCTGGCTGACGGCGTCGCTGACCAGGCCATTGAGGTAATCGATCTTGCCCGGCTCCGGCAGCGGCGTCAGTGCCACGCCCGGGGTCCAGGGCATGCCGGGCTTGAGGGCGGCGAGTTTGGCCTGGAATTTTTCCAGGAAGCTGTCCACTACGTGTTCGTGGACGAAGAGGATCTTCAGCGCGGTGCAGCGCTGGCCGTTGAACGACAGTGCGCCGGTAATGGACTCGCTGACCGCGTTGTCGAGGTCGGCGTCGGGCAAGACGATGCCCGGGTTCTTCGCGTCCAGGCCGAGGGCGGCGCGCAGGCGGTGCGGGCGCGGGTGGAGTTTTTTCAGGTCGCTGGCGGCCTTGTTGGTGCCGATGAAGGCGAACACGTCGATCTTGCCGCTGGCCATCAGCGCGCTGACGGTCTCGCGGCCACGGCCATAGATGACGTTGATCACCCCGGCCGGGAAGCTGTCGCGGAAGGCTTCGAGCAGCGGCCGGATCAGCAGGACGCCGAACTTGGCCGGTTTGAACACCACGGTGTTGCCCATGATCAGTGCCGGGATCAGGGTGGTGAAGGTCTCGTTCAGCGGATAGTTGTAAGGGCCCATGCACAGCGCCACGCCCAGCGGGGTGCGGCGGATCTGGCCGAGGGTGTCCTGTTCCAGTTCGAAGCGGCTGGAGCGGCGGTCCAGTTCCTTGAGCGCGCCGATGGTGTCGACGATGTAATCGCAGGTGCGGTCGAATTCTTTTTCGGCGTCCTTGAGGTTCTTGCCGATTTCCCACATCAGCAGCTTGATCACCGCCTCGCGTTGCAAGCGCATGCGTCCGAGGAACCCTTCGACATGGCGGATGCGCTCGGCCACGCGCATCGTCGGCCAGGCGCCGCGGCCTTTGTCGTAGGCATGCACGGCGGCGTCCAGGGCGGTGAGGGCGGTGTCGGCATCGAGCAGCGGCGCGCTGCCCAGCAGCACCTGGTGCTCTTCATCGCCTTCGCGCAGCCACACCGGGCTGCGCACCGTGGCCAGCGGGCCGTCCCAGCGGCGCAATTCGCCGTTGACCAGGTAATCGCGCTGCTCCAGCGGCTCACCCAGGCGGTACGCCTCGGGAATCTCCTCGGCAGTGGGAAACAGCGTATCCAGCAGACGATCCATGGCACGACACCTCTTTGTTCTTCGAATGGTGAAACAGATAGATGAAACGTTTCAGTCGAGAATAAACCCGCGCCGCAAAAAAAAGCCAGCCCGCCTCAACATTGCCGTTCGTCCGCCGATAACCCGAGTAATTCGATGCCAGCAGCTCGGCGTATGACTATAAGAATTTTCGCCCTCGAAGCCCCCCGCAGCCTACCCACCAGCGTGCGTTCCACCGCTTACCGCCTGCTTCCCATCGGTTTTGCCGTGATTGGCATCGGACTGTCCGTGGCCCTTGGCCGCCTGGACATGCAGCGCCAGGAAAGCGAAATGATCGCGACGGCAAGCATGCGCCTGTCTGGCATCCGCGCCGGACTGGAGGCGCAGATGCGCTCGGCGTTTGGCGAGACTGAAGGCATAGCACAGTTGCTCAGTGCCGACGGCGATATTTCTGCCGCGCATTTCCATGACATGGCGCGCCAGGCCATGGAGTCGGTGCGCTATATCCGCCACGTCTCGCTGGCGCCCAACGACGTCATCGCCGATGTCTACCCGCTGCACAACAACGCAAGCATCCTCGGCCTGAATTACCGCACGCTGCCGGCGCAATACCCGCTGGTGCAGCGCGCGCGCGACAGCGCCGAGCCGGTGCTCGCGGGCCCGGTGCAGCTCTATCAGGGTGGGCGGGCGCTGATCTACCGGCGTCCGGTTTTCCTCAAGGGGCACAAGGGCGTGCGCCTGTATTGGGGCAATGTCTCGGTGGTGGCGGACATCGACAGCCTGCTGCGCGCGGCCGGGGTCGGCGAGGACGCCAACTTCCACCTGGCGTTGCGTGGCGGTGACGGCGAAGGCGCGGCCGGGGCGATGATCTGGGGCGAGCCGGCGATGTTCAAGCAGCCGTCGGTGACGCTCAACGTCGATGTGCCCGGTGGCATCTGGCAACTGGCGGCGACGCCGCGGGAAGGCGGGTCGTCGATGAGCCTGTTCAGCTCGCCGCTGTTTCTGTTCGCCTTGGCCACCACCGGGCTGTTCAGCCTGTTCGTCGCCCAGTTGAACCGCAGCAATCGCCTGATCAACCTGCGCAACGGCGAGCTCAAGCATTCCCAGGCGCAACTCGAGCACCTGGCGCATTTCGACGCGGTCACCGGCCTGCCCAATCGCGTGCTGTTCCAGCGCCGCCTGCAACAGGCGCTGGCCGCGCCGAAGGTGCAACTGGCGGTGCTGGTGCTGGACATCGACGGCTTCAAGCTGGTGAACGACAGCCTCGGCCATGCCCTCGGCGACCTGTTGCTGGCGCAGGCGGCGCAGCGTCTGAAAGACGGGGTTGGCGCCGAAGACACCGTCTGCCGCCTCGGCGGCGACGAGTTCGCCTTCATCCTCACCCGCATCAGCACGCCCCAGCAGGCCTGCCAGGTGGTGGATGGCCTGCTGCGTGCCTTGCAGCAGCCGTTCGACCTCAAGGGCAACGCCGCGCTGGTCACCGGCAGCATCGGCATCGCCCTGGGCCCGGAGCACGGGCACAGCGCCGAAAGCCTGCTGCGCCATGCCGACACTGCGATGTACGCGGCCAAGGAAAGCGGGCGCAATGCCTGGCGCCTGTACCACGGCGACATGACCGCGCGCCTGCAGGAACGCCTGGCCCTGGAGCGGGCATTGCGCCGCGCGCTGGAACAGCACGAATTCGAGGTCTGGTATCAGCCGCGTATTGACCTGTTCAGTGGCCGGGTCGAAGGCGCCGAGGCGCTGTTGCGCTGGCGCGATCCGCAGAAAGGGCTGATCTCGCCGCTGGATTTCATTCCCCTGGCCGAACGCACCGGCCTGATCATTCCCTTGGGCGAGCACGTGCTGGAGCTGGTCTGCGCGCAGGTCCGCAAGTGGCGCGACCGCGAGCTGCTGCCCGGGCCGATCGCGATCAACGTCGCGGCCTTGCAGATCGAGCGCAGCGACTATGTGCGCAGCCTGACCGAGTCCCTGGAACGCCACGGCCTGAGCCCGAATCTGCTGGAAGTGGAGATTACCGAGAGCCTGCTGATGGAAAGCCAGCAGCATGCCTGCGATGTCCTGGCGCGTTTGCAGGCGCTTGGCGTAGCCACGGCGGTGGACGACTTCGGCACCGGCTACTCGTCGCTGGCGTACCTGAAATCGTTGCCGATCAACCACCTGAAAATCGACCGCGCGTTCATCAAGGACTTGCCCCACGGCGACAACGATGTGGCGATCACCCGCGCGATCATCGACCTCGGCCATGCCCTGGGCTATCGCATTACCGCCGAAGGCATCGAGACCCACGCCCAGTACCAGTTCCTGCGCAATGCCGGCTGCGATCATGGCCAGGGCTACCTGCTCGGTCGGCCGATGCCGGCCGACCTGTTCGAGCACTGGCTCGCGGGAGAGCGTTTTACCGCCGTGGAGTATTGAGTGCCCGGCCAGCGCGGCTGGCCGGGGGGTGGGTTACCAGCGGGTCTGGGTGCCGTCGGCGATGCGGCGGGTCAGGTCATCGAGCAGCGCCCGCTGATCGGCTTCGTATTGAAGGCGCAAGCGATTGGCTTCGATCAGGTAATCACCTTCGTTCATCTCGGCTTCGGCGGCTTCCAGCAGCGCATCGGCCTGTTCCTGCAACTGTTCGAAGTCGGTGGCATAGCGCAGCCGCAGGTGGTTGACCCAGAAAGAATAGGCATATTCGCCATCCGGCAGCTCGCTCCACAGGGCGCTGCGCCCGGTCACGGTGCTCGGGCCGAGTTCGCGCAGTTGCTCATGCAGTTGCGTGGTCCACTGCGCGTCGAGCGACTGCAGCCGTCCGCCGCCGAGCCGGGTATAGACGGTTTCGGTCGGTGTCGGCGCGAGGCGCATCTGCATGTCGACAGCCACCCGTTGCAGCGTGCGGGCGCGGAAGATCTCGAACTCAAGCTCGGTGATGACCGGGAATTTCAGGCGCAGTGCATCGTTGACCGCCTGGTAGCGAATGGCGGCCACCGCCACGCTCAGTATGTGCTCGGTCTGCTGCCGGGCACTGAGCTCCTCCCCGGGAAACGCGACCGCTTCGCAGAGGTCGGCGGCCAGCTCGAACGCCAGCAGGGCGCGCGCATCGATCATGGTCGCCGATGCCATTGCCAGGGGCGTCTCCAGCCAGCGCAACATGACCCAGAAGCGACGCCGGGTGGTGGCCGGGGCCACCTGGAACAGCGTGCTCGCGGCCAATTCCCGCAAGTCGCGGCGGTACTGCAAGGGCAGTTGGCGGCTGACCCGCTCCCAGCACGCCAGGGTCGGTTCATCGGCCTCCAGCAGCAGTTCCGCGTAATCCACATCCGGAACCATCAGGTCGATGCCGGTTGCGCTGAAGTGCGCCTGGATCCGCTCCTGCGCGGCCGGGGTGAGCGGATTTTGCTCAATGTTCAGGGCCAGTTGCGCCGCGCGGGTCATGCCCAAGGGCTCGGGCAGATCAGTGATCAGGTTTGCCGCCAGCTCGACGTGTTCCAGGTGTTCCGCCCGGTCAAGGCCCGCCGGGAACTCGTGCAGGTCAGCGTCGAACAGCCCCAGGTCGCGTATCTCCGGTAGCCGGCTGATATCCGGCGGGATACCGAGCGGGTTGCCGGCCATGTTGAGCACCTGCAGCCCGGTGCATTGTTCCAGGGTGGCTTGCGAGGCCGCACTCCAGGTGATCTGGTTGTCGGTCATTTCCAGGGTGGTCAATTGCGGTCCGAGTCCTTCGGGCATGTGTTGCAGGCGCATGGACGCGGCCCATAGGCAGCGTAGCGCGGGTAGCTGGTTGATCAGCAGGAGGGGCATGCCTTGAAGCTCGTTGCTGTCCACGCTCAGCTCAGTGATATGCGTGAAGGCATCGGCCAGGTGAGGAAAGTCACTGAAGTCGCTGTCGACGAGGTTCAACGCCGAAAGGTCGAGGACCGACGGGATGTCCGACTGGCGATGCCAGTTGGACAACAGGCTGTCGTGGATCCGGTTGCGTGCGGGCCGGTCTTCCGCCCATTGGCCCAGCGTGGTGCGCAGGTATTCGAGCTGTCGCTCCAGGGCGCGCAGTTCCAGGTGCGGCGGCCGGTCAGCGGCCCGCCATTGATCCAGTTGAATCTCCGCAGATGCGACGCTGGCCCGCGGGTACAACCGACGGTAGCGGGCGATCAGCGGATTGCCGTGGGTGCTCGACGACGGGTAGACCTCCGGCCGGTCGGATCCGCCGAGAAGACGGCCGTCATCAGCCCAGCCGTATTCGTGGCCGGACCAGAGCCAGCGCTGGGTGCTTTCACGGTCCAGCAGGGCGTGTTCGGCCATCCGGGCCTTGAGCGCCTCGGTATCGCCGTTGAACTCGGGCATGACCTGGGCCAGCGCCTCGAACACGTCTTCAGTGACGGCCCCGGGTTGATCACGGACTACGGCACGGTAGCCATCGGCGGCTTTGAGGATCAGGCGCAGGTCGCTGGCGTGGCGTTCGCCGGCGCGCTCCAGCAACGGACCGGTGACGCCACCGCCGCGCAACTCGAGCCGGGTGTTGGCAGGCCAGGCGCTTTCCCGCGGCAGGCTCCATAACGCCAGGCGGTCGCTGGCCGTGCAGCGCCGCCGCGGCAGGTAAAGCCCGTCGAGCGCGGCGTCGAGACGGTCTTCGGCCGGCACGTCGCCGCGCAAGCGCTGCAAGGTGTCGATCAACTTGACGGGGGTGGGGCGTCCGCGCAGGTAGATATCCAGGAGTTCATCGCGGTTGACGCCACTGATCCGGCTGGCGATTTCCAGCTCTTGATCGCTGTAGGCGCCAACTTGATGGCCGATGCGCCGCAGCAACGTGTGTCGCGGCCAGTCCAGCGGCGACTCGTGGGCACCGATCCAGGCGCCCTGGCCGTTGTGTTCGAAGACCGGCTGGAAGGCTCGCGGCGTGTCGGGGTGGACGAGTTGCCAGCGCTGGCCGTCGGCATGCGCGGTCATCGGGTAATGCGCGCCGTCCAGCGGCAGCAGCGGACGACCGTCCACAACCCGCTGGCCCAGCGAGTTGTGCACGGTATCGGCGGGCGGCGCAGGCACTTCATAGGGCGCCAGGTCGGCGTTCCACAGACGGGGACTGCCGTCTGGGCGCATGACCTCGATCCATTTGCCGGTAAAGCGGCTGACATAGTGAAACAGCACGCCGCCGCCCACCGCCGTAACCCCATCGATGGCCACGGCCTTGATGCTGTTCAGCGCGGCATCGATGTCGCCCTGTCGCCAGGACTCCACGCCTTCATAAATGGTGTCCAGGACTTGCGCGACGAACACCAGCGTCATCAATTGCCCGGCGGCGGGTATGAAGAACGCGGCGACGCCAAGCAGGTCCAGCCCGAGCGCCTCCCAGTGGCGCAGGCGTTGCTGGCGCGCCGCCTCGTCGGCATCGGCGCTGGGCACCGCCAGTTGCCGGGCTTCGTTGAGCAGGCGCCGGTGATGGCGGTCTTGCAGGTAGCCGAACAGTTCGCCGTCAATCGCGGTTTCGTTCCAGTGCAGGTCCGCGTCGGGAGCCGCCTGCCACGAGGTATCGCGATCGCCGGGCAGGCTTTGTCCGGTGAGCGTGCGTTGCAGCACGCTGGCGAAATGGTAGGCCTTGTCATGCTGGATAAAACGCATGAAGCGCTGGCGGAGCGCGGGTTCGCAGAGGCGTCGCGCGAGGTCGTGCTGGCAGGCGCCGGGAGTGGGGTAGCGCGTCAGCGCGCCATCCTTGACCCCGGGCAGGTACAAGATCACGGCGGTCGAGTCGGGGGCCGGGTAGATCAGCACGGCGTCGAGAATGTCGATGCCGAACAGGCTCAGGCGGTGACAACGCGGCGAGTGCGGGCTGATGTTGGGCGTGCTGTCGACGATCAGGCTCTGGACCCGCTCGCAATCATCGCGAAGGTTGTAGCAGATGCGGGCGAGCAACAGGTCCAGGTGCAGTTGTTGTTTGCGCACCTCGATTGCCAGGGCGCGGACCTGCGTCCGGCCGAGCACGCCGTCCAGGTGTTGCTGGTAGCGTTGGCCGAGGTCCAGGGCATGGCATTCGCTGGCGAATTGCTGCGCGGTGAAGGGCAGGCCGGTGTAGTGATAGCGCGGGTAACCCAGGTGCGAACCGACAACGAACTCGCCGTCGATGGCCACGCTTTCCGGTTGCCACTCCAGGTCCCGCGGGAAGTTTTGCAGCGCCGCCTGCAATAGCGGCTCCGCCTCGTGGTTCAGCTCGGCCTGCATCGACATCCAGTTCCAGTCGCGGCTGAAACGCACCAGTTTCAGCCGGCGCATATCGCCTTGCAGGCCAAAGGCTGTGTGCAGGCGCTCTTCGAGCAAAGGGGTGGCGAAGTCGGCGAGGGGCTTGAGGTCTTGCATGGCGTTGGCCAGGGCCACGGTCGAGCGGTGTAACCGGCGTTGCGCCTGTTCGAACGCTTCGCGCAGCGTCGGCAGGGCGTTGCGCAGCCAGGGCTGTTCGCTGGCATCGGCGAGGTACTCCAGGCTATCGATCTGCTCGGCGTTGAGGTGGCGGATCCAGCCCGGCAGGCGCTCCTTGATGAGCTGCCGGTGGACGTCGGCGGCGGGCGCAGCGGGGTGAGGTAGTTGTGGCATAACGGGCGCTCCATGTAAGGGAGCGCAAGCACACCGCGAAGCGCGAATGGAGCGGTGGCAAATAGTTATCTATGGTTTGAGCAACAGACCGTCACCCGAGGAAATCGACCATGGCCCTGATCAGCCGCGAAGTCTGGTGGTTCGAACCGCCCAAGCCCGGGCAGACCGAAGCCGACCTGCGTTGGGGTTTCCTGGAAATCCATAGCGATGGGCCGCCGCGTTTCGTCGATGAGCGCCCCACCGACCGGCAGATGGCCGAGCGCAAGAGTTGCCGGCATTTTCCCAAGACCGGCGAGGGTGATTAGCCCTCCGCCAACACCCGATAGCCAACACGCGGCGCCGCTCGCAGTTGCTGTTCCAGCAACCCCGCCAGCGATTCCCCGGCGCTCAGGTAGGCGTCGCCAAAATCATTGCTGCCCAAGGCACTGGGATGCGCCACCACTTCCAGCAAGCCGTGGCGCGGCGCGAGGCCGTCGCGCAGGTCGACCGGCGTGCAGACGTAATCGGCGGTCGACCCGGCCAAATGGCGCAAGCGGCGGTTGAGCAAGGTCTTGAACACGCGCTTGGCCGGGCCGATGTTGCGCCCCAGGTTGCGCGCCAGCCTGACCGGCACGCCCTCGCGGGCGGCGAAGCGGGCGACGATCTCGCCGATCGGCCAGATGTTGTGGACGTGCTGGTGCGAATCCAGGTGGCTGGGCAGCAGGCCCAGGTTCAGGCAGTGCTGCCATTGCGCGAGCAGTTCCTGTTCCACCGCCTGCCGGGCGCGGCGCCCGAGCCAGAGGCTGTTGCGCGACAGCCTGAAAGCGAACTCGCCGGCGGCGTTGCAGAACAGTGGCTGCTCACGGATGGCGTCACTCAGCGGTCGGCCATGGCTGAGATTGAAATGCAGGCCGATGTGCCCGCGCAGCGCCGGCAGCCGGGCCAGTGCACAGGCGCCGCGAAACGCCGGCATGTTGGCCATGGCCGTCGCCGAGCTGATCAGCCCGGCATTGAAGGCCCGCAAAATCACCGCATTGACGTGTTCGCTGAGGCCGAAATCATCGGCGTTGACTATGACCTGGAAGGACATTCCGTAGCTCCTGTAGCGGGACGGCGTGGGGATGGCAGGTGTTCGCTGGGGTGTTTTTGCGGCGGCGGGCTCGTTTTGCTTGAGCGTAGCCACGGCCGGCAGTGGCGCCACAGGCGCAGCGCCAGGCCCAGGCCGATGCCCGACACGCGCCAGCTATAGAAACTGTGGCGCAGGTGCTCGACCTGGCCGCTCATGCGTTCGTGCAGTTGGTGGCTGGAGTTTTCCAGGCTGACCCGCGAGGCGTCGATCCACTGCCAGCCGTCGTCCAGGCCCCAGTCGATCCACGCCTGCAACAACACCCGGCCGCTGCCCAGTTCCGCGTAGTGCGGCAGAAAGGCCAGGTTGTAGTCGTACAGCCGGCCCTGTTCCAGCAGGCCGAGGCGGTAGCTGATGCACTGGCCGTCCAGCTCCAGCACCACCAGGCGCAGGCGACCTTCGCCGGCCAGGGCGGTGAGGGCCTGGGTCATCCAGGCGCGGGAGGCTGGGGTGCTGAAGATGCCGACGCCGTCGTCGCCTTTCCAACTGGCGTCTTCCACGGCGGCGATGCGGCCGAGCCAGTCGCCCGCATTGTCTGCATCCAGCACTACCCGCCGGACCTGCGCGCCACAGGCGGCGATCCGCTTGCGCGCGCGGCGCAGCTTGTAGCGCGGATCGCCGCTGACTTCCTGGCGGTCGGCGGCGCTGAGCTGGTGCACCGGCACCGAGCAGGAGCGGCGCCGTTCATGGGTCGAACTGCGCCAGCCCCAGTGCAACAACCAGGGTTCGCCCTGGGTGACTTCGCTCAGTTGCAGCAGGGCGTGGGGCAGGTGCCGGCGGATCTCGCGCAGCACCTGGGGCGCGTCGCGCTCGGGCAGGTCGATAAGCAGGCCGATGCGGTCGCTCAGCGGATAGCCCAGGTGGCGCACCACGCTGAACGTCAGCGGACCGACCCGCCAGGGCATGCGCACCAGCGGCAGGCACAGGCACAGGTGGTCGCGGTCGAAGCCGAGCAGCACCTGCAAGGTGTGCCCCGGCTCCAGCGCCGCCGCGGCCGCCCGCAACCAGCCGAGGCTGTTGAATGGCGTGGCCTGCGGCAGGCGCTGGCGCAGGTGTTCGTAGGCCTGCGCCGGGAAGGCGGGCGCGTCCAGCGAGTCGAGCCAGCGCAGGCGCAGGCCCATCTCAGGCCACCCCTACGGACGGCGCCACTGCCGGCGGCTTGCGCAACGCGGCCAGGCGCGAACCCGCGTAGCGGCTCTGGCGAAAGAACTTCCAGCGCCCGAACAGGCAATAGACGTGGGTGACCCGGCCCTGCTCGGCGTAGCCCATGCGCAGGTGCAGCTTCAGCGCCGGGATATTGTGGCTTTCGCAAACGTCCACGACCTTGTCGCAGCCCTGTTTGAGCATGGCTTTCCACAGGTTCAGTTGCAGGTCCACCGACAGTGTGGTGCCCCAGTAGGCGCGGGTCAGTTCACCGCCGAACTCGAAGAACTCACCGGCGTTCACCGGGAACCAGCAGCCGTAGTAGTGGTGGTCGTGGTAGTCCCGCGGGCACCCCCAGATGAAGGCCACCACATGACCTTCGGGGTCGCGATGGACGATCCCGGTATGACCTTCGGCGAGCAGCTCGCGCATGGTTTCCAGGCGGTCGCCGAAGTAGCGCGCGAAGGCATGGATATTTTGCAGGGTGATCTTTTCGGCCTGGGTCGGGCTGCTGGGCTTGAGGTTGTGGGGCGGCACCGGGCTGACCAGGTCGCGCTCCATCCAGAGCAGTTCCCAGTGGTAGAACATATAGCGGTGCAAGGCGGTTTTCAGGGTCGAGCGCAGTCCTTTGTGCCTGAGGTGCGTTTGAAGCTGGTTCAGTACACGCATGATTGCCTCCAGGGGCGGGCAAGGCGGGTGGATCAGCGCGCGCGGATCACGACGCGCTCCAGCTCAGGGCAAACAGTGTTTGTCCTGGCAGATCGAACCCGAGCCGGCCATCGCGACAGACCAGATTGGCCTTGCGTGGCTGGTGATCGGGCCCGAAAAGGGTCAACAGTGGATTGGCCGGGCAGCGCGCGGCAGCGGTGGCGAAACGCACCCGCTGGGTGCGCTCGCCCTTGTTCACGCCGAGCACGCTGCGGGCGGGGCCGCGGGCCATGGCCAGGGCATCGACCTCGAAGGCGTCGTTGTCCAGGCGCAGCACCTCGTCCAGCCAGTGCTGCTGGATGAACTGCTGGGCCAGGCCGACCGGCTTGAGCACGAAACGCTGCGGGTCGAGCACTTGCAGCATGCCCTTGGGGTACTCGGGTTCGTCGGCGGCCTGAAACCAGTTGAGCATGTCCAGCAGGCCGTCGGCGCTGGCGTTGATCGCCACCGAGGCCCACCACAGCGCGGCGTAATGGCCGTTTTGCTCGTAGAGGCTCAGGGTCGAACCGGGCGACAGGTTGGTCTGGTCCAGCAGCAGCGCCTTGCGCGGCCGGCCACGCTCATCGAGGCCCACCAGCGCGGCGGCCTGGCGCACGTTGTCGCGGTAGACGCGGGTCGCCAGCAGGTCGCGGACCATCCATTCGTGCCAGGCCAGCGCATCGATACGCGGGCCGAATTCCTCCAGCAGACGCCGCGCCCAATCCAGCCCGCGACGCTCGGCGCTGTGCTCGGCCAACGCGCCGTTGACCAGCCGCGAGCTGGCCGGCATGGCGATGCGCACCCCGGCTTCGCGGGCGCCGGCGTAGTCTTCGACCTGTTGCAGGCGTTGCTGGAAGAACGCGCGGAAATCCTCGAAGCGGGAGTAATTCAGGTTCGGCTCGTCGGCAAACGCCAGGTAGTGCCGGCCCGCGCCACCCAGCGCGACACTGGCCGCCAGCCAGGCTTGCAGGCCCTGGCGGCTGGTGGCGTCGTCGCTCAGGTCGGCGCGGCGGCCGGTGGCGGCCAGCAGGGTGATGTCGTCCTGAATGGCGAAGCGCTCGCGGTACAGGCGGCGGAAGGCGGTCTCGTAGTCCGGCTGCCGGGCCAGCACGTCGACGAAACTGTAGAAACCCGCCGCCCGTGGTCTCAGGGCATCGAGTATCGGGTGGCTGGCTTCGGGCGGCAGCAGGTAGGGCAGGTTCAGCCCGAGTTTTGCCGTCGGGCCCAGGCGCTGCTGGCCAAGGCGCAGGTTCACCGTGCCGGGTTGTTCATCGAGCGGGCCAAGGTCGGCGACGCGGCCGGCGAACAGGTTGGCCGTGCCGTCCAGCCAGAACGCCGCCTTGCCGCGGCCTTGCAGTTCCAGGCGCCAGATTTGCGGTTTCGGGCTGACCGGCAGGGTGACTTCTTCGTATTGCCAGTAGGCCGGTTGCGCCACCAGGTTCAGGCTCAGCGCCTGGTCGTCGTCCAGGCGCACGGCGCGCAAGCCGCTGACGCCGCCGTGGTACTTGCCGGCGAGAATCGCCTGCTCGCCGGCGGCCACGCGGAAGTACAACTGCGTCCCGGCCTCCACTTGCAGGCTCACATGCACCCGCGCCGGGGCGAACTGGGCGCGGGTGCTGTCGCTGAACGCGGGCCGGTAGCGGCGGAAACTGTAGCCGGGAATCTCCAGCCGATAGCTGCCGTGGCCGACCGCCAACGGCCATTGCTGCTCACCGCGGGCCTCGGTGGCGGCAATATCGCGGCGCGCGGTCAGGCGGCCCTGGCCGTCGAGAAGAAACACCTGCTCAGGATTGGCATCGGCCTGCCAGGCGCCGACCCAGTCGAGGCGCAACTGATCGGCGCGGGCCGGGGTCAGGTACAGGCTGCCGTCGCGGATATCCGGCCAGCGCAGTTCGGCAGCGCCGGCCGCGCCGCTGAACAGCATCAGGCCGATAAGCAGGCGCACGGCGTTCATCCGGCCACCCGACCGGGCAACATGCGCCACAGCGGCAGCAGGTCGCCGGGCAGGATAAACAGCGTGCGCCAACAGGCCACGCCGCTGAGCCGGCAATACAGCACCAGCATCGCCAGGGTCACGGCGAGGTAGGCGATGGACGACGCCATCGCCGCGCCGACGATGCCCCAGCGCGGGATCAGCAGTACGTTGAGCAGCAGGTTCAGCGCGGCCCCGGCGCCCATCATCAGCGACACGCTGCCGGGGCGGTTCTTGCCCAGCAGGTCGAGGCGCAGGATGCTCGCGTAGCACAGGCCGAAAAGCCCCGGCAGCAAGCCGAGCAGCGCCGGGTAGGCCGGTTGGTACTCGGCGCCGAACAGGGTGACGATCAGCCATTCGCCCACCAGCGCCATGCTCAGGCAGGCGCCGAGCATCACCGTGGCAGTCAGGCGCAGGGCCAGCGGGGTCAGTTTGTCGATGCCGGCGTCCTGTTGCAGCAGGCGCTTCATCAGCGGCGTGGTCACCGCTTCCGGGACGATCAGCAGCAGTTCGGCGGCGGCGCTGGCCATGGCGTAGTGACCGAGGGCGGCGCTGCCGAGCAGGGCGCTGATAAACAGATAATCCGAGCGCAGGATCACCTGCTGGAACAGCAGGTCCGGGTGGCTCTTGGCGCTGTAGGCGAGCAGTTCACGCTGGCCGGCGCGGTCCCAGCACAGCCGCAACGGATGACTGCGCCGCAGCCAGACCAGCCCCAGCAGCACCACCAGGCCCAGCCCCAGCAGCCAACTGGCCAGCGCCGCCGACAGCGCCGCTTCAGGCCACAGCGCATAGAAGACGAGGAACAGCAGCAGCGGCGCCAATGATTCGCTCAGGCGCAGGGCGTTGAAGGCGCCGACGCCACCGGTGGCGTTGTGCAGCGTCAGCAGGCCGCTCTTCAGCACGCTCAGCGGCACCGCCAGCAACAGCAGCCAGGCCAGCAGGCCGAGTTGCTGGCTGACGGCCAGTTCGATGCCGAAGCCGCGCAGCGCGGCGAGGCAGATCAGGGTCAGCAAGGCGGCCAGCAGGCAACCGTAAACCAGCACCTGGGTCAGCAGCAGGCCGACGTTGCGCTGCTGCGCCGCCTGATAACCGATGGCGCTGTTGAGGCCGCCGCTGGTGGCCGCGGCGATCAGGTCCGGCAGGCTGCTGAGCAGGGCGAACAGGCCGCGTTCGCTGGGGCCGAGCAGCCGCGCCAGCAGCACATTACGCAGCAGGCGCAGGGCGATCATCGCCAGCCGCGTGCCCATGCTCAGCAGCAAGTGGCGCACATAGGCGGGACGGCTCATCAGTGACCTCCACGGCTGATGCGCCAGGCCAGCAGCGACGGCCGGCTGGCGTTGCGCTGGCTGACGCCGATGCGCGGCAGGGCCAGCGGATCGTCGCTGTCCTGGCACAGCCCGGCGCGGGTGCTCAGTGCCCACGGATAACGGTGCGCCGCCAGGCGCTGGCGCACGCGCAAGTCGTGGTCGCCGTTGGGGTAGCAGTACACCGGCAGCGGGTTGCGGCAGCCGTTGAGCAGGGCGCGGTGACTGCGCAGCAGTTCTTCTTCCAGGCGGCGGTCGTCGAGGCCGGGCAACAGCGCGTGACTGGCGCCATGGGGGCCGAAGCTGATCAGGCCGGAGTCTTCCAGTTGCCGCACCTGTTGCCAGTCGAGGGCCTGGGGCAGCGATTCCGGCGGGCAAGCGTCGGTGAGCAGGTGCAGGGCCTGCGGCGCCAGGGTTTTCAGGCTTTGCAGGTAGCGCGCCAGGGCCAGGCTGCGGGCACGAGGCGCTTCGTTCATGAAGTAGGCGGCGGGCAGTGGCCGGCCGACCCGCCGCAGTTGCTCGATCAGCAGGTGCCGCGGCGCTTCGCCGTGGCTGCCCCAGAGCGTCTCGCCGAGGCTTTCCCACCAGAAGCGCTGGCGGCTGCCGATGTAGTCGGTGGAAAGAAAGATGCTCGCCGGCACCTGGTATTTCGCCAGCAGCGGAAAGGCGTGCAGGGCGTTGTCGCGCCAGCCGTCGTCGAAGGTCAAGGCCACCCGTGGCCGATTGCCGCCGTGGCCTTGCAACAGGTCCAGCAGCGGCAGGCAATCGAAGTGCTGGCGCAGCCAGCGCAGCAGCCGTTCGAACGCCAGCGGGCCGACGCACAATTCGTTGCGGTGCGGCAGTTCGGCGGCGCGATCATCGGCCAGCACCCGGTGCAGCATCAGGATCAGCCCGGCGCCGTGCAACTGCCGGCGACCTACCGGGGAGTTCAGGTAGATCCAGCCGCTGGCACGCTTGATGGTGGTCTTGATCGGCATGGTCGATCCCTCAGCGGTTCTGGTCGGGGTTCCATTGCTGATAACTGTGCCCGCGCAGGAACTGCCACAGGCCGACACTCATGCCGGCCAGCGTCACCAACACGTACGCGGCCAGGCGAAACGGTTTCGGCAAGCGGTGCCCGGCATCGAGCAGGCCGACCAGCGCCACGGCGTAGCCGAGCAGTTGCATGCTGCAGGTCCAGCGGTAGAACGCGCCGTCGTCCAGCAGCCAGAGGTTGCTCAGCAGCAGCGGCAGCAACAGCACCGGGGCCAGCCGGCGCAGCAGCTTGTGGCTGATCAGGGCGATGGCGTACAGGCCGTGGCGCAGCGGGTTGAGCAGTGACCGCCGCGCGGCCAGGCTTTGCAGGCCGCCGACGGTGACCCGCTGGCGCCGGCGAAACTGTTTGCCGGCCTCGTCCACGCCGTAATCCAGCACCACCGCCTCGGGCACATAGACCAGTCGCTGGCCCGCCGCCGGGGCGCAGGTGCTGATAAAAAAGTCGTCGTTGACCTGCGGCGGAATCGCCTGGAACAGCTCCCGCCGAAGGGCGAGCAAGGCGCCGTCGGCGGAAACCATGCAGCCGGTGCGGTTCTCGACCCGGCGCACCCAGGCCTCGAAGTGCCGGTAGAGGCTGTCGCCCAGGCTCAGGCCCTTGCCCGGCCGGGGGATGATCATCTGCCCGGCGCTCCCGCCGACCCCCGGAGTTGCCAGCGGCAGCAGCAAGTGGCGCAGGGTGTCGTCGGCCCACTGGTTGTCGGCGTCGGTGAACACCAGCACCTCGTCCTGGCACAGGCTGACTGCGCGGTTCAACGCCGCGGCCTTGCCCAGGCGCGGCAGGTCCAGCACCTGGATGCGTGGGTCGCTGACCGCCCGGGCGCAGGCCACGGTGCGGTCGTTGGAGCCGTCGCTGGCGAGGACGATCTGCAAGGCCGCGGCCGCGTAGTCCTGGTTCAGCACGCTGCGCAGTTTCTGTTCGATATGCCGTTGTTCGTTGTGCGCGGCAATCACCACGCTGACCGACAGCGGCACGTGCGGGCCCGGTTCACGGCGCGCGCAGAACGGCGCGGCGAGACTCAACAGCAGCGGATAGCCGAGCCAGGCATAGAGTGGCAACAGCAGGCACAGCCAGAAGATGAACTCAGCCACGGGCTGGCCTCCTTGCGGTGAAGTTGAATAGGCTCAGGACGAACGCCATGCCGGCCAGGTGCAGCCGGATAAAGTGCAGCCCCCAGAGTTGCAGGATCAGCGTCGGCTCGCGGTGCTTCAGGCTCTGCCGCAGGCTCAGGGCCAGGGCCGGCAGGCTGGCGGCGAGCACCAGCAGCAGGGTCAGGTGCGGGAAACCGTCGAGCAGCGCCGACAGGGCCATGGCATCAAGCACCCAGGCGCCCATGGACAGCGCCGGAAAGCGCAGCAGGCGCAGGCTCGCGCCGTTGCTGCGGAGCAATTGCAGGTGACTGCTCTGGCGCCACATTTCCTTGCCCAGCCATTCTTTCCAGGTGCATTCGTAACCCCAATGCAGGACCACCGGTTCGCGCAGCACCAGCAGGCGTGCGCCGGCCTCGCTCAGGCGCAGGGTGAAATCCTTGTCCTCGCCGCTGCGCAGGCTTTCGTTGAAGCCGCCAACGGTGTCGAACCAGTGCCGAGGCATCAGCAGGTTGGGGCTGGGCAGCCATTGCTGGCGGTGCATCAACTCACCGGCGCGCAACGTGCGCCGCTGCCAGGCGCTGGCGAACCACGGTGCCTGGTGCGGGGTGTCGCAATCCAGCGCGAAGACATCGCCCAGCCCCTGGGCATGGGCGTCGAGCAGGCGCCGGAGCCAGTTGTCCGGGACTTCGATATCGGCGTCGAGAAACGCCAGCCAGTCCCCCGCGCAGGCGGCCGCGCCACGGTTGCGCAGGGCGCCGATGCTCAGGCCCGGCAGGCTCAGCACCCGCGCACCGAGGGCGCGGGCGATCTGTGGGCTATCGTCGCTGGAGCCGTTGTCGACCACGATCAGCTCGCAGTCGATCCCGGCTTCGCTCGCCGCGCGCTGGGCGGCGGCGAGGGTCCGGCCGATGTGCCGGGCCTCGTTGAACATCGGGATGACGATGGCGACCCGGTTCATGGCCGCGGCTCCAGCCGGCCAGCGGCTTGGGCCTGGCTGCGCAAGACCCAGGACAACCCCAGCATGATCCACAGGTATTTGTGGTTCGGCGCGCTGAGGAACATCAAAAACAGGCCCAGCGACAGCAGGCTCATGCACAGGTGGGTGAGCAGGTCGGCGCGGGCCACGTCATGTTGTTGCAGCCAGGCGGCGCGGGCGCTCCACAGGTTGCGCAGGGCCAGGGCGATCATGCCGACAAACAACACGCCGCCGGGAATGCCGACTTCGCTGAACAGCTCCAGGTAAGTGTTGTGCGCCCGCCGGTAGAGGTCGGTGACCTTGCGGTTGGCGGAAAACGCCTTGGCGTAGCCGGTGGTGGCGTAGTGCAGGGGAAAGGTGCCGGGGCCGGAACCGAGCAGCGGGTTTTCGCGGATCATCTTGCCGCCGACCACGATGTACGACGCACGGCGCCCCAGCGAGTCGTCCTCGTGGGCATTGACCCCGGACTTGAGCACGCTCAGTGACTGGATGCGCTCGATGTAGCTGGCCGGCATCACCGCCGCCGCAACCGGCAGCAGCAGGGCCAGGGCCAGCATCAGCACGCCGAGGTGGCGCGGGCGCAGGCGGGTGAGTTGCACCCGGTAGTGGTAGAGGCCGATACCGAGGCTGATCAGCAGCACCACCAGCCCGGAGCGCGATTCGGTCTTGGTCATGCCGGCCAGCAGCAGGCCGGTGCAGGCCAGCCACAGCAGCCGTTGGCGCAGGCTCGGGCTGTTGAGCAGCAGCCAGATCGCCAGCGGCACGGCGAAGGCGATCAGCAGGGCGAACACGTTGGGGTCGTCGAGCAGGCCGGAGGCGCGGCCCTGGTCCTGGTATTTGCTGGAGAACATCGCCATCACGCAGGTGGCGGCGACGCTGAGGCAGACCAGCCGGGCCAGCCAGGCGAGGTTCAGTTCGCGACCGATCAGCAGGGTCATGACGAACAGCAGCAGGCCGATCGACAGTTCGCGCAGGTGCTGGGCCGACATCAGCAGGCTTTCGCTGGCCCAGAAGCTCAACCCGTAACAGGCGAGGAAGGCGACCAGCAGCGGCCAGAGGTTGCTGCGCAGGCGCTCGCCTTTAAGTTGGCCGCTGGCCAGTTGCAGGCTCAGCACCAGGATCAGGCCGGCGCCGATCAGCTTGGCGGCGGACAAGTCGCTGTCCTTGAACAGGCCCTCGAAAGGCACCAGGGCGATGATCGCCAGCAGGCCCCAGGCCGGACGCCGGTACAGCAGGAGCAGGCCGCCCAGCGCGGCGACCGCGCCGGGCGCCAGGTACGGCCAGGGACTGACTAGCAGGATCAGGGCCAGCAGGCCGAACAGGCCGACCAGCGAAAGGGGCAGGATCATGCGCGGACCTCCGTTGCGGCGCCCAGGTAAACCTGGGCCCAGCGTTGCGCCAGGGTAGGCAGGTGGTAGCGTTCGCGTTGGGTGTGGCGAGCCTGGGCGGTGAGTTCACTGGCCTGGGCCGGGTCGTCGATCAGGGCGCTCAGTTGCGCGGCCAGCTCGTCCACGGCCAGCGGCGCGGCCAGCAGGCCGCTGCGCCCGTGTTCGATGACATCGGGAATGCCGCCGACGCCGAAGGCCACCACCGGCACGCCGTCCTGCATGGCTTCCAGCAGGATCATCGGCGTGCCCTCGGTGCGCGAGCTGATGACCAGCGCATCAAGGCGGCTCATCCACGGCCGCATGTCGTGCTGGAAGCCCGGCAGGCGAATCCGCTCCAGCAGCCCGGCGGCGCTGATGCGGGCTTGCAGGGCGGCACGTTCCGGACCGTCGCCGAGCATCACCGCGTTCACGTGCGGGTAGCGCCGGCACAGCGGAATCAGCGTGTCGAGAAACAGGTCCGGGCCTTTTTCACTGCTCAGGCGCCCGACATAACCGGCCAGCCACTCGCCCGCGCGGGCAACCCGCGGCGTCTGGCCGGATGCCTCCGGCAGGCCGTTGGGGATCACCCGGATCTTCTGCGTCGCGACCCCGGCACGGCGCAGGATGCGCGCGATGCTCTCGGCCACGCAGACCACCTGGCTGACCACGGCGGTGCGGCACAGTTGCAGGGTCAGCCAGGTGTAGAAACGCTGTTTGAGGTTGCGCGGGGTAAAGCCGTGCTGGGTCGCCACCAGCGGCAGGCGCCACAGGCACGCCGCCAGCCAGCCGAGCAGCAGGCCCTTGAAATTGTGCGCATTGAGCAGTGGCCGCTGGCCGTGCTGCTCGCGCAGGTACAGCAGCGGTTGCACCAGCCCCGCGCGGCACTGACAGTCCACCCCGGCGGCGCGAAAACGCGCCAGCAGTTCGGGCGGTGCATCGAGAAACAGCACCCGATGCTGACCGGGGGTGGCCAGGCAATGATCCAGCAGCATGCGCTCGGCGCCGTAGAATCCACCGCTGTTGAGCAGGTGGATGATCGGCTGGCGCGGGGCCGGGGCGTTCAATTGCGCACCCAGTGCCACAGCCGTGGCAGCGTCCATTGTTTGTGCGGGTTGGATTGCTCCGGGGTCTGGTCGTTGATCACCAGCAGCACGGGCAGGCCCAGTTCGTGGCCGATTTGCGCTGGATGCTTGAAGCGGTGGTCGAAGAACTCGCGGACATAAACCAGGGCAATCGCCAGCAGCAGGCCGGTGAGCAGGCCGAACGGGATGATCAGCATCGGCCGCGGGAAGGCTGCTTCGGTGGGCTGGTACGGCGCGCTGAGAATCCGCGCGTTGGACAGGTTGTCCAGTTGGCCCTGGCCGCGGCTTTCTTCGTAGCGCTGGGTGTAGGTGAAGAAGGCTTTGTGCAGGGCGTCGATCTCGGTGTCGAGCTGACGGGCCTTGCTCATGGTCTCCTGCAACTGGTGGATGCGCCCTTTGAACTCGCCGATACGCTGGGTTTTCTGGGCGATCACTTCCTGCACCACGGTCAGGTCTTTTTCCCGTTCGCGGATGCGGTTGTCCACCACCTTGAGGAACTGCTGGCGGCTGCGGGAGATTTGCTCGCGCTGCAACTGCATCGGTTCGCTGTTGGGCTGGAACACCGCCAGGTCGTTGCCGTAGCGCGACACCTGGGTGGTCATTTGCTCGCCCAGTTGTTTGATCTCGCGGTCTTCGAAGGCCACGTTGTCGACGGTGGTGGTGAAGGTGAACGGGAAGCTGTAGTCGTTCATCTTCGCGCTGTTGGCGGCGCTCAGCGCCGACTTCAGGTAGTCCAGCCAGCGCTGGCTTTGCAGCAGGCGGTCACGGTATTGGTTGAGCGCCTGTTCCTCGGTGTTGATGGCGTTCAGGCGGAAGGTGATTTCTTCCTTCGGATCGGACGAGCCGGCGGTTTCCAGCAGGCTGAGGCGTTTGCTTTCGAGGTCGTCGAGGCGGGCCTGGTATTGCAGTTTCTTCTGTTCATAGAAGGACTGCGGCAGCTCGTTGGATTGCAGGTCCTGGCGGTTTTTCAGGTAGTTGTCCAGCAACTGGCTGACGAACGCCGTGCCCTGGGCCGCGTCGCCGAAGCTGTAGGTCACCGAGATCACGTTGGAGCCGGGCAAGGTCTCGACCTTGAGGTTCTTGGTGGCCTGTTCGGTAAGGGCATCCAGCTCGGTGTCGCGGGCCGATTCGACCTTGTTGCCCAGCGCCGAGCGCAGCGGATCGAGCACATAGGCGCGCAGCGGATGGAACAGCAGTTTGTCCACCACGCCGGGCTCGACCTGATAGCGGCCTTCCTCACGCAACTGGCTGATGGTCTGGCGAATCAGCGTCGGCGAGCGAAGGATATTGCTCTCGGTTTCCATGTCCGCCAGCGACGGCGGGATGAACTTGTCGGTTTCCTGGGCGAGGGCGGTGTTGGTGTCGCTCTGCGACAGCTTTTTCGATTGCACGATGACTTCGGCGCCAATGTCGTAGCTCTGGCGCAACATCAGCGGCAGCAGCAGGGCGATCACCGCGAAGGCGAGGAAGATCCGTTTCACCCACTGCCGGTTGGCGTAGAAGATCCGGAAAAATTCGTGCAGGTAGTTCTCTTTGGGATTCATGAGCTGATTCATCACGCGATACCCCCGAGGTCAGTTGTCGCTGCCTTTGTTGTCGACGCGGTAGCCGAAGCTGAACCCCACGCCCTGGAACAGCACGACGTCAGCCAGTTGCCGGGCCAGTTCGCCGGCGCTGGCCAGCTTGGTCTTGGGCACGTAGAGCATGTCGTCCGGTTGCAGGTAGGCGACCTGCGCGGCGCTGGCGTCCAGCGCTTTGTCCACGTTGTAGGGCATGGCCTGCACCTGATTGCCGTTGCGCCGCATGATCACCACCGAGTCCAGCCGCGCCTTGATGCTCGGCCCGCGAGCCAGGGTCAGGGCTTCGAGCACCGAGACCGGGCGACGGATCGGGTAGGCGCCGGGCTGGCCGACTTCACCCAGCACGTAGATTTCGTTGACCGCGGTGGACTTGAGCATCACATCGACACTCATGCGCCCCGGCAGGTCGGCGTAGCGCTTGTTCAGGTACGTCTCCAACTGGGTCACGGTCATGCCTTGCAGGGCGACCGAGCCGACTTCCGGAAAGTTGGCGTGGCCGTCGCTGCCCACGGTGATCTCGCGGCTCATGCCGGTGGCCGGGTGGTTCAGCGCGCTTTTCAGGTTCTGCTCGTTGGTCAGCGGGCTCAGCACCTGCACCGTGAGCTGGTCGCGGTTGGGCTGGAACAGGCTCTTGTTGCGGTAGGCCTGCTGGATCGCGGCCCGGGCCTGCTCGGGGGTCATGCCGGCGACGTTCACCGAGGTGTTGGCCGCCGGCAGTTCGATGCGCCCGTCGGGCAGCACCAACTGGTTGCCGTTGAGCGAGCTGGCGGAGAGGAAGCTCAGGCCGATGGTGTCACCGGACTGGATACGGTAGGCATCGGAGCCGCTGGTGCTGATGTGGAAGATCACATCCAGCACGTCCTGCGGACGCAAGACCTGTTCCTTGCTGGAAAGCTCGGTGTCCTGGGCGTTGGCCGGCGCGGCGGTGAGGATCTGTACCGGCATCGTCCGGGCGTCCTGCTGGGTGGTGCAGGCCGCCAGTGGCAATAGCGCGAACAGGGCGATCAAGGGCATTTTCATGAGTGTTTCCCTCGCACGGTCGGCTCAAAGGTTGTTGTAGAGCCACTTGGGCATGTAGTAGCGGCGCCGGTTGAAGACGCTGCCGATCAGCCGCGCGCCGGCCTGGACCAGGCGCTGGCTGGCGGCCTGGGCCACTTCGCGGCGGGTGTCGTCGGCGTTGATCACCAGGATCACGCCGTCCACCAGCGGGCCCATCACCAGGCTGTCGGCACCGGCGTAGACCGCTTCGCCGTCGATCACCACGAAGCGGTACTCGGCCGCCAGCGTGTGCAGCAGCGCGCGCAGCAGTTCCGGGTCGAGGCGTTCGCCACCGCGGTCATGCAGGCCGCCGGGCAGCACGTCGAAGCGCTGGTCGGACAGGCGCACGATGCAGTCCTGGGCCAGTGGCGGTGTCTGGTCGTCGAACAGCAGGTCGTGAAAACCCCGCAGCTTGTTCAGGCCCAGTTGCTGACTGAGGGTGTTGGGGCCGTTGCTGCCGTCGATCAGCAGCACCGTTCCACCGCTCATCAGGGCCAGTTGGCTGGCGAACGCCAGCGCGCTGGTGCTGGTGCCGCTGCCGCTGTTGGCGGCGGTCAGCAACAGGACGCGCTGCGCCGGGTCGAGCACGGTGGAGGTGAGGTTGGTTTCGCTGGGAACAGCGATGCTCATGCTTCTTGAAGTAGAACCGTCCATCTCAACTTGCTCCGTGGCCACTGAAGACTTTGAAGGGGGTCTTGAGCAGGATTTTCAGGTCCAGGCTCAGGCTCTGTTCGGCGATGTAGCTCAGGTCCAGTTCGACCCGCTGGTCGAAGTCGATGTCGCTGCGCCCGGAGATCTGCCAGAGGCCGGTCATGCCCGGGTAGATGCTCAGGCGCGCGAGGTGGTTGTCCTTGTAGCGGTAGGCGTTGAACGAGGTGGGCCGGGGGCCGACCAGGCGCATGTCGCCGAGCACTACGTTGAACAGGTTGGGTAGCTCGTCCAGGCTGCTGCGCCGTAGCCAGCGGCCGATCGGGGTTACCCGCGGGTCATCGTCGATCTTGAAGTCGATGGACTGGGCGCCGTGCTTGTTGAGGTGGCGCAGCGACTCCTTCCGCGCCTCCGCGTCGGCGACCATGGTGCGGAACTTGAACATGCCGAAATTGCGGCCCCGGTAGCCGGTGCGCTTCTGCACGAAGAACACCGGCCCCGGGCCACTCGCCTTGACGGCCACGGCCAGGCCCACCAGCAGCGGCGCCAGCAGCACGATCAGCAGCGAGGCGCCGCCGGCGGCGACCCAGCGGTTGGTCCGCGACAGCGTCCAGGGGCGACCGCCGAGGCGGCCGGTGAACCAGCCGCGGCCCTGTTTGTGGACCGCCGAGTCGATGCGCATGCGGTGTTTGGGGTCCATGCGTTTGTCCTGGCTCAGCGCCTGGATCTGCGCGCTTTTCGGTTGTCCGGTCATAGCGACCTCCGTTGCTCGTCGGGCGACGCCCGGTGGATCTGCGCTGGCGTCCCGTGCAGCGGCAGGTGGTGATCGAGGAACCAGGCGGCAAAGCGTCCGAGGCCCTCGTCGAGGGAAATCAGCGGGGTGAAACCGGTGGCGTGGGCCAGGTCGCTGGCGTCGGCGCAGGTGTCCAGCACGTCGCCGGGCTGCAGCGGCAGCAACTCGATGGCGGCGCGGCGGCCGAGGTGTTTTTCCAGCAGCGCGACGTAGTCCAGCAGCGCCACCGGGCGTTGCCCGCCGATGTTGTACAGGCGCCAGGGCGCGTGGCTGCTGGCGGGGTCCGGGGTCATCGCGTCCCAGCCCGGGTTGGCCTGTGGCGCCAGGGGAATCAGCCGCACCAGGCTTTCGACGATGTCGTCGATGTAGGTGAAATCACGTTGGTGTTGGCCATGGTTGAACAGGCGCAGCGGGCGGCCTTCGACGATGGCGCTGGCGAACTGCACCGGCGACATGTCCGGACGACCCCAGGGACCGTAGACGGTGAAGAAGCGCAAGCCGGTGGCCGGAATGCCGTACAGGTGGCTGTAGCAGTGGGCCATGGCTTCATTGGCTTTCTTGGTCGCGGCGTACAGCGACAGCGGGTGGTCCACCGCATCGCGTACCGAATAAGGCGTGTGCTGGTTGGCGCCATACACCGAGCTGGACGAGGCGTACAGCAGGTGTTGCACCGGGTGGCGGCGGCAGCTTTCGAGAATGTTGAGAAAGCCGCTGAGGTTGCTGTCGAGGTAGGCCCGCGGATTCTCCAGCGAGTAGCGCACCCCGGCCTGGGCGGCCAGGTGCAGGACCACGTCGGGGCGCTCGCGGGCGAACAGCGCGTCCAGCGCGCTGGCGTCGGCCAGCTCGATGCGCTGCAACGGAAAGTGCCCGGCCTGCTGGCGTACCCAGCCGACCCGTTGATGCTTGAGGGTCGGGTCGTAATAGCCATTGAAGTTGTCCAGGCCAAGCACCTGGTAGCCGTCGCGCAACAGCCGCAGGACGCAATGGGCGCCGATGAAACCGGCCGCGCCGGTGACCAGGACTTTCATGGCGCGGGCACTTCCGGATCGACATGGCGCAGGCCGATGCCGCAGTAGTCCAGGCCGAAGGTCGCCACTTGGTCGGGGTTGTACAGGTTGCGGCCGTCGACGATCAGGCGCTGGCGCAGTTTCTTCGCCAGCAGGGTGAAGTCCACCACGCGAAAGTTCTTCCACTCGGTGCAGATCACCAGGGCGTCGGCGTCTTCCAGGGTGTCGTCGCGGGTGGCGCAGAGTTTCAGGTCGTTGCGGTAGCCGTAGAGGCGCCGGCATTCGGCCATGGCTTCCGGGTCGAAGGCATGCACGGTGGCGCCTTCGGCCCACAGCGCTTCCATCAGGTAGCGGCTCGGCGCTTCGCGCATGTCGTCGGTGTTGGGCTTGAACGCCAGGCCCCAGAGCGCCACCGACTTGCCCTTGAGGCTGCCGGGAAAGTGCTGCTTGAGTTTGCTGAAGAGAATTTGCCGCTGGGCATCGTTCACTTCGCTGACGCTTTGCAGCAGGCGCAGCGGCATGCCGTTGTGCTCGGCGGTGTGCAGCAGGGCGCGCAAGTCTTTGGGAAAGCACGAACCGCCGAAGCCGCAGCCGGGGTAGATGAAGTGGTAGCCGATGCGCGGGTCGGAGCCGATGCCTTTGCGCACCGCTTCGATGTCGGCGCCCAGGCGTTCGGTGAGGTTGGCCAGCTCGTTCATGAAACTGATACGGGTGGCGAGCATGGCGTTGGCCGCGTACTTGGTCAGCTCGGCGCTGCGGTTGTCCATGAACATGAGCTTTTCATGGTTGCGGCAGAAGGGCGCGTAGAGTTCGGTGAGCTGGTCCTGGGCCTGGGCGTCGCAGGTGCCGACGATGATCCGGTCGGGGCGCATGCAGTCGGCCAGGGCGCTGCCTTCCTTGAGGAACTCCGGGTTGGATACCACGCGGACTTTCAGCGTCAGTTTGCCGAGCCGGTCGAGTTCTTCCCGGGCCAGCAGCGCCACCGTGTCGGCGGTGCCCACCGGCACCGTGGACTTGATGATCAGGGTGCGATCGGCCTCCATCAGCCCGGCGATCTGCCGGGTTACCCCGAGCACATGGGAGAGGTCGGCGGAGCCGTCTTCGTCGGGCGGTGTGCCGACCGCGATGAACACCAGTTCGGCATGCGCCACGGCATCGCTGGACTGGGTGCTGAACAGCAGGCGACCGTCGCGGATGTTGTCTTCGAGCATGGCGGACAGGCCCGGCTCATGGATCGGCGGCACACCCTGGCGGAGCTGGCTGATCTTGTGCGCATCGACATCCACGCACAGCACCCGGTGTCCGACATCGGCCAGCGCCGCGGCCTGCACGAGCCCTACATAACCTGTACCGAATACGCTCACGTCCATTCCGGGTTGCCTCGCAGGGCGTAATGGGGATGAAACAGCGGTGTGATTTCGGTATAGCGCAGGCTGGCGGAAAAGTGTCAAAGCAATGGCATGTTTCGTTTAACTTACAGCGCCTGTTGGCGAGGTCGTTTTGCCATCAACTCTTTTCCAATCCGTGCTTTAGCGAAATCGACGCTGGCCAATGGCTGTCGATTTTCGCGATGAACGGTCGAAAGCCGCGTGGTTGAAGGCTCCTGTGATTGTGTTCGATAGTCGAAGGGGCAGATTTCTGTAGTGTGAGGGGGTAGAAACAGGCGTCAAAAACTCGCCATAAAAATGACAAGCCATAGATGGAAAGAAAATCGCAAGCTGGCTACCGTTCGAGAAACCTCGCCATTCGCGGACGGAGCCTTGCCATGCGCGCATCGATCAAGAGCCTGCTGTTGCTGGCCTATCTGGCCTGCTTTCACGCCGCTATCCTCGAGCGTTTTCAAGCACTCGGCGGCGGCCTTGCACTGGTGCTCTACGGCGGGATGTTCGTGCTGCTGGCGCTGGCCCTGCTGGCGGCCGCGCATATTCGCCAGGGCGCGTTGCGCTGGGGGCTGGCGCTGGTGTTCTTCGCCAGCGCGGTGTTCTTCGATGCCTACACGCGAATCACCAACAGCTACCTGACCTACAGCGCCTTCCTGTCGATGGTCTACTCCGGTGGCTTTATCCAGGAGGCGGTGGCCCAGTACCACGCCTCGATCATGCAGGCGCTGCTGCGCGGACTCTTGCTGCTGCTCGGCATCGGCCTGCGCCCCGGCGCCAGACCGCGCTTGCCGCGGGCCTTGCCGTGGACGGCGCCGGTGCTGGGGCTGCTGTTGCTCACCGGCATACTCTTCGTGCGTTCCGGCGAAGGCGCCCGTGGCCTGCCGGTGATGTACACACCGCTGGCCTACCTGAACCTGATGGCCTACGAGGCGCTGCACGACCATGTCGGCGCCCGCGAGCCGGTGAGCTTGCCGCGCAGCGGCCCGGCGCTGGCCCGCGACATCGTGCTGATCATCGACGAGAGCATCGCCGGCAACTACCTCGACACCACCACCCCACTGGGGGTCAAGACGCCGCTGACCCAGGCGCAGCCGGGCGTGCGCATTTTCAACTACGGCTACGCGGCGTCCGTCGCCAATTGCAGCGCCGACACCAACGTCACCCTGCGCTACGGCGGCACCCGCGCGGACTACCTGCGGATCAACTCGACCCAGCCGTCGATCTGGCAGTACGCCCACCAGGCCGGGTTGTCCACGGTGTACGTGGACGCCCAGCGCACTGGCGGGCACCTGCAGAACCTGATGACCGACACGGAAAAACGCGATATCGACCGCTTCATCCAGTTCGATGACACCCCGGTGCTGGAGCGCGACATGGCCGTCGCGGCGACCCTCACCGAGCTGCTGGCCGACGGCACGCCGCACCTGATCGTGGTCAACAAAGTGGGCGCGCACTTTCCGGTGCACGACAAGTACCCGGACGCCTTCATGAACTACCGCCCGGCCTTGCCCCGCGGGCAGTTCACCGATGTCACCGACACCGGCCAGCGCGACGGCTTCGCCGGGCGGCCAGAGGATTGGGTGCTGTACCGCAACGCCTACCGCAACACCTTGCTGTGGAATGTCGGCGAATTCTTCAACCGCCTGTTCTCCAAGGCCGACCTCAGCCAGGCGGTGGTGATCTACACCTCCGACCATGGCCAGGACCTGCACGAGCGCGGCAATCCCGGGCTGAACACCCATTGCGACAGCGACCCGGTGGCGGAGGAGGGGTTGGTGCCGCTGCTGGTGATCCAGGGCGAAGGGCTCAAGACTCTCGACTGGCAGGCGCACCTGGCGGACAACAAAAACCGCTCCAGCCACTACAACCTGTTCCCGACCCTGCTGCAGTTGCTCGGCTACGACAGCGCCGCGCTGCAAGCGGTGTACGGCAAACCGCTAAGCGTACCGACCGAAGACCCGTTCAGCTTCAACACCCGTTTCAACGCCCGGCTGGGCGCTAGCCCGGTGTTCAAGCACATCGACCTGGGGCAGGTGGTGGTCCCAGCGGATGGCCAAATGTTGGGGAGTCGGCAGTGAAACCAACATTTTCTCCGAGCCTTGAAATCGAGCACCGCCTCCCCCCCCGTAGGAGCGAGCTTGCTCGCGATGCGCCGCGCAAGCGGCGCTCGATCTCAACCACGCAAAAGCGCTGCCGACGAGCACACAGCGCACACGCCAACCCCCAATCACCTCCCCAAAAACCGCGCCGGCCGCTTCTCGATAAACGCCGCCATCCCTTCCTTCTGGTCCTGCGAGGCAAACAGCAACGCATTGGCCTTTCTCTCCAGCGCCAGCCCCGTCTCCAGCGGCGCATCCATGCCCGCGAGGATCACCTCCTTGATCTGCTCCGCCGCCAGCGCCGGCATCGCCGCGATGACGTTGGCCAGTTCCAGCGCACGGGCCTGGACCTGATCGTCCTCCACCAGATCGCTGACCAGCCCGGCGACCCAGGCTTCCTCGGCGGTGATCGGTTGCCCGGTCAGGGCCATGCGCATGGCCTTGGCCTTGCCCACCGCCCGCACCAGGCGCTGGGTGCCGCCGATGCCGGGCATGATGCCGATGCGGATTTCCGGCTGACAGAATTTCGCCCCGCGCCCGGCGACGATCAGGTCGGCATGCATCGCCAGTTCGCAGCCGCCGCCATAGGCATAGCCGCACACCGCGGCGATCACCGGCTTCGGGCAGTGCTGGATCGGCGCCCAGACCCGTTCGGTATGGCGCTGGTGAATCTCGATCGGGCCGACCCCGGCCATGCTGGTGATGTCGCCACCGGCGGCGAACACCTTGTCGCCGCCGGTGAGCAGGATGCAGCGCACCTCAGGATCGGCCCCCAGTTCGCTGAAGTGCCGCGACAGCGATGCCTGCAGTTCCAGGCTCAGGGCGTTGCTCGCCTGGGGTCGGTCGAGGCGCAGCAGGGCCACGCCGGGGGCCGGGAATTCGAGCAGTACGGAGGGACGATCGGTTGCGGACATAAGCCTTCTCACGCGTGAAAAACCGGGGGGATTGCCAGGCAGTGTCGGGCGTGCGCGGGTGTCGATTCATCGTCCGTTCAGACGAAGTTTGCCCCGGCCTTTGCCCCTAGAGTGGGCCTTGTCAGCAAAACAAGGAGCCTGAAATGGGGCAGCAACGCGGTCTTGATTACAGCGGCAAGGTGGTACTGGTCACCGGCGGCACCAAGGGCATCGGCGCGGGTATCGCGCAGGGTTTCCTCGACGCCGGTGCGCAGGTCATCGTCTGTGCCCGCAACGCCCCTGAACAGCTACCGGCCAGCGGCGAACGCACGGCGGTGTTTTTCGCCGTCGACGTGCGCGACGGCGAGTCGTTGCAGGCGTTGTTCGACAGCATCCAGCGCGACTTCGGCCGCCTCGATGTGCTGGTCAACAACGCGGGCGGCGCACCGGCGGCGGATGCCGCGACAGCCTCGCCGCGTTTTCACGAAAGCATCATCCGCCTGAACCTGATCGCGCCGCTCAACGTCGCCCAGCAGGCCAACCGCCTGATGCAAGCGCAGGAAACAGGTGGCTGCATCGTCTTTATCGGCAGCGTCGCCGCCCAGCGTCCGTCGCCGGGCACCGCCGCCTATGGCGCGGCCAAGGCCGGCGTGGTGGCCCTGGTCACCTCGCTGGCGGTGGAGTGGGCGCCCAAGGTCCGGGTGGTCACCGTCAGCCCGGGCCTGGTGCTGACCGACCAGGCTCACCTGCACTACGGCAGTGAGGCCGGCGTCGCCGCGGTCAGCGCCGGCATTCCCGCCGGACGCATGGCGGCGGCCGAGGATATCGCCAACGCCTGCCTGTACATCGCCTCGCCCCTGGCCAGCTACGCCAGCGGTTGCAACCTGCTGCTGCACGGCGGCGGCGAGCGACCGGCTTTCCTCGGTGCGGCGCAGGCCACGCCCACCTGATCGACCCCACGGCGGCGCCACCCGGTGGCCGCCCTCACTTTGCAGGAGACGACTGTGGCTGATCCACAATTGCTGTCCAACGTGCGCGCCCTGGTGGGGCGCCAATACGGTCGGGTGTATGCCTGGGACGAAGTCAACGCGCCGATGATCCGCCAGTGGTGCGAGATCATGGGCCTGGAGAACCCGCTTTACACCGATCCGGCCGCCGCGCTGCAAGGCCCGCATGACGGCATCGTCGCGCCGCCGGCGATGCTCCAGGTGTGGACCATGGAAGGCCTGCACGCCAACAACTATCCGCCGGGCTCCACCGACGAAAACCCCTATGAAGTGCTCAAGCTGTTCGAGGAACACGGCTACGCCTCGGTGGTCGCGGTGAACTCGGAACTGACCTTCCAGCGCCCGGTGCACCTGGGCGAGCGGCTGTACTACACGACCCGGCTGGACGCGGTGGGCGACGAGAAGACCACCGCCCTGGGCACCGGTTTCTTCGTCACCCTGGTGATGAGCCACTTCGTCGAGAAGCCCGAGGGCGACGAGCCGGTGGGCGAGCTGCTGTTCCGCGTCTTCAAGTTCCGCCCGGCCAATCCGCAGCCCGCGGCCAAGCCGGCCGAGGCGCTGGCCAAGCCCAAGCGTCCGCTGCCGGGAATGAGCGACGACACCCGGTTCTTCTGGGAAGGCTGCGCCGAAGGCAAGCTGCTGATCCAGCGCTGCACCGCCTGTTCGACCCTGCGCCATCCGCCGGCGCCGGTGTGCATCCAGTGCCACAGCTTCGACTGGGACACCGTGCAGGCCAGCGGTCGCGGCAGCCTGTATTCCTTCGTCGTCATGCACTACCCGGAAGTCCCGCCGTTCGATCACCCCAACCCCATCGGGCTGATCGAGCTGGAGGAGGGCGTGCGCCTGGTCGCCGGGTTGACCGGCGTGCAGCGCGACGAACTGAAGATCGGCCAGCGCCTGCAGGTGGAATTCCAGACCTTCGACGAACAGCAGACCTTGCCGCTGTTCCGTCCCGTGGCCGAGCCGGAGTAAGCGCCCATGGATTTCGAATTGAGCGAAGACCAGCGCGCCATCGAGCAGATGGCCGACAGCCTGTTCGTCGATTACTGCAACGATGACGCCATGCGCCAGTGGGACACCTGCGGCGAACCGATGATGGCGGCACTGTGGGACTTGTGCCGGGAAACCGGCCTGCACGCCTTGGCAATTCCCGAATCCGCGGGTGGCAGCGGCCTGGGCATGACCGAATTGATGCTGGTGCTGCAAGCCCAAGGCCGTGGCCTGGGCCAGGTGCCGCTGTGGCGGCATCAATTGGCGGCGGCGACCCTGGCGACCTTTGCCAGCGACGCCTACCCGGCCTGGATCGAGCGGGCGGCCAGCGGCGAGGCGTTGCTGAGCCTGTCGCTGGAAGGCATCAACGCCGCCTGCGGCATCGAGCTGGAGGCCACGCCCAACGGCGCCGTCTGGCAGGTCAATGGCCGCGTCGCCGCCTTGCCGCTGGCGGCGCAATCCGGCGCCGCGTTGGTGCCGGTGCTGCTGCATGGTCAGCCCCGGCTGATGCTGCTGGAACTGCAATCAGCCAACGTGCACCTGACCCCGGCGGTGATGACCCACGGCGAGGCGGTGGCCGATGTGCGGGTCGAGGGCCTCAGCGTCAGCCACCTGCTGCCGGTGGACGCCCTGGACTGGCTGGAATCCCGCGCCATCGCCGCTCAGGCGGCGCTGCAACTGGGGGTCAGTCAGGAACAGATCCGCCGCACCGTCGAGTACGTCAGCGAGCGCCAGCAGTTCGAACGGCGCATCGGCAGCTTCCAGGCGGTGCAGATGAGCATGGCTGACGCGCACATCGCCCTCGAAGCCTTGCGCAGCAGCCTCTGGCAGCTCTGTTACCGCCTTGACGCCAGGCTGCCGGCGCCGTCGGAAGCGCTGGCCACGGCGTGGCTGGCCTGCGAGGCCGGGCACCGCATCGGCCATGTCGCGCAGCACGTGCATGGCGGCATCGGTGTCGACCTGACCTACCCGATCCACCGTTTTCTCTACTGGAGCCGCGCCCTGGGCCTTGCCCTCGGCGGATCGGCGGCATGCCTGGAACGTCTCGGCGACTGGCTGAGCGATAACGACAAGCTGGGATGGAAATATGACCTTGAAGAACACCAAGCGCTTTGAAGACGTGCGTCCCGGCGAGTTGCTGCCGGAGCTGGCGGTGCCCATCACCGTGCCGCTGATTGCCGGCGGGGCGATCGCCACCCGCGACTACTTTCCCGGCCACCACGACCTGGACGCCGCCCGTGAACTGGGCTCGCCCCACGTGTTCATGAACATCCTCACCACCAATGGCCTGGTGCAGCGCTTCGTCGAGGCCTGGGCCGGCCCGCTGGCGCGCTTCGCGTCGCTGAAGATCAAGCTCGGGGTGCCCAACTACCCCGGCGACTGCATGACTTTCAGCGGCAGCGTGACCCACCTCGATCCTGAAACCCGCACGGTCGAAGTGACCCTTGGCGGCAAGAATTCCATGGGCAACCACGTGACCGGCACGGTCGCGCTGGTCCTGCCCTGACAGCCGGAGACACTGTCATGACGCAATCGTCGATTTCCGGGCGCGCCGCCATTGTCGGACTGGGCGCGACCGAGTTTTCCAAGAATTCCGGGCGCACCGAACTGCGCCTGGCCATGGAAGCCACCCTCGCGGCGCTGCAAGACGCCGGCATCGATCCATCGGAAGTGGAGGGCTTCAGCTCCTACTCGGTGGACAAGGTGCCGGAGTACGAGATCGCCCGGCTGCTGGGCTGCAAGGACGTCAAGTTCTTCTCCCAGGTGCCCCATGGCGGCGGCGCCGCCTGCGCGCCGATCCTCCACGCGGCGATGGCCGTGGCCACCGGCGTGGCCAAGGTGGTGGTGGTTTACCGGGCAATGAACGAACGTTCCTGGTACCGCTTCGGCAGTGGCAGCTACGGCTTCGCCTCGACGCCGATCTTCGAGAACGTCAATTACGGCTGGTACATGCCCCACGGCTTCCACACCCCGGCAGCCTGGGTCGGCATGTTCGCCCAGCGCTACATGCACACCTATGGCGCCACCTCCGAGGACTTCGGCCGGGTCGCGGTGGCGGTGCGCGATTTCGCCGCGACCAACCCCAACGCGTTCTTCTACAACAAGCCGATCACCCTCGAAGAACACCAGGCCTCGCGCTGGATCTGCGAGCCGCTGCACCTGCTGGACTGCTGCCAGGAGTCCGACGGCGCGGTGGCCCTGGTCATCACGTCGGCCGAGCGCGCCCGTGACCTGCGGCAGAAACCGGTGACCATCAAGGCCGGCTCCCAGGGCATCAGCAGCGGCCAGCAAATCATGACCTCGTTCTACCGCGACGACATCACCGGCCTGCCGGAGATGGGCGTGGTCGCCCGCGAGCTGTATCGCCAGTCCGGCCTCGGCCCGGACGCGATCCAGACCGCGGTGATCTACGACCACTTCACCCCGTTCGTGCTGCCGCAACTGGAAGAATTCGGTTTCGCCCCGCGTGGCGAAGCCAAGGAATTCATCCGCGCCGGCCACCACGCCCGTGGCGGCAAGCTGCCGATCAACACCCACGGCGGGCAACTGGGCGAGGCCTATATCCACGGCATGAACGGCGTCGCCGAAGCGGTGCGCCAGGTGCGTGGCACGGCGGTGAACCAGGTGGCGGACGTCGAGAACGTGCTGGTCACCGCCGGCACCGGCGTCCCCACCAGCGGCCTGATTCTCGGCGCGGCCTAAGGAGCAGTCCATGTTCGTCGACCTCACCCCCGAACAACACGCCCTGCGCCGCACGGTGCGCGACTACTTCCAGGCCCTGATGACCCCCGAGCTGCGTGAGCAACTGCGCGGCAAGGAGGGCGGCGAGCTGTTTCGCCAGACCATCCGCCAGATGGGCCGCGACGGCTGGCTGGCGGTGGGCTGGCCCAAGGCCCATGGCGGCCAGGGCTACGCCGCCACCGAGCAGTTGATCTTCTTCGAAGAGGCGAATATCGCCGGCGCGCCATTGCCGTTCGTGACCATCAGCACCGTCGGCCCGGCGCTGATGGAACATGGCAGCGCGCTGCAGAAGGAGCGCTTCCTGCCCGGCATCGCCGCCGGTGAAATCATGTTCGCCATCGGCTATTCCGAGCCGGATGCCGGCAGCGACCTGGCGGTGCTGAAGACCAGCGCCCGGCTCGACGGCGACAGCTTCGTGGTCAACGGCAACAAGCTGTGGACCTCCGGCGCCGAATCCGCCGATTTCATCTGGCTGGCGGCGCGCACCGACCCGAACCTGGCGCGGCACAAGGGCGTCTCGATCCTGATCCTCGACACCACGCTGCCGGGCTTTTCCAGCACGGTGATCCCGACCACCAGCAACCCCACGGCGGCCACCTACTACGACAACGTGCGGGTGGCGAAGGACATGCTGGTGGGCGAGCTGAACGGCGGCTGGAAACTGATCACCGCGCAGCTCAACCATGAACGGCTGGGCCTGGGGTCGTGGTCGGACAAGGTTGCCGGGCTGTTCCGCCGCATTTACCTGTGGGCCAGGGCCCGTGACGAGCAGGGCCGCCGGGCGATGGACAAGGCCTGGGTGCGCAGCTCGCTGGCCGAATGTTATGCGCGGCTGGAAGCCATGCGCCTGATCAACCTGCGGATCGCCGCCAACCTGGAGCACGAGCGCATGGACGTGGCGCTGAGCTCGACCACCAAGGTCTACGGCTCGGAATCGGCCATCGAGATCCTGCGCCGGTTGTCCGCGGTGATCGGCGCCAATGGTTCGTTGCGTTCCGGCTCGGCTGCCGCGGCCTTGCACGGCGAGCTGGAATACGAGCTGCGCGCTTCGGTCACCCTGACCTTCGGCGGCGGCACCAATGAAATCCAGCGCGAACTGATCGCCCAGTTCGGCCTGGGCATGCCGCGCACCCAGCGCTGAGTCAACCACAACAACAATAACCAGCCCCGGGTCAGGCCCGGGGCGAGGGTCAAGTCATGAGCACGATTGAGCAATTCAGGCATGAAACCCGCGCCTGGCTGGAGGCCAACTGTCCGCCGTCGATGCGCACCGCCATGGGCGAAGGCGACGTGGTCTGGGGCGCCCGCGAGCCGCAGTTTCCCAGCGAAGACGCGCGACTGTGGTTTGAACGGATGCGCGACAAGCGCTGGTTCTGCCCGGAATGGCCCGAGGAATACGGCGGCGCCGGGCTGAACCCGGAGCAACTGGCGGTGCTGGAAAGCGAGATGCGCCGCCTCAAGTGCCGGCCGCCGCAGATCAACCTGGGCATCTGGATGCTCGGCCCGGTGCTGCTGGCCTACGGCAGCGACGAACAGAAGCGCAGCCTGCTGCCGCCCATGGCCCGCGGCGAAACCCGCTGGTGCCAGGGCTTCTCCGAGCCGAATGCCGGCTCCGACCTGGCCGGCCTGAAGATGGCCGCGCGCGACGCCGGCGACCATTTCGTGGTGGACGGCAGCAAGATCTGGACGTCCTACGGCGACAAGTCCGACTGGATGTACGCGCTGGTTCGTACCAACACCAGTAAGCCCAAGCACGAAGGCATCAGCCTGATCGTGCTGGACATGCGCAGCGCCGGGGTGAACGCCGTGCCGATCGACCTGATCAGCGGCAAATCGGCGTTCTGCCAGGTGTTTTTCGATGGCGTCAAGGTGCCGAAAAGCCAGTTGATCGGCCCGCTGGACGGTGGCTGGAACCTCGGCAAGTACCTGTTGCAGCACGAACGCAAGGCCATGTCGAAATTCGGCGAGATCAGCCTGCCGTCGCATTTCGACCTGCCGGCGCTGGTCCGCGAGTACCTGCCGCAGCCCGAGAACCAGGGTGAACTGGCCTTGCAGGCGCGTGCCGTGGCCTGCGCGATGAACGAACAGGCCTACAACCTGACCGTGCAACGGATGGCCGAGGAAGCGCGGGGCGGCGACGACATCAGCGGCCTGATGGCGATCATGAAGCTGGTCCACACCGAGCAGGAGCGCGACAAGTTCGAAGTGCTGCTCGACATCCTCGGCGGCCACGCCCTCGGCTGGCAAAGCGAGGCCTTCGACGAGCGCCAGTTGGCGGTGACCCGCGGCTGGCTCAACAGCTACGCCCTGACCATCTCCGGGGGCGCCTCGGAAATCCAGCTCAATGTCATCGCCAAGCGCGTGCTTGGCCTGCCTGACGCGAAAAAAGGAGCGACGGCATGAACCTGCGTTACAGCGAAGAACAGCGCCTGCTCGCTGACAGCGCCCGCGACTTCCTCGCCGCGCGCAGCCCGGTAGCCGCCCAGCGCCGCATGCGCGACGAAGGCACGGGGCAGGGCTTCGATGCGCAACTGTGGCAGGACGCGGTCAACCTGGGCTGGAGCGCGATTCCCTTCCCCGAAGACCTCGGCGGCCTGGCATTCGGCTGCATGGGCCTGGGGCCGGTGTTCGAGTCCATCGGTCACAACTTGTCGGCGACGCCATTGCTGTCCAGCGTGGTCCTCGGCGGTTCGCTGCTGCACCTGGCCGGTAACGCCGAGCAACAGCAGCGCTGGTTGCCGGGGCTGATCGCCGGCGGTTTGCGTCTGGCGCTGGCGGTGGATGAGCGCGCCCGGCACAAGCCGCTGGACACCTGCCTGAGCGCCGTGGCCGAAGGCGACGGCTATTGCCTGGACGGCGACAAATACTGGGTGGTGGACGGCAACGGCGCCGATGCCTTTATCGTCGCCGCGCGCACCTCGGGCAACGCCGGGCAGGCGGCGGGCATCAGCCTGTTCCTGCTGCCGGCCGACACCCCGGGGCTGATCTGCAGCGCCTTGCCGCTGATCGACGCGCGCAACAGCGCTCGCCTGCAATTGCAGCAAGTGCGGGTCGGCCGCGCGGCGTTGCTCGGCGAAGCGGGGCAGGGCTGGGCACTGCTCGACGCGGTCCTCGACCGTGGCCGCGCCTGCCTGGCGGCGGAACTGCTGGGCATCGCCGAGCACCTGTTCCACACCACCCTCGATTACCTCAAGACGCGGGTGCAGTTCGACGCGCCTATCGGTTCGTTCCAGGCCCTGCAGCATCGCGCGGCGCGGCTCTATGTCGATCTGGCCCTGGCCCGCAGCGCGGTGATGGCCGGGCTTTCGGCGCTGGACGACGACAACCTCGACGCCGCCGCCCGTGGTCGCCTGGTCAGCCTGGCGAAATGGAAGGCCGGCGACACCGCACTCAAGGTCGCCAACGAGGCGGTGCAGATGCACGGCGGCATCGGCGTCACCGACGAACTGGACGTCGGCCTGTACCTCAAGCGGGTACGGGTGGCCCAGGCCTGCCTCGGCGACCGGGATTTCCATTGCGAGCGCTACTGGGCCCTCGACCCGGCCCGCGCCTGACGTTCAGGAGAACGACACATGAGCATTGAACAGTGGCGCACGGCGTGGGAGCAGTTGACTGCCGCAGGCGCGCCGTTTGAAGTGGTGACCCCGGCGGACGGCGCGCCGCGTTACTTCCGTCACGCGGCGCGGACCCTGCAGGAGGTGATCGACGCCGGGCGGGTGCATGGCGAGCGCGAGTTCCTGGTCTGGCAAGACCAGCGCCTGAGCTTCGCCGGTTTCTTCGATCAGGTCGATCGCCTGGCCGGGCAGTTGATTGCCCGCTTCGGCCTGCAACCCGGCGAGCGCGTGGCGATCGCCATGCGCAACCAGCCGGCCTGGCTGGTGGCCTTTGCCGCGATCCAGCGTTGCGGCGCGGTGTGCGTGCCGCTCAACAGTTGGGGCCTGCGCGATGAATTGCTGCATGGCCTGGAAGACAGCGGCGCCGGCTTGTTGCTGTGCGACGAGCCACGCCTGGCGCTGCTGCGCGATGACCTCACGGCGCGGCAGCGGACCACCCTCGTGGTCGGCCTGGCATCTGCGGCGGGGCTGCCCGATTACTGCTTCCGCTACGAAGACCTGCTGGCCGCCGAGGCATTGGTGGTGCCGGCGGTGCCGGTCGAGCCGCACGCGCCGGCGATGATCCTCTACACCTCCGGCACCACCAGCCGGGCCAAAGGCGCGCTGTCCAGCCACCGCGCGGTGTGTCAGGCGCTGGCGGCGCTGGATTTCCAGAGCGCCTTTTGCGCCCTCAGCTCACCGCAACGAATCGCCCGGGTGATCGACAGCGGCTTTGCGCCGACCTCGCTGATGGCGGTGCCGCTGTTCCATGTCAGCGGCCTGCATGCGCAGTTTCTCTCGGCGCTGCGCGGCGGCCGGCGCCTGGTGTTGATGTACAAGTGGGACGTCGAGCGGGCCATCGACCTGATCCGTGACGAGCGTTGCACCCAGTTCAACGGCGCGCCGGTGATGATGCAGCAACTGCTGGCCTCGCCGCGCTTCGGCGGTGCCGACACCGCCAGCCTGTTCGGCCTCGGCCTGGGCGGCGGCGCGTCGTCCGCCGGGCTGCTCGGCGACATGGCCCGGCGCAAGCCCGATGTCATCGGCGGCAGCGGCTACGGCCTGACCGAAAGCAACGGCATCGGCGCCGCGATCGGCGGCGATCCGTTCCTCTACAAACCGGCGAGTTGCGGCTGGCCGCTGCCGATCGTCGACGTGCGCATCGGCGACCACCCGGCACACCCCGTGCCCGACGGCCAGCCCGGACTGATCTGGCTGCGCTCGCCGACCCTGATGAGCGGCTATTGGAACCAGCCCGTGGCCAGTGCCGAGACCCTCTGCGACGGCTGGCTGAACACCGGCGATATTGGCTACCTCGACGACGAAGGCTTTCTCTGCATCAGCGGACGGGTCAAGGAATTGATCAATCGCGGCGGCGAGAAAATCTCGGCGGCGGAAATCGAAGCGTGCATCAGCGAGATGCCGGGCGTCGAGGACGCGGCGGTGTTTGCCGTGCCGGACCCGTTGCTGGGGGAGGCGGTGGCACTGGTCATCCAGGGCGCGCGCCTGCCTTCGGTCCAGGACGCCCAGTTGTTCATCGCCGCGCGGCTGGCCGGGTACAAGGTGCCAGCGCATGTGTACCGGGTAACGGAGGCACTGCCGAGGAATGCGACCGGGAAGGTGCTCAAGGCGGAGTTGAAGCAGCGGATTTCTGGTTGATAAACCGCAATTTCTTAGTCTTTCCGGACGATGTTTCCTACCCCGGAAAACCAACAATGAAGCACATCCGAAAGGCTTATCAGCGAAGGAGGCAATACATGAAAACAACAAGAACAGGTGTCATGCTCGCGGTCGCTCTCACTGCCAACTGCTTGGCTATTGCTGGCGCATGCGCCGCTGTATCGCCCGACGAGGCTGCCCGCCTGGGCAAGGACCTGAACTGTGTTGGCGGCGAAGTGGCCGGCAACGCCGAAGGCACCATCCCGCCCTACACCGGCAAGTACCTGGGCGAAGTGCCGGGCTGGAACCACGTGAAATTCTCCGGCGACCAGCCGGTCGATCCCTACGCCGATGAAAAGCCGATCCTGGTGATCACCGCGGCCAACATGAGCCAGTACGAGTCGCACCTGACCGAGGGGCAGAAGGCGCTGCTGAAGAAATACCCGACCACCTACAAGATGAACATCTACCCCGGCCACCGCGATTTCCGCTACCCGGACTACGTGTGCAAGCGCGCCATGTCCAACGCCCTCAACGCCAAGCTGGTGAACGACGGCCTGGGCATCGAGGGCCTTGGTCAGGTGCCGTTCCCGATTCCGAAGAACGGCATGGAAGTGCTGTGGAACCACCAGCTTCCGGCCCGGGCCTACACCGAGGAAAAAATCTCCGACCTCGCCTCGGTCCTGCCCAACGGCAGCATCGGCTGGGGCCGGGCCCACGCCCGCAACCTGTCGCAGGCCAACTCGCCGACCGTGGAGCCGAAGACCGAGGACGGCGTCCAGGCCATGAGCTACAACACCACCCTCAAACCGGCCCGCGACAACGGCGTGATCAGCATCGCCCACGAGCCCTACAACTTCGTCACCTCGTCGCGCCAGGCCTGGTCTTACAGCCCGTCGACCCGGCGCGTGCGGCAGATGCCCGGCTACGGCTACGACCAGCCGATGATCGGCACCAACGGCACCATGACCGTGGACGAAGACCGCCTGTTCAACGGCGCGCCCGAACGCTACACCTGGAAATTGTTGGGCAAGCGCGAAATCTACAGCCCGGCCAACGCCTTCAAGGCCAACTCGGCGAGCTACAAATACAGCGACATCCTCACCCCCAACCACCCCAACCCGGATGTCATGCGCTATGAACTGCGCCGGGTCTGGGTGGTGGAAGCGGACCTGAAGGAGGGCTTCCGTCACGTCTATGGCAAGCGCGTGCTGTTTATCGACGAAGACACCTGGAACGCCGTGATGGCCGACAACTTCGATGCCCGCGGGCAACTGTGGAAGCACGCCATGATCAACTACTACTACCACCCCGACATGAGCGGCTGGCAGGCCGGCTCGCAGTTCTTCATGGACCTGAACTCCGGGCAGTACACCGGCTACGGGATGACCAACGAAGCGAAGAAGGGCCCGATTCTCAACGAAGGCAAGTACAGCCCGGATATGTACACCGCTGATGCGGCGCGGGCGATTGGGCGGTGATTTGATCTGCTGTTGAGTGTTGTTTTTGAGCCCTGCCGGGAATTGGCGGGGCTTTTTTTTGGGTTTTACTGAGGGGCGACTAGGCGCTAGTCGACAGCTTTATCAGCGCTCGATCTAACCGGCACTGGAAAACTTCCGACATGCACTAACCCCACCCAACCCCCAAAGAAATTGCTTGTTAAAAAATTCACCTGTACCGTCGCGCACCTGCGCAGGCAGGATTCGCGCGCATCACAGTAGAGAAGCCTTGGGTAGCGGGAAACCCGCACCCTTGACACGCGCGACATCGCTCTTTCGAGAGTCGATCAATATCGAGACCCTCGCCGACGGCACCGACGTGTACTGCATGTTCGGCGCGCTGAGCGCCGCGTCTGCGCTGACGGTGGTCGAGCAGGAAATCCCCCCTGGCCGACAACGTGATTCACGCGGTTGAAGCCTTCGAAGACCATTTTGACGTTTGAGTACAAGGGTTCGTCCATGAGCATGTGGAAAAAACTGGTGACCGCCCTGCGTGGCGGCGCCTCGGAAGTTGGTGAAGCGATCATCGACGCCAACGCCATTCGTATCCTCGAACAGGAACAGCGCGACGCCGACGCGGCGCTGGTCAAGGCGCGCAACGGCCTGATCGAGATCAAGGCCAAGCACAAGCTGGCTCTGCAACGTATCGCCGGCCTCGAAGGCGATGTCGCCAGTTGGGAAGGCAAGGCCATTGCCGCGCTGAACGCGGATCAGGAAGGCCTGGCCACCGAATGCGCCGGCCGCGTCGCCGAAGTCGAGGCGCAACTGGTTCAGGAACGCGAGATGGCCAGCCAGTTCGGCCGTCAGGTCGACCTGCTGCAAGCGCAGATCATCGAAGCCGAAAGCCGCCTCAAGGGCATCCGCCAGCAAACCGAAATGGCCAAGGCCCGCGAGACCGTGCAGCAAGCCCGTATCGCAACCGCCAGCGCCACCGGCGGTGCCAACGGCAAGGTGGAAACCGCGGTCAACTCGCTGGCGCGGATCAAGCAGCGCCAGGACGAGCAGGACGCCAAGCTGGACGCCGCCCGCGAACTGGCCGAAGTGTCCAGTGGCGATGATCTGGAGCGTCGTCTCCAGGACGCCGGCATCGGCGCCAAGACTGGCGGTGCAAGTGATGTGCTGGCGCGCTTGAAAGCCAGGCAGCAAGGTAGCGCCACCGTCGAGTGACAGTGCACGCGAGGGCATGCGGAGTGATCCGCCTGCCCTTTTTTCATGGCCTGGATTCTAAGGTGACCCATGGCATTCGGTAATCGGCTGCGCGTCGTGCTCGGCCTGGGCGCGTTGCTGGTGGTTGTGCAAGTGCTCAACTGGCTGAGCGGCTACGCCCTGGTGCAGTTCGGCATTGTTCCGAGAACCCTGCACGGACTGGTGGGCGTGGCGTTTGCGCCGTTCCTGCATGGCTCCCTTGCGCACCTGTTGAGCAATCTCCTGCCATTCATGGTGCTGAGCTGGCTGGTGTTGAGCGAAGGGCTGTCGCGCTTTATCCGGGTGGCGTTGTTGATCGCCGTGATCGGTGGCGTGCTGGTCTGGGCGCTGGGACGTACCAGCGTGCATGTCGGCGCCAGCGGGGTGATCTTCGGTTTGTGGAGCTATCTGCTGGCCCGCGCCTGGTATCAGCGCAGCCTGGCGAGCGTGTTGGTCGCGCTGGGGGTGCTGGTGGTGTATGGCGGGCTGGTGTTCGGCTTGCTGCCGGCGCGCGGGGTGTCGCTTGAGTCGCACCTCGCCGGGGCATTCGCCGGCATCTTCGCCAGTTGGCTGATGCATTCGAAAAGACTGCTGGCACACGGCACGAACTGACGTAATAAAGGACCATTGAATGAGTTGGATAAAACGCCTGCTGGGGATGCAGGCTCCGCTGCCCGCGAAAGCGGACGGCCGCCCGGCGATGGGGCCCCAGGCTCCGCTGGGCCTGGCATCCGGGCGTATGCTTTGCCTGGATTCGAAACTCGCGCTGTTGCTGGCGGACGCTTCCAGCGTCGTTGTCCCGGAGGACGAGAAGGTCTGGGCCACCGGCACTGTCGATCTCGGCCAGGGCACGCGCCTCGAGCGCTTCTACCTGGATAACGAAGACTACTTCCTGCAGGTGGTGATGCGCGGCAATGGCGCCGATGACATCGAAGACATCATCCTGTTCGGCTATCACCAGGTCACCACCATCGCCAGCCGTGACGAACTGCTGCGCCTGACCGGCCCGGATTCGAAGGTCGGCCTGCCGTTCTTCGAACTGGACGGCGTCGAGTACCAGCGCCAGTGGGGCTCGGAAGACGGCCAGACCGAGCTGGTGCCGATGCTTGAGCGGGTCAGCAACCCCGAGGCCAGCTATCAGGTCCGTCATCACTGCATGCTCTACGCCCGTGACCTCGAACTGACCAACCGCCGCGAATTCCTGCTGTTTTCCGTCGAGGAAGACGAGGAGGGCAACATCGCCCTGTCGTCCGCCATCGGCGTCACCCTGCAACTCACCGATATCACCGTCATCTGACAAGGAAGCACCATGCTTGAAGCACTCCGTATGTCGCTCAACGCGACCGCCGTATTCGGATTCGTTCTTTATATCGTCGTCGCCGTGGCGCTGTTCGCGCTGTTCCAGTTCCTCTACACCCGGATCACCCCGCACAAGGAGTTCGAGCTGATCCGCGAGAACAACCCGGCGGCGGCGATTGCCCTGGGTGGCTCGCTGATCGGTTTCGCCCTGCCGGCCAGCAATATCATTTCCTACAGCGTCAGCGTGGTGGACTTCGTGGTCTGGGTGCTGATCGCTGCGGTCGTGCAACTGCTGGCCTTCGTCGGCACCGGCCTGGTGCTCAAGGGCCTGGCGGCGCGGATTGCCCGTGGTGAACTGGCCGCGGCGATCTACGCAGCGTCCGTCGCCATCAGCGTCGGCTTCCTCAACTCGGCCTGCATGACCCCAGCAGCCTGAACCCCAAGGAGAAGCCCATGAGAGCCCGTAGTTCCGCAAAACTGCTGCTGGCCAGCGCGCTGCCCCTGGCGATCAGTGGCTGCAGCGACCCCGAGCAGACCGTCACCTACTCGCTGAAAAGCAACTTCAAGAACGTCCAGGCCTGTGTCGACGCCAGCTTCCCGGCGGACGTCTGCTCCGACGCCTATATCCAGGCGATGGTCGATCACCGCCAGGTCGCGCCGACCTACGACGATCAAGCTGCCTGTGATGCCGACTTCATCGAGGGCTATTGCCAGCCTACTTCCGACGGCAAATACATGCCGCAACTGGCCGGTTTCGAGCTGGCCATGAGCGGTGATATGCCCAAGGATCAGATGGAGCAGGTGCAACAGCAGGCCCAGCAACAGGCCGCGCAGTCGGGCGGCAGCGGTATCGGCAACGGTGTCGCCGCGGCGGCCACCGGTGCGCTGGCCGGTATGTTGATCGGCCAGGCGATGAGCAACCGCAGCGCGCCACGCTACCAGTCGCAGCCGGTCTACCAGAGCCGCGATAGCCGCGGCGCCTATCAGACCTCGACCTTGTCGAAGCAGATCGAGCAGGGCAAAACCTTCAGCCGCTCGACCCAGGCCCGCCGCGACGACAACGGTTCTGGCGGTGGCTACAGCGGCTCGACCCTGGGCCGCAGCCTCGGCACCTCGAACAGCCGTTCCGCCAGTTCTTCCAGCTACAACTCCAACGTCGGCTCGACCATCTCCCGCGGCGGTTTCGGCCAGCAGGCCACGGCCCGCAGCGGCTGGAGCGGCAAACGCTCGTCCGGCTACAGCTTTGGTGGTTGAGGGAGCCCGACGGTGAAAAAGATCAGCATCGAAGAGCGCCCGGACTGGCGTCGGACCGTCGAGGCCGAAGGCTTCGACTTTCACACCATCGACGGCGAACGCTACTGGGATGAACGCGGCTACTACCTGTTCAGCGAAGCGCAGATCAGCCGCGACATCGAGGCGCCGACCAAGGCCGTGCACGAACTGTGCATGGACGCGGTGGAGCGGGTGGTGCACAGCGAGGAACTGCTGACCCGCCTCGCGATCCCGCCGGCGTTCTTCGATCTGGTCCGCGACTCTTGGCGCGAAGGGCATCCGCACCTTTACGGCCGTTTCGATTTCAGCTACGACGGCAGCGGCCCGGCCAAGTGCATCGAAGCCAACTACGACACGCCGACCAGCCTGCTGGAAGCGGGTTCGGTGCAGTTGCTCTGGCTGGAAAGCCAGATCGCCGCGGGTGTGTTGCCGGCGTCGGCGACGCAGTTCAACACCATTGCCGAAGACCTGGTGCAGGCGTTCTCCGCGTTCCCCACGCAAGGGCCGTTTCACTTCTCGGCGATGTCCGGCTCGGTGGAAGACCGCGGCACCACTGATTTCCTGCGCAAGATGGCGGCGCATGCCGGCATCGATGCGCGGCATATCGATATCGAGGACATCGGCCTGCGCGACGGTCGCTTTGTCGACCTCGACGGCCAGTGGATTCAGCGCTTGTTCAAGCTGCATGCCTGGGAGCACATCTTCCACGAGGCATTCGGCAAGGCGGTGCCGGGCTGCGATACCCAGTTCGTCGAGCCGGCGTGGAAGTCCATCATCAGCAACAAGGGCATCCTCGCCTTGCTCTGGGAGCTCCATGAGGGACACCCGAATCTGCTGCCAGCCTTCGTTGATCGCGAACCGCAACGGCCGGTGCCTGCCGGCTGGGTGCGCAAGCCGTATTTTTCCCGCGAAGGCGCCAATATCGAATTGCGCACCCGCGAGGGTGAGTTCGTTGCCGAGGACGGGCCGTATACCGATGCGCCGTTCATCCTCCAGGAATTCGCGCCGCTGCCACGGTTTGGTGACAGCTATACGCTGCTGGGGTCGTGGGTGATCGGGGATGTGGCGTCGGGAATCGGGATTCGTGAGGACGACAGTTTGATCACCAAGGATACGAGCCGGTTTTTGCCGCATGTGGTGATGAATTAGTCGGATGTCCTCATCGCGGGTTGTTCACGGCATGGTGTTTTCCTGCAGCCCACTGCGCTAGCATCGACGCTTTCGTAATCGGAAGGGGACGCCGTTGGACTCATTGACCCAGGCCGTTTTGGGCGCAGCGCTTCAGGGCACTGTGCTCGGCAAGGTGCAGGGCCGCCGCTCCCTGCTGTATGGCGCGATGCTCGCGACGCTGCCGGATCTGGACGTGGCCATCCGCTACGCCGACCCGGTGTCGAAGATGACGTTCCATCGCGGTTTTTCTCATTCACTCTTCGTGCTCACCGGGCTGGCGCTGTTGCTGACCTGGCTCACTATGCTGGTGGTACGCAGGCGACGCCCCGACGCGGGCTACAGCGGGCCGCGGGTGTTTCTCGCGTACTGGCTGGTGCTGGTCACCCACCCGTTGCTGGATGCCTTCACCGTCTACGGCACGCAACTGTTGTGGCCGTTCCAGCCGACGCCGCAAAGCTGGGCCGCGGTGTTCATCATCGATCCGGTCTACACCCTGCCATTGCTGGCGGGCGTGATCTACGCCGTGGCAAAGGGCATGACCGGCCGTGTCAGGGCGGTGCTCACCGGCCTGTTGCTGTTCAGCACCGCTTACCTGGGCTTCGGCCTGCTGTCGAAGAACATCGCCGAACAACGTTTCCACTCCGCCTTGCGGGCCCAGCAGATCGAAGTCACGCAACTGCGCGCGGTGCCGATGCCATTCAATACGCTGCTGTGGCGGGTCATCGCGAAAACCCCGGACGGGCATTACTACGAAGGGGTGAGCGGGCTGTTCGACAGCGAACCGCCGGAGTGGCAGCGCCAGCCGCTGAACCTCGATGCGGCGAAGGTGTTGCAGGATTCGCCGTTGCATGAGCGGCTGCGCTGGTTCACGGGGGACTGGCTGCGTTACGACGTGGTCGGCGATGCGCTGGTGGTCAGTGATTTGCGCATGGGGATTCCCGGTAACTACACGTTCCGCTTCCGCATGGCCGGGTGTGACGGGCAAGGCAACTGGCAGGTGCAGACGCCGGGTTCGTGGCCGGGGGCGGGGGTCGATTCGATCCGTAATCCCGAGGCGCTGAAGTTGATCCTGCACAGGATCGTCGAGCAGCAACCGCCGTTGCCGTTGGCACAGTGGACGCGCGAGTACCTGGACGGGCCGGCGCCGGCTGCGGGGTGTGCGGGGTAGCGGCGCTGTTCGCGAGCAAGCTCGCTCCTACAGATTTGGGGCGCCGACCAGTACCGTTTGCAAGTCCCGCTCCGGTATTTCCCAGACCAGCAGCTTCGGCGGGGTCTGGGCAAACGCCGGGCTGGCGAAGTACGCTTTGGCCGCACCCGAAAACTCACCCCCGTCCTTGGCGAAGTTGCCGATCGGCGCCGACAACGCCTGCTGCAGGAATCCGGCGAAGTTGGAGTTGCGCGAGAACGAGGTGCCGATCAGTGCCAGGTTCGGCAGGTTGTCGTCACCGAACAGGTCGTCGAGGCTGTCCCCGGCGTTGTCGGCGTCCGGGGTCTCTTCGTTGATGGCGGATGCCGCCACCTGTTCTTGCTGCGGCTGCAGGTGCGCCGGCAGCCAGTCCAGCCCGGCCAGGCGCACCAGGTCGCCGGGGCGCGGCGCGGCCGGTTGCGGGCTGACGGCGAAGGTGCGCTTGGGCGTCGCTTCGATGCCCATGGCGGCAATTTTCTGGCTGACCGCGATGGCCGCGGCGCGGGCGCCGGCTTCGCTCCAGTGCGTGTCGAGGCGCAGGAAGGCCTCGGCACCCAGTGGTTGCAGGGCAGGGGTGAGGTCGAGGACGGCGACGCCGGCGTTTTGCAGCGCGGCGGCCCAGTCGCGAATTCGCGGCGCCAGGCTGGCCGGTCGCGGCAGGCCGCACAACTGGCTGGCGGCGATCCGGCTCTTGTCCGGCACCACGCTGACCAGCAATTCGATCCCGCGCTGTTTCAACTGATCACGCAGGGCGATTACCGCCTCGGCCTTGGCCCGGGCGTTGTCATCGCGGTGGCGGTTGATTTTGAGTTCGTCGCTGATGAACAGCCACTGCGGGCAGCCTTCACGCACCCGCGGGCCGGTGTCGCCGAGCGTCAGCCAACTGCCGCCGCGCTCCAGTTGCGCGGCCTTTTCCGGCAGCGGTGCCTTGGCCAGTTCCTTGGCGATGCGGTGGGTGATTTCGCCTTCCAGCACCGCGTCGTTGGACAGCGGTTTGCCGGGCAGCAGTTCGAGCTTGCCGCTGACCACCAGCCAGCCACAGGACAGCAGGCCGGCGGCGAGAAATGCGGCCAGGGTGACGCCCGCCAGCGGGCTGGTGCGCAGGGCGATTTCGCTCGGCGGGGTCGGTGCCGTACTCGGCGGAGGCGTCTTGGTCGTCATCAGAACTGGAAGTACAGGAAGGGCACGGCATCACGGCTGGCGATCAACGAGAACGACAGCAGGAAACCGGCCACGGGCCAGAGGGCAGCCACCACCGCGTACAGCGCGCTGTGACCGAAACGTTGTTCGAGACGCGCCTGGTACAGCGGCGCGACCACGCAGAACACGCCGAGCGCCGCCGCCAGGGCGTGCACCGGGCGCACCGTGGCGGCCAGCGCTTCACCCAGGGCGAAGGCGTGCAGGCCGAACTGGCCGGCGTACATGGACAATGCCGTGTCGAAGTCCGGCGCGCGGAACAGGGTCCAGGCCAGACAGACGAACAGCAGGGTCAGGGTGTGCGACAGCGCTTTCGGGATCGCCGGCAGGCTGGAGCGGTTCCAGGCCCGGTCGACGCACAGCGCCACGCCGTGGGCCGCGCCCCAGAGCAGGTAGTTCCAGCTATCGCCACCGTGCCAGAGGCCGGCGATGGCCATGGTCAGGAACAGGTTGCGGTAGGTGTTCCAGGTGCCGTAGCGGTTACCGCCGAGGGCGATGTAGAGGTAGTCGCGCAGCCAACTCGACAGCGACAGGTGCCAGCGCCGCCAGAAGTCCTGGATGCTGCTGGCGAGGTACGGCCGGTTGAAGTTTTCCGGGAAATGGAAACCGAGCATCAGGCCCAGGCCGATGGCCATGGCGCTGTAGCCGGCGAAGTCGAAGAACAGTTGCAGCGAGTAGGCCAGGCAGCCCAGCCAGGCATCGAGGAACGACGGGTTTTCCAGGTGGAAGGCCACGTCCACCAGCGGCGACAAGGTGTCGGCCACCAGCACTTTCATGCACATGCCGATCATGAACCGGCGCGCGCCGAGGGAAAAATTCTGCCAGTTGAAGTAGCGCTGGTTCAGCTCACGGCGCACCCAGTCATAGCGAATGATCGGGCCCGCGATGGAGTGGCCGAACATCGAGATGTAGGTGGCGAAGTTCACCAGGCTGCGTTCCACCGGCACGGTGTGGCGGTGCACATCGACCAGATAGGAAATGGCCTGCAGCACGATGAACGACAGCCCCGCCGGCAATGCCACGCGCTGCCACTCCATCGGCAGCGCGCCGTAGTGGGTGATCAGCTCGTTGTAGGTCGCGGCGAGGATGTTGGCGTACTTGTACCAGCACAACACCAGGGTGTTGAACACGATCAGCGCCGCCAGCAGGCGCAGGCGCCCCAGTGAGTCCTCGCGGCTTCGGTCCACCGCCAGGCCGCCGGCCCAGGCGATCACCGTCAGCACCACATGCAGCAGCAGGAACAGCGGGCTCAGCCAGCCATAGAAGAACCAGCTTCCCAGCAGCAGCACGAGGTTGCGCCCGCGCGCCGGGCTGAGCGCATAGACCAGCATGAACAGCGGCAGGAACAGGGTGAGGAACTCAAGTGAGGCGAAAACCATGGCGCAGCGGACGTCCTGTCAGTTGGACAACGTGTCGGTGGTGTTCAGCAGGCGCGGGCCTTCGGCGCCCGGCAGCAGCATCACGCTATAGCGCTCGCCGGCTTTCAGTTCGCCCAGGTCCAGTGGATTGCCGACGCTGGCGTTGGCGCAGACCAGTTGCACCGACAGCTTCACCGGGTTGATCGAGCGGCGCTGCACGCTGCCATCGGCGGCGTCCTTGAACAGGTCGGCGTTGCGACCGGCCGGGCGCAGGCCGGGGGCCTGGCACGCGGGGTCAAGGCTGATGAAGGCCAGCGAGGCTTTCAACGCGTTGAAGTCGTCCGGTTGCTCGCGCACCACGCGCTGGCTGATCTTGCCGCCGTCGTTGAAGGCGAACACCGTGGCGAATTCGCCCGGCGCGACCTGCAGGTCCAGCGCGGTACTGACCGCGCCGTTGCTGAGGGTGCCCTTGATCGCCTTGTTGGCCGGCACCGGCAGGTAGGCCGAGACTTTCTGGCTGTCGTCCAGGTTGAGGCTGGCCTTGGAGCCGCTGGCTTCCATTTTCAGCACGCCCGGGGCGACGTTGACGAAGCGCAGGAACGCCGAATCTTCGCTCGGCCCGGTCGGGTACAGCGCGACGTCGGCGCTGGCGACGCCGGCCGCGAGGGCCAGCGGCAGGGCGGCGAGCAGTGCGGTCAGGCGGCTCATTTCTTCACGTCCTTGACCACCGGGCTGGCCAGCAGTGCGTCGGTGATGGCCTTGCTCCAGCTGATGTAGCCCATGCTGGTCAAGTGCTGGCCGTCGATGGTGGCCCACTGGCCTTGCTTGGAGAACTTCAGCGAGTCGATGTAATCGCACGGGGCGACGTTGCTGGCGAGGAACTTCGAGGTCAGTTCGACGCGGGCGTAGGTCTTGCCGTACTTGCCGCCTTCGCTGCCCCAGTTCGGCCCGACCCAGACGCACTTGGTGCCGGCGTTCTTGATTTCCTTGGTCAGGCTGGTGGTCTGTTGCCAGATCCAGGTCTTGGGGAAGGCCGGCTTGGTGTAGTCGGCCATGGTGTCGCCCATGACCACCACGATCAGGTCCGGCTTGTCGGCGGCGATCAGTTGGCTGATCGGCTGGGTAGTGGCCTTGTTGCCAAGGACCACGGCCTTGTCTTTGTTGCGCCGCTCGGCGCCGCCGCATTCGCCCGGCGTGACTTTGGTCCAGTCGCCGGCCTTGGAGCCGCAGACACCCAGCGAGTGCACTTGTGCGCCCTGTTGCACGAGGTTGTCGTGCAGGCTTTTGATCAGATAGTCCGGCGTTGCCAGGTGGCTGTCGCCGATCATCAGGATCGTCAGACCAGCGAGAAGAGAAGCAGCCATTTCATTAACTCCTTTTTTGGCTCAGTTCGAATAAGGCGAACGGTAAGGGTTGACGGGCAGCGGCATGGCGCCGCCGCCGTCCTCGAACAGGTAGCGCAGGTAGAGGCCACCGGTGAATTGTCGATAGTCGCGGGCGTTGTCCACGCCGAAGGTGCCGCCGAAGAAGAACCCGTCGCCCAGGCGGTATTCGCCGCTGGCGCCCAGCGAGTAGCCGATGCCGGTCTTGTTCTGCGATTCGTAGCGGGTATTGATCGTGGTGCCCAGGGCGTCGGCGATGTCCGCGGCCGCTTCCAGGTAGGCCTGGCCGCCACCTTTACGGAAGTACGGCGCGCTTTCCTGCTCGATGTGCTGCAGGCCGACCGAACTCTGGATCTGATAGCTCCAGTTCGGCCCGCGTTGTGCCCAACTGACCGGCAGACCGATGGAGAAGAAGGTCTGCGGGCTGAAGTAACCGCCGTGGCCGTAGGTGAAGAAGCTCTGGTTGTTGTCGTAGGTGGAGCCGGACAGGCTGAGCCCGCCGGTCAGTCGCCAGTCCTGGTTGTTGAGCAAGTACCAGTAGATGCCGCTGCCCAGTTCGACGCGCTCGTTGTTCTCGACGTTGTTACCCGTCAGCTTGTGCCAGCCAGTGTAGGTATAGGCACCGAAGCGCTGGTTGTCATAACTGGCCTGGGCCCGCAGGCCGTTGGCGGTGACGCCACCCCATTCCACGCCGGTACGCGCGTCCCGTGCGCCGGCGAACGACACCAGGCTATCGGTCACCGAGCGCCGTGACAGGTTGAGGTTGTAGCGGAAGTTGCTGTTCTCCGTGAACGCCCGGTCCAGGCTGATACCACCGACGACATTGGTTTCCCGGAAGCCCATCGGGCTTGTGCCGATATCGGTCTTGATCCCCAGCGACGGCATCTCATAGGCCACGGCCAGGCCGACGCCGGTGTCTTTTTGTGAGCCAACGCTGTCGCCAAAGCTGTCGAGCGCGGTCAGTTGGTCATCGAGGGTTGGCAGCGCGAGGATGGATTCGACCTGGGCCGCGGTGAACCCGCCGAAGCGGCTGTAGCCCGAGTCATTCTCGTCCAGCCCGCCCGCATTCAACGACACCGGCGTCACGCGCACGGCCATACGGTCATCACCCACCGGGAAACTGATTTCCAGCGGGTTTTCGATATCGGTGATCTTGCTCAGTCCCGACTCACCGTTGTTGGTCCGCACGGTGAAGCCCTGCTTGATCTGCGGGCTGCGCGCCTCGCGGATGCTGTCCAGTTCGGTTTCGATCGCGGCACGCGGGTCGGGGTTGACCACCGCGCGCTCGGGCTCGTCCACCGGCAGCGCGCGGCGGCGCTGGCCGGGTTCGACCTCGCGGCTGGCGACCAGCACGGGTTCGTCGAACGGCTCGCGGTCCTCTGGCGCGGCGGCGACACTTGCGGCCTTGCGCGCCCTGGCCTGGACCTGCGCCGGCTCGGGAATCTCGTTGAACGCCATGTCTTCCAGGCGCGACGCCTTGCGCTGGCCGGGCTGGCCGACGAAGGGGTTGGCGGCGATGGCCTGGCCGAACGGGTTGTCGATCAGCTCATCCTTCGGCCCTTGCAGGGCCAGTGCCTGGGCATACAGCTCCTGGGCCTTGGCCAGCTTGCCGCGGCTGCGATACCACGCGGCGGCGGTGCTCAGCACTTGCGGGTTTTCCGGGGCCAGTTGCAGGCCGCGCTCGATGGCCTTTTCGGCCTGGGCGGTCTGGCCGTTTTGCTGGAAGGCCAGGGCGGCGCCCATCTGCACATCGGCGTTGTCCGGCTGCGCGGCCAGCAGTGGCCGATACAGGTCGACGGCTTTCTGCGGGTTGCGGTTGTCGAGGTACATGCGCGCCAGCGACGAGACGGCCTGGGCGTCGTCCGGGCGCTGAGCCAGGGCCGGGGCGAGGGTGTCGTAGGCGGCGACCAGGTCGCCTTTTTCCCGCAGCAGGTCGGCCTGGCGCACGGTGTACTGGAACAGCAGGTCGTCGTAGCTGCGCTGTTCGGCGGGCTTGAGCGGCACGCCGCGGACTTCACGCAGGATGTCGCTGACGTCGACGTCCTTGCCGGCCTTGAGCAGGGCGCCGCCGTAGGCGATGCGCAGGCCCGGGGTCGGCTTGCTGCTTTGGGCGATGGCGTTGCGCAGCAGGCTTACCGCGCGGTCGGTGTAGCCGATATCGATGTAGGCCGAGGCCAGTGCAGCGTACAGCTCGGGGCTGGCGTGAAGTCCGCTTTCCGCCCTCTGCAACAAGCCCAGCGCCTGGGAGCGCTTGCCCTGTTTGGCGAGGGACTGGGCCTGGCTGGCGAGCAGGCGCAGGTCGATTTCCTCGGCGAGGCTGGCCATGGGCGCAGTGCGTTGGCCGACGGGAATGCGGTCGAGCAATTGCCGGGCCTTCGACCACTGCTCCTGACGGCTGGCGAACAGCGCGCCCGCGTAGAGGGCCTCGGGTTTGTTGGGATTGGCCTGGACCAGCTCGTCCATGATCTGCCGCGCTTTGTTCGGCGCGTCGGTCTTCAGGTAGATGTTCGCCAGGTCGGAGCGGGTCCAGGGGTTTTGCGGGTCGTTGCGCACCGCGTCTTCCAGGGACTTGCGCGCGCCTTCCAGGTCACCGTGGCGCTCGGCGTCCTTGGCCTGGCCGACGGCGATGGCCGCCCGCAGCTTGCGCAGGTCGCCGAGGCGCTGACGCTGGGCATCGCTGAGGTTGTCGATCAGGCGCTGGGCTTCACTGAGCTTGCCGTTCTGCGCCAGCACGCTGACCAGGCCGCCGAGCGCGTCGGGCTGGGCGGCGTCCAGGCTCAAGGCATGGCGATAGGTGGTTTCGGCGCTGTCGAACTGACCCTGGGATGCCTGCAGGTCGGCCAGGCTGAGGTGGCCCTGGACTTCTCGCGGGTTGGCGGCGATGGCCCGTTGCAGCAGCTCGCGAGCCTTTTGGGGATTGCCGGCTTCGCGGGCTTCGGCCGCTTCGTCCAGCCAGACCCAGTAGCGGTTGGCGACCAGCGCGCTTTGCCAGCGGCTGGCGTTGCCTTGCTTGATGGCCTGGCGCAGCAGGGCGTCGGCGTCGTTCAGCCGGCCCTGGCGCTGGCGCACCAGACCGAGGCCGCCGAGGGCGTCGGCATCTTGCGGGGCTTCACGCAGGCGCGCCTGGAAAGACTGCTCGGCAGCGTTCAGGTCTTCGTCCTGCAGCGCCTTGAAACCGCGCTGCAGATGGGGATTCTGCTGATAGGTCGATTGCGCCTGGCGCAGGCCGGTGCGCATCTGTTCACGGATTTCCTCGTCGTCCGGGTAGGCCTTCAGGTAATCCTCGTACAGCGCGATGTCGGCCTTGCCGCCGCCGAGCCAGGACAGGCCCTGGCGCCAGGCTTCCACGGCCTGGCTGCCGATGGCCGGGTCGTTGCGGTACGACGCCAGTCGGCGAATGCCCTCGGCGCGTGTGCTTTCGTTGCTCAGCAACAGCTTGGCCAGGGTCAGCTTGATCCGGCCATTGTCGGGGTCCTGGCGTTGCAGGCGTTCCAGACCCTGACGCGCTTCTTGCCAGCCGTTGGCGGTATAACCGAGGGTGCCGTAGAACTCCAGGGCCAGTTCGCCCTGCGGAGCACTGCCGTCGAACAGCTCGCGGTAACCCGCCACGGCCTTGTCGCCTTCACCGGACTCGACCTGTACCCGCGCCTGGTTCAGGCGCTCGGCGTTGTCGTCGCCGTGCAGCTTGATTTCCTGTTCCAGCAGCAGCGCCTGGCGCTCGCCGGGATGGGCTTTTTTCAATTGCTCCAGGTAGCGCTTGGCGCCGTCCGGGCGATTGCCGTCCAGTTCCAGCAGGCCGAGGTTGTAGATGGCATCGGCCTGTTGCGGATCGATCAGCAGCAGCTTGCGCCAGGCTTCGGACGCCCGGGCCCGGTCCTTGCGCGCTTGCCAGTACTGACCCTGTTCGAGCAGCGCCTTGCCGTTCTCGTTGAGTTCGGCGTGGCCACTGTTGTGGATCAGGGCGGCGAGCAGGCCGACGGCTATGGTTTGGCGGCGCGAGCGCATGAAGTCTCCCAGAGAGGTTGCAGCTTCCCGTCGGCGAGGAAGCGGTAGTGCTGGTCCATGTAGCCGAGGGCGAACAGGCTGAGCACCACGTCGTAATAAGGGGGTTGTCGAGCCTGGACCGCTTCCGGGGTCAAGCTCTTGGCCAGCAGCGTATCGACGCGCGCGCGCTGCTGTTGCTCCAGCCAGGGTTGCTGGCGGGCCTTGAAGTAGGGCAGCAGGGCGGCGGAGAAACCGAAGGGCCCGTCGCCGCTGGTGGTGTTGCTTTTGACCTGGACTTTTTCCGGCGGCGTGCCTTGGGTCGCGACGGTCTGGGCCATGCCGCCGAGGCTGTCGAGCATCGGTTTGAACAGGGGGTCGCTGTTGGGGGTCAGGCCCGCCCACAGGTAGACGCGGATGGCGTCGTAGCTGCCAACTTCGCCCTTGACCGGGTCGATGACGAACAGGCCGTTGCCCGGCCCGGTGCCGCGGTAGCCAACCCAGTCGGCGACGAAGCCGTGCTGCCCGGCGCCTTTCATCAACGTGGCGGTGCTGCGGGCGATGTCGTTCCACGGACCTTGCGGATCGACCCCGGCCATGCGCCGCAGCACCGGCACCGGCAGGTAGCTGGGGTTGAGGTGCCAGAAGTGGTCGGGTTTGGCGAAGCCTTGCGGGCCGGGCAGCATGATCTTGCCGAGGCCTGGCAGGTCGGCCACTTCCTTGGTCTTGATGTTGTTCAGCAGCAGCGCGGCTTCCTTGCTGTAGCTGTCGTCCTGCCACAGCCGCGCGGCTTCGGTCAGGGCGTAGGCGAACCACAAATCGGCGTCGGAGGCCGAGTTGGTGTCCAGCAGGCGCCACTGGCCCTTTTCATCCTTGCCCCACCACCAGCCGGGCAGGTTATTGCCGATGTCGCTGCCGGCAAGGTTGTTCTTGGCCCAGGCCCAGAGCTTGTCGAAGGCGGCGCGATCGTTGGCCACCAGAGCGAAGAACATGCCGTAGGACTGGCCCTCCGAAGAGCTGTGCAACTGCGGCGTGCTGGCATCCAGCACCCGGCCGTCTGGCTGGATGAAGTGCTGGGTGAAGCTGTGCCACAGCGGCCACTCGGAGACGGCGCACTGGCTCGCGGCCTGGCTTGCGCCGGGTAGCAGCCAGGCGCTCAAGGCAGCGGCCAGCAGGGTTTTCAGCGGCGCGCGCCGTTTGGCAGATTTGACAATGTTCATGGATTACTCGTCCTTGAGCCGGCGTCGGGCGATCGCCCGCAGCGAAAAGTAGGCTGCGCAACTGACCAGGGCCACGCCCAGCACGGTCAGTCCCAGCAGCATGAAGACGTGCCGTGATAACACCCACTGGACGTATTTGAACGGGCCGAGATGGCCGACGTAGTAGGACTCGTCCGCCACCAGCGACTGGATGTGCTTGCCCTTGATCACCGCGAGGCTGCCTTGCAGCGACTGGGTGTAATGTTCACCGCCGATCAGCGCGTCGGTGATTTCCGCCAGACGCTGGGTCTGCGGGCTGGACAGCAGGACCACGCTGCGACCGCGCTGGAGTGGCGATTCGAAACCGCTGACATACGAGCTGCCGCTTTCGCCGCTGAAGGTCAGCGCACCGCGGGCCTTGCGCTGGTTGGCGACCGGGTCCGGGCTGATCCATTCGCGCAGGCGCAGCGGCAGGTCGGAGAACTCCACATAGCGCTTGGCATCCTCGCTACGGCTTGGCAGGTAGTCGGCCCATTCCTTGAGCAACGGCTGGTTGTTGCCGGACGACAGCACCAGCAGGTCCTTGTCGGCGAACTGCGCGACCTCGTCGGCCTGGCCCACGCTGACGGCGGTGGCCGGGTAGCCGGTGGAATCGCCGAAGCGACCGAGTACCGTCAGGTAGGCGTCCCAGTCGGCGGGGCCGGCGTTGTCCGGGAGGATCACCGCGGTCTGCGACAGGTCGGCCAGGCGCGTGAAGGGGAAGCCACTGTCCTTGAACACGCCGAGGTTGGGCATCGCCATGAAATGGTCATAGCCGCTCAGGTCGACCGTGGATTCCGGGTCGATCGCGCCACGCATGTTGTCGATGATGATGTCGTTGCATTCGCCCTGCTTGATGTAGTCGTACATGAAGCGGAACTGCAGGCGCGATTGCAGCGCCACCGAGTCCAGCGGCAGCAGCATGCTGGCTTCGCGGACCAGGCTGTCGTCGGTCTTCAGCGCCGCCAGCAGCTTCTCGCCGGCACCCATGCTCTGGACCGACGGCAGGTTCATCGAGCGGATGAACTGGTCGTTGAAGGCCACCATCAAAGACGAGTTGGTCGAGGTCTGCTGTGGCGTGTAGCGGTACTTGAGGTTCAGCCGGGCGCCGTCTTCACGCCAGTTGAACAGGTCCGGCGGCAGGCGCATCGGCACGGTAATCATCGCCGGGGCATAGCCGGAAACGTTGAGCTGGCGCGGTTCGAGCAATTCGCCCAGGCGCACCGGGCGATCGGTGGGCAGCCAGTTCGGTGCGTCGTAGGGCTGGCGTGGGACGAGGATGTCGACGGCGTCGATCTGCACGCTCTGCCCGGACAGGCTGCGGCTGCCCACCACCAACGCGGTGGCGGCGCGTTTGATTTCGTCGCTGTCGCGGCCGGCGATCACCAGCAGTTTGCCGTACGGGTCGTTGGGGTTGCTCACCAGCGACAGGGTCGGGCCCTGCACGGCTGGCAGGTCGAGACCGTCGAGGTGACTGGCCTCGGCGCTGTTGACCAGGACGATGCCGTTGCCCTTGGCCGGTAGGCCCTGCACCTGGCTGGCGAAGCGCGCGCCACGGTAGCTGGCCAGCGCGCCCAGCCACGAAGAAACCGCGCCGGCGGCTTCCAGAGTGGTGGTGTCCGGCGCCGCCGCAAATACGAACGGCATTGCCAGGGCACGGCGGTCACGGCGGTCGAACAGCGGCAGGGGCAGACCGGCGAGGTCGTTGGGTAGCTCGACCTGGGACACCTGAATGTTCAACTGGCTGTCGCTGCTAACCTTGGCCCACAGGCTGGAATGCAGCGGGTCTTCGCACTGCATGGTGTAGTGGCCGATCAACTGCACGCTCAGGCGGTTGAATTCGGTGATCAGGTACGGCGGGATTTCGATGGTGTGCTTCTGCACCGTGCCGGCGTTTTCCTTGGGCAGCGGCAGGCTGGCGGCCACCTCGTCGTTGACCATGATGTTGATCTGCGACAGGTCGCTGAGCAGGGCCGGCGAATAGGTGTACTGCAGCGTCAGTTGGGCGCCGGTCACCACTTCGTCCGCGCGCATATCGAAGTTGATCGTGTCGCTCGACTCGATGCCGCGCAGGCTCATGGTGTAGTCCTTGCCCAGCTCCTTGAAGCTGAGGCGGTAGCCTGGCGCGTCACTGGCGGGGAGGGCAGTGGCCTCCGGGCTGGCGGGCACCTGCGCGGTGTCTTCGGCGACGGCTGCCTGCCCCAGACCGCTCAATAGCAGCGCGCAGGCCAGCAGGGTGCGCGGACGGCGCAGCGGATTCACTTTTTCGCCGGTGAGAGCCGTGACAGTCATTGTGTTTCCAGTGCAGGTTCGATGTTCGGGGTGTCGGTCTTGCGGAAGTAGCGACGGTGGCGCAGCGCGGCCAGGGTGGCCTTGGCCAGGTCGGACATGCCGCGCAGGCCGACCTTGCTGACGTCGCGCAAGGCGCCCAGCGGGGTGTCGACGTTGGCGCTGCCCCAGGTCGAGGCCCAGGTGTCGGCGCGGGAGAACGTCAGGCGGACCATGTCGCTCTGTTGGCGCAGGGTCAGCTCGCGAAAGCGCATGCCGGCCATGTTGCCGCGGGCGAACATCACCCGGGCCGGCAGTACGCAGGCCTGGCCCTGGCGGTGCAGGGTGACGTTCAGTTCCATGTCTTTGTTCAGGCTGACGTCCGGCGGCAGCTTCACGCCCACGCCGCTCTGCGAGAAGTCGAGGGTGTGGCAGTCGATCTCGCGGCCGTCCGGCAGGCTCAGGCGCACCGGCAGCTCGGCATGCACCCGCGGCTCGGTGCGCACTTGACGGCTTTCACTGGCCACCGCCACGGCGGCGCTGGTCATGATGACGTTGTAGAGCGTCCAGCCGAGGTTGATGACGATGGTGATCGCCGCGTTGGGGTCGCCGATCAGCAACTGCACGATGCCGCAGACGATACCGATCAGGTTCAGCGCCAGGAGCACGATGTAGGGCCGGGCCAGCTTCCAGTCGAAGTAGTCCTTCTCGATGATCCCGCCCTTGTCGGTGACGTTGAAGCCACCGATCTTCGGGTTGATCAGCGCGACCAGCACCGGGCGCATGATGTACCAGGCCAGTACCGACTCGTACACCTCGTTCCAGAACGAGTGACGGAAACGCCCCTGGATCCGCGAGTTGGTCAGGCTGGCGTGGAAAATATGCGGCAGCACGTAGGCGGTGATCATCATGGCCGAGGCGTGGAAGATCTGTGCGCCGAAGATCAGGTAGGCCAGCGGCGCCGTGAGGAACACCAGTCGCGGCAGGCCGTAGAAGAAGTGCAGCATGGCGTTGACGTAGCAGACCCGTTGGCCGAAGTTCAGGCCTTTGCCGAAGAACGGGTTATCGGTGCGGAAGATCTGCGCCATGCCCCGCGCCCAGCGGATCCGCTGGTTGATATGCCGCGACAGGCTTTCGGTGGCCAGCCCCGCGGCCTGGGGAATGGCCAGGTAGGCGGTGTTGTAGCCCTTGCGGTTGAGCTTGAGGGCGGTGTGGGCGTCCTCGGTCACGGTTTCCACCGCCACGCCGCCGACTTCCAGCAGGTGGGTACGGCGGATCACCGCGCAGGAACCGCAGAAGAAAGTGGCGTTCCACAGGTCGTTGCCGTCCTGCACCAGGCCGTAGAACAGCTCGCCCTCGTTGGGCACCGAGCGGAAGGTGTCGAGGTTCTTCTCGAACGGGTCGGGCGAAAAGAAGAAGTGCGGCGTTTGCAACAGCGACAGCTTCGGGTCCTTGAGGAACCAGCCCATGGTCACTTGCAGGAAGGAGCGGGTCGGCACGTGGTCAGCGTCGAAGATCGCGATGAATTCGCCATCGGTGACTTTCAGCGCCTCGTTGAGGTTGCCGGCCTTGGCGTGACGGTTGTTGTCACGAATGATGTAGTTGACCCCGATCTGCCGGGAGAACTCGCGAAACTCGTCGCGGCGGCCGTCATCGAGCACATGGATACGCAGTTTGTCCCGCGGCCAGTCCATCGCCTGGGCGGCCAGCACGGTGAGTTTGACGATGCTCAGCTCTTCGTTGTACGTCGGCACGAACACGTCCACCACCGGCCATTCTTCCGGCGGCGTGGTGAGGATCATCGGCTTGCGCTTGAGCGGCCAGGCGGTCTGCATGTAACCGAAGGCGAGGATGATCAGCGCGTAAGTCTCGGCGGCCACCAGGCCGTAGCCGAAGAACATGTCCAGCCAGTTGTCGAACCCGAGGGTGTCGGCCAGGCGCCAATAGACGTAACGCAACGTGGCAATCAGCGACAGCGTGATCATCGCCATCACGGCCATGCGCCCTGGCACTTTGCGCAGGATCAGCAGCAGCGCCAGGCACAGGCCGGCGAAGGCGAACTGCCGTTCGAGGTCGAGTGGCGCGGTGATCACGGCCACCAGCAGAAACAACCCCAGCACGGCCGCGCCGATCTTCAGACCGAGCTTGAGGCTGTGCGGCAACTGTTCGAGGCGGGCAAACCAGGCTATCGCCCGCGCCCTCCTGGACGTCGGCAAGAGCGGCGTCGGGGTGAGTTGGGCGGTCATGAGGCGCTGGTTTCTTCGCGGTACTGCTCGATTCGTTGAGCCAGATCATGGGCAACCGCGCGCAGCACCTGGCAGGCAGGACTGTCGAGCGGTTGTTGCAGGGGGTCGTACTCGTAGGCCAGGGCCTCGTCGAGCTGGTGGTCCAGCGGCAGGGCGGCCAGCCAGCGGTCGCCCAGTTGCTGACGCAGCACTTCGGCCATGTCCAGGCTCAGCGGACGCTGGGCATCCACCTGATTGACGAGGAAGGCGCAGGTGCCAGGGCGCAGCGGCGCCAGCCAGGCTTGCAGTTTGTCCAGCACCCGATAGGACGCGGCGTCGGCGAGCGTCAGGGCAATCACCTGATTGGCAACGCCAAGCACTTGGTGCAACCACGGCGTGGCGCCGGTCGCAGTGTCAATGACCAGCAGGTCGTCGGCGCCCAGTTCGAGAGTGGCCAGGTGTTGCATCAACCACGCGGGATTGGCCGCCAGTTGCGCGTCGAAGGCGCGCACATCGGCGGCGTTGCTCGGGCCGAAAGGCAGGCATTCGATGCCGTTTTCGGTCAGGGTGCGGATGCCATCCCAGCCGGCGTCCTGCAGCCGCGCCTGATTGATACCGGGCGTGGAGCGGGGCAGGTTGAAGTGGCTGAGCAGGGCATTCTGCGGGTCCAGGTCGAGCACCAGGGTGCGACCGGTGGTGCGCTTGAGCAGTTTGCCCAGGGACGCCGCGGTGGTGGTCTTGCCGACGCCGCCCTTGGCGGACATCACGACGATGACATGGGCTTTGGGCCGCTGTGGCGGCTGGGCGCGCAGGGCGTTATCGAGGGCGCGGCGGTTGTTTTCCTCGGCGGCGGCGCGGCGATCACGGGCCACGACGGCCAGGCGGTCACGCAGGGAAGTGCCAGGCGAGAGGTCTTCGTTACTGTCTACCGAGGGTGCCGTCAGCACAGGCGCCGGCAGAGCGGCGAGGACGGGCGGACGCTTGGTTTCGACCAGGCTCATCGCCACCGGCTTGGCCGGCGCAGGCGCGGCAGTCGGTGGTGGCGCAGGGACGACAGCGACCGGCAGCGGTTCGAGGAATTCGAATTCGGTGTTGATTTCTTTGTAGCTGTCAGCACTTGCCCCAAAGCGGTGGAACAGGTTTCCAATATCGTCTGCTTGACTCATATATGTACTTCCAGCCTACGGCTATCTGGACTACAGAAGGGCAGGTTCGGATCTTCCAAGTGGGTAAGGGTGTGATATCAAAATGATTGTGTCAATATTTTGTTTATTTGCTGCGTGCCGTTTCGGTTGTCGGCGTGACAGAAAAATAAGCGCCATATTCTTGGCATTCGCAGTGATGGCTCTAGACCGGCCTTTCATCTCTCCATCGGCCCGCATTCCATAAAGTTGAATGGAAATTAAGGGTTAGCCTGACAGATTTTTCTGCGGGGAACCCTGATCTGCGTACGAAAAGACTTACAGATAATATCAATAATTCCTACAAGTTGCGCAAAGCGCTACCGGCCGGTGGTCGGCTGGAGAGGAGAAAGCGGGGGATTTTCGGGACTGCGGCGCAGTCCCGAAATGCTCACGGATTATTCAAGGCAGGCAACATCGATGCCAGCCCTGGCCTCAGTGAGGCGCGCGAGGAATGGTCTTGAGCAGGTCTTCGGCGCTGATATGGCCGACGATGGCGCTGCCGGGCTGCGGCAGGTCGAGGATATGGCCCTTCATTTTGCCCACCACATGCATTTCGCAGGGTTTGCAGTCGAATTTCAGGGTCAGCACTTCATCGCCATGCACCAGTTGCATCGGTGCCACCTTGGTGCGCACGCCGGTCACGCCTTTGGCCTGTTTGGGGCACAGGTTGAAGGAGAAGCGCAGGCAGTGTTTGGTGATCATCACCGGCACTTCGCCTGTTTCCTCGTGCGCCTCGTACGCCGCGTCAATCAGCTTGACCCCATGACGGTGATAGAAATCACGGGCCTTCTGGTTGTAGACGTTGGCCAGGAACGACAGGTGCGCCTCGGGGTACACCGGCGGCGGCGTGGTCTCGGCCTTGCGGCCACCGCGTGGATGGGCGGCGACGCGGGCGGTGGTCAGCGATTCGATGACCTCGCGGCGCAGGGCCTTGAGCTGCGAGTTGGGGATGAAGAACGCCTGTGGCGCGTCCAGTTCGATGGAGTCGGCGTGGTACTGGGTGGTGCCCAACTGGCCGAGCAGGTCGTGCAGTTGGTCCAGTGCCTGTTGCGGCTTGTTGGCTTCGCCGAACGGACCGTCCAGGTTGGCACTGGCGGCAACGCCTTCTTCGCTGATGGCGGTCAGTTGCAGGCGGTCTTCGCGCAGGCGCGCGACCCACGACAGGCCGATACGGCGCTCGGCCGAGGTCTTCTGCAAAGCCTGTTGCCAGTTGTGGTCGAGGTTGCGACTCAGCGGGTGGTTCGGCCGCAGCTTGAACAGGCCTTCCGGCATTTCATTCGGCTCGACGCGGTAGCGGTAGCGCTTCTCGCCGTCTTCCTCGAACTCGCCCTTGAGCTCGGCGATGTTGGCGCGGAAACCCACCACTTCACGCTTGACCAGGACATTGAGGCCGTCTCCGTTGGACAGCGGGTCATGGGTGACGACCTGCATGTCGCGCTTGCCGACCTTGTCCACCGTACCCACCAGCAGGCCGGTGAAAGTCGGCGAGTCGAAGGCGCCGATGTCGATCTTGCGCTCGCTGACGAAATAGTCGGTGCTGCCGCGGTGGAAGGTCTTGTCCGGGTCCGGGACGAAGAAATGCGCGGTGCGGCCGCTGGAGGCGCGGGCGAGGTCCGGGCGGTCTTCGAGGATGTCATCCAGGCGCTGGCGGTACCAGGCGGTGATGTTTTTCACATAGCCCATGTCCTTGTAGCGGCCCTCGATCTTGAACGAGCGCACGCCAGCGTCCACCAGGTCGCGCAGGTTGGCGCTCTGGTTGTTGTCTTTCATCGACAACAGGTGTTTTTCGTAGGCGATCACGCCGCCTTTTTCATCCTTGAGGGTGTACGGCAGGCGGCACGCCTGGGAGCAGTCGCCGCGGTTGGCGCTGCGTCCGGTCTGGGCGTGGGAAATGTTGCACTGGCCGGAGAAGGCCACGCACAGCGCGCCGTGGATGAAGAACTCGATCGCCGCGTCGGTTTCGTCGGCGATGGCACGGATTTCCTGCAGGTTCAGCTCGCGGGCCAGCACCAGTTGCGAGAAGCCCGCCTGGTCGAGGAACTTGGCGCGGCCGAGGGTGCGGATGTCGGTCTGGGTACTGGCGTGCAGCTCGATGGGCGGAATGTCCAGCTCCATCACGCCGAGGTCCTGGACGATCAGCGCATCGACACCGGCATCGTAGAGCTGATGGATCAGCTTGCGTGCAGGTTCCAGCTCGTTGTCGTGAAGGATGGTGTTGATGGTGGTGAAGATCCGCGCATGGTAGCGCCGGGCGAATTCCACCAGTTCGGCGATTTCGCTGACCTCGTTGCAGGCGTTGTGCCGTGCGCCGAAGCTCGGGCCGCCGATGTACACGGCATCGGCGCCATGCAGGATGGCCTCGCGGGCGATGGCGACATCGCGGGCAGGGCTGAGCAATTCCAGGTGATGTTTGGGCAGGGACATGATGTTTTTCTAGGCTTCAACACGGTCAAGGCGCGCATTGTAGCGGCGAAATGCCTGACCGGCACCCGAATGCTGCCCGGTGGTTTTTGCGGGGCAGTGACAACCGTGTTGGCGGGTCCGGCCTCATCGCTGTGATGAGGCCATTTACCTGAGCAATCAGCCCTTGGCCGCCATCGCCGTGACTTCCACCCGCATGCCTTCCACTGCCAGCTCGGACACGCCCACCGCTGCGCGTACCGGCCACGGCTTGCTGAAGAACCGCTGATAGACCTCGTTGAACGCCGGGCGGTCGGCCATGTCGGTCAGGTAGATGGTCAGATGCAGCACGCGGTCCATGCCGCTGCCGGCTTTTTCCAGGGCCACTTTCAGCGCCTGCAGGGTGCATTCGCTCTGGGCGGTGATGTCGCCCAGTTCCAGGCTGCCGTCGGCGCGGGTCGGGATCTGGGTGGACACCAGAATGCCGCCGAAACCGGCTACGTCGGAGGAAATGGAGTCCGCATCCGGGTCGGGGATGTAGGTGATGTCTTGATTGGCCATGGGGATCTCTTGCGATGACTGAGTAAAACAGGCCGCACAGTGTAAGCCGCGAGCCGGCTTGCGGCGAATTCGTTTGAACCCTCGGCGCCGGGGACCAGTCCCAATCAGGACCTTTCATGCAAAACAAGGAGAAGTGCAATGAAACCTATCACCTCGATGTTCGCTGGCCTGGCCTTGGTGGGTGCGCTCGCGGCCCCGGCCTGGGCGGACCAGCCGGGTGCCGACTGGAAAGTCACCCAGGAACAGGCCTCCGCGACCCTCAAGGCCGCCGGCTACACGCAGATCACCAAGATCGAGGCCGACGATGGCCATTGGGAAGGCGAGGGCACCAAGGCCGACGGTATGAAATATGAATTCAAGGTCGATCCGCACACCGGCAAGATCGTGAAGGATGAAATGGATCACTGATCCCGCCGCTGTATCCGGGGCCGCCAGGCGGCCCCGAAACCTCAACCCGCCCGCAACGCTTCGACAATCGCCTGATTGAACGCCGGCAAGTCATCCGGCTTGCGCGAGGTAATCAGGGTCCAGCCATTGGCCGTGCAGTGTTTCACCTCGGCATCCACCCATTCCGCTCCGGCATTCTTCAGGTCGATGCTGACGCTGGGGTAGGACGTCAGCGTCTTGCCACGGGCGACGCCGGCGTCGATCAGCGCCCATGGGCCATGGCAGATTGCCGCAACCACCTTGTTGGCGCCGACGAATTCCTTGATCAGGCGCCGGGCATCGCGGTCCTGGCGCAGGGTATCGGCATTCACCGTGCCGCCTGGAATCACCAGCGCCGCGAAATCCTTGCTGTCCAGGCCTTCCAGCCGCGTGTCGGATTCGACGGTGCGGTCTTTCTCGGTGTCGTGGAGAAAGGTCTGCACGCTCCCGCCCTTGATCGACCCGTGGACCAGGGTTGCGCCTTCGGCGCGCAAGGCCTCCAGTGGTTTGAGCAGTTCATCGCGCTCGATGCCGGTGTTCGAGGTGATGACCAGAATCTTCTTGCCTTGCAATGCGTGACTCATGAATGACAGTCCTCTGCGAAGTCGGTGAGACGGCGGATCGCGCCGCCTTACTGTTGAGGCATGGCTCCGCAGAAAAGTTTGGTTTTTTCAGCGGGCAGCGATCCGCGAGCAGCGGATTGAACGTCCTAGGCGCGGCGGCGCTCAGAACTAAAAGGCACCCACAGGATTCACGGCCATGAACGACACCGCGCAACGCCCCGAACTCAACGCCTGGCACGCGATGCTGACGGACGACGGTTACCGCCTCGACTCGCCGGATGCCTGGCACGCCAGCCTGTTGCGCGGCGCCGATGAGTTGCTGGCCAGCGGCGTGGTGGATCGGGACGAATGCCAGGCGCTGAAAGCCCTTGCCGAGGGCGGCCACGCCCGCGCGCTGGAAGACGCGGTGGACAGCCGTGTCGCGGACCCCGACGCATGAAGGCGCTGAAGATTGCCACCTTCAACATCAACGGCATCCGCGCCCGCCTGCCCAACCTGCTGGCCTGGCTGGAGCGCGAACAGCCGGACATCGCCTGCCTGCAGGAATTGAAAGCGCAGGACTTTCCCAGCGAGCAACTTGCCGACGCCGGCTACGGCAGCCTCTATCACGGCCAGGCGGCCTGGAATGGCGTGGCGATCCTGGCTCGCGATGCCGAGCCGCTGGAAATCCGCCGCGGCCTGCCCGGTATGGAAGACGACGGCCAGAGCCGCTACCTGGAGGCCGCGGCCCACGGTGTGGTGGTGGCGTGCCTGTACCTGCCCAATGGCAATCCGCAACCCGGCCCCAAGTTCGACTACAAACTGGCCTGGTTCGAACGCCTGATCGAACACGCCCAGGTGCTGCTGGACAGCGACCATCCGGTGGTACTGGCCGGCGACTACAACGTGGTGCCCACTGATTTCGACATCTATAACCCGCGCTCCTGGCTCAAGGACGCGCTGCTGCAGCCGGAAAGCCGCGCTTGCTACCAGCGCCTGCTCGACCAGGGCTGGACCGACGCGCTGCGCCACCTGTATCCGGACCAACGCCTGTACACCTTCTGGGACTATTTCCGCGAGCACTGGCCGAAAAACTCCGGCCTGCGCATCGACCACCTGCTGCTCAACCCGGCCTTGGCCCCGTACCTGAAAAACGGCGGCGTCGATGCCTGGGTGCGCAATGAAACCAAGGCCAGCGACCACGCTCCAGCCTGGATCGAACTGGGCCCGCGCAAGCGCAAGGCCCGAGAGGACTGACTGATGAACGACGCGCTTTTCGTCGATCTACAACACGTTGCCGAGACCATGCGGCAGTTGCACTTCCACGATGACGGGGCCACGCCCAACAGCCCGTTGCCGGTCATTCGCTATCACCTGCGGTCCAAGCCCGGCAGCGACATGGCGGCGGCGTTCGAGGCGCTGTTCAACCGCAACCAGTGGACGCCGCTGTGGCGTGCCGGCATTTTCGACTATCACCACTACCATTCCACCGCCCATGAAGCGCTGGCCGTGGTTCGTGGCGAGGCGCGGGTGACCTTGGGCGGGCAGTCCGGGCAGACCCTGAGCATTGCCGTCGGCGATGTCCTGGTGTTGCCGGCCGGAACCGGCCACCGCTGTGTCGAAAGCAGCCGGGATTTCCTGGTGGTGGGGGCGTATCCGCGCGGACAGGAAGACTACGATATCCAGCGCCCCGGCAGCGCCAGCCATGCCGATTCGAAAGCACGCATCGCCCGTGTTGCGCTGCCGCTGGCCGACCCGGTAGCCGGCCGGGACGGTCCGCTGATGGTGGCCTGGAAAGCCTCAGGCAGCGCGCGCGGCGAGTAGCAGCGAGGCCGGCTTGCCGGTAAGCGGGTGTGGCGGTTCGATGATGGCGTCGAGGCGCAATCCGCTGGCGTGCAGCAGCGTCACCCAGCTTTCCAGCGTGCGGAAATACCAGGGCGCCGGGTCACGGAACGCCGCGTCAAAGCCTGCCCATGAACCCGCGCGCCAGCCGTCGACATAAGGCTCATCGCCACAGGCCACGTGGGGGTGCAATGTCTGGATCAGCAGATGGCCCGGACGCTCCAGCCACGCCGGCAACGCCGCCAGCAACCGCTGCAGTTCCTCGGCGCCGAACAGCGAGAAATTGCAGGCGATCAGATCGACCTGACGGTGCGGCGTCTGCTGGCTGAACGCCGCATAGTCGAGGCATTCGTAGTCACCCTCGGGATCGCTGATCCGGGCGGCTTCGATCAGGCCCGCCGTGGCGTCCACACCCCAGGTCGCGATGCCCCAGCCGCGCAACGCACGGCACAGCCAGCCCTCGCCACAGCCAAGATCGAGAACACGTCGTGGCCGCCGCGCATCGATGGCGCTTAACATCGCGTGGTCGGTGGCCAGCCGGCGGCTTTCGATCCGCGCTTCGCGCACGGCGGTGATCCAGGGTTCGGCGTTGGTTTGCCAACTGGAGAGGATCAGGGATTCGGGGTTGTGGTCAGGCATGGGCGGGCTCCCGTGGCGGGATGACGTGGAGCACCGGCAGGTGCTCCGGGGCAGTGGATCAGGCGGGGACGCCGAGAATCACATGGGAAGCCTTGATCACCGCAGTGGCGCTGACGCCCTTGGCCAGGCCCAGCTCCTGCACGGCGTCGCGGGTGACGATGGAATAGACCCGGGTGCCGCCGGTCAACTCCAGCACCACTTCGGCATTGACCGCGCCATCGGTGACGCTGATGACCTTGCCTTCCAGGCAGTTGCGCGCCGACAAGCGAATGCCGTCGGCATCGGTCATCAGCATCACCCAGGGCGCCTTGACCAGTGCGATGGCTTCGGCGCCGGGCACCAGGTTCAGGCTCTTGACGCTTTCCACGGTGACCACCGCCACCAGCGTCTCGCCGCCGCCCAGTTCGAGGATGACCTCGCTGTTGACGGCGCCGGGGCGTACCTCGCTGACCTTGCCTTTGAATACGTTGCGTGCGCTGACTTTCATCGTCTCTCCCTCGATTGTGAGCATCGGCCTGGCCGTAAAGAGGGAGAGTGTAGCCGGGGTCGGTTCAGCTCAGAAGGTCTTCGTAAAACGCCCCGTACGGCTTGCTCGGGTGAGCGATCTGGATTTCCAGGATCCACAGCCCGCGGTTCGGCCGCTCGGCCAGGTCGCCAAGGTCGCCGGCGCGGTAGATGGCGTGGGGGAAGTCGCTGACGCGATGGCCCTTGATGTCGAGGTTGAGCGTCCAGCCCATGGCTTCGGCTTCCTGGCGGGCGAAGTCGTAGAGTTCGACGCCGCTGCAGTTCTCGCCGCGCCAGTGTGCTTCGACCCGCTGGTACAGGGTCTTGGCTGCGGCGGCGCAGGCGATCATTTCCGGGTCGTCGCCCACGGCGAAGGTGGCGCCGGCATCGCCTTCATGGCCTTTCCAGACGATGCCCATGTCGATGAAGAAAATGTCGTTGTCGCCCAGCACCGGATCGCCGTCCGAGCGCTGGTTGAAGGCTTTCAGGGTATTGGCGCCGAACCGCACCAGCAGCGGGTGCCAGATGCGTTCCATGCCCAGCTCGGCAAGGATCACCTTGCCGCGGGCGGTGGCTTCGGACTCGCTCATGCCGGGGCGAATGACCGCGGCGATAGCGTCCACGGCTTCCCAGGTGCGGGCCTGGGCGTACTGCATCAATTCCAGCGCGTAATTCGCGCCGGTGGCTTCCTTGGGGTACACGGCGGTGTTCATCGGGGGCTCTCTGTTCAAGGGCTCTTGGGTGTTTTCGCTGTATAGACTTCTATATGGCGATGGCTCTTGCAACATTTTGTTTGGTGAGCCTCAGTGCCCGTACAAGCCGACCAGGCTCTGCGCCCCCAGTGCGTGCCCTTGCAATGCCTTGAGCAAACCGTCCCGGTCCAGACCGTCGGGCAGGGTGCCGGGTGCCAGGTCAGTGGCGATCAGGGTCAGGGCGTAATGATGAGGATTGTCCCCGGCGGGCGGGCAGGGGCCGCGATAAACAGTGGCGCCCTTGACGTTCTTGCCGACGGTGATGCCTTCGCTGACGCCTTCGGCCAGTTCGCCACGTTTGGCATCGATGTTGTAGGCCACCCAGTGGACGACGCCGAGGCCCTTGGCGCCATCCGGGTCGAACATCACCAGGGCCACCGAGCGGGTGCCTTCGGGCAGGTTCGACCAGCTCAACTGCGGCGAGCGCTCCTGGCCCTTGCCGCAGGCGGTATCAGGACCGACCTGGGCCAGGGCAATCCGGCCACCATCGGTGAAGGAGGTGGAGGTGATGGACAGCGGCGCCGCATGTGCGGCGCCTGCGAAGGCCAGCAGGGCGAGGGCGGGGATCAGTGTTTTCACTGCGGTTCACCTTTGAATGAGCTTCGGGGAACCGCAGTGTAGACGCTTACTCGACGCCGGCGCGGGGCACCGGCGGCGACCCGGCGTATTCGCCCATTTCCGGTACCGGCGGATGTTCCTGGGCGGCGTGGCGCAAATCGTCGGTCACCCGCAGTTCGGCACCGGTCGGCGAGAAGGTCGCGGACGGCACGAACGGCGCAGGATTGGCCGGCACCGGGCGCTTGCCGCGGCGCCACAGGAAGAAGCTCACCAGCGCCAGGTTGATCACCGCCATGGCCCAGAACAGACCGACCTCGCCGTAGCGGTTCATCACCGGCGAAATCGCCACCGGACTGATCGCCGAACCCAGCGAGTTGATCAGCAGCATGCCCTGGATCATCGGCACCAGCGCCTCTACCGGAGCACGGTCGGCGGCATGGCTGACCGACACCGGGTAGACGGCGAACACGCCACCCCCGAGCAGGAACAGCATCACCGGCAGCAGCACCGAATCGGACGGCAGCAGCAGGATGACCACCGACAGCACGGTGCAGAGCATGCCGAGCACGATCAGCACATCCTGGCGGTCCTTGCGGTCCGACCAGCGTCCCACCGGGTACTGCAGCAGCATGGCGCCGAGAATCACCCAGGCCATCATGGTGCCGACTTCACCGACTGCCAGGCCGATGCGTTGCAGGTACAGCGGCAGCAAGGTGTAGACCGCGGCGATGGCGAGGCCGGAACCGAAGCAGCCGACCAGGCCGGTCGGGGTCACGCTGAGCAACTGGCGCGGTTTGAGCGGCTCGACGTGCTCCAGCAGCGGCGACACCCGCGGCAGGATCACGATCGGCAGCACCGACAGCGCCGCCAGCATGCCGGCCATCATGAACGGCGCCTGGTCACCCCAGCCGGCAATTTCACCCAGCGCCGCCTGGCTGACCACGCCCGCGCCATAGAACGCGATCATGTACAGCGCCAGCAGACGCCCGCGGACCTTGGTGTCGCCGGCCATCAACAGCCAGCTTTCGATCACCAGGAACACGCCGACCGTGGCCCAGCCGTTGATCATCCGCAGCACCATCCAGCCCCAGGTGTCGACGAACAGGCCCTGCGCCAGGATGGTCACGGCGATCAGCGAGGCGAAGCTGCTGTAGGCGCGGATATGGCCGATGCGCAGGATCAGCCGGTCATTGAACACGGCGCCGAGGGTCAGGCCGATGAAATAGGCAGACGAGACCACACCGATCATGGTGGCCGACTCGCCGGCTTCATCCAGGCGCAGGGTGGTCAGGGAAGACAGAAAGCCATTACCCAGGGCCATGATAAACAGCCCGAGCAGGGGGGCCAGCGCCATCGCCAGCAAACGCGGAGACATACGTACCTCAAGAGTTTCGATTAGCGGTCAGACCCTTGGTACGCGCGCGCACGTCAGCCGGACCGTTGCGGACCGGGGCTGCTCGTTGTTGGGATTGTCGCTGCTCGAAGTGACCAGGCGAAAAAGGGCGCGAGATTCTAATGGGTTTGCCGGGGTCACCGACAGATGGGCAGGGGTGCGGCGGAGTGTCGCAGGTGCCTGGAGCCCCCCACGCACCATTCCACCCACACCTCTGTAGGAGCGAGCTTGCTCGCGAAGGGCCATCAGCGCATATCGCGAGCAAGCTCGCTCCTACAGGGGGGGAGGTTCAGTGGCAGGGACCTGCAAATTCCCCGGCAGCCAGGTACAAGAATCCTGTCCACCCAGATGAGTTAATCCCCCAGCGATCAAGATTCAGATGAATCGCACCTTGCGGTAGTCCTTACGATAAAAACAAAGGGGATTGATGTGAACAGGTTTCGCCATGGCTCATTACTGGCCGCGGCCCTCAGCGCCATTTCTTCCGGCGCGTCGGCCTACGAGCTGTACTCCACCGCGGATTCCACACTGAAGTTGAATGTCCAGGGTGCCCTGGGCTTCTTCCACAGCGACGAAAGCTACAACCAGGGCGGACCGATCGACCCGGGGTCGGTGGCCTGGCAGGAAGCGTTCCTGCGCTACGGCCTGAGCGGGACCACGCGTTTCCCGGAAGCGGGTAACTCGTCGCTGTACGGCGAGTTCAATCTGGTCAGCAACGGCACCTGGGGCGAGGGCGATGCCGCCGGCTACACCGATGGCACCGAGCGTCGCACCGACGTCGACCGTGCCTACGCCGGCTGGCGCTCGGGGGATCTGTTCCCGGCGCTGGGCAAGGACGGCGTGGATATTTCCGTCGGCAGCCAGAAAGTGAAGGTCGGTGACGGCTTCATCATCAATGGCGACGGCCTGAGCGTCGGCAACAACCTCGCCGGTGGCAGCGCCAATCGCGGCGGCGCCTATTACCTCACCGCGCGCAACGCGTTCGACAAGACCGCCTGGCTGCGCCTCGGCGGGCAGCAGGGCTGGCGCGGCGACCTGATCTGGCTGAAATCCGACAACGAAATCAAGGCCAAGCCTGAACTGGGCGTCGCCGTGCTCGAGCATGTCGCGCCGGAGGGCACGGTGGGCCTGACCTACGTCAAGGGCCTCGATGTCGAGGACAAACTGGCCAACGCCTTCAGCGGCCAGCGCGACGGCTTGAAAATCACCAGCCTGCGAGCCCAGGGCAATGCCGGGGTCAAGGACCTGTTCCTGTCCTTCGAGTACGCCCACGAAGACAAACGCCTGGGCGACGAACACGCCTGGTATGCGGAAGCCGGCTGGACCTTCTCGGGCATGCCCTGGCAGCCACGGGTCGGCTATCGCTACAGTCGCTATTCGGAGGATTACGACCCGTTGTTCAGCGGTTTCAGTCGCGGCTACGGCACCTGGTTCCAGGGCGAAGTGGCGGCCAACTACTCCGGGCCGTTCCAGCGCAACGCCGGTATCCACATGTTCAGCCTCGGCCTGACGCCGCACCCGGACGTTGCGATGGGCGTGTTGTATTTCGATTTCAACACCCTCGACCGCACGCAAGGCGACCTGGATGCCAAGGAACTCGACCTCTACGTCGACTGGACCATAGGCAATTTCACCGTCAGTCCGCTGGTCGGCCTGTACAAACCGAAGAAGAGTGCCGAGGACGGCGGATCGCAACTGGGCAGTGATGACCTCAATCTCTACAGCCAGTTGGTAATTTCCTTCGCCTTTTAATGACTTTTCCGGCCCGAGTGTCTTCCCACTTCCTAAAACCAATTATAAAAAAGGACATTCCTGATGCGTGTTCCCTTTTTCCGCACGGCGCTTGCCGCAGCCGTCGGCATGACCGCTTCGCTGGCCGTCGTCTCGGTCCAGGCAGCGTCCAGCGACCCCGCGCGCCCCAACATCCTGCTGGTTGTCGCCGATGACATGGGCTACGCCGACCTCGGCAGTTTCGGTAGCGAGATCGAGACGCCGAACCTCGATTCCCTGGCCGCCTCGGGCGTGCAACTGACCAACTTCCAGGCCATGCCGGCCTGTTCGCCGACCCGTGCCGCGCTGCTGACCGGTGCCGACCCGCATCAGGTCGGGCTGGGCAACATGGCCGAAGAGACCGCGCCCAACCAGGAAGGCAAGAAAGGCTACGAGGGTTACCTCAACGACCGCGCGGTGACCATCGCCTCACTGCTGCGCGACGCGGGCTACGACACCTACCTGACCGGCAAATGGCACCTGGGCAAGACTGAACAGACCGGCCCTGACCAGCGCGGTTTCGAGCATTCCTTCAGCCTGCTCAGCGGCGGTGCCAGCCACTATCCCGACATGAAGCCGGCCTATGCGCCGACCCCGGACGCGAAGGCGCCTTACGCCCAGGACGGCAAGCGCCTGGACGCACTGCCCGCTGATTTCAGCTATTCCAGCCAGTACTACGCCGACAAGATGATCCGCTACATCGCCGCCGACAAAGACAGCGGCCGGCCGTTCTTCGGCATGCTGGCCTTCACTGCGCCGCACTGGCCGCTCCAGGCGCCCGACGCGGCCATCGCCAAATACCGCGGCCGCTACGACGCAGGCTATGACGCATTGCTCGAAGCCCGGCTGAACAAGCAGAAAGCGCTCGGCCTGGTGCCGCAGGACGCCGAGCCCGCCGCGCGCTCGCCGAAAGGCCGTGCCTGGGCCAGCCTCAGCCCCGAAGAACGCCAGCGTGAGGCGCGGGCGATGGAGATCTACGCGGCGATGGTCGACCAGATGGACGCCAACACCGGTCGCGTTTTCGATTACCTGCGCCAGAACGGTCTGTACGACAACACCGTGGTGATCTTCATTTCCGACAACGGCGCCGAAGGCCACGACCTCGACGAGACCTGGCCGGCGGACCAGTTCCCGGAGATCCGCAAAGTGATCGACGAGACCAACGACTTCAGCTACGCCCACATGGGCAAGCCGGGCTCCTACACCTTCCTTGGCCCGAACTGGTCGCGGGTGTCCGCGCCGACCCTGAGCCTGTTCAAGGGCTTCCCGACCGAGGGTGGCACGCGTACGGCCGGGATCATCCGCATTCCGGGGGCCGATTCGCAGGGGAAAAAGCTCGATCAACTGGTCAGCGTCAAGGACTTCGCGCCAACCCTGCTGGAGTTGGCGGGGGTGAAGCATCCGGGGCGGCAGTACAAGGGGCGCGATGTGGTGCCCATGACCGGCACCTCGATCATCCCGCTGCTCAAAGGCGAGAAAGTCGCCAAGCGCACCCAGGGCGGCGAACTGTTCGGCAAGCGCTTCGTGCGCAAGGGCGACTGGAAACTGGTACACATGCCCAAACCTTGGGGCACGGGCGACTGGCAGTTGTTCAACCTGCAGTCGGACATGGCCGAGCGGCATGACCTGAGTGCCAAGGAACCAGGGAAAGTGGCGGAACTGAAAAAGGTCTGGGACCAGTATGCGCAGGAGAACCATGTGATCCTGCCGGACCACGTTAGCGGTTACTGATCCCTCGCTGCGGTTCGGGGCCTCGAACCGCAGCGATCTCAGCAAAGCGCTCCTCAAGACAGAGAACAACAATGCCTTTGCGTGCACACCTGCACTGCCTGACCCTGCTATTGATCCTCGCGTCCCCCTTCGGCGCGGCCGACCCGCGCCCGCCGAGTGAACACCTCTCCGACGGCTACGTCGCCCAGGTACGCTGCACCGCCTGTCACCAAACCCAAGCCAGCGCCTGGGCCAACTCCCATCACAGTTGGTCGCTGCGCGAGGCCAACAGCGCCAACGTGCTCGGCGACTTCAACGACACCACCTTCAGCGACGCCGACGGCATCCGCATGCGGTTTTTCAAGCGCGGCGAGCGCTTCTTCGTCAACGCCGAGGGGGAAGACGGCAAACCCGGGGATTTCGCCATTGCCTACACCTTCGGCTTCGATCCGCTCCAGCAATACCTGATCGAGCGCCCCGGTGGCCGCCTGCAAAGCCTCACCGTCGCCTGGGACAGCCGGCCCGGCGACAAAGGCGGGCAACGCTGGTTTTCGCTACATCCCGGACAGCGTTTCACCCCGGATGACGCCCTGCACTGGACCGGCCGCTACCAGAACTGGAACGCCATGTGCGCTGATTGCCATTCCGGCAACCTGCGCAAAGGCTACGACCCGGCCAGCGACACCTTCCAGACCACCTGGAGCGAAATGGCGGTGGGTTGCCAGAGCTGCCATGGCCCTGGCCAGCGTCATCTTGACTGGGCTGAACAGCACCCGGACAAACCGTCGCCCGCCATGAGCCCGGCGCAAATGGGCCTGGCGGTGGACTTCCATCGCGCCGAGCCAGGCTATCTGGTCGAGCAGTGCGCCCGCTGCCACAGCCGGCGCCAGCCGCTGGGCAATGGCAGCCAGCCGGGCAAACCGCTGCTCGACGCCATGCGTCCGGCGGTGTTGTCCGACGGGCTCTACCATGCCGACGGACAGATCCTCGACGAAGTCTTCGAATATGGCTCCTTCACCCAGAGCAAGATGTTCGCCAAGGGTGTGACTTGCAGCAACTGCCACGAGCCGCATTCCACAACGTTGCGCGCCGAAGGCAACGACCTGTGCAAGGCGTGCCACAACCCGGCGGGCAACCCGCGCTTCCCCAGCCTGGTCAAGCAGGACTACGACAGCCCGCAGCACCACCACCATTCACCGGGAACGCCGGGTGCGCAGTGCGTCAGTTGCCACATGCCGACCCGCACCTACATGGGCGTGGACGCCCGTCGCGACCATGCCTTGCGCATTCCGCGCCCCGACCTCGACGGCACGACCGGCGCCCCGGACGCCTGCACCGCCTGCCACCAGGACAAGCGCCCGGCATGGGCGGCCAGCGCCATCGAGGGCTGGTTCGGCCAGCCGAAACGCGAGCCGCACTACGGCGAAACCTTCGCCGCTGCCCGCCGCCACGACCCCAGTGTCATCCCGCAACTGGCGAAGCTGATCGCAGACGCCGGCAAACCGGCGATTGTCCGCGCCAGCGCCGTCGAACTGGGCGCGGGTTACGGCGATGCGCTCCAGCACAGCCTGCTTGCGGCGCTGGGCGACGACAGCCCGCAGGTGCGCCTGCAAGCGGCCCGCGCCCTGGAAGGGCAAACGCCGGTGCAGCGCCTGAAATACCTGCTGCCATTGCTACAGGACCCGAGCCTCGCAGTACGCGATCAGGCGGCGAGAGGTCTGGCCGACCAACGCAGTGCCGACCTTGCGCAACCCGTCGCCGACCGCCTGGAAGCGCAACTGAACGACCACCTGGAGCGCCTTCGAGAAAACACCGACTTGCCCGCTACGCGCTTGAATCTCGCTGTGTTGCAGGAGCGCCTGAACCGTCCCGTCGACGCGATCGACAACTACCGTCAGGCGCTGAAGCAGGATTCGCGCTACGTCCCGGCGCGCACGGGGCTTGCGCGGCTGTTGATGGCGCAAGGACAAGTCGCCGAAACCGAGCAACTGTTGCGTACCGGCCTGGAACTGCAGCCGCAACAGCCTGAGCTGGCTTATTCCCTAGGTCTTGTGCTCGGCCAGCAGGGCAAGAATGACGAAGCAATCACCTGGCTACAACGCGCCGACGGCCCGCGGGCCCAGTACAACCTGGGCTTGCTGCTGAGCCGGATGGGGCGCACGGAAGAGGCGAGGGCGGCGTTTTTGAAAGGGCTGGAGCAGGACCGGGACAATGCCGACTTGCGCTATGGATTGGCTTACCTCAGTGCGCGGGCGGGTCGCACCGACGAGGCGCTGCGTTATTGCGATGGCTCGCCGGACCCGCGCTGTCAGCGCTTGATCCGGGCGATTCAGGCACGCAGTCGTTGAAGCGCAGGTTCAGCGCTAAGGGTTTCGGCATGGACGCCGATATGCATTCACGGCGCCAGCGTTCAGGCGCCGGCTCCGGGAAATTCAAGGTACGGCATGTTCGAAACCCTCGCGTCACTTCCGCTCTGGCACTACGTTCTGGTTCTGCTCAACTGTGCAGGTATCTTCACTTGGTGCTGGATAGTGGTGTGTCTGCTGATCCCGGGCCGGCGTAAGGATTTCCGTGTTCCACTCCGGCACAACCTGCTCAGGCTCTACCGCCTTCTGATGAACCGTATCGGGTTCAGCCTGCTGTTGCTCGGCGGTGTCAGTCTGCCGGTCAGTGTCCTTTATCACGTAGCCAGTGGTCTGCTGCTCCCTGCCTTTAATCTGGCTCCAGTTATCATCCCGGCGCTAAACCTGATCGTGTTTGCCATCGCTGTCGCAGTCCCGATGCAACTGATGCTGGGCGCGAAAGGGTGGTCGTTGCCACTGGGACGAGGGTTGATGCTCTCGATCGAGCGGGCTCCGACCCTGCCAGGCATCCGCCTTTCCAGGTATGTGCTGTGCTTTCACGTCAAGCGGGACTTCTTCGAGCATCGTCGTGCGGTGACAGACTCGATGGTCAACGCACTCCGGCAGTTGCGTCAGGTCAGTGATCAATACGACATCGTGCTGAAAAGCTGGATGTTCAGCGAGCGTGATGAAAAGAAGGAGCGTCGGGTGGGCAAGCTCAGGATTCTTATGGGGCGAATCCGCACGCTGTTCATCATGGGGCTGTTTCAGGTGCCCCTTTTGGTCTTTGCGCTATGGGACTCGGAGTCGTCCCTGGCGTTGGCCTGCTTCAAGGGCGCGGCGGTTATCGTACTGCCGCTGGCCTGGCTGACGACTCGCTACCTGCGCTCAGCCTCACGCCTGATGCGCAGGATCAGCGTGAACAGCGGCGGCTCCATCGATTCGGCGCCCAGCGTCGCAATCGGGCTGCTGCAACGGGAAATTGCCCGGAGAGCCAAGGGCTACCGGCACAGTTTCATCGCGCCTCAGCCGATCTCGAAGGTCCATCTGGTCGGCTTGAGCCTGACCTCATCGAGGGTAATGAAGACCTGCGGTGGCACAGAGGCGGGTCTCGTCCTCCAGCCGCTGATCGGGCCTGTCCAGCCCGATCAGGAATGGAAGAAACCGCGCAACAAGACTCAACCGGCCGAAGCGGTTGAGATGTCCGGCTCATGCGTCACCGGAAAATTCACCGACCGGGCGATAAAACACTTCTGATGCGCCAGGTGATGCAGTTCGCGGGCGGTTCCGAGGTCTGAGCCGGCGGCGATCACCACCCGCGGCCGCAGTACCACCGAGGTGAACTGCCCGGCGCCGCTGTGTTCTTCGACCATCTCGCCTTGCGCGTCGTCCTCGTAGCTGAGCACCACCACGCCGGCTTCGGCGCAGAGGCCCAGGTACCAGAGTTTGTGGCAGGCGGAGAGGGAGGCGACCAGCAGGTCTTCGGGGTTCCAGCGCGCCGGGTCACCGCGGAAGGCCGGGTCGGACGAGCCGTCGATCGGCGCCTTGCCGGGCGTCTGGATCAGGTGGTCGCGGCTGTAGCCGCGGTAGCTGGAGGTCCCCGTGCCCTGGTTGCCAGTCCAGGTGACGTTGACGTCGTAGCGGTGTTGTTTGTCTGCCATGGGACCCTTCCTGAATGAACGTGGCCCCGAGCCTACGCCGTGGCGGCGTCGGGCGAAACAGGCAAGGGCGCCGGGCCGGATTGTCCGCGCGCAACAAGCCTGACCGGTTGTCCCCTTTTGGGGACATGCCCGCGCCTCGATCACGCTTAGCATGCCGTCCCATAACCACAAGAACACCGGAGACGCATTGACGATGCACAGTCCATCGACCGAGCCGCGGCGCTCGCTGTATTTCGATTATCAGGTCTATCCCGCCTTCACCGCCGATGTTGCGGCCAGCGCCACCCGACGCGAGGCCGTGGTGGTGGTCGGCGCCGGGCCGATCGGCCTCACCGCCGCGCTGGAACTGGCCCGCTACGGTATTCCTTCGGTGGTGCTGGAGGCCGAGCAGCAGGTCAGCGAGGGCAGTCGCGCCATCGTGTTCACCCGGCGCTCGATGGAGATCCTGCAGCAGGTCGGCGTTGCCGGGCGGGTGACCGAGGCCGGCCTCGGCTGGCGCTTCGGCAACTCGTTCTACCGCAATCAGTTGGTGTTCCGCATGGAAGCGCCGCATGACCCGGACGACCGCTTCCCGCCCATGACCAACCTGCAGCAGCCGTGCCTGGAACGCGCGTTGGTGGAGGCAGCCGAAGCCAATCCGCTGATCGAGCTGCGCTGGGGCAACAAGGTGGTCGGCCTGACCCAAGCGCCGGACCATGCCCGCCTGGAGGTGGACACCCCAGCTGGCGTGTATGCACTGGAGAGCACCTGGGTGATCGCCGCCGACGGCGCCCGTTCCGGGTTGCGCGGCCTGCTTGGGCTGAAGCTGGAGGGCGCGGCCTATGAAGGCCGTTTCGTGATCGCTGATATCCGCATCAAGCTCGACCTGCCCACCGAACGCCTGGCCTATTTCGATCCGCCCTGGAACCCGGGTAACACCGTGTTGATGCACCGCGAGCCGGGGGATATCTGGCGCATCGACTATCAATTGCCCACCAACGAAACCCCGGAACAGGCATTGGCCCCGGAATCCTTGCGCCAGCGCATCGACGCCCAGCTCGCCTTGATGGGCATGGCGGACCGCACCTGGGAACTGGACTGGTGCTCGGTGTATTCCGCCCGCGCCCTGACCCTGCCGGACTACCTCGCACAGCGGGTGATTTTCAGCGGTGATGCCGCGCACTTGCTGCCGATCTTCGGTGTTCGCGGGGCCAACACCGGGTTTCAGGACGTCAACGACCTGTGCTGGAAGCTGGCGTTGCAGATCAAGGGCCTGGCCGGGCCGCGGCTGTTGCCGTCCTACAGTCATGAGCGGGTGGCGGCGGCTCGGGAAATCATCGAGGAGGCGGGCAAGAGCACGCGCTTCATGACGCCGCCCAGCCCCGGCCAGCGCCTGCTGCGCGACGCGGTGCTGTCGTTGTCGCTGTCCCAGGATTTCGTCCGGCCGCTGTTTCACTGGCGCACCTCGCGGCCCCACGACTACGCCGATTCGCCGCTCAATTGCGAAAAGGCCGACGACAGCCTGTTCCCACACGGCCCGCGGGCCGGCGCGCCGCTGCTGAACGTGCGCCTGGGCGACGACGATTACCTGTTCGATCACTTGGGGGCGGCGTTCCACTTGCTGTATTTCACCGATGACGGGGCGTTGCCGCTGGAGATCCAGGCGCAGGTCGCGGCAGTGCAAGCGCGGGGTATTCCGCTGCGGCTGATTGCGGTGGGCAGTGCGCGCCCGGTCGACGCTGCCGACCTGACCCTGGTCGATCCCGATGGCCACTTGCGGCGCAAATACGCTGCGCAGGCCGGCAGCGCTTATCTGGCCCGCCCGGACCAGCATGTCTGCGCCCGCTGGCGATCGCTGGGCGCTGACGCCCTGACCGCCGCCTTCCACACCGCATTGGGAAACGACTGAGGACACCGCCATGGCACACCTGACCACCCCCGAACTGGAAATCCTCTATGACCGCCTGGCCGACAGCCTGGACCAGGCGCCTGACGGCAAGCGTGAGCTGCTGCTGGTCAAGCTCGCCCTGTTGGCCGCCGAGGCCCTGGGCGATGTCGAGCGCTTCAGCGAACTGACGGTGATCGCCGGCCGCGACTTGTAACGGCCCGCTGCCTTCCTCGTATGGGCCTGTGCGAGGAAGGCCGTCCAGCTTGCCCGGGCAGCCTGATAGACTCGCGCTCTTCGAAACCCCCGAGAGGGAAACGCCATGCAATTCTGGCCGTTGCGTACCGTGCCGCCGCCGCAGAGCCTGAATATCGGCCAGGCCGCCAGGCTGCTTGCCCATGTCGGGCACGACTATCGCCGGCAATTGGCCGGCGATCTGTTGCAGTTGATCGGCAACGGTATTCCGCTGGCTCAGTGCACGGTCTTCGCTTATGCGCCGCGCCGCAACCCACAGGTGTTCACCTTCGCCGACCGGGCGCGGGAAGTGTCGCTGCCGAAGATTTCCTCCAACTATGCCGAACGCTTCTACAACCAGGACGGCAACCAGCAGGCCATGAGTGGCGGCGGCGGTGAACGGATCATGGTGCAACGCCAGCACATCGATGACATCGGCCACGCCGAATACCGGCGCATCTGCTACGAGCAGCCGAAGATCGCCGAACGCCTGGCGCTGCTGACCCGTTGCGACAATGATCGCTGGCTGTCGGTGAACTTCTACCGGGGCCGGGAGCATGGCTGCTTCAGCAACCAGGAGCTTGACCACCTGGAAGCCTGGGCACCTTTGTTGATGCAGATCGTGCGCATGCATTACCTGGCCTGGCGGCAGGTCGACGAACTGCCGCAGGTGTTGGCCGAACGCCTCGCTACCCTGTACCCGGAGCTGACCCCGCGCGACCTTGAGCTGCTGCGCCTGCTGCTGACCGGCATCGACAACGACGAAATCGCCCGGCGCCTGGGCGTGCGGCCGTCCAGTGCGGCGACCTATATCAAGCGGCTGTACCGCAAACTCGGCACCGGGAGTTTGCGTGAATTGATCGGTCTGGTAACCCAGGGCCACCGGAACTGAAACCCTCGCTTCAACAAGGACTTCCCATGCCGCACCTGGATTGGCTTGAACACCACCTGCACCACAGCGACACCTTGGCCACCTGGCTGCATCGCCAGTTCAGCTACGAGTTCGAGCAGCCATTGGCGGACTGGCAGGCGGAATTCGCCTCGGGGCAACATGACGGTCAGTGGAAATGCCTGATCGTCCTCGATGAGGGCGAACTGCTCGGCGGCGCCGCACTGGCCCGCGACGATCTGCCGGAGCGCGCCGATCTTGGTTCGTGGCTCGCCTGTGTGTTCATCCGCCCCGAAGCACGCGGGCGAGGGCTCGCGGAGCAGTTGATCGAAGGCATTTGTGATCACGCCCGGGCCACCGGCATCGCCCGCCTGTACCTGCACACCCACGACCAGAGCGAGTATTACGCCAAGCGCGGATGGCAGGTGGTGGAGCGGTTCGAGGCATGGGGCAAGGAGCAATGGTTGATGGCGCGGGAGCTGTCCCGCGCCGGTTGATGAAATACAGGCGATCCCGGAAACGGCTTATTGCCAGCCATAGCGGCGGGTGAACCAGCCTTTCATCGCCTGCACCACGCCGACGTACCCCAGCAGAATCACCAGCAGGAACGGGAAGTAGCTCAACGGCAGCGCCTGCAGCTTGAAGTAGCTAGCCAGCGGCGACATCGGCAGCAGCACGCCGACAGCGACGATCAGCAGCGTCATGGCCAGCAACGGCCAGCCCGCGCGGCTGTGCACGAACGGCAGCTTGCGGGTGCGGATCAGATGCACCACCAGCGTCTGCGACAGCAACCCTTCGACGAACCAGCCGGACTGGAACAGGGTCTGGTGCTCCGGCGTGTTCGCGGCGAACACGAACCACATCACGGCATAGGTGAGGATGTCGAAGATCGAACTGAGCGGTCCGAAGAACAGCATGAACCGCCCGATGTCCTCGGCCTGCCAGCGTTGCGGCCGGGTCAGTTGCTCGGCATCGACGTTGTCGAAAGGGATCGCGGTCTGCGACAGGTCGTAGAGCAGGTTCTGCACCAGCAGGTGCAGCGGCAGCATCGGCAGGAAGGGCAGGAACGCGCTGGCCACCAGCACGCTGAAGACGTTACCGAAGTTGGAACTGGCGGTCATCTTGATGTACTTGAGCATGTTGGCGAAGGTCTTGCGGCCTTCGAGCACGCCTTCTTCCAGGACCATCAGGCTTTTTTCCAGCAGGATGATGTCCGCGGCCTCCTTGGCGATGTCCACCGCCGAATCCACCGAAATGCCGACGTCCGCCGCGCGCAGCGCCGGGGCGTCGTTGATGCCGTCGCCCATGAAACCGACCACATGACCACGCTGGCGCAGCAGGCGGACGATGCGTTCCTTGTGCGCCGGGGTGAGGCGGGCGAACAGGTTGCATTCGGCGGCGCGGTCGCTGAGCTGGCGGTCGTCGAGTGCATCGATCTCGCTGCCCAGCAACAGCCCGGCCACCGGCAGGCCGACTTCACGGCAGACGCGTTGGCTGACGCGCTCGTTGTCACCCGTCAGCACTTTCACCGCCACGCCCTGTTCGGCCAGAACCCGCAGCGCGGCGGCCGTGGTTTCCTTGGGCGGGTCGAGGAAGGCGATATAGCCGGTGAGCAGCAGATCGCTTTCGTCAGCCACCCGATACTGCTCACGCCCGCCCGGCAGTTGCTTGACCGCCACCGCGACCACGCGCAGGCCTTCATCATTGAGCAGGGCAGTGTGTTCACGGATGCGTGCCAGCAGTTGCGGGTCCAGCGGACGTTCCTCGTCGCCCAGGCGCACCCGCGTGCACACCGCCAGCACTTCCTCCAGCGCGCCCTTGCACACCAGCCGATGGCCATTGCCGTCGTGCCCGACCACCACCGACATGCGCCGGCGCTGGAAGTCGAAGGGGATCTCGTCGACCTTGCTGAAGGCGCTGCCCAGGCGGGCCTGCCGCTGCGGGCCGGCATGTTCCAGCACGGCGACGTCCAGCAGGTTTTTCAGCCCGGTCTGGTGATGGCTGTTCAGCCAGGCATCGTCCAGCACCGCCTCGCAGGGCACGCCGAGCACATCGGTGTGGCGCTCCAGAACGATGCGGTCCTGGGTCAGGGTGCCGGTCTTGTCGGTGCACAGCACATCCATGGCGCCGAAGTTCTGGATGGCGTCCAGGCGCTTGACGATGACTTTCTTGCGCGAGAGCGCCACGGCGCCCTTGGCCAGGGTCGAGGTGACGATCATCGGCAGCATCTCCGGGGTCAGGCCTACGGCGATGGACAGCGCGAACAGCGAAGCCTCCAGCCAGTCGCCCTTGGTGAAACCGTTGATCAGCAGCACTAGCGGGGTCATGACCAGCATGAAGCGGATCAGCAACCAACTGACCTTGTTGACGCCCTGCTGAAAGGCGGTCGGCTCGCGGTCGCTGCTCAACACCCGCTCGGCGAGGTTGCCGAAGTAGGTGTGCTGGCCGGTGCCGACCACCAGGGCGCGGGCGCTGCCGCTGACCACGTTGGTGCCCATGAAGCACAGGTTGTCGCATTCCAGCGGGCTGCCGACGGCGCGCCGGGCATGAGCGAACTTCTCCACCGGCAGTGATTCGCCGGTGATCGCCGCCTGGCTGATAAACAGATCCTTGGCTTCGAGCACCCGCAGGTCGGCGGGGATCATGTCGCCCGCCGACAGCAGCACCAGATCACCGGGGACCAGATCGCGAAACGGTACTTCCACCGCACCGCGCCGATCGACAGCCGGGTCGCCGCTGCGCAGCACGCTGGCGGTGTTGCTGACCAACGCCTTGAGACGCTCGGCGGCGCGGTTGGAGCGGGCTTCCTGGAAAAAGCGCAGCAGCGTCGAGACCAGCACCATACTGCCGATCACCAGTGCGGCGGTGAGGTCTTCGGTGAGCCAGGACACCAGGGCCAGCAGGCTGAGCAGCAGGTTGAACGGGTTGCGGTAGCACCACCACAGGTGCAGCAACGGCGGGACCGGTTTTTCCTGGTTGACCACGTTGGCCCCGACCCGGTCGCGCACGGTTTCGGCGCGGGTGGCGTCGAGGCCTTCGGCGCCGGTGCCGAAGCGCTGGTAGAGGGCACCGGCTTCAAGGCCGGCGACGGTGGACAGTTGCCGAATGAATTCGACCGGCAGGTTGCCGCGGGCGCTGCCGTTACGCAGCAGTTCCAGCATTGCCTGGCGGCGGAAATGCCGGCTCAGGCCGTGGTCGAAGAACGCCAGCAGGCGCCGGCCGAAACGTTTGAACAGCATGATGCACTCCTGGGCGGTCGCAAGGACGCGACCACCGGATGGTGTTGTGCAGCACGGCAATTGCCGCCGCTGCCGGTCAGGCCGGGCAGCGGCGCGAGAAAACGCGTCAGCCGCCGTCCGGCCCGGGTCTGGGTGACACGGGACTGGGGTCTGGATTCATGACTGGGCTCCGGAAGCTCCTGTTTGGGGTGGATTAGTTTGGGGTGGAGGGGGTGGCCGGGTCACTCGCCGGCCAGGTCGAACACTTGCCAGCGCACCGAGCTGACGCCTTTTTCCAGGCTGATGCGGCTGACCAAGCGCTCAAGCTGGCTGGTGGCGCCGTGATTGCCGAGCAGCTCGGCGCGCACTTCCAGCTTGGCCGGGTTGGCCTGGTCTTCGCTGTGCAGCGATTGCAGGCGCAGGGCCACGCCGTCGAGGTTGTGCAGCATCAGGCTGCGCACCTGGATTTCGTCCTCGGCGCGACAGATGATCTCCACGCCGTAGCGCTGTTCGACTTCGCTGGCGGGAACCACGTCCTGCTGGTTCAGGCGCTGGGCGATGTCGCGCAGCAGGATGTTGGCGCAGAGCACCACCAGGCAGCCGATCACCGCTTCAAGCAACAGGCCCATGCTGCACAGCACGCCGATGGCGGCGGTGCACCAGAGGGTGGCGGCGGTGTTCAGGCCACGGACGTTGAGGCCGTCGCGCATGATCACGCCGCCGCCAAGAAAGCCGATGCCGGAAACCACATAGGCGGCAATGCGCGACGCGTCAGCGCCGAGGCCCGGCACGGCCTGGGTCATCAGTACGAACAGGCAGGCGCCGGTGCTGACCAGTGCGTTGGTGCGCAGGCCGGTGAGGCGCTGGCGCAGTTGACGTTCGGCGCCGATCAGGGCACCGAGGATGAGCGCTGCGGCGGCGCGCAGCAGAAAGACTTTCCAATCCATGATTCACCTCGTTTTTCCGGCCGCAGCCGGCGGGTGCGCCAGACGAAACTGGCACGCTATTCGGGGTTATGGATTGCGCGGTCGCAAGGCTCCCAAGGCCGCGCGTAACAGCCGCGCCGCGGAGGAAAACTGCAAGGGAAAATGGGGAGTCGTCATCCCGTCAGGGATGCGAATCGCCACTGTCCGCTGTAATCAGCGAGACAGTGGCAGGGAAGTGCTGCCGGACGTGCTCGCTGTTCAGACCTGTCGCAATCGACTGGGGCTACTGTCCAAGGCAGGACTCCTGTGTGGGAAGAAAACGGAGCGGAAAGTACGCCCTCCGATGAGCTCAGTCAAGGCCCGGTTGTGCCGGGCGTCAAGGCCGTTTGCGGCGCGTTCAGCGAAGCGACAGAAAACCCTTCATTACTGCTGTTGCGGCGGCTCGGGTTCGTGCGCCGGCGCCGCGTACCAGCGCTCCTTCGGCACCCGTTTTTCGTGGTTCGGATCGCTCATGTAGTGAGGCGACATCATCTGCACGCCGTACTCGTTGAACACATCCTGGATATTGGCGTGCAGCACGCTCAGCAACTCCGCCCGCGGTCGCGGCTCGCTGGGCACGGCCTGGGCCACCAGACGGTATTCCGGGTAGAAATCCGAGAGGGCGATCTGGAACACCTGCGGACGCGGGGTATCCAGCACACCGGGTGTGCGCCGCGCAGCTTCCAGCAGGATCGCCTCGACCTGGCGCCAGGGCGTGTCGTAGCCGATGGTGACGGTGGCGTCGACCACATAGCCGGCGCCCTGGACCACCCGCGAGTAGTTCTTGGTCACCGCGCCGGTGATCATCGAGTTGGGGATGGTCAGCACTTCGCCGAGCCCGGTGCGGATGCTGGTGGTGAACATGCCCAGCTCGGTAACCGTGCCTTCGTGCTCGCCGATGCGCACGAATTCGCCGGGGCGCAGGGTGCGGGTGTAGGTCAGGATCAGCCCGGCTGCGGCCTGGCCCACCACGCTGGTGGCGCCGAGGGAAATCATCAGGCCGATCAGCACCGACAGGCCCTTGAACGCCTCGGTGCCGGAGCCGGGCAGATAGGGATAGGCCATGGCCAGGGCGAACAGCCAGATCGCCAGCGAGGTGAGGCGGGTGGTGGGCGGCAGGGTTTCGTCGTTGAGCCAGTTGATGTTGCCGGGTCGTGCCAGGCGCGCCAACAGGCGTTTGCTGAAGGCGCTGATGCCGCGGGCGATGAAGAAGATCAGCAGCGCGATCACCAGCCCGGGAATGGCGCTGGCGATAGCCTCCAGCAGATACCCCGCCAGGTTCAGCAGGTACTGGTTGAGGCTTTCGCCCCAGGGCCGGGTGTAGGGGAAACGCTGCAGCACGAAGCTCAGCCACTCGTAGCCGACCAGCAACGCCAGCAGCCAGTAGACCAGGTCGACCAACCGGCGCGAGGCGAGCAGCAAGTTGCTGGTGTCGAGCAACTGGGTCTGGCCGATGCGTAACACGCCGGTGTGTTTACGCACGCTGAGGGGCAGCCAGCCCAACAGCCGCGCACGGCCCCAGCCAAACAGGCGCAGCAGGCCAAGGAACAACAGCGTCGCGGCGCTCGCGTAGCCGCCGGCCTTGAGCATGAATTGCAGGTTGCGCGCTTCGTGGTTTTCCGCGAGCACCTGGCGCAGCCTCGCGGCGGCGCCGTCGGCCAGGTCCGCTACCGAGCCCTCGCTGTCGACGAGGTCGTCGGGGGTGACGATAAACGCCCGGCGTTGGCCCATCAGCACCAGGTACTGATCCTTGATGCTGTCGAGGTGGACGTGCGGGTCTTCCTGGCTGTCCATGACCTGGCGAATCACGTTTTCGGCGCGCTGGGCGCGGATTTCCGGGGTCTCGCCGAGCAGATCGGCCTGGAAGGTGATGATGGTGCGGTTGGCGATCTTCAGGGGTGCCGGTTCTGTCTGTGCGACCGTTTTTTCCTCGGCCGCGCCTGTCGGCATCGCCAGTGTCCAGAGCAGCGCCATGCTCGCCAGCCCAATCCCTTTAAACATCTTTCTCGACTCCTGCGCTGGTGATTAGCACCAGACTAGTGTCGGTCGTGGAGCTTGTCTCCCATATGTGGCGTTGTGAAGAGCATGATGCGCTAGGCGATAGCCCCTCATCGCTGGCAAGCCAGCTCCCGCAGAGTTCTTTGCCAGCCACAAGTTTGGTGGTCCACGCGATTGAACTGTGGGAGCCGGCTTGCCGGTGAGGTGCCTGGTCAAAACTCCATGGGGACGCCGTGGGGATAGAACGTCTTTATCCCGCCGCTTTCCTTGACCACGCCATTCGCCCCCCAGAGCCATTCCAACGGTTGCAAGCCGTCGGTTCTACTGAGCGTATCTATTAGCTTCGGCAATCCTTGGCCTTTGAAATATACAAGGCCATGGTGAGCTTCCACGGTTTTGTTCAGCTCGGTCGCCAACTCCTGTCCCAAGCTGAGGCCTGTTTTCGGGTTAATGTCCGCAGAACAGCAGGCGATGATGTGAACGCTGTCGATATCACTCAATGAACCGCCACGAACAGAGGTCAAGTTCTTGGCTAGTTCGGGGGCGTCGACGTACCTATAGACTTTTGGTTTTACCTCGACCGCCAACTTACCGTACGTTCCGTGCGATACGATGTTCAGGCGCTTGCCCGCTCCGCGTGTGGACGTATCTTCGAACAGAGTTATGCCGCTCCTGCCGTACGGGTTCTCGTGAAGGACGTTGCTCACTTCGCCGCCTAGCACCACCAAGTGCTCGCTTTCCACCTGCACTCCACGTACCGCGCGGGCCGTGTCTTGCGCCGCCTCGCCGGCGGCCGGCAGCCAACGGCTGGCGGAGCGGGCGAGGCTGGCCGCTCCGGAGACCATGCCTGGCAAACCGAAGGCCAGCGACGCCCACCCCAGCGCAGAGGACGCGACGGGGCTGGCGGACTCCAACGCGCCGCTGGCGATGGCGGTGACATCGGCCACCAGGCCCAGGCCACCGATCACGCCGACTGCGGAGGCACCGCTGGCTGCCGCGGCCAGCACGCCCTCGGTCGCCAGCAACGGCGCCGCCGCTGCACCGAAGGTCACCGCCGTGGCGACAATACCGACGACGCCCAGACCAATCCCCAGCCAGGCTTGCCAACTCAGGTGGCCCGTGGGGTCGGTACGGTTGATCGGGTCGCCAACGCAATAGGCATAGGGGTTCAGGCCACCCGCGCCGAACGGGCTCAAACTGTCCGGCGCGTTGAAGCGCATCAGTACCGGATTGTAGGCGCGGTAGCCGTTGCCCAGGTGGTAAGTGCCACTGACCGGGTCCAGGCGTTCTCCGGCAAACCCCAATGAGGACTTCAGCGCACTGTCGGCTTGTCGGTGGCCGTAGGCGGTGTAGGCGCAGGCGCGGGTTTCACGGTTGTGCCGCGACAGCAGCACACTGCCCTGAGTATCGGTGCCGAGGAGGGCGGTGCCGGCGTTCGCGCCGTCACGGTGTTCTGCCACACAACTGCCACCGGCGCGGACAAAGCGGGTGGTCTGCGCGGTTTCACGGAGGGTTTCGTTGATCAGTTGGCCATTGCGGTAATACAGGTCCCGGGTATTGCCCGGCCCGGCAAGCTGGGTGATCACCTGATTCATGGCGTTGTAGCGGTAGGCGCCGTCGGTGCCGGCGCCCGTTACGCGGACCAGTCGGCCAAGGTTGTCATAGTCCAGCGTGCGGCCTGCTTCATCCTTGATCAGGCGACCGCACGCGTCATACGCAAGCTTGATGCTGGTGGGGTAGTCAGGATGGTCATGGCGGACCTCAATCAACTGGTTGGTATCGCTGGCGTCATAACGGAACGTCGCGGTGTCACTGCCTCCGGTGAACTCGGTATGGCACTGGACAATGTTGTCCAGCGCGTCGTAGCTGAAGTGCTGTTGCACGATCGGCTTGCCCCAGGGGTCGAGCGGCAAGTAGCGCGGTTCACCCGCGCATTGGTACAGGGACAGGCGATTGCGGGCGTCATAAGCGTAGGCTTCGTGGCGCGCCAACTGGCCGTCGTGCCAGGTTTCACGGGTGCTCAATTGGCCATTGCGATGGTAGGCGCGACACACCTTCCAGGTTTCGCTGGCCGATTTCAGCTCGCGACTGGACTCGCGGCTGAAGGCGTCATAGGTCATCGACAACTCCAGAACATCACCGCTCTGGTTGTCGGTCACCGTGCGACGGGCGACGCGGCCGGTGGTGTCATAACTGATATCGACATCGGCATGGTTGTTCTTCAAGCGCTGTAGTCGGCCACTATCGTCGTAAACCAGTGACTCGCTGGCGCCAGCAATATCGACGTAGGACAACGGCAGGCCGTTCGGCGTGTAGACGCGGCTGGCCGTGCGACGCGTGTTGCCGTTAGCGCTGAAGGACTCCGTGAGCAGTTGGCCCTGGGTGTTGTAATCGCTGTGGTAATCGCTTTGGTAGCCGCCGCCGGTTTCGCCGGCGTTTTGCATCCAGCCCATGGCCGGTTGGTAGTCGAAGCGCTGCTCGCAGCCGTCCGTGCTGACGCTGCGGACTGCATTGCCCAGCTCGGTGATGTAGTTGTAATGGGCGATGCTGCCGTCCGGCGCGGTGATACGTGCCGGCAATGGATCGCTGTCGTGGGCGAAGTCATATCGGTACTGACGCTCGCCGCTACGGCTGTTCTTGAGCCGGCCGAGGCCGTCGAATTGCTGGCTGCCTTGACTGACCCCGTTGACGGTGATGGCCGTAATCGCCTGCGGGCTGCTGGAGTCGTCGGCATAACGCTTGGTTACCGTGGTGCCGTCGGGCAGGTCGATACGAATCACGCGGCCCCAATCGTCGTACTGCCAGGCGGTTTGATGGTCCAGTTCGTCGCGACTGCGGATCAGCCAGCCGACGCCGTTGTATTCGTTGGCAATTACGCCATCCACGCTGCCGTCGGGGTTCAGGCGTTCGACACGGACCGCTTTGCCCTGGGCGTTGAACCAGGTTCTGCGCATCCCTTGGTTGTCGCCTTGCAGTGTCGTTTCGGCGCTGCGCGAGACGGGGTCATAGCGGCTGATCAAGTGGTAGCCGTTGCTGCGAGAAAGGGTGTGCACCATGCCCCAGCCGTCGTAGCTGCGTGTTTCGCTCGCTTGCAGCACACGCGGCGCGGCGCCGTTGAGGGTGATCGTGTCAAAGGTGGTGGATTCGACGAGCCGGCCCCTGGCGTCGTAGCGTTGTGCGGACACAGCAGTCCAGATCTGGGCGTCGGCGGCTTTCTGTTCCTGGTGAATGGTCCGGCCCAGTCCGTCGAACGTGGTTCGGGTCATGTTGCCCATGGGATCGCTGGCGACGGTCTGCGGCAAGCCACTGTCGTCGGTCTGGTAAAGGATGGTGCCCTGTGCCTCGAAGGCAGTCCCCGGGTTTTTGCGGGTTCGCACCACGCGGCCGAGTCTGTCGTAGTCATACGAGGTCGTGTTGCCTTGCGCGTCAGTGGTTGACCAGAGCCGACCACTCAGGCGCGATTGGACCCTGGTGGTCGAGTTGCGCAGGTCGTCGTGGGTGCGATAGCCGACGGATTGAATCGAACGTTCGCCGTCGTTGCTAAAGGTGAAGTCCTGGGTAGTGACGTACGCGTCTTTCCCCGCCTGCAAGCTGTCTTGAATGCGGGTGATCCGACCGAGTTCGAGCGACTGTTCGTCGCTTACGTATTCGGTGCTGCGGCTGTTGAGAAGGCGGTCATCGGCGAAGCTGTCTTCGCCGACCTGAAGTGCCGCCGATGCGGGAAGCACCGTGCGGCTGCCAGGGACAGTGGGCTTGTTGGCGTACCGATAGCGGGTGCTGCGCAGCGGCGCCGGACCGAGATCGGCGGGTGGCTGCACGGACTTGCATTTGAGCAATCTGACAAAACCATTGGGCTCGGCGGGCGCCAGCCCCTTTTCGCCCTCGGCCGGATAGTACTCCCAGCGGTTCAGGGTGCCGTCGGGGGTCAGTTGCGAAGTCGGATTGCCCTGGTCGTCGAAGTCGTTGACGGTTTCCTCGGTGCGCGATGCCTTGTCGGCGTTGGTGTAGGTGACTTTGACGCTCTGGGGTAACTGAAAGATCGGCGGCTGCTGGTCGAAGCCGCTGGCTGCCTTGGCGAAGTAGCGGGTTTCGGTGTTGGTGGTGCAGCCCGCGTCCCGGGTTTCTTCCGAGACCAGCAGGTGAAAGTTGTTGTAGGTACGTTTTACTGTCTTGCCGTCCGTGGTCGCCCGGCACCAGTACGCATAGTCGGTCAGCATGCCGTAGAGATAATCCGAATCGTTGGACCAGGTGCCGCCCTGACCGGCGTATCCCAAGTAGTTGTAGGTCGAGTAGCTGTAGTCGGTGATTATCGCCGGCTGGCCAGCGTTGGCCTGTTGGGTGAAACGCATGACTGCGGGCAGCCCGCCACTGATCCGCGAGGCGTCCGGGAACCGTTGGGCATCAGGCTGGTACTGGGCACGCTGGACCATTCCCGTGGGCGCGGCAATGGTGGTGACCAGGTTGCGCCCGCCGACGTTTTCATAGGTGAAGTTCCAGGACAGCGCCGGCGTCGCACCGCCATGTTTCAACTGTTTCAGGTAGCCGTTCTGGAAGGACAGGGTGATGTCATAGGCTTCACTCGTGCCCGGCCAGACGTGCAGCGTGGTCACGCTGGTAGTCCTCCCGTCAGGGTAAGACAGCGTCAGGAATGTCTGGCCGCGCTCATCCTTAACCGAGCGCAGGCGAGGTGGTGAACGGCTGAGGTCCCAGTCCAGGTCGAGGCGGTGACCCAGGGGCGAGAACAACGTGCACGGCACCTTGAAATCACTGGCCTTATCGGGGCCGACAAGTTGCTCTACTTCGCCGTTCTTGTGTACCACCAGATAAGCGTCCGACTTTTTGCTGAAGCGCAGGCTGTCCAGTTTCTGTTGGCGCAGAGTGACGGAATTGGGCGTTTCCACGACCGAGTACTGTTCTCCACTCGACAACGAAATGCGCTTGGCCTTGCGGTCGTAACAGCTCAGGCCGAGCGTCCAGCCGATACCGAGGCCGACATCGGTATTGTTCAGCGGCGTGTAGCTCAGGCCTAGCGGCAGGGCGGGACCAAGGTTGTCGTTGCCCTGTATTTGCAGCAGCGGGATGTTGATGTTGAACAGGCCTGTGCGGGTATCTACGCCGCCGTCCACGGCCGTTGCGAAGTTGAAAGCCTGGGAATAGAAGTCGCTCATGCAAAACTCCCTGTCGATTGCGCGTGCGTTGCCGTCGCGCGGCACCGATGGCACTGCGCGAGGGGGGTAGAAGTTCAGGTTCGGGGGAGCGGAGCGGTGCGTGGGGGCACCGCCCCTCGCAGCATCAGCCGTGGGTGTCAATGGCGCTGGTGATGGGCGGGCGGTTGCCCTCGTCGGCGGTGGTAAAGGCGCGGATGGTCAACCAGCGCACCGTGCCATAGATGTCCGTCACCTTGACCTGGTGATCCCCGGTACGGTTGAAGTTGCCGGCATCGCCGTCGATGTAGGAGTAGTTGCCGGTAATGAAACGGGTCAGTTTTATGGCGTTGTTGGCCGTCGTCACGCTAAAGGGCCGATCCACCGAACCGCTGTACCAGTAATTGCTCAGCAAATAGCTCTGGGTGTTGCCGTTGTAGGTCGTTCCGGGCAGGTGGATACGGCCACCGGCCATCCATAGGTAGCCACTTTTCGGGTTACCACACTGGAAGTTGGTGTAATACGTCCAGTTTTCGCCGCTCACCCATTCCGCGCTGTGGATGGGGAACGCCGGGGGGGCGGACCATTGGTACTCGAACAGCCAGTTCTTGGAGTCTTTGTGGTTGGAGGGCGCATCGCCGTTGACGATGGTCCGAGTCGGGAAATATTGCAGCTCTGACGGGGAAAAATTGGGCGGTTCGTGCGATGTGATCGACACCGTACTGGCTGTGATGCCGCTGGTTTTTCCCGCGCAATCCATGTTCTGGCTACCGCCATGGCCGTCAGGCACGCCTTTGATCTGTGCGGCGATGCTGATGCTGGCAAGGGTCACCTGGTAAGGACAGGTGACGTAGAACTGGAAGTAGATGGTGCCATCATCGCCAACCGTCGCGCTCAAGCTGTGCTGCTCACGGACAACCGCGGCCCCCCCGGACGGCGTGGTCAGAAACGCGTTGCGGACATCGCTGAAGCACCAGTTATTCTGCTGCCCGTTGTTCCAGGAAAACTGCGCCAGGTTTTCCCCGTTCACCAGCCACAAGGCGCTGAATATTCTCTGGAGCAGGTCCTGGTCCGGGATGATCCAGTTTCTGCGGCTGTCTACCGCACGGGTTTGCACCGTGACCCCGACCTGGTTCTTGCCGTTGCGGTACAACTGGCCCCCGGAGGTGCCCGGGTTGTCGCTGAAATGAATGGATAGCTTGTCGATTCCGGCCCAGCTATTGCTCGCCGCCGAGGCGTTCTGGTCGATGCTGGCGGCGATTTCTTCTCTTGATTGCAATGCGTGCATGGTATTCACCGTAAGTATTGGAAGGTTTGTTCAGGTCGATCATCGGGATCACAGGGGTGATCAGGACCTGCCCGGCTTTACCTTGAAATCATCGAGAAGCCCCTCGGTTTCCGGGGTGAAGTCCCCTGAGTTGCCGAACTGATCCCACACGGTGAAATACACATTGGACTTGCCGCCGCTAGCCGGCGAAGAGACGTTGACCGGCGAACCGGGGTAACCGAAGCCGCGGCCACCGCCCAGGGTCGTGTCGTACTCGGCCACGGTGAAATAGAAGGAATTGTCATCCTGGTTGACCTGAACCGGCCACCAGTGGGACGCGCTACCCGGTTGATCCTTCAGACCGAACACCTGCTGTTGCGCTGGGCTGGATTTGCTCCAGGCATAGGCGATGTTGAATTTGCGGTAGCGCTTGAATGCTTCGCCGGGGTTCTGGTAAGCGGTGCTTTCGTCGAAGACATGCCAGTACTCGCCGACGCTGGCCGGGGCGATGTCGAAGCGGATGAACTCATGGCCTGGCTCGCGGCAGGCAAACACATGGTTGCGCGCCACGATCTTTTGCGTCTCGCTGTTGTCCGGATCCTGATAGGCCTGGAACGAGGCCAGGTCAGTGTTGAGGTCGGTGTAGCGAACCGGCGGCACGGCGGCGATGCTGAGCGTGTTCTTTGGGAAATCGTTGGGTTCGACGCCACGCGTGGTCACCGAGTAGGTACCGCCGCCGTCGGGGTTGGGCACATCGGCTTGCGCGGCGATGGCAATGGTCGCGGCATGTTCAGCCGGCGGGCACATGACGTAGAAACTGAATTGCAGCACGTCACTGTCCGCATCATCCACGGAGCCTGTGCTGAACAGGAACGTGTTCATCGAACTGCCTGTGGTGAATCCGTTGGCCGTGTCGGTGTAGCACCAGTGTGCGCCGGTGTTGCCGGCCTGGACGAACTGCAGCCGGCTGGCGTCCTTGTAGTCCACCAACCCCAGGGCGCGGCGTACCAGCGCGGTGATGCCGGGGCTGTTGCTTTCGGTCAGCGGGTTGCCCTGGTCGTCTGTCGGCTTGGCCGTCAGCAGCACTCCGATCTGCTGATAGCCATTCTTGTAGATTTTGCCGGCATTAGGGACGCCGTCGTCCGCGAATTCGATTTTGAGTTCATAGAGCTTGCTCCATGGACCAACCGATGCGGCGGCCTGTGTCCTTGCTGTTTCACTCATGGCAATTCCTTTTGCGCGATATTACTGGCGACCTCACGCCTGACTTTTGCAGTTCCATTGCAAGGTCGAGGAACAGAAGTAATAGCACATAGATATCAATGCGCCATCGCGAAACAACAATTCCCTTTCAGCCCGTTGCCTATGGTTGCCGATACACCTCCTTCCCGCCAAACCAGGTCTGCACCACCTGCGTCTCGGCCAAGGCCTGCTCGTCGACGGTAAACACATCCCGGTCCAGCACCACGAAATCCGCCTGCTTGCCTTTGACCAGCGAGCCGATCCGGTCTTCCAGTCGGATGGTTTTCGCCGCGTTCAGGGTGTAGGCGTAGAACATCACCTCGCGCGGGATGGTTTCTTTGGGGTTGAGCACGCCTTTGCTGCCGCGCCGGGTGGTCGCCTGGGCGATGGCCAGCCATGGGTTGGCGGACGATACCGGCCAGTCGCTGGCGCCGGCGATGGTGGCGCCGGCCTTGAGCAGCGAGCGGGCCGGGTACTGGAAGCGGAAGGCGAAGGCGCTGACGTAAGGCTTGACCATGTCGATGGCGTAGTCGTCGCCAATCGCCCAGAGCAGTTGCATCGAGGCAATCACGTTGAGCGGCTTGAAGCGGGTGAACTCTTTCGGGTTGACCAGTTGCAGGTGGGTGATGGAGTGGGGAATCCCGCTGTCACCGGCGGCGCGGGCCTGTTCGAAGGCGTTGAGCGATTCGCGCACGGCACGGTCGCCGACGGCGTGGATATGCACCAGCCAGCCGCGTTTGTCCGCAGCAGTGACCAATTCGCCGAAGTGCTCGGGATCGAACAGCAGTTCGCCCTGTTTGTGGCTGTTGCTGTACGGCGAGATGACCGCGGCGCTCTGCGCGGGGAATTCCAGCACGCCGTCGGCGAAGATCTTGATGCCCGGCAGGGTCAGGTTGGGCACGCCTGCGAACTGCTGGCGAACCGTTTCCAGCACCTCCAGGTCGGCGGGGCGGCTTTTCGGGTTGGCCACCAGCAAGGCGGCGACGTGGGCGCTCAACTGGCCCTTGAGGCCCAGCGCCTTGTAGCCCGGCAGCACGCCGACGGTGGTTGCCGTGGGCTTGATGGCGAACACTGCCTGACCCGGCGAGGTGTTGGCCGCCGGGTCCATCCAGCCGGTGATGCCGAGGCTGTTGTTGTAGCGGACTGCGGCTTCGGCGCCTTTGAGCAGGGTGGCGTCGTCGAGTGGCGGCAGCACGGCCGAGACCCGGTCCCAGCCCGCGTCCACCAGGAAACCACTGGGCTCGCCATTCGCCAGCACGCCGATGGTGTCGCGCTCGGCTGCGTCGAGGCTGGCCAGCAACGCTTTGTCGATGCCGGCGACGGCGAGCATCCGGGCGTTGACCCAGGCGGTGTGGTGGTCGCTGCCCATCAGGATGATCGGGGTCGTGGCCCATTCGCCCTGGTTGAAGAGCCGCCCCAGCGCTTCGGCCTGGGCCCAGTAGCCCGAGTTCATGCCCTGCACTTGCAAGGTGTCCGCGCCCAGGCGGGCCTGGCCGTTGTCGCGCCATTGGCGCAGGCGCTGCTCCAGTTCGGGGAGGGCGACGACTTCATCCTGCAGGTTCGCCGCCGACAGCGAGAGTCCGCCGAAAATGGCATGGGAATGGGTGTCGATCAGGCCCGGCATGACCCGCTTGCCGGCGAGGTCGAGTACCTGGGTGTCGGCATCGGCGAGGGCGCGGATCTGCTCGTTGCTGCCGGTGGCGACGACCTTGTCGCCCTCGACCGCCATGGCCTGGACCTGTGGCCGGTGCTGGTCGGCGGTGAAGATCTGGCCATTGACCAGGATGAGGTCGGCCGCAGCTTGGGCATGGCCGGTGAACTGGGCCAGCAGCAGGGCGCAGAGGGTGGTGGAAAGTCGTTTCATTGGCGTGCTCGGTGTCGGTGTGAAAAAGGGGAGCCTCTCGCGAGCAAGCTCGCTCCTACAGGACCGCATTACCGTAGGAGCGAGCTTGCTCGCGATACTCAGTGCTCGATCCTGAAGCGGTTCAAGGTAAGTTTCAGATCACTGGAACCCGCATGCAGACGGTCGCTCAGGTCGCGGGTGCGCTGGGCGAACTCGGCCGCTTGCTTGGCCTGTTCGGCAGCGCTGGACAGGTTGCGGTTGATGTCTTCGACGGCCAGTGACTGTTGCAATGTCGCCTCGGCCACGCTGCTGCCTTGCAGGGCGATGGCCCGCAACGACTCGACGATGGCGCGCAAGCGCTCGCCGGCCAGGCTGGCCTGAGTGACGGTGTGGCCGGACAGCGTGCGTGTCTGGCTGATCATCGCCACGGCGTTGCCGCTGCTGACGCTCAGTTCGCCGATCATCCCTTGGATTTCCGTGGTGGCGTCCTGGGTGCGCTGCGCCAACAGGCGCACTTCATCGGCCACCACGGCGAAGCCGCGGCCCTGTTCGCCGGCCCGTGCCGCCTCGATGGCGGCATTGAGGGCGAGCAGGTTGGTCTGTTCGGCGATGGCGCGCACGATGGCCAGCACCGAGCTGATCCGTTCGCTTTGCTGCGCCACGGAATTGATGGTTTCGACGCCGCTGTTGATCAGGGTCGACAGCCCGTCGATTTCACGCAGGGTCAGTTCGACGTTCTTCAGCCCGTCCAGCGCCTGGGATTCGGCATCGGACGCTTCTTTCGCCGACGCCTGCGCGTGGCTGGCGACGTCCTGGATGCTGTAGGTCACTTCATTGAGCGCGGTGGCGACCAGCGTCACTTGTTGGGCTTGCAGCGCGCTCTGTTGCCGGGCGGACGTTGCGTTGTCGTGGATGGTCTGCGCGGCTTCGTCGGTCGCCGTCGCGGCGATGCGCATGTCGCCGATGATGCCGCGCAGGGTCGCGGTGAAGCTGTTGAAGTCACGCGCCAGCCCGGACAGTTCGTCGCGGCCATCGGTCGCCAGTTGGCGGGTCAGGTCGCCATTGCCCCGGGCGATTTCGGCCATGGCCTGCACGGTGTTTTTCAACGGCCGGGCGATGCCTCGGGAAATCAGCGCAGTCACCAGCACCAGCAGCGCCGACAAGGCCAGGCCAATGGCGCCGATGCGCAGCACTTCGTAGTGGAAGCGGGCCTGGATGTCGTCGATGTACACGCCGCTGCCGAGAATCCAGCCCCAGGGCTTGAACAGTTCGACATAGGAGATCTTGTCCGCCGCACCGGCACCGCCGGGTTTCGTCCAACTGTATTCGACGATGCCTTTGCCGGCGCCCTGGGCGATCTTCAGCATCTCGCCGTTGATCGCCAGGCCGTTGGCGTCTTTCAGGCCGCTGACGTCCTGGCCTTCGAGGGCCGGGCTCATCGGGTGCAGGAGCATCCGCTGGCCGAGGCTCTGGATGAAGAAGTACTCGGTGCGGTCATAGCGCAGCCCGCGGATCATTTCCCGCGCCTGTTGTTGTGCCTCTTCCTCGCTCAGCAGCCCTTGCTGCTGCAGGTGATGGAAGCGCTGGAGGATGCCGGCGGTGTTCTCCACGGCGGTCTGGATCTGGTAGATCTTGGCCCCGTACAAACCCGCGCGGATCTGGACCAGGACCAGGGCCATGAGCACGGCGATGGTCAGCATGGCGATCGCCAGGATCAGCCACAGGCGTCTTTCGATTGCGATGTTTCTCAGGCTCAGCATGGTGCGCCTCGCGGTACGACTGCCCAACGGAAAAAAAACGGGCGCACGCCAGGGAGCGGAGTGCGTGCGCCCTGGCAGCATCAGACGCCGCCAACCTTGTAGACGCTGATCAGCACTTCGTGCTCGCTGATGCCGTCGATGGTGCCGACGAACACATAGTCGTTGAGCCAGGCATTGGCGCCGGGCTGGGTCTTGAAGCGCGGCGTTGTGCGGCAATAGAAATCGCTTTCCTGCATGTCGCGCAGTTCCAGGCCCTTGGCTTTCTTGGCCAGCCCGGATTCGTTGAGGCGCCAGATGCCCGGGTTGTCGATGATGATGAGCTGGCCGTCGTCGGTCTTCAGGCGGTACAGCGCGTTGATCAGGGTGACGCCGTCGTCGCGGGTCACCGACATGTCGGCGCCGCCCGGAACGACGGTGCCCTTGACGCCCTTGCCGGTGAAGCTGCCGCCGATGATCGGGTAGTTGATGCGCATGCCGTCCGGGCCTTTGCCCATGTCTTCGCGCGGGCCGAGCTGGACGCTGATCTGCATGACCAATTGGTTGTCCAGACGCTTGGGGATTTTTTCCTTGAGTTCCAGCGCCTGGGCCGGTGACAGGCAGATCGCGGCGAGAAACAGGCACAGCAGGCGCAGCGTCTTGAGTGCTTTCATGGTTTCAGCTCGTGGCAATGAGGGGTGGGCCACCCGCGTCCGTCGCGGGTGGCGCGAGGGTCAGAACGGCGGCCAGGACGACAGCGGATCGTGGCGGCAAGGCTGTTTGAGTAGTGAATTGCACTCGGGCAGGTCCGGCGGCACGCTGACGCCGGTCAGTTCGCCGAGCACCAGGCGCGAAGGGTGCGCCGCGTCATGGAACACCGTGTTGCGGCTGGGCAGCGCGTAGTAGGCGAAGCCGTAGCCACCGGTGCGCGAAGGCGCGTCGATCCAGATGCGCAGCCGCGAGCCTTCACGGAACGGGTGTGAGAACGGCGGGATTTCCACCCGGCCCAGCGCCGGCACGTTCGGCAGCATTGGCTGGATGCCGTCCGGGTCGTTGAGCTGTTGTGGCCGCAACTCGCTGGACTTGCTGTCGTCCAGCTTGCGGTTGGACATGCGCAGCCAGCCGCGCTGGACGAACACTTCCTTGTCGTCCGGGCGCACTTCGGTGATGGTCACCTGCACATCGGTGTCCGGGGCCAGGAAGGTCGACAGCCAGATGTCCGCGCTGCCGCTGCCGTAGCTGAGGAAGTCGCGTTCGAACGGCGCGCTGGTGTAGGCCAGGCTGCCGTCACGCCACAGCGGGTGCTGCCAGCCCCAGGCATGGTCCTTGAGGTAGGTGTTCACGTCCGGGCCGGGGATCGGGTAGATATACGCGTCCGGTTTGCCGGTGCCCTTGCCGCCCTGGATCAATTCGCCACCCTCGCTCAGGGCGAAGCTGACCGGCTTCACCGCCAGCGGGTACTGGTTGCGTTCGATGGTCCAGCCGGGGCGCGCGCTTTCGTTGGCCTGATGGCGGCCGCTGCGGTCGTCGGCCACGGTTTCCTGCCAGATTTCCAGGTGCGGGGTGCTTTCGAACTGGTTCTGCTCGCCTTTGACGAAGTGGTCGAGGAAGGCGTACAGCTTTTTGCGGAAGCGCTCAGACTCGTAGAGGTTGTGGCCGCCGCTGGTTTGCACCATCCAGAGCTTTTTCGGGTCGAGTCGCTCCTGGTAGAAGCCTTCGCGGGCCAGCACCGCCTCGTCCTGCCAGGCCTGCATCGACAGCACCGGCACCTGCACAAGATTGGCGCGGTCGCGCGGGGCGCGCTGTTTCATCCATTCATCGTGCTGCGGGTGACGGAGCATCTGGTACATCAGCGAGGTGTCGACCACCTTGGCCTGGTTCTCCGTCACCTGGGTGATGCAGCGCTCGTCGCCTTCGCTTTTCGCGCTGGCCTTCACCGCCTCCCAGCGCTGGTCGACGAACCAGTGCCAGGTGGTGGTGAATTCCTGGTTCGGCACGCCGCCGAGGAACCAACTGTCGGTGTAGGCATCGCCGAGGATCATGCCCGGCGCGATGGCCTTGAGGCCCTGCGGGCGTTCCGAGGCGGTCATCAACTGCGACATGCCGGCCCACGACCAGCCGAACATGCCGACACTGCCGGTGGACCAGTTCTGCTGCGCGGCGAACTCGACTGCGCTGCGGCCATCGGTGCCGTATTCCGGACCGAGAAAGTCGAAGGTGCCCTGGGAGCAGCCGGTGCCGCGGGCTTGCACGCCCATCACGGCGTAGCCGCGTTGCACCAGGTCCTTGTCCATGGCTACGGAGAAGGTTTCGTTGTCTTGCAAATAGGCCGAGCCACCGATGCTGCCGGAGTCATAGCCGCTGTACCGGATCAGCACCGGAAATTTGCCGTCGCCCTTGGGCAGCAGCACCGAGTAGCGCAGTTGGGTGCCATCGGCGGCGGTGATGTAGCCGGTGACGCGCTTGCCCCAGAAGGCTTCGAAGCTGCGGTCGGACGGCGGCAGGCCGTCGCCGCCGGGCGGGGCACCGGCGCAACCGGCAAGCAGCAGGGCCAGGCTCAGGGCGCTGAGGCTCAGCGCGCGGGTGAGGGAGGGCATGGACATAACTATCCTCGGATCAGTCGTTGCGTAGGGTGGCGGGGCGCTGACGTGCGGCCCGCATCATTCAGTCAGTGCTCAGAAGCGCTTGCTGGCGGAGAACACCACGGTGGCGGAGCAGTCGCCGCCCTTGCCGAAGTTGTTGGTGCACTCGGCCTTGGAGAGGTCGGTGTCGATGTAGGCGGCCTTCCATTCCAGGCCGTAGGCGCGCTTGCTGACCGCCAGTTGCCAGTCGTTGTAGTCGCTGCGGTACTTGCCGCTGGCCGAGCGCCAGGCCTGGTCGTCCGGGGTCGAGGTGTGGCCGAAGCGGACGTTGAGCTTGGTCTGCCACGGCAGGTAGAAGTCGTATTCGGCCCAACTGATCAGGCGGTGCCCATCGCGTTCGGTGATGGCGGCGTTGGCGGGCAATACGCCCCAGCCGATCAACTGGTCGACCTGGGCGGCGGCCGCGGCGCGGGCCGGCGGGTTGCGCAGGTCGTTGGCGTATTTGAAGCCTACCGTGGCGTTGCGGTAGCCGAGGGTGCCGATCCATTCGCCGAAGTTGATCCAGCTATCGCCGGGGTATTCGTAGCGGACGTAGGACAGCGAGAAGCGCGTGTTCTCGGTGATCGGCCGGGCGATGCCGACGTAGTAGTCCCACTCGCGGTTGCTCTGGGTGCCCATGTCGACGTTGGCGGTGAACACGCCGGCGTAGAGGCCGCTGATCTTGTGCACCAGGGTGGCGGACGTGAGCAGGACGGGGCCGTCGTCCTGGTTCAGCGAGAAACCGCCGACGCGGTAGTCGCTGGCCAGCCCGACGTTGATGTCGAGCAGGGTTTCCGGGGTCAGGTCGATGGCCTGGGCGGACAGTGAGAGGCCGAGCAAGGCGCCGGCCAGCCCCCCGAGAGTCAATTTGTTCATGTGTTCTGCTCCATTGTTGTGATTGATCTGGCAGATAAGGGCGTTGCGTTGTAGGTCTTGTTATTGGATGGCCTGATGGACCCCGCGCTTTTTCCGGGCATGACGACAGCGCTGGCTCGATCGAAGGCGAGCCACTCAGGCACCGGGCAAGGTTTGTTTTGGGCGAGTGAAGCGGGTCGTGGATCAGTGTCGGCGGGTGCAGTTCTCCTTGTGCGGTTGAGCGGGTGCTTCAGACATCGGAGCGAATCCGGTTCCACAGCCGCGTCAGCAGGCGCAGCACTTGCCGTTGTGGCGGCTCGGCCTGGAACAGCAGGTGACGGTCCTCGTCCGGGACGAACAGGTTGTGTTCGCCCAGCAGTTGCGGGTCGATCAGCGCCTTGCTCGCCGGGGTGGGGTTGGGGTAGCCGATCTGGTTGGTGACCCGGGCGATCACCTCCGGCTGCAGCAGCCAGTCGATGAAGGCATGGGCCTGGGCGAGGTTCTTCGCGCCCTTGGGGATCACCATGTCGTCGGACCACATCAGCGTGCCCTGGCGCGGCAAGGCCATGCGGATGTCGTTGCCGTTGTTGGCGCCGAGGGCCATGTTGCGCGCCGCGAGCATCCCGCCGGACCAGCCAAGGGCCACGCAGATATCGCCGTTAGCCAGGTCCTGGGGGTACTTGGACGAGTTGAAATAGCGCACGTAGGGCCGGATCGATTTGAGCAGCACCTCGACCTTGTCGTAATCGGCCTGGCGCGTGCTGTTCGGGTCCAGGCCGAGGTAGTGCAGGGCGATCGGCACGACCTCGTTGGGGCTGTCGAGAATGGCCACGCCGCACTGGCTCAAGCGGGCGATGCGCTCCGGCTTGAACAGCCAGTCGTAGTCGCGCATGTCGACGTCTTTGCCGAGTACCGCCTCGACCTTGGCCTTGTTGTAGCCGATCAGTGTGCTGCCCAGCAGGTACGGCACCGAGTAGCGGTTGCCGGGGTCGAGGTGCTCGCGCTGTTGCAGGGTGCTGGCGTCGAGCTGATGCCAGTTCGGCAACTGCTGGCGGTCCAGCGGCAGCACGGCGCCGGCGGCGATCAGGTTGGGCACCTGGCTGCTGCCGGGGAACGCGAGGTCGTAACCCGCGGTGCCGGTCAGCAGACGGGCCTCCAGCGTTTGCGGGCTGTCGAAGACGTCGTAGATGACCTTGATGCCGGTGTGTTTCTGGAAATCCTGCACCACGTCCTTGGGCAGGTACTCGATCCAGTTGTAGATGCGCAGTTCACCGCCCGGGGTTTGATCCGGGGCCTGGTCCTGGGCCTGGACGAGCAGGCTGGCGCCGCCCAGCAGCAGGGCCGTGGTCATGGTTTTCAGCAAATGCTTCATGGGGCTCTCCTGTCGGTCGGGTCAGAGCGCACGGACGAGGGCGCGGAGCAGGCGGACGGTGTCGATGTCGAGGATGCTTTCGGCCACCGGCATCGACGACTGCTTGACGATCACCACGCGGCGCTCGAAATCCAGGTACAGGTACTGGCCGTGGATGCCCACCGCCAGCAGCGCTTCGCCGGGATAGACATACCACTGGCTCTTGTAGCTGGCCCCGGGACTCCACTGGGCGAAGCTCTCGTTGGCGGCATAGATGGCCGGATCACCACCGGCCAGCACGGCGCCGATGGCGTCGGCGCTGAGCAGTTGGCGGCCCTGGCAATGGCCGCGGTCGAGCAGCAGGCTGCCGTAGCGGGCCATGTCGCGCAGGGTCGCGTTGAAGCCGCAGCCGGTGATGTTGCGGCCCCACGGATCAGCGAGGAAAAACCCGTCGCGCTCGCAGCCCAGGCCCTGCCAGATGTCGCCCAGCAGCTCGGCGCTACTGCGGCCGGTGGCGCGCTCCATCACCCAGCCGAGGGCTTCGGTGGTCGCGGTCACGTAGTGGAAGAAACCGCCGTGCTCGCCACGCTTGCGCATCCTTGGCAGGTATTCGTAGAGCGACTGACAGGCCTGGATACCGGCCGGTGGCGGGGTGAGCCCGCAGGCGTAGCCGAAGTGCGAACTGCCGGAGTCGGGGTCGTCATAGACCTCGTCGTAGTCGATGGACACCGCCATGTCCATCAACTGGCGCACGCTGGCGTCGCCGAAGGCACTGCCTTCGAATTCCGCGACGTAGTGGGCGGCCAGGCGTTGGTCGTCCAGTTGGCCGTTCTGCACCAGCTCTTCGGCTTTCATGCCGATCAGCGACTTGGTTACCGAGAACATGATGTGACGCGTGGTCTCGCCGTGGCCGTTGGCGTACAGCTCCTGGGCGACCTGGCCGTCTTTCATGACCAGCCAGCCGTCGGTGTGGGTCGCCGCGAGGTGATCGGCCAGGCTGACGTCATCGCCCGATGCGCTGAGGAAACTGAAGTCGGCGATCGAATAGCCGGCGGCGGGCAGGGGCCCGGCGGCTGCCTGGCCACGTGGCACGCTGATGCTCGGACGGATCCGCCCCAGGTTGTGAAACGCCCAGCGGTTGTGCGGCGGCGTCATGAAGTTGTGCCAGGTCACCCGTTGCGCGGCGGGCGGTGGAAACCCCTCCATCAACGGCGCTACGGAAGGTGCGCTGGTGCGATAGGCACTGCGCATTGCCTCGACGAAATCGGTGTTCATGGACAGCTCCGTGGGGTGGCGGTGGGAAATTTTTATCTCCATATAATTTTATAGTCAAATAAAATATTTGATCGAGATTGAAAATTTACTAGAATCGGCACCTTGCCAAGGCCACCCGGAGAAGAACGTGAGCGGATTACGACAGAGACAAAAGGAACTGCGGCGGGAGGCCATCGTTACCGCGGCGCTGGAGCTGTTCGAGACGCATGGCTTCACCGCGACCACCGTGGAGCAGATCGCCGTCCAGGCCGGGGTGTCGACACCAACGGTGTTCAATTACTTCGGCAGCAAGCAGGACATCCTGCTGGCTCTGATGGAACACGCCGACCAGCGCGCGCTCGGCGACGCCCGGGTGCAGATGCCGGTGTTCGACAACGCGGTCGATGCCATGTGTTATCTCGAATCGCAGATCATCCGCCGTGAACTGCAGGCCTTGCCCGCTGCGATCTGGCGTGAGTTGCTGCCGCTGGGCGTGCTCACCCCGCGCCCTGACGCCGCGACCCACCTCAATCAGCGCCTGATCGACGAAGTGGCCGGTTTGCTGCGCGATCTGCAAGCGCGGGGCTTGTTGAAGGCGTCGTTCGATGTCGAGTTCGTCGCGGAATTTCTCAATGACTACAGCTCGACGCTGTTCATGCGCCTGGTGCAGGACGACGTGCCGGACCTGGAGGCCCATGACCGGCGCATTCGCACGCTGACCCAGACGTTGGTGGAGGGGTTGGCGCCGTAGGCGGATCGGGGCGCTTGGCTTAGGCCGCGGCGCGGATAGTCGGTGTAACTTAGCCCGTGAGATCCCCAGGCAGATCGATATCCCGCACAACTCCGGGGTCTTGCACCTCGATCCGCACACAGGCCTGAGGGTTGTCGCCGATCACCTGCCGGCCACCCTGATCGCCGTTTGCCCGCAACAAGGCGGGCCAGAAGCGGCGCCCGAACAGCACCGGATGGCCCCGCTGGCCATGGTGAACCGGCATCAGGATGCGCTCGCTATCAGCTTGGGCGCACAACTGCCGCAGCGTCTGCGTCTCGATCCAGGGCATGTCTCCAAGCAACACCGCCACTGCCACGGCGGGATTATCCGCCAGCGCGCCAATGCCCGCGGCCAGGCTCGCGCCCATGCCTTCGTCGGCGTATTCGGCGCGGATGAGCGCGACCCGGCTATCGAGGCCCAACTGCCGAGGTTCATCGTCGTGCCGCAGCACCACGTGGACCTCATCGAAGCAGGTCAGCACCCGCTCCACTGTCGCGGCCAGCACGGTCTGGCCAGAGGGGAGCCGCGCCAGCCGCTTGTCGCTGCCAAAACGCTTGCCTCGACCGGCGGCCAGCACCAACGCCACGCAGGTGCTCATGCCGCTGGCACCTGCAGTTCGCGGCTGTGCTTGGCCCGCGAGACGCTGATTTCGCCAGGCAGGGCAACGCCGTTCTTGGCGGCAAGGATTTCGGCCATGACGCTGACCGCGATTTCGGCGGGGGTCTTGCTGCCGATATAGATGCCGATGGGGCCATGCAGGCGTTTGAGCGAGGCTTCGGTTTCGCCGAAATGCTCGATCAGCCGCTCGCGGCGCAACTGGCTGTTACGGCGCGAGCCGATGGCGCCGACGTAGAACGCCGGGCTGTGCAGCGCCTCCAACAGGGCCAGGTCATCCAGCTTGGGGTCGTGGCTGAGGGCGACAATGCAGGTGCGGACATCGACCCGGTAGGCCCGGACCACGTCATCCGGCATGCCGATGATCTTCTCGACCCCGGCGACGTTCCAGCCGCCCATGTACTCGGGCCGTGGGTCGCACACCGAGACCTTGAAACCGTTGAACAGGGCCATGGTCGCCAGGTACTCGGCCAGCGCCCCGGCGCCGATCAACAGCACGCGGTAGCCGGGGCCGAGGGTGTTGAACATGTGCCGGCCATCGAAGCTGAACTGCTCCGGGAGTTGGGTCGGGGTCAGGGTGACCTGGCCGTCGCTCAGGTCGAGGTCGCGGCGCACCAGGCTGCCGCTGTCGAGCAGTTCGAGCAACTGCTCCAGGCGGGCCGGTGCTGGGTCGAATTCGAGGATCAGTTCGAGGGTGCCGCCGCAGGGCAGGCCGAACCGGTGGGCTTCGTCGGCGCTGACGCCGTAGCGCACCACTTCGGGCAAGCCGCCGCGCATGCCGGCGCCGCCGTAGGCGGTGGTGTAGCGATGGATCAGGTCATCCTCGATGCAGCCGCCGGAGACGCTGCCCACCACCCGGCCATCGCCGCGCAGCGCCATCATCGAACCCACCGGCCGGGGTGACGAACCCCAGGTGCGGGCGACGGTGGCCAGCAACACCGGCTCGCCCGCCTTGACCCAGTCGCGGACGCTACGCAGGACCAGAAAATCGATACTTTCCATGACTGCCATAACCTCCTCAGCGCATCTGCAGAATGATCGGGCTGCTGCTGGCCGGATCGGTGTGACCGCGCAGCTTGCCGACCGCCTGGGGCTCGACCTTGCCACCCTGGTTGCCCCAGGTGGTGCGGATGAAACTCAGCACATCGGCGATTTCCTGGTCCGTCAGTTGCGCGCGGAACGCCGGCATGCGGTAGGCATCCGGCAACCCGGCGGCGACCACCCGTTGCGAGCCATTGAGGGTGATATTGATCGCCGAGGCGTCCTCGCGGGCGAGCGCCGAAGTCGCCCCGGCCAGCGGCGGCATCCACTCGGCCAGGCCCTTGCCGTCGAGGCCGTGGCAGGAGGCGCAGCGGGTCACGTAGGTATGCGCGCCGGCATTGTCCAGGTGCTGTGCGGCGGACACCGCCTGGTATTGCCAGGGTGCGCCGTCGCGTTGTGCATCGCCGGGCAGCGATTTCAGGTAGTGGGCGATCGCTGCCAGGTCATCGTCGCCCATGAACTGCGTGGAATTGTTGAAGGCCTCGGTCATCGAGCCGTAGACCACCGCATGCTGATTGCGCCCGGTCTTGAGGAACCGGACGATATCGGCCTCGCTCCAGCGCCCCAGCCCGGTGTTGTGATCGTCGCGCAGGCTCGGCGCGTACCAGCCGTCGAGCAGGGCGCCGGCAAGGTACGGCTTGCCGGTTTCATCCAGGGCTTTTTCGTTGAACGCCAGGCCGCGGGGAGTATGACAACTGCCGCAATGGCCGGGCCCCTGGACGATGTAGGCACCGCGGTTCCACTGCGCGTCCTGTGCGGGTTTGTCCGCGTAGGGGCTGGTCGCGGCGAACACACCGTTCCATAGAGCGATGGGCCAACGCATGTTCAGCGGCCAGGGAATGCTCCCCGCAAGGTTGGCTTGCCTGACCGGCCGAACGCCTTGCATGAAGAATGCATAGAGCGCCCGGACATCGTCGTCACTGAGCTTGGCGTAGGACGGGTAGGGCATGGCCGGGTACAAACGCCGACCGCCGGGCGCGACGCCATGGCGCACGGCGCGGTCGAAGTCGGCGAGGCTGTAGCCGCCGATACCGGTCTCCCGTTCGGGGGTGATATTGGTGGCATGGATCACGCCCAGCGGTGTCGCCATCGGCAACCCGCCAGTGAATGGCGCGCCGTCCGGCAGGCTGTGGCAGGCGACGCAATCGCTCAGGCGCGCCACGTATTCGCCACGGCTGACCAGCGCCGCATCGGCACTGGCGTCAGCGCGTGGCGCGGCGTCGAACGGCGAGGCGGGCTCGCGGTTGACGTACCAGGCCAGCAGGCCCGCCGCGACAAGGCACGGCAGCACCAGCCAGCCGGCGGTTCTTGCGAATCGGCTGCGAGTCATGGGCGTTCCCCGTCAGGTGAAGGTGTAGCGGCTCAGGGGCATGCTGCGAATGCGCTGCCCGGTCAGCCGCGCTACCGCGTTGGCCACTGCGGGCGCTACCGCCGGCAACGGTGGTTCGCCGATGCCGCCCATTTTCGCCCCGCTCTCGATGATGCGCACATGCACCTTGGCCATGCGCGACGGCGGCAGGATCGGGTACAGGTCGTAGTTGCGCGCCCGTGGCTTGCCGTCGATGAACACCGCTTCTTCCAGCAGCGCCTGGGACAGGCCCAGGGCCACGGCGCCATTGACCTGCGCCTCGATGATCGCCGGATTGACGATGCTGCCCGGATCGATTGCCTGCCAGATGTCGTGCACCTTGACCTGGCCATTCTCGATCGACACTTCGGCGATTACCGCAGCCTCGGAGCCAAATGGCGAGGCCATGGCCACGCCGCGGGCGCGCCGGCTGCCGTCCTCGGCGGTAAACGGGCCGCGTTTCCAGCCACCGGACAGTTCGCCCACCGCGTTCAGCAGGTTGGTCAGCCGCGGGTTGTCGCGCAGCAGGTGCTGGCGCAGCTCATAAGGGTCCTTGCCGCCCTTGTCGGCCAGTTCGTCGAGAAAGGCCTCGTAGAAGAAGTCATTGAGGGAATTGCCCACCGAGCGCCAGTAACCGAGCATCACCGGCCCCTGAACGTAGCGCTGCGCGATGCGTTTGTTGGGGATGGCGTAGGACTTGCCCGACAAGCCTTCCAGGGCGGTGGGGTCGATTTTGTCGCCCTGCTTGCCGGCGAGGGCTTCGCTGGGCCCTTCGGTGGCACTGATCGCTTCGATGGCCAGCGGCAGCCCGTCGCCATCCAGCGCGGCGCGGAACCTTACCGCGGCGATCGGGCGCAGCACATCACGCAGGAATTCTTCCTCGCGGCTCCAGATCAGCTTCACCGGGCGGCCGACCGCCTTGGCCAGCTCGATGGCCTGGGGGTACGGATTGGCGGACTCGTAGAGAAAGTGCCGGCCGAAAAAGCCGCCCAGCAGCGGCGAGTGCAGGGTGATCCGGGCGGGATCGAGGCCGGTGCGTTTGGCGATGTCGGCGCGGAACATGTCCGGCGCCTGGTTGGGCAGCCAGACTTCCAGCGAGCCGTCGGGGTTGAAGCGTGCCAGGGCGGACGGCGGCTCCAGTTGGGCGTGGTTGAGGTATTGGTTGTGATAAGTGGCCTCGACCGTGGTCTTGGCGGTGGCGAGGATGCCGGCGACATCGCCCTCGTGTTCATCATCCCGGGCCGACCCTTGTTCGGCGGCGAGGCGCTCGCGAAAGGCATCGCTGGAGAAGTCCGCGGGCATCGCCCGGACCTTGCCGTCGCTGACCGCTTCTCGCCAGTCGACCTGGATGGCTTCGGCCGCACGCTTGGCGTGCCACCAGCGTTCGGCGACCACGGCGACCGCGCCGGGCAGGCGATGGACCGAATGCACGCCCTTCATCGCCTTGACCTGCGCTTCATTGCGCAGCTCGCCGACCGTCATGCCCAGGCGCGGCGCGTGTTGCACCGCGGCATGGAGCATGCCGTCGAGCCTGATGTCGATGGTGTACTGCGCCTTGCCGGTGGACTTGTCGTAGGCATCGACACGGCGCACCGGCTTGCCGATCCAGCGGAACTGGCTGGGGTCGCGCAGTTGCACACTGGCCGGGTCGGGCACCGGCAGGTCCATGGCGCGTTCGGCCAGTTCGCCGTAGGCCAGCGAGCGGCCTGAAGCCAAATGCAGCACCTTGCCGGGCTCGGTGGACAGCTCGCTCACCGGCACGCCGAGACGCTCGGCTGCGGCCTGCAGCAACATGGCCCGGGCCAGGGCGCCGAGACGGCGCATGGTCGGGTAGCTCATGCGCACCGACATGCTGCCGCCGGTAATGCGCATGCCGTTCTCCATCACCACATAGGCGTCGCCCGGCGGCGCGCTGTCGACGAGGAAGGTGGCGGGATCGGCGTCCAGTTCCTCGCCGACGATCTGCGCCATGGCGGTGTAGGTGCCTTGTCCGCCTTCCATGAACGGGCAAAGCAGGCGTACGGTGCTGTCCGGGCGGATTTCAAGGAAGGCCGGCACCTGGGTGCCGCGCTCCTGGGCCACGGCGGTAGCAGCCTGGGCCCTGGCCGAACCCAGCGGCAGGCCGAAACCGATGACCAGAGCGCCGACCGCGGTGCCGGCGGATGCCAGCAGGAAGCCCCGGCGCGACAGGTTGACCGGTTCGCCCTTGAGCAGGGCAGTCAATGCTTCGGGAGCGTCGATGGGTGTGTTCATCAGACATTCTCCTGTTGCGTGGCCAGGTCATGCACGGCGGCATGGATGGCGTTGTAGGTGCCGCAGCGACACAGGTTGACCATGGCCGCGTCGATCTGCGCATCGCTCGGTTTCGCCGTGTGCTTGAGCAACGCGGTCGCCGCCATTACTTGCCCGGACTGGCAGTAACCGCACTGGGCCACCTGGTGTTCGACCCAGGCCGCCACCACGCGCTTGCCCACCTCGTCGGCCTCGATGGCTTCGATGGTGGTCACCTCGCGCCCGCTCACCGCCGCCACCGGGGTGACGCAGGAGCGCACCACGTTGCCGTCCACCAAAACCGAACAGGCCCCGCACTGGGCCAGTCCGCAGCCGTATTTGGTCCCGGTCAGTCCCAGGTCGTCGCGGATCACCCACAACAGGGGCGTATCGGCGTCAGCCTCGACCTGAAAGGTCTTCTGGTTGATTCGTAGCTCCATGGTTCACCTGCTAATCAGTCGGTTGATGTCTTGGTTTTCTTATAGGCAGGTGCCACGCACAGGCGCGTGGCCCAAACCAGAAACGCTAGCACAAGGCTGCAAAAGCCATTCGCTGCATCCAGCTCATGGAACCGAACGGTATTCCATGGCTGGCGCAAGCCCGCTTGAGGGAGGAGGTTTGGGGAGATTTTGAAGGGGAGACAATGTTGCGAGATTGTCGACTCGATAGGGGCCGGCAGCTCGCCGTCTCGGACGGCTAAGCCCCAGCTCCGAACTCAACGCTACCTAGCGGCTGTGTTCGCCATTCACCAGGCGCGGAATGCCCAGCGGATTGGCATCCTGCAACGCGGCAGGCAGCAGCTCACCGGGGTAGTTCTGGAAACACACCGGCCGCAGGAAACGATCGATGGCCAGCGTACCAACCGATGTGCCACGGGCATCCGAGGTGGCCGGATACGGACCACCGTGAACCATCGCATCACAGACCTCGACACCGGTCGGATAGCCGTTGAGCAAGACCCGACCGACTTTTTCCAGCAGCAACTCACTCAGCCAGCCATAGGTGCGCAGTTCGTCCGGCTCACCGATCAGCGTGGCGGTCAGTTGCCCGCGCAGGGCCTGGATGGCGGCGCTCAGTTGCGTCTGATCTTCGACTTCGATCACCAGCGTGGCCGGGCCGAACACTTCTTCCTGCAACAGCTCATCGCCGTTCAGCAGCAGACTGACATCCGCCTGGAACAACTGCGGTTGCGCCTGCGTGCCGGTTTGCACGGCGCCGGCCAAATGCCGAATGCCGGAGTGACCGTGCAGATGCTCCAGCCCCTTGCGGTAGCTGGCCAGGGTGCCGGCATTGAGCATGGTCTGCGCCGGTTGGTCAGCCATGTGCGCCGCGAACTGTTCGATGAACGCGCTGAACGCCGGCGAACGCAGGCCGAGGATCAGCCCGGGATTGGTGCAAAACTGGCCGCAGCCAAGCGTCACCGAGCCGCTGAGTTCGCGGGCGATGGTGGTGCCACGGGCTTGAAGGGCATCCGGCAGAAGGATCACCGGGTTGATGCTGGACATCTCGGCAAACACCGGGATCGGCTGCGCCCGTTCGGCGGCCATGCGGCACAGGGCGTTGCCGCCCTTGAGCGAACCAGTGAAGCCCACGGCCTGGATTGCCGGATGCTTGACCAGCCATTCGCCCACGCCACCGCCATAAATCATGTTGAACACGCCCGCTGGCATGCCGGTGCGCTCGGCGGCGCGCAGGATCGCATCGGCGACCCATTCGGCTGTCGCCATATGGCCGCTGTGGGCCTTGAACACCACCGGGCAGCCGGCGGCCAGCGCGGAAGCGGTGTCACCGCCGGCGGTGGAAAACGCCAGCGGGAAGTTGCTGGCGCCAAACACCGCAACCGGGCCGACGCCGATGCGGTATTGACGCAGGTCCGGGCGCGGCAGCGGCTGGCGCTCGGGCAGCGCGTGGTCGATGCGTGCGCCGTAGAAGTCACCGCGGCGCAAGACCTTGGCGAACAGGCGCATCTGGCCGCTGGTGCGACCGCGCTCGCCCTGGATCCGCCCGGCAGGCAACGCAGTCTCGCGGCATACGGTGGCGACGAAGTCGTCGCCCAGGGCGTCGAGTTCGTCAGCGATGGCGTCGAGGAAGTCCGCGCGTGTGGCGGCGCTCAGGTTGCGGTAGATCGGGAAGGCGGCGCTGGCCGCCCTGGCCGCGGCATCCACTTGCGCCTCGGTGGCCTGGCTGAACCGGTGCGGCAGCGGCTCGCCGGTGCTGGCGTCGAGGCTGTGTAGCCAGGTGTCGCCTTGGGCCGAGCGCTGGCCGCCGATGTAGTTGTGACCGAGGATCGAGGTCATTGGGGTCTCCGTAATCAGGTAAAAACAAGGAAATCAGGTGATGGCGCCGATCTGCCACGGCACGAATTCGTTCTGCCCGTAGCCGTGCTGTTCGCTCTTGCTGCGCTCGCCCGAGGCGATGCTCAGCATCAGGCGGTAGATGTGCTCGCCGCGCTCTTCGATGGTCATGCTGCCGTCGGCGATGCCGCCGCAGTTGACGTCCATGTCTTCCTCCTGGGTTTCCCAGAGGCGGGTGTTGGTCGCCAGCTTGATCGACGGCGAGGGCGCGCAGCCGTAGGCCGAGCCGCGGCCGGTGGTGAAGGCGATCAGGTTGGCGCCGCCGGCGACCTGGCCGGTGGCGGAGATCGGGTCGTAGCCGGGGGTGTCCATGAACACCAGGCCGTGGGCGCGCACCGGCTCGGCGTACTCGTAGACGTCGACCAGATCGCTGGAGCCGGCCTTGGCCACGGCGCCGAGGGATTTCTCCAGGATGGTGGTCAGCCCCCCGGCCTTGTTGCCGGCGGACGGGTTGTTGTTCAACTCGGCGCCCATACGCTCGCAGTAGGCTTCCCACCACTGGATGCGGGCGATGAGTTTCTCGCCGACCTGCTGGCTGACTGCACGGCGGGTCAGCAGGTGCTCGGCGCCATAGATTTCCGGGGTTTCCGAGAGGATCGCGGTGCCGCCGGCGGCCACCAGGCGGTCCACCGCGTTGCCCAGCGCCGGGTTGGCGGTGATGCCCGAGTAGCCGTCTGAGCCGCCGCATTGCAGGCCGACGGTGAGGTGGCGAACGCTGACCGGCTCGCGCTCGACGCGGTTGGCCTCGGCCAGCAGCGATTTGACCTGGGCGATGCCGCTGGCGATGGTCTTCGAGGTGCCGCCGGTGCCCTGGATGGTGAAGGTGCGCAGGGCGTTGCTGCTTTCCAGGCCCTGGGCCGCCAGCAGGTCGGGAATCTGGTTGGTTTCGCAGCCCAGGCCGATCATCAGCACCGAGGCGAAGTTGGCGTGTACCGCGTAACCGCCGAGGGTGCGTTGCAGCATGGCCAGGGCTTCGCCGCCCGGGTCCACCGCGCAGCCGACGCCGTGGGTCAGGGCGACCACGCCGTCGACGTTCGGGTAGGCCGCCAGGGCTTCGGGGTGGATGTCGCGGCGGAAATGGTCGGCGATGGCGCGGGCCACTGTCGCCGAGCAGTTCACCGAGGTGAGGATGCCGATGTAATTGCGCGTGGCGACCCGGCCATCGGCGCGGACGATGCCCATGAAGGTGTCGCCGGTCGGCGCCTGCACGCCCTTGGCATCGACGCCGAAGGCGTAATCACGGGCGAAGTCGCCCATCGCCAGGTTATGTACGTGAACGTGTTCACCGGCGGCGATGGCCTGGCTGGCAAAGCCGATGATCTGCCCGTAGCGGCGCAGCGGCTGGCCGGCGGCGATGGCGCGGGCGGCGACCTTGTGCCCGGCCGGGATCGGCGCCAGTACGCGCAGGCCTTCTTCCAGTTCCAGGCCCGCGGGCAGCGGTTGGCGGGCGATCAGCACGTCGTCCAGCGGGTTGAGGCGGATCACGGCGTTGGCAGCGCTTTCACTGCCTGTTCTTGTAATGAGTTGCATGGCGGTTACCTCAGAAATACAGCGGGGGCTCAGGCCAGCCCGCGCTCGCGATAGTCGATCAGGCCGGAGAACAGCATCAGGCCGAAAGCCATGACCACGAAGAAGATCAAGGCCAGGAAGTAGGAACCGGTGAACTGCACGATCAGGCCGATCAGGATCGGTACGATGACGCCGACCATGTTGCCGCAGAAGTTCATGCTGCCACCCAGCACGCCGGCCTTGGACTTGCCGCCGAGGATTGCCGGCAGGCACCAGTACATGCCGCACCAGCGGATGAAGAACAGGGCGACGCAGAGCAGGGCGATGACCCGCGCGGCATCCGGGGTGTAGGCCACCAACAGGATGCACAGCGCGGCGACGGCGGCGGAGCCGGCGAACATGCTGCGCATCACGGTGTTTGGCTGGCCGCCATTGGTTTTCCATTTGTCGGCGACCCAGCCGCCGATCAGTTCGCCGACGAAGCCGCACATGAAGATCAGGAAGGTCGCGCCACCCATGGCTTTGATATCAAGGTTGTGGGCCTGGTGCAGGTAGCTCGGCATCCAGGTCAGCAGGCCGTAGAACACGCTGTTGTAGCAGGCGTAGCCGGCGAACATGCACAGCACCGAACGGCTTTTCAGCAGTTCCTTGAGCACGGCCTTGCGGTTGCCGTTGTTCTTGCTCGCGGCGTCGTTGGCCTGGGTGATGTAGTCCAGCTCGGCCTTGTTGACTTGCGGGTGTTCGCTCGGGTGGTTGCGGATGTACCACCAGGCCCAGATCCCCACCACGACGGTGCCGACACCGGCGATGAAGAAGGCGATGCGCCAGGAATCGAACCAGGTGATCAGGCCGGCAATGATGATCGCGCCGAACGCGGTGCCCAGCGGCGCGCCGCCGTCCACCAGGGTGGCGCCACGGCCACGCTCGTTGGGGGTCAGCCAGGCGCCGTTGAGCTTGGCGCCGGCGGGCATGATCGGCGACTCGGCGACACCCAGGCCGATGCGGGTGATCAGCAGGGTGATCCAGTTGTGCGCGAAACCGCCCAGCGCCTGGAACGCACCCCAGCCGACAGTGGCGACACCGACGATATTGCGCACCTGGAAGCGGTCCAGCAGCATGCCGCTGGGGATCTGCATCAGCGCGTAGGACCAGAAGAAGGCGCTGAGGATCAGGCCTTCCAGGGCCGGGGTCAGTTCGAACTCGGCGGAAATCAGCGGTAGCGCGACCGACAGCGAGGCGCGGTCGATGTAGTTGATCGCCGCCAGCAACAGCAGGATCAGGAAAATGCGCCAGCGCACGGTGGTCGGGCGAGCGCTGTCAGTGGCGGCGAGGGCGGGCGAGGGGGCCGCCGGATAGGGGCTGTTCTTCATGCTCATCTCACTCTTATGGTTGTTATGAAATGCCGGGGCGGCGCCTCCCTGCGCCTGCTTCACATGCGCCGGGTCAGAGAGGCTTCACGGCGCCCGGTTCCAGCGGCTCGGCGGCACGGGCAACGCTGTTGCGCAGTGGCGCGCCGAACTCGCTCAGGCTGATCTCGAACACATCGCCTTCGACGGTCTTGATCTGGTCGGCGAACGACAGGGTCGCGGTGCCGAAGAAATGGATATGCACGTCGCCAGGACGGAGGAACTGGCCGTACTTGAAGTGGTGATACTCCAGGTTCTCCAGCGAGTGGCACATGTTGTCTTCGCCGCTGAGAAAAGGTTTTTCCCACAACACGGTGTCGCCACGGCGAATCCGGCTGGTGCCTTCCAGGTGGCGGGGCAGCTCGCCGACCCGCAATTCCGGGCCATACGAGCAGTTACGCAGTTTCGAATGGGCGAGGTACAGGTAGCTGCGGCGCTCCATGACATGGTCGGAAAACTCGTTGCCGACGGCGAAACCCAGGCGGTAAGGCTGGCCATCATCTCCGATCACGTAGAGGCCGGCCAGTTCCGGTTCCTCGCCGGCGTCTTCGGCGAACACAGGGCTCTGGAATGCCTGCCCCGGACGGACGACCGTGGAACCGTCGCCCTTGTAGAACCATTCTGGCTGCGCGCCCACGGTGCCGGCGGCGGGACGGCCACCGTCGATGCCCCACTGGAACATCCGCGCGGTGTCGGTCAGGGCGGCGGCGTCATCGATTTTCTGCTGGTGCATCTTGTCGCGGGTCGAGGCGCTGCCCAGGTGGGTCAGACCGGTGCCGCTGATCAGGCAGTGAGCCGGGTCTTCGTGATCCAGCGGCGGCAGCACGCGGCACTCGGCCAGAACCAGGGAATAACTTTCAGTACTGCTGTCCAGCCCGCGCTCCAGAACCTCGGCGCTCAGGCTGCGCTGGTTACGGATGGCGGCGAGGGCCAGTTCACGCATGTGGGAGGTATTGCGCACAACCTGGATCAGGTCGCCTTCGACCACGCCAACATGGCGTTTGGCTTGTGCAGTCTCGAATTGGATCAGGCGCATGAGGGCTCCTGTTTGTTCTTGTGGAGGATCGTCTGAGGGCCACTTTAATTTTCCCGGGCGATGCTGCCTAATGAGAGCTGTTTACCCCGTGATAACTTTTAGTGATCCCCTATGCTGCCTTCCTTGAGTTCCATGGCTTCACGCCTGCGCCTGCGTCAGTTGCGCCTGCTTATCAGCCTCGACGAACTGGGCTCGATCCACAAAGCCGCCGAGGCCATGTCCATCACCCAGCCCGGTGCGACCAAAGCCCTCAACGAAATCGAATCGACCCTCGGCGCGGTGCTGTTCGAGCGCACCAGCAAGGGCCTGGAAGCCAATGACCTGGGGCGTTGCGTGGTGCGTTACGCGCGCCTGATCAATACCGACCTGGCGCATTTGCGCGAAGAAATGCTGGGGATTCTCCAAGGCCATGGCGGGCGCTTGTCGGTCGGCACCATCATGGGCGCCGTGCCGATGCTGGTGGAGGGCCTGGCGCACTTGCGCGAAAGCCAGCCGGACCTGTCGGTGACGGTGGTCGAGGACACCAGCGACCGCCTGCTCAGCCTGCTCGACCAGGGCCGGCTGGACGTGGTGATCTGCCGGACCAGCGTCAGCCGGCGGCCGGACGCCTACGACAGCCGGGTCAAGCATCAGGAACAACTGGTGCTGGTGGCGAACCCGACGCACCCGTTGGCCGGCAGCGAAACCCTGAGCCTTACGCAACTGGCGGATTCGCGCTGGGTGGTGTTCCCGGTGAACATGCCCCTGCGCCTGACCCTGGAACGCGAGTTCCGCGAGGCCGGGTTGAACTTTCCGCAGTACCCGATCGAAACCTCATCCACCTTCACCACCTTGTCGCTGTTGCGCCAGGACACGGGATTGCTCGCGGTGATGCCGTGGGATGTGGCCAAGGTGGCGGTGGAGCACGGCATGCTGGTGAAGTTGCCGCTGCAGTTGCTGTCGCGCAGCGAGCCGTATGAAGTGGTGACGCGGCGGGGTGTCGAGTTGAGCGGGCCGACGCAGGTGTTGATTGGTATTTTGATGGCTTGACGGGCAACGACAGGCGCATCGCTGGCAAGCAACACATCACCCAGCGGAATGCCCCCAATACGGCGGCTCACCAAAATGCTCGGCGAAGAATTCGACGAACGCCCGCACTTTCTTCGAGTTGCGTCGATTCGGCAGGTACACCGCATACACGCCGCTGTCTTCGCTGTTCACGTGGGCCTTCCACTCCGGCAACACGATCTGCAACCGGCCGGCGTCGATGTCCTTGCCCACCAGCCAGTCGGCGATCAGCAGCAAGCCCATGCCATTCAGCGCGGCCTCACGCAGCACCAATGAGTTGTTGGCCCGCAACGGACCGCTGACCCGCACGCTTTCTTCACTGCGACCAGTGAAATGCCAGAGGTGGTTGCTGCGGGTGTAGGCGAAGGTCAGGCAGGCGTGCTGGGCAAGGTCGGACGGGGTGCGTGGCACGCCATGGCGCCGCAGGTACTCGGGGCTGGCGCACAGCAGTCGGTGATGCGGCGCCAGGCGCCGGGCGACGACATCCGGCGAGTTCACGCTGCCCAGGCGGATCGCAAGGTCAAGCCGCTGCTCGACCAAATCCGCCACGTCATCGGACAGCAGCAGTTCCAGGGTGATGCCGGGGTAGCGCGCGAGAAAGGCCGGCAGCGCCGGGGAAATATGCAACTGCCCGAAGGCCACCGGCAGGCTGACGCGCAGTTGACCCCGGGGCGGACCCTGCGCTTCGCTGGCTTCCAGGTTGGCGCTCTCTAGATCCGCCAGCAACCGCACGGCATGTTCGTAGTAGGCTTCTCCGGCGGTGGTGAGCGTCACCCCGCGGGTCGAGCGATTGAGCAGCCGCGTACCGAGCTTTTCTTCCAGGGCATCCACCTGGCGCGTGACCGACGAGGTGACCATGCCCAACTGCCGCCCGGCTGAGGCGAAGCCGCTGGCATCCACGGTGGCGACGAAAGCGTTGAGCGCCGCGAAACTGTCCATGATTGTCCCTATTGCGCTCTGCGCAACGAAATGTTCCGCATCTTCTGTAGCCTGAGCATGGATCGTCAAGCGAAGTTAACCTTGGCCTCACGCTAATCGTTGCGTAATACGCAACGCTGCGTTGCCCGACAGACGGATTCTCTCGGTTGCCGCCGCGCTCTACGCTGGCGTCCTTACTCCCGATTCACCCTGATGAGGTGTCATCAATGTCCTCCGGCAATTCAGCTACCACTTCCATCAGCCAGTCCGCCAGTGCCACGCCGGCGCTGCCCACGGCCCTGGTGGTGTTTCTCGCCTTCTGTTGTGGCGCGGTGGTCGCCAACCTCTACTACGCGCAGCCGATCGTGGAAATGATCGCGCCGTCCATTGGCCTGTCCACCACCCACGCCAGCCTGATCGTGTCGCTGACTCAGTTCGGTTACGCCCTGGGCCTGCTGTTCCTCGTGCCATTGGCGGACTTGCTGGAGAATCGCCGGCTGCTGGTGACCTTCACCCTCGCCGCGGCGGTGTGCCTGGCCGCGGCGGCGTTGAGCCAGACGCCTTCGCTGTTCTTGCTCTGTTCGCTGCTGATCGGCCTGACCTCGGTAGCGGTGCAGATCCTTGTGCCGCTGGCCGCGCACATGGCGCCGGAGGAATCCCGTGGCCGGGTCGTCGGCAACATCATGAGCGGCCTGCTGCTGGGCATCCTGCTGTCCCGTCCCTTGGCCAGCACGCTTGCGCAAGCGTTCGGCTGGCGTGGGGTGTTCTTCAGCGCGGCCGGACTGATGGTGGTGATGGCGCTGGTGATGGGCTGGCTGTTGCCGCGCCGGGTGCCGGCGCATCGGGTCAGTTACCCGGCGCTGATCGGTTCGGTGTTCACCCTGGCCCGTCGTTATGGCGTGCTGCGTGAGCGCTCGCTGTATCAGGGTTTGCTGTTCGCCAGTTTCAGCAGTTTCTGGACCATTGCGCCGATCGAGCTTATCCGGCAGCACGGTTTCAGCCAGAACGGCATCGCGCTGTTTGCCCTGGTCGGCGCGGTCGGCGCCATTGCCGCGCCCATCGCTGGCCGTCTGGCGGACGCCGGGCATGTCCAGCGCGGTACCCTGATCGCCTTGTTGCTGGCGCCATTGGCCTTGCTCGCCGGGGCGTTGCCGGGGGCAGGGTGGTGGTGGATGGTGGTCACCGCGGTGCTGCTGGATTTCGCGGTGCAACTGAACATGGTGCTCGGCCAGCGCGAAGTCTATGCCTTGGATCCGCACAGCCGGGCGCGGCTGAATGCGGTGTACATGACCAGCATTTTCGTCGGCGGCGCACTGGGCTCGCTGATTGCCAGCCCGCTCTACGAAACCCTCGGCTGGACAGCGTTCGTGGTCTTGTCGGCGATCCTGCCGGGGCTGGCGCTGCTGAAGTTCATGCTGCGGGCCGGTGGGGCGGCCCGTCACTGACGGGGATGGCCAAAAGCCTTTTAGCCGCTTCAGTTCAAAGACTTTCAGGGTCTTCGTGCAATAGAATGCCCCGCTGGCGGACGCGGTACGGTTCGCCAGCACGCTTTTTGCTGAACTGAAAATAGGCCCCACATGCCCAGCGTCGCTCCAGAAATACAAGCCAGGGAATGGCACAACATGGTTGCGCATTTTCCCGGCGCACTCATTCAATCGTTGAAGAGCCTGGTCGAAAGCAACAAGGTCACCCTTGCCGCGCGCTTCTATGAACACATGCTGGCGGACCCCAACGCCTCGCTGATCCTGTCCCACGAGGAGGTCAAGAACCGCCTCGGCAGTTCGATGCAGGCCTGGCTGGTCAAGGTCTATTCGGCGTCCGCCGAGGGTGACTTCCTGCCCCTGGTGGCCCTGCAAAAGCAGGTCGGCGAAGTTCACGCGCGCATCGACGTCCCGCTGCACCTGGTGCTGAGCGGTGCGCGCAACCTGAAAAAGCAGTTGTTCCAACTGATCATCCAGCAGGACTGGCCTGTGGAAGACCGGGCGCAAGCGCTGCACCTGGCCAGCGAAAGCATGGACTTGGCCATGGAAATCATGAGCCACGCCTATTCCCGCTCCCATGACCGCAACTCGCGCAACGAAGAAGGCTACCGGCTGTTCTCGGTGCTGCAGAACATCACCACCGAGCGCGAACGCCAGCGCGGCGCCTTGCTCGATTGGGAAAACAGCCTGATGTTCGACCTGGTGATGGGCTCCAACGGCGTCAACCTGCCCCGGCTGGCGGCCTCGGATTTCGGCCTGTGGTTCCGTCACAAAGGCGCCTACGCCTTCCAGAACACCGATGAGAGCAACCAGATCCTGCAGATCATCCGCAACATGGACGAGGTGCTTCTGCCGATGTTCCTGGCTGCCTCGGAAACGTCGCGGATGGGCCTGCTGCGGGACATTCGCGATCAGACCAAGAGCCTGATGTTCAACCTCGACAGCCTGTTCAACACCGCGAATGAACTGGAAAGCGGCCGTGACGTGCTGACGCGCATGCTCAACCGCAAATTCCTGCCAGTGGTGATCGGCAATGAAATCACCATTGCGCAGAAGACCGGGCAGCGCTTCTCGGTACTGTCCATCGATATCGATCATTTCAAGTCGATCAACGACAACTTCGGCCACGACGCCGGCGACATGATTCTCCAGCAGACCGCGGAAATCCTCAGCAGCCACAGCCGCGCGGGCGATTACGTGTTCCGCATGGGCGGCGAAGAGTTCCTGATGATCCTGGTGGACATCAACGACAACAACGCGCTGAAAGTCGCGGAGAAACTGCGCCGCAAGATCGAAGAGGAAAAACTGCAACTCACCGACGGCAGGAAGCATCGGGTGACGGTGAGTATCGGCGTGGCGACGTACAACGGTCACCCGGACTACCAGCATCTGCTGCGCCAGGCCGACCAGGCGATGTACCAGGCCAAGCAGGGCGGGCGCAATCGGGTGGTGGCGTTCGACGAGATCGCCTGAGGCGGTTGATCTTCGGCGCGCAGCGCAAGGCCGCGCGCTGAAGCTGGGCGTTACTTGAAGTCGGCTTGCATCTGCGTGGCGATGCTTACGCCGCTGGACGACTGCACGCACACGTCCAGGTAGTCGGTGAAGCGCGGCGGCATGGCAATCCCTTCATTGATCAGCCGGCTGTTGTCGAACAGGTAGTTCAGGTCGGCAAAGCCGCTGTACAGGCGCAACGCCCGCAGGACCAGACGCGGGTTGGCCGGGCCGATGCGCGACTCGAAGTCGCCGGCCAGTTGCTTGAGGTCGTCCACGCCGATCTTGCGGTAGCGCTCGCCCACCGGCGCCGCGCCGTTGGCCTGGGCAAAGGCGGCGTCGATCTCGGCGAACGTGCAGGCCGCCTGATGCCCGGCGGAGATGTGGTAGAGGTCGTGTTCCAGGGTTGGCTTGAGCGTCAGGCCGATCAGCGCTTCGGCGCAGTAGTCGACGGGGATCACGTCGATCTGCTCCTCCAATCCGCAGGTGAAACTCTCCAGGGCAAAGCCCATGCGGAACACCCAGAAAATACTGCCGGACGCCTGACAGCCGAGGGTCCGGTGCCCCACGACAATCGACGGCCGCGCGACCACCAGCGGCAGCCCGGGCAATTCCGCGCTCATGCGCCGTTCGATTTCCGCCTTGGACGCGGTGTAGTCCACCAGTTGCTCGCGCGCTTCGGGAAACACCCAGGACTCGCTGATCGGCGAGGCCTGTTGCGGGCCGCAGCACATCGCGGTGCCGACGTGAAGGAAGCGCTTGAGGCGCTTGGAACGGCTCATGACCTCGGCGAAGGCGAAGGTGCCTTCGACGTTCACCGGCCAGATGGTCGGGTTCTTCGAAAACGACGCTACTGCGGCGCAGTTGATCACACGGTCGATCTGCATCAGGCGTGGCGTTTCGCGGGGCAGCCAGGTGGTGTCGAGGAAGTCGCCGCAGATGATTTGCGCGGGCTCCAGCGCCAGGCTGGCGGCTTCGCTGACGCCGTGTTGGCGCAGGTTGTCGCGCAGACGTTGCAGGCCTTGTTCGCGGCTTTCGGCGCGCACCAGAAACGACAGGTTGGCGCCTTGGCCCTCGGCGATCAGTTGGGCGCTTACCGAACCACCGAGGAAACCGGTGGCGCCGGTCAGCAGAATGCGTTCCAGGGTCGTATTCGAAGTCATATGTTCACCAGTTGATAAGCGGGTTACCCATGTTTCATGGCGAACACATTGCGCCGGGAACTTCTGGATTAACCTGGATTGAGGTTGGTTGAAACTTTCGGCCGCGCGAAACCGTTCGCCTCGAGAACTTTGAGTCGAGGTCGGCAGGGTCTTGATTGACGGAGCGGCGCTGGCCGTGTGGCCTGTGGCGTTTTCACCCGGGAAGGGGCGGCGAGTTATTGTTGCGGTAACTTCGGGCCGTTTCAATTAACGAAAGTGTCAAACCGATGAAAGAATTTTAATAACGGTTTGATGACAGGGGCGGGGGTTAATTGCTGTGGGGTGTCTTTGTTGCGGACTTATTCATCCCAGTGGGATCTGACTGGAGCACAAATGTACTCCACCCTTGTTTCAGCGCAAAAAGAGCAGCGGGTCACCCGTCAATCGACCCACGGGCTGCGCATTCAATTCGGCACGCAATTGGTCAACCCGCTCATAAAGCTGATCCACCCGCTGGGCCAGCACAGCATCCGTGCTGAGCATCCCTGGCGTCTGCGCCAACGCGCGCAATTGCTGGGCGAGCCGTCTGCCTGCGGCGTGCGCCCGGAATGACGGCAGCGTTATGCGTTTCCACTTCTCGCGGCCGAGGCCGATCCGGCTCAGGTGCACCTTGAGCACTTTGCCGACGTGGTAGCGCAGCGGGCGATCCTCGCTGAAGCGGTCCGGATCGTAGAAGCCGGGCAGGGCGCGTACCTGGGGATCCAGGTCGAACATCTCCGCCCAGTCCAGCCACTTTTCGGTGTTGAACTGGCCGCCAAAGGCGAAGCCTTGCCAGGGCACTCGAACAATGTCCGCGAGGATCGCCCCGTGCATGGCTTCGGTCAGCACCAACCGCGCGCCGGCCACTGCTGTCATGAACTGCGCCGCCGGTAGCAGCGGCGATACGAAACGGGCCCCGGCGCGTTCGCAAACCTGCTGCCAATCCACATAACGCAGCGAACGATGGTGGGGCACGACCACTACCTCGCCGTGCAACTGGCGCAGGGACGCCCAGTCCAGGCTGGCGAGCAGGTAGGCGGAATCCGCCACCGCCCGGTCCGGGTCGAGCCCCAGCGCCCGCGCGGTACGCTGGCCGCGCACCGCATGGAAACTCCAGCGTTCGTCGAGGGCGGGGACCGGGCCGTATCCGGCGCCGGAACCCATGACCAGAATCTTTCGCGCATCCGCCACACGACGGCAGAAGTGCTCGTTCAGTAAGGTGCCGACGCCCAGTACCGCAGCGCCTTTCTGCTGGACGTCACCGAGCAGGGCGGGCCAGATCCATTCGTTCAATTCGTCGCCCACATTGGCGCTGCCTGTGGCAAAAACGGCTTTCACGGGTTCACTCTCCAAAGGCTTGGGCAAGCCGGGCGGCTACCGTGTAGCGACACAGTTGCAGGCCATGGCCAAGGTTGCCCGGCGCTTTGCGCAGTGCGCGCCATGTGCGGCTGAGCGCGCTTTTGCGCTCTCGATTGCGCCAGCTTCCGGCGTACAGGTGCCGGGCGACGGGCTGGATGCCAACTGGCGCCTGATGGCGTGGGTCGGCAAAGACCCCGACCGGGAATACCCGATCCCAGCCGATCACTTGCTCGTGCTCGACGCCGGCAAAACCCTTGGCAAGCAGCAGGCGACTGACCTCGTTGACGTTGACCAGGCTGGAAAGCCGGGTTTCGTCGAAGCGCTGCCGGTCGTAGTAGCCAAGCATCGCGTTGGGTAGCCAGTGGCCGGGCGCGGCGCCTATCACCGAGGTGCCGAAGCGGTCGTCCCATTCCAGGCCGATGAAGAAATCGTTGTCGAGCAGGTCGTCGAACGCACCCAGCACCTCGACGTCGGTGTCCAGGTAGATGCCGCCTTCACGGTGCAGCACCTGCATGCGCACGTAGTCGGCGACGAAGGCATAGCGTTTGGCGGTATAGGCCGCCGCGGTGAAGGTATGGCTGTAGACGTCGAAGTTGCTTTCGTCCCAGCGCACCAGTTCGTAGTCCGGCAGGTGGTAGGCCCAGGACGCGAGGCAACGGCGTACCAGCACGGGCATCGGTTTGCCGCCAAACCAGCAGTAGTGGATTTTCTTGGCGATCACCCCAGGGTTCCTTCCAGTCGAGTGGTAGGCAGTGGCTGCCCGTGGATCAGGCGGTCAATGGCCTCGGCGGTCTTGCGCTGGCCGTGGACGCCGTGGGCGAGGTGGTAGTCGGCGAATGCCCGGGCGCTGCGCAGCGCCTGTTGGTAGTGCCCGCACAGCCAGGCGAGACGGTCGTCGAGCATTTCCAGGCTGGTCACGCACTCGCCAAAGAAGCGGGTCTGTTCGAGGTCGTCTTCGTCCTCGCTGGTGTTGATGTAGATGACCGGACGGCTCGCCAGGCTGGCCTCCAGCGCGGCGTTGGACATGATGCTGAGCACCACGGAACTCTGTTCGAGCGCCTCAGCCAGGGGCATGTCCGGCGACAGCAGGCGCAGGTTCGACGGCGCTGCCGAGGCGTCTTTCCAGAACGTCATCGGGCTTCGCGGGTGCGGTTTGAAACTGACGGGAACGTCCGGATGGCGGGCCGCCCAGTCGCGGATCAGCGCGTAGGTGCGCTGATAGCCGGGGCGCTTTTCCTTGTCGGGGCCCACGCCCAGCACCAGCACGTGCGGGTCCTTGGTGGCCGGCGGCATGTCGTAGCGCTGATCGATCAGGTAGGACCCGGTGAGAATGGCCTGGGTGGTGCCGAAGCGCAGCGTCCGGCGTTGCAGCGCCGCCAGCGAGCTCTGCCCGAACAGCAGGTAGTAGTCGTAGTCGGTCATGCTCAACCGGCGCGAACGCTCGACGGTGGTGGCGTGGGCCAGTTGCGCCAGGTGTTTGTCCTGGGCATTGAGGGACAAGCGCAGAAACGGGGTGACCAGGCTGCCATGCCGCTCGCTCAGCACCAGCCCCGGCTGGTGATGCCGCGCCAGCCATTCGGCGTAGGCGGCATGGGCGTAGTAACGCAGTGGCACCTTGGCCGATGGGCGATACAGCAGTTTCTGTCGGATGGCCACGTCGAGCGGCTCGATGGCGGCTTCGACCACTTCGTGACCGCGCTCGCGCAGCGCTTTGATCAGCCCGTTCTTGCGCCGCTGCGCCAGCAGTTTCGGCGAGCCGTGAAGCACCAGTATTCGCTTGGCAGCGCTGTCCGGGGCGGTGCTCGCGCGTAGTCGCGCGCCGATGCCGTACTTGAAATCGAGGATCGCATCACGCACGACCCGCACGGCTGCGCCGATCAGCCCATAACGTTCACGCCAGAGTGCCCAGCGATAGGCGTCGAGCTGGCGGGCGCGGATTTGCCAGAGGTCTGTGGTTTGATTGGTCATCGAAGTTGCTTAGCTTGCTATTGACCAAAAAATGCTAACAGCGTCCGGGATCCAATTTTGTCAGTGCTAAGTAAGGTTTAAGTAAATTACAGCGCTGCCGATAAGACATTGCGGACTTCCGCTTTTCAAAATGCCAAGCATCGCGCAATCCATTGTTAAGCTTCGGTCTTTGCCCGGCGGGCGGTTGTGTTAGTCCACTTTTTCCGCCATTTCGTGGACCTTCCACGCCCCGTTGCCATCCAGCTCCAGATGATGGCTATGGAACCCCGCGAGCGTCGCGCGGTGGCCGACGCTCACCAGCACGCTGTCGCCCATGCGCTCGCGCAGCAGCGAATAGAGCGCGTGCTCCAGGCCTTCGTCCATGGCGGACGTCGATTCGTCGAGGAACACGATCCGTGGCTGATTGAACAGCACCCGGGCAAACGCCAGGCGCTGCTGCTCGCCGATGGACAGAATGCGCGCCCAGTCATCGCTGATACCCAGCTTGTCCGCGAGATGCGCAAGATTGACCTGGCGCAAGGCCTGCCGCAGGCGCTCGTCGTCGGTCGGCGAACCGGTGGCCGGATAGGCGACGGCGGTGCGCAGTTCGCCCAGTGGCAGGTAAGGCCGCTGCGACAGAAACAGCGCCGCCGTGCCGCCCGGGCAACGCACTTCACCTTCGGCATACGGCCAGAGTCCGGCGACGGCGCGGAGCAGGGTGGTCTTGCCGCAACCGGAAGGGCCTTTGATCAGCAATGACTGGCCGGGGGCGAGGCGCAGGTTGAGGTTGTCCAGCAGGTGATGGCCATCGGGGCGCAGCACCTGCAGAGCGCGGATCTCCAGAGCCTCGGCTTGGTTCACGCGCAATACCTGCGGCAATTCCCGGGCCTGTTCGTTGGCATCGAGAAATCCGGTAAGCCGGTCCAGCGTCGCCCGGTACTGGGCAAAGGCATCGTAGGACGAGCGGAAGAACGACAGCGAATCCTGCACCTGGCCGAAGGCCTGGGACGTCTGCATCACGTCCCCCAGCTTGATCGCCCCGCTGAAAAAGCGTGGAGCCTGGAGAATGAACGGAAACACCACCGCCACCTGGCTGACCGACAGGTTGAAACCATCGAACTTCAGGCTTCGGAACACCAGCGCCCAGACATTGCCAATCAAGGCCATGAAGCGGCCGAGCAAGGTGTCCCGCTCGATCGTCGAACCCTGATAGAACGCCACGTTTTCCGCGTATTCGCGCAGCCGCATCAGCGCATAGCGGAAGTTGGCGGTGAGCTTTTCGTTGAGGAAGTTGAGGCGGATAAGCGGTTTGCCGAGCTTGAACGCAATCCAGGTGGCGACCAGCACATAGACGTACACCGCGAACACCATGGCGCGCGGCACCTCCACGCCGGCGACCGTCAAGGGCGCCGACAGGCCCCAGAGAATCGCGGTGAAGGCCACCAACGACACCAGCGCGCTGACCGCGCCCAGGGTGAGCGTCACCGAACCGGTCACGAAGGTATTCACGTCCAGTTCGATACGTTGGTCCGGGTTGTCGACCGGGTGCTCCAGAAACTGGCCGCGGTAATAGGCATCGCCGTCCATCCAGTCACGGGTCAGGCGTTCGGTGAGCCAGGTGCGCCAGCGGATGCTGAAGGCCTGGGTCACGTAATAGGTGAACAGTTCGCGCAGCACATGAATGGTCGCCAGCACCGCGAACACCCCGAGCAAATACCAGAACGCCACTTCATCCAGTCCTTGCAAAGCGCTGTAGAAGCCGTTGTACCAGAAGGAAAAAAGCACGTTCAGGCGCACTGCAAACAGCGTCAGCAACAGCAGCAGACTGAACACCAGCATCGGCCGCCAACTGTGTCGCGGGCGCAGGTACGGCCCGGCGATCTGCCAGAACTGCTGGCCCCAACGGGTAAAGCGCACCACCAGCGTGGCGCAGACCGCGAGCGAGATGAAGGTGATGAGTGACGCGATCGCGAGCCAGCGCAGGCTCTCCTGCAATGCTTGATGCCAGTCCATTTCCATCGGCGGAGTTCCACGCAAAGTTTGAGCTGAGCGTAGATGAGTCGCGGCGTGGGATGGGTGAAGGAATCTTTAATGACGCAAAGGCGGGCCGATCTGGCCACGCTGGCTTCGCCACACCAGTCGCCCAAGGGTAATCGCCCAATTGATCAGAGCAATCAGCAGAACCAGTTGCAACAACGCCGGCATGCCCGCGTGGACGATGATCGAGCCGGCCAGCAACGGAAAACCGAAAACCCCGACGAAATAGGCAAGGCTGAACAGCAGCAGCGACTGTGCGGTATGACCGACCGGTGCTTCATTGGCGGCCAGGCCGTTGATCACCGAATAGGTCAGGCCGTAGCCGACGCCGAGGACGACGGCGGCAAGCAAATAGGTGGCGGCACTGTCGACCAGGAACATGAACATCAGCACCGAGACCACCATCAATGCGGTCAGCACGCAGGCGGTGCGGTAAGGATCGCGCTTGACGATAAACCCGGCGATCAGCAGCCGGCAGGAAATTGCGGCGGACATAAAACCAAGGAAAAACAACGAGTAATCGAGATGTTTTAGCGTGGCGTATGAAGTCTGGAAACTGGAAAGCCCACCGAAGATCGCACCGCCCAGGCCCACCATGAGAATGGCGAAGGCCGCTTTGGAGCCCAGCACCGAGCGTGCCGCGGCGGGGGTGATCCGGCACACCACCACCGGCCCGAGATTCGCTTGCTGTTGCCGAATCCGCGGGCCCATCAGCAGGAACAGGGCGCCGCCCAGCAGGCTTGCCACCGCCGCGACAACAAAGGCCGCTGCCACTGGATACCCCAGCGCTTCCGACAGTCGCCCGACCAGGGGGCCGGTGCCGATGCCGGTCATCATGCTGCCCGACAGCAGGGCGAAGTACTTAACCCGACGCGCCGGCTCTATGATCATCGCGACGATGATCGGCCCCAGGGTGTAAAAAACGCCCCAGCCAAAACCGAGCAACAGGCCGAACAGCAAGAGCGCGGTGCCGCCGCCGGGCACCAGGGCAAAGCCAAGGCAGGCGGCGGCGAGGAAGACCGCGCCGGTTGCGATGGCTTTCGGCGCGCCCATCCTGTCGGTCAGGTGCCCGGAAAAGATCACCGCAAGGAAGGTGCTGAGCATCGCCACGGAAATGACCGAGCCGGCGTCGGACTCGCTGCCGCCATGGGCACTGAGCATCTTTGCCAGCAGGAAGGTGGTGCCGTAGGACAGTGAAAGCAGGTAGCTGCTCAGGCAAAACGTGCCGAACAACCCAGGCGCGGGCACCGCGCCTGTATCGGATACCGAGGACATCGTGTTCTCCGTGAGTGACAAGGCGCGTCATCTAATCACGGCTTTCTCGCAGGACAGGTGTGAGATCGCTGGAGTGAAGATGCTGCCCGCCCGATGTATCCGCCGTTGCCGCCGCGAAGCCGTGGTACCGGGCCGCCCACACCACCACCAGCGTCGCGGTCAGCAGCACCAGCAACGCCGGCGGGAAGGCGCCGACACCGAAGCGGTCCAGCAACACGCCACCGAAAATGCCGCCACCGGCGATCGCCAGGTTCCAGGCCGTGACCAGCATCGACTGCGCGACATCGGCGGCGTCCCCGGCGGTATGCGCCAGGCTGGTCTGCAACAGCGTGGCCACGCCGCCGAAGGCCAGGCCCCAGACGGCCACCGCCACGTACACCAGCGCCGGAACATCGCTCGCCACGGCCAGCGCCAGCACTGCCAGGCCGAACAGCACCGTGCTGGCCAGGGTGAGTGCACGCAGATAACGGTCGATCAGCACGCCGATGATCCAGATGCCCAGCAGCGAGGTCACGCCGAACACCAGCAGCACCAGGCCGGTGCTCGCGGCCATATCCGCCGCCGCGAGGAATGGCGCGATGTAGGTGTAGAGGATGTTATGCGCCAACACGAATGCCAGCACCACGAACAGCACCGAACGCACGCCCGCCAGGCGGAACACCTGCCCCAGCGAGCGCTGCTGGCTCGCCGTCTGTCCGGCGAAATCCGGCACCTTGATCCGCACCCAGAGCATCAGACCCAGCGCCAGAACGCTCATGATGCCGAAACACAGGCGCCAGCCCAGCAGTGTGCCGAGCGCGGTGCCGGCCGGCACGCCAAGCGCCAGCGCCACCGGCGTACCGACCATCGCGATGGCGATGGCCCGGCCTTTCTGGTGCTCGGGCACCATGCGCGCGGCGTAGCCCGCGATCAGCGCCCACAGCAGGCCGGCGGACATGCCGGCGAGAAAGCGCGCCAACAGCGTCAGGACATAGTTGCCGGAGAAGGCGGTGAGGGTATTGGCGACGACGAAACCGGCAATCGCCACCATCAGCAGCGGGCGCCGACGGAGGCCCTGGGTCAGGGTGATGAGCGGGATCGCCGCCAGCAGCGAGCCGACCGCATAGACCGTGACAAGCTGCCCGGCCAGCGCCTCGGAAATCTCCAGGCCGGCGCTGATCTGCGGCAGCAAGCCGGCCGGCAGCGCTTCGGTCAGGACCGTGACGAAACCTGCCAGCGCCAGGGCCAGGAGTGCGGCAATCGGCAAGGGGTGGTGTGTGGGATTGCTTGGTTGTGGCATGGGGATCTATGCGTCTCGTGGTTGTGTGGAAGGGGTTCAGTGCTCTCAAGATCTAGCGCCGCTTGTGCGGCGCATCGCTGGCTTGCCAGCGATGGGGGAACCCCCGAAATGCACCTGCTGCACACGATAGAAACCCGGCGATTAAAGAAAAACCCGAGTAGAGTTCCTTGCTCTACGGACACAGGTGTCCGCAATCGAGGTGTTGTATGGACCGTTTGAATGGATTCGCCGTCTTCGTCCAGGTCGCGGAAACCCGAAGCTTCGTCGCGGCCGGCAGGCTGTTGGGCGTTTCAGCGTCCGCCGTCGGCAAGAGCGTGGCGCGTCTGGAAGAACGCCTGGGCGTTCGCCTGTTCCACCGCAGTACGCGCAGCGTCACGCTGACGGCGGAAGGCTCGCTGTTTCTGGAGCGCAGTCGGCGCATCCTGTCCGAAATCGAGGCGGCGGAGCTGGAGTTGTCCGAGGCCAGCGCCGCGCCACGCGGGCGGTTGCGCGTGAGCCTGCCGCTGGTGAGTCCGCTGGTGTTGCCGGTGCTCGCCGACTTTATGCGCGAGTATCCCGACATCGAGCTGGACCTGGATTTCACCGACCGGCTGGTCGATGTGATCGAGGAGGGCTTCGACGCCGTGGTGCGCACAGGAGAGCCCAGCGACTCGCGCCTGACCGCCCGCCGCCTGGGCGCCTTCCGCTCAATCCTGGTCGCCGCCCCCGCGTACCTGGCGCGCCGCGGTACGCCCCGGGTCCCTGAGGACCTGCTGCAACACACCTGCCTACACTTCCGTTTTCCCTACAGCGGCAAGCTCGAACCCTGGACGCTGCAACTGGCGCCAGGCGCGGCCGAGTTGCAACTACCCACCTCGATGATCTGCAACAACATCGAGACACGGGTGCACTTCGTGCTGAAGGGGCTGGGCATCGCCTGCCTGCCGGACTTTTCCATCCGCGAGCTGCTTGCCGATCGCCAACTCGTGCCGGTGCTGGATGACCATGTGGGGCGCACGGGTGTGTTCAATGTGCTGTGGCCGGCGAGCAAGCACGCGTCGCCGAAAGTCCGGGTGTTCGTCGATTACCTGTGCGCCCGGGTGTTTCCTGCACACGATACGGGCCGCTAAACCCCCGTCCGGGCGCTCTGGCGCCTGATATCGCCTGTTCGCTGTCCTGCCTTACGCCGCCTCGGGAATCCGGGGCGGCGTTTTTGTTTTGCACGCCTCTCAAGATTTTCGATTGACATGAATCACTATCTGATCGAATATTTCGCTCAAGTGATTTATGTATATCGCACAGCGATACGGAGAATAAATTGTACGATCCACTGGTCAATGCGCACCCAGGCGTCGGATTGCCACATTCCGCGTCCTACTGGGTAGATACGGCGGGCACCGCACCGCAGGATGATGGGCCGGTTTCCGGGGCCATGGACGTTGAGGTCGCGATCATTGGCGCCGGTTACACGGGCTTGAGTTGCGCGCTGCACCTGGCCCGTGAGCACGGCATTCACGCCGTGGTCCTGGAGGCGAACCAGGTGGCCTGGGGGTGCAGCGGTCGCAATGGCAGCTTCGCCCGTATTTCTGGCGGCCGGGTACCACTGTCCGAGCTGATCGAGCGCTATGGCGCCAGCACGGCCAAAGCCTATTTCGAGGAAATGTCGGCAGGCTTGAACACGGTGCGCGGGCTGATCCGTGAAGGGCAGATCGAGTGCGACGCGCAGCCGGACGGCGTGTTCAAGGTCGCCAGTCATGCCGGGCATGTGGCGGCGCTCAAGCGTGAAGTCAGTCTCTACAACGACGTCTTGAGCTACGGCGCCCGCTTTGTCGACGAGGCCCAGGTGCACGGGGTGCACAGCGGTGCGGAGGCGTTCGGGGCGCTGTACATGCCGGACGGTTTTTCCATGCACCCGTTGAAGCTGGCTTGGGGCATCCAGCGCCTGGCCCGCGAAGCCGGGGCCAAGGTCCATGTGGCCTCGCCGGTGACTGACTGGCACAGCGACAACGGCCGGCACCGGCTGGTGACGCCGGGCGGCGTAGTGACGGCCCGTCGCGTGGTGGTGGCCACCAACGGCTACACCTCCGGCGCGCTGAACAAGGCCACGGCCGGCCGGGTGTTGCCGGTCCATTCGCAGATCATCGTGACGCGCCCGCTGACCGCCGACGAGAAACGCCAGAGCCTGGCCGGCAGCGAATGCATGTTCGACACCCGCAACCTGCTCTCGTATTACCGCCGCTTGCCGGACGACCGCATTCTGTTCGGCGGCCGCAGCGCCATCACCGGCCGCGACGCGGAAAACCCGCGCCATCGGCAAAACCTGCACGACGCGCTGTGCCGCAAGTTCCCGGCGTTGCAGGGCATAGAGGTGGATTACAACTGGGGCGGCTGGGTCGCTGTCAGCGAAAACTCCCTGCCGTTCATTTGCCGCGTGCCAGGCCTGGACAATGTGTTCTCCGGTGGCGGTTATGCCGGCAGCGGCGTGTCGTTCTCGGTGCAGACCGGCAAGCGCCTGGCGCAGATGGTGGCCGGCGATGAGCAGCCCACCGGCATCGATTTTCTCCACCAGAGCCCGAGGCGTTTTCCGTTTCAGCCGTTCCTGCGGATCGGTCAGCGAATGGCCTACGCCTGGTACCGTTTCAAGGATGCGCAATAAGCAGCGAGACAGGCCCGGAGTGGCCAGCGAGGCAGACGAGCAACGTCTCCCGGTATAACAACAGCAACAGGGGCAGCAACGCCCGGCGTTCGATTCAACTGTCTAATTACAATAACCTCAGGAGTTGAAAATGCGATCAACCAACAAGCGAATGGCGGGGCTGGCATTGACCCTGTCCTTGTGTGCCGTGGCCCAGGTGCAGGCCGCGGGGAGCGTGACCTTTGCCGGCTGGGGCGGCGCGTTGCAGGACGCCGAGCGCAAGGCGTACCTCAAGCCCGCGGAAGAAGCGCTGGGCATCAAGATCCAGGAAGACAACATGGATGGCCTGGCCGCCGTGCGCGCCCAGGTGATGTCGGGCAAGCCCAAGTGGGACGTGGTCGAGCTGGCGTCCAACGATTGCGTGCTGGCGCAAGAACAGGGGCTGACCGAGCCGCTGGACTACTCGGTAATCAGCACCGAAGGCGTGGCGGCGAATTTCTACGGCAAGAACTGGATCGCCAGCAACGCCTATTCCACGGTGCTGGCCTGGGCCAACGATGCCGGCGCCACCACGCCGAAAACCTGGAAAGCCTTCTTCGACCCCGAGGTGAAAGCCTCGCGTTCGATGTACCGGCAGCCCTATACCACGCTCGAACTGGCGCTGATTGCCGACGGCGTGTCGCCCAAGGCGCTGTACCCGCTGGATGTCGACCGGGCCTTCAAAGTGCTCGAACGCATCAAGCCGCAAGTCATCAACTGGTGGCGCAGCGGCACCGACTCCGCGCAACTGCTGCGTAGCCGTGAAGTGGACGCGCTGGCAATCTGGGCCTCGCGGGTCGATGAGCTGAAGCAGTCCGGCGATGACGTCGACTACACCTACGACCATGCCTTGCTCGACTACGATTGCGTGGTCGTGCCCAAAGGCGCGCCGAACAAAGCGCTGGCGATGAAACTGATCGCCGAAATCATGAAGCCGCACAGCCAGGCGACCCTGGTGACCCTGATCCCCAACCCGCCGATCAACGTCAAGGCCTATGACACCGGGATCATCCCCGCCGCCATGGCCGCCACCCTGCCGACGGCCCCCGCCAACCTCGACAAAGTGGTGTTCTTCGACCCGGTCTGGTGGCAGGCGCATCAGGCTGAAGTACAACGTCGTTTCGACCTGTTCATCCAGAATTGACAAGGCGGCCACTATGAAGACTCTCAAGAAAAGCCTGTTTCAGGGGGCCGTCGTCGCCGCGTTGACGATGGCCGCGAGTTCCGCGGTGCTGGCCGACAGCCTGACCTTCTCCGGTTGGGGCGGCGCGTTGCAGGACGCCGAGCGCAAGGCCTACCTCGAGCCCGCCGCGAAGGCGCTGGGCATCACCATCAAGGAAGACAACATGGACGGCCTCGCCGCCGTTCGTGCCCAGGTCATGTCGGGCAAGCCGAAGTGGGATGTGGTGGAACTGGGCAGCACCGAGTGCGCCCAGGCCCAGCAGGAAGGGCTGGCCGAGCCGTTGGACTATTCGGTGATCGATGCCACCCATGTCGACAAATCGGTGGTCGCCAGCCACTGGATCGCCAGTCACGCCTACGCAACCGTGGTTGCCTGGGCCGAAGACAGCGGCGCGCCGGTAGCGAAAAACTGGCAGCAATTCTTCGATCCGCAGGTCAAGGGCGCCCGTGCCCTCTACCGTCAGCCCTGGCTGACCATGGAAGCGGCGTTGCTCGGCGATGGCGTGGCGCCAAAAGACCTGTACCCGCTGGATGTCGAGCGAGCGATCAAGGTGCTCACCCGGATCAAGCCGCAGGTCGCCAACTGGTGGAGCGCGGGCGCCGACTCGGCGCAGTTGCTGCGCAGCCGCGAGGTGGACTTCCTGGCGATCTGGAACGGTCGCGTTGCCGAGGTCAAGGCCAGCGGCGACAAGGTCAATTACAGCTTCGACGGCGCGCTGTTGAGCCATGACTGCCTGATCGTACCCAAGGGCTCGCCCAACAAGGCGCTGGCGATGAAGCTGATCGCCGAGATCATCAAGCCTGAAAGCCAGGCGGCCCTGGCCACGCTGATCCCGTATTCGCCGGTGAATGCCAAGGCCTACGAGCTGCCGGTGATTACCGAGGAACTGGCCGCGCGCCTGCCGACCTCGCCGCAGAACATCGACAAGGTGGTCACGGTGTCGCCCGAGTGGTGGGTGGCGAATCAGGAAGCGGTGCGCCAGCGGTTCGCCTTGTTCCTCGCCAACTGATCCGCCGCGGGTGATGTGAGAAGTGGGGCGGGGCGCCCAAGGCGCCCCACCTTCGATAAAAAGGACGCTGGACGTCCGAATTGTGCCGAGTGTGAGCATGTCCGAAGACGCTAAACTTTCGATGTCCATCGACATTGAAAACCTGACCAAGACCTACGACAGCTTTGCTGCGTTGGATGATGTCTCGCTGTCGATCAAGAGCGGCGAATTCCTCTCCTTGCTCGGTTCTTCCGGTTCCGGCAAGACCACCTTGCTGATGGCCCTGGCCGGGTTCGTCCGGCCCGACGCCGGGAGTATTCGCTTCGGCGGTCGCGAGATGATCTTCGAGCCGCCGCACAAGCGCGACGTCGGCATGATGTTCCAGAGCTACGCGCTGTTCCCGCACATGAACGTGTTCCAGAACGTCGCCTACCCGCTGAAGCTGCGCGGCTACAGCCGCGCCGACATTCGCCAGCGGGTCGAGCAGGCGCTGGCCACGGTGGAGCTGGATCACCTGATCGAGCGCGGTATCACCGAAATGTCCGGTGGTCAGCGCCAGCGCATCGCCCTGGCCCGCGCCATCGTCTTCGAGCCGAAGATCCTGTTGATGGACGAGCCGCTCTCGGCCCTCGACAAACGCCTGCGCGAAACCATGCAACTGGAATTGCGCCGCCTGCACGAGCGCCTGGGCATGACTGTGGTCTACGTCACCCACGACCAGCGCGAAGCCCTGACCATGTCGGACCGCATCGCGGTGATGAGCAAGGGCCGGATTCGCCAGATCGACACGCCGATCAACCTCTACGAGCGCCCGGCGAACCGCTTCATTGCCGAGTTCGTCGGCGAGTCGTCCTGCCTGCCGGTCACCCTGCAGGACGGCAAGGTGCAGTTCCAGGGCCGCCCGTTGCGTGCCGCCGGCATCGCCGCGGGACTGAAGAACCCGAGCCTGGTGGTGCGCCCGGAAAAACTGCAGTTCGTGACCGCCAACGCCGCCGACTACAACCTGCTGCACGGCAACGTTACCGATGTGATTTTCCAGGGCGAAAGCCAGTTGGTGCAGATTGACCTGGGGCAGGGCATGGCTGTGGCGATCCGCCAGCCAACCCGCAGTTCCGAAAGCGGCCGCCTGCCGGCCCGTGGCGAGAGCGTGGTGCTCGGCCTGCACCTGCAAGACACCCTGGTGGTGGGAGACGAGCAATGAGCGGCGGCGGATCGGTTGCGCGCAATGCGCGCGAGCTGCGCAGCGCGGAACGGCGGCAACGCTGGTTCCTGTTCGGTTCCGGGCTGCCGGCGCTGTTGCTGGTACTGCTGACCTTCGTGCTGCCGATCGGCTGGCTGTTCTGGCTGTCGCTGTTCGATGCCAATGGCCAGTTGACGGTGGAGAACTACACCCGGCTGCTGGAGCCGATCTATGTGCTGACCTTCGTCCAGACCTTCAAGATCAGCATCATCGTCACCATTGCCTGTGTGCTGATCGGTTACCCCTACGCCTACTTCATGATCAAGGGCCCGCGCTGGCTGGCCAACCTGGCGATGGGCCTGTTGCTGGTGTCGCTGTGGACCTCGCTGCTGGTGCGCACGTACGCCTGGCTGATCATCCTGCAGCGTCGCGGCATGGCCAATGACTTGCTGATGAGCCTGGGCCTCACCGACGCGCCGCTGCCGCTGGTGCACAACCTGACCGGCACGGTGATCGGCATGGTGCACATCATGCTGCCGTTCATGATCCTGCCGCTGTTCGCCGCGATGAAGAGCATCGACCCGATCTACAACCAGGCGGCCGCAGCCTTCGGCGCGTCGCCGTCGCGGGCCTTCCGCGATGTGTTCCTGCCGCTGTCGCTGCCGGGCCTCGCCGCGGGCGCGACCCTGGTGTTCGTCATCACCCTCGGTTTCTACGTCACTCCGGCACTGCTGGGCGGCGGCAAGGTGCAGATGATCTCGATGCGGATCGAGAGCGATGTGTCGATGTACGCCAACTGGGGCGCGGCCTCGTCGCTGGGTGTGGTGCTGCTGGTGGCCACCCTGCTCATGCTGTTTATCGTCAAGAGGAGCGCGGGCCTTGGCCGGCGCAGCGAGTGAGATCATGGCCCGACTGAAACAAACCCTGACGGACGCGCTGCGCGCCTCCTGGCTGTACCTGCTGGTGCTGGTGACGATGCTGTTCCTGGTGCTGCCGACGCTGATCGTGATCCCGATGTCGCTGTCCGATGCGCGCTACCTGAACTTCCCGCCGAAGTCCTTCAGCATCGAGCCGTTCTTCAGCTATTTCGCCTCGCTGGAATGGCGCGCGGCAACCACGGTCTCGCTCATCACCGCGACCCTGACCATGCTGCTGGCGACAACCTTGGGCACCGCCGCGGCGTATTCGCTGCACGTTACCCAGTCGCGGCTTTCGGGGGTGCTGCGCGGCCTGTTGATGGCGCCGATGATCGTCCCGACCATCTTCATCGCCATTGGCCTGTTCTTCGTCTATGCGCGGCTCGACCTGAACAACACCATCCCCGGCCTGGTGCTGGCGCATACGCTGCTGGCCTTGCCCTACGTGGTGATCAACGTCAGTGCCGGACTGCGCAGCTACGACATGACCCAGGAACAGGCGGCCTGCATCCTCGGCGCCACCCGGTTGCGGGCGTTTTTCGACGTGACCTTGCCGCAGATCCGCTTTTCGGTGATCGCCGCGGCGATGTTCGCCTTCGCCATTTCCCTCGATGAAGCGGTGATCTCGCTGTTCATCAGTGGCGGCGACAGCTCTACCCTGACCAAGCGCATGTTCAGCTCGCTGCGCTCGGAGATCGACCCGCTGATCGCTGTGGTCGCGACGCTGATGACCCTGCTGTCGATCATCATGCTGTGCATCAGCATCATGGCGCAGCGCAAGGCCCGGAGGAACGCCGCATGAGCCGCCGCGTCAACCTGCGCCTCGGGCACGCCGCAACCGCCAGCGTCGAGTTCTTCTGGAACGGCCGTGCGCTGCAGGGCCGTCAGGGTGAGAGCGTCGCGGTGGCGCTGCTGGCCAACGGTATTCGCACCTTGGCCTGGAGCCGCAAATCACACCGGCCGCTGGGCTATTCCGGCAACTACGTCGCCGGGGTGCTGGCGCGGGTCAACGGCGTGCCGAACGTGCGCCTGGACCTGCTGCCGGTCAGCGCCGGCGCACGGGTGGAGATGCAGAATTGCTGGCCCACCCCGGCGTTCGACCTGTTGCGGCTGTCGCGGCTGATTCCCGCAGGCTGGATTCAGGGCGGTTTCGAACACACCAATCTGGTGCCCAGCGGCACAGCGTTGTTCCAGCGCTGGGAAGCGCTGCTGGCGTTTCTCGCGGGCTCAGCCAAACCGGCTGAGCGCACCGGCGAGGTGGCCGTGCCTGCGGCGCAGCACCTGAGTGCCGACGTGCTGGTAATCGGTGGCGGGCCGGCGGGTTGTGCTGCGGCCAATCAGGCGGCGGCCGGCGGACGTGATGTGTTGCTGGTGACCCGCGGCCAGTCGCTGGCCCGTTTTGCCTGCGCCGCGGGCGTGGCCCGGCCGGTGCTGGACCCACGGGTGCGCCTGGTGACGGGCGTCGAAGTGTTCGGTGCCTACCGTGAAGGCGAGCTGCTGCTTGCCGCGCCTGAAGACCCAGCGCAAGGCGCGCTGGCCCTTGAGGCGGATGAAGTGATTCTGGCCAGCGGCCGCCGCGCTTGCCCGCCCGTGGTTCCGGGCATGTGGCTGCCCGGAGTGATGGAGGTACGCACGGCGCTGATCATGGCCCATCAACAGGCGGTGGCGCCGGGCGCACGGGTGGTGGTGGTCGGTAATGGCGACCAGCAGGTGGTGGCCAGCCGTTTGGGCGAACTGGGCGTGAACGTGGTGGCCGCGCTGCCGGTTGCCGAGTTGCGCCGGGTAGTGGGGCACCACCAGGTCACGGCGGCGCTGTTCGACGAAGCGATTCCGTGCGATGCGCTGGTTCATGCCGGTCCGTGGTTGACCGAAGCCAGTCTGACCTTCCAGAGCCGCGCCGAAGGTTTGCTGCAATTGCGCGAGCAACGCCAGAGCCGTCTGCGTACCGTGGGTTCAGCGAGCGAAACCGATCAGCCGTTGCCGGTGGCCGCGCGATCGCGGCACGCGGCGTTGTTGTGCCCGTGCTTCGACGTGTCCTGTCATGAAGTCGAGGCCCTGATCGCCCAGGGCATTACCGACCTGGAAGTGATCAAGCGCCTGACGTCCTGCGGCATGGGCCCTTGTCAGGGGCAACCCTGCTGGGATGCGCTGCGCGCGCTGGTCAGTGCCCGCAGCGGCATCGCCCTGGCGGCGCTGGCCCGGCCGACGCTGCGCCCGCCACGCCGTGCCTTGACCGTTGCCCAGGCCGCCGGCCTGGCCGCTGTCGTCGAGCCGTTGCAATGAACGCCGTCAAGCCATTGCCGGGCACGGCATCGATCATTATCGTCGGCGCGGGCATCCAGGGCCTGTCGCTGGCGTTCAACCTGACCGAACTGGGCGTGCGCGATATTCTCGTGCTCGACGCCGGTTACTGGCAGGGTGGCGCCTCGGGGCGTAACGGCACGCTGATTCGCGGCGCGTTCAGTTCGCCGGAGTGGACGCGTTTCTTCGCCCATTCCTGCCACCTGTGGCAGGGGCTGTCGAAACGCCTGGGCGAGAACGTCATGTATTCGCGCCGCGGCTACACCATGGTCGGCGAGCGAGACAGCACGGCCGCGCTGCTGGAACGCACGCGGCAAGTGCACAAGGATTGCGGCATCACCTCCGGCCTGCTGAACCCGGCGCAACTGCGCGAAGTGCTGCCGGCCCTGGCCCACGAACGGGTGAGCGCGGCCTTGCACCTGCCCGACAGTGGCGTGGCGCCGCACCATGCCGCCATGCATGCCTATCGGCAGGCGTGCGAGGCACGCGGGGTGGCGATTCATTACCGCACCGAGGTCACCGCCATCGACCAGAGCGCCGGGCGTATTTCCGGGGTGCGGGTCGGGCAGCAGTGGATTGCCAGCGATACCGTGGTCCTCGCCGGGGGCGCCGAAAGCAATCGTCTGGCGCAATTGGCGGGGGTGGCGCTGGACGGTTACCCGATGCGCCTGGAAGCCATGGCGCTGGAGCCGACCCGGCCTTTGATTGGTCCTGCCGTCGCGCTGCTGGATCGACTCTGCTACATGCACCAGACTGCGCGCGGCGAAGTGGTGGGCGGCGCGGAAGTCGCCGAACGACCACAGCACACCTTGAATGCCGATGTGCCAGTAATGGCGGCGACGGCACGGGCGTATCTGGAGATGTTTCCGCAGTTGGGCCATGCGCGGATCTTGCGTCAATGGGCCGGCCTGGTGCATATCTCCAAGGATTTCGGGCCGCTGTTGGGGGCCCATCAGCAACTGCCGGGGCTGTTTGTCAGCGCGGGCTGGTGTTACGGCCATGCCGGTGCACCGGCCGCCGGGGAATTACTGGCCAAGGCCATCGTCAGCGGCGAGGTGGATGAGCGCATGCGCCCCTTCGCCGTGGACAGGTTTGAACGCAACGCGCCGGTCGTGGAACCTGGCATTGTCTTGAGTCATTTCGAATGAAACACAGCGTTGAAAGCACCGTGATAACCGCGTTTTTCGCGGCAAAAACAAGGAAAACCCCATGAGTACTGCAGAAGACTCGCCACTGTTCATTACTGCTTTGTCCAAGGGGCTGGCGATCCTGACGGCGTTCCGTGCCGGACGCCCGAGCATGAGTCTGATCGAATTGGCCGAGGCGACGGGGCTGAACAAAAGCACCGTGCAACGTTCGGCCTTCACCCTCGAAGCGCTGGGTTACCTGTACAAGGAGCCCGTGACCAAGCGCTTGCGCCTGGCGCCCAAGTCACTCGACCTGGGCACCGGCTACCTGCAGACCAGCGAGTTGATCGAGCGTGCCAACCCGTACCTGCACGAACTCAACCGCAACGTCGAGGAAAGCTGCAACCTGCTCGAACCGTGCGGCCTGGACATGCTCTACGTCGCCCGTTTCCCGAGCCACAAGCAGATCGCCATTCATATGCCGCTGGGCCGCCACCTGCCGATGTACTGCACCTCGGCGGGGCGCGCCTACCTCGCGGCACTGCCGGAGGCGGAAGCGGACGCGATCCTGATCGCCTCCGAGCGCCAGGGCTACACCGCGAGCACGGTCACCGACCTGGACGCCTTGCGCACGATGGTCGCCGAGGCCCGCCGCGAAGGCTATGCCTACGCCCAGGAAGAGTATTTCGCCGGCGATATCAGCGTCGCCGCTGCGGTGGTCAACGCTGATGGCTATCCTCTGGGAGCGGTCAACATCTCCGTTCCCTTCAGTCGCTGGAACCTGGAAGACGCGCGCAAGCAATTGGCACCTAAAGTGATCAATACCGCGCGCACCATCGCCAGCGCGACACGCAGTTTACGTCCCGTGGGCTAGCGCCCCCGGGCAACACCTTTCGACCCGCACACACCGCCGCCAGCCCAGGCTGGCGGTATAGGTGCCCAATTGCCCGAAAACCGGGTGGATGTATCAGGAGAGAGCGATGAGTCAAACCATGAAGGCTGCCGTTCTGCACGGCGTCGGCGAACCCCTGCGTATCGAACAGGTCCCGATTCCGCAACCCGGTCCCGGCGAACTGTTGATCCAGATCGTCGCCTGTGGCGTCTGCCACAGCGACCTGCATGCCATGGACGGTGACTGGTCGGACCTGCCGACCTTGCCGCTGATTCCCGGCCATGAAATCACCGGCCATGTCGTTGCCCATGGCGACGGCGTCAGCGAGCCGGCGATCGGCACCGCGGTCGGCATGCCGTGGATGTACAGCGCCTGTGGCACCTGCGAATTCTGCCTCGGCGGCATGGAAACCATCTGCGAGCGCCGCGAATCCACCGGCTACAGCAAGCAGGGCGGTTATGCCGAGTACATGGTCGCCCCGGCGGCATTCGTTGCCAGCATCCCGCCCAATGTCGATCTCTATGCCTTGGCGCCGATCCTCTGCGCGGGCGTGACCACCTACCGTGGCCTGATGCGCTCGCGGGCCCGGCCAGGGCAGTGGGTCGCGGTCATGGGTATTGGCGGCCTCGGCCATGTGGCGGTGCAGTACGCCATTGCCATGGGCCTGCGCGTGGCGGCCATCGACGTGTCCGCGGACAAGCTCGAGCTGGCCCGCAGCTATGGCGCCGAATGCCTGATCGATGCCCTCGACAACCCGGTCGAAACCCTCAAGCAACAGATTCCCGGCGGTGTCCACGCCGTGTTGGTGACCGCCACCGCGAATGCCGCGTTCGAGCAGTCGGTGAAGATGCTGCGCCCCGGCGGCACGGCGGTGTTCATCGGCCTGCCAGGCGGCGACGCCGACACCGTGCGCGCCTCTATCTCGGCCATCAGCGGCTGGGAGCTGTCGATCACCGGTTCCAATATCGGCACCCGCCAGGACCTCAACGAAGCAGTGGCCTTTGCCGCCCGCGGCCAGGTGAAAGCGCAGATCAGCCTCGAGCGCCTGGACGATATCAACGACATCTTCGCCCGCATGCGCAAAGGCCAACTGGTCGGCCGCACCGTGCTGAAAATCGCCTGATCCAACCCCTTTATCCGCAACAGGAGTCACCTTCATGACCATCACCCGCCTGCAACCCAATCCCGGCCTGCTCAGCCACGCGCTGGTGCACAACGGCATCGTCTACATCACCGGCCAGGTGCCGGCCGACCGCACCCAGGACGTTTCCGGCCAGACCGCCCAGGTGCTGGCGCGTATCGACGCGCTGCTGGCCGAGGCCGGCTCCGACAAGTCGCACATTCTGTTCGCGCAGATCTGGCTCAAGCATGCCGTGCAGGACTTCGCCGCGATGAACGCGGTCTGGCGCGAGTGGGTGCCGCAGGACGCGCTGCCGGCGCGGGCGACCGTCGAGGCCAATATGGCGGCGGACAACATCCTGGTGGAAATCGCCCTGCAGGCGGCGGTCAAGGCCTGAGTCAGCCATTCACTACCTGCCGGCGAGAGGTCTCGTCCGGCACTGGAGAGTTTTCAATGAGCAGTATCGTTCCCCATCTGATCAACGGCGCACGCGTGCAGGGCACGGGTCGCACCGCGGATGTCTACAACCCGTCCACCGGCGCCGTGGTCCGGCAAGTGGCGCTGGCCGACAGCGCCACCCTGCAGCAGGCGATCGACGTCGCCCGCGCCGCCTTCCCGGCCTGGCGCAACACGCCGCCGGCGAAACGCGCGCAAGTGATGTTCCGCTTCAAGCAACTGCTGGAGCAGAACGAAGCGAAGATCTCGCAACTGATCAGCGAGGAACACGGCAAGACCCTGGAAGACGCTGCCGGCGAACTCAAGCGCGGGATCGAAAACGTCGAGTTCGCCTGTGGCGCGCCGGAACTGCTCAAGGGCGACTACAGCCGCAACGTCGGGCCGCATATCGATGCCTGGACCGACCTGCAGCCGGTGGGCGTGGTGGCGGGCATCACGCCGTTCAACTTCCCGGCCATGGTGCCGCTGTGGATGTACCCGCTGGCGATCGTCTGCGGGAACTGCTTCATCCTCAAACCCTCCGAGCGCGACCCGAGTTCCACCCTGTATATCGCCGAACTGCTGATCGAGGCCGGCCTGCCCAAAGGCGTGATGAGCGTGGTGCATGGCGACAAGGAAGCGGTGGACGGCCTGATCCAGTCGCCGCACGTCAAAGCCTTGAGCTTTGTCGGCTCGACGCCAATTGCCGAGTACATCTACAGCGAAGGCACAAAGCGCGGCAAACGCGTGCAGGCGCTGGGCGGGGCGAAGAACCATGCGGTGCTGATGCCCGATGCCGACCTGGACAATGCCGTTGGTGCTTTGATGGGCGCGGCCTATGGCTCGTGCGGCGAACGCTGCATGGCGCTGTCGGTGGCGGTGTGCGTCGGCGACGCCATCGCCGACGCCCTGGTGACCCGCCTGGTGCCCGAAGTGCGCGCCCTGAAAATCGGCGCCGGCACCTCCACGGGCCTGGACATGGGCCCGCTGGTGACCGGCGCGGCGCGGGACAAGGTCAAGGGCTACATCGACGCTGGCGTCGCCCAGGGTGCGAGCCTGCTGGTGGACGGTCGCGACCTGGTGGTGGAAGGCAATGAAAACGGCTTCTTCGTCGGCGGCACGCTGTTTGACCGGGTCAGTGCGGACATGAGCATCTACACCGACGAAATCTTCGGCCCGGTGCTGTGCATCGTCCGTGTCGGCAGCCTGGAAGAAGCCATGCAACTGATCAACGATCACGAGTACGGCAACGGCACCTGCATCTTCACCCGCGACGGTGAAGCGGCGCGGCTGTTCTGCGATGAAATCGAAGTCGGCATGGTCGGCGTCAACGTGCCGTTGCCGGTGCCGGTGAGCTACCACAGCTTCGGCGGCTGGAAGCGTTCGCTGTTCGGCGACCTGCACGCCTACGGCCCGGACGGCGTGCGTTTCTACACCCGCAAGAAAGCCATCACCCAGCGCTGGCCACGCCGCGCCAGCCATGAGGCGGCGCAGTTCGCGTTCCCCAGCAACGGTTGAGTTAGCCGACCCATTCACCCGGGTGAGGGCGCTGTCCTCACCCGGCGTCCCAGCCAAACGAGAAAAACCATGAACAATGCGCTCAAGTTCTACATCGACGGCCAATGGACCGATGCCCGCTCCGGCAACACCCTGGAGGTCATCGACCCGTCCACCGAACAGGCCTTCACCACCATTGCCGTGGGCAATGCGGCGGACGTCGACGACGCGGTCAGCGCCGCGGCCAAGGCCTTTCCGGCGTTTTCGGTGACCAGCGTCGGCGAACGTCTGGCACTGCTCAAGGAGATCCTGCGGGTTTACAACCTGCGCTACGAAGACCTGGTCAAGGCCGTGAGCCAGGAGATGGGCGCGCCGCTGCATTTCGCCCGTGACGCGCAGATCTGGAGCGGCCGCGCGCACCTGGAATCGACCATCAGCGCCCTGGAAAACTTCACGTTCAGCGAGTCCCATGGCAGCACCCGCGTGGTCCGCGAAGCGATTGGCGTGTGCGCCCTGATCACCCCCTGGAACTGGCCGCTGAACCAGATCGTCTGCAAGGTCGCGCCGGCCATCGCCGCCGGTTGCACCGTGGTGCTCAAGCCCAGCGAAATCGCGCCGCTGACCGGGATCATCTTCGCCGAGATCCTGCACGAGGCGGGCGTTCCGGCCGGGGTGTTCAACCTGCTCAACGGCACCGGGCCTGACGTCGGCCAGCACCTGGCGAGCCACCCGAAGGTCGACATGGTGTCGTTCACCGGCTCGACCCGCGCCGGCATCAGCGTCGCCAAGGCGGCGGCCGACACGGTCAAGCGCGTGGCCCAGGAACTGGGCGGCAAGTCGGCGAACATCCTGCTCGAAGATGCCGATTTCGACGTGGCGGTAGCGAAGGGCGTTCAGGGCTGCTTCTCCAACTCCGGGCAATCGTGCGATGCGCCGACCCGCATGCTGGTGCCGGCCTCGCAACATGCCCGCGCCCTGGAAATTGCCCGGCAGACCGCCGAGCAACTGGTGACCGGCAGCCCGCTGGAGGCCAGTACCAACCTCGGCCCGGTCATCAGTGAAGCGCAGTTCGCGAAGATTCAGGGCCTGATCGCCACCGGTATCGACGAGGGCGCAACCCTGGTGGCGGGTGGCCTGGGCCGTCCCGAGGGCCTGGAAAAGGGTTACTACGTACGGCCCACCGTGTTCGGCAACGTAACGCCGCAGATGACCATCGCTCGCGAAGAAATCTTCGGCCCCGTGCTGTCGATCATTCCCTACGAAAACGAAGAGCAGGCCATCGAAATCGCCAACGACACCGTCTACGGCCTGGCGGCCTACGTGCAGTCGACCGATAGCGAACATGCTCGCCGCGTGGCGGGGCGCATGCGCGCCGGGTCGGTGTACCTGAATTACCCGAACTGGGACACTTTTGCGCCGTTCGGTGGTTACAAACAGTCCGGCAACGGCCGTGAATACGCGGGCTGGGGCATCCACGACTTCCTTGAAATCAAGGGCGTGGTTGGCTGGGGCAACTGATCGTTGGCAAGCCAACTCCCACAGGCGCGCTGCAACCCTCGTGGGAGCCGGCTTGCCGGCGATGCGCCGCGCAAGCGGCGCTCGCTCTCAAGCCGCCTGGTGACCATTTGCGAAACAGGCCCATTAACTGAATTTGAATATTTGCAAGTTGCGCCAAAGTTTGTAGCGAACAAGGCAGTCTAGTTACCTTTGAATTAGTTATTTTGAACCGCCAAGTGCCGCCTCTATAGTGTGTTGCCATTAAATTTCAATAAGGAAGTTTCATGTTTCAACGCATTGTGCTGGCCTCGGTTTTAATTGCATTGACGGGTTGTACCAGCGCGCCACTCCCTTCCGTCCACACCAAGGATCCGGCCAGTTCGACCCTGCAAGGTGACCCGACCCGGCCGGCAGAGGCGAAGTGGTTGCGCACGGAGTTGTATTTCTCGCTGGGGCGAGTCGGGGGCGGAGCCCAGGAGGTCATCAGTCCCGCGCAGTGGCAGGCGTTTCTCGATACTGAAGTGACGCCGCGCTTTCCAGCGGGTTTCAGTGTTCTGGATGCCTATGGGCAATGGCGTGACCATGGCGCGAAGGAACCTGAGCGGCTGTTGACCAAGGTGATTGTGAAGTTGCATGAAGACAATGCGCAGAATGCCGAACGCATCGAGGCTATTCGCCTTGCATGGAAGCGCGTTACTGGCGATCTTTCTGTGCTGAAGGTGTCGCAGCCTGCGCAGATTTCATTCTGATTGAAGTTGCCGGATATTAGTCAATAGTTTTTCTGGGTTCTCAAGAGCGAGCGCCGCTTATGCGGCGCTTCGCGAGCAAGCTCGCTCCTACAAGGGGGTGTAATGCACCATGGCAAAAATGTAGGGGCGAGCTGCGCGGATACCCATTCTAGAAACCGTATGTCACCTTTGCGTAGTAATACGCGCCGTTGCTACCCAGCGGCGACAGTACGTCATGGGGCAAGTTTCCGCCGTAGTTGATGTCGTTGTTGGAACGCTCCGGATATTGGTCGGTAAGGTTGTTGGCACCCACGGTCACATCAAAGGTCGGGGTGAATTTGTATTGCACTTCCGCATCCAGTTGCCAGTCGGTGCCGTAAGTCTGCTGGGGCTGCGAGTCGCCGAAGTCGAACACTCGGGTGGTCTTGCCATGGCGGGTCAGGCGGCCGAGCAATCCCCAGTGCTGGCTGGCCCAGTTGGCCGAGAGGATGAAGCGGTCCTTGGGCGCGGCGTCGGTCAGCGTGTTGCGCTCCTCGACACCTACCAGCGCATCGTTGCCAATGCCCAGCGCGGTGAGTTGCGACGGGGTGCCCTTGGTTTTGACGACCTTGGTGTCGTTGTAGGTGTAGGCACTGGTGATGCCCAGTTCCCCCTCGAACAGCGGCTGGTGATAGTTGAGCACCAGTTCCGCGCCGTTGGTGCGGGTGTCGGCGGCGTTGGTGAAGAAGTTGACGTCGTGCACGCCCGCCACGCCAAACTGGTTGTTGATGAACTGTTCGAGGGCGTCGCTGCCGATGCGCTGGGACAAGGTGATGCGGTCTTTCACGGCGATATGGAAGATGTCCAGCGACGCATCGAAACGCTCGCTCAACTGCGCGGTCAGGCCCAGGCTGAAGTTCTTCGAGGTTTCCGGGACCAGCGCTTGAGCGCCCAATGCCTGGGCGATCGGATCATTGACCGAGAGCACCTGCACATCGGTGAGCGTGCCACCGTCGCCGAAGTTGCTGGTGGTGTGCTGGAAACCGACCTGCGCCAGCGACGGTGCGCGGAAGTTGTTCGACACCGCGCCGCGCAATGCCCAGTTTTCAGTGAGGCGATAGCGCCCGCTGAGCTTGCCGGTCAGTTTGCTGCCGGCATCGTCGTAGCGTTCCCAGCGCGTGGCGGCATCGACGAACAGGCGGTCGGTCAGGTCGGCGGAAAGCTCGGCATAGGTGCCGAACACATTGCGGTCCAGGTCGGCCTCTTCATCAGGACGCAGGCCGTTGGCGCCGTCCGCGCCGCTGCCGGTGTAGGACGCCGCGTCGCCCGCGGTGGTCAGGTAGTTCTCGTAGCGGTACTCGGCGCCCGCGGCGAAAACGAAGGGGCGGTTGGCGATGCGCAGTTCACGGCTGAAGTCGAAGTTGGCCGTGGTCTGGCGCAGCTCGTATTGGCCGGTGTCGAAGCGGGTGGGCGAGTCCGCGCCGAGGCTGACGTTTAGGGTGCGCCGCGCGGCTGAATCAAAGTGGTTGCGGCCGTGGGTGATGCTGCTGTCGAAGTCCCAGTCTTCACCGATCAGGCCTTTGATCCCCGCGGTGGCGGAGAGGTCCTTGTTGGTGCCGAGGGACTGGGGAAGGTAGCCGTTGGGGTAGAACTGCGGTTGCTCGTAGGGGTAGCGGTAGAACTGCGCGCCGGTGGTGTGGCGTTCGTTGAACGTACCGAAGGAATACGCCTTGGCCTCGCCGATCGGCAACGCACCGTTGAACCACAGGTTGACGTCCCGCGCCGACCCGTCGCCCTTGGCGTAGTTGATCTGGCCCGGCGTGTCGGCGAAGCCGTCGAAGCCGGCGCGCTCGGTCGGGTTGCGGTCCTTGTATTCGGCGCCGCCGCGAATGAAGCCGCCATCCTCGCCCAGGCGGGTGCCGATCTTGGCCGTGGTGATGGTGTTCTGGCCATCGGTGGTGGTTTTGTCGATGGCGTCCTGGTGGGTGTGGTAGGCGCCGAAGGTGCTGGAGACTTCACCGCCTTCTGGCGCGTCATCGAGAATGATGTTGATCACCCCGGCGATGGCGTCGGAGCCATATTGCGCGCCGGCGCCGTCGCGCAGCACTTCGATGCGCTTGATCGCGCTGATGGGAATGGAGTTGAAGTCGACCGGCGCGGTGCCGCGACCGGTTTTCGATGAATCGCTGACCAGCGCCGAGGTGTGACGGCGCTTGCCGTTGACCAGCACCAGCACCTGGTCGGGGCTCATGCCACGCAGTTGCGCGGCACGGATGTGGTCGGCACCGCCGGAGTTCGACTGGCGCGGCATGCTGAACGACGGCAGCAAGGTCTGCAGGGCCTGGCCCAGCTCGCCGTTGCTGGCACCGGTGGCCTTGAGGTCTTGTGCGGTCAGCACATCCACCGGCACCGGGGAATCGAGCACGGTACGCGCAGTGCCACGCGTACCGGTCACCAGCACGGTATCCAGCCGTTTCGTATCATCCACGGCCCCCGTGGATTCATCGGCCTGAACGTTCATTTGAGTCAATGCCGACACGACAGCGACAGCGAGCATTGAAAGGCGGTGATGCATGAAACAGCTCCTTGTATTAGTGCGAGGGCCGTCATGGCGCGCAACGTTAACGCTGTCGATAGCCGGACACGGTGTTGCACTTTGTATTATTGATTTGAACTTATGATTCGGCGGGGCTTTACAACAGTTACGCAACACCTGCGCAGGCACACGCAAAGGCAATCAGGTGTCGCGTAAAGTTGAGGATTAAAACGTTACCTAAATACGGGGTATATGCCAAAGAACGTTTTCCGCACTAATTAGAACCCGCAACTAATAATGACCGGCCTTCAACACATACTGTCGCGCAGGCAACAGTAGTGTCGGTGGTGCAACAGGACTTTCAAGTTGAACGTTGCAAGTTTGCGGGGTTTGGTTTGTTCGATAACGCGCTTATTAGTTGTCCTTGGGTATCCACGCCGGACGGGCAATATCCGCGGCATCGCCAAACGCCGGCAGTTTCTTTGCCAGGTCGCGCACGTTCTTTACATCCAGGTCCAATAGCTGCTGACGGGTAATCAATGTTGGCGGCACCAGCAGGCGTGGTCCGGGATTTTCACCGGCAATCAGCATGGCCAGGCTGCGCACGCTGACTGCGCCGGCCACCTGCGGATTGACGGCGGCGGTCGCGACCCAGGCACTGCCGGGCTCTTTCATGATCTGGATGTCGGCCGTGGAAATATCGGCGCTGTAGATTTTCACCTGCGACCCCAGTCCTGCTTCGTCCACGGCGATCTTCGCGCCTTTGGCGAACTCGTCGAAGGGGGCAAAAATCACGCTGATGTCCGGGTTGGCCCGCAGCACGGCGCTGGCCTGGTCGGCCACCGAGTTGGCAATCGGTGGGTTGAGCGTGCCGAAGCGGGCTTTTTCCACCACGCCGGGGTTGTCCTGTTTGACCTGGCGCCAGACCTCGTCGCGACGCTCCATCGGGGTGAAACCGCTGATATAGACGTAGCCGGCATTGAAGGTCGAGCCGTTGTCCGCGATGGCTTTGTCCAGCGCCAGGCGGGCCAGCGCATGGTGGTCCTGCTCGATCTGGGTGACCTTGGGATTGTTCAGGTCAACGTCGAACGCCACGACCTTGATGCCCTTGGCAATCGCCTTGTCGACCGCGTCGCCGAGGGTTTCGGGTAGCCCCAGCTGGACGATGATCCCATCGACTCCGAGATCGATCGCCTGCTCGATCAGTTCCCGTTGCCGCGAGGCTTGTTGCCGGGCATCAAACACCCGCAGCGTCACGCCCAGCGACGCCGCCTGTTTCTCGACGCCTTGCAGGTAGGCTTCAGGGAAATCCCCGGAAAACAGGTAGCCGACCAGCGCGATCTGCACCTTGCCCTCATTGAACGGCGCGGGGGCGCCCGGCAGCGCCGCAGCCTGGGCCTGCCAGGCCAGACCGAGCAAGCCCACGGTCAGGTAACGAACAGCGTCTTTGAACAAAGGGTGCATAGAGGGTCCTTGCGGGTAGATGAAATCCGGTTTCAGCGCGCCCGATGGGCCAGACCGAAGGTGAAGATCAGGGCCAGTACCAGGACCAGGCCCTTGACGAAGTCCTGTGCGTAATAAGGCGCGTTGAGCATGCTCAGGCCATTGAGCAGGGTGGCCACCAGCAAGGCGCCGGCCAGGGTGCCGAAGGCGTTGGGCTTTTTCGCGCCGAGCACGGCAAAGCCGATCAGCGCGGCGCCCAGGGCGTCGAGCACCAGGCCGTTGCCGGAACTGACATCACCGCGTCCGAGGCGGGCGGCCAGCAACAGTCCGCCTGCGGACGCCAGCAGTGCCGACAGCACGTAGGCCAGCAGTTTGTAGCGCTGCACCGGCGCGCCGGCCAGGCGCGCGGCCTGTTCGTTGCCGCCGATGGCGTAGAACAGCCGCCCGATCCGCGTGCGCTCCAGAAACAGCCAGACGGCAAGCGCCACCAGCGCGGTGATCAGTACCGGAATCGGCACGGTGTCCCACAGCCGGCCGCGGCCGATGGCGAGAAACAGCGCGCTGAATTCACCCTCGGTTTCGCGGCCATTGGGCAGGGTCATGCCCACGGCGATCGAGCGTCCGCCGGTAGGGATCAACTGCACGCCGATAATCAGGAACATGCTGCCCAAGGTCGCCAGGATGTCGGGGATGCGCAGTTTGACGATCAACCAGCCGTTCAGCAGACCGACCAAGGCGCCGCCCGCGAGGCTGATGACGATGGCAGACAGCGCGTCCCACTCCAGCACCACCATCACATAGCTGGCGATCATCAGGCTCATGGCGGCAACGGCTCCGATGGACAAGTCCAGGCCGCCGACGGCCATGGTCAAGGTCACGCCGAGGGCCAGCAAGGCGACGATCGACACCGACTGCAGGATCAGGAACAGGTTGTTCACCCGCATGAACGCGGGCTCGGCGACGCTGAACACGATGACGATCACCGCCAGCACCAGCAGCAGGCCGTAGCGGATCAGTATGTCCAGCCAGCGTTGGAAGGGTGCCGACACGGTGGGCGACGGGGAAAGCGAATCAGACACTCGCGGTACTCCTTGGCGATGTAGGGGATGCAACAACCGGCGGTGCTTCAACGTCGTTGCGGGCCAACTGCGCCACCAGCGCCGCGCGCGACAGCTCGGCGCGGGGGTACTGCGCGACCACGGCAAAGTTGCGCACCACCAGAATGTGGTCGGCGATGTCCAGGGCTTCGTCGATATCGGCGCAGATCACCAGCGTCGCGCGGCCTTCGGCGCTTTCACGCAACAGTTGGCCGATATCGCGGCGGGCGCGGACATCGACGCCCTGGAAGGGCTCGTCGAGGATCAGCACGCGGGCGCCGCCCAGCAGCCAGCGACCGAGGATGACCTTCTGCTGATTGCCGCCGGACAGCGCCTCCATCGGCAGGTCGATGCCAGCGGTCTTGATTCCCAGCGCCGTCACGTGCTCCTCGACCGATGCGGCTTCGGCGCGGGCGTTGATAAATCCGGCGCGGGTGAAGCGCTCCAGGAATGGCAGGGTGAGGGTCTTGCGCACTGAAAACCCGGGGACCAGCGAGCCGTTCGCCCGGTCTTCTGCGGCGTAGAACACCCCGCAACGAACCGCTTGGCGTGGCGACTCCGGGTTCCAGGCGACACCGTCCAGATGCAGCGTGCCGCTCGCCGGGCGGCGCAGGCCGAACAGCAGCTCGGCGATTTCGCTTTTGCCCGCGCCGAGCAGCCCGGTGATGGCAACCACCTGATGTTCATGCAGGGTCAGATCAAAGGGCGCGGTGTGCGCCGCAACGCGGGCGCCGCGCAGGCTCAGCACCTCGCGGCCCGGTGCCCTTGGAACGAAGGGGCGGGTTTCGATTGCTTCGCCTAGCATGGCCTGAATCGCGTCAGGTAGTTGCGCTGCGGCGAACTCGCCGGCGAGCCGGCCGTCGCGCAGGACCACCAGCCGTTGCGCAACACGCTGCAAGTCGGACAGCCGATGGGAGATGTACAGAATCGCCACGCCGCGTTCGCGCAGCCGGTCGATCAGGGCAAACAGGCGCTGCGCTTCGGTGTCGGAGAGCGCCGCGGTGGGTTCGTCGAGAATCAATAATCGTGGCTGCAAGGCGAGGGCCCTGGCCAGGATCACAAGCTGGCGTTCGGCCTGGCCGAGATGCTCGATGGGCGCGTGCAACGGCAGGTCCAGCTCCAGCCCGGCGGCGATAACAGCGGCCCGCGCGGCCAGGCGCTTGCGGCTGACCCACCAGCGCGCCTGCGGCAGGCACAGTTCGTCCAGCACCAGGTTTTCCGCGACGCTCAAGCCCGGGGCAATACCGTCATTGACGTGCTGGTGCACCGCAACGATCCCCACCCTGCGGGCAGCGAGCGGCGAGGCAAAGCGCTGCAAGCGGCCCTGCACCCAGAGTTCGCCGGCGTCATGGGGCTGGCTGCCGGCGAGAATCTTGACCAGGGTGGATTTGCCGGCGCCATTGGCGCCCAGTAACGCGACAACTTCGCCAGGAAGAATCTGTAGATCAACCTGATCAAGCGCGTGGTTTGCCGCAAAGGTTTTACTCAGGCCACGTACCCGGACAAGCGGTTCGGGTAGCGCGGCCATTGGAAGTGTCATGCTGGAATTCCGGGGTAACGGGTGGGTTAGTTCGCGACTACAAAAGTTGACTCCGGGATTAAATTCACTAACGCAAACAAAATCAACTAACCTGATCGCATAGAAAAAGTTTTTTAGTTATAAGCCATCCGCAACTTAAATTTCACTGTTCAGGGGCCAACACTTGAGCAACAAAGTGTTGGTGCAACGACAGGCCTGTAGGGTCGAGCAGTGCGCTAGTGCCTCAATCCGGGCGTAATGATTTATTGTCCGGGAGTGTTTTTAAAGAAATAGCTTTCCTTGTTTATAGCGTAAGCGCTGGTCTACTAGTGGGCACATGTTTTTCCGGCGTGGCATGTTGATTGCAATCTGCTTTGTGAAGCGATAACGGTGATTTCAAAATAAAGTTGATCGTGATTCCGATTTTTTCAAATACATCATCGAACTGTCCCTCTCCCAGTAGTAACCGCTGAACTTTGTGGTTGCGCAGCATCATTCGCTGTATTGCATTGAGTCGCCAGTGAGGGCGGCTTGGCACATGAACCCACCAGGAAAAAACAATGAGTTCGACACTTTCTCCCGACCCGACCTACGCAGATTTGCATCAGCGCTTTGCCGACGTGTTCGCCCGCATTGCCGACACCGCCGTTGCCCGCGAGCAGCAGCGTGAACTCGCCTTTGAGCCGGTCAAGTGGTTGCGTGAAGCCCGTTTCGGCGCCCTGCGGGTACCGGTCGCACAAGGCGGACTGGGTGCGACCCTGCCGCAGCTTTTTCGCCTGTTGATTCAACTCGCAGAAGCGGACTCCAACCTGCCGCAGATCTTCCGGGCGCATTTCGGTTTCGTGGAGGGGCGGTTGTCCAGCCGTGACCCGGCATCGCAGGACTATTGGTTGTCCAAGGTGGCCGATGGTCAGCTCTGGGGCGCTGCCATGGCTGAGCGCAGCAGCACCACCGGCAATTCGGTTGCGCTCAGCCCTGTCAGTGCGGGATCGGCAACGGCCGGCTGGCAACTGGATGGCGAGAAGTATTACTGCACGGGAACCCTGTACGCGGACTGGATCGCCGCCGTCGCGCTGGAGGGCGAGGACTTTGTCAGCGTCGCGGTGCCGACCGATGCCCAAGGTGTATCGGTAGTGGATGACTGGGACGGTTTCGGCCAGCGCCTCACCGGCAGCGGCACCACGCGGTTTGCCGCGGTAGCGGTGCCGGAACAGCACATCATCCGCCGCTTCAAGAAAGACGAGGTTCGCGCCGAGTCGTACCTCACCGCGTTCTATCAGTTGTTCCACCTTGCAGCCCTGGCCGGGATCGCCAATGCGGTGCTGCGCGATGCCACCGAGTTCGTCAAGGGCCGCACCCGAGCGTTCGGCTTCCCGGGACATGCCAGCCCCAAGGACGATCCGCTGGTGCAGCGGGTTATCGGGCGTCTTTCAAGCCTGGCCTATTCGGCCGAAACCCAGGTGCTGGCAGTCGCCGGGATTGTCCAGGAGGTGTACGAGGCGGAGCAGGGCGGTTACGCCGAGGAACACCATTACACCGAAGCGGAAGTTCGCACCTTCCAGGTTCAGCAGATCATTCTGGGGCAGGTGCTGGAAGCCACGACCTTGCTGTTCGAAGTCGGCGGTGCTTCCGCCACCAGTGAAACCCGGCGTTTCGACCGTCACTGGCGCAATGCCCGCACGCTGGCCTCGCATAACCCGGCGATCTACCGCGAGCGGGTGCTGGGCAACTACTACCTGAATGGCGTCACCCCGGATGCCGCCTGGCTTGCCCAGCAAGCCGCCGATACTACCGGCGCCCGCGACGAGGCGAGCGCGGTATGAGTAGCGCAAACCGGGGCAACCAACGTAGTGGCCAGATGAGCCTGGGCATGAACATGCTGGGTTTCGGCGCGCACCTGGGCGCCTGGCGTAAAGCCGAACTCGCCGCCACGGCTCACCTGGATATCGAGCATTACCAGCACATCGCGCGGCTGTCCGAGCGTGGCTGTCTCGACGCGGTGTTTCTCGCCGACTGGTCAGCCCTGGCGGGCGACGTGTCCAACCAGCCGGTCGGCCACCTGGACCCGGCCATCGTGCTGACCGCGGTCGCCGCGGCCACCCAGCGTATTGGCGTGATCGCCACGGCCTCGACCACCTACAACGAGCCGTACAACATCGCGCGGCGTTTTGCGTCGCTGGATCATGTCAGCCGCGGCCGGGCAGCATGGAACGCGGTGACCAACGCCAGCGACGATGCCGCGCAGAACTTCGGCCTGGGCGGCGCGCCGCTGCACGTCGACCGTTATGCGCGGGCCGACGAATTCATCGACGTCACCCTGAAGCTGTGGGATAGCTGGGAAGACGACGCGATCATCGGCGATGCCCGCACCGGGCAATTCGCCGACCCGCGAAAGGTCCGTGCCATTGATTTCGTCGGTCAGCATTTCTCGGTCAAAGGGCCGCTGAACGTGCCGCGCTCGGCCCAGGGCCGTCCGGTGCTGGTGCAGGCGGGCTCGTCGGAGGGCGGCAAGGCCCTCGGTTCACGCTATGCCGATGCGATCTTCACCACCCAGACGACACTCGACGCCGGCCAGCAGTTTTACCGGGAAATGAAGGAGCGGGCGGTGCGTTGGGGGCGCAACCCCGAGCACCTGAAGATCATGCCGGGGCTGTCCACCGTGATCGGCAGCACCGAAGCCGAGGCCCAGGCACGTTTCGACGACCTTAATGCCTGGCATGGCGAGCACGGCTTGCTCGATCTGGTGGCGGGTCGGTTCGGCATCCCGGCCAGCGAACTCGACCCGGATGCGCCGCTGCCGTGGGACCGCATCGGTGCGGTGGCGGACTTCGAGCGCGGCTCGCAAGGCTTCCTCGAAGCGCAACTGAACCTGGCCCGCCGGGAGAACCTCAGCGTTCGCCAGCTTTCCCGGCGCATCCTGGTGGGCCATCGCCTGGTGGTCGGCACGCCCGAGCAGGTGGCCGATACGCTCGCCGAGTGGTTCCTGGCCCATGCCGCCGATGGCTTCAACATCATGCCGGACATGTTCCCGTCCGGTGTCGAGGCGTTTGTCGATGAGGTCGTGCCGCTGCTGCGCAAGCGCGGGCTGTTCCGTCATGAATACACCGGCAGCACGTTGCGCGAGCACCTTGGCCTGCCGTTCCCCGTCAACCAGTACCGCCCGCGCTCCTGAGCACCGGCGACAAGGATTCAGCATGCGTTATCGCCAATTGGGCCGCAGCGGCATCGACGTGAGTGTTCTCGGGCTGGGCACCTTGACCTGGGGGCATCAGAACAGCGAACACGACGCGCACCAGCAAATCGACCTGGCGCTCGCCGAAGGCATCAACCTGATCGACACCGCCGAGATGTACCCGACGCCGACCAGCGCCGAGACCTGGCGCACCACCGAGCGTTACATTGGCAACTGGCTGGCCGCCAGCGGACGTCGCGCCGAGGTGGTGTTGGCCAGCAAAGTCAGCGGCCCGTCCGGTGGGCTTCAGACCCAGCAACATATCCGCGGCGGCTTGAGCCGGCATGACCGGCGCAACATCGTCGAAGCCCTGGACGGCAGCCTTGAGCGCTTGCGCACGGATTATCTGGATGTGTACCAGTTGCATTGGCCCGACCGTAAAACCACCACCTTCGGCCAGCGCGAGTACGTGTACCAGGGCGATGCCGAGAGTATTGCCATCGAAGAAACCCTCAGTGTGCTGGCAGAGCAGGTCCGCGCCGGCAAGGTTCGGCACATCGGTGTCTCCAACGAAACACCGTGGGGCGTCGCCGAGTTCCTCAAGCAGAGCGAGCGGCTGGGGCTGCCGCGTATCGTCAGCGTGCAGAACCCCTACAGCCTGCTCAACCGACTGTTCGAGGGTGGTTTGTCGGAGTTCAGTGACCGTGAAGGCGTAAGCCTGCTGGCGTATTCGCCGCTGGCCTTCGGTGCGTTGACCGGCAAATACCTCAATGGCGCTCGCCCCGAAGGCTCGCGGCTTTCGTCGGTGTATCGGGCGTTCAACCGTTATGACAGCCCCTCCGCGCAGGAGGCCATTGCCGCGTATGTGGACATCGCCCGGCAGCACGGGCTGACGCCGGCGCAACTGGCGCTGGCCTTTGTCATCGACAAGCCCTTCGTCGCCAGCGCGCTGACCGGGCAAACCAGCCTGGCCCAGCTCCGGGAGAACCTCGGCGCGCTGGATGTCAGCCTGAGTGACGAGATAAAGGCGCAGGTCCAGGCGATTCATCAGCGAATTCCCAATCCCGCGCCGTGAACGCGCGCCCCCACTTTTTACGCGAGACCTTGAACAAGGAACTGTCATGAACAGCGTGTCCGCCGTACCTCAGACCGTCACCCTGGAGCAGCTCAACGCCCGTATCGATCAACTGCTGCCCGTGATCGGCGCCGGTGCTTCGCAGCGTGAACGCGACCGGCAACTGCCTTACGAGGCCGTGGCCCAGCTCGCCAAGGCCGGTCTGTTTACCGCACGTATTCCGGCCAGCCACGGTGGTGCCGGCGCATCGGTGAAGGACGTGATCGCCTTGCTGATCCGCATCGCCTCGGTCGACTCCAACGTGGCGCAGGCGCTGCGGCCCGGCTTCGGCTTCCTCGAAGGCCTGCTGGCGTCAAACGCCGACGGCGCCGAGGCCGAGCGCGAGCGCTGGTTCGCCCGCTATCTGCAAGGCGCCGTGATCGGTAATGCTGGCTGGGAAGTGGGCGGCGCCAGCGGCACGATCAGCGCCAGGATCGTTGCCGAAGGCGACCACTACCGAGCGACCGGCAGCAAGTTCTACAGCACCGGCGCGCTGTATGCCGACTGGGTCAGTGCGATGGCACTGGATGACAATGAACAGCCGGTGACCTTCATCATTCCCAGCGACCGCCAGGGCCTGGAACTGCTCGACGACTTCGATGCGATGGGGCAGCGCCTGACGGCAAGCGGCACCACGCACCTGCACGAGGTGGTGGTCCATCGCGACGAGATCTGCACGCGGATCGTCGAAGAAGGCAAGCGAACGATCGTCACGCCGTTCCTGCAATTGTTCCTGGCCGCGGTCCAGGCGGGTATTGCGCGCAATGCGCTGAATGACGCGGTGAGTTTCACCAACCAGCACGCGCGGCCGATCAAACACAGCACGGCCAGCCGCTCGGTGGACGATCCGTATGTGCAGTTCAGTGTGGGAGAAGTGTCGGCCCGCGCATTTACTGCCGAGGCGGTGGTCCTGCGGGCGGCTGAAACGATCGACCGGGCGTGGGCCAGCGGGCTGGATACGCGGGTGGTGGATCAGGCTGCCGTGGATGTTGCCCAGGCACAATACATTGCTGCCGAGTCGGCATTGAAAGCCGCGGAGTTGATCTTTGATGTGGGCGGCGCGTCCACCACAGGACGGACGCACAACCTCGACCGGCATTGGCGCAACGCCCGTACCGTCGCCAACCACAACCCACGGCAATGGAAAGCGGCCGTGGTGGGCGCCTGGCAATTGAGCGGGACGCCACCGCCGACGTCCGGGCTGTTCTGAAGGGCCATCGACCCAGGGCGCCGCCGGCAGGGGATCTTATTGCTGGCGGACCGCCCGTTTTACTGGTAGGAAGTCCCACCCTCACCAATCGTTGTTTAAAGCATGAATCGTCCGCTGTTTGTCTCTCTCGATGGCCCCAAGGGCACCGGAAAAACCACACTGCTGGAGGCCGTCACGAAAGTATTGAGGGCCGACAACAAGAAGGTGATCCGGCTGTGCGAGAAGAAAAGCGACCCCTACCGGGGCGAGACAATGGCACTCGTTAACCAGCTCGTCAGAAATCCCGATCGCGATCTGGAGTTAAAAGTTTGCGAGCGCTTTGCCGATAGCCGGGCCTGGATTTCCCGACATGTCCTGCCTGAGCAACCGCGGGACAGCATCATCCTGATGGATCGCTGGTATCCGTCTGATGCGGCGTTTCGCCGGCTGGTCCCGTTTGCGGACATCCTCCAGTTGAACCTCGATCGAAATGTGCAGGTGCCAGACCTGCATGTCGGGGTTGTCACCGCCCCGGACGTTTCATGGGCCAGGGCCGCGGCACGATCGCGCGGGCTGGGCAGTACGTTGATCCACAAGCTGGAAGAACATATCGCCTGTACCCAGGCCTTCGAACGCGCAGTTGCGGATCACGGTTGGGTGCTGTGCCGTAATGAAGGCACCGTCGAAGAGGCAACGATGCAGGTGGTTGCCGAGATCCAGGGTGTACTGATCAATCAACTACGTTGACCGGCGTTGGAAGCTGGGCGAACGCTGACTGTTGGTACAACTGCGTGAACTGGCCACATTCCATTGCTTTGGCGAACAGCCAGCCTTGGGCGTATTTGACATGGTTCGCCCGCAGGTAATCGAGTTGCTCCAGCGTTTCCACGCCTTCGGCGACCAATGTCAGTTGCAACGCCAGCCCCATGTCGATGACATGGGAAACCAGGTTGGCCTTGACGTCCTGCTTGCCGATCTTGTCGACGAATGACCGGTCGATCTTCAGCACATCCAGGGACAGCCGTTGCAGGTACTGCAAGCTTGAGTAGCCCGTCCCGAAGTCATCCAGCGCCACCACGAAGCCCGCCTGCCGGGCATGCTCGATGGTCTTCTTGGCGGAGTCGGGGTCGATAAAGCTGCGCTCTGTCACTTCCAGCCAGATCTGCCCGGGAAGCACATTGGCGCGGGCGATTTCCCGCTGGAGGAGCGGCAGGAAGCGCCCGGAACACACATCCGCCGCCGCGAGGTTTATCGCGATATGCAGCGAGCGGTCGGCAACCAGCAGCGCGCCGAGGTCGTTGAGGATGCTTTCAATGACCTGGTCGGTGATGGGCAGGATGAGCCCGCTGCTTTCGGCAAGGGGAATGAACAGGTCCGGCGGGACCATATCGCCGTTGGGCTTGCGCCACCGGATCAACGCTTCGGCGCCGATACAGCGTTGGCTGTCGAGTTCGATGATGGGTTGGTAGTAAACGATGAATTCACGCCGGCGCACCGCGCGCTCCAGCGCAGCAAGGGGAGACAGCGTGCGCCGCCAGGCGCGCAGGACCAGCGTCAGCAGCCAGGCCGCAACGATGGCCCCGAGCGGCAGAAGATACAACTGGTGTTCCCACAGGCTGGCCAGCAGGTGCTGGCGGGGAATCGCGGCGACAACGGTAAAGTTGCGCTGGGGCACGAGGGTGTAGAGAAAACCATCCTTGAGCCCGTGGGTCGGCCCCGCGTGGACCAGCGCCAGAAAATGCGCGGTATTGGGATGGGTCGGCCCCAGCACGCGGCCTTGTTTGGTGCCTACGGCCACCCGGATCCCTTCGTCGAGCGCCACTTCGCGGAATTGCTCGGGGTCGACCAGCACATTGAACGCGGCGTACTGCAAGGCCAGCATCGGCTTGACCAGGTCGCTGTCGGACTGCACATCGATGGAAACCTTCACCCCGTCATCGGTGGTGAAATCTTCGGGCCAGGCTTTCGATTTGGGCCGTGTCGCGCCCCATGACGTACACGCGAAGACATCTTCCTCGTAGCCCACGGACTCCACGGAAAAGGTGTTCATCGCCACCATGCGCATCTGGTCGATGCCCTCGGGGGAGCACGGCGGCAGGTCGGTGAGGGCGATGCTCTTGAGGGCTTGCGAGGCCTGCTCGAAGGTGGTGTTCGCCCGTTCCGAGGCGATCTGGGCGAGGGTGGTGAGCCGGGTCTGGGCCGAATGAATGGTCAAGAACCAACCGACGGCTCCGCTGAGCGCAAAGGGAACAACGACTGCCAGAAAACTCAGGAACAGACCACGTCGCATGATTGTGGAGCGTTTCATTTCACCCGCCTTGGGGAGCTGACCTGGACACCCAGGCCCAATACCTTTTGCATTCGATTGACCATCGCGCCGACACGGGTGTCGACCGTCCGTGTCGGCGCGATGGCTACAAGCTAATGGCATTATGGTACTGAACGCGACTATTGCCGGGTCACAGGTTAAAAATCAGCGGCGGGCTTGATTCAGAACAATAAGGAGCGGGCCACGCGGGTCAGCCATTCTGCGGCATCTCGCCGCGTGCCAGGCGTACGTTGATGTCGGCGATCACCGCGGGCAGTTCAACGAGGGTGTCGATCAGGTAATGGGGCCGTGAACCTTCGAACAACTGGGCGATGCGCTGGCGCTCCTGTTGCAGTTGCGCTTCGGGCAGCGCCTTGTACTGCTCATAGGTGAGGCCAAGGGCATTGCCCGAGCAACTCAGGGCGACGGTCCACATCCCGGCGCTGCGACCTTCGAGGATACCGGGCCAGGTGTCGTCCACCTTGACGCAGGCCGCCACGTCGCTGATGCCCAGGGCGATGACGTTGGCCAAAGCCTGCCCGGGCCAGGGGCGGCCGTTGGGGACTTCATCGGTGGCCACTACATGGTCGGCGACATAGCCGTTGCCCAGCGCCAGGGCCACCACTTTTTCCATCACCACCGCCGGGTAACCCGAGCAGGAGCCGATTTTCAGCCCTTGCCGGCGCAGCTGGTCGATGGCTTCCAGCGCGCCCGGAATCAGTGCCGAGTGGTCGGCGATTTTCTCAATCTGCAACGGCATGAAGCGCTCGTAAATGGCGGTTACGTCCTCGTCGGTCGGCCGATGGCCGAAAGCGGCCTCGTAGCGCTCAGCGATGGCCGGGTTATCGCACAAGGTGCGGATATGGTCCCACTTGCCCATGCCCATCGGGCCGCGGGCTTCTTCCAGGCTGACCTGGATGCCGAATTCGGCGAAGGCTTCGACGAAGATCTGGGTCGGCGCGAAGGAGCCGAAATCCACGACGGTGCCTGCCCAGTCGAGGATGGCGGCTTGCAGTTGCTTTGGCGGTTGGTAGTTCATGGCGTTGTTCCAGAGAGTGAAAGGGGAATGGCGTGTCAGGCGCTGGGTGAACCAATGAAATTGCGGCCGCGGGCACCCTGCATGGCGAAGTCGATGATCGCGTCGGCTTCGGTGGCAGATAAGCCGTAGTCTTCGAATTCGGTCTTGACGCCGAGGCGCTGGAGGAAATCGCGCAAGCGGCGCTGGGCGTCGGGCAGGTCGCAGCCGAAGACTTTTTGCAGGGTCCGGTCGCGCCCGGCGTCGCGGCCCCAGGCCAGGCCCAGCACGCGCGGCAGGGTGAAGGAGCAGGCGATGCCGTGGGGCAGGCCGTGGCGCAGGGTCATTTCATAGGAAATGGAGTGGGCCAGGGCGGTCTTGGTGTTGGAGAAGGCCATCCCGGCCTTGAGTGCGGCCAAGGCCATGCGGGCGCGCAGTTCGCGGTTGCCGAGGTCGTGGTGCAGGCGCGGCAGGCAGTCGAGGATGTCTTCGATGGCCGACACCGCGAAGCTGTCCGAGAGCGGGTTGGCGTTGACGTTCCAGATCGATTCCAGCGCGTGGGACAACGCATCCAGGCCGGTGGAGACCGTCACGCCGGCAGGCACGGTGAGCATCAAGTCGGGGTCGATGATCGCGGCCTTGGGCCAGGTGCAGTCCAGGTGCAGGGAGTATTTCTTCTGCTGACCGGTGTCCCATAGCGTCGCCCAAGGCGTGACTTCACTGCCGGTGCCGGCCGTGGTCGGGGCGGCGACTAGGGTCATGTGCCGGGCCGGGACAAACGGTTTGCCGCTGGCCAGCAGGTCCAGCAGTTCGTCGAAACGGCCGGAAGCGGTGCCGACGATCAGCGCCTTGGCGGTATCGATGGCGCTGCCGCCACCCAGGGCCAGCACCGTGTCGCAGTCGGCGTGTTCGGCCCAGAAGCCTTCATGCACGTCGCGCAGCCAGGCCACGTCGGGATTGGGTTGTACGTTGTCGATCACGCAGGCCAGGCGCTCGCCGAGCAGATCGCGGACCCGCTCCACCAGCCCCAGTTGCGCAGCTTCAGGGAAGGTCACCAGGGCGACCTTGCCCTGGCACAGATCGGCGATCCGCTCGAGGCTGCCAGCGCCGAAGACGGTGGTGACAGGGTTGTAGTAACAGGCGGGCATTGCAGTGGCTCCAGGCATGAGTCTGCCCGTCGCGCGCCCGAGGGGACGCACGTGGCAGGGAATGATGAACAGGGTGGAATCAGTGGCGGCCGTTGCCCTGAATGGCTTTGCGCAGGCGGGTGGACACCAGGTCGGCGAGCACCACCATCAGCGTGATGACGAGGATGCAGGTGGCGGTTTCCTGGTACTTGAACAGCTTCAGGCTGCTCACCAGTTCGAAGCCCAGGCCACCGGCGCCGACCATGCCCAGCACCGTGGCCGCACGCAGGTTGACCTCGAAGCGGTAAAGCACGACGGCGATCCAGGCGGTGATCACTTGCGGCAACACGCCGAAGGCGATCACCTGCAACGGCCGCGCTCCGGTGGCCTGCAAGGCTTCGATCGGGCCTTGGTCGATTTCCTCGATGCTCTCGGCGAAGAATTTGCCGAGCATGCCCACGCCATGCAGCGCCAGGGCCAGCACGCCAGGGAAGGGCCCCAGGCCGACCGCCGAGACGAACACCAACGCCAGGATCAGTTCGTTGATGCTGCGGATCACGTTGAGCAGTTGCCGGGTGCCTTGGTACAGCCAGCGGTTGCTGTGCAGATTGCGCGCGGCAAGAAAGCCCAGCGGCACGGCGCCGATGATGCCCAGCAGGGTGCCCCACAAGGCGATCTGCAGGGTTTCCATCGCCGGACGCCAGAGGCTGGGCAGGATGCTCATATCAGGCGGAACCGAACGACCGATGAAATCACCGATCTGCGGCAGACCGTTGGCCAGTTCGCTCCAGCTCAGTTGCGCGCCCTCGGCGCTCCAGTGCAGCACGCAGAGCGCCGCCAGCAACAGGGCGCCGCTGCTCAGCCAGCCACGGGTGCTGGTGGGGGTATTGACCAGCCATTGGTGACTTTGCGGGTTCATGCTCAGGCTCCTGTGCCGCTGGAAAACGCGGTGCGGGCGGTGGCCAGCGGCGCATGCGGCTCGCTGGCCGCGGGGTTGTGGTAGATGCGCTGGAGGGCGGCATCGTCCAGTTCGTCGGGGCGTCCGTCGAACACCATCCGGCCGCTGGCCAGGCCGACGATGCGGTCGCCGAACTCACGGGCCAGGTCCACCTGATGCAGGTTGCACACCACGGTGATGCCGAGGCTGCGGGTCGCATCACGCAGGTAATGCATCACCAGGTGGGCGGTTTTCGGATCGAGGCTGGCCACCGGCTCATCGGCGAGTATCACCTTGGGCCGTTGGGCCAGCGCCCGGGCAATACCGACCCGCTGCATCTGCCCGCCGGACAGCGAGTCGGTGCGGGCGCCGGCCTTGTGCTCCAGTTCCACCCGGCGCAGGCAGTCCCGGGCCAGCTCTACATCCTCGCGGCGAAACAGTTGCAGCAGCGAGGTGAGGGTGCCGGTGTAGCCGAGGCGGCCGGTGAGCACGTTTTTCAGCACCGAGAGGCGCGGCACCACGTTGTGATGCTGAAAGATCATCGCTACCCGCCGACGCAGCTCGCGCTGGTCGCGGGCACGCATGGCGTTCACCCCGGCCACTTCCAACTGGCCGCTGTCGGCCTTGGCCAGACGGTTCATGCAGCGCAGCAAGGTCGACTTGCCGGCGCCGGACTGACCGAGGATCACCACGAACTCGCCGGCCCGAACCTCCAGGTCGATGCCCCGCAGTACCGGGTTGTCGGCGTAGTCCTTGGTCAGGTGTTCGACGCGAATCATTTCAGGCCCTTCAGGTCGAGGTCGAGCACCTTGGCGGTGTCGCGCACCACGTCATAGGCGGCGTCGGAGGTGGGCTGGAAGCCGTTGAGCATGCCCTGATCACCCCATGGCACATCCTTGATGGCGGCAAAGGCGGTGCGCAGCTTGCCTTGCAGCTCGGGGTCGAGGTTCTTGCGCCAGACCATCGGCGACTCGGGGATGTCCTGGGAAGTCCAGACCACCTGGAAGTCTTCCTTTTTCACCTGGCCGCTGTTCACTGCGCCCGCGAGGATGCGGTCGGCGACGGCAGCGGCATCCACCTTGCGGTTTTCCACGGCGAGGATGCTGGCGTCATGGGAGCCGGAGAAAATCACCCGGGAGAACAGCGCTTTCGGGTCGTGGCCGGATTGTTCCAGGCCCGCCTTGGGGAACAGGTGGCCGGAGGCCGAGCTTGGATCGACAAAGGCGAAGGTGCGGCCCTTGAGGTCGTCGAGGCTGCGAATGCCGCTGTCCTGCCGGGCGACGATCAGGCTGTGGTAGGCGCTGGTACCGGTCTTCTTGGTCACCGCCACGGCGAACGCCTCGGCGCCGGCCACCTTGTTAGCCAGGACATAAGAGAAGGGCCCGAGGTAGGCGACATCGAGCTTGCCGGCGCGCAGTGCTTCGATCACGCCGTTGTAGTCGGTGGCCACGAACGGCTTGACCGGAATGCCCAGGCGCTCCTGAAGCTGGTCGATGACCAACTGGCTGCTCTTGATCATGGCCTGCGAGTCCTCGGACGGAATCAGGCCGATGGTGAGGGTTTGCTGGGCTTGCACGGCGGGCGCCAGCAGCAGCGGCAGCAGGGCGAGGCGGGCAGAGCGGAACAGGCGGGTGAGGGTGATCATGGCAGTACCGGAGTGGTTGTTGTCGGTAACGCCAAAGTAGGGCTGTCATGTGACAGTCACCCCATCAATTCAATATGGGTTTTAACGCCAAACCATTCAAAGGATCTATGGATGTCCACCGCCCGCCTGCGCACCTTCCTTGCCGTCGCCCGCCATGCCAGCTTCAGCGCCGGCGCCAGAGCCCTCGGCCTGAGCCAGCCGACCGCCACCAACCAGATCCAGGGTTTGGAGCGGGAATTCAACGTCGAACTGTTTCATCGCCGAGGACGGCGTATCGAAGTGACGGCGGTGGGCCGTGCCTTGCTGCCCATCGCCCAGCAGATGTCGATGCTCGAATCCGAGGCATTCAACCTTCTGCGTGATTCCGGCAAGCTCAACCGGGGTCAGTTGAAGATCGGCGCGGTGGGGCCGTTTCATGTGATCGAAATGGTCGACCGTTACCGGCAGGAGTATCCGCAGATCGATGTATCGATTCGGGTCGGCAACTCGGCGTCGGTGCTGGCAGACCTGGAAAACTACGTGACCGATATCGGTGTGCTGGCGGGGTTGCAGGATGATCCAGCCTTTGTCGTCGAGCGCTATGCGCGGCATTCGGTGATCCTGTTCGCCCATGTCGATCACCCCCTGGCGCGGCATGACGAAGTGCCTTTGCAGGCCCTGCAGGGACAGCCGCTATTACGGCGCGAACAGGGCTCCACGACGCGGCTTGCATTGGAGCGAGGATTGGATGCAGCGGAAGTAACCCCGCGGATCGCCATGGAGATTGGCAGCCGTGAGGCGTTGCGCGAGGCGGTTATTCGCGGGATCGGGATTGGGGCCGTGTCGGAGGCGGAGTACATCGCCGACCCGCAGTTGAAAGCGATCAGGATTATCGGCGATCCGGTGTATACGGAGACGTTTCTGTATTACCTGGCGGAGCGGCGCAGTAGCCAGGTTATTGCTTCGTTTCAGCAGTGCTTGAAGGCTGCGGGGGGCAAGAGAGGCGCGGGCTAGCGAGCCTCTCAGCGGGGTGGACGCTCAATTCCCTCGGTAGGTAGAGAAACCGTACGGGCTGAGCAGTAATGGGATGTGATAGTGCGCAAGGGTACCGTCTACCTCGAAAATGACCGGTACCTCTGGAAAGAAACTTGAGACGTTGTGAGCCTTGAACCATTCACCGGTTTTGAAGGTGACACGGTAGGTGCCTTTCTCCAGAGCCTGACCCTCGGGATAGAGCCCGGGAATACGACCTTGCTCGTTGGTCGCTGCGCTGTTGAGCATGTTCCAGTTCTTGCCGTCCTGTTTTTCCAACGTGACATTTACCCTCGGAGACGGCAAACCATCCTGCAAGTTGAGTACATGCACGCTGAGCGGGTTTCCTGCCGCTAATGCCAGTGTCGATACGACACTCAATACAAGGCCCGCGAAGAACGCTTTCAATAAAGTCATGATGAAGTCCTTAGTTTTTAACGGCAGGTAAAATTTTGTTGATAGCGGTTAATGCGCAACCCTCATCGAATGCTGCTCCACCAGCACCGGCCACTCCGATAGCGCCAATGACTTGCCCCTCAAACAACAACGGTACGCCGCCGCCCAGCAGCAATAGTTCATCCAGAGTGTTGAGGTTTTCAGCATCGGGTGTACTGCGTGCACGCTCTGCCAATAGCCGTGTTGGCGTCTTGGTCGACAGGGCGGTATAGGCCTTGCGTTGGGCGGCTAATGTGTTGTGCGGGCCAACGTTATCGTCGCGCTGCAGGGCTACCAGATTTCCGCCGCGGTCGACAATTGCAGCAACACCTGTGCGGCCGTCGGCATGACACGCTGCCAGTGCGGCATCAAGCAAGTCATTGGCCATTGCCAGTGATACGTCGCTGCGCTGCACAACTTGATTCGGGGCTGCAACGGCGAGCGCAGAGCTCATTGCGAGTGATATCAGCAATGAGCTCGATAGGCGTATACGCATGTTTTTTCCTTTGTTATTTCTGGCTGATTCAGAGCCAGAGAGGATGACCCGTGCGCTCCGTCAGAATGATTGCCCAATGATTACCAAGATGTAATGTGCCAACACGGGCGGGCGCGTTAGCCTATGGTCCGGTCCCGGAGAAAAAGATGCGTATCCTGATTGTTGAAGATGAAGCGAAAACAGCTGATTACCTCCATAAAGCCCTGACTGAATCGGGCTATATGGTCGAGGTCGCCCTGGATGGCGTGGAGGGCCAGTATCTGGCGCAGGAAAGCGAGTTCGACTTGATCATTCTGGACGTCATGCTGCCGGGGCTGGACGGTTGGCAATTGCTTCAGATCATTCGGCGCAAGTGGCAAACCCCGGTGCTTTTTCTGACCGCCAGAGACTCTGTGGAGGATCGGGTCAAAGGGCTTGAGTCAGGGGCCGATGATTACCTGGTCAAACCATTTTCCTATGCCGAGTTGTTGGCACGCGTCCGCACCCTGCTACGCCGGGGACCGCCCCGCGAGGTCGAGCAATTCCTGGTTGCAGACCTGAGCCTTGATCTGTTGCGGCGCAAAGTTACGCGCAGCGGGGAGCGCCTGACCTTGACCAACAAGGAGTTTGCTCTGTTGCACCTGCTCGTCAGTCGTGAGGGGGAGGTGCTGTCGCGCTCGTTGATTGCTTCGCAGATCTGGCAGATGAACTTTGATAGCGATACCAATGTGGTCGATGTCGCCATCCGTCGACTACGGGCCAAGGTTGACGATCCTTACCCGCTCAAGTTGATCCACACCGTGCGTGGCATCGGCTACATGCTTGAGGTGCAATCCTGAAACTCTTTCCGCGCTCCCTGAGCTTGCGCCTGGCGGTGATGTTCGCGTTGGTCAGTGCGCTGCTGCTGGGCGCCATTGGCTTTTATCTTTATCAGTCGTTACAGCGAGAAATCGCGTGGCGCGACGACCAGGCCCTGCTCGGGCGGCTGGAGCGCATGCAGGCGTTGATCAACGACAGTGTCAGCGTCGAGCAACTAAGAGATCGGCCCAAGCTCTACGAAAATATGCTGGGCAATCGCGACAACCTGCTGTGGATTGTCGATGACACTGGCCAGGTGTTGATCCAGATAAACCCGGTAAACATGAGCTTGCCCAGGTTACCTGCCGCAGCCCAGGCCCGGCTCGGTGACGGCCATGCTGCGCAGGGCGTGCGGCTTGCATGGAAGAATGTCATGCAGGGACAACGCGGCTTGACCCTGATTGCGGGCAAGTTATTAGGTGAGCGTGAGCAGATGCTGGCGGCTTACCGACTCAAACTCTGGCTCGCCATGTCAGTCGGCGCCCTTTTGGCGTTTGTGCTCGGCGGGTGGGTCAGTCGACGAGGCTTACAACCCGTACGCGTGCTGGCGCAGCATGCGGCCGGCATTGATGTACAGCATCTGCATCTGCGGCTGGACGAGTTCAACGAACTGAGTGAACTACAGGCGCTCAGTCGTTCACTCAATCAAATGCTTGCTCGCCTTGAAGAAGGGTTCGCCCAGCTCTCACGGTTCTCGGAAGACCTCGCCCATGAGATGCGAACTCCACTCAGCAACCTGATGGGGCATACCCAACAAACCTTGAGGCACTGCCGCTCCATCGAGGACTACCAGAACCTGCTGGTTTCCAATCAGGAAGAATATGAGCGCCTGGCGCGGATGATCGACAGCATGCTGTTTCTCGCGCGTACCGAGCAGTCGCAGGCATCGGTAAATGAAGAACTTATCGACCTGCACGATCTGGCTGAGCAACTGTGTGAGTACTTCGAAGGCGTGGCGCAAGAGCGTGATGTCACGCTGGTTAATCACGCCCATGGTCAGTTACGGGCTGATCCGGCGTTGATACGTCGAGCATTGGCTAACCTGCTCGCCAACGCACTGCGTTATGGGGCTCCCGCTGCGGCAGTGACTATCAGCAGCGTGGTGTGGGAGGGCAGGGTTGTAGTTACGGTGCACAACCTCGGCCAGCCGATTTCAGCAGAGCATCTGCCTCGACTGTTTGAGCGTTTTTATAGGTGTGATCCTTCACGCAATCAGCCGGATGATTCTGGCGGTTTGGGGTTGGCAATCGTGCGTTCGATCATGCAGTTGCATGGCGGCAGGGTGACTGTGGATAGCGGTCAATCAGGGACGAGCTTTTGCTTGGAGTTTGCTGTACGGAAGGCTTGAGTTGTGTGGCTTAAATAGAAATGAAAGGAACGAATATGGGCAACGGCATGGCCCGTTGAGAGAGTGGACGTCAGAAACCGATTTGCCAGCGCAGCAAACGATTTGAGTCGATTGTTATATGCCTTCCCAACTTGAAAGTCGCTCTTTGGAAACCTCAACCGCCTCTGTAGAAAATACCTCCGGGTATCTGAGAATGACCGCTTCAAACGCGAACTCTCCGAGGCCCATATTTAGCAGCGCTCTGTACCCCGGGGTTTCTGTTGGACGACACACAGCCCGATTTACAGACTCTATAATCCCGTGTCTCTCAATCATTTGCCATGTGCGAGAAGCGCGAGTTTTCTTCCCATTCTTGACACGTAGAGTTTCCTCATATGCGTAAATCGCTTGCAGCGCCTCCTTCTCCGCTTGAGTAGAGGCCCCATATGATTCTGCCCGTAGCTCAGTTGCACGAAGGAGCGCCTCATTAGCCAAATCCTGGCGTCCCTTTTGAATCGCGTTCTTTGCAAAAATCTCGCATTTCTCAGGTGAGTCGATTTTCTTAATTCTGTCGTCCATAGATTCTCTCGATCGTGGGTCGCCCCCATGGCGCTCGCTTCAGCTGCGCCGGAATCGTGGCTGGCGTTGCCTGAACACCTGGTCTCCCTGAATTATCGATCGTAGGTCTCACCACCCGTGCTGATCTTGTATAGGGTTTCCGAATAAGGCAAGCGCGCAATGATGGTAGTAGCGTTCACTACTGCCGCCATGGTCATCCCTCTGCACAGCAGGCTGACATAGCCTTGGATTCGAACGCACATGGCATCAGCGCTATCAATAAAGTTCGTCTTGTTGAGGCGGAGCATGATGACTGTCCTGCCCTCGGGTACCGCTCCGATTGGCGGTACAGCGAATATCGTAATCTGGGTGTATACGATCAAACAGAGCAGGGCGATGCCTGCTGCGATTAGAGCCTTCTTCATGAGTGAGAGTCCTGTCTCGGGTTCAGTCTATCCGCTTAACGATTCCGAACCGGCCTTCCTTAAAGTCGCTGGCACGGAGTATATCGGGGGCAGCTTGGTCGCAGCTGTAGGTCGAGTAGCTCACAGGGGGATTACCAAATCGATCCGAGCTACGCTCCGCGCAACCTGACGAAGAGGCAACGATGTACAGCGGCTTGGTTATGGCCTCATTGGGGACTTGGAGGCCCATGGAGAACCTGATACTTGCCTTGTGAGCAAAATCGTTCGCGTCGTCGTGGTAATTACCAAGGAACGTCGCATAGCTACTCCAGCTGACGAATTCGAAACCCATGACCCCCAGTCGTTTGAGCTCGCCGCCGTTTGATGCGTAGACAACGAGAGGCGCCAGCCGAGGGTCTTTGCTCTTGGATGAGTATGTGACTTTCGCCGTGATGTACTTTGAACCACGCTCGGCAGATCGGTACTCATACTGATCCCCGTAATCGTTGAAGCTCCATTGGCCGGTTATCTGGGCAGATTGGAGTGATAAAGAGCTATCGTCCGCTGAGAATGAGCCTTTGACCGGAATCGCTTTCATCCCAAGCGCTGCCAGCCGGCGAGTCTCTTGTTCCTTGGCCTCACGATCTTTGATCATTTTCTGCAGAAAGCTGTTTCCGGTTGCGGCCTCAGCGGAGTCAGGGTAGCGGGATGCCAGCGATGCCAAGGCTGCTCTAGCGGCCGCTTCGTCTCCACTGTCGAACCCCTTTCTTACCTGAGCCAGTAATACGGGTGGGGTCTCTTTGAGCGTCGTATTTTCCTGCTCAAGCTGCGCAATCCTGTCTTTGGCAGCGGCAATTTGCGCCTGGAGGGATTTGACGTCCGAGCGAAGGTTTTCGGCCTGCTTCTTGTACACCTCGCCGCCATCTCCACACCCCGCAAGTGAGAGAGCCAGGCAGGCGACTAGTGAATCCTTCCTCAAGGTGCACTCCTTTGGTCATTGACCACAACGGCGAGGATGGCAATCTACCATCATGCTTGAATCACCGGAATGGATCTCCAAGGCTAGTTCGTGGTTCGCCATGAACGCTAAAGAAGCCGGCCGCCGCTTGCAGCTAACCATCTGTGGCTTGGGTCAGCATTTCCGCAATGACCTGCAGGGTCGGGGGACGCTATCCAAGACCCTTGGCACCCAGCCGTTCAGTTGCGGTAACACCAATCTAAAGGCATCATTTGCTAATAATTCCCATTAGCAAAATATTCCATGTCCTCCGTCCCTCTCGATAATCAGCGTCTCGCCTTACGTAACCGCGTTCTGCAGCAGATGTTCGGCGATCACCATGACTGGCTGTTGCAGCGCCTGCGCGCACGCCTGGGCTGCAGTCATGACGCTGCCGACATGGCTTCCGAGACTTTCGCCCAGGTGGTGAAGTTGCCCGACCCGCAAGGCATACATGAACCGCGAGCCCTGCTCACCACCATCGCCAAGCGCCTGGTGTTCGCCACCTGGCGGCGACGCGATCTGGAGCGTGCCTACCTGGAAGCGCTGGCTCAGCAAGTTCCGGGTTACGAACCGTCGGCGGAAGAGCAAGTGCAGGCGCTGGAAACCTTGAGCAACCTCGACCGCATGCTCGATGGCTTGTCGCCGCTGGGACGCAGTGCCTTTCTTTACAGCCAGCTGGAAAACCTCACTTACGCCGAAATCGGCTCACGCCTGGGTATTTCCGCGCCCCGCGTGCATCAGTACGTGGCCAAGGCCTTGGCCCTGTGCTACCTGGCGCTGGAGTGAGCATGCCGCAGACACGACTGCCAACAGCGGTGGCCGAAGCGATCGAATGGCTGGCGCTTCACCGCTCAGGAAGCATGAGCGACGCCGATCGCCAGCGTTTTCAGCACTGGTTGAGCCTCAGCCCTGATCACCCGCAGGCCTGGCAGCGCCTCGAGCAACGCCTTGGCCAGGTCTTCGCCGATATGCCACCGATGGCCCGTCAGGTGCTCAGCACCGAGGCCGCTAGCCGTCGGCGGTTGTTGCGCGGAGCGCTGGCGGTCGCCGGCATTGGTGCCGGTGGCTGGTGGTTGCAGCGCCTGGGTCTGCTGCCCTTTGCGGGGGGCGACCTGCACACCGGCTTCGCCGAGCGCCGGGCATTCACCCTGGAGGACGGCAGCCGTGTGGTGCTCAACGCCCAGAGCCGTGTGGACCTTGCCTTCGCCGGCCGGTCGCGCACGCTCATCCTGCGTGAAGGGGCGCTGAGCATTCAGGTAGCCGCTGACCCGCAACGGCCGCTGATCGTTGTCACTGCCTTTGGCGAGGTGCGCGCCCTGGGCACGCGCTTTACCGTCACCCTGCAGGAGCGGGCTGCCAACCTCTGGGTGCAGGAGTCACGGGTGCAAGCGCAAGCACCCAACGGTGCCCGCCTGGAGTTGGGCAGCGGTGAGGGCGCAGTGCTGTCCGGCAGCGGGATCCATGCGCTCGATCCCAACCGTGCCGGCGAGGGCCGTTGGGAAGACGGTTATCTGGAAGTTCACGATCAGCCCCTGGGCGCGGTGATCGATGCCCTGCGGCCCTATCGACGCGGCGTGCTGCGTATCAGCCCCGACGCCGCCGCGTTGCGGGTCTCGGGAGTATTTGCGCTGGACGACAGCACGCAGGTCCTGCATACGCTGCAAGAAACCTTGCCGGTTCGGGTCGACCAGCGTTTCGCCTGGTGGACCCAGGTGAGCCGGCGCTGAATTTTTTCATCGTCCCCTTAATAACGGAGCCCCTCGCGTCACATGGGTGGCATCGACTACCTATCGGGACCGCTGCCCATGTACCGGACATACCGTTTCAGCCTGACACCACTGGCCCTTGCCCTGACCTTGAGCGCACTGCACGCGCCTGTCGTTGCGGCGATCGAACCCGACGCTCAGCAGCAAGTGCATGGTTTCGACCTGCCGGCCGGCGCGCTGGATGCAACCCTGACCGCCATCGCCCGGCAAAGCGGGCGCGGCATTTCCTATGACGCGTCGCTGACCCGTGGCCTGACGGCGCCAGCGCTGCGTGGCCGGTTCAGCACCGAGCAGGCGTTGAATCAGGCGCTGCAAGGCACCTCGCTGCAACTGGCCGTCACACCCGGCGGAGCCCTGAGTATCGGGCCGCGTGCGGACGATGTGTTGCACCTCTCCGACATCGACGTGTCCGGGCTGGCGTTCGAGCAGGATGCCTGGGGGCCGGCGTACAGCAAGGTCGCCCGGCGCAGCGCAACGATGAGCAAGACCGACACGCCGCTGTTGGAGACACCCCAGTCAGTGTCGGTCATCACCCGCGAGGAGATGGTTTCGCGCCAGCACGACAGCCTGGCCGACGTGCTTGGTTATACCGCCGGCGTGGTCACGCAGCCCAACGGCTACAGCCGGGTGGCCGATGACTACCGCTTGCGCGGTTTCGACATCGGCCCACGTACTGGGAGCGTGCTGCGCGATGGCATGAAGATGCAGAGCACTCAGTTCGAAGGAGGGCAGGAGCCCTATGGCCTGGAGCGTGTCGAGGTGCTCAAGGGCGCGTCCTCGGTGCTTTATGGACAACTGGCACCGGGTGGCTTGATCAACACCACTAGCAAGCGGCCGACCCTGGCCCCGCTGCACGAGCTCAACCTGGAATACGGAAATCATCAGCGCCGGCAGATTTCCACCGACCATAGTGGCGCGCTGGATGACCAGGGGCGCTTCAGCTACCGCCTGACTGCCCTGGTTCGCGACAGTGGCACGCAATACGACGAGATCGATGACGACAAGCAGTACATCGCGCCGGCCCTGACCTGGCAAATGGACGACGACACCCGCCTGACGCTGTTGGCCAGCCACCAGCGCACCCAGACCACACTGACCCCACCGATCCGCTACGACCTGACCACCTTCAGCAAGACGCCAGGCTACAAGGTGCCGTATGACCTGTTCCCCGGCGAACCGGACTTCGACGACTACGACGGCACCCTGGAGACCTTCGGTTACCTGCTGGAAAGCCGCCTGAGCGATCAGTTGCAAGTGCGCCATGCTGTCCGTTACTTCGAATCGCGCAGCGACTACGACTACATCACCCTCAACAGCAGCCGCGTCACCGGGGCGAACCTGAACAACCTGACCCGCAGCTACAATGCCCGCGAGGACGTTTCCACCGGCTGGACCAGCGACAGCAACCTGACCCTCGACCTCGCGCATGGCAACTGGCGCCACACCCTGCTCGGCGGCATCGACTACTACCGCAAGACCTACGACAGCCATCGGCACAGTGGCAGCGCGCCGACCCTGGACCTGGCCAATCCGGTCCATGGCAACCTGCCGAAGGTGAATACCGCCGTCGACAGCGGGTCGGACCTGCACAGCACGCAGATGGGGATCTACCTGCAAGAGCAGGCCACATTCGACAAGCGCTGGGTGGTGGTGCTGGGAATGCGCCAGGACTGGGCCGAAAACAACACCCGCAACTACCGCGACGGCTCGCGCAGCACCGTCACTGACCGCAAGACCACCGGCCGGGTGGGGCTGGTGTACCTCGCCGAGAACGACTGGGCGCCCTATGTCAGCTACAGCCAGTCGTTCCTGCCGTCTGCCGGCACCGACAGCAATGGCGACACCTTCGAGCCTACCGAAGGCGAACAGTACGAGGTCGGTGTGCGCTACCAGCCAGCCGATCGCGAGCTGCTGATCAGCGCCGCGGTGTACCAGCTGACCCAGCGCAATGTGTTGACCTCGATCGCCGGCTCCGACTTCGACGAGCAGACCGGCAAGGAACGCAGCACCGGCGTCGAACTTGAGGCCAAGGCACAACTGACGACCAACCTGGCGATGAACGCCACCTACGCCTACACCGATGCGCACATCCTGTCCGACAACGACAAGACGCTCGAAGGATCGCGGATCGAAGGCACGCCGTATCACAGTGCCGCCTTGTGGCTGGACTACGGGTTGGGCTTGTTAGGATTGCCCGACGTCACTGTTGGCGCCGGTGCCCGATACAACGGCACTACCCACACCGTGCCGAGCGTGAGCGACCGCAAGATCCCGGCCTATACCTTGTTCGATGCACGCGTCACCTACCGGTTGAATGACCAATGGCAGGTGAGTGCTCGCGCCCAGAACCTGGCCAATGAGCGCTATCTGTATTGCGCAAACTCGTGCCGCTATGGCGACGAGCGCAGTGTGGTAGGGGCGGTCAGTTACAACTGGTAGCGGTGTTGCCGGTCGTCCGTGGCTGTTACCTGGCTTCCACGCAAAGGCACCCCGCATCGTTCTAAAGTGCGCACCATCGCGGTCGATAAATCAGGGTACGCATGGGCGCTATTTCCTCATAACAACACATGCGACGTTCAGTACTACGTTTTCCTTGCCAAAACTATAAATACCCGCAGGTGAAGTCATGAATATCAAGCAGAAGCTGACCTGGGCGTTCGCGGCTATCGCGTGCGTCCCGGTCATCCTGGTCGCCGTTTTGGTGGTGCTGAATCTGCGAGAGGGGGCCCTGGTCAATTTCCTCGACAGCAGCGGTCGCGAGATCCGCCAGATCGACAATGGCATGAAGCAGTTTTTCGACGGTATCAGCCAAAACGTCGACTACGTAGCGAAGGACCCGCGCGTTGTCGCCGCCAAAGACCTCAAGAGCTACGCTGGCGCCGATGCAGCGCAAATTCCCCTCACCCAGACCAACAAAGAGCTGCTGGCGATATTCGAGCAGTTCGCCAAAAGCCATCCGAGTACCGCTTACCTGTCCCTGGGGCTGAAAGACGGCGGCTACGCCAGTTGGCCGGACGACACCAAGCTGAGCAACTACGACCCGCGGGTACGTCCCTGGTACAAAGCGGCCATCGCCGCGCCAGGCACCACCGTGCGCACCGGTGCCTACTATTGGGCGCCGGACGATGTGACGTTGATCGGCACGGTGCACACTGTCGCCGACGCTGCGGGAAATATCCTCGGCGTGGTTGGCCTGGACGTGTCGCTCAAACAGCTCACCGAACTGGTGCGCAACATCAAGCTGGGTGACAGCGGCTACCTGATGCTGGTGGAAGCCAACGGCAACGTACTGGTCGACCCCAGCGACGCCAAGCACAACTTCAAACCCCTGGCCGACCTGGGCCCCAACTACGCCGAACTCGCCAAGCGAGGCGACGGAGTGACCCAGATCGAGATTGATGGTGTGCCCTACATGGCCAACGTGGTCAGTTCCAACGGTCTGGGCTGGCGCTTTATCGGCCTGATCAAGCGTGATGAAGTGATGGCCGAAGCCACCCGCCTGACCTGGTTGATTGCGGCCATAGCAGCGGCGTTGGCGTTGGTGTTCGCGGTCGTAGGCGCAAGCTTTGCCAGTGTCATCGTGCGCCCGATTCGCGGCGTGGCCGACGGCCTGCAAGAAATGGCCGAGGGGGAGGGCGACCTGACGCGCCAACTCAAGGTGCAGGGCAAGGACGAAACCGCCAGTCTGGCGGGCTGGTTCAACCAGTTCCTGGGCATGATTGCACAACTGGTGCAGCGCATCGGCAACGCCTCATCGGACCTGCAGACCGCCGCCGTCGATACCCGCGAAGTGGCCAACAACATGAACCAGGCCGCTGGTCGCCAGCGTGAAGCCGTGGAACTGGTGAGCACCGCGTTCAACGAAATGGTTGCTACCGCCAACGAAGTTGCGCGTTCGTGCAGTGCCGCCGCGTCGAGTGCCGATGAAGGCTACCGCGACGTAAATGACGGCCAGCAGCACATCGGCGAAGCCACCGGCAGCGTGCTCAAGCTCAGCGAAGACCTGCAAAAATCGACTCAGACCATGCAGTTGCTGGAGCAGGACAGCCAGAACATCAACACCATTCTCGACACCATCCGCTCGATTGCCGAGCAGACCAACCTGCTGGCGCTCAACGCGGCGATTGAAGCGGCGCGTGCCGGTGATCAAGGCCGTGGCTTCGCCGTGGTCGCCGACGAAGTCCGCGCCCTGGCCCGTCGCACAGCCGACTCCACCGGCGAGATCGACAGCTTGCTGGGCAATCTTGCTCGCCGCACCCAGGAAGTCACGCAGCAGATGCAAGGCAGCCTGCAGGTGTCCCACGCCAGTGTGGAACGCATTCAGCAGGCACGTGACAGCTTCGACAAGATCCGTGGCTCGGTGGACTCGATCCGCGACCAGAACACCCAGATCGCCACAGCTGCCGAGGAGCAGCACCAGGTGGCCGAAGAGATCAATCGGCACATCGCGCAGATCCATGCCGATGCGCAACTGGTCGAAGGCTTTGCCCAGTCCTCGCAGATGGGGTCGGGTCGATTGATAGAGATTTCTGGTCAGCTCAAGGGGTTGGTGGGGCGGTTCAAATATTAGTGTTTCTGGCCGGGTGAAAGTGTTGGGCGATAACCGCTTTTATTCGGGCAGACCAGTTGCTGCGGCGTTGCAAGTGACGCCGCGGGTTCTTGGTTTGAAATTTCTCGAAAGGTTTTCACGCCCCATTTATTTAGTTCGGCAGTGCGTGACCTGATTAGGGACGTGTAGTAGTAGCTAAGTTAGTGATGGTCACTGTTTTGGTGAAGATGTTTAGGTTTAGGAATGAATTGGGCGGGCGGTGAATACTGATAGGGCTTCGCAGGTTTGAGAAACCGGAGATGACAAAATGCTTGCTTTGGGTGACATGGATGCTGATTTGCAAAGAGTACGGGGGTTTGTGGAATCGGCTGCGTAGGTTAGTGGAAACAGACAGATACTCAGGAACAAATTTAACATGGCATATCATTTCACTTATGGGCGATGTCAGATGTTCCTGAGTCCACAAAAGGCTGTCAGAGCTAGCTAAGCGGTCGATGAGTAGAAAGATGTGTTCATCGATGTGTGTTCATGATTGTTGGACCGACACTGTGAGCGAGCTGTTTCCGAGTGTTCGCTCATGCATTCTGATCTCCCGTTGTTTGGCGTTGGGAGGACAGTAAGCGAACGCAAGAGAGGGGATTAGACGGGTTAATCGGCAAGAGTTTATGCGAGGAAACATCGAAAAAAACGTCGCAGTCGAATCCCCCCTTTAAGCTGCTCAAGAAGATATCTGACATAACACATGATTGGTGGTGTGTTTCCTGAAGGTCTTGAAGGGTAGCCACCTACATGGGCAGCTGACCGGTCACGGATTCAGCTTCTAGTGCGACCAATGTGCGAAGTGGCAATCCTGTCACTTCACAGGCGACTTCTTCTGACGGATCTTGTTGTCGCGCTCAATATCCAGTTGGTACAAGATTCGGTCAGCCAGGCGAAATGGCAGCTTTTCGGAAACGACCTCATGCATGGCGTCCAAGTAGTCGAAATAGATCGCTGACGATTTTTCAACGTAGGCGCTGAGCCTTGTCTTTACGACGGGCTTATCTGGGTAGCTTTTGTGAGTAGGACGGAGCATCCGAAAGGCTCGCTCGTCAATGATCTGGAACACATCTGGGTTCACGAATCGAAGGATAGTGGAAGCCATGGGCAGGCGGACCCCTGAGGATACGAGTAGCTTGCCGAGCACATCCTTGGCTTCTCTGTGCTGCTTCGCTTTAAGGTGGCCTACAGCCTTGAGCTCTTTCAGCAGTGAAGTATCGAGTTGCGGATAGCGATCCAGTTTCCATAACACGATTTCCAGCAGTGTCTGCTCGGTCAACTGCCTCGCGTCAAGGCCATCGAGCTTTTTGGTGAGCTCAGGCTGGTAATCATACTGATCCAAGAGCACGCTGGGATCGTCACCCCAAACGTCCTGGTGTTGCTTGATGAAGTCTTCCATACCATGCCCCCATACGTGCTGTTGAGCTCAAAAGCCTAATGCCCATCATAGTGATGGCCTCCCGCCTTTTCGATAGCCTAGGCTCTGTACGAAAAGAGATGTCGCAAACACCGCATAGAACAAGCCAGTGAGACCATGGCGGCATAACTTTTTGCGAGCTTGTCGAAGCGTGTCACGATGCGGCGGTTCTCTTTCAGCCAGCCAA
>NZ_FYDX01000019.1 GCF_900187455.1 Pseudomonas sp. Irchel 3E13 | reverse complement strand
TTCTGGTGGAGCTGGGCAAGCGGCGGATGGTCGGGGGGCAGGAGGACATGATTGTGGATGTGGCGCTGGATCTGCTGGCTCGGCGGAATTAGCCGAAATCGCGAGCAAGCTCGCTCCTACAGGGGGGCTTGCGTACGCAGGTCCCTTGTAGCCAAAAACAAAGACCTCTACAACAATAAATCGAGGTACATCCCATGACCGGGATAACCGCAACAAATCGCGTGCAACTCGCCACCACCATCGCTCTGTGCTTCCTGGTGGCACTGATGGAAGGTCTCGACCTGCAGGCCGCCGGCATCGCCGCGCAAGGTATGGCCGCGGCCTTCGGGCTGGACAAGATGCAGATGGGCTGGGTGTTCAGCGCCGGGATTCTCGGCCTGTTGCCCGGCGCGTTCGTCGGCGGCTGGCTGGCCGACCGGATCGGCCGCAAGCGGGTATTGATGGCTGCCGTGGCGCTGTTCGGCCTGTTCTCGCTGGTGACCGCTGTGGCCTGGGATTTCCATAGTCTGGTGGCCGCCCGCTGCCTGACCGGCATCGGCCTCGGCGCTGCGCTGCCGAACCTGATCGCACTGACCTCCGAAGCCGCCGGCCCGCGCCTGCGCGGCACGGCGGTGAGCATGATGTATTGCGGCGTGCCGCTGGGCGCGGCACTGGCCGCGGTCATCGGCATCATCGGCTTTTCCGGCGGCTGGAAAGTGGTGTTCTACGTCGGCGGCCTGGTGCCGCTGCTGATCGTGCCGCTGCTCGGGCGCTACCTGCCGGAGTCGGCGCAGTTCCAGGCCCGCCAGGCCGAGACCGCCAGCGTCGAGGAACACGGCGTCTGGCACGGGCTGTTTCGCAACGGCGCGGCGCCGGCCACCTTGCTGCTGTGGCTGAGCTATTTCTTCACCCTCATGGTGGTCTACATCCTGGTCAACTGGCTGCCGAGCCTGCTGGTCGCCCAAGGCTTCGATTCGCGGCAGGCGAGTTGGGTGATGCTGGCGCTGCAACTGGGCGCGGCGGTAGGCACGCTGGCGCTGGGCGCGCTGATGGACCGTCTGCCTGCGTGGGCCATGGCGCTGCTGATTTATGTCGGCATCCTCGGTTCGCTGGCGGCGCTGGGCCTGGCCAATGCGTTGCCCGGCATGCTGGTGGCCGGCTTTGTCGCCGGGCTGTTCGCCACGGGCGGGCAGGGCGTGCTCTATGCCTTTACGCCGCTGTTCTATCCGACCCGCATGCGCGCCACCGGCGTGGGTTCGGCGGTCGCGGTGGGGCGGCTTGGCGCCATGAGCGGTCCGCTGATCGCCGGCAAGATGCTGGCGCTGGGCACGGGCACGGCGGGTGTGATGCTGGCCTCGGCGCCGGGCATCGTGCTGGCCGCGGCAGCGATGTTCTGCCTGTCGCAACGCAGCCGACAGGCCGACTGATTACCTCACTCCATTTCCCGCGCCAGGTCGCTGGCGCGGGTTCGCTTACAACAACAATAAAGTGAATGACCATGCCTGCATTTCTGCTCCGGGCGTTCGGCCTGTGGTTGCCGTTCGTCCTGATTTCCAACGCCTGCGCCGCAGGTTTCGTCGAGGACAGCAAAGCCAGCCTGACCGCCCGCAACTACTACTTCGATCGCGACTACAAAGGCACGTCGGCCCAGTCCGCTGCGCGCGAGTGGGCCCAGGGTTTTATCGTCCGCTTCAACTCGGGCTTCACCGAAGGCCCGGTGGGCTTCGGGCTCAACGCGCAGGGCATGTTGGGGATCAAGCTGGATTCCTCGCCCGACCGCGTCGGAACCGGTCTGCTGCCCTACGACCCGGCGACCCGCGAGCCCGACGATAACTATTCGGAACTCGGCCTCACCGCCAAGATGAAAATCTCGAAGACCGAGTTGCAGGCCGGCACCATCAGCACCCTGTTGCCGGTGATGTTCGCCAGCCCCAGCCGCCTGTTGCCGCAGACCCTGCGTGGCACCTACCTGCGCTCCGAGGACATCGACGGCTTCACCCTGCACGCCGGCTGGCTTGATCGAATGAACCAGCGGGATTCCAGCAACTATCAGAAATTCACCGTCGCCGCGCCCAATGGCCGCTTCAACGGCAAGGCCGAGTCGGACCAGTTTCTGTTCCTCGGCGCGGACTGGCGCTGGTCTGATGCGCTGACCCTGAAGTACTACCACGCGGCTTTGCAGGATCTGTATCGCAAGGACTTCGTCGGCTTCGAGCACGTGACGCCGGTGGGCGCCGGCAAGCTGAAGAGCGACGTGCGTTATTTCATGGCTGGCGAGGACGGTGCGGCCAAGGCGGGGCGTGTGGATAACCGCAATCTGGCGGCGATGTTCAGCTATGCGCTGGGCGCCCACACCTTCGGTGCCGGCTACATGCACCTCAGTGGCGACAGCGCCATGCCTTATGTGGCGGGCACCGAGCCGCTGGTGATTACCGAGGGCTCGCTGAGTTCGGAGTTCATCAACGCGGATGAGCGCAGTTGGCAGGTGAAGTACGACTATGACTTCGGCGCGATGGGGGCGCCCGGCCTGAAAGGCATGCTGCGCTACATCGATGGCAGCAACATCAGCCTGCCGACCGCGCTGGGCGGCGATGACCGGCACGAGCGGGAAACTGATGTCGAAGTCTCCTACGTGCTGCAGTCCGGAACCTTCAAGGGTGTGGGATTGCGGGTGCGGCATGCCTGGTACCGCAATGACTTCGCCCCGGCGGCGACCTTCAGGGACGGCAATGAACTGCGGGTGAATGTGGATTACACGATTGCGCTGTGGTGATGGTTTCTGACTGAGCGCGACGGTTCGGTGTGCCGAGCCGTCGCGAACGTCTGGGCATCAGGCCCGCTCGCCGCACAGGTCCAGCGCGAACCAATGCCGCGCGGTGCCCAGGTCCAGCCCGGCGCCGAGCAGGGCGAACAGTTTGCCCAAGGCCGCCTCGCGGGTCATGCCACCGGCTGAAACCAGCCCGGTATCCCGCAGCCGGCTGCCGGCGGCGTAGGTGTCGAACACCACGCTGCCTTCCGCGCACTGGCTGATCGCCGCGACCAGCACGCCGCGCTTGCCGGCGTCGCGCAGGGCATCGAGCAGCGCGTCGTCATCCGATGGGCCGGTGCCGCTGCCGTAGCACTCCAGCAGCAATCCCTTCACGCCGGTCTTCACCAGCGCCTCGACGTGCGCCGCCTGCAGGCCGGGATACACCGGCACCACCGCGAGGTTCACGGCGATGCGCGGCTGGCAGTAGCTCAGCACCGCGGGCACTTCAGCGGCGCGTTCGCCTTCGCGATGACGGGGCAGGGCGGCGAAGGCGTCAAAGGCTTCGCTGCGCAATTTGCTGGCGCGCACGCCGGACATCAGCTTGCCGGCGAAGAACAACTGCACGCCGCTTTCCACGCCCGCGGCAAACAACGCCAGGGCGCCGCCGAGGTTGTCCCAGGCATCGCTGTCCGGCGCGCCGGCCGGCAGCATCGAGCCGGTCAGCACCACCGGCACGTCCAGGCCAAGCAGCAGGAACGACAGCGCCGCGGCGCTGTAGGCCAAGGTGTCGGTGCCGTGCAGCAGCAGGACGCCATCGTGGCCATCCTGTTTTACCGCCTCGACGATGGCATCGCGCATCGCCAGCCAGTTCGCCTGCTGCATGTTGGCGCTGTCGAGCAGCGGCGCCATTTCGCGCAGTGTCCAGTGCGGGCAGGGTGTCTCGGGATGCTGTTCGAGCCAGGCACGCATGCGCGCGTCGAAGCCACCCGCCGGTGCCAGGCCCTGAGGGGTTTCCAGCATGCCGATGGTGCCGCCGGTGTAGAGGACAAGAAGGTTCTTTACTGCGCGCATGGGGGTATTCCGGAGCATGAAAAGAAAAATCGGGGCAAAAAAAAGCCGCCCGCGAAGGGGCGGCTTTCTTGTCGAGCGACAGCCAGGAAGGCTTAGCGCTGGGTTTGCGCGTTGCCTACCGCGACTGCACGATCGGTCTCGGCTTCGGTCTTGGTGATGCTCGGCCAGGCGTCACGGTCCAGGTCCAGGTCAGCGAATTTCGCCGAGTCGAACACTGGCTGCTTGATGCCGGCCTTGCGCTGCTCGTCGTAGTCACGCATCACCCGCAGGCCGATGTTGAACAGCATGGCCAGGGCGATCAGGTTGACGAAGGCCAGGCAGGTCATGGTGATGTCGGCGAAGGCGAACACGGTGGACAGGTTCTGCACCGAACCCCAGACGATCAGGGCCAGGACCAGACCACGGTAGGCCATCAGCACCACGCGGTTGCGGGTCAGGAACTGCAGGCTGGTTTCGCCCAGGTAGTAGTTGTAGAGAATGCAGGTGAAGACGAACAGCGACAGCGCGACGCTGACGAACAGACGACCCCAGTCACCGACGACCGCCGCCAGGGAGTTCTGGGTCAGGACGATGCCGTCACCTTCGAAGCCCGGGGTGTAGAAGCCCGACAGCAGGATCAGCAGCGCGGTGCAGGTGCAGATGACGAAGGTGTCGAGGAACACGCTGAACGCCTGGACCACACCTTGGGCGCCAGGGTGTTTCACCGCGGCCACGGCGGCGACGTTCGGTGCGCTGCCGAGGCCAGCTTCGTTGGCGAACACGCCACGTTTCACGCCCATGACGATGGCGCTGCCGAGCAGGCCGGCGAAGGCGGGGTCAAGACCGAAGGCGCTTTTGAAGATGGTTTCCAGCATCGCCGGGACGTGGTCGATCTGGCTGCCGATCACGTACAGGGTGACGCCGATGTAGGCCAGGGTCTTGACCGGAACCAGCAGGTCGGACACCGCGGCGATACGCTTGATGCCACCGAGGAACACGATTGCCAGCAGCACGGCCAGGGCGATGCCGGTGTGGCTTGGGTCGAAGCCGAAGGCGTTTTGCAGCGAGTGGGTCACGGTGTAGGACTGCAGGCCGTTGAAGGCGAAGCCGTAGGTCACCAGCAGCAGGATCGAGAACACCACCGCCATGCTTTTCAGCTTCAGGCCGTGCTGGATGTAGTACGCCGGGCCGCCGCGGTACAGGCCATCGCCATCGGCGCGCTTGTAGACCTGGGCCAGGGTGCATTCGAAGAAGCTGCTGGACATGCCGACCAGTGCGGTGACCCACATCCAGAACACGGCACCCGGGCCGCCGAGGGTCACGGCGATACCGACACCGGCGATGTTACCGGCACCGACACGACCGGCCAGGCTCAGCATCAGCGCCTGGAAAGAGCTCAGTTGGCCAGCCTGGCCGCGCAACGATTCCTTGAACACACTGAACATGTGGCCGAAATGGCGGAATTGGACGAAACGGGAGCGGAGGGTGAAATAGCTGCCCAGTCCGACGATAAGCACGATGAGGAGTTTCCCCGAGAGGAAATCGTTGAGCGCTTCGAGCATGGAAGTGACCTCGGATTCTTATTCTTTGCATGAAAGACAGATCGGCCGGCGTCGACGCGCCTGGTCCGTGGGGCGCATGTTTGGCTATGACACCGGTGGTTACAATTTCGCCAGTTGCTCTCAGTTGATGCGACTTGATGCTAAACTCGCGCCCATCGCATCAGTCCGGATTTCCCCATGAGTGAACACCTTGGTCCGAACCTCAAGTTGGCCTGCAGCCACTACCGCTCTATTTCCGAGGTTTGCCGGCAGCTCTCGATCAACCGGGCGCAGTTCAACAAGTACCTGAGCGGCCAGAGCCAGCCGACGGCCTACAACCTCAAGCGCATCGGTGATTTCTTCGGTGTCGAGGATTACGAGTTGTGCCTGCCGCCGGAGCAGTTCGCCCGCCTGATCGGTGCGCGCAGCAGCAGCCTCAACCTGCCGGCCAAAAACGACCCGCTGCTGGAGTTGCTGCGTCCGTTGCGCGAGCACAGTGGCAACCTGTCGCGCTACTGCGGTTACTACTTCGAGTACTCCAACTGCATGTCGGTGCCGGGCAATGTCCTGCTGTCGCTGGTGCATTTGCGCGAGGAGAACGGCAATTTCCTGTTTGAACGCCAGGAGCGCCAGGAGCGCTCCAGCAGCACCGATGTGCAAGCCGAGGACTGGGTGCGTTGCCGTTACCTGGGCGCCGCATTCCAGTTGCAGGATCGGCTGTTTCTGCTGGATTACGAGTCACTGACCGTCAACGAGATGAGCCAGACCATCCTGATTCCCAGCTTCAAGAGCCGCATCACCCGCCTCAATGGCCTCAAGACCGGTGTGTCCAGCGGCGACCGACGCACCCCGGCCTGCACCCGGGTGGTCTGGGAATACCTGGGCCCGGAGATCAACCGCATCAACGCCTATCGCCAGGTGAAGCTGTATCGCCCGGACGATCCGCGCATCGACGACGACGTGCGTGAACGGCTGACCGCCGGGCCGATCAGCAACGGTCTGTTCGAGATCGAGTAAGCGTTACGGCCATTGGTGCGCGACCCACTCCACCAGCGGGTTGCCGGCATCGAGAAACAGCTTCATCGCCATCACACAGCAGACGAAGACCACCAGCGGGCGGATCAGCCGCGGCCCGAAGTACACCGCGCAGCGTGCCCCGAATTGCGCGCCGAGCATGGCGCAGAACGCCATCGCCAGGGCCAGCGGCCAGAGAATGGTGCCGGTCGAGGCGAACACCGACAGGGCACCGAGGTTGCACGCGGCGTTCAACAGTTTGCTGTTGCCCACCGCACGCAGCATGCCCTGGCCGAGCAGCAGCATGAACGCCAGCATGAAGAACGAGCCGACCCCGGGGCCGAACACGCCGTCATAGAAACCGATCAGCGGGGCGATCAGCAGGCAGAACAGGCTGATGGAGATCCGCGGCGTGCGCATCTGCTGATCGTCCAGCCGGGGGCTGAAGGCGAACCAGGCGGCGACCACCACCAGCAGCACCGGCACGCAGGCCTGCAGCAGGTCTTTCGGCACCAGGCTGACCGACAGTGCGCCCAAGGCGCCACCGGCAAAAGCCATCAGCGCCATTGGCCAGCCGCTGCGCCAGTCGAGCATGCCGCGGCGGGAGAAGGCGACGGTGGCCGAGACGGTGGCACTGGCGGCCTGGAACTTGTTGGTGGCCAGCGCCGCCAGCGGATCGATACCGACGAGAAACAGCATGGGCAGGGTGATCAGCCCGCCGCCACCAGCAATGGCGTCGAAAAAGCCGGCCAGCAGGGCGAGACCGGAGAGGGCGAGCAATAGCGTCAGATCGACTTCGAGCATGTGTGAGGAACTCCAGACCATTCAGCCGCGGACCAGCAGCGGGTCTTCCTTGATGACCAGGGGGCGGGCGAAACGCGAATAGCCGAACAGCCGCACCAGCAGGCGGCGGTTGTCTTGCAGCAGTTCGCGGCCATGCAGCGCGCGGGTGTTGTTGACCAGCAGAACGCTGTCCGGCTGCAGCACGAATTCCAGCGGCGGGGTCTGCGCCAGGCGTGCCTTGAAGGCATCGAACGCCCGTGCTGCGGCGTCGCTGGCCTGCTCGTTGACGGAAAAACGGTAAGCGTTGTAACGCACGCTGAACCCGCCCTGTTCGTCGAACTGGACGATGGAGGTGGCGTGGCCGGCGTCGCCGTGACCGTCGACGAAGCATTCGCTGCGAGTGAAATCGAAGGAGTTGGAGGCCAGGGCCAACACGTCCAGGCTTCCCAGCCCTTCGATGACGCTGCGCAGCGGAACGATATGGGTGGCCTCGTTCGCCGGGTTCCAGCGGGCACTCAGGATCAGCGCGGAAGGGGCGGGCGAATGGCCGTCGCGCGCCACTACCGAGCAATGGTACGGCGCCTCGGTGTGCGGTCCGAGGCGCAGGCCGGCGTGGGAGCTGAGCTCCACGGCCTCGTAGGGGTCTTCATCGGGGCGCGGTTGCTGGCCACCGCCCTTGAAATTGCCGACCAGCCGCACGTGTTTGCCGTCGTTGTCGATATCGAAGGCGAAGGCCCGGTAGTGGACCAGCTCCAGCAGCACCTGATTGCGCGAGGCGAGGTAAAGGCACGGGTGGTCCCGTTCCAGGGCCGCGAGCGCGGGCAACTGCTCGGGCAGTTCATCGTTGCGCGGTGGCAGCAAGCGGGAAAACAGCAGCACTGACAACCGGCCATCGGCGAACAGGTTGATGATGGCCTGCTGCAGCGGGCTCAGGGTTGTCTCCAGCAACCGGGCCCAGAGGCGGGCCTTGAGCGCAGCGCCGAGCACCTGCGGGCCGCCGTGGTGAGCGAGGTCCTGGCTGGCTTTGTGCAGTTGGTCGAGCTGGTCTTCATTGAAGTAGAGCGTGGCGACTTCGGAGTCCTGCATGGAGAACCTTCCTTAGCGATCTGGCGGGTTTTAGGGCATTCCACGCCCCGAATGGCTCCTGACGGCAGGACAGGTAACCGGTTAGCGCTAATTGAAGGCGGTTTTTTCAACCGTAGAAGTCAGTAGGTTCTTTTGGATTTGTAAGCTAATTCTTATTTATTGGTGTGGGAAAGCGGGCATATTGCGCCTGACGTTAAACACACTGTGTCTCGGGGCGGGTTGGACTTCCCCTGGCGGAAGCCGCAAACTACGCGCTTTCTTTTTCAATCAACCTGAGCGGACCTGCCAAACGTTATGCGAATGCGCCTGATGCTGTTGGGTGGTGGAAATGCCCTTGGGCAAGCGCTGATTCGTCTCGGGGCCGAGGAGGACATCGGCTTTCTCGCGCCGCGTCCGCCAGAGCAGGGCTGGGACACCGCCAGCCTGACCCAGTTACTCGACGACACCCGCCCGGACGCGCTGGTCAACCTGGCCTATTACTTCGACTGGTTCCAGGCCGAGTCGGTCAGCGAGCAGCGGCTGGCCGCGCAGGAGCGCTCGGTCGAGCGGCTCGCCGAGCTGTGTCAGCACCACAACATCATCCTCGTCCAGCCTTCCAGCTACCGGGTGTTCGATGGCTCGCGCGCCACCGCCTACAGCGAGAAGGACGAACCCGTGCCGCTAGGCCTGCGTGGCCAGGCGCTGTGGCGCATCGAGCAGAGCGTGCGCGCCACCTGCCCGCAGCATGTGCTGCTGCGTTTCGGCTGGGTGCTCGACGACAGCATCGACGGTGTTCTCGGTCGCTTCCTGACCCGTGCCGAAACGGCTCAGGAACTGCTGCTGGCCGACGACCGCCGCGGCAATCCGACCCCGGTGGACGACGCCGCGCGGGTGATTCTCTCAGTGCTCAAGCAACTCGATTGCGCGGCGCCGTTGTGGGGCACTTACCACTACGCCGGCAATGAGGCGACCACGCCGCTGGCGCTGGGCCAGGCGATCCTCGGCGAGGCCTCGCAATTGCGCACGCTGGCGGTCGAGAGCCCCACCCCCCAGGCCCACGCCGCGCGTTCCGACGCCAGCGAAGAACCGCAACACGCGGTGCTCGCCTGCAAGAAAATTCTCCACACCTTCGGCATCAAGCCACGCGCCTGGCGCTCCGGCCTGCCGACCCTACTGGATCGATTCTACCGTCATGGCTGATGCCCCCATTCTGATCACCGGTGGCGCCGGTTTCATCGGCTCCCACCTGTGTGATGCGCTGCTGGAAAAAGGCTACGCGGTGCGCGTGCTGGACGACCTCTCCACCGGCAAGCGCGACAACCTGCAACTGGATCACCCGAACCTGCACCTGATCGAAGGCGACGTCGCCGATGCCGCCCTGGTCAACCAGGCTGCCGCCGGTTGCCGCGCGGTGGTGCACCTGGCGGCGGTGGCCTCGGTGCAGGCCTCGGTGGAAGACCCGGTCAAGACTCACCAGAGCAACTTCATCGGCACCCTGAATGTCTGCGAGGCCATGCGCATGAACGGCATCCGCCGTGTGGTGTTTGCCTCCAGCGCTGCGGTCTACGGCAACAACGGTGAAGGCCAGTCCATCGCCGAAGATACCCCCAAGGCGCCGCTGACCCCTTATGCGGTGGACAAGCTGGCCGGCGAGCAGTACCTGGATTTCTACCGTCGTCAGCACGGTCTGGAACCGGTGGTGTTCCGCTTCTTCAACATCTTCGGGCCACGTCAGGATCCGTCCTCGCCGTATTCCGGGGTGATCAGCATCTTCTGCGAGCGCGCCTTGAGCGGCACGCCGATTACCGTGTTCGGTGATGGCGAGCAGACCCGCGACTTTTTGTATGTCGGCGACCTGGTGTCGGTGATGGTGCAGGCGCTGGAGATGGCGCAGGTGGAAGAGGGCGCGGTGAATATCGGCCTGAACCAGGCGACTTCGCTGAATCAGTTGCTGGAGGCGCTGCGCACGGTGCTGGGCGGGTTGCCCGATGTCAGCTATGGGCCGGCGCGCAGTGGTGATATCCGCCATTCGCGGGCGGACAATCAGCGCTTGCTGGCGCGTTTCGCGTTTCCGGTGGTGACGCCGTTGGCCGAGGGTCTGGCGCGGTTGTTGGGGCGCTGAGTTCGTAAAAACAGTGGGGCCGTTTTGTAGCCCCTTCGCGAGCAAGCTCGCTCCTACAGGGATTGCGTCAATTGCGACGGGGTCCTTGTAGGAGCGAGCTTGCTCGCGAAGGAGCCGCAAAACGGCCCCAACTGTTTTCGAATGCTTAGAACTTGTAACCCAGGCCAACCATGTAGACCCATGGATCGACGTCCACGTCGACCTTGGTCTTGCCGATCGACAGTGCGCTCGGGCCGTCGATGCTGGCTTCGGTGTTGATGTCGACGTACCAGATCGCGGCGTTGACCAGCAGGTGGTCGTTGACCAGATAGTCCATGCCCAGTTGGCCGGCCAGGCCTACCGAGTTCTTCAGTTTCATGTTGCTGAAGCCCTGGGCCTTGCGGTCGCTGGTCAGTTCTTCGTCGAAGAACAGGGTGTAGTTCACACCGATACCGGCGTACGGCTGGAATTTCGAGCTGGCTTCCATCGGGTAGTACTGCAGCGACAGGGTCGGTGGCAGTTGCTTGATGTCGGCAAGCTTGCCGTCCAGGCCACCGAGGCCTTTCACGCCCACTTCATGCTGGAACGGGGTGGCTGCCAGCAGCTCCAGGCCGAAGTGGTCGGTGAGCATGTAGGCGAAGGCCAGACCCAGTTGGGTGTCGCTGGTCAGGGTGGCTTTGGTGCCGGAGGCTTTGACGCCGTCGAACTTCAGCTCGCCGCTGTCTTCGTTTGGCGCGGTGGTGACGGCACCGGCGCGCAGGATGAAATCACCGGCCTGGTAGGCGTGGGCGGCAGGGGCTACAAGCGCGAGGGCAACGAGCGAGGCGCCGAGCAAAGACTTGTTCATGGAAGCTCCGGGGGACATTTGGATTCATTGGTTCCAATGTTAAGGAGCTACCGCCTCGGGAATTTTGATTCAGCTCAATGAAAGCGAAGGCGCCGGGGTGCGGGCATTCATTGTAGTTCGTAGGCGTAGATTTTCTCGGCTTCCATCTGATAACCCGCTTCGGCCAGCTCACTGGCCGACGACTGGACGCGCATCGGCCCTTCGATCCAGTACGGCTGGTACAACTCTTCGACCTTGATCCCGATCTCGCTGAACACATGCACGATCTGGTTCGACGGCGGCGGCGGCACATGAATGCAGGCGCCGTAATACGGCACCAGGAGAAACTCCGTGGTGCGACCTTCCTCGCTGACTTCCAGCGGCACGATATAGCCCGGCAGCTTGATCTGCTGGCCGTCCAGCTCCTTGACCACCGGTGCGTCCGGCACCTCCTGGCGAGCTGCTGGCGCCGCTTCGGCAGCCAGCGCATCGCCCAACTGCGAGAGTTGCGAGAGGTTGTGCAGCGGCGCCAACTGCGGCGTGATCACCGGCGCACCCGGCGGAATCAGTTGCGGCCATTCCAGGGTACGCGGCTCGCCGGCCCAGACGGGCGCGGCGATCAACAGCAGGAGCAGCAGGACACGACGCATTACAGGGTTACTCAGAGATGGATGGACAGGCCGTCGGCCAGTGACTGTCGATAGGCCCGCCAGGCAGGGATGCTGCCCATCAGCAACGCGGCGCCGAGGATGATCCCGAGCAACAGCCATTCGTGGCTGCTGGGCCAGGCCAGCGGCAGGTATAGCCCATAGTTGGCCTGCACGTAACCCTGCGCGACGGCGATACCCGCGTACAGCAAGCCCAGCCCGGCGCCGATCCCGGCCAACGCCAGGGCGAAGGCTTCGAGCACCAGCAGGCCGCCGATATGCCAGGGGCGGGCGCCCACCGAGCGCAGGATCGCCATTTCCCGACGGCGTTCGTTGAGGCTGGTGAGGATGGCGGTGAGCATGCCGATCAGCCCGGTGAGCACGACGAACAGCGAAACCACGAACAGCGCCTGTTCCGCTGTCCCCATCAGGCTCCACAACTCTTGCAAGGCCACGCCGGGAAGAATCGCCTGCAGCGGCTCATTGCGGAATTCGTTGATTTCCCGTTGCAGCGAGAAGGTCGCCACTTTGCTGTTCAGGCCGAGCATGAACGCGGTGATCGCCGTGGGCGTCAGGTCCATGTTGCGCGCCTGCTCGGCGCTGACCCGCCCGGCACCGCGGGCCGGCACGCCGTTGTGCCAGTCGATGTGAATGGCTTCCATGCCGCCGAGGCTGATGTGCAGCGTGCGGTCCACCGGTGTGCCGGTGCGCTGCAGAATGCCGACCACGGTGAACGGTTTGTCGTCGTGCTTGACCAGGCTGATGGCGGCGACGCCGTGGGCCAGCACCAGCTTGTCGCCGAGCGTGTAGTGCAGGGCTTCGGCTACTTCGGCGCCGAGCACCACCTCGAACGGGTCGCTGGCGAAGGCGCGGCCCTGGGCCAGTTGCAGGTTCTGTTTGCGGCCGTACTGGTAATGCGCGAAGTAGGCGTCGGTGGTGCCCATCACCCGGTAGCCGCGGTGCGAGTCGCCGAGGGAAATCGGGATCGCCCACTTCACCCGGCGATCGTTGGCGTAGTGCTCGAAGCTGTCCCAGCGGATGTTGTTGGTGGCGTTGCCGATGCGGAACACCGAATACAGCAGCAGGTTCACCGAACCGGAGCGGGCGCCGACGATCAGGTCGGTGCCGCTGATGGTGCTGGCAAAGCTGGCGCGGGCCTCGGTGCGAACGCGTTCGACGGCCAGCAGCAAGCACACCGACAAGGCGATGGCGAAGGCGGTGAGAAACGCGGTGAAACGGCGGTTGGCCAGGCTGGCCAGGGCAAGACGAAGCAGGTACATCAGGCCTCCGTATCGCTGGCAGGCTGCGCCGCGCGGTTGAGTTCGGCGAGGGACAACTGGCGGTCGAACAGCGGCGCCAGGCTCTGGTCATGGCTGACGAACAACAGGCTGGAACCGGCGTCGCGACATTCGGCGAAGAGCAGGCGGATAAAGGCTTCGCGGGTGTCGGCGTCGAGTGCCGAGGTCGGTTCGTCGGCGATCACCAGTTCCGGCTGGCCGATCAGCGCGCGGGCTGCGGCCACGCGTTGCTGCTGGCCGATCGACAGGCTGTCGGCGCGGCGGGCAAGCAGCGCCGGGTCTTTCAGGCCCAGGTGCGCGAGCAGTTCGGCGGCGGCGTCTGCGATGCTGCCGAAGCGCTGCGTGGCGCGCTCGGCGCGGGCCTTGGAGAAGCGGCAGGGCAGTTCGACGTTCTCGCGCACCGAGAGAAACGGCAGCAGGTTGAACTGCTGAAAGATGTAGCCGGTGTGGTCGACGCGGAAACGGTCGCGGGCGCTCTGGCTCAGTTCGCTGAGGTTCTGGCCGAGCAGGCGGATGCTGCCGCGGTCGGCCCTCTGCACGCCGCCGAGCAGGCCCAGCAGGGTGGTCTTTCCGCTGCCGCTGGGGCCCTTGAGAAACAGCGATTCGCCGGCTTCGAGGCGCAGCGCCGGGATGTCCAGCAGGGGCGGGTGTCCCGGCCAGGCGAAGCCCAGGTCGGTCAGTTCAATCAGTGCCTGGCTCATAAATGGACGCCCGGGTTACCCCGGGCGCTTCACTGGCAAAAGGTGACTTAGAAGTTGATCGTGGCATTGCCGGGCGTGACTTCCACCCCTTGCTGGCCATTCGGTCCGATCAGTTGTAGCTGGATTTTCTGGGTGGCGGGGAAGGTCTTGAACAGCGGGGCCAGGTCGAGCGCCTTGAGCTTCTCGGGGTTGGCGCATTCCAGGCGGTAGTGCGCGTGGATGTCGCTGTGGCCGTGCTCATCGCCGTCACCATCGTCATCCTTGGCCGGCTTGTCGCCGAACAGCGGGCTTTGCAGTTCTTCGTCGCTTTCCTTGCAGTTGCCGGCGGCAGCCAGGCCGAACAGCTTCAGGGGTTGTTCAAGCTGCGCGCGTACCGCGGCGACCTTGGCTTTGTCGGCATCGCTGACGGCGGCGTGCTCGAAGCCCACCAGGTTCATCGCTGGGCTTTCCAGCTCAAGCTCGAGGACGTTGCCGTCGAGTACCGCGTTGAGGTGGGCGACGCCATGTTCGTGGGCGCCGAGGCTGCCGTGAGCGTGGTCATGGTCATGCTCGTGATCGTGGTCGTCGTGGGCCATCACGGCCAGGGGCAGCAGGGCGAAAGGCAAGGCAAGCAACAGGCGACGCATGGCGGAACTCCGGAGCGGGCTTGGAAAAGTTTTGAAATGTTATAACAAGTTCGGCGCGGCTTGCTAGGGTCCTTGGCGATCCTTCATGAGCGTGGGAGCATGGCGGTCCTGACGTGTGGAGGATGGAAACGTGCGAATTCGCGGACACATCGGCGAATGGCCGGTGGATTTGACCCTCGAACTGGATCCGGCCGAGTGGGCCAGCCTGGCGGGGCGGGTGGCGGAGCAGGCGGTGGCGCCGGTCAATGCTGCTACGCCGGCGACGCAGCCGAGGGGCGATGATGCGCAGTGGCTGGCGGCGAAGGCGTTGTTACGCAAGGCGGGTTCGCTGGACGGGCCGGCATTGCTGGAACAACTGGAGGGGCTGTCCGGCAGTACCGGAGCGGGCAAGCGGCTGCTGGTGCGGTTGCGGCACAGCAGTGAGGTGAAGGTGGAAAGCGGGGCGGATGCTCCGGTGTATCACTGGGTTGGGTGATTGAATCTTAGGGCCTCATCGCCGAACCGCAGCGATGAGACCCCGCCTGACTCAATACAGAGCAGCAAACAACTTGCGACGGTAAACGCCCACCAGCGGATGGTCATTGCCCAGCAACTCGAACACCTGCAGCAGGGTCTTGTGCGGCAGCCCGTTTTCATAGCCGCGATTGCGCTTGAACAGCTTCAACAACCCATCCAGCGCCGCCTCGTACTGCTGGCGCGACAACTGCTGGATGGTCAGTTGATACGCCGCTTCATCGTCTTCGGCGTTCTGCGCCAGACGGGTTTTCAGGTCTGCCACTTCCGGCAGGCTCTGTGCCTGGCGCAGGAACGTCAGTTGCGCCTTGGCACCGGCCAGCGCGGCCTTGTGCTCATCGCTCTTTACCGCGTCCAGCACGGTTTGCGCTTCACCCAGCTCGCCACGCTCGGCCAGGCAGCGACCGTAGAGAATCAGCGCGCCGGCGTTGCTGTTGTCTTCGCTCAGCAGGGTCTTGAGGGTGGCTTCAGCCTCGCTGTAGCGACCGTCGGCGAATAGCGCCTGGGCCACTTCCAGTGGATCGGCGGCGGCCGGTGGCGGCATTTGCACATGGGGTTCGAGCAGGGCGCGGATGGCCGATTCCGGCTGGGCGCCGGCGAAGCCGTCCACCGGCTGGCCGTCCTTGAACAGCACCACGGTGGGCAGGCTGCGGATGCCGAAGCGGGCGACGATGTCCTGCTCCACATCGCAGTTGACCTTGGCCAGCAGCAGTTCGCCCTGGTACTCCTCGGTGATCTTCGCCAGCACCGGCATCATCGCCTTGCACGGCGCACACCAGTCGGCCCAGAAATCCACCAGCACCGGCTTGTGGTGCGAGTTGGCGATCACCACCTGATCGAAGTTGGCGACGGTGGTATCGAATATGTACGGGTTGTCCTGACTCATCTCGACTCTCGCGAACGCATGAATGGCGCCAACTATACGGACTCAGCGGCTGGCGTGGTACAGGCTGACCTGGCGAAACTCATGGGGCTCGGCCAGGTCCGGCAGGGTCAGCGCGTGCAGCGTGTCCAGTTGCCGGTACAGCGGATGACGGAAGTCGCGCACCCGCGAGTCCGCCACCAGCGCCTGGCGACCACGGCTGAGGAACTGGTCGAGCAGCGGCAGGTTGGCGCGGTCGTAGAGCACGTCGGCAACCAGGATCAGGTCGAAGCGGTCGTCCTCGGCGAAAAAGTCGCTGGAGTAATTCAGTTCCACGCCGTTGAGTGCCGCGTTGGCCCGGCTGGCGTGCAGCGCCAGCGGATCGAGGTCGCAGGCCACCACTTCCAGTGCCCCGGCCTTCTTCGCGGCGATCCCGGCGATGCCGGAGCCGGCGCCGAAATCCAGCACCCGCTTGCCCTCGACCCACTCCGGGCGCTCGGCCAGGTAGCGGGCCATGGCCAGGCCGCTGGCCCAGCAGAAACTCCAGTAGGGCGGCTCTTCGAGGATGCGTCGGGTTTCTTCGGGACTGAAGGCGCGGTCCATGTTGTCGGCGTCGATCAACCACAGTTTCAGAGGGCAATCGGGCAGGTCGCTGGCGACAAGACGGGCGTCGCCGAGCAATTCACTCAATGCACTCTGCAGGTGAACAGGCGCCATTTACGGCGCCTTTTCCAGTTGCAGCGGGCCGAAGGCCTGGGTTTCGGCGCGGGTCACCGACAGCGGTTTGAGGTGCAGGATCAGTTGCCCGGACTGGCTGGCGCGGGCGCGCAGTTCCACACGGGCACCGCTGGGGAACACTTCGGGATTGAAGCGCAACTGAAATGGCAGGGCCTGGCCGGTGCCGTCCAGGGTGTCGCTGGCCAGCAGGCGTTGCGGGCGGCCGCGTTCGTCGATCACCAACAAGGCGACTTCAACCTCCGCGCCGCGGGGAATGTTGCTGAAGCTGCCGGTCAGTTCCCGCTGGTAGGCAGGCAGCGGCGTTGGCACATGGACGTGTTTTGCCACCGGATTGGCCGGTGGCTGCGGTGGCACGGGTTTGGGGGCTTCGCTGCTGCAGGCGGCCAGCAGGGTCGCGAAGCCGAGCACGGCGAGCGCTCGAAACGGCATGGTGTTTTTCCTTCGGGGGCGTATTTCCTCACTGGATGGTAACCCCTTTGGCTTGTCTTGCCAGTCGGATGCGCTACCATGGCCCTCCCTTTTTTTGTTGCCTGCCACCATGCACTGTCCCTTCTGCGGTGCCAACGACACCAAAGTCATCGACTCGCGACTGGTCGCCGAGGGCGAGCAAGTGCGCCGCCGCCGCGAATGCGTGGCCTGCGGCGAGCGATTCACCACCTTCGAAACCGCCGAACTGGTCCTGCCTCGCTTGATCAAGCAGGACGGCAGCCGTCAGCCCTTCGACGAAGACAAACTCCGCGCCGGCATGCAGCGGGCGCTGGAAAAGCGCCCGGTCAGCGTCGAGCGCCTGGAAGCCGCGCTGGCCCACATCAAGCACAAGCTGCGCGCCAAGGGCGAGCGTGAGGTCAAGTCGCTGGTGGTCGGTGAACTGGTGATGACCGAGCTGCAAAAGCTCGACGAAGTTGCCTACATCCGTTTCGCCTCCGTGTACCGGCGCTTCCAGGACCTCAACGAATTCCGCGAAGAAATCGACCGCCTGGCCCGCGAGCCGTCCAAAGAGTGAACATGTCCACAGAACGCGCCGTGCTCGACGCTCATTACATGGCCCGCGCCCTTGAGCTGGCGCGCAAGGGCCTGTATTCGACGCACCCGAACCCGCGGGTTGGCTGCGTCATCGTCCGCGACGGCGAGGTGGTCGGCGAAGGCTGGCACGTGCGCGCCGGCGAGCCACACGCTGAAGTCCACGCCTTGCGCCAGGCCGGCGAACTGGCTCGCGGCGCCTGCGCCTACGTCACCCTGGAACCGTGCAGCCACCACGGCCGCACGCCACCCTGCGCCGAAGCGCTGGTGAAGGCTGGCGTGGCACGAGTCGTCGCGGCGATGCAAGACCCTAACCCGCAAGTCGCCGGCAACGGCCTCAAGCGCCTCGCCGACGCCGGCATCGAAGTCGCCAGCGGCGTGCTCGAAGCCGAAGCGCGGGCGCTGAACCCCGGATTTCTCAAGCGCATGGAACACGGCCTGCCGTATGTGCGGGTGAAACTGGCGATGAGCCTGGACGGGCGCACTGCCATGGCCAGCGGCGAAAGCCAGTGGATCACCGGCCCGGCGGCGCGTTCGGCGGTGCAGCGCCTGCGCGCGCGCTCCAGCGTGGTGCTGAGCAGCGCCAGCAGCGTGCTGGCGGATAACGCGCGAATGACCGTGCGTGGCGCGGAACTGGGTCTGGACACTGACACCGCCGCCCTTGCACTGAGCCGTCCGCCGCTGCGCGTATTGATCGACGGGCGCTTGCGCCTGCCGCTGGACGCACCGTTCTATCAGGCCGGTCCGGCGCTGGTGGTCACCGCCGCCGAGGACGACCCGCGTTACGCCGCCAACGGCCAGGAGCTGCTGCGTTTGCCCGGTGCCGACGGCCAGGTCGATCTGCGCCAGTTGCTGGTTGAGCTGGCCGGACGTGGCGTCAACGAAGTCCTGGTGGAGGCCGGCCCCGGCCTTGCCGGTGCCTTTGCCCAGCTCGGCCTGGTGGACGAATACCAACTGTTCATCGCCGGCAAGTTTCTCGGCTCCAATGCCCGGCCGCTGCTCGACTGGCCGCTGGCGCGGATGAGCGAAGCCCCGGCACTGAAAATCACTGACATGCGCGCGGTAGGCGATGACTGGCGAGTCACTGCCATCCCTGTGCCCGCCCCAGGCGTATAATTCGCGGCTTGCGCCCCCGGCGTGGCCTGTTCTCGAGGAGGACTCAATGTTTACCGGCATCATCGAATCCATCGGCAGCATCCGTTCCATCACCCCCAAGGGCGGCGACGTGCGGGTCTATGTCGAAACCGGCAAGCTCGACCTGAGCGACGTGAAGCTGGGCGACAGCATCGCGGTCAACGGCGTTTGCCTGACTGCAGTTGAGCTGCCGGGCGACGGTTTCTGGGCTGACGTCAGCCGCGAGACCCTCGACTGCACCGCCTTCGACGACCTCAAGAGCGGCAGCCGGGTCAACCTGGAAAAGGCCCTGACGCCGACCACCCGCCTGGGTGGCCATCTGGTCAGCGGCCACGTCGACGGCGTCGGCGAAGTCATCTCGCGCGCCGATAACGCCCGCGCCATCCAGTTCCGCCTGCGCGCGCCGAAGGAACTGGCCAAGTACATCGCCCACAAGGGCTCGATCACCGTCGACGGCACCAGCCTGACGGTCAACCAGGTCGATGGCGCCGAGTTCGAGCTGACCATCGTCCCGCATACCCTGGCCGAGACCATCATGGCCGACTACCGCCCCGGGCGCCGGATCAACCTCGAAGTCGATCTGCTGGCCCGTTACCTGGAGCGCCTGCTCCTGGGCGACAAAGCCGCCGAGCCGAGCAACGGCAGCGGAATCACCGAAAGCTTCCTGGCCGCCAACGGCTACCTGAAATCCTGATTAGAAGGGGGTGCCGCGTGGCGCTCAACACCATCGAAGAACTGGTTGAAGACATCCGCCAGGGCAAAATGGTCATCCTCATGGATGACGAAGACCGCGAAAACGAAGGCGACATCATCATGGCGGCCGAATGCTGCCTGCCCGAGCACATCAATTTCATGGCCAAGCACGCCCGTGGCCTGATCTGCATGCCGATGACCCGCGAGCGCTGTGAAACCTTGAAGCTGCCGCTGATGGCGCCGCGCAACGGTTCCGGCTTCGGCACCAAGTTCACCGTGTCCATCGAAGCCGCCGAAGGCGTGACCACCGGCATCTCCGCCGCCGACCGCGCCCGCACCGTGCAGGCTGCTGCCGCCAAGGACGCCAAGGCTGAAGACATCGTCAGCCCCGGCCACATCTTCCCGCTGATGGCCCAGCCAGGTGGCACCCTGGCCCGCGCCGGCCACACCGAAGCCGCCTGCGACCTGGCGCGCATGGCCGGGTTCGAGCCGAGCGGAGTGATCTGCGAAGTAATGAACGACGACGGCACCATGTCCCGTCGTCCGGAGCTGGAAGTGTTCGCTGCCGAGCACGGCATCAAGATCGGCACCATCGCCGACCTGATCCACTACCGCATGATCCACGAGCGCACCATCCAGCGCATCGCCGAGCAGCCGCTGGACAGCGAGCTGGGTCACTTCAACCTGGTCACTTACCGCGATTCCGTGGAAGGCGACGTGCACATGGCCCTGACCCTCGGCAAGATCTGCGCCGAAGAGCCGACCCTGGTCCGCGTGCACAACATGGACCCGCTGCGCGACCTGCTGCTGGTCAAACAGCCTGGCCGCTGGAGCCTGCGCGCGGCGATGAGCGCCGTGGCCGACGCCGGTAGCGGCGTGGTGCTGCTGCTGGGTCATCCGCTGGACGGCGACGTGCTGCTGGCGCACATCCGCGAAAGCGCGGGCGATGCCCAGACCAAGACGCCGACCACCTACAGCACCGTCGGTGCCGGTTCGCAGATCCTCCGCGACCTCGGTGTGCGCAAGATGCGCCTGATGAGTTCGCCGATGAAGTTCAACGCGATATCCGGATTCGATCTGGAAGTTGTAGAATACGTGCCCTCCGAATGAGCCGGCGGTGTTTGACCGCTCGCTTTTCGTGACCAAAACTCCCACAGGCCGCGTTTTTGCGGCCTGGCTCTTTAAGATGAGAATCCCGCAATGTCCCTGAAGACCATCGAAGGTACCTTCATTGCCCCCAAAGGTCGCTATGCTTTGGTGGTTGGCCGCTTCAACAGCTTCGTCGTCGAAAGCCTGGTGAGCGGTGCCGTTGACGCCCTGGTTCGTCATGGCGTGAGCGAAAGCGACATCGTTGTCATCCGTGCTCCTGGCGCGTTCGAAATCCCGCTGGTCGCGCAGAAAGTCGCCCAACAGGGTGAATACTCGGCAATCATCGCCCTGGGTGCGGTGATCCGTGGCGGTACCCCACACTTCGAATACGTTGCGGGCGAATGCACCAAGGGCCTGGCCCAGGTGTCCATGGAGTTCGGCGTACCGGTTGCTTTCGGTGTCCTGACCGTCGACTCGATCGAACAGGCCATCGAGCGTTCCGGCACCAAGGCCGGCAACAAGGGCGCTGAAGCTGCCCTGTCCGCTCTGGAAATGGTCAGTCTGCTGGCGCAGTTGGAGGCCAAGTGATTAGCGACGAAAGCGATCGTTTCAACCCGCGCGACCCGCAGCCCGCTGATGCAGGCAAGCCGTCGAAAAGCGCCAAGCGTCGTGAAGCCCGCAAGCTCGCGACCCAAGCGCTGTATCAATGGCACATTGCAAAGCACTCGCTGAACGAGGTCGAAGCGCAGTTCCGGGTCGATAACGATTTCAGCGATGTCGATGGCGCTTACTTCCGGGAGATCCTGCACGGGGTTCCGGCAAGCAAGACCGAAATCGACACCGCGCTCACCCCTTGCCTGGACATGGCCCTGGAAGAGCTCGACCCGGTCGAACTCGCGGTCCTGCGTCTGTCCACCTGGGAACTGCTCAAGCGCGTTGACGTGCCATACCGCGTTGTTATCAACGAAGGTATCGAACTGGCCAAGGTCTTCGGTTCCACCGATGGCCACAAGTTCGTCAACGGCGTGCTCGACAAGCTCGCGCCACGGCTTCGCGAAGCCGAAGTGAAGGCGTTCAAGCGCTGATTCCGGCGCTGCCTGACCATGGGTGAGTTCGAGCTGATCCGCCAGTACTTCGCCGCCGCGCCTTGTGCGCAGGGCGGCGAAGGCATCGCCCTTGGCATCGGTGACGATTGCGCGCTGCTGGCGCCGGCTCCCGGCGAGCAGTTGGCAATCTCCACCGATACGCTGGTGGCCGGGGTGCATTTCCCCGCCGTCAGCGATCCTTTCCTGCTCGGCCAGCGCTCGCTGGCGGTAGCGGCCAGCGACCTGGCCGCCATGGGCGCCACCCCGCTTGCCTTTACCCTTGCCCTGACCGTGCCGGACGTCAGTCCCGACTGGTTGCTCGCGTATGCCCAGGGTTTGAACCGGATGGCGACTCAGTGCGGGCTGACCCTGATCGGTGGCGACACCACGCGCGGCCCGCTGAGCCTGACCATGACCGTGTTCGGTCGTGTGCCCGTCGGGCAGGCGCTGACCCGTGGCGGCGCCCGGGTCGGGGACCTGGTCTGCGTCGGTGGCGAGTTGGGCAATGCGGCCGGCGCACTGCCGCTGGTGCTGGGCGAGCGTCAGGCGGATGCAACCCTGGCCGAGCCGCTGTTGTCCCACTATTGGTCGCCTTCGCCGCAATTGGCGCTGGGTCAGGCACTGCGGAACAAGGCCACGGCGGCGCTGGATATTTCCGACGGACTGCTGGCTGACTGCGGGCATATCGCCACGGCCTCGAACGTGGCACTGCGCCTGGAACTGGAGCAGCTGCCGCTGAGTCCGGCGCTGCTTGGCTTCCTCGGTCTGGATCAGGCCCGTCAGGCGGCGCTGACCGGCGGCGATGACTACGTGATCGCCTTCACCCTGCCGCCCGCCGAACTGGCCGGGCTGCGGGACGCCGGCTGGCCGCTGCACGTGGTCGGCCGGGTCGAGGCGGGCAGCGGCGTCAGCCTGCACGACGCCGCTGGCAATGACATCACCCCGGCTGTGCGCGGGTATCAACATTTCAGGGAGACACCGTGACCGACCACCCCAATCAGGTGCCAGCGGAAAACGTTCCGCCATCGGTCTGGCGCAACCCCTGGCATTTCCTCGCGTTCGGCTTCGGCTCCGGCACGCTGCCCAAGGCCCCGGGCACCTGGGGTTCGCTGGTGGCGCTGCCGTTCGTCCCGTTGTGGCAGATGCTGCCAGCCTGGGGCTATTGGCTGATGCTCGGGCTGACCATGCTGTTCGGCTTCTGGCTGTGCGGCAAGGTCGCCGATGACCTGGGCGTGCACGATCATGAAGGCATCGTCTGGGACGAGATGGTCGGCATGTGGATCACCCTCTGGCTGGTGCCCGAGGGTTGGCTATGGTTGTTGGCAGGTTTTCTGATGTTCCGCTTTTTCGACATCCTCAAGCCCTGGCCCATCCGCTGGATCGACCGGCATGTGCACGGCGGTGTCGGGATCATGCTCGATGATGTGCTGGCCGGGGTGTTCGCCTGGCTGGCGATGCAAGTGTTGGTATGGAGTCTGATTTAAAGGGAGTCGGCAATGCGTGTATGGCGACAATGGCTGCTGATGCTGGTCATGGCGGCAGGAATGCAGGGAATCGCTGCTGCCGAGGGGCTGCCGCCGCAGGTTCGCCTGGCGAGTGAGAGCTGGCTGGATTACACCAATGCCGATGGCACCGGCCTGGCCTGGGACCTGCTGCGCAAGATCTTCGAGCCAGCCGGGGTCAAGGTGACGGTGCTCAGCGCGCCGTACACCCGCGCCGTCGGCCTGGTCAAACGGGGAGAGGCGGACGCCTGGGTGGGCTCCTACGCCGCCGAAAACGACGACAACCTCTACCCGCGCTGGAATTTCGATTCCGACCATATCTATGCCCTGGGCCTGGCCACTCATCCGCGGCCGACCCTGGAAACCCTCGGCCAGTTCCGCCTGTCCTGGGTCCGCGGCTACGACTATCAGAACTACCTGCCCAATATCACCGGCAACTACCGCGAAGTGCAGCGCCGCGACGGCATCCTGCCGATGCTGGAACGCGAGCGGGTGGATTTCTATATCGATGCGCAGACCGAAGTGGAATACGTGCGCAGCCATGCCGAGCACCCGGATCAATTCCGCAGCACCCATGTGGCAGAACTGCCGTTGTACCTGGCATTTGGCAACACGCCGGAGGGCAAGGCGCTGCGCGAGCTGTTCGACAAGCGCATGGACGTGCTGGTGCCAAGCGGCGAACTGAAGCCGATTTTCCAGCGCTGGAAGCAGCCATACCCGTTCGATCAGTCGGGCAAGTAGGGGCTTTGGGGCAATGGTTCGACGGCTTGGTATCGAACTTTTCGATCTGTTGGCCCAGTAATTCAGCATAAGCAGGTGCGGCAAGCTGCTGTTACAATCGGCCCACGTCAATTTTCATGCATATTCAGGAGCACAAGGTGCCCGTCGTTTTTGTTGCTGCTTCCAAGCTGCCTACTCCTTTCGCGACTTTCACCATGCACGGCTTTCTCGACGAAGCCACTGGCCGCGAGCACGTCGTGCTCAGCCTCGGCGATATCGCCGACGGTCAGCCGGTGCTGGGTCGCCTGCATTCCGAATGCCTGACCGGTGATGCTCTGTTCAGCCAGCGGTGCGATTGTGGTTCCCAGCTCGAAGCGGCCCTGCAGGCCATCGCCCGGGAAGGGCGTGGCGCGCTGCTTTATCTTCGCCAGGAAGGCCGTGGCATTGGTCTGCTGAACAAGATTCGCGCGTATGAGCTGCAGGACGGCGGCGCCGACACCGTCGAGGCCAACGAGCGTCTGGGCTTTGCCGCTGACCTGCGTGACTACGCCATGTGCCGGCCAATGCTGGAGCACCTGGGCATCACCTCGCTGCGCTTGATGACCAACAACCCGCGCAAGGTCAAGGCACTGACCGACATGGGTATCGTGGTCGCCGAGCGTGTGCCGCTGCACACCGGTCACAATCCGCACAACAAACACTACCTGGCCACCAAGGCCGGCAAGCTCGGCCACATGATGGGCAACGAGCACCAGGGTGAGGCCGGCCGGGCGTGACCCGCGGCCAGGTTCGTCGTCGCCTGACCATCGCCTGGTTGCAGTACCTGGCGGTGGCGCTGGCGCCGCTGCTGGTGTTTTCCTGGGCATTCGGTGGCAGTGAGCCGGTCATTCCGGTCCTGGCCATGCCGATGTTCATTGCCGGCGTGGCATCGATGTTCCTGACCCTGCCGCGTTTCACCGTCTACAAGCACGCGCTGATCGCCACCGGCAAAGCCCTCAATACCGAAGAAGAACCCGCCGCCTGGATCGAACTGGCGCGGGTGCGACGCTTGGGCATGTTGTTCGCCTGCTTGCCGGTGTGGATCGCCGCGCTGTCGGTGCTGGTCGGTCTGGAAACGGTGCCGCAGATCCTGCTGGCAATCTCCAGCGTGGTCATCCTCTACCTCTACCGCATTCCCCGCCAACTCGCCTGATGCGCGCGCTCGTGTTGCTGGTGGCGCTGGCGCTTGCCTGGCCACTTGCGGCAGCGCCACGGGTGGTCAGCCTGGCGCCCTCGCTGACGGAAATCGTCGTTGAACTGCAGGCCGCCGATCTGCTGGTGGGCGTACTCGATGCCGGCGAACGCCCGGCGGCCCTGGCGCAGGTCCCGTCGGTGGGACGTTACGGGCAACTCGACCTGGAACGCCTGCTCAGCCTCAAACCCGACCTCGTCCTGCTCTGGCCCGCCAGCGTGCCGCCGGCCCAGCGCGCTCAGCTCGAACGCCTTGGCATCCCGCTGTACACCGCCGAACCTCACGACCTCGACAGCCTGATCGCGCAGATCGAAGCCATCGGCGAGCGGCTGGGTCGGGCCGAATTCGCCCGGCCATACGCCAGCGCATTGCGCGACCGCTTGCAGGCGCTGCGCGCGCAGTACCGTCGCGAACAGCCGGTGCGGGTGTTCTATCAGGTCTGGGACAAGCCGCTGTACACCGTGGGTGCCGGGCAAATCATCAGCGATGCCTTGAAGGTCTGTGGCGCACGCAACGTGTTCGACGACCTGCAACTGCCGGCTCCGCAGGTCAGTATCGAAAGCGTGTTGCTGCGCGATCCGCAGGTGATTCTCGCCAGCGACGCGGCGCAATTGGCCGCCTGGAAAAGCTGGACGCAGCTCTCGGCGGTACGCGACGGGCGATTGCTGCGGGTGCCGGACAAGGGCCTGGAGCGCCCCAGCGGTCAGATGATCGAGGCCACGGCAAGGCTGTGCCGAACGCTGGCTACAACGCCGGCGTCCAGTTGATCGCCAGCAGCCAGGTACGACCTTCCTCGCGGTAGCCGTAATCCGTGCCGAAGTGGTTGTACTGGGCGCGTGCGTAGTCCTTGTCCAGCAGGTTGTCGGCCTTCAGTTCCAGGCGAACCTCCGGTGTCAGTCGCCAACTGGCCCGCGCACCCAACAGACCGTAGCCGCCGAGCTGGCGCTGGTTCTTGTCGTCGGCGTAGCTGCTGCTCACCGCCTGCCAGGACGCGCCGAGGCCAAGGCGGTCGAACTGCCGGTCCAGGTCCAGGCTCAGGGTGCGCCGCGCGCGACGCTCCAGGGTGTGGCCGCTTTCGCGGTCGCGCGGGTCCATCAGCGCCACGGCCAACTGGCTTTGCCAGCCGTTCCAGTCCTGCTTCAGCGCGGCTTCGAAACCGATGATCCGCGCCTGGCTGACGTTGTAGGGAATGTCGCGGAAGATGATCGCGTCGCGCAGGTCGGTGCGGTACAGCGAGGTTTCCAGGCGGCTGTCCTCGCTCAACTGGCTGCGCCATTGCAGCTCATAGCTTTTCGAACGCTCCGGCTTGAGGTTCGGGTTGCCGAAGCCTGGGTAATACAGGTCATTGAAGGTCGGTGCGCGGAAGCCTTCGCTGTAGGACAGCAGCACATCGTTATCGACATTGACCGGCAGCGTCAGGCTGGCGCTCCAGGTGTTCTGCCCGCCGAACTGCTGATTACGGTCGCGGCGCAGGCCCAGTTCCGTCGAGAAGTGTTCGCCCTGATAGCGGTGCTGGACGAAGGCCGCGCGATTCCAGCGGCTGTCTTCGGCGAAGTCCACGTTGGCATGCAGGCGGTCGACGTAGGCGTCGCCGCCGAGCATCAGGCTGTGCCGGTCGTTGAGGTTCAGGTCGTTCTGCCAGGTGATGGCGTCGCGGTAGGTGTTGAGTACGTCGGACTGGCTGCTGAGCTTGTCGCGGCTGCGGTCGCGGTTTTCGCTGTGGGCCAGGTCCACGCGGCTGTGCCATTGCTCGGTGATCTGGGCGGCGAGCCAGGTGCCGACGCTGCTGACGGTGAAATCGCTGTACGGGGCCTGCGGGACGACGGCGCCGGTTTCCTCGATGTAGCGTCCGAAGGGATTGTCGAATTCCCGTCGGCCACGGCTGTCCAGCAGGTTGGCGCCGACTTCGAGGTTCTCGCCGAGCTGGTGCGACAGGCTCAGGCTGACGGAGCGGTTGCGGTAGGCGTCGTGGTCGCTGTCGCTCGCGTAGGACTGCCGGGTGTCGTCGATGCCGGCGCTTTCATCCAGGCTGGCGCCGAGGCTGAAGCGGGTGCGCTCGTCGCCGCCGGACAGGCCGAGGCTGCGCTGGACGGTCTGCTGGCTGCCCACGGCCAGACGCAGGTTGGCGTGCAGGTTCTGCTCGCTGCCGCGACGGGTGAAAATCTGGATCACCCCGCCCATGGCATCGCTGCCGTAGATCGCCGAACGCGACCCGCGCAGCACCTCCACCCGCTCGATCTGGCCAATATCCAGGTATTGCAGGCCGCTGTCGCCGGACGAGGTGTTGGCGATGCGCTGACCGTCGACCAGCACCAGGCTCTGCGCCGACTTGGTGCCGCGGATGAAGATCCCCGGCAGGCTGCCGCGACCGCCGGTGCGGGCGACTTGTACGCCGGGGACGCGGGTCAGCAGGTCGGTGACGTTGCTGGGCTGCAGGCGCTCGATGTCGTCGCGGGTGAAGACGGTGCTGGCGCTGGCGGACTGGTTGCGGTCCTCGACCTGGCGGTTGGCGCTGATGACCACGTCAGGGAGTTGCAGGGCGGCGTCGCGGTCCAGCGGCTCGGCGAGAAGCGGGGTGGGGAGGCAGAGCAGGAGTGGGGCAAGGCGGGGGATTTTCATTTGGCCGTTCTATCGCTATCGCTGCGGTTTGGCGCCCCGACAAGCGCCCACAGGTATCGTGCGCAGTTCACAACCCTGTGGGAGCTGGCTTGCCAGCGATGAGGTTACAGGCCGAGCCGTTGCAGGCGCTGGCGCACCGCATCTTCGATTCCGGCCTCATCCAGCCCGCATTCAGCGAGCATCTGCGCCGGCTTGGCGTGCTCGACATAAATGTCCGGCAGGCCCAGATGCAGCACCGGCTTGAGCACGGCTTCGCGGGCGAGGAATTCGCTGACCGCGGCACCGGCGCCGCCCATGATGGCGTTCTCTTCGATGGTCACCAGCAGGTCGTGACCGGCGGCCAGTTCCAGCACCAGCGCTTCATCCAGCGGTTTGACAAAGCGCATGTCGACCACGGTGGCATCGAGGGTTTCGCCGACTTTCAGGGCTTCGGCCAACTGCACGCCGAACACCAGCAGGGCGACCTTGCTGCCCTGGCGGCGGATCACGCCCTTGCCGATTTCCAGGGGTTCCAGGCTGTTCTCGATGGTGGCGTTGGGGCCGTTGCCGCGTGGGTAGCGCACCGCCGCCGGACCGTTGTAGAGGTGGCCGGTGTTGAGCATGCGGCGCAGCTCGTTTTCGTCGCTCGGGGTCATCACCAGCATGCCGGGGATGCACCGCAGGAAGGACAGGTCGAAGCTGCCGGCGTGAGTCGGGCCGTCTTCGCCCACCAGACCGGCGCGGTCGATGGCGAACAGCACGTCGAGGTTCTGCACCGCGACGTCGTGGATCAACTGGTCGTAGGCGCGCTGCAGGAAGGTCGAGTAGATCGCCACCACCGGCTTGGAGCCTTCGCAGGCCATGCCGGCGGCCAGGGTCACGGCGTGCTGCTCGGCGATCGCCACGTCGAAGTAGCGCTGTGGATAACGTTCGCTGAAGGCCACCAGGTCGGAGCCTTCCTTCATCGCCGGGGTAATGCCCACCAGACGATCGTCGGCGGCGGCCATGTCGCACAGCCACTGGCCGAACACGGCCGAGTACTTCGGTCCGCCGGCCTTTTTCGGCGCGGCCGGTTTGTCGGCGGGTTCCAGCTTGGTGATGGCGTGGTAGCCGATCGGATCGACCTCGGCCGGGGCGAAGCCCTTGCCCTTCTTGGTCACCACGTGCAGGAACTGCGGACCCTTGAGGTCGCGCATGTTGCGCAGGGTGGCGATCAGGGTCGGCAGGTCGTGGCCGTCGATCGGGCCGATGTAGTTCCAGCCCAGCTCTTCGAACAGGGTGCCGGGGACCAGCATGCCCTTGGCGTATTCTTCGGTGCGGCGGGCGATCTCCCAGGCGCCGGGCAGGCGCGACAGCACTTTCTTGCTGCCTTCGCGCATGCTCGCGTAGGTGCGGCTGGAGAGGATCTTGGCCAGGTAGTTGGACAGCCCGCCGACGTTGCGCGAGATCGACATGTCGTTGTCGTTGAGGATCACCAGCATGTCGGCGTTGACTTCCTGGGCGTGGTTCAACGCCTCGAAGGCCATGCCGGCGGTCAGGGCGCCGTCGCCGATCACCGCGATGGACTTGCGCGACTCGTTGCGCAGGCGGGCGGCGATGGCCATGCCCAGCGCGGCGCTGATCGAGGTGCTGGAGTGACCGACGCCGAAGGTGTCGTACTCGCTTTCACTGCGGCGCGGGAAGGCGGCGATGCCGTCTTTCTGGCGCAGGGTGTTCATGCGCTGGCGGCGGCCGGTGAGGATCTTGTGCGGGTAGGCCTGGTGCCCGACGTCCCACACCAGACGGTCGTCCGGCGTGTCGAAGACGTAATGCAGGGCAACCGTCAGCTCGATGACGCCCAGGCCGGCACCGAAGTGCCCGCCGGTCTGACCAACGGTATAGAGCAACTCCTGACGCAGTTCGTCAGCCAGGTTCTCCAGGTCGGCTTCGGCCAGACGACGCAGGCCGGCTGGCGTATCGGCACGGTCAAGCAGCGGCGTGACCGGGCGTTCGCGGGGGATCTCTTGAAACGTCGTGGGCATCAGGCGAGTCGTTATAGGTTTGAAGACGCGGAAGTTTACCCCATTGGGGAGTGACTGCCCATTTTGGGGTGACTGCGATAAGGCCTGTAAGTCAGTTACGTCGTTCGACGATATACCGCGCCAGCGCCCGCAGCGGCTCGGCGGCTGCGTCAAACGGCCGCAAGGCGTCGAGGGCCTGGTCGCGCAGTTCCAGGGCGTAGGCCTTGGCCGCGTCGAGGCCGAGCAGGGCCGGGTAGGTCGGTTTGTCACGGGCGATATCGGCGCCCTGGCGCTTGCCGAGGGTCTCGGTGTCGCTTTCGACGTCGAGGATATCGTCCTGCACCTGGAAGGCCAGGCCAATCGCCTGGGCGTACTGTTGCAGGGCCTGCAGTTCAGCGTCGCCCGCCCGGTTGCTGGCCAGTGCACCGATACGCACGCTGGCTTCGATCAGCGCGCCGGTCTTGTGCCGGTGCATGAATTCGAGGGCGGTCTGGTCGAGTTTCAAACCCACCGAGCCGAGGTCGATGGCCTGGCCGCCGACCATGCCGGCGGGGCCTGCGGCGCTGGCCAGGGTCTGCACCATGGCGATGCGGATGGCGTCGCTCTGCGGGCTCAGGCGCGGGTCGAGCAGGGCGCTGAAGGCCAGGCTCTGCAGGCCGTCGCCGGCGAGGATCGCACAGGCTTCGTCGAAGGCTTTGTGGGTGGTTGGCTGGCCACGGCGCAGGTCGTCGTCGTCCATGGCCGGCAGGTCGTCGTGGACCAGGGAGTAGGCGTGGATCAGTTCAACCGCGCAGGCCGCGCCGTTGGCCTGCTCGGCCGCGCCGCCCAGCGCTTCGCAGGCCGCGTAGGCGAGCAGCGGGCGGACCCGCTTGCCGCCGTTCATCACGCTGTAGCGCATGGCTTCGTAAAGGCGGGTCAGTTCGACCGAAGGTGGTTGGAACAGATGCTCCAATGCGCCATCGACACGGGCCTGGCAACTGTCCTGGTACGCCTTGATCATTGTTCTTGTTCCGCGTCGAAGGGCTCCGCGGCGAGTTCGCCGTCGCGCTCCAGCAGGATCTGCACTTTCTGCTCGGCCTGGGTCAGGGCGCCCTGGCAGTCACGGGTCAGGCGGATGCCTTGTTCGAAGGCGGTCAACGAGTCTTCCAGCGACAGTTCGCCGTTCTCCAGACGCTCGACCAGGGCTTGCAGGTCAGCGAGGGATTGCTCGAAATCGATGGCGGCTTTTTTTCGGGCCATGGCGGCTATCTCGGTGGCTGTCGGAACGGCGCGACACTAGCAGAGCAGGGCAGTGGGGGCAAATCAGGGGCCGCTTCTTTTGTCGTATTCGAACACTGCCCGGCGCGTTGTGGGGGCTTATGGCTCTCTGCCATAATCGCCGCCGCTCTGCGCCCAGACGTTCCTGTCGTGTCCGCGCCCCTCCCGTCGTTGCGTAATGGACTACGTTGTGAGCTTTCTTTCGATCGAGTTCGGTCTCGCCTTCATTCTGTTCTTCGCCCTGTACTGGAGCCTGTGCTGGAATCTCCGGTTGCAGAACGCCGTGTTGCTGGCGGCCAGCTACGGCCTGGTCTTCAGTTTCAGCCCGTGGGCCCTTTATGTGCTGCTGGGGTATACCGCGGCGGTGTGGTTGCTCGGGCGTCTGGCGGGGCGTTATCCGGGGCGCAGCCTCAATACGCTGTTGCTCCTGGTGCTGGTGCTTGGCGGCTTCTATTGGTTCAAGTACCAGGAGTTCTTCGTCGGTGGCGTGCAGGCCGCGCTGACGGGGCTTGGCCTGAGCGTCTCGCTGCCGGTGTTGCAGTTGCTGGTGCCGATCGGCTTTTCCTTCTATGCCTTCCATTCGGTCAGTTACCTGGTGTCGATCAACCGCCGCGAGCTGGCGCCGGCTCCGCTGCTGGACCTTGCGCTGTACCTGGCGTTCTTCCCCAGCCTGGTGGCCGGGCCGGTCAATCGCGCCACGCACCTGCTGCCGCAGATTCGTCCGCCACAGATGCGTCAGTTGCTAGAACCGCAGCGCGCCCTCGGGCTGATCGCCCTGGCGGTGGTCAAGGTGTTCCTGCTCAGCGGCTGGCTGGCCAGCGAGTGGGTGGACCCGGTGTTCGAGACGCCCGGTAATTTCTCCGCCGAGCGCATCCTGCTGGCGGTGTATGGCTACAGCGTGCAGATCTATCTGAACTTCAGCGGCTATACCCATCTGGTCACCGGCATCGCCCTGCTGCTGGGCTTTCGTCTGCCGGTCAACTTCGATGCGCCGTACGCCGCGCGCAATCTGCGGGAGTTCTGGAGCCGCTGGCATATCAGCCTGTCCACCTTCATCCGCGACTACATCTATATCCCGCTGGGCGGCAACCGCCACGGTGCCTGGTTCGCCACGCTGTACATGTTCCTGGCCATGCTGATCTCCGGGCTCTGGCATGGCGCGAGCGTGAACTTCCTGGTGTGGGGCGCGCTGCACGGTTTCGGGCTGGCGGTGTACAAGCTTTCAAATCACTGGCTGCCGCAGCCGCCGCGCTGGCCGGGCGCGGATTTGCTGGCGCGGCTGCTAACGTTTCACTACGTGGCGTTCGCCTGGATCTTCTTCCGCAGCACCAGCCTGGATGGCGCGCTGGATATGCTCGCCGGGCTTGGCGGCCTGTCCGTTGCCGGTTTGTCCGGCGCTACCGGGGCGCTGCTACTGGCCTGCATTGCCGCGCTGGCGATTTATCCACAGGCGCTGCTGCTGATGCGCCGGGGCTTCGCCGCCAGCAGCCGCTTGCCGTGGCAGTTCTATCCGCTGCCGCTGGCGCTGTTCCTCGCGCTGGTCATCTTCGCCGCGCCGTCGGGTGTGCCGGGGTTCATCTATGCCGGCTTCTGATATCCGTCACCTGTTCAACACACAACTGGGCGCGGCGCGGGTGCTGTATGCGCTGCTGTTGACCAGCGTGCTGCTGGTCTGGCTGAACCAGCAGTCCATCGCCCTGTATTGCCAGCAGAAATACCATCAGAGCTGTGAACTGCCCGGTGTTGGGCAAAGCACGTTGTGGCGCCTGGGCGGCAACCTGAACCAAGCCTTCGCCGACGCCCGCGAGCGCTTTGTCGACAGCCTCCGCGAGCAACTGGCCGAGGCGCCGCCAGCACCGCCAGCACCCGTGGTGGAAGCGCCGGTGATGGTCGAACTGCCGCCGAACATGCCGGTGGTGACCGTGGACATCGCCGCGCCAGCCCCGAAGCCCGCGCCTGCGCCGCCGCCCGTACCGCCACCGGCAAAAGCCAGGCCGGTGGTCGCCGCCGCAGTTGCGCCGCCAGCCGCGAAGGCGCAGCCCATAGCGCCGGCGCCCGCGATGCCCGTGCCGATGCCCGTGCCGACGGGGTCGCCGGTCGTCACCCTGAGCAGCGGTGATGAAGTGTTTCTGGTCGGTGACTCGATGATGCAGGGCGTGGCGCCGCACCTGTCCAACACCCTGCTCAAGCGTTACGGCATTCGCAGCGTCAACCTCAGCCGGCAGAGCACCGGGCTTGCGTATCCGGGCTTCTTCAACTGGCCGCAGACGGTGAGCCGGACCTTGAATGAGCGCCCGAAGATCCGTCTGATGGTGGTGTTCCTCGGTCCCAACGATCCGTGGGACATGCCGCAAGGCAAGGGCAAGCCGTTCTTGCGTTTCAGGACGGCGCCCTGGGAGCAGGCCTACCGCCAGCGCATCGACACGATGTTCGAACAGGCCCAGGCCCATGGCGTGCAAGTGATCTGGGTCGGCCCGCCGAACATGCAGCAGGCGCGGCTGTCCACGGCAATGAACTATCTCAGCGGCCTGTACCGGCAGCAGGCGCTGCAGCACCGCCAGCACTATGTGTCGGCCAACGCCGTGCTGGGTTACAGGGCTGACGAATTTTCCTATACCGTGCAGAACAGCCAAGGCGGCCAGCTCCGCACTCGCGCTGACGACGGGATTCACTTCACCATTCCCGGGCAAAAGCTGATCGCCAACCAGGTGTTGTCGCTGATCGCGTTTCCCGGCCCCACCGTGACGGGACATTGAGATGCGCCGAGCCCCCTGTTTTTTCGCCCTGCTCGTGCTCAGTTGCCTGTTGCCGGGTTGCAGCCCGAACGCGGCGATGGAGGTACCGCGCGCCCCGCCGGTCAGCCGCGATGGCAACCTCGGCGTGCTGGCCGGCAAGCTGCGTTCCGCGGCGCGGGCGCCGGTGAACATCGTCCAGTTCGGCGACTCGCACACGGCCGCCGATATCTTCAGTGGCGAACTGCGCCGCTTGTTCCAGGCCGAGTACGGCGATGGCGGGATTGGCCTGGTGGCGGCGACGCCGGTGCCCGGCACCCGTTACGAGCAGGTGGTGCTCAAGGCGGCCGAGTCGCAATGGCAACTGGTGTCGGCGCGCAACCAGCACAGTGAGCAGTTCCCGCTGGGTGGCTATCTGTCGCTACCGCAGGCGTCGAAGGCCACGGTGCGCATCGAAGCGCGCCAGCCGGACGACAAGCGTTACCGGGTCTCGGCGCTGTACCAGGCGCAACAACATGCCAGCCTCAACGCCCGCGACGGCGCGAACCCCGACCGTCGCCTGATGCTCGCCGCCACGGGCGGGCAGTGGCGCTTCAGTCCGGTGCTGAACAACGCGCGCCTGCCACTGGAACTGTCCGTCGAGGCGCCAGCGGGCGAGGCGCTGGGCGGCTGGTATATCCAGGGCCAGAAGAATGCCGGGGTGACCCTGTCCGCGCTGGGCATCAATGGCGCGCAACTGGAAGTGATGAGCAAGTGGCAGGCTGGCTGGCAGGAGAGCCTCAAGGCGCTGCGGCCGGATCTGGTGATTCTGGCCTACGGCACCAATGAAGCCTTCGACCCTCGGCTGGACCTGGACCAGTACCGCCAGCAACTGACCCACACCCTCGCCGAACTGCGCCGGCAGATGCCGCGGGCGGTGTTGCTGCTGGTCGGCCCGCCGGACTCCATCAAACAGCGCAATGCCCAAGGCTGCGCGGCGCGCATGCCGGGGCCGCTGCCGGCGATCATCGACATTCAGCGGGACGTGGCGAAGGCGTCTGGGGCGTTGTTCTGGGATTGGCAGGCGTTCATGGGCGGCGAGTGCTCGATCCTGCAGTGGCAGGCAAGCGGCTTGGCGCGGGGCGATCTGATTCATCTGAGCGCCGAAGGATATCGGCGCAGTGCGGGTGGGTTGTATGGGTTCTTGCGGGGGCAGTTGGGGGTGAAGTGAAGCATCGCTGGCTCGCATCTTTCAATCATGTGGTGATTGGAAGGCGCTTGTCATAAAGCCGGGCAATGGCTACCAGGTGCATGTCGTAAGTTTTCCAGCGCCCTTGAGACCGAGCGCCGCCCGCGCGGCGCTCGGTCTCAAGAACTCTGAAAAACTGTCGGCTAGAACCTGGTAGCCGCTACCCGATCTCCGGACTGGCGCCTCATGGCCGTCATGCAGCCATGAGGTTCTGCCTCAGTTCTTCGCCGTTTTAACCCCAGGCTCCAGCTTCACCGTTTCTTCCAGGGTGAACCGCCCCAACGGGTTCTGCAGGAAGTTCTGGATATTGCTGCGTGAGATGTTGATGTACGGGCTGTAGTACAGGTCGATCCAGTGCACGTCCTGTTTCGCCAGTTTCTGCAGTTCCTGATACATCTGCCCGCGCTTGACAGGGTCGGTTTCGATCCGCGCCGCGGCGACCAGATCCTTGACCGTGTCGTTCTTGTAGCGGGTCATGTAGTTCTGGTTGGTGTCATCACCCAGCACGAAGGTGCTCTTCTGGTCCGGGTCGGGCACGTCGTTGGTCCAGTACATCACCGACAGGTCGTAGTCGCCGTCCACCAGCATCTGCCAGCTCGCGGTCGGGTCGACCTTCTGCAGGGTGGCGGTGATGCCGACGTCCGCCAGTTGCTTCTGCACCAGCACGGCAATCTGCTCGTCAGCCTCGTTGCCGGCGTTGACCACGTAGTTGACCTTCAGCCCTTCGGCGCCGGCCTTTTTCAGCAACTCGCGGGCCTTGGCCGGGTCGTACGGGCGTTGCAGGTTGTCGGCGTTGTGGTACAGCGAGCCTTTGGGAATGTACGAGTACGCCACTTCGCCATGGCCGAAGGTCACGGTGTTGACCAGGGCTTTCTTGTCGATCGCCAGGTCGATCGCCTCGCGCACTTCCGCTTTGCCCAGCAGGCCTTTGGAGTGGTTGATCAGCAGGTGATCTTCCCGGGTCGACGGGTCGATATGGATGTTCAGGTTCTTGTCTTTCTGCAGCGCGTCGACGCGGGAGAACGGCACGAAGATCGCCGTGTCCAGTTCGCCAGCCTGCACCTTGAGCATGCGGGTGTTGTCGTCAGGGATGGAAATCCACTCCACGCCATCCAGGCTGACCTTGTCGGCTTCCCAGAAGTTGGGGTTCTTTTCCAGGATTACCCGGTCGCCACGCAGCCATTCCTTGACCTTGAACGCACCGGAGGTCACCGGGTCCTGGGCGTAGGCGTCCTCGCCGATCTTGTCCATGGCCTTCTTCGACAGGATCGAGACGTTGGCGGTGCCCAGTTGCGCGAGGAACGGCACCGACTTGTTCTTCAGGGTCACCACCAGGGTGCGGTCGTCCGGGGTTTCGGCCTTGTCGATGATCTTGTAGGAGTCGGCCCACAGCGAGGCGGGGTTGTCGCGGATGCGCAGCAGCGAGAAGGCGGCGTCGCTGGCGGTGAGGGGCGAGCCGTCGGAGAACTTGGCATCGCGGATCTTGAAGGTGTAGGTCAGGCCGTCATCGGAGACCTTCCAGCTCTCCGCCAGCCCCGGGATCAGCTTGGTGCCGCTGTTGTCCACGCGGATCAGCACGTCGTAGACGTTGGCGAAGACCCAACTGTCGCGGTTCTGCGCGCTCTTGATCGGGTCGAAGGTGGTGCTTTCCTCACGGCAGCCGATGGTCAATACCCCCGCCGCGTGGGCCAGGCCACTGGTCAGGGCGCTGGCGGCCAGCAATGCTGCGGTGAGTAACTTCAATGCTCCGGGTTTCATGCTCAAGCTCCTTTTGATGGTGTGGTTATTTCTTCAGTACAACGGCTCCGGGTGGACGCAGGTGTAGCGCCGTGCGCCCAGCGAATGGGTGGGTGGAGAGGTTTCGCGGCACACCGGCAGGGCGTGCCGGCACCGCGGATGGAACGCGCAGCCCGACGGCAGGTGCAGCGGGCTCGGCGGTTCGCCCGGCAGCGGTTGCTCGGGCAGGCGGCGTGCCGGGTCGATATCGGCGATCGACTGGATCAGTGCGGCGGTATACGGATGGCGCGGCGAATCAAAAACGTCGCGGACCGGACCTTCCTCGACGATGCGTCCGAGGTACATCACCGCCACCCGGTCGCACAGGCGGCGCACCACGGTCAGGTCGTGGGTGATGAACAGCAGCGCGAGGTCCATGCGTTCGCGCAGTTCCAGCAGCAGGTTGATGATCTGGCCCTGGATCGACACGTCCAGCGCGGCGACGCATTCATCAGCGACGATCAACCGCGGCTCGATGGCCAGCGCCCGGGCGATACCGACCCGCTGGCACTGGCCGCCACTGAGCGAGCGCGGTTTGCGATCGGCCAGTTCAGGGCGCAGGCCGACCAGATTGAGCAGTTCGGCGACCCGCGCCTCGACCTGCTGCGCCGGCACTTTGCGCTGCACCCGCAGCACTTCGGCGAGAATCTGGCCGATGCTCTGGCGCGGGTTCAGGGCGGTGTACGGGTCCTGGAAAATCATCGCGGTTTCATGGCGCAGGCGGGCGATATCGGCCTTGCTGCCGTGGGCCATGTCGATGCCGTCGAAGAGGATCTGCCCGCCGGCCGTCTCGTTCAGGTGCAGGATGGCGCGGGCCAGGGTGCTCTTGCCGCAGCCGGACTCGCCGACCAGGCCGAGGGTCTCGCCGGCCTTCAGTTCCAGCGAGGCGCCGTTGACCGCGCTGACCTTGCGCTGGCGCAGGTCGAACAGGCCGCTGCCCGCGGCGGGAAACTGCACGTGCAGGTCCTTGACCTGCAACAGCGTGGTCATGACAGACCTCCGGCAAACAGCGGCGTGTGGCAGGCGAGGCGGTGGCCGGGCGCGGTTTCCCGCAGCTCCGGCAACTGCTCGCGGCAGGTAGGCGCGGCGTGCGCGCAACGCGGGCCGAAGCGACAGCCTTGGGGCATGGCGTCGAGCAAGGGCGGTTGCCCGGGAATGGTGTTCATCAGCCGCTGAGTGCTCTCGGCCGCCGGGTGACAGGCGAGCAGGCCGGCGCTGTACGGATGCTGTGGGTTTGCCAGGAGGTCCTGCTTACTGCCGTGTTCGCAGAGGCGGCCGGCGTACATCACGGCGATGCTGTCGCAGGTCTGCGCCACCACGCCGAGGTCGTGGCTGATGAGGATGATCGACAAGCCGCGGCGGTCGCGCAGCTCCAGCAGCAGGCGGAGGATCTGCGCCTGCACGGTGACGTCCAGCGCAGTGGTCGGCTCGTCGGCGATCAGCACGTTCGGGTTGCAGCCCAGGGCCACGGCGATCATCGCCCGCTGGCGCATGCCACCGGAAAATTCATGCGGGTAATTGTCGACCCGCGACTGCGGGTCGGGAATGCCGACCTGACGCAACACGTCGATGGCCTGCGCCCGCGCTTCGCGGCGCGAGGCGCCCTGGTGCAGGCGGATGCCTTCGGCGATCTGTTCGCCGATGCGCATCAGCGGATCGAGGTGGCTGCTGGGGTTCTGGAAAATCATGCCCAGCTCGCGCCCGCGCATGCGGCGCATGCCGGCCTCGTCCAGGTGCAGCAGGTTGTTTCCGGCCAGGTGCACGGCCTTGCCTTCGACCCGCAGCTTCGGCGACGGCAGCAGGCGCATCAGGCCGCGGCAGGCCATGGTCTTGCCCGAGCCGCTTTCGCCCACCAGACCAAGAATCTCGCCTTCGCCGAGGCTGAACGACAGCCGATCGACCACCGCGACATCACGCCCCTCAAGGCGGGCGATCACGCTGAGGTCTTCGACCTGAAGCAGCGGTGCGCTCATGAACGGTCTCCCAGACGTTCGGCGACGCCGTCGGCCAGCAGGCTGAAGCCCATGGCCAGGGTCACCACGGCCAGGCCGGGGAAGGTGCAGATCCACCAGGCGCTGGTAATGAAGCTTTGTCCTTCTGCAACCATCGTGCCCCACTCGGCGGTAGGCGGTTGCACGCCGAGGCCGAGGTAGCTGACCGCCGCGCCATTGAGCAGCACCAGCACGGCGTCGGACATGCAGAACACCACCGAGCTGAACAGGGCGTTGGGCATCAGGTGGCCGAACAGGATGCGCCGGTGGCTGAAGCCCAGGCTCTTGGCCGCCAGGGCGAAGTCGCTTTCCTTGAGCACGAGGATCTGCGAGCGGATCAGCCGTGCGTAGGACACCCAGCCGACCAGTGCCATGGCGATATAGAAGCTGCTCAATCCCGGGCCGAGAATGGCCATGATCGCCAGCATCAGCACCAGAAAAGGGAAGGCCAGGACGATATCGATCAGGCGCATGCACAGCGCGTCCAGGCGCCCGCCGACATAACCGGAGATGGCGCCGATGCAAGTGCCGAGCAGGAACGGGAAGATCACCCCGATCAACGCCATCTGCAGGTCGATGCGCGCGCCCCAGATCACCCGGGAAAGGATGTCGCGGCCAAAATTGTCGGTGCCGAAGGGGTACGCCAGGCTTGGCGCGGCAAGGCGCATGTCGCCGTTCTGCAGCAGCGGGTCGTAGGGCGCGACCCAGGGCGCGAACAGCGCCAGCAGGATCCAGCCGAGCACGATGGCGAGGCCGAAATACAAGGTCAGGCGGCCATTGCCGAGCTGCCAGCGCAGGCGCCAGCGAACGGGGGCGGCGACGCTCGGGCTGCCGCTCATTGGATCGTCACCCGCGGGTCAATGGCGGTGGTCACCACGTCGGCGATGAAGTTGACCGCTACCGTGGCGCAGGCCAGCACCATCGCCACGCCCTGAACCACCATGTAGTCGCGGGTGAAGATTCCGCGGACCAGCAACTGGCCGATGCCGGGCAGGGAAAACAGGCTTTCGATCACCACCGTGCCGCTGATCAGCCAGCCGATGTTGACCGCCAGCAGGTTGACCGTGGGCACCATGGAATTGGGTAGGACGTGGCGACGAAACACCGCGTTTTCCGAGAGGCCACGGGCGCGGGCGGCGGTGACGTGGTCAGCCTGCATTTCCAGCAGCATGCTGGCGCGCAGGTTGCGCACCAGCACGGCGGACAGCGCCAGGGCGATGGTCAGGCAGGGCAGCACCAGGTGGTGCAGCTTGTCATCCCAGGTGCGGCCATAGCCGGACACCGGAAACAGCCCCCAGTGCACGCTGAACAGCAGGATCAGCATCAGCCCCAGCCAGAACGCCGGCAGGCCGAGGCCGGCAGTGGTGAACAGGCGGATCAGGTTGTCGGCCCAGCCGCCCTTGTTGCGTGCGGCGAGGGTGGCCAGCGGCACGGCGATGATCAGCGCCATCAGCACGCTGCCGAACACCAGCATCAGGGTCGGCTCAATGCGCGTGGTGATCAGCTTCAGCGCGTCGATCTTGTACAGCAGGGACTGGCCGAGGTCGCCGTTGAGCAGGTTTTTCAGGAAATACAGGTATTGGGTCCAGATCGGCTCGTCCAGTGCGTACTGGGCACGGATCTTCTGGATCGCGTCCGGCGTGCTGCGGCTGCCGAGCAGCGCCCGCGCCGGGTCGCCGGGAATCGAGCGGACCAGCACGAAGGTGATGAGGCTTATGCCGAGCAGCACGGGCAGCAGTTGCAACGGACGGGTCAGGACAAACCGGTAGCGCGCCAGATTCATCGATCAGCCCCGGTGACGTTGCAGGAAATCCAGCAACACCGGGAAATAGGCCTGGGGTTCTTCGTAGAACGGCATGTGGCTGCTGTTGGGGAACACATGCAGCTCGGCCGCGTTGTCGAGCGCGAGCTTCATGCGCAGGGCGCAGGCGGGGGTGAGTTCGTCGTGCTGGCCGGTGGTGATCAGCACCGGCATGCGGAAGTCGGCCATTTCCTTCAGGCGATTCCAGTCCTTGAGGTTGCCGGTATAGAGGAACTCGTTGGGCCCCTGCATGGCGACGTACGGCCCCATGTTCCAGTCGCCGAGCGAGCGCTGGACCGGTGCCGGCCATTCTTCCAGGCGGCAGACATGGCGGTAGTTGAGCAGGGTGATGGCAGCCTGGTACTGGGGATGATCGAGGTTACCGATGGCTTCGTAGCGCTGCATCATCGCCACGGTTTCGCTGCCGAGGGCGCCGCGCAGGCGATCCAGCTCGCTGGACAGGTGCGGGATGTCGCCGACGGTGTTTTCCAGGATCAGGGATTTCAGTGCCTGCGGGTGATGAATGGCGTATTCGATCGCCAGCCAGCCGCCCCAGGAGTGGCCGAGCATGTGCACGCGGCCCAGGCCGAGGCTTTCGCGCACTGTTTCGACTTCAGCGACGTAGCGGGTGATGTCCCACAGGGAAGGATCGTCGGGCCGGTCGGAGGCGCCGGTGCCCAGTTGGTCGAACGCCACGACCCGCAGGCCTTTGTCCTTGAGCCAGGAATGGGCATCACGAAGGTAGTCGCAGGGCAGGCCGGGCCCGCCGTTGAGGCACAGCAGCACCTCGTCGCCCTCGCCATAGCTGTACACCACGAGATTGTGGCCATCGACCGAAAGGTTGAACTGCTGGTCCGGTTGCATCTCACGCCACATCGCTACTCTCCTGTTGGCAATGGCTTACCGCTATACCCTGCGCAGGAGAATGCGCCACCTACAAGCTAGTATTTCTTATAGGTTTCATCTGGCAGTCCCGCGCCGAGCCGTGGCATTCTACTTGCCGGACTTCAAGATGGAAATCCAACAGGGGTATACACACAGGGAGTGCAAGGAATGCAGGCCAAGCTGGCTGACCTCAATACCCGTCTGTTGTCTGGCAGGAGCCTGGACGAACAGATAGACAGCGTTGCCGACATGGCGACGCAACTCGGTTTCGATACGCTGGTGTATGACTACAGCGCGGTTCCGCTGGATCACGTCGGCGAATTGATCACCCCCGCCGTCGTGCGCGTGCGCCATACACCGAAAGACTGGGAAGACCTCTGGGTTTCAGGCTTCTACCAGATCGATCCGGTCCAGCACCTCGCCCTTTCCGCCATCGCGCCGTTCGTCTGGTCTTATGAGGCGAAGCGAAAGACGGTCCTGCAGCAGCACATCGACCGTCGCCACGCCCCGGTGGCCAGTTACCTCAGAGATGCCCAACTCACCTGCGGCGTTACCGTGCCCATCCACATGCCGCGTGGCGGGTTGGCGACAATGACTGCGCTACGCTCGGAGGTCCGCGACAGCGACCTGGAGGAGGCGCGCCACAGCCTTGCCGATTTTGGCCTGATCGCCCATGCCTTTCAGGAGGCGGCGTATCCCTTGCTTGGCAAGGAAGCGGCCGTGCAGACCGTTCGCCTGACCCGGCGTGAGCGTGAATGCCTGCGTTGGGCCGCCGACGGCTTGACCGCCGCGCAGATCGCCGAGCAATTGAACCGCTCACTGGCCACGATTTCCCTTCATTTGACCTCGGCGATGCACAAGCTGGGTGCAAAAAACCGTGTGCAGGCGGTGGCCCGTGCCGTGCATTACCGGCTTTTAGAGGGTTAGCTGCCGGAAAAATCCCGAAAACCTAGAGAATTCTCTAGTTATGCGCCGACGGGGCAGCAGTTATGGTGAGTGCCACAATTCGCACGGAGCCGGATGAAATGGAACTCATCAAATCGCGTGAAGGTTTTGCCCCGTTTGGCAGCCACCAGACTTGGTACCGCATTACCGGTGACCTCGAAAGCGGTCGCACTCCCTTGGTCATCCTCCACGGCGGGCCAGGCTGCACCTATGACTACGTCGACGCTTACAAGGATGTCGCTGCCGGCGGGTATCCGGTCATCCACTATGACCAACTGGGCAACGGCCATTCGACGCACCTGCCCGATATGCCGCCGTCGTTCTGGACGGTGAGCCTGTTTCTCGAAGAACTCGACAACCTGCTGGAGCACCTCGGCATCAGCGAGCGCTATGCGCTGCTCGGCCAATCCTGGGGCGGCATGCTCGGCAGTGTTCATGCCGCGAGAAGGCCGGCCGGCCTGCGCTGCCTGATCATCGCCAACTCGCCGGTCGACATGGGCACCTGGATGGAAGAAGCCAATCGCCTGCGCGGAGAATTGCCCGAAGACATTCAGGCCACCCTGCTCAAGCACGAAGCCACCGGTGATTACCTCGCCGCTGATTACCTGGCGGCGACCCGGTTCTTCTACAACAAGCACGTGTGCCGTCTCAGCCCGTGGCCGGAAGAGGTGGAACGCACCTTTGCCCAGGTTGACGCTGACCCGACCGTGTACCACGCGATGACCGGTCCGAATGAGTTCACCATCACCGGCAGCACCAAGGACTGGACCATCGCCAACTACCTGCCTGAGATCAACGCACCTTGCCTGCTGATTTCCGGTCGCTATGACGAAGCCACGCCACGGGTGATCCAGCCATTCCTGGACCTGATCCCGGGTATCCAGAGTGCGATCTTCGAGAACTCCAGCCACATGCCGCATGTGGAAGAGCGGGTCGCGTGCATGGGCACCGTGGTGAACTTCCTCGACGAGAACCTGTGATTTCGCGTTGACCTGGGGCCGCGGTGCGGCCCTTTACGGAGCTTCGCCTGCCGATGTGCGGGTGGCAGTGCGGCGGTTGATGTTTTTTTTACGTTCTAGCCGCTATAGTGGCCACCCTTGTTGGGGAGTAGCCTGCTCCTGACCCCGGTCAGTGAGCGTTCACGTCAACATTCTCGGCAGCAGCCGTGGCGTGAACACCTTTCTGGTTGGCGAGACCAACGATGCATCCATGCCTGAAGTCGGGCGTGTGGTTGCGTCGTTGACTCATAGCCCGACTGGACTGTAACCGTGAATCCCTTTTCCCTCCTCTTCCTCGCGCTCGCCATGTCGACCGATGCCTTTGCGGCAGCGATAGGCAAAGGCTCCAGCCTGCATAAACCGCGTTTCGCCGAGGCCCTGCGCACCGGTCTGATCTTCGGCGTGATCGAAGCCATCACGCCGATCTTCGGCTGGGGCATCGGCCAGGTCGCCGTCCAGTTCGTCGAAAACTGGGATCACTGGATCGCTTTCGGCCTGCTGCTGGTGCTGGGTCTGCACATGATCTGGAACGGCCTCAAGGACGAAGACGAAGCCGAAGAAAAAACCAGCCAGCATTCCTTCTTGATTCTCGCGGTGACCGCATTTGCCACCAGCATCGACGCGATGGCGGTCGGTGTGGGCCTGGCGTTCGTCAACGTCAACATCCTGGTTGCCGCCGCATGCATCGGCCTGGCCACCTGCGTCATGGTCACCCTCGGTGTGATGCTCGGCCGTGTGCTCGGTTCGGTGGTGGGCAAACGTGCGGAGATTGTTGGCGGTGTCGTATTGATGCTGGTGGGCGCGACGATTCTCTATGAGCACCTGAGCGCCGTCTGATTGAGGTCTCTGGAGCCCGTCTCAGCGGGCTGCCCGGCCTCCCGGTGCCAGACCGCTGAGCAGCAGGCGCGCGGCGTTGCTGACCGCGATGTCGTAGTCCATTGCTTCGCTGCGCAGGCCGGGAAGCTGCCAGCCACGGCTGACGCAGGATTGCGCGATGGCCCAGATGGTCAGCAGCGCGTGTTCCGGGTCGATGGGCGCCAGCAGGCCGCGATCGACCCACTGGCGAATGCCGGCGAGACTTTGCTGGGTCTGCGTCGTCCAGCGGGCAAAAAACTCCCGTGGCAGGCGCCGCGCACCTTCACGCAGTTCAGCCATGAACACTTTCGAGGCGCATGGCTGGCGCTCGAACAGACGGATCATGCGGATCAGCGTCTGGGTCAGCGCCTCGATCGGCGTCTCATCGTCGTCCAGCGACGGCATGCAGGCGCTCAGGTACGAGGGCGCGATGTCCTCCAGCACCTTGGCGTAGATGTTTTCCTTGGACTTGAAGTAGTAGTGCACGTTGGATTTGGGCAACCCGGCCCGTTGCGCGATGGTCGCAACGGTGGTGGCGGCGTAGCCCTTCTCGGCGAAGGCTTCGCTCGCCGCGTCGAGAATGGTCCTGCGCACCGAGTCTGGCGCGTCGTCGGTGCGGGGCCGGGGTTTTCTGGCGCCCCGCGGCGTATCGAGGCGGGGATCGAACGGCATGATGTACATCGCGAATTCCTTGTTGTGCCCAAGCCCGGCGAGAGGTCCGCGTTGGAGTCGGGATTCGGAATATACAAAAATATACAGCGCTGGCGCGAGTACGCTGTATTGAATTCTATATAACGAAGCGCGTAGCCTTCTGCCGGCGGTGACCACCGCAGTCTCATCGAGCAGCAGGATTTCCCCGATGCAGCAACGCACATACCCCTACGTCGCCTGGCGACTGACCCGCACATTCCAGGTCGTGAAGGTCGAACTGGTGGCTGGCGGCATCTACGGTAGCGCCTACGACCGCACCGAAACCGGGCACAACTACCCGATCAGCGAGCTCTATCCGTCAAAGGATTAGGCTATTGCCGAAGGCGAACGACGACTGGAGATTCTGGCGGCGGATATCGCCAAGCGGCAGGCGAACTGGGAGCGGCGACGACGGGAGTTGTTGGGGCAGGGCGGGGGGAATTAAAAAGCCGGCTTGTGGCCGGCTTCTCGGGGACAGTCTTGGCTGACTTTTGGTAAGCCGCAACCGCCTTCAAATCGTTGGTCGACACGAGGTGTCGATAGGCGAGGGCTGTGTGAGGCCTCGCCCGCCCATGGCATGCAAGCGGCAGCCAGGGTGGAGGTGGACCGTAGCATACTGGGAATGGCTCGCAATGCCCAGCGGAAAATGCACGCTTATGCGCTTCAGTCCGGCCTTTCGCTGCGGTATTGGGCCCACCAGAACACCCAGCCGAGGATCTCCAGTTGTTGGCTGCGAGCCTGGCTGACGCTGTAGCTTTCGCAGGGAAACCCTTCGCTGTCATGGCTGTGCAGGCGCAAGACGCCGTTGGTGCGTTTGCTCAGGCTGTGGATGCGCAAGCGTCCGTTGTGCAGGACCGCGTACAGCTCGCCCTCGACCACCCGCGTCAGGCCGCGGTCGATGGCCAGTGGGGCGCCGAACGGGATCAGTGGCATCATGTTGTAGTCCGGCATGCTCAGGCACAGCGCCTGGGTCGGGTCGACGCCGAGGCGGTCGAGGGCCTGGCGCGGCAGGCGCAGGTAGCGGTTGTCGATGGGTTCAAGCTGGCGGTTGCGCAGGCTGTGAAATGGCAGCTGCGCATCGCCTTCGCCATAGGTGGTGAGGGCGCTGTGGTCCGGCACCTCGCTTCTTGGCTGTGTGCGGGGGCGGTGTATTCGCGGTAATGGGTTGATGTGCTTGGGACCTTCGCCCGTGCGCAGCCATTTGCTGCGTACGCACAGCAGTTCGGCGATTTCATCGAGCCGGGCCTGGGGCACACCGCGATGGAACCAGTTGTTCACATGTTGAGGCGTCACCTTGCGCTGGGCTGCGAAGTCCGAAGCGCTCAGGTTGCACTCGTTCAGCAGTGCCTTCAGTCGATCACCGGATGTATTCATGGGGACTGATTCTAGAGGGCAGGAACAAGGCTTCCTATAAACATTGGGTTGAGATATTTCGGAATGTTGATGGGTCGGAATTACAGTAATTGCCTATGGCGGCGTAGGAATTGTCGCTAACTCTCCACACCTCACTTTCCACACACCCATGAAAAAGCCCCGCAAGTGCGGGGCTTTTTCGTCAAGCGAGGAGCTTAGCCTTTGTAGGCGGCAACGGCTTTGGTGATCTCGGCGCGGGCAGCGTCAGCGTTGCCCCAGCCATCGATCTTGACCCACTTGCCTTTCTCCAGATCTTTGTAGTTCTCGAAGAAGTGCTTGATCTGTTCCAGCAGCAGGGCTGGCAGGTCGGTGTATTCCTTGATGTCGACGTACAGCTGCGACAGCTTGTCGTGCGGTACGGCGATGACTTTGGCGTCGCCGCCGCCGTCGTCGGTCATGTTCAGGATGCCGACCGGACGGGCGCGGATTACCGAACCTGGAGCAACCGGGTAAGGGGTCACGACCAGCACGTCCAGGGGATCACCGTCGTCGGCCAGGGTGTTCGGGATGAAACCGTAGTTGGCCGGGTAGAACATCGGGGTGGCCATGAAACGGTCGACGAACAGGCAGTCGCTGTCCTTGTCGATCTCGTATTTGATCGGCGCGTGGTTGGCCGGGATCTCGATGGCGACGTAGATGTCGTTCGGCAGGTCTTTGCCAGCTGGAATCTTGCTGTAGCTCATTGGGCGTTGCCCCCGTGTTTGACCAAAAATTGGCCGCGATTATAGGCACATTCGGAAACGCTTGCCATGCCCGCCCCGATGCTTGACCGATTCACTCCAGCGCATCTTTGTACTGCGGGTGGCTGAGCTGGAGTTGCTGAAGGCGCGCCAGGGGATCCTGGCGATAAAACCCGCGAAGCTGCGCGTAAACCGCAGGGTACGCCTGCATCAGCAGATCGGGAGCGCTGAAGAAGTATTCGCTGGTCACGGCGAAGAATTCGGCGGGGTTTTCCGCCGCGTAGGGGTCGATGGCCGTCTCGGCATCGGGGTTGCGGTCGAGCTGGCGGTTGAGGTCGTCGTAGGCGTGCTGCATGGCCTCGGCCCAGTCGCTGACACGCATGTCGCCGTGCAGTGGCGGCAGGCCATTGGCGTCGCCATTGAGCATGTCCAGCTTGTGCGACAGCTCATGGATGACCAGGTTGTAGCCTTCCCACACGCCGCTGGCCTGCACGCCGGGCCAGGCCATGATCACTGGCCCTTGCTGCCAGGCTTCGCCGCTGTGCTCGGCGTCCCATTCATGCTCGATGCCGCTGCTGTCGCGGTGGCGCTGGGGGCTGAGGAAGTCATCCGGGTAAAGAATGATTTCGTGAAAACCCTGGTACCAGTTCAGCGGTCCCAGGTGCAGCAGCGGCAATTGCGCCTGGGCGGCGAGGAACAGCCGCTCGCCGTCGTTCAGCTCGACGCCGGGCAGGGTGGTGAGGTGTTTGTCCCGCAGAAACAGGATGCAGGCCTCGCGCAGCCACTGGTCTTCCTCGTCGTTCAGGCCGTCGAGGATCGGCAGGCGCTCGCGCACCTGCTGCCACAGTTGTGGATCGATCGGGTGCCGGGCCAGTGTCCGGCGGCGACGCCAGTCGCTCAGGCTCCACATGTCGGCGGATCAGTGCGCCTTGGCCGGGCCACGGTTCATGCGGCCGCGGACTACACCGATGATCACCGGCACCAGCGACAGCAGAATAATGGCGACGATCATCAGCGACAGGTTCTGCTTGATGAAGGGCACGTTGCCGAAGAAGTAACCCAGGGTCACCAGGCCGCCCACCCAGAGGATGGTGCCGGCGACGCTGAAGCCGAAGAAGCGTGGGTAGGGCATTTTCGCCAGGCCCGCGACGAACGGTGCGAAAGTCCGCAGGATCGGCAGGAAGCGCGCCAGGGTCACGGTCTTGCCGCCGTGGCGCTCATAGAAATCGTGGGTCTGCTGCAGGTAGTCGCGGCGGAAGATTTTCGAGTTCGGGTTGCTGAACAGGCGTTCCCCGGCTGTTCGCCCGATCACGTAGTTGGTGCTGTCGCCGAGGATGGCCGCGATCATCAGCAGGCCGCCAAGCAGTACCGGGTCCATGCCGCCGCCCGCGGCCACGGCGCCGGCGATGAACAGCAGAGAATCGCCCGGCAGGAACGGCATCACCACCAGACCGGTTTCGCAGAAGATCACCAGGAAGAGGATGGCGTAGATCCATGGACCATAGTTGTTGACCAGCAAATCGAGGTAAGCGTCGAGATGCAGAATGAGGTCCAGCGGGTTGAAGTCCATGTACGACACCTGTGTTCAATACGTTGGCTGGCAGTGCGAGGAGCGCAAAGTTACCCCACAAGGAAGGGTAAGAATTCACACAATACGAAGGGCGCCATTATACGGCGACGAGAGATTTCTGCTTACGCAGTTTGTAGCTGAATGTGCTGAGCGGCAAACCACTGTGGGAGCTGACCGGGCGGCGCTCCCACAGTGATCGTGTTGTCGTCAGTTGAGCGGCAGAACGTAGTTCTTGAACTCGGTGTCCTCGCGAAAACCGATGGACTCGTAGGTCTGCATCGCCACTTTGTTGTCGCTGCTGGTGGATACCCGCATGCGCACCGCGTTGGTTTCCTTGGCCATGCGTTTGGCTTCGCGCATGAGGTGGTCGGCCACCAGCATGCGCCGCGAATCTTCGGCGACGTAGATGTCGTTGAGGATCCACACGCGTTTCAGCGACAGCGAGGAAAAACTCGGGTAGAGCTGGCAGAAGCCCATCAGCTTGCTGTCGTCATCATCCGGCAGCGCCAGGTAAATGATCGATTCGCCGCGTTCCAGGCGTTTTTCCAGGAAAGCGCGGGACGAGTCCGGGTAGGGCAGTTGCCCGTAGAACTCGCGGTACTTCACGAATAGCGGTGCAAGCAGGTCCAGGTGCTCAAGGGTGGCTTGGATGATTCGCATAAGCAGGCCTCGTGTTTCGAAGGGAATGGCGGCGAATCTCGGGCAGCCGTCGCCCCAGATGCTGCCTAAAGCGGAAAAAAATCGCAATCGTCGAAAAAGCGGCCGTCATTCAGGGTTTTCCAAGCAGGAAGTTTCCGTTTTGTTGCACGTCCGTTTCCGAATCCAGGGTCTGGACCTGCGCTTCGTCCTTGAGGTTCACCCCGGAAAGCTGTCTGCGACAGGCTTCGCGCATCAGGTAGACCAGGCGGTGCGCGGCCATGCCGTAACTCAGGCCCTCAAGGCGAACGTTGGAGATGCAATTGCGGTAGGCATCGGTCAGCCCGACTTTCGGGTTGTAGGTGAAATACAGCCCCAGGCTGTCCGGCGAGCTGAGGCCGGGGCGTTCGCCGATCAGGATCACGGTCATGCGCGCCCCCAGCAGCTCGCCGATTTCATCGGCCACGGCGACCCGGCCCTGTTCCACCAGCAGCACCGGCGAGGTGGACCAGTCATCGGCGGCGGTCTGTTCTTCAAGGCGATTGAGAAACGGCAGGGTGTGGCGGTGCACGGCCAATGCCGACAGGCCGTCGGCGACGATGATGGCCAGATCCACGCCGCCAGGATTGCCCTGGGCATGCTCGCGCAGCACCTGCGCGGAGTCTTCATGCAGGCGCCGCCCCAGGTCCGGGCGCTGCAGGTAGTGATGGCGGTCATTGGCGGCGCTGCGCAGCAGCAGGCTGTCGCGGCCGCGGGCCTGCAGTTGCTCGCGCAGGCCGGCATGGTCGAAGGGCAGGTGCACGGCGTCGCGGGCCTGGGCGTGGGCGAACTGGAAGTCCAGTTGTGCCTGGGTCGGCAGGCTGGTGCCGGAACGGCCGAGGGCAATGCGGGCCGGTGTCAGGCGGCGCAGTTCCAGCCAGGGGTTGTCGGTGGGCGTCGGTTGCTTGTCCATGAGGTCGCTCGCTTATCCCAGTTGCGCCAGGGCCTGGCGGAAGGCCGGTGGCAGGTTGTCGCCGAAGCGCACGCGGCCATCGGCCTGGGTGAAGATGCCCATGCGCGCCAGCCAGGCCTCGAACTCCGGTGCCGGCTTCAGGCCCAGGGTCTGGCGGGCGTAGAGGGCGTCGTGGAAGGAGGTGGTCTGGTAGTTGAGCATGATGTCGTCGGAGCCGGGGATGCCCATGATGAAGTTGATCCCGGCGACGCCGAGCAGGGTCAGGAGCATGTCCATGTCGTCCTGGTCGGCTTCGGCATGGTTGGTGTAGCAGATGTCGCAGCCCATGGGCACGCCCAGCAACTTGCCGCAGAAGTGGTCTTCGAGGCCGGCGCGGATGATCTGCTTGCCGTTGTACAGGTACTCGGGGCCGATGAAGCCGACCACGGTGTTGACCAGGAATGGCTTGAAGTGCCGGGCCACGGCGTAGGCGCGGGTTTCGCAGGTCTGCTGGTCGACGCCGAAGTGGGCGTTGGCCGACAGCGCGCTGCCCTGGCCGGTCTCGAAATACATCAGGTTCTGCCCGAGGGTGCCGCGGTTCAGGCTCAGGCCCGCCTCGTAGCCTTCCTTCAGCACATTGAGGTTGATACCGAAACTGGCGTTGGCCGCCTCGGTGCCGGCGATGGACTGGAACACCAGGTCCAGCGGCACGCCGCGGTTGATCGCCTCGATGGAGGTAGTGACGTGGGTCAGCACGCAGGCCTGGGTGGGGATGTCGTAGCGCTGGATGATGGCGTCGAGCATTTCCAGCAGGGCGCAGATCGAGGCGATGCTGTCGGTGGCCGGGTTGATGCCGATCATGGCGTCGCCGTTACCGTAGAGCAGGCCGTCGAGGATGCTCGCGGCAATGCCGGCCGGTTCGTCGGTGGGGTGGTTGGGCTGCAGCCGGGTCGAGAGCCGGCCGCGCAGGCCCATGGTGCCGCGGAAGCGGGTGACCACGCGGATCTTTTGCGCCACCAGGACGAGGTCCTGCACACGCATGATTTTCGACACCGCCGCCGCCATCTCTGGCGTCAGGCCCGGCGCTAAGGCGCGCAGGCTGTTTTCGTCGGCCTGATCGCCGAGCAGCCAGTCGCGCAGGCCGCCGACGGTCAGGTGGCTGACCGCTGCGAAGGCTTGTTTGTCATGGGTGTCGATGATCAGCCGGGTGACTTCGTCCTCCTCGTAAGGAATCAGCGCTTCATTGAGGAAATGACTGAGGGGAATATCGGCCAAAGCCATCTGCGCGGCGACCCGTTCGCCGTCGTTGCTGGCGGCGACCCCGGCGAGGAAATCGCCGGAACGGGCCGGGCTGGCCTTGGCCATGACCTCTTTGAGGCTGTCGAAACGGTAGGTCTGGTTGCCTGCCGTGTGTACGAAACTTGCCATTCGGAATCTCCAGAGCGCCGCCGGGCCGGCCGGCGGCGCGGTGAGGCGGTCAGTGCAAGGCTTCTTCGGCCTTCTGGATTGCGGCGAACTCTTCTTCCGGCGTACCGGCCACCAGGTGATGGCGGCTATACAGGGCGAAGTACGCAATCAAGATGCCATAGATGATGGCGGCGCCGATCACCACCCGCGGATCCACCAGAAAACCCGCCACCACGGCCAGGCAGGCCAGTACCAGGGCCACGCCGGAGGTGAAGATGCCGCCCGGCGTGCGATACGGCCGCTCCATTTTGGGGCGACGAATGCGCAGGGTGATGTGCGCGGCCATCATCAACACATAGGACAGCGTAGCGCCGAACACCGCCACCAGGATCAGCAGGTCACCCTGGCCGGTCAGCGACAGGCCAAAGCCAATGATGCCGGGGATGATCAGCGCCAGTACCGGGGCTTTGCTCTTGTTGGTCTGCGACAGCACGCGCGGCAGGTAGCCGGCGCGGGAAAGCGCGAAGATCTGCCGGGAATAGGCGTAGATGATCGAGAAGAAGCTGGCGATCAGTCCGGCCAGGCCCACCAGGTTGACGAAGCTGCCCATCCAGGTCGAGCCGCCGTAGGCCTTGGCCAGGGCTTCGACCAGCGGGTTGCCGGAGCTTTTCAGCGCTTCGGCGCCGGCAGCGCCCGGGCCAATGATCAGGATCAGCAGGGCAAAACCGAGCAGCACCAGCATCGCGCCGATCAGGCCGCGCGGCAGGTCGCGCTTGGGATTCTTGGTTTCCTCGGCCGCCAGTGGCACGCCTTCGACAGCAAGGAAGAACCAGATCGCGTAGGGAATCGCCGCCCACACCCCGACGTAGCCGAAGGGCAGGAACTCGCTGGCGCCGGCGGCCTGGGTCGGAACGATGTCGAACAGGTTCTTCGTCTCGAAGTGCGGCACCATCGCAATCAGGAACACCGCCAGGGCAATGGCCGCTACCGCAGTGATGACGAACATCAGCTTCAGCGCTTCACCGACCCCGAAAATGTGGATGCCGATAAAGATGATGTAGAACACCAGGTAGATGATCCAGCCGCCGATGCCGAACAACGACTGGCAGTAGGCGCCGATGAACACCGCGATCGCCGCCGGGGCGATCGCGTATTCGATGAGGATCGCGGTGCCGGTGAGAAACCCGCCCCAGGGCCCGAAGGCGCTGCGGGCGAAGCCGTAACCACCGCCGGCGGTGGGGATCATCGAGGACAGCTCGGCCAGCGAGAAGCACATGCACAGGTACATCGTGGCCATCAGCAGCGTGGCGAGGAACATCCCGCCCCAGCCGCCTTGGGCCAGCCCGAAGTTCCAGCCGGCATAGTCGCCGGAAATCACGTAGGCCACACCGAGGCCGACCAGCAGGACCCAGCCGGCGGCGCCTTTTTTCAGTTCACGTTGTTGGAAGTAGTCGGAGCCGACCTTTTCGAAGTCGACGGAAGAACCTGCCGGTGTCCCGGCAGAGTGATCGCTTGGCATGAAGTCACCTGTTGTTGTTTTTGAGTGGTGAATGCGGTGCATGAAGCGGGCCAGAGGGGTTGCTCTGGTTTTTGGGGCTGCTTTGCAGCCCATCGCGAGCAAGCTCGCTCCTACGGGGACGGCGCGTTTTTTTCTGTAGGAGCGAGCTTGCTCGCGATGGCGGGTTTAGAAGAAGCCCAATGGGTTGATGTCGTAGCTCACCAGCAGGTTTTTGGTCTGCTGATAGTGATCGAGCATCATCTTGTGGGTTTCACGGCCAACGCCGGACTTCTTGTAGCCACCGAACGCGGCATGCGCCGGGTACAGGTGGTAGCAGTTGGTCCACACGCGGCCGGCCTTGATGCCGCGGCCCATGCGATAGGCGCGGTTGATGTCGCGGGTCCAGACGCCGGCACCCAGGCCGAACTCGGTGTCGTTGGCGATCGCCAGGGCTTCGGCTTCGTCCTTGAAGGTGGTGACGCTGACCACCGGGCCGAAGATTTCTTCCTGGAACACGCGCATGCGGTTGTTGCCTTTGAGCAGGGTCGGCTGGATGTAATAGCCGGTCGACAGGTCGCCTTCGAGTTTTTCCACCTTGCCGCCGGTGAGCAGTTCAGCACCTTCCTGCTCGGCGATTTCCAGGTACGACAGGATCTTGTCGAATTGCTGCTGCGAGGCCTGGGCGCCGACCATGGTGTCGGTGTCCAGCGGGTCGCCGCGTTTGATCTTCTTCACCTTCTCCATCACCACTTCCATGAACTTCGGATAGATGGATTCCTGCACCAGGGCGCGGGACGGGCAGGTGCAGACTTCGCCCTGGTTGAAGAACGCCAGCACCAAGCCTTCGGCGGCCTTCTCGATGAAGGACGGCTCGGCCTGCATGATGTCTTCGAAGTAGATGTTCGGCGACTTGCCGCCCAGCTCGACGGTGGACGGAATGATGTTCTCGGCCGCGCATTTCATGATGTGCGAGCCCACCGGCGTCGAACCGGTGAAGGCGATCTTGGCGATACGCTTGCTGGTGGCCAGGGCTTCACCGGCTTCGCGGCCGTAGCCTTGCACCACGTTGAGCACGCCGGGCGGCAGCAGGTCGGCGATCAGTTCCACCAGCACGGTGATGCCCAGCGGCGTCTGCTCGGCGGGCTTGAGTACCACGCAGTTGCCGGCGGCCAGGGCTGGCGCGAGTTTCCAGGCGGCCATCAGGATCGGGAAGTTCCACGGGATGATCTGCCCGACCACGCCCAGCGGCTCGTGGATGTGATAGGCCACGGTGCCTTCGTTGATCTCTGCGGCGCCGCCTTCCTGGGCGCGGATGCAACCGGCGAAGTAGCGGAAGTGATCGACCGCCAGCGGGATGTCGGCGTTGAGGGTTTCGCGGACGGCCTTGCCGTTGTCCCAGGTTTCGGTGATGGCCAGCACTTCGAGGTTCTGCTCGATGCGATCGGCGATTTTCAGCAGGACGTTGGAGCGGTCCTGGACCGAGGTGCGGCCCCAGGCATCGGCGGCGGCGTGGGCGGCGTCCAGGGCTTTATCGATGTCTTCGGCAGTGGAGCGGGGGAATTCGGCGATGGGCTGGCCATTCACCGGCGAGGTGTTGGTGAAGTACTCGCCTTTGACCGGAGCCACGAACTCGCCATTGATGAAGTTACCGTAGCGGCTCTTGAACGAAACCTTCGCGCCTTCGGTACCTGGATGTGCGTAACGCATGGTGTCTCTCCTGGCTTATGTGTTTTGTTGGGGAGGATTTCAAGCGTAGAGCAAGTGTCGGGCCAGTGCCCGGAGGCCACGTCGGATCAATGACTTGGCGCAGTTTTGCCGAGGGTTTCGGCGCAGGCTGCGACACCTTCGGTACAGCCTGGGTGACACTTTGTACCGCTGGCGGTACAGCCGGCGACCCGGTGGTCAAGGCGCCATTGCAAAGCGCCAGTGCGAGGAGGATGCTGGGTTTCTCTCACCCGCGGAGAACAATAAAAGTGCAGGGTAATCATCTGAGCCGGCACGCCCGGCAAGTGCTTACAGTGACCCAAGGCAAAGGCGGTTTGCAGGGGCCGGGCAGCGATCCTTCGATCGCCCGCTCCTGGCTGCGCTGTCTGGAGGACTACCACCTCGATCCGGCCCTCGCCATGGCGCCCACCGTGCTCGAACACGAGCGGGTCATGGAAAGCCGCGATCGCCTGCACCAGGTGCTGCGCATCGCCGACAGCGAGATGAACAGCCTGCACCAGCAGCTTTCCGGCGCCGGCCATGCGGTCTTGCTGACGGATGATCGCGGGGTAATCCTCAATTGCGTGACCGCACCCACCGAGCGGCGCATTTTCGAGCGCGCCGGGCTGTGGCTGGGGGCCGACTGGAGCGAGGCCCGCGAAGGCACCAACGGCATCGGCACCTGCCTGGTGGAACGCCAGGCGCTGACCATCCATCAGGAAGAACATTTTCGCGGGCGCCACACCGGCCTGACCTGCTCGGCGAGCCCGGTCTTCGACCCGCACGGTGAGCTGCTGGCGGTGCTGGACGTGTCCTCGGCGCGGGCGGATGCCTCGCGGCAGAGCCAGTTCCACACCATGGCCCTGGTCAATCTCTCGGCGAAGATGATCGAGAGCTGTTATTTCCTGCGCTGTTTCGAAAACCACTGGTTGCTGCGCTTTCACCTGCAGGCCGAATCCGTCGGGCTGTTCAGCGAGGGGCTGCTGGCCTTCGACGGCGAAGGGCGGATTCAGGCGGTCAACCAGAGCGGGCTGAACCTGTTGGGCAATGTCCGTGGCGGCCTGCTGGGCAAGCCGGTGGAAATGTTCTTCGACTGCCACCTCGACGAGTTGCTGGGCCGCGCTACCGCGATGGCCAGCACCAGTTGGCCGCTGCGCACCCGTGATGGCCGGTTGCTGTTCGCCAGCCTGCGCGGGCAGGCCCGGGCGCTGGTCCAGCCGATTGCGCCGGTGCGTGTGCCGGCGCCGAGCAAACCTGCGGATATCTGTCTGCTCGATCCGGCCCTGCAGAACGATTTTCGGCGGGCGCTGCGGGTGTTCGAGCGCGATGTGCCGCTGTTGCTCAACGGCGAGACCGGCTCCGGCAAGGAGGCGTTCGCCAAGGCCGTGCACCAGGCCAGTCAGCGGGCGGGCAAGGCGTTTGTCGCGCTCAACTGTGCGTCGATTCCGGAAAGCCTGATCGAAAGCGAGCTGTTCGGTTACCGCGGCGGCAGCTTCACCGGCGCGCGCAAGGAAGGCATGCGCGGCAAGCTGCAACAGGCCGATGGCGGCACGTTGCTGCTGGACGAGATCGGCGACATGCCGCTGGCCCTGCAGACCCGCCTGCTGCGGGTGCTCGAAGAGCGCCAGGTGGTGCCCATCGGTGGCGAGCCGCAGGCGGTGGACGTGCGCATCATCAGCGCCACGCACCGCGATCTGCTGAGCCGGGTCGAGGACGGCAGCTTCCGCGAAGACCTCTATTACCGCCTCAACGGCCTGGAAATCTCCCTGCCGGCGTTGCGCGAGCGCAGCGACAAGGGCCAGTTACTCGACTTCATCCTCGCCGAGGAAGCCGGGCGGCAAGCGGTGCAACTGGAACCGGCGGCGCGCCGTTTGCTGCTGGATTTCGCCTGGCCGGGCAACGTGCGCCAGTTGCGTAATGTGCTGCGGACTTTGGTGGCGCTGTGCGAAGACGGGCATATCGGCGTGCTCGACCTGCCGCCGCTGGTGCGCAACGCCGCGCCATTGAAAGCCGTGGTCAACGCGCCTGTGGATAACCCCCGGGCGCCGCTGGACGACGCCGAACGCCAGGCCTTGTTGGCGGCGCTGGAGCAGAAGCGTTGGCACATGACCCAGGTGGCGGCGCAGCTCGGAGTAAGTCGTAACACGTTATATCGGAAACTGCGCAAACACGGTCTTTCCCGGGGTGCCTGAGCGAAACACAGGGTGAGATTTTTCCAACCCTAAGCTACCCTGCCAGCACGTTTTCCGAGGTTGACCATGCACATTCATATTCTTGGTATCTGTGGCACTTTCATGGGCTCGCTGGCGGTTCTAGCCAAGGAGCTCGGCCACCGCGTCACCGGTTCCGACGCCAACGTCTATCCGCCCATGAGTACCCAGCTCGAAGCCCAGGGCATCGAACTGACCCAGGGCTATGACGCCGCGCAACTGGATCCCGCGCCTGACCTGGTGGTGATCGGCAACGCGCTGTCGCGGGGTAACCCGGCGGTGGAATATGTGCTGAACAAGGGCCTGCCTTATGTGTCCGGCCCGCAGTGGCTGGCCGACCACGTTCTGCAGGGGCGCTGGGTGCTGGCGGTCGCCGGCACCCACGGCAAGACCACCACCAGCAGCATGCTGGCCTGGGTGCTGGAGCATGCCGGCATGAGCCCGGGCTTCCTCATCGGCGGCGTGCCGCAGAACTTCTCGGTGTCGGCGCGCTTGGGCGGCACGCCGTTCTTCGTGGTCGAGGCCGATGAATACGACAGCGCCTTCTTCGACAAGCGCTCGAAATTCGTCCATTACCGCCCGCGTACCGCGATCCTCAACAACCTCGAATTCGATCACGCGGATATCTTCCCTGATCTCGCGGCGATCGAGCGGCAGTTCCACCATCTGGTGCGCACCATTCCGAGCGAAGGCCTGATCGTCCACCCCACCACCGAATCCGCTTTGAAGCGCGTGATCGAGATGGGCTGCTGGACCCCGGTGCAGACCACCGGCGCAGGCGGCCAATGGCAGGTGCGCCTGCTCAGCGACGACGGTTCGCGCTTCGAAGTGAGCTTCGACGGCGACGTGCAAGGCGTGGTGGAGTGGGAGCTGACTGGCCAGCACAACGTTGCCAACGCCCTGGCGACCCTGGCTGCGGCCCGCCATGTCGGCGTTGTTCCGGCCATGGGCATCGCCGCGCTGAGCGCGTTCAAGAGCGTCAAGCGGCGCATGGAGAAAGTCGCCGAGGTCAACGGCGTCACCATCTACGATGACTTCGCTCACCACCCGACCGCCATCGCCACCACCCTCGACGGCCTGCGCAAGCGCGTTGGTGATGCACCGGTGATCGCGGTGATCGAACCGCGCTCCAACTCGATGAAGCTCGGTGCCCACCGTGATGGCCTGCCGGAAAGCGTGCGCGATGCCGACCAGGTGATCTGGTACGCACCGCCGAACCTCGGCTGGGACCTGGCGGCGACCGCCGCTCAGTGCGCGGTGCCGGCGATTGTCGCCGACAGCCTCGAAGCCATCATCGAGCGGGTCAAAGGCCAGGCCCGCGCCGGCACCCAAGTGGTGATCATGAGCAACGGCGGCTTCGGCGGCCTGCACGGCAAATTGGCCGAGGCGCTGCGGTGAACGGGCCGGAACGCATCACTCTGGCGATGACCGGCGCCTCCGGGGCGCAATATGGCCTGCGCCTGTTGGACTGCCTGGTGCGGGAGGACCGCGAGGTGCACTTCCTGATTTCCAAGGCGGCGCAATTGGTGATGTCCACCGAAACCGACGTGCTGCTGCCGCCCAAGCCCCAAGCCATGCAGGCGTTCCTGACCGAATACACCGGCGCTGCCGCCGGGCAGATTCGGGTCTATGGCAAGGAAGACTGGATGTCGCCTGTGGCTTCCGGCTCCGGCGCGCCGGCGGCGATGGTGGTGGTGCCGTGTTCCACCGGCACCCTGTCGGCCATCGCCACCGGCGCCTGCAACAACCTGATCGAGCGTGCGGCGGACGTCACCCTGAAAGAGCGCCGCCAGTTGATCCTGGTGCCGCGGGAAGCGCCGTTTTCCACCATCCATCTGGAGAACATGCTCAAGCTGTCGCAGATGGGTGCGGTGATCCTGCCGGCGGCGCCGGGGTTCTACCACCAGCCGCAGACCATCGATGACCTGGTGGACTTCGTCGTGGCACGAATTCTCAATCTGCTGAACATTCCCCAGGACATGCTGCCGCGTTGGGGCGAGCATCATTTCGGCGGGGAAGAGTGAAGCCCCTGCTGGCGGGGCTGCTGATGGCGCTGACCCTCAGTGGCTGCGCCACGGTCCGCACGCTGGATGCGGCAAAACCGGGCGCGCCGGTGGTGTATTCCGGGACGCGGCTGGACCTGTATGCGTTGCAGGGTGGTTGTTGCGCCGAGGACCGCTTTGGCGCTGAGGCGCCGAAGTACCCGGGGCTGGATCTGCCGGGAAGTATGGTGCTGGATACGCTGTTCTTGCCGCTATCTGTGTTGACTGTCCTGGGGGTTGGTTTCCAGGCCAGCGGCGGGTTGTAGGCGCCAGCTTGCTCGCGAAGGGTCGCAACGCGGCCCTGGACCTATCCACTCTTTCAGCGATCCCGGGGGAACGGGGACTGCTTTGCAGTCCTTCGCGAGCGAGCTCGCTCCTACAGGGAGGGGGGGATGTTTCGTTGGCTTATTTCCCCAGCTTCCTCAGTTCATCGGATTCCACCACGCGAATCCCGTCCTGTTCCTCCAGCGCCAGCCGCCACAGCGCCCGCGCAAGCTGGCATGCCTCGATCCCGTGATACTTGCCCGGAATCAGCTTCGACAGCGTGCCGGCCACTTGTTCGGCCAGGCGCGGTTCGATGCGTTCGCCCAGCAGCAGCGACGGCCGGGCAATGGTCAGTTGTGGCCAGTCCTGGGCTTTCAGCGCTTCCTCCATCTCGCCTTTGACTCGGTTGTAGAACACCGAGGATTTCGTATCGGCGCCGATCGCGCTGACCACCAGCAGGTGCCGCGCGCCCATTTCCCGGGCGCGTTTGCTGAAGGCCACGACCATGTCCAGATCAACGGCGCGGAAGGCTGTTTCCGACCCCGCCTGCTTGATGGTGGTGCCCAGGCAGCAGAACGCGATATCGACACGGCCACTCAACTGCGGGAGACAAACCGCCGGGTCTCCGACCGGATTTTCGAGATGTGGATGCTCGGCCAATGGCCGGCGGGTAGGAGCAAGCACGCGGCTGATGGTCGGCTCGTTGAGCAGGCGATCGAGCAGGTGTTCACCGGTAAGGCCGGTAGCCCCGGCAAGCAGGATGTGCTGCGGCGTCAAGTACATGATGTTTCTCCCTTGATACAGTCAGCTTAGTGGCTGGCCGTACTTTTTTCCTCGACCGCAGTGGCACTTTGCAGCGCTTTTCGCGCTTGTTGCTGACGCAGTTTTTGCCAATGTGCCAGGACGCCCTTGGGCGCCCAGATCTGCGGTTCGGACGCTTCGAAGCCTTCGGCTTGTTCCCGTTGGTCCACATGGGCCCGGGCAAGTTCGAATGCTTGTTGCAGATCGTCGGTTTGGTTCAGGGCCTGGGCGAACAGCGCGTCGCCGAAGTAGGTGAAGTCCGCCTCTTCGGAACAGCCGAAGGACACCCGGTCGGCCCGCGAGGCGGTCATGACCAGGGTGCGTTCATCCTTCAGCGGTTCGATGTAGCCACCTGAATAGCAGGCGGAGATGACAATGATCTTGTCGCGCTCCTTGAGCGGCGCGAGGGCGGCGGCCAGTTCGTCGGCGGGGAGGTCGGCCAGTTGCAGCCGTGGCTGGTCGAGCACCAGTTCATGCTCGTGGCTGCCATGGGTGGTGAGGTAGACGAACACCAGGTCTTCCGGGCCGCTGCGCTCGGCCAGGCGCTTGGCGGCACGGGTGAGGGTCTCGCGGGTGGCCATGGGCCGGTCGGCGAGGTGGTCGCGGTGGTTGACCAGGCTGACCTGGCCAATGGCGCCGAAACGGGTCTTGAGCATGTCGCTGACGTACTCGGCTTCGCGTAGGAACACGCTCTGGTTGCCGTCGCCGGCCAGCGTCAGGCTGTAGAGTTCGATATCGCCGGTGGAGGGCGGTATTTGCCCCAGGGCCTGTTCCAGCAGGCTGCCCTGGTTGAGCAAGGCTTGCTCGAGCGGGTCGGGCAGCAACCGGCCCTGTTCGTCGCGCACCCGCAGGCCGTTGATCCAGTGACCGGCTTCGACCCGGCCGCCGGGCAGGACCAGGCGACCGCTGCCCTGGTAGCTGTCGTTTTCGAAACCGCCGCTGTAGACGCTGCCATCGGCCAGTTGCAGGCGGCCCTTGCCGGAGAAACGCCAGTCGCGGAAGCCGCCTTTGTAATGGCTGCCGTCAACGGCAAACAACTCGCCTTTGCCGGTGAGCGCGCCGTCCTTGAAGTCGCCGATCCACACGTCGCCGTCGGCATTCTCGTAGCGGCCGCGGCCTTCCAGGCGGTTGGCCTTGAACTCGCCGATGTACTGATCGCCCTCGGCGCTGTTGAAGGTGCCGGTGCCCTTGAGCAGGCCATCGACGAAGTGGCCGCTGAACTGATTGCCGCTGGCGTCGCTGCGAACGCCTTCGCCATTGGGCTTGCCCTTGGCGAACTGCCCCTGGTACTGGCTGCCGTCGGCCAGCACCAACTCGCCTGCGCCGCTGTACTGGTCGTCCTTGAACTGGCCACGGTAATGCTGGCCGCCTTCGCGCAGGCTGCCTTCGCCGTCGCGCCGGCCGAGCTTGAAGCCGCCGCTGTAGCTGCTGGTCGGGGTGGTGAGCTTGCCTTGGCCGTGGAACAGTCCCTGCTGGAACTGGCCGACATAGACCTCGCCGTTGCTGCCGTGCCATTCGCCCTGGCCATGCCACTGGCCGTTGCTGAAGTGTCCGGCGTACCAACTGCCGTTGGGGTAGTCGACGCGACCTTCGCCCTGCAGCAGGCCGTCGACCACCTCGCCCCGGTAACGGCCGCCATCAGGCAGGCGGGCATCGGGCGGCGACAGCGGTTCGCCATCGCCACAGGCGGCGAGCAGCAGAATCAGGGCAAGTGGAACGAGTGGGCGCATGGCGGGGTCCGGGCGTTTGAAGCCCCGAGTATGCCGTAGAACCAGGGTTCTGGTGAAACGGCGGTCAGGCCGTTTCACCAGCGGGCGTCAGACGAACGCGAGGGAAAGGGGCTCGGCGATGTAGGCCGGTTTTTCTTCACCTTCGATTTCCAGGGTCGCGGTGACCTTGAGCAGCCACTGGCCAGGTTTCTTCTCGGTGACCTCGGTGAGGCTCACCGCGAGGCGGACGTTCGAGTCGACCTTGACCGGCTGGATGAAGCGCACGCTGTCCAGGCCGTAGTTGACGACCATCTTCAGGCCCTCGGGCAGGACCAGGATGTCTTCCATCAGCTTGGGAATCAGCGAAAGGGTGAGGAAACCGTGGGCGATGGTGCTGCCAAATGGCGTTTTTGCCGCCTTCGCCGGGTCCACGTGAATGAACTGGAAGTCGCCGGTGGCCTCGGCGAACAGGTTGATGCGCTCTTGATCGATCTTCAGCCATTCGGAACGTCCGAGTTCCTTTCCAACGTACTGCGGCAGCTCTGCAACGGGTACATAGGGCATTGCGACTCTCCTGACTGTCTTTGAATTTCTTATGACTAAGGCAGATACGAATGCTTAAGATCAGCACGCTCCATTGGCCCGGTCAAGTAGGCATGACCCGGGCGAATGTCGGGGTATAGACCGGTCGTTAGCGTGCTTATAATGGCCGCCAGGTTTGAGGGAGATAGGCAATGTTGTTGCGCGGTTTGACGTGGCTCGTGCTGTTCCAGTTGCTCGGTACAGCGATCAATCACCTGTTTGTACCCATTCTTCCGGGGCCGATCATCGGCCTGGTGTTGCTGCTGGTCTTCCTGATGGTGCGGGGCGAAGTCGGCGAGCCGCTGAGCGAGGCGGCTTCCAGCCTGCTGCGCTATCTGCCGCTGCTGCTGGTGCCGCCAGCCGTGGGGGTGATGGTCTATGCCGCTGACATCGTCGCCGACTTCTGGGCGATTGCCGGCGCGCTGGTGCTGTCGCTGATTCTGGCCATGGCCTTCTGCGGCGTGCTGATGCAGAAGATGATCGCCCGCCAGGCCCGCCGCGAGGATCGCCCATGAGTCTCGACTGGCAAGGTGCGGTGCAGGCCGTTATCCACCATCCGCTGTTCGGCATCGGCATCACCCTGGGCGCCTACCAACTGGTGATCGCCGCGTATGAAAAGACCCGCTGGCTGTTTCTCCAGCCGGTGCTGGTTTCGATGCTGGTGGTGATCGGCGTGCTGCTCAGTTGCGGCCTGACCTACGCCGAGTACCGCAAGAGCACGGAAATCATGAATATCCTGCTGGGCCCGGCCACGGTCGCCCTGGCCGTGCCGCTCTATCTGAACCTGCGGCGGATCCGCCAACTGTTCTGGCCGACCTTTACTACGCTGATAGTCGGAGGTGTGTTCGCGACCGCTATCTGCCTGCTGCTGGGCTGGTGGTTCGGTGCCGAGCACATGATCCTGATGACCCTCGCGCCGAAGTCGGTGACCTCGCCGATCGCGATGCTGGTGGCCGAGCAGATTGGTGGTGTCGCCGCGCTGGCCGCGGTGTTCGTGCTGATCACCGGCGTGATCGGGGCGATTTTCGGCCCGGCGCTGCTGTCGCTGCTGGGTGTGAACAGCCCCGAGGCCCGGGGCATGGCGCTGGGTCTGACAGCGCACGCCGTGGGCACCTCGGTGGCGCTGCAGGAAAGTGAAGAGTGCGGGGCGTTCGCGGCCCTGGCCATGAGCTTGATGGGTGTGGCTACCGCGGTGTTCCTGCCGTTGGCGGTCAGCCTGGTAGCCTGAGGACCTGTAATGACGTTGCCCTTGTTTACCCTCAACACTGTGCTGTTTCCCGGTTGCAACCTGGATTTGCAGATCTTCGAGGCGCGTTACCTGGACATGATCGGCCGCTGCATGAAGCAGGGCGGCGGCTTTGGCGTGGTGTGCATCCTCGAGGGCGAGCAGGTCGGCAAGGCGCCGGAGTCTTTCGCCGGCATCGGCTGCCAGGCGCTGATCGAGGATTTCCAGCAGCAGGACAACGGCCTGCTGGGCATTCGCGTCAAGGGCGAACGGCGTTTCATGGTCGATGACTTCGAAGTGCGCAAGGACAACCTGCTGGTGGCTGACGTGCGCTGGCTGGATGAGCAGGACGATCCGCCGCTGGACGACGAGGATGACGACCTGCTGGCGCTGCTCATGGCGTTGGCCGAACACCCGATGGTTTCAGGGCTGGACATGGCCAGCCGGGTCACCGGCAAGCAGGCCCTGGCCAATCAACTGGCCTACCTGCTGCCGTTCGATGACGAGGACAAGCTCAAGCTCCTCGCCATCGACTCTCCTACCCAGCGCCTGGTGGCGATCCAGTCGCTGCTCGACCGCATCCAGGGCGAACTCTTCGCCTGACCCTCAGTACTGATAACGTAGCAGGGCGTGCGGTAGCGCGTGCAGGGCGAAGAACGCCAGCACGCCGACGCACGCCGGCAGAATCAGCCACCAGACCCGTAGCGGCATGGCCGTCAGCGGCTCGCTGTACTGGACCAGTGCCAGGCTGATGGCGCAGACGCAGCAGGCGAGCAGACCACCGGCGAGAATGTCGGTGGGCCAGTGCACGCCGAGATAAACGCGCGACACCGCGATCGATAGCGCCGGCAGGCAGCCCAGCAGAATCCAGGTCAGGCGCATCCGCGGTGGCTGGCTGCGGCCGGCCAGCACGGCGAGGGTCAGGAAGAAGGCGAACGAAGCGGAACTGTGACCGCTCGGCATGCTGTAGGTGGTCAGCGGATCGGTCAGGACTTCCGGGCGGGCGCGGGCGAAGAACCACTTGGTGGCGGAGTTGGCGAGGGCCGTGCCCAGCAGGGTGCTACAGGTGAAGACCGCCGGGCGCCATTGCCGCGCCAGCAGCAACATCACCACCAGCACGCCGGCGACGACGAACTGGGTGCGGAAGTCGCCGAGGCGGGTGATCAGCACGATGCTGCCGTCCAGGACGTGGCTGCGGTGTTCCTGGATCAGGGTCATCAGGCCCTGGTCGAACTGGCTCAGGTGCGGGAAGCCGATGAACAGCGCCACCAGCATGACCAGGCTGACCGCGGCGATCAGCCGTGTCCCGCGGGGCTGTGCGCGCAGGCTGCTGTTGATGCTCACCCCGATCAATATGGCCACACCCGCAGCGACCACGCCGGCCTGCGGCCAGAAACCCTCCGGCAACGACAGGCGCATGGCCGCGCCGGTGGCCCAGCCCGGCAGCAGATAGGCCACCGCCCAGCCGGCGCCGGCAATCAGGCTGACAGCGATGAAGCGCGGCAGCGGCATGTCGAACATGCCGGCTACCATCGGCAGCATCGGCCGCAACGGGCCAATGAAGCGGCCGACCAGAAGACTGGCGATGCCATAACGCTGAAAGTAGGTTTCGGCGCTGCCAATCCACTCCGGGTGATGGCGCAGCAGCGGCAGGCGCCGGATGTTCTGATGGAAACGTCGTCCCACGGTGTAGGAGATGGCATCACCCAGCAACCCGCCGAGAAAACCCAGCAGCAGGGTTTCGCTCAGGGATAGCGCGCCGCTGCCGGCCAGCACGGCGACCGCGAACAACAGGACAGTGCCGGGCACGATGATCCCGGCGATGGCCAGGCATTCGACGCAGGCCACCAGAAAAATCGCGACGCCCAGCCATTGCGGGTTCGCGGTCAGCCAGCCGGTCAGGCTGTCGAGCCATGGGCCCATCGTGTCAGTTTCCTTGTGTCAGTAGAGAGAAGTCGCGCCCTTCGACTTGGCCGCGGCGCAGCGGGTTCCGCGTGCAGTGACGGGCGTATTCGGCGTCGACGAAACGAAGCGGCAGATGTTCGTCGCGGCCCTTGGGAATGCCCAGCCGGCTGGCCTGGATAATGTGTTGCACGATGATTCCACAGTCCTCGACAAACAGCCGTTCCGGGTCGAAGCGCTTGGCGTCCCAGGTCGGCACTTTCAGGCCCAGGGCTTTGCACAGCAGGGTTTGCCCGTTGCAGAGCCGCTCGATCGGGCGGACCCCGCCGCTGGCGTCCGGGTTGTTGACCTGCATTTGTGCCAGGGCGTTGCTGTCGGAGACGGCATCGACCCACGGGAAGGCGGATTTGATCAGTACTGCGTTTCCCGGCCCTTGAGCGCTGAAGTTGAGCGAATCGCCACCGCGCGCGTAGTACATGTAGATATGCCCGCCATCGAGGAACAGCGCCTTGCGTTTCTCGGTATAGCCGAGCGAGGCGTGGCTGCCTTTCTCGTCGAGGTAATAGGCCTCGGTCTCGATGATCCGCGCCGACAGCCAGTAGGGACCGTGGCGATGGCGGATCACTTTGCCCAGCAGGTCCTTGGCGAGGACCTGGGCGTCGCGGTCGAAAAAGGCGTCGGGCAAGGCACGGGGCGGGCAGGGCGCTGGTTGGGACATGGTGGTTTTGGGCAGGGGGAAGAAGTGCCGATGATAGCAACTTCTTCCTTTATCGAAGCTGAACGGAAGAGACGCTATCAGCCTGTCTGTGGCGGCTGCGTTCCCGCCTTCGCGAGCAAGCTCGCTCCTACGCGGATTTGAGGCTGTAGGAGCGAGCTTGCTCGCGAAGGGCCACATTCCTGTGACTCACGTCCTACCATCCGCCTGTCACCGCTGGGCGTATAACCCTGTCGCAGTTATACTCGTCCGATTTTCCCCTCCGCCAAGACACTGAGCCCCATGACTGAGTCCGTTCTTGACTACATGACCCGCCTGGGTCGCGCCGCCCGTGAGGCGTCCCGCGTGATCGGCCGTGCCAGCACCGCGCAGAAGAACCGCGCCCTGCACGCTGCCGCCAACGCGCTGGACGCGGCTCGCACCGAACTGTCCGCTGCCAATGAACTCGATCTGGCCGCCGGCCGGGCCAATGGCCTGGAACCGGCCATGCTCGATCGTCTGGCGCTGACCCCGGCACGCATCGACGGCATGATCGTCGGTCTGCGTCAGGTGGCCACTCTGCCGGACCCGGTCGGGGCGATTCGCGACATGAGCTATCGGCCATCGGGCATTCAGGTCGGCAAGATGCGCGTGCCACTGGGCGTGATCGGGATCATCTACGAGTCGCGGCCGAACGTGACCATCGACGCCGCCAGCCTGTGCCTGAAGTCGGGTAACGCCACCATCCTGCGCGGCGGTTCCGAGGCGATTCACTCCAACCGCGCCATCGCCGCCTGCATCCAGCGCGGCCTGGCCGAGGCTGGTCTGCCGCCGGCAGTGGTCCAGGTGGTGGAAGTCACCGACCGCGAGGCGGTGGGCGCGCTCATCACCATGCCGGAGTTCGTTGACGTCATCGTTCCCCGTGGCGGCAAGGGCCTGATCGAGCGCATCAGCCGCGACGCACGGGTGCCAGTCATAAAGCACCTCGATGGCATCTGCCACGTCTATGTCGGCGAACATGCCGAGCTGGACAAGGCCCGGCGCATCGCGTTCAACGCCAAGACCTACCGCTACGGCATTTGCGGCGCCATGGAAACCCTGCTGGTGGATGCCACCGTCGCGGCCGAGTTCTTGCCGGAAATGGCCCGCCAATTCCGGGAAAAAGGCGTCGAACTGCGTGGTTGCGAGCGTACCCGGCAGATCATCGAGGCCGTTACGGCGACCGAGGAAGACTGGCACACCGAGTACCTGGCGGCGATCCTGTCGATCCGCATCGTCGACGGCGTCGAGGCGGCCATCGAACACATCAATCACTATGGTTCTCACCACACTGACTCCATCGTCACCGAACACCAGGGCCAGGCCCGGCGTTTCGTGGCCGAAGTGGATTCGGCGTCGGTGATGATCAACACCCCGACCTGCTTCGCCGATGGCTTCGAGTACGGTCTGGGTGCGGAAATCGGCATTTCCACCGACAAGCTGCACGCCCGCGGCCCTGTTGGTCTGGAAGGCCTGACGTGCGAGAAATACGTGGTCGTCGGTGACGGCCAGTTGCGTGGACAGGAGTCCTGCTGAGTTGAGCAAGGCCCAGGCGGTCCGGCGTATCGGCGTGCTGGGTGGCACCTTTGACCCTGTGCACATCGGCCACCTGCGCAGTGCGCTGGAAGTGGTCGAGCTGATGGGGCTCGACGAGGTGCGCCTGCTGCCCAACGCCCGGCCACCGCACCGTGACACGCCGCATGTTGTGCCGCAGGACCGTCTGGCGATGGTCAGTTGCGCCGTCGAAGGTGTTGACCGGCTGAGCGTGGATGCCCGTGAGCTGGCCCGCGACAAGCCGTCGTACACCATCGACACCCTGGAGTCGATGCGCGCCGAGTTGGGCGCCGACGACCAGTTGTTCCTGCTGCTGGGCTGGGATGCCTTTTGCGGCCTGCCCGGCTGGCATCGCTGGGAAGAATTGTTGCGACATTGTCACATCCTGGTGCTGCAACGCCCGGATGCCGATGTCGAGCCCCCTGACGAGTTGCGCAACCTGCTGGCTGCGCGCTCGGAGAGCGATCCCACCGCCATGTCCGGCCCGGCGGGGAACATTTCGTTCGTTTGGCAGACGCCACTTTCGGTGTCCGCCACGCAAATCCGACAGCTGCTGGCCAGCGGCAAGTCGGTGAGGTTCCTGGTGCCGGACGCAGTACTGGCCTATATCGAAACGCACGGCCTTTACCGTGCGTAGAACTGCAGGCGCCCCGCGGGCGCCTCATTCAATGAGTTGAACGAGTTTTTTATGACCAAGCAGAAAATCACCGGCGAAGAGCTGGTCCAGTTGACCAAATCGGCCCTGGAAGACGTCAAGGCCCAGGATATCCAGGTCATCGACGTGCACGACAAGCACAGCCTGACCGACTACATGATCATCGCCACCGGTACCTCCAATCGCCAGATCAACGCGATGGCGGAGAAGGTTCGCGAGTTCGTCAAGACCAAGGGCGTCATGCCGCTGGGCGAAGAAGGCAAGGGCGACAGCGACTGGGTCCTGCTGGACCTGAACGATGTCATCGTGCACATGATGACCGCCGCCGCGCGCCAGTTCTACGATCTGGAGCGTCTGTGGGCTGGCGCCGAGCAAAGCCGCGCCGCCGATGGCAAGCACCACAGCCCGGAAAACGTCCACGACTATTCCGACAAGCTCAAAGACCGGGAATAAGGAAGCGTCATGCGTCTGCGCCTGATCGCGGTCGGCTCGCGCATGCCCAAGTGGGTCGAGGAAGGCTGGCATGAATATGCCAAGCGCCTGCCGTCCGAGCTGTCCCTGGAACTGGTGGAAATTCCGCTCAACACCCGGGGCAAGAATGCCGACGTCGCTCGCCTGATTCGTCAGGAGGGCGAGGCCATGCTCGCCAAGGTCCAGCCAGGGGAACGGATTGTCACCCTGGAGGTCCATGGCAAGCCCTGGAGCACTGAGCAACTGGCGGTCGAGCTCGACCGCTGGCGGTTGGATTCGCGTACCGTCAACCTGATGGTCGGCGGCCCCGAAGGGCTGGCGCCGGAAGTCTGTGCGCGCAGCGAGCAGCGCTGGTCGCTGTCTCCGCTGACCCTGCCACACCCATTGGTACGGATACTGATTGGCGAACAGATTTATCGCGCCTGGACTGTTTTGTCCGGGCACCCTTACCACAAATAAGCCTGTAAGCCTTTTCAATGTCGCAGCCGATTCGCCTCAAGGATCACGAGAAAGACGCCCGTCTGGTGCGTAGCCGCGTCGTGGTCGGTGCAGTGGCGATCCTTCTGCTGATCTGCGTGCTGATCGCCCGCCTGTATTACCTGCAGGTGATCCAGTACGAGTATCACTCCACGCTGTCGGAGAACAATCGGGTGCACGTGCAGCCGATTCCGCCGACCCGCGGGCTGATCTTCGACCGCAATGGCGTGATCATCGCCGACAACCGTCCCAGCTTCAGCCTGAGCATGACCCGGGAGCGTTCCGGCGACTGGCAGGCGGTCCTCGACGTGATCGTCGAGGTGCTGGAGCTGACTCCGGACGACCGCGCGCTGTTCGAGAAACGCATGAAACAGGGGCGTCGGCCATTCGAGCCGGTGCCGATCCTGTTCGAGCTGACCGAGGAGCAGATCGCCCGGGTTGCGGTGAACCAGTTCCGTCTGCCCGGTGTGGAAGTGGTGGCGCAGTTGGTGCGGCATTATCCACAAGGTGCGCATTTCGCCCATTCGGTCGGCTACGTCGGACGGATCAACGAGAAAGAGGCGAAGGTCCTCGATCCGGTCAACTACAGCGGCACCCACCATATCGGCAAGACCGGCATCGAGCGCTTCTACGAGCCCGAGCTGCACGGCCAGGTGGGTTACGAGGAAGTCGAGACCAACGCCCGCGGCCGAGTGTTGCGGGTGCTCAAGCGGACCGACCCGATTCCCGGCAAGGACATCGTCCTGAGCCTCGACATCAAGCTGCAGGAAGCGGCCGAAGCCGCGTTGGGCGGGCGTCGCGGCGCCATCGTGGCCCTCGACCCGAAAACTGGCGAAGTGCTGGCGATGGTCAGCCAGCCGAGCTTCGACCCGAACCTGTTCGTCACCGGCATCAGTTTCAAGGCCTACGCCGAGCTGCGTGACTCGATCGATCGGCCGTTGTTCAACCGCGTGCTGCGCGGGCTCTATCCACCGGGCTCGACCATCAAGCCCGCCGTTGCCGTCGCCGGCCTCGATTCCGGGGTGGTCAACGCCTCGACCCGGGTGTTCGACCCGGGCTACTACCAACTGCCCAATTACGATCACAAATACCGCAACTGGAACCGCACCGGTGACGGCTGGGTCGACCTCGACACGGCGATCATGCGGTCCAACGACACCTACTTCTACGACCTCGCGCACAAGATGGGCATCGACAAGCTGTCCAGCTACATGAACCGCTTCGGCATCGGCCAGAAGGTCGCGCTGGACATGTTCGAGGAATCGCCGGGGCTGATGCCGTCCCGCGAATGGAAACGCGCCACCCGCCGCCAGGCCTGGTTCCCGGGCGAGACGCTGATTCTCGGGATCGGCCAGGGCTACATGCAGGCAACCCCGCTGCAACTGGCCCAGGCCATCTCGCTGATCGCCAGCAAGGGCAAGTGGATCCGTCCGCACCTGGCCAAGACCATCGAAGGCCAGCCGCCGGTCGATCCGAACCCGATGGAAGACATCGTCCTGCGTGACAAGTCCGACTGGGCCAAGGTAACCCACGGCATGGAACAGGTGATGCACGGCGCCCGCGGCACCGCGCGCAAAGCCGCTGTCGGCGCCCAGTACCGGATTGCCGGCAAGAGTGGTACGGCCCAGGTCGTGGCGATCAAGCAGGGCGAGAAGTACGACCGCAACAAGGTCCAGGAGCGCCATCGCGACCACGCCCTGTTCGTCGGTTTCGCCCCGGCCGAAGATCCGCGCATCGTCATCTCGGTGATGGTCGAGAACGGCGAGTCCGGCTCCGGCGTCGCCGCGCCGGTGCTGCGTCAGGTGATGGACGCCTGGCTGCTGGACGAACATGGCCGCCTCAAACCCGAATACGCTGATCCCAGCGCCACCGTTGCCCAGGAACCGGCCCCGTGAAGAGTAATTTCGATCGCATGCTCTCCAGCGAGGACGTGATGCGTCGGCGCGCCAGCTTCCTGCAGCGCATCCATGTCGACGGCCCTTTGCTGATCCTGCTGCTGACCCTCGCGGCCGGCAGCCTGTTCGTCCTTTATTCGGCCAGCGGCAAGAACTGGGACCTGCTGCTCAAGCAGGCGACGTCGTTCGGTATCGGCCTGGTCTCGATGTTCGTCATTGCCCAGCTCGAACCGCGTTTCATGGCGCGCTGGGTGCCGCTGGGCTACGTGTTCGGGGTAATCCTGCTGGTGGTGGTGGACGTGATGGGCCACAACGCCATGGGTGCGACGCGCTGGATCAACATTCCCGGGGTGATTCGCTTCCAGCCGTCGGAGTTCATGAAGATCATCATGCCGGCGACCATCGCCTGGTACCTGGCCAAGCGCACGCTGCCGCCGCACCTGAAACACGTAATGATCAGCCTGGTGCTGATCGGCGTCCCGTTCATCCTCATCGTTCGCCAGCCTGACCTCGGGACAGCGCTGCTGATCCTCGCCTCCGGTGCCTTTGTGCTGTTCATGGGCGGGCTGCGCTGGCGCTGGATCATCAGCGTGCTGGCGGCGGCCGTGCCGGTGGCGGTGGCGATGTGGTTCTTTGTCATGCATGACTACCAGAAGCAACGGGTCCTGACCTTCCTCGACCCGGAAAGTGATCCGCTGGGCACTGGCTGGAACATCATCCAGTCGAAGGCGGCGATCGGTTCCGGTGGCGTATTCGGCAAAGGCTGGCTGCTGGGCACCCAGTCGCACCTAGACTTTCTCCCGGAAAGCCACACCGACTTCATCATCGCCGTGCTCGGCGAAGAGTTCGGCCTGGTGGGCATCTGCGCGCTGTTGCTGATCTACCTGCTGCTGATCGGCCGCGGGCTGGTGATCACCGCCCAGGCCCAGACCCTGTTCGGCAAGTTGCTGGCCGGCAGCCTGACCATGACCTTCTTCGTGTACGTCTTCGTCAATATCGGCATGGTCAGCGGATTGCTGCCCGTCGTGGGCGTGCCGCTGCCCTTCATTAGTTATGGTGGAACTTCGCTGGTGACGCTGCTGTCAGCGTTTGGCGTTCTCATGTCGATCCATACCCACCGCAAATGGATCGCGCAGGTTTGAGTAAGGTGAATTTCTTGATGCAAGCAATGCGTGGCTGGATGGCCCGTTGTGTACCTCTGGCGGGCCTGATCGGGCTGTTCGGTGGCGTGCAGCAGGCCAGCGCCGGCGACTACGATGGATCCCCCCAGGTAGCCGAATTCGTCGGCGAGATGACCCGTGACTACGGGTTCGCCGGTGAGCAGTTGATGGGCGTGTTCCGCGATGTCCAGCGCAAGCAGGCGATTCTCGACGCTATTTCCCGTCCTGCAGAACGGGTCAAGCCGTGGAAAGAATACCGGCCGATGTTCCTCACCGACGCGCGTATCGCCCGTGGTGTGGACTTCTGGCGCCAGCACGAGGCTGCTCTGGCCCGCGCCGAGCAGGAATACGGCGTGCCGGCGCAGGTGATCGTCTCGATCATCGGCGTCGAAACCTTCTTTGGCCGCAATACCGGCAACTACCGGGTCATGGATGCGCTGTCGACCCTGGCCTTCGATTACCCGCAGCGGGCCCCGTTCTTCCGCAAGGAACTGCGTGAATTCCTGCTGCTGGCCCGCGAAGAGCAGATCGATCCGCTGACCCTCAAGGGTTCCTACGCCGGAGCCATGGGGCTGCCGCAGTTCATGCCGAGCAGCTTCCGCGCCTACGCCGTGGACTTCGACGGTGACGGCCACATCAACATCTGGAACAACCCCGACGACGCCATCGGCAGCGTCGCCAGCTACTTCAAGCGTCACGGCTGGGTTGCCGGCGAGCCGGTGGTCAGTCGTGCCATGGTCCGTGGCGAGCGTGTCGACGAAGGCCTGAGCCCGGGCATCGAGCCGGTCAAGACGGTGGGGGAGTTGCGGGCATTGGGCTGGTCGAGTCATGATGCGCTGCGCGATGATCTGCCGGTCACCGCTTTCCGGCTTGAAGGCGAAAACGGCCCCGAGTACTGGCTTGGCCTGAAGAACTTCTACGCGATCACTCGCTATAACCGCAGCGTGATGTACGCCATGGCGGTACATCAACTTTCAGACCTGCTGGTTCAGGCAAGGGGCGCCCGGTAATGCGCATACTGTTCTCTGCTACATCGCTGAAACTGCTGGGCTGCGCGGCGCTTGGCCTGGTGCTGGTCAGTTGTTCTTCCAGCCGTCCGACCCAGAGCAGCAGCGGTAACGTGGTCCGCGCCAAGCCCGGGCTGGACATCAACCGGGCCCACAAGGACGGCGCGCCGTGGTGGGATGTCGATGTCTCGAAGATCCCGGACGCCACGCCAACCGTGCACACCGGTAACTACAAGGCCAACCCGTACACCGTACTGGGCAAGACCTACTTCCCGATCCCCGACTCGCGCAACTATGTCGCCCAGGGCACCGCGTCCTGGTACGGCACCAAGTTCCACGGGCAGAACACCGCCAACGGCGAGGTCTACGACCTCTACGCCATGACTGCGGCGCACAAGACCCTGCCGCTGCCGGCCTACGTCAAGGTGACCAACCTGGACAACAACCGCAGCGTGATCCTGCGGGTCAATGACCGCGGCCCGTTCTATTCCGACCGTATCATCGACCTGTCCTACGCGGCAGCGAAGAAGCTCGGTTACGCCGAAACCGGCACCGCGCGGGTTCGCGTCGAGGGCATCGACCCGCAGCAATGGTGGGCCCAGAAGGGGCGCCCGGCGCCGTTGGTACTCGACCAGCCTCAGGTAGCCCAGGCCAAGCCGATTGCGGCGAGCACCGGCACCGTCGAACAGTGGACGCCGCCGCCGCAGCAGCACGCCGCCGCAGTCCTGCCGGTGCAGGTCGCCAGCAACAGCGTGCCGGCCAATGGCGGCACATTCCTGCAGGTTGGCGCATTCGCCAACCCGGACGCCGCCGAGTTGCTACGCTCCAAGTTGAGCGGCATGGTCAGCGCGCCGGTGTTCATCAGTTCCATCGTGCGCAACCAGCAGACCCTGCACCGCGTGCGCCTGGGGCCGATCCGCAGTCAGGGCGAGGTCCAGCAGACGCAGGACAGCGTACGCCTGGCCAACCTGGGACAGGCGAAAGTAGTCACGGCGGACTGACCGGGGGGACTGGTCGGTTTGTCATGTAGCCGGGCCGAACAGCCATGTACAATGGCGGTTTTGCTCGCAGGCGCGGCGGTTTGTCGCAGCGCCTTTTGTAACTTTGCCCTTCAGGGCATGAGCCCATAAGCCATTTCGAGAGACGGATGAACATCACCACCTTTGCCAAACGCCTTTGCCTGCTTGTTCCGCTGATGATCACCCCTGCCGCCTTCGCGGCAGAGCAGATGATGCCGTCGCCGCCGCAACTGGCAGCCAAGTCCTACGTGCTCATGGAAGCCTCCAGCGGCAACATCCTGGTCGAGAACAATGGCGACCAGCGTCTGCCTCCGGCGAGCCTGACCAAGTTGATGACCGCCTACATCGCGACCCTGGATATCCGTCGCGGACAGATCGGCGAGAGCGACCCGGTAACCGTCAGCGAAAACGCCTGGCGCACCGGTGGTTCGCGGATGTTCATCAAGGTTGGCACCCAGGTCACCGTCAGCGATCTGCTGCACGGGATCATCATCCAGTCGGGTAACGACGCCAGCGTGGCGCTGGCCGAGCACATCGCCGGCAGCGAAGACGCCTTCGCCGACATGATGAACAAGACTGCCGGCGACCTCGGCATGAGCAACAGCCACTTCATGAACCCGACCGGCCTGCCGCACCCGGAGCACTACTCCTCGGCGCACGACATGGCCGTGCTGGCTCGCGCGATCATCCACGAAGACCCGGCTCACTACGCGATCTACTCGCAGAAGGAGTTCTTCTGGAACAACATCAAGCAGCCCAACCGCAACCTGCTGCTGTGGCGTGACAAGACCGTCGATGGCCTGAAGACCGGCCACACCGACGAAGCCGGCTACTGCATGGTATCGTCCGCCGTTCGTGACGGCATGCGCCTGATCGCCGTGGTATTCGGTACCAACAGCGAACAGTCCCGCGCCGCCGAGACCCAGAAGCTGCTGACCTACGGTTTCCGCTTCTTCGAAACCCAGACCTTCTACCAGAAAGGCACCGAACTGGCTCAGGCCCAGGTCTGGAAGGGCACCAGCAGCCAGGTCAAAGCCGGTCTGGCCGAAGACCTGACCATGACGTTGCCTAAAGGCCAATTGAAGAAACTGGCCGCCAGCATGACCATGAACCCGCAACTGGTTGCACCGATCGCCAAAGGTGACGTGATCGGTAAAGTCGAAGTCAAACTGGATGACAACGTTGTTCACAGCGCCGACCTGATTGCGCTGGACGGCGTCGAGGAAGGTGGTTTCTTCCGCCGGGTGTGGGATAGCATTCGTCTGTTCTTCTACGGGTTGTTCAACTGATATCGTGACCTGCCATGCCCCTGCCACCATGCAGGGGCATTGTTGTTGCCACGGCTTACGAGGCCGGTACTGCCATGACTCAAGCTGACGTCAAAGCGCCAAAAATCGAATTCCCCTGCGCGGATTACCCAATCAAGGTAATTGGCGACACCGTGGTCCACTTCAAGGACACCGTGATCGAAGTTCTCAAGAAATACGCCGAGGTCGATATGACCACGCTTGCTGAGCGCCAGAGCAAGGAAGGCAAATACACCACCGTGCAACTGCACATCGTCGCTACCGGCGAAGACCAGCTGCACGACATCAACAGTGCCCTGCGTGCCACCGGTATCGTAAAAATGGTGCTTTGATGTCCGCCAGCCTCGGCTTTCGCGACCTCGGCCTGCTGCCTTACGAACCGGTGCTGGATGCCATGCGCCGGTTCACCGACCAGCGTCAGCCGGGTAGCGGCGACGAAGTCTGGCTGGTCGAGCACCCGTCGGTCTTCACCCAGGGCCAGGCCGGCAAGGCCGAGCACCTGCTGGTGCCGGGCGATATCCCGGTGGTTCAGACCGATCGCGGCGGCCAGGTGACCTACCACGGCCCCGGCCAACTGGTGGCCTACCTCATGCTTGACGTGCGTCGTCTGGGCTTTGGTGTCCGTGAGTTGGTGACGCGTATCGAACGCTGTCTGGTCGAGTTGCTCGCCAGCTACGGTGTCGAGGCCGCGGCCAAGCCCGATGCGCCGGGTGTTTATGTCGATGGAGCGAAGATCGCGTCCCTCGGCCTGCGAATCCGCAATGGCTGCTCGTTCCATGGCCTTGCCTTGAATGTGGACATGGACCTTGCGCCATTCCGCCGAATTAATCCCTGCGGGTATGCCGGGCTGGCCATGACCCAGCTACGCGACCAGGCAGGGCCGATCGAACTCTCCGAGGTCAGGGCAAGGCTGCGCGGACAGCTGGTCAAGCACCTCGATTATGCTGAGCAGACGACCCTTGCGGGCGGAATCGACTGAAAATGACTATTGTGCAAGAACTGGTGCAAAGCACCGTGACCCCGGCCCCTCGGCCGAAGGTTGAAGCCGGTGTGAAACTGCGTGGCGCCGAGAAGGTTGCGCGTATCCCGGTAAAGATCATCCCCACTGACGAACTGCCGAAGAAACCCGACTGGATCCGCGTGCGCATCCCGATTTCTCCGGAGATCGATCGCATCAAGCAACTGCTGCGCAAACACAAGCTGCACAGCGTTTGCGAAGAGGCATCCTGCCCGAACCTGGGTGAGTGCTTCTCCGGCGGTACCGCGACCTTCATGATCATGGGTGACATCTGCACCCGTCGCTGCCCGTTCTGCGACGTCGGCCATGGCCGCCCGAAAGCGCTGGACGCTGACGAGCCGAAGAACCTGGCGGTCGCCATCGCCGACCTGCGCCTGAAGTACGTGGTCATCACCTCGGTGGACCGTGACGACCTGCGTGATGGCGGTGCCCAGCACTTCGCCGACTGCATCCGCGAGATTCGTGCGCTGTCTCCGGGCGTCCAGCTGGAAACCCTGGTGCCGGACTACCGTGGTCGTATGGATGTGGCCCTGGCGATCACCGCCCAGGAGCCGCCAGATGTGTTCAACCACAACCTGGAAACCGTACCGCGTCTGTACAAGGCCGCGCGTCCGGGCTCGGACTACCAGTGGTCGCTGACCCTGCTGGAGAAGTTCAAGGAACTGGTCCCGCACGTACCGACCAAGTCGGGCTTGATGCTCGGCCTGGGCGAGACCGACGACGAAGTGATCGAAGTCATGCACCGCATGCGCGAGCACAACATCGACATGCTGACCCTCGGCCAGTACCTGCAGCCGTCCCGCAGCCACCTGCCGGTGCAGCGTTTCGTCCACCCGGACACCTTCGCCTGGTTCGCCGAGGAAGGTTACAAGATGGGCTTCAAGAACGTCGCTTCCGGTCCGTTGGTACGTTCCTCGTACCACGCCGACCAGCAGGCGCATGAGGCCAAGATCAAGCTCTGATCCCGACCTGTAAAAAAGCCCCCGCACCTGAGAAGGTGCGGGGGCTTTTTTGTGTATTTGGCATCGCGAGCAAGCTCGCTCCTACAGGATTATCACGCGGACATTGTAGGAGCGAGCTTGCTCGCGATAGCGGCCTTCAGCGCGCGCGCAGGCTATCCAGCAGCTTGCGCGTCGGATACCCGTCCGCCGGCCAGCCCAAGGTCTGTTGGGCATTGCGAATCGCTTTGCGGGTGTTGGCGCCGATAATGCCATCTGCCGTGCCGGCCTCATGCCCGGTGGCATTGAGCCGGTCCTGCAACTCGATGCGCTCGCTGCGGCTCAACGGCAGATCGTCCTTGGGCCAGGCGCCGCGGATATAGCCGGCGCCGTCGAAGCGCTCGTTCAGCAAGCTGACCGCCAAGGCGTAGGACGACGAATTGTTGTACTTGAGGATCGCGCGGAAGTTGTCGAGCACCAGGAACGCCGGGCCACGGTAGCCCGCAGGCAGTATCAGGGCGGCGGAGAGTTGCTCGCTGCCGGCCGGGACGCGAGCGCCGGCTGGCAGTTTCAGGCCCAGGTGCAGCCATTCTGCGACGGTTTTGCGTTGAGTGCCGTCAGCCAGCCAGTAATCGAAACCCGGTGCCAGTTCGACTTCGAAGCCCCAAGGCTCACCACGTTTCCAGCCTGAACTTTGCAGGTAGTGGGCGGTGGAGGCGAGGGCGTCGGCGGAGCTGTTCCAGATATCGCGGCGGCCGTCACCGTCGAAGTCCACGGCATGGGTGTCGTACGTGGTGGGGATGAACTGGGTCTGGCCCATGGCCCCGGCCCAGGAGCCGCGCATGGCTTCGGGGGCGATATCGCCGTTCTGCAGGATCTTCAGCGCCGCCAGCAGCTGTGCCTGGGCGAACGCCGGGCGACGGCCTTCATAGGCCAGGGTCGCGAGGGAGCGGATCACCGATTTGTTGCCCTGGAACTGGCCGAAATTGCTTTCCATGCCCCAGACGGACACCAGCACATTGCGCTCTACACCGTAGCGTTGCTCGATGCGGCTCAGCAGTTCGCTGTTCTGCGCCAGCAGTGCCTTGCCGTTGCGCACCCGCAGCGGCGACAGCGCGCCATCGAGGTATTCCCATACCGGGCGGCTGAACTCCGGCTGACTGCGGTCGGCCTTGATCACATCCATATCCGGGGTGATGCCGGCAAAGGCGCGATCGAACAGGCTTGGCGATACGCCGGCTTGCAACGCTTGCTGACGGAAACTGGCCTGCCACTCGGCGAACGTTTGCTGTGGCTGGACTACGATGTCGGCGGATGGCGTGGGCTGGACAAGGACCGGGGCCGGCTGGACTGGCGCGATGGGCAGGGCATCGGCGGCGGTCGGGTGCTCGGCGCAGGCAACGAGCAGGATGAGGCTGAAAGCAGCGGTCAGTTGGCGGAGTTGCCAGCGACGGGAAAGGCGGAAGGGCATGCACGAATCCAGGTAATACGGGTCAGGTGACGACCATATCATGCCTGTGGATTTCCTGCCTTCATGCGGCCTTAAAGCAAGAAGCCTCCCAATCTCTCGATTGGAAGGCTTCGCGGCGGTAGCTGCCTTTGCCTTTTTCCGGTTGTTCCTGGCGGCTGCGGAACAGGGGCTGGGCAATGATGGATTTGGCCTTGTTCGGCCGGGATTTTGCCGATTTCTTGCTCATGGGAGAGGTCCTGCCTGGGTGGATTCGGCGCGAACTATAGGACTGTCACGCGTCCGTCGCAAGGCCGTTGGTCACGATCCTGGCGGTTATTCCGCCGGCAGGTTCAGCCGCTGCCCGGCCATCAGCAGCGAAAGGCGGGTCAGGCTGGTCCACGGCGAACCTTGGGCCTGGCCCTTGATTTGCGCGTCGATGCGTTGGGCGTCAAACAGCAGTTGACCCCAGCGCTGTGCCGAATGGCGTTGCAGTGCCTTGCTCATCAGTGGCTTGCGCTTGTCCCAGACCGGCGGACGAGCCTGGCTGAAGGCTTTGTCCAACGGTACGCCCTGGCTGTACTGCTGGGCCAGGCCAGTGAGGACGCGCAGCTCCCGGGCCAGGGCCCAGAGAATCACCGGCGGCTCGACGCCTTCGCCGCGCAGGCCTTCGAGCATGCGCAGGGCGTGGGCGGCTTCGCCATTGAGGATGGCGTCGACCAGGCCGAAGACGTCGAAGCGCGCGCTGTCGGCGACCGCACCCTGGACCGTTTCTACGGTGATGGTGTTGCCGTCGGCGAGCAGCTTGAGCTTTTCGATTTCCTGGGCGGCGGCCAGCAAGTTGCCTTCGACCCGCGCGGCGATCAGTTCCACCGCATCACGCTGCGCCGCCAACCCGGCCTGGGCCAGGCGCTGGTTGATCCATTGCGGCAGTTGCTGGGTGTCGACCGGCCAGATCTGGATGAACTGCACCTGCGGCCCTTCGACGAGTGCTTTGCCCCACTTGGTTTTCTGCGCACTGCCGTCGAGCTTGGGCAGGCTGATCAGCAAAAGGGTGTCTTCGGCGGGGCGTGAGCAATATTCGATCAGCGCCGCAGCGCCCTTGTCGCCCGGCTTGCCGGAGGGTAGGCGCAGTTCCAGCACGCGTTTCTGAGCGAACAGCGAGAGGCTGGCACCCGCCTGGAGCAGGGTGCCCCAGTCGAAGTTGGCATCGGCGCTGAATACCTGACGCTCATCGAAGCCCTGCTGGCGCGCAGCCAGGCGAATGGCGTCGGCGGCTTCCTGGCACAGCAGCGGATCATCGCCGCTGACCACATAAACCGGGGCGAGCGCGCCTTGCAGGTGCTTGTTGAGCTGGGCGGGAGCAAGTTTCATAAAAGAAGTCGGGGCGCCGAAGCGCCCCGTTCAGCCTCAGCGGGCCGGGATTTCCAGCGGCGATTGCTGGGGTTGGGCTGCCTGGGCGCGGCGGGCCGCTTCCAGTGCCTCGGCTTCTGCCCGGGCGCGCTCGTCGGCCTTGGCTTGCAGCTCGTCGAGCTGGGCCGGAGTCAGCAGTTGCAGGCGCAGCACCATGTTCTGTACCAGGTCGCGACGCATTTCCTTGCGGATCTGGCTGGCTTCCTGGCCGGAGCCGGTGATGTTGTTGCCGTCATGCACGTAGATCTTGCGGACTTCCAGCTTGTCGTTGAGCAGCGGCGTGTTGTTCTGGCCCTGGATCTCGTAGGACAGTTCGGTGCTCAGCTCGTATTCCACCGAGCGAGCGGAGCCGGCGTAGCTGGCGGCGCGCTGGTTTTCGACTTCGTTGGTCAGGACCAGTTTGAACGGCGCGCCAGCATGGACGTTGACGCCGCTGTTCTTCAGCACGTCGCGCAGTTGAGTGACCGTTTCGCCGTAAGCGTTACGGGCGCTCACATCCAGTTCCTTGATGGCCAGCTCGTTGGTCCCGGTACCACGCAGTTGGAAACCGCAGGCGCTGAGCATTACCGCCAGGCCTATTACCAACAAATTGCGTTTGATCATCTTGTTGCTCCCTTGAAACCTTGTGGGCCTTGTCTGTGCGGGCGCCCGCCAGGGCGCCCGGTCCTGTCAGTTGGCGACGATGTTGACCAGCTTGCCGGGTACCACGATGACCTTGCGGATCGTCAGGCCTTCGGTGAAGCGCAGCACGTTCTCGTTGCTGCGTGCGGCGGCTTCGACGTCCTCGCGGCTGGCGGCGGCAGGCATTTCGATCTGCCCGCGCAACTTGCCGTTGACCTGGATGACCAGTTGCAGGCTGTCCTGCACCAGGGCGCTTTCGTCCACGGCTGGCCAGCCGGCGTTGATCGCCGGGCCGCTGTGGCCGAGGCTCTGCCACAGGCCATGGCTGATATGCGGGGTGATCGGAGCCAGGATCAGGGTCACGGCTTCCAGACCTTCCTGGATCAGCGCGCGGTCCAGCTCGCTGTCCTGGGCGGCCTTTTCCAGCACGTTCATCAGGGTCATCACCTGGGCGATGGCGGTGTTGAATTTGTGGTGCTGGCCGACATCGATGCTGGCCTGGCGAATCGCCGAGTGCGTAGCGCGGCGCACGGCTTTCTGCGCGTCGCTCAGGCTGCTCAGGTCGGCCTTGGCCGGCAGGCCCTGGGCGACATGCGCCTGAGCCAGGCGCCAGACACGACGCAGGAAGCGGCTTGCACCCTCGACGCCGGAGTCGGACCATTCCAGGCTCATGTCGGGCGGCGAGGCGAACATCATGAACAGGCGGCAGGTGTCGGCGCCGTAGGCATCGATCATCGACTGCGGGTCAACGCCGTTGTTCTTGGACTTGGACATCTTCTCGGTGCCGCCGATTTCCACCGGCAGGCCGTCGGTCTTCAGGCGTGCGGCGATGATCTTGGCTTTCGCATCACGCTCGAGCTCGACGTCGGCCGGGTTGAACCAGTCCTTGCCGCCGTTGCTGGCAACGCGGTAGTAGGTCTCGGCGACGACCATGCCTTGGGTCAGCAGGTTCTTGAACGGCTCGCTGGAACTGACCAGGCCTTCGTCACGCATCAGCTTGTGGAAGAAACGCGCGTAGAGCAGGTGCAGGATGGCGTGTTCGATGCCGCCGATGTACTGGTCGACCGGCAACCAGTGGTTGGCCGCTTTCGGATCGACCAGGCCACCTTCGTAGTTCGGCGACGCGTAGCGGGCGAAGTACCAGGACGACTCGACGAAGGTGTCCATGGTGTCGGTTTCGCGCTTGGCCGCAGTGCCGCATTTCGGGCAGGTGCACTCGTAGAACTCGGGCATGCGCGCCAGCGGCGAGCCAGCGCCATCCGGCACGACGTTCTCCGGCAGGGTGACCGGCAACTGGTCTTCCGGCACCGGTACGTCGCCGCAGGACGGGCAATGGATGATCGGGATCGGGCAGCCCCAGTAGCGCTGGCGGCTGATACCCCAGTCGCGCAGGCGGAACTGGGTGCGAGACTTGCCCGACTCCTTGCGGATCAGCGCGGCTTCGATGGCGTCGAAAGCGCCGGCGAAGTCCAGGCCGTCGAACTCGCCGGAGTTGATCAGTTGGCCATGCTCGCCGTAGGCGGCCTGCCATTCGCTACCGACTTCATCACCGGCGCTGGTGCGGACCACGGCCTTGATCGGCAGTTGGTACTTGCTGGCGAATTCGAAGTCGCGTTCGTCGTGGGCCGGTACGGCCATGACTGCGCCGTCGCCGTAGTGCATCAGCACGTAGTTGGCGACCCACACCGGCAGCTTCTCGCCGGTCAGTGGATGGCGGACCAGCAACGAGGTGGCCACGCCTTTCTTTTCCTGGGTGGCGATGTCGGCTTCGGCGACGCTGCCGCTCTTGCATTCGTCGATGAACGCTTGCAGTTGCGGGTTGCCCTGGGCGGCGAGGGTGGCCAGCGGGTGCTCCGCGGCGACGGCGACGTAGGTCGCGCCCATCAGGGTGTCGGGACGGGTGGTGAAGACTTTCAGCGCGCCGGCTTCGCCGATGCTCGCCTCGTCATAGGGGAACTGCACTTCCATGCCGCGGGACTTGCCGATCCAGTTGCGCTGCATGGTCTTGACCTGCTCGGGCCAGCCCGGCAGATCGTCGAGGCTTTCCAGCAGCTCGTCGGCATAGTCGGTGATCTTGAAGTAGTACATCGGGATTTCGCGCTTCTCGATCAGCGCGCCCGAACGCCAGCCACGGCCGTCGATGACCTGCTCGTTGGCCAGTACGGTCTGATCGGCCGGGTCCCAGTTCACGGTACCGTTCTTGCGGTAGATCACGCCTTTTTCGAACAGGCGGGTGAACAGCCACTGTTCCCAGCGGTAGTAGTCCGGCTTGCAGGTGGTGACTTCACGCGACCAGTCGATGGCCAGGCCCAGGCTCTTGAGCTGGGTCTTCATGTAGTCGATGTTTTCGTAGGTCCACTTGGCCGGCGCGACGTTGTTTTTCATCGCGGCGTTTTCCGCCGGCATGCCGAAGGCATCCCAGCCCATCGGCTGCAGGACGTTCTTGCCGAGCATGCGCTGGTAGCGCGCGATCACGTCGCCGATGGTGTAGTTGCGCACGTGCCCCATGTGTAGCTTGCCGCTCGGGTACGGGAACATCGACAGGCAGTAGTAAGTGTCCTTGCCTGGCTGTTCACTGACTTCAAAAGACTTGTGCTCGTCCCAGTAGGACTGGGCGGCGGCTTCGATTTCGCGGGGCTGATAGTGTTCGTGCATGGCTACTTTGCGCTGAGAAATGGGAGACCTTATCCAGGCCGGTTGAAAACCGTTTGTGCCCGGTAATCCGGTGTCAAGAGTGAACGCCGTAGCATACATGACCCCCAACGGTCGTGGGAAACCCTGATTGCATCGCGGGCCGGCGCCAGGGCCGTTGGTCGCGGCGTCCAGCCGCTTTTGCCGGTGACGCTAAGCTCATGTCTGGGGGAGATGAATTTTATCTTCGATGAGGTGAGCGGATGGGAGAGTCGCAGCTACAAGCATTGAAACCGGAGCTTTACGAACGACTGATCGACCGTCTGGGACTGGCCCTGGATGTGGCCCGGACCTCGGTTCGATTACGCGATGAAATGCCCGACGAACTGGAACTGCGTGGTTTGAGCAGCGCCGAGTTCGACGTTATCAAAGCCTATCTCGAGTCCGCGCCGGCACGCGGGCAAAAAGTTTCCGGCGTTGCACCCTCAATGGAAGCGCCCCCTTCGGGTCGGGTCATCTGGCTCAAGGACAAGGCACGTTCCACCGCAGCGCTCAACACCCGAGCGCTGCAACGCAAATAGCGTTAGGCCTATCACGGCGCAGTCTGGAGTGCGCCACCGCAGCATTCTTTTCTCCGATACGGCGCCTGGTTACTGTTTCCAGGCGCCGATTTCTCTTAGGCTTCGCGCATTTCAGGGAGATGCCCGATGCCGTTTCGTTTCTTCGTCAAACAATGGTTGATGCCGCCAGGCATTTTCTTCGTGCTGCTGATTGCCGGCTGGTGGCTGCGCAAATCGTGGCCGCGCACGGCGCGTTTGTGTTTCGTCGCGGGATTCGGCGGTCTGCTGGCGATGAGCCTGCCGGTGGTGATGCAGCATGTGGCCAGCCAGATCGAAACGGTGCCGGCGCTGCGCATGGATCAGTGGGCAACGCTGGCCGAGCATGCTGATGCCATCGTTGTCCTCGGCTCAGGGCGCGAGCGCGGCGACCCGGCCTGGGGCTCGCAAGACCAGCCAACCGGGGTGGCCCTCGAACGCATGCGCTATGCCGCGCAACTGGCCAAGGCGTCCGGGCTGCCGGTACTGACCACGGGCGGTCTGCATTACGGCTCGCCGCCCAGCGAAGCACGGCTGATGGCCGATTCGATGCAGCGGGATTTCGGTGTGTCGGTGCGCTGGCTGGAGGAAGAGAGCCGCACCACTTGGGAGAATGCCGAGCTGAGCGCCGCGATGCTGCTGCCACAAGGGGTCAAGCGGGTTGTCGTGGTGACCCAGGCCTGGCACATGCAGCGCTCGGTCTGGAGTTTCCAGCAGGCTGGTTTTGACGTGGTGCCAGCGCCGGTGGGCTTCATGGGCATCGACCACGGCTACCCGTTCGGCGGTTGGCTGCCGCACAGCAAGGTGATGTGGCAAAGCGGCCAACTGTTCAACGAAGCAGTTGGCCTTGTCGGTTACCGACTTTTCTACTGAGGCTCAGACGGTCTTGGCGATCCGGCTGGTCAGCAATGCCCAGCCCAGCAACAGCGTGCAGAGGATCACCAGCGGCCACGAACGCCATTGCAGGTAAGGCGTCAGTTGCTGCATCGGCACCACTTCGCCGTAGAGGATGGCGCGTTCGAACTGCGGAATCTGCGCGGTGATGCGACCGAACGGGTCGATCAGGCCGGTAACGCCGTTGTTGGTCGAACGGATCATCCAGCGTCCGGCTTCAAGGGCGCGCATCTGCGCCATTTGCAGGTGCTGCAGCGGGCCGATGGACTTGCCGAACCAGGTGTCATTGCTGATGGTCAGGAGGATGTCGCTGCGTGCCGCCAGGCTCGCGGCCAGTTCCGGGTAGACCACTTCGTAGCAGATGAACGGCGCAAGCTGGTAGCCCTTGGCCTGCAGCAGTGGCTGGTCGGCCGGGCCGCGGGCGAAGTCGGACATGGGCAGGTCGAAGAATTCGATCAGGCCGCGCAGCAGGTCTTGCAGCGGAACATATTCGCCGAAGGGCACCAGCTTCTGTTTCAGGTAGGTGCCGTCGCCTTCGCCGATCGCGGTGATGCCGTTGTAGTAGCGCCGCTGCTCGTGTTCGATCTGCCGCACCGGAACCCCGGTGATCAGCGCGGAATGCCGATCCCCGGCAAAGCCGCTCATCATGTCCAGATAGCCTTGCACCGAATCCTTGAACACCGGCACCGCGGTTTCCGGCCAGACGATCAGGTCGACCGGCTTGCTGGTGAAGCTCATGTCGCGGTACAGCTCCAGTTGACTGCGCAACTGGTTGGGTTCCCATTTCAGGCTTTGTTCTATGTTGCCCTGGATGGCCGCGACCTTCAGGGGATCGCCGGACGGCACGGTCCAGGCATGCCCCTTGAGCCCCAGGCCGATGGTCCACGGGCAGACCAGCAAGGCGATGCCGGCCGCGAGGAAGGCTTTGCGCTGGCGCAGAAGACGCAGGTTGCACAGCAGCGCGGCGGTCAACGCCAGCGTGAAGGACACCAGCCACATGCCGCCCACCGGCGCGAGTCCGGCGAGTGGGCCGTCAAGCTGGCTGTAACCGGCGTAGAGCCAGGGGAAACCGGTCAGGAACCAGCCGCGGAAGGCTTCCTGGCCCAGCCACAGGGCGGCGAAGCCCAAGGCGTCGGCCAGTGGCGCTTCGTTGCGCCGCAGCCAGCGCGCCCAGAGCCAGGCGGGCAGGGCAAAGAACCAGGCGATGGAGGCGAAGAACGCGAGCATCAGCCCGCCGGCCAGCAGCGCCGAGGCACCGCCGTAGGTGTGGATACTGACGTAGATCCACCAGGTGCCGGCGGCGAACAGGCCGAAGCCGTAGCACCAGCCGCGACCCAGCGCCTGGCGCGGGCTCAGCTCGCGCAGGCCGAGGTAGAACAGGCCCAGCGACAGCAAGGCCAGCGGCCAGATATCGAACGGCGCGAGCGCCAGCGGAGTCAGGGCGCCGGCCGCCACGGCCAGCAGGTTACCGGGCCAGCCGGGGCGGGTGATCCAACGCATGGTTGTCCTTAACGGGTGACGGGGGTCAGGCGCAGCAGGTGTATCCGGCGGCTGTCAGCGTTGAGGATACGGAAGCGATACGGCCCGATTTCAGTGGTTTCGTTGCGCTTGGGCAGGTGCCCGAACGCGCTCATGACCAGGCCGCCAACGGTGTCGAACTCGTCGTCGGAGAACTCGCTGTCGAAGAACTCGTTGAAGTTCTCGATCGGGGTCAGCGCCTTGATCAGGAAATCACCGCTGGGCAGCGGTTTGATGTAGCTGTCTTCCTCGACATCGTGCTCGTCCTCGATATCGCCGACGATCTGCTCCAGCACGTCCTCGATGGTCACCAGACCTGCCACGCCGCCGTATTCGTCGATGACGATGGCCATGTGGTTATGGTTGGCGCGGAACTCGCGCAGCAGGACGTTCAGGCGCTTGGATTCGGGCACGAAGGTGGCCGGGCGCAGCAGGTCCTTGATGTTGAAGCTGTCGCCGTTCTCCTTGAGGATCAGCGGCAACAGGTCCTTGGCGAGCAGGACGCCGAGGACATCGTCGTGGCTTTCGCCAACCACCGGATAGCGCGAGTGCGCGGCGTCGATGATCGCCGGGAGGAACTCGCGGGGCGACTGCGACGACTTGATGCTGATCATCTGCGAGCGCGGCACCATGATGTCGCGCACCTGCAGGTCGGCGACCTGGATGGCGCCTTCGACGATGGTCAGCGCTTCGCTGTCGAGCAGCTTGTTCTGGTGGGCTTCGCGCAGCAGCTCGAGGAGCTCCTGGCGGTTTTTCGGCTCATGGGCAAAAGCCTGGGTCAGTTTGCCCAGCCAGGACTTTTGCCCGTTGCTCGATCGATCTTCGCTCATGGCGGTTACTCGTGGTCCTTGCAGATATCGGTGTGAGGTGTGTCGTCTTCGTCGTCGGCATAAGGGTCCGGATGACCCAGTTCTGCTAGCAACGTTCGTTCCAGTGCTTCCATTTCCTCGGCCTCATCGTCATCGATGTGGTCGTAGCCCAACAGGTGCAGGCAACCATGGATGACCAGGTGCGCCCAGTGGGCTTCAAGGGACTTTCGTTGCTCGGCGGCTTCACGCTCGACCACTGCCACGCAGATCACCAGATCGCCCAGCAGCGGAATATCGAGCATGTCGTCGGGGACGTCGGCGGGGAAGGACAGTACGTTGGTGGCGTAGTCCTTGTGCCTGTACGTGTGATTCAGTTCGCGGGCTTCAGCTTCGTCCACCAGACGGATGGTCATTTCCGAGTCGGCAGTGCGCTGGCGCAAGGCCAGTTCGCACCAGCGGCGGAACAGGGCGTCATCGGGGGCGGCCGCTTCGGTCGCCCGTTGCAGGTCCAGTTCAAGCATTGCGCGGTTTGCCTTCAGCCTTGGCCTGCTGGTCTTCGAAGCGCTCGTAGGCTTCGACGATGCGTTGCACCAGTGGATGGCGCACCACGTCCTTGGGCTGGAAATGGGTGAAGGTGATGCCCGGCACGCCTTTGAGCACCTCGATGACATGGGCCAGGCCCGACTTGGTGCCACGCGGCAGGTCGACCTGGGTGATGTCACCGGTGATCACGGCGGTGGAGCCGAAGCCGATGCGGGTCAGGAACATCTTCATCTGCTCGACGGTGGTGTTCTGGCTCTCGTCGAGAATGATGAAGCTGTTGTTCAGCGTGCGGCCACGCATGTAGGCCAGCGGGGCGATTTCGATGACCTGGCGCTCGATGAGCTTGGTCACGTGCTCGAAGCCGAACATTTCATACAGGGCGTCGTACAGCGGGCGCAGGTACGGATCGATCTTCTGGGCCAGGTCGCCGGGCAGGAAGCCGAGTTTTTCACCCGCCTCTACCGCCGGGCGCACCAGCAGGATGCGTCGCACCTGTTCGCGCTCGAGCGCGTCCACGGCGCAGGCTACCGCGAGGTAGGTCTTGCCGGTACCGGCCGGGCCGATGCCGAAGTTGATGTCGTTGCCGAGGATTTCCTTGACGTAGCGTTGCTGGTTCAGCCCGCGCGGACGGATGGTGCCCTTGCGCGTGCGCAGCGAGACGCTGACTTCGTTGATGGCCGGGTTTTCCAGCGCTTCAACCGTGGATTCCTGGAGGTACAGATGGACCATTTCCGGCGACAGTTCAGTGGCCTTGGTCTCGCGATAGAGACGGCGCAGCAGTTGCTCGGCGGAGGAGGTGACCTTGGGCTCGCCAATCAATTCGAACTGGTTGCCGCGATTGCGGATTTCGATGGCCAGGCGTTGTTCGATCAGGCGCAGGTGCTCGTCGAACTGGCCGCACAGGTTGGCGAAACGGTGAGCTTCGAAGGGCTCGAGGATGAAACGATGGGGTTCGATGGGTGCGTTCAAGGTTGTTTTAAGCCGCCCTTGGGCAAGAAATATGTGGTGAAGGATAACCCCAGCCGCGTGCCTGCGAAAGCGCTGAAACGATCAATGGGTGGCGGGTTTGTCCGGCCCCGCCACCGTGCGCGATCATCGGGTGACCCAACGGGTGCACAGTGCAGGACCGGTGGCGGACTGTTCCCACGCCAGTGGTCCCAAGGGCCTGTGCTATAGTTCGCGCCCTCTTTGATTCCGATCTTGCCTGCCGAAAATGACCAAGCGTGAAGCCCCCATCTACAAAGTGATCTTTCTCAATCAGGGTCAGGTATTCGAGATGTATGCCAAGCAGATCTACCAGAGTGATCTGTGGGGCTTTCTCGAAATAGAGGAATTCGTGTTCGGCGAGCGCACCCAGGTGGTGGTCGATCCCAGCGAAGAGAAGCTCAAGGCGCAGTTCGAAGGTGTCACCCGCAGCTTTGTGCCGATGCATTCGATCGTGCGAATCGATGAAGTCGAGCGCCTGGGTACGCCGAAGATCAGTGAGGCCAAGGGCGTCAGCAATGTGATGCCGTTCCCGATGCCTATCTCGGATAAGTAAGCCGGAGAAATAAGCCCGGATCAGGGCAGTGGCGAGAAGGGGGTGCGACCGTCGACGGTCTGCAGCTCCAGCAAATACTTGCGGAAAATCTGCCCGAGCACCTGGGTAGCGACTTCCAGTTCATCACGCTGCATCTGCGCCGCCACCTGGTCGGCCAGGTCCAGCGCATCCTCGGCGCCGTTGACCGCCGCCATCTTCAGCACGATATACGCCTGGACGTTGTTGGCGGGGACGCCTTCGCCGCGGAAGAACATCGTGCCCAGTTGCAGTTGCGCGTCGGCGTGGCCTTGCAGCGAAGCCTGCTCGAAATAATTCAGGGCCTGATTGAGGTCGCGCGGAGTGTTCTTGCCATCGTGATAGAACTCACCCAGTTCGTATTGCGCCTGGGCATCGCCGGATTGCGCGGACTGCTTGCAGCGAGTCACGGCGTCGGCGAGTTCTTCTGGGGACGTGTTGAGGGTGCAGCGGCCCGTGGTGGGGATCAGCAACGAGTTACCGCCTGCCATGGCCAGCAGGGGCTGAAGTAGCAACAGGCAGCCCAGGACGAGGGCGCGGCCGGCGCGGTTCATGGTGATCGACTTACCTCTGCAAAGCTGCGGCCAAAGTGTGTCTGGTGGCACATTATGGGATAAGCAGCGCCAACCTTACAAAGTCTTTACCAGAATTTCTGTTAATGAGACGGAATTAACTGCCACGCCTTTGGTTAATTCTTAATAAACAGGGGCGAAAGTCTTACAAGCTATTGGCTTCAAGACTTTCGCCCCCGTTATGTTTGCCCGCTGTTTACTTCAGGCTGGCGAAGGCCCGCTCGGCGGCATCGAGGGTGATCTTCAGCTCGGTTTCGCCATGGGCGATCGAGGTGAAGCCCGCTTCGAACGCGCTTGGAGCCAGGTACACGCTGCCTTCCAGCATCAGGTGGAAGAAGCGCTTGAAGCGATCGGTGTCGCTGCCCATCACGTCTTCGAAGGTGACGATATCGTCGGCCCCGGTGAAGTACAGGCCGAACATGCCGCCCGCCTGGGTGGTGACGAACGGTACGCCCGCCGCGTCGGCGCGTTGTTGCAGGCCGTCCAGCAGGCGGCTGGTGAAGGCGCTCAGCTCGTCGTGGAAGCCCGGACGGCTGATCAGCTTCAGGGTGGTCAGACCGGCGGCCATGGCCAGCGGGTTACCGGACAGGGTGCCGGCCTGGTAGACCGGGCCCAGCGGGGCGATCTGTTCCATGATGTGGCGCTTGCCACCGAAGCAGCCGACCGGCATGCCGCCGCCGACGATCTTGCCGAAGGTCGACAGGTCCGGAGTCACGCCGTAGTGCGCCTGGGCGCCGCCGAGGGCGACACGGAAACCGGTCATCACTTCGTCGAAGATCAGCACCACGCCGTGCTGGTCGCACAGGCTGCGCAGGCCTTCGAGGAAACCCGGCGCCGGCGGCACGCAGTTCATGTTGCCGGCCACCGGCTCGACGATGATGCAGGCCACGTCCTGGCCCACTTCGGCCAGCATTTTCGCGACCGCGTCGATGTCGTTGAACGGCAGGGTCAGGGTGTGTTTGGCGAAGTCCGCCGGCACACCGGCCGAGCTTGGCACGCCCTGGGTCAGCAGGCCGGAGCCGGCTTTCACCAGCAGGCTGTCGGAGTGACCGTGGTAGCAGCCTTCGAACTTGATGATGCTGTCGCGACCGGTGAAGCCACGGGCCAGGCGGATGGCGCTCATGGTCGCCTCGGTGCCGGAGCTGACCATGCGCACCATTTCCATCGACGGCACCAGCGAGCAGACCAGGTCGGCCATCTCGGTTTCCATCGCGGTCGGAGCGCCGTAGGACAGGCCGTGCTCCAGTTGCTTGCGCACGGATGCCAGCACGTCCGGGTGGCTGTGGCCGAGGATCATCGGGCCCCACGAGCCGACGTAATCGACATAACGCTTGTCGTCTTCGTCGGTGACGTAGGCGCCTTCGGCGTGTTTGAAGAACAGCGGGGTGCCGCCGACGCTGCGGAAGGCACGGACCGGCGAGTTGACGCCGCCGGGGATGTGTTTCTGGGCGTTGGCGAACAGGATTTCGGAACGGGACATGGTGGTCTCTCGCAAATCAGATACGGGTAAAGAGGGCGTTGAAGGCACGGGCGCGGCGGGTGACTTCCTGCGCGCTGTCGGCACCGAACAGGCCGTGGATCACCGCCAGCAGGTCGGCGCCGTGCTCGACCAGCGGTGGAGCGTTCTCCAGGGTGATGCCGCCGATGACTGCGATCGGCAGTTTGATCCGCGTGCGGGCCTGCTCCAGCAACTCGACGTTGGCCGCCGGCGCGCCGGGCTTGGTCACCGAATTGAAGAAGCGGCCGAAGGCGACATAGCTGGCGCCTTCGCGGGCGGCCTGTTCGGCCAGATCAAGCTGGGCATGGCAAGTGGAACCGATGATTGCCTGGCGCCCGAGCAGGGTCCGCGCCGGGGTCAGCGGGCCGTCGGTCTGCCCCAGGTGCACGCCGACGCCCAGGCGCGCGGCCAGTTCAGCGTCGTCGTTGATGATCAGGCGGGTCTTGTAGCGCTCGCAGAGGTCGCGCAGGGCTTCGGCCTCGCGCAGGCGTTGCGCCTGGTTTTCGCTCTTGTCGCGGTATTGCAGCAAGGTCACCCCGCCTTCCAGCGCGGCCTCGACGTAAGGCAGAAACCGGCCGGCCAGCAACTGGCTGTCGGTGATGGCATACAAACCGCGTAGCTTCATTACAGGCGCCTCACAGCAATTCAGTGTTTCAGGAGCAGAAATCCAGGGGCAGGCGGCGGGGCACGAACTGGCCCTTGCCCAGTTGTTCGGCGTCGCGCAGGGTCCGCCAGGTGTAATCCAGCGCCGAGCGCACCGCGCTCGGCAGTTGCTCGCCAAGGGCCAGACGGCCGGCGAGGGCGCTGGCCAGTGTGCAGCCGGAACCGTGGTAGCTGCCGGGCAGGCGCTGGCAGGTCCAGGTGGATTGCTCGCCGCCGCGGCTGTAAAGACGGTTGTGGATTTCGGTTTCTTCGCCGTGGCCGCCGGTGATCAGTAGGTGCTTGACGAACGGCAGGAGTTTTTCCGCGCATTCGTCGGCCGTGCCCTCGGGCAGTTCGGCGAGGATGCGCGCTTCGGGCAGGTTCGGCGTGGCGATGGTTGCCAGCGGCAGCAGGCGTTCGCGGATCGCGTAGCCAACTTCGTCCTTGCCCAGCCGACCGCCGCCACCGGCGCGCAGCACCGGATCGCAGACCACCGGCAGGTGCGGATGCGCGCTGAGCAGTCCGACCACGGTTTCGACCATCTCCAGCGACCCGAGCATGCCGAGCTTGACCGCGGCGACCTCGGAATCAGCCAGGACGATGTTGGCCTGGGCCAGTACCCACTCGCGGTCGAGCACGCGAAAGTCCTGGACATTGACGGTATCCTGCACGGTCAGTGCGGTCACGGCCGGAGCGGCGTGACAGCCTTGCGCGATCAGGGCTTCGATATCTGCCTGCAAGCCGGCGCCGCCACTGGGGTCGTGGCCGGAGAGACAGAGGACAACGGGGCGGGAGCTGTAGATATTCATGGTGCGCGAGCTTACCACCAAACTCTTTTAGCGGGTTTGCCGCCGCGCGCGAGTTTTTTGATCGAGCGGTCAGAAATATTTTGTTTTATGGCTGTAGAGGCCGTGTCAGAGCGGCTGGTTTGAAATTCGCCGTGGTTGCTGGCAGCGCCGAGCGGCTATACTTGCGCGCTTCGAAATTGACATCAGGCACTGCCGGATTTCGTCGTCTCAAACGGACAGGAGGCATCGCGACGCGACCGTGCAGGCCACGCTGGGGCTGTATGCGCTATTTGCTGATCGTTCTGTTGGGCTGGCTTCCGTTGCTGGCCGATGCGGTGGAGTTCGACGACTCGACCCGAAACCTGCCCCTGGGCCGCGTCATGCAGGTGTTCGAAGACCACGACGGCAGTGCCTCCATCGCCCAGGTCAGTGCGCCATCCTTTGCCACCCACTTCCAGCCGCACCAGGCTGATGTGCTCAACGCCGGTTATTCCAAGTCCGCGTTCTGGCTGAAAATCGACCTCCACTACAACGCCATGCCCCAGGCCGCGCCGCGCACCTGGCTGCTCGAGCTCGCCTACCCGCCGCTGGATCACCTTGAGCTGTATCTGCCGGACGCAGGCGGCAGTTACCGCCTGGTCCAGCGCACCGGCGATGCGCTGCCGTATGCCAGCCGGCAGATCGCCCAGAACAACTACCTGTTTGAACTGCCCTTGCAGCCGGACCAGTCGCTGACCGTCTACCTGCGCCTGCAAAGCGAAGGCTCGGTGCAGGCGCCGCTGACGCTGTGGTCTGGCCAGGCCTATCTGGAAGCCCTGCCGGCGAAGATCTATGTGCTCGGGCTGATCTACGGCGTGCTGCTGGGGATGCTGGTCTACAACCTGTTCATCTATGTCAGCGTGCGCGACACCAGTTACCTCTGGTACATCCTTTATATCGCCTCGTTCGGTCTCTATCAGTTGTCCGTCAACGGTGCGGCGGTGGCCTATTTCTGGCCGGACAGCCCGTGGTGGGCGAATGCCGCGACGCCGCTGTTCATCGGCGCTGCCGGCCTGTTCGGTTGCCAGTTCGCCCGCAGTTTCCTGCAGATGGCCCGCCACAGCCGGACCTTCGACCGCCTGTTGCAAGTGCTGGTGGCCTGCTCGGCGCTGGTGATGTTGATGTCGCTGGCGTCCAGCTACGGCCTCGCTTTGCGCCTGGCCACCGCGCTGGCGCTGGCCTTCACCCTGTGCATCTTTGCCGCCGGCCTGTTCGCCTGGCGGCGAGGCATGCGGGTAGCGCGCTACTTCATCATCGCCTGGTCGGCGTTTCTGCTCGGTGGCCTGGTCAACACGCTGATGGTGCTCGGCTACCTGCCCAACGTCTTCCTCACCATGTACGCCAGCCAGATCGGCGCGGCGCTGGAGGTTGGCCTGCTGTCGCTGGCCCTGGCCGACCGGATCAACGGCATGCGCGATGAACAGGCACGAACCCTGCGCGAAGCCGGTCATGCGCTGGAGCAAATGAACCAGCAACTGGCCCACAGCAACCGCCTCAAGGATCAATTCCTCGCCACCGTGACCCACGAACTGCGCACTCCGATGAACGGCGTGATCGGCTCGCTGGAACTGATGCAGACGCTGCCGCTGGAAGCCGAGCTGGGCCACTACCAGCACACCGCCAGTGTTGCTGCGCAGAACATGATGCGCATGGTCGATGACATCCTCGTCCTCACTGAACTGCAGGCCGGCCGGCTGGCCGCGCGCAACGAGCCGTTCAGCCTGCGTGGCCTGCTGCATGAATTGCGCGGGCGGTTCCACCCGACAGCTCTGGACAAGGGTCTGCTGCTGAACCTGGACGCGGCGGAAGAACTGCCGGACCGGATCGTCGGCGACCGGCACAAGCTGGCCCTGTGCCTTGGTCACCTGCTCGACAACGCCCTCAAATTCACCCACCGCGGCGGCGTCAGCCTGCGGGTGCGGGGTGGCCGGGCGCAGGGGCAGTCGCTGCATTTGAGTTTCGTCGTGCGCGACAGCGGCATTGGCTTCGCCGCGCTGGACGAGACCCTGCTGTACCAGCGTTTCTTCCAGGTCGATGGCTCGATGAGCCGTGAATACGGCGGGCTCGGTATTGGCCTGGCGATCTGCCGGAAGCTGGCCGGGCTGATCGATGCCCGATTGCAGCACAGCTCGGTGCCGGGCGAGGGCAGCCGCTTCGAACTCGATGTAGCGGTGACCTTGGTAGCGCCGCAGGTCGACGCCCACGGGCAGGTGTCATATCGCGGCTAGTGTGGCGTTTATGTCACTTTGACCCTGGCGTAGGGCGTGATTCACTGGCTTTTTCAGACACGTCCTATCGATCAGGAGCCCGCATGAACCTGCATCAGTACGCTGAAACCCACGAAGTCACCAACCAGCCGCCGTCCCTCGATGGCGCCAACCTCTACCGCCTCGACCTGCCGTTGCAGGAATGGAGTCGCAGGTTCGGGGCCGGTTGGGCCGAGTCGCGGATCGATGCCTACGGTGCCCTCGCCGGCGGGCCGCTGATGGCAGCGGGCTTTCTCGCCAACCAGAACAAACCGCAATTCGTCAGCCATGACCGCTACGGCCACCGGATCGACCTGGTGGAGTTTCATCCGGCCTATCACGAACTGATGCGCACGGCCGTCGAACACGGCCTGCCGTCACTGCCCTGGACCGACCCGCGGGAGGGCGCGCATGTCGCCCGCGCCGCTATGACCTACCTGCACAGCCAGGCCGAAGCCGGCAGTGGCTGTCCGCTGACCATGACCTTCGCCGCGGTGCCGGCGCTGAAGTTGCAGCCGGAACTGGCGCACTACTGGTTGCCCAAGGTGCTGGCCACCGAGTACGACCCACGCAATGTCGGCGACCGGCACAAGGCCGGGGTCACCATTGGCATGGCGATGACCGAGAAACAGGGCGGCACCGACGTGCGGGCCAACACCACCCGGGCCTACCCGGTGGGTTCGCCGGGGCCGGGCCAGGCCTACGAGCTGGTCGGCCACAAGTGGTTCTGTTCGGCACCGATGTGCGACGCCTTCCTCACCCTGGCGCAGACCGAAAAGGGCCTGAGCTGCTTCCTGCTGCCGCGCCATCGCCCGGATGACCAGCGCAACGAGTTCTACGTGCAGCGCCTGAAGAACAAGCTCGGCAACTGGTCCAACGCGTCCAGCGAAGTCGAGTTCCGCGGCGCCCTGGCCTGGATGATCGGCGAGGAAGGCCGCGGCGTGCCGACCATCATCGAGATGGTGGCGATGACCCGCTTCGACTGCATGGTCGGTTCCAGCGCGTTGATGCGCCAGGCCCTGACCCAGGCAGCCCATCACTGCGCGCACCGTCAGGTCAGCGGCCGCCTGTTGGCGGAACAGCCGCTGATGCAGAACGTGCTGGCGGACCTCGCGCTGGAAAGCGAAGCGGCGCTGGCCCTGAGCCTGCGCATGGGCCACGCCCTGGACCATCTCGACGATCCGCACCAGGCCCGCTTCGCCCGGCTGGTGACGGCGGTGGGCAAGTATTGGATCTGCAAACGCGCCCCGGCGATGATCAACGAGGCCGCCGAGTGCATGGGCGGTGCCGGTTATGTCGAAGACAGCATTCTCCCGCGGCTGTACCGCGAGGCGCCGGTGAACTCGACCTGGGAAGGCTCGGGCAACGTCCAGTGCCTGGACGTGCTGCGGGCGTTGTCCAAAGAGCCGGGTGTTCTCGACAGCCTGTTCGCCGAACTCGGCGACGGCCACGGCGACCCGCGCCTGGCCGCGCATATCGGCAACCTCAAGGCGGCGTTCGCCGACACCGGCGATATCCAGTACCGCGCCCGGCAACTGGTCGAAGAAATCGCCGTCGGCCTGCAGGCCAAGCTGCTGCTGGAGGCGGGCAACGCCACGGTGAGCGACGCCTTTATCGCCAGCCGCCTCAGTGCTGGCGGGCGGGTCTACGGCACCTTGCCGCGAGGCGTGGACGTCGCCGCGCTGGTGCAACGGGCCACGCCGGCCTGGCCGCTCTGAACGGGCGTGCCTTTGGCCGCGGATGTAGGCAAGATGGAAACCTGCATGTCAGACAGGAAGTAACCAGTGAGCCGTTTTGATGAAGCCTTCGTTGTCGTAGAAACCGCCGAGCAAGCCGTCGATCGTCTGGCGGCCCTGCACGAAAACGCGACTACCGCCCTGAGCCAGGCGCTCAAGCGCTACCTGAAGGACCGTACCGAGCCGGATGCGGACGAGCGTGCGCAGTTCCGTTATCCCGAACTGCGCCTGACCTATCACTACAACGGTGAGGTCGCCGCCACCACCCGCGCCTACGCCAAGGTCCAGTTGCCGGGCACTTATAGCGTTACCGTGACCCATCCAGCGGCGTTCCGCGGCTACCTGCTGGAGCAACTGCGCCCGTTGATGCAGGACTTCACCGTCACCGTCGAAGTGGGCGTCAGCGAACAGAACATTCCTTACCCCTACGTGGTCGAGCAGGGCGATGAACTGGCCGGCACCGGCATCACCGCCGCGGCGCTGGCGCGGGTGTTCCCGAGCACCGACCTGTCCGCCGCCACCGATGGTATCGCCGACGGCCTGTACGATTGGGGCAGCGCCGAGACCCTGCCGCTGGCGCTGTTCGACGCCGCGCGGGTGGACTTCTCGCTGCGCCGCCTGGTGCATTACACCGGCAGCGACTGGCGTCATGTGCAGCCGTGGATCCTGCTGACCAACTACCACCGTTACGTCGACCAGTTCATCAGCCATGGCCTTGAGCAATTGCGCGACGACCCGCGCTTCGTGCGCATGGTCCTGCCGGGCAACGTCATCATCGAAAAGGCCATGGACAACGGCGAGGCTCAGGCGCTGGTGGCCGGGGTGGTGTGGCACCGCTACCAGATGCCGGCCTATCACCTGATCGCCGCCGATGGCGACGGTGTCACCCTGGTCAACATCGGCGTCGGCCCGTCCAACGCCAAGAACATCACCGACCACCTGGCGGTGCTGCGCCCGCATTGCTGGCTGATGATCGGCCACTGCGGCGGCCTGCGGCAATCGCAGACCATCGGCGACTACGTGCTGGCCCACGCCTACATGCGGCGCGACGGCATTCTCGACCGCGTGGTGCCGCCGAACATTCCGATCCCGGCCCTGGCCGAAGTGCAGATGGCCTTGCAGGAAGCGGCGGCGCAGGTCACCGGCGAACGTGGCGACGAACTGAAGAAACGCCTGCGCACCGGCACCGTGCTGACCTACGACGACCGCAACTGGGAACTGCGCTGGGCGCAGGAACGACCGTTGATCAACCTGTCGCGCGCCGTGGCGGTGGACATGGAAAGCGGCACCATCGCCGCTCAGGGTTATCGCTTGCGGGTGCCTTACGGCACGTTGCTGTGCGTCTCCGACAAGCCGCTGCACAGCGAGATCAAGTTGCCGGGCGCGGCCAACGCCTTCTACAACCGCGCCGTCAGCCAGCACTTGAAGATCGGCATCGCCGCCCTCGATCTGCTGCGCACCGAACTGAACTCGCTGCACTCGCGTAAACTGCGCAGTTTTGACGAGCCGCCGTTCCGCTGAGGCCCCATGCCGTTACCCCCACGCTCCACGCCGCGCCGCCCCGCGGCAAAACCCGCCGGTCCGCGACGCCCGCCCAAGGCGCCGCCGGCCGAGTCGCGGTTGATCCTGTTCAACAAGCCCTTCGACGTGCTGACCCAATTCAGCGACGGCGAGGGGCGGGCGACCCTCAAGGATTTCATCGCGGTGCCCGGCGTCTATCCCGCCGGTCGCCTCGACCGCGACAGCGAAGGCCTGCTGCTGCTGACCAACGACGGCCAGTTGCAGGCGCGCATCGCCGACCCGAAGCACAAGCTGCCGAAAACGTATTGGGTGCAGGTCGAAGGCGAGCCGAACGAAGAGCAGATCCAGCGCCTGCGCGACGGCGTCGAACTGAATGACGGCATGACCCTGCCGGCCCAGGCCCGGCAACTGCAAGAGCCGGAACTCTGGCCACGCAATCCGCCGGTGCGGTTTCGCAAGAGCGTGCCGACCTCTTGGCTGGAGTTGATCATCAAGGAAGGGCGTAACCGCCAGGTGCGACGAATGACCGCGGCGGTGGGGCTGCCGACCCTGCGTCTGGTGCGGGTCAGGATCGGCGACTGGACTGTGGACGGGCTTGAGCCAGGCCAGTGGAAGGAAGTGCCTGCGAAGCGCTGAGGCTTACTGATGAAGCTCGATCCAGGTGATCACCACGCTCTTGATGACGAAGGCGAGGACGCCCAGGCCGAGCGCGAAAAACAGGATGAACGTGCCGAGTTTGCCGGCCTTGGACTTCTTTGCCAGGTCCCAGACGATGAAGCCCATGAAACCAATCAGGATGGTGACGAGGATGGTCATCATCCACTCTTCGAACAACACAGGATCCATCGATTTTCTCCGGCGGCGTGAGGCGCGCAAGTATACGCCTCACCCTCAGGGCTGACTAACGCAGGTGCGTCAGCGGCAGCTCCGTACTGGCCAACACTTGATTCAGGACAAAGCTTGAGCGAACGCTGGTCACGCCCTCGATACGGGTCAGGTGACCGAGCAGCAGTTTCTGGTAATGATCCATGTCCGGCACCACCACCTTGAGCTGGTAGTCGGCGTCCATCCCGGTGACCAGGCTGCATTCCAGCACCTGCGGCAGGTTGCGGATCGCCGCTTCGAAGGTTTCGAAGCGCTCGGGGGTGTGTCGGTCCATGCCGATCAGCACGTAGGCAGTCAGGCTAAGGCCGAGCTTCTTGCGGTCCAGCAGCGCGACCTGGCGGGAGATGAAACCGTCGTCTTCCAGTTGCTTGACCCGTCGCGAGCAGGGCGAGGGCGACAGCCCGATGCGCTCGGCCAGTTCCTGGTTGGAGATGCGCGCGTCGCGCTGCAATTCGGCGAGAATGCTCAGGTCATAGCGGTCCAGCTTGCTCATCGATCAGGCCTTTTCTGTTTGAATTGCTGGCAATTATTAATATTTAGTAAAAAATTGCGCAAGTGGTGTTTTTTTCCGCAATCTTCGCAATCCTCTATCACCTCTATTTTCCTATGATTGTTTCCAGAATCACTGCCCGGACACACGTCCACGGCGACTGACTCAATCAGGACAGTCGCGGCCAGCAATCCCACAGGGTTGTGCTTGGCCCCCGGGCTACACACGGTCCACAAGACAGGTGTGAGGTGAGCCGGCGTCACAAGCGCCGAGCCAGGACAAAATTCTCAAAGGGCGACCCAATGGTCGCTCTTTTTTAATGTCCGAGATTTCATCTGGCGACCGGAACCGCGCCTGCTAGAGTGGCGCTGTGATCATTTCCTACGATGAAAGAGGAACAGCATGACCTTGCGTATCTGGCCGTTGGTGGGTGTCGGCGTGCTCTGCCTGAGCCTGGGCGTCCACGCCGATGACGAGCGGGATCACCGCGGGCCTTCGGAGTCCCGAGGTGGCGAGCAGCACCAGCAGGGATCGCCGCTGGGCCAGCGGCCGGACGAAGTGCGACAGACCCAGCAGCCGCGCCAGGGCCATTACCAGGACATCCCCCGGCGCAACGATGGCAATCCGAACTGGCAGGGCAACCAGGGCGGTCAACGACCGCAGCAGCCGAACTGGAACGGCCGCCCCAGCGGGCATGGCAATGGCTGGGGCCCGGGGCCGCAGTATCGGCCGGGGCACACCATCGACCGTTTCCCTGATCGTTTTTCGCGGGTGCCGTATCGCGGCCAGGACTACTTCTTCTCTGGCGGCTACTGGTATCGGCCGCATGGCGGCGGCTACGTCGTGGTGACCCCGCCTTACGGCGTGCGGGTGAGCTACCTGCCGGATTACGCCCGCGAGATGTGGATCGGCGGGGCGTTGTTCTTCCTGGTGGCGGACACCTATTACCAATACCTGAATGACAGCCGCGACTACGTGGTGGTCAATCCGCCGCAGGTCCAGCAGCCCGTGCCGGTGCAGGGCAGTGGCTATGACGTGATCGCCTATCCGATGCAGGGCCAGCCGCCGCAGCAGGTCGAGCAGGACCGCTACCAATGCCATCGCTGGGCGGTGGAGCAGAGTGGTTTCGACCCGGCCTATGCCAACCAGGCGCCACCGGTGCAGGTGGCGGATACCTATCGGCGGGCGATGGGGGCTTGCATGGCGGGGCGGGGGTATAGCGTCAACTGATCCTGGGGCTCAATCGCTGGCGTGTCGGGGTGCCGAACCGCCGCGATTGAGGCCCTGGAGATCACCCCTAAACCGGATCCGCATGTACCAGCACCTCGGCCCGCGGATACTCCCGTGTGATCGCCGCTGCCGCGTCCTCGCACAACCCGTGCGCCTGGGTCAGCGGCAACGCCCCCGGCAATTCCAGATGCACCTGCACGAACCAGCGATTTCCCGAAACCCGCGTGCGCAGGTCATGCGCCCCGACCACGCCCGGCACCGCACACACCAGGCCGAGCATCCGCTCGCTGACATCCGCCGGCAATTCCTCATCCATCAGCGTGGCAAAGCTCTCGCGAGCGATGGTCAGCGCGCTCCAGAGGATGTAGACCGCAATCCCCAAGCCGAAAAACGCATCCAGTTGCGGCCAGCCAAACGCTGCCAGCAACAGGGCGACGAGGATGCTGCCGTTGAGCAGCAGGTCGGAACGGTAATGCAGCGAATCAGCCCGCACCGCCGTGGAGCCGGTGATGCGGATCACCCGCGCTTGCACCATCAGCAGCGCCACGGTGAGCACCAGCGACAACACCATCACCGCCACGCCCAGCCCGGCATTGCCCAGCGGCTGAGGGTTCTGCAGCCGCTCCACGGCCTGAAACGCGATCAGCACCGCACTGACACTGATAAACAGCGCCTGCGCCATGCCCGCCAGCGCTTCGGCCTTGCCGTGCCCGTAACGGTGATCTTCATCGGCGGGGCGCAGCGCGTAATGCACCGCGATCAGGTTGAGAAAGGACGCGGCGCCGTCGAGCAGCGAGTCGGTCAGGCCCGCCAGCAGGCTGACCGAGCCGCTGAGCCACCAGGCGATCGCCTTGCTGACGATCAGGATGCACGCCACCGCCAGCGAAGCGCGGGTGGCGAGGCGCAGCAGGCGAGCGTGCTCGGCGGAGGTGGTGGTCATGTCAGGCGGCAGGAACCAGGCCGTACATCGCCAGTTGTTCGGTGCTGCCTTTGTGCTGGATCAGGCGTGGGTCGTTCAGCGGCAGACGCTGGCCCAGTTCGCTTTCGATAATGGCTTGCAGGCGGGTGTTGTCCACTTTGCCGTCAGCGCCGATGGCTTCGTTGAGCTTCTCTGGCGAGACTTGCGCGGTGCTGCCGCCCGGCAGGTAGATCGCGCCGCTGGCGAAGTCGATGCCGAAGGCGATCAGGCCGGGGATCACGTAGAAGAGGATGCCGACCGCGTCGAGGGCGACGATCACCGGGTCGATCTTGCCTTCGATCTGGCCGCGGCGGTCGGGGTAGAACAGGGTGCCGCAGGCCGTGAGCTGGGTCAGCAGGGCCGCGATCAGGGCGCCGCCAGTGACACGGGAAGAAATACGCATTGAGAGTCTCCGCAATGAAAGCCGCAACGATACCGGCAAAAGGCCGGCTTCAGGGGATAAGACCATGATAGGGCAGGGTGGGTTCGCCGTTATACTCGCCCCATTGTTTGAGGGCTACCATGATTTCCTTACCGATTGATGCCGTTCTGCCAGCGCTGCGCGAAGCCTTGGCGCAACGCCACGAAGCCGTGCTCGAAGCACCGCCTGGCGCCGGCAAGACCACCCGCGTACCGCTGGCGCTGCTGAACGAGCCGTGGCTGGCCGGGCAGACCATCCTGATGCTCGAACCACGGCGCCTGGCCGCCCGCGCCGCCGCCGAACGACTGGCCAGCGAACTGGGCGAAAAGGTGGGCGAGACGGTCGGTTATCGCATCCGCCTGGACAGCAAGGTTGGCCCGCGCACGCGCATCGAAGTGGTCACCGAAGGCATCCTCACCCGCCGTCTGCAGGACGATCCGGCGCTGGAGGGCGTCGGCCTGCTGATCTTCGACGAGTACCACGAACGCAGCCTTGATGCCGACCTCGCCCTGGCCCTGAGCCTCAATGGTCGCGAACTGCTGCGCGATGATTCGCCGCTGAAAATCCTGCTGATGTCCGCGACGCTGGAGGGTGAACGCCTGTCGGCGCTGCTCGACGACGCCCCGGTGATCAGCAGCGAGGGTCGCATGTTCCCGGTGCAGATGCGCTGGAGCCGGCCGTTCCAGCCAGGCGAGTACATCGAGCCACGAGTGGTCGATACGGTGTTGCAGGCGCTCGACGACGAAAGCGGCAGCCTGCTGGTGTTCCTGCCGGGTCAGGCCGAGATTCGCCGCGTGCACCAGTCGTTGCAGGAAGCGCTGGCGGGCCGCGCCGGCATTCTGCTCTGCCCGCTGCATGGCGAACTCGACCTGTCTGCCCAGCGCGCCGCCATCGAGCCGGCTCCGGCGGGCACGCGCAAGGTGGTGCTGGCGACCAACATCGCCGAGACCAGCCTGACCATCGATGGCGTGCGGGTGGTGGTGGATGCCGGCTTGGCGCGAGTACCGCGTTTCGACCCCGGCAGCGGCATGACCCGCCTCGACACCCAGCGTATTTCCCGCGCCAGCGCGACCCAGCGTGCGGGTCGCGCCGGGCGTCTGGAGCCGGGCGTGTGTTACCGGCTGTGGTCCGAGGCCCAGCACGAGCAACTCGCGGCCTATGGCACCGCGGAAATCATCCAGGCCGACCTCTCCGGGTTGGCCCTGCAACTCAGCCGCTGGGGCGTGACCCCGGCGCAATTGTGCTGGCTCGATGTGCCGCCCGCCGCCGCGTACGCCCAGGCCCAGGACCTGCTCCTGCGCCTGGGCGCGCTGACGGCGGAGCGCCTCGGCCTCACCGCTCACGGCCAGTCGATGGCCGAGCTGCCGGCGCATCCGCGTATCGCCCACTTGCTGCTGCGCGGCCAGGACCTCGGCCTGACCGCGATGGCCTGTGATGTCGCCGCCTTGCTCGGCGAGCGCGACATTCTTCGCGGTGCGGGCGCCGACCTGCACAGCCGCCTGAGCCTGCTCAGCGGTGAAACCCGCGCCAACCGTGGCGGCCAAGGTGGCGTGCAGCGGGCGCGGCAGTTGTCGCGCCAGTACCGTGGCTATCTGCGGGGCAAACCCGGCGCCGCCGTCACCGACCCGGATCACCCGCGCTGGCTCGGCGCGCTGCTGGCGCTGGCCTACCCGGACCGGGTGGCCCAGCAGCGCCGCGCCGGGGGCGCCGAGTACCGGCTGGCCAATGGCCGCGCCGCGCAGTTCGGCGAGGCCGATGCCTTGATGAAAGAACCCTGGTTGGTGGTCGCCGATCTCGGCAGCCGCCAGGGCCAGCGCGAAGAGCGCATCTACCTGGCCGCCGAGCTTGATCCGGCGCTGTTCGATGACGTGCTCGCCGAGCAGGTCAGCGTGGTCGAGCAACTGGAGTGGGATGAAAAGGAAAACGTCCTGCGCGCCGAGCGCCAGCGCAAGCTCGGCGAACTGGTACTCAGCCGCGAACCGCTGACCGGCCTGGACGCCGACGCCCGTGCCCGCGCCTTGCTCGACCTGGTGCGACGCAAGGGCTTGGCGCTGTTGCCGTGGACACCGGAGCTGCGCCAGTGGCAGGCGCGGGTGACGCTGCTGCGCCAGCTCGACCTCGCCGCGGGCGCTGAGAGCGAATGGCCGGACCTGAGCGACGACGCCTTGCTGGCGACCCTGCCGGACTGGCTGCAGCCGTATCTCGGCAAGGTCACCCGCCTGAGCCACTTCGCCCAGCTCGACCTCTCCTCGATCCTGCGCAACCTGTTGCCGTGGCCGCTGCCGCAGCGCCTGGACGAATGGGCGCCGGTGCATATCAGCGTGCCCTCGGGTTCGAACATCCGCGTCGATTACAGCGAGCACCCGCCGGTGCTGGCGGTGCGCATGCAGGAACTGTTCGGCCTGGCCGACACGCCGCGCATCGCGCAGGGTCGGCAGACGGTCTTGCTGCACCTGCTGTCGCCAGCGCGGCGGCCGGTGCAGGTGACCCAGGACCTGGCGAACTTCTGGCGCAGTACCTACGCCGAAGTGAAGAAGGATTTGAAGGGGCGCTATCCGAAGCATTACTGGCCGGATGACCCGCTGGTGGCGGAAGCGACGGCGCGGGCCAAGCCGCGGGGGACCTGAGTGCGCCGTTAAGCGCACTCGGGTTTCTGCTGAATCTCAGCCCGCCTCGGAGAAGTCGGCAACCTGCACGTTACGCCGGAAGCCGCTGGTCAGCACCAGCAGGTAGACCACGCCGACGCCGAACCAGGCCAGGCCGATGCTCAGGGTCAGGGCGGACAGGCTGGTCCACAGCCACAGCGTCAGGGCCAGGCCGACCAGCGGCACCACGCCGTGCAGCAGCAGGTTTTTCGGCTGGCCTTTGGCGAACAGGTGGGTGCGCAGCACAGCCATGTTCACCGCCGAGAAGGCCACCAGTGCGCCGAAGCTGATCAGTGACGCCAGCGTTCCCAGGTCGATGACCAGCGCCACCAACGAAATCAGCGACACCAGCAGGGTCGCGTTGACCGGGGTGCCGAAGCGCGCCGACAGCGTGCCGAAGCAGCGCTCCGGCAGCAGCTTGTCGCGGCCCATGCTGTAGATGATCCGCGAGACGGCCGCTTGCGATGCCAGCGCCGAGCCCAGGCTGCCCGCGACGAAAGCCGCGGTGAAGAAGTTGGCGAGGAACTGGCCGCCGACCGTGAACATCACTTCATTGGCGGCGGTGTCGGCGTTTTCGAAGTGGCTGCCCGGGATCGCCAACTGGCTGAGGTAGGCCAGCAGGGTGAACAGCACGCCCGCTGCCAGGGTGGTCAGCATGATCGCGCGCGGCACGGTGCGGCGGGCGTCACGGGTTTCCTCTGCAAGGGTCGATACGGCGTCGAAGCCCAGGAACGACAGGCACAGGATTGCGGCGCCAGCCATCAGCGGGTCGAAGCCGGGCTTGCTGCCGTCTCCCAGCAGCGGCGAGAGGTAATCGACAGGTCCGGCATTGCCCAGTGAGTTACAGGACAGGGCCACGAACACGACGATGAAAATCACCTGCGCGCCGACGATCAGGTTGCTCGCCTTGGCGACCGAGCGGATCCCGAGGACGTTGAGCACGGTCACCAGGGCGATCGACACCAGGACGAAAACCCAGGCCGGAATGGCGGGGAAGGCGATGTTCAGGAACAGCCCGATCAACAGGTAGTTGATCATCGGGATAAACAGGTAATCCAGCAGCAGCGACCAGCCGGCGAGGAAGCCGATGTTCGAGCCGAAGGCGATATTGGTGTAGGAGTAAGCCGAACCCGCTACCGGAAAGCGGCGAACCATGATGCCGTAGGACGCGGCGGTGAAGAGCATGGCGGCGAGGGTCACCAGGTAGGCGCCTGCGGTTCTGCCACCGGTGGTTTCGGTCACGATGCCGTAGGTGGTGAAGATGGTGAGCGGCACCATGTACACCAGCCCGAAAAAGACCAGGGCGGGCAGCCCGAGCACGCGACGAAGTTGTTCGTCACCCTTCGCGGTGAGGGTGTGTTGGGTAGTGGTCATCTGGAGTCCCGTTATTTTTTTTATACGGTTGCACGCATGAAACTGCGCGGCGGCGATACCTGCCGAACGTGTCCTGTGTGCGGGCTAGGCTAGCAGCCGGGGACAAAGCACCGTAAGCGAATTGATAGTGCATGCGCGCAAGGTGTGATTGCCGAGATGCCCGGTCTAGAGCGCTAGCGCCTTCAGGCGTTGAACCCCAGTGCCGCCGAAATCTCCCCGCTCGCCGCCAGCAGGGCATCGAGAAACGCCTCCTGCGCTGCGGGCGTGTTCATCACCGCGTCAGGACCGGACAGGTTGATCGCGGCGGTGATGGCGCCGCTGTGATCGCGGATCCCGGTGGCGATGGCGGTGGAGTAATCCGAGCGGTGCAGCACCCAGCCGCGTTCGCGGTCCTGGGCGATCAACTGACGCAGTTCCGGCAGGGTGCGGGGCGCTGGCGGCGGGTAGTCGTCCAGGCGCACGTGCTGGTAAAGCTGGCTCAGTTCGTTGTCGTTCAAGGCCGTCAGCAGTACCCGGCCCAGGGCTGTGCCGTGACAGGGCAGGCGGGTGCCGATGGGGATGTTCACCGTCAGGCGCTGCGGGGCGAAGGCGCGGTAGATGTAGAGGCTGTCGGTTTGTTCGCGAATGCTCAGGTGGCAGGACAGCGAGGTGCGGTCACGCAGGTCGTTGAGGTGCGGCATGGCGACTTCGACGATGTCGCGGCTGGCGAGGTAGGCGAAGCCGTCGGAGATGACCCGGCTGCCCAGTTCGAAATCGCTGCGCCCGACCTTGCGCAGGTAGCCCATGTCCACCAGCGTCTGCACGATGCGGTAGACGGCGGAGGGGCTGACCGCCAGGCGCTCGGCCATGTCCTGCATGCTCAGGGTGCGCTGGCGAGCGTTGAACATGCCGAGGATGGCGAGGCCGCGTTGCAGCGCGGGGACGTGGTAGTCGGTGGGTTCGATGGCGGTCATTGGGGTCTCCTGAGAGGGCCGCAGAGCGGCCCCAAAATAGATCAGCCAAGCAAACTCTCAAGGCTCACCGGCAACCCCCCAAACTCCCCCATCGCATCCAGCAGCGCGTCCTGGAAATACGCCAACGAAGCCCGATCAAAAAGAATGTGGAACCGCGCCAACTCCGCGTTCCCGGCATTGATCACAATCGCATTGAGCCGCGCCACCGAGGTCTGCGCCACGCTCCCCACAGGGAAGGCTTCGCTGCGCAGGTCGACGCCGCACAGCTTGGCCATCACCTCGGCAACATGCCGCCCGGACAACTGCACCCAGGCGTGACTGTCCTGGCGCGGCAGCAGGTAGTTGCGCTGGTCGCTGAACACCCAGCCGGCCTCTTCGGCGGCGATGCGTTCGCCGCGATCCACCAGGCTGCCCAGCAGCAGATACTCGGTCTGCGACAGCCGCGCCACCAGCGTGCCGTCGGCGAGAAACACGGCCTGGTTGGGTGCCGTCGGCAGTTCGTAGCCACGCTGTTGCAGCCAGGCGGCGGTGTCGGCGCCACGAAAACCCACTCGCGGCAGGTCGGTCAGGTCGATGAGCGCGCAGCGCTCGATAGGGTTGAGGCTGGTCATGGCTCAGAGCTCCTGGCGCTGGTTGGCGGGGTCGTAGAACGGCAGTTTCACCACGGTGGCCTGGACCACTTCGCCGCCTTCGACGCGGATCGGAATGCGCATGCCCGGCTCGGCCTGGTCGGCGCCGGCGTAGGCCAGGCCGATGATCTGGCCCAGCGTCGCGGAGTACTCGCAGGAGGTGACGTTGCCGCTGATGTCCGCACCGCTGAGCACCAGATGGCCTTCCAGCGGCTGGCTGCTGCCCTTGGGCAGGCTGAAGCCGACCAGTTTGCGCTTGAGCGGCTGGCGTTCGAGGATCTCGATGGAGCGCTTGCCGACGAAGAACGGCTTCTTGCGACCGATCGCCCACTGCATGTCGATCTCGCCGGGGTGGGTCATGCCGTCGGTGTCCTGGCTGATGATTACGTGGCCTTTTTCCAGGCGCAGCAGGCGCTGGCTTTCCACGCCGAACGGACGAATACCGAATGCGGCGCCGGCTTCCATCAGCACGTCCCAGAGTTTGCCGCCATGGCGCGCCGGCACATGGATCTCGTAGCCCAGCTCACCGACGAAACCGACCCGCATCAGCCGCGCCGGAATTCCCGCCACGCGGCCAGTGCGCACCGCCAGATAAGGGAAACCCTCGGCGGACAGATCGACGTCCGCGCAGACCTTCTCCAGCACCTTGCGCGACAGCGGCCCCGCCACGTTCACCGCGGCCAGGGCGGCGGTGACGTTGGTGATGTCGACGTCCAGGCGCCATTGCGCGTTCCACTTGAGCATCTGCTGGTAGATGCGGTCGACGCCGCTGGTGGTGGCGGTGACGTAGAAGTGGTGTTCGGCCATGCGCGCGATGACGCCGTCGTCGATCACCACGCCATGCTCGTTGGTCATCAGGCCATAGCGGGTGCGGCCGACTGGCTGTTTTTTGAACGGCATGGTGTACATGCGCTCCAGTAACTCGGCGGCATCCGCGCCGCGCACGTCGAGGCCGCCGAGGGTCGAGACGTCGATCAGGCCGACCTTCTCGCGCACCTGGCGAACCTCGTCCTGCATGCAGCGCTCGCGCTCGCCGGGCTGGCCGTAAAAGGCCGGGCGCTGCCAGATGCCGGCGGGCATCAGCTTAGCGCCGGCGGCGACATGGCGGCTGTGCATGGCGGTCTGCCGATACGGGTCGAACGCGCGGCCGGCGACGTGGGCGAGTTTTTCCGCTTCGAACGGCGGCCGGGCGGTGGTCACCCCGGTTTCGCTGATGCTGCGCTGGGTCGCCTGGGCGACCAGTCGCGCGGTCGGCAGCGCCGAGTGGCGGCCCTGGGACGGGCCCATGCCGACCGTGGAGAAGCGCTTGACCAGTTGCACGTCGCGGTAGCCGCTGCGGGTGGCGTTGACGATATCACGCACTTGCAGGTCTTCGTCGAAGTCGACGAAATCCTTGCCCTTGGGGTGGGCGAAGATCGGCCAGTCGAAGTTGACCCGCGCCTCGCCGGCGAAGGTGACGTCGCCGATGCCCGGCGCCAGTCCCAGCGCCTGCACGGCGGCGGCGGCAACCCGGCTGCCGTCGAGCAGCACGTTGTCCAGTTGATGGCGGCCATTCACCGAACCGGCGACGGTCAGGCCGTCGGGCAGACCACTGATGGCGAACTCGGCGCGCTGTTCGTCGTAGGCCAGCTTGCCGCCCGCCTGGCACAGCAACTGGTAGACCGGCATGTAGCCGGCGGACATGCACAGCAGGTCGCAGTCCAGCGTCAGGCCGCGTTCGGCGACCTGGCCCTGGGCGGTGATGCGGCGGATGTCCACGCCGCTGACGTGGCGCATGCCTTTGTCGTGCAGCGCTTCATAGACGGTGCTGCCGACATGCACGGGGATGCCCTGTTTCTCCAGCGCGACTTTCAGTGCCATGTCGGCGGGTTGCTGGCGCATGTCCACCAGCGCCGCGACTTTCACGCCCTGTTCGGCGAGGTCGAGGGCGGCGAGGTAGCCGTCGTCGTTGCCGCTCAGCACCACCGCGCAGTTGCCCGGTTTGACCGCGTACAGCTTCATCAGCCGTTGCGCGGCGCTGGCGAGCATCACGCCCGGCAGGTCGTTGTTGCGGAACACCACCGGCTGGTCGAAGGACCCGGCGGCGACGATGCACTGCTTCGCCCGCACCTTGTACATGCGCCGGCCCTGGATCACCGGCAGGTAGTTGTCGGTAAACCAGGCGTTGCAGGTGGCCTGGGTCAGCACCTGAATATTGGCGTGGCCTTGCACCGCGTCCACCAGTTCGCGACGCAGGGTTTGCGCGCGCTGGCCGTCGGCGTCGAAGCGCGCGTAGGTCAGCGCGCCGCCGAGTAACGCCTGCTGCTCCACCAGCAGCACCCGCGCCCCGGCATTGGCGGCGGTGAGGGCGGCGCTGAGTCCGGAGGGGCCGGCGCCGATGATGGCGACATCAACAAACAGGTACGCCTTGTCGTAGTACTGCGGCTTGAAGTTCAGGTCGAGCACGCCGAGGCCGGCTTTCTTGCGGATCAGCGGCTCCCAGACTTTCCACATGCCCTTGGGCTTGTAGAACGAGCGGTAGTAGAAACCCACGGGCATGAAGCGCGAGAACTTGCCGAGCCATGCGTCCTTGTCGCTGTCCAGCGAGCCGTTGAAGTTCTGTCCGGTGACGGTCATGCCAGCGTCGATGGCGTGCGCGTCGGCCAGCACGTTGGGTTCGTCCGGCAGTTGCACCAGGGTGTTGGCGTCTTGCCCGGCCATGGTCAGCGGGCCGCGCGGGCGGTGGTATTTGAACGAGCGCGAGAGCAGCCAGCGGCCGTTGGCGAGCAGGGCGCTGGCGATGCTGTCGCCGGCGAAGCCCTGGTAGTCGGTGCCGTCGAAACTGAAGCGCAGGGGCTGCTCGCGGTCGATCAGCAGGCCCATCGGAGCGGGGAGGCGGTTCATCCGGCGATCTCCTCGGTGCGCGGGGCGAACTCGACCCGCTGGGTGAAGATTTCCTTCGCGTCGAAGGTGCGAATGATCTGGTCGGTGACGGTGTGGCGCTCGGCGAGGAACCAGTAGCTGGAGGCGTTGTGCAGCCACCACTCGCGGACGACGCCGGCGAGGTTGTCGCTGTTGAACACGTAGTCGGCCCATTCGGTGTCGCTGCAGGTGGCCGGGTCGGGCATCGCCTTGAACTCGCCACCGTAGGTGAACTCGCTGATGTTTCTCGGCCCGTTGAGCGGGCAGTGCATGATTTTCATGACGTTCCCCTTAGTGGCTGGCCGCGGTGGCGCCCATTTCGTTGACCTGCTGGAAGGTGCTGAAGCGCTCCAGGGCGAACGGCTTGATCAGCTCCGGCACGCGGCCGCCGCTGGCCACCAGCTCGGCCATGGTCTTGCCGCAGATCGGCGTCGACTTGAAGCCCCACGTACCCCAGCCGGCATCGAGGTAATAGTTCTGCACCGGCGACAGGCCCATGATCGGGCTGTAGTCCGGGGTCATGTCGGTGATCCCGGCCCACTGGCGCATCAGCTTGGCGTTGGCCATGAACGGGAACATCTCGATGGCGTGGGCCAGCAGGCTTTCCTTGAGGTCGAGGGTCGAGCGGGTGTTGTACAGCGGGTACGGATCGGAGCCGCCGCCGAAGACGATTTCGCCACGGCTGGTCTGCTGCACGTAGCAGTGCAGGGCGGACGAACTCACCAGCGGGTCGAGGAACGGCTTGAACGGCTGGGTGACCATGGCCTGCAGCGGGTAGGTGTGGATCGGCGCGCGAATCCCGGCCTTTTGCAGCATCAGCGAGCTGGCGCCGGCGATGGCTTGCACCGCGCAGCCGCACTTCACCGTGCCGCGGTTGGTCTTCACCGCGGTGATGCGGCCGTGCTCGATGACCAGGTCCTGCACTTCGGTGAGCTGGTGGATTTCCACCCCGCGCTTGGCCGCCTGCTTGGCGTAGCCCCAGGCCACGGCGTCGTGGCGCGCGGTGGCGCCGTCGATGTGCCAAAGGCCGGCGATCACCGGCAGGTGACCGGGGTCGAGGTTGAGGGTCGGCACCAGTTCGCGGATCTGCTGGCGGTCGAGCATTTCGGTGCGGCCACCGAAGTGCTTGTTCACTTCGGCGCGCTGGCGGAAGGCGCGCACCGTGGCGTCGGTGTGGGCCAGGGTGAGCTGGCCGCGCTCGGAATACATGATGTTGAAGTCGAACTCGTTGGAGAGCTCCTGGAACATCTTCACCGACTCGATGTAGAAGCGCACACCTTCGCTGGTCAGGTAGTTGGAGCGGATCACCGCGGTGTTGCGTGCGGTATTGCCGCCGCCGAGATAGGACTTTTCCAGCACCGCGACATTGGTGATGCCGTGGTACTTGGCCAGGTAATAGGCGATGGCCAGGCCATGGCCGCCGGCGCCGATGATGACCACGTCGTAGGACGGCTTGAGTTCGGTCGGCGGCGGCAGATCGACTTCCGCCGGGTATTCGGAGCTCAGGCCGTATTTCAGGAGATTGAAGGGCATGCGGCCTCCGGATGCTCAGCGAAAGTGACCGACGCCGGTTGTTGCAGGCGGGCGGCGGTCAGGGTGTTTTTCATCAGGAAGGCGATGGTCATCGGGCCGACGCCACCGGGCACCGGGGTGATGGCCGAGACGGTGGGCAGGGCGCTGTCGAAGTCGACGTCACCCACCAGCCGCGAGCGCTCGCCTTCGCTGATGCGGTTGATGCCGACATCAATCACCACCGCGCCGGGCTTGAGCCAGTCGGCGTCCACCAGGCGCGGGCGGCCGACGGCGGCGACGACGATGTCGGCCTGGCGGCACAGTTCCTTCAGGTTGGCGCTGCGCGAATGGACCACGGTCACCGTACAGTGCGCCTTGAGCAGCAGCGCGGCCATCGGCTTGCCGACGATATTGGAGCGGCCGATCACCACCGCGTGCAGGCCGGCGAGGTCGCCGCAGGTGTCGTGCAACAGGCGCAGGCAGCCCGCGGGCGTGCAAGGCGTGAGCACGTCGCGGCCCTGGCTGAGGCCGCCGACGTTCTCGGCGTGGAAGCCGTCGACGTCTTTCAGCGGGTCGATGGCCTGGAGCACGCGGGTTTCGTCGATATGCCCCGGCAGCGGCAATTGCACGAGGATGCCGTGCACATCGCGGTCGGCATTTAACTGCGCGATCAGCGCCAGCAGCGCGGATTCATCGGTCTCCGCCGGCAGTTTGTGTTCCAGCGAGCGAATGCCGCATTCCTCGGCGCGCAGCACCTTGTTGCGCACATAGACCTGGCTGGCAGGGTCCTGGCCGACCAGCACCACCGCCAGCGCGGGGGTGATGCCTTCGGTTTTCATCGCCTGCACCTGGCTTTTCACTTCGGCGAGGACACGGGCGGCGGCGGCCTTGCCGTCGATGATTTTGGGGGAGATGGGCGTGTTCACCGGAAGATCACCGTGCGGTCGTCGTTGAGGAAGACCCGGTGCTCCAGGTGGTATTTCACCGCCTTGGACAGGGCCACGGTTTCGGTATCACGGCCTACGTTTACGAGGTCGTCGGACAGGTAGCTGTGGTCCACGCGCTGCACTTCCTGCTCGATGATCGGGCCTTCGTCGAGGTCGGACGTCACGTAGTGGGCGGTGGCGCCGATCAGCTTCACGCCGCGGGCGTAGGCCTGGTGGTACGGCTTGGCGCCTTTGAAGCCGGGCAGGAACGAGTGGTGGATGTTGATGGCGCGGCCGGCAAGCTGTTTGCACAGGTCATCGGAAAGGATCTGCATGTAGCGGGCGAGCACCACCAGTTCGGTGCCGGTTTCTTCGACGATCTGCAGCAGCGCGGCTTCCTGTTGCGACTTGGTGTCCCGGGTCACCGGCAGGTAGATGAAGCGGATGCCCTCGCGTTCGGCCATGGGGCGCAGGTCGAGGTGGTTGGAGACGATGGCGGTGATCTGCATGTCCATCTCGCCCTTGTGGTGGCGGTAGAGCAGGTCGGCGAGGCAGTGGTCGTATTTGCTGACCATCAGCAACACGCGCATCGGCTGCGCGCTGCCGTGCAGGCTCCATTGCATGTCGAGGCGCCGGGCCACCGGGTCGAAGCCTTGCTCGACCTCATCGATGTCGCCTTCGTAGTGATCGTTGAAACGGAACACCGCACGCATGAAGAAACGCCCGCTGGTCTCGTCGTCGAACTGCGACATTTCGCTGATGTAGCAGCCTTTTTCTGCCAGGTAAGTGGTGACCGCCGCGACGATGCCGGACGTTGCCGGACAACTGATCTTGAGGATGTAGTGGCTGGTGGCGTGTTGCATTTCAGGTCCTCGGGTGGAGTGGCGGCAGCTCTCGCAAGGCGGAAATTTCAGCGGTGAAGCGACGTTTTGTCGGTGAATATTATTTATTGGTGGGAATAAAATATTCCTTTTGCGCTTTTATAGGCGAAAGGAAGGTGCAGGTCTAGCCTGTGGGGAAAATTTTTATCTTGGGAGGAAACTTTTGCGAGGGTGACGCTGGGCAGGTTTCGCGACGGCTCGACGCCGTCGCGATCAGCACTTCATTCGTTGCCGTAATTCATCACCGACAACAACCGGATCGGCACCTGCACCAGCTTCTCCGGCCCATGCGGCACATCACCATCGAAGGTCAGGCTGTCGCCGGCCTGCATGTGATAGAGCTGGTTGCCATGGCGGTACACCAGTTCACCTTCGAGCAGGTGCAGAAACTCGGTGCCGGGGTGGGCGAAGGTCGGGAACTCTTCGCTGGCGTCATCCATGCTCACCATGTACGCCTCGAAATTCTTCTTCGGCCCACGGGTGTGGTTGAGCAGGTGGTAGGTGTGGCCTTTCTCGGTGCCGCGGCGCACCACTTCCATCCCTTCGCCGGCCTTGACCAGAATCGCATTGCCGTCCGGCTGGTCGTACTGGCTGAACAACTTGGACATCGGCATGCCCAGCACATCGCACAGGCGGCTGAGGATATCCAGGCTGGTGGACACCTGGGCGTTTTCGATCTTGCTCAACATGCCTTGGCTGATCCCGGCGATGCGCGCCACATCGGCCAGCTTCAGCTCCTGGGCCTGGCGCTCGCGGCGGATCTGCATGCCCAGGTACTGCTCCAGGCGAAGGCGAGGCGGGGTCTCGGTATTCACGGTCGGTCAATCCTGCTTGTTTTCGGTTCAGGAAATTTAATTTCGCACTGAGAAAGTGCAAAAAAGATCCCGGCGCCGGGTCAGGGCGCTGGGACTTTCCTCGGGTGAAAGAGAGTTTCCCATATAAACAGCAGACCGGTGCAACGCCGGGGCCATTTCTGTTGGCCGCTGAAAAATTGGCAAGGGCATTGCATTCCTGCAAGGAAACTAAATTTCCTGATTGGAATTCACATGATCCAGGCCAGCTTCCCACCGCGGGTTTCGCTTCTTCGGGCACAGATGCTGGCGCGTTCCGTCCTTGTTCGCCTGCCTTCTATCGACCGCCTTGCCCTTTTCCAGGAGTGAAGAATCATGTTGCCAGTTGAAACGCAGCGCATCATCGAACAGCACGGCATCAAGTACGTGCTGGCCCAGTTCGTCGATATCCATGGCGCCGCGAAGACCAAATCCGTTCCGGTCAACGGGCTCAAGGCGGTGGCCGAGGACGGTGCCGGTTTCGCCGGCTTCGCCATCTGCGGCATGGGCATGGAACCCCACGGCCCGGACTTCATGGCCCGGGGCGACCTGTCCACGCTGGTGCCGGTGCCCTGGCAGCCGGGCTACGGCCGGATCGTCTGCATCGGCCACGTCAACGGCGAGCCCTGGCCCTACGACACCCGCTACGTGCTGCAACAGCAGGTGCAGCGCCTGACTGACAAAGGCTGGACCCTCAATACCGGCCTGGAACCGGAATTCAGCCTGTTCCGCCGCGATGCCGGCGGCAAGCTGCAACTGGTGGACGCCTCGGACAACCTCGACAAGCCTTGCTACGACTACAAGGGCCTGTCGCGCTCGCGGGAATTCCTCGAACGCCTGACCGAAGCGCTGCAGCCGGTGGGCTTCGACATCTATCAGATCGACCACGAAGACGCCAACGGCCAGTTCGAGATCAATTACACCTACAGCGACGCCATGGAGTCGGCGGACCGCTTCACCTTCTTCCGCATGGCCGCCGGCGAGATCGCCAATGACATGGGCATGATCTGCTCGTTCATGCCCAAGCCCGATCCGAAGCGCGCCGGCAACGGCATGCACTTCCACCTGTCGATCGCCAGCGCGACCAACAAGAACCTGTTCCACGACCCGAGCGACCCGAGCGGCATGGGCCTGTCGAAAATGGCCTATCACTTCGCCGCCGGCCTGCTGGCCCACGGCCCGGCGCTGTGCGCCTTCGCCGCGCCGACGGTGAACTCCTACAAGCGCCTGGTCGTCGGTCGCTCGCTGTCCGGCTCGACCTGGGCCCCGGCGTTCATCGCCTTCGGCTCCAACAACCGTTCAGCGATGGTCCGCGTGCCGTATGGCCGCCTCGAATTCCGCCTGCCGGACGCCGGCTGCAACCCCTATCTGGTGACCGCCGCGATCATCGCTGCCGGCCTCGACGGTATCGAGCGCCAGTTGGAACCGGACTTCGTGTGCAACGAGAACCTCTACAACCTCAGCCTCGAAGAAATCGCCGCCCGCGGCATCAAGACCCTGCCGCAGTCGCTCAAGGAAGCCACCGACGCCCTGGCTGCCAACCCGCTGTTCCGCGAAGTGCTGGGCGCCGGGATCGTCGACGAGTTCATCCGCCAGAAACGCATGGAATGGGTGGAGTACAGCCGCCACGTCTCCGACTGGGAGATCCAGCGTTACACCGAATTTTTCTGACAACCACTCCGATTTCATCTGCCCCAAGGAGACATGCCATGTGCGGAATCGTTGGCCTTTACCTGAAGAAGCCCGAGCTTGAAGGCCAGCTCGGCAAACTGTTCGAACCCATGCTCGAAGCCATGACCGACCGCGGCCCGGACAGCGCCGGCTTCGCTATCTACGGTGATGAAGTCGCCGACGGCTGGGTCAAGCTGACCCTGCAGGCCACCGACCTCGGCTACGACTGGAAACACCTGATGGGCGAGCTGGAAGGCCGCCTCGGCTGCTCGCTGGACTGGTTCCAGAACGCCAGCGCCGCCGTGCTCAAGGCCCACAGCGCCGAGGAACCGGTGCGCGCCGCCCTCGCCGAACTAGCCCCGGACGTGCGCATCATGAGCGCCGGCCAGAGCATCGAAATCCTCAAGGGCATGGGCCTGCCGCGGGAAATCTCCGAGCGCTTCGGCCTCAAGGGGATGAAGGGCAGCCACATCATCGGCCACACCCGCATGGCCACCGAAAGCGCCGTGACCATGGAAGGCAGCCACCCGTTCTCCACCGGCGCCGACCTGTGCCTGGTGCACAACGGCTCGCTGTCCAACCACTTCCGCCTGCGCCAGGAACTCAAGCGCGAAGGCATCACCTTCGAGACCGACAACGACACCGAAGTCGCCGCCGGCTACCTGACCTGGCGCCTGCGCCAGGGCGACAGCCTGAAAGAGGCGCTGGATAAATCCCTCGAAGACCTCGACGGCTTCTTCACCTTCGCCATCGGCACCCGCAACGGCTTCGCCGTGATCCGCGACCCGATCGCCTGCAAGCCGGCGATCCTCGCCGAGACCGAGGACTACGTCGCCATGGCCTCCGAATACCAGGCGCTGGCCAGCCTGCCGGGCATCGACAAGGCGAAAGTCTGGGAGCCCGAACCCGCCACCATGTACATCTGGGAACGTGCCTGAGGAGCCCCGCACATGAAAACCATCGACCTTTCCAGCGCCACGGTGCGTGAACTGAACCAGACCCTGCACGGCGAGGTGCAGGACCGCGAGTGGCTGGTCAGCCACCCGGACGGCAAGCACAACCTGGCGGTGGGCCTGAACCAGGCCGTGAGCATCGATATCCAGGGCCACGCCGGCTATTACTGCGCCGGCATGAACCAGAAAGCCTGCATCACCGTGCACGGCAACGTCGGCGTCGGCGTGGCGGAAAACATGATGTCCGGCTCGGTACGGGTCAAAGGCAGCGCTTCCCAGGCCGCCGGCGCCACCGCCCATGGCGGCCTGCTGGTGATCGAGGGCGACGCCGGCGCGCGCTGCGGGATTTCCATGAAGGGCGTCGACATCGTGGTCGGCGGCAGCATCGGCCACATGAGCTGCTTCATGGCCCAGGCCGGGCGCCTGGTGGTGTGCGGCGATGCCGGCGATGCGCTGGGCGATTCGCTCTACGAGACGCGCATCTACGTCAAGGGCACGGTCAAGTCGCTGGGCTCGGACTGCATCGAGAAAGAGATGCGCGCCGAGCACCTGAGCGAACTGGCCGAGTTGCTCAACCGCGCCGGCTTCGCCGAAGACCCGGCCAGCTTCAAACGCTACGGCTCGGCTCGCCAGCTTTACAACTTCAAAGTCGATAACGCATCCGCCTACTGACCCGCGGCGAGGAGTATTCCCATGAGCGAAAAAAACACCCCTGTGCTGCGCGAGTCCGCGACCTTCGACCGCCTGACCATCCAGGAAATCCAGCGCGCCGCCGAGACCGGCATCTATGACATTCGTGGTGGCGGCACCAAGCGCAAGCTGCCGCACTTCGACGACCTGCTGCTGCTCGGCGCCTCGGTGTCGCGCTATCCGCTGGAAGGCTACCGCGAGAAATGCGGCACCGACGTGGTGCTCGGCACCCGCTTCGCGAAGAAGCCGATCCACCTGAAAATCCCGGTGACCATCGCCGGCATGAGCTTCGGCGCGCTGTCGGCCAACGCCAAGGAAGCACTGGGCCGTGGCGCCACCATCGCCGGCACCAGCACCACCACCGGTGACGGCGGCATGACCCCGGAAGAGCGCGGCCAGTCGCAGCACCTCGTCTATCAGTACCTGCCGTCGCGCTACGGCATGAACCCGGACGACCTGCGCAAGGCCGACGCCATCGAAATCGTCCTCGGTCAGGGCGCCAAGCCGGGCGGCGGCGGCATGCTGCTGGGCATGAAAGTCACCGAGCGCGTGGCCGGCATGCGCACCTTGCCGATCGGCGTCGACCAGCGCAGCGCCTGCCGTCACCCGGACTGGACCGGCCCGGACGACCTGGCGATCAAGATCGCCGAGCTGCGGGAAATCACCGACTGGGAAAAACCGATCTACGTGAAAATCGGCGCCAGCCGCCCGTACTACGACGTCAAGCTGGCGGTGAAGGCCGGCGCGGATGTGATCGTCCTCGACGGCATGCAGGGCGGCACCGCGGCGACTCAGGAAGTGTTCATCGAGCACGTTGGCATTCCGATTCTTCCGGCCATTCCGCAGGCGGTCCAGGCGCTGCAGGAGATGGGCATGCACCGCAAGGTTCAGTTGATCGTGTCGGGCGGCATCCGCAACGGCGCCGACGTCGCCAAGGCCATGGCCCTGGGCGCGGATGCGGTGGCCATCGGCACTGCGGCGCTGGTGGCGCTGGGCGACAACCATCCGCGGCTGGATGAAGAACTGAAGAAAATCGGTTCGGCGGCGGGTTACTACGACGACTGGCAGAACGGCCGCGACCCGGCGGGCATCACCACCCAGGACCCGGAACTGTCCAAGCGCCTCGATCCGGTGGAGGCGGGGCGTCGTTTGGCGAATTACCTGCGGGTGCTGGTGCTGGAAGCGCAGACCATGGCGCGGGCGTGCGGCAAGTCGCACCTGCACAACCTTGACCCCGAGGATCTGGTGGCGCTGACGGTGGAAGCGGCGGCGATGGCGCGGGTGCCGTTGGCGGGGACCAACTGGGTGCCGGGGCAGCAGTACTGATCTAAGGGTGGGGTGTTTGATGTGCATGCCGGGTGATGGGGTGCGTGCTTGAGATCGAGCGCGCAGACAATCTACTGACGTGCACCAGAACTCCCCTGCTCAGGACTCCGGCGGCATCGGCAACAACAGCCGTGCTGTCACCGGCAAATGATCGGAAATCTCCAACGTGTCCTGCTGCAACACCTGCGCACTCACCCGACGCAGTTTCGGGCTGTGGAACAGGTAATCCAGCGTCCGGTCCGGCCCGTCCAGTTGCGGGTCATTGGGGAAATGGGTCAGCCACGCCGAGCGCTCGGCGCCGGTGGCCTCGGCATTGCCGGGGATCATCGGGTACTTGTCCCACAGCACATGCAGTTCGCTGTCCGCCGAATAGAACGGGCGCTGTTCCGGCTTCAACCGCCGGTACTGCCCCAGCGGCAGCAGATTGAAATCCCCACCGATCAACCACGGCGTGCCCTGGCGTTCGAACTGGTCGAGCAATCGCTCCAGCTCGGCGACCTGGCGCGCCTGCACGTCGCTGCCCGGTTCATGCTGCGCCAGTTGGGTGTTGAGCACCGCCAACTGACCGCCCTCACGCAGCGGCAGGTAGCTGACCAGCACCGCCTGTTGCGGCTGGAGCAAACGGCTGAGTAGGTTGTCGGACGCCCGCGGCAACTGGATCCGCTGCGCCTGCTGGATCGGGTAGCGGCTGAGGGTGGCGAGGGTGCGGCCCACGCTGCCGGCGATATGCCAGTCGGGGACGAATTCGGCTTTCCACTGGTACGCCTGGACGGCGCAGGGATAGAGATCGGCAAGGCGTTCGCGCAGCAGTGCCAGTTGGTCCTGGTAGTCGCTGGCCTTGGCGTTGTTGTCCAGCTCCTGGAGCAGGACGATGTCCGGCTGCTCGGCGCGGATCACCCGCGCCACTTCATCGAGGTTGACGGCCAGGTCCTGTTCGGTGGGGCGGCGGTCGTCGCCCTTGGCCTCGTCATACCAGAACACATAGCGCTTGCCCGCCAGGTACTGCACGTTCCAGCTCATCACCTTGAGCTGCTGGCCGGGAATCAGCGGCTTGGCCGGGGCGGTGCAGGCCACCGGCACCGTTTCTTCCGGCTCCGGTCGCCAACCCGCCTGCCAGGCCAGCAGCCAGAGCAGGACGGCGATCAACAGCAGTATCAGCAGGAGGTTGCGCAGTAGTCGGGTCATCGGGCTCGGCAAGGTCGGGTGTGACGATTGAGCATAGCCCCGGGGTTCAGGAACGCGCCGGGGTGGACTCGCTTATCAGCATGAACAGGCGGAACAGCACCACCGTGCTGAACAGTTGCACGAAGCTGTTGAGCACATTGACCAGCAGTTCCAGTACCGGGCTGACCTGCTCGGGCAGCAGCGCCAGGGTAAGCCCGTTGAACAGCCAAAGCGGCGCCATGACCCCGAGCATGCACACCAGGATCCGCCAGAAGTGGCCGTTGACCATCTGGAAGCTCTCGCGCATGGCGGCGATCGGCGCGCGGCCTTGCAGCACCAGCAGGTACTCGGCGAACACCAGATTGGTCATCACCCAGATGCCGGGCAGGATGAACAGCGAGATGCCCGCCATGATCAGCAGCGAGCTGAGCAGCACCAGCAGGGCGAAGGACGGCCACAACTGCAGGGCCCGCGCCATCAGGTTGCGCTTGAGCGGCTCATGGCCGTCACTGCGGGCGTCGAGATAAAGGATCAGGGCGGCGCTGTACAGCGGGTAGAACAGCAGCCCCACCAACAAGCCGTAGGCGGGCGAGGCTTCATCGCCCAACTGGCCGTAGAGCAATTGAGTGCACAGGGCCTCGATGATCACCAGCGGCAGGCACAGGCCGGCGATGCTGATCAGGTGGCGGCGGAAGAAATACAGGGAGTCACGCAGAACGCTGAGCGGATTCATGGGTCGTTTTCGAAGTCCAAAGCAAGCGGCCACTTTAGCGCAGGGGCCGAATCTGAACAAAGTTTCATGCCGGTGTCGCATTGAATTGGCGATGCTTGTCTTCATGTTCACTGCAACCGTACTAGAGAGGTCGCGTCATGAATCACGAAGAACAAACCCTGATCGATGGCCTGTTCGCCAGGCTGCGCCAGGCCGAAGCCGAAGGCGCACCGCGGGATGCCCAGGCCCAGGCTCATATCGCGGGCCTTGTTCAGCAACACGCCGCCGCGCCGTACTACATGGCCCAGGCGATCCTGGTCCAGGAGGCTGCGATCAAGCGCCTCGACGAGCAGAACCGGCAGTTGCAGACCGAATTGGCGGCGGCAAAGGCCCAGGCCGCCGCCGCCGCGAGTGCGCCGGCGCAGCAAAGCAGTGGTGGTTTCCTGTCGAGCATCTTCGGTTCCGGTACCCGTCCGGCGCCGAGCCAGCCTGCGGCTGCGCCGGCCCCTTCGAGCGGCGGCGGCTGGCGTGATGGTCCTGGCAGCGCTCCGCAATCCAACTGGGGTGCGCCACCTGCGCCGGCGCCCCAGGCGGCCCCGGCCCGCAGTGGTGCCAGCAGCTTCCTCGGCGGTGCGTTGCAGACTGCGGCCGGCGTGGCCGGTGGCGTGATGCTGGCGCAAGGCATCAGTAGCCTGTTCCACCACAATTCGCAGCCGGAAGAAATTGTCGAAGTCATCAAGGAAGAGCCAGCGCCGACCAGTGATCACGGCGGCTGGAATGATGACAACCAGCGCTATACCGCCGATAACGGCAACGACGCGGGTTTCACCGACACCGGTTACAACGACGACGGTGGCGGTTTCTTCTCCGACGACGATTACGTCTGATCGCGACGGTTCGGCGCCCCGACAAGCTCGCTCCTATGGCACCCGTTGGAGCGAGCTTGCTCGCGATTGCCCTCCAAGGGCGGCATACTGGGCGCCCTTGTTGGCTCAAACCCGGTGTGAAAGGAGGTGGAAGTGAAGAAAATCGCGCTGTTCGTCGATGTCCAGAACCTCTACTACACCGTCCGCCAAGCCTATGGTTGTCATTTCAACTACGCCGCCTTCTGGGCCGACGTCAGCCGTGATGGCGAGATCGTCGAGGCCTTCGCCTACGCCATCGACCGTGGCGACAGCAAGCAGCAGCAATTCCAGCAGATCCTTCGCAACCTCGGTTTCACCGTCAAGCTCAAGCCTTATATCCAGCGCAGCGATGGCTCGGCCAAGGGCGACTGGGACGTGGGCATCACCCTGGATGTGGTGGACGCCGCCGCCCGGGTCGATCAGGTGGTGCTGGCGTCCGGCGACGGCGATTTCGACCTGCTGCTGGAACGCATCATTCAGCGCCATGGCGTCGAGGCCGTGGCCTACGGCGTGCCGGGGCTGACCGCGAATTCGCTGATCCGCGCCGCCACGCGCTATGTGCCCATCGACGGCGCGCTTTTGCTCAAGCATTGAGGTTTTTTCGTGGAACGTATCGCTGTCATCGACTTTGAAACCACCGGCATCACCCCGGGCGCGAGTTGCCGCGCCACCGAGGTGGCGGTGGTCATGCTGGAGCGGGGCCGCATCGTCGAGCGCTACCAGAGCCTGATGAATGCCGGCGTGCCGGTACCGGCCTTCGTTGCCGCGCTGACCGGCATTACCACGGCGATGCTGCGCAGCGCGCCGCCGGTCAATCAGGTGATGAACGAAGTCGCCGAGTTCGTCGGCGACACGCCGCTGCTGGCGCACAACGCCGCCTTCGACCAGAAATTCTGGGACTACGAACTGAGCCGTATCGGCCGCAGCCGCAATCAGTCCTTCGCCTGTTCGCTATTGCTGTCGCGGCGCCTGCTGCCGGCGGCGCCGAACCACAAGCTCGGCACCCTGACCCGCTGGGCCGGCCTGCCAGACACCGGCACCGCGCACCGGGCCATGGCCGACGCCGAGATGGCCGCCAACCTGTTGCAACACCTGGTCGGCGAACTGCGCCAGACCCACGGTGTGCAGGAGCTGTCCCACTCATTCCTGTGCCGCCTGCAGAAAGTCCCCGCCGCGAAAATCCGCGAAGCCCTGAGCAAACACCGCTAAGCCTTTTTCTCCAGTTGCCCCAGCGGCACCCGCCGCTCGACGGCGCTGGAGAGGATGATCGAGGTTTTGCTGAAGCCGAATTGCGCCACCCGGTTGATCAGCTCTTCCAGCTCCGGCATCGACCCCACCGCCGCCTGCATGATCACGCAGGGATCGCCGGTGACCCGGTGACATTCGGTGAGCTGGGGAATCTGCGTCAGCGCTTCATACGCCTGCTGATTGCCGTGGCTGGCCAGGCGCAGCTCGATCACGCACTGGATCGGCAGGCCGATCTTGCTCATGTCGACCTTGGCCTGATAACCGGTAATCACCCCGCTGGCTTCCAGCTTCGCCACCCGCTCGGCCACCGCCGGGGCCGAGAGGTTGACCGTGCGCGCCAACTGGGCGAAGGAGGCGCGGCCGTTTTCCAGGAGGGCGGCGAGGAGCATGCGATCGTACTTGTCCATGGGGTCTGCAAAGGGCCTTGTGAAAACAAAGGGAAACACCTGAAAGATCCGTTTTTTCGAAAGCCCAGGTGCTCGATAAGCGTTTTTTGAAACTTAATTTTGCCGGTGAAGCTTTCTAAACTAACGCCACAACAACTCAAATTCGAGCCCCCCATGCCTGCCTCCCGTCGTTTTCCCTGGTTATTGATCGGTGCGTTCCTTGCCCTCTATCTGGTCTGGGGGTCTACCTACCTGGCCATTCGCATCGGTGTCGAGTCATGGCCGCCGATGCTGATGGCGGGTGTGCGCTTCGTAGTGGCGGGGGCGCTGCTCTACGGTTTCCTGCGCTGGCGCGGGGTGCCGGCGCCGACCTGGCAACAGTGGAAGGCGGCGGGGATGATCGGCGTGCTTTTGCTCAGTTGCGGCAACGGCGGGGTGACGGTGGCCGAGCACGCGGGCGTCGCTTCCGGCGTGGCGGCGCTGGCGGTGGCCACGGTGCCGCTGTTTACCTTGCTGTTCGGACTGTTCTTCGGGCACCGCAATACCCGTCTGGAATGGGGCGGGATCTTTCTCGGGCTGCTCGGCATCGGCTTGCTCAACCTCGGTTCCAACCTGCAGGCCAGTCCGCTGGGCGCGGCGCTGATCCTGTTCGCGGCGGCGTCCTGGGCGTTCGGCTCGGTGTGGAGCAAGAGTCTGCCGCTGCCGCAAGGCCCGATGGCCAGTGCGGCGGAGATGCTGGTGGGCGGCGTAGCCTTGTTGGCGGCGAGCGCGTTCAGCGGTGAGCGCATGACCCAGATGCCCACCGCCGCTGGCTGGGGCGCGCTGGCCTATCTGGTGGTGTTCGGCTCGATCCTGGCCTTCAGCGCCTACATGTACCTGCTCAAGCATGTGCGCCCGGCGGCGGCCACCAGCTATGCCTACGTCAACCCGGCGGTGGCGGTACTGCTGGGCATCGCCTTCGCTGGCGAGCAGATCGGCGCCGAGGAATGCCTGGCGATGGCGGTGATCATCGGCGCGGTGGTGCTGATCGGCATTCCGCAGTGGCGCAAGACGCCGGTGACGCCGCCCGCGCCCGAGGTGCTGAAAGGCGAGATGTCCGGAACTCGGTGATCCGGGGCCGAACAGGGTAAACTTCGCGCCATTGCACGAATCCCCTGACGGTATTTCCATGACATTCGCCAAACTCGGCCTGATCGAACCGCTGCTGCGCGCCCTCGAAGGCCTGAACTACAACACCCCGACACCGGTTCAGGCCCAGGCCATCCCCGCCGTGCTGGCCGGTCGCGACCTGATGGCCGCGGCCCAGACCGGCACCGGCAAGACCGCCGGTTTTGCTCTGCCGCTGCTGCAGCGCCTGACGATGGAAGGCGCCCAGGTCGCCAGCAACTCGGTCCGCGCCCTGGTGCTGGTGCCGACCCGCGAACTGGCCGAGCAGGTTCACGCCAACATCAGCGAATACGCCGAGCACCTGCCGCTGCGCACCTACGCTGTGTACGGCGGGGTCAGCATCAACCCGCAGATGATGAAACTGCGCAAGGGCATCGACCTCCTGGTGGCGACACCCGGCCGTCTGCTCGACCTGTTCCGCCAGAACGCGGTGAAATTCAACCAGCTCCAGGCGCTGGTGCTGGACGAAGCCGACCGCATGCTCGACCTCGGTTTCGCTGAAGAACTGCGTTCGATCTACGCCGCGCTGCCGGCCAAGCGCCAGACCCTGCTGTTCTCCGCCACCTTCTCCGACGAAATCCGCCTGATGGCCGGGCAGATGCTCAACGACCCGCTGAGCATCGAAGTCAGCCCGCGCAACGTCACCGCGAGCACGGTGAAGCAGTGGATCGTGCCTGTGGATAAAAAGCGCAAGACTGAGCTGTTCTGCCACCTGCTGCGCAAGCAGCGCTGGAGCCAGGTGCTGGTGTTCGCCAAGACCCGTAACGGTGTGGATCAACTGGTTGAGCGTCTGGTCGGCCTGGGCATCAATGCCGACGGCATCCACGGTGATCGTCCGCAGGCAACCCGCCAGCGTGCGCTGGACAGTTTCAAGGCGCGGGAAACCCAGATTCTGGTGGCCACCGACGTCGCGGCGCGGGGCCTGGATATCGATGACCTGCCGCTGGTGGTGAACTTCGATTTGCCGATCGTCGCCGAGGATTACATCCACCGCATTGGTCGGACTGGCCGCAAAGGGAATACCGGGGAGGCGCTTTCCCTGGTCTGCGCTGATGAAGTGCAATTGCTTTCGGCAATCGAAACCCTGACCCGCAAGACCTTGCCGCGTCATATGGAGCCGGATTTCGAGCCGGATCACCGGGTGCCGGAGACTGATGCCAGCGGACAGATCCTGAAAAAGCCGAAGAAACCGAAGAAGCCCAAGCAGAGCGGCGCGAAAGGTAGCCTTGGGCGCTGGACCGACAGCGGCGATGCGCCGGTGCCGGCGAAGGCGGTACGTAAGGTGCCGGCGTTCAATACCGGGCCTAAGAAGCGTAAGCCTTAAGAAGTTCTTTGCTTATTCGGGCCTATCGCTGGCAAGCCAGCGATAGGCCCGAACAATGAATCGATAATCACCGGTTTTTCAGCCAGTCGAGAGCACCCAACCCCGCCACCCGCCCACTGGCAAAACACGCCGTCAGCAAATACCCCCCCGTCGGCGCCTCCCAGTCCAGCATCTCGCCGGCACAGAACACCCCCGGTACCTGCTTCAACATCAAGCCCTGATCCAGCGCTTCGAACCTCACCCCGCCAGCACTGCTGATCGCCTCATCCAGTGGCCGCGGCCGTACGACCACTATGGGCAATGCCTTGATCGCCGCCGCCAGCCGTTGCGGGTCAGCGAACACCTCCGGCCCGGTCAATTCCCGCAGCAGCGCCGCTTTCACGCCGTCCAGGCCCAACTGACCGTGCAGGTGCTTGGCCATGGAGCGCGAGCCCCGCGGCTTGCTCAGCGCGGCGGCAATTTTATCCACAGGCTTGTTCGGCAGCAGGTCCAGCAGCAGGGTGGCGCTGCCGTCGCGGTTGATGGTTTCGCGGACCTGCGCCGACCAGGCATACACCAGGCTGCCTTCGACGCCGCCTTCGGTCAGCACGAATTCACCCAGGCGCGGCGCCTGGCCGGGCAGGCTGAGGGCGATGTTCTTCAACGGTGCACCGGCGAATTTCTGTTTCAGCAGGTCGCTCCACGCCGCCACTTCGAAACCGCTGTTGGCCGCCTGCAGCGGCGAGATATCCACACCCCGCTCAGCCAGCAGCGGCAACCAGGCGCCATCCGACCCCAGCCGCGCCCAACTGCCGCCGCCAAGCGCGAGGATCACCGCGTCGGGTTTTACCGCCATTTCGCCCTGTGGATAACCGATCCGCAGCGCGCCATCGTCATTCCAGCCCAGCCAGCGATGGCGGGTGTGGATAACTACGCCGGCATCGCGCAGGCGCTTGAGCCAGGCGCGCAGCAGCGGCGCGGCTTTCATGTCGGTGGGGAACACCCGCCCCGAGGTGCCGACGAAGGTGTTGATGCCCAGGCCGTGAATCCAGGCGCGCAGGGCGTCGGCGTCGAAGCCTTGCAGCAGCGCGGCGATGTTCTCGCGGCGCTCGGCGTAGCGGGCGATGAAGGCGGGGTAGGGCTCGGAATGGGTGATGTTCATGCCGCCGACGCCGGCCAGGAGAAACTTGCGCCCCACCGAGGGCATGGCGTCGTACAGATCGACGCGAACCCCGGCCAGGCTGAGGACTTCCGCCGCCATCAGGCCGGCGGGGCCGCCGCCGATAATGGCAACGTGGGCGGGGGGAGTGGTGGAGGCGTCGGTCATGGTGGCGGCAGGCTGGGGATAAAAGAGCCGGCCATTCTACCCGAGGTGGGTCACAGGCGGCACTGTACAAAAAACGATCAAGTGCCGCGCGTGCCCGGTTTCAAAGGACCAAACGGGCTTTCGCTCAGGTTATCCACAAGCGGTTCCACAGTCATTGTGGGTAATCCAGCACCCGTTGCGCGCTGTGATGGAGGATGCCGTGGCGGCGGGCGAGGGCTTCGCGGTCCTTGCTGTAGCCGCCGCCGATCACGCCCACCACCGGGATATCGCGGCCCAGGCAATGGCGCAGCACGCAGGTATCCCGCGCGGCCAGGCCCTCGTCGGTGAGTTGCAGGTAACCCAGGGCGTCGTCCTTGTGCACATCCACGCCGGCGTCGTAGAGCACCAGGTCCGGCTGGTAGAGCGGCAGCAGGTAGTTCAGCGCATCGTCCACCACCTTCAGGTAGTCGGCGTCGCCCATGCCGCGGGGCAGGGGAATGTCCCAGTCGCTGCGGGCCTTGCGCGCGGGGAAGTTCTGTTCGCAGTGCAGTGACACGGTGATGGCATCCGGCGTGTGTTCGAGAATCCGCGCGGTGCCGTCGCCCTGGTGCACATCGCAGTCGAAGATCAGCACCCGGTGGACCCGGCCGGCCTCCAGCAGGTAACGGCTGATCACCGCCAGGTCGTTGAAGATGCAGAAAGGCTGACTTTTCTCCAATCGTAAACAAATGATAGAAACATTCATATAAATCAGTCAGTTGAACTTCTTATTGGAAATTGCTCAGAAAGTGAGCTAGCGTTCTTAACGCTTACCTATCGGAAGTGTTAACAATGACTCCTTATAAAGTTAAGGTTGTCGGTCTTGAGGGCGGCGAGCGCTTCCCAATCCTCTGCGAACGTCAGAGCGGTCTACCCGTGTTCAGAGTAAACCTGTGGGTCCTCACGGAATTGCGTGCGGCTCACCTCGCAGTCAATACCATCCAGCAAGCCATACAATCTGTAATGATCCTGCTGGTCGTGCTGGATCAACTAAAAGTTGATTTGGATGCGAGGCTGAACAATGGGAAGTTCTTGACCCTAGGTGAAGTTGAGCTTATCTCCAGATGTTGTAAGCTACCGGCGGCTGAGATCGAAGGTTTTGCTCAGATAATGTCTGGAGCAAGGGGAGGTAAACCTGAGGCTCTTGCCCAACAGGTAAGTGTAACTACAGTATCAATAAGACTTTACTATATAAAGCGATACTTGAGTTGGGTTGCGACAGGGTATCTCATACAAGTAGGGGCGACGCATGAGAATTTCTTGGCGTTAGAGAAGCTCAGAGTGTCGGTGCTTGATTCTATACAAGCGCGTATTCCTTCGTCTTCGTCCTACTCAAGCTTCGCCCCTAGAGTGGGACTTTCTGAGCATGAGCTTAGGCTGGTTCAGCAATACGTTGAGCCTGGCTATGAGTTGAATCCATGGAAAAATGATCGCGTCCAGAAGAGAAATTATTTAATTATTCGCTGGCTGCTATCTTTGGGCGTTCGTAGAGGCGAATTATTGGGTATTAAAATTTCGGATGTGAACTTTCAGACTAACGAGATTTTGATAGCTAGGCGAGCAGGTGATCCTGCTGATCCGCGGCGTCGCCAACCCTGTACAAAGACATCTGCTCGACTGCTAGCTCTTGATCCTGGCTTGGCAGATCTAACCAGGAGTTACGTGATGTCGATCCGGAGATCAGTTCCGGGCGCTCGTAGGCACGAGTATCTTTGGGTTGCGTTAGGTACTGGTAAACCGATGAGCTTAGCAAATCTGAATAAAATTTTTAAAACTCTGCGGATGCATTGTCAAGAACTACCACAAGACCTTTCTCCTCACGTTCTTCGGCATACTTGGAATGAGCTGTTTTCTGAGGTCGTGGATCAGAAGGGTATTTCCGCTGAGATCGAGCAGAAAATTAGGTCTCGCATGATGGGGTGGTCTGAAACATCTGAGATGGCAAAAGTCTATAATCAGCGTCACATTAGAAGAAAGGCAGCTGAAGTTTCACTGGAAATGCAAGCAAGGCTTGGCATCGCCGGAGGCTCAGATGAGAAGTGGTCAGAATAGAATAACCTCGGTGCAAGCTGAGATACTACCCTGCACGCTACCAAGTAAGGTCCGTACAAAGGGTGGAGTATTACTTGATCCCAGCCTTTCAGTTTGGTCATATCAGGACGGACTGTATTCCGTATCGTTGGATTTCTCAATTTTTGATTTTAGTGACTCATTCATGAAGTCTTTCCGCCTGGCGTTAATCTGGTTTGCGGAACACCGATCCCCTACTACGCTATCGACTCATTTTCGTGCGTTCAAAGTTTTTACGTCAAGTTTGAGTAGGGAAGAAAGCAGTCCTCTGAACTCAATCTCAAAAACTGATGTTCTCGTGAACTGCGACGTTGAGAGCTTCATCACCAGGAATCTCGTTTCATTGCTTCGCCGATGGTATGCGCTGGGGTATCCAGGTATAGATGAAGATGTAATCCAAGCACTTGATGTCAAGAAACTTAGGCGTCGAGAGCTGGGTAGAGCGGTTTTGACTTGGGATGAGGACCTGGGGCCGTTTACTGCTATTGAGCAAGAGAGTGTTCAGGATGCGGTGGCTGAGGCATATGGTGCCGGACTCCTGAGTCGAGAAGCACATGTACTTACTTGGCTGTTCATTGTACTGGGAGCTCGTCCGATCCAGATTGCAGGCATGAAAGTTTGTGATGTGGTTCGCTCGGTAGCTGAGGACGGCACTGAGTCATATTTGATTTATGTCCCGCGTGCGAAGCAGCAAAGTGCTCAGATTCGTCAGCAGTTAAAACCCAGGGCCTTGATCGCACAAATTGGTAGATTGATATTTGACTATTCGATGAGTGTTAAAAAGAAATTTGTAAATGTTCTTTCAGACCCTCTGCAGGCCCCCTTGTTTCCTAATCATCTTGATCTGAATTGTAATGTCATGCAATCGCCCTCAGATTGGAGCAAATTTCACCGTACCAGCGAAAGCATAAGTAAGTTCCTTGTTAGATCTTTGGAGAGGTTATCTGTCCGTTCAGAGCGTACAGGAAAAGCCATGAACTTGTGTGCTCTCCGATTTCGTAGAACCATGGGTACAAATATTGCTCGTGAAGGTCACGGGATCTTGGTTATTGCAGAATTACTTGATCATTCGCGTACAGATACAGCGGCAGTGTACGTTGCAGCTACTCCGGAGCTCGCGATCCGAATTGACAAGGCAACCGCCTTGCATATGGCGCCGTTAGCGCAAGCATTTAAAGGACAGTTGATCGACGACGAACGGCAAGCAGTACGGGGATTGGATCGATCCAGCCGCATTATTGACTTGCGCGTAGATCAAACGGCTCAACCAATGGGGTCGTGTGGTAGCTATAGTTTTTGTGGATTGAGTGCACCTCTCGCATGCTATACCTGCCAGTGCTTTCAGCCATGGCTAGATGGGCCACATGAAGCAGTGCTGGAATATATTTTGAAACAGAACGAAGGGATTGTTGACGAGCGGATTGCTTCTATTAATGATCGGACGGTGCTTGCGGTAGCGCAGGTTGTTCAATTGTGTCGTCAAAGAAAGAGTCGGGCCGATGAGTAAAAAAATACTTATCTTCACGCCGCTTAAAGAAAAAACTATGGAGGCGAATCTGGAGGGTTTTATAGAGTTAGCTCGAAAGATGAATACCTTCGGCGATGATTTGGATTTTGATGCAGATGCGTGGGACGTCACTGATTATGTGAGGTTGAAAAGGCGGAACTCTAAATCTCGCATTGTATTTCGAGGCTTTCCTAGTGGCCGTGGATTTAACGACGCGAAGAGTTTGCCTCAACCGTTTCAGGATTTTGCGAAAGCCTATTGCCGTTATGACTATGCGCTGTCTCCCTATACTACAGTGAGTGCACGGCTAGCTGCACTTAGAGCATTGGCGGTGGCGTTGGAGGAGTCCGAGGATTGCATTACACCGTTGAGAGCAACACTTTTGCACTTTGACAAAGCTTGCTCAATTATTGAGGAAAGATATAGAACGGCTTCAGCCTTCATGGGTGCTGAAGAATTGAAGCGAATTTCCCGCTTTTTGGTACAGCATCAATTATGTTCGCTGCCAACAGCTTGGAACCACCATCTAAAGTCCCCTGAAGACAAAGAACGTCGTGTCGGGCCGACTTTTGATTCCAATAGACTCGCTCGCTTACCTTCACCCGAGTCTCTATCTGCTATTGCAGAAATTTTCGGGGTGGCGCAAGAACCGGGCGATGTATTCACCTCCAGCATTTGTGCCCTGCTGGCGTCTGCTCCGAGCCGTATCAACGAAGTTCTTTCAGTTTCAATAAATTGCGAAGTGGAGGAGTTTGACTCTAAGAGTGATCGGCTTTTGTATGGGCTGCGCTGGCTGCCATCAAAAGGTGGGAAGCCACAAGTGAAATGGGTAGTACAGTCGATGGCAAGTGTAGCGCAGGAAGCAGTTAAAAAAATCAGGGCGATTTCAGAGCCAGCAAGAGAGGTTGCTAAGTGGTACGAGGTCAATCCAGATAAATTGTTTTTGCCGCCAGAACTAGAAACACTGCGTGAGTGCCAATATCTAACGTCCGCGCAGGTTGGCATGATTGTTTTTGCCGACCCTCCGTTGAATGGTAATAATACTAGGCGTGGTGGGGATTGGTGCAGAAAGCATAATATACCTGAGAGATGCGCCTATGACCCCAAATGCAAAGATGCTCCCAGGTTCGCGTTTAAAGATGTTGAATTGGCGTTAACCAAGATTAAGCCCAAGGGATTCCCGTTTCTCGATAGAGAACGCCGTATTAAATACAGCAACGCATTGTGTCTGGTTCGTAGGAATGAGTTAAACAAAATGGCGACCTACCGGAGTGCGATTGTTTTGCCTGACACCGGTTATATTCAAACGCAGCTCACAGGGTCACCCTCTGTGATTAATATTTTTGATCGTTTCGGATATGCTGAGAAAGATGGTGGCAAGATGCAGATTACAACTCATCAGTTTCGTCACTATCTTAATACAGTGGCTCAGATGGGCGGACTGTCACAGCTTGATGTTGCGAAGTGGAGCGGTCGAGCCAAAATCACACATAACAAATGCTATGATCATCAGTCAGACCGCGATGTGCTCGCTTTGGCCAGGAGTGCACTGGGTGATCCAGAAAAGTCAGCAGGCCATGTGCCAAGTATTCCAGTTAATAGTCTGGTCACCCGTGACCAGTTTGCCGAGTTGCAGATTTTGACTGCCCATACCACGGACCTAGGCTATTGCTTACATGATTTTTCGATGTTGCCTTGTCAATTGCATCGGGATTGTCTGAGTTGTAATGAGCACGTATGTGTTAAAGGCGACGCAGTTCGAGAACGAGCTATTCGACAGCATCGTCAAGAAACACAATCTCTTTTGCAGCAAGCTCTAAAGGCACTTGGCGAAGAGGAGTTTGGTGCCAATCGTTGGGTTGAGCATCAGACACTGAAGTTGAAACGCCTCGATGAATTGTGCGTAATCCTAGACGACCCCTCGATCCCGGTGGATACAGTGATCAGGCCAAGTGGTGTGTTACCTGTATCGCGACTTCAGCAGCTTATTGATCCTCAACACTTGGCAATCCAGTTGGGTGTGCTGAAGAAGATCTGAAATCTAATGCATACTATGCGTCACTCTGATGGGGGCATTCAATGGGACGGTCAAAGAATCTTACCTCCTCAGTCGTTGAACAGATCATATCCATTTTGGATGGTTGGTCAGGGAGTTTGACTTGGGATTTGTTGATCGCCGCCGTCTTTCGGCGTGTAAGAAGTACATACACACGACAAGCTTTGTACAAACATGAGCGCATACGATGCGCGTTCGCGCTGCGTAAGCAGGCACTAAGGATCTCACCGGCCCGGAAAAAGTCCGCTAGTCCTGAATTGCAGGTAGCAGCAGACCGGATTGCGCGTCTAGAGGGGGAAAATGAACGCTTGCGTATGGAAAATGACCGTCTGCTCGAACAGTTCGTGAGATGGGCCTACAACGCATATAGCCGCGGCATTGATGAGCAATTTCTTTCCCGCCCGCTGCCGAAAATTAATCGCCAGCAGACAACTTAGGGAGCAAAGCTACGCAGCTGGATTGAACGGCTTTATCGTTTCCTGTCGTGCGAGGCCGTTGGTTCATTGATCAGGTTGCGATAATTAAACCTTGGAGTGAAGCTAAGGACTAAATCGATGAGTATCGAGAAGACAACAAGGATTATCAGCACTCGTAGTGAAGAAAATGCTAACCAGTTGCTTTCCGCTGGTTGGGCGTTGTTGCTTGTGGCCGACCGTCATCAGGATCAGTATCAATGGGTTCTGTATGTATTAGGCTGGCAACACGAAACAGAGCCCAGAGAAATCACCTTCCATGGCGTCGAAGATGGACCTGATCCATTCTGAGACCACTCGTAGGCTTTGTACGAAATGAGGTGTCGTAAACACCGCCGGCAGCAGGCCAATGTGACCATCGCCGCATAACTTGTTGCGAGCTTGCAGTAGCGGGTCGCCAGGCGGCGGTGCTCCTTCAACCAGCCAAACAGGCGCTCGATCACGTTCCGCTCCCGATACTTGGGTTTGTCGAACAGCCGCGGCAGACCGGGCTTTGGCTTGCGCTTCATTACGCGATAGGGAATGACAGGCTGCATACGATAGCGGTCACAGTATCGGCGTAGCGCATCAGCGTCGTAGCCCTTGTCAGCTAAAATCCAGCGGCAGCGTTTGCGAGGCCGGCCACGTTTGCTCGTCGGGATACAGACATCGTCCAGCAATGGCTCTGCGTAGCTGATATCGCTGGCTTGACCGCCAGAAAGCAGGAAGCGCAAAGGCACGCCGTTGGCGTCGCAGAGCATATGGATCTTGGTGGTGAGACCACCCCGACTGCGGCCTAAAGCGTGATCTGCGGGTTCATCAAGACCCCTTTTTTACCTGCACCTGATGAGGCGCGGGTGGCACGAACAGCAGTTGAATCGATCATCCAGGTCTGCAGGTCGATGAGCCCTTGATCATTGAGTTTCAGATGCAATCGCTTGAGCATCTGATCGAATGTTCCCCGGTTTCGCCAAAGCCGGAAGCGGTGATAAACCGTTCGCCAAGGCCCAAAGCACTCGGGCATGTCGCGCCAGGGAGCGCTGGAGCGCAGCAACCAGAGCACGCCATCGAGCATCAAGCGGTCACTTGATCGCGGCCTGCCTCTGGTGTGGGTTGAGGTGAACAGATCTGCGACCAGATTCCATGCTTCATCCGAAAGTTCGTAGCGCTTAGCCATCACAGGATTCCTTTCCATAGATGGTTGAAAACCTTACAAAAATCTCAGTGTTTGCGGCACTGAAGTTCGGTTTCTCTCAATTTCAGACAGAAGCTAGGGTAAGCAACTGCTCTGAAGCCAAGTGTCTCTCTCCGTCGCGCCAACCTCGCCCAGGTGCTCAAGCAGCCTGGGCATCAGATAGCTAGCGTCATCTCCTACGCCCCTGAGTGTCGCCGAGGCGAAGTTCCTTTGCTTGGGTAAACCCACAAAGTACAAACCAGGTACCTGATCAGCCACCCCGTTCCGCTGGAGGACATGCCCTTGCTGACCAACAACCGGGAGCCGAGCCAGAAACTCCAGGTTCGGTCGGAAGCCGGTGGCAAAGATCAGTACGTCGACCTTATCGATGCTCCCATCAGGCCAGACAACACCGTCAGGCATCACCTCTTGAAACATGGTTTTGCGCTGTAGGTAGCCGGTACCCAGAGCCTTGCGGTACTTACCGCTGTCCAGCACTGGCGTGCTCTGGTCACTCAGCCACCTTGTTTGCTCCAGCCGGGTGAGTTTCAGCCAGGCATGAAAATCGAGGCCCAGGATCCGCTGGGGGAAGAAGCGGATCTTCTCCCGGGTGGCCAGCACGACCTGTGCAACGCCGGCAAGCTCATAGGCAATTTGAACCGCCGAGTTCGCCGCGCCGATCACGACGACACGCTGGTCGGCAAAGGCCTCGGGCGCTCGATACGCCGAGCTGTGCA
>NZ_FYDX01000003.1 GCF_900187455.1 Pseudomonas sp. Irchel 3E13 | reverse complement strand
GTGATGCTGATAATCTTGCTGACTATCAGTCCGAATTCACAAGCACCCACACGAATTGCTTGATTCAATTGTTAAAGAGCGGTTGGTTAAGAGCTTTTCGTCTCAACCGAGGCGCGCATTCTACGCTCTCCTCTCAGCCTGTCAAGCGTTTATTTTGAAGTTTTTCAGAATTTCTCTTTCAACTTCAAACACTTGACTCGCTTCACTCTGCGGCGTTTGCTCGCTTCGTGGGGGCGCATTCTACAGAACTACAAAACCCCGTCAAGAGAATATTTCGAGAATTTTCAGAAATTTACGTCCCCGTTCAACAAGTGCTTTTCCGGCTAGAAAACCCTTCCTTATATAGAGGGAGAACAACCCCATATTTTTCGTATGGATTAACAGGTTGCCGCCAGCAACCTTTAAATGGCTCGCAAGGCCATTCTTGAGCGGTGCGTGAATGTTCAACAATATTCAGGCGAATTATGCGATAAACGGCGCCCCCGGAAAAAACGAACACCATGACGGACAATAAACGAGGCAAGGGACTTTCATTTGTCAGGAGGATCTATGCACCGCGCACCATCGGCATGGGTATCGGCCTGCTCGGTGTGTACGCCGGCATGCTGCCTCTGGACCCACCACCATGGGTATGGGCAGTCATGTTCTTCAATGGACTGCTCTGGCCGCACCTGGCCTATCAGATAGGCCTTCGCTCGCCCACGCCCTACCAGGCGGAACAACGCAACCAGCTGATCGACTCCATGACGGGCGGCTTCTGGACCGCCAGCATGCATTTCAATCCGCTGCCGAGCATCACCATCCTGTCTATGATGACCATGAACAACGTGGCCGCCGGCGGCCAGCGCCTGTTCGTCCGCGGGCTGCTCGCGCAGATCGCCGGCATGCTGCTCTCCATGGCCATATTCGGCCCGGGCCTGCAACTGGTCAGCAGCAACCTGCAGGTCTATGCCTGCCTGCCGATGCTCACGCTTTATCCGCTGGCGCTCGGCTGGGTCTGCTATCGCCTGGCGATCCAGCTCTCCGAGCACAAACGCAGCCTGAGCGCCCTGAGCCGTACCGACAGCCTCACCGGCCTGCTCAATCACGGCTCATGGAAGGACCTGCTGCAACTCAAGTTCCAGACCTGCCAGCAACAACTCAGCAGCGCCGTGATCGCGATCATCGACATCGACCACTTCAAGACCATCAATGACACCTACGGCCATGTGGTCGGCGACGCAGTGCTACGCCATCTGAGCGCCGAGCTGAAAATCGGCCTGCGAGAGGATGACCTGGCCGGACGCTACGGCGGCGACGAGTTCTGCGTGATCCTGCCCGACGCCAGTCTGGAGCAGGCCGCAAGAATCATGGAGCGGCTGCGCGAACGGGTTGCCAGCTACCGCGACCCCGCCCTCCCGGAACTGCGCATCAGCCTGAGTATCGGTCTGGCCATCTGCCGCACCGACTTCGACGACCCCGTGGCCTGGCTCAACGAGGCCGACAAGGCGCTCTACACCGCCAAGAACAGTGGCCGCGACCGGGTCAATTTTGTCGGTGGGGAAAACGTGCCGCCCAGAGTCGCCTATCCTGAGTGAAGTCAGCCCGCGCCGCACGAGCCCGTGCGGAGCGCGCCCACAGGATTTGGCACCGCCATGGAAAGGAACACCACCGCTCGTCAACGCTGGGCTCAGCCCAGGTTGCAAACGCGAAAACTGATCACCGGCGCCGTCCTGCTGTTTTCGCTGGCCTGCCTGATTGCTCTGGGCGCCCTGTTCAACATCGCCCATCAGTTGAACCAGAGCGAAAGCCGGCGAAGCATCTTTCACACCGACCGGGCCCTGCACCAGCGACTCGACGCCTCTCGCCAGTTTCTCTCCAGCTACGCCGTGTGGGATGCCGCCTACCAGCACTTCAAAAGCGACCCGGACACACGCTGGGCTTATATAGAGAAGAACATCGGCGAATCCCTCTACACCGCCAGCGGTTATGAAGGTGTGTTCGTCATTGATGAGCAGCGCACCAAGTACGCGTTGTTCAAGGGCCAGCTCAGCAACTCCCCGATCAGCGCTTATCTCGATACCCCGCTGGAAGCCGTTATCACCGAAGCCCGGGGCCTTGCCGCGAGCCGTCGCCAGTTGAGCCGCTACGTCTTGTTCAACGGCTGGCCGGCGGTGCTCAGCGCCGCGGCGATTCGCCCGGACGACGAGGTGCTGAGCATTGATCCGCAAACCGCCCCGGTTCTGCTCTTCGTCGACCAGTTGACCCAACCCAAGCTCGACAAGCTCGCCAGCGATGTCGGCCTGGATACCATGCACATCGTCAAGGCGAGCGACGAATCTACCGGCCTCGCGCACCTGCCACTGGACAATATCGGCTATAGCCTGCAATGGAGCCCGCCGCGTCCCGGCGACCACTTGCTCTGGGCGGTACTACCGCCACTGCTGGGTGCGATCATCATGCTGAGCCTTTTGATGGCCTACTTCTTTCGTTACGCACTGCGCGCTTCACGAGAAATCGACAGCAACCTGAATGCCCTGCAAGCCAGCAATCAAGCCCTGGAGTCCAGCGAACAGCGCTTCCGCGCGGTGGCCGAGGCTGCGTCGGACTGGATCTGGGAAGTCGACAGCCATCACCGCCTGACCTACCTGTCGCAACGTTTCGTCGATGTCACCGGCTACCGTACCGAGGACTGGCTGGGCCAGCCGCTGAACCTGCTGCTCACCTGCGAAACCACGCCGCTGGGCGCCTGGCTCGACAACCTCGATGAACCACCCGGCCAGCAGGCATCCCACCTGCGCTGCGCCTACCGTGACCAATACAACCTGCTGCGTTTCTGCCGACTTTCGGCGCGACCGATCTATCTGAAGGGCCAGCCTACGGGCTTTCGCGGCACCGCCAGCGACATCACCGACGAAGTCGCGGCCCATGCGCGCATCCAGCACCTGTCGATGCACGACGCCCTGACCGGCCTGGCCAATCGCAACAAGCTCTCGCGGTTCCTTGAGCAGGCGCTGCTCAAGGGCCCGGATGCGCCGCCCCTCACTCTGATCCTGCTGGACCTGGACAGCTTCAAGCCGATCAACGATTCCCTCGGCCACGCTGCCGGCGACGCGGTGTTGCTGGAGGTGGCTGCACGGCTGCGCGACTCGACCCGGGACGGCGATCTGGTGGCTCGACTTGGCGGTGACGAATTCGTGCTGGTGATCGCCAAGCTGGACAACCGCAGCGAAATCGACCGCTTCTGCGCCCGTCTGATCGAAAACCTGCACACCCCCATCCTTTATGAAGATCACAGCCTGCATATCGGCGCCAGCCTGGGCATCGCCCAGACCCGCCTGCACGGCACCGATGCCGGCGAACTGATCCGCTGCGCCGACATCGCGCTGTACCAGGCCAAGGCCCAGGGCAAGAACACCTGGCGTTACTTCTCGGCGGAGATGAACCAGCAGATCCAGTACCGCCGGCAACTGGAGAACGATTTGCGCCGCGCCGTGAAGAACCACGAATTCGTCCTGCACTTCCAGCCGCGCTATCGCCTGCAGACCCTGGAAATCGTCTCGGTCGAAACCCTGGTGCGCTGGCAGCATCCGGTCGAAGGGCTGCTCGGCCCGGACACGTTCATCCCGCTCGCGGAACAGACCGACCTGATCGTCCCGCTGGGCCTGTGGGTGTTGCGCAGCGCGTGCGAGATCGCCCGCGGCTGGCCGGGGGCGTTACTGGTGTCGGTAAACCTGTCGCCGGCGCAGTTCTCCCGCAGCGATGTGGTTGCCGATGTCCGGCAGACCCTCATGGAAACCGGCTTCCCGGCCCAGCGCCTGGAACTGGAGATCACCGAGAACGTCATGCTCAACGATATAGAAGGGGCGCTCGGCACCATGAATGCACTGAAGGAGCTCGGCGTGCGCCTGAACATGGACGACTTCGGCACCGGCTATTCGTCACTGGGCTACCTGCGCACGTACCCCTTCGACAGCATCAAGATCGACAAACGCTTCGTCGCCGGCCTCAGCAGCGACAGCAATGACCGCGCGGTAGTCCAGGCGATCATCAATCTCGGCAAGGCCATGGGCCTGACCGTCACCGCCGAAGGGGTTGAAACCGAGCAGCAACTCAAGGCGCTGGGCATGGAAAGCTGCCATGAGGTCCAGGGTTTCTACCTGAGCCGCCCGCTAGAGCGCGAGGCGTTCGAACAACTGCTCGAACGTCATCGCGAAGAAAGAAGCGAACGCGGGCAAGCAGGTTAGACCGGCAGCGTCCGCCCGACGAGCTCAGCCCACTCGACGCCGCTGCGCCATGATTTCCGGCAGGTCACGCCGCCGCTGGTAAATCCGCAGTGGCTCGCTGACGTTAAGCCGGTCATCGACATTCTGTGCCAGCAGCACATCGATCAGTTCACGGCTGAGGGTCATGACCTCGCCATCGCTGCCCTGCCAGACGAATTCGCTACTGGGGGTGATGCTGTCATCGGCCACATCCATACCGAACGAGTCTTCGCTGAAACGCACGATGTGCTTGCCGAGTTTGCGGTGGAAACCGACGAAGCCCTTGAGCTGGTCGGCGGCGGAGCAGATGTCCTGGGACGTGATGTGCATGTCAAACCTCGCTGAAAACACCCAAAAGGATGCAGGTCAAAAAGAGTTGGCACGCAAGTAGATGGGCATTCCTCTGACGGGAATGATCGGGTCGGACAAGAGTAATGGAATTTGCCTACCGCTTGCTCCGAATTTTCTATCTCATCACGGATGCTCGCTACACTTGCAGCCGACACTCGATTTTCTGCAGCCGATGTTCCATGAAGACTTCAATATTTCCAGACAGCGCTACCATCAGCCGTATTCAAGTAGTGCCAGCCATTCTCCAGGTCATCAGCGAAACCACTGGCCTGCGCTTTGCCGCCGTCGCCCGGGTGACGGAAACCCGCTGGACCGCCCTCGCCGTTCTCGACACCCTGGGGTTCGGCATAAAGATCGGCGACGAACTGGATGCCCGCAGCACCCTGTGCGGTGAAATCCGCCGCACCCATCGGACCATCGTCATCGACAAGGCCAGCGAGGATGCCACTTACCTCGACCACCCCGCCCCGCGCACCTACGGCTTCGAAAGCTATATCGCCGTGCCGGTGTTTCGCAGCGACGGTAGTTTTTTCGGCACCATCTGCGCCTTCGATCCACAGCCGCAATCGCTGAAAGGCAGCGCCATCCAGCCGATGATGGAAGCCTTCGCCCGGCTGCTGACGATCCAGATCGAAAGCGAGGAAAGCGCCCAGCGAACGGAAATCGCCCTGGAGAAGGAACGAGAAATCGCCGTGCTTCGTGAGAAGTTCATCGCGGTACTCGGCCATGACCTGCGCAATCCGCTATTCGCTATCACCGCCGGTGCCGAATTGCTGGTCAAGCGCCTGAGCGACGAACGCTCGCGCAACATTGCCGCACACATCCTCACGTCCGGTCGCCGGGCCACCCAACTGGTGCGCGATGTTCTCGACTTTGCCCGTGGGCGGCTGGGCGATGGCATTCCGCTGAGCATCCTGCCCTGCCCGGACCTGGGCGAGGCGCTGCAACATGTCGCCTCGGAGCTGCACCGGGTGCATCCGCAACGCCAGATGCAACTGAATATCGCCGATCTATCGAGCATCTATTGCGACCGCGAACGCATCTGCCAACTGCTCTCCAACCTGATCGCCAACGCCGTGCAGTATGGCGACGAGAGCAGCCCGATTACCGTCTCGGCGAAGATGGAAGACAACCTGTTCATCCTCGGCGTGCACAACTTCGGTCCGCCGATCGCGCCGGAGGTGGTGACGCAACTCTTCGAACCGTTTTCCCAACTGCCTTCGGAAACGCCACAGGTCGGCCTCGGGCTTGGCTTGTATATCGCCAAGCAGATCGCCCTGGCCCATGGCGGGCACATGGAAGTGCGCTCGTCCGCCGAGGCCGGAACGTTGTTCAGTCTGTACTTGCCGGTGGATCGAGCTGAGACGCCAGCACCCCGGCCAGCCAGTCCATGAACACCCGTACCCGCGGCGGCAGGTAGCGCTGGCGGGCATAGAGCAGGGAAACCGGCATGGCCGCCGGGACATGATTGGGCAACAGCGCCACCAGTTGCCCGCGCGCCAGGTAGTCGCGCAACCCTACCCAAGGCGCCTGGATAATGCCCAACCCGGCGAGGCCGGCGCTTTCATAAGCATCAGTGTTGTTGGCGGTGATCGGCCCGCCCATGTTCACGAAGCGGGTAGCGCCCTGCTCCTGATACTCGAAGCCGGGGCTGCGTGAACCGAGGGCCTGCACGTAGTGCACCAGATGGTGCGTCTCCAACTCCGCCAGCGACGTGGGCGTGCCGAAACGCGCGAGATAAGCCGGGCTGGCGCAATTGACCATGGTCAACTGGCCCAATGGCCGCGCCACCACCGCCAGGTCGCTCAAGGCACCGATGCGCATCACGCAGTCGAAGCCCTCGCGCAGCAGGTCGACCTGGCGGTCGGTGCAACTCAGCTCCACCGTCAATCCCGGATGCGCGGCCATGAATTGCGGCAGTCGCGGCAGGATGATGCGCCGGGCCATGCGGGTCGGCAGATCGACCCGCAGGCAGCCACTCAGCTCGGCGGGATCGGCGCGGAACAGGCCTTCGATTTCCTCCATCCGCGACAGCAGCTCTTTACTACGCTCGTACAGCAGCAGGCCGTCCTGCGTCGCCTGCACACGGCGCGTAGAACGGTTGAACACACGCGCACCGAGCTGGCTTTCCAGCGCCCGGATCTGCTCGGATACGGTCGAGCGCGGCAGACCAAGTTGCTCGGCGGCCAGGGTGAAACTGGCCAGTTCATTGACCCGGATGAAGGTCCGCAGCAGTTCCGGCTTGAGCATGGGGGCAGCGCCTGATTGTTCGAATGACCCGAGCAGTATTTCCGAACCCGACGGATTTATCAGCCAATACGCGACCAATAGACTTTGCCCATCCCGACCATCCCCTCCAGAGGTAGAGAACATGTCCCGCAGAATCGCACTCATCACCGGCGCCAGCCGTGGCCTCGGCAAGAACGCCGCCCTGCACCTCGCGGCGCAAGGTTTCGACATCATCGGCACCTACCACAGCAAGGCCGGCGAAGCGCAAACCCTGGTAACCACGCTTGAACAGAGCGGCGCCCGCGCCGCCATGCTGCAACTCGACGTCGGCAACAGCGCCAGCTTCGAGGCCTTCGCCAGCGCCTTGGGCGAAACACTGAAACGCGACTTCGGCCGCGATCACATTGATGTGCTGGTGAACAACGCCGGCATCGGCATCAACGCGCCCTTCGCCGAAACCAGCGAGGCGCAGTTCGACCAGTTGCTCAACATCCAGCTCAAGGGCCCGTTCTTCCTGACCCAGCGCCTGCTGCCGCTGATCGCCGATCAAGGCCGGATCATCAACGTTTCCACCGGCCTGACCCGCTTCGCCCTGCCCGGTTATGCCGCCTACGCCGCGATGAAAGGCGCCATGGAAGTGCTGACCCGCTATCAGGCGAAGGAACTGGGCCAGCGCGGTATCCGCGTGAACATCCTCGCGCCGGGGGCCATCGAGACCGACTTCGGCGGCGGCGTGGTGCGCGACAACTCGGACGTGAACGCCTTCGTCGCCAGCAACACCGCGCTGGGCCGGGTCGGCCTGCCGGACGATATCGGCGCCGCCATTGCGCTGTTGGCCAGTGACGGCGCCGGCTGGGTCACCGGCCAGCGTCTGGAAGTCTCGGGCGGGATGTTCCTTTAATCCGCCGAAGCGCCCAATGCCACCCGCAACTGCGCCAGCGCCGGCAGTTGCAGGGCCTGGGCGGCATAGCACAAACCGACCCGGCGACTCAGGGCCGCGCCCTGGCACGGTCGCCAGTGCACACCCGGATGATGTTCAACCAATGATTGCGGCAGCAGCGCCTGTCCCAGCCCCGCCGCCACCATCTGCACCGCCTGCTGCAGACTGGCGGCGGTGCCGGCGCAGTCCTGCGCGGCATCGCCGTAGAAACCGAGCAGGCGTTGGTGCGACGGCTGCTGCGGACAGGTGATCCAGCGCAGCGGCGCGCCGCTGCTCGGCAGCGCCAGCACGAACGGCTCATCCCACAGCGGCAGGAACAGTTCATCCTCGCAGCACAGTGATTCGACGCCGAGCCGCGCATCGCCGGCGCAGCCGTCCAGCAGCGTCAGTTGCAATGACGGCAGCGCCGTACTGGCCATGCGCAGGAATGATTCCACCTGGCTGCCGGCGATATCCGCCTCGATCCCCAGTTGCAGCACCAATCGCTGGCGGCCCTCGCGAAAACTCACGCTCAGCGCCTCGGCCTCGGCCACCATCCGCTGCGCCTGCGGATACAGCACCCGCGCCTGTTCGCTGACGTCGACGCCGCGGGCCTGACGCAGGAACAGCGCCACGCCCAGTTCCTCCTCCAGTTGCCGGATGGTCACCGACAGCGACGGCTGGGCCACGCATAGGCGCTGCGCGGCCGAGGTGATGTTGCGTTCTTCGAAGACCGCAATGAACGCCTTCAGGTGTCGAATATCCATAGTCATTTCCGATGCCAGCCAGCGGAATAAGCCGTTTCTCAAGACTTTCCGGGCTCAATAGAATTCAGCCATTCAAATTGATTATGCCTTGGAGGTCATCATGCTCAAGCCCCTGATTATCATCACCGGTGCCAGTTCCGGTATCGGCGAAGCCTGCGCGCGGTTGTTTTCCCAGGCCGGCCACCCGTTGTTGTTGCTGGCACGCCGCCTGGAACGGATGCAGGCACTGGAGCTACCGGACACCCTTTGCCGCGCCGTCGATATTCGTGATCGCGAGGCCTTCGCCGCTGCGGTGAACGAGGCCGAGACGGCCTACGGCCCGGCCGATGCGCTGGTCAACAATGCCGGCGTCATGCTGCTCGGGCAGATGCACGAACAGGACCCGGCGCAGTGGGAGCGCATGCTCGACGTCAACGTCAAGGGCCTGCTCAACGGCATTCACCTGCTCGCCGCCGGCATGGTGCAGCGGCGCCACGGCACGCTGATCAACGTCAGTTCGGTGGCCGGACGCAAGACCTTCCCCAACCATGTCGCTTACGTCGGCACCAAGTTCGCCGTGCACGGGATTTCCGAGAACCTGCGTGAAGAGCTGTCGCCGCACAATGTGCGGGTGGTGACCATCGCCCCCGGCGCGGTGGAAACCGAGCTGCTCGGCCACACCACCGACGAGGCGATCAAGCGCGGCTACGAAGACTGGAAACAGCAGGACATGGGCGGCCAGGTACTCAGTGCCGAGGACGTTGCCGGCTCCATCCTCTGGGCCTACCAACAGCCGCAGCACGTGTGCATCCGCGAAATCGTCCTCGCCGCCACCCGCCAGCAGCCCTGATCAGTGCTCCTCGACCTGGACGCTGGCGGTCATCCCGGCGCTCAGGGCAAACCCTTCCGGCACCTCATCGAGGCTGATCCGCACCGGAATGCGCTGAGCCAGGCGCACCCAGTTGAAGGTCGGCTCGACTTCGGCCAGCAACTGGCTGTCGGGGGTGGCGTTGCGGTCGGTGATGCCGCGGCTGATACTCTGCACATGGCCTTTCATCGGCTCGCCGGCGCTCATCAGCCAGATCTTCACCGGCGCGCCGACCTTGATCCGCGGCAACTTGGTTTCCTCGAAATAGGCCTGCACGTAGAACGTCGAGTCGTCCACCAGGGCCATCACCGGTTGCCCGGCGTTGACGTAGTTGCCTTCGGCCAGGCGCAGGTTGGTGACGTGCCCGTCGCGGGGCGCCTGGACCTTGCTGCGGGCCAGGTTGATGGCGGCGAGTTTGGCATCGGCCTGGGCCTGACGCAATTCGCCGCGGGCCACGGCGGCGTTGATCTGGGCGTTTTCGCGCAACTCGGCGCTGATCGCCTGCGGCCCCAAAGCGGCCCGGCGCGAAGCCTCGTGCTCACGCAGACGCAACTGTTGCTGGCGGGTTTCGGCCACGGCGTTGGCCTTTTCCAGCGCCGCCTCGAAGCGGTCGCTGTCGATGGACATCAGCAACTCGCCGGCTTTTACCTGCTGGTTGTCCTTCACTTTCAGTTCGCGCACCCAGCCGGAAACGTCCGGGGCGACGATCACCACATCGGCGCGAATTTTCGCGTCGCGGGTCCAGGGGGTGAGCATGTAGTACTGCCACAAGTGGGTGCCGGCGAACACGGCCACAGCCACCAGGCACAGGGTCAGGGCGATACGCACGGTGGTACGCATGGACAAACTCCTCAGACAGTTCCCAGGTACAGCGTTACCAGGGTCAGGATGCAAACGAACAAGGCGCAATCGAACAGCGCTTCATGCCAGATCCAGCGCCCCAGCGGGGTCAGGCGCAGGAGCAGGCGCACCGCGCCGGTGAGCAACAGCGCCAGCAATACGTAGATCAGAAACGGACTGAGCAGGACTCCGCCCAGCGCCCATTCACGCAAGCCCATGGATTTCCTCCAGCCGGCGGCACCAGCGGCCCCAGCTCTTTTGCAGTTGCAGAACGGCGCCCACCGCCAGGCGCAGAGCGTCGCTGCTCGGCTGGTCCTGCAGCGCGGCGATAAAATTGGCGCTCGGCCCATCCAGGCGGTGCTCGCGACCGGGGCCCGGACCTTGCGCCAGCACCGCTTCCAGTTGTTGCAGGTACTCGCGCTGGGCCGGCTCCACCGGCGCGCGGGCTACCGCCAGGCACATGCGCAAGTGCAACAACTCGTCGCCCATGTCCAGGCCGTGCAGGCCGTCATCCCAACGCCCGCGTTCCTGCTCGGGCAGCGCCGCGAAGTGCCGCGCCAGTTGCAACAGGCGGTCGGCCATGCGTCCGCCGAACCAGGTTTCGGCGCCGCGCAATTCACGTCGGGTCAGGCGCACCAGATCGCTCTGGGTCGCTGCGCGCAAACGCCGGCCGTGCCAGGCGGGATTGCGCAGCACCAGCAGCTTGAACGCCAGTACCGCCGCGCCGACGCCGATCATCATCGCCTGGGCATTGTTGAGGAAGGCCTCGACACTGAAGCTCATGGTGTTCAGGGGCGACACCAGCACGATGAAATGCAGGCAGTACGAGGTGGCCGTGGCGCCGATTCGCGGGTTGGCCATGCCCAGCGCGCCGAAGAACAGCGGAACGCCCATCCCCAGGCAGAGCATGGCGAAGCTGCTCCACTGCGGCAGCAGGATTTGTCCGACGAAAAACGCTACCGGCAGCGCCAGCAGAATGCCGCGCAGAAAACTCATGCCGATTTGCGCGCCGTTTTCGCGGCTGGCGAACAGGCTGCAGACCACGCAGGTCAACACCAGCCCACCCGGCGCCGCGGCCCAGGCGGTGGCCAGCCAGAAACTGGCCATGGCCAGGAATGCCAGGGCGCTGCGCGAGCCGAACAACAGGCCCAACGGGAAATCGCGGTGCACGGCAAGGCTGTCCGGCAGGTCCGCCGGCGCCTTGCCTTCCTCCACCGCGTGCAGCGCGTGAGTCGCGGCGGCGGCGTTATCAAGGAGCAGGGTCAGGCGCGCCAGGCAATAGTGTTCGGCGGCGCTGTCACGCAGGTCCTGCGAGGCCTGCCAGACCCGCTGCCGCAGTGCCATCAGTGATTCCGCGTCAGGTGTCGCCAGGGCCGCGCGCACCTCGTCGAGCCAAGGCCGCAAGTGCTCCGCCTCGCGCTCGTCCAGTTGTCGCCACTGCCGGCGCACCGACCGGGCGATGCGCAGCAGGATCAACAGCTTCTGGCTCAACCCGCGAATGGCGCGGGCGCGCTCGCGGCCCAGGCGGCCTTCGAACCAGGCATGTTCGCGCTGCGAATCGACGGCGACGATGCGCCCGAGGATTTCCACCAGGCTCTTGCGCCCTTCCTCGTCGCCGGCAAGCGTCGCGCTGGCCGCCTGCAATCCGCTTTGCCAGGCCTGGCGCGCCTGCACGCCCAATTGCTGCTCGACCCGCATCGGCCAAAGCAAGGCGCTGCTCAACGTGGCGCAGATGATGCCGAGGCTGATTTCGGTGCAACGCGCCACCGCCTGATCGAAGATCAGCAACGGGTGATTGACTGCGGGCAGGGCAATGATCGCCACGGTGTATCCGGCCAGCACGAAGGCGTAGGCCCAGGCGCTGCGCAGCAGGGTCGAGCACGCTGTACACAGGCCCAGCCACAGCGCCAGGCAGATCAGGAACAGCCAGGGTGTCTGGGCGAACACGGCGATGAACACCACCGACATCACCGTCCCCACCAGCGTCCCGACCAGGCGCGCCAAACCCTTCTGCAAGACCATGCCGGACAGCGGCTGAGCGACGATGAACGCGGTCATCAAGGCCCAAGCCGGCTGCTCCAGTCCCCAGCGCAACGCCAGCCACAGCGCCAGCCCGCCACCCAGCAAGGTCTTGATGGCGAATTGCACGGCAAGTGTGTTGGGCGCGAAAAGCGCCTGCAGGGTGATCGGCACGGAGCGAACCTGAGGACGGTGGGGTTAACGATAGACAGAGGTAACAGGAAACGACCTGAAACAAATTATTAGCTAGCTAACTATCAGAGTCCAGCGTCTTTTTCGATGTTGTCTGCTTACCCGCCGTGTCCTGCAAAAATCGCAGACAAAAAAAGGGGCGACCGAAGTCGCCCTAAATGCCTTGCGTGCTCGTTGTATCGGGAAGGAATCAGCGATCTTTGCGCTTCTGCGAGTCCTTCCAGATGAAAAGTCCGAAGCCGGCGAAGAAGACAAACATCAGTCCGACTGTGACTACCCCTGCGACAACCACATTATCGAAGAACATGTCGGCCTCCATTTGCCAGTGCCTGTCCGATGAGTGAACAGTAGCGAATGTGCCGGGAGGGAAAATTGACCGAGGTCAATAGCGCCCTGAGCGGGCGCCGGAGGCGGGGGCAGGCTTGACCTGCATCAAGATTTTCAGCGCTTGGCGGGTTTGCCCTTGGGCTTTTTCTTGCCTTTCTTGGCGGTGCCCAAAGGCATGGCCTGCTCGAAGGCCTTGCGCACTTCGTTCAGGCGCTTTTCATTAAGGTCGTGAACACGACGGGCGCGCTCGGCGCCGAAATCAATCAGGTTGTCGTCTTGGCTCATGGTCAGGCTCTGAGGCAGCGAAGGCCCCATGATGAAGGCTGCTGCCGGTGCTGAACAGCCCGGCGGTCAGACTTCGATGTCCACCAGCAGCCCTTGACGGCCTTCACCGCCCATCAGCGGGGCCACCGGCACGGTGTTGTCGGCGTTGAGTTCGTCGCCGGGCATCGGCTGATAAGGGTCGTCGTCCTGCTCCTGCGACGCCTGCTGGCCCTGGCGCCTGCGCTGTTCTTCACGCAAGAGCACGGCAGCCTGCTCGGGATGGCGATGCTTGAGGTCGATCGTCCCGTCGCTGGAGGCGGGCTGGGTGGGCACCACGGGCTTGATGTCCGGGGTCGGTTTGACCGGGTCCAGTTGCGACGTGACGGGCACGGCGCTCAGCGGAATCATCGGTGGCAGCATGGTGAAGGGTCTCCTGTTGCCCCTGTGTCGGCACGTTTGACCACGGCTTGAGGACAGAGTGCCGGCAACTGTGAGCGGCATCACGGCGCGGATACCGACGCCCGGTCACCCGCTCGAGGGCCAGAACCTTTGGTCAATACGCCGCTATCCGTTAAGATAGCCAGCTTTTTCATGGCGGGAGTCAGGCAGTATGGTGCAGCAGTATCAACCGGGGCAACGCTGGATCAGCGACAGCGAAGCCGAGCTGGGTCTGGGTACCGTCCTCGCACAGGATGGTCGCTTGTTGACCGTGCTCTATCCGGCCACTGGCGACACTCGCCAGTACTCACTGCGCAACGCCCCCCTGACCCGGGTGCGTTTCTCTCCAGGCGACCAGATCACTCACTTCGAAGGTTGGAAACTGACCGTCCGCGAAGTCGAAGTGATCGATGGGCTGCTGGTCTATCACGGCCTCAACGCACAGAACGAGGCGTGCACCCTGCCGGAAACCCAACTGTCGAACTTCATCCAGTTCCGCCTGGCCAGCGACCGCCTGTTCGCCGGGCAGATCGACCCGCTGCCGTGGTTCTCCCTGCGCTACAACACTCTCGAGCACACCAGCCGCCAGTTGCAATCGTCGCTCTGGGGCCTGGGTGGCGTGCGCGCCCAACCGATCGCGCACCAGTTGCACATTGCCCGTGAAGTGGCCGACCGTATCGCCCCGCGGGTATTGCTGGCGGACGAAGTGGGCCTGGGCAAGACCATCGAAGCCGGCCTGGTGATCCACCGCCAACTGCTGTCCGGCCGCGCCAACCGTGTGCTGATCCTCGTCCCGGAAAACCTCCAGCACCAGTGGCTGGTGGAAATGCGCCGACGCTTCAACCTGGAAGTCGCGCTGTTCGATGCCGAGCGCTTCATTGAAAGCGACGCCAGCAACCCGTTCGAAGACGCCCAACTGGCGCTGGTCGCGCTGGAATGGCTGGTCGAGGACGAGAAAGCCCAGGACGCACTGTTCGCCGCCGGCTGGGACCTGCTGGTGGTCGACGAGGCGCACCACCTGGTCTGGCACGAAGAAAACGCCAGCCCGGAATACGCGCTGGTCGAGCAACTGGCCGAGGTCATCCCCGGCGTGCTGCTGCTCACCGCAACCCCGGAACAACTCGGTCAGGACAGCCACTTCGCTCGCTTGCGCCTGCTCGACCCGAACCGTTTCCACGACCTGGCCGCGTTCCGCGCCGAGAGCGAGCACTATCGCCCGGTCGCCGAGGCGGTGCAGGAACTGCTCGACGAAGGCCGCCTGTCGCCCAAGGCCCACGCCACCATCCAGGGTTTCCTCGGTGCCGAGGGCGAAGCCCTGCTGGCAGCCGTCAACGATGGCGACACCGAGGCCAGCGCTCGTCTGATTCGCGAGCTGCTCGACCGCCATGGCACCGGCCGCGTGCTGTTCCGCAACACCCGCGCCGCCGTCCAGGGGTTCCCGCAGCGCCAGTTGCACGCCTATCCGCTGCCGTGCCCCGATCAGTACATGGAGCTGCCGGTTGGCGAGCACGCCGACCTCTACCCGGAAGTCAGCTTCCAGGCCCAGGGCGACAGCGATGAAGAAAACCGTTGGTGGCGTTTCGACCCGCGGGTCGACTGGCTGATCGACACCCTGAAGATGCTCAAGCGGGTCAAGGTGCTGGTCATCTGCGCCCACGCCGAAACCGCCATGGACCTGGAAGACGCCCTGCGCGTGCGTTCCGGCATCCCGGCCACGGTGTTCCACGAAGGCATGAGCATCCTTGAGCGCGACCGCGCCGCGGCCTACTTCGCCGACGAAGAATTCGGCGCGCAAGTGCTGATCTGTTCGGAAATCGGCAGCGAAGGCCGCAACTTCCAGTTCTCCCATCACCTGGTGCTGTTCGACCTGCCGGCCCACCCGGACCTACTGGAGCAGCGCATCGGTCGTCTGGACCGGATCGGCCAGAAACACACCATCGAGCTGCATGTTCCGCACCTGCAGAACAGCCCGCAGGAACGCCTGTTCCAGTGGTACGACCAGGCGCTGAACGCCTTCCTCGCCACCTGCCCGACCGGCAACGCCCTGCAGCATCAGTTCGGCCCGCGCCTGCTACCGCTGCTGGAAGACAGCGACGACGACCAGTGGAAAGCCCTGATCGACGAAGCGCGCGGCGAGCGTGAACGCCTGGAAACGGAACTGCACAGCGGCCGCGACCGCCTGCTTGAACTGAATTCCGGCGGTGCCGGCGAAGGCCAGGACCTGGTGGAGGCGATCCTTGAACAGGACGACCAGTTCACCCTGCCGATCTACATGGAAACCCTGTTCGACGCCTTCGGCATCGACAGCGAGGACCATTCGGAAAACGCCCTGATCCTCAAACCGAGCGAAAAAATGCTCGACGCCAGCTTCCCGCTGGGCGACGACGAAGGCGTGACCATCACCTACGACCGTGACCAGGCGCTGTCCCGCGAGGACATGCAGTTCATCACCTGGGAACACCCGATGGTGCAAGGCGGCATGGACCTGGTCCTGAGCGGCTCGATGGGCAACACCGCCGTCGCGCTGATCAAGAACAAGGCGCTCAAACCCGGCACCGTGCTGCTGGAACTGCTCTATGTCAGCGAAGTGGTTGCCCCGCGCGCGCTGCAACTGGGCCGTTACCTGCCGCCGGCGGCGCTGCGCTGCCTGCTCGATGCCAACGGCAACGACCTGGCTTCGCGGGTGTCGTTCGAAACCCTCAACGACCAGCTCGAAAGCGTGCCTAAGGCCAGCGCCAACAAGTTCATCCAGGCCCAGCGCGATGTGCTGACGCCACGGATCAACGCCGGCGAAACCAAGATCCAGCCGCGCCACAACGAGCGCGTAGCCGAAGCGCAACGCCGCCTGGCTGCGGAAACCGAAGAAGAGCTGGCACGCCTGACCGCGCTGCAAGCGGTCAACCCAACCGTGCGCGACAGCGAAATCGACGCGCTGCGCAAGCAGCGGGAAGATGGCCTGGCGATGCTGGACAAGGCAGCGCTGCGGCTTGAGGCGATTCGGGTTCTCGTCGCCGGCTGAAACCATTGGGGCCGCAATGCGGCCCCAATATCACACCGCTTCGGCGGCCTTGCCGCCAAGCCCTTCAGCTTCCTCCAACATCCCCGCCTTCATCTTCTGCGCATCGCGACTGAAACTCCGCGCCGCAAACAGCAGAAACACCAACGTAAACAGCAAGGCCACCGGAATCAGCCCCATGGCGTCATGCAGACCCACGGCCTTGAACGCCTCGCTCATTTCCAGCGCCCCCGCCTCCGCCATCGCCACTTTGGCGTAGTGATCCGACAGCGATCCCACCACCACCGGCCCCAAGCCACCACCCAGCAGGTACAGCCCGGCGAAGAACAACGCCATCGCCGTCGCCCGCAGGCGCGGCTGGACCACGTCCTGAATCGCGGTGTAGACGCAGGTGTAGAAGTTGTAGGCAAACAGCCAACCCACGCCGAACATCGCAACGAATACGCCGATCTCCACCCGCCCGGCATACAGCGCCCAGCCCGTTCCCAGCGTGGCCACCAGCATGCTGAACGCGCCGAACAGCAAGCGTCCGGCGGGCATGCGCTGGTGGATCTTGTCGGCAACCCAGCCGCCGAGGGTCAGGCCAAACAGCCCGGTCACACCAACGATCACCCCGGTCGCCACCGCCGCCTGCTGCAACGACAGCAGGAAGTAGCGCTGCAACATCGGCACCATGAACGAGTTGCAGGCGTAAGTGGCAAAGTTGTAGCTCAGCCCGGCCAACACCAGCCAGCCGAAGGTGGGAATGCTCAAGACCCGGCGCAGCGGGCGGTCCAGCGGCGTCTGGGACGAGGCAACGGCTTCCGCCGCGCCCCGCGCCGGTTCGCGAATCATGAACATGAACAGCGCCAGGATCACCCCGGGCACCGCAGCAATGAAGAACGGCGCGCGCCAGCTACCAAAGGCCTGGACCATCGCCCCGATGGTGAAGAAAGCCAGCAACAGGCCCAGCGGCAGCCCGAGCATGAAGATACCCATGGCCCGGGAGCGGCGCTCGGCGGGAAACAGGTCACCGATCAGCGAGTTGGCTGCGGGCGCATAGCTGGCCTCGCCCACACCAACGCCCATGCGCACCAGCAGGAACGTCCAGAAACTGCCAACCATGCCGTTCACTGCAGTCAGTCCGCTCCAGACCGCCAGGCCCCAGCCCATCACTTTGCTGCGTGAACCGGTATCGGCCAGGCGTCCCAACGGTAGGCCGGCGATGGCGTACACCAAGGTGAATGCGGTGCCGATCAAGCCGATCTGCAAGTCGCTGAGGTGCCATTCCAGGCGGATCGGCTCGATGACGATGGCGGGAATGGTGCGGTCGAAAAAGTTGAACAGGTTCGCCAGGAACAACAGGAACAGAATGCGCCAGGCATTGGCCGCTTGGGTGGGGGTATGCATCAGTCAGATCCCTCTTGTTTTTGTCAGTGCGCGCCACTACGCCGGACAAAATCTAGAGGGCAATCTCAAGGCTGTCTGCCATCATCGATGAGCTTGATGGCGGGTAATTGTAACCATTTGCGCCATTAGAACCGTTGGCTATGGAAGTGATTGCCAATTCATTGAAATCAATCTGCCATTAATCCCGATGCCTCAGCGCGGTCTTTCTATACTCAGCAAAAGAAAAGAGTCTCCAGGCGGTGTGGGGACGAGTGCGAACTCGGCTGAACTGGGAGGCACGCTATGGAATGGCTGCACATGCTGCTTGCCGATCATCCGGCGGGCCATTTTGCTCTGGCTGTACGCCATAACCCCTACCTGATCCTGCTCGCCTATCTGGTGATGTGCGCGGGCAGCTTCGCCACCCTCGATATCATCGAACGCATCGGCGACAGCGAACACGCTGCAGCCCGACGACGCTGGAAGATACTGGGCGCCTGCTGTCTGGCCTGCAGCGTGTGGGCCATGCACTACATCGGTATGCTGGCTTTCGAAACGACGCTGGAAGTCCACTACGACATGTTCCTGACCGGCGTTTCGCTGCTGATCATGCTGTCCGCCGCCCTCTGCGCCATGAACATCCTCGGCCAGCCCCAGCCACGCACCCGCCATTACTGCCTCGCCGCGCTGTGCGTCGCTGCCGGGGTAGCGATCATGCACTACACCGGCATGGCCGCCATGCGCTCCAACGCCTTGCAGCACTACAACCCCGCACTGGTGCTGGTGTCGGTGATCGTCGCCCTGATCGCCGCGCTTCTGCCGCTGTTGATGGCCCGCTACCTGCGTGGTGGCAACAGCTCCCGCCCGCAACTGTTCAAGTACAGCGCCGCCGTGGTCATGGCCGGGGGCATCATCGCCACCCATTACACCGGCATGTGCGCCCTGAGCCTGACCCTGCCCGACGGCACCAGCACGCAGATGGCCCTGAGCGACAACAGCCTGCAACTGAGCCTGACCATCGCCGTGATCACCCTGCTGATCAGCGGCAGCTGCATCAGTGCGGCGCTGTCGGACAAGAAGCTGCAAAGCAAGGAGCAGGACCTGCAGCGGGTCAACACCCTGCTGAGCCAGCTCGACCAGGCCAGGGTTTCGCTGCAACAGGCCGCGCACTACGACGCCCTGACCAACCTGATCAACCGCCGCGGCTTCAACCAGATTTTCGCCGAGCGCCTGGCCGAGCAAAGCCAGATCGGCGGCATGCTCGGGGTGATGTTCCTCGACATCGACCATTTCAAGCGCATCAACGACAGCCTCGGCCACGACGCCGGCGACCAGTTGCTCAAGGCCATCGCCAACCTGATCAAGGCCGCGACCCGTAACCAGGACGTGGTGGCGCGGCTCGGCGGCGACGAGTTCTGCATCCTCTTCAACCTGAAAAGCCCGGACGAAGCCCGCGGCCTTGCCCAGCGCATCCTGCAGAAGGTCCGCGAGCCGATCGACCTGGCCGGGCGGCGCATGGTCATGACCACCAGCATCGGCATCAGCCTGTTCCCGGACGACGGCGGCAGTTGCGACGAGTTGCTCAAGCACGCCGACCTTGCGCTCTATCAATCCAAAGGCAGTGGGCGCAACAAGCTCAATTTCTTCAGCGACAACCTCAAGACCCGCGCCACCCTGGAGCTGCAACTGGAGGAAGAACTGCGCATCGCCCTGCTGGAAGAGCGCGGCCTGCGCATTCACTACCAGCCGATCTACGAACTGGCCAGTGGCCGGGTGACCAAGCTCGAAGCGCTGATTCGCTGGCAGCATCCGCAACATGGCCTGCTCAGCCCCGACCGTTTCATCGGCATCGCCGAAACCAACGGCCTGATCGCCGATCTGGACTTGTGGGTGATGCGCCGGGCATGCCTGGACCTGGCCGAACTGAGCCAGCACGGCTTCGGTGATCTGAAAGTGACGGTCAATTGCTCCGCCCTCACCTTGGGCCGCGATGAACTGGCCAACGAAGTCCAGGAAGCCCTGCTCGGTGCCGGTCTGCCGGCCTGGCGCCTGGAGCTGGAGGTAACCGAAAACGCCTTGATGGCCAATATCCACAGCACCATCGCCCTGCTGCGGCGCATCCGCGAGCAGGGCGTGTCGCTGTCCATCGATGACTTCGGCACCGGCTATTCATCGCTGGCCTATCTCAAGCGCCTGCCGCTGGACACGCTGAAGATCGACCGTTCGTTCATCCAGGATGTGCCGCGCTCGCGGGCGGACAAGGACATCGTCCAGGCGATCATGGTCATGGCCCACACCCTGCACCTGAAGGTGATCACCGAGGGTGTGGAGACCGAGGAACAGTACGAGTTCCTCCGGCAACTGGAGTGCGATGCCATTCAGGGTTACCTGCTCAGCCGACCGGTGCCGCTGGAAGCGCTGCGCGATGTGCTCAACGAGCTCAACCATCGCGAAGAACGGCTTATGGCTTGCTGCGATACAGATCAATCAGCGTCGCGGGATCTTTTTCCAGATAGCCCTGAGCGCCATGCAGGCGCATCAACTGCGCGGCCAGTCCGCTGACCGGGGTTGCCGAGCCCTGCTCACGGGAGAATTTAACGGCGGTATCGAGGTCCTTGAGCAAGGTCCGTACATGCCATTTCACCGGTTCGAAACGGCTTTCGGCCATTTGCGGCGCAAGGATCTGCAAGGGTTTCGAGTCGGCGAAGCCACCGGCCAGGGCTTCGGCGATCAGGCTGGCATCGACCCCGGACTGCTCGGCCAAGGCCACTACTTCGGCAATTACCAGCGCGTTGCAGGCCACGATCATCTGGTTGCAGGCCTTGGTCACTTGCCCCGCCCCTACCCCACCCATATGCGTCACCCGCTGACCCAGTGACAGCAAGGCCGGGCGCACCCGTGCCAGGTCGTCCGCCTCACCGCCAACCATGATCGCCAAAGTGCCGGCCCCAGCGCCCGGGGTGCCGCCGGATACCGGCGTATCCAGCCAGCTCATGCCGCTGGCGGCCTTTAGCCGCGCGGCCATTTCGCGGGTGGCGGTCGGTTCCAGGCTGGAGAAGTCCACCAGCAACTGTCCGGCCTTCGCCGTGCTGGCGATGCCCTCGGCACCGAACACCACGTCATGCACCACCGAAGTGTCCGCCAGGCACAGCATCACCACATCCGCCGCCTCGCACAGCTCGGCCGGCGTCGCCACTTGCCGGGCTCCGGCGGCCACCAACGGTGCGCATTTATCCGGCGAGCGGTTCCACACAGTCAGCGAAAAACCCGCAGCCAACAGGCGTCGGCACATGGGCAGGCCCATCAGACCGATACCGGCAAAGCCCAGGGACAACGGCATTGGATTGCTCATCTACAGCTCCAGACAATTAAAGAAGTTGACGACTTGGACGATTCAGAAGGGGTACGAGGGAAAACCCCTAGGGTTTATAGGGTAAAACCTGATCGCGTACGCCAGAGACGCGCTGATACAGTCGCGAAACTTATCCAGGGATGGCTGAATGATATCGACTGTTTCACTGCCACCCTCCCAGGCAAACGGCGCAAAATGACCTCCAAGAATACTCCAGCCAACGTGATTTCCGAGCTGCTTGCAGCCACCGCGCCCTCCAATTACGGGGCCCGCAGCTATTACAACCAGCCCACCCTGACGCCACAGCAATACCTCTACTTCACCGAACCAGACACCCAGCGCATCCTCGACAACCTCGACGGCCTGCGCGATCTGGTGTTCCCGCCGAGCCTGCATGTCGAAGACGACAGCCAGTTGCGGCTGGACCAGCAATTCCCCTCGGTTTGTCTCATTGGCCTTGGCCGCTGCGGCTCGAACATCGCCCTGGATGTCGCCGAGCTGGTCTACAACGCCCGCACGTTCTACCTCAACGAATTCAACAACGACGAACGCACCGGCACCGACCCGAGCTATAACCCGGCGCGCTGGATCCGCAACAACCTGCGCCTGGTCCAGGCCAAGAGCGCCAAGCCGGTGTTCCTGGTCGAACCGCTGGTCATGCTTGGCGATCTGGACAAGGACATCGCCGGACGCATCCGTTTCTCGCGCAAAGGCGAGAAAAGCGGCTTCCTGCGCGACTACAGCAAAATGAAAATCATGGACCTCTCCGAAGTCCATGCCGGCGGCGCCGGTAACGCGCCGATCCTCGGCCAGTACCTGGCGAAGATCATCCTCAACAAGGAAACCCACCGTTTCTCCAGCGCCGACTGGAAGCTGATCCACTCGTACCTGATCGATTCCTGCGGGATCAAGGCCAACCAGTCGCGGCTGTACTTCTACATTTTCAGCGCCGGCGGCGGTACCGGCTCGGGCATGGCCTCGGAGTTCGGCCTGGCCCAGCAGTTCTCGTACATGAACAAGACCTTCGACACCAAGCCGGCCGACGAGCAAGACGGCGAGTCCGGGCACTCGTTCGTCTTCGAGCCAATCTTCACCAGCGGCATCTGCGTGCTGCCGAACATTTCCGACCATCGCAGTGAAATGTCCGAGGCGCTGCACATCAACGCCGGTCGACTACTGTGCAAATACCTGTCGGAAGAATGGGACTTCTCGTACAACTTCGATAACGAAGACAGCAGCGAAGCCAGCGTCATGGGCCGCATTCGCCCGTGGAACGCGATGATGCTGATCTCCAACGACATCATGCGCTACGCCGAAGAAAGCGATGACGGCAACATCCAGAACATCGACGTCAACGCGATGGAGAAGCACGCCAACCAGTACATCTCCCAGCAAATCTTCAACATCCTCACCGCCCAGGCGGTGACCACCGACTACGACCAGAACTACTTCCGTCGCGCCGGCATCGACATCGGCGAAACCATCCGCCTCGACGCCAACGACCTGTTCATGAGCCTGGCCGGCCCGGTGGCCATCGCCTACGCCGAATCGGTAGTGCCGGAAACCCAGGGCCAGAGTTCCGAGAAGGGTTTCAAGGTGTTCGAGAAGGAACAACCGCGACTCGACATCGACGACCTGTTCTTCCGCTCCATCGACCTGCCGCACTTCAACAAAGACACCCAGGCCATCGAAGGCATCAGCCTGCTGCCGATCGAGTCTAAACGCTATCGCGCGGCCCTGGAGCAGTACCGTAATTCAGGCTGCGACGCCGCGGCGCTGCATGACCTGCACTTCTTCAAGAACTGCTCGTCGGTGGTGTCGATCGTTTCGCTGCCCAAGGACTACAAGCTGTCCTACATGGACCTGAACCGGCTCAAGACCCACCTCAACAGCCTGTTCCCCAACACCACCCTCAAGCGTTACGCGCTGGTGATCGGCGCTTCGGCCAACCTGTCGCTGACCACGCTGATCGCCAAGAGCCCGTGCCTGTCGGACGACTTCCTGACCCTGATCGTGGCGTTCATCAAGCGCTGCTTCGCCCGCGCGCCCTACCGCTTCGATGAAACCCTGGATAACGCGATCCTCGACTTCATCACCCAGGAGGAATTCGAAGAGGAACGGATCGACGAATTGCTCAACGAATTCGAGAACCCGGCGAAGATCCTCGATACCAACTGGTACGCGATCAAACCAATGTACGAGAAGAAATATCGCGAGTTGATCAACGACAAGAGCAAGTTCGTCTCGATCAACGATATTCGCCTGTCGCGGGAGTGCGTGAAGAAAGCCGTGAAGTATCTGCGCGAGATTTACCGCCACCGGATTGGCAAGACCAAAGTCATTTCGCTCAATTACCACACCGGTAAAGTCGACTACTGAGTCGGCGGGAAAACAAAAACGGGGCGCCCATAAAGGCGCCCCGTTTTGTATTTGCCCTGTTTCAAGGCTGGTGACTGTTACCGCCCGCCTGTGATGCGGCAGGACTGTTACCAACGGTCACCTTGCCTGAACAGGCTCGCGCACCAAAATGGACTCGCTGTGCGTTTTCACGCACCAATTCAGCTCGCGATCAGGCGGATTTGCGTTCCTGAATCAGGATGAACGGCGAAACCACCACCGCCCATATCTCTGGATCGCGGCTCTGAAGGTCAAGGGCCTGCTCGGCGGTGACCGCGCCGACGGTGCCAGCATTGCGCCACAAAGCCACGCTTTCGGCACGATTCTCGGCCATTGCCTGTGCGACTTCGATCAGGTCGACGGTAGGCTCGACCCAAATCAGGTCACCCTTCGCCCAAAAACGCTCCAAGGCTTTCCACTCGATTACCGCCGTCTCACCGAGCAATTTGGCATAGAGGGTGCTTGGTTCATCAGTCATGGGTTCCACCAAAAATAATCCGGCTTGAATAAAGCCCGGTATTTTTGCAGAAAAACCCAGTTTCAAATAAGTAATTGATCGGCGGATACAGCAAAGCCAAGTCTTTCCGGGCAATACCGGAACAATAAAAGACGCTTTTTTGTAACTTTATGTCGATCAGGCGACACCCTCGGTTTTTGCCTCGGCGCGCCTGCTTTTCAAGCGAGGAAGCAGCGCTCTACACTGTACCGGTACAGTTGCCAGGGCATTCACCGGGGGCGATTCCGGAAGATCAGGCTCGCGGTACGGCGTAGCCGCACCGGGATCTGGTCAGGTCCTCTGCCTTGGCGCTTAGGACTATAAAAATTACAACAGAATGAGTGGAGCACTATGAGTAAGGCTACCAAGCAAATTTCCAAGTTGTTTGCCGCAATGGTTCTGGCCGGCGTCGCCAGCCATTCGTTTGCAGCCGATACCATCAAGATCGGCATCGCCGGCCCGAAAACCGGTCCGGTCACTCAATACGGTGACATGCAGTTCCTCGGTGCAAAACAGGCCATCAAAGACATCAACGCCAAGGGCGGCGTCGATGGCAAGATGCTCGAAGCCAAGGAGTACGACGACGCTTGCGACCCTAAACAAGCCGTGGCCGTTGCCAACAAAGTGGTCAACGATGGCGTCAAGTACGTGATCGGTCACCTCTGCTCCAGCTCCACCCAGCCAGCGTCCGACATCTATGAAGACGAAGGCGTGATCATGATTACCCCGGCCGCTACCAGCCCGGAAATCACCGCTCGTGGCTACAAGCTGATCTTCCGCACCATCGGTCTGGACAGCGCCCAGGGCCCGGCCGCCGGCAACTACATCGCCGATCACGTCAAGCCGAAAGTCGTCGCAGTCCTGCACGACAAGCAACAGTACGGTGAAGGCATCGCCACCGCGGTCAAGGAAACCCTGGAGAAGAAAGGCACCAAGGTTGCCGTCTTCGAAGGCCTGAACGCCGGTGACAAGGACTTCTCCTCGATCATCCAGAAGCTCAAGCAAAACAACGTCGACTTCGTCTACTACGGCGGCTACCACCCAGAGCTGGGCCTGATCCTGCGCCAAGCCCAGGAAAAAGGCCTGAAAGCCAAGTTCATGGGTCCGGAAGGCGTCGGCAACGACTCCATCTCGCAAATCGCCCAGAACGCCTCCGAAGGCCTGCTGGTGACCCTGCCGAAGTCCTTCGACACCGACCCTGCGAACAAGGCGATCTCCGATGCCATCAAGGCTGACGGCAAGGATCCAAGCGGTCCGTTCGTATTCCCGGCCTACTCCGCAGTCGAGCTGATCGCCGAAGGCATCAAGGCAGCCAAGAGCGAAGACACCGACAAGGTGGCAGCCGCCATCCACGCCGGCACCTTCAAGACTCCGACCGGCGACCTGTCGTACGACGCCAAGGGCGACCTGAAGGACTTCAAATTCGTGGTCTACGAATGGCATTTCGGCAAACCGAAAACCGAAGTTTCCCCTCAGTAACACTGTTTGATACATGACCGAAAAGCCCACTGTGCGAGCAGTGGGCTTTGTTTTACGAGGTTCATGGACCTGTTTCCCGCGATCCGGGATCGGGTTCACCTGAAAATCTTAAAACCGTCACCAGCGGTTCCCTGGCAGTTGCGCGCGTCGAAGTGGCTATAGACCACAAGGCCGTGCCGGGTACAAACCCACCAGAGAAATGCGTATCAGGTTTTTAGGAGCGCTGTAATGCCTGAGATCTATCACTTCTTCCAACAGCTTGTTAATGGCCTGACCATTGGCAGCACCTATGCCTTGATAGCCATTGGCTACACAATGGTTTACGGCATCATTGGAATGATCAACTTCGCCCATGGCGAGGTGTACATGATTGGTTCCTACGTGGCCTTCATCGTCCTTGCCGGACTGGCCATGATGGGTATCCACTCACTGCCGTTGCTGATGACCGCCGCGTTTGTCGCGACGATCCTCGTTACCAGTGCTTATGGCTACAGTATCGAACGGGTCGCCTACCGGCCGTTGCGTAACAGCAACCGCCTGATCCCGCTGATTTCCGCCATCGGCATGTCGATTTTCCTGCAGAACACCGTACTGCTTTCCCAGGATTCCAAGGACAAGTCCATTCCCAACCTGATCCCGGGGAGCATCTCCTTCGGCCCGGGCGGCGCGGAAGAAGTCCTGATTTCCTACATGCAGATCCTGGTCTTCGTGGTCACCCTGATCGCCATGACCGGCCTGACCCTGTTCATCTCCCGCTCCCGTCTGGGCCGGGCCTGCCGGGCCTGCGCCGAAGACATCAAGATGGCCAACCTGTTGGGTATCAACACCAACAACATCATCGCCCTGACCTTCGTCATCGGCGCCGCGCTGGCGGCCGTCGCGGCCGTATTGCTGAGCATGCAATATGGCGTGATCAACCCCAACGCCGGCTTCCTGGTGGGCCTGAAAGCCTTCACCGCGGCAGTCCTCGGCGGCATCGGCAGTATTCCGGGCGCCATGCTCGGTGGCCTGGTGCTGGGTGTGGCCGAAGCCTTCGGCGCTGACATCTTCGGCGACCAGTACAAGGACGTCGTGGCGTTCGGCCTGCTGGTTCTCGTTCTGTTGTTCCGGCCGACTGGCATCCTGGGCCGTCCGGAGGTTGAGAAAGTATGAACAGACATCTCAAATCGGCGTTTTTCAGCGCCCTGCTGGTCTGGGCCGTGGCATTCCCGGTACTGGGCCTGAAGCTCAGCATTGCCGGCATCAACCTCGAAGTGCATGGCCAGGGTCCCTTCACCCTCGGTGTCATCGCCCTGTGCTCGGTGCTGATGTTCCTGCGCGTGCTGTTCGACAAGCAATGGAGCGCGGCGATGAAGTCCCGTCGCGACGGTCCGTTGATCCCCGCCAATGTCAGCAACTACCTGACCCTGCCGAAGACCCAGCGCTACATCATCCTCGGCCTGATCGTGGTCGCCCTGGTCTGGCCGTTCTTCGGCTCGCGCGGCGCGGTCGACATCGCCACCCTGATCCTGATCTACGTCATGCTCGGCCTCGGCCTGAACATCGTGGTCGGCCTGGCGGGCCTGCTTGACCTGGGTTACGTCGGCTTCTACGCCGTCGGCGCCTACAGCTACGCGATGCTGTCGCACTACTTCGGCCTGAGCTTCTGGGTCTGCCTGCCGATCGCCGGCCTGATGGCTGCCACTTTCGGCTTCCTGCTGGGCTTCCCGGTGCTGCGCCTGCGCGGTGACTACCTGGCCATCGTGACCCTCGGCTTCGGTGAGATCATCCGCCTGTTCCTGCGTAACCTCACCGAGTGGACCGGCGGCCCCAACGGCATCAGCAACATCGAGAAACCAACCTTCTTCGGCCTGACGTTCGAACGCAAGGCCGCCGAAGGCATGCAGACCTTCCACGAGTTCTTCGGGCTGGAATACAACTCGATCAACAAGGTGATCTTCCTCTACCTGGTAGCGCTGCTGCTGGCGCTGGTGGCGCTGTTCGTCATCAACCGCCTGCTGCGCATGCCGATCGGCCGTGCCTGGGAAGCGCTGCGTGAAGACGAAATCGCCTGCCGTGCGCTGGGCCTGAATCCGACCGTGATCAAGCTGTCGGCCTTCACCCTGGGTGCCTGCTTCGCCGGTTTCGCCGGTAGCTTCTTCGCTGCCCGCCAAGGTCTGGTGACACCGGAATCCTTCACCTTCATCGAATCGGCGATCATCCTCGCCATCGTCGTGCTCGGTGGCATGGGCTCGCAACTGGGCGTGATTCTCGCGGCCATTGTGATGATCCTGCTGCCTGAGCTGATGCGCGACTTCAGCGAGTACCGCATGCTGATGTTCGGCGCCCTGATGGTATTGATGATGATCTGGCGTCCGCAGGGCCTGCTGCCTATGCAACGTCCTCATATGGAGCTGCGTCGATGAGCCGCGAAATTCTGAAAGTCAGCGGCCTGAGCATGCGCTTCGGCGGCTTGTTGGCGGTCAACGGCGTCGCCCTCACCGTCAAGGAAAAACAGGTGGTTGCCCTGATCGGCCCGAACGGCGCCGGCAAGACCACCGTGTTCAACTGCCTGACCGGCTTCTACAAGCCCAGCGGCGGCACCATCCTGCTCGATGGCCAGCCGATCCAGGGCCTGGCCGGCCACCAGATCGCCCGCAAGGGCGTGGTGCGGACCTTCCAGAACGTACGCCTGTTCAAGGAAATGACCGCGCTGGAAAACCTGCTGATCGCCCAGCACCGCCACCTCAACACCAACTTCTTCGCGGGCCTGTTCAAGACCCCGGCGTTCCGCCGCAGCGAGAAGGAAGCGATGGAGCGGGCCCAGTACTGGCTGGACAAGGTCAACCTGACCGAGTTTGCCAACCGCACCGCCGGCACCCTGGCCTATGGTCAGCAGCGCCGCCTGGAAATCGCCCGCTGCATGATGACCCAACCGCGGATCATCATGCTCGACGAGCCTGCGGCCGGCCTCAACCCGAAGGAAACCGACGACCTCAAGGCACTGATCGGCTACCTGCGCGAGTCCCACAACGTCACCGTGCTGCTGATCGAGCACGACATGAAACTGGTCATGAGCATTTCCGACCATATCGTCGTGATCAACCAGGGCACTCCGCTGGCCGACGGCACGCCGGAGCAAATCCGTGACAACCCTGATGTGATCAAAGCCTACCTGGGGGAAGCGTAAATGCTGCAGTTCGAAAACGTTTCCACCTTCTACGGCAAGATCCAGGCGCTGCACGACGTCAACGTGGAAATCCGCCAGGGCGAGATCGTCACCCTGATCGGGGCCAACGGCGCCGGCAAGTCGACCCTGCTGATGACCCTTTGCGGTTCGCCGCAAGCCCACAGCGGCAGCATCCGTTACCTGGGTGAAGAACTGGTCGGCCAGAGTTCCTCGCACATCATGCGCAAGAGCATTGCCGTAGTGCCGGAAGGCCGTCGGGTGTTCTCGCGACTGACCGTCGAGGAAAACCTGGCAATGGGCGGTTTCTTCACCGACAAGGGCGACTACCAGGCGCAGATGGACAAGGTCCTGCAACTGTTCCCGCGCCTCAAGGAGCGCTTCAGCCAGCGTGGCGGCACCATGTCCGGCGGCGAGCAGCAGATGCTGGCCATCGGCCGTGCGCTGATGAGCAAGCCCAAGCTGCTGTTGCTCGACGAACCATCGCTGGGCCTGGCGCCGATCATCATCCAGCAGATCTTCGACATCATCGAACAACTGCGCCGTGATGGCGTGACAGTGTTTCTGGTGGAGCAGAACGCCAACCAGGCGCTGAAGATCGCTGACCGCGCCTATGTGCTGGAAAACGGCCGGGTAGTGATGCAGGGCACCGGTGAAGCGCTGTTGACCGATCCGAAGGTTCGCGACGCTTACCTGGGCGGTTGATCCACAAGGCCCCATCACTGCGGTTCGGCGCTCCGCCGAGCCGCAGTGATGGCCTTCCAGCTACTCGCGCATTTTCTGTTTCAACTTCACTTGTGATCCCACGCCTCCCTGCGTACCGTTGAAAACTTTTCTGGTCGAGATCCCGGAGTTTTCCTCGATGCGTATCGCTCATTCCCTGTTGGTCGCCGCCCTGCTGCCGCTGTTCGCCGGTTGCCAGTTGCTGGCCGACCAGCCGGAACCCGTCTCCACCGCCGGCATGACCCGCCTGCAAGGTGAACTCAGCGCCGCCAATGGCCAGTTGCTGTTCAAGCCCTGCACCGAAAGCCGCCGCTTCGTCATCAAGGACACCGGCAACACCAGCCTGTTGCAGGAGGCCGTAGCCCTGGCCAACACGCCCGGAGCACTGTTCGCCGATATCCGCGGCACCCTCGCCGGCAGCCAGAACGCCGGTGCCGACGGGCAGTTCAACGTGCACCAGGTCTACCGTGTCGAACACGCCGCCAACGCCTGCAGCGACCCGAACTTCAAACGCCTGACCCTGCGCGCCTTCGGCCACGAGCCGGACTGGAACCTGAACATCAGCGGCAAGGGCATGGTCCTCGACCGTCCGGGCCAGCCGCCCTTGGCGCTGCCGTACCTGGAAGAGCAACTGCCGGAAGGCCGCATCAACCTGAGCACCGAGGCCAACGGCCAGAAGATCGACCTGTGGCTCGCCCCACAACGTTGCGTCGACAGCGCCACCGGCGGCATCAGCCACCTCAGTGCGCAATTGCGCCTGGACGGCAAGACCCTGAACGGCTGCGCCTACTACGGCGGCTCGCGCAACGACTGACAGCCGGCGCGCATTCAACCTGAGTGCTCGCGCGGTGAAACCTTTATACTCGGCGGTTTGTGTAAAGCCGCCGGCCCCTCCATGGCCGGGATACTGGACCCTGTCATGCTACGAATTACCGAACTGAAGCTGCCGCTGGATCACCCCGACGAAGCCCTGCGCGACGCTATCGTGCAACGCCTGGGCATCAGCGACGACCAGTTGCTGGACTTCACCATCTTCAAGCGCAGCTACGATGCGCGGAAGAAGAACACCGAACTGCTGTTCATCTACGCCATCGACCTGAATGTCCGTGATGAAGCGGCCGTACTGAGCAAGTTCGCCGACGATCACAACATCGGCATCGCTCCCGACGTCACCTACAAACCCGTGGGACCAGCCCCCGAGGGTGGCCTTGCCGAGCGTCCGATCGTGGTCGGTTTCGGCCCCTGCGGTATTTTCGCCGGCCTGATCCTGGCCCAGGCCGGGCTGCGCCCGATCATCCTCGAGCGCGGCAAGGAAGTCCGTCAGCGCACCAAGGACACCTGGGGCCTGTGGCGTAAAAGCGAGCTCAACCCGGAGTCCAACGTCCAGTTTGGCGAGGGCGGCGCCGGCACGTTCTCCGACGGCAAGCTGTACAGCCAGATCAAGGACCCGAAACACTACGGCCGCAAGGTCCTGCACGAGTTCGTCAAGGCCGGTGCGCCGGACGAGATTCTCTACGTCAACAAGCCGCACATCGGCACCTTCCGCCTGACCGGCATGGTCGAGAACATCCGCGAGGAAATCGGTGCGCTGGGCGGCGAAGTGCGCTTCGAACACAAGGTCACCGACCTGGTGATGGACGACGGTCAACTGACCGGCGTGGTGCTGCAGAACGGCGAAACGCTGCATTCACGGCATGTAGTCCTGGCACTTGGTCACAGCGCCCGCGACACTTTCCGCATGCTGCACAGCCGCGGCGTGTACATGGAAGCCAAGCCGTTCTCCATCGGTTTCCGCATCGAGCACCCGCAATCGCTGATCGACCAGGCTCGCCTGGGCAAATACGCCGGTCACCCGAAACTCGGCGCCGCCGATTACAAGCTGGTGTACCACGCCAAGAACGGCCGCTCGGTCTACAGCTTCTGCATGTGCCCGGGTGGCACCGTGGTTGCTGCTACCAGCGAACCGGGCCGGGTGGTCACCAACGGCATGAGCCAGTACTCGCGCAACGAACGTAACGCCAACTCGGGCATCGTCGTCGGCATCACCCCCGAGCAGGATTACCCGGGCGGCCCGCTGGCAGGCATCGAGTTGCAGGAACGCCTGGAGTCCCTCGCCTACGTGCTGGGTGGCAGCAACTACCAGGCGCCGGCGCAACTCGTCGGCGATTTCGTCGCCGGTCGTCCGTCCAAGGCCTTGGGCAGCGTCGAACCTTCCTACAAGCCGGGCATCAACCTTGGCGATCTGGCCCCGAGCCTGCCGGACTTCGCCATCGAAGCCATCCGCGAGGCCCTGCCGGCCTTCGACCGCCAGATCAAAGGCTACAACCTGCCGGATGCGGTACTGACCGGCATCGAAACGCGCACCTCGTCGCCGCTGCGGATTACCCGCGACGAGACGCTGCAAAGCCTGAATCTGAAAGGGCTGTTCCCGGCCGGTGAAGGCGCAGGTTATGCCGGCGGGATTCTCTCCGCCGGTGTCGACGGGATCCGCATCGCCGAGGCCGTGACCCGCAGCATGCTGGGTCTGACCGAGTAATCACGCCTGACGCGACGGTTCGGGGGTGCCGAGCCGTCGCGACAAGCGAGTCAAATCCCTTCGCGCAAGACCGTCTCGGGCAGCGCTTCGCCCCGCTCGACACACCCTGCCACCACCTCGATCAACGCCTCCAGTTGATAGCCCTGCGCCTTCAACCACTGCTCGTCGTAGTAGGTCGTCGCATAGCGTTCGCCGCTGTCGCAGAGAATCGCCACGATCGATCCCGCCTCGTCTGCCGACTTCATCTGCAATGCTGCCTGCAACGCCCCGATCAGGTTGGTCCCACTGGAACCACCGACCCGCCGCCCCAGCCGACGCGCCAGGTAATGCATGGCCGCCAGCGACAAGGCGTCCGGCACTTTGACCATCGCATCGATCACCGCCGGCAAGAACGACGCCTCGACCCTCGGCCGGCCAATGCCTTCGATCCGCGACCCGCAGTCCAGCCGCAAGTCGCGGTCACCGGTGCGGTAGCAATCGAAAAACACCGACCGCTCGGCATCGGCACACAACACTCGGGTGGCGTGGCGCCGATAGCGCACATAACGCCCCAGTGTCGCGGTGGTGCCGCCCGTACCAGGGCTGGAAACCAGCCAGCTTGGCTCGGCATGCCGCTCGAAACGCAATTGACTGAAGATCGACTCGGCGATGTTGTTGTTCGCCCGCCAGTCGGTGGCGCGCTCGGCATAGGTGAACTGGTCCATGAAGTGCCCGCCGCTTTCCCGTGCCAGCCGTTCGGACTCGGCATAGATCTGTGTCGGATCTTTCACCAGATGCGGCTGCCCACCGTAGAACTCGATCTGGGCGATCTTCTCCCGCGAGGTCGTGGCGGGCATCACGGCAATGAAGGGCAGGCCCAGCAAGCGGGCAAAGTAGGCTTCGGAAATCGCCGTCGAACCGCTGGAAGCCTCGATGACCGGGGCTCCGGGCCGCAACCAGCCGTTGCACAACGCATACAGAAACAGCGACCGCGCCAGCCGATGCTTGAGGCTGCCGGTGGGATGGCTGGACTCGTCCTTGAAATACAGATCGACCTCGGGAAAGCCGGCCATCGGCAACGGAATCAAGTGCGTGTCGGCGCTGCGCTGGAAATCGGCCTCGATGATGCGGATGGCTTCGCGGGCCCAGGTGCGGTCATGGCTCATAGGGGGTTCTCAAGCGAAAGGACTACAGCACGCTAACACAGGATGTGTAGCGCTTTAAAAATCACGAGCGCGCCTCAAATTACAAATCCGGTTTAACCAACTACCGTCCACATAAGCCAATTCCTACATGCCAATCGGAAAACATCGACGAAACTGAAACGATCGAAATTACTTATAACAAAAAAGAATATAGTTTTTATTTTAATGAATAACACAAAGGGTTAGGGTGGCCGGCCTTTTGCACATTTGATGGGAGGAAGCGATCTTGCCTCTTCGTAGCACATTCACTCGTTTCTTTCAGTTGGAAGCCGCCAGTGGCCTGTTGTTGATCGCTGCCGCGGTCCTGGCCCTGATCATCAACAATTCACCACTGTCCTGGCTCTACAGCGGGCTGCTGGAAGTCCCGGTGGCGGTCCAGGTTGGCGCGTTGAACATCGCCAAGCCACTGCTGCTGTGGATCAACGACGGCCTGATGGCGCTGTTCTTCCTGCTGATCGGCCTGGAGGTCAAGCGCGAGGTGCTGGAAGGACAACTGTCCAAACCGTCGCAAGTGGTACTGCCCGCCGCCGCCGCAGTGGGCGGCATGGTGGTGCCAGCGCTGATCTACTGGTTCCTCAACCGGGACAACCCCGCCGCCATCGCCGGCTGGGCGATTCCTACCGCGACCGACATTGCCTTCGCGCTTGGCGTGCTGGCCCTGCTGGGCAAGCGGGTGCCGGCCTCGCTCAAGCTGTTCCTGATGACCCTGGCGATCATCGACGACCTTGGCGCCATCATCATCATCGCGCTGTTCTATTCCGGCTCGCTTTCCAGCCTTTCGCTGATGCTGGCCGCCGCCTGCTTGTTGGTGCTGATCGCCATGAACCGGCTGGGGGTGGTCAAGCTCGGTCCGTACATGGTGGTCGGCCTGATCCTCTGGGTCTGTGTGCTGAAAAGCGGGGTTCACGCGACCCTGGCCGGGGTCACCCTGGCGTTGTGCATTCCACTGCGCACCCGCAATGCCGAGACCTCGCCGCTGCGCAGCCTTGAACATGCCCTGCACCCTTGGGTCGCGTACGGCATCCTGCCGTTGTTCGCCTTTGCCAATGCCGGCGTATCGTTGGCCGGCGTGACCCTGGAAAGCTTCACCCACACCGTGCCCATGGGCATCGCCCTCGGCCTGCTGGCGGGCAAGACCATCGGCGTGTTCGGCCTGACCTGGATCGCCATCAAGCTGGGCATGGCCGCCCTGCCCAGCGGCGCCAACTGGGGACAGGTCCTCGGCGTGGCGATTCTCTGTGGCATCGGCTTCACCATGAGCCTGTTTGTCGGCTCGCTGGCCTTCATGCCGGGTAGCAGCGAGTACGCCGGCATGGACCGGATGGGCATCCTCACCGGTTCGCTGTTTGCCGCACTGATCGGCTACGGCATCACTGCCCTGTGCAGCCGCAAGGCCCAGGCGAGCTGATCCACGGCTTTTCAGGCAGCAATAAAAAACCCCGAACGGCGCGAGCCGTGTCGGGGTTTTGTCTTTCTGGCGTTGCCGATCAGTGGGTGACGCGGCTGGTGCCATCGACGGTCACGATACGCACGCGCTCGCCGACCCGGAAAATCTCGTTTTCCTGAACCTGCTGTACATAGGCGCGCATGCTGCCATCATCCTCGCGAACGGTGACTTCCACACCCTGGGTACGGGTCAGCCCTTCTTCGGCGGCAGAACCGGCCAAGCCGCCGGCGACCGCACCGATCACTGCGGCGACGATGCTGCCGCGACCGCCACCGATGGCGCTACCGGCTACACCACCGACCACCGCACCGGCGCCACCGCCGATCGGGGTTTTGGTGCCTTCGATTTTCACAGGGCGCAGGGATTCGATGGTACCCATGCGCACGGTCTGGACGCGGCGTGCCTCGTCCCGAGAGTAGGAGTCGCCGGACAGGTTGGAGGCACAACCACCCAGCAGCAGCGACATCGTGGTGAACGATGCAACCAGCAGAACAGACTTACGCATAGGATCATCTCCTTAAGACAGGTGCTCATTAGACTCCGCACATTGACGACTGTCACGACACGCACCGGATAAAATTGCTTCCATTCAGCTTGGGTACAGGCAGCACACCTGGAACTGTCAGAAGGCTCGGTTAACAAGGATAGACATGGATTACTTCATCATCGCCGTCACCACCGTGGCCGGCCTGTATTTTCACGGTTGGCTGTACGTGCGGATCAGGCGCTGGACCGACCGGGACCTGGCCCTGTCGTTTGCGGGGAAGGATGAGCAAAAACGCGAATTCATGCTCCAGCGGCTCGAAGCCGCCAAGGCACAGAAGGTCAAACGGAAGGAGTTGGCGGCCTGGCTGGAACGCGAGGCCGCCGGATACAGCGTCGGTTAAGGCGCCAGCCGCTCACGCAGCCAGGCGCCCTGCTCCAGGCGGTAGTTGAGGCGGTCATGCAGACGGCTCGGACGGCCCTGCCAGAACTCGATACGCTCCGGCAACAGGCGGTAGCCACCCCAGTGCTCGGGGCACTGCGGCTGGCTGTCGCTGAAACGCTGTTCGGTCGCCTTGAGCAGCGCTTCAAGCTCGCCACGATCGGCGATCACCCGGCTCTGCGGTGATGCCCAGGCGCCCAGGCGACTGCCCAGCGGACGCACCTGGTAATAGGCATCGGACTCTTCCGGCGAAACCCTCACCACCTTCCCTTCGATACGCACCTGGCGCTCCAGGGTCGGCCAGAAGAAGGTCATGGCCGCGTACGGATTGGCCAGCAAATGCTGACCCTTGGCGCTCTCGTAGTTGGTGAAGAAGGTGAAACCCTGCTCGTCCAGGCCCTTGAGCAGGAGAATGCGGCAATGCGGACGGCCGTGCTCGTCCACGGTTGCCACGGTCATGGCATTGGCTTCCACCGGGGCCTGTTCGGTTTTCACCGCGTCGGCGAACCATTGGTGAAACAGCGCAAAGGGCTCGCTCGGGGCCTGGGCTTCGGCCAGGCCGTCGCGGGTGTAGTCACGGCGCATATCTGCCAGCGTCTGAGTCATCTACAGCGTTCCTTGAGGATCAGTTGGTCTTCGCAGGGCTGTTGGCCGCAACCTTCTTGGCTGCGGGCTCGGCTTTTTTCGCAGCCGGTTTGGCTGGTGCCGCTTTCTTCTTGGCCGCGGTGTCTTTCACCGGGGCGGCTTTCTTCGCGGGAGCCGCTTTGGCCGGGGCTTTAGCCGCGGCCTTGGCGGCCGGCTTGGCCGCAGGTGCTTTCACCGCGGGCTTGGCATCCTGGACAGCGACCAGCGCAGCCGGGCTTGGGGTTGGCTGCTGGTACTTGGCAAGCAGCGCCACCATGGTGGCTTGCGGGGTCAGGATCATTTCCACACGACGGTTCAGCGAACGGCCCTGCTGGCTGTCGTTGGCTGCCCGTGGCGCCACCGAACCCAGACCGCGCAGGCCCAGGCGATCACGTTGCAGGCCGCTGAGGCGGAAGATCGCCGCCACCGATTGGGCACGCTCCTGGCTCAGCTTCTGGTTGACCGCGGCGGCGCCGCTGCTGTCGGCATGGCCGAGAACCAGGACGGCGGTCTTGGTGTCGGTTTCGACGATCTTGGCCACCCGGGTGATCGGGCCGAGGGTGACCGGCAGCAGCATGGCCGGACGATCCGGGTTGTAACCGCTGTCCACCGGCAAGATCACCACCAGCACGTCTTCACGGCGCTCCAGTTCCAGTTTGCTGTCCTTGACCGCTTCGCGCAGGCGCGGCTCGTAAGCGTCCAGCCAGGCCTGGGTGGCTTTCACGTCAATCTTCGGTACCGCCGCCGCTGCGACCTCTTTTTCTTCGCCACCACCAAAAGGCCACCACCAGCTACCGCCCTCGGACTTGGCTTCGGACTTGGCGACTTTCTCGGTCACGGCTGCCTTCACTTCCTGATCGGCGACCTTGTCCGAGCCAAAAGGCCACCAGCTATGACCGTTGTCGGCGGCGTCTTTCTGGGGGTTCTGGGCGCAGCCGGTGATGGCCAGGCACAGGGCAAGAGCTAAGGTTTTATGTGAAGACATCAGCGATACACCATGAAAATGAAAGAAAAAGTACGTGGAATGCAGAATAGCCAACGGGCCTGATGAGTACAGAACCAACCGATCAAAGGCACGCTTTCAGGACCCGCACCAGTTTCTGCGCACGGGGATCCATGAGGATGTAGGGGCCGAGGGTGTTGGTGACGAAGCCGAAGGCAACGTCATGCTCAGGATCGGCGAAACCGACCGAACCACCCGCGCCCGGATGCCCGAACGCACGAGCGCCGAGGCCGAAGGTGGCGTTGGCCACCGTCGGCTGGTCGAGCATGCAGCCGAGGCCGAAACGGGTACGGGTGAGCAGGGTCTTGTCTTCGCCCAGGCTGTGTTCGCGGGTCAGTTCGTCAAGCAGTTCGGATTCCAGCAAACTGCCATCGAGCAGCCCGGCGTAGAAGCCGGCCAGGCTGCGGGCGTTGCCGTGACCATTCGCCGCCGGCTGCTGCATGCGCCGCCATTCGGGCTTGTTGGTGCTGGTGAGGATTGCCGGCGGGTTGGTGAAGGCCCGGGTCGACAGGGCCTGCGGCTCGCGCATGGTGACCTGAAGCAGGCGCTGCGCCGCTTCGTCGCCGAGGTTGCCCTTGCCGCGAGCGATATGGGCGACGCGGTGGAATTCCTCGTCGGCGAGGCCGATATGAAAATCCAGCCCCAAGGGTTTTGCCGTACGCGCAACGATCGACTCGCCCGGGCCCCGGCCATCGGCGCGGCGGATCAGCTCACCCACCAGCCAGCCATAGGTGATCGCGGCGTAGCCATGCGCACTGCCCGGCGTCCACCACGGCGCTTCAGCGGCCAGGGTGTCGACCATGGTTTGCCAGTTGTAGAGGGCTTCAGCGGGGAGCAGTTCGCGGATCGCCGGCAGGCCGGCCTGATGGCAGAGCAGGTGGCGCAGGGTTACCGACTCCTTGCCGGCCTGGGCGAACTCGGGCCAGTAGCGCGCAACCGGCGCGTCGAGTTGCAGCTTGCCCTCGCCCACCAGTTGCAATGCGGTGACCGCAGCAAACGTCTTGGTGCAGGAAAACAGGTTGGCGATGGTGTCGCTGTGCCAGGCCTCCTGGCCGTCCTTGTCGGCGCTGCCGGCCCACAGGTCGAGGACTGTCTCGCCACCGACCTGGATGCACAACGCCGCACCGCGCTCCTGAGGATCGTCGAAGAGGGCCGCGAAGGCCTCGCGTACCGCTTCGAACTTCAGTTCGAAATGACCCTGAATCTGCACCCGACGACTCCTGCGCGACCTGCCTGAAAAGTGGCGTGCATTGTTTCAGCACGCGACGGATTTGGGAACAGACACGGGTCAGACGGCAGCATCATTCATGTAAGGCTCAGGGTTTGCCCGGCTCGCTCGCCGGTTGCCGGGCCGGTGCGCTGCCGACGATCTCTTTCTCCACCTGCAGGTTGGCCTTGCGCACCTGTTCGACGAAGCCCTGGAACGGCACGTCGGTAATGCCGACCAGGCCGAAGTGGCCGTTTTCGCCATCGAGCAGACGTCCGCTGGCCGGCTGGTCGGCAAACTGGAACCAGTGCGCGCCGACAATGCTCGGCTCGGACAGCGCCGCCTTGAGGAACGCCGTGTAGGCCGGGCCGCGATCTTCTTCGCGGGCGACTTCCATCGGCCCCGGCCAGAACGGCCCGCGATCGCGGGAACCGAAGTGGAACTCGGAGACCAGCACCGGCTTGTCCAGCGCCCGCAGTTGGGCGAAGTCGTAGCCGTCCTGAGGTTTCGGGGTATAGAAGTTGAAGCTCAGCACATCACAGTATTGGGCACAGGCCGCCACGGCCTCCGGGGTGGTAACGGCGAAGCGGCCGCCCAGCAGCAGTTGGTTCGGCGCATGCCACTTCAGCGCATCGGAGATGGTCTTGAAGTAGGCGTCGGCGAAGGTGCGCTGGAAATGCTTGAAGTCCGCTTCGATTTCCGGGTGTTCGGCGCTTGGCAGCGGCGGCTCGAAGCCCGGGTCTTCCATCAGTTCCCAGGCGCTCAACTCGATGCCCCAGGCCTTGGACAGGCCTTCCTGGTTACGGTACTTGTCGCGCAGTTGCTTGAGGAAAGCGCGCTTGGCCGGCACGTCGGTGGTCAAGCGCAGGGTGCCGTAGGCCAGGCCATAGCGCGACTTGGGATCGTCTCCCGGCGCGGCCCAGGCCAGCTCGTTGTCGGCGAAGTAGCCGATCAGCCACGGATCATCCCGGTGATCGCGGGCGGCAATGGCCACCGCACGTTCGGTGGCCATGGCGAAACGCGGATCGAACGGGTCGGGCATCGCGCCCCACCAGTCCATGCCGGTGCTGATGCTGGCGTAATCGCCGACGATCGCCAGCGGCAAGGTGTAAGGCAGGCGCTGGGCATGGCCCAGGTCGGGGTCGCTCCAGTTGCCGAGGGTGTTGAAGCCCCAGGCCTGCAAACGGTCGAGGGCGTGAGTCTGCCAGCGGCCGGCGTCAAAGGCCACCGGCGGGCATGGCGCGGCGGGTTGCTGCCCGGTTGCCGCGGCTGGCGTGCAGGGTTTGCCATAGGCGCGTTCGAGGTTGGCGGCATAGAAATCAAACCAGCGGCCCTGGTTGAAGCCGCGGCCCTTGGACGAGGCATTGCCGTCGTTGTTGTTGCCTTCACCGTAGAAGGCCGCCAATGGCGAATCCGACGCCGGCAGCCCGCTGAACATCGCTTCACGTCCGGCGACATAAGTGCGCCCGGGTTCAGCGTTCACCGCGTTGACGCCCAGCGAATAGAACGGATGCCCCTCCGGCGTAACCAGGTACCAGCGACCATCACGTTTGACCGTGCGGAAGAAGCCCTTGGCATCGAAGGTCTGCCCGCCGGTCCAGCCGCCGAAGCGGTCCAACGGCTGCTTCTGGCGTTCGGCCAGCCAGGTCTTGAGTTGTTGCTGCTCTTTGGCGGCGGCGCTGCGCAGTTGCTCGTCGCTGCTGACCTTTTCCGGCCAGCGACCTCGGCTGAACTGGCCATAGCCATCGATCAACTGACTGTACGCCGCCTGCTGTAGGCGCTCGTCGTCCTGCACGTTGATGCGTTCGATCAACACGCTCTGGGCGACATTCGGCTGGTTCATCGACAGGGTGACTGAGGTGACCTGGCTCAGGTCCAGCTCGCCGGCGCTGCCGGTCAGGATCAGACGCTGGCCTTCGAAGGTCCAGGGCATCGGCGGGCCGGCGCGCATGCCCTGGCTCAGCGGCGAACTGGCCTGAAGCGGGATCAGCACGGTCTGTGCCGGGCCGGCTGGCAGGTCGATGCGGCTGGTGAGGGTTTTGCCGTCGGCGCTCTGGATTGTCACGTTGACGGTCAGGGCCCAGTCCATCCCGCTTTGCAGGCGCAGGGTCAGGGCCTTTTGCGCGGACCAGTCCCAAACGCCGGTCTGCGGACTCATACGCAGGTTGGGGCGCTGCACCGGATTGAACACCACTCGGCGCAGCACTTCGCCTTCGGCCGTCTGCTCAGCGTTGTACTGCGGCAGGCTGGCCTCCTCGGTCGCCACGTTTACCACGGAGGTGGGGCGCACAAAGTTGAACAGCGTCTGCTGCGCGGCCAACAGTGGCGGGCAGAACATCAGCGCGAAAACGGCGGGAAGGGTACGGCGCAACATGGGGCTCGAGTTCTCCTTGAAGGACCCTTGCGGGTCTTGGGTCCGGTGAATAGACAGCGAGAAATACAAAAGATTTTCAGCGCCTGATCGCTGCGGCCTGGCGGGACGCCGAAGCGCAGCGATTGGCCTCAGGAAATTTCCCGACGAAACGGCGGCAGCGCGTTAAGAATAGCCTTGCCGTAGCGTTGGGTGACCACGCGGCGGTCAAGCAGGGTGATGATTCCGCGGTCCTCTTCGGTCCGTAGCAGGCGACCGCAGGCCTGGATCAGTTTCAGCGACGCATCCGGCACGGCGATTTCCATGAACGGGTTGCCGCCGCGCGCCTCGATCCATTCGGCCAACGCCGCTTCTACCGGGTCATCCGGCACGGCGAAGGGGATCTTGGCGATCACCACGTGCTCGCAATAGGCACCCGGCAAGTCGACCCCTTCGGCGAAGCTGGCGAGGCCGAAGAGCACGCTGGAATCACCGCCATCGACCCGCGCCTTGTGCTTGTTCAAGGTTTCCTGCTTGGACAGGTTGCCCTGGATGAACACCTGTTTGCGCCAGTCGCGGTCCAGGCCGTCGAACACGTCCTGCATCTGTTTGCGCGAAGAGAACAGCACCAGCGAACCCCGCGAACCTTCCACCAGTTCCGGCAGGTCGCGGATGATCGCCGCGGTGTGGGCGGCGGCGTCTCGCGGGTCGGCGCGCAGGTCCGGCACCCGCAGCACGCCGGCATCGACGTGGTGGAACGGGCTCGGCACCACCGTGGTGACCGCCGCCCGCGGCAAACCGGAACGCATGCGGAAACGGTCGAAGGTGCCCAGCGCGGTGAGTGTCGCCGAGGTCACCAGGGCGCCGTGGGCGACGCTCCACAGATTGCGCCGGAGCATCTCGGCGGCGAGGATCGGGCTGGCGTTGACTTCGATGTCGAACAGCGCGCCGCTCTCGGCCAATGTCAGCCAGCGCGCCATCGGCGGGCTGTCTTCCGGGTCTTCGGCGGTGAAGGCGGTCCACAGTTCCCAGTTGCCCTGAGCGCGGGTCAGCAAGGTGCCGAACAGCGGGTACCACTCCTCGGCCTGGTGGCTGGCGATGCCGATATTGACCTCGCCATCCATGCCTTCCTTGAGCAGGTCGGTGAGGCGGGAGAACAGGTCGTTGAGACGGGAAAAGCCCTTCTTCAGTTCGATGCCGATCTCGCGGATATGCTCCGGAATCACACCGCCGACGAAGCGATGCCGAGGCCGCTCGCGGCCTTCCAGGTCATCGCTGGGACGGAAATCGGCGACCTGCTCGCAGGCGCTGAACATGAATTGCTGCTGATTCTTGATCTCCCGGGCCAGCTCCGGCACCTGCTCGATGAACTTGCCGAGGTCACCCGGCAGCGGGTTCTGGGCCAGCAACTTGGTCAGGTTCTTCGCGGTCTGTTCCAGCCAGTCGGCGGTGGAGCGCAGGCGGCTGTAATGGGCGAAATGGCCGATGGCCTTGTCCGGCAGGTGATGGCCTTCGTCGAAGACATAGATGGTGTCGCGCGGATCGGGCAACACCGCGCCGCCGCCCAGGGCCAGGTCGGCGAGGACCATGTCGTGGTTGGTGACGATCACATCGACCTTGCCCATGCCCTCGCGTGCTTTATAGAAGGTGCACTGGCCGAAGTTGGGGCAGTGGCGGCCGGTGCACTGGCTGTGGTCGGTGGTGACCCGCATCCAGTCCTTGTCTTCCAGGGCCATGGGCCAACTGTCGCGATCACCGTCCCAGCGGTTGCCGGCAAGCTTCTCGATCATGCTGTTGAACAGCTTCTGGCTGACTTCATCGACCTCGATCTTGAAGCCTTCTTCCTCGAACAACTGCGCCGTGGCGCTCTGCGCGTGGCCTTCCTGCAACAGCAGGTCGAGCTTGGACAGACACAGGTAACGGCCGCGCCCCTTGGCCAGGGCGAAGCTGAAATTCAGGCCGCTGTTGCGCATCAGGTCGGGCAGGTCCTTGAAGACGATCTGCTCCTGCAGGGCGACGGTCGCCGTAGCGATGACCAGGCGCTTGCCAGCGGCCTTGGCCGCGGGGATCGACGCCAGGCTGTAGGCCACGGTCTTGCCGGTACCGGTGCCGGCCTCGACCGCCACCACGGCCGGGTCGCCAGAGCGCCGACCTTCGTCGTCGCAGTCGATGTCGCCGAGCACCTTCGCCACTTCGGCGATCATCAGGCGCTGGCCATAACGCGGTTTGAGGCTCTTGGCTTCGAGAAAACGGGAGTAGGCGCCCTGAATCTGGGACTTGAGTTCGTTACTGATCATGGTCTCGGGGCGCCCAAAAGGCTGGATAAATTTTCAGTGTTTCGAGTGGGCCGGCTATCATACCCCGCTATTGCCCTTTGCGCCGAATGGAGTGCCCGATGACCGCCTACGCCCTTCCCTACAGCCTGCATGTCCTGGCCGCCATGGTCTGGGTCGGCGGCATGTTCTTCGCCTGGATGATCCTGCGCCCGGCGGCCGCCACGGTCCTCGAAGGCCCGCCCCGGCTGCAGTTGTGGCTGGAAGTGTTTCCGCGTTTTTTCAGTTGGGTGTGGATCGCCGTGCTGGTCCTGGCAGTCAGTGGCGTGGGCATGCTGCACATGCACTATTCCGGCTTCGACCATGCGCCGCGCCATGTGCAGGTGATGATGGGCGGTGCCATCGCCATGTTCGCCCTGTTCATGCGGGTGCAGAGCCTGTTGCTGCCTGAGCTGCGCAAGGCCGTCGAGGCTGGCGACTGGGCAGCGGGCGCCGGTGTGATGGGTCGCATCCGGCGCATGGTGGGGATCAATCTGTTGCTGGGGATTGCGGTAATCGTGGTGGCGGCGTCGCGGTTGTCGTTCTGAGGGCCGCGGCAACGCCGCCGCCCCTCACACCACGCGTTACAGCCGCTGCACGCTCAACTCACCCGGCGACCCGGCCAGCCCAGGCTGGCCAGCGGCGCCGGGACGCCCGTCGGCACCGCCATCGGTGCGATAGACCAGGCAGCCTTTGCTCGCCCCGCCCTGCCCCGGTTTGCCGGCAACGCCCGGCGCACCTGGCGCGCCGCCGTCCAGACGCACCTTGATCTGCTCCGCCGGATAATCCGCCGGCAGGCTCAGGCGCACCCGGCCACCGGGAGCACCGTCATGACCATTGCCGCCGTTGTCACCATTGGCGCCACGGCTGGCCTGGCCCCAGGTGCAACCACCAGCCTTGCCGTTGGCGCCATCGAGGCCGACGTAGCCCGGCGCACCGGCGCCACCGCGGGCGTCGATGGACAGCAGCGGTGCCTGCAAACGGTTCAGCCGCAGGTCCAGGTTACGGCCTGACTGTGCCGGCTTTTCATACGTCCCCGGCGCGCCATGGGCGGCGATCTGGCTGCCTTCGGCGAGCTGCGCGCTGCCCGCCTCGATACGCAGGGTGTCCTGGGCCGGCACCACGGCAATTCGTGCATCGCGGCCGAGTGTCAGTTGATCGACTTTCAGCTCCACCAGACTGGACGGCAGCAGCAAGGTGGCGGAATCCGCCACATCGAGGCGCTCCAGGTGAACGACACTGGCCTTGTTTGCCAGGCGCAGCACCGAATGCGGTGCAACGCTCAGGGCATCGGCCATGCTCAGCGGGCTGAACAACGCGGTCAACAGCATCAGCTTACGCATGCTTGGCTTCCTTGGGAGGTGCGGGGATGGAGAGGATATGGAAGATGCCCACCAGCAGAATCTGCAGGCGGTCGAACCAGCGGTGGCTGCGCTGGCGCAGGCGACCGTTGAAGAACAGGATTTCGAGCAGATGAAGCCCCAGCAGTGAGGCGCCGGCCAGGTTGATCAACTGGTGGAACGGCGGTTGCGCGGGAATCAGCAGATTCACCAGCACCACCCACCAGAACACCACTGTCAGCGCCTTGAACAAGCCGAGAAAGCCTTTCATAGCCTTGCCTCCTGAAGGGTTCGCGTCAGCCGTGGCGGTCCGCCAGGAGACAGACTGCCACCATAACGGCTGACGCCGCGCCGATCAATTGAGGTGCAGCTCTACCCGGCGATTCTGCGCACGGCCAGCGTCGGTTTCATTGTCTGCGACCGGCTCGCTTTCGCCGCGCCCCTGGCTGGTGACTTTCTGCGGCGATACGCCCTGGTTGATGAGGTACTCGGCGGCGGCGCTGGCGCGGCGCTCGGAGAGGCTCTGGTTATAGGCGTCGGTGCCCTTGCTGTCGGTGTGCCCGACCACGCGGATGCGGGTCACCGCCGGGTTACTCAGGCGCTCGACCAGCGCTTGCAGTTGCTGCTGCGCGGCCGGCATCAATTCGGCCGAGTCGAAGGCGAACAGCACATTGCCCTGGTCACTGAGGGTGATGACTTCCTGCACCGGCTCAGGCTCGGCGACTTTTTCCGATACCGGGTACTGCGGCAGCGGGCAGCCGTTGTGGCTGACCGGGGTATTGGCCGGGGTGTCCGGGCAGCGGTCACGGCGGTCGAACACGCCGTCGCCGTCTTCGTCGCCGTCATGGGCGAAGCAGATCAGGCCGCCGGCAATGGCACCGGCGGCACCACCGCCGGCTGCCCATGCCGAGCTTTCGATGGCACCGAGGCCACCGCCTACCAGGCCGCCGAGCAGGCTGCACAGCGGCCAGGTCCGTTGATTGAGCGGTGCGCTTCCATCGCTGTGGGTCGCGCAACCGGAAAGCAAGCCGGCCGCCAACAACACGGGAAGCGCGGCTCTGGTAAGTGCGGTCATGGGGGAATGCCTCCTGTGTTACTGGCTATTACCAGCACACAGGAGTAAAGACCGGCCCGTGGCACTTCACAAGCCACGGGCCGCGAGGCTTCAACGCTCGATGCGGATTTCCGTGCGGCGGTTCTGTGCCCGGCCGTCCGCGGTGCGGTTGTCGGCTTCAGGCTGGCTTTCACCGGCACCGCGCACCGAAACGAAGCTGGCGCGTGGCACGCCGGTTTCGATCAGGTACTCGGTCACCGAATGCGCCCGGCGCTCGGAGAGTTTCTGGTTGTAGGCGTCCGAGCCGACGCTGTCGGTGTGCCCGGTCACGCTCAGCCGGGCGCTTGGCGCTTCCTGTTTCAGGCGAGTGGCGATGGTGTTCAGGCGGGACTTGTCAGCCGCGGTCAGCTTGGCCGAATCGAACTCGAAGTGGATGTCACGGATCACGATGGTCTCTTCCTTCACCACCACCACTTCTTCGACCACCGCGACCGGCACAGGCTCTGGCGGGCAGCCGTTGGCATCGACCTGGACACCACGCGGAGTGCCTGGGCACTTGTCGCGGCTGTCCGGCACGCCATCGCCGTCTTCATCGCCATCACCATGGACATAGCAATAAGCCGCGGCCATGGTGCCGCCCACCAATGCGCCCCAACCGGCCCAACTGCTGCTCTCGATCGCGCCCAATGCGGCGCCACCGACGCCTCCGACGGCTGCACATTTCGGCCAGTCGGTTTTTTGCAAACCTGCACAACCAGTCAATACGCTGGCTAGCAGAACCAGAGGTAAAGCTGTGCGAACTATGCTCATTTGTTGCATCTCCCAGGAGGATTCGGTGCAAAACCGATGCTCTGGGAGTAAAGACCGCAGCGTCCATCTCCGCCAGCAATAAGCCATGACGCAACCACCGCGCCCCTTTGCCTTGGCGCCGTGGCCCGCTAGTCTTGGCGGATCAGATGAGGACCTTCGATGACCGAGAGCTTTTCTTCGCGCACGCCGCAACAGGCCCTGGCCGCGCTATTGGAACACCACGCCCCGCAACGCCTGTTGTTGGTGGGCACCCGCTTCCCCGCCCTGGAAGCCTTCGCCGCGGCGCACCCGCAGGCCAGCATCGACGTCGCCGCGCCCGGCCCGCTGCCAGCGGAACTGGCGGGCAAGCGCTACGACCTGGCGCTGCTGGTGGACTGCCTGGAGCACTTGCCCAAGCGCAATGGCCTTGAACTGGTGGGCGGCATCCGCAACCTCAACGCCAGCCGCATCGCCGTGCTGGCCGACCTCGCCGCCAGCGGCTGGGAAGACACTGATTTCTACTCGCTGGCGCTGCAGGCCAACGAGCGTTTCCAGCGTGATGACCAGGTCCTCGGCCTGTTCAGCTACGATCTGCGTGACTATAAACAGGTACCCGACTGGCTCAACGCCAAGTTCTGGGCCAATCCGCAAAACTTCGGCAAGTACTGGTGGTGACGCGATGAGTGTTTCGGTTTGTCCCTGCGGCAGCGGCAACCTGTTGGATACCTGCTGCGGGCACTATCACGCCGGGCAACCCGCCCCGGACGCCCAAACGCTGATGCGTTCGCGCTACAGCGCCTATGTGTTGGGCCTGGTGGACTATCTGGTGAAAACCACCCTGCCGGTGCAACAGGCCGGCCTCGACCGCCCGGCCATCGCCGCCTGGAGTGCGCAAAGCACCTGGCTGGGGCTGGAAGTGGAATCGGCGGAGGTCTTCGGCGGCCAGCCCGAGCACGCTTTCGTCACCTTCACCGCGCGCTGGCATGACGCTGATGGCGAACACAGCCACCGCGAGCGTTCGGCCTTCGTGCAGAACCAGGGCCACTGGCACTTCATCGACCCGACCGTCGGCCTCAAGGCCGGCCGCAACGACGCCTGCCCCTGCGCCAGCGGGCAGAAATTCAAGAAGTGCTGTTCCAGTTATGTAGGCGGATAGCGACCATGCGCCGTCTGGCCCGTCTGTCAGTGCTCATGCTCCTGCTGAGCCTGACAGGCTGCGCCAGTTGGCTGGACAGCGACTTCCGCGATCCCGAGGTGCACCTGATCAAGGTGGAAACGGTCAAGGCGCGGCTGATGCAGCAGCGCTTCATCCTTCACTTTCGTATCGACAACCCCAACGACAGCGCCTTGCAGGTTCGCGGCCTGAGCTACGCGGTACGGCTCAACGAGCTGTTGCTGGCCGAGGGCGACGACGGCCAGTGGCTGCGGATCGACGCCCACGGCCGGCGCACCGTCCAGGTCGAGGTGCGAACCAACCTCTGGCAGCACCTGAAACCGCTGGCGAAGATGCTGCGCACCCACCGACCGCTGCACTACCGCCTCGAAGGCACCCTGCGCACCGGATTATTCTTCACCCGCGACCTGCACTTGTCCCGCAGTGGTGAGATAATTCCCGGCGATTTTGTCCCGGAGTAACCCAGATGACCCAGCAACCCCACGTTCACGGCCCTGATTGCAATCATGATCACGACCATCACCACGATCACGACCACGGCCATGTGCACGGTCCGCACTGCAACCATGCGCCCCAGGAGCCGGTGCGCAACACGTTGAAAGATGTCGGCCGTAACGACCCTTGCCCCTGCGGCAGCGAGAAAAAATTCAAGAAGTGCCACGGCGCCTGAGTGTGACTTCCTGTAACAGCGGTCGCGCTTTGTGATATCCATAACGCCGACCGCTGCGCCCGAGCGCGGCAGAACGACGGCAGCATGCACCATGCTGCCGTTTCCTGATGGAGCGCCTCATGATCGATCTGTACTACTGGACCACCCCCAACGGCCACAAGATCAGCCTGTTTCTTGAGGAGACCGGCCTTCCGTACCGGATCCACCCGATCAACATCGGCAAAGGCGAGCAATTCGCCGCCGACTTCCTGAAAATCGCCCCCAACAACCGCATTCCGGCCATCGTCGACAACGACACCGCCGACGGCCAGCCCCTGTCGCTGTTCGAATCCGGGGCCATCCTGCTGTACCTCGCCGAAAAAACCGGCCAGTTCATTCCGCAAGACCTGCGCGGGCGCCAGGAAGCCCTGCAATGGCTGTTCTGGCAGATGGGCGGCCTCGGCCCGATGGCCGGGCAGAACCACCATTTCAACCGCTTCGCGCCGGAAAAGATCCCCTACGCCATCAAGCGCTATGTCGACGAGACCGCGCGGCTCTACGGGGTGCTGAACAAGCGCCTGGAAGACCGACCGTTCGTCGCCGGCGAGGCGTACAGCATTGCCGACATGGCGATCTACCCGTGGATCGTCCCGCACAAATGGCAGGGGCAGGATCTCGACAACTTCCCGGCCCTTAAAGGCTGGTTCGAGCGCATTCAGGCCCGTCCCGCCACCCAGCGCGCCTACGCCCTGGTGGAAAAGATCAACCCGCCGCAGCCATAAGCCCGCGTCACCGGCGCGGCGCTTTGCAAATAAAGCCCGCGCCCCCGCTTGCACGGGGCCATCGCGCTCACTAACGTAGCGCCTTTCAGCCGCCCCCCCCTTGCAGGAGCCTTGCCATGGCCTCGCCAGCCTTTCCCCTTTCACGTCTTCGGTTCGGCGTCGCCGCGGCCGCACTCGGGCTGCTCAGCCTGGGTGGTTGCCAGATGGGCAACGTTCGCGACAGCGTGCCACCGACCGTCGGGGTCGAGCCGCTCAAGGGCCTGGCGCAGAACGTTTCGGTACGGCGCAATACCCAGGGCATGCCGCTGATCGAAAGCAGCTCCTTCCATGACGCCCTGTTCAGCCTCGGCTACGTGCACGCCTCCGACCGCATCGGCCAGATGCTCGGCATGCGCCTGCTGGCCCAGGGTCGACTTTCCGAGATGGCCGGCGCCGAGGCGCTGGACATCGACCGTTTCATGCGCGCCACCAACCTCCGTCAGAGCGCCACCCAGCTCTATGCCGACGCCTCGCCGCGCCTGAAGCGCTTCTTCGAGGTCTATGCCCGCGGCGTCAACGCCTACCTGTTCCGCTATCGCGAAAAACTGCCGTCGCCGCTGGCCGGCTACCGCCCGGAGTACTGGAAAGCCGAAGACTCGGCGCTGGTCTTCGCCCTCTACAGCTTCAGCCAGTCGGTGAACCTGCAAGAAGAAATTGCCGCCCTGACCCTGGCGCAGAAAGTCGGTGCCGACAAACTGGCCTGGCTGCTGCCCAACTACCCGGACGAACCGCTGCCGGAGGCCGAGGCCGACAAGCTCAAGGGCCTGAACCTCACCAGCCAGTTGACCGGCCTGGCGCCGGTGGCGGCGGTCAGCGCGCAACTCGCGGCGTTCAACGTGCTCGGCAATGCCAACTCGGCCAACTGGGCCCTCGGCCCACAGCGCAGCCGCAGCGGCCGCAGCCTGCTGGCCAGCGACAGCCAGGGCGGCTGGGTGCTGAGCCCGGTGCAGATCCGCACCACCAAGTACCAGGCAGCCGGCTTCAGCCTGCCCGGCCTGCCTTTCGTGCTCGCCGGCTTCAACGGCAAGCTGGCCTGGAGCGGCAGCGCGGCCATGGGCGACAACCAGGACCTGTACCTGGAAAAACTGCGCCGCCAGGGCAGCCAGTTGCTCTATGAAGTGGACGGCCGCTGGCAGCCGGCGCGGGCGCGTAACGAAACCTTCTTCGTCAAGGGCCAGCGCCCGCAGCGCGAAGTTATCTACGAAACCGGCCACGGCGCTCTGCTCACCGGCGACAAGGGCGGCCTCGGCCTGGCGCTGCGCATGCCCGACCTCAAGGGCGACAAGAGCCTCGACGCGTTCTTCGACCTGTCGCGGGCGCAGAACGTCGAGCGCGCCTTCGACGCCAGCCGCGAGATCGGCGCCGCGGCGCTGAACATGGTGTTCGCCGATGCCAGCAACATCGGCTGGCAAGTCACCGGCCGCTACCCCAACCGCCGCGAAGGCCAGGGCCTGCTGCCCTCGCCGGGCTGGGACAGCCGCTACGACTGGGACGGCTACGCCGACGCCATGCTCCATCCGTACGACCAGGACCCGCTGCAAGGCTGGATCGGCAACGCCAACCAGCGCAGCGCACCGCGTGGCTACGGCATGCAGTTGTCCAATAGCTGGTCGTACCCGGAGCGCGCCGAGCGCCTGGCGCAACTGGCCGGCAACGGCAAGCACGACAGCCGCAGCGTGATCGCCATGCAGAACGATCAGACCACGCTGTTCGCCGGCAAACTCAAGGCCATGTTCGAAGCACCGGGCATGGCCCAGCCGCTGAAAAAGGCCATCGACAGCCTGCCCGCCGAGCAGAAGGCCCGCGCCCGCGAGGCGTACACCCGCCTGATGGCTTTCGATGGCCGCCTGAGCCAGACCTCCGCCGATGCCGCGGTGTACGAGCTGTTCCTCCAGGAAAGCACCCGGCTGACCTTCCTCGACGAACTCGGCCCGGAGTCGAGCCCGGCGTGGCAGGCGTTCGTCGCCAATGCGCGGCTGTCCTACTCGGCCCAGGCCGACCACCTGCTGGGCCGCGACGACAGTCCGTTCTGGGATGACCTCACGACCCCGGCAAAAGAGGACAAACCGACCATCATTGCCCGCAGCCTGGCCGCGGCGATCAGTGCCGGTGAACAGCAACTCGGTGCCGACCGCAAGACCTGGCAGTGGGGCAAGCTGCACCAGTACCAATGGCCGACGGCCAACCTGCATGGTTTGGGCGACAACCTCAGCCGACGGGCGCAAGCGGTGGGCGGCGACCACAGCACCCTGAACCCGTCGGCCTATGCCTGGGGCCAGGACTTCAAGGCCAGCCTCGGCCCGGCAGTACGCATGGTGGTGGACTTCGGCCAGGTCGAGCCGCTGCAATTGCTCACCAGCAGCGGCCAGTCCGGCAACCCGGCCAGCCCGCAGTTCGCCAACGGCCTGGATGCGTGGTTCCGCGGGCAGTACCAGAGCGTGCCGCTGCAGACGCAGAACTTTGAACGGGCGTATGGCAACAAGCGCCTGACCTTGGTGCCAGGGAAGTAATTTATCGGCCTTGAGGGCCTTATCGCTGCGGTTCGGTCCCCCGACAAATCAGCGATAAGGCCCTCAAAAACACCGAACTTCCCCACCCAGTAACCGCTCTACCGATACAAGCCCTCCACCAGCAGCCCTGCCATGGACCTTGTCATCGCCCGCCCCGAAGGCCTCTACTGCCCGCCCGGTGATTTCTATATCGATCCCTGGCGCCCGGTGGAACGGGCGATCATCACCCATGGCCACGGCGACCATGCGCGCACCGGCAACCGCCATTACCTGTGCGCCGCCCCCGGCGCCGGGATCCTGCGAGCCCGCCTCGGCGCCGAGATCAATCTGCAAACCCTGCCCTACCACGAACGCCTGTCGCACCACGGTGTCACCCTCAGTTTCCACCCCGCCGGCCATGTCCTCGGCTCGGCCCAGGTACGCCTGGAATACCAGGGCGAAATCTGGGTCGCGTCGGGGGACTACAAGGTCGAGGCCGATGGCACCTGCGCGCCGTTCGAGCCGGTGCGCTGCCACACCTTCATCACCGAATCCACCTTCGGCCTGCCGATCTACCGCTGGCAGCCGCAGGCCGAGGTGTTCAGCGAAATCAATGAGTGGTGGCGCGGCAACCAGACCCGCGGCAAGGCCAGCGTGTTGTTCTGCTACGCCTTCGGCAAGGCACAGCGCATCCTCCACGGCATCGATGCCAGCCTCGGGCCGATCCTCGCCCACGGCTCGGTCGAACCGCTCAACCGGGTCTACCGCGAGGCCGGCATCCATCTGCCGCCGACGCAATACGCCGGCGATATTCCGCGCAACGACCCGCTGCTGCGCCAGGCCCTGATCATTGCCCCGCCCTCGGCGGGCGGCAGCACCTGGATGCGCCGTTTCGGCGATTACAGCGACGCCTTCGCCAGCGGCTGGATGCGCCTGCGCGGCACCCGGCGGCGGCGCGGGGTCGATCGCGGCTTCGTACTGTCCGACCACGCCGACTGGCCGGGACTGCTCTGGGCCATCGCCGAGACGGGGGCGCAGCGGGTGATGGTCACCCATGGTTCGGTCGGTGTGCTGGTGCGCTATCTCAGCGAACAGGGTCTCGACGCCCGCCCCTTCGTCACCGAATACGGCGACGAAGACGACGCGCCGACCGCAGCGCAGGCCGAGGCATGAAAGCCTTCGCCGAGCTCTACCTGCGCCTGGACGCCACCACCTCCAGCAACGCCAAGTTGCAAGCCCTGCAGGACTACTTCAGTCAGGCGCCAGCGCGGGACGCCGCCTGGGCGGTGTACTTTCTCGCCGGCGGTCGTCCCCGGCAATTGGTGCCCACTCGCCTGCTGCGCGACATCGCCACCCGCCTCGCGGCACTGCCCGAATGGCTGTTCGAGGAAAGTTATCAGGCCGTGGGTGACCTGGCCGAGACCTTCTCCCTGCTCTTGCCGGAGGTCGAACACAGCAGCGACGCGGGCCTGGCGCACTGGGTCGAGGACGAACTGCTGCCGCTGCGCGGCCTGCCAGCGGAAACCCTGTCGCAACGCCTGCCGCAGCTCTGGGCGCAACTGGACCGCAACAGCCTGCTGGTGTGCCTGAAACTGATCACCGGCAGTTTCCGCGTTGGCGTGTCGAAGCTGCTGGTCACCCGCGCCCTGGCGCAACTGGCCGGCCTCGACGCCAAGCAAGTAGCCCAGAGAATGGTCGGCTACACCGACCTCAGTCACCGCCCCACGGCGGACAGCTACCGCGCGCTGATCGCCCCGGCGTCCGCCGACGAGCATGCCCAGCGCGGCGGCCAGCCTTATCCCTTCTTCCTCGCCCACGCCCTGCAACAACCGGTGGAGCAGTTCGACGCCCTGCTCGGGCCGGTCAGCGACTGGCAGGCGGAATGGAAGTGGGACGGCATCCGCGCACAACTGGTCAAGCGCGACGGCCAATTGTGGGTCTGGTCGCGGGGCGAGGAACTGGTCACCGAACGTTTTCCCGAACTCCACACGCTGGCCGCGAGCCTGCCCGACGGCACGGTGCTCGACGGCGAAATCGTGGTGTGGAAGCCGGATACCCAGGCCGACGCTATCGCCGTCCAGCCGTTCGCCCTGTTGCAGCAACGGATCGGCCGCAAGACCCTCGGCAAGAAACTGCTGACCGACGCGCCGGTGGCCCTGCTCGCCTACGACCTGCTGGAGTGGCAGGGCGAAGACTGGCGCAGCCGTCCGCAGCATGAGCGCCGGCGCCAACTGGAAACCGTGGTCGAGCAGGGCCAGGACGCGGTGCTGCACCTGTCGCCCGTGCTCGCCGCCAGCGACTGGGCCGACCTCGCCCGCCAGCGCGAAAACTCCCGCGACCTCGGCGTCGAAGGCCTGATGCTCAAGGCGCGCGATGCCCTCTACGGCGTGGGCCGGACCAAGGACATGGGCGTCTGGTGGAAATGGAAAATCGACCCCTTCACCGTCGACGCTGTGCTGATCTATGCCCAACGCGGCCACGGCCGCCGCGCCAGCCTCTACAGCGATTACACCTTCGCCGTCTGGGACGCCCCGCCCGGCACGCCGGAGCGCACCCTGGTGCCGTTCGCCAAAGCCTATTCCGGGCTCAGCGACGCCGAGATGCGCAGCGTCGACGCCATCATCCGCAAGACCACGATCGAAACCTTCGGCCCGGTGCGCAGTGTCACCCCCAGCATGGTCTTCGAACTGGCCTTCGAAGGCATCGCCCTGTCCCGCCGCCACAAGAGCGGCATCGCCGTGCGTTTCCCGCGCATGGCCCGCTGGCGCCAGGACAAGCCGGTAGAAGAAGCGGATGACCTGGCGACATTGCAGGCGTTGCTCAGCTAGGCGAACGCAGGCAGCGCAAAGTCAGCAGCGCGAACGCCAGCACCGTCAGCGCCACCGCGGCACTGGTGAGCGATACACCTTCGCGGAACGCCGCATCCGCCGCCTGCAACAGCGCCGCCGCATGCTCGCCGCTGCTGACCGTGCGCGCGCCACCCAGGGTCGCCGCCGCGCGGGTCGCCTCGTCCGACAGCCCTTCGGGCAGCACCAATGACAACCGGTACAGCGCCGCGACCGCGCCACCGATCAGCGTCGTGCCCAGCACCACGCCCACCTCATAGGCCGTTTCACTGACCGACGATGCACTGCCCGCACGCTCGGCGGGGACCGAACTCAACACGAGGTCATTGGAGACCGTGGTGATCGCCGCGACACTGATATTGAGCAGTACGAAGGCAACACAGACGCTGACCACACTGGCCTGAACCAGCGCCATCACCGCGAACGCCAGCGCCGCGAGCAGCAGGCAGGCCGCCAGCAACCGGTTGGGCGCCACATTCCGCGCCAACGGCACCACGGCCATGCCGGCGATGATCGCCAGCACCTGGCCGGGCACCAGGATCAGGCTGGCGGCCAGCGGCGCCATGCCGAACACCAATTGCAGCAGTTGCGTGGCGAAGAAGATGAAGCCGATCAGCAGCCCCAGGCTCACCAGGTTCACCGCGATGCACACGCTGAAGGTGCTGTTGCGGAACAGGCGCAGGTCCAGCAGCGGCTCTGCGAGTCGAAACTGCCGCCGCACGAACAACAGGCCCAGGCCCACACCGGCCACCAGCAAGAGCAGGGCCTGGACGTCGAGACCGGTGGTCGCGCCGTGCTTGAGCGCCAGCATTACGCCGGTCATGGCGCCGAGGCTGAGCAGGATGCTGAGGTAATCCGCCGAGCCCCCGGATTGCCGTTGCGTTTCACTGAGCGACGGCGCCAGCACCAGGACCGGCAGCAAGAACGGCAAGGCCACGAGGAACACCGAAGGCCAGTCGAAAAACTGCAACAGCACACCGCCCAGCAACGGCCCCAGCGCCGAACCGATGGTCAGGCAGGTGGCCCAGACCGCCACGGCCACCCGCCGCTCTTCACGGTCGCTGAAGGCACTGCGGATCAGGGCCAGGGTCGCCGGCAAAATCATTGCTCCGAATACGCCCAGCAAGGCGCGTCCGGCAATCAACTGCCAGGCGTGCACCGACAGCGACAGCAGCAGCGACACCAGCGCGAACCCGCCGCACCCGATGAACAGCATGCGTCGATGACCGACCCGGTCACCGGTGCCGCCCATGGTCACCAAAAGACCGGCCAGCACCAACGAATAGGCATCGATCATCCACAACTGGCCAGCGGCGGACGGATTGAGCGCCACGGCAATACGCGGCAAGGCGAAGTTGAGAATGGTGTTATCGATGGTGACCAGTAGAACGGGCAGCATGATCGCCAGCAACGCCAGTGCTTTCGTGCGGTTGCCGAGAATCGCGTACAGCGGGCTCGCTGCTTCTTGCATGGAGTGCTTCTCCCTGAGGTGTATTCAACAACGTGAAAATGCCGGCACACGCCTTGCCGTACTGTTCGACCCCGACGCCGAGGTAGCGGCGCACGGCGTCCAGTTCGGCGCTGAAATGCTCCGGCGTGTCTTGCCGGCAGAACTGATGCAGCAGGTCCAGCCCCTTGCCCAGTTGTTCGCGCTGGCGCGCGGCGTTGTGGTTGTGCTTCTGGATATCCCAGTAGGTCTCGGGCTGGTTTTGCAGGATGCGGGCGGCGAGGCTCAGCAGGGTTTTCATCGGCGGCGGCGCCAGCGCCGCGATCAGCGCCGGATCGCACTCACTGTGTTGCAGGGCAACGGCAAACGCGAGGATCGCCGCATGGGGCAGCGTCTGGCAGACCGCCAAGGTGCGGTCATGCTCGTCGGGGGCCAGGCGGGTGACGAGCATGCCGCGCTCGACCAGCAGTTGCTCGAACCATTCACCCGCTTCGCTGCGCCCGCGCTCGCACAGCACCAGCGGCCGCCCCCGGCAATCGAGGGTCGGCGAAAACATCGGATTCAGGCCCAGCGACGGCACATCGCAAAACAGCCGGGAGGCGCGTAACTGGAACGGAGTCTGCACCGAACAGGTATTGACCAGTACCCGCAACGCAGGCATGGCACCGGCGTAACGCTCCAGCACCTGCAAAGCCGCCTCTTCCGGCAGAGCGATGATCAGCGTGGTGGCGGCCCGCAGCAGTTCCGGCGCCTGTTCGGGCAACAGCAGCGCGTCCATGACCCGCTGATCGAGGCCCGACGGTGCGGCCACCCGATCGATGATGATCGGCGCATGGCCGGCGTCCGCCAGCAGGCCCGCCATGAACTGGCCGACGCAGCCCGCGCCGCCAATGATCAGAATTTTTTCCATGTTCATCCCTTGATGCTGTGAAACGGAACGCTCGCCTTCACCAGTGTTTCCTCCATTTCGTCGGCGGGGTCGGAGGCCGCGACGATCGCCCCGCCGATACCGAAGGTGGCCATGCCGTCCTTCACCACCGCCGTGCGAATGACCACACTCAGTTCGGTGTAGCCGTCCACCCCGATCCAGCCCAGGGCGCCAGAGTAAACGCCACGGGCGGAGGCCTCGAGCCGGTCGATAATAGCCATCGTGCGCACTTTCGGCGCGCCGGTCATGGAGCCGCCCGGAAAGCACGCCTTGATGGCGGTAAACGCATCGACGCCCGCACGCAGCTGCCCCTGCACGGTGGACACCAGTTGGTGGACCGACGAATAGCTTTCAATCGAAAAGGCGTCCGGCACCTCGACGGACCCCGCCACGCAGATGCCGTTGAGGTCGTGCCGGACCAGGTCGACGATCATCAGGTTCTCGGCACGGTCCTTGGCTGATGCGGCCAGGTCGTCGCGCAGCGCCTGATCCGCCAAGGGGCTGCTGCCACGCGGGCGGGTGCCCTTGATCGGCCGGGAGCGGATACGGCCAGTGGCATCGATGTTCAGGAAGGTCTCCGGCGACGCACTGAGGATCGCGAAGGTGCCGGTGTCGATATAGGCGCCATAAGGCACGGGACTGATAGCACGCATGCGCGTGTAGACCGCCAGCGGCGCATCCGGGCAGACCATGCGGGCGCGGTTGGTCAGGCAGATCTCGTATGACTCGCCTTCGGTGATTTGCGCCAGGCAGGCCCTGACTTTTTCCTGGTAGGCGGTCGAGCCGTCGGCGAGGTTCAACGCCGCCTCGGCCACCGGCCCCGGTGAAAATGCGGTGGCAGCGGCGCGGCTGACCGGCGGCACGGGCTTGAGCGACAGGCGCTCGCCCCAGAGGTGGCAGAGATAACCAACGCCAAGCTGATGATCGAACACGATCATGTTTTTCGGCAGGTACAACAGGCTGTCGGGCAGCGGCGACACGTGCAGGTTTTCAGCACCATTGAGCGCCTTGAGTTCGTACCCCAGATAACCCGCCAGCCCGCCACGAAACGGAAACGGCGCCTGCGGCCAGCACTCGGGACGCAACGAGGCGGTGACCCCGGCCATCAGATCGAAGAAGTCACCCGCCAGCGCGGTCTTCCCCGCCGGCCCTTCGATCGTCAGCAGCCGTTGCTCGACGTTATAGCTGAACACCAGCGCCGAATCGGGATCGCAGCGGCCCATCAGCGAATAGCGCGCCCTGCTGCGCTCGGCCCGCTCGCTGTCGAGCCAGAACGCCGCCACGCAGTCACCGAACTGGTGTTCGAAGGTGGCCAGCGGATCGGTGGCGGGGTCCATCAGCCGGTAGTCCGGAGCGAGCGTCGACGGGCCGCCCGCCAGGCGCAAGGCATGAGCCACCTGTTTCTCGATAGCGCCTTTCTGGCACTGCCTCACCATGCGCAGGAAATTGCCGAAGAGCCGCTTGCCGTGCTGCGAGTCGATGGACTCCGGATGAAACTGCACGCCCCAGACCGGGCGCTGCCGATGGGCCAGCGCCATGACCAGCCCACACTCGGAACGGGCCGTCACCTCCAGTGATTCCGGCACTTCGGTGCACACCAGCGAGTGGTAGCGCACGGCGGTGAAGTCCTGCTCGATGCCTTCGAACAGGCCACTGCCCGCATGCCGGATCCGGGTCCTGTAACCGTGCACCGGCGCCGGTGCGTGCTCCACCTGCCCGCCGAAAAAGCAGTTGATGCCCTGATGCCCGAGGCACACGCCCAGCACCGGGAGACCGCCATGTTCCAGGACATCCCGGCACACACCGAAATCCCCAGGGCGGCCGGGATGGCCGGGGCCGGGCGACAGCACCACGGCCTCGTACTGGTCCAGTTCCAGTTGCGCCAGGCTGTGGGTGTTGGGCACCACCACCGGGTGCTCGCCGCAGACCTCATACAGGTACTGGGCGATGTTGTTGGTGAAGGAGTCGAGGTTGTCGATGATCAGTACGCGCATCGTTCATCCCTCGTCCTTGGCGGCGCTGGCCATGACCCGCAGTTCTTCATCACAGGTTTCATCGATGATCAGACGGAACAGCCGGTCGACATAGTCCGGGCGCAATTGCCTCGCGCTGGACAGCGAGCGCACCAGCTCAAGCGTCGAGCTGATGCGCTGCGGTTGCATCATCGAAATGCCATGGGCTGATTTCAGCCTGGCGATGTTCCGGCAGAGCTGCATTCGCTCTGCCAGCAAATCGACCAGTTGCCCGTTGATCCTGTCCAGTTGCGCCCGGTGCGAGCCGAGCACTACAGCGGCATCGTTCGACATGGTTCATTCCTCCACGGCCTGTGCGTTCAGGTGCTGGTTGAGCTGCAGCGCCAGGGTGTCGATCTGGGCCGGGGTATGGGCGGCGGACACCGCGCAGCGCAGCATCGCCTTGCCGCTTTCGACGATGGGATAGAACACCGGAAACATCACCAGGCCCGCCGCCCTCAGGGCCCGGGCGGCAGTGACGCCCTGACGCTCGCTGGCGAACAGGGCGCCGCGGATCGGCGCACACAGGTCGGCGTTCATCATCGGCTGTGCGACGCTTTCATCCAGCCGCCGGACGTTGCGCCACAGCCGCTGCTGCAACGCGTGGATATCGGAAGACAGGTGAATCTGCGCAGCCGCCACGTTCGCCGCCAGCATGGGCACCGCGATGCTGTGACCGAACACCAACGGGTTGGCCAGCGCCTGCAGTTGCCGGGCGTCGTAGCCGGGCCGCAGTACGATGAAGCCTCCCGCCCCGCCGAACGCCTTGCTCAGGGAGCCGGCGATCAGGGTGTTGGCCGGCAGCCGGTGGCCCAGGTTCTCGAAGGCGTAGCCGGCGCCATGGCGTCCGGTGATCGAAATGCCGTGGGCGTCATCGACGTACAGGTAGCCGCCGTGGGTGCGCAGCCGTTCGCTCAGCCGGGCCACCGGCAGCAGGCCGGACATCGAGCCCACGCCGTCGATCAGCAGGACCGGTGTCACGCCCTGTTGGTCGCAGCCACGCAGCACCTCTTCGACGGCGTCGATATCCGCGGTGTCGACCCGGCATACCGGGCCAAACTGCTCCAGCACCCCGCGCAAGACCTGCATCGAGGCGTGGGCGGTGCGATCCACCAGCCACATCACGCCCTTGTCGCGAACGGGATAGCCCTCCATCACGCCACTGCCCAGCAGCGGCAGGACGCCCAGATGGGCATTGCTGGTGGAGGTGAAGACCGTGACCGACGCCCCGTCGTAGATCTCTGACAGCAGTTGTTCCAGTTGGCGCAGGTACACCGGGCTCATCGCCCCGCGGCTGGCCGACAGGTGGATGCCGATCCGCTCCAGCGCCTCCCGGGCAGCCAGGACCAGCGCCGGGTGGCTCTCCAGCCCGAGATAGGAGCAGGAAACGAACTCGGTGCAGGTCGAGCCATCGGCCAGGGTCAGTTCCTTGCCCTTGCGCGCGACCACATCGAATCCGGTCAGGCCACCGGCGGCGGCCGTGCCCAGTGCATCGCTGGTTCGTTGATGGCGCAGCCCCATCCAGGTGTCGCCCTTGCCCGTGTTGTGCTTGCCGTATTGATTCATGCCTTTCTCCCTACGCTGAAAACGGAGGGTCCGGTCGCATCGCCGAAGTCATCGTCCACGCAATGACTGATCGACTGAAAGCCGTGCCTCCTCATTAAGGTTTCAACCTGCTCCACCTGGGCCTCGCCATGCTCGATGAGCAAGGCGCCCGCAGGCTTCAGCACGGTGCTGGCCAGCCGGGCCGAGGCCTCGATCAATTCAGCGCCCTCGTCCCGGGCGTAAATCGCGCCAGGCGGGTGATGACGACTCCACTCCGGTAGCAGGTCGGTGTGCGGTGCAACGTAAGGCGGGTTGGCGACGACCACATCGATCAGCCCGCGGTCGTGTTCGAAGGGGGTGGGCTGGGTGATGTCCGCCGCCATCAGGTTGAGGTGGCGCTCGGCACCGAGCCGGCCGATGTTGCGCTGCAGATAGGCCTGGGCGGTGGGATCAGATTCGACGCAGGTCACCCTCGCGCCGCACGCCGACCAGATCGACAACCCCAGCGCTCCGACTCCGGCACACAGGTCATACACGCAGGATTGGGAATCCAGCCTCAGGTTGCGCTCGATCCAGCGCAGCATTGCCAGGCTCTGGCACCGGGGCACGAACGTCCCGCTGCCAACCATCAGGCGCAGGAAGCCGAAATCGGCGTAACCGAGTATGTGCCCCAGCGGAATGCGCGCGCAGCGCTCCGCCACATCGGCGCGAAACGCCTGCACCCGCTGCTCGTCGAAGCATTCGACGCCGTACAAGTGCTTTGCCACCAGCGCCGCCGTGTCGGCACCCGGATCCCAGACCCCGGCGTCGGCCAGGGCACGCAATGCCGCCGCGCGGTGCCCTGCGATCCATGCCGCGGTCATGACCACGCCTCGTAGTAACGGGCCAGTCTCTGGAACATCGAGGGGTACAGCCAGGAGAAGGCAATCAGCTCCGGCGGCGGCGTGAAGCTCGGGTGCAGTGCCTCGACCAGCCGGGTGTAGTTCTCGTTCATGCCGCGATCCAGCAGCGGCATCCAGTAGGGCTTGATATCCCAGCGGTATTCGTAACCGGTGGCGAACATCTGCCGCACCGTTTCGGTGAGGGTGTCAGCCCGCGACGCGACCTGCAGCGGCGCCCGCAACGGGGTGAAGGCCGACAGGTCGAGCTTGTTGTCGCGGCCCTCGATCTGGTCCGCGACCCAGGCCGCCAACAATGGCGACTGGTGCAAACCGTCGCGGTAGGTGCCAGTGACCATCCACAGGCCGTCGTATCCGCACGGCCCTATCAACGGGAATCCATCGGCGGCGATCGGCCGGTTGCCCACCTGGATATCCACGATTTCGGCGTCATGAAGGTCGAGGTTGAGCTGGTCTACAGCGCAGTCGAGGAGGAACTGCACGTCGGAAACCAGGGCCTGGCTGCGCGGTTGTTCCGCGAGGATATTGGTCGCGCCGAGGTAGAGCAGGTCATCGCCCCGGGGCAGACAGTGCAAGCCACAGGCGAAGGCGCGATTGGGCGTACGGATCACGGTTTCAGGCAGTTTTTGGCCGGCCTTGGGCCGCAACAGCAGCGACACGCCATAGCCGGCGAACAGCGGCGGAATCTTGCGTCCCACGTCCTCCAGTTCGTCGAACAGGTCCAGTGACTGCACGCCCGCCGCCACCACCACGTGTTTTCCCGCGATAGAGCGGCCGTCGTCCAGCATCACGCCGGTGGCGACGGCACCTTCCACGAGGATCTTGCGGGCCGTTGCATCGATGATCGTGCCGCCGGTTCCCAGTAATGCCGTATCAAGTTTCTCCAGCAGCAGGTGGGGATCGATTGCGTTTTCATCCGGAATGAACAGCGCGCGCATCGGCCTGACCAGATCATTGGCCTTGATCCATTCAAGTTCATCCGGCGCCACCGAAGTATGCAATACCTGAAAATCACGCAGGCTCTGTTCAATGGCGGCGTAGTTGGCACTGTCAACTTCCGCCATGCCCGCAGAGTTTAGAATTACATGCGTTCCGCAGGCGGCCAGTAATCCCTTGTTATTGCTGCTGGCCGTTGCAAGGCGCTCTTCCCAGTCGGCCCACAGACTTTTCGCTTGTATATCCATGACCAACTTCAGGCGACCAGGCTCCGAAGACAACAGTGTCCTGGTCACCTCACCGAAACAGCCATTCATCGCCCCCGCAGCCCGGGACGCCGCATTGCGCCGGGCGGTCTCGCCCACGCGGCAGACCGAGAGCCCGCGGCTGGCCAGTTCGAATGCAATGGAGCCACCAATCGCCCCACTCCCGACTACAACAACGTCGTACACCATGGTCATCTCCAACATTAATTTCAAAGAATAAAGTCAGATCCGCCAGTGTTCAGGCAGGCAACAGCCGCAGCCGGGAGGCACATTCACATCGGCCTTATGGCCTCTCGCACACATAATAAAAACACTGCAAGCCTGGGCAGCACACTTCACAGGGGACCTTAAGAGACTCTGTGCTGGCCGACAATAAACAATCGGTTCGAGCATGAACTTTGGGAGATGACCGTCGCCCGTTTCGCACACGATATAAACAGTTCAAACATACAGACTGTTTTAGTTAGTCACGTGAGACCCGGCCACGCCGTGCTGCAAGACAGTGCACTGAGCGGATCGAACTGTGCGAGGCACGCACTGGAAAAACGCACACCGCCGCCAAACCGCTTTCCCCGCACGACAGGCACCGCCCGAGGTGCCCGGATAAAGCCTCCAGGACAAGGTATCCGTCAGAGTGGTGCAAAACTTGCTATCACTGTGATGTCGGGCCGCGACCGGTAACGGTGCACGGCCACCCCAATATTTCGCTGCTTCTCAAGGACTACACGATGAAAAAAGCATGGCTGACGCTTTCCGCTGTTGCTCTGTGTCTGGCTGCCGGCAACGCCCTGGCCAAGGAGTACAAGGAGCTGCGTTTTGGCGTCGATCCTTCCTATGCGCCGTTTGAGTCCAAAGCCGCCGATGGCTCGCTGGTGGGCTTCGATATCGATCTGGGCAACGCGATCTGCAAGGAACTGAAGGTCACCTGCAAGTGGGTGGAAAGCGATTTCGACGGGATGATCCCGGGCCTCAAGGCCAACAAGTTTGATGGCGTGATTTCGTCCATGACCGTGACGCCAGCGCGGCAGAAGGTCATCGACTTCTCGGAAGAGCTGTTCTCCGGCCCTACCTCCTTCGTCTTCAAGAAAGGTTCGGGCCTGAGCGCCGATATCGCTTCGCTCAAGGGCAAGACCGTCGGCTACGAGCAGGGCACCATTCAGGAAGCCTACGCCAAGGCCGTGCTGGACAAGGCCGGGGTCAAGACCCAGGCCTACCAGAACCAGGACCAGGTCTATTCCGACCTGATCTCAGGCCGCCTGGATGCCTCGATCCAGGACATGCTGCAAGCCGAACTGGGCTTCCTGAAGTCGCCGCAAGGCGCCAACTATGAAGTGAGCCAGCCGGTGGACAGCGAACTGCTGCCGTCGAAAACCGCAGTCGGTATCCGCAAAGGTAACAAAGACCTGCAGGACCTCCTGAACAAAGGTATCAAAGCGTTACACGCCGACGGCACCTACGCCGAGATCCAGAAGAAGCACTTCGGTGAACTGAACCTCTACAGCGGTAAATAACCGCCAACCGGTGCCCATCCCACGGATGGGCATCTTTTTTTCACCCCAAGGGTTCGCTTCATGTTCGACGATCTGCTTGCGCTGCTCGGGCTTTCGGCGTTCAGCCTGAAGGGCTTCGGCCCACTGTTGTGGCAGGGCACCTGGATGACCCTGAAACTGTCTTTCATGTCGCTGCTGGTCGCCGTCGGCCTGGGATTGCTCGGCGCCAGCGCCAAGCTCTCGGCACTGCGCATGCTGCGCCTCCCCGCCCAGCTCTACACCACGCTGATCCGCGGCGTGCCTGACCTGGTGCTGATGCTGCTGATTTTCTACAGCCTGCAAACCTGGCTCACCAGCCTCACCGACTACCTGGAATGGGAATACATCGAGATCGACCCGTTTGCCGCCGGGGTCATCACCCTGGGCTTCATCTACGGCGCCTATTTCACCGAGACCTTTCGCGGCGCGATCCTTGCCGTGCCCCGCGGCCAGGTCGAGGCGGCCACGGCCTATGGGCTCAAGCGCATGCAACGCTTTCGCTTCGTGGTCTTCCCGCAAATGATGCGCTTCGCCCTGCCGGGCATCGGCAACAACTGGATGGTGATGCTCAAGGCCACCGCGCTGGTGTCGATCATCGGCCTCGCCGATCTGGTCAAGGCCGCCCAGGACGCCGGCAAAAGCACCTATCAACTGTTCTTTTTCCTGATCGTGGCGGCGCTCATCTACCTGTTGATCACCAGTGCCTCGAACATCGCCCTGCGCTGGCTGGAACGGCGCTATAACGTCGGCACCCGGGAGGCCCTGCGATGATCGAACTGCTACAGGAATACTGGCGCGCCTTCCTCTACACCGACGGCACCCACATCACCGGCCTGGCCATGACCATGTGGCTGCTCAGCGCCTCGCTGGCAATCGGTTTCCTGGTCTCGATCCCGCTGTCGATCGCCCGGGTTTCGCGGCGTTTCTGGGTACGCTGGCCGGTGCAGTTCTACACCTATCTGTTCCGCGGCACGCCGTTGTATATCCAGTTGCTGATTTGCTACACCGGCATCTACAGCCTCGCCGCCGTGCGCGAACAGCCGCTGCTGGATGCGTTTTTCCGCGATGCGATGAACTGCACCATCCTCGCCTTCGCCCTCAACACCTGCGCCTACACCACGGAAATCTTCGCCGGGGCGATCCGCGGGATGAACCACGGCGAAATCGAGGCCGCCCGCGCCTACGGCCTGCAAGGCTGGAAACTCTATGCTTACATCATCATGCCGTCCGCATTGCGGCGCTCGCTGCCGTTCTACAGCAATGAGGTGATCCTGATGCTGCACTCGACCACCGTGGCCTTCACCGCCACCGTGCCCGATATCCTCAAAGTGGCCCGGGATGCCAACTCGGCCACCTTCCTGACGTTCCAGTCGTTCGGCACCGCGGCAATCATCTATCTGTGCGTCACCTTCGCCCTGGTCGGTCTGTTCCGCCTCGCCGAGCGGCGTTGGCTGGCCTTCCTCGGCCCCGCTCACTAGGACTTTTCATGCACCACAAGACCCACGACCTTCTGGCCCCGGTCCCCGGCATTTCCCGCCAGATCCACAGTTTCCACTTCGGCCCGCGGGCCGGCGGCAAGATCTACATCCAGGCCTCGCTGCACGCCGACGAACTGCCCGGCATGCTGGTGGCCTGGCACCTCAAGCAACGCCTCGCCGAACTGGAAAGCCAGGGACGCCTGCGCCAGGAAATCGTCCTGGTGCCGGTGGCCAACCCGGTGGGCCTTGAGCAGGTGTTGATGGACGTGCCGCTGGGCCGCTACGAGTTGCAGAGCGGCGAGAATTTCAACCGGCGCTTCGTCGACCTGTCCGACCTGGTCGGCGACCAGATCGAAGGCCACCTGAACCAGGACCCGCAACACAACGTCGAGCTGATCCGCGAGAGCCTGCGCCGTGCCCTGGCCGGGCACCCGGCGCACACGCCGCTGCAATCCCAGCGCCTGACCCTGCAACGGCTGGCCTGTGATGCCGATATGGTGCTGGACCTGCACTGCGACTTCGAAGCCGTGAAACACCTCTACACCACGCCGGAAGCCTGGGCGCAGGTCGAGCCGCTGTCGCGCTACCTCGGGGTGCAGGCCAGCCTGCTGGCCACCGACTCCGGCGGGCAGTCGTTCGATGAGTGCTTCACCCTGGTCTGGTGGCAATTGCAGCAGCGGTTCGGCAAGCATTTCCCGATCCCGATGGGCAGCTTCTCGGTCACCGTCGAGCTGCGCGGCCAGGGCGACGTCAGCCATCCGCTGGCCCAGGCCGACTGCCAGGCCATTCTCGATTACCTGACCCACTTCGGCGCCATCGACAACGAGCCGGCGCCGTTGCCGCCGCTGCTGTATCCGGCCACGCCGCTGGCCGGTGTCGAGCCGGTCGCCACGCCGCTGGGCGGGTTGCTGGTGTTTCATGTCAGCCCCGGCCAATACCTGGAAGCCGGACAACGGGTGGCCGAGGTCATCGACCCGCTCAGTGACCGCGTGACCCCGGTGCATAACGTCCAGCCGGGCCTGCTCTACGCCCGTTCGCTGCGGCGCATGGCCACCGCCGGGATGGTCATCGCCCACGTCGCCGGCCGCGAGGCTTACCGAAGCGGTTATCTGCTGTCGCCATGAGGGCTTGTACGTGTACAAACTGACCATCGAAGACCTTCACAAGAGCTACGGCGACCACAAGGTGCTCAAGGGCGTCTCGCTCAAGGCGAACACCGGCGACGTCATCAGCCTGATCGGCGCCAGCGGCTCGGGCAAAAGCACCTTCCTGCGCTGCATCAACTTCCTCGAACAACCCGACGACGGGCGCATGACCCTGGACGGCAAGGACATCCGCATGGTCCATGACCGCCATGGCCTGCATGTCGCCGACGCCGACGAGTTGCAGCGCCTGCGCACGCGGCTGGCCATGGTTTTCCAGCACTTCAACCTGTGGAGCCACCTCAGCGTGCTGGAGAACATCTGCATGGCGCCACGCCGCGTGCTGGGCGTGAGCAAGCACGACGCCGAAGAACGCGCCCGCCGCTACCTGGACAAGGTCGGCCTGGCGCCGCGAGTCGCCGACCAGTACCCGGCGTTTCTGTCCGGCGGCCAGCAGCAACGGGTGGCCATTGCCCGCGCGTTGGCGATGGAGCCGGAAGTGCTGCTGTTCGACGAACCGACCTCGGCCCTCGACCCGGAACTGGTGGGCGAAGTACTGCGGGTGATCCAGGGCCTGGCCGAGGAAGGCCGGACCATGATCATGGTCACCCATGAAATGGCCTTCGCCCGTCAGGTCTCCAGCCAGGTGATGTTTCTCCACCAGGGGCTGGTGGAAGAACAGGGCACGCCGGCGGACGTGCTCGGCCAACCGAAGAGCGAGCGCTTGCAGCAGTTCCTGCGGGGCAATCTGAAATAAAACCAATGCGTCCGGCCGATGGTCTGTGAAGACACAGCCCTCATCGAGCCGGACGCGCCCATGCCAGTCAGCCCCAACCTCGCCGATGCCTGGTTCGCCGCCCGTGGCTGGACGCCGTTCGCCTTTCAGCGGCAGGTCTGGGCGGCGGTGGGCCGCGGCGAATCCGGGCTGCTGCACGCCAGCACCGGCGCGGGCAAGACCTACGCGGTGTGGCTGGCCGCCTTGCGCGCCTTCGCCGGCAAACCCGTCGTCAACGCCAAACGCCCGCAGCCCGCGCCCTTGCAGGTGCTGTGGATCACGCCGATGCGCGCCCTCGCCGCCGACACCGCCCGCGCCCTGCAAGCACCGCTGGACGAGCTGGAACTGCCGTGGAGCATCGGCGTGCGCAGCGGCGACACCGGCAGCGCCGAACGCGCCCGCCAGGCCCGGCGCCTGCCGAGCGCGCTGATCACCACCCCGGAAAGCCTGACCCTGTTGCTGACCCGCGCCCAGGCCGAAGACGACTTCGCCAGCCTGCGCATGGTAGTGGTCGACGAGTGGCACGAACTGCTCGGCAACAAGCGCGGCGTGCAACTGCAACTGGCCCTCGCCCGCCTGCGTCGATGGCACCCGCAGTTGGTGGTGTGGGGGCTGTCGGCGACCCTCGGCAATCTTCCCCACGCCCTTGACGTGCTGGTGCCGGAAAACGGCCGGCTGATCGAAGGCCGCCAAGACAAACGCCTGCTGGTGGACAGCTTGCTGCCCGCCGCCATCGAGCGTTTTCCCTGGGCCGGGCACATGGGCTTGAACCTGGTCGAGCCGGTCTGCCGGGAAATCGATGACTGCCACAGTTGCCTGGTCTTCACCAACACCCGCGCCCAGGCCGAACGCTGGTATCAGGCGCTGCTGGAAGCCCGTCCGCAGTGGGCCGGACTGATCGCTCTGCACCACGCCTCGCTGGCCCGCGGCACCCGCGAGTGGGTAGCGCGCAGTCTCAAGGAAGGCGGACTGAAGGCGGTGGTATGCACCTCGAGCCTGGACCTTGGGGTGGACTTTCTACCGGTGGAGCGCGTTCTGCAAATTGGCTCGGCCAAAGGCGTGGCGCGCCTGATGCAGCGCGCCGGTCGCTCCGGGCACGCGCCGGGACGGGCGTCGCGCATCACCCTGGTGCCGACCCACAGCCTGGAACTGGTGGAAGCCGCCGCCGCGCGCCAGGCCTTGGCGGCCGGGCATATCGAGGCGCGGCAATCGCCGCGGCTGTGCCTGGACGTGCTGGTGCAGCATCTGGTGAGCATGGCGCTGGGCGCGGGCTTCAGGCCGCTGGAGTTGCTGGAGGAAGTGCGCACGACCTTCGCCTTCCGCGACCTGCGCGACAGCCAGTGGCAATGGGCGCTGGATTTCGTCCGGCATGGCGGCAGTTCCCTCAGCGCCTATCCCGACTACCAGCGGGTCGAGGTTCATGCCGACGGTATCTGTCGGGTCGCCAGCGAGCGACTGGCACGACGGCATCGCATGGGCATCGGCACCATCGTCAGCGACGCGAGCATCCAGTTGAAGTTCTGGAGCAAGGGCGGCGTCGGCACCAACCTCGGCAGCGTCGAAGAAGCCTTTATCGCCCGTCTGCGGCCCAACGACGCCTTCGTCTTCGCCGGGCGGGTGTTGGAGCTGGTGCGGGTCGAGAACATGACCGCCTATGTGCGGCGCAGCACCGCGCGCAAGGCCGCACTGGCGCGCTGGAATGGCGGGCGCATGCCGCTTTCCAGCGAACTGGCCGACGCCTTGGTGGAGCAGCTCGATGCCGCCGCCAAGGGGCAATTCAGCGGCGCGGAAATGCAGGCCGTGCGCCCGCTGCTGGAATTGCAGGCCGCCTGGTCGGCGCTACCGACGCAAAGCAGCCTGCTCGCGGAAACCTGGCACTCGCGGCAGGGCTGGCACCTGTTTCTGTACCCCTTCGCCGGGCGCATGGCCAACCTCGGGCTGGCCAGCCTGATCGCCTGGCGGGCGAGTCGCGAGCAGCCGTTGAGTGTGTCCATCGCGGTCAACGATTACGGCTTCGAACTGCTCAGCCCGACCGCCGTGGACTGGGCCAGCATCCTGCCGGCAGCACTGAGCGCCGACAACCTGCTGGAAGACGTGCTCGCCAGCCTCAACGCCGGGGAAATGGCCCAACGACGTTTTCGCGAGATCGCACAGATATCCGGGCTGGTGTTCGGCGGCTACCCCGCCGCGCAGAAAAGCACCCGGCAGATCCAGGCCTCCAGCGGGCTGTTTTTCGAAGTGTTCCGCCGTCACGACGCTGACAACCTGCTGCTGGGCCAGGCACGGGATGAAGTGTTGCGCGAGGAACTGGAAATCGAGCGGCTGCATCGCCAGTTGCTGAAGATGAGCGGCCAGCGCCTGGACCTGCACGCGCTGCGCCGGCCGGGGCCGTTGGCCTTCGCGCTGGTGGTCGAGGGCATGCGCGAGACCATGAGCACGGAAAAGCTCGCCGACCGCATCGCACGGATGGTCGCCGATCTGGAAAAAGCTGCGGACGGGGGGCGCCGGAATGCACGAGCACTGTGAAATCGAACTGTGCGGCGAGCGTCTGTGGCTGCTCGCCGACCGCGCCCTGTATTGGCCTGCACGCAAGGCGCTGCTGCTGGCCGACGTGCATATCGGCAAGGCCGCCAGCTACCGCGCCCAGCATCAGCCGGTACCGCGTGGCACCACCGCCGCAACCTTGCAGCGGCTGGACGCTCTGCTGGAACGCTATCCGAGCGAGCAACTGGTGGTGCTGGGGGATTTCATCCATGCCCGCCAAGGCCGCGCGCCGGCAACCCTGGCGTTATTGCAGGCCTGGCGTGAACGCCACCCCGCGTTGCAAATCCGCCTGATTCGCGGCAATCACGACCGGCATGCCGGCGATCCGCCGCCTGGCCTGGGCATCGAGATGCTGGACGAACCCTGGTTGCTGGAGCCCTTCGCCTTGCAGCACGACCCTGTGGCTCACCCGACACACCCGGTGCTGTGCGGGCATGTGCATCCGGTCTGCGTACTGCATGGCAAGGCACGGCAAAGGCTGCGTCTGCCGTGCTTCGTGATCGACGAGCAAGTGAGCCTGCTGCCGGCGTTCGGCGAATTTACCGGCGGTTGGCGGGTGACCCCGGCCGCACCGGCCAGGATATTCCTGGCGGGCGCCGGCCGGGTCTGGCCGCTGGCGCGCTGAAGCTGAGTCAGGCTACCGGGGCGGGTGGCGGTTCATCGGGAAGGGTGGGTTCGCCGGGTTCCATCGGTGGGTTTTCACCGGGTTGCGGCGGTTGCGGGGTGTCCGGGTCGGGCTGGCCGGGAACACCGCCAGCGTGCATCGCCGGATGCGGATGGGCCAGCAGTGACCATACCGGCAGCCCGATGTGGTTGGGCTGCAGCACGGCCAGCTTGGCGCTGATTGCGGGATCGAGTTTCATTGGCTGCTCCTGACGAGGTCCGGCGCACGTCATGCGCGCCGGGACGGTTCATCTTCTTGGAGTGCCACAAGGCGGCGGAATTCCCACCAGTTCGTCGGTTCAGGTACGCGGCAGGGTGACGCCGCGCTGGCCTTGGTATTTGCCGCCACGGTCCTTGTAGGAGACTTCACATTCCTCGTCGGACTCCAGGAACAGCATTTGCGCCACGCCTTCGTTGGCGTAGATCTTCGCCGGCAGCGTGGTGGTGTTGGAGAATTCCAGGGTCACGTGGCCTTCCCATTCCGGTTCCAGCGGCGTGACGTTGACGATGATGCCGCAGCGGGCGTAGGTGCTCTTGCCCAGGCAGATGGTCAGCACGTTGCGCGGAATGCGGAAGTACTCGACGGTGCGGGCCAGGGCGAAGGAGTTCGGCGGGATGATGCAGACGTCGCTCTTGACGTCGACGAAGCTGCCGGCGTCGAAGTTCTTCGGATCGACGGTGGCCGAATTGATGTTGGTGAACACCTTGAATTCATCGGCGCAGCGCACGTCGTAGCCGTAGCTGGAGACACCGAACGAGATCAGCTTGTCGTTGCCGTCATTGCGCACCTGGCGCTCGACGAACGGCTCGATCATGCCGTGTTCCTGCGCCATGCGGCGAATCCACTTGTCCGATTTGATGCTCATGGCGGGGTGTCCTGAAGTAGCGTGGTGAAAAAGGTGAGCGGCATCTTACCGGGACGAGCGCCCGCTTCAAAGAATTAGCCTGCATCCGGCCGTCGATCCGTTAGTGGCGAATGGCTACAGGCCGCAAATGACGCCGTCAGTCATGAATTGCGCAAAAGCCGCGCAAGACCATTGGCACCTCGAAGAAAAACCGGTAAGGTGCCGACACTGTGCTGCACGCTGTCACTGAGAATCTCTACTCGATGCAAGATCTCGATCAACCATCCATGAATTTTCTGTCTTTTTGCACTCAGTCTCGGCCAGGGCGTTCCTGAGCCGGAAAACTTTTGTCCAAGGAGACAGACCATGTCCAATCGCCAAACCGGTACCGTTAAGTGGTTCAACGATGAAAAAGGCTTCGGCTTCATCACCCCACAATCCGGTGACGACCTGTTCGTACACTTCAAAGCCATCAAGGCTGACGGCTTCAAGAGCCTGAAAGAAGGCCAAGCGGTCTCTTTCATCGCTACCCGCGGTCAGAAAGGCATGCAAGCTGAAGAAGTTGAAGTTATCTAACTTCTGCTTCATCGCTTGAAAAAACCCCGCTCTCGAGCGGGGTTTTTTTATGGGCGATCGGTTCTTGCAGGCCCGCCGCGCAACAGCGCAGCGGGCCGGGCCAGCACTCAGTCGTCGCTGACAGTGATATTCGGCATCGCCGGGGCGGCCGCTTCCTGCAACACCAGGCGCGCACCCACCGAGCGGGCCAGTTCCTGATAGACCATGGCGATCTGGCTTTCCGGCTCGGCGATCGCGGTCGGCTTGCCGTTATCGGCCTGCTCGCGGATCAGCATCGACAGCGGCAGCGAAGCCAGCAGTTCGACACCGTACTGCGACGCCAGCTTCTCGCCGCCGCCTTCGCCGAACAGGTGCTCGGCATGACCGCAGTTCGAGCAGATGTGCACGGCCATGTTTTCCACCACACCCAGCACCGGAATGTTGACCTTGCGGAACATTTCCACGCCCTTCTTCGCATCGAGCAAGGCCAGGTCCTGCGGCGTGGTGACGATCACGGAGCCTGCGACCGGCACCTTCTGCGCCAGGGTCAACTGGATGTCGCCAGTGCCCGGCGGCATGTCGATCACCAGGTAGTCGAGGTTGTCCCAGGCGGTCTGGGTCACCAGTTGCAGCAGCGCGCCGGACACCATCGGGCCGCGCCACACCATCGGCGTGTTGTCGTCGGTCAGGAAGGCCATCGACATGACCTCGACCCCATGAGCCTGCAACGGCACGAACCACTTCTGGTCCTTGACCTGCGGGCGCGTACCTTCGGGGATGCCGAACATCACGCCCTGGCTCGGGCCATAGATGTCCGCGTCGAGAATCCCCACCCGGGCGCCTTCACGGGCCAGCGCCAGCGCCAGGTTGGCGGCGGTGGTGGACTTGCCGACACCGCCCTTGCCCGAGGCCACGGCGATGATGTTCTTGACGTTGGCCAGGCCCGGAATCTGCGCCTGGGCCTTGTGCGGCTCGATCACGCAATCGATGCTCACCTTCGCCGCGCTCACCCCGTCCAGCCCTTCGATCGCGGTCTGCAGCACCTGGGCCCAGCCATTCTTGAACAGGCCCGCGGCATAGCCCAGTTGCATCTGCACGCTGACGCGGCCGTCCTCGATCTCGATGGCGCGGACGCTGCCGGCGCTGACGGGATCCTGGTTCAGGTATGGGTCGGTGTATTGACGAAGGACGGCTTCAACCGCTGCGCGAGTGACGGCGCTCATGGAGACTCCCGATAAAAAGACTGAGTAAAACAGGCCGCTATGCTAACCCGCGAGCCACCGCCGGGACGTCCACAGGGTGAAATATATTTCCCGGCGCTTTATAGTGGCCGATCACGTTTTCCTCCTGTTTAGCCGAATAAAGTAGCCGAGCCCCCATGTCCGAGCCACGCCAGATCCTTGTCACCAGTGCCCTGCCCTATGCCAACGGTTCCATCCACCTTGGCCACATGCTTGAGTACGTCCAGACCGACATGTGGGTGCGCTTCCAGAAACACCGTGGCAACCAGTGCATCTATGTGTGCGCCGACGATGCTCACGGCTCGGCGATCATGCTGCGTGCGGAAAAGGAAGGCATTACCCCGGAGCAGCTGATCGACGGCGTCCAGAAGGAACATGCCGGCGACTTCGCAGACTTCCTCGTCGACTTCGACAACTTCCACTCGACCCACGCCGAAGAGAACCGTGAGCTGTCCAGCCACATCTACCTGGCACTGCGCGACGCTGGCCATATCGCCACCCGTTCGGTGACCCAGTACTTCGACCCGGACAAGAAAATGTTCCTGGCCGACCGCTTCATCAAGGGCACCTGCCCGAAATGCGCGGCGGAAGACCAGTACGGCGACAACTGCGAGAAGTGCGGCGCCACCTACGCGCCCACCGAGCTGAAGAACCCCAAGTCGGCCATCTCCGGCGCCACTCCGGTGCTCAAGGACTCCCAGCACTTCTTCTTCAAGCTGCCGGACTTCCAGGCCATGCTCCAGGAGTGGACCCGCAGCGGCACCCTGCAGGACGCCGTGGCCAACAAGCTCGCCGAGTGGCTGGATTCCGGCCTGCAGGAGTGGGATATCTCCCGTGACGCGCCGTACTTCGGCTTCGAGATCCCGGACGAGCCGGGCAAATACTTCTACGTCTGGCTGGACGCGCCGATCGGCTACATGGCCAGCTTCAAGAACCTCTGCGCCCGCCGTCCCGAACTGGACTTCGACGCCTTCTGGAACAAGGATTCCAAGGCCGAGCTGTACCACTTCATCGGCAAGGACATCGTCAACTTCCACGCCCTGTTCTGGCCCGCCATGCTGCAGGGCGCCGGCTACCGCAAGCCGACCGCGATCAACGTGCACGGCTACCTGACCGTCAACGGCCAGAAGATGTCCAAATCCCGCGGCACCTTCATCAAGGCCCGCACCTACCTGGATCACCTGTCGCCGGAATACCTGCGCTACTACTACGCGTCCAAGCTTGGCCGTGGCGTCGATGACCTGGACCTGAACCTCGAAGACTTCGTGCAGAAGGTCAACTCCGACCTGGTCGGCAAGGTGGTCAACATCGCCAGCCGCTGCGCAGGCTTCATCCACAAGGGCAACGACGGCGTGATGGTCGCGGGCGATGCCGCCCCGGAACTGACCGAAGCCTTCCTCGCCGCCGCGCCGAGCATCGCCGAAGCCTATGAGGCACGCGATTTCTCCCGCGCCATGCGCGAAATCATGGGCCTGGCCGACCGTGCCAACGCCTGGATCGCCGACAAGGCGCCATGGGCCCTGGCCAAGCAGGAAGGCAAGCAGGATGAAGTTCAGGCGGTCTGCGCCCAGGGCATCAACCTGTTCCGCCAACTGGTGATCTTCCTCAAGCCGGTATTGCCGGTGCTGACCGCCGAGGCCGAAGCCTTCCTGAACGTCGCGCCGCTGACCTGGAACGACCACCTGACCCGCCTGGAAAACCACACGCTGAACCCGTTCAAGGCACTGATGACCCGGATCGACCCGGTCAAGGTCGAAGCCATGGTCGAAGCCTCCAAGGAAGACCTGGCCGCCAGCCAGGCTTCGTCGGCGCCTGCCGGCAACGGCGAGCTGGCCAAGGACCCGCTGTCTCCCGAGATCGAGTTCGATGCCTTTGCTGCGGTCGACCTGCGCGTCGCCCTGATCCTCAAGGCCGAAGCCGTCGAGGGTGCCGACAAGCTGCTGCGCCTGACCCTGGATATCGGTGACGAGCAACGCAACGTGTTCTCCGGCATCAAGTCGGCGTACCCGGACCCGGCCAAGCTCGAAGGTCGCCTGACCATGATGATCGCCAACCTGAAACCACGGAAAATGCGCTTCGGCGTCTCCGAGGGCATGGTCATGGCCGCCGGCCCTGGCGGCGAAGAGATCTACCTGCTCAGCCCTGACAGCGGCGCCAAGCCGGGTCAGCGCATCAAGTAAAACCAACGCCCCGGCCTCACCCGCCGGGGCGTTCTCATTGAACCGTCATTGCCGGATAATGGCGTCCTGCACCCTGCCGCTGGCACCGCCATGACCGAACTGATCCTCGCCCTGATCGGCGCAGCGCTGATCAACAACATCGTCCTGCAACAGACGCTGGCGCTGGATCCCTTGCTGCGTCCGGACGACCGGACGAGCCGCCCACGCGTCCATGCCCTGGGGCTGGCAACGCTGGTGGCGATGACACTGATCAGCACCCTCGGGCAACTGCTCCACCATTACCTCCTGCTGCCGCTGCAACTCGGCTACCTGCGCCTGTTCGTCTTTCTGCCGCTCTGTGTGCTGAGCGCCGGGCCGATTCTTCATGGTTTGCACCGCTGGCGGAACAATGCGGCGTTCGACGGGCTCAAGCCGATGCTGATGGGCAATGCCGCGCTGCTTGGCCTGTGCCTGCAACTGGCCGAAGAACAGCGCGGCGTGCTGTTCAGCCTGGCGGTGGGCCTGGGCAGCGGGCTAGGCTTCTGGCTGGTGCTGGCGCTGTTCGATGACCTGCGCCAACGCAGCCAGCATGACGATATTCCACTGGCCTTTCGTGGTCTGCCCATCGAGTTGATGAGCGCCGGGATCATGGCCATGGCTTTTCTCGGGTTCAGCGGATTGTTCACATCATGAGCGCTGTTGCTGATACCGACCTGCGCCTGCGTAGCGCCATGCAACAGGTGCTGCTGGCCTGTGCGCCGGGTGTGTTGGCGCTGTTCTGGGTCTACGGCTGGGGGGTGTTGTTCAATCTGCTGCTGGCTGGCAGCGCCGCCCTGCTCACGGAAGCGCTGTTGCTGCGCCTGCGTCAGCGTCCGGTGCTCCCTGCGCTGAACGATGGCAGCGCGCTGGTCAGCGCGACCCTGCTGGCTGCCGCCCTGCCCGCTCACAGCCCCTGGTGGCTACCAGTGATTGCCGCCGCCAGCGCCATCGCCCTCGGCAAGCAGCTTTACGGCGGCGTTGGTCGCAACCCGTTCAATCCGGCCATGCTCGGCTACGTTGTCGTGCTGCTCTCGTTCCCGGTGCAAATGACCCATTGGCCGGCGCCCCAGCCGCTGGACCTGGGCCACAGCCTGAATGCGCTGTTCGGCCTCGGCGAACGTCCCGACGCCTGGGCGCAGGCCACGGTGCTGGACGGTTTACGCCAGAACAAGAGCCTGACCATCGATGAGCTGTTCGCCAGCCATCCGGGCTTTGGCCACTTCGCCGGCCGCGGTAGCGAATGGGCCAGCCTGGGCTTCCTGCTCGGCGGCCTGTTCCTGCTGCAACGCAAGGTGATCGCCTGGCAGGCACCGGTCGCCATGCTGGGCGCACTGTTCGTGATCAGCCTGCTCTGCTGGAACGGTTCGGGGTCAGATTCCAACGGTTCGCCGCTGCTGCACCTGCTGGCCGGCTCGACCATGCTGGGCGCATTCTTCATCGTTACCGAACCGGTCAGCGGCCCGAAAACCCCGTGGGGCCGGCTGTTGTTCGGTGCCGCGGTGGGTGTGCTGGCCTACCTGATTCGCACCTGGGGCAATTACCCGGACGGCACCGCCTTTGCCGTATTGCTGATGAACCTCTGTGTGCCGGCGCTGGACCGCTGGGCGGAGCGTCGGCAAGCGGAGGCGACATGAACGCTCGCAGCGTCGTGCTGATCGCCGTCCTGGCGCTGCTGGGCGTGGGTGCCAGTGTCACCTGGCAACAGCTTTTGGCCCCAGGGATCAGCGCAGCTGAAGAACAGCTCAAGGCACGCACCTGGCTCAGCGTGTTGCCCGCAGGCAGCTACGACAACGAGCCGCTGCGACAGCCGCTCGCCCTGCCCGAGCCGGAACTGGCCCACAGCAGCCTGCTTGGCGGCTATCTCGCCACCCTGGCCGGCAAGCCCACCGCGGTGGTGCTGCATAGCCGTGTGCAAGGCTATGCCGGCCCCATTCAACTGTTGATCGCCATCGCTCCTGATGGCCGGGTGATCTCCAGCCATGTTCTACAGCATCAGGAAACCCCAGGGCTCGGCGCTCGCCTGACTGAACCTGGCAACCGCTGGCTGCAGGGTTTCGCCGGCCACAGCCAGGCCAACACGCCAGAGGCAGCCTGGGCCCTGAGGCGCGACAACGGCCAGTTCGATCAACTGGCCGGCGCCAGCGTGACCTCCCGGGCGGTGATCCACGCCATCCAGGACGCCCTGCGCTACTTCGACGAACACGTCCAAGGCTGGCTGACGGAGGGCCCCGCCCATGAATAGGTCCTGGCTGGCGGCCCTCAGCCTGGCGCCACTGCTCGGCGCGAGCCAGACACTGCTCCAGGCCAGCGCCATGGCCGGGCTTACCCTGTCGACGGTGCTGGTTCATCTCACCTGCATGACACCCCTGCGGCGCTGGCTCGATGGCGTCGCGGGCGAGATCACCAGCATTCTGGTCGCCGCGACCCTGGTCACGTGCCAGACCCTGGCCCTGCACGCCTGGGACCTGGAATTGCGCAACGCGCTCGGCGTCTACCCAGAGCTGATCGCCCTGCAGTGCCTGCTCTTCGAACAAAGCGTCGGCAAGGCCGGGCGCCGGGCGTTCATATTGCTGGGAGGGTTCTGCGTGCTGTACCTGCTGCTGGGCACGATTCGCGAATTGCTGGCCAGCGGCGCCCTCAATCTGACATCCATCAGCGGGCCGGACATTACCGGCCTGCGCCTGGCCAGCCTCGCACCCGGCGCCCTACTGCTGCTCGGCGTGCTGCTGGCCCTGATCAAACGAGCCTGTCCGAAACAGGCCACACCAGACCGTGAAGGAAATAGCTGATCCATGAATGCCGCCAAACGCCTGGAGATTTTTCGCCGGCTACACGAAGACAACCCCGAGCCGAAAACCGAGCTGGCCTACAGCTCGCCCTTCGAGCTGCTGATCGCCGTGATCCTCTCTGCCCAGTCCACCGACGTGGGCGTCAACAAGGCCACCGCCAAGCTGTACCCGGTCGCCAACACGCCCGCCGCGATTCATGCGCTCGGTGTGGAAGGCCTGTCCGAGTACATCAAGACCATCGGTCTGTACAACAGCAAGGCGAAGAATGTCATCGAGACTTGCCGGATTCTGGTGGAGCAACACGGCGGTGAAGTCCCGCAAACCCGCGAAGCGCTGGAAGCGTTGCCGGGCGTGGGCCGCAAGACCGCCAACGTGGTGCTCAACACCGCATTCCGGCAACTGACCATGGCCGTTGATACGCATATTTTCCGGGTGAGCAATCGCACCAACATCGCCCCGGGAAAGAATGTTGTGGACGTGGAGAAGGCACTGTTGAAGTTCGTTCCCAAGGACTATCTGCTGGATGCGCATCACTGGTTGATCCTGCTTGGCCGCTATGTCTGCCAAGCGCGCAAACCCCGTTGCGGAAGTTGCCGGATCGAAGACTTGTGCGAGTACAAGCACAAGACCTCCGACGATTGAGAACATAGTGAAAACCTTCACAGGGTGATTGAAAAAATCTTTTTTACCCGCTTCAGGAATATCGTTATAAGGAGCGCGAATGGCCCTCTTGTAACGGAGTGACTCGTGAGCACTGAAAAAGAAGACCTTGATGTTGATGACGAAGCCCCGGCGTCCGACGAGTTTGTCAACGACACCCCGGTTGAAGCTGCAAAAACCAATCTGAGCAAGCGCCGCACCATCGACAACCTGCTGGAAGAACGCCGTTTGCAAAAGCGACTGGCTGATTACGACTTCGATCTTTGAGACGTTACGGGCCTGGAAAAACAAAAGCCTCCATTGCGGAGGCTTTTTGCGTTTTGGGGGAAGCGGTCAGACCAGGCCGTTGCGCTGCGCCAACTCGATCAGATCGACCAATGAGCGAGCATTGAGCTTGAGTAACAGACGCGTCTTGTAGGTACTTACCGTCTTGTTGCTGAGAAACATGCCGTCGGCGATCTCCTTGTTGGACTTGCCCCGGGCCAATTGCTGCAACACCATCATTTCCCGCCCTGACAGACGCCCCACCATGTCCGCCTCGCTGGAGCCGCCGAGATTGGCGCGTACCGAGTGCAGCGCCTGGTTGGGAAAGTAGCTGTAGCCCGAGAGCACGGCCTTGATTGCACTGAGCAGCTCGGTAAGGTCCTGCTGCTTGCACACATAGCCGGCAGCTCCCGCCTGCATGCAACGCATCGAAAAATGTCCCGGCGCCTGGGAAGTCAGTACGAGAACCTTGATGACGATTCCATTGGCCGTGAGGCGACCAATCACCTCAAGCCCGTCAAGCTTTGGAATCCCGATATCCAGAATCACGATATCCGGCAAATGCTCCCTGGCCAGTTGCAGCGCATCCACCCCGTTATCCGTTTCCCCAATCACTTCATAACCATGCCGGTCCATCAGCATGCGCACGGCCAAGCGAATGACCGGATGGTCATCGACGATCAGCACTTTATTCATGGGCAAGATCCATTCTTTACTATTCGACTTGTTAGAAGCCCGCACAATAGCCCAGTCAGCTTGTTGATTGCAGGGCGTATGTTCTGAACACCCGCACACTCAGACATGGACTACAAAAATAAAAGAAGCTTCTTACAGAAGATTCCTACAGGCAGCGTATTTACCGTTATTGCGAACCTTAATTTGAAGATCAAAAAAGGCATCTCTGGATGCTAGCCTCGCGCGCAGAAAATATCGCTACGAATAACGGAAAAACATATGAAGGAAATATCCTTAATATTCGCCAAACAAGTCCTAGTGACAGACCGTTCACGCCGCAAGGAAACAAATTCCCCCTGAAATGCTTCTTCAATAAGACCCATCACCCTGTGATTGCTGGATCCCATTTGCGGCACACTGCGCCCACGCCCCTTGTACTCCCTGCCCGAGAGCCGGCAGACGAACGCTCACCGCACGCAGAGATCTCACCATGAGCAGCCAGGAACCGAAAAGCCCGCTGACCACTATCGCTATCTTCGCCGGCATTATCGAAGCGTCGGCATTGGCCTCGTTACCCTTTCTCGGGGAAAGTAGCCAGAGTATCTACACGTGGTTCCTGGTCGGTTTTCCGCCTTTTCTCACGCTATTGTTCTTTCTTACACTCAACTTCAATACCAAAAGTCTGTACGGCCCCGATGAACATTCGGGCACAACGGAAACACCTGAAACCAATAACGTTACACAAGAGCCATCACCCATAACAAGTAGCTCAACAACTCCGCTATTACTTCCGCGCGCAGCTTCGCCAATATCTGAAGTTACAATATCGACGGTTGTCATTTCCGGACCCAACGCGCAGACCCTACTCGAACTACTGGCCCGACATGCTGTAACGCGGCCAAGCTCGAACCGCCTGATCCTGCAAAACCTGGAGGCCGGCACTCACACGACCATCATTACCGAGTGGCCCAACAATCACTCGCCACCTTTGGACGGATAAAAAAACCCCGGCACTAGTGCCGGGGCTCTTTATCAACCAGGCGCGATCAGACCAGCGAACGACCTTTGTTCGCAGCGATCCGCATACGCAGGGCGTTGAGCTTGATGAAGCCCGCCGCGTCCGCCTGGTTGTAGGCACCGCCGTCTTCTTCGAAGGTGGCGATGTTGGCATCGAACAGCGAATCGTCGGACTTGCGGCCGGTAACGATGACGTTGCCCTTGTACAGTTTCAGGCGAACGACGCCGTTCACGTTGACCTGGGAGGCGTCGATCATTTTTTGCAGCATCAGACGCTCAGGGCTCCACCAGTAACCGGTGTAGATCAGGCTGGCGTACTTCGGCATCAGCTCATCTTTCAAGTGAGCGACTTCGCGGTCCAGGGTGATCGACTCGATGGCGCGGTGGGCGCGCAGCATGATGGTGCCGCCCGGGGTTTCGTAGCAGCCACGGGACTTCATGCCGACATAACGGTTCTCGACGATGTCCAGACGGCCGATGCCGTTGGCGCCGCCGATGCGGTTCAGTTCGGCCAGAACGGTAGCCGGGGACATCTCGACGCCGTCGAGGGCGACGATGTCACCGTTGCGGTAGGTCAGCTCCAGGTAGGTGGCCTGGTCAGGGGCGTTCTCAGGCGAGACGCTCCAACGCCACATGTCTTCCTCGTGCTCGGTCCAGGTATCTTCCAGGACACCGCCTTCGTAGGAAATGTGCAGCAGGTTGGCATCCATCGAGTACGGCGACTTCTTCTTGCCATGACGCTCGATCGGGATGGCGTGCTTCTCGGCGTAGTCCATCAGCTTCTCGCGGGACAGCAGGTCCCACTCGCGCCATGGAGCAATGACCTTGACGCCCGGCTTCAGCGCGTAGGCGCCCAGCTCGAAACGAACCTGGTCGTTACCCTTGCCGGTAGCGCCATGGGAAATGGCGTCGGCGCCGGTTTCGTTGGCGATTTCGATCAGGCGCTTGGCGATCAGCGGACGGGCGATGGAAGTACCCAGCAGGTACTCGCCTTCGTAGACGGTGTTGGCGCGGAACATCGGGAACACGAAGTCTCGGACGAACTCTTCGCGCAGGTCATCGATGTAGATCTCTTTGACGCCCATGGCCTGAGCCTTGGCGCGGGCCGGCTCGACCTCTTCGCCCTGACCCAGATCGGCGGTGAACGTCACCACTTCACAGTCGTAGGTATCTTGCAGCCACTTGAGAATCACCGAAGTATCAAGGCCGCCGGAATACGCCAGTACGACCTTTTTTACGTCCGCCATGCCATCACTCCACGGGGTTGTACGGAAAACCCCGGATTCTACCGCTCTTGGTGCGGAATTTACAGTGGGGCGACAGCTTGTGACGACAAAGCGACAGGAACTGTTGTGAGCGCGACGGACGGTCGCACTCAGGACTTCAGCGACGTTTTGCCTGGCGTCAGCTGCGTGGCGGGGGTATTCGACTTCGCCGGCGCCACCGGGGTTGCCGCAGGCGCCGAGGCCGCCGGTGCGGCGGGAGTGGCAGCTGGCGTCGGTGCTGGCGCTGCGGGTTTCTCCGCTGCTGGCGTCTCGACCGGGGTCACGCGGTCCAGCTCGATATTCACCCGCCGGTTGCGCGCACGGTTGCCCGCCGAATTGTTGGCTGCAAGCGGATAACGCTCGCCATGGAAACGCACGACGATGTTGCTTTCCGGTACGCCATGGGCCTTGAGGTACTCCATCACCGCCAGCGCACGACGGCGTGACAGATCACGGTTGGTCAGGCGGTTGCCGCTGTTGTCGGAGTGGCCGTCCAGCTCGATATGGTTGACGGTGGGGTCAGCCTTGAGGAAGTCGAGGATCACGTCCAGGCGGGCGCGGGCATCGGCGTCCAGGTCGATGCCATTGCCGGGGAACCCGATGCGCGCCTGGCGGATCTGGTCGAAGTTCATCGGCAGCAGCTTGGCGGTGCAGGCCTGGTAGTCAGCGAAGGCCTTGTTGAACTTCACCGGCAGCAGGCGGACTTCCATGGCCCGCCCGGCTTCCCCGGCGTAGTTGCGAACCACCGTGCTGCGGCCATCCATCAGCCCGTTGATCAGACGGCTGGCCTGGCCCTGGGAGCTATTGAACAGCACGCCGCTACCGGACATGCGGATCGATCCCAGGTTGATGTCGCCGCGCCCCGGTTGCCACGGCGCGGCCGCGGCCAGCAGGGTGGCCGACCCCGCGCCGAGCATGTTGCTGGACGAGCGCAGGCGGAACGTCGCCTGCTCGCCGGCGCGACGCACGAACTCGCCGCTGCCGAAATCGGCAATCGGCTGGATCAGGCGACACTCGAACTGATCGCCTTCGACCTTCCACTCGATATTTTCCACGCGCGTCTGGAACGTGAGCGCGGCGGCCGGAAGGCTGACAAAGAGGCTGAACAGGGCTAGATAACGCTGGCGCACGGGCGGCTCCACAAAATTCTTTCGACTTACCAGCAGGCTATCGGACGGCTTTGGCAAAACTTGATAGCGAGTGCTCGACCCAGGCTTTTCCGGTAGCATTCGCCCAGAGTTCGAACCGCCTGGAATCCCCAATGTCCGACCGCCTGACCCTCCTGCGTCCCGACGACTGGCACATCCATCTTCGCGATGGAGCCGTCCTGCCTCACACCGTCGCTGACGTGGCGCGCACCTTTGCCCGCGCCATCATCATGCCTAACCTGGTCCCGCCGGTACGCAATGCCGACGAAGCCGGCGCTTATCGCCAGCGTATTCTCGACGCCCGTCCGGCCGGCAGCCGTTTCGAGCCGCTGATGGTGCTGTACCTCACCGACCGCACGCAGCCGGAAGAAATCCGCGCCGCCAAGGCCAGCGGCTTCGTCCATGCTGCCAAGATGTACCCGGCCGGTGCCACCACCAACTCGGATTCCGGCGTTACCAGCATCGACAAGATTTCCCCGGTGCTCGAAGCCATGGCCGAAGTCGGCATGCTGCTGCTGGTGCACGGTGAAGTGACCCGCAGCGAGGTCGACGTGTTCGACCGCGAGAAGCTGTTCATCGACGAGCACCTGCGTCGCGTGGTCGAGCGTTTCCCGACGCTGAAAGTGGTCTTCGAACACATCACCACCGCCGATGCCGCGCAGTTCGTCAGCGAAGCCCCGGCCAACGTCGGTGCGACCATCACCGCCCAGCACCTGCTGTACAACCGCAACCACATGCTGGTTGGCGGTATTCGCCCGCACTTCTATTGCCTGCCGATCCTCAAGCGCAACACCCACCAGGTCGCCCTGCTCGACGCCGCCACCAGCGGCAACAGCAAGTTCTTCCTCGGCACCGACTCGGCACCGCACGCCCGTCACGCCAAGGAAGCCGCCTGTGGCTGCGCCGGCTGCTACACCGCCTATGCGGCGATCGAGATGTACGCCGAGGCCTTCGAACAGCGCAATGCCCTGGACAAACTCGAAGGGTTCGCCAGCTTGCACGGCCCGGCGTTCTACGGCCTGCCAGCGAACACCGACACCATTACCCTGGTCCGCGAAAGCTGGACCGCACCCGACAGCCTGCCCTTCGGTGAGCAGACTGTCGTCCCGCTGCGCGCCGGTGAGCAACTGCGCTGGCGCCTGCTGGAGGAAAACGCGTGAGTGACGATCAGTTCGACGACCAGGAAGGTCTTGGCGGCGGTTCGCGCCACCCGATGGCCGAACGTTTCCGTGGCTATCTGCCCGTCGTGGTGGATGTCGAGACCGGCGGCTTCAACAGCGCCACCGACGCGCTGCTGGAAATCGCCGCGGTGACCATCGGCATGGATGAAAAGGGCTTCCTGTTCCCGGAACACACCTATTTCTTCCGCGTAGAGCCCTTCGAAGGCGCCAATATCGAACAGGCGGCCCTGGAATTCACCGGGATCAAGCTCGATCACCCGCTGCGCATGGCAGTGAGTGAGGAAGCGGCGCTGACCGATATCTTCCGTGGTGTACGCAAGGCGCTGAAGGCCAATGGCTGCAAGCGGGCGATCCTGGTCGGCCACAACAGCAGCTTCGACCTCGGCTTCCTCAACGCTGCCGTGGCGCGCACCGACATGAAGCGCAACCCGTTTCATCCGTTCTCCAGCTTCGACACCGCCACCCTCGCCGGCCTCGCCTATGGCCAGACCGTCCTGGCACGGGCCTGCCAGAGCGCCGATATCGACTTCGATGGCCGCGAGGCGCATTCCGCCCGCTACGACACCGAGAAGACCGCCGAGCTGTTCTGCGGCATCGTCAACCGCTGGAAAGAAATGGGCGGCTGGCACGATTTCGACGAGTGAGTCGTTTTCAACGCACAAAAAAACCGGCCACATGGGCCGGTTTTTTTATGCCTGGCGGATTACAGCTTGCCAGCGTTCTCGCTCAGGTAAGCAGCAACGCCTTCTGGCGAAGCGGTCATGCCCTTGTCGCCTTTTTTCCAGTTGGCAGGGCAGACTTCGCCGTGCTCTTCGTGGAATTGCAGGGCGTCGACCAGACGCAGCAGCTCGTCCATGTTACGGCCCAGTGGCAGGTCGTTGACGATCTGCGAACGGACGACACCGTTGGTGTCGATCAGGAACGCGCCACGGAAGGCTACGCCGCCTTCGGACTCAACGTCGTAGGCTTTGCAGATTTCGTGGGAGATGTCGGCTGCCAGGGTGTATTTGACCTGACCGATACCGCCGTTGTTGACCGGGGTGTTGCGCCAGGCGTTGTGGGTGAAGTGCGAGTCGATCGAAACGCCGATGACTTCGACGTTGCGCGCCTGGAAGTCAGGGATGCGGTGATCCAGGGCGATCAGCTCGGATGGGCAGACGAAAGTGAAGTCCAGCGGGTAGAAGAACACCAGGCCGTACTTGCCCTTGATAGCCGAAGCCAGGTTGAAGCTGTCGACGATTTCGCCATTGCCCAGTACTGCGGCGACGGTGAAGTCCGGGGCTTTTTTGCCAACGAGCACGCTCATTCGATTTCTCCTGATGGTGTGAAACTAACTACGCAGGCGATCGAGGTCGCCTGACACGAGTTGGGCATCATACACCGCGCTGCGCGGGACGCCGAGTAATGGCGATCAGACAGTTTGACCTACCGGCGGTCGCTCTATCTCGCGGCTCACAAGAAGAGTTTTGACAAGCATTCTCATTAACATTAAGCTTCGTTCCATTGAGTCCGCCACCCTGATGGTCTTCTTCTATGTATGTGTGTCTTTGTGTTGGTGTAACCGACGGACAGATCCGCGATGCGATCTATGAAGGATGCTGTAGCTACAAGGAAGTCCGCGCCGCCACCAACGTGGCCAGCCAATGTGGCAAGTGTGCGTGTGTTGCCAAGCAGGTCGTCCGCGAGACCCTGACTGAAATCCAGGCCAGCCAGGCTTCTGCCCTGCCTTATCCCGTGGAATTCTCCGCCGCCTGAAAAAATCTTTTCCCCATTTATAAAGAACCGGACCTAGTGTCCGGTTTTTTTATTCCCATAATTCAACTAGTTAGGTGTAAAACGCGGAACACAAACATTCTTATTCCGATTAATTTTCACTTATTATTCAATAACTTAGGTTTGACAGAGAAAGTTGCCAGGCTCAAACTCCTGCTTATTGGCACACTTGAAGAGCAGGACCTCAATCATGAAAGGCGACGTAAGCGTCATCCAGCATCTCAACAAGATCCTCGGAAACGAGCTGGTCGCGATCAACCAATACTTCCTGCATGCGCGCATGTACGAAGACTGGGGCCTGGAAAAACTCGGCAAGCACGAATACAAAGAATCCATCGACGAGATGAAGCACGCTGACAAACTGATCAAGCGTATTCTCTTCCTCGAAGGCATCCCCAACGTCCAGGACCTGGGCAAGCTGCTGATCGGCGAGCACACCCGCGAAATGCTGGAATGTGACCTGAAGATCGAGCAGAAAGGCCTGATCGACCTGAAAGCCGCCATCGCTCACTGCGAAACCGCTGGCGACTTCGGTAGCCGCGAACTGCTGGAAGACATCCTCGAGGCCGAGGAAGAGCATATCGACTGGTTGGAAACCCAGTTGAGCCTGATCGACAAGGTTGGTCTGGAAAACTACCTGCAATCGCAGATGGGAGAGTAACGCAGCCGCGAGCTTCAAGCTCCCAGTTGCAAGATAAAAGCGCCGCGCGCCTTCAAGGGCCGCGGCGCTTTTTTTCATTCAGAGGCACCAGATATGAAAAAGCCCCGCATCGCGGGGCTCTTCATGACGGCTGGCAGGTGATCAGGCTTCGGAAGCCTTGGCCTTGGCAGCAGCTTCTTTGATCAGGGTCTGCAGCTCACCATTGGCGGCCATCTCGATCATGATGTCGCTACCGCCGACCAGCTCACCGGCCACCCACAGTTGTGGGAAGGTTGGCCAGTTGGCGTACTTCGGCAGGTTGGCGCGAATTTCCGGGTTCTGCAGGATGTCCACGTAAGCGAACTTCTCGCCGCAGCCCATTACGGCTTGCGCCGCTTTTGCCGAAAAGCCGCACTGCGGGGCATTCGGCGAGCCTTTCATGTAAAGCAGAACGGTGTTGTTGGCGATCTGCTCTTTGATTGTTTCGATGATATCCATGAAGCACCTCGGCTGAACTTTCCGACCTGGTTGTCGGCACGGTGGCGAATTGTATCGGAAAGCCGAGCACGACGCTCGGCCTTGCCGACAATCATGCAGCAACCACCTCCACCGGCACACCGTTGAGCACCGCATTGCCGGACAACGCGTCGAGCAGACGGTCATCGGTCAGGTCATTGGCACTGGCCCCGGACTGCGCCCGCGCGATGTCCAGCAGCACGCCGGGCCTGGCGTGGCCGAAACCGTGGGGCAGGCTGACCACGCCGCGCATCATGTCGGTGCTGGCCTGCACATCCACCTCGATGCTGCCGACCCGCGACGTCACCCTCACCCGCTGCCCATCCTGCAATTGGCGCCCGGCCAGGTCCTCCGGGTGCATCAACAATTGATGGCGGGGCTTGCCTTTGACCAGTCGATGATAGTTGTGCATCCAGGAGTTATTGCTGCGCACATGACGCCGGCCAATCAACAGCAACTGCGCGGCGCTGGGTGGCTGTTGCGCGGCAAAGCGCTGCAGGTCGGCGAGGATCTCCGCCGGGGCCGCTTCGATGGCGCCACTCGCGGTTTTCAGGCGTCCGCTCAGATTGGGCTGCAAAGGGCCCAGATCGATGCCATGCGGGTGCTGGTCGAGCGTCTCCAGTGACAGGCCGAACGCCGAACCTTCCCCGTAACGCCCGCCGCGCAGGCCCAGATCAATCATCTGCGCGGGCGGCAGGGTCGGTTTGAGGGGTTTGTCGCTGATCGCCGCGAAGGCCCGTGCCAGGCCGACGAAAATCTCCCAGTCATGCAGCGCGCCCTGGGGCTTGGGCAGAATCGCCCGGTTGAAGCGAGAAACGTTGCGCACCGCGAACAGGTTGAACGTGGTGTCGTAGTGATCGTTCTCCAGTGCGGAGGTCGATGGCAGGATGAGGTCGGCGTAGCGCGTGGTCTCGTTGATATAGAGATCGATGCTGAGCATGAACTCCAGGCCGTCCAGCGCTTGTTCGAGCTGTCGGCCATTGGGCGTGGACAACGCCGGGTTGCCGGCCACGGTCACCAGCGCGCGTACCTGTCCTTCGCCTTCGGTGAGCATCTCTTCAGCCAAGGCTGACACCGGCAGCTCGCCGCCATATTCAGGCAGCCCGGATACCCGGCTCTGCCACTGATTGAAATGCCCGCCGCTGGTGGTCGCCACCAGGTCCACCGCAGGTTCGGTGCACAGCGCGCCGCCGACGCGGTCGAGGTTACCGCTGACCAGGTTGATCAACTGCACCAACCAGTGACAAAGCGTGCCGAACGCCTGGGTCGACACCCCCATGCGCCCATAACACACCGCCTTGTCCGCCGCCGCGAAGTCCCGCGCCAGCTGCCGAATCAACCCCGCATCGATACCGCACAGCAGGCTCATGATCTCCGGCGTGAACGACTGCAGGGCCTCGCGAACCTGATCCAGGCCGTTGACCGGCAAATGCGTCACGCGGGTCAGGTTTTCCTCGAACAGGGTGTTGAGCACGCCACAGAGCAGCGCCGCGTCGCCTCCCGGACGGACGAACAGATGCTGATCCGCCATCGCCGCGGTTTCGCTGCGCCGCGGATCGACCACAACCAGCTTGCCGCCGCGCGCCTGGAGCGCCTTCAGCCGCTTCTCGACATCCGGCACGGTCATGATGCTGCCGTTGGAGGCCAGCGGGTTGCCGCCGAGGATCAACATGAAATCGGTGTGGTCGATGTCCGGGATCGGCAGCAACAGGCCGTGCCCGTACATCAGGTAGCTGGTCAGGTGATGCGGCAATTGGTCGACCGACGTCGCGGAAAAGCGGTTGCGGGTCTTGAGCAGGCCGAGGAAGTAGTTGCTGTGGGTCATCAGCCCGTAGTTGTGCACGCTCGGGTTGCCCTGGTAGACCGCGACGGCATTCTGGCCGTGGCGCTGCTGGATGTCGTAAAGCTTGCGGGCGGCCAGCTCGAAGGCTTCTTCCCAGGGAATGGGCAGCCATTGGTCGCCCACGCGCACTACCGGCCCGCGCAGTCGATCGGGATCGTTCTGAATGTCCTGCAGCGCCACCGCCTTGGGGCAGATGTGGCCGCGACTGAAACTGTCCTGGGCATCGCCCTTGATCGAGGTAATACGCGGGGCGCCGCCCTCCTCGGTATCAAGCTCGAAGGTCAGGCCGCAGATGGCCTCGCACAGGTGACAGGCTCGGTGGTGCACGGTCTTGGTCATGGCCGCCTCTTGTTCTCGGATCAGGGGGGAGTGCCGTCCCCGACTATGGCCCCGGCATGCGCGGGCTGCCAGCGACCTTCGCGGCGTGAATCCCCGGGCATCAGGAGGAACGATGGTTCCAGATGACCGACAAAGCCTGGCCGATTCATTGCCAAGCCCGTCTGGGGCAGTGTAAAAAGCTCTCTTGCTCTGGAAAAAGAAGCAGACCAACGGCTTGCCCAAATCCCCGGCTCACGCCATGGATGCAGCCCCACTTGGTAAGACGCGACATTTAATTATAGTATTGCGCCTTCCCCTATTTCGTCGCCCCGTGCGGCTTTCGCCGCAGGTCTCATCCGTGTTTCCGAAAAACCGGTTTTTGCTGATCTGCGGTCTGTTGCAAAAAGGTAGTCAATGATGAGCGCTAGGCACTTTCTCTCCCTGATGGATTTCACCGCCGAAGAACTGGTCAGTGTGATCCGCCGAGGGATCGAGCTGAAAGACCTGCGTAACCGCGGCGTACTCTTCGAGCCCCTGAAAAACCGCGTGCTGGGCATGATCTTCGAGAAATCCTCGACCCGTACCCGGCTGTCCTTCGAAGCCGGCATGATCCAGCTCGGCGGCCAGGCCATCTTCCTGTCCCCGCGCGATACCCAACTGGGCCGTGGCGAGCCGATCGGCGACTGCGCCATCGTCATGTCGCGCATGCTCGATGCGGTCATGATCCGTACCTTTGCCCACAGCACCCTGACCGAATTCGCCGCCAATTCGCGGGTTCCGGTGATCAACGGCCTGTCCGACGACCTGCACCCGTGCCAGTTGCTGGCCGACATGCAGACCTTCCTCGAACACCGCGGCTCGATCCAGGGCAAGACCGTGGCCTGGATAGGCGACGGCAACAATATGTGCAACAGCTATATAGAAGCGGCCATCCAGTTCGACTTCCAGTTGCGCATCGCCTGCCCGGAAGGCTACGAGCCGAACCCGAAATTCGTCGCCCAGGCCGGTGACCGCGTACAGATCGTCCGCGACCCGAAGGAAGCGGTACGCGGTGCACATCTGGTCAGCACCGATGTCTGGACTTCCATGGGCCAGGAAGAGGAAACTGCACGGCGCCTGGAGCGGTTCGCGCCTTATCAGGTCAACCGCGCACTGCTCGACCTGGCAGCCCCCGATGCCCTGTTCATGCACTGCCTGCCTGCCCACCGTGGCGAGGAAATCAGTGTGGACCTGCTCGACGACCCTCGTTCGGTCGCCTGGGACCAGGCGGAAAACCGTCTGCATGCACAGAAGGCGCTTCTCGAATTCCTTGTTGAACCGGCCTACCACCACGCATGAGTCGTCCCCTATTGCTCAACCTGCGCAACCTCGCCTGCGGCTATGGCGAGGCGCGCATCGTCCAGAACCTCAACCTGCACCTGAACGCCGGTGACATCGGCTGTCTGCTGGGCTCCTCGGGTTGCGGCAAGACCACCACCCTGCGCGCCATCGCCGGCTTCGAGCCGATCCACGATGGCGACATCCAGTTGGCCGGCGAGACCATCTCCAAGGCCGGGTTCACCCTGGCGCCGGAGAAACGCCGGATCGGCATGGTGTTCCAGGACTACGCGCTGTTCCCACACCTGACGGTGGCGGACAACGTCGCGTTCGGCATCGGCAAACACCCGCACAAGCAGCAGGTGGTCAAGGAGATGCTCGAACTGGTCAAGCTCGACGGCCTCGGCGGGCGCTACCCGCACGAGCTTTCCGGTGGCCAGCAGCAACGGGTCGCCCTGGCCCGCGCCCTGGCACCCGAGCCGCAGTTGCTGCTGCTGGACGAACCCTTCTCCAACCTCGACGTGGAACTTCGCCGGCGCCTCAGCCACGAAGTCCGCGACATCCTCAAGAGCCGCGGCACCAGTGCGATCCTGGTGACACACGACCAGGAAGAAGCCTTCGCCGTCAGCGACCATGTCGGCGTCTTCAAGGAAGGCCGGCTGGAGCAGTGGGATACGCCCTACAACCTGTACCACGAGCCGGCGACCCCGTTCGTTGCCAGCTTCATCGGTCAGGGCTATTTCATTCGCGGCCAGTTGCTCGACCCGGAGACGGTCCAGACCGAACTCGGCACGCTGCGCGGCAACCGCGCCTATGCGCTGCCGGTCGGCGGCGCGGTGGATGTGCTGTTGCGGCCTGATGACATCATCCATGCCCCGGACAGTACCCTGAGCGCGCGGATCAACGGCAAGAGCTTCCAGGGCGCCTCAACGCTGTACCGCCTGCAACTGGGCACCGGCACCCAGCTCGAAGCGATCTTCCCGAGCCATATCGATTACCAGATTGGCCAGGACGTCGGGATCGCCGTTGCGGCGGATCACCTGGTGCTGTTCGCTGCTTCAGGCAGTGTCGAAGCGAGGTTGCCGGCTGGCGAGAGCGGCGTTCGCCGATACGGCTCGGTCAGCTGATACAAAAAAGGCCGCCACAATCGTGGCGGCCTTTTCGTTGGGGCATCCCCGTTTCTATTCGCGACCAATATCCGCGAACTTGCCCTGGGTGTGCTCAGCAAGTACCGCAGCCGCCAGCTCCACCTCCAGCCCACGCCGTCCGGCGCTGACATGAATCGTCTCGTGAGCCTCGGCCGATTGGTCGATAAAAGTGCGCAGACGTTTCTTCTGACCCAGCGGGCTGATTCCGCCCAACAAGTAGCCCGTTGAACGCTGCGCTGCGGCGGGGTCAGCCATTTCGCACTTCTTCACGCCCGCCGCCTGGGCCAGTGCCTTCAGATCGAGGCTGCCGCCCACCGGCACCACCGCCACCAGCAACTCGCCCTTCTCACTGCTGGCCAGCAAGGTCTTGAACACCCGCTTGGGGTCCAGACCCAGTTTTTCAGCAGCCTCCAGGCCGTAGGACGCGGCCTTGGGGTCGTGTTCATAACTGTGAATGCGGTGTTCGGCGCGAACTTTCTTCAACAGGTCCAGAGCAGGGGTCATGCGGGGCTCCAACATTCGTTCTGTATTCGGCGGCTACTGTAGGACAAATCGTGTGCCACAACCATTGGCCTGTAGGACACGAACATGACAACTCGTAGGCCGGCAGTCAGATTATGAATGACAGTTCACTTTCGACCTTTGACATCAGCGTTTCTTGTCTATATTTTTTCGAATCTGAATATCGGTGATGCCCTTATAAGGTGCATTTCTATCGTCTGCCTGACCGAAATGGGGATTTCGTTCGGGTTTCTGTCGAGCGCTCACTGCGCCTCACAACAACAAAAACCGAGGTATCGAATGACGACTGCTCTACAACAACCGACGTTGTCCAGCCAATGCATGGCCGAATTCTTCGGCACCGCACTGTTGATCTTCTTCGGTACTGGCTGTGTTGCCGCGCTCAAGGTGGCGGGTGCCAGCTTCGGCCTGTGGGAAATCAGCATCATCTGGGGGGTGGGCGTCAGCATGGCGATCTACCTCACCGCCGGTATTTCCGGCGCGCACCTGAACCCCGCCGTGAGTATCGCGCTGTGCCTGTTCGCCGGTTTCGAGAAGGGCAAGCTGCCGTTCTACATCGTCGCCCAGATCGCCGGCGCCTTCTGCGGCGCGGCGCTGGTCTACACGCTCTACAGCAGCCTGTTCTTCGATTACGAACAAACCCACCAGATGATTCGCGGCAGCCAGGCCAGCCTCGAACTGGCCTCGGTGTTCTCCACCTACCCGCACCCGGCGCTGTCCACCGGTCAGGCGTTCCTCGTTGAAGTGATCATCACCGCGATTCTCATGGCCGTGATCATGGCCCTCACCGATGACAACAACGGCCTGCCGCGCGGCGCCCTCGCCCCACTGCTGATCGGCCTGCTGATCGCCGTGATCGGCAGCGCCATGGGCCCGCTGACCGGCTTTGCGATGAACCCGGCACGTGATTTCGGCCCCAAACTGATGACATTCCTGGCTGGCTGGGGCGAAGTAGCCTTCACCGGCGGCCGTGATATTCCCTACTTCCTCGTTCCGGTTTTCGCGCCGATCATGGGAGCGTGCCTTGGCGCCGCCCTGTACCGCGGCGTGTTCGCCCGCAGCCTGCCCAGCGCCGCTGCCAGCACCCCGACCGACGACAAGACCCAGGGCAACACCCAGACTTCCTGATCCGCACGCGGACAGAGCTGCCCTGACTCCAACCTATTTCACTGCAAGGCCAACGACATGACAGACCGTCAGAACAAGAACTACATCATTGCCCTCGACCAGGGCACGACCAGTTCGCGGGCCATCATTTTCGACCGCGATGCCAACGTGGTCGGCACCTCCCAGCGCGAGTTCGCCCAACACTACCCGCAGGCCGGCTGGGTCGAGCACGACCCGATGGAAATCTTCGCCACCCAGAGCGCGACCATGGTCGAAGCCCTGGCTCAGGCGGGCATCAGCCACGACCAGGTCGCCGCCATCGGTATCACCAACCAGCGTGAAACCACGGTGGTCTGGGACAAGGAAACTGGTCGCCCGGTGTACAACGCCATCGTCTGGCAGTGCCGACGCAGCACCGAGATCTGCGAACAACTCAAGCGCGACGGCCTGCAGGACTACATCCGCGAAACCACTGGCCTGGTCACCGACCCCTACTTCTCCGGCACCAAGCTCAAGTGGATCCTCGACAATGTCGAAGGCGCTCGCGAGCGCGCCGAGCGCGGCGACCTGCTGTTCGGCACCGTCGATAGCTGGCTGATCTGGAAATTCTCCGGCGGCAAGGTTCACGTCACCGACTACACCAACGCCTCGCGCACCCTGCTCTTCAACATCCACACGCTGCAGTGGGATGACAAGATGCTGGAAGTGCTGGGCATCCCGCGGCAGATGCTGCCCGAAGTTCGTTCGTCCTCGGAAATCTACGGCAAGACCAAGAGCGGCATCGACATCGCCGGTATCGCCGGCGACCAGCAGGCCGCGCTGTTCGGCCAGATGTGCGTGGAGCCGGGCCAGGCCAAGAACACCTACGGCACCGGCTGCTTCCTGCTGATGAACACCGGCGACAAAGCCGTGCAGTCCTCCCACGGCCTGCTGACCACCATCGCCTGTGGCCCGCGTGGCGAAGTGGCCTACGCACTGGAAGGCGCCGTGTTCAACGGTGGCTCCACCGTGCAGTGGCTGCGCGACGAACTGAAGATCGTCAACGACGCCCACGACACCGAGTACTTCGCCAGCAAGGTCAAGGACAGCAACGGCGTGTACCTGGTGCCGGCCTTCACCGGCCTCGGCGCACCTTATTGGGACCCGTACGCCCGTGGCGCCCTGTTCGGCCTGACCCGCGGGGTCAAGGTGGACCACATCATCCGCGCCGCGCTGGAGTCGATCGCATTCCAGACCCGCGACGTCCTCGACGCCATGCAGCAGGACTGCGGCCAACGCCTCAGCGCGCTGCGCGTGGACGGTGGCGCGGTAGCCAACAATTTCCTGATGCAATTCCAGGCCGACATCCTCGGCACCTGTGTCGAGCGTCCGCAGATGCGCGAAACCACCGCCCTCGGCGCCGCCTACCTGGCGGGCCTGGCCTGTGGCTTCTGGAGCGGCCTGGACGAATTGCGCGGCAAGGCGCTGATCGAGCGCGAATTCACCCCGCAACTGGCGGAAGCGGAGAAGGAAAAACTCTACAGCGGCTGGCTCAAGGCCGTTGATCGCACGCGCGACTGGGAACCCCACGAAGAGTAAGCAGTGCATACAGGGCGCATCCGCAATGGATGCGCCCTGTGCTATGCGGCTGCCGCACTCAGGCTGGTCCCCGGCTACTTCCTACGGCATCATTGCAGCATTTTTCGGCCGCCCCTGAAGGACGCCAATGAATCTGCCTCCCCGCCAACAACAAATTCTCGAACTGGTCCGCGAACGCGGCTACGTCAGTATCGAAGAAATGGCGCAATTGTTCGTCGTCACCCCGCAAACCATCCGCCGCGATATCAACCAACTGGCGGAGGTCAATCTGCTGCGGCGCTATCACGGTGGCGCGGCCTACGACTCCAGCATCGAAAACACCGCCTACGCCATGCGCGCCGACCAGATGCGCGATGAGAAACAGCGCATCGCCGAAGCCGTGGCCCAGCAGATCCCCGATAACGCCTCGCTGTTCATCAATATCGGCACCACCACCGAGTCCATCGCCCGCGCCCTGCTCAACCACAATCACCTGAAAATCATCACCAACAACCTGCATGTCGCTTCGATCCTCAGTGCCAAGGACGACTTCGAAGTGCTGCTGGCCGGCGGCAATGTGCGCCGCGACGGCGGTGTGGTGGGCCAGGCCAGCGTCGACTTCATCAACCAGTTCAAGGTCGATTTCGCCCTGGTGGGCATCAGCGGCATCGACGAAGACGGCAGCTTGCTGGACTTCGACTACCAGGAAGTGCGCGTTTCCCAGGCGATCATCGCCAATGCCCGGCAAGTGATCCTCGCCGCCGACTCCAGCAAGTTCGGCCGCAACGCCATGGTCCGCCTCGGCTCGATCAGCCTGATCGACTGCCTGGTAACCGACCAGGCTCCCGTCGCCGCCCTGAGCCAGTTGCTCAACCAGAACAAGATCCGTCTCGAAGTGGTGTGACGGCCCCGCAACCGCCATCGCAAGGGTGGCGGTTTCAATGTTCGGTTTTTTTCACTTATTTGTAACCAGATCAGTATTTTCTATGGAAAGTCACTGGTCGGCGGCTTTCCGTTCGGCTAACATTTTCGAATACGAACATTAATGTTCAGAAAAGATACCAGAACGACTTTACAAGAGGCCGCGCCGTGTCCAATTCCAGCTCCCCCATCCTTGCCGAAATCTATGACGTTGCCGTCATCGGTGGTGGCATCAATGGTGTCGGCATCGCCGCCGACGCTGCCGGACGCGGTCTTTCGGTGTTCCTCTGCGAAAAGGACGACCTCGCCAGCCACACCTCATCGGCCAGCAGCAAGCTGATCCACGGTGGCCTGCGCTATCTCGAACATTACGAATTCCGCCTGGTGCGCGAAGCCCTCGCAGAACGCGAAGTGCTGCTGGCCAAGGCTCCGCACATCGTCAAGCCGATGCGTTTCGTCCTGCCGCACCGCCCTCACCTGCGTCCGGGCTGGATGATCCGTGCCGGCCTGTTCCTCTACGACAACCTGGGCAAGCGCAAGCAACTTGGCGCCTCGCGCAGCTTGCGCTTCGGCCCGGGCAGCCCGCTCAAGCCGGCGATCACCCGCGGTTTCGAATACGCCGACTGCGCGGTGGACGATGCCCGCCTGGTGGTGCTCAACGCCATGGCCGCCCGTGAGCGCGGCGCGCACATCCTCACCCGCACCCGCTGCCTGAGCGCGCGTCGCAGCGGCAAGCTGTGGAACGTGCAGGTCGAACGCGCCGACGGCAGCCAGCAGACCATTCAGGCCCGCTCGCTGGTCAACGCCGCCGGTCCGTGGGTGGCCAAGTTCATCAAGGATGACCTGAAGCTCGACGCGCCCTACGGCATCCGCCTGATCCAGGGCAGCCACCTGATCGTGCCGAAGCTGTACGAAGGCGAACATGCCTACATCCTGCAGAACGAAGACCAGCGCATCGTGTTCTGCATTCCTTACCTGGAACGCTTCACCCTGATCGGCACCACCGACCGCGAATACAGCGGCGACCCGGCCCAGGTGGCAATCACCGAAGCCGAGACCGACTACCTGCTCAACGTGGTCAACCAGCACTTCAATCATCAACTCAGCCGCAGCGACATCCTCCACACCTATTCCGGTGTGCGTCCGCTGTGCAACGACGAGTCGGACAACCCGTCGGCGGTGACCCGCGACTACACCCTGGCGTTGTCCTCGGACAACGGCCAGGCACCGCTGCTGTCGGTGTTCGGCGGCAAGCTGACCACCTACCGCAAGCTGGCCGAATCGGCCATGGGCGAACTGGCCCCCTGGTTCACCCAGATGACCGGAAGCTGGACCGCCACCGCACCGCTGCCCGGCGGTGAAGGCATGAGCACGCCGCAAGCCCTTTGCGACGAAATCCTCGCCCGCCACGGCTGGCTGCCTGCGGCCCTGGCCAAACGCTGGGCGCTGACCTACGGCAGCCGTACCCTGGCGCTGCTGGAAGGCGCGCAAGGTCCGGAAGATCTGGGCGAAGCCATCGGTGGTGGCCTGTTCAGCCGTGAAGTGGATTACCTGTGCCGCGAAGAATGGGCGCTGAACGCCGACGACATTCTGTGGCGCCGCAGCAAACTGGGGCTGTTCCTGAGCGCCTCGGAACAGCAGGCGCTGCGTGAGTATCTGCAGCGGGCCGAGCTGAAGCGTGGCCGGGTGCAGGCTGCCTGAATCGCGGCGGTTGACACGGAACCCGTGGGAGCGCGGCTAACAGCCACTCTCACAAGTTCCGCGTCAACCCCATCGCCGCCTTCGTTCGGCTTTCCGAACGACAACCTTCGTAAGATTCGGCCTACCGTACACGGCCTCCTGTCAAACGCCCGTCAAATAACCCTGCTATCCAGTAAAACCGGGCCTTCATGACCGAAGTCAGCGCCTGGCACGACTCATGCTCTACACTCAGTACCCGAATGCGCAAACGCTTTATTGCAGTGTTCGCTGAACGAAACGGCCGACAACGGCCTCATAAAAAAAACAACGTCGAGGAAAATTAGATGCGTATCGTTCGTCATCTGTTGGGCGCCGCTATCGCGGCCGCTGTGATCGCTTCGCCCGTCATGGCCGAAGAACTGACCGGCACCCTGAAGAAGATCAAGGACTCGGGCACCGTTACGCTGGGGCATCGGGACGCTTCCATTCCGTTTTCTTACATCGCCGACGCTTCGGGTAAACCGGTCGGTTACTCCCACGACATCCAGTTGGCAATCGTCGAGACCCTGAAAAAGGATCTGGACCTTCCCAACCTGAACGTCAAATACAACCTGGTCACCTCCCAGACCCGCATCCCGCTGGTACAGAACGGCACCGTTGACGTCGAGTGTGGTTCCACCACCAACAACGTCGAGCGCCAGCAGCAGGTCGCCTTCTCGGTCGGCATCTTCGAAGTCGGTACCCGCCTGCTGACCAAGGTCAAGGACGGTCAACCCGCCTACAAGGACTTCCCGGACCTGGCCGGCAAGAACGTGGTGACGACCGCCGGTACCACCTCCGAGCGCATCCTCAAGGCCATGAACGCCGACAAGCAGATGAAGATGAACGTCATCTCGGCCAAGGACCACGGCGAGTCGTTCCAGATGCTCGAATCCGGTCGCGCCGTTGCCTTCATGATGGACGATGCCCTGCTCGCAGGCGAAATGGCCAAGGCCAAGAAGCCGACCGACTGGGTCGTTACCGGTACGCCGCAATCCTATGAAATCTACGGCTGCATGGTCCGCAAGGACGACGCACCGTTCAAGGCGGCGGTCGACAAGGCCATCGTCGCGCTCTACAAGTCGGGCGAGATCAACAAGATCTACGACAAGTGGTTCCAGCAGCCGGTCCCACCAAAAGGCTTGAACCTCGGCTTCCCGATGAGCGAAGAGCTCAAGGCGTTGATCGCCAACCCTACCGACAAAGCCGCGGACGAAAAGAAGTCCTGAATCCCGTTTAGTTAGTGTCTAACCTTTCATCCGAGGGCGCCCGCGCCCCCGGATGCTCGAAGGTGCCCGTGAAACAACTGATCTGAGGGGAGACCCCGATGAATTACAACTGGGACTGGGGCGTATTCTTCAAGTCCACCGGCGTGGGCGACGAGACCTACCTCGACTGGTACATCACCGGTCTGGGCTGGACCATCGCCATTGCGATCGCCGCCTGGATCATCGCGTTGCTGCTGGGCTCGGTCCTCGGCGTCATGCGCACCGTACCGAACCGCGTGGTATCGGGTATCGCCACCTGCTACGTGGAACTCTTCCGCAACGTACCGCTGCTGGTGCAACTGTTCATCTGGTACTTCCTGGTGCCCGACCTGTTGCCCGAAGGCCTGCAGGAATGGTTCAAGCAGGACCTCAACCCGACGACCTCGGCACTGATCAGCGTGGTCATCTGCCTCGGCCTGTTCACCGCCGCACGGGTCTGCGAACAGGTCCGCACCGGCATCCAGGCCCTGCCCCGCGGTCAGGAAGCCGCCGCCCGCGCCATGGGTTTCAGCCTCTCGCAGATCTACAGCAACGTGCTGCTGCCCCAGGCCTACCGGATCATCATTCCGCCGCTCACCTCGGAGTTCCTCAACGTCTTCAAGAACTCGTCGGTCGCCTCGCTGATCGGCCTGATGGAGCTGCTGGCGCAGACCAAGCAGACCGCCGAATTCTCCGCCAACCTGTTCGAAGCCTTCACCCTCGCCACGCTGATCTACTTCACCCTGAACATGGGCCTGATGCTGCTCATGCGCATGGTCGAGAAGAAAGTTTCGGTACCGGGCCTGATCTCCGTGGGAGGTAAATGATGGAACTGGACTTCAGCGGGATCATTCCCGCCCTGCCGGGCCTCTGGAACGGCATGCGCATGACCCTGCAACTGATGGTCATGGGCATCGTCGGCGGTATCGTGCTCGGCACTATCCTGGCGCTGATGCGGCTGTCATCGAACAAGCTGATGTCGAACCTGGCCGGAGCCTACGTCAACTATTTCCGCTCCATCCCGCTGCTGCTGGTGATCACCTGGTTCTACCTGGCGGTGCCGTTCGTGCTGCGCTGGATCACCGGCGAAGATACCCCGATCGGCGCGTTCACCTCCTGCGTCGTGGCCTTCATGATGTTCGAGGCGGCGTACTTCTGCGAAATCGTCCGTGCGGGCGTGCAGTCGATCGCCAAGGGCCAGATGGGCGCAGCACAAGCGCTGGGCATGACCTACGGCCAGACCATGCGCCTGATCATCCTGCCCCAGGCATTCCGCAAGATGACCCCGTTGCTGCTGCAACAGAGCATCATCCTGTTCCAGGACACCTCGCTGGTTTACACCGTCGGCCTGGTGGACTTTCTCAACTCGGCACGGGCCAGTGGCGACATCATCGGACGCTCGAATGAGTTCCTGATCTTCGCCGGCGTCGTGTACTTCGTCATCAGCTTCTCCGCTTCCTTCCTGGTCAAGCGTCTGCAGAAAAGGATAACCGTATGATTTCCATCAAGAACGTCAACAAGTGGTACGGCGACTTCCAGGTACTGACCGACTGCAATACCGAGGTCAAGAAAGGTGAAGTGGTGGTGGTCTGCGGGCCGTCCGGCTCGGGCAAATCGACCCTGATCAAGTGCGTCAACGCGCTGGAACCGTTCCAGAAAGGCGACATCATCGTCGACGGCACCTCCATCGCCGACCCGAAGACCAACCTACCGAAGCTGCGCTCGCGAGTGGGCATGGTGTTCCAGCACTTCGAGCTGTTCCCGCACCTGACCATTACCGAAAACCTGACCATCGCCCAGCGCAAAGTGCTGGGTCGCAGCGAGGCCGAAGCCAGCAAGAAAGGCCTGGCCCTGCTCGACCGCGTCGGCCTCAGCGCCCATGCCAAGAAGCACCCCGGCCAGCTTTCCGGCGGCCAGCAACAACGTGTCGCGATTGCCCGCGCACTGGCCATGGACCCGATCGTCATGCTGTTCGACGAACCGACCTCGGCCCTGGACCCGGAAATGGTCAGCGAAGTACTGGACGTCATGGTCCAGCTCGCCAACGAAGGCATGACCATGATGTGCGTGACCCACGAAATGGGCTTCGCCCGCAAGGTCGCCAACCGGGTCATCTTCATGGACAAAGGCAACATCATCGAGGACTGCACCAAGGAAGAATTCTTTGGTGACCAGAGCGTGCGTGACCAACGTACCCAACACTTCCTCAGCAAGATCCTGCAGCACTAAGCAGACCGCAGCCCGCTGTCCGGTGTTCGCCGGGCAGCGGGCGCTGGTCGTCATAAGGCCACTGTGATGAAATGCGATCCCACGCTCTTTCGCCCAGCCAAGCCTGCCCTTGCCGTGAAACCCCGCCTGATTCGCCAGCTCATCATTCCCCCACTGATCCTCCTGCTGACGATCGGACTGGGCGTCGCCGGCTTCATGGTCAGCGAACACAACGGCATCCGCACCTTGAGCGACAACGGCGAGCGCCAGCTAGAGCTGCACGCGCGCACCGTCGAGAGCGAAATCAGCAAGTACACCTACCTGCCCAGCCTGCTGGAGCTGGAAGACAGCGTCTCGAAATTGCTGACCGAACCGGATGGCGAACACCGCCAGGTGGTCAACGAATACCTCGAAGGCCTCAACCGGCGCAGCCGCAGCCGGGCGATCTTCGTCCTCGACACCAGCGGCCGGGTCCAGGCCTCCAGCAACTGGCGCGATGTCGACAGTTTCCTCGGCGAAGACCTGTCGTTCCGTGCCTATTTCCAGGACGCCGTGCGCGGCCAGCCAGGACGTTTCTACGGGATCGGCAGCACCACCGGCGAGCCGGGCTACTACCTGGCCCACGGTCTTGAAGAACACGGCAAGATCATTGGCGTCGCGGTCATCAAAGTCCGCCTGGAACCGCTCGAAGAACGCTGGCAACGCGCCCGCCTGGAAGCCTTCGTCAGCGACGAGAACGGCATCATCATCCTCTCCAGCGACCCGGCCCGACGCCTGAAGTCAGTGCGTCCGCTCAACCCGGAACTCAAGGAACGCCTGGCCCGCAGCCTGCAGTACTACTGGTTCTCGCTCAACGAGCTGCAACCGCTGGGCCGGGAAAAACTCGGCGACGACCTGGAGAAACTGACCTTCCCGGCCAACGCTCGGCTCGATGACGGCACCCATGAAGTCGCTTACCTGGCGCAGACTCGCCGCCTGGTCGACACGCCCTGGCACTTCACCCTGCTGACGCCGCTGCAGGACCTGCGCCGCGAATCGATCATCCAGGGTGTTCTGGTAGCCGTGGCTTTCGCCCTGCTGGCCATTCTCGCCATCGCCTGGAACGAGCGACGCAAGGTGATCGCCACCCGCCTGGCCGCCCGCGAGGCGCTGGAAGAAGCCAACAACCAGCTCGAACGCAAGATCGCCGAACGCACCGCCGACCTGCGCGCCAGCAACGACCGGCTGAAAGCGCAGATCCGCGAACGCCGTCAGGCCGAGCAGACTCTGCGCCACGCTCAGGACGAACTGGTGCAGGCCGGAAAACTCGCGGCCATCGGCCAGATGTCCACCAGCATCGCCCACGAACTGAACCAGCCGCTGGCCGCGCTGCGCACCTTGTCCGGCAACACCGTGCGCTTCCTCGAACGCGGCTCGCTGGAAATCGCCAGCGCCAACCTGCTGACCATGAACGACCTGATCGACCGCATGGGCCGCATCACCGCCAGCCTGCGCTCCTTCGCCCGGCGCGGCGACGACCGCGGCCAGGCCTCGCTGAGCAAGGCCGTCGAGGCCACCCTGCAAGTGCTCAACGCGCGCATCGAAGGGTGCCACCTGAAGCTGCACAGCAACTACAGCGACCAGCAACTGGCCATCGACCAGACCCGCCTGGAACAGATTCTCGTCAACCTCATCGGCAACGCCCTGGACGCCATGGCCACGGTGCCGCTGCCGCAGCTCTGGCTGGAAGGCGAGCGCCAGGACGACAAATACCGCTTGCGAGTCCGCGACAACGGCCACGGCATCGACGACGAAGCCCGCAAGCATTTGTTCGAACCGTTCTTCACCACCAAACCGGGCGAGCATGGCCTCGGCCTGGGCCTGACCTTGTCCGCCAGCCTCGCGGCCGCCGCTGGTGGCAGCCTGAACGTCGAACACCCCGCCAACGGCGGGACCGCGTTCGTCATCAGCCTGCCGCTGGTCAAAACCGCCACTGAACCCGCCGAGTCCTTATGAACCCATCGCCCCTTACCGTCCTGATCGTCGAAGACGACCCGCATGTGTTGCTCGGCTGCCAGCAGGCCCTGGCCCTGGAAGACATCGCCAGCGAAGGCGTGAGCAGCGCCGAACAGGCCCTGGAACGGATCGGCGACGACTTCGCCGGGATTGTCGTCAGCGACATCCGCCTGCCCGGCATCGACGGCCTGGAACTGCTCAGCCGCCTCAAGGCCCGCGACAGCAGCCTGCCGGTGGTGCTGATCACCGGCCACGGCGACATCGACATGGCCGTCGGCGCGATGCGCAACGGCGCCTACGATTTCATGGAAAAACCCTTCTCGCCGGAGCGCCTGGTCGACGTGGTGCGCCGCGCCCTCGAACAGCGCGGGCTGGCCCGGGAAGTGTTCGCCCTGCGCCGCCAACTGGCCGAGCGCAGCACCCTGGAAGGCCGCATCATCGGCCGCTCGCCGGCGATGCAGAACCTGCGCGAACTGATCGCCAACGTCGCCGACACCTCGGCCAACGTGCTGATCGAAGGCGAGACCGGCACCGGCAAGGAACTGGTCGCCCGCTGCCTGCACGACTTCAGCCGGCGCCAGTCCCAGCCTTTCGTCGCGCTGAACTGCGGCGGCCTGCCGGAAAACCTGTTCGAAAGCGAAATCTTCGGCCACGAGGCCAACGCCTTCACCGGCGCGGGCAAGCGGCGGATCGGCAAGATCGAGCACGCCAATGGCGGCACGCTGTTCCTCGACGAGGTCGAGAGCATGCCGATCAACCTGCAGATCAAACTGCTGCGGGTGTTGCAGGAGCGCACCCTCGAACGCCTCGGTTCTAACCAGAGCATCGCCGTGGATTGCCGGGTGATCGCCGCGACCAAGTCCGACCTCGACGCCCTCGGCCAGAGCGGCCAGTTCCGCAGCGACCTGTACTACCGCCTCAACGTCGTGACCCTGGAACTGCCGCCACTGCGCGAGCGCCGCGAAGACATCCTGCAACTGTTCGAACACTTCCTCCAACTGTCGTCCCTGCGCTTCGACCGCGAGGCACCGCAACTGGACAGCCAGACCCTGTCGCGCCTGATGAGCCATGACTGGCCGGGCAACGTGCGCGAACTGCGCAACGTCGCCGAGCGCTTCGCCCTCGGCTTGCCGGCGTTCAAGAAGAGCGGCACCAGCCCGTCCCAGGGCGTGGGCTTTGCCGAGGCGGTGGAAGCCTTCGAGCGCAACCTGCTCAGCGACGCGCTGCAACGCACCGGGGGCAATCTCAGCCAGGCCAGCCAGGAGCTGGGCATGGCCAAGACCACCCTGTTCGACAAAGTGAAGAAATACGGCCTCGGCTGACAAGGCGGAAAACCACATGGACCTGATACTCAAAGCCTGTCTTGGCGCCGCCGTGGTGGTGATCCTCGCGATGCTGGCCAAGACCCGCAATTACTACATCGCCGGGCTGGTGCCGCTGTTTCCCACCTTCGCCCTGATCGCCCACTACATCGTCGGCAAGGGCCGCTCGCTGGACGACCTGAAGACCACCATCGTGTTCGGCATGTGGTCGATCATTCCGTACTTCGTCTACCTCGCCGCGCTGTATTTCCTCGTCGACCGCTTGCGCCTGGAAGCCTCACTGGCCTTGGCCGCACTGGCGTGGCTGGTGGCAGCGGCGATTCTGGTCAGTGTCTGGGTGCGCCTTCACTAGCGCTGGGCGAGATGGCTGAAATCATTGCGGTGCGCCTGTAAATACGGCAACACCGCCGCCAGCAGCGCCGTCTTGAACGGTTCCTGGAATCGGTGGGCCAGCCCGGGAATCAATGCCAACTGGCTGCCCTGGATATGCGCCGCCAGGTGCACCCCGTGCATCACCGGCAACAGCGGATCGGCGGTGCCATGCACCACCAGCGCCGGCACCCGCAGGCGGTTGAGCAGTTCGACCCGGCTGGGTTCGGCGAGGATCGCCATGATCTGGCGCTTGACCCCTTCGGGGTTGAACGCGCGGTCATAGGACACCGCCGCCTGTTGCAGCAACGCCTGACGATCATCCTGCACCCGCGGGCTGCCCAGCGCCGCCAGCAGGTCGGCCTGCTGTTCGATCGCCACCTCGCGGTTGGGCGCGCCGCGCCGCGCCAGTTGCTGGATCAGCGCCGCGCTTGGCGCCGGCAGGCCCTGGGCGCCGGAACTGGACATGATCAGCGTCAGGCTCTCGACCCGCTCCGGCGCCATCGCCGCCAGGTGCTGGGCGATCATCCCGCCCATGCTCACGCCCAACACATGAAAGCGGCTTTCGCCGAGGTACTGCATCAGCTCCAGGCCGTCCTCGGCCATGTCTTCGAGGGTGTAGGGCGCACTCACCGACAACCCGAGGCGATAGCGCACCAGTTCGTAGGTCAGGCTGGCATCGGCGGGCGGCTGGTTCCAGCGCGACAGACCGACATCGCGGTTGTCGTAGCGGATCACCCGGAAGCCCTGGCGACACAAGGCCTCGACCACTTCATCAGGCCAGTGGATCAACTGCCCGCCCAGCCCCATGACCAGCAACAGCGCCGGGTCGGTGCTGCGCCCGACGCTCTGGTAGGCCAGGCTGACCTGCTTCAGCTCGGCCTGCTCGACCGGCGCATGGACGTCGCAACGCGGCGCGGCGAACGACGGAAAGGCGCTCAGCAGCGCCAGGAGAAATAAATACAACCGCATGGAAAAACACCGAAAACGAAATCCCCAGTAGAGCGCGAGTGTGATGATGTTTGTGCCGGCGCGCTGCCACAGTTCCGTGACAATTTCATGAACCTCGCCGAGCGGATACCTATGTACCGCCCGCCCTTCCCCGGCTTGACCTCAAATCCGCCGACCACAGCGCCAGTACGGCCTGTTTTCGCCGAGCCCGAGGTAAACCCGATGCCCGCCCCAGACCACGTCGACACCTTGACCGTGATCGACTTCGCTTTTGAACAGAATCTCGACGCCCCCCTCCCCCACGATGAAAACCTGTTTTCCAGCGCCTCGGCGCGTTGGCACGAATGCCGTAAGCACATGCTCGAGCTGTTCAGCGAGCTTCCCGCAATCCGTGGCGCGATCAGGCAACAGATCACCGAGCGTTGGGGCCTGGACAGCGACCTTGCCGGCCTGCGCTTCCACACCGGGCAGCGCCTGTGCCTTGATGAAGCCGCCGTATTCGTCCTGCAGTTTCCGCTGGACCCGACCCTGAACCAGGCCAGTGACGTCTTTGGCCTGCCCGCGGATCACCCGCTGCATGGCCTGTCGCCAACGGCGCTGCTGGAGACACTCAAGACCCTGGAACTCAGCAGCAGCCTCAACAGACAGTGGATCGTCTACTGGAATGGCCGGGCGCCCGGCACCCCGCTGTCCCGGCGCAGTTGGGCGGCGCGGCAGTATCACGCGCACTTCCAGGCGGCCTGCGATCTCGCCGTGGCCGATGGCACGCTGACCGCACGCCAGTGGCAAGTGCTACAAACGGCGCTTCCGCGCCCCGATACACCGGCCGTGTCCAGCGGTTTCGAGACGCTGCAACTGGTTCTGGCCGATGGCAGCAGGCTCAGGCTGCCGGGCGCGCTGGTCATCACCGTCGCCAGCGAGGGCACCGACCACGTGCTCTACCTGCCGTCGTACACCCCCGCGCTACAGGTGTTTGCCGATCGGGCAGCGATGGAAAGCGAGCTTCTGCACCGCCAGCGCCTGCTGTGGTCCTACACCAGCAACGACCTGCGACCGCGCAACACCATCGACTACCAAGTCCAGGACGCGCCGCTGGATGCCGCCTTCCGGCAATTGATGGGGCATCTGCGGGCTGGCTATCTCGCTTCCCTGCAACAAAACAGCGACGCCGAGCCGGCGGCCACCGCGAGCGCCCCCCTTGCCGCCGTCGACGCCTACGACAACGCGCGAGCGAGCAACACCCTGTTCGCCGAACCGCCGCTGTTTCACTCGCTGGCCAACGCTGCCGACGATGGCGAATCCCCTCGCCACACCGACTTTGGCAACCTGTACCAGGACATCGCGCTCAGCACCCGCCTGGGCATGGTCAAACAGCAACTGCGGGCCTTCGAAGCCCTGGCAGGCGAGCAGGACGACCCTGATTCGCCAACACTGCAATCACTCAGAGAAACACTCAATGCCCTGTCAATGGCGCAGAGCCGCGCCGACAGCGCGGCCTCTTCGTTACTCGACACCGCCTGGCTACACGAATTGCGCAGCCGGGCCCAGGACGCCTACGCCGACCTGAAACAGGCGCGCCAGGACGGCCTGCGCGCCGAGGCCGCTGTCCAGCACGCCATGAAACAGCTCGGCGACGACGAGTGGCACATGCTCGAAGCGCTGCTCCGCTCACCCACTGCGGCGCAGCGCGGCATCCCGGTGGTTGCGGCCGCGCTGACCCTGCAAATGACCGGCGACGACCAACAGATCACCTCACAACCGCTGGACGGTGTGCTGGTCATCGCCCACGGCACCGAGGCCAACACCGTCGTGGCTGACCGCCCGCTGCTGCTGTTCTGGCCTGGCAGCGCGGGCGGCTTGCAGCAGTTCGCTTCAGTGACGGCGCTGGAGCGCGAATTCTTCAAGCTGTCGGCAAGCGACGACGCCCGCAAGCTGCTGCTCACGCCCTTGGCCGGGGACGCGTTCGACTATGGCCTGCAACGCCAACTGGCCGCTTGCGAACAGGCCGCGCTCGAACTGCGCCAGCGCTTTGCCGCAAACGATGAAGCGCAGTACCAGAGCGCACGGGAGGAACTGCGGCGCACAGTCCTCGATGAACTGAACGTCCCGGTCAATACCGCTCGCGACCTGGCCTATGAGCGCTTCCTTGAACAAAACCGATCCCTGGCCCTGAACCGCGGACAACCCGAATGGCTGCGTCAGTTGGCGCCTTCCGAACGTCAGTCATTCAGGGCCCTGATCAAGGCTTGCGTACCTGCCGCGCGACGCTCCCAGGCCTTGCTGGAACGCGAACTTCCCCGCCGCGAGGACTTCGCCACGCGACAGGTCACGGCCCGCCTGATCCGCGATTTCGCCCTGGGCAGCGCCGTGCAGGTTCATCTCGACTTGCCCGATTCGACCCAGTTCGTGAGGGAAGCGATTGCAGGATCAGGCGCCCCGGGGACGCCGCTCACGCTCGTCCTCAAACCCAGTAAAAGCAGAAGCCTGATAAGCCTCCAGGAACTGGCCCTGGGCAACATCGACCACAGCATGTCCAACCGCCTGCAGTTCATGGGGCTGGTACTCACGGAGGGCGACTCCGCTGACCAGTCCACGCTCGCCTCCGGCCTGGATGCCATATACCTGCGCCGCTTCGTCAGCGAACTGGACCTCGCCGGGCGCTACGAGCAACGCATTCGCGATGCCTTGCTGGGCGCCGTGGACGCGCCCCTTTTCCATCAGCAATACCGGCAGGAATGCTTGCTGGCGCCTATCCGGCTGATGCTGGCGATTCGCGGCGAAGCGGCCCGGCACCAGCGCCATATCACCCAGGCCGGGCATGAGCTCCTGTCGCTGACCATCGATGCCAGTTCAAGCGAAGCGTTCAATACCGGCGGCAAACGCGTCAGCCTGTTGCCGGCGATGCTGATGCCGGGCGGTGAGGACACCGGCGATCGCAATACGACGCTGTCCGGCGTGACGTTCATCCACGAAAGCGTCAGCGGCCTGACCCTGCTGTATTTGCCTGACTGCCCTGACGCGATCTTCCTGCGCCAATACGACAGCCTGGAAAGTGCGCGCATCGCGCTGTTCAACCTGGCGTTCGACAGCAGCATCGCGGCGTACCTGGCCGACCGGGCGCTGGAGGGCGAGGTGGACTACCACGTCAGCCGTATCAACGAGGCCTGCGTTCGTCATTTCGACGGCTTGATCGGTATCGAGCAGGCCTGGCCGGCCACCACTTCGCTGGCGGCGCTGCAACTCAACGCGCACCTGGGCCGCCTGATCCAGGCCCACCGCAGCACCTCGCGCTCCAACCGGGAACTGCGCCTGGAGCTGGCCGCGCTGGAGAGCGGGAGGGTTTTCGACTACATCAAAATGGCGCTGGGCGTGCTGCCTTTCGCGGGCACGGTGATCGCACTCTATGACGCCTGGACCAGCGCCAACCGGGCCGTGGCGGCCTTTCTCCACAACCAGGTCGCCGAGGGCCTGGAGGCGCTTGAATCGCTCCTGCAATCGCTGATCGACGCCGCCATGGACCTGCTCCCCGGCGCTAGCCTCAAACCCGGCCCGGCACGTGCGCGGATCCACCAACGGCAACTGAAACAACTGGTCGCCAGCGGCCACTTGCATGCCGCGCCGGGCGGGCGGCGACGTACCGCCGTGGATCGCTTCAGCGGCTACGAATACGCGGGGGAACTGTCACTGGTCGGCCTGACGCCAGGCACCGAGGGTATCTATCGCGGTATCTACCGCCACACCGAAGGCACGTTCATCCTCAACAGCGGCCGGGTCTATCCGGTGATATTCGATGCAAGCCGGCATACCTGGCGCCTGACCGGCAAAGCCAACTCCGCGTACAAACAGCCGGTCGCCCTCGACGGTTTTGGCAACTGGGACACGCACGGCGCGCTCTATGGCGTCAATATCATCAGCCCCGCAGCCGGGGGCGGCGCCGCGCTGGGGCATTTGGCCGAATTCGCCGACCCGCTGTGGCCCGCGGCCATCCGCCGACACCTGCCACGCTGGTGGACCGACCCGGTCCTGCGTCGCCAGCAAGCCCTCAAAATCAGCGCCGACCGGAGGCTGTACGAACTGCAAAACCTCAACTCGGGCACCCAGGCGCAGCAGAACCGCTTCAACCAGACAGTCGACCCGGAGGCGCGCAACGCGCTGACCATCGAATTGCGCGCCCGCTACCTGAAGGAAAGAGAAATCGCCACCGAGCTGTACCCCGACCTCGAGGCACTGGTCCAGTTGAGCACCGGCAACAATCGGACCCGACTGAAAGGGCTGCAAAGCCGCGTTGCCTGGCTGCAGGTCGATCGCAGGCTCAACGAGCTGAACATCATCAAACCCAAGGCGCTGGCGCATCTGGAGCGAATCGATGCGATTGGCAGCGAGATAGAAACCACCCCCGTCATGGACATCCAGCGCCACCTGCTGCTCTTGCAACAACGCAAACAGGTGCGCCTGAAACTGGTGAAGAAGCTGGACGAAACCAGCAGGGTGATGCAAGAGGTCGAGGCCTGGAACAAGCGCATCACCGTGGCCGAACAGCGTGCCAACGTGCAGGAAGACGTAGAAGTCGTGCAGCAGAAATTCAGCCAGGCCACCACCGAGCTCCTTAAGGTCGGCAACTACCTGGAAATCGTCAACCGCTACGAAGCCGCCATCGATGTTTCCTGGATCCTGCTCCAACGGGGGATCGCAGGAAGCCGGAGCCGGCTTGACCGTGCACTGAACAACCAGCTCCACCTGACGGAGGTGCGCGCCAGTGCGACCCAGCGCGAGCGCGTACTTCAGGACTGCCACGCAACCTACCAGAACTATCACCGCGACTTTCTGGCCTGGAACGCCAGCTACCCGCAATTCTTCGATCAGCCCCATGTCGAGCCGTTCCTGGAAGGCCTGCGCCATATCACTGAACTGGCCGAACGCTGGAGAAAGAAGTCCGCATTCCCGACGCAGACGCGCCAACCCGGCCCGGCGCAACCCGCGCGTCGACTGTTCGAAACCGAGGACAACCAAGTGTTGATGGGGATCGAGGAGCATGCCGACAGGCAGCGGCGCATGACCATTCCCGGGATCAACAACAACACCGAAATCTATGTCGAAGGCCCGCAAGGCCGCTGGCGCCTGGAAAATCCAAGGCCCGCGCCCGCGAGCGCGCCCAGTGACCTCAAGCAACTCATGCGCGAAGCCCGGGAGCGCCTGGACAACCTCCCCGCCTACACCGCCAAGGTGCAGGGTTACGCCCGCCAGAACATGTTGCCGGTAGACCTGGAACACCTGCTGGTCAGCGAAGCCGGCGAGCTTCGCACCCGCGCCACGCTCATCGCCGAACAGGACCCGCAGGCGCCGCTGCTCGACACACTCCGGGCCAAGGCGGATGAGCTGGTGACACAAGGACGGGAACTGCGCATCCGTCAGACGCTGGCGAGCAAGACCCCGAGCGAAGGGATGCTGGACTACCTGCTGGAGCACCAGTCGGTGGACATCATCAAGGTCGGCGAAATGACTCAAATGCCCAAGCGCGCCGAGGGCCGTGCCGAATACCTGCTGGAGTACGAAATACGCGACCTGACCCGCATCCCACCGTGCCCCCTGTGGTACGCGCACTTTCACTACACCTCGGCGAATCCGGGGTTCGCCAGCTTCGCCAAGGCCCATCTGAAGATTCCTGAACAACGCCGCCGTGGTCTGCAATGGCAACAAGGCCAAGGCGAGTCGGCGGAGCGGATCTGGCGCGGAGATATCGGCAAGGTGCTGGCGCAGAAGCACTTTGCCGCGCTGTTCGACTGATCGACGGCACATCGCCAAAACCCGAAGCCGGACCGTTGCAGAGCGGTCCGGCTTGCTGGCGTCTACAACGTTGTGGTCGACAGCCTGCTCATCATGAGACAAACTCAACCAATTCGACTTTCACTCAAATATTACTCATGGAGAAGCCGGGTGCTCGAAATCCGCCACCTGAAAACCCTGCACGCCTTGCGCGAGGCCGACAGCCTGGTCGACGCCGCTGACCGCCTGCACCTGACCCAATCGGCGCTCTCGCACCAGTTCAAGGAACTGGAAGAGCGCCTGGGCATGCAATTGTTCGTGCGCAAGACCAAACCGATCCGTTTCACCAGCGCCGGCCTGCGCCTGCTGCAACTGGCCGACGCCACCCTGCCGCTGCTGCGCGGCGCCGAGCGCGACATCGCCCGGCTGGCAGGCGGCACCGCCGGGCGTTTGCACATGGCGATCGAGTGCCACAGTTGCTTCCAGTGGCTGATGCCGACCATCGACCAGTTCCGCGATGCCTGGCCGGAAGTCGAACTGGACCTGGCCTCGGGCTTCGCCTTCGCCCCGCTGCCGGCCCTGGCCCGCGGCGACCTCGACCTGGTGGTGACGTCCGACCCGGTGGACCTGGCCGGGATCACCTACGTTCCGCTGTTCACTTACGAAGCCATGCTGGCGGTAGCCAACCAGCATCCACTGGCGAGCAAACCCTATGTGGTGCCGGAAGACCTGGCCACGGAAACCCTGATCACCTACCCGGTGGAGCGCGACCGCCTGGACATCTTCACCCGCTTCCTCGAGCCGGCCGATGTCGAACCGGGGCAGGTGCGCACGGCGGAACTGACGGTGATGATGATGCAACTGGTGGCCAGCGGCCGCGGCGTCTGCGGCATGCCGCACTGGGCGCTGCACGAATACAGCTCGCGGGGTTATGTGAAGGGCAAGCGCCTGGGCGACAAAGGCCTGTTCGCCACGCTGTACGCCGCGATCCGCACCGACATGCTGGACGCACCGTACATGCGCGACTTCCTGCTGACCGCCAAGGACACCTCGTTCTCCACCCTCGACGGGGTGAGTGTGGTCAGGTAAGGCGCCCCGCCCAGTCAAACGCCTCGGTAGAGCGGCAGGATCAGGTCCCGCGTCAATGGCGCCAACACCAGCCGCTCGGCCGCCTCGGCATCCACCCACAGGGCTTCCTCGATTTCCGCCGCTGGCACCACGGTCTCAGCGGTGTCGACGCGGAACAGCTCGCACACCACTTCGAAGCCCGGCTCATTGGCGGCCGGTGCGCTGAAGTTGCCGAGATAGCCGGCCTGCTCCTGATCGATGCGCAGCCCCAGTTCTTCGAACAACTCCCGCGCCAAGGCCGCCACCGGCGCCTCGCCCGCCTCGATCTTGCCGCCCGGCTGCATGAACGCCTGCGTGCCGCGCTTGCGCACCAGCAGGGTGTGCCCGCGCGGGTCGATCAACAGGGCGGCGGCGATGCGGATGGTCTTGCTCATGGCGACAGCTCACAGCGGAAAAAAGGCCGGCAAGGATCCCACGGTCATGCCGCAACTGACCAGTGGCACCTTGCAAGCATCGGATAGAGGACGCATAAACAGCGAATGAATCTGCCCGCCCACAACCATCCGGTGCTGGACCTCTTCCACCCGGCTGTCCGCCACTGGTTTCGCCGCCATTTCCCCACGGTGACGGCCGCGCAGGCGCAGGCCTGGCCGCTGATCCGCAACGGTGAATCGCTGCTGGTGGCGGCGCCGACCGGTTCCGGCAAGACCCTCACCGCCTTTCTCGCCGTGCTCGACGAGCTGTTCGAACAGGGCCTGGCCAACGACGGCCAGTTGCCGGATGAAACCCGGGTGGTCTACGTCTCGCCACTCAAGGCGCTGTCCAACGATATCCAGATCAATCTGCAGAATCCGCTGGCCGGCATCAGTGCCGAACTGGAGCAGCTCGGTCTGCCGGTTCCCGCCATCCGCACCGCCGTGCGCACCGGCGACACCCCGCAGAAAGAACGCAGCGCCATGCGCCGGCAAGCGCCGCACATCCTGGTGACCACGCCCGAGTCGCTGTATGTGCTGCTCGGCTCGGAGTCCGGGCGCAAGGGGCTGGCGACCGTGCACACGGTGATCGTCGATGAAATCCACGCCATCGCCGGCAACAAACGCGGCAGCCATCTGAGCCTGACCCTGGAGCGTCTTGAATCCCTGTGCGGCAGGCCGTTGCGACGCATCGGCCTGTCCGCAACGCAGCGGCCGGTGGAACGTGTGGCGGACTATCTGGTGGGCACGGGACGCTCCTGCGCGGTGGTCGACATCGGCCATGCGCGCCAGCGCGACCTGGCCATCGAAGTCCCGCCGCAGCCCCTCGGCGCGGTGATGGCCAACGATGTCTGGGAGCGCGTCTACGACCGCCTTGCGGTACTGGCCCGCGAACACCGCACCACCCTGGTGTTCGTCAACACCCGGCGACTGGCCGAGCGCCTCGCCCGGCACCTGAGCGAACGGCTGGGCCGCGAAGCGGTGGCGGCGCACCACGGCAGCCTGGCGAAAGAGGCGCGGCTGGACGCCGAACAGCGCCTCAAGCGCGGCGAGCTGCAAGTGCTGGTGGCCACCGCGTCGCTGGAACTGGGCATCGATATCGGCGAGGTGGAACTGGTCTGCCAGATCGGCTCGCCCGGCTCCATCGCGGCGTTTTTGCAGCGCGTCGGCCGCTCCGGCCACCAGGTCGAAGGCACGCCCAAGGGCCGACTGTTCGCCACCACCCGCGACGATTTGATCGAATGCGTCGCCCTGCTCGACTGCGTGCGCCGCGGCGAGCTGGACGAACTGCATGTACCGAAGGCGCCGCTGGATGTCCTGGCCCAGCAGATCATCGCCGAGGTCAGTTGCCAGCCGTGGCCGGAACACGCGCTGCTGGACTGTTTCCGGCGCGCCCGGCCCTACGCCGAACTCGACGAAGCACATTATCAAGCGCTGCTGCGCATGCTCACCGAGGGCTACAGCGGTCGCCAGGGTGTGCGCGGCGCCTACCTGCACCGCGACGCCGTGAGCGGCGAATTGCGTGGCCGGCGCGGCAGCCAACTGACCGCCCTGACCAGCGGCGGGACCATCCCCGACAACGCCGACTACGCGGTGATGCTGGAGCCGCAGGCGCTGAACATCGGCAGCGTCAACGAAGACTTCGCCGTGGAAAGCATCGCCGGCGATATCTTCCAGCTCGGCAACGCCTCGTACCGCATCCTCCGCGTCGAGCCGGGCAAGGTGCGGGTCGAGGATGCCCAGGGCCTGCCGCCGAACATCCCCTTCTGGCTCGGCGAAGCACCGGGGCGCAGCGATGAACTGTCCCGCGCCGTGGCCCGCCTGCAAGGCGAAATCGACTACTGCCTGCAAGACCACCAGGGCCGCGAACAACCCCTGCTGGACTGGCTCGCCGCAACCCTCGGCCTCGGCGCGGACAGCGCCGCGCAACTGTTCGATTACCTCGGCCGGACCCGCCAGGTCCTCGGCGCCCTGCCGTCCCAGGACACCCTGGTGATGGAGCGGTTTTTCGACGAATCCGGCGGCACCCAACTGATCATTCATTCGCCGTTCGGCAGCCGCATCAACCGCGCCTGGGGCCTGGCCCTGCGCAAGCGCTTCTGCCGCACCTTCAACTTCGAATTGCAGGCGGCGGCCAGCGAAGACGCGATCATTCTTTCGCTGTCGGCGGGCCACAGTTTTCCGCTGGAAGACGTCTGGCGCTTTTTGCCCAGCGCCAGCGCCGAACAGGTGCTGATCCAGGCGGTGCTCGACGCGCCGCTGTTCGGCGTGCGCTGGCGCTGGAACGCCGGGGTCGCCCTGGCCCTGCCGCGCTTTGCCGGCGGCAAGCGAATCGCCCCGCAGATCCAGCGCATGCGCAGCGAAGACCTGACCGCCGCGGTGTTTCCCGATCAACTGGCCTGCCTGGAAAACCTCGCCGGCGAGCGCGAAGTGCCGGAGCACCCGCTGGTGGAACAAACCCTCGATGATTGCCTGCACGAGGCCATGGACGCCGACGGCTGGCTGGCCCTGTTGCGGCGCATCGAAGCGGGCGGCATCCGCCTGATCTGCCGCGACCTGCCCGCGCCGTCGCCGCTGGCGGCGGCGATCCTCAATGCCCGTCCCTACACCTTCCTTGACGACGCCCCGCTGGAAGAGCGGCGCACCCAGGCCGTGCTCAACCGGCGCTGGAGCGAGCCGCAAAGCGCTGATGAACTGGGCGCCCTCGACCGCGATGCCATCGCCGCCGTCGCGCTGGAAGCCTGGCCGGCACCGGGCAACAGCGACGAAATGCATGAAGCGCTGATGAGCCTCGCGGCGATCAACGACGCGGAAGTGGCCACCAATCCCGACTGGGCGCAGTGGCTGGACGCCCTCGCCGAAAGCGGCCGCGCCTGCCACCTGCAACTGGCGGACGGCGCCGGTGTGTGGCTTGCCCGCGAGCGCCTGAATGGGCTGCTGGCGGTGTATCCGCAGGCCGAACTGCAACCCGCCGTGGCGCCGCTGCCAGGCTTCGATGCCGCGATGGATGAAGACAGCGCCGTGCTGGAACTGCTGCGCGCCCGGCTGAGCGGTTTCGGCCCGTTGACCCCGGAACAGATCGCCGCGCCGCTGCACCTGAACCTCGCCGTCATCCAGCAGGCCCTCGCCCGCCTGGAAGGCGAAGGCTATGTCATGCGCGGCCGGTTCCACCCCGATGAACCCCGCGAGCAATGGTGCGAACGGCACCTGCTAGCGCGTATCCACCGCTACACCCTCAAGCGCCTGCGCCGGGAAATCGAGCCGGTCAGCCTGCAGGACTTCATGCGGTTCCTGTTCGACTGGCAGCACCTGTCCAGCGGCAGCCGCCTGCAAGGCAACGCCGCCCTTGGCGAAGTGCTGGAGCAATTCGAAGGCTACGCGGCGGCGGCCGGCGCCTGGGAAAACGACCTGCTGCCCGCACGCCTTGGCGACTACAGCCCGCGCTGGCTGGACGAAGCCTGTCGCGCCGGCAAATTCGTCTGGGCGCGCCTGGCCCCCAGCGGCAAAGCCGCCGCCAGCACCTTGCGCAGCACGCCGCTGGTGCTGCTGCCGCGCAGCTGCCTGGGGATCTGGCAGGGCCTCGGTCAGCCCTTCGACCTCGAAGCGCTGTCGCCGCGGGCACAGAAAGTCCACGGCGCCTTGAGCCAGCACGGTGCGCTGTTCTTCGACGAGTTGCGCGACGACGCCCACCTGTTGCCCACCGAACTGGAAACCGCCCTGCAAGAGTTGGTGGCGGCCGGGCTGGTCAGCGCCGACAGCTTCGCCGGCCTGCGCGCGCTGATCACCCCCGCCAGCAAACGCCAGGCCCACAGCAGCCGGCGCGGACGCGGGCCGCTGTTCGGCGGCATGGACGACGCCGGGCGCTGGTCGCTGCTGCGCCGCAGTGCCGCGTCCGACGACAGCGAAGCGGTCCGCGAACACATCGCCCGGACCTTGCTGCGCCGCTACGGCGTGGTGTTCTGGCGCCTGCTGGAGCGCGAAGCCGACTGGCTGCCGAGCTGGCGCGAGCTGCTGCGCACCTTCCACCGCCTGGAAGCCCGCGGCGAAATCCGTGGCGGCCGCTTCGTCAGCGGCCTGGCCGGCGAACAGTTCGCCCTGCCGGAAGCCATCGCCGTGCTGCGCGGGGTGCGCCGGCGTCCGCTGGACGGCAGCCTGGTGGCGGTCAGCGGCAGCGACCCGCTCAACCTCAGCGGCAGTTTGCTGCCCGGCAGCAAAGTCCCGGCGCTGGCCGGCAACCGGCTGCTGTACCGCGATGGCCTACCGGTCGCGGCGTTGGTGGCCGGGGCGGTGCAGTACTGGCCGGAGGTCGCGGACGAGGATCATGCCGCGCTGCGCGACCGGTTGATTCGCGGCGCCTGACTGGCTTCATTTCCTTATCGGCTATATGGTTAACGGCTTGCCTGACCGTGCCAATACAAAGGAAACCGTATGAGCCTGTCACTTCTGAGCCGCTACGCCTTTTTCGCCGCCTGCGTCCTGTTCACCCTCGCCAGCCTGCCGTTCCTGCACCATGAATGGCTCTGGCCCTTCACCCTCGCCACTGCGATTCTCAGCCTGATCGGCCTGTTCGACCTGCTGCAGAAGCGCCATGCGGTGCGCCGCAACTACCCGATCCTCGGCAATATCCGCTACCTGGTCGAAGGTATTCGTCCGGAGATCCGCCAGTACCTGCTGGAATCCGACAGCGATGCCCTGCCGTTCTCCCGCGCGCAGCGCTCGCTGGTGTACGCGCGGGCCAAGAACGAAGGGGCGGACAAGCCGTTCGGCACGCTGATCGATGTCTATCAGTCCGGCTTCGAGTTTATCGGCCACTCCATGCGCCCGGCGCCGCTGAGCGATCCGTCGGCGTTCCGGGTCATCGTCGGTGGGCCGCAATGCACCCAGCCGTATTCGGCGTCGGTGTTCAATATCTCGGCGATGAGCTTCGGCTCGCTGAGCGCCAATGCCATCCGCGCGCTGAACCTCGGCGCCAAGCTGGGCAACTTCGCCCATGACACCGGCGAAGGCAGCATCAGCCCCTATCACCGCGAACACGGCGGCGACCTGACCTGGGAACTGGGCAGCGGCTATTTCGGCTGCCGCACCGCCGACGGCCGCTTCGACCCCGAGCGCTTCGCCGAACAGGCGCGCAACCCGCAGGTGCGGATGATCGAAATCAAGATGAGCCAGGGCGCCAAACCCGGCCACGGCGGCATCCTGCCCAAGCACAAGGTGACCCACGAAATCGCCGAGACCCGCGGCGTGATGATGGGCGAGGACTGCGTTTCGCCGTCGCGGCACAGCGCCTTTTCGACGCCGATCGAGATGATGCATTTCATCGCTCAACTGCGCGAACTGTCCGGCGGCAAACCGGTGGGCTTCAAGTTCTGCCTGGGCCATCCGTGGGAATTCATGGGCATCGCCAAGGCGATGCTGGAAACCGGCATCCTGCCCGACTTCATCGTCGTCGACGGCAAGGAAGGCGGCACCGGCGCGGCGCCAGTGGAGTTCACCGACCATATCGGCGTGCCGCTGCGCGAAGGCCTGCTGTTCGTCCACAACACCCTGGTCGGGCTGAACCTGCGCGACAAGATCAAGCTCGGCGCCAGCGGCAAGATCGTCAGCGCCTTCGACATCGCCAGCGTGCTGGCCATCGGCGCCGACTGGGCCAACGCCGCGCGTGGCTTCATGTTCGCCATCGGCTGCATCCAGTCGCAAAGCTGCCACACCAACAAGTGCCCTACCGGCGTCGCCACCCAGGACGGTCTGCGCCAGCGCGCCCTGGTGGTGCCGGACAAGGCCCAGCGGGTGTTCAACTTCCACCGCAACACCCTCAAGGCCCTGGCCGAAATGCTCGCCGCCGCCGGCCTCGACCACCCGGCGCAACTGGAGGCCAAACATCTGGTGCGGCGCAAGTCCGCCACCGAGATCAAGCTGTTCTCGCAACTGCATGTATTCCTCAAGCCGGGCGAGTTGCTCAGCGGCGAGGTCAGCGGCGAGTTCTACCAGCACATGTGGGCGATGGCCCGGGCGGACAGTTTCGAGCCGAACGCCGAGGCCGCCTGAGAGACATTCGGTAACACGCCGTCGTTGCAATATCCGGCAAAACTCCCCACCCTCCGCGCCACTGATCGGCAAAGGTCAGCGGCGCGGAACCGCAGATCGCCTGCGCTGATCCTCTACTGAAACACCCTTCTTCAAGAGCCTTCATCATGATTAACGGGCGCGATCACCGGATCGACTTTTTTCGAGGGCTGGCGCTGGTCTTCATCTTCTGGGACCACATCCCCGGCAACCCGCTGGCCAACCTCACCGTGCGCAATTTTGGCTTCAGTGATGCAGCGGAAATCTTCGTCTTCCTCGCCGGCTACGCCGCGGTGCTGGCCTACGGCAAGGTGGCGCTGCGCGACGGCTGGGTCGTCGCGTGCGTGCGCATCCTGCGCCGCGCCTGGGTCCTGTATGTGGTGCACATCTTCCTGTTGGTGTTGTTGATGGGCATTGTCTTCGTCGCCAACAACCACGTCGAAACCCGCGACATGATCGAGGAAATGGGCCTCTATTATTTCCTCGGCAATCCGCAGCAGGCGCTGGTGGACGAGTTGCTGCTGCGCTTCAAACCCAACCTGATGGACCCGTTGCCGCTGTACATCCTGCTGTTGCTCGGGCTGCCGCTGGTGCTGCCGTTGATGCTGCGCCGGGCGGAATACGTGGTGGGCTTTTCGGTGGCGCTGTACCTGATGGCGCCGATGTTCCAGTGGAACCTGGCGGCGCAGGAAGGCGGGGTGTGGTTCTTCAATCCGCTGGCCTGGCAACTGCTGTTCATTCTTGGCGGCGCGGTGGCGATTCATTCCCAGCGCGAGCATACGCCGGAGCTGCGGCCGGTTTGGCGGCAGCCGTTGTTCATGGTCGCGGCGGGCTACTTGCTGTTGTGTGCGCTGATCGCCTTGTCGTGGCGCTGGCCCGACGTGCACGACGCGTTCATGCCGAAGGTGCTGGCCGAGTGGCTGTACCCGATCAGCAAGACCAACCTGTCACCGGCGCGGCTGCTGCACTTCCTGGCCCTCGCCTACTGCACCGCACGTTTGCTGCCCGCAGGCGCATGGCTGGAAAACTGGCTGGCGCGGCAAAGCTGCCGGATGGGTCGGTATTCGCTGGAAGTGTTCTGCTTCGGCGTGCTGCTGGCGCCGCTGGCGGACATGGCCAACGCGCTGGGCGGTGAACACTGGTCGATGCAGGTGTTCAGTGCACTGGTGGGGGTGGGATTGATGATGCTGCTGGCGGTGTGGCTGGACTGGAACAAACGGCTGACGCGGGTGGTGCCGGCCCCCGCAGCCTGATCCGTGCAGGAGCGCCGGGACCAGCGCGCTCCTGCAGGTTTTCGATGTTATGAGGTCGGGCGTACCAGCCCGCCTTCTTCACCCTTCGGCGCCAGCTTGAACCCGTAATACAGGGCCGTCAGCAACACCAGGAACGCCGGGCCGATATACAGCGCCACGCGGGTGTCTTCGAAGTACGCCATCAAGCCCACCACCAGCACCAGGAACGCCAGCGCCAGATAGGAGCTGAGCGGCCACAGCCACATGCGGTATTGCAGGCGGTCACGCTCGGCGTCGCTCAGGCCGGCGCGGAATTTCAGTTGCGCCAGCAGGATCATCGCCCAGGTCCAGATCGCGCCGAAGGTGGCAATCGAGGTCACCCAGACGAAGACTTTTTCCGGCACCAGATAGTTGGCCAGCACACCCAGCAGCAAGGCGGCGATGGACAGCAGCAGCGCATTGCGCGGCACGCCGTTGCGCGAGGTGCGGGCGAAGGCGGCCGGGGCCTGGCCGTTCTGCGCGAGGCTGTAGAGCATGCGCCCGGTGCTGAAGATGCCGCCGTTGCAGGACGACAGCGCAGCGGTGATCACCACGAAGTTGATGATGCCGGCGGCGGTCTTGATGCCCAGGCGCTCGAACGTCATCACGAACGGGCTGCCCTGGCTGCCGATTTCGTTCCACGGGTAGATCGACAGGATCACGAACAGCGCGCCGACGTAGAACAGCAGGATGCGCCAGAACACCGAGCCGATGGCCTGGGGGATGGTCTTCTGCGGGTTGCGCGCTTCACCGGCGGTGAGGCCGATCATTTCCACGCCGAGGTAGGCGAACATCACCATTTGCAGCGACATCAGCACGCCGGTCACGCCGTTGGGCATGAAGCCGCCGTTGCTCCACAGGTTGCCAATGCCCAGCGCGACACCGTCGTTGCCGAAGCCAAAAGCGATGACGCCGATGCCGCCGATGACCATGGCGATGATGGTGACGATCTTGATCAGGGCGAACCAGAATTCGAACTCGCCGAAGGCCTTGACCGCGATCAGGTTGATCGCGCCCATGCTGCCCAGCGCCGCCAGGGCCCAGATCCAGCGCGGTACATCGGGGAACCAGATGCCCATGTAGATGGCCACCGCGGTGATTTCCGCGACGCAGGTCACCAGCCAGAGGAACCAGTAGTTCCAGCCGGTCAGAAAGCCCGCCAGCGGGCCGAGATAATCTTGTGCGTAACGGCTAAAGGACCCGGCCACCGGGTTGTGCACGGCCATTTCGCCGAGCGCCCGCATGATCACCAGGATCGCCAGGCCGCCAATGATGTAGGACAGCATGATCGCCGGGCCGGCCATTTCAATGGCCTTGGCCGAACCGAGGAACAGGCCGACGCCGATGCAGGCGCCAAGGGCCATGAGGCGAATGTGGCGTTCGCCGAGTTCCCGTTTGAGTGGACCGCCCTGGACGGTCTCGGCAGGAGAAGGGTTGCCGACTGGCATGGAGATACAACCTCATTTTGTTATTGGATATGAGCAATCACGCAGGCAGGCGCATCGCCGGTAGGCAGGACGCGGTGCCTCGCCGGGCTCGACCTTGTGGGTGAGCCCGTCCGCGGGCAGTCAAGGTGCCCGCAGAGCGAAAGGGCCAGCAGTATAGGGAGGCGAATGCAGGTGTTTTCACTGTAAACAGCGGCATATTTGGCGGGAAGTCTCGGCCAGAACGGCTTTTGTGGAGTGGCTTTCACCACAAAGCGCGGATCGCTCATTGATTGCGGGAAGTTTGGCACCAAAATAGGGCGGCCAATATGACGCGCAAAACCTATGATTTCTGACTCGTTTTTAGGAATTAACTGACAGCTCTCAACAATTTTTTCACCGCCTCCGGTCAGCGTCTAAGCTTCAGGCAAGCAAGACGAAAAAGACAAAACCGGGCTTAAGACTATGGGCGCACAGTGGCACTCGGATCACGGAAATACCCTAGCCCCCGCAGAAAACACGGAAGAAACGCCATCGCCTCGCCGCTCCCGCCTACGCTATTTGTGGTGGTTGATCGCCCTGATCGTGCTGATCACGCTGGCGTTGCTGGGCTATGCCGCCACCAAGGAAATGCAGAGTTCGCGCCTGCAATCCCGCGAGTTCAGCAAGTTCGCCGCGACCCTGAGCTATTCGATGCACAAGGGCCCCACCGACGCCATGGTCTACCCCGGCGAAGGGCCGTTCGATAAGCGTCTGGGCTACAGCGCTCTCGGTGAATTCATTCCTCGCCTGCTGAAGCGGGACTACGTGGTGGTGGAGCAGACTCGCTTTTCTCCAGCACTGATGAACTACGTTGATCGCGGCTTTTTCGTACCCTACACCGAGAAAATTCAGGCCGGCCTGAGCATCACCGACTGCAAGGGCGATGTGCTCTATCAGTACCAGTACCCGCAACACCTTTATCCGGACTTCGCCTCTATTCCGCCGGTGATGGTGCACAGCTTGCTGTTCATCGAGAACCGCGACCTGCTCGATCCCAACGACCCCAACGGCAACCCGGCGGTGGACTGGCCGCGCTTCGCCAAAGCGGCCTACACCCAGATCGCCAAGTACCTCGCCCTGCCCGGCCAGTCGGCGGGCGGCAGCACCCTGGCCACCCAACTGGAGAAATACCGCCACTCGCCGGACGGCCTGACGGCGTCTGGCGGCGAGAAGATCCGCCAGATGATTTCCGCCAGCGTGCGCGCCTACCAGGACGGCCCGCAAACCCTCGAAGCGCGCCAGCGTATCGTCCGCGACTACCTCAACAGCGTGCCGCTCTCGGCGGTGCCCGGCCACGGTGAAGTGCACGGCATGGCCGAGGGCTTGCGCGTCTGGTACGGCGCCGATTTCGCCGAGGTCAACCGCCTGCTGGCTTCCACCGCAACCGATCCGGAAACCCTCGCCGCCCGTGGTCTGGCCCTGCGCCAGGTACTTTCGTTGATGATCGCCCAGCGCCGTCCTTCGCACTTCCTGGCCAAGGGCCGCAATGAACTGGCGGTGCTGACCGACAGCCATGTCCGCCTGCTGGCGGCGAACAACATCATCGACCAGCCGCTGGCCGACGCCGCCCTGGCGAGCAAGGCGATCTACCGCGACTGGGTCGCGCAGCCGACCATCGTGCCGATCGTCACCAACAAGGGCATCAGCGTCGCCCGCAGTCGTCTTTCGAGCATGCTCGCGCGGCCGCTGTACGACCTCGACCGCCTGGATCTGTCGGCCACCAGCACCCTGCAATCCGGCCTGCAGACCCAGGTCAGTGATTACCTGAAAAACCTCGCCGACCCGGCGTTCGCCGAAAAAATGGGCCTGTTCGGCGAGCGCTTGCTGACCCCCACCAGCACCACCCAGGTGCGCTACAGCTTCACCCTGATGGAGCGCACCGCCGACGGTTCGCGGGTACGGGTACAGACCGACAGCACCGACCAGCCCTTCGACATCAACGAAGGCAGCAAGCTGGAGCTGGGCTCCACCGCCAAGCTGCGGGTGCTGACCAGTTATCTGGAAATCATCTCCGAGCTGCATGACCGCTACGGCGGCCTGTCTGTGCCGGAACTGAAGAAAGTCGAAGTGACCGATGTCGACTTCATCACCCGCTGGGCCATCGACTACCTGATCCAGAACAAGGACCGCAACATCACCGCGATGCTCGATGCCGCGCTGGAGCGCAAGTATTCGGCCAGCCCCGGCGAGGCGTTCTTCACCGGTGGCGGCCTGCATGTGTTCAACAACTTCCGCAAGGAAGACAACGGTCGTATTCCGACGCTGAAAGACGCCCTGCGCGAGTCGATCAACCTGCCCTTCATCCGTCTGATGCGCGATCTGGTGCGCTACAGCACTTACCAGGCGCCGGGCAACAGTTCTGCGCTGCTGAAGGACGATGCCGAGCCGCGGCGTCAGGAATACCTGGCGCGCTTCGCTGACCGCGAAGGCACCGATTTCCTTCGCCGGTTCTGGAAAAAATACCAGCGCAAAACCTCGCAGGAACGCCTCGACACCTTCCTCGACGGCCTGCGGGCGACCCCGATTCGCCTGGCCGCCGTGCACCGCTACCTGTTCCCCGAAGCGGACCAGAGCACCTTCAACGCCTTCGTCCGTGCCCACATGAAAAAAGAAGGCCTGGTCAGCAAGCCGCTGGCCGGCAAGAAAGATCCGCTGAGCGATGGCCGCCTCGAAGACCTGTACCTCGCCTACGGCCCCGGCAAGTACGACCTGCCTGACCAGGGCTTTATCGCCAAGTCCCACCCGCTGGACCTGTGGCTGGTCGGCTACCTGCTCAAGCACCCGGGCGCCAGCTTCCAGGAGGCGGTGCTGGCCAGCCATTTCGAACGCCAGGAAGTCTACGGCTGGCTGTTCAAGAGCAAACACAAGGGCGCCCGCGACAGCCGCATCCGCACCCTGGTGGAAGTCGAGGCATTCCTCGATATCCATGCGCGCTGGAAACGCGTCGGTTACCCGTTCGATCACCTGGTGCCATCGCTGGCGACCGCCATCGGCAGCTCCGGCGACCGCCCGGCAGCGCTCGCCGAACTGGTCGGGATCATCCAGAACGATGGCGTGCGCCTGCCGGTGCTGCGGATCGACACGCTACATTTCGCCGCGGGCACCCCCTACGAAACCAGCCTGGCCGGTGACCCCGACCGCGGCGAACGGGTGCTTTCGGTGGAAGTCGCGCAGGCCCTGCGCGGGGCGATGTCGCAAGTGGTCGATGCCGGTACGGCGCGGCGTGTGTCCGGGGCGTTCAAGCTCGATGACGGCACCGTGCTGACCATGGGCGGCAAGACCGGCACCGGCGACAACCGCATCGAAAGCTTCGGCGCCGGTGGCCGGCTGATCGGCTCGCGTTCGCTGAACCGCACGGCGACCTTCGTGTTCTACCTGGGCGAGAACCACTTCGGCACCCTCACCGCCTTCGTGCCGGGCCGGGCGGCCGAAGCGTTCAAATTCACTTCGGCGCTGCCGGTGCAAGTGCTCAAGGGCATGGCGCCGATTCTTCTGCCGTACCTGAAACCGGGCGGCAACACCCTCTGCGCGCCGCCACTGATGGCTGAGCCAGGGTCGAGTGTTACCCAGGCAAATTAAGTTCTCCGTCGTCCTTTTAAGCCGCATGAGGCCTGACCAAACCAATCTCCCGCTTGCAATAAGATATATCTTGAGTAATATCTTGAGACATATCGTAAGCACACAGGAGAAACCTCATGCGCGATTTCCCCCACGGCCCCCGCGAATCCGAGGGCTTCGAACGCCGTCGCGAACGCGGCGACCGCGGCCCCCGGGTCTTCGCTCCGGGTGACCTGAAACTGCTGCTGTTGGCGATGCTCGCCGAGCAGCCCTGCCACGGCTACGACCTTATCCGCCAGATCGAAAGCCTGTTCGACGGCAACTACAGCCCGAGCCCGGGCGTGATCTACCCGACCCTGACCTTTCTCGAAGAAAGCGAACTGATCAGCGGCGAAATCGACGGCAGCAAAAAGCTCTACCGCGCCACCGACGCCGGGCGCCAATCCCTCGAAGATCAGGCCGTGGCGCTCGACGGCGTGCGCATGCGCATCGAAGTCAGCAAGCGCTCGCTGCGCGGGCACGACCGTCCGCCGGAGATCCACGAAGCCGTTCACAACCTGCGCCATGCCCTGCAGATGCACAGCGGGCGCTGGAACCCACAAGAAATCGAGCGGGTGCGCAACCTGCTCAACCAAACCGCGAAAGCCATCGTTGCCGGCCCGGCAACCTCCCCTTCCCAGGAGCCATCCGAATGACTGTGAGCGAAAACACCATCCACCGCGTCATGCACGAGATCAAACACCGCCAGTTGACCGTGCTGCGGGTCACCGACCTGACCCCGCGCATGCGCCGCATCACCCTTGGCGGCGCGCAACTGCAAGGCTTCATCAGCCTCGGCAGCGATGACCACGTCAAACTGCTGTTCGCCAACAACGCCGAAGAACAGGCGGCCATGGACGCCGTCGACCTGCCCAAGGAAGGCGTGAAGCCGACCATGCGCGAATACACCCCGCGGCGCATCGACCTGACCAACAACGAGCTGGACCTGGACTTCGTCCTCCACGGCGACGGCCCTGCCTCGACCTGGGCCGCCCAGGCCGCGCCCGGCCAGAAACTGAACATCGCCGGCCCGCGCGGCTCGCTGGTGGTGCCGGACATCTTCGACAGCTACCTGCTGGTGGGCGATGAAACCGCGATCCCGGCCATCGGTCGCCGCCTGGAAGAATTATCAGCCGGTCGCAAGGTGCTGGTGCTGGTTGAAATTGAAGACGCACAAGAACGCCAGCCGCTGCCGAGCAAGGCCGAGGTCGAGGTGATCTGGATCGAGCGGCACAAGCAGAATGTGCTGGATGTATTGGCCGAGGTGAGCCTGCCGCCAGGCGAACTGTACGCCTGGGTGGCGCTGGAAAAAGGCCTGACCCGCAAGGCCAAGGCGCTGCTGCTGGAAGAAAAAGGTGTGTCGGAAGACCGCCTCAAGGCTGCCGCCTACTGGCGTCTGGACGGCACCGCCGACGAGTGACGGCGTAAGTCAATCAGGGCTGCGTCCTGGCTCGCGCCAGGCGCTTGCCCTGCCAGCGGTCCAGACCAATGACACACACGCCGAGGACGATAAACGCGCCGAGCATCGCCAGCGCATTGCGCACTACCTGGGGGTAGCCCAAGGTCGCCACATCGATGAACGGGTACGGGTAAAACCCGACCCAATGGCCGCGCAACAGCGCGTAGCCGAAATACCCCAGCGGGTACAGCAACCAGGCCGCCAGATGCCTGAGCCGCAACGCGCCCTTCTCCACCCGCAGCCACCAATACACCGCGAACAACGCCGGCATGACGTCGTGCAGCAAGCCGTCCGCCAGCCATTGCCAGCCCTCGGGCTGCCAGAGATGGCGCAGCAACAGGCTGTAGGCCACAGCGACGAAGACAATACTGACCAACACGCCGGAACCTACCCACGGCGACAACCAGAAACGCCGCGCCGCCGACTCACGGCCGAACGCCGCCTGGGTCAGCACGGTGGCGACCAGCACATTGCTGAGCACGGTGAAAAAACCGAAGAGATTGACCAGCCCGCCCAACAGGCTGGCCTGGTCCTGCCAGCGCGCCCACAGCACCAGGTACAACTGGATCGCCAGGCCGAACCAGCCGAGGCAGGCCGCCGCGCCGGTCCAGTGTCGCGCGGTCATCGCCTTACTGCCCGCGTTTGATATCGCGCAGCATCTTCAGGTACAGGCTTTCGACTTTCTCACGGGCCCACGGCGTCTTGCGCAGGAAGGTCAGGCTCGACTTGATGCTCGGGTCGCTCTTGAAACAGCGCAGGTCGATGCGCTGCCCCAGCCCGTCCCATTGGTAGTGCGCCACCAGCGCGGTGAGGATGTTTTCCAGTGTCACGCCATGCAGCGGATTCTTGTCAGCGGCGCTCATGCCTGTCTCCAGCAAAACAAAGGTGCGCACCTTAGCCCAGGTGTCGGCGCGCGTCTGCCTCTTTCATCCGGATCGAGGCTTTCAGGAGTCTAGCTGGCGGGATGCGCCACGAGAGGGATTGCATTTTGATTTCACGGCAATGTTATAGTGTAACGACAAATGACCTCTGCCAAGGACCTTGCATGCGTTACCTCCCGCTCCCCCTTTCACCCCTTGCCGTCGCCCTCTGGCTTGCCAGCTCACCAAGCCAGGCGCTGGAATTGCAACCTCAGGTAGTCACTGCCAACCCGTTGGGCAACGCGCAACTGGCCACGCCGAGCAGCGTGCTGGAAGGTGACCAGTTACTGCTGCAACAGAAAGGCAGCCTCGGTGAAACCCTCAACAACCAGCCCGGCGTGTCCTCGACCTGGTTCGGCCCGGGCGCCAGCCGGCCGATCATTCGCGGTCTGGACGGCGACCGCATTCGCCTGCTGCGCAACGGCGTCGGTGCGCTGGACGCTTCGGCGCTGTCCTACGACCACGCCGTTCCGCTGGACCCGGTGAACATCGAGCGCGTGGAAATCGTCCGCGGTCCCGCCGCCCTGCTCTATGGCGGCAGCGCCATCGGCGGGGTGGTCAATACCTTCGATAACCGCATTCCCACCGAAGCCATCGAAGGCATCCACGGTGCTGGCGAACTGAGATACGGTGGCGCCGACACCACCCGCAGCAGCGCCGGCAAACTGGAAGCGGGCGACGGTCGTTTCGCCCTGCACCTGGACGCCAACAGCCGTCAGTTCAATGACCTGCGCATTCCCGGATACGCGCAAAGCGCGAAGGTTCGCGATGCCGACGAACCCGGCAGCCGTCACCGTCTGGAAAACAGCGACGGTCGCCAGGACGGCGGCGCCATCGGCGGTTCCTACACCTGGGAGCATGGCTACACTGGCCTGTCCTACAGCCGCTACGATTCCAACTACGGCTCGGTGGCGGAACCCGGCGTGCGCCTGGCGATGGAGCAGGATCACTACGGATTCGCCTCGGAAATCCGCGACCTCGACGGCCCGTTCAGTTCGCTGAAATTCGACCTGGGCTACACCGATTACCAACACCGCGAACTGGAAGAAGGCGAGGTTCACACCACCTTCAAGAACAAGGGTTACGAGGCCCGCGTCGAAGCCCGGCATCAGCCGCTGGGCCCGGTGGAAGGGGTGATCGGCGCGCAGGTCAGCCGCAACGAATTCTCGGCCTTGGGTGAAGAAGCTTTCGTCCCGCAGACCGATACCAACAGCGTCGCGCTGTTCATCCTGGAACAGTGGCAAGCCACCGAGCGCCTCAACCTGAGCCTGGGCGGTCGCCTGGAACACACGCGGGTCGATCCCGACAGCAAAGGCAGCGAGCGTTTCGCCGAGGCCGACAGCGCCAGCAGCTTCACCGCCGCCAGCCTGTCCTCCGGCGCGGTGTACCGCTTGACGCCGGTCTGGTCGCTGGCCGCGAGCCTCGGCTACACCGAGCGCGCGCCGACCTTCTACGAGCTGTACGCCAACGGCGCCCACGTCGCCACCGGCAGCTACGAGGTGGGCGATCCGAACCTGTCGAAAGAGAAAGCCATCGCCAGCGACCTGGCCCTGCGTTTCGACAACGGCACGCACAAAGGCAGCGTCGGGGTGTTCTACAGCCACTTCAGCAACTACATCGGCCTGCTGGCCAGCGGCGAAATGCGCGAAGGCCATGACCACGGCGACGACGATCATGACCATGATGACCACGACCACGATCATGACCACGCAGGCGACGTGCCCGAGTACCTCTACCGCGGCGTGCGTGCGCGCTTCTACGGCATCGAGGCGCAGGACCGCTGGCAACTGCTGGAAAACCGCTATGGCAGCTTCGCCCTGGAGCTGTCCGGCGACTACACCCGCGCGAAGAACCTCGACACCGGCGAAGACCTGCCGCGCATCGCCCCGCTGCGCCTGAACAGCGGGCTGCTGTGGAACCTCGAGCGCTGGCAGGCGCGGATCGACGTGCAACACGCCGCCTCGCAGCACCGCAAGCCGGGCAACGAAACCAGCACCGATGGCTACACCACTCTCGGGGCAAGCCTCGGCTACCGCTTCAATGTCGGTGAAAGCGAGTGGCTGGCGTTCGTCCGCGGCGAGAACCTGACGGACCAGACGGTGCGCTATGCCAGCTCGATCCTGCGGGATATCGTGCCGGCGGCCGGGCGCAGTGTGGAAGTCGGTTTGCGTACGACGTTCTGACTTTTTGCAGGCCTTCGGACGCTTCGTCGCGAAGGCCTGCAAGCAGGATTGTTACCAATCCCACAACACTCCATCGCTAGGCTCCGCCTTTCCAATCCCCGCGATCCTCTATATTCTCCCGCCCCAAGCTGAAACGCTTAATCCACCAAAATCACTACACAATCCTGGCGATCCTCCACCCGCCGGGACATTTGCCGTTTTTTCAACACTCAAAAGATAGCGCTATCTCATGCCTCGCTTCCCTGCTCCCCGCCTCCTTGCCGCGCCGCTGCTGTGCGCTTTCGCCGGTGCCGCCCACGGCGCTTCGCTGTTCGATACCGACTCGCCGTGGATGCTCGGCGACTGGAACGGCAGCCGCACCGAACTGGCCGAACGCGGCTACGACTTCAGCCTCACCTACACCGGGGAAATGGGCAGCAACCTGCGAGGCGGCCATGACCACGACCGCACCGCCCGCTACAGCGACCAGTTCGGCTTCGGCAGCCATCTGGACCTGGAGAAGATCCTCGGCTGGCACGACGCTGAGTTCCAGTTGACCGTCACCGAGCGCCACGGCAACAACATCAGCAACGACCGCATCAACGACCCGCGCGTCGGCGGCTTCACCTCGGCCCAGGAAGTCTGGGGCCGCGGCCAGACCTGGCGGCTGACGCAGATGTGGGTCAAACAGAAGTACTTCGACGGCGCGCTGGACGTGAAAGTGGGCCGCTTCGGCGAAGGCGAGGATTTCAACAGCTTCCCCTGCGATTTCCAGAACCTGGCCTTCTGCGGTTCGCAGGTCGGCAACTGGGTTGGCGACAGTTGGTACAACTGGCCGGTCAGCCAGTGGGCGGCGCGGGTGCGCTACAACCTGACGCCCGAGCTGTACGCGCAGGCCGGCGCCTTCGAGCAGAACCCGTCCAACCTCGACCGGCAGAACGGTTTCAAGCTCAGCGGCAGCGGCACCCAAGGCGCGATGTTTCCGCTTGAACTGGTCTGGAGCCCGGCAGTCAGAGGCCTCAAAGGGGAATATCGCGCCGGCTACTACTACAGTAATGCCAAGGCAAACGATGTTTACCGCGACAACGACGATCACGCTGCGGCAATGAGTGGCCAGGCCTACGCCCGTCATGCGGGCAAGTACGGATTCTGGCTGGGGGCGCAGCAGCAGGTGACGTCGCTGGCAAGCGACCATTCCCGTGGCCTCAGCGTTTTCGCCAATGCCACGCTGCACGATAAGAAGACCAATGCCATCGACAACTATGTTCAGGCAGGTGTGGTGTACAAGGGGCCGTTCGATGCCCGCGCCAAGGACGACATCGGCTTCGCCCTGGCCCGCGTGCACGTCAATCCCGCCTACCGCAAGAACGCCGAGACGCGCAATGCCGTCGCCGGCGTCGACACCTACGACGACTCCACTTTCCTGCCGGTCCAGGACACCGAATACAGCGCCGAGCTGTATTACGGCATTCACCTGGCCGACTGGCTCACCGTGCGCCCGAACCTGCAGTACATCCGCCATCCGGGCGGCGTCAGCGAGGTGGACGACGCGCTGATTGGTGGCCTGAAGATCCAGAGCAGCTTTTAACCGGCCCCCGGGCCTGACGTTTTCAACATGATGGAGAACTGACGATGAGCACTGAGGGTGCCCTGAGTAGAACCCGCTGGTTACCGAGACTGCTCGGCGTGCTGCTGTTGCTGATGGGCATGGCCCTGGTGGCCGGCGGTATCAAGCTGATGCAGCTCGATGGTTCGCTGTATTACCTGATCGCCGGGATCGGCTTCGCCGTGTCCGGCGTCCTGCTGCTGGCGCTGCGCAAGCATGCCCTGGGCCTGTATGGCCTGGTGCTGCTGGGCAGCACCGCCTGGGCACTGTGGGAAGTCGGCCTGGATTGGTGGCAACTGGTGCCGCGCCTGGCCCTGTGGTTCGCCATCGGCGTGGTCTTGCTGCTGCCGTGGGCGCGGCGTCCGCTGCGCGGCCTGGCCGGTCAGCCGGCGCGCGTCAACATCGCGCTGCTGAGCGTGGCCGTCGTGGCCTCCGGCGCCACCGCCATCGCCAGCCAATTCACCTACCCCGGCGAGATCAAGGGTGAGCTGGGGCGCGACACCACCACCCTGGGCAGCACCGCCCCGGACATGCCCGACGGCGACTGGCAGGCCTATGGCCGCACCGAGTTCGGCGACCGCTACTCGCCACTGCGCCAGATCACCCCGACCAACATCTATCAGTTGGAAGAAGCCTGGCGCATCCGCACCGGCGACATGCCCACCGACAACGATCCGGTCGAGCTGACCAACCAGAACACTCCGCTGAAGGTCAACGGCATGCTCTACGCCTGCACCGCCCACAGCAAGGTGCTGGCCCTGAACCCCGACACCGGCGCGGAAATCTGGCGCTTCGACCCGCAGATCAAGAGCCCGTCCGGCTTCAAGGGCTTCGCCCACATGACCTGCCGCGGCGTCTCCTACTACGACGAAAACGGCTACGTGAACGCCGACGGCAGCCCGGCGCCGAAAATCTCCGAGGCCGGCCAGGCCGTGGCCCGCGCCTGCCCGCGTCGCCTCTACCTGCCCACCGCCGACGCTCGCCTGATCGCGCTGAACGCCGACAACGGCAAAGTCTGCGAAGGCTTCGGCAACCAGGGCGTGATCGACCTGACCCAAGGCATCGGCCCGTTCACCGCCGGCGGCTACTACTCCACCTCGCCCGCCGCCATCACCCGCGGCCTGGTGATTATCGGCGGCCACGTCACCGACAACGAATCGACCAACGAGCCGTCCGGCGTGATCCGCGCCTACGACGTCCACGACGGTCGCCTGGTGTGGAACTGGGACAGCAACAACCCTGACCAGACCGCGCCGCTCGCCCCCGGCAAGACCTACAGCCGCAACTCGGCGAACATGTGGTCGCTGGCCAGCGTCGACGAGAAACTCGGCATGGTCTACCTGCCGCTGGGCAACCAGACACCGGACCAGTGGGGCGCCGACCGCACCCCGGGCGCAGAGAAATTCAGCGCCGGCATCGTCGCCCTCGACCTGGCCACCGGCAAGGTGCGCTGGAACTACCAGTTCACCCACCACGACCTGTGGGACATGGACGTCGGCAGCCAGCCGACCCTGCTCAACCTGAAGACCGCCGACGGCATCAAGCCGGCGCTGATCGCCCCGACCAAACAGGGCAGCCTATACGTGCTCGACCGTCGCGACGGCAGCGCCATCGTGCCGATCCGTGAGATCCCGGCACCGCAAGGCGCGGTCGAAGGCGACCACACCGCACCGACCCAGGCCCGTTCCGACCTCAACCTGCTCGGCCCGGACCTCACCGAACAGGCCATGTGGGGCGCCAGTCCGTTCGACCAGATGCTCTGCCGCATCCAGTTCCGCCAGTTGCGCTACGAAGGCCAGTACACCCCGCCGTCGGAGCAGGGTTCGCTGGTCTATCCGGGTAACGTCGGCGTGTTCAACTGGGGCAGCGTGTCGGTGGACCCGGTTCGGCAGATCCTGTTCACCAGCCCGAACTACATGGCCTTCGTCTCGAAGATGGTGCCGCGTGCCGCGGTGGCCGAAGGCAGCAAGCGCGAGAGCGAAACCAGCGGCGTGCAACCGAATACCGGCGCGCCATACGCGGTGATCATGCACCCGTTCATGTCGCCGCTGGGCGTGCCGTGCCAGGCCCCGGCCTGGGGCTATGTGGCCGGTATCGACCTGCTCAGCAACAAAGTGGTGTGGAAACACAAGAACGGCACCAGCCGCGACAGCTCGCCGATCCCGATCGGCCTGCCGATCGGCGTGCCGAGCATGGGCGGCTCCATCGTCACCGCCAGCGGCCTCGGCTTCCTCAGCGGCACCCTGGACCAGTATCTGCGCGCCTATGACGTCAACACCGGCAAGGAACTGTGGAAATCCCGCCTGCCGGCGGGCGGCCAGGCGACCCCGATGACCTACACCGGCAAGGACGGCAAGCAGTACGTGCTGGTCACCGCCGGCGGCCACGGCTCGCTGGGCACCAAGATGGGCGATTACATCATCGCTTACAAATTGCCGAACTGAGTGCGGCTGAGGCCCTATCGCCGGCTTGCCGGCGATAGGGCCCTCAAAACCACCGCAAACCTACATGGCAAACTTCCGCGTCCACTCCCGCGCCTTCCGGTCGAACTCCACCCGCATCCGCTGATACTCAAGCGCCGCTTCCAGCTGCAACGCCCCCCGCGGATCCGGATCGACCAGCAACGCACTGACGCTCAACATCACCTTCGCCAGGGTCAGCGCCGGGGTCCAGTTTTCGTCCAGGATATCCAGCCCGACCTCGCCGTCCTCCCCGATATTGGGATGCCACACGGGCGTCTTGAAGCGCAACTTCGGCGGATGATTGGGGTAATCCGGCGGAAACTGCACATCGAGAAAAAACACCCCGCCTTCATACGGGCTGCCCGACGGCCCCATCAACGTCGCCTGCCAATGAAACGGGTCGTCCCCAACCGGCCCCGCGCTGCAATTGGCCGGTGGATCCTTGCTGAAATCATGTAGTTCGCGGTTGATGCGCTTGAGTGCAACGTCCATCGCCTTACCTCCCTGCCCAGTGGTTAACCGACAAACCGTCACAGTAGCATTTGGCAATCACTGCACTAAGCTTCGATCGGCATCGACCGTCCGGTCAGACTCTCCGACAAAATCCGTCAGGCATTGAAACCACCCACCTACCGCCCCATCTAAGCACCATAGTCATTCACGCAGGTGCCCCATGAGCGACCAGCAGGATCTACCGGAACACCCAGACGAATACGCCGAAGTCGAACATCTCGAAGATCACGATCCCACCGGCCGGACCCTCGCCCTGCCCGGCCAACAGTTGCCGGACAAGGTCTACGTCATCCCGATTCACAACCGCCCGTTCTTCCCCGCGCAGGTGCTGCCGGTGATCGTCAACGAAGAACCGTGGGCGGAAACCCTGGACCTGGTGGCGAAAACCCCGCACCACTCCCTGGCGCTGTTCTTCATGGACACGCCGGTCGAAGACCACCGTCATTTCGACACCTCGGCCCTGCCGCTGTACGGCACGCTGGTCAAGGTGCACCACGCCAGCCGCGAGAACGGCAAGCTGCAGTTCGTCGCCCAGGGCCTGACCCGGGTGCGCATCCGCACCTGGCTCAAACACCACCGTCCGCCATACCTGGTGGAAGTCGAATACCCGCACCAGCCCGCCGATCCCACCGACGAGGTGAAGGCCTACGGCATGGCGCTGATCAACGCGATCAAGGAGCTGCTGCCGCTCAACCCGCTGTACAGCGAAGAGCTGAAGAACTACCTCAACCGCTTCAGCCCCAACGATCCATCGCCGCTGACCGACTTCGCCGCAGCCCTGACCTCAGCCACCGGGGTGCAGTTGCAGGAAGTCCTCGACTGCGTGCCGATGCTCAAGCGCATGGAAAAAGTCCTGCCGATGCTGCGCAAGGAAGTCGAAGTCGCGCGGTTGCAGAACGAGATTTCCGCCGAGGTGAACCGGCAGATCGGCGAGCACCAGCGCGAGTTCTTCCTCAAGGAACAGCTCAAGGTCATCCAGCAAGAGCTGGGCCTGACCAAGGACGACCGCAGCGCCGACCTCGAACAGTTCAAGCAGCGCCTGGAAGGCAAGACCCTGCCGCCCGCCGCGAAAAAACGCATCGACGAAGAAATGGGCAAGCTGGCGATCCTCGAAACCGGCTCGCCCGAATACGCCGTCACCCGCAACTACCTGGAATGGGCGACCGCCCTGCCGTGGGGCGTGTACGGCACCGACAAGCTCAGCCTCAAACACGCGCGCAAGGTGCTCGACCAGCACCACGCCGGGCTGGACGACATCAAGGAACGCATCCTCGAATTTCTCGCCGTGGGCGCCTACAAAGGCGAGATCAGCGGTTCCATCGTGCTGCTGGTGGGCCCGCCGGGCGTGGGCAAGACCAGCATCGGCAAGTCCATCGCCGAGTCCTTGGGCCGGCCGTTCTACCGTTTCAGCGTCGGCGGCATGCGTGACGAGGCCGAGATCAAGGGCCATCGCCGCACCTACATCGGCGCCCAACCGGGCAAGCTGGTGCAGGCGCTGAAGGACGTGGAAGTGATGAACCCGGTGATCATGCTCGACGAGATCGACAAGATGGGCCAGAGCTACCAGGGCGACCCGGCCTCGGCACTGCTGGAAACCCTCGACCCGGAGCAGAACGTCGACTTCCTCGACCACTACCTCGACCTGCGCCTGGACCTGTCCAAAGTGCTCTTCGTCTGCACCGCCAACACCCTCGATTCAATCCCCGGTCCGTTGCTCGACCGTATGGAAGTGATCCGCCTGTCGGGCTACATCACCGAGGAAAAACTGGCCATCGCCAAGCGCCACCTGTGGCCCAAGCAGTTGCAGAAAGCCGGTGTGGCCAAGACCAGCCTGAGCATCAGCGACGCAGCCTTGCGCTTGGTGATCGAGGGCTATGCCCGCGAAGCCGGGGTGCGGCAACTGGAAAAACAACTGGGCAAACTGGTGCGCAAGGCCGTGGTGCGCCTGCTCGACGAACCGGACGCCGTCATCAAGATCGGCCCGAAAGACCTCGAGGCGGCGCTGGGCATGCCGGTGTTCCGCAGCGAACAGGTGCTGGCCGGCAAAGGGGTGATCACCGGCCTGGCCTGGACCAGCATGGGCGGCGCCACCCTGCCGATCGAAGCGACCCGCATCCACACCTTGAATCGCGGCTTCAAGCTCACCGGGCAACTGGGTGACGTGATGAAGGAGTCCGCAGAAATCGCCTACAGCTACGTCAGTTCGCACCTGAAGCAGTTCGGCGGTGATCCGACCTTCTTCAACGAAGCCTTCGTCCACCTGCATGTGCCAGAAGGTGCCACGCCGAAGGACGGCCCGAGCGCCGGTATCACCATGGCCACCGCCCTGCTCTCACTGGCCCGCGACCAGTCGCCGAAGAAAGGCGTGGCGATGACCGGCGAGATGACGCTGACCGGGCATGTGTTGCCGATTGGCGGGGTGCGGGAGAAAGTCATTGCGGCGCGGCGGCAGAAGATCTTCGAACTGATCCTGCCGGAAGCCAACCGCGGCGACTTCCAGGAACTGCCGGACTACCTCAAGCAGGGGCTGACCGTGCATTTCGCCAAGCGTTTCGGCGATGTGGCGAAGGTGATGTTCGCCTGATGGTTACCTGGGGGAGCGGGTACGCCCGCTCCCCCAGCACCAGTAGAACCTGAACCTCCATCCGGTTTAAGCTCCGAGCCCATACCCACTCGCGCTCCGGAGCGATCATGACTATCCGCCGTACCGCCCTGCTGTTGGGCGTGAGCCTGCTGGCCGCCTGCTCGCGCGATGCCGTGCAGCCCGAAACCCTTATCGTCGAAAGCCAAAGCCAGTGCCCGATCAACCTGAGCGTTGGCCAGGCCCTGACCCTCAGCCTCCCGAGCAATCCCAGCACCGGCTACCGCTGGCTGCTGCAGAATCCCGCCAACAGCGTACTCACCGCCCTCGGCCCCGAGGTCTACAGCAGCGCCGACACCGACGGCATGGTCGGCAGCGCCGGCCAGTCCACCTGGCGCTTCCGCGCCCGCACCGCCGGCAGCGGCCACCTGCTGCTGGTTTACCAGCAACCCTGGGCGCCCGAGGTCAAGCCCGAGCGGACCTTCGACTGCCAGGTTTCGGTACGCTAGACCGCTTCATAAAGGCGGCGTACGGCCAGCAAGTACCGCGTCATCGCCGCCAACCTGTCCGCCAGGTCCGCCAGGCTGGTCTGCTGCTTCATCACCGCGACCTGCATGGTCCAACTGCGCGTCAGCACCCGCCCTTGCTCCAGCCATTGACTGCGCAGATCGCTCAACACTGTCACGTTGGGCAACTGCCCGAGTTCACGCTCCAGCCCCGCCTGTTTCGCGTCCCAATCGAACAGTTCCCTGCGGATGGCATCGCGTTCGCTCACCAGCCGGTTCCGCGCGCGGGTCAGGTCGAGCAGTTTTCGCCCTTCCATGACGCCCGACAGATTGTCCACGAACCTCTTCGACGCACTTATCAACAGGTCGGAACTCACCCCCTTGCCGGCAAGCGCCTTGGTCACCTGCTCTACCTCCTGTTCCGTAGGAATCAAGCCCTTGAACACTTTGGATACGCTCGGCGTATCGAAGGCGTCGATCACCAACGTCGTGTCGGCAATCCGCGCATCCAGGCTGCTCATACGCCCTCGCTCGCTGGCGATGAGCTTCAGCAGGTTATCGCGCTGTTCGATGAGGCTGGCGGAACGCTGCCCCGTCGCCGGTAGCCTGAGCGCTTCCAGTGCGCGCAACTGCTCCTCGATCTCCATTTCCTTGCTCTCCAGGCGCTCAACATCGCGTTGCGCATCCTGTTCCAGGTCCCGCTCGCGGTTGCGCACAGCCATGTCTCGCTGCTCACCCTGAGCCGGCAGGCGGCGGGCCTCCTCCAGGGATGTGCACAGGTCGTCCCACATATGGTTGCGCAGCAGGACCAACGTACTCAGTACCTGATCGTTGAGCATCCGATCGGTTTTCAGTACCGCACTGGCAAGGTTCTGCGCGCTTTCAACGAACACGGGCAACAGCCCCTGAGTGTCGTTGTAGATAACCTCCAGAATCCGCTCTCTCAAGACGGTCATTTTCGCCACTGCGGGAAGCGGGTAATCATCCACGGGTGTCATGGGATTGTTCATCGAAGGGCTCCTTTGCGGCTGATTTCATCCAGCGTTTCGTTGAAGATCCGCGACAGTTGCGCGGAGAGGCCGCGAATGCTTTCCCACGGCCGCACAACACGCTCGAAGCGGTGGATGAACGTCGCCAGCTTGATGTCGGTATCGATCCGGCGCATTTCCTCCTCCGACTCCTCGACGTACACGCCCAGCATGCTCCAGACATCCTCGAGGTTCTTCGCGGCCGTCTGCACCTCGGTCAGGCGAAACTTCAGGTCGGCGATCTGCAACGAGGTCTTTTCGAAGCTCCCGATCATCGGGCTGATGGCAGCGATTTTCTGTGCCAACGCATCCCGGCGGCATATCAACTCGTTTTTTTCGGCGCGGACTTGCTCGGCCTGCGCGCCATAAATACCGCCAGTAATCGCCACCCCGATCAAGCCGAATGCCAGCCCGGAAAACGCATAGCCCACCAGCGCCTGATACTCGGCACTCTTCTGCGCAATCAAGCCATCCATGGGCTCGATTTCCGCACGCAGCGTACTGATTATTTTCTCGGCCTCGACATTGTTGAGCCGTTGCATCAACCAATCGATTTCCGGGCGCAACTGCTTCACGACCGCATCGGTGAACCAGATTGCCCGCTCCTTGATCGTCGCAATGTCCTGTTTGGCCTCGTCGATGTCTTCCCTGATGAACGAAAGGTAGACCCCGACATTGACGATCTGCGCCTGATCCTTGCTGTCCAGCACCCGGTACGGCAGGTGCTGGAGCGTGACGTCATCCATCACGTCAACCAGGCGTTCACTGAGCCGGCCATAGGCAGCCGTGCTTTTCAACGCGGAGAGCAGGTGGTCGCCCTGTGCGAGGAACTCTTTGGCGAATTGTTCAAGCTGGGTGCCCAGGCGCTTGGACTCACGCTCGATGATGTCCCACGCCTCGGCATGCTTGCGCAGGCTGGCGTAGTGCCTGAGAACGAGATTGGCATCGAGCCCCAGCAGCGCGAAGTTGTGGCCTTCGCTGATTTCGTCAGCACTTTTCGGCAAGCGATAGACGTACTCCACATACCGCTTGATGGATCTCAGGTTGTCGGCGGTAAAAATCAGCGCCGGTTGCATCCTGTTTTTTTCAGTACGTCTGGAAATGACATCGAAATACTGCTTCGGAACGAACTCGGCTCGCTGCTGGCTATCCAGCGCCTGCAGCGACTCATTCTGTTCATGAATGATCATTGGTGTGTCCTCATCAAGAAGTCCTTCCCGGACCTGATTGCTGTCATGGACGACATGACAGGAGGACTACCCTAAGGACCTGCTCGCGCTATGGGAGCCGCCGGGTTCCGTCCTGAAGGGCGGAAACATCCTGTAGAAGCTGCTGAAGACGGGCGCTGGTCCGGTAACTCATAGGCATCCCTTCCCCACTTGGCTAGAATGTCGCCCCGTTTCGACCATCCCGTGTACATACCGTGAGCCAAGAACCCGACCGTCTATTCTCCGCAGCGCTGGATCAGGTGCCCGACTTCACCTTCAACGAAGATGTCGTGCGGGTCTTCCCCGACATGATCAAGCGCTCGGTGCCCGGCTACCCGACCATCGTCGAGAACATCGGCGTCCTCGCCGCGCAGTTCGCCCGCCCGGACACCCTGCTCTATGACCTCGGCAGCTCCCTCGGCGCCGTCACCCAGGCGCTGCGCCGGCATGTGCGCAGCGAAGGTTGCCGGGTACTGGCGGTGGACAATTCGCCGGCCATGGTCGAGCGCTGCACCGAGTACCTCAAGGCGCAGGACGCCATGTACCAGGAGTTGCTGCCGGTACAGGTGATCGAGGCCGACATTACCGCCCTTGAGCTGCAACCGGCGTCGGTGGTGGCGATGAACTTCACCCTGCAATTCGTCGAGCCGGCCGCGCGCCTGGCCCTGCTCGGCAAGATCCGCCAGGCCCTGGTGCCGGGCGGTGCGCTGATCCTCTCGGAAAAACTGCGCTTCGAAGACGCCGAGGAGCACGCGCTGCTCACCGACCTGCATATCGCCTTCAAGCGCGCCAATGGCTACAGCGAACTGGAAATTGCCCAGAAACGCAGCGCCATCGAAAACGTGATGAAACCCGACAGCCTCGAAGAACACCGCGAACGCCTGCTGGCCGCGGGCTTCTCCAAGGTGGTGCCGTGGTTCCAGTGCCTGAACTTCGCCTCTCTGATTGCCTTGCCATGATCGATCTTTCTCCCCTCGTCCGCCGCCTGGCGGGCACGCCCCTGGCGCAATGGTCCCAGGGCCTGCAAGCGCAACTCGACAGCAAACTGGAAAAAGGCCATGGCGACCTGGAGCGCTGGCAAAGCGCGCTGGATGCCCTGCCGGCCCTGACCCCGCGCGACGTTGATCTGGTCAATGGCCTGCGCCTGGACTTCGACTGCGACGACGCCACCCGCGAACAGGCACGCAGTGCCCTGATGGGCCTGTCGCCGTGGCGCAAGGGTCCGTTCGACCTGTTCGGCGTGCACGTCGATACCGAATGGCGTTCGGACTGGAAATGGTCGCGGGTGTCGCCGCACCTCGATCTGCGCGGCAAGCGCGTACTGGATGTCGGCTGCGGCAATGGCTACTACCAGTGGCGCATGCTCGGCGCCGGCGCCGACAGCGTGATCGGCGTCGACCCCAACTGGCTGTTCTTCTGCCAGTTCCAGGCGGTGCAGCGCTACCTGCCGGAACTGCCGGCCTGGCACCTGCCCTTCGCCCTAGAAGACCTGCCCGCAGCACTGGAAGGCTTCGACACCGTGTTCTCCATGGGCGTGTTCTACCATCGCCGTTCGCCCATCGAGCACCTGCTGGCGCTCAAGGATTGCCTGGTCAAAGGCGGCGAACTGGTGCTGGAAACCCTGGTGATCGAAGGCGACGAAAACCAGGTGCTGGTGCCGGAAGACCGCTACGCGCAGATGCGCAACGTCTGGTATCTCCCGTCGGTGCCGGCGCTGGAGCGCTGGCTGCGCCGGGCTGGGTTCCAGGATGTGCGCTGTGTGGATGTCAGCGTGACCAGCGTGGAAGAACAGCGCAGCACCGACTGGATGCGCTATCAGTCGCTCAGCGATTTTCTCGATCCGAATGATCACAGCCTGACCATCGAAGGCCTGCCGGCGCCACGGCGGGCGGTGTTGGTGGCGCGCAAGTAAGGGTTCTTCACGGAATACTGGGGGCTTTGGGCTTGGGAGATCTGAGCTTATCCGTTCGATGCGGCGAGGCTGCCGGCCCCTTTCGCCTTTACGGCGAGTCCATTTTGTCTTGGCAAAATAGACGAAAACCGCTGGCTCCTGCATCCGGCCCTACGCTGCGCTCCGGGTCCCCTCCCTCCGGCGCCTTTCGGGGGCCACGCGGCCTACGACTTGCTTCGCAAGTCTTCACCTCGCGTCTTCGGCTACGCCGAAGGGTGCTGCGCACCTGCCCCCTACAGACACCTCCGCTCGGCCTTCTGACGTCGCAATCTGTGGCGTCTGAACTTGCGCGCATCAAGAGCAACAGCAAAAGCAAATCAGTGGCCCACAAAAACTGCTCACACCGCGCCCCCTGTGGGAGCCGGCTTGCCGGCGATAGCGTCCGCCGCCGAGTAAGCTGTTCCTTGCTCGCAAACCACCTGACCTCATCTGGCAAACCAGCACCAGACTTTGCTTTCGAAGATGCGCCAGTCCAGGCGCCGCCCGTAACTTCGCGACTTCAGGAGGCCGAGCGGAGGTGCCTGTAGGGGCAGTGCGCAGCACCTTCGGCGTTAGCCGAAGACGCGAGTTGAAGACTTGCGAAGCAAGTCGTAGACCGCGTGGCCCCGAAAGGCGCCGGAGCGAGGGGACCCGGAGCGCAGCGTAGGGCCGGATGTGGGAGCGAGCGGTTTTGCCTACTTTTTCCAAGAAAAAAGTAGGCCGCCGTAAGGGCGGAAGGGGCCGGCAGCCTCGCCGCATCGAATGGATAAGTTCGCAAAGCCAAAGCCAAAACCAGGACCAAAGCCCATCGTCCCCGCGATTCCGTGAAGAACCAAAAAAAAGGGCACCCCAAGGGGCGCCCAAAACATTCACCTCGCAAAGGAGTTGTGGAGCGGTGAATGGCTGTTACTTGTTGCTGCCTTTCGGCGTGCGCTGATCGCTCTTGGCAACCTGCTCGGTCTTCTGCGCCTTGACGCCCTTGTCGCCCCAAAGCTGCTGCTGGCTTTCCTTGAATTGCTGGACGAACAACCGGGCCCGCTCGGCGCCGCCTTCGGCCATGACGCTGGTGCTGCCCAGGGTGAGCGCGGCGATCAGTGCGTATTTGCTGAAGTTCATGGATCTGACCTCGTGAATGAATTCACCGCGATCATAAGGACGCCCGCCTAACGACAAGGTGAGCCGCACATTACAGTGCTGCAAGGCTCGCCAGCGGGCGTCATCGATCAGGCTCTGGCCTCCTCCCGTTCTGCATCCTCCAGCGCTTCATCCTTGCGATGGGCGCGGTAATACAGCGCCGGCAGCACCAGCAGGGTCAGCGCCGTGGACGAGAGAATCCCGCCGATCACCACCGTCGCCAATGGCCGCTGCACCTCGGCGCCGGTGCCGGTAGCCAGGGCCATCGGGATAAAGCCCAGCGACGCCACCAGCGCCGTCATCAACACCGGCCGCAGGCGAGTCAGCGCACCTTCATCGATTGCCTGGCGCAACGGCATGCCCTGCTCGCGCAGGCTGCGGATGAAGGCGATCATCACCAGCCCGTTGAGCACCGCCACACCCGACAGGGCGATAAAACCGACGCCTGCGGAAATCGACAGCGGAATGTCCCGCAACCACAGCGCCACCACCCCGCCCGTCAGGGCGAAGGGAATGCCGGTGAACACCAGCAGACCGTCCTTGAGGTTGTTGAACATCATGAACAACAGGGCGAAGACCAGCAGCAGCGCCACCGGCACCACCACCTGCAAGCGTTGCGCCGCCGACTGCAACTGCTCGAACTGACCGCCCCAGTTGGCCCAGTAGCCCGCAGGAATCTGCACCTGAGCATCAATCCGTTCCTGCGCGTCGGCGACGAACGAGCCGATATCCCGGCCACGCACGTTGGCGCTGACCACCACCAGACGCTTGCCGTCCTCGCGGCTGATCTGGTTGGGGCCCTGCACCAGTTCCACTCGCGCCACGTCGGCCAGGCTGATGAAGCCGATCTGCGCATTGCCGCCGCTGGCCGGCACCGGAATCAACATCCGCGAAATGCCCTGAATATCGGTACGCAACTCGTCCGGCAGGCGCACCACCAGATCGAAGCGGCGGTCGCCTTCATAGAGAATGCCGGCCTTTCGCCCGCCCACCGCCACCGCGATGCTGTCCTGCACATCACCAACGTTCAGCCCGTAGCGGGCAGCCTTGTCGCGATCGACATCGATGGTCAGCACCGGCAGGCCGCTGGTCTGCTCGACCTTCACTTCAGAAGCACCCGGCACACCTTGCAGGGTGCTGGCGATCTGGGCGGCGGTGCGGTTGAGCACGCTCATGTCGTCGCCGAACAGCTTCACCGCCACATCACTGCGCACCCCGGAAATCAGCTCGTTGAACCGTAACTGAATCGGCTGCGACAGCTCGTAGTTGCTGCCAGGCACCCGTGCCGCCGCGCGCTGGATATCGGCGATCAATTGCTCACGGGACTTGCCGGGATCCGGCCACTGCGCCTTCGGCTTGAGCATCACGTAGCTGTCGGAAATGTTCGGCGGCATCGGGTCGGCGGCGATCTCGGCGGTGCCGGTGCGGGCAAATACCCGCTGCACTTCCGGCACCTGTTCCAGCACGCTGCGCTCCAGTTGCTGCTGCATCTGCACCGACTGGCTCAGGCTGGTGCCCGGCACGCGCAGGGCCTGCAAGGCGAAGTCGCCTTCGCTCAGGCTCGGCACGAACTCACTGCCCATGCGCCCGGCCAGCACGCCGGACAACAACACCATCACCGCGGCCAGGCTGAACGCCAGCGGGCGATGGTCCATCACCCAGCGCAGCAGCGGCGCGTAGCCACGCTTGGCGCCGCGCATCAGGGCGTTTTCTTCTTCCTTGACCTTGCCGGTGACAAACAGCGCCAGGGCCGCCGGCACGAAGGTCACCGACAGCAGCATGGCGCCAAGCAAGGCGATGACCACGGTAAAGGCCATGGGGTGGAACATCTTGCCCTCGACACCACTCAGGGCAAAGATCGGCAGGTACACCACCATGATGATCAGTTGCCCGTAGATCAGCGGCCGGCGCGCTTCGCGGGAAGCGGCGAAAACTTCCCGCAGGCGCTCGGCGCGGGTCAGCAGGCGGCCATGATGCTGCTGGGCGTGGGCCAGGCGGCGAATGGCGTTCTCAACGATCACCACCGCGCCGTCGACGATGATGCCGAAGTCCAGCGCGCCCAGGCTCATCAGGTTGGCGCTGACCTTGTTGCTGAACATCCCGGTGAAGGTGAACAGCATCGACAGCGGGATCACCATCGCGGTGATCAGCGCCGCGCGGATATTGCCAAGGAACAGGAACAACACCGCGATGACCAGGATCGCGCCTTCCACCAGGTTCTTCTTCACCGTGGCGATGGCCTTGTCCACCAGGTCGGTGCGGTCGTACACCGTCACCGCCTTGACCCCGGCCGGCAGTGTCTTGTTGATCTGCTCGAGCTTCTGCGCCACCGCTTGCGACACGCTGCGGCTGTTTTCGCCGATCAGCATGAACACCGTGCCGAGCACCACTTCGCGGCCATTCTCGGTGGCCGCGCCGCTGCGCAGTTCGCGGCCAATGCCGACCTCGGCCACCGAGCGCACGCGGATCGGCGTGCCGTCGATATTGGCCAGAACAATGTTGGCGATGTCCTCGATGCCTGCCAGTTGCCCCGGCGCGCGAATCAGCAACTGCTCGCCCTGGCGCTCGATGTAGCCGGCACCGACGTTGGCGTTGTTGCGCTCCAGCGCGGTGAGCAGATCATTGAGCGTCAGCTTGTAGGCGGCCAGGCGCTTGAGATCAGGCGCAATCTGGAACTCCTTGGCGAAGCCGCCGATGCTGTTGATCTCGGCCACGCCACGGACGTTGCGCAGTTGCGGCTTGATGATCCAGTCCTGGATCTCGCGCAGGTCGGTCGGTGTGTAGAGGCTGCCATCCGCCTTGCGCGCACCCTCCTCGGTTTCCACCGTCCACAGGAAAATTTCCCCCAGCCCGGTGGAAATCGGCCCCATGGCCGTTTCGACGCCCTCGGGCAATTGCTCACGGGCCAGTTGCAGGCGCTCATTGACCAGTTGCCGGGCGAAGAACAGGTCGGTGCCGTCCTCGAAGATCACCGTCACCTGGGACAGCCCTGAGCGCGACAACGAACGGGTCTGTTCCAGGCCGGGCAAACCGGCCATGGCGGTTTCGATGGCGAAAGTGATGCGCTGCTCGGTCTCCAGCGGCGAGAAACCGTCCGCCGCGGTGTTGATCTGCACCTGGACGTTGGTGATGTCAGGTACCGCGTCAATGGGCAGTTTCTGGTAGCTGGCCAATCCCAGCCCGGCCATCAGCAGCACACCGAGCAGCACGATCAGGCGCTGCTCGATGGCGAATTGAATGATGCGTTCGAACATGACGATTACCCGTGGCGGCTCAGTGAGAGTGCTCGGCGCTGGCCTTGCCCAGTTCCGACTTGAGAATGAAGCTGCCCTGCGCGGCCACTTGCTGGCCGGCCTGCAGGCCGCTCACCTGGACAAAGCCCTCGGCGGCCACACCCGGCTGCACCGGCTGGGCGACGAAGCCTTCGGCGTTGCGGACGAACACCACGGCTTTATCCTCGACGGTCTGCACCGCTTGCTCGGGGACGGCGAGGGCATCGGCCAGGCGCTCGGTCGGCACCTGCACCGCCACGAACAACCCCGGACGCCAGGCGCCACGCGGGTTGTCCAGGGTCACCCGGACCGTGGCGGTGCGCGTCTGCTCGCCCAGCAGGCTGCCGACATGGCTGATGGTGCCGCTGACCTGCTCGCCGAGGTCGCTCGCCACCACCGTGACCGGCATGCCGACCCGCACCGAGGCCAGATCACGCGGGGCCACGCCGAAGGTCGCCCAGACTTTCGACAGGTCCGACAGGGTGAAGGCGGCACTGTTTTCGCTGACCACTTCGCCGGGCACCAGATGCTTTTCCACTACCTGTCCGGCGAATGGCGCGCGCAGTTCATAGCGATTGCCGCCGGCCAGCACCACGCTGCCACTGAGGGCGCTGATTTTCTGCCGGGCATTGGCCGCGGCGATCTCGGCTTCCTGCAAGGCCTGCCGGGCTTGCAGGTAATCCTGCTCGGCGGAGATACCTTCCTCCCACAGGTCCTTTTCCCGCGCCAGGGTGCTGCGCGCCATCTCCAGCCGACGCTGGCTGGCCGCCAGTTCACTGCGCTGCTCGGACACCTGCGGGCTGGCGATCACCGCCAACAGCTCGCCGGCCTTGACCTGCTGACCGAGGCTGACCGCCACCGACTCGACAACGCCAGCCGCGCGCGGCACCAGATGGGCGGTGCGGTCTTCGTCGAAACGGACCTCGCCCGGCAAGTGCAGGCTGCGGCTCAGGGTCCGCGCCTCCACCGTGGCCAGTTCGATTCCGGCCACGGCAATCTGCTCGTCGCTCAGCCGTACATGACCTTCCTCGCCCTCGCCTTCGGCGCCTTCTTCGCCGTGCCCATGGCCGGCTTCAGCCTCGTCGCCGTGGCCCTTTTCTTCATGCTTCTCGTCACCATGGCCTTCTTCGCCATGTTCATCGTGCCCTGCGGCGCGGGCCGGTTGCTCGGCATGCGGAGCGGCGATCCGTTGCCCGAGCACGGTGCCCAGGCCGAGCCCGAGCACCAGCGTCACGGACAGCAGCGTGATGGTTTTCCTGTTCATGCAAATTCCTCGGCAAAGGCGCGACGGGCCGGGGCCGGCCGTGCGCAGTCAGATTCGAAACGTGGGGGAATCAGAGCGGGGTGCCGGTCAGGTCACCGAAGATCCGCTGGATGCGGGCCTGGGCGTCGGTACCCGACGCCTGCGCCGCGAGGTATTGGGTGCGTGCCTCGACCAGGGTGCGCTGGGCGTCGAGCACATCGAGGAAGCCAAACTTGCCGCGTTCGAAACCGCGGGTGGCGACGTCTACCGCCTGTTGCGCGGCCGGCAGGATCGAGGTCTCGAACGAGCGCACTTCGTGCCCGGCGGTTCGCCATTGGGCCAAGGCCTGGACCACTTCGCTACGCACCCGCAGCTCCGTGCCGTTGCGCAGGTCGCGCGCCTGGTCGGCGCGGCGCGCGGCGGCCAGCACATTGCCCTGGTTGCGGTCGAACAACGGCAGCGGGACCGACACCCCGAGCACGTTGACCCGCTCGCGCTCAGTGCGGTCGTATTGGCTGCCGACACTCAGGGTCAGGTCGGGAATCCGTTGGCTGCGGGCCACGCCCAGGGCCGCTTCGCTCTGGTCGATCTGCAGGCTGGCGAGGCGCACATCGGCGGTCTGTGGGAGGCGATCGAGCAGCGGCTCGGACGCCGGCACCGGCGACAGGCCGCTCGTCACCGGCTCGACCCGGTCAAAACCGGCCTGGGCGATACCGATGATAGCCGTCAGTTGCTGATGGGCAACCGCGACGGCCTGCTCCGCCCGCTGCTGCTCCAGGCGCATCTGCGACACCTGCACCTGCGCCCGCGTCGCCTCGATGGGCGATGCCGTCCCGGCCCGAACCCGGCCTTGAACCACTTGCAACCCACGCTCGGTCAGGCGCAGCGACTGCCCGGCCAGTTCCAGTCTTTCCTGGGCGCGGGCGGCGTCATGAAAGGCCGCAGTCACGTCGGTATGCAGGGCGTTTTGCCGGCGCTCCAGTTCCAGCGCGGCCACCGCCTGATCGCGCTCGGACAAGGCGATCCGCGCACCGCGCTTGCCGCCCAGCTCAATCGGCTGGCTGAGGGTGACGGTGGTGGTCTGGCTGCGGCGACGGGTGTCTTCGACTTCCCAGCTCAACTCCGGGTTGGGCAGCACACCGGCCTGGATGCGCTCGCCAGCGGCGATGTCGGTGCCCCAGCGCGCGGCCGCCAGTTCCGGGTTGAGTTCGCGGGCGCTGCGCAAGGCGTCATCCAGCGTTAGGGTCGAGGCCAGGCTGGCCGGGGCCAGCACCCACAGCGCCAGGCTCAATGACAGCGGCCAGGCCCGCGCTTTTCGCGGACCGCGGCCGACACGTCCGGTGGTGATTGTGCAACGCATGGCTGTACTCCCCTGCGCCCTGTCGCAGGCCGGCAGGGCGGCTGACTTTTCGGAGCGAGCCACTCTAGGGAGGGGGCTTTATCGGCAAGGTGACTGAAATATTACAAATCTGTCATTTCCGCCTTCGAGCACCGCCGCCTGGCTTACCATGCCGAGCGCCGCTTGACCCTGAAGTGACTTCAGGGTCGAGAATCGCCCCCCTCTTTCCGCCATGCCGAGAACCTCATGCGCCTGCTCATCATCGAGGACGAAGTCCGCACCGCCGACTATCTGCAACAGGGTCTCTCCGAAAACGGCTACGTGGTCGACTGCGCCCGCACCGGCCCGGACGGTCTGCACCTGGCCCGGCAGCAGGCCTATGACCTGATCATCCTCGACGTCAACCTGCCCGAGCTGGATGGCTGGAGCGTGCTGCAGCGCCTGCGCGCCCATTCCGCCACGCGAATCATGATGCTCACCGCCCATGGCCGACTGTCCGACCGGGTCAAGGGCCTGGACCTGGGGGCCGACGACTATCTGCTCAAACCCTTCGAGTTTCCCGAGTTACTGGCTCGCGTGCGCACCTTGCTGCGGCGCAGCGAGCAATCGCTGCAACCCACCACCCTGAAAGTCGCCGACCTGGAACTCGACCCCGGTCGCCACCGCGCCTGGCGCGGCGGCCAGCGCATCGACCTGACCGCGAAGGAGTTCTCCCTGCTGCACCTGCTGATGCGCCAGAGCGGCGACGTGCTGTCGCGCACGCAGATCATTTCGCTGGTCTGGGACATGAATTTCGATTGCGACACCAATGTCGTCGAAGTCTCGATTCGGCGCCTGCGAGCGAAGATCGACGACCCGTTCGAGGACAAACTGATCCACACCCTGCGCGGCGTCGGTTACGTGCTGGAAGCCCGCGAATGAGAACGACGCGGCTGTCGCTGCGCCTGGGCCTTAGCGTGATTGTCATGGGCGCGGCGCTGGTGCTGCTGCTGGCAGCGCTGGCAGTGGTGGCGCTGGAGCACGAACTGGACAACCGCGCACGGGCGCAGTTGACCCGCAAGATGGATCAGATCGAGCACAGCCTGAATGTCGACCTCAGGGTCGCCGACCTGCGCGCCCGCGCCCATCCCCTGCTGGATGTGGTGATGGGCCATGACAACCTGAGCCTGAGCGTCGCCGCACGCCATGGCCGCCATCCGGAACTGCTCAGCCTCGGCCCGCCGCTGGAGGCGCCGCCGGACACCGTCGTCGCCGGTCCCGCGCTGTCCTTCACCCAGTGGCGTGATAGCCAGGACAATCCGCTGCTCTCCGCTGCCCGTGCCATGCGCCTGCAGGACGGCACGGCGGTGCAAGTACTGCTGACGGTCAACCGCAGCGACGACCTCGACCTGCTCCAGGCCTACCTGCGCTCCACCGTGTTGGCGTTGCCGCTGTTGCTGCTGCTGATCGGCGTGTGCGCCTGGAAACTGGTGCAGGGCGGACTGGCGCCCTTGCGCCGCTTCGGCCATATCGCCGCGCAAGTGTCGGCGCAGGACCTGAGCCACCGTCTGCCGGAAGAGAAACTGCCCCGGGAACTGCGCGAACTGGCACACAGCATCAACATCATGCTCGACCGGCTGGACAGCGGCGTTCAGCAACTGGCGCAGTTCTCCGATGACCTGGCCCATGAACTGCGTACGCCCATCAGTAACCTGATGGGCAAGGCCCAGGTGACCTTGAGCCGCGAACGCCCGACCGAGGATTACCGGGTGGCGCTGGAAGACAGCATCGAGGAACTGACCCGGCTGAGCCGGATCATCACCGACATGCTGTTTCTCGCCCAGGTCGACCAACCGCTGACGCATGTGCAACTGACGACGGTGGCGCTGGGCGACGAAGCACGGCGGGTTGCCGAGCTGTTCGACCTGAGTGCCGAAAGCAAGGATATCGAGCTGAAGGTACGCGGCTGGGGCACGGTGCAGGCCGACCGCCTGATGCTGCAACGGGCGCTGTCGAATTTACTGAGCAATGCCATTCGCCATGGCCCGGCGGGGCAACAGATTGAAATCGGCATCGAAGCAAAGAATGACGGAATGCACTGCTGGGTGCAGAACGGCGGACCGGGGATCGCAGCGGAGCATTTGCCCCATCTGTTCGAGCGGTTCTATCGAGTGGGCTGCGGGCGTTCGCGGCAGGATGGCGGGACGGGACTCGGGCTGGCGATCGTCAGGTCGATCATGCAAGTGCATGGCGGGCGGGTCGAAGTGAGCAGCGCGGTGGAGGGGCCGACGCGGTTCAGTCTGGTTTTTCCGGGGTAAATGGTTTGGGGCTGCTTTGCAGCCCTTCCCGACGGTTACTCGGACCGCCAAGCTCGCTCCCCCCAAGCAACACCATGGCTCAGTGGGAGCGAGCTTGCTCGCGAAGGGTCGCCAAGCGACCCCAATGCGATCAACCCCGGCTAGCCGCCAGAATCAACGCCTTCATTTCCGCCACAGCACCCTTGAACCCGACGAACAACGCATGCGCCACCAGCGCATGACCAATGTTCAGCTCGTTGATCCCTTTGATCGCCGCGACCGCCTCGACGTTGTGGTAATGCAGACCATGCCCGGCATTGACGATCAGGCCCTGGCCCAGACCAAAGGCCACGCCATCGGCAATGCGCTTCAGCTCATCGGCTTCTTCAGCAGGGGTGTGGGCATCGGCATAACGACCGGTGTGCAACTCGATCGCTGGCGCGCCGACACGGCGCGAGGCTTCGATCTGGCGCTCATCGGCGTCGATGAACAGCGAGACTTCCGCACCGATCCGCGACAAGCGCTCCACCGCCGCCTTGATCCGCGCTTCCTGGCCGGCCACGTCGAGGCCGCCTTCGGTGGTCAGTTCCTGACGGGTTTCCGGAACCAGGCAGATGTGCGCCGGGCGGATGTGTTCGGCGAACACCATCATTTCCTCGGTAACGCCCATTTCGAAGTTCATGCGCGTCTGCAGCACGTCCTTGAGCAGCAACACGTCGCGCTCCTGGATGTGCCGGCGGTCTTCGCGCAGGTGCACGGTGATCCCGTCGGCACCGGCCTCTTCGGCATCCAGCGCGGCCTTGACCGGGTCGGGGTATCGGGTGCCACGGGCCTGGCGCAGGGTCGCCACGTGGTCGATGTTGACGCCGAGAAGGATGCGGTTGCTGTGGGTCACGAAGAAACTCTCCTGGAAATTGAGCCCGACAGCATACGACGAGCTCAGCGCTTGCGAAACAGTTCGCGGCTGACCAGCGGACGACCGCCCAGGTGAACCGCCAGCGCCTGGCGCATCAGGCGTTTCGCCGCGGCGAGAGCACCCGGCGCCTCCCAGTCGGCTTCGGCCATGGCGGCGAGGTCAGCGCCGGTGAACAGGCCGGGTTGCAGCAGGTAGACCCGCTCCAGTCCGGCATCCACTTGCAGGCGGTACCAACCATCTGGCGCGAGTGGATCGCCGTTGATGTCCTGGTCCAGGGCGAAGGCGTAGCCCAGCTCATCCAGCAGTCGCCATTCGAACGAGCGCAACAACGGCTCCAGCGGACGCCCGGCACCGAGCGCCTGCAGGGTCGCGGCGTAGTGCTCGAACAACGCGGGATGAGGATCTTCCGCCGGCAACAGGCGGATCAGCAGTTCATTGAGGTAGAGCCCGCTGAACAACGCATCTCCATGCAGCCAGGCGGCCACACCGACGCTGTCCAGCCGTCCGACGTTCTTCAGCTCGCCACGCCCGCGCAGTTCGACTTCCAGTGGCAAAAATGGCCGCGCCAAGCTGCCGCCCTTGCCACGGGCACGGCGCAGCACCGCGCGCACGCGCCCTTCGGGGGTGAGGAAGTCCACCAGCGCACTGGTTTCCCGGTAGGCGCGGTTGTGCAGAACGTAGGCCGGTCGGGCCTCTGGTTGTTCCATGATCGGCTTCGGGAAAAGTCGGCCCGATACCGGACGGTATCGGGCCTTGGGGGATTACAGGTCGCCGTAGCCCAGCGAGCGCAGCGCGCGCTCATCGTCGGACCAGCCGCCTTTGACCTTGACCCAGAGGTTGAGCATCACCTTGGCGTCGAACAGCACTTCCATATCCTTGCGCGCCTCGGTACCGATGCGCTTGATGCGCTCGCCCTTGTCGCCAATGATGATTTTCTTCTGGCCATCACGCTCGACCAGGATCAGGGCATGGATGTGCAGCACAGCACCCTGCTGCTTGAACTCTTCGATCTCGACGGTGATCTGGTACGGCAGCTCGGCACCGAGCTGGCGCATGATCTTTTCGCGGACCAGTTCGGCGGCCAGGAAGCGGCTGCTGCGGTCGGTGATCTGATCTTCCGGGAAGAAATGATCGTTTTCCGGCAGGTGCTTGGCGATCAGGCCTTCCAGCGATTCGAGGTTGTGTCCCTGCTGGGCGGAAATCGGCACGATTTCGGCATTCGGCAGTTGTTCCTGCAGCCATTGCAGGTGCGGAATCAGGTCGGCCTTTTCCTCGATCCGGTCGGTCTTGTTGATCGCCAGGATCACCGGGCCCTGCACATACTGCACGCGCTCCAGAACAAGCTGGTCTTCGTCGGTCCAGCGGGTACGGTCGACCACGAAGATCACCACGTCGACGTCTTTCAACGCCGCCGAAGCGGTCTTGTTCATGTAGCGGTTGAGCGCCTTTTCGTTGCTCTTGTGCATGCCGGGGGTATCGACGTAGATCGCCTGGATATCACCCTCGGTCTTGATCCCGAGCATGTTGTGACGGGTGGTCTGCGGCTTACGCGAGGTGATCGCCAGCTTTTGCCCGAGGATATGGTTGAGCAACGTCGACTTGCCCACGTTGGGGCGGCCGACGATGGCGACATAGCCGCAACGGGTAGTGTTCGTATCAGTCATTGCCATTCTCCACGCCCAGGGCGATCAGTGCCGCTGCGGCTGCAACCTGCTCGGCGATACGCCGGCTGACACCTTGCCCCCGGCTTTTTTCGGTCAACAGGGTCACTTCGCACTCGACGAAGAACGTCCGGCAATGCGGCTCGCCCTGGATATCCACCACTTCATAGCGCGGCAGGTCGCAGGCCCGCGACTGCAGGAACTCCTGCAAACGGGTTTTCGGGTCTTTGTTGGTGTCGACCAGGGTCAGGCTCTCGAACTCGCCGGCCAGCCATGCCAGCACGCGCTCACGGGCGATCTGCATGTCGGAATCGAGGTAGATCGCACCGATCAGTGCCTCAAGGGCATCGGCCAGAATCGACTCGCGGCGGAAACCGCCGCTTTTCAGTTCACCCGAGCCCAGGCGCAGGTACTCGCCAAGGTCGAAGCCACGGGCCAGCACGGCCAGGGTCTCGCCCTTCACCAGGCGGGCACGCAGACGCGACAACTGGCCTTCGCGGGCCTGAGGGAAGCGTTCGAACAGGGCTTCGCCGGCGACGAAGTTGAGGATGGCATCACCCAGGAACTCCAGCCGCTCGTTGTTGCGACCGGCGAAGCTGCGGTGTGTCAGGGCCAGCAGCATCAGCTCCTGGTTCTTGAAGGTGTAGCCGAGCTGATGCTCGAGGCGGCTCAAGGAAACGCTCACGGTGTACCCACGCGAAGTTCGTGGTCGATGGTCAGCGGCGACGCCTGGGCGCCGGTGCCGCACGGTTCAATCCGGCCGGCGGCCGTCGAAAATAAAGCGTTGTTCAAATGCAGATCCTGAAAGACGGTGTGGATTCATGCCTGCTGGCCTGGATGGCTGGGAACCACTTGCGCAGTCCCTCGATACAGCCTATGCCAGAAAAGCACTCGGCGCCGTCCCGAAGGACAGCGCCGTGAAGGTGCTACTTGATCAGCCCTACCCGCGACAGACTCGGGAAGTGGCTCAGTTTCGGTTCCGGCCAGCTCATCCAGACGGCAAAGGCCTTGCCGACGATGTTCTGGTCCGGGACCATGCCCAGCAGTTCCTTGGGAATCGAAGGATCATCCCAGTAGCGGCTGTCGTTGGAGTTGTCGCGGTTGTCGCCCATCATGAAATAGTGCCCGGCGGGCACCACCCACTGCTGGTCCGGCGGCATGCGGTAGCGACTCATCTCCTTGCGGATCAGGTGCTCGGCCTCACCGAGCTTTTCCTTGTACAGCTCGGCGCTGCCCAAAGTGCCCGGCTCGGCGCCAACCAGTTGCTCGGCGATAAGCTCGCCGTTGACGTACAGGCGCTTGTCGCTGGTGTAGCGCACCTGATCGCCCGGCAGACCTACCACACGCTTGATGTAGTTGACGTTCGGGTCGCTTGGGTAGCGGAACACCATCACATCGCCACGCTGTGGATCGCCCACCTCGATGACCTTCTTGTCGATCACCGGCAGGCGGATGCCATAGGAGAACTTGTTCACCAGGATGAAATCGCCCACTTCCAGGGTCGGCTTCATCGAGCCCGACGGGATCTGGAACGGTTCAACCAGGAACGAGCGCAGCACCAGCACGATGAACAGCACCGGGAAGAACGATTTGCCGTACTCGACCAGCAACGGTTCCTTGTTCAACTGCTCGACCACCGCCATCTCGGGCTGGGTGACGCTGCCCTGATAGTTGGCGATCGCCGCACGCCGGCGAGGTGCCAGGAACAGCAGATCGATCAGGGCCAGCAGCCCACACACAGCGACAGCGATGACGAGCAACAGCGGGAAATTTAGTGACATAGGACCTAACTATCCAACCTGAGCACGGCGAGGAAGGCTTCCTGTGGGATTTCCACGTTGCCGACCTGTTTCATGCGTTTCTTACCGGCCTTCTGTTTCTCGAGCAGCTTGCGCTTACGGCTCACGTCGCCACCGTAACATTTGGCCAGTACGTTCTTTCTGAGTGCCTTGACCGTGGTCCGCGCCACAATCTGCCCGCCAATGGCGGCCTGGATTGCCACGTCGAACATCTGCCGAGGGATCAGCTCCTTCATCTTCTCGGTCAACGCGCGACCTTTGTAGTGCGCGTTGTCACGGTGCACGATCAGTGCCAGGGCGTCGACCTTGTCGCCGTTGATCAGCACGTCGAGCTTGACCAGGTTGGCCGACTGGTAGCGATCGAAATGGTAGTCCAGCGAGGCGTAGCCGCGGCTGGTGGACTTCAGGCGATCAAAGAAGTCCAGTACCACTTCGTTCATCGGCAGGTCGTAGCGTACCTGTACCTGCGAACCGAGGAACTGCATGTCGCGTTGAACGCCACGCTTCTCGATGCACAGGGTGATGACGTTGCCCAGGTGCTCCTGGGGCACGAGGATGGTCGCGGCGACGATCGGCTCGCGGAAATCCTCGACCGACGACACGTCCGGCAGCTTGGACGGGTTGTCGACGTGAATGGTTTCGCCGGTCTTGAGCTTGACCTCGAAGATCACGCTCGGCGCGGTGGTGATCAGGTCCAGGTTGTATTCGCGCTCCAGGCGCTCCTGGATGATCTCCATGTGCAGCATGCCGAGGAAGCCGCAACGGAAGCCGAAGCCCAAGGCGTCGGAGCTTTCCGGCAGGTACTGCAGCGAGGAGTCGTTCAGGGTCAGTTTCTGCAACGCATCACGAAAATCTTCGAAGTCGTCGGAACTGACCGGGAACAAGCCGGCATAAACCTGCGGCTGAATACGTTTGAAACCTGGCAGCACATCGACATCAGGAGTCGAGCTCAAGGTCAGGGTGTCGCCCACTGGCGCGCCGTGAATGTCCTTGATGCTGGCAATGATGAAGCCCACTTCACCGGCCTTGAGGTCAGCGGTGGCAGTGTGTTTCGGGGTGAAGACACCGACGCTGTCCACCAGGTGGATCTTGCCGGTGGACTTGACCAGGATCTTGTCGCCCTTCTTCACGCGGCCATGACGCACGCGCACCAGGGAGACGACGCCCAGGTAGTTGTCGAACCAGGAGTCGATGATCAGCGCCTGAAGCGGTGCTTCGATATCGCCGGTCGGTGCTGGAATGGTCTGTACCAGACGCTCCAGCACTTCATCGACGCCCATGCCGCTCTTGGCCGAGCAGGCAACGGCGTCGGTGGCATCGATGCCGATGATCTTCTCGATTTCGTCCTTGACGCGGTCCGGGTCAGCCTGGGGCAGGTCCATCTTGTTCAGGACCGGCATGACTTCCAGGCCCTGCTCGATGGCGGTGTAACAGTTGGCGACCGACTGGGCCTCCACGCCTTGACCCGCGTCGACCACCAGCAGCGCACCTTCACAGGCCGCCAGCGAACGGCTGACTTCATAGGTGAAGTCAACGTGGCCGGGGGTGTCAATGAAGTTCAGCTGGTAGGTAACGCCGTCATTGGCTTTGTAATGCAGGGTGACGCTGTGGGCCTTGATGGTGATCCCGCGCTCGCGCTCGAGGTCCATGGAGTCGAGAACCTGCGCTTCCATCTCGCGGGCACTGAGGCCACCGCACATCTGGATGAAGCGGTCGGCCAGCGTCGACTTGCCATGGTCAATGTGGGCGATGATGGAGAAATTGCGGATATGACTCAAATCACTCACGGATCAACACTCAAAAAGGCTGCAGGCCGGACGCCCGCCGAAAAATAGCCGGGAATTGTACCTGATGCCGATGGGTTGTGGGAGATTCCATTCGCCAGGCAAACGCCCGACGCTGCCGATTTCATCAAGTGGCGGGCACAAAAAAGGGCAGCCCCGAGGCTGCCCTTTCTGGTCAGACCGGCTTATTCAGCCAGCTTGAAGGTGATGAAGCTGGCACGACCCTGACGCAGTACGCGCATGGACACCGAACGGTTCTTCGGCAGTTCCTTGGCGATTTCGGTGAACTCCTTGGCCGAAGCGATCGCCTGGTTGTTCAGGTGGCTGATGACGTCACCTGGACGCAGGCCGATCAAGGCCGCCGGACCGTCCTGGACTTCCTTGATGACGACGCCACCATTGAGTTCCAGGGACTTTTTCTGCTCGGCGGTCAGGTCGGAGACCGTAACGCCCAGGCGGTTGCTGTTGCGCTCGAGCCCACCACCAGCACTGGCGCTGACTTCCTGATCGTCATCCGGCAGCGCGCCGATGGTCACGTCGAGGTTCTGGCGCTTGCCGTTGCGGATAATTTCCAGCTTGGCCTTGGCACCGTCTTTCAGACCACCCACCAGGTGCGGCAGGTCGGCGGACATGATGATTGGCTGGCCGTTCAGGTTGAGGATCACGTCCCCCACCTGCAGACCACCTTTGGCGGCCGGACCGTTTTCCAGCACCTGGGCTACCAGGGCACCGGCCGGCTTGTCCAGACCGAAGGATTCAGCGAGGTCCTTGTTGACTTCCTGGATCACTACGCCCAGCCAGCCACGGCTGACCTTGCCGTCTTTCTTCAACTGATTGGAAACGTCGATTGCCACATCGATCGGGATCGCGAACGACAGGCCCATGAAGCCGCCGGAACGGGTGAAGATCTGCGAGTTGATACCCACGACTTCGCCATTCATGTTGAACAGCGGGCCACCGGAGTTACCCGGGTTGATCGCCACGTCGGTCTGGATGAACGGCACATAGGTGTCGTTCGGCAGGGTACGGCCCTTGGCGCTGACGATACCTTTGGTCACCGAATGGTCGAAACCGAACGGCGAGCCGATCGCCAGTACCCACTCACCCACTTTCAGCTTGGACGAGTCGCCCAGCTTCACGGTCGGCAGGTTCTTGCCTTCGACCTTGAGCAGCGCCACGTCGGTGCGCGGGTCGGTGCCGACCAGCTTGGCTTGCAGCTCACTGCGGTCGGACAGGCGGACGATGATTTCGTCGGCATCGGCGACCACGTGGTTGTTGGTCAGCACGTAGCCATCATCGGAAATGATGAAACCCGAACCCAGCGACTGCGCTTCACGCTGGCGATCACCACCGCGAGGTTGCTGCGGAATGCTGCGCTCGAAGAACTCACGGAACATCGGTGGCAGGCCTTCGAGGTCCGGCATCTGACCGGCAGCGACGCGGCGATCCGGCAGTTTCTGCTTGGTACTGATGTTAACGACGGCCGGCGAAGCCTGCTCGACCAGGGTGGTGAAGTCCGGCAGGGCTTCAGCCTGGGCAGCAGCCATCTGGCCGAGCATCAGCACGGCCGCAAACAGCGATAGATAGGATTTCAAGCGTGGTATTGACATACGGCTCCCGTCACAACGAGCGTGGTTAAGCAGTAGGGACCTGCCAACGAAAAAGGCCTGGTGACAAACCCAAGGGCTGCGACCAGGCCAGAAACATTGGCATTCTTGATGCTGCAACAGCAGGAAAGGCCAGACCCCGAAGGGGCTGACCTATAGAAAAATCTGGATGTTTTTGCAAACTTGAAGGCTTACCAATCATGTCAGCGGCTCTGGGACATGCTTTTCATCCTTGTCATCCATGTACTAAAACAACTCCAGGGTTTATCACTGGCTGGCTTGAGCGTCCTGCAGGCGCATCGACAACGCCACACGCTCAGCGGTGCCAATCGGGATTTCTCCCACGACCGTGACCATCATTTCGCCCTTTGGCGTGGTCAGTTGACGCGAGACAGCGGCAGTCGGGCCCAACTGGGTGCGAGCGTCAGAGCCGGCACCACTGTCGATCGTCTCGAGGAACACCGAAAACCGCGCCAGACCATCGTCATACATCATGCTGCTGATACTGTGCTTGCCGTCCGGGTCCTTGCGCACACTGCTGTTGACCAGCTCGAAACCGGGCGGCAGCCAATCCGAACGCCAGCCCACCACTGCCTCATTGGCCTGACCTGACGCCGGGGCAACCTGCTGGCAATTGGCACTGGACTTGAGCTCACCGTCGCTGGGGACCCTGGTCTCCAGGCTGGTGAACTGGAAGCGCTCCAGCAGTTGCTCCTTGTCGTTGATCAACAGGGACTTCAGCGGGAGCGCTGTTTTACGATCCAGGTACAACTCGAATGCATAACGATGCTGGTCACGCGGGCGCAGGGTAAGAATCACCACATCGCGCCCGGCGACGCGGGATTGGCCCGCGACGCTCAAGTCGTACCAGTTCATGAGTTTCAGAGGATCGAGGACTCGCGCCGACGACTGCGTCGCATTGCCCACACCCGGAACCAGGGCCCCGCTCACGCATTGGGTCTGCCCATCGACACGCACGACTTCCTGGGCCGGACCATCGAGCTGCAACAGCCGCTCACTGACTTTACCGTCCTGGACCCGATGCCAGATATCGTGGGTGGAGAAACTACCATTGCGCTCGTAAACGAAAGTGCCCTGATAACTTTGCTCCTGCTCGGCCTTGGCCAGACGGTTGAGCCAATCAGCGGCATCTGTCGACGAGTTGGCGGCCAAGGCCGGCAGCGTCAGACAGCCGCTGAGCAAGAGCGGTATGAGAGGTAGCGCGCGCATGATCCTCCTTGGTGTTCCTAGCGATTATCCAGGCTGGCGGCACGAGCGTAAGGCAGTGCGCTTTCAGTACCCTTCACTGCTGCTTCCTGAGCGTGTTGGCGCATATAGCCTGGCAGACGCTGGTCTTGCCAGCCGCTTTGGCCTTGCAGCACGCCATTGGCCATCGGCCCGGTAGGCTGTTCAGCACTTTCACTATAGCCTGCCAGAACCGCCGGACCCTGGACCTGTGGTGCAACCAGGCCTTGTTGAACCGGTTGCTGAGCAGCCAGTTGGGCACCCGTGATTTCGTCCTGGTTGTACAGGCGTACACCGACCAGCACTGCCAGTGTCACCGAGGCGGCTACCGCCAGGCGACCAACAGTACGCCATGGGCCGCGAGTAACCTTGGCCGGCGTAGCTTCATCGGCCAGCGCGGCGGAGACCGCGGAGGCGATATCCAGTTTCGGCAGCAGCAGTTCCTTGTGCATCGCTGCACGGGCGACCTGGTAACGCGACCAGGTGGCTCGGGTGTCGGAATCGTCCATGGCACTCAATACCCGACGTAATTCCAGTTCGTCCGCTTCGTTATCCATCACCGCGGACAGCGATTCCTGCAAAGCTTCACGACTCATGGCGGTTCCTCTCTTGGCTGTCGCCGCTGTCTCAGGTTTCCTGCAACAACGGCTGCAGGGCTTTGTCTATGGCCTCCCGAGCGCGGAAAATACGAGAGCGCACGGTACCCACCGGACACTGCATGACGCTCGCAATGTCCTCGTAACTCAGACCATCGAATTCACGTAAAGTTAACGCCGTACGCAAATCTTCTGGCAGTTGCTGGATGGTTCGATGGACGGTGCCTTCGATCTCATCCCGCAACAGCGCCCGTTCTGGGGATTCGAGGTCCTTGAGGCCATGATCGCCATCGTAAAACTCTGCATCCTCGGAACTGACATCGCTGTCCGGTGGCCGCCGACCGCGGGACACCAGATAGTTTTTCGCCGTGTTGATCGCAATGCGGTACAGCCAGGTATAGAAAGCGCTGTCACCACGAAAATTGCCAAGAGCACGGTAGGCCTTGATGAACGCTTCCTGCGCTACATCCTGGGCCTCATGGGTGTCGTGCACGAATCGCACGATCAACCCGAGAATCTTGTGCTGATACTTCAGCACCAACAGATCGAACGCTCGCCTGTCGCCGCGCTGCACGCGCTCGACAAGCTGCTGATCCTCTTCCTGGGTTAGCATGAACACTCCTCGGTGAACCTGGAGGGGTGCTGCATTGGCCATCGTTCAGGCTTGCAACCATAGACTCGGGCTTTTTGCAAAAGTTCTCCCCCTCCAGACAAGTTTCCGGCGGCCCTTGATCGGCTCGCACGAAAAACGCAGCGCGGTCGCTGCCGGCTGCGTCAATAAATCAGTCTTCTATACATGGGCAACGATCAAAACGACCGTCGCCTCCTGCCGCTGCGGCTGCTGGCGTACAGGCAACCCTCTATGGATAGGTACGTTTCCAGTAAAGTTCCACGCGTGGCTGCCAGAAGCGCGTCAGTGACATGGAAATCAGGGCATTGAGGCTGCTATAAAGGCACCCCACCCAGATTCACGATAGTTTCACAATGCCATAAACGCTTGACCATTGTGCCGATACCACCGTCCTTATACCAGTGTCCTTCGTGGTCGCCCCGCGCGGAAAATCCAGACATGAGCCAACAATTACAACATGACGTCCTCGTGATCGGCAGCGGTGCCGCGGGCCTGAGCCTGGCACTGAACCTGCCCTCCCATCTGCGCATCGCGGTACTGAGCAAGGGCGATCTCGCCAACGGCTCGACCTTTTGGGCGCAGGGCGGCGTCGCCGCGGTGCTGGACGATACCGACACCGTGCAATCCCACGTCGAAGACACCCTCAATGCCGGCGGCGGCCTGTGCCACGAAGACGCGGTGCGCTTCACCGTCGAGCACAGCCGCGAGTCGATCCAGTGGCTGATCGACCAGGGCGTGCCCTTCACCCGCGACGAACATGCCAGCGTCGACGACGGTGGTTTCGAGTTCCACCTGACCCGCGAAGGCGGTCACAGCCACCGGCGCATCATCCATGCCGCCGATGCCACGGGGGCGGCAATCTTCAAAACCTTGCTGGACCAGGCCCGGCAGCGGCCGAATATCGAACTGCTGGAGCAGCGCGTAGCGGTGGACCTGATCACCGAACGCCGCCTCGGCCTGGACGGCGAACGCTGCCTCGGCGCCTACGTGCTCAATCGCGCGACCGGCGAGGTCGACACCTTCGGCGCTCGCTTCACGGTGCTGGCCACCGGCGGCGCAGCCAAGGTCTACCTCTATACCAGCAACCCGGACGGCGCCTGTGGCGACGGCATCGCCATGGCCTGGCGCGCCGGTTGCCGGGTGGCCAACCTGGAATTCAACCAGTTCCACCCGACCTGCCTGTATCACCCGCAGGCCAAAAGTTTCCTGATCACCGAGGCCCTGCGTGGCGAAGGCGGATTGCTCAAGCTGCCCAACGGCGAACGCTTCATGCCCCGCTTCGACCCGCGCGCCGAACTGGCGCCACGGGATATCGTCGCCCGCGCCATCGACCATGAAATGAAGCGACTGGGCGTGGACTGCGTCTATCTGGACATCAGCCACAAGCCCGCCGATTTCGTCAAAAGCCACTTCCCGACCGTCTACGAACGCTGCCTGACCTTCGGCATCGACATTACCCGCCAGGCGATCCCGGTGGTCCCGGCCGCCCACTACACCTGTGGCGGCGTGATGATCGACCAGGACGGTCGCACCGATGTGCCGGGCCTCTACGCCATCGGCGAAACCAGTTTCACCGGCCTGCACGGCGCCAACCGCATGGCCAGCAACTCGCTGCTGGAGTGTTTCGTCTATGGTCGTTCGGCGGCTGCCGACATCGTCGCGCAACTGGAACAGGTCGGCATGCCCAACGCCCTGCCCTGCTGGGACGCCAGCCAGGTGACCGACTCGGACGAGGACGTGATCATCGCGCACAACTGGGACGAGTTGCGGCGGTTCATGTGGGACTACGTCGGCATCGTGCGCACCAACAAGCGCCTGCAACGGGCCGAGCACCGCGTGCGCCTGCTGCTGGATGAAATCGACGAGTTCTACAGCAACTACAAAGTCAGCCGCGACCTGATCGAGCTGCGCAACCTGGCCCAGGTTGCCGAGCTGATGATCAAGTCAGCCATGCAGCGCAAGGAGTCCCGCGGCCTGCATTACACCCTGGACTATCCGAACCTGCTGCCGGATGCCAGGGACACTATTCTGCAGCCGCCCACCTTTTCCGACTGAACTTCAGCCGCAAGCGCAGGCGCCGGTGCTGCACCGGCTCCAGCGCGTCATGGCCGATGCACTGGCTGCGGGCGAAGAATTGCCCGGGCCTGCGGAAACGCAGGATCACCAACCCCGGCAGCGCCATGCTGTCGCGGCGCAATTGCACCGCGTGCCAGCCACGAACGGCACTCCATAGCTGCCAGCCATGGGCATCGAGGCGCAGTCGGGTGATGGCGTCGGGGTGGGAAAGGAGGATCTGGCGGGGAATGACCCAGAAGGCATGCCCCAGGCAAAGGGCCAGGCCCGCGAGGGCAAGCAGTGGCGGGATCGCCAGGAGCGCAAGCGCCGTGATGGCCAGCGCGAGACAGGCGAGATAAGCCGCCAGCAGTAGCTTCGAGCCCTGCCAGCGGCACTCGAAACTGTTACTTGGGCTGGACACGGTCCAGGATGATGCGAACCATGCGTTGCAGTTCCGGGTCTTCGGACTCGGAGCGTTCCATGAACCAGCCGAACATGTCCTGGTCTTCACAGCTCAGCAGACGAACATACAGCTCGCGATCCGTCTCGCTCAGGGTCGAGTAAACCTCCTGGGTGAAAGGTACCAGCAGTACGTCCAGTTCCAGCATGCCGCGGCGGCTGTGCCAGAACAGTCGATTGAGTTCAGTTTGTTCGACCATGGGGCCCTCCTCGAATAGGCGGCCAGTATACAGACCGGACCCCACAAGGGCACACGGCATTGGTCTAGGTCCGCTACCTATTTTGCCAATGGCACTCTATGATGGCCCCCAGTCTTATTTCACCTGCGATGAACCATGGCCGACTCCGCTTTTTTCTGCACCCTCTCCCATGAAGGCGTCCTCGCTGTACGCGGTTCGGACGCTGGCAAGTTCCTTCAAGGTCAACTGACCTGCCATATCGGTTATCTCAGCGAAAACACCTCCAGCCTCGGCTCGCGCTGCATGCAGAAAGGCCGGATGCAATCGAGCTTCCGCATCCTTCCCGAAGGCGATGGCTTCCTTCTGGCCATGACCCGCGAGCTGCTGGAGCCGCAACTGGCCGACCTGAAGAAGTACGCCGTGTTCTCCAAGGCCAAGCTCACCGACGAAAGCGCTGCCTGGGTCCGTTTCGGCCTGAGCCACGGTGAAGCTGCCCTCGCCTCCCTGGGCCTGGAAGTGCCGGATCAGGCTGGCGCCACCGTGCGCCATGACGGTCTGATCGCGATCAATGTTTCTCCTGACCGTGTCGAACTGTGGGTGCCTGCCGCCCAGGCCGACTCGGTGCGTGCGAAATTGAGCGACCATCTGTCGGAAGGCGAGCTGGACGACTGGCTGCTCGGACAAATCCGCGCCGGTATCGGACAGGTCATGGAACAGACCCGCGAGTTGTTCATTCCACAGATGATCAATCTGCAGGCGGTGGGTGGCGTCAGCTTCAAGAAAGGCTGCTACACCGGCCAGGAAATCGTCGCCCGCATGCAATACCTCGGCAAGCTCAAGCGCCGCCTGTACCGGCTGGCCCTGAGCGAGGGCGAGATGCCGGCCCCCGGCAGCGAAATTTTCTCGCCGACCCACGGTTCATCCGTCGGTGAAGTGGTGATTGCCGCCCGCGGCGAACTGCTCGCGGTGCTGACGGCCGACGCCGTCGAAGACGACAACTTGCACCTGGGCAGTCTCGAAGGTCCACGCCTGAGCCTGCTGCCGTTACCTTACGAACTGGACCGCGACCGCGAGATCCAGCGCTGAACCCGCCACGCCCCACCGCGCATACCGACGGGGCCATCCCTGAACGCGGGAGAGAATCACGATGAACACGCTGGCCGAGATGGTCCAAACGCAGTTACTGGCCGCCATCGACAATGACGATCTGGTCTTGCCGACCCTGCCCGAGGTTGCCTTGAGCATCCGCGAAGCGGCGGAAGACAGCGAGATCAGTGTCAGCACCCTGAGCAAGGTGATCGGCAGCGACGCCGCCCTCGCCGCTCGCCTGATCAAAGTGGTCAACAGCCCGCTGCTGCGCGCTATTACTGAAGTCACCGACCTGCAGACCGCGATCACCCGACTGGGGGTCAACTACAGCTGCAACCTCGCGATTGGCCTGGTGATCGAGCAGATCTTCCATGCCCGCTCGGAAGTGATCGAGCAAAAAATGCGGGAAATCTGGGCGAAAAGCCTTGAGGTTGCGGGGATAAGCTATGAACTGTGCCAACGCTTCACCGAGCTGAAGCCCGATCAGGCCGCCCTCGCGGGGCTGGTCCATCAGATCGGCGTGCTGCCGATCCTGACCTATGCCGAGGAGCACAACGAACTGCTGTCGGACCCGGTTTGCCTGAACCATGTGATCGAGCAGATCCAACCGGTGCTGGGCGACAAGATCCTCAGCGTCTGGGAGTTCCCCGAGCAACTGGCCGGGTTACCGGGAGAGGTGCAGAACCTGGACCGGGAATCCGCCAAGGTGGACTACATCGACATCGTCCAGATCGCCCGGGTGCTGTGCGATAGCAACGAGTGGGAACGGCCGCTGGCGGCGTTGCCGGCGTTCAGGCATCTGCGGTTGTCGGCGAGCAGTCCGGTGCTGTCGGAAGAGCTGATGGATGCGAAGCGGATGTTCCGCTGACATTGAGGCCTGAAACCATCACCCCGCCGGATTGAAACTGACCCGAACCTTCAACCCGCCCTTCTCGCCATCATGCAAGCTGATGGCGGCAAGGTGCGCGCGGCAGATCTCACCGACAATCGCCAGACCCAACCCGGTGCCCTGGGCACTGCCCCGGTAAAAGCGTTCGAAGACTTTCTCGCGCTCCTGCTCCGGTATACCCGGCCCGTCATCCTCGACTTCCAGCTCGCCCGGTGCCGTGACCCGCAAGATCACGTTGCCGCCCTTGGGCGTGTGCGCCAAAGCGTTGTCTACCAGATTACTGAGCAACTCGTTGAGCAGCGTCGGCTCGCCACGCACCCACACCGGCGCCTCGGCCTCCAGCGCCAGGGCGATCCCGCGGGCATGGGCCAGCGGCGCCATGGCCATGCCCAGTTCCCGCGCCAACTGACTGAGATCGAGCAATTGCGCGCCGCCCTCGGCAATCGCCCGGGCGCCGTTTTCCACCCGGGCCATGGACAGCAACTGATTGGCCAGGTGGGTCAGCTTGTCAGTGCTCTGCGCCGTGGCCTGCAGGGTTTCATGCCAGACCTGCGGCTCTTTCGAGCGCAGCCCCAACTCGACTCGAGCCTTGAGCGCCGCCAACGGCGTGCGCAACTCGTGAGCGGCATCGGCGATGAATTGCGCCTGACGCTCGAACTGCTCGCGCAAGCGTTCGGTGAAGTGGTTCAAGGCGCGCACCAGCGGCCCCAGTTCGTGCTGCACCTCGACCGAAGGCAAGGGCCGCAGGTCGTCCGGCTGGCGCTCTTCCACGGCGCCGCGCAACCGTTCCAGCGGTCGCAACGCGGCACTGACGGCAAACCACACCAGCAGCAATGCCCCCAGCGCCAGCATGCCGAGGCGCAGCAACGTATCGGCCATCAGGCTGCGGGCCATGCGGACCCGCGCTTCCTCGGTCTCGGCCACGCGAATCTCGGCCATGCCGTTCATGTTCGGTTCGCTGACCGCCTTGAGCAGGCTGACCACGCGCACATCCTGGCCCAGGTAGCGCGCATCGTAGAACCGCGCCAGCGCCGGGTAATCGTCGGTGCGTGGGGTGCCGGGCGGCGGCGCCGGCAGGTTTTCGTAGCCGGAAATCAGCTTCTGGTGGATGTCGTTGACCTGGTAGTAGATGCGTCCGGCGCTGTCGTAGGCAAAGGTGTCGAGCGCCACGTAGGGCACGTCGGCGCTGAGGGTGCCATCGCGCTGCGACAACCCGGCGGCGATGGTCCGCGCCGAGGCCAGCAGGGTCCGGTCGTAGGCGGTGTCGGCAGCTTCGCGACCGTTCCAGTAGGCACTCAGGCCACTGGCGATCATCAACACCACCAGCAGCAGCGCCAGGTTCCACAGCAGGCGGCCGCGCAGGCTGCCGGCGCTACGCATCACGGTGCTCAAGGAGGTAGCCGAGGCCACGGAAGGTAACGATGGCGACAGCGTGGCCATCGAGTTTCTTGCGCAGCCGATGGACGTAGATTTCGATGGCGTCGGCGCTGGCTTCCTCGTCCAGGCCGAAGACCTGGGAGGCCAGTTGCTCCTTGCTCATCACCCGGCCAGGACGGGCGATCAACGCCTCCAGCACTGCCTGTTCGCGGGAGGTCAGGGTCAGCAGTTCATCGCTGAGGGTGAAGCGCCGGGTATCGAGGTCGTAGACCAGCGGACCGCAGCGCTGCTGGCGCTCGCCGCCGAGCACGCTGCGCCGTAGCAGGGCCTTGACCCGCGCTTCCAGTTCGGTCAGTTCGAACGGCTTGGCCAGGTAATCGTCGGCGCCAAGGTTGAGGCCGTGGACCCGGTCCTTGACGTCACTGCGCGCGGTGAGCATCAGCACCGGGACGGTCTTGCCACGGGCACGCAGGCGCGCCAGCACTTCGAAGCCGTCCATCCGCGGCAGGCCCACATCGAGCACCACCACGGCGTATTCCTCGCTGGCCAGGGCCAGGTCGGCGGCCACGCCATCGTGCAGCACGTCCACGGTCAGGCCGGTGCTTTTCAGCGCCTGGGCCACGCTTTCGGCCAGTTGCAGATGGTCTTCGACGAGCAGCACTCGCATCGATTTCTCCCGGTCGCATCGCGTTCAGTGGCGCGGAGTTTACAGAGGAAGCATGGCCTGTGAAGCCACCGCGCGGATGAAAGTCGATTGAAAGGTTAGCGAAAGGTTGAGCCCCTAGCATCCGTTCACGGCCCTTTCCGGGAGCCGTAGAACGAACCGCAGTGTTCGAACCGATAAGAACAATAAACGGGGTTACTCCACGATGCTGTCATCACAGCCGCAGGCGTTCGCGCCTACTCGTCGTCCTTCCGCTCGTCCGACTTCCCTCGCCAGCGCCATTGCCCTTTGCAGCGTCGCCCCGCTGAGCCAGGCCGCCTTCATCGAAGACAGCAGCGCCACCTTCGAAACCCGCAACATGTACTTCAACCGCGACTTTCGCGACGGCACCAGCGCGCAGCAATCCAAGCGCGACGAATGGGCCCAGGGTTTCATGCTCAACCTCCAGTCCGGCTACACCGAAGGCACCGTCGGTTTTGGCGTCGATGCGCTGGGCATGCTCGGCATCAAGCTCGACTCCAGCCCCGACCGCACCGGCACCGGCCTGTTGCCGACCCATGATGACGGCCGCGCCGCCGACGAATACTCCAAGCTCGGCCTGACCGGCAAGGTGAAGATCTCCGCCACCGAGCTGAAGATCGGCACGCTGATCCCGGAACTGCCAACCCTCAAGCCCAACGACGGGCGGATCCTGCCGCAGACCTTCGAAGGCGGATTGCTGACCTCCAAAGAATTGAAGAACCTGACCTTCACCGGCGGGCGCCTGGAGAAGGCCAAGGATCGCGATGACACCAACAAGGAAGACATCGCACTGAACAACAAGAACGGTCGCTTCCTGGGCACCGTCGCCGGCAATCATTTCGACCTCGCCGGCCTGGACTACAAATTCACTGACCGCATCACCGGCAGCTATCACTTCGCCCAGCTCGACGACGTGTATCGCCAGCATTTCGCCGGCCTGGTCGCCACCCAGCCGTTCGGCCCGGGCACCTTCGGCGCCGACCTGCGCCTGGCGATCAGCGACGACCAGGGCCAGGCCCGCGGCGGCAAGATCGACAACACCTCGCTCAACGGCATGCTCAGCTACGGCCTCAACGGCCACAAGTTCAGCGCCGCGTACCAGAGCATGTCCGGCGACAGCGCCTTCCCCTACGTGGATGGCTCCGACCCGTACCTCGTCAACTTCGTCCAGATCAACGACTTCGCCGGGGCCGACGAGCGCTCCTGGCAAGTGCGTTACGACTACGACTTCGCCAAAATCGGCATTCCAGGGCTGAGCTTCATGACCCGTTACGTCAACGGGGACAACGTCAGCCTGGCGAACGGCAGCGAAGGCAAAGAATGGGAACGCAACACCGAGCTCAAGTACGTGGTGCAGAGCGGGACGCTGAAAAACGTCGCCGTACGCCTGCGCAACGCCACCTACCGCTCCAACTTCGCCCGCGACGCGGACGAGGTGCGGCTGCTGGTGAGCTACAGCGTGGCCCTGTGGTAATCCGCCTATAACAATTAAAGCTACGGAGACTGACGATGACCTTTTCACTACGCCGAATCGCCTTCGCCACCGGTTGCCTGTTGCTGGCCGGCCAGGTGCTGGCTGCCGAACCGAAACGCCCTGAATGCATCGCCCCGGCCTCGCCGGGCGGTGGCTTCGACCTGACCTGCAAGTTGGTGCAAAGCGCACTGGTCAACGAGAAAATTCTCAGCAAGCCAATGCGTGTGACCTACATGCCCGGCGGTGTCGGCGCGGTGGCCTACAACGCCGTGGTCGCCCAGCGTCCGGGCGACGCCGGGACGCTGGTGGCCTGGTCCAGCGGTTCGTTGCTGAACCTGGCCCAGGGCAAGTTCGGCCGGTTCGACGAGAACGCCGTGCGCTGGCTGGCGGCGGTGGGCACCAGCTACGGTGCCATCGCAGTTAAAAACGATTCGCCCTACAAGACCCTCGACGATCTGGTCGCGGCCTTGAAGAAAGATCCGAGCAAAGTGGTCATTGGTTCCGGTGGCACCGTAGGCAGCCAGGACTGGATGCAGACCGCGCTGATCGCCAAGGCCGCCGGCATCAACCCGCGTGACCTGCGCTACGTGGCCCTGGAAGGCGGTGGCGAAATTGCTACCGCGTTGCTCGGCGGCCATATTCAGGTCGGCAGTACCGACATTTCCGACTCCATGCCGCATATCCAGAGCGGCGACATGCGCCTGCTCGCAGTGTTCTCCGACAAGCGCCTGGACGAGCCGGAGATGAAGGACATTCCTACCGCGAAGGAACAGGGCTACGACATCGTCTGGCCAGTGGTGCGCGGGTTCTACCTCGGGCCGAAGGTGAGCGACGAAGACTACGCCTGGTGGAAAGCGTCCTTCGACACACTGCTGGCCTCCGAAGAGTTCGCCAAACTGCGTGACCAGCGCGAGCTGTTCCCGTTCGCCATGACCGGTGAAGAGCTGGACACCTACGTCAAGAAACAGGTCGCCGACTACAAGGCGCTGGCTCGGGAATTCGGGCTGATTCAGTAGTTCCCCGGGGCTGCTGCGCAGTCCTTCGCGACCGTGCGGCAACCCGCCAGGCTCGCTCCCGCCGGGGCGAGCCAATCCTGAATACCGAACCCTGTGGGAGCGAGCTTGCTCGCGAAGGCCGCAACGCGGCCCCCTGCCCTCACCGAGGATTTCTTGATGATCCTGCAACGTGTCTTCGCCCTGATCCTGCTGGCGGTGTGTGCCGCCCTGGCCGTCATGGCCTGGCCCTACCAGGCCGCATTTTCCTACGAACCGGTCGGCCCCCGCGCCTACCCGCTGTTGATGCTTGGCCTGATGGGCCTGGCCCTGCTCTACCTGGCCTTTCGCCCCACCCCGATTGTCCGCAGTGAGGACGAACCGGAACTGGACCGCGAAACCCTGAACAAAATCGGCCTCTGCGTCGGCCTGCTGGTGGTTTTTGCCGCCACCTTCGAATCCCTCGGTTTCATCATCAGCAGCATCCTCATCGGCGTGCCGATGGCCCGCCTGTACGGTGGTCGCTGGCTGCACAGCGTGATCATCGTCGGCCTCATGAGCATCGCCCTGTATGTGCTGTTCGACCGGGTGATGGACGTTCCACTGCCGCTTGGCCTGCTCGACGTTCTGGAGAATTGACATGGATACCTTAAGTTATCTGGGCCAGGGCTTCGGCGTGGCCCTCAGCCCGTACAACCTCGTCACCGCACTCTGCGGCACCCTGATCGGCACCGTGGTCGGCCTGCTGCCGGGCCTCGGCCCGATCAACGGCGTTGCACTGCTGATCCCCATCGCGTTCGCCCTCGGCCTGCCGCCGGAGTCGGCGCTGATCCTGCTGGCGGCGGTGTACCTGGGCTGCGAATACGGCGGCCGGATCAGTTCGATCCTGCTCAACATCCCGGGCGAGGCCTCCACCGTGATGACCACCCTCGACGGTTACCCGATGGCCCGCCAGGGCCTGGCCGGTGTGGCGCTGTCGCTGTCGGCGTGGAGTTCGTTCATCGGTGCCTTCATCGCCACCTGCGGCATGGTGCTGTTCGCCCCGCTGCTGGCGAAATGGGCGATCGCCTTCGGACCGGCGGAGTACTTCGTGCTGATGGTGTTCGCCATCGTCTGTCTCGGCGGGATGGCCGGCGACCGACCGCTGAAAACCTTTATCGCCGCGTTGATCGGCCTGTTCCTGTCCAGCGTCGGCATCGACGCCAACAGCGGCGTGTACCGCTTCACCGGTGACAGCGTGCACCTGGCCGACGGCATCCAGTTCGTCGTGCTGGTGCTGGGCCTGTTCTCCATCAGCGAAATCCTCCTGCTGCTGGAAAAGACCCACCACGGCCACGAAGCGGTGAAAGCCACCGGACGCATGCTGTTCAACTTCAAGGAAGCGGCCTCGGTGTTCGTGGTGAATATCCGCTGCGGCCTGCTCGGCTTCATCATGGGCGTGCTCCCCGGCGCCGGCGCGACCCTCGCCAGCGCGGTGGCTTACATGACCGAGAAGCGCATCGCCGGTGCCAGCGGCAAGTTCGGCAAAGGTGACGCCCGTGGTCTCGCGGCCCCTGAAACCGCCATCGGCGCCTCCTGCTGCGGCGCCCTGGTGCCGATGCTGACCCTCGGCGTTCCAGGTTCCGGCACCACCGCCGTGATGATCGGCGCACTGACCCTGTACAACATCACCCCCGGGCCGATGCTGTTCGAACAACAACCGGACATCGTCTGGGGCCTGATCGCCTCGCTGTTCATCGCCAACATCATGCTGGTGATCCTGAACATCCCGATGATCCGCATCTTCACCCGCATCCTCGCCGTACCGAACTGGGCGCTGGTGCCGGTGATCGCGATCATCACCGCGATCGGCGTCTACGCCGTGCACGCCACCACCTTCGACCTGTTCCTGATGGTCGGCATCGGCATCATGGGTTACATCCTGCGCAAGCTGGACTTCCCGCTGTCGCCGATCCTGCTTGGCTTCATCCTCGGCGGCCTGATGGAACAGAACCTGCGCCGCGCGCTGTCGATCTCCAATGGCGCTCTGGACATCCTCTGGTCGAGCCCGATCAGTGTCGCGGTGTGGACCCTGACCGTGCTGATGATGACCCTGCCGCTGATCCGCATCTGGCGTCGCCGGGTCCTGCAGCGTCGCGCCCTGGCCGATGTCTGAGTCGTCTTTCAGACAATGGTGGGCAACCCCGCTGGTCGGCCTGGCCGGCGGGTTCGCGGCCAGCGCCATCGGCTGGCCGTTGCCGTTCATGGTCGGTTCGTTGCTGGCGATCATCCTGGTGCGCTGCCTTACGCCGTGGCAATTGGCGGAGATCCCGGGCGGGCGCAAGTGCGGGCAATGGGTGGTCGGGATCGGCATCGGTCTGCACTTCACGCCGCATGTCGCTGAACAGGTTGCCAGCCATTTCGGCCTGATCTTCTTCGGCGCGCTGATCACCAGTTTTTCCAGTGTGGTCGGCGTCTGGCTGCTGCGGCGCACCGGTGAGGACCGCGCCACCGCGTTCTTCTCCAGCATGCCGGGCGGCTCGGGCGAGATGGTAAACCTTGGCGCGCGCAATGGCGCCAACCTCAGCCGCGTGGCGGCCGGGCAAAGTCTGCGGGTTTTGGCGGTGGTACTGTGCGTGCCAGCGGCGTTCAAGTACCTGCTGGGAGACGGTGTGCCGATCGCCCATGCCGGTGCGGTCAATTGGGCCTGGCTGGCGCTGCTGTTCCCGCTCGGCGCGCTGGTGGCGTGGACCTGGCAACGCCTGAAGCAGCCCAATCCGTGGCTGTTCGGGCCACTGCTGGTGGCGGGTGTCGCCAGTATTGGCTGGAACCTGCACCTGGGTCTGCCGGACGGCGCCAGCCAGATCGGCCAGTGGCTGATCGGCAGCGGTCTGGGCTGTCACTTCAACCGCGCGTTCTTCCGGCGCGCGCCTTCGTTCCTCGCCCGCACCCTGGCGGCCACCGTATTGACCATGCTGATTGCCGCCATCGCAGCCCTGGTGCTCAGTGCTGCAACCAACCTCGACCTGCGTTCGCTGACCCTGGGCATGATGCCCGGCGGTATCGCCGAGATGAGCCTGACCGCGGAAACCCTGCAACTGTCGGTACCGCTGGTGACGGCACTGCAGATGATGCGGTTGTTGTTCGTGTTGTTTTTGGCGGAACCCTTGTTCCGGCATTGGGCGGCCAGCGAGCCACCGCCAGAACCCTAGGCCCGCACCTGCAAGGCGCGGGCCCTGAGTTGATTACAGCGGCGGAACCTGCCAGTCGATCGGCGTCAGTCCACGCTCTTCGAGGAACTTGTTGGTACGGCTGAAATGCCCGCAGCCGAGGAATCCGCGATAGGCGGACAGCGGCGACGGGTGCACGGATTTCTGTACCAGGTGCTTGCTGCCATCGATCAGCTTGCTCTTGCTTTGCGCGTGAGCGCCCCAGAGCAGGAACACCACATTGGACTGCCGCTCGCTGACCACCTGGATGATCCGGTCGGTGAAGAACTGCCAGCCCTTGTTGGCGTGGGACGCGGCGTTGGCGCGCTCCACGGTCATGGTGGTGTTGAGCAGCAGCACACCCTGGTCGGCCCAGGATTGCAGGTAGCCGTGGCGGGGGATCTCGATGTTCAGGTCGCGATGCAGCTCTTTATAGATATTGACCAGCGATGGCGGCGTGGCCACGCCCGGCTGCACCGAGAAGCACAGGCCGTGGGCCTGGCCCGGGCCGTGGTACGGGTCCTGGCCGAGGATCACCACTTTCACCTGGTCCAGCGGCGTGGAGTTGAGGGCGTTGAAAATCAGCGGGCCAGGCGGATAGACCTCTTTGCCGGCGGCCTTTTCCTGACGCAGGAATTCGCGCAGTTCGTGCATGTAGGGCTGTTCGAATTCGGCGCGCAAGGCCTCCTTCCAACTGGGTTCGAGCTTGATACGGTCGTCGTCGGTCATGGGGGTATCCGTTGAACAATGGGGCGGACACTAGGAAAGCTGTCCGCGCTTGTCAATCGATCCGACCGGCGACCTGCACGATCAGCCTCAGCGACCATACTTGTCGGGTCTACTTGAGTGAGGTCGCCCATGGCTGTGCAGTTCGAAGTACTCACCGGTGTCGACGGCGCGCGTCTCGGCATTGCCACCCTCGATGCGCCGTCGAGCCTCAACGCCCTGTCGCTGCCGATGATCGAGCAGTTGAGCCTGCACCTGCGTGCCTGGGCCCAGGATCCGGCGATCGTCTGCGTGCTGCTGCGCGGCAACGGCGCCAAGGCGTTCTGCGCCGGCGGCGACGTGCGCAGCCTGGTGGAGGCGTGTCGCGCCCACCCCGGCGAAGTGCCGCCGCTGGCCGCGCACTTTTTCGCCGCCGAATACCGTCTCGACCATTCGCTGCATCACTATCCCAAACCGCTGCTGTGCTGGGGCCACGGCCATGTGCTCGGTGGTGGCATGGGGCTGCTGCAGGGCGCCGGGGTACGCATCGTCACCCCGTCCAGCCGCCTGGCCATGCCGGAGATCAGTATCGGGCTTTATCCGGACGTCGGCGCCAGTTGGTTTCTCGCCCGCCTGCCCGGCCGTCTCGGCCTGTTTCTTGGCCTGACCGGTGCGCCGATCAATGGCCGCGACGCTATTGACCTGGGCCTGGCCGACCGCTTCATGAAAGACGAACAACAAGAGCAACTGATCGACGGTCTGCTGCAACTGAACTGGCAGGAACAGACCGCGATGCAACTCAACAGCCTGCTCAAGGCGCTGGAGCAGGAGGCGCACGAAGCGCTGCCCGCGGCGCAATGGCTGCCGCGCCGGGAGAAGATCGACAAGGTTCTGGATGTCAGTGATCCGGCCTGCGCCTGGAAGGGCATCGCTCAACTGGCGCAGCAGGACGACGTGGTGTTGGCCAATGCCGCGCGGACGTTGCTCAAGGGCTGCCCGTTGACCGCGCATCTGGTCTGGGAGCAGATCCGCCGGGCGCGTTATCTGTCACTGGCGCAGGTGTTCCAGATGGAATACGCCATGAGCCTGAATTGCTGCCGGCACCCGGAATTCAGCGAGGGCGTGCGGGCGCGTTTGCTGGACAAGGACAACACGCCCCACTGGCACTGGCCGGACATTGCCCAGGTGCCGGAGGCGGTGGTCGAAGCGCATTTCAACAAGGCCTGGGAAGGACGACACCCCCTGGCGGATCTGGCGTGAGGCCAGGCGTCAGGGGGTGTCGGATTTAGCGATCAGTGGTCCCGGCCACGGTCGCCGTTGCGGTCGCCATTGCGTCCATCGCCGCGGCCGTCACCGCGATTGCCACGCCAACCGCCACCCCGGTCGTCACGACCTGGTCCGCGGCTCCAGTTATGGTCGTTGCGATCAGGACCACGGTTCCAGCCGTGATCATTGCGGTCAGGCCCGCGGTTCCAACCGCCGTCTGGACGACCAGGGCCATGACCGTCATAGCGACCAGGGCCGGGATACGGGCGGTGGGACGGGCCTGGCGCCGGTTGGTAGTAGCGCGGCGCCGGAGCGTAGTAACGCGGTTGCTGGGGTACTACGTAGTAACCGCGGTTGTAGGGATAAGCCGGCCGGTAGTAACCCGGATAGTCATAGCGATCGACCGAATAGACATCGGTTCGATAGTAGCCACCGCCCCCATAAGGCGCACAAGCGGTGAGCAACAAACCCAATACGGCAAGCAGAGAGAGTTGGCGATACATGGCGGCCTCCTGGACCGCGGAACTGCCCATCCCAGCGGCGCTGGTCGGCGTCGATCGGCAAACGTTCATCGACATTGAATCAGACCGCGAAAAGTCCGTGCCGTGCGATTTCAGCAATAATTTGAAATAGGTTGAAGCCGACAAAAATCCTCCGGTTATTTTTTTGTTACACCTCTAGAATAGGAGGCATTGGTAGCTGCTCCCGGGATTCCCATGCCGCTTCGTTCCGCCCTGTTTTCGCAACGGTCCCTGCTGCTGGCATTACTGCTGTTACTTGGCTGCGGCTTCATCTCGACTTCGCTGGTCAGCTACTACGCCTCGCGCAGTTCGATCCGCGACAACATCGTCAATACCGAACTGCCGCTGACGTCCGACACGGTCTATTCGGAAATCCAGAAAGACCTGATCCGGCCCATCGTGGTGTCCTCGATGATGGCGCAGGACACCTTCCTGCGCGACTGGACTCTCGCTGGCGAAACCAACCCGGAGCAGGTCACCCGCTACCTCAGTGAGGTCGAGCGCCAGCAGCGCGCCTACACCGCGTTCTTCGTGTCCGAGGCGAGCGGCACCTATTACCAGGCCAAGGGCATCCTCAAGAAAATCGACCCGAGCACCGAGCGCGACCGCTGGTACGCGCGGGTCAAGCAGATGACGGCGCCCTACGAAATCAACGTCGACCTGGACATGGCCAACCAGGACCGCATGACGGTGTTCATCAACTACAAGGTGTTCGACTACAACCACAATTTCATCGGCGCAGCCGGGGTCGGGCTAACGGTCGATGCGGTGGTCAGGCTGATCGATGCCTACCAGTTGCGTTACCAGCGGGCGGTGTACTTCGTCGATGCCCGCGGCAAGATTGTCCTCACCGGCTCGTCCGGCGGCCCGGAAGGCGCCCGCGCCGGGATTTCGCTGGACAGCATTCCAGCGCTGAGCCCCCTGCTGGCGCGCATGCCGACGCCGACCACCGGCAGCCGCGACTACGAGCGCAACGGCCAGAGCCACTACCTCAATGTGCGCTTCATTCCCGAACTGGACTGGTACCTGTTCGTCGACAAGCCCATCGGCGACAGCCTCGACAGCGCGAAGCAGTCGCTGTACCTGAACCTGGCGATCTGCGGGGTCATCTCGCTGATTGTCCTGGCGATGATCAACGGCATGATCCGCCGGCATCAGGACGGTATTCAGGAACTGGCGACCCTCGACAGCCTGACCCACCTGCACAACCGCCGCGCCTTCGACCTGCTGGCGGCCCAGGCGCTGCTGGAAGCAGAGCGCACGCCAGCGCCGTTGACCGCCTTGCTGATCGACCTCGACCACTTCAAGGAACTCAACGACACCTATGGCCACCTGGCCGGCGACGAAGTGCTGCGCCAGTTCGCCCGGGTGCTTGAAGGCAGCCTGCGCCAGGCCGACATACTCTGCCGCTGGGGCGGCGAGGAATTTGTCGTCCTGCTCAAGGACACCGATGCGACGAAGGGGCTCGCCGTGGCCGAGAAGATCCGCCAGCGCACCGAAGAGCGGACGTTCATGTTCGGTGAAACCGCCATCGAACTGACCACCAGCATCGGTTTGAGCAGCCTCCACGCCAACGACACCCTGCACAGCCTTATCGCCCGCGCCGACCTGGCGCTATACCGGGCCAAACAGAGCGGGCGCAATCGCGTCTGCTGCGAACCTTCAGCGCCCGACCATGGCTGATCCCGACCGCTGCCCCGCCTGCGGCGCCCTTAATCAGTGCAGCCTCGCCGATCCGCGCACCGCGGACCGGGCCTGCTGGTGCTACAGCGTGCAGATCGATCCGGCGCTGATCGAGGCGCTGCCCGCCGAGCTGCGCAACGTCGCCTGCCTGTGCCCGTCCTGTGCGCAGGTCGATGCCCAACTGAAAGCTGCCGACGTTTCACCAAACGGCTAAACTGCGCGCCCTTTTATCGCCCGTCCTTACCCATGCGCCTCGATCGTTTCCTCACCAACCTGCCCTGCTTCAATCGCCAGCAAGTGCGCTTGCTGCTGGTGGAGCGCCGCGTGCGGGTCGATGGCCAGGTGGTGAATGATCCGCGGCATGAAGTCCGGGTGTTCAGCCGCGTCGAAGTGGACGAGCAAGTGTTGCAGGCCGGGCATCCGGCCCGTTACTTCATGCTGCACAAACCGGCCGGCTGCGTCAGCGCCACCACGGACCCGGTTCACCCGACGGTGCTGGACCTGCTCGACGAGCCAGACAAGGACGACCTGCACATTGCCGGGCGCCTGGACTTCAACACCACCGGCCTGATGCTGCTGACCAACGACGGGCAATGGTCGCGACGCCTGACCCAGCCGCAGACCAAACTGCCCAAGGTCTATTACGTGGAGACCGAGCAGCCGATCGAGGAGCACTACGTCGCGCGCTTTCGCGAGGGGTTCTACTTCGCCTTCGAAGACCTCACCACCCAGCCCGCCGACCTGGAGCCGCTCAGCAGCCACAGCGCACGCCTGAGCATCATCGAGGGCCGCTACCACCAGGTGAAACGCATGTTCGGCCACTACGACAACAAGGTGGTGCGCCTGCATCGCGAGCGCATGGGCCCGCTGGAACTGGACCCGGCGCTTGCCCCCGGGCACTACCGGCCGCTGCGTGCGGACGAAATCCTGGCAATCTGAACCGCCCGCGTCCGACAGAAAAAATTCATTAATTGCCCGAACGGCACTTGCGGCATCGTCCACGGGCTGCTTGAATCGAATCGTCGGTCTTCATGTGACTTGCCGGTCACAGTCGTAGTCCAAGACACCTTTTTGCTGGCTACCCGTGCCTCGATGCGCAGGAGACCGGCAGATTGCCCACCAAGAACAACACCCGTCGACCAAGCCGGTATCGGATCGACAAGGGCCCCTCGCTTCACTTCCAGGCGTATGCCTACCTGTCATAAAGAACGTGCAAGCTTGCTTGGACGGATACCCTTTTTTGCGCCAGGAGTCGATGACATGAGGCCAGAAATCGCTGTGCTGGATATACAGGGGCAGTACCGGGTTTACACGGAGTTCCACCGTTCGCAAGAGGCCGAGAAAACGATCATCCTGGTCAACGGCTCGCTGGCTACCACGGCTTCTTTTTCGCAGACCGTGCGCAACTTGCTCCCGCAATTCAACGTTGTGCTCTACGACCAGCCGTATGCCGGCAAGTCCAAGCCGCACAACAGCAACGAAAGACTGCTGACCAAGGAAACCGAAGGGCAGATCCTGCTGGAATTGATCGACCACTTCGCCGCCGACCAGGTCATGTCCTTCTCATGGGGCGGCGCCTGCACCCTCATGGCCCTGGCGCACAAGCCACGGCGCATCGAGCGTGCCGTGGTCAGCTCGTTCTCACCGGTGATCAACGAACCGATGCGCGACTACCTGCAACGCGGGTCGAGGTTCCTCAAGGATTGCGACCGCTATCAGGTCGGCAATCTGGTCAACGACACCATCGGCAAGTACCTGCCGCCGTTGTTCAAGCGCTTCAACTACCGGCACGTCAGCAGCCTGGACAACCACGAATACGCGCAGATGCACTTCCACATCCACCAGGTGCTGGACCACGACCTGGAAAAGGCGCTGAGTTCGGCCCGGGCCATCGACATCCCGGTGCTGTTCGTCAACGGTGAGTGGGATGAATACACCACCGCCACCGATGCGCGGCAGTTCGGCCGTCACGTGCGCAACTCGCACTTCAGCGAGATCCGCAGCGCCGGGCACTTTCTCGACATGGAAAACAAATCGGCCTGCCGCGACACCCGCGATGTGCTGCTGAACTTCCTCAAGCCGACGCAACGTGAACAACGTCTGCGTTACCAGCCTGTACAGGGCCAGCATGCACTGGCCATCTGAGAGGAACGGGCGCCTGTAGCACAGCCAGCGGTATCGATCGCCCTGCCGGGCAAAATGAAGATCACCGCCCTGTCGCTACAGGTCGCACGCACGATTCACGGATAAAGCTTCAAATCGTTTCACGGTTCTGGTAAAAAGTCGGCCTGCGCGGGTGTCGTATAATGGCATTACTCCAGCTTCCCAAGCTGATAACGAGGGTTCGATTCCCTTCACCCGCTCCAGATTCCCCCTCGCTTCAACTCCCATCCTGAATATGCCTCCATCGACCCTTTCCAGGGGGCCGGTTTACGTTTGGCGTGCTTCGATTTCCTCTATCGCACCCTGATACACCTCCCCTGCACTCGTAATCGGGCGGGTAGGTATAGTGTTGATCGCATGAAGTCGGTAGGTATACTAACCACCAGGAGGTAGGGTGAATAGCCGGGAGCTGATAGCGAAGATTGAGTCAGACGGTTGGTTCCTCGTGCGCACCAGAGGTAGCCACCATCACTTCAAGCACCCGGAGAAACCGGGACTCGTCACCATTCCACATCCCAAGAAGGATCTTCTGGCAAAAACGGTTGCCAGCATTCTGAAACAAGCCCAGCTCTGAATGACTCCGATCAAGGAGCCCAAGCTTTTCGTCAGGCCGTCCGAGGAGGACACAGCAATGCTCTATCCAATCGCGATTCGTCCTGGAGATGACAGCCATGCCTGGGGGGTGGAAGTGCCCGACATCCCGGGATGCTTCTCGGCAGGCGATGATCTGGATGACGCCATGGCAATGGCCCGGGAAGCGATCGAAGGGCATCTGGAGTTGCTGGCTGAAGATGGAACGCCAATTCCTGCTGCGCGAAAAGTAACATTTCACTCCGCAAACCCTGAATTCGACGGCTGCATCTGGGCCTTGATCGAAATCGATGTCTCCAAATACCTGGGCAAAGCCGAGAAGCTCAATATCACCCTGCCCCGTCATCTGCTGACCCGGATCGACGAGTATGTGAGACACCACCCCGAACAACGCAGCCGCTCCGGCTTTCTGGCCTCCGCCGCGCTAAAGGTGCTGCAAGAGGCCTGACATGGGCCGTTCCCCCTTCCCCAATTAACCAGTTGCCAGATCAACTGGCCAATAGCACGGTAAATACCGTCAATTTTTACGGACATTTAAATCGACTAATAGCTGTCGATTGCAAAAATACGCCGCAAAAATACAAAAAATCTCGATAAATATTCATGAAATAAAAATAATGTAGCGTTTTACTTGACACGCTACCGCCCCTTCGTTTCTTATTTTTCACACCTTGCCCTGCGCCCGATAAACGAAGAAGAACAGCGCCGCCGCCATCATGACGCCCGTCCGCCCTTGCCCACACGCACCGCCTTCGTCGTTCCGGTCCTGCAAAACCTGACACCGGCGCCTTGCCCGCGCCCATTTCCGCTCCGCCATAAAAGGTAAACAACATGGAGCTGATCCGCTCAACCTTGCCGTGCCCGCCGCGCGCCGTATCCGCCGTCCTGCTTCAGGAGCATCGCCCCCATGCAGCCTGAACACAGCAGCGCCGGCAACGTCCAACTGCGCAAATCCCTTCGCCTCTGGCAGGTGGTGGTCATAGGCCTTGCGTATATCGCACCGATGACGGTGTTCGACACCTTCGGCATCGTCTCTGGCATCACTGCCGGCCACGTGCCCAGCGCCTATGTCCTGGCCCTGCTCGGCATCCTCTTCACGGCGGTGAGCTACGGCACGCTGGTACGACGCTTCCCGCAGTCCGGCTCGGCGTACACCTACACCCAACGGGCAATCAATCCCTATGTCGGCTTCCTTGTCGGCTGGTCGTCGCTGCTGGATTACCTGCTGCTGCCGATGGTCAACGCGCTCCTCGCCAAGCTCTACCTTTCGGCGATGTTCCCGGAAGTGCCGGAGTGGATCTGGGTGGCGGGCTTCGTCACGCTGATCAGCCTGGTCAACATGCGCAGCATCAATCTGGTGGCGAACTTCAACACGCTGTTCGTCGCCGTGCAGATTCTGATCATGGCGGTGTTCGTTTACCTCTGCCTGCGCGGCCTGCACCAGGGTGAAGGCCTGGGTACGGCCTGGTCGCTGACCCCGTTCGCCGACGAGAAAACCCAGTTCAGCGCGCTGATGGCAGGGGCGACGATTCTCTGTTTCTCGTTCCTGGGCTTCGATGCGGTCACCACGCTCTCGGAAGAAACCCACCAGCCGGAGAAAGTCATCCCCCGCGCGATCTTCCTGATCGCCCTGATCGGCGGCGTGGTGTTCATCCTCATGTCGTTCTTCATCCAGTCCTACTTCCCGACCATGGACCGCTTCCATGACCACGAAGCCGCGCTGCCGGAAATCGCCCTGTATGTCGGCGGCAAGCTGTTCCAGTCGATCTTCATCGCTTGCACGGTGATCAACACCATCGCCTCAGGCCTCGCCTCCCAGGCCAGCGTGTCGCGTCTACTGTTTGTCATGGGCCGCGACAAAGTGATCCCGCACAACGTCTTCGCGCGACTGCACCCACGGTTCAAGACGCCCGTGCTGAACATCGCCGTCGTCGGTTTCATCGCCCTGTCGGCGATCTTCTTCGACCTGGTGACCGCCACGTCGGTGATCAACTTCGGCGCGCTGGTGGCCTTCAGCTTCGTCAACCTGTCGGTGATCAATCACTGCTACCTGCGCGAAGGTCGCAACCAGGGGCTGGCCAACAAGCTCAAGTACCTGGTCCTGCCCACCATCGGTTTTTGCATCATCGCCATGCTCTGGCTCGACCTCGACGAACACTCGCTGCTGTTCGGCGGCGCCTGGGCGTTGTTCGGCGTGCTCTACCTGACCTGGCTGACCAAGTCTTTCCGGGTCGCGCCGCCCACCTACATCGCCGAATGAGCCAGCCCGTCGACAACGCCCGCCGCTGAGCGGGCGTTGCTCATGATCGAGAAGGAAATCACCCCATGTTCCCGCGCCGCCTCTCCATTCAGTGGAAGATCATTCTCCTTACCGGCCTGTGCGTTTCGGCCATCATCGTGTTCCTGATGCTCACCTCGCTGACCCAGGCCCGGCGCAGCGCGGAGCAGGTGTTCGCGGCCAACACCGAGCTGCTCGACCAAAACGCCCGCCTGCGCCTGCAGGCCCACGGCGAAACCCAGGCGCTGCGGATCCAGCGTTATTTCATGGATGCCTGGCAGTACGGCAATGGCTTCGCCCGCGTGGTCCAGGTCCTCAAGACTCGCGGCGACGCCGACCTGCGCGGCGAGCTGGTCAGCCAGGCGCGCACCGCGCTGGCCGGCAATCCCGACCTGATCGGCCTGTACCTGGTGTTCCAGCCCGGCGCGCTGGACCATCAGGATGCCCGCTTCACCGGACAGGACAGCCTGGGCAGCAACGACAGTGGCCGCTTCTCGCTGTATTGGTCGCAGCCCAAGCCGGGCACACTGGAATCGGAAGCGATGCCCGAGTCGATGCTGGCCGACACCAGCACCGCCGCCAATGGTTCGCCTTACAACCGCTGGCTCACCTGCCCGCTGGATACCGCCCGGGCCTGCGTGCTCGATCCTTATTTCGACGAGGTCAACGGGCGCCAGGTATTGATGACCAGCATCGCCCTGCCCTTGCTGGAAGACGGCAAGGTCATCGGCGTGATCGGCCTGGATATCGGCCTCGACAATCTGCAACAACTGAGCCTCGACAGCCGCAAGGAGCTGTTCGACGGCCAGGGCCAGGTCAGCATCGTCAGCCCCGCCGGGCTGCTGGCCGGCTACAGCCGCGACGCCACGCAACTGAGCAAGACCCTGGAACAGGCCTTCGGCCCGCTGGCAGGCGAACTGGTTACCGCGATCCGCTCCGGCAAAACGGTAGAGCGCCTGGAAAATGGCGAGATGCACATCACCCGCCCCTTCGCGCCCATTCCCGGCGCGGCGCCGTGGCAGGTGCTGCTGGAAGTACCGGAAGCGGTGCTGCAGGCGCCCGCCATCGCCCTCAATCAACGTCTGGCCGCCCACAACCAGGCGGCCAACCTCACCAGCCTGTTGATCGCCATCGCCGCCGCGGTGGTCGGCCTGCTGCTGGTCTGGCTGACCGCGCGCAGCGTGACCCGGCCGATCCTCGCGGTGTCCGAGCGCCTGCGCGACATCGCCAGCGGCGACGGCGACCTCACCCAGCGCCTGAACTACACCCGCGAAGACGAACTGGGCCAGTTGAGCGGCTGGTTCAACCGCTTCCTCGACAAACTCCAGCCGGTGATCATCCAGGTCAAGGAATCACTGCACGAGGCTCGCGGCACCGCCGACCAGTCCGCCGCCATCGCCAGTCAAACCAGCGGCGGCATGCAGCTACAGCAACGGGAAATCGAACAGGTGGCGACAGCCGCCAACGAAATGAGCGCCACCGCCCATGACGTCGCCCACAACGCGTCACAGGCGGCTCATGCCGCGCGCGGCGCCGACCAGGCGACCCGCGAGGGCCTGGAACTGGTGGCGGTCACCCGCGAATCGATCGACCGGCTGGCCGCCGACATGGACCTGGCCATGGACCGGGTCCGCGCCCTGGCCGGACGCAGCGAGGAAATCGGCTCGGTGCTCGACGTGATCCGCGCCATCGCTGAACAGACCAACCTGCTGGCCCTCAATGCCGCCATCGAGGCCGCCCGCGCCGGCGAGGCGGGTCGCGGTTTTGCCGTGGTCGCCGACGAAGTGCGCAACCTCGCCCAGCGCACCCAGGTTTCGGTGGAAGAGATTCGCCATGTGATCGAGGCGTTGCAGCTCGGCACCCAGGACGTGGTCGACGCCATGCACGAAGGCCAGCGCCAGGCCAAGGACAGCGCGACCCGGATGGAACAGGCGGTGCCCGCGCTGCAACGGGTCGGCGACGCGGTGACAGTGATCAGCGACATGAACCTGCAGATCGCCTCGGCCGCGGAAGAGCAGAGCGCCGTGGCCGAGGAGGTCAACCGCAACGTCGCCGGGATTCGCGACGTGACCGAGTCGCTGTCCGGGCAGGCCGATGAGTCGGCGCGCATCAGCCAGGCACTGAACCGTCTCGCCAACCAACAACAAGCTTTGATGGAGCAATTCCGGGTCTAGGATATGACCAGCAACAAATCGGGCGTGCCGTGGTGGACGCCCGGAAATCATGGGAGCCCCGATTAGATGGGTACGCGTTTTTTTGACCTGACCAGCGAACAGGGCGTGCTGCGCACGTCCATCGTCGTCACTTTATTCATCGCCGCAATCGGCATCGGCTTCGGCCTCGCCTCAGGCTCGTTCTCCATCGTCTTCGATGGTGTCTACTCGATGGTCGATGCCAGCATGAGCGGCTTGTCCCTCGTGGTGGTCAAGCTGATCACCGCCCACACCCGCACCGAACGCATGTCGCGCAAGCTGCGCGAGCGCTTCACCATGGGCTTCTGGCACCTGGAACCGATGGTCCTGGCGCTCAATGGCATCCTCCTCACCGGCGTGGCGCTGTATGCACTGATCAACGCCGCCAGCAGCCTGCTCGAAGGCGGTCGAGACCTGGAGTTCGGCGTGGCACTGGTGTACGCCGTGGTCACCGTGAGTGCCTGCCTGGCCATCGCCATCCTCGAAGCCCGCGCCAACCGCAAGATCCGCTCGGACTTCGTGGCGATGGACGTGAAAGGCTGGGTCATGTCGGCAAGCATCACCGCCGCGCTGCTGATTGCGTTCTGCTTCGGCCTCGCGGTCCAGGGAACGCGCTGGGAATGGCTGTCGCCGTACATCGACCCGGCGGTGCTGGCGCTGGTCTGCGTGGTGATCATCCCGATGCCGATCTCGGTGGTGCGCCAGGCGCTGGCGGACATGTTCCTGGTGACACCGGCCGATTTGAAACAACACGTCGATGAAGTCGCCCAGGCTTTTGTCGAGCGCCACAGCATGCTGTCGTACCGGGCCTATGTGGCGAAGGTCGGGCGGTCGCGGGAAATCGAGCTGTACTTCATCGTGCCCCGGACCATGCCCGCCCGAAACATCGCCGAGTGGGACGCGTGGCGGGATGAGATCGGCAATGCCATTGGCGGTGAAGGGCCGGATCGGTGGTTGACGGTGGTGTTTACCGGGGATCCGGAGTGGGCGGAGTGATGAGGCTCTAAAAACCACAACAACCGCTTCAGATTGGCCTCACAACTGCTCAGGGTATAGGATGCTGGCCAAATGCTGTCCACGACCCCGACCGTCCCCCCGAGGACGCGCCGGGCGTCGAGGTATTGCGCTAGCGTCTGCCCGATACATCAAAAGGACCTGATCATGTTTCTTTCCCGCTGGCTTCCGGGCCTGGCCAACCTGCTGCATTACCGTCGCGAGTGGTTCCGCCCGGACGTGCAGGCTGGCCTTTCGGTCGCCGCCATCCAGATTCCCATCGCCATCGCCTACGCGCAGATCGCCGGCCTGCCGCCGCAGGTGGGCCTGTATGCGTGCATCCTGCCGATGATCGTTTATGCGCTGGTGGGCAGTTCGCGGCAGTTGATGGTCGGCCCGGATGCGGCCACCTGCGCCATGGTCGCCGGGGCGATCGCGCCGCTGGCCATGGGCGATCCGCAACGGCTGATGCAGTTGTCGGTGGTGGTCACGGTGCTGGTGGGGCTGATGCTGATCGCCGCGGGTGTGGCACGGGCCGGGTTTATCGCCAGCTTCTTCTCGCGACCCATTCTGATCGGCTACCTCAACGGGATCGGCCTGAGCCTGTTGGCCGGGCAACTGGGCAAGGTGGTGGGCTTCAAGATCGAGGGCAACGGTTTCATCCTCAGCCTGATCAACTTCTTCGAGCGGGTCGGCGAGATCCACTGGCTGACCCTGATCATCGGCCTCGCCGGCCTGGCCATGCTGATCTGGCTGCCGCGACGCTACCCCAAACTGCCCTCGGCGCTGGTGACGGTGGCGGTGTTCACCCTGATCGCCGGTGTGTTCGGCCTCGACCAGTACGGCGTCGCGGTGCTCGGCCATGTGCCCGGCGGCATGCCGGAACTGGCCTGGCCGCAGACCTCGCTGGAAGAAATGAAAAGCCTGCTGCGCGACGCCCTGGGTATCGCCACCGTGAGCTTCTGCAGCGCCATGCTCACCGCCCGCAGCTTCGCCGCTCGGCACGGCTACGCGATCAACGCCAACCATGAGTTCGTTGCGCTGGGCGTCTCGAACCTGGCCGCCGGGGTGTCGCAGGGCTTCGCCATCAGCGGCGCCGACTCGCGCACCGCAGTCAACGACATGGTCGGCGGCAAGAGCCAGTTGGTGGGGATCATCGCCGCGCTGGTGATCGCCGTGATCCTGATGTTCTTCACCACGCCCATGGCCTGGATTCCGCAGGCGGCGCTGGGCGCGGTGCTGCTGATGGCCGGCTGGGGCCTGATCGACGTGCAGTCGCTGCGCAAGATCTGGGCGCTAAGCCGCTTCGAATTCTTCCTGTGCGTGTTCACCACCATCGGCGTGCTCGGCGTTGGTGTGTTGCCGGGGATCATCATCGCCGTGACCCTGGCGATCCTGCGCCTGCTCTACAGCATCTATCAGCCCACCGACGCGGTGCTCGGCTGGGCGCCGGGGGTCGAGGGCCAAGTGGACATCAGCCGCCACAAGGACGCCCGCACCGTACCGGGCCTGGTGGTGTATCGCTTCGACGACGCGATCCTGTTCTTCAACGCCGACTACTTCAAGATGCGCCTGCTCGACGCCGTGCAGCGCGAGCCCGAGCCGAAGGCCGTGCTGTTCGATGCCGAGGCAGTGAGTTCCATCGATGTCAGTGGCATCGCGGCGTTGCGCGAGGTGCGGGATACCTTGAATGCCCAGGGCATCGAAATGGGCATCGCCCGGGCCCGCGGGAATTTCCTCAGGATGCTGGTGCGCTCGGGCCTGGCGCGGGAGATGGACAACCATCTGCTGTATGGCTCGGTACGCGCCGGGATCCGCGCGTACCGGTTGTGGCGCAACAAGGTCAGACGGGATGAAGAGGATGCCGGGCGCGTAGCGCCGGTGCCTGATCTGCCTTGAGGATGGCGGACACAAACCCTGTAGGAGCGAGCTTGCTCGCGATCCCGTACACACCAGATCGCGAGCAAGCTCGCTCCTACATCAGCCGCGCCGCGGCAGCAGCCCCGGCAGCGCATGCAGCAAGGCATTCACCGCAAAGCCAATGAACATCAGCCCGCACGCCCGGGTGATCCACAGCTCGTAGCGGGTATACACCGTGCGCACCTGCCGTGCGCCGACCACCACGATGAGGATCAGGTAGGCCATCAGGCCACCGAGGAAACTCAGCGCGATCAGCGCCGGCAGCATCGACCAGTCCAGCGCTTCGGCGCGGCTGGAGAGCAGCGCGGTGAAGGTCGCCACGGCCACCGGGTATGCCTTGGGATTGGTCAAACCGAACACCACACCGTGCCAGAACGGCTGGCGTACCGCGCCCTGCTCGCCACCCGCGGCGCCCGGGCGACTGCGCAGTGCCCGCAGGCCGAGCCAGAACAGGTACAGGCCGCTGATCAGGCCGAGGATGTCGAACACCGAACTGCCGATCTGCCGCGCACCGACAATCGCCACCAGCGCGGTGCTGCACCAGAGCACATCCCCCAACAGATGACCGCACAAAAAGCCGGCGCCAGCACGACGACCACGGGTAGCGCCGATCCCCAGCACGGCCAGCACGCCAGGGCCCGGTGTGATGCCATAAATGAAGCCGGAAGCGAGCACGGCGAACAGCAGCGATAGCGTCATGGGGAGGAGGTCCGTATCAGGTAGACGCCAGAGTCTACGCCGCCTCCAGGGCAATCGACCAGAGGCTCAATAGCCCCCGGACTTCAACAATATCGCCTCGTCCTGCGGCACCCCTCGCCCATAAAAGCGCAACAGCGCACCCGTGCGATTGGTGAAGATGCCATCGACCCCGGCGTCGCTGACGCGCTGGAAATCCACCGCCTCATCAACGGTGTAGACGTGCACCAGCAGGCCCTTGTCGTGAGCCATGCGGTTCATCCATGGCTGCACCAGGTCGGCGTAACTCTGCTCGCCTCCCGCCGCCAACGCTGCGGACGGGCCGACGCCGACGGCGCCCGCCGCCTTGGCATGATCGAGCCAGCGCTCGAACTCGGCGCGATCCCTGGGGTGCTGGCGGGCGAGGAAGGCGGCTTTATCGCGCTCGCCCGACTCGGCGAAGGTCGGGCCTGGCATCGGCTCGATATGCCCCTTGCCCAGCCACAACAGCAGCACCTTGGGCACCTGCGGCATGGCCGTGTGCAGCAGCGCGAGGCTGTCGCGGTCGAAACTCTGCAACACCACCCGCCCCGGCACATCCAGCCAGCCGCGGGCCTGCAAGGCGCGCCGCAGGTCCTGTTCGATACCGGGAAACAGGTTCGGCACCTTGGTTTCGATGTACAGCCCGGGCCGCAGGGCAGGATTGGCTTCGGCGATGTCCATCACTTCCTCGAGCGTCAGCACCTTGAGGCCGGCGAACGCCGCCCGGGCGCGCTCGGGATAGGCCTGGTTGAACCAGCTTCCCGCATCCAGCGATTTCAATTCGGCGAGGGTGAAGGCGCTGACCGGACTGTCCTTGCGCTCGGGAAAACGCTCGGCCACATCGCTGGTGCGGTGCAGATCATTGTCGTGCACCACCACCAGTACGCCATCGCTACTGCGTTGCAGGTCCAGTTCCAGGTAATCGGCGCCCAGGTCGCGAGCCAGTGCATAGGCCGGTGCCGTGGACTCTGGCGCATCGAACGATGCCCCGCGATGAGCGATTACCGCCGGATAGGCAATGCCCTGCGCCTTGGCCAGCACCGCGCCGTCGCGGGCCATGACCGGCGCGCTCAACCCCAGCAGCGCAATGCCCAGCCCCAGAAAGATCCCCTTGAATGACATCGACCGCTCCTCATCAAAACCGGCCCAGAGCATAGTCGCCGACACGGATGACAGCCCGTGACGTGCTACAGTCCCGCCCTGCCAATTTGCAACAGATTCCTACGAGACAAGCATGCCCCTCGCCGACGTCGACGCCACCCTCGCCTCCTGGCCGGATCTCAACACCCGTCACCCGTGCAGCGGCCTGCTGCTGGGCAACGGCGCCAGCCGGGCGATCTGGCGGCCGTTCAGCTATTTCTCGCTGTTCGAGCTGGCCCAGCGCGTGCGCAACAAGCCGCTGGGGGTGAGCGACCAGGCGTTGTTCAAATCCCTCGGCAGCGAACTGTTCGAGCCGGTGCTCAGCGCCCTCAACACCACCGTGCGGGTCAACGCCGCACTGGCGATCAGTTCGTCGGCGCCGCTGAACCGCTATTACGCGATCAAGGAAGCGCTGATCCACGCCGTGCGCAGCGTGCACATCCCGTGGAAACTGCTGCCATCCAGCACCCTGGCAGCGATCAATACCGAGCTGCGCAACTACCGCGCGGTGTTCTCCGGCAACTACGACCTGCTCAACCACTGGGCCGTCAGCCACGACCCGCAGGGTTTCCAGCCGTTGTTCGATGAAGAAGGCCACTTCGACGTCAGCCGCACCCACGGCGAAGGCACGCGCATGCACTACCTGCACGGCGGCCTGCACCTGCTCAAGACCCAGGACGGCGGCACCCGTCAGCGCGCGGCCAACGGCAGCCAGTTGCTCGACGGTTTTGCCATCAACACGCCGGGCGACGTGCCGCTGTTCGTCAACGAAGACACCAGCGAACATAAGCTGCAAGCGATCCGCGCCTCGGATTACCTGACCTGGAGCTACGCCGCGCTGGCCGCCCACGATGAGGGCCTGTGTATTTTTGGCCATCACCTTGATCGCGCCGACAGCCATCTGCTGCGGGCGATCCAGCAGGCCCGTCCGGCCCATCTGGCGATCGCGATCCTGCCGTTGAACGACGCCTCGATCATCAGCCAGAAGCAGCATTACGCGCGCATCTTCGGTGAATCGCCGGAGATCACCCTGCATTTCTTCGATGCCAGCAGTCACCCGCTCGGCCGTGCCGAACTGAACGTGCCGGCCCCCGCGCCAATCACCCGGCGGCGCCGCTGAAAGACGCCCGCGGCAGGAACATGCTGAAACACCCATAGTAAATAACAATAATTCTCGATAACATTTGCGACCTTTCTCTCCGGCACTTTCCTGGAAAGCTCGCATGCGCCGCCCCAAACCCGATCCTTTCGCGCAAGAAACCTGCCATGGGTTTTACAGCGACATCCTGCATTTCCTGCGCAAGCGCATGGACAACGCCAGCGATGCCGCGGACATGACCCAGGACGTCTTCACCCAATGGCTGGGTTACCGCGACAAAGCCCGGGTGGAGCAGCCTCGCGCGTTCCTGTTCCAGATGGCGCGCAACCTGCTGCGCGATCACTGGCGGCGGCAGAAAGTGCGCCACACGGTGCTCGACGAACATGCCGAGTCGGCGGAGCAAACCCAGGCCTGCGAAGCCCCAAGCAGCGACCCGATGGCCAGCGCGCAGCACCTGCAACGCCTGGATCATTTGAAAATTGTCCTTGCCGAACTCTCGCCGCGACGGCGCGAAGCCCTTATGCTGCACCGCTTCGAAGGTTTAAGTCAGGCACAGATCAGTGAACGCATGGGCATTTCAGTCAGCATGGTGGAGAAACACATCGCCGCCGCGCTGCTGTACCTCAAGCAGCGCCTGGACAGTGACAACGTTGCGGAGCAACCAGAATGACCCTTCCTGACATGGACAGCCGTTCGGTCGACGCCCAGGCGGCGAGCTGGTTTACCCGTAACCGCAATGAGCGCTCGCGGGCCTCGCGCAAAGCCTTCGCCCAGTGGCTGGAACACCCCGGAAACGCCCGCGCATACCATCAGTTCGAGCAACTTTGGGACGACCTTGCCGCCCTCAAGGAACTGAACAAGCCGGTGCAGCTACGCCCGCGCAAAGCCTCGTACTGGCGCCCGGCGCTGGCCACGGCGGCAGCGCTGGTCTGCGCATTGCTGGCAAGCAACCTGGGCAAGCCAGCCGCGTCGGCGGAACAACAACTGGCCAGTCTGGATGGCCAGCCGCGCACCATCACCCTGCCCGATGGCAGCCGTCTCAACCTCAACGCCAACTCCCGCGTGCGGATCGATTTCGATGCCGAACGGCGGCTGGTGCACCTCGATCAAGGCCAGCTCTACCTGGAAGTCAGCCCGGACAAGGAGCGACCGTTGTTCGTCGATGCCGGCCCCGCCCGGGTCCGGGTGGTGGGCACCGCGTTCGACCTGCGCCGCGGCCAACAGGAACTGGTGCTGAGCGTGGACCACGGCCTGGTGGCGTTCGACGCGCCGGGCGAGCGCCGCGAACCGATGCTGCTGGGTGCCCGCGAGCGCGCGGTGTACAACCTGGCCCGCGGCGACCTGGTGCGGCAGACCCTGAGCGACGGCGAAGTCGCCGACTGGCGCAGCGGCCATGTCTCGTTCCGCAACCGCGAGCTGGCGAGCCTGGTGGATGAGCTGTCGCTGTACCGCCCGGCGGCGGTACTGCTGGCTGACCCGGCGCTGGCGAAGTACCGGGTTTCCGGCAATCTCGATGTGCATGACCCTGACGCCCTGCTCAATGCCTTGCCGGCGTTGCTGCCGGTGAAGACCGCCGTGTTGGCGGATGGGCGGATGCGAATCGAGCGCGCCGGAAAGTAGAACCACCGCTTCGCAGCAAGCCGCTGAAAAATTCTGAGAATATTTTTCATTCGCATGTGAGGGTTTTTCCTCGCCCCGCGTCTTCCTCCCCGTCCGCGCCCTGCGCACTGACTTTTTCTGGCCTTTGGCCGCACTGGGGGATTTCATGTTTCGCGCGTTTCGACCTTCCAAGCCGTTGTCTGCCCGTCCATCGCTGCTTGCCGTGTGCCTGGCCCTTAGCCTTCAGGCCCAGGCCGCACCCGTTGAGCTGCAGTTGCCAGCCCAGCCACTGGCCACCTCGCTGAGCCAGGTGGCGCAACAGACCAAAGTGCAACTGCTGTTCGACGAGTCGTTGCTGCGCAACGTTTCCGCGCCAGCCCTGCGCGGCAATTTCAGCGCCGAGGAAGCGATTGCCCGCCTGCTCGCCAGCAGCCGCTTCACGCTGGTCAAGGTGGGCACCACCTACGTGGTGCGCCCGAAGGAAGACGAAACCACGCCTCCCGGCAACAACAACACGTCCATCCAGCTCGGCGCCATGAGCATCGTCGGCGACGGCCAGCAGGTGACCCCGGCCACCGTCGGCCGCTCGACCCTGACCCAGCGCGATATCGACCGTGAACAGGCGAACAACGTGCCGTCCCTGCTGAGCACCCTGCCCGGCGTGGAAATGGCCGGTTCCATGATGCCCGGCGGGCAGAAGATCAATATCTGGGGCATGGGCGACGCCGAGGACGTGCAACTGACCGTCGACGGCGCCACCAAGACCGGCTTCGAGCGCTATCAGCAAGGCACGATGTTCGTCGAGCCGGAGCTGATCAAGAGCATCGAGGTCGAGAAAGGCCCGCACTCGCCGTTCGTGGGCAACACGGGCCTTGCCGGCAGCGTGCACATGACCACCAAAAATGCCCCGGACCTGCTGCAGGAAGGCCGCGACACCGGCGCGATGGTCAAATACGGCTACTCCAGCAACGACCATCAACAGGTCTACAGTACGGCCCTGTTCGGGCGCACTGAAGACCGCCGTATCGACGGTCTGGTCTACCTGACCAAGCGCGACGGCGACGATTTCAAGCTGGCCTCGTCGCAGCCCGACCCACGCAACCAGTACCCGATCAATCCCAAGCGCCTGCCCGACAGCGCCCAGGACCTGGAAGGCGGCCTGTTCAAGCTGAATGTCCAGCTCACCGATGAGCAGTCGCTCGGCCTGTCCTACTCGCGCTCGAACAACCAACGCATGACCCGCTACTCGTCGACCAACTACTCGACGCCGCCGACCCAGGCCAATATCGACCGCTACGGTTACAGCGACGCCATTCGCCGCTTCCTCGCCCACCGCGAAACCATCGACACCACCTGGTCGGCCAAGTACCGCTTCCAGCCGGTGGACAATCCGCTGGTCAACCTGGAAGTCAGCTATTCGGAGTCCGATGTCGATCAGACCGACGAACGCGGGCCCAACGCCTTCTTCCAGCTCGCCACCGGCGGCCGGCGCATGGAGACCGAATACAAGGACCGCAACTTCGAAGTGCGCAACACCGCGCAGTTCAGTACCGGCGTGCTGGAGCACTCGCTGACCACCGGCGCCGAACTGCACCGCCACTCCCGCGAAACCGAAATGTGGATGCCGGGCACCGCGCAAAACACCGCAGCCTACAACTACGGCCACTTCCAGCCGAACTTCATGCCCCACGGCAAAGTGGACACCAACAGCGCCTACGTGCAGGACGCCATCACCCTCGGCCAGGTGACCATAACCCCGTCGCTGCGCTACGACCATGTGCGCAACCGCGGCGAAGATAACGACGCGCCGTTCTACAACGTAGCCTCGGCTGGCCACGACTACAGCGCCAAGACCTACACCGGCTGGTCGCCGCGCCTGTCCGTGTTCTGGCGTGCCACCGACGACGTTGCGTTCTTCGCCGACTATTCGAAGACCTGGCGTGCGCCGGTCATCGACGAGCAATACGAAGTACAGAGCGCGGCCAGCACGCGCAGCGCCACCAGCCGCGACCTCGATCCAGAGCGCGTCACCGCCCTGCGTGCGGGTAACGTCACCGACTTCTCCGGCCTGTTCTTCGCCGACGACAACCTGCAGGTCCGCACCACCCTGTTCCACAACAAGATCAAGGACGAGATCTTCAAGAACCTCGGTGTCGAGTGCCAGGCGCAGAACGTGACCGGCGGCAGTATCAGCCAGGCCTGCGGCAACTACCTGATCGGCAACTACCGCAATCTCGACGGCGTGACCTACAAGGGCTTCGAGGTGGAAAGCTTCTACGATTCCACCTACCTGTTCGGCACCCTCTCCTACACCTGGATGACCGGCAAACACGAAGGCGCCTACAACAACCCGTGGGGCCCGGATGTCTGGGCGCGGGATGTACCAGCACCGAAATGGGTGGCGCGTCTGGGTGTGAAGATTCCCGAATGGGATGTGGTGGTGGGCTGGAAAGGCCTGTGGGTACGCCAGACCGATCGTCTGCCGAGCGACAAATACCCACCGGGTTTCATGGGCAGCGCACTGGGTGACAGCGCCTGGGACCATCGCGCCAACGACGCCTACAACGTCCAGGGCCTGTTCGCCAGCTGGAAACCGAAGCAGCAGTACCTGAAGGGCACCGAGGTCAACTTCACCCTCGACAACATGTTCAACCGCGATTACGTGCCGATGCTCAGCGACAACAACGTCTACAGCACGGGGCGCAATGCCAAGGTGAGCATTACCCGGTTCTTCTGAGTAACGTGGGGGCCGCCTTGCGGCCCCGATTCACTCACGCCGGAATCAGTTGATCCGCCCGCAGCAATGTCTCCAGACAATGCTCAGAAACCCCATAGAACGCCTTCAGCTCCGCGATCTTCTCCAGCAACGCCGCTGGATCCCCCGCGTCCTTGCGCTTGGTCGCAAGGATCATCTTGTTCTTGTTGGTGTGTTCCAACGAGATGAACTCGAACACCTTGGTGTCGTAACCACAGGCTTCCAGGTACAGCGCACGCAGGCTGTCGGTCAGCATTTCCGCCTGCTGCCCGAGGTGCAGACCGTATTGCAGCATCGGCTTGAGCAACCCCGGGCTGTGCAGTTGCGGACGGATCTGTTTGTGGCAGCACGGCGAGCACATGATGATCGCCGCGCCACAACGGATGCCGGTGTGGATCGCGTAGTCGGTGGCGATATCGCAGGCATGCAGGGCGATCATCACATCGATCTCGGCCGGCACGACGGTGCGCACGTCACCCTGTTCGAACACCAGGCCCGGATGTTCAAGATGAGCAGCGGCGGCGTTGCACAGTTCGACCATGTCCGGACGCAGTTCGACACCCGTCACCTGCGCCTGACGCTGCAACGTGTTGCTCAAGTAATCGTGGATGGCGAAGGTCAGGTAGCCCTTGCCCGAGCCGAAATCCGCCACCCGCACGGGTTTGTCGTCCGCCAGCGAAACACTGGCGAAGGCATGGGAAAACACCTCGATGAACTTGTTGATCTGCTTCCACTTGCGCGACATGGCCGGGATCAGCGCCTGCTGCTTGTCGGTCACGCCGAGGTCCTGAAGGAACGGCCGGCTCAGTTCCAGGTAGCGTTTCTTCTCGCGGTCATGCTCGCCGCCCGCGGCCTGGCGCTCTTGCTGCGCGGCGTTGCGGTGCAGCATCGGCTTGCCCTTCTTGCTGAACTCCAGTTGCGCGTCATCGGCCAGGCTCAGCAGGTGGGCATTGCGAAACGCGCCCGGCAGCCATTCGCCGATCTGCGCCAGCGCTTCGTCCAGCGGCAGGTTGCGGGTGATGTCGCGGGTCTTGTAGCGATGGACGAATGACAGGCAGGCCTGCCCCTTGACCGTCAGCGGCTTGGCGATGATGCGTTGCAGGTCGGCTTCGGCGCCGACGTGACGGGCCAGTACCAGCTTGACGAAGGACTGCTGGTGCAGGCTCTCGGCCAACAGGGCGAGAAACTGCGCACGCGCATCCGGCGCGGCCTGGGCGGTGGGGGTAGCGGACATGGGGATTGGGTGCCTCGGGGGTTGCGGGGGCGCCAGCCGGCGCGCAATGGCGGGCATTTTACGTTGATGCCCGGCCAGCGCACAGCTTTTGTCGATCAGCGCGGCATCAGTCGAGGATCACCAGACGATTGGGAAGCTCGTTGCGGCTATGGGTCAGCGGCACATGAGCCTTGAGCAATTCGCCACACGCCTCGATGCAGGTGAGAAAACCCGCGAGCGTCTGGCCCGCGCGCACCTGGGCGGTGAAGCCGGCGACGATGGCCTCCCAGGCCTGATTGTCCAGGCGCGAGGCGATGCCGTCGTCCACCAGGATTTCCACATAACGCTCCGCCTCGCTGACGAAAATCAGCACACCGGTGCGGCCTTCGGTGTGGTGCAGGTTCTGTTCGAGAAACTGCCGCCGCGCCAGGTTCGACGCGCGCCAGTGGCGCACCGCCTTCGGCACCAGGCGACTGGTGAACAGCGGCAAGCGCAGCACCAGGCACAGCACGATAAACGTCAGCCATTGGGTAATCAGCAGACCGTGGGCGCTGAACCAGCCCGTGACGTAATACACCAGCCCCGGCACCAGTAGCGCCAGCAGGCTGGCCCAGACCAGCGGCACATAGGCATAGTCATCGGCGCTGCGGGCCAGCACCGTGACCAGCTCCGCGTCGGTGTGTTTCTCGACCGCAGCGATCGCCTCCGCGACCTGTCGTTGTTGCAACTCATTGAGCAATGCCATCAGGTTGTTCCTTGAACACAATTCAAATGCGCCGCGATTTCCACGGGATCGACCGGCCGGCCGCGCCTACAGGGTTTCCCGCCACACCCGCGCACTCACCAGCTACCGGACGATCCGCCGCCGCCAAAACTGCCGCCACCGCCGCCAAAGCCACCACCTCCACCGCCGCGACCGAATCCACCGCCGCCGCCCAGCCCGCCGAAGCCACCGCCAAAACCGCCACCCGGCCCGCCACGCCGGCCGCCGCCACCAAGGCCCTGCAAATACAGCACAACCACCACCATCAGAATGAACAGCCCGATGGACAGCAAGGACGGCGACTCACCCTCGCTTTGCCCGCCGCTGAGCGCGGACGGCTGGGCCAGCGGGTTGCCGCCGAGTACCTGCAGGATCGCGGCCGCGCCCTGGACGATGCCCTGGCTGAGTTCGCCGCGCTTGAAGGCCGGCAGGATGATCCGGTTGATGATGACCGACGACTGCGCGTCGGTGAGGCGTTCTTCCAGCCCGTAACCCACTTCGATGCGGACCTTGCGTTGCTCGGGGGCGACGATCAGCAGCGCGCCGTTGTCCTTGCCCTTCTGGCCGATGCCCCAATGGCGGCCCAACTGATAGCCGTAATCCTCGATGGGCAGACCTTGCAGGTCGGTCAGCGTGACCACCACGACCTGCTCGCCGGTGCTCTGTTCATGGGCTTCGAGCATCTGCCCGAGTTGGCCGCGGGTATGGGCGTCGAGCAGGTTGGCGTTGTCCACCACCCGCCCGCTAAGCGCCGGAAATGACGGCTCGGCGCGCACCGTCAGGGCCATGGCGAACAGCGCCAGCAGCACCACGGCCTTGAACAGGCGCATCAGAATTTCACTTCAGGGGCTTTGTCGGCATCGGCACTGGTCGCTTCGAAGCTCTCGCGCAGCGGCAGGTCGCTGTACATCACGCTGTGCCAGATCCGTCCGGGGAAGGTGCGAATCTCGGTGTTGTAGCGCTGCACGGCGGCGATGAAATCCTTGCGCGCCACGGCGATGCGGTTTTCCGTGCCTTCGAGCTGGGACTGCAGGGCGAGGAAGTTCTGATTGGCCTTGAGGTCCGGGTACCGTTCCGAGACCACCATCAGCCGGCTCAGCGCACCGCTCAACTGCGACTGCGCGGCCTGGAACTGGCGCAGTTTTTCCGGATCGTCGAGGGTGCTGGCGTCGACCTGGATCGACGTCGCCTTGGCCCGCGCCTCGATCACCGCGGTCAGGGTTTCCTGTTCATGCCGGGCATAGCCCTTGACCGTTTCCACCAGGTTGGGGATCAGGTCGGCGCGGCGCTGGTACTGGTTCTGTACCTGGCCCCAGGCCGCCTTCACCTGTTCGTCATAGTTGGGAATATTGTTGATCCCGCAGCCGGCCAGCAGGCTGGCCAGCAGCACCAGCAACCACGGCTTCGCACCCTTGAATACCCGCATCGTCGCAACGCTCCTTGATTATCCGTAACGCACCGGACTTGAGGCATAATCCGTGGCCGCCGCTGGATAGTGCAGGCCCAATCGGCTAAAAACATGCCCCAGCAAACTACAACAATAGCCGCTCCCCCAATTTCGGCTGGCCGGTATCCACCGTGAATGCCGGCGCGAGCCTCGAGAACTGAATCCATGAACAAGCTGTGTTTGCTGGGCCTGCTCGTCAGCCTGGCCAGTCAGACGGCCCTGGCCGACACCTCCGCCGCCGCCGCGCACCTGCAAGAGAAGAAGGTGTTCGTCGACAAGTTGCTGGGCCAGATGACCCAGGACGAGAAGATCGGCCAGTTGCGCCTGATCAGCATCGGCCCGGAGATGCCGCGGGAGAAGATCCGCGAGGAGATCGCCGCCGGCCGCATCGGCGGCACCTTCAACTCGCGCACCGGCCCGGAAAACCGGCCGATGCAGGACGCGGCCATGCGCAGCCGGCTGAAGATCCCGATGTTCTTCGCCTATGACACCATCCACGGCAACCGCACCATTTTCCCGATCGGCCTGGGCCTGGCGTCGAGCTGGGACATGAACGCCATCGCCACCGTCGGCCGCACCTCGGCCATCGAAGCCTCCGCCGACGCCCTCGACATGACCTTCGCGCCGATGGTCGACATCGCCCGCGACCCGCGCTGGGGCCGCACCAGTGAAGGCTTCGGCGAAGACACCTGGCTGACCTCGCGGATCGGCGAAGTGATGGTCAAGTCGTTCCAAGGCAAAAGCCCGGCCGAGCACGACAGCATCATGGCCATCGTCAAGCACTTCGCCCTGTACGGCGCGGTGGAAGGCGGGCGCGACTACAACACGGTCGATATGAGCCTGCCGAAGATGTACAACGACTACCTGCCGCCCTACCGCGCGGCCATCGACGCCGGTGCCGGCGGGGTGATGGTGGCGCTGAACTCCATCAACGGCGTGCCCGCCACCTCCAACACCTGGCTGATGAACGACCTGCTGCGCAAGGAGTGGGGCTTCAACGGCGTGACCATCAGCGACCACGGCGCCATCCAGGAGCTGATCCGTCACGGCGTCGCCCGCGACGGCCGCGAGGCGGCCAAGCTGGCGATCAAGGCCGGCATCGACATGAGCATGAACGACTCGCTCTACGGCGAAGAACTCCCGGGCCTGCTCAAGTCCGGCGAAGTCAGCCAGGCCGAGCTAGACCAGGCGGTGCGCGAGGTGCTCGGCGCCAAGTACGAAATGGGCCTGTTCAAGGACCCGTACGTACGGATCGGCAAGCCGGAAAACGATGTGCCGGACTACTACGCCGATTCCCGCCTGCACCGCGAAGCCGCCCGCGACGTGGCGCGCCGCAGCTTGGTGCTGCTGGAAAACCGCAAGCAGACCCTGCCGCTGAAAAAGGCCGGCACCATCGCCTTGGTCGGGCCGCTGGCCGATGCGCCCATCGACATGATGGGCAGTTGGGCCGCCGACGGTAAGCCGGTGCACTCGGTCACCGTCCGCGAAGGTCTGCGCCGCGCGGTCGGCGACAAGGCCAAACTGGTCTACGCCAAGGGCTCGAACATCACCGGCGACAAAGCCATGTTCGACTACCTGAACTTCCTCAACTTCGACGCCCCGGAAATCGTCAACGACCCGCGCCCTGCCGCGGTATTGATCGACGAAGCGGTCAAGGCCGCCCAACAGTCCGACGTGATCGTGGCCGTGGTTGGCGAATCCCGTGGCATGTCCCACGAATCGTCCAGCCGCACCACCCTGGAAGTCCCGGCCGTGCAACGCGACCTGATCAAGGCGCTGAAAGCCACCGGCAAGCCGCTGGTGCTGGTGCTGATGAACGGCCGTCCGCTGTCGATCAACTGGGAACGCGAACAGGCCGACGCCCTGCTGGAAACCTGGTTCTCCGGCACCGAAGGCGGCAACGCCATCGCCGACGTGCTGTTCGGCGACTACAACCCGTCCGGCAAGCTGCCGATCACCTTCCCACGCTCGGTCGGCCAGATTCCGATGTACTACAACCACATGCGCATCGGCCGGCCGTTCACCCCGGGCAAGCCGGGCAACTACACCTCGCAGTACTTCGAGGAGCCCAACGGCCCGCTGTATCCGTTCGGTTACGGGCTGAGCTACACCGAGTTCTCCGTGTCGCCACTGACCCTTTCAGCGAAGACCCTGAAACAGGGCGGCAGCCTGGAAGCCAGCGTCAAGGTGAAGAACACCGGCAAGCGTGACGGCGAAACCGTGGTGCAGCTTTACCTGCAGGATGTCGCCGCATCCATGAGCCGCCCGGTCAAGGAACTGAAAAACTTCCAGAAAGTCCTGCTCAAGGCTGGCGAAGAGCGGGTCGTGACCTTCCGTATCAGCGAAGACGACCTGAAGTTCTACAACAGCCAATTGAAACTCGCCGCCGAACCGGGTGAGTTCAACGTACAGGTCGGCCTGGACTCCGAGACGGTGCAACAGCAGAGCTTCGAGCTGCTGTAACGCGCCGCCCTGCCCAAGGGGAAGCGCCTCGCGGCCTTCCCCATCGCCGCGGATGGCTTATCGATGCTTTTTTCCTTTCGCACCCTGCGCCTTGGCCTGATCCTTCTGCTGATCAGCGCCGGCACCTTGCTCGCCGCGGCCTGGGCCATGCACCACGCACAACGCCAGGCCATGGTCGAGGAAGCGGAACGGGCCAACCAGCAACTGGGCCTGTACGCCACTTCGCTGCACACCCTGATCGAACGCTACCGCGCCTTGCCCGCGGTGCTGGCGCTGGACCCGGAACTGATCGCCGCCCTCGGCGGGCCGGTGGATGCCGCCACCCAGAACCTGCTCAACCGCAAGCTGGAGCGCATCAACGGCGCGGCCAATTCCTCCACCCTGGAACTGCTCGACCACACCGGCCTGGCCGTGGCCGCCAGCAACTGGCGCCTGCCGAGCACCTATGTGGGCCACAACTACGGCTTCCGGCCGTACTTCAAGCAGACCCTCAGCCAGGGCACCGGGCGCTTCTACGCCGTGGGCGTGACCAGCGGCATTCCCGGTTACTTCCTGTCCAGCGCGGTGAAGGACGACAACCAGCGCTTCCTTGGCGCCATGGTGGTCAAGCTGGAATTCCCCGAGCTGGAACGGGAATGGCGCATGGGCAACGACGTGCTGCTGGTCAGCGACTCGCGCGGCATCGTCTTCATCGCCAACCAGGAGGGCTGGCGCTACCGCAAGCTCAACGCCCTCTCGGCCCATGACTTCAACGAACTGGAACAGACCCGCCAGTACGACAAACAGCCCTTGGTGCCTTTGCAGAGCCAGGTGCTCAACCGCTTCGACGACAACAGCAATCTGGTCCGCGTCCAGGGCCCGGAAGGCACGCAAGACTACTTGTGGGAAAGCCTGCCGCTGGAAGCCGAAGGCTGGACCCTGCACCTGCTGCGCACGCCGCAGACCGGCGATGACGGACGCAACGCCGCGCTGGCCGCCGCGGCAATCTGGCTGACCCTGGTGTTCGCCGCGCTCTTCGTCAACCAGCGCCTGCGCCTCGCCCGCCTGCGCCAGCGCAGCCGCGAGGAGCTGGAGCGCCTGGTGGAAGAACGCACCCGCGACCTGCGCACCGCCCAGGAAGGCCTGGTGCAATCGACCAAGCTGGCGGCGCTGGGACAGATGTCCGCCGCCCTCGCCCATGAACTGAACCAGCCGCTGACCACCCAGCGTATGCAACTGGCGTCGCTGCGCCTGCTGCTGGACCACGACCGCATCGAGGATGCCCGCCAGGCCCTGCAACCGCTGGAGCAGATGCTCACGCGCATGGCCGCGCTCACCGGGCACCTGAAAACCTTCGCCCGCAACAGCCCCAGCGGCCTGCGCGAGAGCCTCGACCTGGCCACGGTGGTCGATCACGCCCTGCAACTGCTCGATACCCGCCTGCGCGCCGAGAGCGTCAGCACTGCGCTGTATCTGGCCCGTCCGGCCTGGGTCCGCGGCGACGCGATCCGCCTGGAGCAGGTGCTGATCAACCTGCTGCACAACGCCCTGGATGCCATGGCCGGCAAAGGCTATCGCCGCCTGGAAATCCGCATCGACTGTGAAGGTGACGGCTGGCGCCTGAGCGTGCTCGACAGCGGCGGCGGCATCGCCCCGGAGCACCTGGGCAGCGTGTTCGACCCGTTCTTCACCACCAAACCGGTGGGCGAAGGCCTCGGGCTGGGCCTGGCGATTTCCTATGGCATCATCCACGAGGCGGGCGGCCGGCTGCAGGTCGAAAACCAGCCTGGCGGCGCCCGCTTCAGTTTCACCCTTCCCCGCGATCCGGAGCCCGTATGTTGAATTCGGTGATTGTCGTCGACGACGAAGCCAGCATCCGCACGGCGGTCGAACAGTGGCTGAGCCTGTCGGGCTTCGAGGTCAAGCTGTTCAGCCGCGCCGACGAATGCCTGGCGAACCTGCCGGCGCACTTTCCCGGAGTGATCCTCAGCGATGTGCGCATGCCCGGCATCGACGGCCTGCAACTGCTGGAACAACTGCGCAGCCGCGATGCCGACCTGCCGGTGATCCTGCTGACCGGCCATGGCGACGTGCCCATGGCCGTCGAAGCCATGCGCAACGGCGCCTACGACTTCCTGGAAAAGCCCTTCAGCCCCGACGCCCTGATGGGCAGCCTGTGCCGCGCCCTGGAAAAACGCCGGCTGGTCCTGGAAAACCGCCGCCTGCATGAACAGGCCGACATCAAGAGTCGGCTGGAGTCCGCCCTGCTTGGCATGACCCAAGGCATGCAGCAACTGCGGCGCCAGGTGCTGGAACTGGCGAACCTGCCGGTCAACGTGCTGATCCGCGGCGAAACCGGCAGTGGCAAAGAGCGTGTCGCCCGCTGCCTGCACGACTTCGGCCCGCGTGCCAGCAAACCCTTCGTCGCACTGAACTGCGCGGCGATCCCCGAACACCTGTTCGAAGCCGAACTGTTCGGCCATGAAAGCGGCGCCTTCACCGGCGCCCAGGGCAAACGCATCGGCAAGCTGGAATACGCCGACGGCGGCACGGTGTTCCTCGACGAGATCGAGAGCCTGCCGCTGGCCCAACAGGCCAAGCTGCTGCGGGTGATCCAGGAGCAGCGTCTGGAACGCCTCGGTTCCAACCAGAGCATCGCGGTGGACCTGCGCATCATCGCCGCGACCAAACCCGACCTGCTCGAAGAAGCCCGTGCCGGACGTTTCCGTGAAGACCTGGTGTATCGGCTGAATATTGCCGAGCTGCGTCTGACACCGCTGCGCGAGCGGCGCGAGGACATCCCGCTGCTGTTCGAGCACTTCGCCCGCCACGCCGCCGAACGCAGCGGCCGCAAAGCAACGCAGTTGAGCATCGCACAATTGGCGCAACTGCTCGGCCACGACTGGCCGGGCAATGTTCGCGAACTGGCCAACGCCGCCGAACGCCACGCCCTCGGCCTGGCCGATCCGACATCGCCTCCCGAAGAACCCGGCCAGTCCCTGGCCGCGCAACAGGAGGCTTTCGAGGCCAACTGCCTGCGCGCCTCGTTGCGCCGGCACAAGGGCGAAATCAAGGCGGTGATGGAGGAACTGCAACTGCCGCGGCGCACCCTCAACGAAAAAATGCAGCGCCACGGCCTGGTCCGTGAAGATTTCCTCGAGCGCACCTGAGCATCGGCGGATTCCTGCTCAGGCCATCTTCCGAATAAGCGGATTTCCGCTCATTTGATCTCTAATCGTTGTTGTTTGTGTCGCCGCCATCGCTGGCAAGGCAGCTCCCACAGGTTCTTCGCACGCCTCTATTTCCAGGGCTGCCGGTGTTTCTGTGGGCGCTGGCTGGCCAGCGATGGCGGTGACGGAGCTCCCCTGGCACAGCTCCTGCTATAGACCCGCCAGGCTGCGTTTCGGCGCGCTCCACAAAAACAACGATGAAGGTCCCGTCAATGGATAACTCCACCTCCGTGCCTGCTGGGGCGATTGCCACGCCCGCGCCGGTAAAAACCACTTCCAGTCGCCTCAAGTCGATCTTCAGCGGATCGGTCGGCAACATGGTCGAGTGGTACGACTGGTACGTCTACGCCGCATTTTCCCTGTACTTCGCCAAGGCCTTCTTCCCCGCCGGCGACACCACCGCGCAACTGCTCAACACCGCCGCGATCTTCGCCGTAGGCTTCCTGATGCGCCCAATCGGCGGCTGGCTGATGGGCATCTACGCCGACCGCAAGGGCCGCAAGGCCGCGCTGATGGCCTCGGTATTGCTTATGTGTTTCGGCTCCCTGGTCATCGCCCTGACCCCGAGCTATGAAACCATCGGCGTCGCCGCACCGGTCCTGCTGATCATCGCCCGCCTGATGCAGGGCCTGTCGGTCGGTGGCGAATACGGCACCTCGGCCACCTACCTCAGCGAAATGGCCACCAAGGAACGCCGCGGGTTCTTCTCCAGCTTCCAGTACGTCACGCTGATTTCCGGCCAGCTCATCGCCCTCGCCGTGCTGATCGTCCTGCAACAGACCCTGACCACCGAACAGCTCTACGCCTGGGGCTGGCGCGTACCCTTCGTGATCGGCGCGCTGTGCGCGGTGGTTGCGCTGTACCTGCGGCGCGGCATGGAAGAAACCGCTTCCTTCACCAAGAAGGAAAAAACCAAAGGCAGAGAGCGGCCGATGCGCACCCTGCTGCGCCATCCGAAGGAACTCGCCACCGTGGTCGGCCTGACCATGGGCGGCACCCTGGCCTTCTACACCTACACCACCTACATGCAGAAATACCTGGTCAACACCGTCGGCATGAGCATCACCGACTCGACCATGATCTCGGCGGCCACCCTTTTCCTGTTCATGTGCCTGCAACCGGTGATCGGTGGCCTCTCCGACAAGATCGGCCGGCGTCCGATCCTGATCGCCTTCGGTGTTCTCGGCACGATCTTCACCGTACCGATCCTCACCACCCTGCACACCATCCAAAGCTGGTGGGGCGCGTTCTTCCTGATCATGGCGGCACTGATCATCGTCAGCGGCTACACCTCGATCAACGCCGTGGTCAAAGCCGAACTGTTCCCAACCGAAATCCGCGCCTTGGGCGTCGGCCTGCCTTACGCCCTGACCGTCTCGATCTTCGGCGGCACCGCTGAGTACGTCGCCCTGTGGTTCAAGAGCGTCGGCATGGAAACCGGGTATTACTGGTACGTCACCGCCTGCATCGCCTGCTCGTTGCTGGTGTATGTGTTCATGAAAGACACCCAGAAACATTCGCGAATCGTGACGGACTGATCCACACGACACTCGCTCGCTATAAAAACAAAGCCTCCGGCCAATTGGCCGGGGGCTTTTTTCATGAGCGCTCAGAACTCAGGACAGCTCCGCCACCCGCGCCGGCTGCTCGCGCCGGTTGAAGTGATGCGCCATGAGGATGAAGCCCAGCAAGATCCCGCCCAGCACCAGCGACGATCCCACCGTGCCGAAATCCAGCCCGCCTTTTTCGTGGGGTTTGGTCAGGAAGTCGCCCAGGGTCGCTCCGAATGGCCGGGTCAGGACGAAGGCAATCCAGAACAGCAACACGCCCGAGATCCGTGTCCAATAACGCGCCAGCACCACCACCCCGATCGCCGCCCCCACCACCAGGGCGCCACCGGCAAAGCCCAGGCCCGAGTCGTCGGCCAGGTAGTCACCCAGGGCCGTGCCCAGCGTGTTGGAAAACAGGATCGCCACCCAATAGAACAGCTCGGTACGGCGGGTGCTGATGTTGTTGACGTTGATCGGATCGCCACTCAGGCGCCAGAGCGCGAAGGTCAACGCCAGGATGCCGATCAGGATCGCCGAGCCGGTGGCATAGCCCAGGCCCAGGGTGCGGTCCATGAAGTCCGACATGGTGGTGCCGGCCGTGCTGGTGGAGAGGATCACCAGCCAGTACAGCACCGGGTGATAACGCCGGGAAAACAACTGCGTCACCAGCGTGACCAGGAACACGCTGATCAGGATCACGGAGCTCAGCGCGTAACCCACGTTGAGCGTCATGGACAGCAGGTCGCCCGCTGTCTCTCCAAGCGTGGTGGCGCAGATCTTCATGATCCAGAACGCCAGGGTGATTTGCGGGAGTTTATTCATCGGCTCGAAGCTCCAGAGGGCAAGTGCGGCAGAGACTGGGCAAGCGGCGATGAAAAAGAGGTCAGCGCGAAATGAAAAAAGCGTTTGGCCCGAGAAAATCCCGTTAATCCGGCAATAACCTTGGGCGCGCATGCTTTGTGAGACGGGCAGCGCTGTTCCCCGCAAGCACGCAGTCCAGAGCAATCCGAGCAGTTGAAACGGACTGATCGCGCCCAAATACATCGATTAAATCGATTTCTATAGCCGATTTTTTGCGCTTTTTAATCGAATTAATCGGCGTAGCATCAAACCCATAGAAACAAACAACCCTCACTACCCCGGAGCAACGACCATGAAAAGCAAACTGATCCTGACCCTGGCCTTCTCGATCCTGACCGCCAACGCTTTCGCCGCCGATGGTTTCGACCGCACCAACGCTCACAACTTCGGCCAGGCACAAGCCCACTCGGCGGCCGTGGCGGCTGACGGCTTCGATCGCACCCCGGCTGGCAAAATCGCCGCTGACGGCTTCGACCGCACCCCGGCTGGCAAAGTCGCCGCCGACGGCTTCGACCGCACCCCGGCCGGCAAAATCGCCGCTGACGGCTTCGACCGCACCCCGGCTGGCAAAGTCGCCGCTGACGGTTTCGACCGTACCCCGGCTGGCCGCATCAGCTAACACCGATGCAACGTCTTCACAGCCCGGCTTCGGCCGGGCTTAATCGTTTTCAGGGAACGCGGCACTTGGCACACTAGGCGTCCGTGCACTCGCCACAAGGCTTGATCGATGTACTACTACGAACCCGCAAAAGGCCACGGCCTGCCCCACGATCCGTTCAACGCCATCGTCGGCCCACGTCCCATCGGCTGGATTTCCACCCAGGACGCCCAAGGCCGCCTGAACCTTGCGCCCTACAGCTTCTTTAACGCCTTCAACTACATTCCGCCGATCATCGGTTTCTGCAGCGTCGGGCGCAAAGACAGCCTGAACAACATCGAGCAGACCGGTGAATTCGCCTGGAACCTGGCCACCCGTCCGCTCGCCGAGGCGATGAACCAGAGCTGCGCGGCCGTCGCGCCGGAAGTGGATGAGTTTGCCCTGAGCCAGCTCACCCCCGCCGCCTCACGGGTGATCGCCGTACCGCGGGTGCAGGAAAGCCCGGTGTCGTTCGAATGCAAGGTCAGCCAGATCGTGCAATTGCAGCGCGCTGACCACGCGTTGGTGCCGAGCTGGCTGATTCTTGGTGAAGTGGTGGCCGTGCATATCGCCGAACACCTGCTGAAAGACGGCATCTACGACACCGCCGCCGCCGAGCCTATTTTGCGTGGCGGCGGTCCGGCGGATTATTTCGAGCTGGGCAACCTGTTCCAGATGAGGCGCCCACAGGTCTGAGTCTTGCGCTTACCAGACCAGCTCGGCGTCCGCGTTGACGCCGCTGAGCCGCTCAAGCTCGGCGGACGCCGCTTCATCGGCGTCCGCGGCAGTCTTGAAGGTCTGCTCCGGCAGCACCTTGTGGAAACGCGGCGCGCCGCTGGCGCCCAGGCCTTTCACCGCGATGGCGGCGCTGTAGCCGCCTTCGCCGGGAACCACCGCCGATACTGCTTCGAAACCTACGAATACTCTGCGAGCCATGTTGCTCGATCCCCATCAGTGACGAAAAAAGGCGCTCATTCTAACCTGCGCCGGGCTCGCTGAAGGTGTGCAGATCGAGGCTGTCCAGCACCCGCGCCTGCACCAGCTCGCCAAACACCTGCAGGCTGGGCGAGTTGAAGTAACCGCTCATCGCCGCCTGGTCGCGCCAGTGGCTGCTGAGCAACCACAAGTCGGCATCGCAGGTGGAACGTTGCAGGGTGAACGCCAGGCAACCCGGGGTACGCCGGCTGGGTTCGAGCAATTGCTGAAGACGTTCGCCCAGTTCGGCGGAACGGCCCGCGCTGGCGCGCACGAAGGAAAGGTGGCTGACCGGTTGAGATGACGTCATGTGCGGTGCTCCTGAAGACGGCCAGAGGGAAACTGCCAGGCTGCCAAGAGTACGGGCCGCCGCGCGAGGACGTTAGGCGAAAGCTGTCGAACGATTGCCTGATCCTGCATGCCTCACTGAGTTCATTGCGGCGAGCCAGCACCCACGGCGATTTCGCCGAGAGGGCATCAGGCAATGGCAATCGCTTCAATTTGGTGACGGCACCAAGGTGGCAGCAGGATCGTGCAAGAACACGACAGCATCCGGCTAGCGTGCGCACTTGCACAAAACTATGCTGCGAGGATCCGCCGAGGAAGCCTCTCCATGTCATCCCCCGAACTGCTCGACTCCGCCCTCGAATCCCAGCGCCAGGCGCTGGCCGATCTCGTCCGCCGCCACGCCGCGCCAGAGTGCTCGGCAATCAACGGCCTGTATCTGGTGCGTCACGAAGAAAACATCCGTTCGATGCCGACCCTCGCCCAGCCGGCGCTGTGCATCCTCGCGCAGGGCAGCAAGGCGGTGCACCTGGGCGACGAACGCTATGTGTACGACCCGCTGCATTACATGGTGGTGTCGGTGGCGATGCCGATCAGTGGCGTCTACCTCGATGCCAGCCCGGAGAACCCGAGCCTGGGCATTCGCCTGGATATCGACCCGGCAGAAATCAACAAGCTGATTGCCGAGGGCGGGCCCATGGGCGTACCGGCCGCGTCGGGGCGCGGGCTGTATGTGGAAAGGCTGGATGTACCGCTGCTGGACGCCCTGCTGCGCCTGATCCGCCTGTTGGAAACGCCGAAGGACATCGCGGTCCTCGCGCCGCTGATTCGTCGCGAGATCCTTTACCGCCTGCTGCGTGGGCAACAAGGTTACCGGCTGTACGAAATCGCCATGTCCAACAGCCAGACCCACCGCGTCTGCCAGGCGATCCAGTGGCTCAACGACCACTACAACAAACCGCTGCGCATCGAAGACCTGGCCAAGGAAGTGAACCTCAGCGCCTCGGCCCTGCACCACCGTTTCAAGGCGGTGACTTCGATGAGCCCGTTGCAGTACCAGAAGCAGTTGCGCTTGCAGGAAGCCCGTCGGTTGATGCTCAACGACGGGCTGGAGGCGGCGGTGGCGGGCTATCGGGTGGGGTATGAAAGCCCGTCGCAGTTCAGCCGTGAATACAGCCGGGCCTACGGCGCGCCGCCGCTGCGGGACATGGCGCGGTTGCGCAGCGCACTGTAGCCGCTACCGCAGTCAGCAGCCTCAGGCCAGCACCGTCTCGGTCCACTGCCACTGATCGATTTCGATCAGCGTCGGGCCTTTGCGCTCACGGGCCTTGAGCAGGGCCTGACGCAGGGGCTCGATATCGCTCACCGCCTCGGTCGCACAGCCAAAGCCCTTGGCAATGGTGATGAAGTCCGGGGTGTGGATGTCCACGCCCACCGGTTCGATATCGCGGTTGACCATGTAGCGCTTGATCTCTTCGTAGCCCTGGTTGTTCCACAGCAGGACGATCAGCGGTACCTGGGCTTCCACGGCACTGGCCAGTTCCGGCAGGGTGAACTGGATGCCGCCGTCACCGATCAGGCACACCGCAGGCAGCCGCGCCTGCGGATCTTCGGCACTGCCCAGCCAGGCGCCCATCGCCGCCGGCAAGGCGTAACCGAGGGTGCCGTAACCGGTGGAGGCGTTGAACCAGCGGCGTGGCTGGTCCAGGTCCAAGGTCAGGTTGCCGGTGTAGACCGGCTGGGTCGAATCGCCCACCAGCACCGCATCCGGCAGCGCCCGCAGGATGGTGCGCAGGAACAGGGTCTGCGCTTGCGCCGCCACATCCCACTGGCCGGCCAGGGTTTCCCGCAGGCGCGCGGCACGGGCCGGGCCCCATTCGAGGGCACGCACCGGCGCCGGCTGTTCGGCCAGGGCCAGCAGCAACGCATCGCTGGCTTCGCGGGAGTCGGCGACCAGCGCGAGTTTCGGCGGGTAATTGCGCACGGTCTGGTCCGGGTCGATATCGATGCGCAGCAAGGTGCCAGGGATCTCGAAGCCGCCCTTGAAGGTCACGTCGTAGTCGGTCTCGCCCAGCTCGGTGCCAATGGCCAGCACCACGTCAGCCTCGCGCACCAGTTCGCGGGTCGCCACCAGCGACTGGGTCGAGCCGATCAGCAGCGGGTGATTCGACGGCAGCATGCCCTTGGCATTGATGGTCAGCGCGGTCGGCGCCTGCAGGTATTCGGCGAGGCGGGTCAGCGAGGCGCTGGCGTCGATGGCGCCGCCACCGGCGAGGATCAGCGGACGCCGCGCGCCCGCCAGCAACTCGGCCATTTTCGCCACGGTCGAAGGCGCAGCACCGGCCCGGGCGACACGCACCGGCTCGCTCGCCAGCAGGTGATCGGCCTCTTCGACGATCACGTCCAGCGGGATCTCGATATGCACCGGACGCGGACGCGCGCCCTCGAACACCGCAAAAGCCCGGGCCAGCACCGCCGGCAAATCATCGGCGCTCATCAAGGTGTGGGAGAAGGCGGCGACGCCGGCCACCAGATTGCTCTGCGCCGGGAGTTCGTGCAGCTTGCCGCGACCACCGCCGAGAGCGTTGCGCGATTGCACGCTGGAAATCACCAGCATCGGGATCGAGTCGGCGTAGGCCTGGCCCATGGCGGTGGTGATGTTGGTCATGCCGGGACCGGTGATGATGAAGCACACGCCCGGCTTGCCGCGGGTACGCGAATAGCCGTCGGCCATGAAGCCGGCGCCTTGCTCGTGGCGCGGGGTGATATGACGAATGGTCGATGCGGCCAGACCGCGATACAGCTCCACGGTGTGCACGCCGGGAATGCCGAAGACATGGTCCACGCCATAGTTTTCGAGGAGTTTTACCAGCACTTCGCCGCAAGTCGCCATGTTCGTTCGCCTGTTGTTGGTTTTCGGAGCAGGCGTTAATTGGACCGCCGGGCGGCTACCGGCACAATGCAAAGTTCCTCATACTAGCCATGCGTCCAGATCATGGCTCATGACAAATGAAACGACTTCCGCCCCTCCCCGCCCTGCACACCTTCCTGGTCACCGCCCAGTGCTGCAATTTCACCCACGCGGCGCAGCAGTTGCACCTGACCCAGGGTGCCGTCAGCCGACAGATCGCCGGGCTGGAAGAACAGCTCGGTTACCCGCTGTTCGTGCGCCAGGCCCGTGGCCTGAGCCTGACTCGCGAGGGCCAGGAATGGCTGCCGCGGGTGCAGCAGGTATTCGCGCTGATCGAGGACGGCGTGCAGCAGATCGGCGCGCCCGGAACGACCTTGCAACTCAAGGCGCCGACCTGCGTGATGCGCTGGCTGCTGCCGCGGCTGATGGAATGGCAGGCGCTGCGCCCGGACGTGCCGGTGGAACTGACCACCACCCTCCAGCACGGCGGGGATTTTCGTCGTGAAGGCTTCGATGCTGCGGTGGTCTATGGCGCCGAGCCCGAGACCGCGATGCCGCTGCTGAAGCTGTTCGATGAACAACTGACGCCGGTGTGTTCGCCGCAGTTGCTGGCGGGAAAACTGCCACTGCGGGAGGTGGCAGACCTGGAAAAACACATGCTGCTACACCCGGCGCGAGACGAGCGCGACTGGCAGACCTGGCTGGAAGCGGCGGGATCGAGCCTGTCGGCACAGGGCAAGCGCCAGCATTTCGAAACGCTGGACATGGCCATGGCGATGGCGGTGCAGGGCACCGGGGTGGCGATCGGCGATTGGTCGTTGATCGGCGAGGATCTGGCGGGCGGGCGATTGGTGTCGCCGTTCGAGCTGCGAGTGGCGACGGGGAAAGCGTATTACCTGGTGCGGCCGGAGAAAGAGGCGCCGCCGGGGTTGCTGGCGTTGTTTGAGTGGCTGGTGGAGCAGGCGAACAGCCGATGACTTCAAGGGCCTCATCGTCGGCAAACCGACGATGAGGCCTGAAGATCAATACCCGACAGTAAACCGCTGGCGCGAATGCGCAGGTTTCTCAACTTCATCCAGCAAGGCGATGGCGAAATCGGCAAAGGTGATCCAGCTCTTGCCGTCCGCGCCGATCAGCAGGTGATCCTTGCCCAGCCGGTAGCTGCCAGTGCGCTCGCCTTCAACGAATTCCGCCGATGGCGAAAGGAAGGTCCAGTCCAGCTCCTTCTCCTGCTTCAGCGCATCGAGGTACGCGGCGCCGGCACTGGCTTCGGCCTTGTAGGCTTCCGGGAAGTCCGGGCTGTCGATGACCCGCGAATCGTCCGGCAGCAGCAGGCTGCCAGCGCCGCCCACCACCAGCACACGCTTGACGCCAGCCTTCTTCGCGGGCGCCAGCAACGTCTCGACGGGGATGCCGGTAAAGTGCGCGGCGCTCAGCACCGCGTCATGCCCGGCCAGCGCCTTTTCCAGCGCCGCAGCATCCTTGATGTCCAGCGCCAGCGGGGTCACCCCGGCACGGCCCTGCAACTTCGACGGATCACGGGCGATGGCGGTAACGCTGTGACCACGGCGCAGGGCCTCTTCCAGCAGTTGGCTGCCAGCACGGCCGGTCGCGCCGATGATTGCGATCTTGCTCATGAAACACCTCCGATCAGGATTGAATGACTTACCACTGCATTTCGCCCTTGGCGACCTTGGCCCCCAGCTCCAGGGAGCTTTCCTCGGCCAGGCCTGGGTAACGTTGCTTCATCGCCGCCGTCAGACCGGCGGCATTAGCGGTGCGGGCGCTTTCTTCATCGAAGGCGCGAATGTATCCCGCAGTAAAGCGCACAGCGTCCAGCGAACCACTGTTCTTGCCGAGGAAATGCCCCGGCACCACGGTGACCGGGTGCAGATTTTCGATACGCTGCAAGCCGGTCAGCCAGTCGGCATGGGATTGCGCGGTCTGGGTGTCGGCCATCCACACATGAAGGTTTTCCGCGACCAGGATGCCGCCCACCACCGCCTTGATCGACGGAATCCAGACAAAGCTGCGATCCGGCTGCGGGCCGTCGAGGCCGATCACTTGCAACGCCTGGCCTTCCAGCAGCAGGCGATCACCGTCCAGCACCTGCGGCACGATCAGCCGCTGCGGTTTGTCCCTGCCCATTTGCGGGCCCCAGTAGGCGAGCTTGGCGTCCATGGTCTTCTTGATGTGCTCGACGGTCGGCGCGCTGGCGACCACGCGGGCGTCAGGGAAGGCGCTGACCAGGGTGTCGAGGCCGAAGTAGTAGTCCGGGTCGCCGTGGCTGATGTAGATGGTGGTCAGGTGTTTGCCGCTGGCGCGCAGCTTGTCCACCACCTGCTCGGCCTGGGCCTTGCCAAATTGGGCGTCTACCAGAATGGCGTCGTGCTTGCCGGCAACGATCACCGAACTGACCGGGAACAGCGCATCGGTCCCCGGGTTGTAGACCGTCAGTTCCAGCGGCGCACCCGCCGCGTTGGCGCGGGCGATCCAGAGCAGTGCAAACAGGGCCAGCAACAGGCGGCGTGGCGAGAAAAGGCGAAGCATCGGGCAATTCCTGTGAGGGGCAATGGCTCACAGCTTAGTTGCGCGATTCGACGCAAAAAATGCGATGCTTGGACATAGTTTGTTTCAGAAATCGGACAAATCATGGACCGTCTTACCGCAATGCGGGTCTTCGTCACCGTCGTCGACCTGGGCAGCCAATCGGCCGCCGCCGACCATCTGGACATGTCGCGCCCGGTGATTTCGCGCTATCTGGCGGACCTGGAGAACTGGGTCGGCGCCCGCCTGATGCAGCGCACCACGCGCAAGCTGAGCCTGACCGCCGCCGGCAATGAAATTCTCCCGCGTTGCCGACAGATGCTTGACCTCGCAGGCGACCTGCAAGCGGCGGTCAGCGCCCCGGACGAAGCGCCGCGGGGCGAGCTGCGGATCAGCGTCAGCACCTCGTTCGGCCAGGCGCAACTGGTGGACGCCGTGACCGAGTACGTCAAACGCTATCCGCTGGTGAAGGTCGATCTGCAGATGCTCGATCGCACCGTCAACCTGGTGGACGAACGCATCGACCTGGCGATCCGCACCAGCAACGACATCGACCCGAACCTGATCGCCCGGCGCCTGAGCGTCTGCAACTCGGTGATCTGCGCCTCGCCCGAGTACCTGCGGCGGCACCCGACGCCGACGCGGGTAGAAGACCTGAGCAGCCACAACTGCCTGACCCACTCCTATTTCGGCCGCAGCCTCTGGCACTTCGACGTGGCTGGCGAGAATGTCGCGGTGCCGGTGCACGGCAACATCAGCGCCAATGAAGCGCTGACCCTGCAACAAGCGACCCTGGCCGGCGCCGGCATCGCCATGCTGCCGACCTACCTCGCGGCGGAAAAACTGCGCAGCGGCGAACTGATACGCCTGCTGCCCCAAGCCAGGCCGATGACGCTGAACCTCTACGCCGTGTACACCTCGCGCAAGCACATGCCGGCGACGCTGCGCAGCATGCTGGACTTCCTCGCCGAGCGTTTCACCGACATCCCGGAATGGGACCAGGCGCTGGCCTGAGCAACTTGCGCGGTGCTGGACTATCCTTCGTAAAAACATGCGAGTAACAGCATGTGTTGGTCGCCGGAGGACAGCATCATGGGTGTCAAAACCGCAAAATGCGCCATCGTCCTGGGTATCGTCGCCGTCATGGGGCTTTACGCAACCGCTGCCTACCGGGTCGAGCAGACCCGTAACCAGCCGTGGTCCGCCGCCAGTTGCGGCCTCGCCCACTGCGTGCCGCACACCGCCACCCTCAGTGCGCTCAGGTAAGCCCGCTCTCGTTGGGTTCACGCTGGCGAAAGGCGCGGGGTGACAAGCCCGTCAGACGGCGGAAGAACCGCGAAAAATACGCCGGATCGGCGAACCCCAGGCTGTCCGCCAACTGGTTGATGCTCAAGGTCGTGTAGATCAGCTCGCGCTTGGCCTCCAGCAACAGCCGCTGGTGAATGATCTGCAGCGCCGATTGCCCGGCCAGTTCGCGGCAGAGGGTGTTCAGCGACGTCACCGAAACCCCCACCTCATGCGCCAAGTCCTCCACTGCCGGATGCTGGCGAAAACTGCGTTCCACCAGTTGATTGAAGCGCCGCAACTGCTCGCGGCCGCGCTCGGGCACCTGCGCCCCCGCCTGACGTTGCAGGTGCCGGCGGCTGATCCACACCACCAGCAGGTTGATGATCGAACGCAGTTGCAGGTCTCGCCCCGGCTGGTCGCTCTGGTATTCGGCCTGCAAGGTGCTGAACAGGCTGTAGAGATAGTCGGCATCGGCGCCGGCCAGCCAGGTCCCGGCCTGGATCAACGGCGCCGGGGCGCCCGCCAGTTGCTGGTGGAGCAAGGCCACCAGCGGCGCGGCCAGGGTCACCACGTAGCCGTCGACATCCTCGGAAAAAAGAAAACCATGCACGCACAGCGGCGGCACCACTTGCAGCGCCGGCTCGCGCAGGGTCCGGACCTGGCCTTCCAGTTCGACCTCGGCGGTGCCCTTGTAGAGGAACAGCACCTGACACAGGTCGGCGTGCCGGTGCGGCTCGATTTCCCAATGGTGCAGGCGGCTGCGGGCCGGAATCGACTCGCTGTGAAGCAGGTCGGGGGTCGGCCAGTCGAGGGACTCGCCGTAGAGCTTGAACACCGGAATCGCCGCTTTTGCCACCATCGTCCGCCCCTTGGCTGAATGCTCGATAATCGCCCGTATTGGCGAAAAGTACAGTTTTGCTGTGCCTTTATCCCTTCTTCCGCCGCAATTACAGGCGAAAAATACAGGCGCTCACCACTCTAAGATGCCTTCGGCGTTGTGCTGAAGCTGCCTGGGACAATAACAATGAAAACTCAAGTCGCAATCATCGGTGCCGGTCCGTCCGGTCTCCTGCTCGGCCAGTTGCTGCACAACGCGGGGATTTCCAACGTCATCGTCGAACGCCAGAGCCCTGACTACGTGCTCGGCCGCATCCGTGCCGGGGTGCTGGAGCAAGGCATGGTCGACCTGCTGCGCGAGGCCGGGGTCGGCGAGCGCATGGTCGCCGAAGGCCTGCCCCATGACGGTTTCGAACTGGCCTTCGACGGTCGCCGCGAACACATCGACCTCAAGGGCCTGACCGGCGGCAAGGGCGTGATGATCTACGGCCAGACCGAAGTCACCCGCGACCTGATGGCCGCCCGCCAAGCCTGCGGCGCCGTCACCGTCTACGAGGCGACAAACGTGCAGCCTCATGAGCCGAAGTCCGAGCAGCCCTGGCTGACCTATGAAAAAGACGGCCAGGTGCACCGCCTGGACTGCGACTACATCGCCGGCTGTGACGGCTACCACGGCGTCGCCCGGCAATCGATCCCGGCTGATGCGCTGAAGGTGTTCGAGCGGGTCTACCCGTTCGGCTGGCTGGGCATCCTCGCCGATACCCCGCCGGTCAACGAAGAACTGGTCTACGCCCGTCACGAACGCGGCTTCGCCCTGTGCAGCATGCGCTCGCCGACCCGCACCCGCTATTACGTGCAAGTGGGCGCCGACGAAAAAGTCGAGGACTGGTCCGACGAGCGTTTCTGGGACGAACTCAAGACCCGCCTGCCCGCCGAGCTGGCCGAGCGTCTGGTGACCGGGCCGTCGATCGAGAAAAGCATCGCGCCGCTGCGCAGCTTCGTGGTCGAACCGATGCAATACGGGCGGATGTTCCTCGTCGGCGACGCCGCGCACATCGTCCCGCCGACGGGCGCCAAGGGCCTGAACCTGGCCGCCAGTGACGTCAGCACCCTGTTCAACATCCTGCGCCGGGTCTACGCCGAAGGCCGCACTGACTTGCTCGAGCAGTACTCGTCCATCTGCCTGCGGCGGATCTGGAAGGCCGAACGCTTCTCGTGGTGGATGACCTCGATCCTGCACCGCTTCCCTGACAGCGACCCGTTCAGCCAACGCATCCAGCAGACTGAACTGGATTACTTCGTCAGCTCCGAGGCGGGCCGCAAGACCCTGGCGGAAAACTACGTCGGGCTGCCTTACGAGGCCATTGCAGACGCTTAGCAAGCTATCGGATAGACTCGGACATACTTTATTTGCCCCCAAGGGCCTCATCGCTGCGGTTCGGCGCCCCGGCACGCCAGCGATGAGGCCCTGAAGACTCCAATAAGTAACGAGCCTGCCGTGACCCAACTGAGCACACCCCAGCCCGCCATCAAGACCGTCCTCGTCGCGCTGATGCTGGCGATCTTCCTCGGCGCCCTGGACCAGACCATCATCGCCGTGTCGATGCCGGCGATCTCCACGCAGTTCAACGATGTCGGCCTGCTGGCCTGGGTGATTTCCGGCTACATGGTGGCGATGACCGTGGCCACGCCGATCTACGGCAAGCTCGGCGATTTGTATGGGCGGCGGCGGATGATCCTGTCCGGCACTGCGATCTTCACCCTCGCCTCGGTGTTCTGCGCCGCGGCGCAGAACATGGAACAACTGGTGCTGGCGCGGGTGCTGCAAGGCATCGGCGCTGGCGGCATGGTCTCGGTCAGCCAGGCGATCCTCGGCGATCTGGTGCCACCCCGGGAACGCGGGCGCTACCAGGCTTACTTCAGCAGCATGTACGCGGCGGCGAGTGTGGCCGGGCCGGTGCTCGGAGGTTTACTGACCGAGTACCTGTCGTGGCGCTGGGTGTTCTGGCTGAACCTGCCGCTGGGCCTGACCGCCTGGTGGGTGACCCGCAACAGCCTGCGCGGGCTGGCGACGCCGCAACGCCAGGCCAAGGTCGATTATCCCGGCGCCTTGCTGTTGATCCTCGGCCTGACCGGCCTGCTGCTGGCCATCACCCTGATCGGCCAGGGCCACCCGTGGCATAGCCAAGCGGTGCTGGCGCTATTGGCGGCCGCGCTGTTCGGTCTGACGCTGTTCGTGCTGTATGAACGCCGCGCGCCGGAACCGCTGCTGCCGCTGAAGCTGTTTGGCAACCGGGTCGCGGTGCTGTGCTGGTGCACCATCTTCTTCACCAGCTTCCAGGCCATTTCGCTGACCATGCTGATGCCGCTGCGCTACCAGAGCATCACCGGCGCCGGTGCCGACAGCGCCGCGCTGCACCTGCTGCCACTGGCCATGGGCTTGCCGATCGGGGCGTACTGCGCCGGTCGCCTGACCAACATGACCGGCCGCTTCAAGCCACAGATTCTCTTCGGCAGCCTGCTGATGCCGCTGGCCATTGTCGGCATGGCGCTGAGCCCGCCCTCCTCCGGCCTGCTCAGCGGGTTGTTCATGCTGCTGACCGGCATCGCCGCCGGCACCCAGTTCCCGACCTCGCTGGTCGCGACCCAGAGCGCGGTGCAGCAGCAGGATATCGGCGTCGCCACCAGCACGACCAACCTGTTCCGCTCGCTCGGCGGCGCGGTGGGCGTGGCCCTGATGTCGGCATTGTTGCTGGCGATGTTGCAGGACGGCGGCTACGCCCTCGCGGGCGAAGCCCTACTCGGCAGCCTGCGCGCCGGCGAGGCGAACCTGGCGGTACAGGCCGAGCTGTCGGTGACCTTCCGCAACCTGTTGCTGGGCAGCGCGGCGATTTCGCTGTTCGGCCTGGCAGCGGCGCTGGCCCTGCCCAACCGCGAACTGCGCGGTCACTGACAGGTGCTCAACCGCGCCGCTGCACCCAGGCCACGGCCAGGCCGCTGAGGCAGATGACGGAAATGCCGACCACGCCATAGACGTCCGGGCTGTGGTCGAAGATCAGGTAGCCGAACATCCCGGCGAAGAGGATCTGGCCATAACTGAACGGCGCCAGCATGGCCGGCGCGGCGTGACGGAAGGCCTGGGTCAGGAGCATGTGACCGAGCATCCCGCAGGTGCCAAGGCCGAGCATGAACAAGGCATGGCCAAAGGTCGGCACGGTCCAGAAGAACGGCACCAGCGCGGTCATGATCAGGCTGTTGAAGATCCCGGTGAGGAAGTTGCTGGTGGTGGGGCTGTCGGTGGCGCTGAGCTTGCGGGTCAGCAACTGATAGCAGCCGAAGCAGAACGCCGAGCCCAGCGGCAGCAGGATCGCCGGGGTGAACAGCGCGCCGCCGGGGCGAATCACGATCAGCACGCCGACAAAGCCGGCCAGCACCGCGATCCATTGCCCGCGACTGACCCGCTCACCCAGCAGCGGCACCGACAACGCGGTCACCATCAAGGGCGCGAGAAAGTTGACCGCCGTGGCTTCGGCCAGCGGGATATAACGCAGCCCCGTGGTGAACAGCAGGCTGGTGCCGATCAGGCACAGCGCCCGGGCCAGTTGCAGCAGCGGCCGCCGCGTTCGCACCACCGCCGACAGCCCGGTACGCGGCACGAACACCACCAGCATCAGCAACGTGTGCACCACGTAGCGCGCCCACACCACCATGACAATAGGGTAGAAACCGGAAAGGTATTTGGACAGGGCGTCGTGGCTGGCGAACAGCAGCACCGCCAGGCAGATCAGGGCAATCCCCCGCAGCGGTTGCTCGGCGCCTCTGAGGGTCGGGGTCTGCGCGGTCATGTCCGGACTCGATGAAGAAAATTTAATTAGCCAGCTAAGTATCCGTCTGGACCCCAGCGCCCATAATGACGAACGCCAGGCCGATTCTTGCTCAGCCCGGCGTTGGAAACAACTCAGCTCAATTTGAAATACAAAGATTCACAAATGCTCACAAAACCTCAATTGCGCAGGGCAGGGCTCACGCGCAGCATGTCGAGCCCTGTATCGACCCAGCGTTCGGCATCGTTGAACAGGTCAAAGCTGTCCGGCAGCAGCAGCCAGCGCCGGATCAGCCCGTCGATGTAGGCGAACAGGGCCACGGCCGCGCGCTCCGGGTCGACATCTGTCGGCAACTGCCCGCGCTTGATGGCGTTGCCCAGCGAGCGAGTGATGCGTTCATGACAGTCGACGGTCGCGCTCTGGCGCTGGAGGCGGATCTCGCACATCTCGTCGGTGAATTCACACTTGTGATGAAGGATTTCGTTGATACGCCGCGTCTTCGGATCGCTGGCCATCTGGTGCATCAACTGCACCAGCAGCTTGCGCATGCAGCCCAGCGGGTCGAGTTCTTCCTCGCTCTCGCTGGCCCTGGCCAAGGCGTCGAGCGGTTCTTGCAGGCTGTCGAGCAGGGCCTGCACCAGTTCGGCTTTATTGTCGAAATGCCAGTAGATGGCGCCGCGGGTCACGCCGGCCAGTTCGGCGATGTCGGCAAGGGTGGTACGCGCAATCCCGCGCTTGTAAAAGGCTTTTTCCGCAGCTTCAAGGATCTGGTTACGGGTTTCCTGAGCTTCCTCTTTGGTTCGACGGACCATGGCAGTACAACCTCATCAAGGAGCCGGTCGCCTGCATCGGACGACCGATTTCTGATCCGGTGCGACCGGGGTGGGGCCGCGTTCCGGGTGTTCTAGTTTCGTGCCTTGTGCAATGGGAGGACAAGGTAACGGGTGTTTACAAACAAGCATGAATGTAAGTATATTCATTAGCATGCTACTTATCCACCCGGATAGAGTTTTTTCCTACATCCTGTTTTCCATTACTCTTGAGCGTCTTCAGCTCTTTCTGACCCGAGGATCTTCATGCAATTCAAGCCAGCTGTTTCCGCTCTGGTTTCCGCCGTCGCCCTGGCAACACTGCTCAGCGGCTGTAAAAAGGAAGAAGCGGCGCCCGTGGCGCAGATTCCTCAGGTCGGCGTTGTCACCCTCCAGGCCCAACCCTATACCCTCGTTTCCGATCTGCCAGGTCGCACCATTGCGTACCGGGTCGCGGAAGTGCGTCCGCAGGTCAACGGCATCATTCTCAAGCGTCTGTTCAAGGAAGGCAGCGAGGTCAAAGAAGGCCAGCAGCTCTACCAGATCGACTCGGCGGTCTATGAAGCAACCCTGGCCAGCGCCAAGGCCAACCTGCAATCGACTCGCTCGCTGTCCGAGCGCTACAAGCAACTGGTGGCCGAACAAGCCGTCAGCCGCCAGGAATTCGACGACGCGCAGGCCAAACGTTTGCAGGCTGAAGCGACGCTGAAAAGCGCCGAGATCGACCTGCGCTACACCAAGGTCCTGGCACCGCTGAGCGGCCGTATCGGTCGCTCCAACTTCACCGAGGGCGCGCTGGTCAGCAACGGCCAGGCCGACGCCATGGCGGTTATCCAGCAACTGGACCCGATCTACGTCGACGTCACCCAGTCCTCGGCCGAGCTGCTCAAGCTGCGTCGCGAACTGGAAAGCGGCAAGTTGCAGAAGGTCGGCGAGAACGCCGCCAAGGTCACCCTGAAGCTGGAAGACGGCAGCACCTACGCTCAGGAAGGCCGCCTGGAATTCTCCGAAGTCTCGGTCGACCAGACCACCGGTTCGGTGACCCTGCGCGCCGTGTTCCCCAACCCCGAGCACAACCTGCTGCCCGGCATGTTCGTCCACGCCCGCCTCAACAACGGTGTGAACGCCGCCGCCATCCTCGCCCCGCAGCAAGGCGTGACCCGCGACCTGAAAGGCCAGCCGACCGCCCTGGTGGTCAACCAGGACAACAAGGTCGAGCTGCGTCAGCTCAAGGCCAGCCGTACCGTCGGCAGTGACTGGCTGATCGAGGAAGGCCTGAACCCAGGCGATCGCCTGATTACCGAAGGCCTGCAATACGTCAAGCCGGGTGCCGAGGTGAAGGCCAGCGAAGCCACCAACATCAAGCCTGCCCAGCCAGCCCAGGCCAATGCCGCGACCGCAGGGGCCAAAGGGGAATAAACCATGTCGAAATTCTTTATCGATCGCCCGATCTTCGCCTGGGTGATCGCCTTGGTGATCATGCTGGTCGGGGCGCTGTCGATCCTCAAGCTGCCGATCAACCAGTACCCGAGCATCGCCCCGCCGGCGATCGCCATCGCCGTGACCTACCCGGGCGCCTCCGCGCAGACCGTGCAGGACACCGTGGTCCAGGTGATCGAGCAACAGCTCAACGGTATCGACAACCTGCGTTATGTGTCGTCGGAAAGTAACTCCGACGGCAGCATGACCATCACCGCGACCTTCGAGCAGGGCACCAACCCTGACACCGCGCAGGTCCAGGTGCAGAACAAGCTGAACCTGGCCACCCCGCTGCTGCCGCAAGAAGTGCAACAGCAGGGTATCCGCGTGACCAAGGCGGTGAAGAACTTCCTGTTGGTGATCGGTCTGGTGTCCGAAGACGGCAGCATGACCAAGGACGACCTGGCCAACTACATCGTCTCGAACATGCAGGACCCGATCTCGCGGACCGCCGGTGTCGGTGACTTCCAGGTCTTCGGTGCCCAGTACGCGATGCGCATCTGGCTCGATCCGGCCAAGCTGAACAAGTTCCAGTTGACCCCGGTTGACGTCAAGACCGCCGTTGCCGCGCAGAACGTCCAGGTGTCTTCCGGTCAACTCGGCGGCCTGCCCGCCCTGCCCGGCCAGCAACTGAACGCGACCATCATCGGTAAGACCCGTCTGCAGACCGCCGAGCAGTTCGAGAAGATCCTGCTCAAGGTCAACCGCGACGGTTCGCAAGTACGCCTGGGCGATGTCGCCAAGGTCGCCCTGGGGGGTGAAAACTACGCGGTCAGCGCCCAGTTCAACGGCAAGCCGGCTTCCGGCCTGGCCGTGAAACTGGCCACCGGCTCCAACGCCCTGGATACCGCCAAGGCGCTGCGCAAGACCATTTCCGACCTCGAACCGTTCTTCCCGCCAGGCATGAAGGCGGTGTTTCCGTATGACACCACCCCGGTGGTGACCGAATCGATCAGCGGCGTGATCCACACCCTGATCGAAGCGATCGTGCTGGTGTTCCTGGTGATGTACCTGTTCCTGCAGAACTTCCGCGCCACGGTGATCACCACCATGACCGTGCCGGTGGTATTGCTGGGGACCTTCGGCATCCTCGCGGCGTCCGGATTCAGCATCAACACCCTGACCATGTTCGCGATGGTCCTGGCCATCGGCCTGCTGGTGGACGACGCCATCGTCGTGGTGGAAAACGTCGAGCGGGTGATGTCCGAAGAGGGGCTTTCACCCAAGGAAGCGACCAAGAAGTCCATGGGCCAGATCCAGGGCGCACTGGTCGGTATTGCGTTGGTACTGTCGGCGGTACTGCTGCCGATGGCATTCTTCGGCGGCTCCACGGGCGTGATCTACCGGCAGTTCTCGATCACCATCGTGTCGGCCATGGGCCTCTCGGTGCTGGTCGCACTGATCTTCACCCCGGCGCTGTGCGCCACCATGCTCAAGCCGGTCAAGAAGGGTGAGCACCACACCGCCAAACGCGGCTTCTTCGGCTGGTTCAACCGCAATTTCGACCGCAGCGTGCAGAGCTACGAGCGCGGCGTGGGTAACATCCTGCGTCACAAGGCCCCGTACTTCCTCGCCTACATCCTGATCGTGGTCGGCATGGTCTGGCTGTTCATGCGCATCCCGACTGCGTTCCTGCCAGAGGAAGACCAGGGCGTTCTGTTCGCCCAGGTGCAAACCCCGGCCGGCTCCAGTGCCGAGCGCACCCAGGCGGTGGTCGATGAAATGCGCGCCTACCTGCTGGACAAGGAGTCAGACACGGTGGCCTCGGTGTTCACCGTGAACGGGTTCAACTTCGCGGGCCGTGGCCAGAGCTCGGGGATGGCCTTCATCATGCTCAAGCCGTGGGGCGAGCGCTCTGCCGAAAACAGCGTGTTCAACCTGGCAACCCGTGCCCAGCAGCACTTCTTCACCTTCCGCGATGCGATGGTGTTCGCCTTCGCCCCGCCTGCGGTACTGGAACTGGGTAACGCCACCGGTTTCGACGTGTTCCTGCAGGACCGTGCCGGCGTCGGCCACGCCAAGCTGATGGAAGCGCGCAACCAGTTCCTCGGTATGGCGGCGCAAAGCAAGATCCTCTCGGCCGTGCGTCCGAACGGCCTGAACGACGAACCGCAGTACCAGTTGACCATCGATGATGAACGCGCCAGCGCGCTGGGCGTCACCATCTCCGATATCAACAACACCCTGTCGATCGCCCTCGGTGCCAGCTACGTCAACGACTTCATCGACCGTGGCCGGGTCAAGAAGGTCTACCTCCAGGGCGAAGCCTCGTCGCGGATGAGCCCGGAAGACCTGCAGAAATGGTACGTGCGCAACGCCGCCGGCGAGATGGTGCCGTTCTCCTCCTTCGCCAAGGGCGAGTGGATCTACGGCGCGCCGAAGCTGTCGCGTTACAACGGCGTCGAAGCAATGGAAGTACTCGGTGCGCCAGCCCCTGGCTACAGTACCGGTGAGGCGATGGCCGAAGTCGAACGCCTGGCCGCCAAACTGCCAGCCGGTGTCGGCTTCGCGTGGACCGGCATGTCGTATGAAGAGAAGCTGTCGGGTTCGCAGATGCCAGCACTGTTCGCGCTGTCGCTGCTGATGGTGTTCCTGTGCCTGGCGGCGCTGTACGAAAGCTGGTCGATCCCGATCGCGGTGGTGCTGGTGGTGCCGCTGGGTATCATCGGTGCGCTGATGGCGGCCAGCATGCGCGGGCTGTCCAACGACGTGTACTTCCTGGTGGGGCTGCTGACCACCATCGGCCTCGCGGCGAAGAACGCGATCCTGATCGTCGAGTTCGCCAAGGAACTGCACGAACAGGGCCGCAGCCTGGCCGACGCCGCCATCGAAGCCTGCCGCATGCGTCTGCGTCCGATCATCATGACCTCGCTGGCGTTCATCCTCGGCGTAGTGCCGCTGACCATCGCCACCGGCGCGGGTTCGGGCAGCCAGCACGCCATTGGTACCGGGGTGATCGGCGGTATGATCACGGCCACCGTTCTGGCCATCTTCTGGGTGCCACTGTTCTTCGTTAGCGTGTCGTCGCTGTTCGGCAGCAAACAGCCCGAAGAAGACGCCACACCTGAAACTCCACGCTATGAGGCTGGGCAATGACCAAGTCCCTGATATCCCTGGCGGTCACCGCGTTCATCCTGGGCGGATGCTCGCTGATCCCCGAGTACAAGACCCCCGAGGCGCCGGTCGCGGCCGAGTGGCCGGCAGGTCCGGCCTACTCGCCGGCCGAGTCGGCCCAGGTGGCCGCCGCCGAGCAAGGCTGGCGCCAGTTCTTCCACGACCCGGCGCTGCAGCAGTTGATCCAGGGTTCGCTGGAAAACAACCGCGACCTGCGGGTCGCGGCGCTGAACATCGACGCCTACCGTGCGCAGTACCGCATCCAGCGCGCCGACCTGTTCCCGGCTGTCTCGGCCAACGCCAGCGGCCAACGCCAGCGCACGCCGGCGGACATGTCGCAGACCGGCCAGTCGAGCATCAGCAGCCAATATTCGGCCACCATCGGCGTCAGCGCCTATGAGCTGGACCTGTTCGGCCGGGTGCGCAGCCTGAGCCAACAGGCTCTGGAAACCTACCTGTCCAGTGAACAGGCGCGCCGTTCGACGCAGATCGCCCTGGTGGCCAGCGTCGCCAACGCCTATTACACCTGGCAGGCCGACCAGGCGCTGCTCAAGCTGACCGGCGAAACCCTCAAGACCTACGAGGAAAGCTTCAAGCTGACCCAGCGCAGCAGCGACGTCGGCGTGGCCTCGGCACTGGACCTGAGCCAGGCGCGTACCGCGGTCGAAGGCGCCCGGGTCAAGCTGGCGCAGTACCAGCGCCTGGTGGCCCAGGACCTCAACAGCCTGACCCTGCTGGTCGGCGCCGGTCTGCCGGGCAACCTGCCGGCGGCCCTGCCGCTGGACGGCGACCTGCTCGCGGAAATGCCGGCCGGCCTGCCGTCGGACCTGCTGACCCGGCGTCCGGACATCATGGAAGCCGAGCACCTGCTCAAGGCGGCCAACGCCAATATCGGCGCCGCCCGCGCGGCGTTCTTCCCGAGCATCAGCCTGACCGCCAATGCCGGGACCCTGAGCTCCGACATGAGCGGCCTGTTCAAGGGTGGCTCCGGCACGTGGCTGTTCCAGCCGCAGATCAACCTGCCGATCTTCAATGCCGGTTCGCTCAAGGCCAGCCTCGATTACTCGAAGATCCAGAAAGACATCAACATCGCCAAGTACGAAAAGACCATCCAGACCGCCTTCCAGGAAGTCTCCGATGGTCTGGCTGCGCGGCAGACCTTCAACCAGCAGTTGCAGGCCCAGCGCGATCTGGTCGCCGCCAACCAGGATTACTACCGCCTGGCCGAGCGTCGCTACCGTATCGGCGTGGACAGCAACCTGGTGTTCCTCGACGCCCAGCGCAACCTGTTCAGTGCCCAGCAGTCGCTGATCACTGACCGGCTGTCGCAGGTGGTCAGCGAGGTCAATCTGTACAAGGCCCTCGGTGGCGGCTGGTACGAGCGCACCGGTGATGCTCAGCAGCAAGCTTCGGTCGAGACGCCGAAAGGCTGAACTGGCTGAACCTGATGTAGAAAAGCCCACCCTCTGCGGTGGGCTTTTTCATGGCTGCACACCGCTCTCCTGCAACTCTCCCGCCCCGTGCGTTTTCAACGCAACAAAAGAAACTAACCATTCAGTTATCGTTCGATAATCGCCCATTTCCGCCTGTAACGAATTGATTCGCCCCCGTCCGTCACAGCACCATCCTCTTGCCGCTTTTCCCAACGCAAACCCCAAAGACGCAACCCGGCCTGTGACCCTTTTCAGTCATGGCGGATGGTTTCGCTTACATAAAAACAAGAGACACATTGACGATGAACACTCCGCACCCAGCACGACACCTGCTTCCCGGCTTCATTGCCATGACTTGCGCCCTCCCCGCCCTGGCTGCTGAAAGCGGCTTCGTCGAGGACGCCAAGGCCTCCCTGAACCTGCGCAATTTCTACATCAACCGCAACTTCGTCGACCCGGCCAACGCCCAGGGCAAAGGCGAGGAATGGACCCAGAGTTTCATCCTCGACGCCAAGTCCGGCTTCACCCAAGGCACTGTCGGCTTCGGTGTCGATATCCTCGGCCTGTATTCGGTCAAGCTCGACGGCGGCAAAGGCACCGCAGGCACCCACCTGCTGCCGGTGCATGACGACGGCCGCCCGGCCGACGATTTCGGTCGCCTCGGTGTGGCGCTGAAAGCCAAGGTGTCGAAGACTGAACTGAAAGTCGGCGAGTGGATGCCGGTGCTGCCGATCCTCCGTTCCGACGACGGTCGCTCGCTGCCGCAAACCTTCCGCGGTGGCCAGATCACCTCGCAGGAAATCGACGGCCTGACCCTCTATGCCGGTCAGTTCCGCGGCAACAGCCCGCGCAACGACGCGAGCATGGAAGACATGTTCATGAACGGCCGCGGCGGAATCACCTCCGACCGCTTCAACTTCGCCGGTGGTGAATTCACCTTCAACGAAAAGCGCACCCTGATCGGTCTGTGGAACGCGCAACTGAAGGACATCTACCAGCAGCAGTACATCAACCTGGTTCATAGCCAGCCGCTGGGCGACTGGACCCTGGGCGCCAACCTCGGCTACTTCATCGGCAAGGAAGATGGCTCGGCCCGGGCCGGCGACCTCGACAACCGCACCGCCTCGGCCATGCTCTCGGCCCGCTACGGTGGCAGCACCTTCTACGTCGGCCTGCAGAAAGTCAGCGGCGACGATGCCTGGATGCGCGTCAACGGCACCAGCGGCGGCACCTTGGCCAACGACAGCTACAACTCCAGCTTCGACAACGCCCAGGAACGCTCCTGGCAAGTGCGCCACGACTACAACTTCGCCGCCCTCGGCGTACCCGGCCTGACCCTGATGAACCGCTATATCAAGGGCGACAACGTGCACACCGCGACGGTGGACGACGGTGAAGAATGGGCACGGGAATCGGAACTGGCCTACGTGATCCAGAGCGGCGCGCTGAAGAACCTGTCGATGAAGTGGCGTAACTCGACCATGCGTCGGGACTACAGCACCAACTCGTTTGATGAAAACCGGCTGATCATCAGCTATCCGATCGGGATTCTCTGAGGCTTCACGGGCCTCATCGCGAGCAAGCTCGCTCCTACAGTTCAGTCCCCTGCAGGAGCGAGCTTGCTCGCGATGCTCCCCCCCAAAAAATGAATCAGGCGCCTTTCACCGTCCGGCTCCGCTCCCCCGCCACACTCACCGGCACATCCCCCTGCAACGTCACCCGGCGCACCACTCGGCCCTGGGTGCCGTAGTCATCCACCGCGTAATGCTGGGTCGCGCGGTTGTCCCAGATCGCCACGTCCCCCGCCTGCCAGCGCCAGCGAACGGTGTTCTCCAGACGCGTCACATACCCCTGCAACAAGCTGAACAGGTGCTGTGAATCGTTCTGCGAATAACCCTTCAGGCGCTTGACGAAGTGCCCCAGCAGCAGGTGTTTCTCACCGCTGACCGGGTGCACGCGCACCACCGGATGCTCGGTCTCGTACACGGTCGAAGTGAACACCCGACGATAATTTTCCAGTTGCTCGACGCTGACATTGGGCTTGGCCCCGGCGTAGTCGTACTCGTTGCTGTGCACTGCCCATAGCTCCTCGGCGAGAGCCTTGAGCGCCGGCGACAGGTCGTTGTAGGCCGTCGCGGTGTTGGCCCAGACCGTGTCGCCGCCGGACACCGGCGCCACCACCGAGCGCAGGATCGAGGCCTTGGGGTAGGCGTCGACGAAGGTCACGTCGGTGTGCCAGGAATTGGCGCGGCGCCCTTCGCCGCCATCCAGTTCCAGCAGGTAACGAGTGCCGTCACGCACGGGCACGGTGGGGTGGGCGATCGGTTCGCCGAGCAGGTGAGCGAAGGCTTCCTGACCCTGGTCATCGAGGTGGTGCTGGGCGCGGAAGAACAGCACCTTGTGCTCCACCAGCGCGGCCTGGATGGCCTCGATCAGCGCCGGCTCCAGATCGGCGCTCAGTTGCACGCCACGCACTTCGGCGCCGATGCGTCCGGCGACCGGGTGAATGTCCAGCGCTTGGCTGACAGGGGTTGCGGCGAGTGCGGCATTGCTCATGGTTCAAACCCTCATTGGCTGACGACACGGAAGTTGTCGTTGGAACAGTGCTCTATCGTTATGCAAATAAGTACTAACAGATAAATAGCTGCTTCATTGACGGAATAAGAGCTTGCATTTAAAACCCCAGTCTCCCGTGGCGGCAAATACCTTCGCCCTATTTTTGAAATGCCGGAAATGCATATGGATCTTCGTCAACTGCGCTACTTCATCGCCCTTACTGAACACCGCAGTTTCGTTCGCGCCGCCGAGGCCATGGGCATTACCCAGCCGGCGTTCAGCCGCAGTATCCAGGGCCTGGAACAGGAATTCGGCTGCGTGCTGGTGGACCGCGGCAACAAGGACCTGCGCCCCACGCCCGAAGGTCAAGTGGTGCTGCAACACGCCCTGCGCCTGGTGCAAGGCGCGGCGCAACTGAGCAGCGAAGTGCTGCAGATGACCAAGCTCGATGCCGGCGAACTGCGCTTCGGCTGCGGCCCGGCGCCGGCAGCGGAACTGGTGCCGCGAGCGCTGGCGCAGTTCGTCAATGCGCACCCGAAGGTGCACACCCGCCTGCAAGTGGATAACTGGGAAAAGCTCAGCCGCGCGCTGAACCGTGAGGAGGTGGAGTTTTTCGTCGCTGATATCCGCCATTTCGAGGCCGATCCGAATTTCCACACCCAAGCCCTCACGCCCCGTCGCGGCCTGTTCTTCTGCCGCCCCGGCCACCCGCTGCTGGCCAAGGACAGTCTGTCCACCAACGACATGTTCGACTACCCGCTGGCCACCTCGCTGATCCCGCCCGGGGTGCGCAAGCTGCTGGCCAACCTGAGCGGCAAGACCGACTTCTCGCCCCAGGTGCAGACCGAACACCTGCCGACCCTGTTGCGGGTGGTGCAGGACAGCAATGCCATTGGCATCGGCACCGAAGAGGCCTTTTCTTCGTACATCGGTCGCGGCGAGCTGGTCCAGTTGCACTGGCGCAACCTGCCCACCAACCTCGACAGCCTCAGCGCCCGCTGCGGCATCGTCAGCCGCAGCGGTTACCGCCTGTCCCCCGCCGCCCGGGCGATGATCGAAACCCTGGTCACTCTTGACCGCCAGCCTGTGCCACAGGAACTGGCCGGATAGCCTGAGGCGCCAGCCACTGGTTGACCTGGAACGGCTTGCGAATCAGCCGTTCCTTGGCCGCCAGGTCCACCGACGCCTGCAAGCGCGCAAGGAACTGCTCGTCGAGGGTGGCGGGGAAGATCTGGCTCAGCTGCTCGTCCTTCAGGTCATGGGTGAGGATCGCCGGCGGATAGCTGGCGCGGGACGAGACCAGCTGCACATAGGCGTCCTTGTTGCCGTCACTGGTCAGCCACTGCACGGCGGGCTGCTGCGCGGCAAGGAACTTCGCCACGATCTCGGGATGGGCATCGATAAACGCACCGGATCCCACCAGCACCGCCTGGACATTGCCGGCGCCGCCCAGGTCGCGGGTGCTCAGCGGCAGTTCGGCGAGGCCGCGTTCCTTCAGCGCGGTGATGCCGGTGGAGCCCCAGGTGGCGTCGATCTGCTTGGCCGCCAGCGCGGCAATGGCGGCGTTGAAGTCCAGGTTGATGACTTTCAGGTCCTTCTCGCTCAGGCCCTGGCTGGCCAGCGCGGCATCGAACGACAGTTGCGTGGCGGTGCCGCGAAAGATCGCCACGCGCTTGCCCTTGAGGTCTTGCAGAGTCTTGATGCCGCTGTCCGGGGCGACACCGAGGTAGTGCTTGACCCCGCGCGCGGTCGCCGCGAGCAGGCGGGTATCGACACCGTTGGCCTTGCCGATGATCGCCGCCAGGTCGCCCAGGTAGGCGAAGTCCACCTGGCCATTGGCGAACGCCTCGTTGATCACCGGGCCGGCGCCCTTGAAGTAATTCCACTGGATGCTGATGCCATCGGCGGCGAAGGCTTTTTCCAGCAGTTGCTGTTCCTGCAACACGTCGGTGATGCCGCCGCCCGAGTGCTGGGTGCCGGCACTCAGGTCGGGCACGGCGATGCGGATTTGCTTGACCTCGGCGCCCAGCGCCTCGGCGGGCAGCCAGCCGACCACAGCGGCCAGGGCGGGGACGGCGAACAGGCTGAAAACACGGTTGAGCGACAGGTTCATGGCACGCGGCTCCTTGTAATGGTGCCGCCACCTAACGCTATTCGGCCGCGCAAGTTAAATACTAAGAAATTACATTTTAATAACCGGATTACATATAAGCGCTGTATCCAGCGTTCCAACTGGCTATGCATGAAGCACAAGAAAAATATGCTTCGAATGCATTGGCCGCTGCTTCGACACTGGGCTTTAAATGCCTCTCTTATTACCCGATCGAATTTACCAATCAATAAATAGATCCATAAGAAATAAGCACAGAACCGCCTGTGCAGCCGACCCGGAGGTCTTCATGGCCCACGCTTCCCGCTCAGCCCTGCCGCTGACCGCCCCGCCCACCGCGCGAGGGTTCAACCGCCTGCCCTGGCAGCGGCTGAACGCCTGGTATTTGCCGCTGGCGCTGGCCGCGCTGTGGTGGCTGGCGAGCCGCCATGAATGGATGAGCGAACAGATCCTGCCACCGCCTTCGCTGGTCTGGAGCAGCGCGGTCGAACTGGGCCACGGCGAACTCTGGCTACACCTGGGCATCAGTCTCTGGCGGTTGTTCGTCGGCTTGCTGCTGGGGGTCAGTGCGGGCGCCGCGCTCGGCGCCTGGCTGGGCTTCAGCCGGCGTAGCGAACGCCTGGTGTTGCCGACGTTCAGTGCGCTGGCGCAGATTCCGACCCTGGCCTGGGTGCCGCTGTTCATGGCGCTGTTCGGCATCGGCGAAACCCTCAAGTTGGTGGTGCTGGTCAAGGCGATCATCGTCCCGATCACCCTGCACACCCTGGTCGGCGTGCGCGATGCCCAGCCCCGTCTGCGTGAAGCTGCCGCCGTGCTGCGCCTGCCGCCGCACCTGCTGATCACCCGGCTGATCCTGCCGGCGGCGCTGCCGTCGTTCTTCGCTGGTCTGCGCCTGGCGCTGGCCACCGGCTGGACCTCGCTGCTGGCGGTGGAACTGCTGGCCTCCAGCGAAGGCCTCGGCTACCTGATGGTCTGGGCGCGGCAACTGTTCATGCTGGATATCGTCTTCGTCTGCATCGCGGTGATCGGCGTGCTCGGCCTGTTGATGGACCGTGGCCTCGGCTGGCTCGACCGCCGCCTGCTGCACTGGCCGCACCCGCCGACCGCCGAACTGCGGGTCCAACGCTTGCGCGGCGTGGAGCGGGTGCAGGCGCTGTTCCTGCCGCTGGCGTTGCTCGCCCTCTGGCAGGTGGCGAGCCAGGCCGAATGGGTCGACGCGAATATTCTCGCGGCGCCGCTGGCGGTGCTCGACACCCTCGGCAACGGCGTGCTCGACGGCAGCCTCAGCGGCTCGCTGGCGATCAGCGTCGGCCGCGCCCTCGGCGGCCTGCTGCTGGGGGGCGGGCTGGGTCTGTTGTTCGGCCTGTGGCTGGGGCTCTCGCCGCGCGCCGAGCAACTGCTCGGCCCGAGCCTCTCGGGGTTGCGGCAGATTGCCCTGTTCGCCTGGGTGCCGCTGCTGACCGCCTGGTTCGGCCTGGGCGAACTGGCGAAGTGGGTGTTCGTCGGCCTGGCGGCGTTCTTCCCGCTGTTCATCGCCACCCAGCGCGCCGTCGCCAGCGTCTCGCCGCAACTGCACGAAGCCGCCCGGGTGCTGCGCCTGAGCCGCTGGCAACGCCTGCGCCGGCTGGTGCTGCCCAACGCCGCGCCGGGCATCTTCGCCGGCCTGCGCATCGGCCTGATCTATTCCTGGCTCGGCACCATCGGCGCCGAATACTTCATGCCCTCGGGCGGTGGTATCGGCAGCCTGATGATCGCCGCCCAGCAACTGCTGCGCATGGACCAGATCATGGCCGGGATGCTCCTGGTCGGGGTCAACGGCGCCCTGCTCAGCGCCCTCGGACAACATATCGAAGCGCGTGCCACGCGCTGGAGACGCGCATGAACGCACGGGTTTCCCCTTTGGTCAGCTTTCAACAGGTCAGCAAGCGCTTCGCCGTCAGCGATGGCGAAGTCGAGGCGCTGCGCGACTTCAACCTGGACATCCGCGAAGGCGAATTCGTCGCCATCGTCGGCGCCAGCGGCTGCGGCAAGTCCACCCTGCTGCGCCTGCTGATCGGCCTGGACAACGACTATCAGGGGCAGATCCTGATCGACGGCAAGCGGGTCAGCGGCATCGGCAGCGAGCGCGGCATCGTCTTCCAGGAACACCGCCTGTTCCCCTGGCTGACGGTGGCCGAGAACATCGAGCTGGGCCTGGTCAACGAAGCGCTGGACGCGACGGCGAAGCAGCAGCGGGTCAAGGACTTCATCGCCCTGGTCGGCCTGGAAGCGTTCAGCGCCGCCTACCCGCACCAACTTTCCGGCGGCATGGCCCAGCGCGTGGCGATCGCCCGCGGCCTGGTGGCCAGCCCGCGCATTCTGCTGCTGGACGAACCCTTCGGCGCCCTCGACGCCCTGACCCGCCAGCAGATGCAGGACGAGCTGCTGGCGATCCGCGAACGGGCGCGCATCACCACCTTGCTGGTGACCCACGACGTCGAGGAAGCGATCTTCCTCGCCGACCGCGTGGTGGTGCTGGAGCCGCGGCCGGGGCGGATCAAGCGCGTGGTCGAGATCGACCTGCCGCACCCGCGCGAGCGCGCCAGCCTGGACTTCCACCGCCTGCGCGAAATCCTGCTGCACGAGCTGACCCGCGACGACCGCTACCTGCCGCCGTCCGTCGCGCGCATCCACGACCTGCCCCTGACCTACCTGGCCTGCTGAGGAGCGCTTCATGAGCCATCGCCCCAACTTCCTGGTCATCGTTGCCGACGACCTGGGCTTCTCCGACATCGGCGCGTTCGGCGGCGAGATCGCCACGCCGAACCTCGACGCCCTGGCCAGCGCCGGCCTGCGCCTGACCGATTTCCACACCGCGCCCACCTGCTCGCCGACCCGCTCGATGCTGCTCACCGGCACCGACCACCATATCGCCGGCATCGGCACCATGGCCGAGGCGCTGACCCCGGAACTGATCGGCAAGCCCGGCTACGAGGGCTACCTCAACGACCGCGTGGTGGCCCTGCCAGAATTGCTCCGCGAAGCCGGCTACCAGACGCTGATGAGCGGCAAATGGCACCTGGGCCTGACCGCCGAACTGGCGCCTCACGCCCGCGGTTTCGAACGTTCCTTCGCCCTGCTGCCGGGCGCCGCCAACCACTATGGCTTCGAGCCGACCTACGATGACAACACCCCGGGCCTGCTGAAATCCACCCCGGCGCTGTACATCGAAGACGATCAATTCATCGATGAGTTGCCGAAGGATTTCTATTCCTCTGACGCCTTCGGCGACAAGCTGCTGCAGTACCTCAAGGAGCGCGACCAGAGCCGGCCGTTCTTCGCCTACCTGCCCTTCTCCGCACCGCACTGGCCGTTGCAGGCGCCGGCCGAGGTGGTCGAGCGCTACAAGGGCCGCTACGACGCCGGCCCCGAGGTGCTGCGCCAGGAGCGCCTGGAAAAACTCCGCGCCCTCGGCCTGATCGCCGCCGACACCGAAGCTCATCCGGTGGACGGCCAGTGGCAGGCGCTGAGCGACGAACAACGCCAGCGTTCGGCACGGTCGATGGAGGTTTACGCGGCGATGGTCGAGCGCATGGACTGGAACATCGGCCGGGTCCTGGACTACCTGCGCAACCAGGGCCAACTGGACAACACCCTGGTGCTGTTCATGTCCGACAACGGCGCCGAAGGCGCGCTGCTGGAAGCCTTCCCGAAATTCGGCCCGCACCTGGCCAGCTATCTCGACCAGCATTACGACAACAGCCTGGAAAACATCGGCCGGGCCAACTCCTACGTCTGGTACGGCCCGCACTGGGCGCAGGCGGCCACCGCGCCGTCACGGCTGTTCAAGGCCTTCACCACCGAAGGCGGCATCCGCGTGCCAGCGCTGCTGCACTACCCGGCGCTATCGCGGCAGAAACAGATCAGCCATGAATTCAGCACCGTGATGGACATCACCCCGACCCTGCTCGACCTGGCGGGCGTGCGCCATCCCGGCAAGCGCTGGCGCGGTCGCGATGTCGCGCCGCTGCGGGGCAAGTCGTGGTTGGGGTATCTGTCGGGCGAGACCGAGCAGGTGCATGACGAACACACCGTCACCGGCTGGGAACTGTTCGGCCGCCGGGCGATTCGCCAGGGCCACTGGAAAGCGGTGTATATCCCGGGGCCGGTGGGGCCGGCGACCTGGCAGTTGTATGACCTGAGTCGGGATCCGGGGGAAATTCATGACCTGGCGACGCAGCAGCCGGCGAAGTTGGAGGCGCTGTTGGCGGAGTGGCAGAAGTATGTGGAAGAGACGGGGGTGATTTTGAGTCAGTCGCCGTTTCAGCCGGATTGATGGGGTGGCTTTTGGGGGCTGATCGCTGCATGGGTCTCTACACACCTCATGGTTGTATAAAGCCCATCAGGCACCAGTCAGTAAATCGGGTAATGGCTGCCAAGTGCTCGCCGACAGGCTTTTAGCGTTCTCAAGATCGAGCGCCGCCCGCGCGGCGCATCGCGAGCGAGCTCGCTCCTACAATGAGTTGTGTTGCCCGCTCTTTGAGTTTGGCGATGAGTCGCGGGGAGGCTGTTGGGGCCGACTCGATACCGCGTCGTACAAACAAAGCGGTCAACTATGGCCTGACAGACATAGGCACGTTGCAACCACTGTAGGAGCGAGCTCGCTCGCGATGCGCCGCGCGGGCGGCGCTCGATCTTGAGAACGCTGATATACCGTCGACTAGAACATAGTCGCCGAGAGGAGCATGGAAGACCACCCTCACTTCCCAGCCAACCGCTCCAACCGCCCCGGATCAAGAATCTCGATCTCGCCATAACTCAAACGCACCGCCCCGTCCTGCTCCAGCGCCTTGAGAATCTGGTTGGTGGTCTGCCGCGACAGCGACAGCATCAGCGCCAGTTGCTCCTGGGACAACTGCAACACCCGCCGCTCACCATCCACCTCGCCGTACCCCGCCGCCATCTGCAACAGCCGGTACGCCAGACGCGGGGCGGCGCCCATCAGGCTTTGCTGTTCCAGGGCGACAAACGCCAGACGCAGCTTGTGGCTCATCAACAAGGCAAACTCGCGCCAGTACGCCGGTTGCTGGTCAAGCAAGCTCAGCAGCGTCGCCTGCGGCACCCGCAGCAGTGTGGTCGGCCCTTCAGCAAAAGCGTCATGGGTGCGCGGCTGGCCGTCGAACAGGCAGATTTCGCCAAACCAGTGCGGCGGCTCGATCAGGGTCAAGAGCGCCTCCTTTCCCCCGGCATTCACCGCGCCAATCCGCACCGCGCCCGCCAGCACCGCATACAGCCCGCAGGGCGCATCGCCGCGCTGGAACAGGCGCTCGCCGGCGGCCAGGGTGCGCGGGCGGGCGGCGTCCAGCAGGCTATCCTGCAACGCAGGTGAGAGTTGCCGGAACCAGTGGCCATGCAAGAGTTGCTCGCGCCAGGCGCAACGATCGTTCATCCAAAGCCTCGAAAAGTGACTCTGTCGGCCAGGCGACAGACTGACGCCCGGCCGCGGTCCATGCTGGGCCATCCCAACCGGAGGAATAACAATGAAAAACCTCGTGGAACACCTGAGTCAATATGCCAGCTACCACCGTGATCCGCGCAACATCGCCACCCACTTCATCGGCATCCCCATGATTGTGGTGGCGGTCACCGTGCTGCTGTCACGGCCGGGACTGGAACTAGGCGGGATCCGGCTGTCGCCGGCCTTCGCCGCGGCGCTGGCGTCGGTGTGGTTTTACCTGCGCCTGGACCTGCGTTTCGGCGTGCTGATGAGTGCACTGCTGGGTGCCTGCCTGTGGGCCGGGCAAGCGCTGGCGGTGCAAGGCACATCGGTGTGGCTGGTGGCCGGGCTGGGACTGTTTTTCATCGGCTGGGTGATCCAGTTCGTCGGGCATTACTACGAGGGGCGCAAACCGGCGTTCGTCGACGATATCAGCGGGCTGATCGTCGGGCCGTTGTTCGTGGTCGCGGAACTGGCGTTCATGCTCGGGCTGCGGCCGGAGCTGAAGGCGGCGGTGGAGCATAACGCGGGGCCGGTGGCGATTCGGCAGAAGAAGGCTGTGGTTTGATTCAGATGGCCTCATCGCCGGCAAGCCGGCTCCCACAAAGCACCGGCTTGCCGGCGATGAGGCCCTGACGATCAAGCCCTGGACTCAACCCCCAACTCATCCCACACCGACTCCGCCAGGTGGAAGGTGGCATTGGCCGCCGGAATCCCGCAGTAGATCGCGCTCTGCATCAGCACTTCCTTGATCTCGTCACGGGTCACGCCGTTGTTGGCGGCGGCGCGCAGGTGCAGTTTCAGCTCATCATTGCGGTTCATGCCGATCAGCATGGCGATGGTGATCAGGCTGCGGGTGTGCCGCGGCAAGCCCGGACGGGTCCAGATATCACCCCAGGCGTGGCGGGTGATCATTTCCTGGAACTCGCTGTTGAACTCGGTCAGGTTGGTCAGGCTGCGGTCCACGTGGGCATCGCCCAGTACCGCGCGACGCACTTGCATGCCGGCGTCGTAACGTTGTTTCTCATCCACGAAAACAGCTCCTCAACGGGCCAGCAGAAAATCGATGACGCGGCGGCTGAACGGCTCGCCCACTTCAACGTTGGACAGGTGCGCAGCGTGGAACTCGGCAAACTCGGCACCGGCCACCCGCTCCTGGATAAACAGGCTGCCCGACGGCGGGGTCACCGCGTCGGCGCTGCCGGCGATGACCAGCAGCGGCGCCTTGATTGCGCCCAACTGATCGCGGAAATCGGCATCACGCACCGCGCCGCAGTTGGCCGCGTAGCCTTCAGGCGAGGTGGACGCGAGCATGTCGGTGATGCGCTTGGCCTGGTCCGGGTTGGCGCCGGCAAACGCCGGGGTGAACCAGCGCTCGATGGACGCATCGCGCAGGCCGACCATCGCTGCCTCGCGGTCACGCAGGACCATCTCGATGCGCGGGTTCCAGATCTCCGGGGTGCCGATCTTGGCCGCAGTGTTGCAGACGATCAGGCGGTTCAGGCGCTCCGGTGCATTGATGCCCAGCCACTGGCCGATCAGGCCGCCCATGGACAGGCCGCAGAAATGCACCTTGTCCAACTTCAAAGCATCCAGCAGCGCCAGCACGTCGCGGCCCAGTTGCTCGATGCTGTACGGGCCGTCGGTGACCAGCGAATCGCCGTGGCCGCGGGTGTCATAACGCAGCACGCGGAAATGCGTGGCGAAGGCCGGCACCTGGGTGTCCCACATGCGCAGGTTGGTGCCCAGCGAGTTGGACAGCACCAAAACCGGTGCGCCTTCGGGGCCATCGAGCTGGTAGTTCAGAACGCCATCGGCGAGTTGTACGCTTCCCACAGCAGCCTCCTCAGGCTTTGAATCGTTGATGTTCGGCCAGCGCACGCTCAACCCAGGCGCGAGCCTGGCCGAGGTAGTGAGCCGGGTCCAGCAGACGGTCGAGTTCGTCCGCCGACAGTTCGGCGCTCACCTGCGGATCGTCGCCGAGCACGGCGCGCAGATGGCGTTGTTCGGCGACCGCGCGTTTGCAGCAAGTCTCCAGAAGATGGTGCGCGGCATCCCGGCCCAGGCGCTGGGCGAGAACGATGCTCACCGCTTCGGCCAGGACCAGGCCCTGGGTCAGGTCGAGGTTGCGGCGCATGCGCGCGGCGTCCACTTCCAGGCCCTCGGCAATGATCCGCGCCTGACGCAGCGCGCCCGACACCAGGCAGCAGATTTCCGGCAGGGTTTCCCATTCGGCGTGCCACAGGCCGAGGCTGCGCTCGTGCTCCTGGGGCATGGCGGCGAACAGCGTGGCGAGCAGGCCGGGGACGCGGGTCGCGGCCCCGATCAGCACGGCGGCGCCCACCGGGTTGCGCTTGTGCGGCATGGTCGAGGAACCGCCCTTGCCCGGCGCCGACGGCTCGAAGACTTCGCCGGCTTCGGTCTGCATCAGCAGACTGATATCGCGGCCGAGCTTGCCGAGGGTGCCGGCGACCAGGCCGAGCACCGAGGCGAATTCCACCAGACGGTCGCGCTGGGTGTGCCAAGGCTGTTCCGGCAGGTTCAGGCCCAACTGATCGGCCAGCGCTTCGGCGACAGGCAACGCCTTGTCGCCCAGCGCTGCGAGGGTGCCGGACGCGCCGCCGAACTGCAGGGTCAGCAGACGCGGCTTGAGTTCACGCAGGCGCTGGCGATGGCGGGTCAAGGCGCCGAGGGTGCCAGCGAGCTTCATGCCCAGGGTCACCGGGGTCGCATGTTGCAGCCAGGTGCGCCCGGCCAGCGGTGTGTCGGCGTGGGCGCGGGCCTGGGTGGCGAGGGCGTCGGCCAGGTGCGCCAGTTCGTCGTCGATCAGGGCCAGGGCATCGCGCAATTGCAGGACCAGGCCGGTGTCCATGGCGTCCTGGCTGGTGGCGCCGAGGTGCACGTAGCGCTCGGCTTCGGCCACGCCGCTGGCGATCACCTTGCCCAGCGCCTTGACCAGTGGGATCGCCGAGTTGCCGGCGATGCCGATGGCTTCGGCCAGGGCGGCGAAATCATAGCGCTCGGCCTTGCAGGCCAGCTCGATCGGCGCCACCACCACCGCCGGGATCACCCCGACGGCGGCTTCGGCCCGGGCCAGTCCGGCTTCGAAATCGAGCATGCCCTGGATGCGGCCACGGTCGGAAAAGATCTCGCGCATGGCGGGCGCGGTGAAGTAGGCATCGAACAACTGGTTGCCCGGTCGTGGAGTCATGACAGGTCCTTCAACGGGGCGCGCCGGTCAGGGCGCGCCGCTGGGTCAATGATCGTTATGCAGGTACGCGGCCTGCTTCGGCAGACGCAGGCTGAACAGGAAGGCGATGGCCATCATCGCGGTAACGTACCAGTAAAAAGTGTTTTCCATGCCCATGGATTTAAGGCCAAGGGCCACGTATTCAGCAGAGCCACCGAACAACGCGTTGGCCACCGCGTAGGCCAGGCCGACGCCCAGCGCGCGCACTTGTGGCGGGAACATCTCGGCCTTCACCAGGCCACTGATGGAGGTGTAGAAACTGACGATGCACAGCGCCAGGGTGATCAGCACGAAGGCCAGGAACGGGCTGGTGACGGTCTTCAGCGCCAGCAGGATCGGCACGGTGAACAGCGTGCCCAGGGCACCGAACAGCAGCATCGAATTACGCCGGCCGATCCGGTCGGACAACATGCCGAACAGCGGCTGCATGCACATGTACAGGAACAGCGCGCCGGTCATGATGAAGCTGGCGGTCTTGGCGCTCATCCCGGCAGTGTTCACCAGGTACTTCTGCATGTAGGTGGTGAAGGTGTAGAAAATCAGCGAGCCGCCGGCGGTGTAGCCAAGCACGGTGATGAACGCGGCGGTGTGATTGCGGAACAGCCCGGCGATGCTGCCGGCTTCCTTGTCGTTGCGGGTTTCGGCGCTGCTGGTTTCTTTCAGCGAGCGGCGCAGGAACAGCGAGATCACGGCGGCGATGGCGCCGACCACGAACGGGATGCGCCAGCCCCAGGCCCGCAGTTCGTCCTCGCTCAACAGTTGCTGGAGGATCACCACCACCAGCACCGCCAACAGTTGCCCGCCGATCAGCGTGACGTACTGGAACGAGGCGAAGAACCCGCGTTGGCCGCGCAGCGCCACTTCACTCATATAGGTCGCGGTGGTGCCGTATTCGCCACCCACCGACAGGCCCTGGAACAGCCGCGCCACCAGCAGCAGCGCCGGCGCCCAGGCACCGATGCTGGCGTAGGTCGGCAGGCAGGCAATCACCAGCGACCCGGCGCACATCATCAGCACGGAAATCATCATCGAATTCTTGCGGCCATGACGGTCGGCGACGCGGCCGAACAGCCAGCCACCGATCGGGCGCATAAGAAAGCCCGCAGCAAACACACCGGCGGTGTTGAGCAATTGCACCGTGGGGTCGTCGGAGGGGAAAAACGCTGGCGCGAAATAGATGGCGCAGAAGGCGTAGACGTAAAAGTCGAACCATTCGACCAGGTTGCCCGAGGACGCACCAACGATGGCGAAGATGCGTTTGCTGCGTTCTTCACCGGTGTAATAGGTTGAAGTCATGGCTGTTTACTCCTGGAGGGTATCACTGAGTCTAGACACACTCGGTAACACTCTCGTTCCGCCAGACAATCACCCCGGACAACCGGCCTTGCGTGGAGGCCGCCCGTCCGGGGTCATTGGTTTTACACGCGCTCGATAGCCAGGGCGAGGCCCTGCCCGACGCCAACACACATGGTCGCCAGGCCCTTGCGGCCACCGGTTTTTTCCAGGTGATGCAAGGCGGTGAGGATCAGTCGCGCACCGCTCATGCCCAGCGGATGACCGAGGGCGATGGCGCCGCCATTCGGGTTGACCTGCGGCGCGTCGTCGGCCAGGCCGAGACCGCGCAGCACGGCGAGGCCCTGGCTGGCGAAGGCTTCATTGAGTTCGATCACGTCGAAATCGCTGACCGCAACACCCAGGCGCTCGGTGAGTTTCAGCACCGCGGGCACCGGGCCGATGCCCATCACCCGTGGCGCCACGCCGGCGCTGGCCATGCCGAGCACGCGGGCGCGCGGGGTCAGGCCGTGCTTTTTCACCGCGTCGGCCGAGGCGAGGATCATCGCCGCGGCACCGTCGTTGACGCCCGAGGCGTTGCCGGCGGTGACGGTCTTGTCCGGGCCGTTGACCGGCTTCAGTTTGGTCAGCGCTTCCAGCGTGGTTTCAGCACGGGGATGCTCGTCCTGCTCGACGATGGTCTCGCCCTTCTTGTGGGCAATACGCACCGGCACGATTTCTTCAGCGAAGAAGCCGGAAGCCTGGGCGGCGGCGGTGCGCTGCTGGCTGCGCAGGGCGAAGGCGTCCTGGTCGGCGCGGGAAACGCTGTAGTCATCGGCCACGTTGTCGGCGGTCTGCGGCATGGCGTCGACGCCGTACTGGGCTTTCATCAGCGGGTTGATGAAGCGCCAGCCGATGGTGGTGTCTTCCAGTTTCATGTTGCGCGAGTAGGCGCTGTCGGCCTTGCCCATCACGAACGGCGCGCGGGACATCGACTCGACGCCGCCGGCGATCGCCAGCTCCATCTCGCCGCTGGCGATGGCGCGGAAGGCGGTGCCCACCGCGTCCATGCCCGAGGCGCAGAGGCGGTTCAGGGTCACGCCCGGCACGCTTTCCGGCAGACCGGCCAGCAGCAGCGCCATGCGCGCCACGTTGCGGTTGTCTTCACCGGCCTGGTTGGCGCAGCCGAGGAATACTTCGTCGATCTGGTCCCACTGGACGGTCGGGTTGCGCTCGATCAGCGCCTTCAGCGGCACGGCGGCCAGGTCGTCGGCGCGCACGCCGGCCAGGCCACCGCCGAAGCGGCCGATCGGGGTACGAATCGCGTCGCAGATGAATACGTCACGCATCACGCTTCTCCTGGTGCCTGGCCGTGGGCCGCGGCGGTGCGGGCTTCGAGGTCACGCAGGGCAGTCAGCTCGACTTCGGTCGGCTCGGCGGTGGTTTCGACGTTGTCGGCGAAACGGATGGCCCAGCCGGTGGCGGCGACGATCTGCTCACGGGTCACGCCCGGGTGGATCGCGGTGACCACGAATTCATTGGTGCCGGCTTCCGGCTCCATGATGCACAGGTCGGTGATGATGCCCACCGGCCCTTGGCCTGGCAGCCCCAGACGTTTGCGCGAATCGCCGCCTTCGCCGTGACCGACGGAGGTGATGAAGTCCAGCTTGTCCACGAACGCACGGTTGGACTGCTTGAGGATGATCAGCACGGTCTTCGCCGAACCGGCGATTTCCGGCGCGCCACCAGCACCCGGCAGGCGCACTTTCGGCGCGTGGTAGTCACCGACCACGGTGGTGTTGATGTTGCCGAAGCGGTCGACCTGAGCGGCGCCGAGGAAGCCGACGTCAATTCGCCCGCCTTGCAGCCAGTAGCGGAAGATTTCGCCGGTCGGCACCACGGTGTCAGCGGTTTCGGCCAGTTCGCCGTCACCGATGGACAGCGGCAGTACGGTCGGCTTGGCGCCGATCGGACCTGATTCGTAGATCAGCACCACGTCAGGCGAGGACGTCAGGCGGGCCAGGTTGGCAGCCTTGGACGGCAGGCCGATGCCAACGAAGCATACGGCGCCGTTCTGCAGACGGCGGGCGGCGGCGACGGTCATCATTTCATTGGTGGAGTAGCTCATTGTGCAGCCTCCGAAGCGCTGGCCAGTTTTGCCTTGAATTCGTTGAAGTCGGCGGTGCCGCGGATGTACTGGTCGATCCAGGCGGTGAAGGTTTCGCGGTTGCGGGCGATCGGGTCCCAGGCCTGGTAGAAGCGGTTGTCGCGCTCGTAGTAACCGTGGGCGTAGGACGGATGCGCGCCGCCCGGTACCAGGCAGACCGCGGACAAGGCCCAGGTCGGCAGGACGCAGGCGTTCATCGGTGCCTTCAGGTCGTCGACGATTTCTTCGACGGTGACGATGCAGCGCTTGGCCGCCAGGGCCGCTTCTTTCTGCACGCCGAGGATGCCCCACAGCAGCACGTTGCCTTTACGGTCGGCTTTCTGTGCGTGGATCACGGTGACGTCCGGGCGTACCGACGGCACGGCGGCCAGTACTTCACCGGTGAACGGGCAGGTCACGGTCTTGATCAGCGGGTTGACCTTGGGCAGGTCGGAACCGGCGTAGGCACGCAGCACCGCGAACGGCAGGCCGGAAGCGCCAGCGACGTAGGCGTTGGCCAGGTCGGCGTGGCTGTGTTCTTCGATTTCGATGTCGTGCGGCCATTGCTTCTCGACGGCATCACGCAGACGGTGCAGGGAACCGACACCTGGGTTGCCGCCCCACGAGAAGATCAGTTTTTTCGCGCAGCCGGCGCCGATCAGTTGGTCGTAGATCAGGTCGGGGGTCATGCGCACCAGCGTCAGATCCTTTTTGCCCTGACGAATGATTTCATGCCCGGCGGCGGTCGGAATCAGGTGCGTGAAGCCTTCAAGGGCAACGCTGTCACCGTCGTGGACGAACTGCTTCACGGCGTCGTGGAGCGAGAGAATTGCAGCCATGGAAGACTCCTGGATGTGCTGAGTCGAGGTCGGTTTCAAGGCGCCTTGAGCGGCGCCGGTATGAATTCAGATTAAGGCGGGGGGCGGGGCTGTTCAATCCGATAATCGGCATAGCGTTCGATTATCGAACAGATTGTTAGCAAGCTTTATGAGCCATCGCGACGGTTCAGCGCCCCGACAAACTCGCGCCTACAGAAGGCCGGCCAACAGCACCTCCCTGTAGGAGCGAGCTTGCTCGCGATGGCCCACAAAGACTCTCAGGTCGCATCCGCGTGGCTGACAATCCCCTTCACCACCACCGCCACAGTCGCCAGACCAGCTGGAATCACCAGCGCCGTCAGCACCTGCTCGAAGTTCCAGCCCAGCCCCAGCAGCGTCGCGCCCATCCAGGCGCCGAGGATCGCGCCGAAGCGGCCGATGCCCAGCATCCACGACACACCGGTCGCCCGGCCCTGGGTCGGATAGAACCGCGCCGCCAGCGATGGCATGGCCGATTGCGCGCCGTTGACGCACATCCCGGCAACCAGCACCAGGGTCGCCAGCAAGGTGATGTTGCCCAGGCTCTGCCCTACCGCGTAGGCAAACACCCCGGCCAGCAGGTAGAAGGTGCCGATAACCTTGTGCGGATTGAAACGGTCCATCGCCCAACCCACGCCCACCGCGCTGAGCACGCCACCGAACTGGAACAGCGCGCCGATAAACGCCGCCTGCTCCATGCTCGCGCCACTGTCGCGCATCAGGGTCGGCAACCAGCTGGTCAGCAGGTAGACGATCACCAAGCCCATGAAGTAGGTCAGCCACAGCAGCAAGGTGCCGATGCTGTAGGTGCCGGAGAAGATCACGGCCAGCACGTTGCGGCTCTTGACGGTTTTCTGTTCCGGCACGGTGAAGGCGCTGGCCTTGGCCACGGTCGCCGGATCAATGGGCGCGAGGGTCTTGCGGATCTTCTCGATGCTGCGGTTACGCACCACCAGGAAACGCGCCGACTCCGGCAGCCACACCACCAACACCAGCGCCAGCAGCAGCGGCAACACGCCGCCGATCAGCAACAGGCTGTGCCAGCCGTACGCCGGGATCAGCTTGGCCGAGATGAAACCGCCACCGGCCATGCCCAGGTTGAAGCCGCAGAACATGCTGGTCACCAGCAGCGACTTGAGGCGCTCGGGGGTGTACTCGGACAGCAGCGTGGTGGCGTTGGGCATGCCGGCGCCAAGACCCAGGCCGGTCAGGAAGCGCAGCACCAGCAACTGGTCGACGTTGGTGCTGTACGCCGAGGCCAGGCTGAAGGCACCGAATACCAGCACGGCACCGACCAACACCACTTTGCGTCCGAATCGGTCGGCCAGCGGCCCGGAGCCCAGGGCGCCGAAGACCATGCCGATCAGCGCGGCGCTCATCACCGGGCCCAGGCTGGCGCGGTCAATGCCCCAGTCCTGCGACAACGCCGGGGCGATAAAGCCCATGGCGGCGGTGTCCAGGCCGTCGAGGAAGACAATCAGGAAACAGAGAATCACCACCCGCCATTGGTAGCGCGACAGGGGCTGGGCGTTGATGAACGACTGGACATCCAGTGGCGTTCCGATAGCAGCTTGCGGACTATTCATTGTTTTTTTATCCAGAAGAAAGCGCGCGAGCACCGGACAGGCGCGCACGTCGTAGCGAAGGCGGATCAGTGTAGTCAGACGGGAATTTCTAGCGTCCGCATCGTCGGCAGGGAGACGGGCGGCTCGGGGAAAGGGTGCGGGTCATGGGGCTATGCCTCTCGCTTCATTATTATTGACAGTCGGGGCGGGCCAACCGTTGCGAGGGACATTAATCAGGCGCACCGGACGGCGCAATTCGATAAACGCAACAGTGTGCGTTTATCGAACAGGATCGCGCTGCCGTCAGGCGAACAACTGGGTGCTGAGGTCGCGGCTGGCGGACAGCATGATCGGAAGGAACCGCTGCTCCAGTTCGCTGCGGCTGACCCGGCCGGCGTGGGTGCTGACGTTGAGCGCGGCCAGCACCTGGCCGGAAGCGTCGTACACCGGCACGGCAATCGAACGCAGGCCCTGCTCCAGTTCCTGGTCGACGACGCACCAGCCTTGCTGCCGCACCAGTTGCAGGCATTCCAGCAGCGCTTGCGGGTCGTGGATGGTGCGGCTGGTCTTGGCCTGCAGGTCGGCGTGCTCCAGGTATTCGTGGAGGGTCGCGTCATCCAGCGCCGCCAGCAGGATCCGGCCCATGGACGTGCAATAGGCCGGCAGTCTGCCGCCTACCGACAGGTCCACCGAGATCAGCCGCTGGACCGTGGCCGAGCGGGCGATATAAAGAATGTCATCGCCTTCCAGGGTGGCCATATTGCAGGCCTCGTGGAGCTGGTCGCTCATACGGTCCAGATAAGGCTGCGCCGACACCGCCAACGGCGTCGAAGACAGATAGGCATGGCCCAGCGTCAACACCTTGGGCAGCAGCGAATAGGTGCGGCCATCGGTGGTGGCATAGCCGAGCTTGATCAGCGTATGCAAACAGCGGCGCACCGCCGCCCGGGGAATCTCGGTGCGGTGGCTGATCTGGGCGATGGTCAGGTGCCGCTTGCGCTCCTGGAACGCCTGCACCACTGCCAGACCTCGCGCGAGAGAGGTCATGAAATCCGGATCACCGGTGAACGCCTGGATGCGCCGGGCCGGCGAAGCCACGATGGGCGGCGCCAGGGACGCAAAGGAGCTGCGCACGTTGTCGTTCAAACCAGGTCCTTTGGGTGTTGCTTCATCACTCATGACTCACCTCGGTCACTCACACACAAGGGCGATTATCGAACCATCGACCGATAATCGCAATTGACCGCTGACCACAATTGCTTATACCTTTCCCCAGCCACAATGTGGCTTCTTGGAGAGACTGGTCAGGTACCCACCGTAGAAGTCCCCGGGCACGGCCTCGCCCACCAGCGAGGCCGTTTTTCATTTAAAGCACAATCGAGCAACCCGCTCCGGATGTTTCCCGGAAGTAGTGGTGTACGCCACAACGGTTGAAACAAAGACCCTTCTTTTATTGTCCATTCTTGCAAGGCTTACTTGAACGGTATCCTTCCTGATTGCAATTGCTATACTCAAAACCTGATGCCGCCCACCCGGCGCCATCGAGAACGGATCCAATACTGACGTAAAGTTGTCAGTTGCCAGATCCCGCGTGTCAGACGCCAGTGCGCGTCGGCACCTACTGAATGTCTGTAGCTGCGACAGCCATTACTACACTGGCAACGTAGCCGCGTGCGCGTTACGCACTCTCGCAACAACGCCCTCGCGAAAAGCCAGCGTTAACTTTGATTAACAGGTAGCACTGTGACGAAAGAAGAACTGCGCGCGGAACTTGAGCGCCAGGAACAACGTTACAAGGATGTTTATGGCGGAGAAGTCACGACTTATGCCGCTCAACCCGACCCGGAACGCAAACCCTGGCGCAAACGCGCCACCGTCATGGACCAGGCGTTTGCCCAGGAACTTCGCAAGATCGAAGAGGAACTCAAGCCCGAAGAGCCTTGACGCACGCCCTTCATTAACGTGCCGCGAAGACCTCCCGGTACCTGTTCGAACAGGTACCCGGGTCTATCATTGCGCGTGCGAACATGAAACCGTAATGGATTCTCACAAATTTCATACGTTTGTTTGAAACCTTTCCGACATCAAAAATTCATCCTGTTGCCTTCAGAAAGCCACATTCTCCCGGCTTTTTGCCGACGTTTTCCGATACCCGCCACATTCGATACCTGAACGGAACTTTCGCTGAAGCGATCAACCGGTCGGCAGCCAGTGCATCGATTACCGGGGATTTCTGGCATAATCGCGCCCCCTTATGACCGGGTCAGAAAACCTTCATGATCGAATTATTCAGCGGACTTGATGCGTGGGTACTGGTGAGTCTCCTGCTCGCCTTGACCTTCGTCCTCGCCTTCGAGTTCATCAATGGCTTTCATGACACCGCAAACGCGGTTGCGACAGTCATCTACACCAAAGCCATGCCTCCTCAGTTGGCGGTCTTCGCCTCGGGGATCTTCAACTTCCTCGGAGTACTGCTGGGAGGCGTCGGCGTTGCCTACGCCATCGTTCACCTGCTGCCGGTCGAGCTGCTGATCAACGTCAACACCGGGCACGGCCTGGCCATGGTCTTCTCGCTGCTGGCCGCAGCCATCGCCTGGAACCTGGGCACCTGGTACTTCGGCATCCCGGCTTCCAGCTCCCACACCCTGATCGGTTCGATCCTCGGTGTTGGCCTCGCCAACGCCCTGATCAACGACATTCCATTGGGTGACGGGGTCAACTGGCAGAAAGCGATCGATATCGGCATGTCGCTGGTGCTCTCGCCAATGGCCGGCTTTGTCGTTGCCGCGCTGGTGCTGCTGGGCCTGAAATGGTGGCGCCCGCTGTCGAAGATGCACAAGACGCCAGAACAGCGCCGCATGCTCGACGACAAGAAACACCCACCCTTCTGGAACCGCCTGGTGCTGATCATGTCCGCGATGGGCGTGAGCTTCGTGCACGGTTCCAACGACGGCCAGAAAGGTATCGGCCTGATCATGCTGGTGCTGATCGGTATCGTCCCGGCGCAGTTCGTTCTGGACCTCAACAGCACGACCTACCAGATCGAGCGGACCCGCGACGCGACCCTGCACCTGAGCCAGTTCTACGAGCGCAATCACGAAACCCTGGGCGAATTCCTCGCTCTGGGCAAGGCCGCCAAGGGCGATCTGCCGGAGCAGTTCAGCTGCAACCCGCACCAGACCGAGCCGACCATCGCCGCGCTGCAGCAGTCGCTGGCAGGCGTGACCGACTACCGCGCCCTGAGCTCCGAGCAACGTGTCGAAGTGCGCCGCTACCTGCTCTGCCTGGACGACACGGCGAAGAAGGTTGGCAAGCTGCCGGTCCTGCAACCCCGTGAAAAGGCCGACCTCGACAAGCTGCGTAAAGACCTGACCGCCACCACCGAATACGCACCGTTCTGGGTGATCCTGGCCGTCGCCCTGGCCTTGGGCCTGGGCACCATGGTTGGCTGGAAGCGCGTGGTACTGACCATCGGCGAGAAGATCGGCAAGCAGGGCATGACCTATGCCCAGGGCATGTCGGCGCAGATCACCGCGGCGTGCGCGATCGGCATGGCCAACATCTTCAGCCTGCCGGTATCGACGACCCACGTGCTGTCCTCGGGTGTTGCCGGCACCATGGTCGCCAACAAGAGCGGCCTGCAAGGCGGCACGGTCAAGACCATCCTGCTGGCGTGGGTCCTGACCCTGCCGGCCACGATGGGCCTGGCGGCGGGACTGTTCTGGCTGGCGACCAAGTTCATCAGCTAAAACGCACCGCACTGAAAACGGCGCCCAAGGGCGCCTTTTTCATGCCTGCGAAACCACTATTTGCGCTTGCTGCCTAACAGCGACCCCATCAAACCGCGCACCAACTGCCGGCCAAACTGGTTGGCCGCCTGACGCACCGCAGACTTGATCGCCTGCCCCGCTGCACTTTGCAGGAACTCACCCGCCTTGTCGGCCAGGCTCTCTTCTTCTTTCTGTGCCGCCACCGGCGTGCCGGGCGCCTCGCCCTTGCGCGCGTTAAGCATTTCGTAGGCGGACTCGCGATCAATCGGCTTGTCGTAACGACCGGCCAATGGCGACGCGGCAATCAGCGCCGCGCGCTCGGCCTCGCTCAACGGACCGATCCGCGATTGCGGCGGCGCGATCAGCACCCGCTCGACCATCGCCGGTGTGCCCTTGTCCTGCAGGGTGCCGACCAGCGCCTCGCCGATTCCCAGTTCGGTCAGCACCGCCAGGGTGTCGAAAGCCGGATTCGGGCGGAAGCCGTCAGCCACCGCACGCAGCGATTTCTGCTCCTTGGCGGTGAACGCACGCAGCCCGTGCTGAACCCGCAGGCCCAACTGCGCCAGCACATCGTCCGGCAGGTCGCTGGGCGACTGCGTGACGAAATACACCCCGACGCCCTTGGAGCGGATCAGCCGAACCACCTGTTCCAGGCGATCCTGCAATGCCTTGGGCGTGCCATTGAACAGCAGGTGCGCCTCGTCGAAGAACAGCGCCAGCAGCGGTTTGTCGGCATCGCCGCGCTCCGGCAGTTGCTCGAACAACTCAGCCAGCAGCCACAGCAGGAACGTCGCATAGACCTTGGGCGCCTCGTGAACCAGCCGGCTGGCATCGAGCAGATGAATCCGCCCGCGCCCATCCGCAGCGGGGTGCAACAGGTCTTCCAGTTGCAGCGCCGGCTCGCCGAACAGCGCTTCGGCGCCCTGCTGCTCCAGCGTCGCCAACCGGCGCAGCAAGGCCTGGGAGGAACCGCTGGTCATCAGTGCGCTGTCTTCGCCGAGCACTTGCGGATTGTCTTTCAAGTGACCGAGCAATGCCTTGAGGTCCTTGATATCCAGCAGCAAAAGCCCTTCGCGGTCGGCGACCTTGAACGCGGCATACAGCGCGGCCTGCTGGCTGTCGTTCAGCTCCAGCAGGTTGCCTAATAAAAGCGGGCCCATTTCACTCAGCGTTGTGCGCAAGGGATGGCCGGACTGACCGTGAATGTCCCACAGAGTTACCGGATACGCCTGCGCCTGGTAATCAAGGAAAGGCATCCCGGCGATCCGCTCGGCGACCTTGCCTTGAGGGTTGCCCACAGCGCCGAGGCCGCACAGGTCGCCCTTGACGTCAGCGGCGAACACCGCCACTCCGGCATCGCTGAACGCCTCGGCCAGATGCTGCAGGGTCACGGTCTTGCCGGTACCGGTGGCGCCGGCCACCAGGCCATGGCGGTTGGCCAGGCGCATGGCCTGCGACACGGGTTTTCCGCTCAAGTCGCCGCCAAGCACGAATTGCGAAGAATCTGGCATGTTTTTTCATCCTCCATATAAAGCTTTGGTGTGACTCAGCCGATACCGAAGTGTGATTGATTACCCGAAAGTGAGGAAAAACCCGACAAGGATATGGGACACACGCAGCTTTAAAGCTGCTCTTTCGTGCAAGCGACCCGGACTTCAAGACCTTAGCGGACCCAACACGCCATGAATAAAAACCTACGTTTCAGCCACAAGATATTGTTGGCCGCCTCACTGATCGTGATGATCGCGTTTTCCCTGTTTACGCTGTACAACGATTACTTGCAGCGTAATGCGATTCGCGAAAACCTGGAGAACTATCTTCAGGAAATGGGCGATACCACGGCCACCAACATCAAGAACCTCTTCGATGGCCGGATGCTCCTGGTAGAAAGTGCTGTTCAGAACATTGCCGCCGATCCACAGAATGCCGGCAACCTGCTTGGCCAGAAGGCACTGACTTCCAGTTTCCTCACTGTTTACCTGGGCCACCCCAATGGTGATTTCACCATTCGCCCCTTGATGAAAATGCCGGACGGCTACGATCCGCGCGTACGCCCCTGGTACAAGGACGGCCTGGCCGCTGGCAAGACCATTCTGACCGAACCCTATATTGATGCGAGTACCGGCAAGATGGTGATTTCCATCATTTCGCCGGTGTCGCCGCAAATCGGTGTGGCGGGCGGCGACCTGGCGCTGGACGGCCTGGTGGAAATCATCAACTCGCTGAACTTCGGCGGCATGGGCTACGCCTTCCTGGTCAACGACCAGGGCAAGATCCTGGTGCACCCGAACAAAGACCTGACGATGAAGTCGATGACCGACGTGTTCCCGCAGAACACGCCGCGCCTGTCCAAGGCCCCGGTTGAAGTCGAACTCGACGGCAAGACCCGCATCCTCAGCTTCACCCCGGTGAAAGGTCTGCCGTCGGCGAACTGGTACATCGGTCTGTCCGTCGACAAGGACAAAGCCTACGCAATGCTGAGCAAGTTCCGCACCTCGGCGGTCGTTGCCACCATTATTGCGGTCGGCTTCATCATCGGCCTGCTGGGCTTGCTGATCAGCGTCCTGATGCGTCCGCTGCACACCATGACCCGCGCGATGGAAGGCATTGCCCAGGGCGAGGGCGATCTGACCCGCCGCCTGAACATCCACAACCACGACGAATTCGGCACGCTCGGCAAGGCCTTCAACCACTTCGTCGGGCGTATCCACGAGTCGATCCGCGAAGTGGCCTCGGCCACCGAGCACGTCAACGAAGTGGCCCTGCGCGTGGTCAGTGCCTCGAACTCGTCGATGGTCAACTCCGACGAGCAGACCAACCGCACCAACAGTGTCGCCGCAGCGATCAACCAGCTCGGTGCGGCCGCCCAGGAAATTGCCCACAACGCCGCCCAGGCGTCGCAACAGGCAAGCTCCGCGCGGCACTTGGCGGAAGAAGGCCAGCAGGTCGTGGACCGCAGCATCCAGGCGATGAACCGTCTGTCAGACATGATTTCCACGTCCAGCACCCACATCGAGACGCTGAACAGCAAGACCGTGAACATCGGTCAGATCCTCGAAGTGATCACCAGCATTTCCCAGCAGACCAACCTGCTGGCGCTGAACGCCGCCATCGAGGCCGCGCGTGCCGGTGAAGCCGGTCGCGGCTTCGCGGTGGTTGCCGACGAGGTGCGCAACCTGGCCCACCGCACCCAGGAGTCGGCGCAGCAAGTGCAGAGCATGATCGAGGAACTGCAGGTCGGCGCCCGCGAGTCGGTGGAAACCATGGGTCAAAGCCAGCGCCACAGCCACGACAGCGTGTCCATCGCCAACCAGGCCGGCGAGCGCCTGAACAGCGTGACCCAGCGCATCGGCGAGATCGACGGCATGAACCAGTCGGTCGCCACCGCGACCGAAGAACAGACCGCCGTGGTCGACTCGATCAACATGGACATCAACGAAATCAACATGCTCAACCAGGAAGGCGTCGAGAACCTGCAATCGACCCTGCGCGCCTGTTCCGACCTGGAAGAACAGGCCGGCCGCCTGAAACATCTGGTCGGCAGCTTCCGCATCTGACCCCTCCCCGCCCGGCGGCGCAATGCCGCCGGGCCCTTTGTCGCCGATCGAACAAACTATCCTTAACGAAGGTCAACCTTAGGGCGCGTCATCGCGGCAGCCAGTACGCCGGATGACAGTCTCTGAAGACGATCCCGGAGGGATGCTGATCGTGCATATCGCGGACATCACCATGTTCTACGCCCCCGCCAGCGGCGGTGTGCGTACCTATCTTGATGCCAAACACCGACGCCTGGGACTTACCCCGAACGTACGCCACAGCCTGTTGATCCCCGGCGCCACCGCCTGCCAGCACAACGGCATCCACGAAGTCCCGGCACCTCCCCTGCCCTTCGGCAACGGCTATCGCTTCCCCCTGCGCCTCGCGCCCTGGTGCAATGTGCTGCACGAACTGCAACCGGACCTGATCGAGGTCGGTGACCCCTACCTCACCGCCTGGGCCGCCCTCGGCGCGCGCCGGCGCCTGGACGTACCCGTGATCGGTTTCTATCACTCCGACCTGCCGCTGCTGGTGAGCAACCGCATGGGCAACTGGTTCACGCCGAACGTGGAAGCCTATGTCAGCAAGCTCTACGGCAATTTCGACCGGGTCCTGGCGCCCAGTCAGGTGATGGCCAGCAAGCTGCGCAGGCTCGGCATCGACAATGTCCACGTACAGCGCCTCGGGGTCGACCTCGCCACTTTCCATCCAGACCATCGCGATCCGGGCCTGCGCGCCGAACTGGGCTTGCCGGACGACACCCGCCTTCTGGTGTTCGCCGGACGCGGTTCGCGGGAGAAGAACCTGCCGGTGCTGCTGGACTGCATCCAGCGCCTGGGCAAGCCGTATCACCTGTTGCTGGTGGGCTCGCACATGCCCGCCCATGTGCCGGACAACGTCACCGTCTTCGATCACTTCCGCCCGGCCAGCGAAGTGGCGCGGCTGCTGGCCAGCGCCGACCTGCTGGTGCACGCCGGCGATCAGGAAACCTTCGGCCTGGTGATCCTCGAAGCGATGGCCAGCGCCATTCCGGTGGTGGCGGTGGCGGCCGGGGCGTTTCGCGAGATTGTCGATCCTGGCTGCGGCCAACTCTGCGCCCCGGGCGACGGACAGGCGATGGCCGCTGCCGTGGCGCAAGTGTTCGAACGCAATGTCACCCTCCTCGGCCAGCGGGCGCGCCTGCATGTGGAGCAGCATTACAGCTGGGACAGCGTGGTCAGCGGCCTGCTGGAGCATTACCGGGCCGTGCTCGGCTACAGCATCCTGCCGGTGCGCGCCCATGCCTGATGCCAATCCCGCGCCCGAGCGCAGTGTGCTACTGGTGCTGCACGACGTGGCGCCGAAGACCTGGCCGGACTACCAGCCCTTTGTCGAAGCGGTGGATGCCCTCGGCAACATTCCCATGACCTTGCTGGTGGTACCCGACTTCCATAAGTGCAACGCGCTGGAGAACGCCCCTGACTTTCGCCGCGTCATGGATCAGCGCCTGGCCCGTGGCGACGAACTGGCGCTGCACGGCTACTACCACGCCGACGACGGCCCGCCGCCGCGCTCGCCCGGCGAGTACTTCATGCGCCGCATTTATACGTGGGAAGGCGAATTCCATAGCCTCGATCAGGATCAGGCCTTACAGCGACTGAGCGCCGGGATCGAGGTGTTCGAGCGGATGGACTGGCCCCTGAGCGGCTTCGTCGCGCCTGCCTGGCTGATGAGCGAAGGCACGCGGCAGGCGCTGCGCACACTGCCGCTGCATTACACCAGCGATCCACAGCATTTATATCGCCTGCCCGATTTCAGCACGGTGAAAGCCCCGGGGCTGGTCTGGAGCGCCCGCAGCGCCTGGCGCCGGGGTCTGTCGAAAATGGTCTGCACCTATCAGGAAAGCCGCCAGCAACAGGCCAGTACCCTTCGCCTCGGCCTGCACCCGGTGGACATGCGCCACGGTTTTTCCCGGCGCTATTGGCTGCAGACCCTGCAACGCCTGTTGGCGGACGGGCGCACGCCCATGACCAAGATGGCCTGGCTGGCCAGCAGGCCCGGCCCGTGAATCGCATCGGCTGGTTGCTGGCGGCGCTGGTCATGGCGGCGCTGGTGCCAGCCGTGCTTGGCGGCAGCGAACTGCTGCCGCGACTGCGCAGTTTCCCGCCCGGTCTGCTGTTGGCGCTGTTCGGCATGATCGTGCTGTGCTGGACCCTCAACGCCATGCGTCTGCGTCTGTTATTGGGCAGCCAGGGCGAGAAGATCGGCCGCCTACGCAGCCTCGGCGTGATCATGGCCACCGAGTTCGCCATCTGTTCCACGCCAGGCGGCAGCGGCGGACCGCTTACGCTGATGGCGCTGCTGTCCCGCGACCGGGTGCGGCCCGCCCACAGCGGCGCGGTGTTCGCCATGGATCAGTTGAACGACTTGCTGTTCTTTCTCTTCGCCGTCCTCGGGATCGTCGTCTACACCCTGTTCCACAGCTTCAATCGTAGCCTCGAAGGACTGCTGATCAGCAGCGCGGTACTGATGCTGGCCACCTTGGGACTGGGCCTGGTGCTGGTGCGCTGGCGACGGGGAGTGATGCGGTTCAACGGCCGGCTATTGAAGCGCGTGAAGGTTTCGCCACTGACCCGGCGTCGCTGGGCGCGGCGCCTGCTGCATTTCTTCCGCGCCTTCCGGGCCACCCTGCGCCTGCCACGGCGCGTTCTCGCGCTGGTGTTCGGCCTGACCTGCCTGCACTGGGCGCTGCGCTACAGCGTGCTGTATTTGGTATTGATCGGATTGGGCGGGAACTTGCAGTGGATAACGAGCTTCCTGGTGCAGGTGCTTTCGTTGAGCGCCGGGCAAGTCAGCCTGCTGCCCGGTGGCGCCGGCGCCGCGGAGCTGACCTCGGCCACGCTACTGACGCCCATGGTGGGCAAATCAACCGCGGCGGCGGCGGTGCTGGTCTGGCGTGTGGTGACCTACTACTTCTACCTGGTCGCCGGCGGGCCGGTGTTCCTCTGGCTGCTCGGTCGACACTTGCTCGAGCGCATCACCCGCTAGCTGCGCCTGCCACAGCTCAGCGGCACCGGGAAACTCGGTGCCATCCTCGCTGCTCAGCGCGTCGGGGTCATAGCGACTCAGGCAACCCTCGCCCAGGGTGGGCGGGGCATGGGCGGCGGCTTTATCCAGTGGATCACGCATCGCACCGCCCTCGTGCTGTCAGTTGAAGACCACAGTCTTGTTGCCGTGCACCAGCACGCGGTCTTCCAGGTGATAACGCAGGCCACGGGCCAGCACCATCTTCTCGACGTCACGACCGAAACGCACCATGTCTTCGATGCTGTCGCTGTGGCTGACACGCACCACGTCCTGCTCGATGATCGGACCGGCGTCCAGCTCTTCGGTGACATAGTGGCAAGTCGCACCGATCAGCTTCACACCGCGCAAGGATGCCTGGTGATACGGCTTGGCGCCGACGAAGGACGGCAGGAAGCTGTGGTGGATGTTGATGACCTGCTGGGCATATTCCTGGCACAACTGCGGCGGCAGGATCTGCATGTAGCGCGCCAGCACCACGACATCGGCACGGTGTTCCTTGACCAGACGCGACACTTCGGCGAACGCCGGCTGTTTGTCTTTCGGATCGACCGGGACGTGGAAAAACGGAATGCCGTGCCACTCGACCATGCTGCGCAGGTCGTTGTGGTTGGAAATCACGCAGGGAATATCGTAGTCCAGCTCATTGCTGTGCCAGCGGTGCAGCAGGTCGGCCAGGCAGTGGGATTCGCGGCTGGCCATCAGCACGACACGTTTCTTCTGGTCGGTGTCGGTGATCCGCCAGGTCATCGAGAACTCTTCGGCGATTGGCGCGAACGCCTCGCGGAAACCTTCGATATCGAATGGCAGGGTATCGGCACGGATTTCGTGACGCATGAAGAACCAGCCGCTCAGGTCATCGGAGTGATGGCTCGCTTCGTTGATCCAGCCATTGTGGGACGCCAGGAAATTACTGACTTTGGCGACGATGCCGACACGGTCGGGACAAGCGATCACCAGCCGATAGGTACGCATGCAGGGGGCTCCAGAAACTCGCAAAGGCGCACATTCTAACGATTGCCCGGCAAAACAACAGTAGTGATGTGACGTCCGGGCGCATCCACGGCACGCCCGAAGACGGGGCACAACATCACCCGGAAACGACCGTTGCATTAAAAAGTTGGGTAGTTGCCGCCGCACACATTTGTAAATTTCTATCTCTACAATCTGCCGTGGCAAACAAACATTGAAATCCCCTCGCACTTGTATGTTTACTTGGTCACATTGTCTGACTATTATTGCCCCACTGTTTATCCCGAACTACCTAATCCAAGGAATGCCGCATGTCCCTGATCAACGAATATCGCGCGACTGAAGAAGCCATCAAAGAACTGCAAGCCCGTCTGAAGAATCTGTCTGAAGACGACAAGCTGCAGAAAGAACTGGAATTCGAAAAGGACCTGCGCAACCTGATGGGGGCCCACGGCAAATCCCTGCGTGACATCATTGCCCTGCTGGATCCGGAAGCCAAACTGAACAAGGCACCTCGTGGCGCCGCGGCAAAACCAGCCGGCACCAAGCGCGCGCGCAAGGTCAAGCAATACAAGAACCCGCACAACGGTGAAGTCATCGAAACCAAAGGCGGCAACCACAAAACGCTGAAAGAGTGGAAAGCCAAATGGGGTGGTGATGTTGTTGAAGGCTGGGCAACCCTGCTGGGTTAATTCCCGGGTCCTGCCTTGCGGATTCATGAAAAACGCCAGCATTGCTGGCGTTTTTATTTACCTCTCCTTTACAAATCTTATAGCGCCAATCGTTGTTTCAACGTTTGCGCGTGGCTACGCCACTCCTCCAGCAATACTCGTTTCGCCCCGTCAGCATCCCCTAACGCCTGCGCCAAAGCGGATTCGAACGCCGCCAGCGTGTGCGGTGCGCCCATCGCTTCATTCGTCAGGCGCTGCCGGCAGAATTCACGCCACTGCAACTGCTCTTGTTCACTAAGGGTCGACGGAAAGTTCCTAGCCCTATATCGGAACAACAACTCGGACAACCGCGAGTCATCGAACATCCAGCGCTCACCCGCCAATTGTTGTGGGTCGACACTGCGCACCTGCTCGCACAAACGTCGATCACGGTCACCAAAGAATCCGTCATATAGCTGTTGTTCCGGGTCTTCACTGGCGGCGAACTCAGTAGCGGAATAAATTGACGCCAATTTATTCTCCCACTGCGTTTTCGCGGCAATCAGCTGTTCACTCCGCTGTAGCAAGTCAGACATATCCAGCCCTAAACGCTGCTGATCTTCAGCGCGCAATACCTTCAATGGTGCCAGCACCGGGCAACGATTGACGTGCACCAACTTGAGGGGAACTGACAGTTGTCCGTCAGGCATTTCCTCACGCCGCGTGTATAAACGCTGACGCAATACTTCGGAATCCTCCGTCAGCAGCGGCTCAATGCTTTGATGAAGATCACAAACAATCAGTGCGTTGCGATTAGCCGGGTGCCAGCCCAGCGGCAGCACCACCCCCAGATAATTACGCGCGGCCGAGAAGCGTCCGGAAATATGTACCAGGGGCTGCAACAGGCGAATCTGGTCGAGAACTTTCTGTTTACTGCGCAGGGCAAACAACCAGTCGTAGAGGCGCGGTTGTTTCTGCCGGATCAAACGGGCCAGAGCGATGGTGGCACGCACATCCGAGAGCGCTTCGTGCGCCTGGCCATGTTCGATGCCATTGGCCGCGCTGAGTAACTCCAGGCGCAGGCTGACCTTGCCGTCCACCTCGGGCCATTGAAAACCTTCCGGGCGCAGGGCATAGGCGGTGCGCACCGTATCAATGAGGTCCCAGCGGGTATTGCCGCCCTGCCACTCACGGGCGTAGGGGTCGAAGAAGTTGCGATAAAGGCTGTAGCGCGTCACTTCATCGTCAAAGCGCAGGGTGTTGTAGCCCGCACTACAGGTACCTGGCCGGGACAGCTCGGCATGCACCCGGGTCATGAAGTCGGCTTCGGCCAAACCGTCCCTGGCCAGTTGCGCCGGACTGATACCGGTGATCAGGCACGCGGCCGGGTGCGGAAGGATATCGTCGCTGGGCTGGCAGAAGAGATTGACCGGAGCCTCGATCTCGTTGAGGTCCAGATCGGTACGCACGCCTGCGACCTGCAAGGGCCGGTCGCAGCGTGGATTGATGCCGGTGGTTTCGTAGTCGTGCCAGAAAATGGAGCTCACGGCGGGCCTCGTCCTGAACGGGGAAATCGCCGAAGTCTAACTCAAGCCGACGCGTTCAACGGGCGGAAACTGAAGTAGCCGCGCAAGGCTTCCACCAACTGCTCGTACTCCCGCGGCGCCTGCAACAACATGAAACCGGAATCGTAGAAGCCAGGACTTTCGTCTTCGTGGCACCACAGGCAACTGGCCGTGAGGTTGACCCGCTGGACCCCGTCGGTGCGGCTCGGGATCCTGAGTTGCAGTTCGAAGTCCGGACCAACCAGCAGTGGCAGGTTGCTGATCAGCATCAGGCCGTCTTCCGAAGCATTGCCCAGGTAACCGATGGGCTGATCCGTGAAGCGGTTGAATACCTTGAGGAAACAGGGGAGCAGGTGACGCTCTATTCGGCGCTCTGTATGCATGGCGAGGATCGCAATGGATGACCCTTTGAGCAGGGTCGCGCTAGTGCCGCTCTTGTACAGATGTGAACTCTTTGTACACAGTCTGTTTCAATCAGAGTAGCGCAGACTGGTACAAAGGTTCCACAGCAAAAATGCCCCGGCGCGTTATCAGCGAAGAGGCGTCACGCCCACCGGATGGGTCACCGCCGCTTCACCGGCGCGGTAGTGCCCCAACTGCTCCAGGGTCTCCAGACGCGCGCGGGCGCGGTAGGCGTATTCGTTCTGCGGGTACTGCTGAATGATGAACTGGTAAGTCTGCGCCGCGTCGACGAACAGCTTTTGTCGCTCCAGGCACTGGCCACGCAGCATCGAGGCTTCCGGGTGAATGAACGGACGTGCGCGACTGGTCCGGTCGACCTGCGACAGCTCCAGCATGACGCGCTCGCAATCGCCCCGGTCGTAAGCCCGGTAGGCGTTGTTCAGATGATGGTCCATGGACCAGCGGGTGCAACCGACGACGCTGGTCGCCAGCGCCAGGATGATCAGGGCTCGCATGGGGGTTCTCCTTTGCTGAGCACTATATCGGCGTTTTCCTACAAATCTATAGCCGTTGTCAGGTTTGACTGCAGTGGCCCGACAACGCCCGCGATGGCCGTTCAAACGCCACCCACACCCCTCCCAAGGTAGTGCAAAGGAACAATGACTACAGCGTTTTTCAGGAGTAGCCTTTCGCTGCGCTTCACTACAGGAGTCTGTGCATGACCATCCGCCGTACCAAAATCGTCGCCACCCTTGGCCCCGCCAGCAATTCACCGGAAGTGATCGAACAACTGATCCTTGCCGGCCTGGATGTCGCCCGCCTGAACTTCTCTCACGGCACCCCGGACGAGCACAAGGCTCGCGCCGTGCTGATCCGTGAAATCGCCGCTCGCCACGGCCGCCATGTGGCGCTGCTGGGCGACCTGCAAGGTCCGAAGATCCGTATCGCCAAGTTCGCCAACAAGCGTATCGAACTGAAGGTCGGCGACCGCTTCACCTTCTCCACCGCACACCCGCTGACTGCCGGTACCCAGGAAATCGTCGGCATCGACTATCCGGATCTGGTCAAGGACTGCGGCGTCGGCGACGAACTGCTGCTCGATGACGGCCGCGTGGTCATGCGCGTCGAGACCGCCACCGAAGATTCGCTGCACTGCGTGGTACTGATCGGCGGCCCGCTGTCGGACCACAAAGGCATCAACCGCAAGGGTGGCGGCCTGACCGCGCCGGCCCTGACCGAGAAAGACAAGGCCGACATCAAGCTGGCTGCGGAAATGGACGTGGACTACCTGGCCGTTTCCTTCCCGCGCGATGCGTCCGATATGGAATACGCCCGTCGCCTGCGTGACGAGTCCGGCGGTACCGCCTGGCTGGTGGCCAAGATCGAACGTGCCGAAGCCGTGGCCGACGACGAGACCCTCGACGGCCTGATCCGCGCCAGTGACGCGGTGATGGTTGCCCGTGGTGACCTGGGTGTGGAAATCGGCGACGCCGAGCTGGTGGGCATCCAGAAGAAAATCATTCTGCACTCGCGCCGCCACAACAAGGCTGTGATCGTTGCGACCCAGATGATGGAGTCGATGATCCAGAACCCGATGCCGACCCGCGCGGAAGTGTCCGACGTCTCCAACGCCGTGCTGGACTACACCGACGCCGTCATGCTGTCCGCGGAAAGTGCTGCCGGCCTCTACCCGCTGGAAGCGGTGCAGGCCATGGCGCGGATCTGCCTCGGCGCTGAAAAGCACCCGACCAGCAAAACCTCCAGCCACCGCATGGGCACCCAGTTCAGCCGCTGCGACGAAAGCATCGCGCTGGCCGCCATGTACACCGCCAACCACTTCCCGGGCGTGAAGGCGATCATCGCCTTGACCGAGAGTGGCTACACCCCGCTGATCATGTCGCGGATCCGTTCCTCGATCCCGATCTTCGCCTTCTCTCCGCACCGCGAGACCCAGGCCCGCGTGGCGATGTTCCGTGGTGTCTACACCGTGCCGTTCGACCCGGCCGCACTGGCGCCGGAGCAGGTCAGCCAAGCAGCAGTGGACGAGTTGCTGAAGCGTGGCGTGGTCAAGCAGGGTGACTGGGTGATCCTGACCAAGGGCGACAGCTACCACACCATCGGTGGCACCAACGGCATGAAGATCCTGCACGTCGGTGACCCGCTGGTTTGATCTGGCTGCTGTAAATGAAAACGCCCGGCCTTAGGCCGGGCGTTTTTGTTTATGGCCAGTGGGGCTCGAAAATCACGCATGCCCGACAAACAGATCCGAATACACCTGATTCCTCGGCACTCCCGCCAGAAACAACCGCCGCGAAAACTGCTCCACACTCCCCGGCGCCCCGCACACCAGCGCCACGGTCTGCCGCGACTGCACCTTCAATGAGGCCAGGGCCGCCGGCAGTTCATCCGGTGTCACCAGCTCCACCTGCACCTGCGGGTGCCGCGCCGCCCTCTCCTGCAATGCCGACGCCAAATAATGGCTGTCCCGGTCCCGCGCCAAGTGCAACAGGCGAATCGGCCCACGGTGCTCCTGACGCAACGCCTCGCGCAAAATGCCCCACAACGGCGCCAGGCCGGTGCCCGCCGCTAGCAGCCAGAGCGGCCGCTCCTGCCAGTCCGGGTCGTAATGCAGCGCGCCGGCACGCAGTTCACCCAGGCGCAATTCCGTGCCCACCGAAAACGCCCGCGCCGAGCTACAGAACGCGCCGGGATGACGGCAATCGATATGAAACTCCAGGAACGGATCCTCGCCCGGAACGCTGGCCAGCGAGTAAGGCCGGGCCACGCCCTCGGCATTCCACAGCAGCAGATGCTGGCCCGCCTGATAACGCAGGCCGTTCAACGGTTGAAGGCGCAAGCGCAGCACTTCGCCGCCCAGCCAGTCGGCAGCCAGCACCCGCGCCGGCTGACCGTCGCGGTGCGGATCGAACAGCGCCACGCGCAGGTCCGTCTCGACCCGACATTGGCAGGACAACCGCCAGCCCGCGTCCCGCTGTGCCAGACTCAGCGCCTCGGGGCTCGCGTCCGCCGGCGCACCGTCGAGACAGCGCACCAGACAAGCATGGCAACTGCCAGCGCGGCAGCTATAAGGCACGGCACAACCCGCCTCATTGAGGGCGTCGAGCAGGTTGCTGCCGGCCGCCACCGACCAGTGGCGCTCGCCTACACGCAGTTCGGGCATTGCTGTTCATCTCCCTGGAATATTCTCCGGCCAATCTAGGCCTGTTACTCACGTCAGGCCAGCGCTCGCAGCAAAACCAGCAAGATCGATGCCGGGCGATAACCGACCATGGTTGGACCACTGGCGCGTGAACCAAAAGCCGAGCCGCGCTATACTGCCGCGCCTTTTTTGCGTCGGACACCCCGTCCTGGCGCGTCTGAAAGGTCGTTTCGACAACTCGGCCTGTCCGCGTCGGAATACCTTATTGAATGTTCCCGTGTTTAAGAGGAGCGCGCTGCATGACCGTGATCAAGCAAGACGACCTGATTCAGAGCGTCGCCGATGCCCTGCAATTCATTTCGTACTACCACCCCGTTGATTTCATCCAGGCGATGCACGAAGCCTATCTGCGTGAAGAGTCGCCCGCTGCGCGCGATTCCATTGCCCAGATCCTGATCAACTCGCGCATGTGCGCCACCGGCCACCGCCCGATCTGCCAGGACACCGGTATCGTCACCGTGTTCGTCCGCGTCGGCATGGATGTGAGCTGGAACGGCGCCACCATGAGCGTCGACGACATGATCAACGAAGGCGTGCGCCGCGCCTACAACCTGCCGGAAAACGTCCTGCGCGCCTCGATCCTGGCCGACCCGGCCGGTGCACGCAAGAACACCAAGGACAACACCCCGGCGGTCATCCACTACTCCATCGTCCCGGGTAACACCGTGGAAGTGGACGTGGCGGCCAAAGGCGGCGGCTCCGAGAACAAGTCGAAAATGGCCATGCTCAACCCGTCCGACTCGATCGTCGACTGGGTGCTGAAGACCGTTCCGACCATGGGCGCCGGCTGGTGCCCACCTGGCATGCTCGGCATCGGCATCGGCGGCACCGCCGAGAAAGCTGCGGTCATGGCCAAGGAAGTGTTGATGGAATCCATCGACATCCACGAACTGAAAGCCCGTGGCCCGCAGAACCGCATCGAGGAAATCCGCCTCGAGCTGTTCGACAAGGTCAACCAGCTGGGTATCGGTGCCCAGGGCCTCGGCGGCCTGACCACCGTGCTCGACGTGAAGATCATGGACTACCCGACCCACGCAGCGTCCCTGCCGGTCTGCATGATCCCGAACTGCGCCGCCACCCGTCACGCCCACTTCGTCCTCGACGGTTCGGGCCCTGCCGAGCTGGAAGCGCCGTCGCTGGACGCCTACCCGGAAATCGTCTGGGAAGCGGGTCCTTCGGCGCGTCGCGTCAACCTCGACACCCTGACCCCGGAAGACGTGCAGAGCTGGAAGCCGGGCGAGACCGTCCTGCTCAACGGCAAAATGCTCACCGGCCGCGACGCTGCGCACAAGCGCATGGTCGAGATGCTCAACCGTGGCGAAGAGCTGCCGGTCGATCTGAAAGGTCGCTTCATCTACTACGTCGGCCCGGTCGATCCAGTGCGTGAAGAAGTCGTCGGCCCAGCCGGTCCGACCACCGCGACCCGTATGGACAAGTTCACTCGCCAGATCCTCGAGCAGACCGGTCTGCTGGGCATGATCGGCAAGTCCGAGCGTGGTCCGACCGCGATCGACGCGATCAAGGACAACAAGGCCGTGTACCTGATGGCCGTCGGCGGCGCTGCGTACCTCGTGGCTCAAGCGATCAAGAAATCCCAGGTGCTGGCGTTCGCCGAACTGGGCATGGAAGCGATCTACGAGTTCGAGGTCAAGGACATGCCGGTGACTGTCGCGGTCGACAGCAAAGGTGAGTCGGTGCACATCACCGGCCCTGCGATCTGGCAGAGCAAGATTGCCGAAAGCCTGGCGGTAGAAGTGAAATAAAGCTGCGAGCTTGAAGCGGTAAGTTTCAAGTGAAAGGCAAAAGCGGTGGGGTTTTCCCTGCCGCTTTTTTTATGGGTTTGGGTGCTGTGGGCTTATCCATTTGATGTGGCGAGGCTTCCGGCCCCTTCCGCCTCTACGGCGGCCTACTTTTCTGCTTGGGAAAAGTAGGCAAAACCGCTCGCTCCTGCATCTGGCCCTACGCTGCGCTCCGGGTCCCCTCTTGAAGTCGCGAAGTTACGGGCGGCGCCTGGGCTGACGCATCTTCGAAATTACAGCTTGGTGAAACCACCGATTTGCTCTTTTTTGCTCTTGATCTTCGTGCGCGCAAGTTCAGACGCCACAAGGTGCGACGTCAGGAGGCCGAGTGGAGGTGTCTGAAGGGGCAGGTGCGCAGCACCCTTCGGCGTTAGCCGAAGACGCGAGATGTAGACTTGCGAAGCAAGTCGTAGGCCGCGTGGCCCCGCAAGACACCGGAGGGAGGGGACCCGGAGCGCAGCGTAGGGCCGGATGCAGGAGCGAGCGGTTTTCGTCTATTTTGCCAAGACAAAATGGACCCGCCGTAGAGGCGGAAGGGGCCGGCAGCCTCGCCAAATCGAACGGATAAGCTCACAGCACCAAAGCCCAAGCCAGCTCGGCCCGACCCGACCCGACCCGACCCGACCCCAAAGATCATCGCCCCCACCACTCCGTGAAGAACCTTTTTCTGCCCGGATTTCAGCGAGCCACAGCCTTGAGCGGGATCGGCTCGGCGCTGCGCCGCTGGCTCAGGTAACGGATGCAACTGACCCGCAGGAACGAGGCAAAGTTGACCACCTCGCCGCGGTACTCCATCACCTCGTCATAGAGCTTGGTGATCAGTTGGTTGGTGGTCATCCCATCGACCTCGGCGATTTCCCGCAATACATCCCAGAACTGGTTTTCCAGGCGCAGCGTGGTCACCACCCCGCGAATGCGCAGCGAGCGGCTGCGCGATTCATAGAGGATCGGATCGGCTTTGACGTAGAGCTCGCACATGGGCCCTCCTTTTACAGGGTGATGCGGGTGCCGAGCAGGCCGAGGAACGCCGCCAGCCACGCCGGATGCGCAGGCCATGCCGGCGCGGTAGCGAGGTTGCCCTCGACGTGGGCCTGCGTCACTTCGATATCGATATAGCGCCCGCCCGCCAGCTTCACTTCCGGGGCGCACGCCGGGTAGGCGCTGCATTCGCGGCCTTCCAGCACCCCCGCCGCCGCCAGCAGTTGCGCGCCATGGCACACCGCCGCGATCGGCTTGCCCGCCTGGTCGATGGCTTTCACCAGCGCCAGCACGTCTTCGTTCAGACGCAGATATTCCGGCGCGCGACCGCCGGGAATCACCAGCGCGTCGTAATCCTCGGCCTTCACCTTGGCAAAGTCGAAATTGAGGCCGAAGTTGTGCCCAGGCTTTTCGCTGTAGGTCTGGTCGCCTTCGAAATCATGGATCGCGGTACGCACCGATTGCCCGGCCTGCTTGCCCGGACACACCGCGTGCACGGTGTGGCCGATCATCTGCAGCGCCTGGAACGGCACCATGACTTCGTAGTCTTCGACGTAGTCGCCCACCAACATCAGAATCTTCTTGGCCGCCATTTCTCGATCTCCTTCGTGTGCAAGGGAAAAGGTACCCAGACACGTTAGACCCAGCCGGACACTCGCGGGTAATAGGTCGCTACTACGTCTGTCAGTCGCGGCGATCCAGCAGATTGACCACCACCCGGTCCAGCCAGCCCCATACCCGCTGTTGCAGGCGACGCCACAAGGGCCGGGCGCGCCAGTCATCGAGGTCGATCTGCACGCTCTGGCTGAAATCGCGGATAAAGCTCTCGGCCACCGCTGCGGTCAGCGCCGGGTCGATCGCTTCGACGTTGGCCTCAAGGTTGAAGCGCAGGTTCCAGTGGTCGAAGTTGCATGAGCCGATGCTCACCCAGTCGTCCACCAGCACCATTTTCAGGTGCAGGAAACACGGCTGGAATTCGAAGATTTTCACCCCGGCGCGCAGCAGGCGCGGGTAATAGCGATGGCCGGCATAGCGCACCGACGGATGATCGGTGCGCGGCCCGGTGAGCAGCAGGCGCACGTCAACGCCCAGCGAGGCGGCACGGCGCAGGGAACGGCGGACTTTCCAGGTTGGCAGGAAATACGGGGTCGCCAGCCAGATCCGGCGCTTGCCGCTGTTCAGCGCACGCACCAGCGACTGCAGGATGTCGCGGTGTTGCCGGGCGTCGGCATAGGCAACCCGGCCCATGCCCTCGCCACTGACCGGTATTCGCGGTAACCGGGGCAGGCCGAAGTGGGTCGGCGGGCGCCAGGCGACGCGGCGCGGATTGGCCCGCCACTGGCGGTCGAAAAGCATCTGCCAGTCGGTCACCAGCGGCCCCTGCATTTCCACCATCACCTCATGCCATTCACTGACATCGTTGCCGGGATGCCAGAACTCATCGGTGACGCCGGTGCCGCCGACCCAGGCGACGCTCTGGTCCACCAGCAAGATCTTGCGGTGATCGCGATAGAGGTTTCGCACGCCCCGGCGCCAGCGCAGGCGGTTGTACCAGCGCAGCTCGACGCCCGCCGCTTGCAAACGCTGGCGCAAACCCAGGGTGAAGGCCATGGAGCCATAGTCATCGAACAGGCAACGCACCTGCACGCCGCGCTCGGCGGCGCTGACCAGGGCCTGAACCATGGCGTCCGCGCAAGCGCCCGCCTCCACCAGGTACAGCTCCAGATCTACCTGGAGTTCGGCCCGGGCGATGGCGGTGAGCATGTTCGGGAAAAAGGCCGGACCGTCGATCAGCAGTTCGAATTGATTGCCGGAACGCCAGGGAAAGACCGGCCCTGCCATATCAGCGGGCCGTGAAGATCAGCACCGCACCCACCGGCACCGACAGGTTGATCGACTTGAGCCCGGCCGTCTTGCGCAGGGTTTCCAGGCCGGGGGCCAGGTCGAAATGCTCGGCGCGCAGCACCAGCGGTTCAAGCGTCACCACCTGGAAGCGCCGCTCGTCCAGCCGTGTCGCCAGCAACTGGGCGTTGTAGCTGTGGCTTTTGCCATGCAGGGTGACGGTCAGCGGCAGACGCAGTTCGAGCTGCGCGCCGTTGGCCAGGTCGTTGATCGGGCGCAGGTTCAACTGGGCATTGATGATCGCGTCGGGGAAGGTCTCGACATTGAACAGCTCCTTGCGCATGCGCTCGTCACGCAGCGGGATGCCGCTGCTGACGGATTCCATCTCGACCTCCAGCTCGGCCGCGCCCTTGCGATCGACCTTGCCGTGCAGGACCAGGAAACGATGCACTTCCGACACGTCGCCGTTTTTGCTGGTGATGAAGGAAAGGCGGGATGACTCGTTGTCCAGGTACCAATTGGCCTGGGCGGGAAGGCAGACGATCGCCAGCAAGGCGAGAGCGAGACGAAGCGGGCTGGGCATGCGAAATCCTGAAACACTTTGGTCGTCAACCTTACCCGGCTGCCCTCATGGCAGCAAGCGACAGCCCTCGCGCGGCCCCAGCCATATCGCGCTGCTGCGCCGACCAAGGCCCGCGGCCTCGACCCGGCGACTCGACGGGTCGTCGCGCAGCTCGCTCAATGGCAGGTACTGCTTCACATAGCCCCGGCAGTAACCTGTATCGAAGCCCATAACATAGCGGCAAGAACAATATTCCTTCGCCGAGTAGGCACTGAGAATGCCGGAAAACGCCGTCAGCGCGTCACGCTCGGACCAGCCCCAGACCAGCAGGCCGAGGACCACCACCAGCAACAGGCGCTTCATGGCCGCTCTCCGCCGAACGCTGCCAGCACATGACGCAGCAGCGTGTTGTGCTGGAAGCTGCCGTCGCGGTCATCGGCGTAGCGCACCACCACCAGCTTCTGCTCCGGCAGCACGTAGAGCGCCTGCCCCCAGTGGCCGAGGGCGGCGAAGGCCTGCGCCGGGGCATCCGGCCAGGGCAATGGCTGGCCCGACGCGGCACGGTTGAGCCACCAGTGCCCGCCCGGCATCGCCTCGCCGGATGAGGCAGCAGCCTTGTCGAAGGGCTCGCGATTAAAGGCCACCCAGCTCGCCGGCAACAGTTGCCGGCCCTGCCAGCGACCGTCGTCCAGCATCAACTGGCCGATCCGCGCCAGCTCGCGAGCGGTCATGTAGAGGTAGGAAGATCCCACGAAAGTGCCCTGCGCGTCCCGCTCCCACACCGCTTGCCGAATGCCCAGCGGCTCGAAGAGCGCCTGCCACGGATAATCGGCGTACGCCTCGGGGCCGACCATCTGCCGCAGCGCCGCGGCCAACAGGTTGCTGTCGCCACTGGAATAAAGAAAACGCTCGCCCGGCGCCGCGGCCACGCCGTGCGCGGCGGAAAAGCCGGCCATGTCGCTGCGGCCGCGGGTATAGAGCATCGCCACCACCGAGGACTTCAGCGGCGCGTATTCATAGTCTTCCTGCCAGTCGAGGCCGCTGGCCCAGTGCAGCAGGTCGGCGATACGCACATTCGGATGGGCCTGCATTGGCGGGTAGAACCGGGAGACCGGGTCATCCAGTGTGAAACGCCCCTCGCCCTGCGCGACACCGAGCACCGTCGCCAGCACACTTTTACTGATCGACCAGGTCAGGTGCGGGGTGTCTGCGGTGTTGGGGGTGGCGTACCGCTCGAAGACCACCTGGCCGTCGCGGATCACCAACAGCGCATCGGTGCGCACGCCGTCGCGGGTCTGATCGTTGCGTGGGGGGAAGGTGTAGGACTGCAAGGCCGCCAGTGCCGGCGCGTCGCTGGCGCTGGCGACGGTGCAGATCGTCCACAACAGAAACCCGATGAGCGCGGTGCGCATGGCCGTTACCCGGAGAGCGTGATCGGGCAAGGGTAGCAGGGGTTCATGACAGGATGGTTGGGGGCGCCGCTCGCGCGGCGCATCGCGAGCGAGCTCGCTCCTACAATGAGTTGTGTTGCCCGCTCTTTGAGTTTGGCGATGAGTCGCGGGGAGGCTGTTGGGGCCGACTCGATACCGCGTCGTACGAACAAAGCGGTCAACTATGGCCTGACAGACATAGGCACGTTGCAACCACTGTAGGAGCGAGCTCGCTCGCGATGCGCCGCGCGGGCGGCGCTCGATCTTGAGAGCGCTAAAAACCTATCGGCTAGCAAATAGCAGCCACCACATCCCCTCACGAAAACCCCGCCAACCTCCACGCTTTCTCCAAACGCTTCGCCCGCGCCGCGCTGGCGATATCGAGGATGCCCTGATCACGCATCCACACATTCGCCCACTCGCCTTCGGTGTCGGCCAGCGCCTTGTTGAGTTCGTCGCGCAGGTCGCTGAACTGGGCGAACAGCCCGCCCAGCAACAAATGACTGGCGGAGACTTCCGGGCTCTGCCGACTGCCTTCCGCGCAACCGGCAAGCAGCGCCAACAAACGCAGCAGCAGACGCTGCGACCAGCCGTTGGCCCGGCCAATGCCATACATCCATGCCGTCAACGCACTGAGCACATACAAGTCTTCGAGGGAGCGGAAGGGTTTGACGTAGGCGTCCCAACCATCACCGGCCAGGCGCTCGCACAGCGCCTGATCCAGATGCAGCCGGGCATGCCCCACCTCGGGCATCAGCGGCAGGGCCGGCAATGGCTCCAGGCGCACGCCCGGCTCACCGGGATAGACCACCGCCAGGCTCAGCCGCGGGTCTTCGGAAATGCTTTCACAACGCGCCGCCACCAGCAGCCAGTCTGCGTCCATGCCGCCGGTGACGAAGTCTTTGTCACCGCTCAGGCGCAGCGCGTCCACGTCGAGGCGCATGTGCATGTCGGCGGGGCGCACGCTGCGTTTCTCGCTGGCGCAGAGCGCGCCAAGGCTGGCCGGTGCGCTGGGCCAGAGCACCCGCAGCGCCGCCTGGTAGCCGGTGAGAAACGCCAGCCCCGGGGTCGGCATGGCCTGGCCGCCGAGCACCGCCAGTTCGAACGGTGACACCGGCCCGAGCCGTTCCAGCAGGCTCGCCCAGGTGTCGCCAAGGTTCTCCAGCAGGGGTTGCGAATGCGCTTGATCGAGTCGTTCCAGCCAGGCCATCGAAGTACTCCTTGGGGCTGTCATACAAGCATCACCAAACATTCATGGGGGTGACACCGCCGCTACCTAGCCTGAGCTTGCACAACAAAGTCGACCGGCCGCAACCCCATGGCTGGCTTATGGAGACTCGCAATGACTCAGATCGCTCGCTCTGGCGACAACAGCACTGAACGCCGTCTGCAAGCCGAACGCCTGGTGGGCCCGGCTGCATTGCGCGAGGCCCAGGCCCTGCGTTTCAGTGTCTTCAGTGGTGAATTCAAGGCCAAGCTCAAAGGCGCCGAACTGGGCCTGGACATGGACGATTACGACGATCACTGCATGCACATCGGCGTGCGCGACCTCAACAGCGGTCGGCTGGTCGCCACCACCCGTCTGCTCGATCATCACGCCGCCAGCAGCCTGGGGCGTTTCTACAGTGAAGAAGAATTCAGCCTGCATGGCCTCGGCCACCTGAAAGGCCCGATCCTGGAACTGGGGCGCACCTGCGTCGATGCCGCCTACCGCAACGGCGGCACCATCGCCGTGCTCTGGAGCGAACTGGCGGAAATCCTCAACGAAGGCCGCTACAGCTACCTGATGGGCTGCGCCAGCATCCCGATGCAGGACGGCGGCGTGCAGGCCCACGCGATCATGCAGCGCCTGCGCGACCAGCACCTGTGCACCGAACACCTGCGCGCCGAACCGAAGAACCCGCTGCCCAACCTGGCCCTGCCGAGCAACGTGATCGCGCAGATGCCACCACTGCTCAAGGCCTACATGCGCCTGGGCGCGAAGATCTGCGGCGAGCCGTGCTGGGACGAGGATTTCCAGGTGGCCGACGTGTTCATCCTGCTCAAGCGCGACGAGCTTTGCCCGCGTTACGCCCGCCACTTCAAGGCGGCCGTCTGATGCAGCGCCTGCGTGTGTACGCACGCATCGTCCGGGTGCTGCTGGTGGTGGCGTTCGGCTTGGGCATGGCGACCCTGTTCGGCGTGTTCGAGCGCCTGGGCATCAACGCCTCGGCGCAGCGGCGCCAGCGCTGGTCGCAGGTATTCATGAAGCGGTTGGCCCACGCCCTGCCCTTCCGCGTCCGGGTCATTGGCGAATTGCCGACGCGACCGATGCTCTGGGTCAGCAACCATGTGTCATGGACCGACATCCCGCTGCTGGGCATGCTGGCGCCACTGTCATTCCTGTCCAAGGCCGAAGTGCGCACCTGGCCGGTGGCCGGCTGGCTGGCGCACAAGGCCGGCACCCTGTTCATCCGTCGCGGCGGTGGCGACAGCCAGTTGCTGCGCCGGCAGATCAGCCAGCACCTGCAACAAGACTGCGCCTTGCTGATTTTCCCGGAAGGCACCACCACCGATGGCCGCAGCCTGCGCACCTTTCACGGCCGCCTGCTGGCCAGCGCCATCGACACCGAAGTGCCGCTGCAGCCGATCGCCCTGCGCTACCTGCGCAACGGCCAGGCGGATGCGATCGCGCCGTTCATTGGCGACGACGACCTGCTGTCGCATCTGATGCGCCTGTTCGGGCAGTCGTGTGGCGAGGTGGAAATCCATCTGCTGGCGCCGATTGCCAGCCAAGGCGAGGAACGTGCCGCGCTGGCCTTCAAGGCTCAGCAGGCAATCAGCCTGACGCTGTTCGGCAGCGAAGCCGAAACCCTGCCTCAGCGCCGCGCCAAGGCGGCCTGATCCTGCGCCAGTTGCTGCCCGGCGAACGTCTGCAATTGTGGGTAGAACTGGCGGAAGTCTTCCAGCAACAACGGGTACAACGCCTCCACTTCCGCCATCGCCCCAGCCATGCCATCCGGGCGTGACAACCGCCGGGCGATGCCGCGGAACACCTGCTCCAGCACCGCGAACTCGCGGTAGGAACCCAACCAGTCATTCGCCGCCATCATCGGCGCGATCCCCGCCAGGCGCCCCGGCAGCTGCGGTTGCTGGGCCAGCACCTGATAGACCCGCATGGTGAAATCATCCAGCGACTGCTCGGCGTAGTCGCTCCAGTGCAGGGCCAGGCAATGATCGAAAAACACATCGAGAATGATCCCGGCATAGCGCCGCCGCGCGGACGGAAAACGCGCCAGGGACGCCAGCACCAGCGGATGGCTGTCGGTGAACACATCGATGCGCCGGTGCAGGCGGATCGCCCCTTCGAGGGGCTGGGGATAGTGACCCTGCAGCGGTCCCTTGACGAAATCGCCGTAGAGACTGCCGAGCAATTGTTCGGGCTGGTCGCCGCCCAGATGGAGGTGTGCGAGGTAGTTCATGGGAATTGAGTCTAAAGCCTGCGGGAAAAGTCGGCGAGATTTGGCTGAAAAACCTTCGCCTCCTATATCGATATAACCCGATATAACGATTCACGCTTGACCCCAAACCTTTTCATATTTGTATATCGCGAAATACCGATTTATATTTCGCTCCATCGCGATATACCGCTACACATCCCACGAGCCCGACCATGCCTCTTGATCTCGACGAAATAATAAAAGCCCTGGCCCACCCGGTACGACGAGAAATCCTCAACTGGTTGAAAGACCCGCAGGCGCACTTCCCCGAGCAGCATCACAGCCTGGAAAACGGCGTGTGCGCCGGACAGATCGACCAGCGCTGCGGCCTGTCGCAATCCACCGTCTCGGCGCACCTGGCGACCCTGCAACGGGCAGGCCTGATCAGCAGCCAGAAGGTCGGGCAGTGGAGCTTCTTCAAACGCAACGAGGACACCATCAAGGCGTTCCTCCAGCAACTGAGCCGCGAGCTCTGACAAAGGACACCGCAATGCCCCTTTCACTTCTGATACTGGCGCTCAGCGCCTTCGCCATCGGCACCACCGAGTTCGTCATCATGGGCCTGCTGCCCGAAGTGGCGCAGGACCTCGGTGTGTCGATCCCCGGCGCCGGCTGGCTGGTGACCGGCTACGCCCTCGGCGTGGCCATCGGCGCACCGTTCATGGCCATGGCCACCTCGCGGCTGCCACGCAAGCTGGCGCTGGTTTCGCTGATGGGCGTGTTCATCATCGGCAACCTGCTCTGCGCGGTCGCCAGCGACTACAACGTGCTGATGTTCGCCCGCGTCGTCACGGCGCTGTGCCACGGCGCCTTCTTCGGTATCGGCTCGGTGGTCGCCGCCAGCCTGGTGCCGGCCAACCGCCGTGCGTCGGCGGTCGCCCTGATGTTCACCGGCCTGACCCTGGCCAACGTCCTCGGCGTGCCACTGGGCACCGCGCTGGGCCAGGTTGCCGGCTGGCGTTCGACGTTCTGGGCGGTGACGGTGATTGGCGTGATTGCGCTGATCGGTCTGATCCGCTTCCTGCCACTGCGCCACGACGAGGAAAAACTCGACATGCGCGCCGAACTGGCCGCGCTCAAAGGCGCCGGAATCTGGCTCTCGCTGTCGATGACTGTGCTGTTTTCGGCGTCGATGTTCGCCCTGTTCACTTACGTCGCGCCGCTGCTGGGCGATGTCACCGGCGTTTCGCCGCGCGGCGTGACCTGGACCCTGCTGCTGATCGGCCTCGGCCTGACCCTGGGCAACGTCCTCGGCGGCAAACTCGCCGACCGGCGCCTGGGCGCCACCCTGGTGGGCGTGTTCGCCAGCATGGCGGTGGTCTCCACCGTACTGAGCTGGACCAGCACCGCGCTGATCCCGGCGGAAATCACCCTGTTCCTCTGGGCCACCGCCGCCTTCGCTGCCGTTCCCGCGTTGCAGATCAACGTGGTGAACTTCGGCAAGGCCGCGCCGAACCTGGTGTCGACCCTCAACATCGGCGCCTTCAACCTGGGCAACGCCCTGGGTGCCTGGACCGGTGGCGTGGTCATCGAACAAGGCCTGGGCCTGACCCGCGTGCCGCTGGCCGCCGCGGCCCTGGCCGTGCTGGCGCTGATCGTCACCCTCATCACTTTCAGCCAGGGCGGCAATAAAGCCGAACTGGCGCCCGCTACCCACTGATGGATACGAGGTCCGTGCAATGACAACTCTGTTTGATCCGCTCACCCTCGGCGATCTCGAACTGCCGAACCGCATCATCATGGCGCCGCTGACCCGCTGCCGCGCCGACGCCGGCCGCGTGCCCAACGCGCTGATGGCCGAGTACTACGTGCAGCGCGCCAGCGCCGGCCTGATCCTCAGCGAAGCGACCTCGGTGATGCCGATGGGCGTCGGCTACCCGGATACCCCGGGCATCTGGTCCAACGACCAGGTCCGCGGCTGGACCAACGTCACCAAGTCGGTGCACGCCGCTGGCGGACGGATCTTCGTCCAGCTCTGGCACGTGGGCCGCATCTCGCATCCAAGCTACCTGAACGGCGAACTGCCGGTGGCGCCCAGCGCGATCCAGCCCAAAGGCCATGTCAGCCTGGTGCGCCCGATCACCGAGTTCCCGACCCCACGGGCGCTGGAAACCGCCGAGCTGGCCGATATCGTCGATGCCTACCGCACCGCCGCCGAAAACGCCAAGGCGGCCGGTTTCGACGGCGTTGAAGTGCATGCCGCGAACGGTTACCTGATCGACCAGTTCCTGCAAACCAGCACCAACCAGCGCACCGACTGCTACGGCGGCTCGCTGGAAAACCGTGCCCGCCTGCTGCTGGAAGTGACCGATGCAGTCATCGAAGTGTGGGGCGCCAACCGCGTGGGCGTGCACCTGGCGCCACGGGCCGATGCCCATGACATGGGCGACGCCAATCGCGTCGAGACCTTTACCTATGTCGCCCGGGAACTGGGCAAGCGCGGAATCGCCTTCATCTGCTCGCGGGAGAAGGAAGCCGACGACAGCCTCGGCCGGCAGATCAAGGAAGCCTTCGGCGGCCTGTACATCGCCAACGAGAAGTTCGACAAGCAGAGCGCCAACACAGCCCTGGCCGATGGCTGGGCCGATGCCGTGGCCTTCGGCGTGCCGTTCATCGCCAACCCGGACTTGCCGGCTCGTCTCGCGGCGGATGCACCACTGAATGAACCGCGCCCGGAGAGTTTCCATGGCGGTGGACCGGTGGGTTACATCGACTATCCGCGGATGTAAAAGGAGGTGATGGCCTTATCGCTGTGGTTTGGCGATAAGGCCGTCAGCCTTTTCAGAAAGCATCAGTTCCGCGCATTGATCTGCTGCTGCAGATTCTGCACCTGACTCTGCAGCGTATTGAGGTTGCGGGTCACCTGCCCGCGAAACGCATCGAACTCGGCTGTCGATGCTCCGCCAGCCGCCGCACCCGCAGGGGCCGCCGGGCGGTTTTCCTGCTCGCTCTTGAGCACCAGCAGGTCCTGCTCCAGTCGCTGGGTCGCGGCCGCCTGGCTTTTCAACTGGGCATCGATCTTGCCGCCATCCACCCGCGCGGCTTTCAGGCTCGCCACTTCATCCGCCACGCTCTTGAGCTGCGCGTCGATCTTGCCGCCGTCCACCTGGGCCGCCTTCAACGCCGCCAACTCGGTCGCCACCGTCTTCAACTGTGTCTGCAATTCGCTCTGCAACTGGGCATTGGCCGCCTGCTGCTGGCTGACCTGGGCCATCGCCGCTTCCAGGCGCTTGCTCAGGTCGCCCGCCTGACCGGCAACGCCTTCCTGTTGCTTGCCCTGTTCGACGAGGCTGCTCTGCAACTGACGCACTTGCAGTTTCAGCGCTTCATTCTCGGTGCTGACCGACGTCTCGGTGGCGCTGACCTTGCCGGAAATCGCCTGCAAGCGCCCCGCCGCCTCTTCGCTGATACGCGCGAAGCTCTCCTGGGTCGCCACCAGTTGCTGCTCCATCAGGGAAATCTGCTGGAAGCTCCACCAGGCCACACCGCCCAACGCGATGAATGAAGCGCCGAGCAGCGCCCACAGCGGCCCGGTCAGCGGCGCCTTTGGCGCTTTCACGCGCACCGCCCGCGGATGAGCCGGCGGGGCGAATTCGTCGTCATCGCGCTCCACCGCCTTGAGGGTGGGCACGTCATCAAAGTCGTCTCGAGCATCGTTGCGCATGGATAGTTTTCAACCACGGTGATAGCAAAATGGGCGCCAGTATAAACCGCTTGCGCGGCGCCCTCATCGACCATAAGTAGCGGTTCTGGTTCAGTGACCGCCGTGCTGCGCCTGCCACCAACTGCAGAATTCATCCAGCGCGGCCCAGACACTGACCTGCGGGCGGTAGTCCAGGTAGTGGCGGGCGCGGCTGATGTCCAGGGTGAAATCCTTGCTCATCACCTGGGTGCCGAGGCGGGTCAGGGTCGGTTGCGGGCGTCCCGGCCAGAGCATGCAGAAGCCTTCGTTCAGCGCAGCGGCGGTGTACGCGAGGCCCACGGAGCGATAACGGGTGACCTGCGGCAGCGACATCCGCCGCATCACGTAATTGACCACGTCCCAGACCGGCACAGGCTGGCCGTTACTGATGTTATAAGCCTGGCCGAGCGCCTCGGGGCCGGCGTTGATCGCACTGAACAGCGCCTCGTTGAGGTTCTGCACACTGGTGAAATCCACCTTGTTCAGGCCGTTGCCGATGATCGCCAGGCGGCGCTTGGCCTGCATCTTCATCAGCCGCGGGAAAATACTCATGTCGCCGGCGCCGGTGACAAAGCGCGGGCGCAGGGCCAGCACTTCCAGACCGAACTCCTGGGCGCCGAAGACTTTCTGTTCGGCCAGGTGCTTGGTGCTGCCGTAATGGTCGTAGAAACGCTTGGGCACCTGATCTTCGGTGATCCCGGTGCGCGAGCGGCCATTGAAGTAGATCGACGGCGACGAAAGGTGCACCAGCCGGCGCACATGTTCTTTCAGGCAGGCCTCGACCACGTTTTCGGTGAGCACCACATTGCCTTGATAGAAGTCCTGATAACGACCCCAATTGCCCACCGCGCCGGCGCAATGGACCACGGTGTCGATGCCCTGGCACAGGCGCCGGGCCACTTCCGGGTCGGCCAGGTCGCCGGGAATGAACTGCGCCCCGCGCCGCACCAGATGCTCGACGCCCTCGGGGCGCCGGCCATTGACCCGCACCTCCAGGCCCTGCTCCAGCGCAAAGCGTGCGAAGCGCCCGCCGATGAAGCCGCTTGCGCCGGTGACCAGAATTCCCATGAAGCTCTCCGCCTACTATTTTTTTCCAGATGTTGCAGACGCCGCCGACTCGCTCCACGGCACCAGCCAGGTGCCGGCACTGCGCAGCAGATGATCCGTGAGTTGGCCCAGCAGTTGCCCGCCATTGCGCCAATGATGCCAGTACAGTGGCACGTCGATGGGACGGTCAGGGAGAATTTCCACCAGCCGCCCGCTCGCCAGTTGTTCGCGTGCCTGTAACTCCGGCACCAGCCCCCAGCCCAGCCCCGCCTCGGTCAGGCGTAAAAAGCCTTCGGACGAGGGGCACAGATGATGCAGGAATCCATCACTGATGCCTAATGAAGCCATGTAGCGATGCTGCAGGAAATCATCCGGGCCGAACACGATCGCCGGGGTCCGCGCCAGCCGACGCGGTTCGACGCCTTCGGCGAAATGCCGGGTCATGAACGCCGGGCTGGCCAGCGCCCGATACCGCATGGCACCCAACAGCACGCTGCGCGCACCGGCCACCGGGCGTTCACTGGCGCACAGGCAACCGGCCACTTCGCCGGCGCGCATGCGTTTTAGGCCGACTTCCTGGTCTTCCACCACCAGGTCCAGCAACACCTGGGTGCGGGCGCAGAAATCGCCCGCCGCTTCCGCCCACCAGGTGGCCAAGCTGTCGGCGTTGAGCGCAATCCGCAGGCGCTCCGGCAAGCCTTCTTCATCCAGCGCCGGGACCTGGCCCTGGAGGTCCCGCTCGAGCAGGCGCACCTGCTGCACATGGTTGAGCAGGCGCCGGCCGATCTCGGTCGGCGTCGGTGGCGTCGCGCGCACCAGCACCGGCTGTCCGACCCGCGCTTCAAGAAGTTTGATCCGCTGGGAGATGGCCGATTGCGACAGCCCGAGCATTTGCGCGGCCCGCTCGAAACCGGCCTGTTCGATGACCGCGGCCAAGGCTGAGAGCAGCTTGTAGTCGAACATCACTTTTCCTAATGCGGGATGAGGTTTATTGGTTTTTCTTATAGCGCAGGAATCGCCAGTATTGCCAGCGACAGAGTGCCGCCAGGCGGTCCATCGCGAGCGAGCTCGCTCCTACAGAGATTGGTGTTGTAGGAGCGAGTTTGTCGGGGCGCCGAACCGTCGCGATGGACCGCAACGCGGTCCCTTGAATCCTGCAATCCGGAGTCAATTCCCCATGTGGCAAAGCTACCTCAACGGCCTCCTCGTCGCATTTGGCCTGATCATGGCCATCGGCACCCAGAACGCCTTCGTCCTCGCGCAGAGCCTGCGCCGCGAGCATCACCTGCCGGTGGCGGCCTTGTGTGTGTTCTGCGATGCGGTGCTGGTGGCGCTCGGCGTCTTCGGCCTGGCCACGGTGCTGGCGCAGAACCCGACGCTGCTCGCGGTGGCGCGCTGGGGTGGCGCGATCTTCCTGATCTGGTACGGCGCCAAGGCGCTGAAGCGTGCCTGTTCGAAGCAGAGCCTGGAACAAGGTGAGGGCCAGGGCCTGCGCTCGCGCCGCGCGGTGTTGCTCAGCGCCCTGGCCGTGACCCTGCTCAACCCGCACGTCTACCTCGACACCGTGTTGCTGATCGGCTCGCTCGGTGCTCAGCAAACCGTGCCGGGCGCCTATGTGGCCGGCGCCGCCAGCGCTTCACTGCTGTGGTTTTTCACCCTCGCACTCGGTGCGGCCTGGCTCGCACCATGGCTGGCGCGGCCCAGCACCTGGCGGCTGCTCGACCTGATGGTCGCGGTGATGATGTTCGCGGTGACGGCGCAACTGATCTTCAACTGAAACAGCCACTTGTCCGCCGGCTGAAACGGCTCTGGAACCTCTTGTCCATACACTTGTTGCGTGGTTTAGACGTGGGCCCGGTGCTATGATCCCGGGTCTGCGTCGCAAAGAGTACAAACTCGCCGACGCTCTTCCGGCCGCCCGTGATCGGCCTTGCGTTCACCGCACCAGACCTGATTAGGAGATTCACCATGGCTTTTGAATTGCCGCCGCTGCCTTACGCCCACGATGCCCTGCAGCCGCACATTTCCAAGGAAACCCTGGAATTCCACCACGACAAGCACCACAACACCTATGTCGTGAACCTGAACAACCTGGTGCCAGGCACCGAGTTCGAAGGCAAGACCCTGGAAGAAATCGTCAAGACCTCCTCCGGCGGCATCTTCAACAACGCCGCTCAGGTCTGGAACCACACCTTCTACTGGAACTGCCTGGCGCCAAACGCCGGCGGTCAACCAACCGGCGCCCTGGCTGAAGCCATCAACGCTGCGTTCGGTTCCTTCGACAAGTTCAAGGAAGAGTTCACCAAGACTTCCGTCGGCACCTTCGGCTCCGGCTGGGGCTGGCTGGTGAAGAAAGCTGACGGTTCCCTGGCCCTGGCCAGCACCATCGGCGCCGGCAACCCGCTGACCAACGGCGACACCCCGCTGCTGACCTGCGACGTCTGGGAACACGCCTACTACATCGACTACCGCAACGTCCGTCCGAAGTACGTCGAGGCGTTCTGGAACCTGGTCAACTGGAAGTTCGTCGCCGAGCAGTTCGAAGGCAAGACCTTCACTGCCTGAGTCACGCACTCCTGAAAAAACCCGGCCTTGCCGGGTTTTTTTTGGTTCTTCGACGAGGACGATGATATTTGAGCTTGGGCTTTTAGGAGTCTATGTTGCGGGTTTATCCATTCGACGCGGCGAGGCTGCCGGCCCCTTCCGCCTCTACGGCGGGTCCATTTTGTCTTGGCAAAATAGACGAAAACCGCTCGCTCCTGCATCCGGCCCTACGCTGCGCTCCGGGTCCCCTCCCTCCGGACGTCGCACCTTGTGGCGTCTGAACTTGCGCGCACGAAGATCAAGAGCAAAAAAGAGCAAATCGGTGGTTTCACCAAGCTGTAATTTCGAAGATGCGTCAGCCCAGGCGCCGCCCGTAACTTCGCGACTTCAGGAGGCCGAGCGGAGGTGCCTGAAGGGGCAGTGCGCAGCACCTTCGGCGTAGCCGAAGACGCGAGATGTAGACTTGCTTGCAAGTCGTAGGCCGCGGGGCCCCGAAAGGCACCGTAGCGAGGGGACCCGAAGCGCAGCGTAGGGCCGGATGCGGGAGCGAGCGGTTTTGCCTACTTTTCCCAAGCAGAAAAGTAGGCCGCCGTAGAGGCGGAAGGGGCCGGCAGCCTCGCCACATCGAATGGATAAGCCCCCAAAGCCCAAACCCGAACATCACCGCCTCCGGAACTCCGCGAAGAGCCTTTATTTCGCTTCTCCACAGCAGCATTGCTCTTGCCGCTTGCGCAAGGCGCGCTAACATCAAGACCTTGGAAACTTTCATCTTCCGGCACTCAAGTCGCGCGGCAGGTCAACCGATACAGTGCCTAAACGACCGTCGCAACGGTCGGACCGGTAGCAGGAACACTGCAAAACCACCACGCACGGCCTGCTGCAAAGGCCGATAGTGGATTGCCACATTTGATGGCAAAATGATGCCATGCGCATGGATTAAGGAAACCCCATTGAAGCTGGAACTCAAGAACAGCTTATCGGTCAAGTTGCTCAGGGTTGTCCTGCTCTCGGCGCTGATCGTCGGAGTGGTGCTCAGCTGTGCGCAGATCGTGTTCGACGCCTACAAGACCCAGCAGGCCGTCGCCAATGATGCCCAGCGCATCCTCGACATGTTCCGCGACCCGTCGACCCAGGCCGTCTACAGCCTCGACCGGGAAATGGGCATGCAGGTCATCGAAGGTCTGTTCCAGGACCGGGCGGTGCGCATGGCCTCCATCGGCCATCCCAACGAGACCATGCTCGCGGAAAAATCCCGCCCGCTGCAGGAGACGCGCACCCGCTGGCTCACCGACCCGATCCTCGGCAAGGAGCGTGCGTTCAGCACCCAGTTGGTCGGGCGCGGTTCGTACAGCGAGTATTACGGCGACCTGAACATCACCCTCGACACCGCCTCCTACGGCGAAGGGTTCATTTTCAGCTCGGTGATCATCTTCATTTCCGGCGTCCTGCGCGCCCTGGCCATGGGCCTGGTGCTGTATCTGATCTATCACTGGCTGCTGACCAAACCGCTTTCGCGGATCATCGAACACCTCACCCAGATCAATCCCGATCGCCCCAGTCAGCACCAGTTGCCGCTGCTCAAGGGTCACGAGAAAAACGAGCTGGGCCTGTGGGTCAATACCGCCAACCAGTTGCTGGCCTCGATCGAGCGCAATACCCATCTGCGCCACGAGGCGGAAAACAGCCTGCTGCGCATGGCCCAGTACGATTTCCTCACCGGTCTGCCGAATCGCCAGCAATTGCAACAGCAACTGGACAAGATCCTCATCGATGCCGGCCGCCTGCAACGCCGGGTGGCGGTAATCTGCGTCGGCCTCGATGACTTCAAAGGCATCAACGAACAATTCAGCTACCAGGCCGGCGACCAGTTGCTGCTGGCGCTCGCTGATCGCCTGCGCGCCCACAGCGGCCGGCTCGGCGCCCTGGCGCGACTGGGCGGCGACCAGTTCGCGCTGGTCCAGGCCGATATCGAGCAACCCTACGAGGCGGCCGAGCTGGCCCAGAGCATTCTCGACGACCTGGAGGCGCCCTTCGCCCTCGATCATCAGGAAATCCGTCTGCGCGCCACCATCGGTATCACCCTGTTCCCGGAAGATGGCGACAGCACCGAAAAGCTGCTGCAGAAAGCCGAGCAGACCATGACCCTGGCCAAGTCCCGCTCGCGCAACCGCTATCAGTTCTATATCGCCAGCGTCGACAGCGAAATGCGCCGCCGCCGCGAGCTGGAGAAAGACCTGCGCGAAGCCCTGTCGCGCAACCAGTTGTTCCTCGTCTACCAGCCCCAGATCAGCTACCGCGACCAGCGCGTGGTCGGCGTCGAGGCGCTGTTGCGCTGGCAGCACCCGGAGCTGGGCATGGTCCCGCCGGACCAGTTCATCCCGCTGGCGGAGCAGAACGGCAACATCGTCAGCATCGGCGAATGGGTGCTCGACCAGGCCTGCCGACAACTGCGCGAATGGCACGATCAAGGCTTCAGCGAACTGCGCATGGCGGTCAACCTGTCCACCGTGCAACTGCACCACAGCGAATTGCCGCGGGTGGTCAACAACCTGTTGCAGATGTACCGCCTGCCGCCGCGCAGCCTCGAACTGGAAGTCACCGAAACCGGCCTGATGGAAGACATCAGCACCGCCGCCCAGCAACTGCTGAGCCTGCGTCGCTCCGGCGCGCTGATCGCCATCGATGACTTCGGTACCGGTTACTCATCGCTCAGCTACCTGAAATCGCTGCCGCTGGACAAGATCAAGATCGACAAGAGCTTCGTCCAGGACCTGCTGGAAGACGACGATGACGCCACCATCGTGCGCGCCATCATCCAGTTGGGCAAAAGCCTCGGCATGCAGGTCATCGCCGAGGGTGTGGAAACCGCCGAGCAAGAGTCCTACATCATTGCCCAGGGCTGCCACGAAGGTCAGGGCTATCACTACAGCAAGCCGTTGCCCGCCCGGGAACTGGTGGCGTTCCTCAAACAATCGCAGCGCAACCACGTGTCGATACTCTGAGACGACACAAAAATTGCCCAAGGACGACAGCGCACTAATATTTACGCGGCGCCCTCTTTACACAAAATGCAAATCTTTCGCATTATGTCGCCACTTTTGCGTGCCCCGGCACGCCTGTTCAACCCTTCGACGCAGGAATTCGCCATGATTCGTATGCCTCTGGCCACCGCCAGTTTGCTGGCCATTGCCATCTCCCTCGCCGGCTGCGGCGACAGCAAGGACAAGGCTGCCGCACCGCAAGCCCAGGCGCCGGCAGCGGCTGCCACGCCAGCCGCACCTGCCGCCGCCGGCGCGGTGGACGAGGCTGCCGCTCAGGCCGTGGTCAAGCACTACGCCGAGATCGTCCATGCCGTCTACAGCGACTCGCTGAGCACCGCGAAAACCCTGCAAACCGCCATCGACGCCTTCCTCGCCAAGCCGAACGACGAAACCCTGAACGCCGCCAAGGCCGCCTGGGTCGCCGCGCGCGTTCCGTATCTGCAAAGCGAAGTGTTCCGCTTCGGCAACACCATCATCGACGACTGGGAAGGTCAGGTTAACGCCTGGCCGCTGGACGAAGGCCTGATCGACTACGTCGACAAGAGCTACGAGCACGCCCTGGGCAACCCGGCCGCCAACGCCAACATCATCGCCAACACCGAGATCCAGGTCGGCGAAGACAAGGTCGATGTCAAAGACATCACCCCCGAGAAACTGGCCAGCCTGAACGAGCTGGGCGGTTCCGAGGCCAACGTCGCCACCGGCTACCACGCCATCGAATTCCTGCTCTGGGGCCAGGACCTGAACGGCACCGGCCCGGGCGCCGGCAACCGTCCCGCGTCGGACTACCTGGAAGGCCAGGGCGCCACCGGCGGCCACAACGACCGTCGTCGCGCTTACCTGAAGTCGGTCACAGACCTGCTGGTCAGCGACCTGGAAGAAATGGTCAAGAACTGGGCCCCGGGCGTTTCCGACAACTACCGCGCCTCGCTGGAAGCCGAACCTGTGGCCAACGGCCTGCGCAAAATGCTGTTCGGCATGGGCAGCCTGTCGCTGGGTGAACTGGCGGGCGAGCGCATGAAGGTTTCCCTGGAAGCCAACTCGCCGGAAGACGAGCACGACTGCTTCAGCGACAACACCCACTACTCGCACTTCTACGACGCCAAGGGCATCCGCAACGTCTACCTGGGCGAGTACGCCCGTCCTGACGGCACCAAGCTGACCGGCCCGAGCCTGTCCTCGCTGGTTGCCAAGGTCGACCCGGCCACCGACGCCACCCTGAAGGCCGATCTGGAAGCCACCGAAGCCAAGATCCAGGTGATCGTCGACCACGCCCTGAAAGGCGAGCACTACGACCAACTGATCGCCGCCGACAATGCGGCCGGCAACCAGATCGTGCGTGACGCCATCGCGTCGCTGGTCAAGCAGACCGGCGCCATCGAACAGGCCGCGGGCAAACTGGGCATCACCGACCTGAACCCGGACACCGCCGATCACGAATTCTGATCAGCGCCGGCAACGGACAAGAAAGGCGACCTTCGGGTCGCCTTTTTCCGTTAAGCCGCCTGAAACGTGAGACTTGTAGCGAGTCACCGATTTCATCCAGCAAACGCAAACTCCTCTTATTCACGCCGCCTCGTCCTGTTAAGCTTGCGGGCTTATTTTTCGTACACCGCCCGGGATTGTCGGATGCCCTCACCGCTTCGCCTGTGTCTGCCCCTCTTGCTGGCCTTGCCCCTGGCCGCCTGCGACGAAGCCCCGCGCTTCACCCAGGCCGAGCCCGGCGAGGCCCGTGCCGGTGGCGATACCACGGTGAACCGCGGCGACCAGAACGCCTATTCGATGCCGTCGGCCAACCTGAGCGCGGCGCGGCGCCTGGACTTTCATGTCGGCAACAGCTTCTTTCGCAACCCGTGGGTGATCGCCCCGTCGACCACCACCGCCCGCGATGGCCTCGGCCCGCTGTTCAACACCAACGCCTGCCAGAACTGCCACATCCGCGACGGCCGCGGCCATCCGCCAGAGCCCGGTGACAGCAATGCCGTGTCGATGCTGGTGCGCCTGTCGATCCCGAATCAGCCCGAATACGTAAAGGTCATCGAGCAACTGGGCATCGTCCCGGAACCAGTCTATGGCGGACAGTTGCAGGACATGGCAATCCCCGGCGTGACGCCGGAAGGCAAGGTCCGGGTCGATTACACGATGCACACGGTGACGTTCAAGGACGGCACCCAGGTCGAACTGCGCACGCCGCAACTCAATATCACCCAGCTCGGCTATGGTCCGATGCACCCCGACACGCTGTTCTCCGCGCGCATCGCCCCGCCGATGATCGGCCTCGGCCTGCTCGAAGCGATCCCGGAATACGCCATCCTCGCCAACGCCGACCCGGACGACCGCAACGGCGACGGCATTCGCGGCCGGCCCAACCGGGTCTGGGACGACGCCCGCCACGAAACCGTGCTGGGCCGCTTCGGCTGGAAAGCCGGGCAACCGAACCTCAACCAGCAGAACGTCCACGCCCTTTCCGGCGACATGGGCCTGACCAGCAGCCTGCGGCCGATGGACGACTGCACCCCGGCGCAGACCGCCTGCAAGCAATCGCCCAACGGCAATGGCGCCAACGGCGAACAGGAAGTCAGCGACAACATCCTGCGCCTGATCCTCTTCTACACCCGCAACCTCGCGGTGCCGGTGCGCAAGGACGTCGAGTCGGCGCAGGTGCTGGCCGGCAAGAACCTGTTCTTCCAGGCCGGCTGCCAGGGCTGCCACACCCCGCAGTTCACCACCGCGGCGAATGCCGCCGAGCCGGAACTGGCCAATCAGGTGATCCGCCCCTACAGCGACCTGCTGCTGCACGACATGGGCCCCGGCCTCGCCGACCAGCGCAGCGAATTCGCCGCCGGCGGCCAGGACTGGCGCACCGCGCCGCTGTGGGGCATCGGCCTGAACCAAACCGTCAGCGGCCACACCCAGTTTCTCCACGACGGCCGCGCGCGCAACCTGCTCGAAGCCGTGCTCTGGCACGGCGGCGAAGCACACGCCGCCCAGCGTCACGTCTTGACCTTCAATGCCGAGCAACGCGCCGCGTTGCTGGCGTTCCTCAACTCACTCTAGAGAAGGAGCCGGACATGTTCCGTCCCAAGCTGTTGTTCACCAGCCTCGCCGCCCTCGCGCTGGGCGCCTGCTCGCCGCAAGACCCGCAGGCCGTGACCTCCGCCGCCATCGCCAAGCAGGTGATCATGCCGACCTACAGCCGCTGGGTCGAAGCCGACCGCCAGTTGGCCGTCAGCGCCCTCGCCTATTGCGAAGGCAAGGCAAGCCTGGACACCGCCCGCGCCGATTTCCTCCACGCGCAGAAAGCCTGGGCCGAGCTGCAACCACTGCTTATCGGCCCGCTGGCCGAGGGCAACCGCGCCTGGCAGGTGCAGTTCTGGCCGGACAAGAAAAACCTCGTCGGTCGTCAGGTCGAGCAACTGGTCAGCGGTGACAAGCCGGTGGATGCCGAGACCGTGGCCAAGTCCAGCGTCGTGGTGCGCGGCCTCTCGGCCTACGAATACATCCTCTTCGACAGCAAGCCGGACGCCGCCAACCCTGAGCAGAAAGCGCGCTACTGCCCGCTGCTGGTGGCCATCGCCGCCTACCAGAAGACCCTCGCCGAAGACATCCTGAAGAACTGGAACAGCAACGACGGCATGCTCGCGCAACTGACCAAGTTCCCCAACCAGCGCTACGCCGACTCCCACGAAGCCATCGCCGACCTGCTGCGCGCCCAGGTCACCGCCCTGGACACCCTGAAGAAAAAGCTCGGCACGCCGATGGGCCGCCTGAGCAAGGGCATCCCGCAGCCACTGCAAGCCGAAGCCTGGCGCAGCCAGTCGTCGCTCAAGAGCATCGCCGCCAGCCTGGCCGCGTCGCAGACCGTCTGGGTCGGCGTCGACAACCAGGGCCTGCGTGGTCTGCTGGGCAAGGATCAGAAAGCCCTGGCCGACAAGATCGACGCGGCCTACGCCGACTCGATCAAGCTGCTGGACGCCAACCAGCGCACCCTCGACGAACTGCTGCAGGACGATGCCGGCCGCCAGCAGCTCAACGCGATCTATGACAGCCTGAACGTGGTCCACCGCCTGCACGAAGGCGAACTGGCCAAGGCGCTGAACATCCAACTCGGCTTCAACGCCAACGACGGTGACTGATCATGCTGCGACGCCAGGCCCTGAAACTCGGTAGTGTTCTGCTCAGCGCCCTCACCCTGGGCGGCTGGACCCTGCTGCGGCAAAAGGAGCGGCCGCCGCTGCTGTTGTCTGCCCGCGATGACGCGGACGGCCAGCACTACGCGGTCGGCTATCGCCTGGACGGCACCCAGGTGTTCGCCACCCGGGTCGCCCAGCGTTGCCACGACATCATCAATCACCCCGAACGGCCCATCGCCCTGTTCGTCGCACGTCGCCCGGGTACCGAAAGCTACCTGATCGACCTGCGCGACGGCGCCTTGCTGCAGACCATCGCCTCGCAACCGAACCGGCATTTCTACGGTCACGCGGTGATCCACAAAGGCGGCGAGTGGCTGTATGCCACCGAGAACGACACCACCGATCCCGGTCGTGGCGTGCTCGGCGTGTACCGCTTCGAAGGCGAGCGTCTGGTGTATACCGGTGAGATTTCCACCCACGGCGTCGGCCCGCATCAGGTGTCGTGGATGCCGGACGGCGAGACCCTGGTGGTGGCCAACGGCGGTATCCGCACCGAGGCCGAAAGCCGGGTCGAGATGAACCTGAACGCCATGGAGCCGAGCCTGGTGCTGATGCACCGCGATGGCAGCCTGATCAGCAAGGAAACCCTCGGCCAACAGATGAACAGCGTGCGTCACCTGGCCATCGGCAACGATGGCACCGTGGTCGCCTGCCAGCAGTTCATGGGCGATGCCCACGAGACTGCCGAACTGTTGGCGATCAAGCGTCCTGGCCAGCCGTTCGCGGCCTTCCCGGTGCCGGAGCATCAGTTGCAGTCCATGGCCCAGTACACCGCCAGCGTCGCCGTGCACAGTGAACTGCGCCTGGTGGCGATGACCGCGCCACGGGCCAACCGCCTGTTCATCTGGAACCTCGACGACGCCAGCGTGCGCCTGGACGCGCCGATGCCAGACTGCGCCGGCGTTGGCGCGGTGGCCGATGGTTTCGTGGTCACCTCCGGACAGGGTCGCTGCCGCCTGTACGATTGCCGCAAGGACGAGTTGGTAGGACAGCCGCTGCAACTGCCTTCAGGCCTGTGGGATAACCACTTGCATCTGGTCTGAAGCGTGGTCGCCGGGCGTAGGGCAAGCGAGTAGACTTCGCCAATACCGAATCCAAGGAACTGGAATATGCTGCGCCGTCGCATGCTGATCATGTTGGGCATCGTGCTGCTGATCGTGCTGATTCTGGGGGGCTACAAGGCCTTCGCCATCTATCAGCAGATCCAGGTGTTCTCCGCCCCCAAGCCGCCCGTCAGCGTGGCGGCGACCGAGGCGCGGGAACTCGCCTGGCAAAGCCGGTTGCCCGCCGTGGGCAGCCTGAAGGCGCTGCAAGGTGTCGACCTGAGCCTGGAAACCGAAGGCACGGTGAAAACCCTGCTGTTCGAGTCCGGGCAACAGGTCAAGCGCGGCCAGCCGCTGCTCGAACTGGACAGCGAAGTGGAAAACGCCCTGCTCGGCACCGCCCAGGCCGACCTTGGCCTGGCCAAGGTGGATTACAACCGCGGCGGCCAACTGGTGGGCAGCCAGGCCATCTCCAAGGGTGAATACGACCGCCTGACCGCGCAGTACCTGCGCAACAAGGCCGTGGTCGACCAACTCAAGGCCTCGCTCAACAAAAAAAGCATCACCGCGCCCTTCAGCGGCACCATCGGCATCCGCAAGGTGGATGTTGGTCAATACCTGCCCAGCGGCACGGTGATCGCCACACTTCAGGACCTGAGCAGCCTCTACGTCGACTTCTCCGTGCCCGAGCAGGCCCTGCCGAAACTCAGCCTGCAACAGCAGGCGCTGATCAGCGTCGCCGCCTTCCCCGGCGAGACCTTCACCGCCGCCATCAGCGCCATCAACCCCAAGGTCGACGACGCCACCCGCAACGTGCAGATTCGCGCCACGCTGGCCAACCCCGACGGCAAACTGCTGCCCGGCATGTTCGCCAGTGTGCAGGTGCTGCTGCCCAACCCGCGCAATGAAGTGGTGGTGCCGCAAAGCGCGATCACCTACACCCTGTACGGCAACTCGGTGTATGTCGCGGTGCCGAAAAAGGCCGAGAACGGCGAGCCGGAGCACGATGCCGAAGGCAAGCCGGTGCTGATCGCCGAACGGCGCTTCGTCACCACCGGCGAGCACCGCGATGGCCTGGTGGTTATCAGCAAGGGGCTCACGGTGGGCGAACAGGTTGTCACCGCCGGGCAGCTCAAGCTGACCCAAGGCGCGGCGATCGCCGTCAGCCCCGACAAGACCCAGAAAGCCGAATCGAACAGCCAGCCCGGCACCGACTGAACAAGGAGCCGTCATGGCTTTTACCGATCCGTTCATCCGCCGTCCGGTGCTGGCAACCGTGGTCAGCCTGCTGATCGTGCTGCTCGGCTTCCAGGCCTGGAGCAAGTTGCCCATCCGCCAGTACCCGCAGATGGAAAACGCCCTGATCACGGTGACCACCGCCTACCCCGGGGCCAACGCCGAAACCATCCAGGGCTACATCACCCAACCGATGCAACAGAGCCTGGCGAGCGCCGAGGGCATCGACTACATGACCTCGGTGAGCCGGCAGAATTTCTCGGTGATCTCGATCTACGCGCGCATCGGCTCGGACAGCGACCGCCTGTTCACCGAGCTGCTGGCCAAGGCCAACGAGGTCAAGAACAAGCTGCCGCAAGACGCCGAAGACCCGGTGCTGAGCAAGGAAGCGGCCGATGCCTCGGCGCTGATGTACATCAGCTTCTACAGCAGCGAACTGAGCAACCCGCAGATCACCGATTACCTGTCGCGGGTCATCCAGCCCAAGCTGGCCACCTTGCCGGGCATGGCCGAAGCGGAAATCCTCGGCAACCAGCTATTCGCCATGCGCCTGTGGATCGACCCGGTGCGCCTCGCCGGCTACGGGCTGAGCGCCAGCGACGTCACCGAGGCGGTACGCCGCTACAACTTCCTGTCCGCCGCCGGTGAGGTGAAAGGCGAGTACGTGGTCACCAGCATCAACGCCAGCACCGAACTGAAGTCCGCCGAAGCCTTCGCCAACATCCCGCTCAAGACCAGCGGCGACAGCCGGGTGCTGCTCGGCGATGTGGCGCGGGTGGAGATGGGCGCAGAAAACTACGACACGGTCAGCTCTTTCGACGGCACGCCGTCGGTGTACATCGGCATCAAGGCTACGCCGGGCGCCAACCCGCTGGACGTGATCAAGGAAGTGCGCAAGCTGATGCCGGAGCTGGAAAGCCAGCTGCCGCCGAACCTCAAGGCCTCCATCGCCTACGACGCCACCCTGTTCATTCAAGCGTCCATCGATGAGGTGGTAAAAACCCTGATCGAGGCCGTGTTGATCGTCATCGTGGTCGTGTTCCTGTTCCTCGGCGCCTTCCGCTCCGTGCTGATCCCGGTCATCACCATCCCGCTGTCGATGATCGGCGTGCTGTTTTTCATGCAGTTGATGGGCTATTCGCTGAACCTGCTGACCTTGCTGGCCATGGTGCTGGCCATCGGCCTGGTGGTGGACGACGCGATCGTCGTGGTGGAAAACATCCACCGCCATATCGAAGAGGGCAAGACCCCATTCAACGCGGCGCTGGAAGGTGCGCGGGAAATCGCCATGCCGGTGGTCTCGATGACCATCACCCTGGCCGCGGTCTACGCCCCAATCGGCTTCCTCGAAGGGCTCACCGGCGCGCTGTTCAAGGAGTTCGCCCTGACCCTCGCCGGCGCGGTAGTCATCTCCGGCATCGTCGCCCTGACACTGTCGCCGATGATGTGCGCCATGCTCTTGCGCCACGAAGAAAACCCGTCCGGCCTGTCTCACCGCCTGGACAAGCTCTTCGAACGGCTCAAGCAGCGTTACCAACGGCTGCTCCACGCCACCCTCGATACCCGCCCGGTGGTGCTGGTGTTCGGCGCCATCGTGCTGTGCCTGATTCCGGTGTTCCTCAAGTTCAGCACCTCGGAACTGGCGCCGAACGAGGACCAGGGCATCATCTTCATGATGGCCACTGCGCCGCAGCCGACCAACCTCGACTACCTGAACAGCTACACCGACGAGTTCACCAAGATCTTCAAGGAGTTCCCGGAGTACTACTCATCGTTCCAGATCAACGGATTCAATGGGGTTCAGTCGGGGATCGGCGGCTTCCTGCTCAAGCCGTGGGACGACCGCAAGCGCTCGCAGATGGCGTTGCTGCCGGAAGTCCAGGCCAAACTCAATGGCATCGCCGGCCTGCAGATCTTCGGCTTCAACCTGCCATCGCTGCCGGGTACGGGCGAGGGCCTGCCTTTCGCCTTCGTGATCAACACGCCGAACGACTATGAATCGCTGCTGGACGTGGCCCAGCGGATCAAGGAGCGGGCCGAGGCTTCGGGCAAGTTCGCCTTCCTCGATATCGACCTGGCCTTCGACAAGCCGGAAGTGGTGGTCGATATCGACCGCGCCAAGGCGGCACAGATGGGCGTGTCCATGGATGTGCTGGGCAGCACCCTCGCGACGCTGCTGGGCGAAGCGGAAATCAACCGTTTCACCATCGACGGACGCAGCTACAAGGTGATCGCCCAGGTCGAACGGGCCTACCGCGACAACCCGGACTGGCTGAACAACTACTACGTGAAGAACCAGGCGGGGCAGATGCTGCCGCTGTCGACCCTGATCACCGTCAGCGACCGTGCGCGACCGCGCCAGCTCAATCAGTTCCAGCAACTCAACTCGGCGATCATCCAGGGCTTCCCGATCGTCAGCATGGGCGAGGCGCTGGACACCGTGCGCACCATCGCCCAGGAAGAAGCCCCAGCGGGCTTCGCCTTCGACTACAGCGGCGCGGCGCGCCAATACGTGCAGGAAGGCAGTGCGCTGTGGGTGACCTTCGGCCTGGCGCTGGCGATCATCTTCCTGGTGCTGGCGGCGCAGTTCGAGAGTTTCCGCGATCCACTGGTGATTCTGGTGACCGTGCCGATGTCGATTTGCGGGGCGCTGATTCCGCTGTTCCTGGGGCTGTCGAGCCTGAACATCTACACCCAGGTGGGGCTGGTAACCTTGATCGGCCTGATCAGCAAGCACGGGATCCTGATCGTCGAGTTCGCCAACCAACTACGCGAACAGAAAGGCCTGACGGCCCGTGAAGCGATCGAGGAAGCGGCGGCAATTCGTTTGCGGCCGGTCTTGATGACCACGGCGGCGATGGTCTTCGGCATGGTTCCGCTGATCTTCGCCAGCGGTGCCGGGGCGGTCAGCAGGTTCGATATCGGTACGGTGATTGCGACGGGGATGTCGGTGGGGACGCTGTTTACCCTGTTCGTGCTGCCTTGCGTCTACACCCTGCTGGCGCGTAAGGATGAACCGCGTACCGTCGAGCAAACCATCTGAAATGATTTGCGGCTGTCATGCCCTTCGCGAGCAAGCTCGCTCCTACGAGCCTTGTAGGAGCGAGCTTGCTCGCGAAGGGCATCGCAGCCCCAAATACACCCAGGATCAGCCCTGAGCGCGCAGCCCTTGGCTCATGCCAAACAGAAACAGCAGCAGATCATGGTCGGGCTGGGCCTGGACCTGCGGTTTCGCCACCCGCGGCAATGGGCAACGCTCCGACACATCGGAGGCGCTGATCACACCCGGGCGAGGCTGCTCCCATGCCGCTACCGCAACGGTCGCGGTAGCCAGGGCCGCCAGGAGAAACAAACTTCGAGCTATTTCTAGTTTCATCACTCTAAACCTTTGACAGCGCTGCCAAACGCCATTCGGTAAAAGTAGAGCAGCTTTTGCCAGTCGGCATCATTCCACGACGAATGGCGGCGCAGTTGGCGAAGGTCATTGGCAGCGGCCTTGTGCCGGCTGAGGCGCCGACGGCATTTTTCCAAGTCCAGCAGTGCGATCTCGGCGCGGGCATCGGTGCCCTCACCCACGACCTTGACGAAGACATGCTTGGCATACAGGCAACCGTGCTGCCAATGCCCCAGGTGCATCCGCGCCAGGTTACGTGCCAGGTCTTCCAGCACGCGGTCGTGCAGGACCTCGCCATAGCGCTCACGGCCACCCGCGGCATACCAGTTGTCGATCTCTTCGAAACCGTCCAGGGCCTCGCTGACCAGCAGCGCACGCCATTGGTGATCGGCATCGCGCTCGACACCGCAATAGACGATGTTCGGTACACGCACGCCCAGTTGCTCGAAACTGTGCAGCGCTTCGTACTCGCGCAACACCGTAGGGCGGCCAAAAGGATGCAACAGACTGCGGTAGATATGGCCAATCTGGCGCTTGGCATACAGCATGTGCCCGCGCTCATCACGCAAGCGCTGCACACCACTCTCGCCGCCACGGCGCTGGTTGGGCTCTTCCACCCACTCGCCCTGCTGCTTCCAGAAATAGTCGAACCGGTCAGTGCCGGAGGTCCGGCCCGCGTCTGTCACATCCATTTTTTTCAACCCTTGCGCAATACATAAACTCGCCACATGGCGTAGAACGGCAGAAAGTCCATTTGTTCTTGAATCCGGAAGCCGGCAGCCTTGAACTCCTCCTCGACCGTAGCAGCAGGTAACACAAAGCGATTCTGGTAACTTCCAGTCTCACCTGTGGCCCCGCGACGCGCTTCGAGTTTTTTTCGACGCCATGCCTTGATATTGCCGTCCACCCATAGCGAAACAATCACGCTATCACGGCTAACTCTTTGAAATTCCTTGAGAATTGTCATCCTGTGAGCGGCTTCACCAATGTGGTGGAACAGCCGCATGCAGAAAATGCTGTCTACCGCGTTGTCGGGCAGATTGATGTCGAACGCTGAGGTCTGCAAGGGCCGTACCCGTTTAACCACTTCAGCCGGTTGCGAGCGACACGCGGTCTCCAGCATGGCCGCGGAATTGTCGGCCCCGATGATCACGCGGTTGGCCTTTTCCGCCAGCAGCGGCCAGAAGCGGCCGGCACCAGAAGGCAGGTCCAGCACCAGTCCCGGCTCTCCCGCCAGCATCAGGGCGCGTCGGGCCAGTTGCTCATCACGCTGGTGCGACAGGCGACGGGCAAAGCTGGCCTGGTGCTTCTCGTAGTATTGCTGGGCGTGGCTCTGATCGTACTTATCGGAAAAATCGAGCTTGATAGGACTGGACATGGCACATCTCCTGACTGCAATGAGCGCCACGTTACGCGGGACAACGTTGCCGTCAGGTCATGTGCGTGTGAAAAAAATGTCACGCAAATTCTCAAGCTTTACAAAGTATTACCTGGATCCAAAACGTACTCAGGCGTCAGGAGTCACTCCTCTGTCGCCCAGGTTCACGTGGAAACGGCAGCCGTGCGGCTGGGTTGCGCTGAGGCTGACCACCCAGCCCTGATCGTCACAAATACGCTGAACCAGTGACAAACCCAAACCAAGACCATCGCCACGTTTCTCGCCGCCGCGCACGAACGGCTGGAACATCGCCTCGCGCTGCTCCTCGGGAATCCCCACGCCACTGTCCTCGACCATGAAGCTGTCCACGTCCAGTGTCAGGCGGATAAAACCTGAGTCGGTGTAATGCGCAGCATTGCGCAGCAGGTTGCCCATCACCGATTGCAGGAACGTCGCGTTGTAGAGCTGCGGCGAGACCGCATTGACCACAAGGCTCAGCGAGAGGCCCTTCTGCTCGATGGTGTCGCGCCACACGCCAATCAGTTCATCGCCGACTTCCTTGAGGGTCGTCCGCGACGCGACAGCGCCTTCATCGCGCTGGGCGCGGGCGAGCATCAGGAAGGTCTTGACCAGTTCCTGCATCTCTTCGGTGGCGCGGGCAATCCGCTCTACCTGGGAGCGAGCACGGTCATTGAGGCCGGGGTATTCCATCAGCAGTTCGCAGGAGCTGGCCAGGACCATCAGCGGTGTGCGCAGCTCATGGCTGACGTCGCTGGTAAACAGCCGCTCGCGGGTCAGCGCATCGCGCAAGCGACCCAGCGTGGCATCGAAGGCCACGGCCAACTGCCCCACTTCGTCGGCGGCATAATCCGGTGCCAAGGGCGGCGCCAGGCCGAGCAGCTGGTCGCGATGACGAACCTGCCGCGCCAGACGAATAACCGGCGCCATCACCCGCCGCGCCAGCACCCAACCGAGGAACACCGCCAGCGCCAGGCTGAGGACAAACCCCACTACCACCACGGCGAACAGCACCCGCTCGCGTTCTTCGAAATCGCTCTGGTCCTGCAGCAGCACATAGCGCCGGCCATCCACCACCTCGACCATGGCGTGGTACGACAGGTGCTCACGGAACACTTCGTGGAAACCGGGATTCAGGTGCTTCAGGTCCGACGGCAGGGCGAAGTCATCACGTCCGCCACTGTAATAGAACAGCTGGTCGGGCCGCGGCCGGTGGCTCCATTCACTGACGCTGTCCATCAGCAGCAAGCGCTGCAAGTCGCCACCCAGCACGGTGGAGATCAAGCGCTCTTCCACCAGGTGCACCGTCGCGACGATACCGAACGCGAACGCCCCCGCCACCAGCGCGCTCATCAGCGCGAAGGCGATGATGATCCGCTGGGCAAGGCTTTGCTTAAACTCCATCACGGCCCTCGGCCAGCCGGTAGCCGACGCCGTGGACGGTGTGCAGCAGCGGTTTTTCGAACGGTTTGTCGATGACCTGGCGCAATTGGTGGACGTGGCTGCGCAGGCTGTCACTGTCCGGGCAATCATCGCCCCACAGGGCCTCTTCCAGCACCTCGCGACGCAGCACGTGCGGGCTCTTCTGCATCAGCACCGCCAGCAACTTCAGGCCCACCGGGTTGAGTTTGAGCAGGCGGCCCTGGCGGGTAACCTCGAGGGTGTCGAGGTCATAGCTCAGCTCGCCCACCTGCAGACTGCGCCGTCCGCCGCCCTGGGCACGGCGCAGCACCGCTTCGATGCGCGCGGCCAGCTCGGAAAGGGCAAAAGGCTTGAGCAGGTAATCGTCGGCACCGGAGCGGAAGCCTTGCAGGCGATCGTCGAGCTGGTCGCGGGCGGTGAGCATGATCACCGGCGTGTCGCGGCGCGCGTCCTCGCGCAGGCGTTTGCACAGGGTGTAGCCGTCGATGCCGGGGAGCATGATGTCCAGCACGATCAGGTCGTAGTGTTCGGTCGCGGCAAGGTGCAGGCCCGACAGTCCATCCTGTGCGCAATCGACCGTATAGCCCTTGAGGCCCAGGTAGTCGGCCAGGTTGGCCAGGATATCGCGGTTATCTTCAACCAGTAGTATGCGCATGGCGTCCTCTCGTTTCTGTTGCTGTGGCCGTCTGGCTGGCGCAGCTTACGGTCATAGTAGACAAGCCGCTAGGCCAACCGGGCGATATTGTCACCTGACGTTTTTTTCACGGTGGATTCACAAACAAGGCATGCGCCGGGATGGAGAATCGCCGGTCGTCTTCCCTCATCGCCTGGACTCGTCATGCCCGCACACCCCGATTTCGTTCCCTCGCGTCCACTCAATCCCTGGCTGGTTCTGGGCATTCCACTGCTGGTTGCGGTGGTGCTCGTCCTGCTCGAACTGACCGATCTCGACATGATGTTGGCCCGGATGGCGTTCGATCCAGCCGCTGGCCAGTTCATTGGCAAGCACAGCTACTTTCTCGAAGACATCCTGCATGACCGCGCCAAGCAGTTGGTCATTGTCTTCGGCGTGCTGGCGATCGGTGGGTTTGCCGCCAGTTTTGCGCTTGAACGGCTAAAACCGGTGCGCCGGGAATTGGGCTGCCTGGTGCTGGCCATGGGTCTCTCGACGGCCTTCGTCACCCCGCTCAAAGCGGTGACCGCCGTGCAGTGCCCGTGGAGCCTGAGCCAATTCGGCGGTAATGAAACCTACAGCAAGTTGCTTGAAGCACGACCTGATACCGATAAACCTGGGCGTTGCTGGCCCGGCGGTCACGCGGCCACCGGTTTCACCCTGTTCGCGCTGTTCTTCGCCCTGCGTGATCGTCGCCCGCGCCTGGCGAAAGTGGCGTTGGGCGTAGCCTTCGGTCTCGGCACGCTGTTCTCTATCGGACGCATGCTGCAGGGGGCGCACTTTTTCTCGCACAACGTCTGGACTGCGGTGTTTTGCTGGTTGATTGCGCTGGGTTGTTATTACCTGGTGCTGTACCGCCGGCATGCCCCGGCCAGGGCCAGCGATGCTGTGGTGCAGGTCAACTGATTCATTTACGGGCTTGGGTGCTGTGAGCTTATCCATTCGATGTGGCGAGGCTGCCGGCCCCTTCCGCCTTTACGGCGGCCGACTTTTTTCTTGGAAAAAGTAGGCAAAACCGCTCGCTCCCACATCCGGCCCTACGCTGCGCTCCGGGTCCCCTCCCTCCGGCGCCTTTCGGGGCCACGCGGTCTACGACTTGCTTCGCAAGTCTTCACCTCGCGTCTTCGGCTAACGCCGAAGGTGCTGCGCACTGCCCCTACAGACACCTCCGCTCGGCCTCCTGAAGTCGCGAAGTTACGGGCGGCGCCTGTGATGACTGATCTTCGAAATCAGAATCTAACTAACAGGTGGGACCCAAAGAGCTCTTGATCTTCGTGCGCGCAAGTTCAGACGCCACAAGGTGCGACGTCAGGAGGCCGAGTGGAGGTGTCTGAAGGGGCAGGTGCGCAGCACCCTTCGGCGTTAGCCGAAGACGCGAGATGTAGACTTGCGAAGCAAGTCGTAGGCCGCGTGGCCCCGCAAGACACCGGAGGGAGGGGACCCGGAGCGCAGCGTAGGGCCGGATGCAGGAGCGAGCGGTTTTCGTCTATTTTGCCAAGACAAAATGGACCCGCCGTAGAGGCGGAAGGGGCCGGCAGCCTCGCCACACCGAATGGATAAGCTCACAACGCCCAAGCCAGCACCCAAGCCCAAGCCAAAACCCCAAAGAATCATGACCACAGCACTCACTGAAGAATCCACCATAAAAAAAGCCCCGCACTAGGCGGGGCTCTTTTGGGTGCAGCGGGTGAGGCTGGCTTACATCATGCCGCCCATGCCACCCATACCGCCCATGCCACCCATGTCAGGCATGCCGCCGCCAGCACCAGCTTCAACTGGAGCGTCAGCAATCATGGCTTCGGTGGTGATCATCAGGCCGCCGATCGAAGCTGCAGCTTGCAGCGCCGAGCGAGTGACCTTGGCTGGGTCAAGGATGCCCATCTCGATCATGTCGCCGTATTCGCCGGTAGCAGCGTTGTAACCAAAGTTACCCGAACCCTGCTTGACCTTGTCGGCCACAACGCTTGGCTCGTCGCCGGCGTTGGCAGTGATCTGACGCAGCGGCGCTTCAACAGCGCGACGCAGCAGAGCGATACCGACGTTCTGGTCTTCGTTGTCGCCCTTGAGGTCGACAATGGCGGACAGAGCACGTACCAGGGCAACACCGCCGCCAGGTACCACGCCTTCTTCAACGGCTGCACGGGTAGCGTGCAGGGCGTCTTCAACGCGGGCTTTCTTCTCTTTCATTTCAACTTCGGTGCCGGCACCGACCTTGATCACGGCAACACCGCCAGCCAGTTTGGCCAGACGCTCTTGCAGCTTCTCACGGTCGTAGTCCGAGGAAGTCTCTTCGATCTGGGCGCGGATCTGCTTCACACGAGCCTGGATGTCGTCTTCAACGCCAGCACCGTCGATGATGGTGGTGTTTTCTTTCGACAGGGTGACGCGCTTGGCGTTGCCCAGATGCTCGAGGGTAGCGGATTCCAGGCTCAGGCCGATTTCTTCGGAGATCACGGTGCCGCCGGTCAGGACAGCGATGTCCTGCAGCATGGCCTTGCGGCGGTCGCCGAAGCCAGGTGCCTTGACGGCAGCAACCTTGACGATGCCGCGCATGTTGTTGACTACCAGGGTAGCCAGCGCTTCGCCTTCGACGTCTTCAGCCACGATCAGCAGCGGACGGCCGGCTTTGGCAACGGATTCCAGAACGGGCAGCAGTTCGCGGATGTTGGAGACTTTTTTGTCCACCAGCAGCAGCAGCGGGCCTTCCAGCTCGGCAACCATGGTGTCCGGCTTGTTGATGAAGTACGGGGACAGGTAGCCACGGTCGAACTGCATGCCTTCGACGACGGACAGTTCGTTTTCCAGGCCCGAGCCTTCTTCAACGGTGATCACGCCTTCTTTACCGACCTTTTCCATGGCTTCGGCGATGATGTCACCGATGGAGTTGTCGGAGTTGGCGGAGATGGTGCCTACCTGGGCGATGGCCTTGGAATCGGCGCATGGCTTGGCCAGGTTTTTCAGCTCGGCGACGACAGCGGCGGTGGCCTTGTCGATACCGCGCTTCAGGTCCATCGGGTTCATGCCGGCAGCGACGGCTTTCAGGCCTTCGTTGACGATGGCTTGAGCCAGAACGGTAGCGGTGGTGGTGCCGTCACCGGCAGCATCGTTGGCCTTGGAAGCAACTTCCTTGACCAGCTGGGCGCCCATGTTCTCGAAGGCGTCTTTCAGCTCGATTTCCTTGGCGACGGAAACGCCGTCCTTGGTGATGGTCGGAGCGCCGAAGCTCTTGGCCAGAACCACGTTACGGCCTTTCGGGCCCAGGGTCGCTTTTACTGCGTCAGCCAGAACGTTGACACCAACAAGCATTTTCTTGCGGGCGGAATCGCCGAATTTTACTTCTTTAGCAGCCATGATCGTTTAATCCTTGAATACTTGGGAGTAACGGAAAACCAGCGGAATCAAGCTTCGATAACAGCGAGGATTTCGTTCTCGCTCATTACCAGCAGGTCTTCGCCGTCAACTTTCACAGTGTTGCTGCCCGAGTAAGGGCCGAAAACCACTTTGTCACCCACTTTCACGGCCAGCGCACGCACTTCACCGTTGTCCAGGATGCGACCGGTGCCGACGGCGACGATTTCGCCGCGGTTTGGCTTTTCAGCAGCCGAGCCTGGCAGAACGATACCGCCAGCGGTTTTCGATTCTTCTTCGCTGCGGCGGATAACGACGCGGTCATGCAGAGGACGAAGCTTCATTGTCGATCTCTCCTGATAGTGGTTTTCATCGGCCGGTATCAATACCGGCGGGTTGATGCTTCCGGCGTTGCCGGTCGTGACTCGCGGGGCGGGTCACGGTTGTCTTTGTCTGGTGCGGATGCCCAGAAACCTTGCGGTGACCCATACATAAGGTCGGCCAAGGCGATTACAAGGCTCACAAAGGAATTTTTTTGCTATGAGCCGGACGGAATGAAAAACGGCCCACTCGGGGCCGTTTCTTTTGCGCGTAGGCGTGAATCACTTGTCGCGGTGTTCGTATTCACCTTCGATCACGTTCGGCTCGCGCGGCACACGGCCTTGTGGACCGGGCCGGGCACCCTCGAACGGATCGTCGGCGAACGCCCGCTGGCGCATCGCCTGGGCTTCTGCACGGCTGCGCAGTTTGCTGACGAACAAGCGACGAACGAACGGCAGCATCAGGAGCAGGCCGACCACATCGGAGATGAACCCCGGGATCAACAGCAGGCCGCCGGCCAAAGCCAGCATCAGGCCATGAAACATGTCTTCGGCGGGCAACTCGCCGCGCTGCAGGCTTTCACGCGCACGCAACGCCGTGGCCAGCCCGGCCACGCGCACCACCAGCACACCCAGCGCAGAACCGGCGAAGATCAGCAGCAGCGCCGGGAAGAAGCCGATGGAGCTGCTCACCTTGAAAAAGACGTACAGCTCAAGGATCGGGAAAATCAGGAAAAGCAGTAGAAAAGCACGCATCGAGGGTTCCTCTGCGGAAGACATCCTTCCAATAAGACCTCAAATGGTAACTTCAGCTCGAAATTTCAAGCCTCGGCCTGCTGCACCTGTGGCCACTGCTCGGCGTGAGCCAGTGAAACCAAGGCTTCGCGCACTTGTGTCGGATTGTTGCAAGGCTCTGCAAAGGCCAGCCAGTGAAGGCCCTGACCGATGCGCAGGTGCATGCCCTCGCTGTCGATACCGGCCAACTGCGCAGGCACGGTGTCCGGCAAACCGCTCAGGGCAACGTAGTGGGCGATGGCGTTAGTGTGGTCGCTGTTCATGTGTTCGACCATGCTCAGTTCCGCCTTGCCGGCGAACGGATTGGCGAGCGTGACCTGATCGATCCAGTGAATGGCGCCGAAACCGCCGATATAGCGATGGCGCACCGGCTGCAGCACCCAGAAATCGAAATCGTGGGCACTGTGGTAATTACGGGATTCGGGGAAGTAGCGGTAATAGCGCTCGGCTGCGGCCTCGATGGCCTCCGGCTGTTCCAGCTTGTGCGCCTCGGCCAGCACGGTCAGGCGGCCTACCGCCTGCACATCTTCAGCGCCGCGCTCACCCACCAGCAGCGAGCACTTGGGATCTTTCTGCAGGTTGTGGGTGTGCTGGGCGATCCGGCTGATTAGGATCAGCGGGTTGCCGTCAGCGTCCAGGCAATACGGCACCACGGAGCCGAAAGGAAAGCCGGGCATCGACTTGGAATGGGTCGAGAGCACCCCACGGTACTCTTTGAGCAGCAGTTCTCGGGCTTGCCTTGCAGCGTTGGCGCTCACGTCTGGACTCCTGGGTAAAACGGGCCGCCCGGCACGGGCGGTGATGGCGACAAGCTAATCATTATCACCGCGCAATGCCAAGGGGCCAGCTTGGTCGGGTTTACCAGGTCACGCCGAAGCCTGCGGTGTAGCGGGTCTTGTCCAGGTCGCTGTCATTGGTGCCGCTGATGATGTCTTTCTCGGCCTTGAGATTGAGCGATGCCCACTCGGTGACCTTGTAGCGCAGGCCCACTTCGGCATCCAGGCTGTAGTCGGCGACGCTACCCAGCGGCTTGCCCACTTCGCCGTTGGTGAACACCTCGATGGTCTTGCCGATCAGGTAGCGGTTGTAATCCCACTTCACGCCGACGGAATAGAAGTTGTCCTTGCCGCCGTCGGAGTATTCGTAATCGGTGCGGTTGAGCAGCGAGCCGAGGGAGAAGGCGCCCAGTTCGTCATCCCAGAACTGGTAGCCCGGACCGGTACCGACGGTGCGCTGACGGGTGAGGTCTTCGACATGGTCGCGCTTGTAGTTCAGGCGGCCTTGCCAGAACCACTTGTCGGTGATGAAGCGGTCGAGTGCGTACTCGGCGCTCCAGTTGTTGGTGGTGGTGACGTCGTCCTTGCTGTCGCGGTTGTATTCGCCTTCGGCATTGTGCCGCCAGCGGCCGTGACGCGCGGTGGTCTTGAAGTCGACGTCGTAGTCGTCGGTGTTGGACTCGGCGCGTTTGTAATCCAGCGCCAGGTCGACATTGCCCTTCCAGACCAGGTCTTCGACCACGGGCTTGGGCTTCATGATCTGCTGGATGCTGGCCAGTTCCACGGTCTTCGGCGCCTCGCCGTTGGCCAGGATCACCTTGCCGGCGTCCGCCGCCTGCAGCGACTTGGCGCGCTCGCCGTTGTACTCGTCCTGCTTGACCAGCAGTTCCTGGTCACTTTCCAGGGTCTTGACCTGCTTCCAGTCCAGCGGGATCGAGCCACCATAAGGTGTTTCCAGCAACAGCTTGCCGCCGTCGAACACCTTGATCTTGCCGCTCAGGCGGTCACCGTTCTTCATCCAGACGGTATCGGCTACAGCCGGTGCGCAAACGCCGACCAATGCAAGGCACAACAAGGTTCTAGAATACATAGGCAATACGGACATTAAGGTTCGCGAAAAAAGTGGGGCATTATCCAGATGCTCAGCCCCCGAGCAAGGACAGACCTGACCAATGCCAATGAGTTCAATTGCCAAGTGTTTCCACTCCCCCCGTGCCAGGCAGGTTCGTGCCCGATGAAAGCTTCAGCCGACGTGACCCAGCAGCGCGCCGAAGACCGACGGACGGCGCTCTATATGGTGTTGGGCCAGGTACCAGAGGGCAAAGTCGTCAGTTATGGCGAGCTGGCTGATCTGGCGGGTCTGGGCCGCGCTGCGCGTTGGGTCGGACGCACCCTGAGCCAGTTGCCCCCCGACACCCGCCTGCCCTGGCATCGGGTGCTGGGCGCCGGTGGTCGCTTGAGTCTGGCCCAGGGCACACCCTCCGGGGATGAACAACGGGCGCGCTTGCGCGCCGAAGGTGTCAGCCTGCGCAATAATCGCGTCGATATGTCGCGCCATGGCTGGCGTCCGATGGATCACAACAGTTAGAGTGCGCGCTTTGTGTTCGTAATCTTGAGGCAGATGTTGGCCCATGCCCCGTAAAACCTGGCGCGCTGCGCTTGCTGCCTATGCCAGCCCGTCGACCGTGGTGCTCCTGCTGCTCGGCTTCGCCGCCGGCCTGCCTTATATGCTGGTGTTCTCGACGCTGTCGGTCTGGTTGCGCGAAGCCGGAGTCGCTCGCGAAACCATTGGCTACGCCAGCCTGATCGGCCTGGCCTACGCATTCAAATGGGTGTGGTCCCCGCTGCTCGACCAATGGCGCCTGCCATTGCTCGGCAAGCTGGGTCGACGCCGCTCCTGGCTGGTCCTGTCGCAGATACTGGTGGTGGTCGGCCTGGTCGGCATGGGCTTCTGCGATCCGCAAAAACACCTGTCCTGGTTGATCGCCCTCGCGGTGCTGGTGGCGTTCGCCTCGGCCACCCAGGACATCGCCGTCGACGCCTACCGCCTGGAAATCGCCGACGACCAGCGCCAGGCTGCCCTCGCCGCCAGCTACATGGCCGGCTACCGGGTCGCCGCCCTGCTCGCCACCGCCGGCGCGCTGTTCTTCGCCGAGTGGTTTGGCTCCACCGGCTTCAGCTACATGCACAAGGCCTGGACTGGCACCTACGTGCTGTTCGGCGTGATGATGCTGCCAGCGTTGCTCACCTCGCTGTTGATGCGTGAACCCCCGGTATCGCTGCGCACCCAGTTGCAGGCGGCCCGCTACGGCTTCAGCCATCAATTGATTTCGGTCTTCGTGCTGATCGTGCTGCTGGTGTCCGTGCCGGCCATGTTCACCCAGCTCTACAACACCGACTTCGCCAGCGTGCTGTTCGAAGGCGTCAGCCTGCTCGACCTGCTGCTGGAAGACCGCGCCTTCCTGCGCGCCATCCTCTACATCACCCTGACCTGCCTATGCCTCTCGGCCATGGGCCGCCGCGGCCTGGCGCCGGTGCTGACCCCGGTCAACGACTTCATCCAGCGCTATCGCTGGCAGGCCCTGCTGCTGCTCGGGCTGATCGCGACCTACCGGATGTCCGACACGGTGATGGGCGTGATGGCCAACGTGTTCTACATCGACCAGGGCTTCACCAAGGACCAGATCGCCAGCGTCAGCAAGATCTTCGGCCTGATCATGACCCTGGTCGGCGCCGGTTTCGGCGGGCTGCTGATCGTGCGCTTCGGCATCCTGCCGATCCTGTTCATCGGCGGCGCGGCCTCGGCGGCGACCAACATCCTGTTCCTGATGCTGGCCGACATGGGCCCCAACCTGCAGATGCTGGTGGTGACCATTTCCCTCGACAACTTCAGCTCGGGCCTGGCCACGTCGGCGTTCGTCGCCTACCTGTCGAGCCTGACCAACCTGAAGTTCTCCGCCACCCAATACGCACTGCTCAGCTCCATCATGCTGCTGCTGCCGCGTCTGATCGGTGGCTACTCAGGCGTGATGGTGGAGAAGTACGGCTATCACGACTTCTTCCTGATTACCGCGCTGCTGGGCGTACCGACGCTGATCCTGATCGCCCTGCACTGGCATCAGGAGCTGCGCCGCGGCAAGCAGGAGCCGGAGCAACCCGGCAATGGTCAGGTCGGCGAGCAGCAGCAGCCCTGAATCAGGGCTGCACCGCCAGCGTCCCGCGTCCTTCCCTCAGCACCACCCACAATGGCCACAGCGCCAGCACCCCTGACAGCCCCGCTGCCAGGGCGAATGCCAGCAGTCCGGCACCGGCCCCGAGCATCGCCATCAGCGCCCCGCCGAAACCGAGCAGGGCGATGGTGATCATCCCCAGCATGGCCGACACCAGTCCCTTGCTCTGTTCGCTGCTGAACAGGGTCATGCGGTACAGCACCGCATTGGCCACGCCCAGTCCCAACGCGTAGACGGACAGCCCGACCACCAGGCTCGGCACGCTCGGATAAATCCAGGTCGCCAGCACCGCCGCCAGCAGCCCCGCCAGGAACGGCCACAGCGCGCCGCGCACCAAGGTGGTCAGCGGATAGCGATCGGCGATCCGGTTGATGATCAGGTTGCCGAGGATCAGCCCGCCGAACACCGGCAGTTGCCACAGCGCGTACTGCATTGTGCTGAGGCCCTCGTCGTGGATCAGCAACACCGGCGACAAGCCGATCCAGCCAATCAGCGGCAGGCCGATCAGGCCCAGCGCCGCGCTGCCGGCGACGAAGCGTCGGTTACCGAGCAACTGGCCATAGCCGGCCAGGAGCGGCAACAGGTGAATGGGCTGGAACTCCAGGCGGGTGCCGTCGCGGCGCTCCACCCCCAGGGTTTCCGGCATGAAGCGGTACAGGGCGAACCAGGCCAGTACGGCAGCGCCGCCAAACAGCACGAACAGCCAGCGCCAGGACACCCACTCCAGCATCAGCGTGCCCACCAACGGCCCCAGCAACGGCGACAACAGGGCGATGTTCGCCAACAACGCCATCATCCGTACCGCGTCGGCTTCGCTGAACGCTTCGTTCAAGGCCGGATAGCTGACGGTGACCACGAAGCCCAGGCCAATGCCCTGCAACAGGCGCAGCAGGTTGAACACTTCGATACCGTCGACCCAGAAGGTCGCCAGGCACGCGAGGCAGAAGAACGCGCAACCGCCCAACAGCAACGGACGTCGGCCATAGCGGTCGGCCAGCGGGCCGATCAGCCATTGCAACAGCACGCCGCCGAGCAGGTACAGGTTCAGCGCATGGGGGATGAATTCGGGACTGGCCTGCAGGTCTGTCACCACCTGCGGCATGGCCGGCATCACCACGTCACTGGCGAGGTAGGTGAGGAGTTCGAACAGCGCCAGGGTCATGGCGAAGCAGAAGGCCCTGAACGGGGTGATCTTGAGAAGCGGTGTCATGATTCGGCCAGCATTGGATATCAGACCGGCCTGTATGCCAGAAAAGCCCGGACGCCGGTAGCGAGAAGAGGTGAATAAGTGTAATGCCCGGCCACAAACGACATCGCCGGCACATGCCCCGGAGAGGCCTGTGCCGGCGATGGCTGCAACGGCTGCGTTTACTGAGCGGCGGTTTCCTGAACCACGCGGATCACGCGCTGCGGAAAGGGAATGTCGATACCCTCGCTTTTCAGACGATCACGCGCACGCTCGTTGAGCATGAACATCACGTCCCAGTAGTCGCCGGTGTTGACCCAGACGCGCAGGGAAACGGTGATGGCGCTGTCGCCCAAGGTCGCGACTACCGCTTGCGGCGCCGGATCCGCGTGTACCCGCGGGTCATTCTTGGCCAGGTCGAGCAGGACGTTACGGGCCTTCTGCAGGTCCGCTTCGTAGTCGACGCCGACATCGAACACCACCTTGCGGGTCGGCTGGCGGTTGTAGTTGGTGATGATGCCGTTGGACAGGTTGCCGTTGGGCACGATCACCGTCTTGTTGTCGCCCGTACGCAGCACGGTGTGGAAGATCTGGATGCTGTCGACGGTGCCGCTGACACCCTGCGCCTCGATCCAGTCGCCCAGGCGGAACGGACGGAACAACAGAATCAGCACACCACCGGCAAAGTTCGCCAGGCTGCCTTGCAGGGCCAGGCCGATAGCCAGACCCGCGGCACCGATGGCGGCCACGAAGGACGTGGTCTCCACGCCGATCATCGAGGCGACGCTGATGAACAGCAGCACCTTGAGGATGATATTGGCCAAGGTGCTGATGAAGCCTTGCAGGGCAGGATCGCCGTTACGCAACGCGACCAGACGGCCCAGCTTGGCGGTGAGCTTGTTGACCAGCCACCAGCCCACTGCAAGCGTGATCAGCGCCAGCAGCACGCGGCTGCCGTATTCCATGATCAACGGAATCCAGGCCTGCGAAGTCCTGACCAGTTGATCGACCTCAGCATTCAAATCCATTCTGTTCTCCTAGCCGTGCGGCAAAAATCTGAAAATATTGCGCCGCAAACGTTTCAGCGCTACAGGAACCTCGGACGCCATCAAAACGCCAAGGTTCCCGCCAGGCGGGCTGTCAGTCGCGGAAATTGTTGAACTGCAGCGGCATGCCGAACTCTTTGGCACGCAGGGCCGCGATGGCTTCCTGCAGGTCGTCGCGCTTCTTGCCGGTCACGCGGATCTGCTCGCCCTGGATGGCGGCCTGAACCTTGAGTTTGGCGTCCTTGATATGAGCAACGATCTTCTTCGCCAGTTCTTTATCGATGCCCTCTTTGAACACCGCGTCCTGCTTGGTCACCTTGCCCGATGCATAGGCGTCTTTGATTTCCAGGCATTGCACGTCGATTTTGCGCTTGACCAGGGCCATACGCAGGATTTCGACCATCGCTTCGAGCTGGAACTCGGCTTCGGCGGTCAGGGTGACGGTCTGGTCCTTTTCCTTGAACTCGAAGCTGCCCTTGCCCTTGAGGTCGTAGCGGCGATCCAGTTCCTTGACGGCGTTTTCCACGGCGTTGGTGACTTCGTGCTTGTCCAGTTCCGATACCACGTCGAACGACGGCATATCTTTCTCCAAAAAATAAAGGCGCGCTGGCGCCCCTGTGAGGGGAGCGCGATGGAGCGCACCGGGTTTGACGGTTAAAATGCGGGCTCATTATAAACGCTTGGGAAACGCTGATGAGCAGCACCTGGCATATTCTCGGCGCCGGCAGCCTCGGCAGCCTCTGGGCCTGCCGCCTGGCGCGGGCGGGCAAACCGGTCCGGCTGATTCTGCGCGACGCACAACGGCTGCACGCCTACGAGGCGACAGGCGGCCTGACGCTGGTCGAGCAAGGACAACCGCGGACCTTCCCCATCCCAGCGGAAATCACCACCGCCCCCGGGCCGATCAGCCGGCTGCTGGTGGCCTGCAAGGCCTACGACGCGGAAAAGGCCGTCGCCAGCATCGCCCATCGTCTGACGGCGGATGCCGAAATCATCCTGCTGCAAAACGGCTTGGGCAGCCAGGACGAAGTCGCCGCCCGCGTGCCGCTGGCCCGCTGCATCTTCGCATCCAGCACCGAAGGCGCCTTTCGCGAGCACGACTGGCAGGTGAATTTTGCCGGGCATGGCTTCAACTGGTTGGGCGATCCGGCCAACCCGCCGCCGCCAGACTGGCTTGATGACCTGAGCGACGCTGGCATCCCCCATCAGTGGACGCCCGATATCCTCACCCGCCTGTGGCGCAAGCTGGCGCTCAATTGCGCGATCAACCCACTGACCGTGCTCCACGATTGCCGCAACGGTGGCCTGACCGACCACCACTGCGAGGTCGCGACGCTGTGCGCGGAGCTGGCCGAGCTGTTGCAGGTCTGCGGTCAGCCGCAGGCTGCCGAAAATCTGGCCACGGAAGTCGAACGGGTCATCCAGGCCACCGCCGCCAACTACTCTTCGATGTACCAGGACGTTCGAAACCGGCGCCGCACCGAGATCCACTACCTGCTCGGCCACGCCTGCCGCACCGCCACCCGCCACGGACACACCCTGGCGCACCTGGAACGGCTCTACCGGCGCCTGGTCGAACACCTGAACAACCACGGATTGCCCAGCGACTGAGGGCAGCGTTACCCTGCCCTTCCCACCACAGGACCACGCCTTCCCCATGCCCTTGCGCGAACGCCTGGAAAACCTGCCGGTCGGCCAGAAACTGCTGGCCGCCCTGCTGGTGCTGCTGATCACCATCCTGCTGGTGGCCAACCTTACCTTTATCAGCGCCGCCTACTGGATATCCCAGGAAGCCATGGCGCCACAGGCCCTGCAAACGATCGGCCGACTGGTCTCCACTCCGCAGATCGCCCAGCAGGCCACCGACTCTCCCGAAGCCGCCAACAAACTGCTGCAGGAGCTCGACACCTACTCGCCGCTGCGCGCCGCCGCCCTGTACGGTTCCGATGGCAAGCTGCTCGCGCAGTTGCAGCACGGCGAGCCGATCGCCCTGCCCAAGCGCTACCGCAATATCGAAGGCTGGCGCCTGACCGAATTCCGCAGCACCCAACTGGTCAGCCTGGGCCGCCCCGGCAGCCCGCCGGGGCACTTGTTGCTGGTGGCCAGCAGCGAACTGCCGATGGCCTTCTACACCGGCACCCTCACCGCCAGCCTGGGCATCCTCGTCTTCAGCGTGCTGCTGTGGATGATCATCGCCCGGCAGATCAAGCGCCTGATCACCCAGCCGATCTACCAACTCGAACAGCTCTCGCGCCAGGTGACCCGGGAAGAGAACTACGCCCTGCGCGCCAGCCCTGGCAACCATGATGAAATCGGCAGCCTGGCCGAAGCGTTCAACACCATGCTGTCGCGCATTGAAGCACGCGAGCAGCAACTCAAGCGCGCCCGCGACGAGTTCCAGCATGCCTTCGACCAGGCGCAAGGGCTGGCCGAGGAAACCCGTCACACCAACCGCAAGCTGGAGCTGGAAGTCCAGGTGCGCGGCAAGATCGAACGCAAGCTCACCGGCTTCCAGAACTACCTCAACAGCATCATCGACTCCATGCCCTCGGCGCTGATCGCCCTCGATGAACAGCTCTACGTCACCCAGTGGAACCAGGAGGCCAGCGCCCTTTCCGGGACGCCGCTGGACGAAGCCCTGAACCAGCCGATCTTCCTCGCCTTCGAACCGCTCAAGCCGTTCCTGCCGCAGCTCAAGGAGAGCGTCGAGAAGCATCGGGTGGCGAAGATCGAGCGCGTGACCTGGACCAAAGACGACGACGCCCGCCACTACGCCCTGACCTTCTATCCACTGATGGGTGGCGGCGGCCGTGGCGTGGTGATTCGCATCGATGACATCACCCAGCGCCTGTCGCTGGAAGAAATGATGGTGCAATCGGAAAAGATGCTCTCGGTCGGCGGCCTCGCGGCGGGCATGGCCCACGAAATCAACAACCCGTTGGGCGCCATCCTGCACAACGTGCAGAACATTCGCCGGCGCCTGTCCCCCGATCTGCCGAAAAACCTCGAACAGGCCAACGAGACCGGGATCGACCTGGCCACCGTCAACCGTTACCTGGAAGGCCGCCAGGTGCCGCAACTGCTCGACGGCATCCAGCAGGCCGGAGCCCGCGCGGCGAAGATCGTGACCCACATGCTCAGTTTCAGCCGGCGCAGCAACCGGCAATTGGCGCCCTGCGACCTGCCGGCGCTGATCGACCAGGCCGTGGAAATCGCCGGCAACGACTTCGACCTGACCATCGGTTTCGACTTCAAGGGCCAGGCCATCGTCCGCCAGTTCGACCCCGACCTCGGCCCGGTGCCAGGCACCGCCAATGAACTGGAACAGGTGCTGCTCAACCTGCTGAAGAACGCCGCCCAGGCCATTCACCTGCGCGAAGACGACCGCGAACCCGGACGGATCACCCTGCGCACCCGGCTGAACCCGCCGTGGGCGGAAATCCAGGTCGAGGACAACGGCGTCGGCATGCCCGAAGCGGTGCGCAAACGCACCTTCGAACCGTTCTTCACCACCAAGGAAATCGGCCAGGGCACGGGCCTCGGCCTGTCGGTGTCGTATTTCATCATCACCAACAACCACAAGGGCCAGATGGAAGTGCAGTCGGCGCCGGGCCAAGGCACCTGCTTCACCCTGCGCCTGCCGCTGGCCGCCAGCCTCGCGCCGCTCCCGGCGCCCAACAAACTGGAGTCATGAACCATGGGCTTTCGCCTGTCGAAGATCTACACCCGTACCGGCGACAAGGGCGAAACCGGCCTCGGTGACGGCCGCCGCGTGCCCAAGGACCATCCGCGCATCGAAGCTATCGGCGAAGTCGATACGCTGAACAGTCAGCTGGGATTGCTGCTGGCTGGCCTGGCAGAACAGGGGCTGGAGGAAGTGATCGAGGTGCTGGCGCCCTGTCAGCATCGCTTGTTCGACCTTGGTGGCGAATTGGCGATGCCCAGCTATCAGGCGCTGAACGCCGTTGAAGTGGAGCGGCTGGAAGCAGCCATTGATCGCTGGAACGAAGAGCTGGGTCCGCTGGAGAACTTCATCCTGCCCGGCGGTTCGGCGCTGGTGGCCCAGGCCCATGTCTGCCGCAGTCTGGCCCGCAGCGCCGAGCGGCGCTGCCAGCAGCTCAACGCGATCGAGCCGCTGGCGGGTGTCGGGCTGGCTTACATCAATCGGCTGTCGGATCTGCTGTTCGTCGCGGCACGCCTGATCGGGCGGCGCCAGGGTATCGGCGAAGTGCTATGGCAGGCCTCGGCGAAACCCTGAGCCAGGCCACATCGCGAGCAAGCTCGCGCCTACGGTTGCACCGATTGCCGGGACACTGGACCGTCGCGAAGGGCTGCAAAGCAGCCCCAATGGATTCGACTCAGACCTCGGGCCAGAACGCCCGGATCCCCGCCACACCTTGTGCACCAACTCGCCAGGCGCGCTCGCGCTCGGCGGCGCCCACGCCGCCCAGCAGGAACACCGGCCGGTTGAAGCCTTCGATCAGTTGCTGTGCTGCATCCCAACCCAATGGCTGTGCCTCTGGATGAGTCTGGGTGGCCTGCACCGGTGACAAGGTGACGAAATCCACGCCCATCTGCTCAGCCAGGGCCAATTCTTCGGCGTTATGGCAGGACGCAGCCAGCCAGCGCTCCTTGGGGAACGGTCGGCCATTGGCGGCGTACTTGCGCAGTTGCTCGGAAGTCAGGTGCCAGCCGGCCGACGGGAAATCACCCAGCCATTCCAGGGGTCCCTTGAGCATCAATTGCGCCTTGCCCGCACAGAGTCCAGCCGCATCCACCGCAACATCGCGGTACTTGGGGTCGTACATGTTCGGCGCACGCAGTTGCACCAGCTTGATCCCGCCGGCGATGGCTTTCTGGATACCGCGCAGCATATGCGGGACTTCCAGGTCATCCGGCGTGATCAGGTACTCACTAGGCAAACGCGCAGCGGCGACGATCGGCCGGTTGGCTTCGGGGAATTCGTACTGCGCCAGGTCCTTCGGCGACACCCAGGCCAGCGGCTGGCCTTCGGCGCCATGGGGTTCACCCGTGAAACCGCTGACGTCCCAGACATCCAGCAAGATCTGTTTATCCGGGTAGTCATGCTTGATCTTGATCAGTGGCCGCGCTGCGGTCACTTCGATGCTCAGCTCTTCGCGCAGTTCGCGCGCCAGGGCCGCATCCACGGTTTCGCCGTCTTCAACCTTGCCTCCGGGGAACTCCCAGAGACCGCCTTGATGCTGGGTCTTGTCGCGACGGGCGATGAGGATTTGCCCGTCCGCACCGCGGATGACCGCGGCTGCTACATGAATTCGTTTCAACGTTCACTCTCCGCCAGAAATCCACACTTGGGTACATAACCCGAACCGGCAAGCCCGCCCGCGGTTGGCGGGCTCGCCGGAGACGCGTGTTCGATCAGGTCCGGTATTCGGCGTTGATCTTCACGTACTCGTGAGAAAGGTCGGTGGTCCAGATGGTTTCACTGCAATCACCACGGCCCAGCTCGATACGGATGGTGATCTCTTCCTGAGCCATGACCGCGGAGCCCTGGTCTTCGGTGTAGGTCGCGCTGCGGCCGCCTTTGCTGGCGATGCAGACGCTGCCCAGGTACACGTCGATCAGGCTGACGTCGAGGTTCGCCACGCCGGCACGACCAACGGCCGCCAGGATGCGGCCCCAGTTCGGGTCGGAGGCGAACAGTGCGGTCTTGATCAGCGGCGAGTGGGCAACGGCGTAGCCGACGTCCAGGCACTCCTGATGATTGCCACCACCGTTGACCTCAACGGTCACGAACTTGGTCGCGCCTTCGCCGTCACGGACGATGGCCTGGGCCACTTCCATGCAGACTTCGAACACGGCCTTTTTCAGGGCTTCGAACAGCGGGCCGCTGGCTTCAGTGACTTCGGCGACATCGGCCTTGCCGGTGGCGATCAGCATGCAGCAGTCGTTGGTCGAGGTGTCGCCATCGATGGTGATGCGGTTGAACGACTTGTTGGCGCCGTCCAGCATCAGGTCTTTCAGTACCGCCGGCGCAACTTTGGCGTCGGTGGCGATGTAGCCGAGCATGGTGGCCATGTTCGGACGGATCATCCCGGCGCCTTTGCTGATGCCAGTCACGGTGATGGTCACACCCTCGTGCTGAAACTGGCGGCTGGCGCCCTTGGGCAGGGTGTCGGTGGTCATGATGCCAGTGGCGGCTTCAGCCCAGTGGTTTTCGGACAGGTTGTCCAGAGCGGCCTGCAGCGCGCCTTCGATCTTCTCGACCGGCAGCGGCTCACCGATCACGCCGGTGGAGAACGGCAGCACGGCGCTGGCGTCGACGCCAGTCAGCTCAGCCAGCTTGGCGCAGGTGCGCTCGGCAGCGGCCAGGCCGGGTGCGCCGGTACCGGCGTTGGCGTTACCGGTGTTGGTCAGCAGGTAGCGTACGGTGCCTTGCACGCGCTGCTTGGCCAGGATCACCGGTGCAGCGCAGAACGCGTTCAGGGTGAAAACGCCAGCGACGCTGGAGCCTTCGGCACAGCGCATCACCACCACATCCTTGCGCCCAGGACGCTTGATGCCCGCCGAGGCGATACCGAGTTCGAAACCGGGGACCGGGTGCAACGTTGGCAAAGGACCAAGACCAACAGCCATGAAAGCGCTCCTAGAACATTGAGATGCCGCCGTTGATCGACGGCGCTTGAGATGGAACAACGCCGCGACGGGTCAGGCCTGTCGCGGCGTGGTGTTCATGTTTCAGCGTGACACTGGCGGGTCAGATCAGTCGATCTGACCATGGCAGTGCTTGAACTTCTTGCCCGAACCACACCAGCACGGCTCATTGCGGCCCAGTTTGATGTCGTTGCGTACCGGCGCAGCGGCAACGGCGACTTCGGCACCGTCTTCCTGCAACTCAGCAGCTTCCAGGCCAGGCGCGGCGGCATGCTGGAACTGCATGCGCTGGGCCAGTTCTTCGGCTTCGCGGCGCAGACGGGCTTCTTCTTCGATCGGATCCTCGCGGCGAACCTGGACATGGGACAGAACGCGGATGGTGTCGCGCTTGATCGAGTCCAGCAGTTCCTGGAACAGGGTGAACGACTCGCGCTTGTACTCCTGTTTCGGGTTCTTCTGAGCGTAGCCACGCAGGTGAATGCCGTGTCGCAGGTGGTCCATCATCGACAGGTGGTCTTTCCACAGGTCGTCGAGGACGCGCAGCAGGATCTGCTTCTCGAAGGTACGCAGGGCTTCGGCACCAGCGCTGTCTTCTTTCTCGTTGTAGGCGGTCAGCAGCTCGTTCAGCAGCTTCTCGCGCAGGGTTTCTTCGTACAGGTGATCGTCTTCGTCGAGCCACTGCTGGATCGGCAACTTCACGCCGAAGTCGCTGGCCAGGGCCGCTTCCAGACCGGTCACATCCCACTGCTCGGGCAGCGATTGTGGCGGAATGTGCTGGCTGATGGTCGCGTCGAGGGCTTCCTGACGGAACTCGGCGATAGTGTCGCCAACGTTCTCGGCGGCCAGCAGGCTGTTGCGCATGTGGTAGATCACTTTGCGCTGCTCGTTGGCCACGTCGTCGAATTCGAGCAGTTGCTTGCGGATGTCGAAGTTGCGACCTTCGACCTTGCGCTGCGCCTTCTCGATGGCGTTGGTCACCATGCGGTGTTCGATCGCCTCGCCGGACTGCATGCCCAGGGCTTTCATGAAGTTCTTCACCCGGTCAGAGGCGAAGATGCGCATCAGGCTGTCTTCCAGCGACAGGTAGAAGCGGCTGGAGCCCGGGTCGCCCTGACGACCGGAACGACCACGCAACTGGTTGTCGATACGGCGGGATTCATGGCGCTCGGAAGCGATTACGTGCAGGCCACCGGACTCGATCACCTGCTGGTGGCGCTTCTGCCAGTCAGCCTTGATCTGGGCGATCTGCTCAGGGGTCGGGTTTTCCATGGAAGCCACTTCGACTTCCCAGTTGCCGCCCAGCAGGATGTCGGTACCGCGACCGGCCATGTTGGTGGCGATGGTCAGCGCACCCGGACGACCGGCCTGGGCAATGATCTCCGCTTCTTTTTCGTGGTACTTGGCGTTGAGGACCTTGTGATCGATACCCTCTTTCTTGAGCAGGTTGGACATGTGCTCGGAGGTTTCGATGGTCGCAGTACCAACCAGGACAGGACGGCCGGAAGCCATGCTTTCCTTGATGTCGGTGATGATCGCCGCGTACTTCTCCTCGGCGGTCAGGTACACCAGGTCGTTGAAGTCTTTACGCGCCAATGGCTTGTTCGGCGGAATCACCATCACGTTGAGGGCGTAGATCTGGGCGAACTCGAACGCCTCGGTGTCAGCGGTACCGGTCATGCCGGACAGCTTGTTGTACAGGCGGAAGTAGTTCTGGAAGGTGGTCGACGCCAAGGTCTGGCTTTCGGCCTGGATGTTCAGGTTTTCCTTGGCTTCGATGGCCTGGTGCAGGCCTTCGGACAGACGACGACCCGGCATGGTACGGCCGGTGTGTTCGTCGATCAGCAGAACCTGACCGTCCTGGACGATGTACTCGACGTTGCGGTGGAACAGCTTGTGCGCACGCAGACCGGCATAGACGTGGGTCAGCAGGCCCAGGTTGTGCGCGGAATACAGGCTCTCGCCCTCGGCCAGCAGGCCGACCTGGGTGAGCATCTCTTCGATGAACTGGTGACCGGCTTCGTTGAGTTCGACCTGACGCGTCTTCTCGTCAACCTTGAAGTGACCTTCCTGGGTGACTTCGCCTTCGACTTCTTCGATGTGCTGCTTCAGGCGCGGGATCAGCTTGTTGATCTCGATGTACAGCTTGGAGCTGTCTTCAGCCTGACCGGAAATGATCAGCGGGGTACGGGCTTCGTCGATCAGGATGGAGTCGACTTCGTCGATCACAGCGAAATTCAGCTCGCGCTGGAATTTCTCTTCCATGCTGAACGCCATGTTGTCGCGCAGGTAGTCGAAACCGAATTCGTTGTTGGTGCCGTAGGTGATGTCGGCAGCGTAGGCAATACGCTTCTCTTCCGGCGGCTGGAACGGTGTGACGACACCGACTGTCAGGCCGAGGAATTCATACAGAGGACGCATCCAGTTGGCGTCGCGGCGGGCCAGGTAGTCGTTGACCGTGACCACGTGCACGCCCTTGCCGGACAGTGCGTTGAGGTATACGCCCAGGGTTGCCACCAGGGTCTTGCCCTCACCGGTGCGCATTTCCGCGATCATGCCTTCGTGCAAGGTCATGCCGCCGATCAACTGCACATCGAAGTGACGCATGCCCATGATCCGCTTGCCCGCTTCACGCGTGACGGCGAAGGCTTCAGGCAGGAGCTGGTCGAGGGTCTCGCCTTTGGCCAGGCGCTCTTTGAACTCGGCGGTCTTGGCCCGCAACTGTTCATCAGAGAGGGCCACCATCTGCTCTTCGAAGGCATTGACGATCTGTACCGTCTTGAGCATGCGTTTGACTTCACGCTCGTTCTTGCTTCCAAAAAGTTTTTTTAACAAAGGCGCAAACATATCGGCAGGATCTTCCACACATAGGGATGGAGGGCGGCCCCGTGAGTCGCCCGTGCAGCCCTTATTGGCCGCATGCGAACGAGCATTCTACCCGGAAACGATGGTGAGGAAAGTGGTGGAATTCCACGATGCTGGCACAGCGCTTTGACGGGGCTTTTTTACAATAAGGGCTTTTTCGCCAACTTCAACCCGTCAGCCGCAAGATTGCTGCCAATCGCATCCGTCCGGTGTGCGGCGAGGGATCTGATAAGATTGCCAGCACTGTCATTGCAGGTGTCTTCATGGCCTACCGCCCCTCTCCCGCTCGCGCCCCCGCCGTACTCCTGCGCGAAGCCCGTCCCCTCAAGGCATTGTTCAGCCATGCACAGCGTCTGGCGCAATTGCAGCGCCTGGTAGAAAGCCAGTTGCAGCCCGCAGCCCGCGAGCACTGCCATGTCGCTTCGTGGCGCGAGGGTACGTTGTTGCTGGTGGTCACCGATGGCCACTGGGCAACGCGTCTGCGCTACCAGCAGAAACGCCTACAGCGTGCGCTGCAACAACTCGACGTGTTCGTCAGCCTCAACCGCATCCAGTTCAAGGTCCAGCCGACCGCCAGCAGCCCGCGCCCCGGCGGTCATGTAATGGATATTTCGAGCAAGTCGGCGGAGAACATCCAGGCCACGGCGGAAGGTATCAGCGACCCGAACCTGCGCGCGGCGCTGGAGCGCCTGGCCAGCCATGGCAAGGGCAACAAGAACCCGCCGACCGAGTGAATCCCGCGCAATAAAAAAGGCCACCCGGAGGTGGCCTTCAAACTAGAGAGAGAGTTCGAACTTATACAGCTGCTACCGGGCGCATATACGAGATCGGTGCGGTGCTGGCATCTTCGAAGATCACCACTTCCCAGGCGTCTTTCTCCTCGATCAGCTTGCGCAACAACTGGTTGTTCAGCGCGTGACCGGACTTGAAGCCACGGAATTCGCCGATCAGGCTGTTGCCCAGCAGGTAGAGGTCGCCGATGGCGTCGAGGATCTTGTGTTTGACGAATTCGTCTTCATAGCGAAGGCCGTCTTCGTTCAACACGCCGTCCTTGTCCACCACGATGGCGTTTTCCACGCTACCGCCGAGTGCGAGGTTATGCTTGCGCAGGTACTCGATGTCGCTCATGAACCCGAAGGTACGGGCGCGGCTGACTTCCTTCACGAACGAGGTGCTGGAAAAGTCCACGCTGGCACTTTGAGTCCGGTTGCGGAACACCGGGTGGTCGAAATCGATCTCGAAACTCACCTTGAACCCGTCGAAAGGCAGGAAGGTGGCGCGCTTGTCGCCGTCCTCGACTGACACTTCGCGCAGGATGCGGATGAATTTCTTCGGCGCGTCCTGTTCTTCCAGGCCGGCAGATTGAATCAGGAATACAAAGGGACCAGCGCTACCATCCATGATCGGAACTTCCGACGCGGAGAGCTCGACGTAGGCATTATCGATGCCCAGGCCAGCCATGGCCGAGAGCAGGTGCTCTACCGTGTCGACCTTGGTATCGCCATTGACCAGTGTCGTGGACATGGTCGTCTCACCGACGTTTTCCGCACGGGCAGGGATCTGCACCACCGGATCGAGGTCGGCTCGGCAAAATACGATGCCGGTGTCCACAGGTGCAGGTTTGAGGGTCAGGTAAACCTTTTCCCCGGAGTGCAGGCCGACACCTGTGGCACGGATAATATTTTTCAGGGTGCGTTGTTTAATCATGGCATTGGCCGCTTCAGCACAGATTGCGAACTGGTATCAACAAAGGCTGGGGATAATAGCAGACCCGGCCTTTGCTGAACACCAATCACCCTAATACCCCTGATAAATTTCATTAATCGGCCTGGCGACGCAGGAAAGCCGGGATGTCCAGATAGTCCAGGTCGTCTTGCGGATTGAGCTTGGCAGCCGCTGCAGCACCGGCGTGCGTCTGGTTGCGCATCACGGTAGGACGCTCCAGGTCGCGGTAGTTCACTGCCGGTTGCTCGTGGCGCACAGGCGCTGGAGCCGGGGTCGAAGCCTGGGCCGCGGCGGATTGCAGGGTGTTGTCGATGACCTTCACAGGCTTCTCGATTTTCGCACCCAGGCCGGTGGCCACTACGGTTACATGCAGCTCGTCGCGCATGTCCGGATCGATCACGGTACCCACCTTGACCATTGCGTGATCCGACGCGAACGCCTCGATGATGCTACCCACGTCGGAGTACTCACCCAGCGACAGGTCAGGACCGGCGGTGATGTTCACCAGGATGCCACGCGCGCCCTGCAGGTTGACGTCTTCCAGCAGCGGGTTGCGAATGGCCGCTTCAGTGGCTTCACGAGCACGGTTCGGACCGCTGGCGCAGCCGGTACCCATCATTGCCATGCCCATTTCGCTCATCACGGTACGCACGTCGGCGAAGTCGACGTTGATCATGCCCGGACGCTTGATGATGTCGGAGATACCGCGAACGGCACCCGCCAGCACGTCGTCAGCCTTGGCGAACGCGGACAGCAGGCTCGCGTCCTTGCCCAGGATGGTCAGCAGCTTTTCGTTCGGGATGGTGATCAGCGAGTCAACGCTTTCAGCCAGCGCGCGGATGCCCTCATCGGCGATCTGCATGCGCTTGCGACCTTCGAACGGGAACGGACGGGTCACCACCGCAACGGTGAGGATGCCCATTTCCTTGGCCACTTCGGCGATGATCGGTGCAGCACCAGTACCGGTACCGCCGCCCATGCCAGTGGTGATGAACACCATGTTGGTGCCCTGCAGCACTTCGGCGATGCGCTCACGGTCTTCCAGAGCCGCCTGACGGCCGACTTCCGGATTGGCGCCAGCACCCAGGCCCTTGGTCACACCGGTACCCAGTTGCAGGATGGTACGTGCGCCGATGTTTTTCAGCGCCTGAGCATCAGTGTTGGCGCAGATGAATTCGACGCCTTCGATGTTGCTCTTCACCATGTGATTGACGGCGTTGCCACCGCCGCCACCGACGCCGATCACTTTGATGACCGGACTTTGCGGGACGTTGTCTACGAGCTCGAACATTTTCCCTCTCCTTTCATTTTTCTCTAGTTTTTGCGCCTACCACTACTGCTTTGAAACTTAAAAGTTGCCCTGGACCCAACGCTTGAAACGCTCAAGCACAGGAGCCTTTGGTTCATCGCCATAGCTGTCGTTTCTAATACCTGGCACGGGCACGCCATCGGACTGCTTCAGCAGGCCGTAGGTCAGCAGACCCACACCAGTGGAGTAAATCGGGTTGCGCACTACATCACTCAGGCCGCGAACGCTGTGCGGCACGCCCAGGCGTACTGGCATGTGGAAGATTTCCTCGGCCAGTTCGACCGCGCCTTCCATCTTCGAAGTGCCGCCGGTCAGCACGATGCCGGCCGGAACCAGATCCTCGTAGCCGCTGCGGCGCAGCTCGGCCTGGATCAGGGTGAACAGTTCGTCGTAGCGCGGCTCGACCACTTCAGCCAGGGCCTGGCGCGACAGTTCGCGCGGCGGGCGGTCGCCCACGCTTGGCACCTTGATGGTCTCGCCGGCACCCGCCAGCTTGGCCAGGGCGCAGGCGTAGCGGATCTTGATTTCTTCGGCGTACTGGGTCGGTGTGCGCAGCGCCATGGCGATGTCGTTGGTCACCTGATCGCCAGCGATCGGGATCACCGCGGTGTGGCGGATTGCGCCTTCGGTGAAGATCGCGATGTCGGTGGTGCCGCCACCGATGTCCACCAGGCACACGCCCAGCTCTTTCTCGTCATCGGTCAGCACGGAATAGGCCGACGCCAGTTGCTCGAGAATGATGTCGTCGATTTCCAGACCGCAGCGGCGCACGCATTTCTCGATGTTCTGCGCAGCATTCACCGCGCAGGTCACGACGTGCACCTTGGCTTCCAGACGCACGCCGGACATGCCCAGTGGCTCACGCACGCCTTCCTGGTTATCGATGACGTAGTCCTGCGGCAGGGTATGCAGCACGCGCTGGTCAGCAGGAATGGCAACGGCCTGGGCGGCATCCAGTACCCGCTCGAGGTCCGCGGCGCTGACTTCACGGTCGCGGATCGCGACGATACCGTGGGAGTTGAGGCTGCGGATGTGGTTGCCGGCCACACCGACGAATGCCGAGTGGATGCGGCAGCCGGCCATCAATTGCGCCTCTTCGACGGCGCGCTGGATCGACTGCACGGTGGACTCGATGTTGACCACCACACCTTTCTTCAACCCGCGCGACGGGTGGGTGCCGATACCGACGATTTCCAGTGTGCCGTCAGCAGCGACTTCGCCCACCAGTGCAACCACCTTGGACGTGCCGATATCCAGCCCGACGATCATTTTGCCGCTATGCGCGTTTGCCATGGTCCTGCCTCTCTCTAATTCTTCGCCACGGCGGATTGGGCCGCGGGCGGTGCAATCGGTTCCCGCCAGCCAACGGCAAGGCCATTGGCGTAACGCAGATCGATGCGGGCGATGTTCGTGATCTGTTCTTTGAGCGTCTTGTTATAAATGGCAATGAAGCGGCGCATCTTTTCCACCAGATGGTCACGCCCCAGCAGCAGTTCGATACCCGGCCCGGCGCTTCCGGCGCCGGTGGTCAGGAACCAGCTACCACGCTCGCGCAGTTCCAGACGTGCGATCGAAAAGCCCAGGGGACGCAGCATCTGGTTCAGTACCTGATATTGCTGCATCACTTGTTGCTGAGCCCGCTGCGGCCCGAACAACTGCGGCAGGTGCTCATAATTGGCCAGCTCGCGCGGCGTGAAGGCTTGGCCCTGGTTGTTGAGCAAGGCATCATCACCCCAGCGCGCCACCGGCAACTGCTCCTCGAGACGGATCACCACCTCGTCCGGCCATACACGGCGTACTTCGGCATGGGCGATCCAGGGCATCTGCTCCAGCTCGGCGCGCATGCTCGCCAGGTCGACGGTGAAGAAGCTCGCCGCGACATAAGGCGCGATCCGCTGCTGCACCGCCTGCTGGCTGATGTAGCTGAGGTCGCCCTGCACGGCGATCTTGGTGATCGGCCGGTCGGCATACGGCATCAACCGCTGCGCGCCTTCATAGGCGCCAAAGCCCGCGGCCACCAGCAGGATCGGCCACAACAGTCGCTTGAAAACACTGAAGCCAGGCTTGGGCAGGCGCGCCGACAGTGGCTCTTTCGCCACCATCCGGCTGGCACCACGCGGCACCGGCTTGCGGCCGGGAGCGGGTTGCTGATGACGTACCATCGCGCCTTGCATGGGCTTAACCTCGCGCCTCGACACTCGCCGCCAGAATCGCCAGCACCAACTGCTGGAAATCGAGTCCGGCCGCACGCGCCGCCATTGGCACCAGGCTATGGTCAGTCATGCCTGGCGCGGTGTTGACCTCGAGCAGCCAGAACCGGCCCTGCTCGTCCTGCATCACATCCACACGGCCCCAACCGGCGATGCCAATGGCGTCGCAGGCGCGGGCGGTGAGGTCGATCAGTTCCTGTTCCTTGGCGCTGTCCAGGCCACACGGAATCCGGTACTGGGTATCGGATGCCAGGTACTTGGCGTCGTAGTCGTAGAACGTATGCGGGGTGCCCAGCGCGATCGGCGGCAGCACCTGGTCACGCAGCACCGCAACGGTGAACTCCGGACCATGAATCCACTGCTCGACCAACACTTGCGAATCGTAGGTGGCGGCGTCTTTCCAGGCGGCGACCAATTCATCGACGCTGGTCACTTTCGCCATACCGATACTGGAACCTTCATGGGCCGGTTTGACGATCAAAGGGAAGCCCAGTTCCGCGCCCGCGGAAATACAGTCGGCTTCGCTGGCCAGCACGGCATGACGCGGGGTCGGAATGCCCAGGCTCTGCCAGACCTGCTTGGTCCGCAGCTTGTCCATGGCCAGTGCCGAAGCGAGGATACCGCTGCCGGTGTAGGGAATGCCGAGGCACTCCAGCAAGCCCTGCATGCTGCCGTCTTCGCCGCCACGACCGTGGAGGATGATGAAGGCGCGGTCGATCTTCTCGCTCTGCAGGCGGGTCAGCAGGTCGTCACCGACGTCGATGGCAACCACGTCGACACCGCCGCTGCGCAGCGCGTCGATCACCGCGGCGCCGGACTTGAGCGACACTTCGCGCTCGGCGCTCTTGCCGCCGTAAAGCACGGCGACGCGACCGAAGTCTTTTGGCGCAATGGTGGAATGCAGTTTGGCGTAGGCTTCAGTCATTTCGATTTCTCCTGACTGGCAACCGCACCAGCGAACAACGGGCTCTTCAACAGTTGTGGCGCCAGTCCACCGATATCACCGGCACCCTGGCAGAGCAGAATGTCGCCGGCGCGCAGCAGCGGCTTGACCAGCGGCGCCAGCTCGATGCCGCGCTCGATGTAGATCGGGTCGAGCTGACCGCGCTGACGAATGCTGCGGCACAGCTGGCGGCTGTCGGCACCCGGGATCGGCTCTTCGCCGGCCGGATAGACTTCCATCAACAGCAGCACGTTGGCGTCGGCCAGCACCTGGACGAAATCGTCGTACAGGTCGCGGGTCCGGCTGTAGCGGTGTGGCTGATAGACCATCACCAGGCGGCGCTCCGGCCAACCACCGCGGACCGCCTTGATCACCGCGGCGACCTCGGTCGGATGGTGTCCGTAGTCATCCACCAGCATCACGCTGCCGTCTTCGACCGGAAGCTCGCCGTAGACCTGGAAGCGACGACCCACGCCCTGGAAGCCCGAAAGGCCCTGGACGATAGCTTCGTCGCTGATGCCTTCGTCGGTGGCAATGGCGATGGTCGCCAGCGCATTGAGCACGTTGTGGTTGCCCGGCATGTTCACCGACACGTTCAGCGGCTCGCGGTCGCGACGCAGCACGGTGAAGTGGGTCTGCATGCCCGACTGACGCACATTGATCGCACGCACGTCGGCTTCTTCGCAGAAGCCGTAGGTGACTGCCGGGCGCTTGACCAGCGGCAGAATCTCGCGCACGACCGGGTCGTCCAGGCAAACCACCGCCAGGCCATAGAACGGCAGGTTGTGGAGGAACTCGACGAAGGTTTTCTTCAGTTTGTTGAAGTCGCCTTCGTAGGTCGCCATGTGGTCGGCGTCGATGTTGGTGACGACCGCCACCAGCGGCTGCAGGTGCAGGAAGCTGGCATCGCTTTCGTCAGCTTCGGCGATCAGGTAGCGGCTGGTGCCGAGCTGCGCGTTGGTGCCCGCGGCATTCAGGCGACCGCCAATCACGAAGGTCGGATCGAGGCCGCCCGCGGCGAACACCGAGGCCAGCAGGCTGGTGGTGGTGGTCTTGCCATGGGTGCCGGCGACCGCGATACCGTGGCGATAACGCATCAGCTCGGCGAGCATCTCGGCGCGCGGCACGACAGGAATACGACGTTCCAGCGCGGTGGCAACTTCCGGGTTGGCGGTGTTGATCGCGCTGGAAACCACCAGCACATCAGCGGTCGCGGCGTTCTCGGCACGGTGGCCGATGAAGATTTCAGCGCCGAAGGACTCCAGGCGCTCGGTCACTGCCGAGGCCTTGAGGTCCGAGCCGGACACCTGGTAGCCCAGGTTCAGCAGCACTTCGGCGATACCGCACATACCCACGCCGCCGATACCGACGAAGTGAATGCGGCGGATGCGGCGCATCTCGGGCTGAGGCATGGCTTTCTGGTTCTCAACCATGGGCCACCTCCAGGCAGATGTCGACCACGGTGCGGGTAGCAGCAGGTTTGGCCAGGCGGCGCGCGGTGGCGGCCATGGTGTCGAGTTTTTCCGGTTGCATCAGTACCTCGTTCAGGCGTTCAGCGAGCTGCGCTGCGCCAGTTGTCGCTTGTGGCATCAGGAAGGCAGCACCTTCGCGGGCCAGATAATGGGCGTTGTGGGTCTGGTGGTCGTCGATCGCATGGGGCAAGGGCACCAGCATCGAAGGCAGGCCTGCCGCCGCCAGTTCACTGACAGTCAGCGCGCCGGCACGGCACACCACCAGGTCGGCCCAGCCATAGGCTTGGGCCATATCCTTGATAAACGGCTCAACCTGAGCCTCGATCCCGGCTTCGCGATAACGCTCGGCGGTGATCTGGTCATGATTCTTCCCGGCCTGGTGGAACACCTCGGGACGGAGGGCTTCCGGCACCAGCGCCAGCGCCTGGGGCAACAGCTTGTTCAAGGGTTCGGCACCGAGGCTGCCGCCCAGCACCAGCAGGCGCGCACGGCGGCCTGGCAAGGCTTCACGCACAGGTTCCAGAAACAGTTCGCTGCGCACCGGATTACCGGTGGTACGGCGTTTTTCGCTAGCGCCGAAGGTGTCCGGGAACGCTTCGCAGACCCGACCGGCCAGCGGAACCAGCAGCCGATTGGCGGTGCCAGCACGGGCGTTCTGCTCGTGGATCACCACCGGCACGCCCGCCAGCCTCGCGGCAACGCCGCCGGGGCCGGTCACGTAACCGCCGAAGCCGACCACGCAAACCGGCTTGAGCTGACGGATGATCCGGCGCGCCTGCAGCACGGCCTTGATCAGGGTGAATGGCGCCTTGAGCAGCGACAGCTTGCTCTTGCCCCGCAGGCCAGTGACGTTGATCAGGTGCAATTGCAGGCCAGCCTGCGGCACCAGTTCGTTTTCAATGCCGCGTGGCGTTCCCAGCCAGTGCACAGTGAAGCCGCGCGCCTGGAATTCCCGGGCACAAGCGAGTGCCGGGAACACATGGCCGCCGGTTCCGCCGGCCATGATCAATACGTTCTTGCCGTCAGCGGCCATGATGATTTGGCTCCTCGGCAAAGTCGTCTTCGTCGAACTCGTGTTCCTCGCTGCCCAGGTGCGTGCGGCTCTCCCACTCGATGCGCAGCAGCAACCCCACGCAGGCACAGCAGATGACCAGCGAACTGCCCCCGTAACTGAGGAAAGGCAGGGTCAGCCCTTTGGTTGGCAGCAGGCCGATGTTCACACCAATATTGATGAGGAACTGGCCGATCCACAGGAACGCCAGCCCGAACGCCACGTAGGCGGCGAAGAATTGCTTGGCTTTCTCGGCCCACAGACCGATGTACAAGGCGCGGACGGTGACGAAGACGAACAGCGCCAGCGTCGCCAGCGAGCCCACTACGCCCAGCTCCTCGGCCAGCACCGAGAACACGAAGTCGGTATGTGCTTCCGGCAGGTAGAACTGCTTCTGCACGCTGTTACCCAGACCGACGCCGAACCACTCGCCGCGGCCGAAGGCGATCAACGCCTGGGTCAACTGATAGCCGGAACCGAACTGGTCCGCCCACGGGTCGGTGAAGGTTGTCAGACGGGCCATCCGGTACGGCTGGGCCTGAACCAGGACGAACACCGCACCTACCGCCAGCGCCACCATCAGGCCGAAGCGGAACAGGCCCACCCCGCCGAGGAACAGCATGGCCGCGGCCGAGCCCATCATCACGACGGTGGCGCCGAAGTCCGGCTCCATGAGCAACAGCCCCGCCATTGGCAACAACACGATGAATGGCTTGAAGAAGCCCATCCAGCTCTCGCGCACTTCCTGCTGCCGACGCACCAGATAGCCCGCGAGGTAGATGACCACGAAGACCTTGGCGATTTCCGACGGCTGCACGTTGAAGAAGCTGAAACCGATCCAGCGCCACGAACCGTTCACTTCGCGACCGATGCCAGGGACCAGCACCAGTATCAGCAAGCCGAAGGCACCGATCAGCATCAGGTAGCCCATGCGTTGCCAGGTCGAGATCGGCACCATCATGGTGACGATGCATGCGCCCAGCCCGAGGGTCACGTACACCAGGTGACGAATCATGTGGTACAGCGGGTTACCCGACTGCGCCGCAGCCACTTCCGAGGACGCCGAGGTGATCATCACCAGGCCCAGACCGAGCAAGGCCAGGCAGCCGACCAGGAATGGGAAGTCCAGGTCGATGCCACGGCCACTGATCAGCGGCGACGGGTAGGGCTTGATGGCGCCGAAGATCATGCCAGCCCTCCCACGGCCTGGGCGAACAGGCGCCCACGCTCTTCAAAGTTCTTGAACATGTCGAGGCTGGCACAGGCCGGCGACAGCAACACCGCATCGCCCGGTTGAGCCAGTTCGGCACACTGCTGCACCGCTTCATCGAGTGTCTTCACCCGCACCAGCGGCACGCTGTCGCCCAGCGTTTCAGCCAGCCGTTCGGCATCACGACCCAGCAGCACCACCGCGCGGCAATGCTCGGCAACGGGCGCGCGCAGGCCAGAGAAATCGGCACCTTTGCCATCTCCGCCAGCAATCAGTACCAGCTTGCCGTCGATATCCGCGCCCAGCCCTTCGATGGCGGCCAGAGCGGCGCCAACGTTGGTGGCTTTGGAATCGTCGTACCAGTTGACCTCGTTACGCTCGCGTACCCACTGGCAACGATGGGCGAGGCCACCGAAATTGCGCAGGCTTTCCAGCATGGCGTCGAATGGCAGGCCGACCGCATGACCCAGTGCCAACGCCGCCAGGGCATTGGACTGGTTGTGCGCACCGCGGATCTTCAACTCGCGTACCGGCATGAGGTTCTGGAACTCGAACGCCAGGTACTTCTCGCCACCCTCTTCGCGCAGACCGAAGGCCTTGAAATCAGGTTTGTTCAGGCCGAAGGTCCAGCACGGCTGGCCTTCGGTCAGCAACGGACGGCTCAGGGCATCCTGACGGTTGACCACCACTTGCCGCGCACCACGGAAGATCCGGTGCTTGGCCAGGTGATAAGCCGGCAGGCCGCTGTAGCGATCCATATGGTCTTCGCTGACATTGAGCACGGTCGCCACTTCAGCGTTGAGCTGATCGGTGGTTTCCAACTGGAAGCTCGACAACTCCATCACGTACAGCTCGACGTCATCGCTGAGCAGGTCCAGGGCGGGAGTGCCGAGGTTGCCGCCGACTGCCACACGTTTGCCCGCCGCTGCGGCCATCTCGCCGACCAGGGTGGTCACGGTGCTCTTGGCGTTGGAACCACTGATGGCAATGATCGGAGCCTTGGCATTGCGGGCGAACAGTTCGATATCACCCGACAGCTTCACGCCGCGAGCGGCGGCCTGCTGCAAGGCCGGCGTAGCGAGCGCCAGGCCTGGGCTGACGTAGAGCTCGTCGGCGCGGCAGAGGAAGTCCACATCCAGCTCGCCACAGCGCACTTCGATCTGTGGGTAGTCGCGTCGCAGCGTCGCCAGCTCCGGTGGGTTCTCCCGGGTATCAGCCACCGCAAACGCAACGCCCCGGTTCGCCAGGAAGCGAACCAGGGACATGCCGCTCTTGCCGAGGCCGACAACGATGCGGAAGTGGTCAGATGCGATCAGTGACACGCGCTCTACCTCAGTTTCAGGGTGGCAAGGCCAATCAGCACCAGCACCACGGTGATGATCCAGAAGCGGACGATCACGCGCGGCTCGGGCCAGCCCTTGAGTTCAAAGTGGTGGTGAATCGGCGCCATGCGGAACACCCGCTTGCCGGTCAGCTTGAACGAAGCGACCTGGATGACGACCGACAGGGTTTCCATGACGAACACGCCGCCCATGATGAACAGGACGATTTCCTGGCGAACGATCACGGCGATGGTGCCCAGCGCCGCACCCAGTGCCAGCGCGCCGACGTCACCCATGAAGACTTGTGCCGGATAGGTGTTGAACCAGAGGAAGCCGAGGCCGGCACCGATCAGCGCGCCGCAGAACACGATCAGCTCGCCCGCGCCCGGCACGTAAGGAATCAGCAGGTATTCGGCGAATTTCACGTTACCCGACAGGTAGCAGAAGATACCCAGGGCGCCGCCCACCAGTACGGTCGGCAGGATGGCCAGGCCGTCGAGGCCGTCAGTCAGGTTGACCGCGTTGCTCGAACCGACAATCACGAAGTAGGTCAGGACCACGAAGCCGACGCCCAGCGGGATGGTGACATCCTTGAGCATCGGCACGATCAGGGTGGTTTCCACGCTGGTCGGTGCGGTCATGTAAAGGAAGATCGCGGCGCCGAGACCGAACACCGACTGCCAGAAATACTTCCAGCGGCTCGGCAGGCCACGGGAGTTCTTCTCGATGACCTTGCGGTAGTCGTCGACCCAGCCGATGGCGCCGAACAACAGCGTGACGATCAGCACGACCCAGACGTAGCGGTTGCTCAGGTCAGCCCAGAGCAGCGTGCTGACGCCGATGGCGGAAAGGATCAGTGCGCCACCCATGGTCGGCGTACCGGACTTGGACAGGTGCGATTGCGGGCCGTCGTTACGGACCGACTGACCGATCTGGCGGATCTGCAGGGTGCGGATCATCCACGGGCCCAGCCAAAGGGCCAGCGACAGCGCAGTCAGTACCCCCAGAATCCCGCGCAGGGACAGGTACTGAAAGACCGCGAAGCCTTTGTAGAACTGTTGCAGGTACTCGGCCAACAGCAGCAGCATTAATGTTTCTCCCCGCTGGAACCGCACAAAGCCGCCACGACGTTCTCCATCGCAGCGCTGCGCGAACCCTTGATCAAAATAGTGGTGTTAGTGGCCTGCTCGCCGCGAATGGCGTCGATCAGGTCAGCTTGACTTGCGAAATGGCGGGCATTCTTGCCAAACGCCTTGACCGCGTGGGCCATCATCGGACCTACGGCATACAGCGCGGAAACCTTGTCTTTGGCGTATTCCCCAACCTGACGATGGCCCTCTTCTGCCCACTGGCCCAACTCGCCGATATCCCCGAGCACCAGGACGGTGCGACCGGAAAAGCCGGCAAGTATATCAACGGCCGCGCACATCGAGGTGGGGTTTGCGTTGTAAGTGTCATCGATGACCCGGGTGCCCGTGTCGGTCATCTGCACCACCGTGCGCCCTTTGACCGGCTGCACCGTGTTCAGGCCCTGCGCGATACCGTCCAGCGTCAGGCCGAAGGCATGGGCGGCGGCTGCGGCGGCGAGTGCGTTGCTGATGTTGTGAGTACCCAGCAGGTTGAGCTGGATCGACACATGGCCTTGCGGGCCGTGCAGCACGAAGGCCGGGCAACCGCGCTCGTCGTTGCCGATATCGCTGGCATGGAAATCGGCAGCCGGGTTGTTCAGCGCAAAACTCAATACCGCATGTTTACCTGTGCGCTGTTTCCATATGCCAAAGGCTTTGTCGTCGAGGTTCAATACCGCGACGCCGTCCTCTCCAAGCCCTTCGAGAATCTCGCCCTTGGCTTCGACAATCTTCTCCGGCCCACCGAACTCACCGACATGAGCAGTGCCCGCGTTGTTGATCAACGCCACGCTCGGACGGGTCAGGCCCACGGTGTAGGCGATTTCGCCGATACGCGAAGCGCCCAGTTCGATCACCGCGGCGGTGTGCTCGGGCGCCAGTTCGAGCAAGGTCAGCGGCGCGCCGAGATCGTTATTCAGGTTGCCGCGGGTCGCCAGGACCGGGCCACGAGTGCGCAGGATGCTGGCAAGCATTTCCTTGACCGTGGTCTTGCCGCTGGAACCGGTGATTGCGGCTACAGGCTGCTTGAATGCACGACGGTTCAGCGCAGCCAGTTGGCCCAGCGCCAGGCGGGTATCGGCCACAACCAGTTGCGGCAGGCTCGCGCCGGCGACTTCCCGCTCGACCAGCGCCGCGACGGCGCCTCTGGCGGCGACTTCATTCAGATAGTCATGCCCGTCGAAGCGCGGCCCCGCCAGCGCGACGAACAGTTGCCCCGCGTCGATCTTGCGGCTGTCGATGCTGACACCGTCGAAACGCGCATCAGCGCCCACCAGGCGCCCCTTCAGCGGTTCGATCAACTGGGTGAGGGAAAGTGGCTCAAGCATGAGAGGCCTCCCAGACTGCCAGCGCTTTTTCGGCTTCAACCAGGTCGGAGAAGTCATGCCGCTGGCCGTTGATTTCCTGATAGTCCTCATGCCCTTTGCCAGCGAGGACAATGACGTCGTCCGCAGCAGCCGATGCGATGGCACCAGCAATTGCCTCACCGCGACCGGAGATAAAGGTGGCGGACTCAGGGTTGGTCAAGCCAGGACGAATGTCGTCGAAAATCACCAGCGGATCTTCAGTACGCGGATTGTCATCAGTGACGATCACCCGGTCCGCCAGGCGCTCGGCCATCTCGGCCATCAGCGGGCGTTTGCCACGATCACGATCACCGCCGCAACCGAACAGGCAGGTCAACTTGCCTTGAGCGTGAGGGCGCAGGGCCTCGAGCACTTTTTCCAGGGCATCGGGCGTGTGTGCGTAATCGACCACGACCAGCGGTTTGCTGCCGCCGCCAAGGCGCTGCATCCGGCCGATCGGGCCTTCCAGCTTGGCGGTGACCTTGAGAATTTCGTCGAGCGGATGCTCCATCGCCAGCAAGGTGCCGACAGCGGCCAGCATATTGCTCAGGTTGAAGCGACCGAGCAGACGGCTGCGCAGCATGTGCTCGCCTTGTGGCGTCACCAGCACCGCACGTACGCCGTCGTCATCGAAGGTGGCTTCGCGGCAATACAAGGTTGCGGCGGGATCCTTGAGGCTGTAGCTGATCAGGCGGGATTCGCCTTGCTGGCCGGCCAGTTCGCGACCGAAATCGTCATCCAGATTGACCACCCGGCAGCGCAGGTTCGGCCAGGAGAACAAGCGCGCCTTGGCGGCTTTATAGGCTTCCATGGTGCCGTGATAATCGAGGTGATCGCGGGACAGGTTGGTCATCACGACGATGTCGAACGCCAAAGCAGCCACTCGGCCTTGCTCCAGCGCGTGAGACGAAACTTCCATGGCCACGGCGCGAGCCCCGGCCTTTTTCAGGTTATTCAAGGTCGCCTGCACGGCCAGCGGATCAGGCGTGGTCAGACGACCGCTTTCCAGTGCGCCGTAGAAGCCAGTGCCCAACGTACCGATCAGGCCGCAGTGCTGACCCAGCAGGTCCAGCGCCTGGGCGACCAGTTGCGTGACGCTGGTCTTGCCGTTGGTGCCGGTGACACCAACCAGATCCAGCAAACGGCTCGGCTCACCATAGAAGCGACCGGCGATTTCCGACAACTGAGCAATCAGGCCCTTTACCGGGATCAGCGGCACGCTGGTGATCGGCAGGACCGTAGCACCTTGCACTTCATAAGCCACGGCGGCTGCACCGCGCTTCAACGCATCGGCGATATGGTCGCGACCATCGACCTTGGCCCCGGGCACCGCCAGGAACAGGTCACCTGCCCGCACGTTGCGGCTGTCCAGGGTCAGTTCGCGAATCAGGGGATCGCTGCTGGCGTTGGCGAACAATTTACTCAATGGCATCGTCATCAACCACGCCCTCCTTTGGCGGACGCAGCATCGGCTTGCTGCTGAGGTGTCGGGGCGGGCAGGTTATCTGGCGGCACGTTCATCAGACGCAGGGTGCCAGACATGACCTTGCTGAAGACCGGCGCGGATACAAGGCCACCGAAGTAACCGCCTTTGCTCGGCTCGTCGATCACCACGACCACGGCGTAGCGCGGGTCACTCATCGGGCCGAAGCCTGCGAACAGCGAGCGGTAGGCGTTTTCGGTGTAGCCCTTCGAACCGATGGTCGCCTTACGCGCAGTACCACTCTTGCCGGCAACGTGGTACGACGGCACCTGAGCGCGGAAAACGCCTCGCGGCGCCTCGATAACCTGTTGCAACATTTGCTGAATGGTCTCGGCAGTCTCTTTCGGCACCACCTGGGTTTCTTCCGGCGCCTTGTCCGTTTTCAGAATGCTCAGCGGAACCATCTTGCCGTCGTTGGCCAAGGCCGCGTAGGCATGCACCAGTTGCAGCGCGGTAACCGACAGGCCGTAGCCGTAGGACAGGGTCGCGGTTTCGGCCTTGCGCCACTCGCGGTGGTTTGGCAGGTTGCCGACCCGCTCGCCCGGGAAACCAAGTCCGGTGTACTGACCCAGGCCGAGTTGCGACATGACGCGGTAGATCGCTTCGCCACCGATATCGAAGGCGACTTTGGACATGCCCACGTTACTGGAGTTGATCAGAATGCCGGTCAGGTCGAGAACCGGGCCTTCACTCTTGGAAACGTCACGAATGGTGTAGCGCCCCAACTGGAGGGTGCCCGGATACACTTCAACCTTGTCGGTCGGCTTCCAGCGGCCGCTTTGAAGCGCAGCACTCATGGACAGCGGCTTCACTGTAGAACCTGGCTCGAACACGTCGATGATGGCGCGGTTACGCATCGCTGCCGGGAACATGCTGCGACGGTTGTTCGGGTTGTAAGTCGGCTGGTTGACCATGGCCAGCACTTCGCCGGTTTTCACGTCCATGATCACCAGGCTGCCGGCCTTGGCTTCCTGCTCGGCAATCGCGTTGCGCAGTTCGCGGGTCGCCAGGTATTGCAGGCGCAGATCGATCGACAACGCCAAGGTCTTTCCGGCCTTGGCGTTTTTGGTGACCTGGACATCCTTGATCAAGCGACCGCGTCGGTCCTTGATGACTTGCCGCTTGCCGGGCACGCCGGCCAGCCACTCATCGTAGGCCAGCTCGACCCCTTCGCGACCATGGTCATCAAGGTCGGTAAAGCCAACCATGTGAGCCGCGACATCCCCTGCGGGGTAGAAACGACGGAATTCCTCGATGCCATAGACACCAGGAACCTTCAGGTCGAGTACGACCTGGCCCTGCTCCGGGGTCAGGCCACGGACCAGGTAAATGAATTCTTTATTGGCCTGTTGCTCGAGACGCTCGGCCAGTTGCTTCGGATTCTGGTTGATGGCAACGGCCAACGCTGGCCAGCGATCCTTGGCAGCCTGCATTTCCTTGGGGTTGGCCCACAAGGTGGTCACCGGGGTACTGACAGCCAAAGGCTCGCCGTTGCGGTCGGTAATCAGGCCACGGTGCGCAGGAATGGGGATGTGCCGCATGCTGCGGGCATCGCCCTGGCTTTTCAGGAAGTCACGGTCGACTACCTGCAAGTCGATGATCTGCCAAGCGATGGCACCGACCATCAACGCCAGCAAACCGAGCACTACCCGGAAGCGCCAGGGGTAGAGAGCGCCCTCGAGCTTCATCATGGCGCCACCATCCGCACTTCATCTGCGGCAGGGATGCGCATTTTCAGTTGCTCACTGGCCAGGGTTTCGATGCGGCTATGGGCGGTCCAGGTGCTTTGTTCAAGAATCAGACGGCCCCACTCGGCCTGTGCTTTGTCGCGCTCGTTGAGCTCGCCGTACAGGGTATTGAGCAGTTGCCGGTTCCAGTGGGCGCTGTAGGACACCGCGACCGAGGAAACGAGCACGCCAATGAACAGCAGGAGCATCAGGAAGCTCCCGCCGGGCAAAGGCTTGGCATATAGCCTGCTCACCGCAGCTTCTCCGCCACACGCATGACGGCGCTGCGCGACCGCGGATTGGCCTTGAGTTCAGCGTCGGAAGCAAACTGTGCCTTGCCGATGGTCCTGATCTTCGGCTCGAACGGTTTGTGCTGAACCGGCAGGTTGCGCGGCAGGTTGTCCGCCTCGCCCTTGGCCAGCTTGCGCATGAACAGTTTGACGATGCGGTCTTCCAGGGAGTGGAAGCTGATCACCACCAGACGACCACCGATCTCCAGGGCATCGAGTGCAGCCTGCAAACCGACTTCAAGGTCGCCCAGCTCATTGTTTACATGGATGCGCAGCCCCTGGAACGCCCGAGTTGCCGGGTTCTTGCCTTTCTCCCAGGCGGGATTGGCGACCTTCAGCACTTCGGCCAGGTCGGCGGTGCGGGTGAAGGGTTGTTCCGCACGGCGCAGGACTACGGCGCGGGCCATGCGCCTGGCGAAACGCTCTTCGCCGTATTCCTTGAATACCCGGGCAATTTCTTCTTCAGGCGCGGAAGCGATGAAGTCGGCGGCGCTGACACCCCGGGACGGGTCCATACGCATGTCCAGCGGGCCATCGTTGAGGAAGCTGAAGCCCCGCTCCGGGTCATCGAGTTGCGGCGAGGACACGCCCAGATCGAACAGCACACCGCTGACCTTGTCCGAGAGGCCGCGCTCGGCCACTTCCGAACCCAGCTCGGCAAAGCTGCGCTGCACAATGACAAAGCGGCCGTCTTCGGCCGCCAGCGCTTGCCCGGTGGCAATCGCTTGAGGGTCCTTGTCGAAACCCAGCAAACGGCCATCAGGCCCAAGGTGTTTGAGAATCAGTCGGCTGTGACCGCCACGCCCGAAGGTACCATCGAGATAGCAACCATCGGCGCGCACGGCGAGAGCCTCTACGGCTTCGTCCAGTAGCACAGTGATGTGGTTAAAGCCGCTATCTATAGTCACAGGATCAAATCACGCAGTTCATCAGGCATGGCGCCCGGTTGTTGAATGGCTGCCAGATCCGCTGCGGAAACAGCGTTCCAGGCATCCTCGTCCCACAGTTGGAATTTGTTCAGTTGCCCCACCAGCATCGCCCGCTTGTCGAGCTTGGCGTATTCGCGCAAACGCGGCGGAACGAGAAAACGGCCGCTGCCGTCGAGCTCCAGATCCACCGCATTGCCAATCAGCAAACGCTGCAGGCGACGGTTCTCTTCGCGTAACGACGGCAAGGCGCGCAACTTGGCTTCTATCAGTTCCCACTCATCGAGCGGATACACACACAAGCAGGGGTCAACCGCATCGATCGTCACAATCAACTGTCCCGAGCTACGCGATTCAAGCTCGTCACGGTACCGGCTCGGCATCGCGAGACGGCCCTTGGCGTCGAGGTTGATGGCGTTTGCTCCGCGGAACACGGCTGCGATTCCCTAATTGTTAGCTTTTTGGTGTCTGAAAACCCACTTCATGCCACTTTCTGCCACTTGCGCACACTATAGGAATCCGCCTACCGCACCGTCAAGGCGCGCATATAAGGAAAACCCTTACAGATCGGCGATTTAGCGTAACAAGGACAGACAACAGGGTAATTCGGAGGGGTTTTCGAGGACGAAATGCAAATTCACTCAAATGAATAGAGTGCGAAGTTAAAGTGATTTATTAAGAGTAAGACTTTTTCGGTATTACCAGAGCGCATCTGCTATCGAATCAAGCAGGGAGGGAAAGAGGTGGAGAGTCGATCTGTAAGCCGGGTTCTGTCGAGGACAGTCATTCCTCTACGACGGCCATCACTGGACGTCTTTAGCAACCTACCCGGTTCCAACGCGGGCCGCGCCATATGGAACCCTATTTGGTCTTGCTCCGAGTGGGGTTTACCTAGCCACGAACTGTTACCAGACGTGCGGTGCGCTCTTACCGCACCTTTTCACCCTTACCGTCACCGAAGTGCTTAGGCGGTTATTTTCTGTGGCACTTTCCGTAGGCTCGCGCCCCCCAGGCATTACCTGGCACTCTGCCCTATGGAGCCCGGACTTTCCTCCCCCCTCTTTTGCGGAACAAAAGAAGGCAGCGACTGTCCAATCGACTCTCCGCCGCAAAGAGTAACGGGAGAGCGATCCGAGAACAAGTGAACAATACAAATAATGTCACAGTGACATCACTTGTTTTTCTGTTTTTCCAGCGCGACTTGATACAAAACATTCTTGCGCACACCGGTAATTTCCGCAGCCAATGCAGCAGCTCGCTTGAGCGGCATCTCGGCCAACAACAAATCAAGTACGCGCAATACTTCACTACTGACGGCCTCTTCGTCTTCCGGAGCCGTCCAGCCTGCAACCAGAACTACGCACTCCCCACGCTGCTGATTGCTGTCTCCCTCGACAAACGCTCGCAACTGCGCCAAAGGCAGCCCCTTGAGGGTCTCGAACGTCTTGGTCAACTCACGCCCCAGCACCGCCGGGCGCTCAGCACCGAAAATCGCTTCCATGTCCTGCAGGCATTCGAGGATCCGATGTGGTGCCTCATAGAAAATCAGTGTGCGCGGCTCTTCCTTGAGCAAGTTCAGGCGAGCCTGTCGCCCAACGGCCTTGGCAGGCAGGAAACCTTCGAAGATGAAGCGGTCCGAGGGCAGGCCGGCCGCAGAAAGTGCGGCGATCAATGCGCAGGCACCGGGCACCGGCACCACATCGACACCTGCCGCACGCGCCTGGCGCACCAAGTGATAACCCGGATCGGAGATCAGTGGCGTTCCCGCATCGGAGATCAGCGCAACGTTGTCACCCGCCAGTAGCCGGGTCAGGAAACGGCTGCCCTCATCACGCTCATTGTGCTCGTGACAGGCCGCGAGAGGCGTATTGATACCGAAATGTTGCAGCAGGCGGATCGAGTGCCGGGTGTCCTCGGCAGCGATCAGCGCGACCTCGCCCAGCACCTTCAGCGCACGGGCACTGATGTCATCCAGGTTTCCGATTGGCGTGGCCACCACATAAAGGGTTCCGGCGGCGGGGTTGGAAACACCTGGAGCATCGGTCACAGCACATACCTGTCATCTGGATAAAGCCGCCATTGTAGCGTGATCGCCGAAAACAATGCCTCCCCACACTGCCGACAACCCCGTGCTACGACTTGTATCGAAGGATTCACGCCAGCAAGATCGCGCCGGGGCCAGCGCTTGGGTACAATCGCAGGTTAATTTGATCGAGTAACAGGACCCTTACATGATCGCATGCCTGCGGCTGTTCTCAGCCCTCTGCCTCGCTACCCTGCTGGCAGCCTGCGCCAGTTCGCCTTCGTCCAGCCTGGGCGACCTGCCGCGCACTCCGGACGCCAGCATCGAGCAACTGCTCGAACAGGCCGCCGCCAGCAAGACGCCAGAGAAAGCTGCGCTGCTGCGACTGAGCGCCGCCGATCAGGCTTACCGGCAAAAAGACACTGCGCGTGCCGCCCGGATTCTCGAGCAGGTCCAACTGGATTCGCTGAAACCGGCCCAGCAGGTTTTCGCCAGCACCCTGGCCGCCGAACTGGCACTGAGCCGCAACCAACCCAAGGCCGCGCTGACCGCCCTGAGCCACCCGAGCCTGGCGCGACTGAACGAGCTGCCGCAAGACCAGCAGGCCCGCACCCGCAGCGTGCACGCTGCGGCGTTCGAAGCCGACGGCCAGGCCCTTGCCGCTGCACAGGAACGCATTGCCTTGGCGCCCCTGTTGAGTGGCAATGCCGCCAACGCCAACAATGACGCCATCTGGAGCCTGGTCTCGGCACTGCCCGCAGAGCAACTGCAGAGCGCGGGCAGCGACACCCTTGCCGGCTGGACCAGCCTGGCCCTGGCAGTCAAAAGCGCAGGCACGCTTGAACAACAGCAAGCCGCCATCGACACCTGGAAAGCACAACACCCCGATCACCCAGCCGCACTGCAACTGCCATCGCCACTGGTCAAACTCAAAAGCCTGACCAGCCAGCCGCTGACCAAGATCGCCCTGCTGCTGCCACAGGAAGGCCAACTGGCCGGTGTTGCCCGGGCCCTGCGTGACGGCTTCATGGCCGCACATTTCCAGGCCCAGCAGGCGGGACAGAACCCGCCCGCCATCCAGGTTTTCGACAGCTCTCGCCTGACCTCCCTCGACGATTTCTACCGCCAGGCACAGGCCGCCGGCGTGCAACTGGTGGTTGGTCCGCTGGAAAAACCGCTGGTCAAGCAACTCGCCAGCTACCCGCAACTGCCGATCACCACGCTGGCGCTGAACTACAGCGATTCCGGCCAGGGCACCCCGCCACAGCTGTTCCAGTTCGGCCTCGCCGCCGAAGACGAAGCGCGCGAAGTGTCCCGTCGCGCCTACGCCGACGGCATGCGCCGTGCCGTAGCACTGGTCCCGAGCGGCGAATGGGGCGATCGCGTACTCAAGGCATTCCGCCAGGACTGGGAAGCCAAAGGCGGCACCCTGCTGGCTGCCGAACGCGTCGCACAACCGGTCGCACTGGCCCAGCAGATCGCTGATCTGTTCCAACTGCGCCAGAGCGAAGGCCGCGCCAAGAGCCTGCAGAGCACCGTTGGCGGCAACATTTCCGCACAACCGTCGCGTCGCCAGGACATCGACTTCATCTTCCTCGCCGCAACGCCGCAGCAGGCCCAGCAGATCAAGCCGACGCTGAACTTCCAATACGCCGGCGACGTGCCGGTCTATGCGACCTCCAACGTCTACAGCGCCAGTGGCGACGTCAACCAGTACAACGACATGACCGGCATTCGCTTCTGCGAAACGCCATGGCTGCTCGACAGCAGCAACGGCCTGCGTCAGCAGGTGGTTCGCCAGTGGCCACAAGCAGCTGGCAGCCTGGGTCGGCTGTACGCCATGGGTGTCGACGCCTACAGCCTGGCGCCACGCCTCACCCAGCTGAAGGCCCTGCCGGATAACCGCATCGAAGGCCTCTCCGGCAGCTTGAGCATGAACCCGTCACAGCGCATCGAGCGGCAACTGCCGTGGGCCGAGTTCTCCGGTGGCCAGGTCAAACGCCTGCCTGATACGCCTCGTTGATGCCCACACCTTCGCGCCAGGCCGCCGGAATGGCGGCCGAGCAACAGGCCCTGGATTACCTTCTAACCCAGGGCCTTTCGCTTCTGACGCGAAACTGGCGATGCAAACGCGGCGAGCTTGATCTGGTCATGCTCGACCGCGATACAGTAGTATTCGTCGAAGTTCGTTATCGCCTGCACGCAGGCTTTGGCGGCGCCCTCGGCAGCATCGATGCCCGCAAGCAGGAAAAACTGACGCTCGCCGCGCAGCATTTCCTGCAAGAGGAATCACGCTGGGCCAGTCACCCCTGCCGTTTCGATGTGATCGCCCTGCAAGGGAGCGGTCATTCAGGACAACCGCTCGACTGGCTGCAAAATGCCTTCGACAGCTGACTCCACTGCGACGAACGCGCCTTTACCTATTCAACTTTTTGCTCTTTGCTTCGCGGGCTGCACAGTCATGTGCCGGGAGCCTCTCAATCCCCGCCCGGCCAGCCCCATTTAAGGTCACACTGATGGACATGCAATCCCGAATTCGCCAGCTCTTCCAGGCCAGCATCAACACCAAGCAACAGGCCATGGAAGTCCTTGCACCCCACATTGAGCAAGCCAGCCAGATCATGGTCAATGCCTTGCTGAACGAGGGCAAGATGCTCGCTTGCGGCAATGGCGGATCGGCCGGCGACGCACAGCACTTTTCCTCCGAGCTGCTCAACCGCTTCGAGCGCGAGCGCCCGAGCCTGCCGGCCATCGCCTTGACCACCGACAGCTCGACCATCACCTCGATCGCAAACGACTACAGCTACAACGAAATATTCTCCAAGCAGATCCGCGCGCTCGGGCAGCCGGGCGACGTACTGCTGGCCATTTCCACCAGCGGCAACTCGGCGAACATAATTCAGGCGATCCAGGCCGCACATGATCGCGAAATGATTGTCGTAGCTTTGACCGGACGCGATGGCGGTGGAATGGCTTCGCTATTGCTGCCTGAAGACGTCGAAATCCGCGTACCGGCCAACGTCACCGCACGTATCCAGGAAGTCCACCTGCTGGCGATCCACTGCCTCTGCGACCTGATCGACAGCCAACTGTTCGGGAGTGAAGAATGACCCCAAATCGCCTCGGCCTGATGGCCCTGACCCTGTGCCTGAGCCTGACCGGCTGCAGCTCGGTGATCAATGCCAGCCGTGAGTCTCCGATCGAGGACGACCGCGGCACCCGCACCCTCGGCAGCAAAATCGACGACTCACTGATCGAAACCAAGGTGGCGGTCAACGTCGCCAAGGCCAGCCCTGACCTGGACCAGAACTCACACATCGTCGTCAGCAGCTTCAACGGCGTCGTCCTGCTCGCCGGCCAGACACCCCGTGCCGACCTGAAGAGCTTGGCCGAACAGGCCGCGAGTCAGGTGCAGAAGGTCAAGAAGGTGCACAACGAGTTGCAGGTGCTACAGCCCTCCTCCCTGCTCGCCCGCAACAACGACGCCTGGCTGACCACCAAGATCAAGACCCAGATGCTTACCGACGCCAGTATTCCTGGCTCGCGGATCAAGATCATCACCGAGAACGGCATCGTTTACCTGCTGGGCCTGCTGACCCAGGCGGAAGCCGGCCGTGCCACCAACCTGGTCCAGGGTGTGTCCGGCGTGCAGAAGATCGTCAAGCTGTTCGAATACATCGACTGAACAACGAACGCTCTGCAGCAAAAAGGCGACCCTAAGGTCGCCTTTTTTCATTTCACTACTTTCAGACTTGGCCGACCACTCGGGCGAGGCGGCTGTCCACCGTCCGGCGGACCGTCGTCATCCGGCTCGACATCATCTTCATCATCAATCACCGGCGGCTCCAGCTCGAAGACCATGCCTTGGCCGTTCTCACGAGCATAGATTCCGAGAATGGCACTGATGGGCACGAACAAGCTGTGCGCAACACCACCAAACCGGCCTTCGAAACTCACCGCGTCATTGTCCATGTGCAAGCTGCGCACAGCACTGGGCGATACGTTCAGAACAATCTGACCGTCGCTGGCGAAACCTTGGGGAACCTGGACGGCCGGGTATTCGGCATTCACCAGGATGTGAGGCGTGCAATCGTTGTCCACGATCCACTCATACAGTGCACGCACCAGGTAGGGGCGACTGGAGTTCATCAACAGCTCCTTAAAGCTTGCGCATTTCTCGTTCTGTAGAGGACAGGCTTGCCTGGAAAGCTTCGCGGGCAAACTGCCGCTCCATATAGTCCAGCAACGGCTTGGCCTGCCGTGGCAGCTCGATACCCAGTATCGGCAAACGCCACAGTATGGGCAGTAGACAGCAATCCACCAGACTTTGATCCTCACTCAGGAAACATGGCTTGTCCCCGAATAGCGGGGACACACCCGTGAGGCTCTCGCGCAACTCCTTGCGCGCCTGGACGCGGGCCGCATCCTTGCTGCGAGCATCGAGGATCAGGTCCACCAGCGAGCACCAGTCACGCTGGATACGGTGAATCAACAACCGGCTGTTCGCCCTCGCTACCGGATACACCGGCAACAGCGGCGGATGGGGATAACGCTCATCGAGGTATTCCATTACGACCGTCGATTCGTACAACGCCAGATCGCGATCGACCAGGGTCGGCAGCGTGCCGTACGGATTGGCCTCAAGCAGTTTGGCCGGCTGATTTCCCGCCGCGACGTTGATGATTTCGACGCTGACACCCTTCTCGGCGAGAACGATGCGCACCCGATGAGAATAGTGATCAGCGGGGTCGGAGTAGCAGGCTAACCGGTTGGTCACGCCCATATGGGTCCTCCTCGCGTGTTGGAATAATAAAGATACAAATGCAAACGCGCCCTGCGGCCACCTCCGTATTCCGGAGGCGCCCCAGGGCGCGCGTTCAACTACCAGAAATTACTGCGTGATCAGTGCACGTCCTTCCAGTATTCGCGCTTGAGCAGGTAGGCGAATACGAAGAAGAAGGCCAGGTACAGCAGCACGTAAGTACCGATGCGCTGACTTTCCAGTTTGACCGGGTTGGCCGAATAGGCCAGGAAGGTCACCAGGTTCTTGACCTTCTCGTCGAACTGCTCGTCGGTCAGGGTACCGGATTTCGGCACGATGGTCAGCTGATCACATGCTTCATGGGTCAGAGGAGCACCGGTCAGCGGGTCGAATTGCTTCTTGCCTTCGACGACGGTCTGGATCTGCTTGCAACCCACGACCTGACGACCCTGCAGACCAACCAGCACGTTCGGCATGCCGACGTTCGGGAAGATCTTGTTGTTCACACCCCATGGGCGCGATGGATCTTCGTAGAACGCCCGCAGGTAGCTGTACAGCCAGTCAGTACCACGAACACGGGCAACCAGGGTCAGGTCGGGCGGCGCCGCACCGAACCAGGTCTTCGCGTCGTTCGGCTGCATGCCGACATTCATGTGATCACCGATCTTGGCACCGGTGAGGACCAGCTTCTCGAGCATGATCTCATGCGGAATGCCGAGGTCATCAGCAACACGCTCATAGCGCTGGAACTTGGCGCTGTGGCAACCCATGCAATAGTTGGCAAAGGTACGGGCACCGTCCTGCATGGCGGCCTTGTCGGTCAGGTCGATATTGACCTTGTCCAGTTCGACTTCATGCCCACCGGCAGCGAAGGTCAGGGTCGGCATCACTGCCAGCATCAATACTGCAAATAGCTTTTTCATCAGCCAGTCACCCTTTCCGGAACCGGTTTGGTCTTCTCAAGCCTGGTGTAGAACGGCATCAGAATGAAGTAGGCGAAATACAGGAAGGTACATACCTGCGACAACAGCGTACGGCCCGGGGTTGGTGCCAGCACACCCAGCACACCCAGAATCACGAAGGAGATGCAGAACACCAGCAGCCACACTTTGCTCAGCCAGCCTTTGTAGCGCATGGAGCGAACCGGACTGCGGTCCAGCCAGGGCAGGACGAACAGCACCGCGATCGCAGCACCCATGGCAATGACACCCATGAGCTTGTCTGGAATCGCCCGCAAAATTGCGTAGAACGGCGTGAAGTACCAAACCGGCGCAATGTGCTCAGGCGTCTTGAAGGCGTTGGCCTGTTCGAAGTTCGGTTTCTCCAGGAAGTAACCGCCCATTTCCGGGAAGAAGAACACCACGGCACAGAACACGAACAGGAAGACCACAACACCGGCGATGTCTTTCACGGTGTAGTAAGGGTGGAATGGAATGCCGTCCAGCGGAATGCCGTTCTCGTCTTTTTTCTTCTTGATGTCGACACCATCAGGGTTGTTCGAACCCACTTCGTGCAACGCCAGGATGTGCAGAACCACCAGGCCGAGGATCACGATTGGCAGTGCGATCACGTGCAGCGCAAAGAAGCGGTTCAGGGTAATGCCCGAAATCAGGTAGTCACCGCGGATCCACTGCGTCAGGTCATCGCCGATCACAGGGATGGCACCGAACAGCGAGATGATCACCTGGGCACCCCAGTAGGACATCTGGCCCCAAGGCAGCAGGTAACCCATGAAGGCTTCCGCCATCAGCGCCAGGTAGATCAGCATGCCGAAGATCCACACCAGCTCGCGTGGCTTCTGGTAGGAACCGTACAGCAGGCCGCGGAACATGTGCAGGTAGACGACGATGAAGAACGCCGACGCACCGGTAGAGTGCAGGTAGCGCAGGATCCAGCCGTACTCGACGTCACGCATGATGTATTCGACCGAGGCGAACGCCTCTTCGGCCGAAGGGGTAAAGCTCATGGTCAGCCAGACACCGGTAACGATCTGGTTGACCAGGACCAGCAGCGCCAGGGAGCCGAAGAAATACAGGAAGTTGAAGTTCTTCGGAGCGTAATACTTGCTCAGATGGTCTTCCCACATCTTGGTGGCGGGGAAGCGGGCGTCAACCCATTCCATGAACTTACTCATCACGCTTTCTCCTGATCGATGCCGACGATGATGATCTCATCCGACTCGTACGAATGCGGTGGCACCGGTAGATTGAGCGGCGCAGGCTGGGACTTGTAGACGCGGCCGGCGAGGTCGTAGTGAGAACCGTGGCATGGGCAGAAATAGCCACCCACCCATTTGGGCCCGAGGTCGACGGGCGCCACTTCCGGACGGAAAGTCGGCGAGCAGCCCAAGTGGGTGCACAGGCCAACCAGCACGAGGATCTCCGGCTTGATCGAGCGGTTCGATGGGTCAACGTAAGTCGGCTGGACCGACGCCTTGGACTCCGGATCGGAAAGGTCGCCAGTGATCTTCTTGAGGTTACCGAGGATCTCTTCAGTGCGACGGACAATGAAAACCGGCTGGCCACGCCATTCGGCCACCAACTGCTGCCCAGGCTCCACCTTGGCAATATTGACCTTCACCGGTGCACCGGCAGCTTTCGCCTTGGCACTGGGGAACCATGACCCTACGAACGGGACCGCAGCCCCCACCGCTCCTGCTGCACCCACTACAGACGTGGCTGCTACCAGGAAGCGACGCCGGCCTGCGTTGACGCCGTCATTGCTCATTCAGTCCTCTCCCATCAGCTTTGTGGCCTGTTGAAACAGGCATCTACTAAGTAACTTCCGAACCGCTAAAAATTTGCCGCATGGTAAAGAAAAGACCCATGCCTGACAAGGTTATTACCCTGGCCAAAGGCCTGCATCCCGTGCTGGCCTTGACCTGCGTCTATGCGGCAAGTTGTCACACGGATGATCAACCCCCATTATTCAAGACATAAAAAAAGCCCGGTTCCACCTGGAACCGGGCTTTTTTTGAAACTCGGGCGAATTAACGCTTCGAGTACTGTGGACGCTTACGTGCTTTACGCAGACCCACTTTCTTACGCTCGACTTCACGAGCGTCGCGGGTAACGAAGCCAGCACGGCGCAGAGCGCCACGCAGGGACTCGTCGTAGTCCATCAGAGCGCGAGTGATACCGTGACGGATAGCACCGGCTTGACCGCTGACACCACCACCGATAACGGTGACGTAGATGTCGAACTTCTGGGTGGTTTCAGTCAGTTCCAGCGGCTGGCGAACGACCATGCGCGCGGTTTCACGACCGAAGAACACGTCCAGAGAACGGTTGTTGATGGAGATGTTGCCAGTGCCCGGACGCAGGAAAACGCGTGCGGTTGCAGTCTTGCGACGGCCAGTGCCGTAATTTTGAGTCGCCGACATAATGAACTATTCCGTTAAATCTTCAGTTCTTGGGGCTGCTGAGCAGTATGAGGGTGAGCAGCGCCCGCATAGACTTTCAGCTTACGGTACATGTCACGACCCAGCGGGTTCTTAGGCAGCATGCCTTTGACCGCGGTCTCGATCACACGCTCAGGGGCCTTGGCAATCAGCTTCTCGAAGCTGATTTCCTTGATGCCGCCCGGGAAACCGGAGTGGGAGTAGTACATTTTGTCCGAACTCTTGGCACCAGTAACACGTACCTGCTCGGCGTTGATTACGACGATGTAGTCGCCGGTGTCAACGTGAGGGGTGTATTCAGGTTTGTGCTTGCCACGCAGACGGCTCGCGATTTCAGTGGCCAGACGACCCAGGGTCTGACCAGCAGCATCAACGACGAACCACTCGCGTTTTACTGTTTCCGGTTTAGCAGTAAAAGTTTTCATTCTTTATAAGCCTCAGGGGCCGCCCTGCGAAAATAAGACGGCAAATCTTACTGAATAGTGCTTACTTTGACAAGGTCAAAGGCAGCCGCATACGAACGCTATCGGGGGCTCGGGTCAGCGCGTCCAATATACGGCAGGGATTCCGTTCGACGGCGGGGCATCACTTCCACCGAAGAAAGAGCAGCAGGATTATCCAGATTACCGGGAAAATATCAACCTGATTTTGCGGAAACCGCGCTCTGGCGAGCGATTCCCAGGCCTTTGCCTGCGCCCTGGGCAATGTTTGAAGAACGTGTACACAACACAGGGACGCGAGACTGGACACAATCGCCAAAAAATAAGACGATCCAGCCGGTGATTGACCACTCTCCCCTATAAGAATAAAGAACATGATGTTTACCCAACCCAACGCGCCCCTGCGCCGCGTCAGCATCCTGGCCATCGACAAAGTCTTCGCTTCGACCCTGATGCAGGCCAAGGACTTTTTCCATCTGGCCAGCCTGCGCTACGCCAAGCAACTGGGCCTGAGTCTCCAACCCATGTTCGAGACCCGCCTGGTGAGCCCTGACGGCGAGCCGGTCAACAGCTTCAGCGACGTCCAGGTGCCGGTCGACGGCGGCCTGGAAGAAGCCGACGTGATCATCCTTCCCGCCTTCTGGGAGGATTTCTCCTCGCTCTGCGAGCGTTACCCCCAGATTCTGCCCTGGCTACGCGAGCAGCATGCCCGTGGAGCAGTGCTCTGTGGCGAGGCCAGCGGCGTGTTCTGGCTGGCCGAAGCCGGCCTGCTGGATGGCAAGGAAGCAACCACCTACTGGCGCTTCTTCAACCAGTTCGCCGAGCGCTTCCCCAAGGTCCAGCTGAATCAGGACAAGCACCTGACCGACGCCGACAATCTCTACTGCGCCGCAGGCACCACATCGGCCTGCGACCTCTATATCTACTTGATCGAGCGTTTCTGCGGCGCCAATGTCGCCCAGGCCGTTGCCCGCGACATCCTCTATGAAGTGCAACGCAACTACACCCCGGGCCGCATGGGCTTCGGCGGGCAGAAGTTGCATCAGGACGTGATCATCCTGCAGATCCAGCACTGGCTCGAAGAGCACTTCGCCGACAAGTTCCGCTTTGAGGATGTAGCCCGCAACCACGGCATGAGCATCCGCAACTTCATGCGCCGGTTCCAGAGCGCCACGGGCGACAAGCCGCTGCACTACCTGCAACGGCTGCGGATCGAAACGGCAAAAGGGTTGCTGTCCGGCACACGCAAGAGCATCAAGACCATCAGCTACGAAGTCGGCTACGACGATGCCAGCTTCTTCGCACGACTCTTCAGGCAGCACACCGCGCTGTCGCCGAATCAGTATCGGCAGCAGTTCATGCAGGAAGCTTGACGGCAGTTGAAAGCGGCAAGCGGCAAGCTACAAGAAGAGCGCGCGCTCGACTTGTCGCTTACCGCTAGTAGCTGCTTTTAAGGCTTGTGCGCGCGAGCCAGGAATTCGTGGGATTGCATTTCCAGCAGGCGGCTCAGGGTGCGCTGGAATTCGAACGTCAGGCGTCCGCCGGTGTACAGGTCCTTCAATTCCACTTCCGCCGAGATGATCAGCTTGACGTTGCGGTCATAGAATTCGTCGACCATGTTGATGAAGCGCCGCGCGATATCGTCGGTCGCCACACCCATCTGCTCCACACCGCTCAACAACACCGCATGGAAGATCTTGCCCAGCTCGATGTAGTCGTTCTGGCTGCGCGGGCCGTCGCACAGTTCGCGGAATTCGAACCAGGCCACGTCGTCGCAGGTGCGCAGAGCGCGGATTTCGCGGTTTTCGATGATCAGCACATCGTTTTCCACTGCCTGGGTGCATTCCGGCGTCAGCGCGCGGAAGCTCTTGCGCAGGCTTTCGTGGGCAGCTTCGTCCAGCGGGAAGTGGAACAGTTCGGCCTGTTCCAGGTGGCGCAGACGATAGTCCACGCCGCTGTCGACGTTGACGATCTCGGTGTTCTGCTTGATCAGGGCGATAGCCGGGAGGAAGCGCGCCCGCTGCAGGCCATCCTTGTACAGACCGTCCGGAACGATGTTGGAGGTGGCCACCAGGGTCACGCCGTTCTTGAACAGCTCTTCCATCAGTGTGCCAAGGATCATGGCGTCGGTGATGTCGGAGACGAAGAATTCATCGAAGCAGATGACCCGCGCTTCGTCGGAGAAACGCTTGGCAATCAGGGTCAGCGGGTTCTTCTCACCCTTGAGCCCTTTCATTTCCTCGTGGACCCGCTTCATGAAGCGGTGGAAGTGCGTGCGGGACTTTTCCTTGAATGGCAGCGCTTCAAAGAAGGTGTCGACCAGATAAGTCTTGCCCCGGCCAACGCCACCCCAGAAGTACAAGCCCTTGACCGGCACCTGCTCTTTCTTGCCGAACAGTTTGCCGAACACGCCCGGCTTGCTGTTCTGCGCCGCGATCAAATCGTCGTACAGGCGCTGCAAATGGCGCACTGCCGTTTCCTGGGCCGCGTCATGGAAGAAATCGGGACGTTTCAGATCTGCTTGATATCGTTCTAGGGGCGTCATAATTCGTTAGCAAGGCAACAAAAGCGGGCCGTCACTGTAGCGACGGCCCCGGGTAATGGCAATCAGACTTCCGATAAGCCGTCAGTCCTGTTGAGGCGCCAGCGCCGCGCGCAGAGCTTCGATGGCGCTGTCACGGGCCGCGGCATCGTCGAACTGCGGGCCATCGGCCACGCTCTCGCCTTCCAGCCACAGGCTGAAGCCCAAACCTTCCTCACGGACGTCCAGCGCCTGACCTTGCTGCAGTTGCTTGGTCACGGCACCGGCGGTCTTGCCATCGGCGAAGCTGCGGGAAAGCAGCAGTTGCTCGCCATCAGCGCCCAGCAGGCGGAAGCGGAAGCTGCCGTCTTCATCACGGAAGCTGACGAAACGCGCGGCTTTCGCGGCCTTTTTCTTCACTTCGGCCGGGCCCTGATCGAGGGCGCGGAACGAGCGCAGGCCCACCGCTTCACGCAGTTGCTCGAGGAACGGGGTCGCGACCTTGCGGGCTTTCTGCGCGCCGGCCAGGAGGATGTCCTCCAGGTCCGCCGGGCGGGTAATCAGTTGGTGGTAACGCTCGCGGGCTTCGCCCAGTTGACCGTCGAGCAACTGGAACAGTTGCTGCTTGGCATCGCCCCAGCCCAGGCCCTGCAGCAGCTCGCTGCGGAAGGCGTCGGCCTGTGCTGGCGTGGAGAAGGCTTGATAGAGGGTGAACAGGTGCGAATTGTCCGGATCCTTCGCCTCACCCGGCGCGCGGGAGTCGGTGACGATGCGGGAGATCGCGTCCTTCATGTCCTTCGCGCTGCTGAACAGCGGGATGGTGTTGTCGTAGCTCTTGGACATCTTGCGACCGTCCAGGCCCGGCAGGGTCGCCACGCTTTCCTCGATCGCCGCTTCCGGCAGGACGAAGAAGTCCTTGCCCTGGCCGAACAGGTGGTTGAAGCGCTGGCCGATATCCCGGGCCATTTCCACGTGCTGGATCTGGTCACGGCCCACCGGCACCTTGTGCGCGTTGAACATCAGGATGTCCGCAGCCATCAGCACCGGATAGCTGTACAGGCCCATGCTCACGCCGGCATCCGGGTCTTCGCCGTTTTCCAGGTTCTTGTCCACCGACGCCTTGTAGGCATGCGCGCGGTTGAGCAGGCCCTTGGCAGCGACACAGGTCAGCAGCCAGGTCAGCTCGGGAATCTCGGGAATGTCGGACTGGCGATAGAAGGTCACCTTCTCGGGGTCCAGGCCACCGGCCAGCCAGGTCGCGGCGATTTCCAGACGCGAGCGCTGGATGCGCTGCGGGTCATCGCATTTGATCAGGGCGTGGTAGTCGGCGAGGAAGTAGAACGAGTCGGCACCCGGCTGCTGGCTGGCGAGGATCGCCGGGCGGATGGCACCGGCGTAGTTGCCCAGGTGCGGGGTGCCGGTGGTAGTGATACCGGTGAGAATGCGCGTAGTCATGGGTTATCGCTTATTCAGGCTTGGCTCAGTTCGAAAGACGCGGCAGCACCAGATCCTTGAGGTCGGTCAGCTTGCCATGAAAAAAGTGTCCGCATTCTGCCACTTTCAGCAGCTCATGGGGACGCGGCAGTTCAGCGGACCAGTCGTAGACGACGCGAGGCTCGATCACTTCGTCGGCGTCCGGCTGGATGACGGTCAGCGGGCAGTGCTGCGGGATCGCATGGCTGTCTCCCAGGCGCATCACCGCGGGTGCGATCATGAACAACTGCTTCAGCGCTGCACCTTCGGCCTCCAGACGGCCGCCGAGCGCAGCGGCGACGAAACCGCCGAAGGAGAAACCGAGCAGTGTCAACGACAAGTCCGGGTGCTTTTCCCGCAGCCAGGCGGCGGCGGCCTGGGCATCATCCACTTCACCGCTGCTCATGTCGTGGCTGCCCTCGCTGGCACCAACGCCACGATAATTGAAGCGCAGGGTGATCAGCCCGGCGTCCCGCGCGGTACGCTGCAGCGTCGAAACCACCTTGTTCAGCATGGTTCCGCCCTGGACCGGATTGGGGTGGCAGATCAGCACCGCGCCAGGGGCGTCGGCCGCCTCCTGATAAAGCGCTTCCAGTTGGCCGACCGGGCCGTCGATGAATACGGGGGTTTCGCGGGTAAGCAAGGAATTAAACTCCGTGACCCCGGCAAGGGTCGACTCGTCTAGCTGAATGATTCTGTTCTGAGATATTTGCGATGCTTCGCGGTATACAGCGCAGGTCCGAGCCGTTAACGTAAAGCAAAGCCGTTTATAGAGGAAGGACTCGTGGAACTCTCGCTCTTAGTTTGGTTGTTGCCGACCCTGGCCCTGGCAGTGGGTGTCGTCGTTGGTTTCCTGGTTGCCCGCCTTCTGCCCAATGCCGCACCGAGCAGCACCCAGCGGCAGTTGGACGATATCCAGGAACGCTTCGACAGCTACCAGAATGAAGTGGTGACCCACTTCAACAGCACCGCGGCTCTGGTCAAGAAACTTACCCAAAGCTACCAGGAAGTGCAGGATCACCTGGCCGATGGCGCCAACCGCCTGGCACTGGATGAACTGACCCGTCAGCGCCTGCTGGCTGCCCTGCACTCCGACGCGCCACAAGGTCCGCGTGATCGCCTGACTCCGCCAAAGGACACCGAAGTCCCGCGTGACTACGCGCCCAAAGCGCCGAATACACCGGGCATGCTCGACGAGCATTACGGACTCAAGCGCAACTGACCCCCGAAGCCCCGCACCCGCGGGGCTTTTTATTAGGCCCGTTATTCGACACGCCCGTCAGGCACTGACCGCGAGCGTCGGTTGCCACGCCAACGCCTGATCTCCCCTTGGGAAGAACCCTGCCGAAGACGGCGGTGCAAATGCCGCCATCGAGTCGATTAGGTTTCCGATGTCGGGGTACTGGTCGTGACTGCCGTGCAGAGAGACCAGATTGACCCCACCCGCGCCGTCAATCTGCGCATTACCTCGACCAGCTTCGATCACATCGTCGGCGGGACCGCCCTGGATCCGGTCCATCCCTCCTCCGGCGTAAATGATGCTTCCGGCGTCCGAGGCGAAAATCGTGTCCCCGAGCGGGCCCGCATAGATCACCGACTTGCCGCTGCCGCCGATGATGGTATTGCGGCCCGCTCCTCCAGCCAGCACATCATTCCCCGCGCCGCCGATCAGAGTGGAATCACCTGCCCCGCCCTTGATGAAAACGCCGCGACCACCGCCACTGGCGATGATGTCCTTGCCGCGACCGCCCTGCGCGATGGTCAACCCCGCTTCGGCCATGTTCAACCCGACACCCTGATCGCCGACGATCAGCACCGTGTCCCGTCCACCATTGCCCTTGATGTTGCGCTGATCATCGCTGGCGCTGATGACAAAGACATCGTCGCCCGCACCACCCACATAGGTATTGCTGCCCTGCCCACCCACCAGCCAACTGCCCGCTACCGAAGCCTTGAGCACATCATCGCCGCTGCCGCCGTACAGGTTGTCCACACCCAGGGCCGAAGCATCCAGAGTTTCGCCCATGCTGCTCTGCCCGACGAATGCTCGCCTGGTGATCCCTTGCGCCGTCGAGACCAGCGTGCTGCCGCCAGCTAGGGAAATGATCTGGTTGCTGACCGTATCGGAAAGAAAGTTGACCGCGAGCACCTCTCGCTCAACACCCTGAATGGAAAAGGTGCTCCGCGCGATCACCTGATTACCGTGGCGCAGTTCTCCCACCGGGCTGACTTGATCGACCCTGATTGCGCTGATGCCCAGCTCATCCGGTGTCTTGAGTTCGCCAGCGTCGGCGCGTCCATCCTGGCTGCTATCCACCCAGACGCGCAGCTGGCTCCAGATCGGGTCCTGGGAATTGATCGCGCCGTCTGCATTACTGTCCTCACTGGCGAGCGCCGCGAAAGCGTCCTTATGCGGCCTCTCGCCTGGCGCACCGTCGGCGCCGGCCCGCCCCGCGTAGTACTCGGAAAACAACTGGCTGATATTGCTAACGCCGCTGCCGTCATCGCGTACCAGCATGCCCGTTTGCGGGTCAGCCCACCCTGTACGCCGCAATAAGCCGCTGTTGTCAGCATCGAACAGCACGCCGTCACTGAGAGGAGTCATACCGGCGCCCAGGCCGGTGAGGTCCAGCAGCAACGGGTCGACGAACGTGTTCACCGTTGTCAGTGCCGCGAGCCCGTTGAGCGATGCTGCATTGCGCAGGCTGAAATCTGTAGGGCCGTCTTCCTTGCCATCCTTGTAGAACCGGGAAAGATAAGCAGCCGGCTGCACATTGGGGTCTGGCTGCAGCTCACCGGGACGAATACCGCCCGTGGCAAGGCTGCCCATCTGCACGGAGGTGAAATCGGTTTTATCCAGCGTGCCGTCGTTGAAGGCAATGCTGTGGGTCCCGCGCCTGTCGACGAAACCGTTGGAGACGTCGTCGCGGATGCGGTCTTCGTCGAGGATTTGTTGTTGGGGTTGAGGGGAGGGAGTGATCTGGATGTTGAGAGCGTCGCTTTGCGGGGCGCCGGGACCGTCGGAGAAGACGCCTTTGATGGATTTCGCCCATTCGGTGAAAACCGTATCAGCAAGCTCTGCCACGCCTGAAGGGGAGTCGAAGCGGGAGAGAAATTTTCCAGCCTTTTGGCTTTGTTCTGGAGGGGCTATGGCCACGGCCAACGCCATAAATCCATAGGTTTTGGCGGTTATCCCTAATTCCTTTACTCCATCGCCTGCGGAATCAAGCACAGTAGTCCAATATGCATTTTTTCCCTCTTCAGTCAGAACATCGAGCACCGCGTGTAGTGTCCAGGCTTCATGAGGAAGACCGACACCTTCAAAAGTTTCATTGTGAAGTATTGTCGCACCCTTATAATCTATATCCCTATCGACAACGCCGCCCTCCATATTGGCAATTCGATTATCTAGATAACCCGCCCCCATATTAAACATTATCTTTGATATACCGATATCATCCAATGGCGCGCCTGCATCTTTCGCCACTGACTTCATATAGCTAAGCGCGGCAACCCCTGCGATAGAGTCGACCATCACCACACCGTTCGCAAGAACTGCGTAACGGTCACCCTGAGCAGCCAGATAGTCATACATCGCAGCCGGGCCTTCACTATGGAGAAGCGCCCTAGCACTTTCAATATCTTGCATAGTCAACTTAGCCATCATTCACTCCCAATCAAGCCATCATTAAAAAACAACGTTGAAGACTCAACAAACTCTCGCCATAATTTTATTTTTTCAGGTGGAAAGCGAACTTCCGACAAAGCCTCAAGCTCCGAAATCATAAATCTTGCTTCGCATGTAGAATTTCTTTGTTGCATCAACAACCAACGACAGGAAATAACATACTCTATCTGTCCATCTTGCCCTCCCCAGTAAAAATCCGAATAACTATTACGCGATGTATTGTTGTAGCCTCTTACATGATGCAAACCTAAGTCATCTCGGTATTCAGCACTGTTACGCTGATCAGGTGTCAAAAATCTAAGGGCTACTTCCGAAACTCGGGACATGCCTTTGAATATAGGTAGCACGGGCACAATCGTGACGGTCAACCCTTTAAAATCCGAAGAACCACCAACAATAAGACTTACCGGTTTCATCTCCGGCCAAGACATCATCATTGTTAGTGATCTCAAGTTCGCACCGCACCCCTTTTTATTGTGGATAAATCCGGGCTCCCATGAGCTTTTCCCTTCATACTCCGGCCAATATTTCACATACGCCTTGGGATACCTGAGCACATACCCGGAAATTTTTCCGCACGTATAGGGATCATAAAAAACTGGAACAACGGGAGGGCTAACAGCCCACTCAAAAATCAGCTTAAGAAATAGAAGTCCCCACAAAAAAACCAACGACACCGCTAAAAACCTGAGCAACTTCCATACAAATTTAAATGCAGAAACCCCCCAACCCCGAATAAACACCTCGCACCCCTCCAGGCCTGACACTCGTTAATTGTGGATTATTTTCATCGAACTCACCGCATCCCCAAACTCTCCCGCACATGCCGCTGCAACAGACTCAAAAAAATGACTGAGCACCTTGCGCCTATCCGTTATCACTTCCGCGCGCACAGCCATACCCGCAGATAACGGAATGCCCCACTCATTCACTCAAATATGGCTTTGTTCCAATTACGCCGCAGCCATATTCTTCACAATTTTAGAAGTTACCGTTTCAGCAAGCGGAATTCGAACTTCCCCCGCAACCGATTTCATACAGCTAATTGCTGCGACCCCGCAACAGAGTCAGCACTTACTACACCACTCGCAAGAATCGCGTATCGATCCCCCTCGCCGCCAAGTACTTATACATGACGACAGGTCCCTCCCCCTCGAGAACTGCTCTAGCGTCATCCAAGTCCTGCGCCGTCAATTTATTCATCACTCACTCCCAATCAAACCATCATTAAAAAAACTTACTGAATCGGTTAAAATCTCGCGCCATAAATTTATATTTTCTGACGGAAATTCAACTTCCGCGAAAGCATCAAGCTCCGGAATTAAAAACCTCGCCATGCATCTATAGTTTTTGTTCTGGATTGGTAACCAGAGGCAATAAATCAAGTGTTCCACTGCCCCATCTCGCTCGCTCCAATAAAAATCAGAATAACTATCTCTCCAGACAGGACCGTAACCTCTGACGTGATACAAACCGAGATCATTTTTATACTTTGCCCCGCACATTTGTTCAGGTGTAACAAAGTCAAGCGAAGTCTCCAATACCTTCGACATACCTTTAAATACTGGCAACAAAGGCATAATCGTAATGATCACCCCGGTAAACTCCGATGAAGCCCCAACGCTAAAACTAACTGGTTTCATATCCGGCCAAGACATCATCATTGTTAGTGATCTCAAGTTCGCACCACACCCTTTTTTATTTTTGATAAATCCGGGACCCCATGAACTTTCCCCCTCATACTCCGGCCAAAATTTCACGTACACTTTGGGATACCTGAGCACATACCCAGAAATTTTTCCGCACGTATAGGGATCATAAAAAACCGGGACAACAGGAGGGCTAACAACCCAGTCAAATACCACCTTCAAACATATAACCCCCAATAAAAAAATTAGTGAAGCCGCAAGAACCCTGAGCAAATTCCACGCAAATGTAAATACAGAAAAAAACCACCTCAGAATTAACACCTAGCATCCTCCAGGTCTGACACCCGTTAATTTGGGATTATTTTCATCGTCCTTATCGCTCCCCCAAACTCTCCCTCACATGCCGCTGCAACGGACTCAAGAAATAACTGATCACCTTGCGCCTATCCGTTATCACTTCCGCACGCACAGCCATACCCGCAGATAACCGAATGTCCCGCTCATTCACTCGAATATGGCTTTGTTCCAGTTTCACCCTGGCGCTGTACATCAACCCGCGCCGTTCATCCTCGATGGCGTCGCTCGAAATACTTTGAACAACACCGGGAATCACGCCGTACTTGGTAAACGTGAACGTCTCGATCTTTATTTCTACCGGCTGACCAGGAAAAACAAAGCCGATGTCCTTGTTCTCGAATTGCACTTCCACTTCAACGGGCTGCTTGACCGGAACAATCACCATCAGCGTCTGCGCTTCGGTAACAACACCCCCACGTGTGTGAATCGCCAATTGCTGGACAGTGCCATCGACCGGCGATGTGAGGGTCTTCAGGCGATGCCGTTGTTCGGCCTTGCTCACCTCAAGCGTCAGGGCTGCAACCCGCTGTCCGGCTTCGCCGTAGAGGTCGAGCATTGCCCTTCGGGTTTGCGCGATGACACCGGCATGACGGTGGCTGGCGGCGTTTTTCGCCGCGGTCAGTTCCTCCACCCGCAAACGCTGCGTCGTCAGTTCCCGCTCTTGGTCGAGGCGAATCTGTTCCTTTTCCAGGTACAGGTGCTTGGCCATGGCCGACTCCCGCCACAGCAGTTTGTAGTCAGCGGCCAGTTGCCGGGTGATGACCAACATCTGCTGCAGCGACTCGACCCGGGCACTGGCGGAGCGGATCTCGGCGCTGCGCTGTTCGATTTCAGCCGTCACCTGATCGAGGGCCGCACGCAATTCCAGGTACTGCCCCTGCAACCAACGTTGCGCGGCCTGTTTTTGCACGGCGGGTGCGTCGGGTATAAGCGCTGCCAGCGGTTCCGGTTCGCGCTGTCGCTCGATGGCTGACAACAACGCCTGCGCCCTGGCCTTGTCGATACGGGCTGCCAGCAGCTCACTGCCCAGTCGCTCGACCTCGGCGGCCGTTATCCGGTCTTCCAGTTCCACCAGAAGATCACCGGCCTTGACGACTTGCCCGTCGCTGACGTGGATAACACGGATAACGGCGCCCTCACTGGCCTGGATCAACTTGCTCCGACCACTGGGAACGATCTTTCCCGCGGCACTGGCGACAACATCGATTTCGCCGATGCAGACCCAGGCGAGGGTCAGGGCCGCGAAGAGCAGCAAGATCCGTTGCAGGTAACGCGGCGCGGGATGCACGGGTGTTTCCTGCAAGGCGAGCGCGGCAGGCAGGAACTCAAGTTCGTGTCGCGTTCGCTGCGGCCCGTCCATCGAGCGGCGCTGACGCCAGGCTTCACGCCAAACCTCGCAATAACGCGCCATCAGCATCCTGAGGGCAGTCATTCGCCGCCCCCTTGCTGCAACCGGTGCAGGTGGGCATAGACACCATCAGGTTTGCGGAGCAACTGCTCATGAGGGCCTTGCTCGACAATCTGCCCGCGCTCCATCACCAGAATGCGGTTGGCATGGCGCACGGCAGACAACCGGTGAGCAATGATGATGACCGTGCGCTCGCGACAGATATGCGCCATGTTCTGCTGGATGATCCGCTCCGACTCGTAGTCGAGGGCACTGGTGGCCTCGTCGAGAATCAGGATCCGCGGATTGCTCAGCAAGGCCCGGGCAATGGCGAGGCGCTGCCGCTGCCCGCCCGACAACGAGGCGCCATGCTCCCCCACCATCGTGTCGTAGCCCTCGGGCAATTCGAGGATGAAATCATGGGCGCCCGCCAGCTTCGCCACCCGCACGATGTCCTCGATCGGCGCGCCAGGGTCGCTGAGGGCGATGTTGTCGCGGACACTGCGGCGAAACAGCATGTTGTCCTGCAGTACGACACCGATCTGCCGGCGCAGGGAGGAGACATCCGCGATCGCCAGGTCCATGCCGTCGAGCAGCACCCGGCCGCGCTCCGGCGAATAGAGGCGCTGGATCAGCCGGGTCAGAGTGCTTTTGCCGGAGCCAGAGCGGCCCACGACGCCAATCAGCTCGCCGGCCTCGATCTGAAGGCTAACCGCACGCAATGCTTCACTGGCATCGGGCCGGTAACGAAAGCTCACCTGGTCGAGTTCGATACGCCCGACCAGTTTCGGCAGCACGCTGCCGTTGCCATGGTTCGCTTCGGTCCGGGTATTGAGAATGTCGCCCAGTCGCTGAATAGACAGCCCAACCTGCTGGAAACCGCTCCACAGTTGAGCCAGGCGCATGATCGGTTGCGACACGCGGCCAGCAAGCATGTTGAAGGCAATCAACTGGCCGACTGTCAGTTCTCCATCGATGACCAGCCGCGCGCCCAGCCACAGGGTGATGACGGTGACCAGCTTGCCGATCAACGCAGCGCTCTCATGGGCGAGGGTGGAAAGGTTCTGCGTCTTGAAACTGGCCGATACATAGGCGGCCAGTTGGTCGTCCCAGCGCCGCGTGACCTGCGGTTCCACCGCCATCGACTTGAGGGTGTCGATGCCATTGATGGTCTCGACCAGAAATGCCTGGTTTTCGGCGCCGCGGTTGAAACTCTGTTCCAGCCGGGCACGCAGTATCGGGGTGAGCAGCAGGGAGATCAGGACATACAGCGGCAGCGATGCCACCACCACCAGGGTCAGCCATCCGCTGTAGACGAACATGACCGCGATGAACACGATGGAAAACAGCACGTCCAGCACCAGGGTGATGCTGTTCCCGGTGAGAAAACTGCGGATGTTTTCAAGCTCTCTCACACGGGCGATGGAGTCACCCACCCGGCGCGACCGAAAATACGCCAGTGGCAATTCCACCAGGTGTTGAAACAGCCGCTTTCCCAACTCCACGTCCATGCGGCTGGCCGTGTGGGCAAACACATAGGTGCGCAACAGGCTGAGCAGGGTTTCGAACAGGGTAATCGCGAGCAACCCGACCACGATTACGTCAAGCGTGGTCAGCCCCCGGTGCACCAGAACCTTGTCCATCACCACCTGGAAAAACAGCGGTGTCACCAGGGCAAACAGCTGCAGGACGAACGACACGAACAGCGTTTCAGCCAGTAGCTTTCGGTGCTTCACCACGGCGGGGATGAACCAGGTGAAGTCGAATCGCGCCGCTACGCCGGGAAGGAGCGCCTGCGAACGCACAAGGATCACCTCACCACTCCAGCGTTTGCCCAGGGCGTCGAGCGTCAGTACTTGCGGGGTCGCTGTACGGGGATCCTGAACCAGCGCCTGACTGCCCTCGAGCCGGGCAAGGATGAAGTACTCACCGTCGCGGTCAATGGCAATGGCCGGTAGCGGCAACCGGGGAAGACGCTCAACCGTGCACGTGGACAGCGTGACCTTGAGGTCGAGCTGCTTGAACGCCTGAAGTAACTGAGGGGTGGAAAAGCGCGCCCTGCCGGCCGCGAAGCGGTGAACAAGTTGCTCTGCGCTAGCCACCGTATTGTGATAACGCGCCAGCATGACCAGGCATGCCAGACCAGAGTCCAGCCACTCGCCTTGTTGATTCCGATTGTCTGTCGCCACCGCGAGTGCCTCATGTCCGGGAAAAGCATCCCCGGAAACTAGGCTCATTCACTGGTGAGAAAAATCATGCTGGATCCTGCAATGGCGACAGAAATTTCGGTAACAAAATCGAGGTCTTGTAAGGGGACTACAGGAAGTCAGGTAACTAGTTGTAATCCCCTTCTACTCAATCTTGCGCCCGCAACGCGTGTTTGATATCCGCCAACAAGTCCTCGACATCCTCCAGCCCCACCGACAACCGCACCAGCCCTTCGGAAATCCCGTAGCGGGCCCGCTCCTCCGGCGTGTAGCTGGAATGGGTCATGCTCGCCGGATGCTGCGCCAGCGACTCGGCATCCCCCAGGCTGACCGCGCGGCTGAACAATTGCAGGGCATTCATAAAGCGGCGGCCGGCAGTAATGCCGCCCTTTAGCTCGAACGCCAGCATGCCGCCCGGCAGCGCCATTTGCCGCTTCGCCAGGGCGTACTGCGGGAAGGACGGCAAGCCGGGGTAATGCAGTAGCTCGACTTCCGGCTGTTGCTGGAGGAATTCGGCTACGGCCATTGCATTGGAACAGTGGCGGTCCATGCGCAGGTTAAGGGTCTTCAGGCCACGCATCAGCAACGACGCATCGTGAGGCGAGAGCACCGCACCGGTCATGTCCTTGAGCCCTTCCAGGCGGATGCGGTCCACCAGCGCCTTGCGCCCGACCACCAGCCCCGCAGTGATGTCGCCATGACCGCTGAGGTACTTGGTCGCCGAATGCACCACCAGGTCCGCGCCCAGCTCCAGCGGGCGTTGCAGGTAGGGCGTGCAATAGGTGTTGTCGACGACCAGTGTCGCGCCGTGGCGATGGGCGATCTTCGCGACACCGGCGATGTCGGCCAGGTGCATGTTGGGGTTGGCGGGCGACTCGAAATAGATCAGCCGCGTTGCCGGTGTGATGGCAGCCTCGACCGCTTTCAGGTCGGCCATATCGACATGCTTGAGCTTGACCCCGAACTCACCGATGCCGTGGTGCAGAAAGGCGAAGGTGCAGCCATACAACGTGCTGCCCAGCAGCACTTCGTCGCCGGGGCGCAGCAGCGTCCACAAGGTGGCGGTAATGGCGCCCATGCCGGAGGCCAGGGCCAGACCTGCCTCGCCACCTTCCAGTGACGCCATTCGCGCCTCCAGCAACGCCAAGGTGGGGTTGGAGATACGGCTGTAGAAATGCCCGGCTTCTTCGCCGGCAAAACAGGCCGCGCCGTATTCGACAGTGGGAAAAGCGAATGTGGCCGTCTGGTAGATCGGCGGCACCAGCGCCCCTCCGTGGGCCTGTGGGTCGTAGCCATGGTGAATGGCACGGGTGGCGAATCCTGGGTTTCTGGTCGAGCCGCTCATGACAACAGCCTCTTGTGGTTTGTAATAAGCTTATGCCACTGACCGACTAATATTTTTCCAAATGTGACCACCGCTTTGGGGTATTGCAGGCATGAAAGCTCATGATTCGGCGAAGACAGGGCAAATTTTGCCCAACGCCATTGATCGCACCGACCGCGCCCTCCTCGCCGCCCTTCAGGACAACGCCCGACTGACCATTTCGGAATTGGCCGACACCGTCGCCCTGACCACCTCGCCCTGCTGGCGGCGGGTCAAGCTGCTGGAGGAAAGCGGCTATATCAATGGTTACCAGGCGATCCTGTCACCCAAGGCCCTGGGTTTCGGCGTTACCGCCTTCGTCAGCATCATGATGGACTCACACACCAAGGACATGGCCCGCGCCTTCGAACAGCGGCTGATGGAAATCCCCGAAATCGTCGCCTGCCACAATATTTCCGGGCGCTATGACTTCCTGTTGGAAGTGCTGGCGCGGGACCTGGAGTCCTTCGGCGAATTCGCCCGCGAGGTGCTGCAATCGTTACCGGGTGTGAAAGAAATCTATTCGAGCTTTTCCTATAAGGCGGTGAAGGAAAAACGGGTGATCCCGGTGTCGGAGAAGCACATCTGAGGCCACCTTCGCCAAGCACAAAAAAACCCGCGATGGTTTTCACCATCGCGGGTTTCTTGTTTTTCAGCGTCGACGCTTAGATCGCGCCACGCTCACGCAGCACGTCCAGCACCTGCTTGACGCCCTCTTCCACGCTGGTGGATTGGGTGTCGATGACCAGGTCGGCGTTCAGCGGCACATCGTACGGGAAGCTCTCGCCCGGGATGTTGTCGCCGCCAGCGGCGTACAGGCCTTGCGGGTCACGCTCGCGACAGGCTTGCGGGGACGCCTGGACGTAGACGGTGACCAGACGCTCCTTGCCGATCAGCGCCTTGGCCTGCTCGCGGCCTTCGGCATCCGGTGCAACGAATGCGGCCAGGGTCAGCAGGCCGGCTTCGTTGAACTGACGCGCCACGTGGGCGGCACGACGCCAGTTCTCGGTGCGACCGGCGCGGTCCTGTGGCAGACCCTTGTTCAGGTCATGACGCAGGTTCTGGCCGTCGAGGACGTAGACCGCACGGCCCATGTCGAACAGCTTGCGCTCCACGGCATAGGCCAGGGTGCTCTTGCCAGCGCCGGACAGGCCGCTGAACAGCACGGTGGCCGGCTGCTGGCCGAAGCGCAGGGCGCGCTCTTCGGTCGCGACGTGGGCCAGCTTGCCATGCTGACCGGTGCTGCCATGCGGCAGGACCGGCGGCGCGATGATCATGCCGGCGCCGACGGTGCCGTTGGTCAGGCGGTCGATGACGATGAACGCGCCGGTGGTGCGGTTGCTGTCGTAACCGTCCAGGGCGATGGCGGTATCGAGGCTGACCTTGACCCGGCCGATCTCGTTCAGTTGCAGTGCGCTCGCGGCACCCTGCTCCAGGGTGTTCACATCGACCTTGTGGGTGATGCTGGCAACCGAGCCCGGCACATAGCTGGTGGCGCGCTTGATGTCGTATTTCTTGCCCGGCAGCAGTGGCTCTTCGGACATCCACACCAGCATCGCGTCGAACTGGTCGGTCACCGGCGGTACGTTGTCGGCGTGAACCAGCAGGTCGCCACGGGAGATGTCGATCTCGTCTTCCATGGTCAGGGTTACGGCCTGGCCTGGGCCTGCGTTCTCCAGCTCACCTTCGTAGGTGACGATGGATTTGACGCGGCTGCTCTTGCCCGACGGCAGCACTACCACGTCGTCACCCTTGTGTACCACGCCGCTGGCGATGGTGCCGGCGAAGCCGCGGAAGTTGAGGTTCGGACGGTTGACGTACTGCACCGGGAAGCGCAGGTCGGTGAAATTGCGGTCGGCGGCGACTTCAACGGTCTCAAGGATTTCCATCAGCGCGGGGCCGGTGTACCACGGCGAACGCTCGCTGCGGTTGACCACGTTATCGCCCTTGAGCGCGGACATCGGCACGAAGTGCAGGCTGCTCGGCTGAAGGTTGATGCCCTCGGCGAACTTCAGGTAGTCGGCCTTGATCGACTCGAAGACCTGCTCATCGAAGCCCTTGAGGTCCATCTTGTTGATGGCGACGACGATGTGCTTGATGCCCAGCAACGACGCGATGTAGCTGTGGCGGCGAGTCTGGGTCTGCACGCCGTAACGGGCATCGACCAGGATGATCGCCAGGTCACAGGTGGACGCACCGGTGGCCATGTTGCGGGTGTACTGCTCATGGCCGGGGGTGTCGGCAATGATGAACTTGCGCTTGGCGGTGGAGAAATAGCGGTAGGCGACATCGATGGTGATGCCCTGCTCACGCTCGGCCTGCAGGCCGTCGACCAGCAACGCCAGGTCGATGTCTTCGCCGGTGGTGCCGACTTTCTTCGAATCGCGGGTGATGGCCTCGAGGTGGTCCTCGTAGATCATCTTGGAGTCGTGCAGCAGGCGCCCGATCAGGGTGCTCTTGCCGTCGTCGACGTTGCCGCAGGTCAGGAAACGCAGCAGTTCCTTGCGCTCGTGCTGGGCCAGGTAGGCGAGGATGTCCTCGCTGATCAGATCAGATTGGTGCGACATGGAGTAACCCTGAAATTAGAAGTAGCCTTGGCGTTTCTTGTCTTCCATGGAGCCGGCGCCATCGTGGTCGATGACACGGCCCTGGCGTTCGGACGTACGGGTCAGGAGCATTTCCTGAATGATGTCCGTCAGGGTTTCGGCCTCCGACTCGACGGCGCCCGTCAGCGGGTAGCAGCCGAGGGTACGGAAACGCACCTTCTTCTTGACGATACGGGCCTTTTCCTCGTCGCTGAGGTGCTCGAGGATGCGATCGTCGTCGATCATGATCAGGGTGCCGTTCTTCTCGATGACTTCACGCTCGGCGGCGAAGTACAGCGGGACGATCGGGATGCCTTCGAGGTAGATGTACTGCCAGATGTCCAGCTCGGTCCAGTTGGACAGCGGGAAGACGCGAATCGACTCGCCTTTGTTGACCTTGCCGTTGTAGACGTTCCACAACTCGGGACGCTGGTTCTTCGGGTCCCAGCGGTGCTTGCTGTCGCGGAAGGAGTAGACGCGCTCTTTGGCGCGGGACTTCTCTTCGTCGCGGCGCGCGCCACCGAAGGCGGCGTCGAAACCATGCTTGTCCAGCGCCTGTTTCAGGCCCTGGGTCTTCATGATGTCAGTGTGCTTGGAGCTGCCATGGGTGAACGGGTTGATGCCCTGCGCCACACCTTCCGGGTTGACGTGGGTGATCAGTTCAAGGCCCATTTCCTCGACCATCTTGTCGCGGAAGCTGTACATCTCCTGGAATTTCCACTGGGTGTCGACATGCATCACTGGAAACGGCAGCTTGCCAGGGAAGAAGGCCTTGCGTGCCAGATGCAGCATCACGGCCGAATCCTTGCCAATGGAATACAGCATCACCGGGTTATCGAACTCGGCGGCCACCTCACGAATGATGTGGATGCTTTCCGCCTCCAACTGTTTCAAATGCGTCAGTTTGTCGACCATGGCTACTCACGGGAAAACGATCTTATGGACGGCCAAGCGGGCCGTGTTCGAGCGGGCAACTTTATCACAGCGCCCGATTCTATTTAGGAAGGCGGCTAGAACGAAACAGTATATGGATATGCCCAGTCGTTTTAGGATTCAGACCGGATTGGGGCAATCGATGAACAGATGTTCCAGGGCGAAACGCCGCGCCAGGTAGTCGCCCAGCGCCTGTACACCGTAGCGCTCGGTGGCGTGGTGGCCGGCGGCGATGAAGCTGACGCCGTTTTCCCGGGCACTGTGGAATGTCTGCTCGGAGGCTTCGCCACTGATGAACAGGTCGACGCCGACGGCGATCGCCTGGTCGATATAGCCTTGGCCGCCGCCGGTGCACCAGCCGACCCGACGGATAATCTCCTCGCCCTCGATCAGCAACGGCTCGCGCCCCATCACTTCACTGACGCGACGGGCAAAATCCCGCGCCGACACGGGTTCGGCCAGGGAGCCGACCAGGCCCACCACCCGTGGGTTGTTCGGGTCTAGCGGGCCTTCCACGGTAATGTCCAGTTGCCGCGCCAGTTGCACGTTGTTGCCCACTTCCGGGTGGACATCCAGCGGCAGGTGGTACGCCAGCAAACTCAGGTCGTTTTTCAACAGGGTTTTCAGGCGGCGCTGCTTCATGCCGGTGATGCAGGGGTTCTCGCCCTTCCAGAAATAGCCGTGGTGCACCAGCACCAGATCGGCCCCGGCCTCGACGGCAGCATCCAGCAACGCCTGGCTGGCGGTCACGCCGCTGACGATGCGGGTGACCTGCGGCCGGCCTTCGACCTGCAGGCCGTTGGGGCAGTAATCCTGGATTTTCGCGCTACCGAGGTAGCGGTCGGCTTCCTCGACCAGGGTAGTCAGGGCAACAGCCATGGAAAGACTCCTCAATTCAGCAGTTCAGCGCGGCGCAAGGCCCCGTATAATGCCCGCCATTATGGGCCGTCGACTGTGTTGGGGAAACCGGCGGCAACAACCTGGGGGCATTCGGCCAACGTCATCACAGGCCGAATGATTTAGCTGTTCCTGCACAGGTCTTGCCGAAGTATGATCGCGCGCGTTCATTAACTCCCCACTGCGTCATCGGCTCGGGCCAACCCCCCAGGATCCATTCAATGTTCAAGGCTTTGCGTTACTTCGGCTGGCCACTGTTCACCGGCGTGCTGATCGCGCTGCTGGTCATCCAGCGTTTTCCCCAATGGGTCGGCCTGCCCAGCCAGGACGTCAACCTGCAACAAGCGCCGCAGACCACCAGCATCGTCCAGGGCCCGGTGTCCTACGCCGATGCGGTCAGCCACGCGGCGCCCGCGGTAGCCAACCTGTACACCACCAAAGTGGTCAACAAGTCCGCGCACCCGCTGTTCGAAGACCCGCAGTTCCGGCGTTTCTTCGGTGACAACCTGCCCAAGCAGCGACGCTGGGAATCGAGCCTGGGTTCGGCGGTGATCATGAGCCCGGAAGGCTACCTGCTGACCAACAACCACGTGACCGCCGGCGCCGACCAGATCGTGGTGGCGCTCAAGGATGGCCGCGAAACGCTGGCCCGGGTCATCGGCAGCGACCCGGAAACCGACCTCGCGGTCCTCAAGATCGACCTGAAGAACCTGCCGGCGATCACCATCGGCCGCTCCGACAATATTCATATCGGCGACGTCGCCTTGGCCATCGGCAACCCGTTCGGGGTCGGCCAGACCGTCACCATGGGCATCATCAGCGCCACCGGGCGCAATCAGTTGGGCCTGAACAACTACGAAGACTTCATCCAGACCGACGCGGCGATCAACCCCGGCAACTCCGGCGGCGCGCTGGTGGATGCCAGCGGCAACCTGACCGGTATCAACACGGCGATCTTCTCCAAGTCCGGCGGCTCGCAAGGGATCGGCTTCGCCATTCCGACCAAGCTGGCGCTGGAGGTGATGAAGTCGATCATCGAGCATGGCCAGGTGATTCGCGGCTGGCTGGGCATCGAGGTTCAGCCGTTGAGCCAGGAACTGGCCGAGTCGTTCGGCATGCAGGGCCGACCAGGCATCGTGGTAGCGGGTATTTTCCGCGATGGCCCGGCACAGAAAGCCGGTCTGCAACTGGGTGACGTAATCCTCAGCATCAATGGCGAACCGGCCGGCGATGGCCGCCGCTCGATGAACCAGGTGGCGCGGATCAAGCCCAATGAGAAGGTTGCGATCGAAGTGGTGCGCAATGGCAAGCCGCTGAAACTGGTTGCCGAGGTAGGTCTGCGACCGCCGCCAGCGCCGGCGGTGCAGGAAGAGAACTGATTTCGGGGCCGCTTGCGGCCCCTTTTCATTAGTGCAGGATCTGGCTCAGGAACAGCTTGGTTCGCTCGTTCTGCGGCCGGTCGAAGAAGTCATCCGGCGCAGCCTGCTCGACGATTTCCCCTTTGTCCATGAAGATCACCCGGTTCGCCACGGTGCGGGCGAAGCCCATTTCGTGGGTCACGCAGAGCATGGTCATGCCGTCTTCCGCCAGGCCGACCATGGTGTCGAGCACTTCCTTGACCATTTCCGGATCGAGGGCCGAGGTCGGCTCGTCGAACAGCATGATCTTCGGCTTCATACACAGCGCCCGGGCAATCGCCACACGCTGTTGCTGACCACCGGACAACTGACCGGGAAACTTGTTGGCCTGCTCCGGAATCCGCACCCGCTCCAGGTAGTGCATGGCGATTTCCTCGGCCTTGCGCTTGGGCATCTTGCGCACCCACATCGGCGCCAGGGTGCAGTTCTGCAGGATGGTCAGGTGCGGGAACAGGTTGAAGTGCTGGAACACCATGCCGACTTCGCGGCGGATCGCCTCGATCTGCTTGAGGTCGTTGGTCAGCTCCACGCCATCGACCACGATGCGACCTTGCTGGTGTTCTTCCAGGCGGTTGAGGCAACGGATGGTGGTGGACTTGCCCGAGCCCGAAGGCCCGCACAGCACGATGCGCTCGCCCTGGCGCACGTTCAGGTTGATGTCCTTGAGCACGTGGAACTGGCCGTACCACTTGTTCACGCCCTGCATCTGGATAATGCCTTCAGGGCCAACAGGCTGTTTGATCGCTTCGCTCATCAAAATCTCTCCTAACGCTTGTGGCCTGTGTCCAGCTTGCGCTCCAGGTGCATGGAGTAGCGGGACATACCGAAACAGAAAATCCAGAACACCAGGGCCGCGAACACGTAGCCCTCGGTCGCCATGCCCAGCCAGGCCGGGTCGGCGGCCGCCTGCTTGACGCTGTTGAGCAGGTCGAACAGGCCGATGATGATCACCAGGCTGGTGTCCTTGAACAGGGCAATGAAGGTGTTGACGATGCCGGGAATCACCAGCTTCAGGGCTTGCGGCAGGATCACCAGGCCCATCGAGCGCCAGTAGCCGAGGCCCATGGCCGCGGCGGCTTCGTACTGGCCCTTGGGAATGGCCTGCAGGCCACCGCGCACCACTTCGGCGATGTACGCCGACTGGAACAGGATGACGCCGATCATCGCCCGCAGCAGCTTGTCGAAGCTCATGCCTTCAGGCAGGAACAGCGGCAGCATCACCGAGGACATGAACAGCACGGTGATCAGCGGCACGCCGCGCCAGAACTCGATGAAGGTCACGCAGACCACTTTCACCGCCGGCATTTTCGAGCGCCGGCCCAGGGCCAGCAGAATGCCCAGCGGCAAGGCGCCAACGATGCCCACGGTGGCGATGACCAGGGTCAGCATCAGGCCGCCCCATTGGCTGGTCGGTACCGTGGCAAGACCAAGAGTCCCGCCGTGCAGCAGGGTGTAGGCGACGATCGGGTACGCAACCAGGAAGCACAGGCCGTAGATCGTCTTGCGCGGGAAGCGCGAAATGAACAATGGCGCGGCGCCAATCACGGCCAGCCAGACCGTCAGGTCGACCCGCCAGCGCAGCTCGGTGGGGTAATAGCCGTACATGAACTGGCCGAAGCGCTGCTGGATGAACACCCAGCAGGCGCCCTCCTTGGTGCAGTCGGCGCGGGTGGTGCCGACCCAGTTGGCATCGAAGATCGACCACTGCAGCAGCGGCGGCACGATCAGCCAGACCAGGTAGATGGCGAACAGCGTCAACAGGGTGTTCATCCAGCTGGAGAACAGGTTGGCGCGCATCCAGGCGAGTACGCCGACGGTTTTCACCGGTGGCGGCATATCGGGTTTGAAAACATGGGAAGTCATGCGCGTCTCCTTACCGCTCGATCAGCGCGATGCGCTTGTTGTACCAGTTCATCAACAGCGAAATGCTGATGCTGATGGCCAGGTAAACGCTCATGGTGATGGCGATGACCTCGATGGCCTGGCCGGTCTGGTTGAGCACGGTGCCGGCGAACAGCGAAACCATTTCCGGGTAACCGATACCGGCCGCCAGCGAGGAGTTTTTCGCCAGGTTCAGGTATTGGCTGGTCAGCGGCGGAATGATTACCCGCAGCGCCTGGGGAATGATCACCTTGCGCAGCGTCGGGCCTTCACGCAGGCCCAGCGAACGTGCCGTCTCGGTCTGGCCGTGGCTCACCGAACGGATGCCGGAGCGCACGATCTCGGCGATGAACGCCGCGGTGTAGATGGTCAGTGCCAGGGTCAGCGCCAGCAGCTCGGGGATCAGTACCCAGCCACCGGTGAAGTTGAATCCTTTCAATTGCGGCAGTTCCCAGCTCAGCGGGTTGCCGAACAACAGCACGCTCAGCCCAGGGATCACCAGCAACAGGGCCAGTCCGGCCCAGAACTTGTGGAATGGCACGCCGGTCGCTTCGAAACGCCGGTTGGCCCAGCGCACCATCAGCACCACGGCGACGATTGCCACCACCAGGCAGATCACGAACGGCCAGAAGCCGTCGGCCAGCGAAGCCCCGGGCATGTTCAGCCCACGGTTGCTGATGAAGAAGGTGTCGTTGAGGTTGATGCTGCCCCGCGGTCCCGGCAGGGTCAGGAACACCGCGAAGTACCAGAAGAGGATCTGCAGTAGCGGCGGGATGTTACGGAAAGTCTCGACATACACCGTGGCCAGCTTGTTGATCATCCAGTTCGGTGACAGTCGTGCCACGCCGATGATGAACCCCAGCAGGGTCGCCAGGATGATGCCGATAACGGTCACCAGCAGGGTGTTGAGCAGGCCGATGACGAATACCCGGGCGTACGTGTCGGATTCCGTGTACGGAATGAGGTGCTGGGCGATGCCGAAACCGGCACTGCGCTCGAGGAAGTCGAAGCCCGAGGTGATGCCCCGGTGTTGCAGGTTGGTCTGGGTGTTGTGGAACAGGTACCAGCCCAGACCGACCACCACGACAATGGTGAGGATCTGGAACAGCCACGCACGCACACGTGGGTCGTTCAGGGACAAGCCCTTGGGTGGATTTTGCATGAAAAGCCCCGAAGAGAAGGAACGTAACGGCCCGCGACGGCAACCTCGCCGCCGCGGGCCGACCCAATCAGCGCACCGGAGGCGCGTACTGGATGCCGCCGTTGTTCCACAGGGCGTTCAGACCGCGGTCGATCTGCAGCGGGGTAGCCTTGCCGAGGTTCTTCTCGAACACTTCGCCGTAGTTACCCACTTGCTTGACGATCTGCACCACCCAGTCCTTCGGCAGTTTCAGGTCCTTGCCGTACTCACCGTCGGCGCCGAGCATGCGCGCCACGTCAGGGTTCTTGGTGCCTTTGGCTTCGGCCTCGACGTTCTTCGAGGTGACGCCCATTTCTTCGGCATTGAGCATGGCGAAGAGGGTCCACTTGACGATGCTGAACCATTCCTCGTCACCCTTGCGCACCACCGGGCCCAGCGGCTCCTTGGAGATGGTTTCCGGCAGGACCACGTAGTCGGTCGGCGCGGCCAGCTTGGAACGCTGTGCGTAGAGTTGCGACTTGTCGGAGGTCAGCACGTCGCAACGACCGGATTCCAGCGACTTGGCGCTTTCATCGGAGGTGTCGAAGGTGATCGGGGTGTATTTCAGACCGTTGGCGCGGAAGTAGTCGGAGACGTTCAGCTCGGTGGTGGTACCGGCCTGGATGCAGATGGTTGCACCGTCCAGTTCCTTGGCGCTGGAAACGCCGAGCTTCTTGTTCACCAGGAAGCCGATGCCGTCGTAGTAGGTGACGCCGGCGAACACCAGGCCCATGCCGGAATCGCGCGAGCTGGTCCAAGTGGTGTTGCGCGACAGCACGTCGACTTCGCCGGACTGCAGCGCGGTGAAGCGCTCCTTGGCGTTGAGCTGGCTGAACTTGACCTTGGTCGCGTCACCGAATACCGCCGCTGCTACTGCACGGCAGACGTCGGCGTCGATCCCGACGATGGTGCCCTTGGCGTCCGGCACCGAGAAGCCCGGCAGACCGTCACTCACGCCACACTGCACGAAACCTTTCTTCTGCACCGCATCCAGGGTCGCACCCGCGTGGGCAAAGGAGCTCAGGCCCAGCGCAGCGGCAGCCGTCATGACTGCCAGGGTGGATTTCAACATCTTCATTCAAACCTCCAGATCGCTCTTGTTGTGTGAGCCGGTTTTGCACCGCACCCTTATGAGGCGCATCCGACCCGTTTCGGCTTGTTATTGGGTCAATTGGCGCAATACGCTGTTCTGTGACAGCCTTGGGTTACCCATGAGGGGTGTTACCGCGGAAACACGCCACCTCACGTCGTAGGTCAAGTAGCAAAGCGCGTACCAGATCTGGTGGCTAAAGCGTTTCAGTGTTCTACAACGCGCAAAGTTGCAGCAATGCGACACCTTCTTTCCGTATTGCCCCCTCGTGCCTTTTTTTCATGCACTCAATTGAGATCGCGTGCACTTTTTCGGAGCAGTCATGACCAAACCCTTGATTCTCGAACCACAGAAAACTGCGGACGCCTGTGTGATCTGGTTGCACGGCCTCGGCGCTGACCGCTATGACTTCATGCCAGTGGCCGAAGCCCTGCAAGAGCACTTGCTCAGCACGCGTTTCGTAATGCCCCAGGCACCGAGTCGCCCGGTGACGATCAATGGCGGTTATGAAATGCCCAGTTGGTACGACATCAAGGCCATGAGCCCGGCCCGGGCGATCGACGAGGCGCAACTGGAAGAATCCGCCGCCCACGTCATCGAGCTGATCGAAGAGCAGCGCGGTGCCGGCATCCATCCCAGCCGCATCATCCTGGCCGGTTTCTCCCAGGGCGGCGCGGTGGTGCTGCACACCGCCTATATAAAGTGGCAAGAAGCGCTCGGCGGGGTGATGGCCCTGTCCACCTACGCGCCGACCTTCAAGGACGACCTTCAACTCAGCGCCAGCCAGCAACGCATCCCCGCACTGTGCCTGCATGGCGTCTACGATCCGGTGGTCCTGCCGGCCATGGGCCGCACGGCCTTCGAGTACCTGAAAAAATGGGGCGTCAGTGCCCAATGGCAGGAATACCCGATGGAACACGCGGTGCTGCCGGAAGAAATCAACGACATTGGCGCCTGGCTGACAGAGCGCTTGCGCTGACGGTCGTATTCCCTGTAGTTGTCAGTGCAATCCGCTACGCCGAGCCCGAATCTTGCATTACACTGCCCGGCGTACATTCCTTAATCAATTGACGAGAAGACCGTGCTCAAAGCACTCAAGAAGATGTTCGGCAAAGGCGAGGATGAGCCACTCGCCGCCGAAAGCGCTGCTCCCGTGATGCAGCCACCCACGCCGGCCACCGCTCCCGCACCGGTGGCCCCGCTCAAGGCCGAGGAACCCCAACCCGTTCGCGCCGAACCCGCCGCCGCTGCCAAACCTCGCCGCGAGCGCAAGCCAAAACCACAAGCTTCGACCTGGAAGCTGGAAGACTTCGCCGTCGAGCCACAGGAAGGCAAAACCCGTTTCCACGACTTCAAGCTCTCCCCCGAGCTGATGCACGCCATCCATGACCTCGGCTTTCCTTATTGCACGCCGATCCAGGCCCAGGTCCTGGGTTTCACCCTGCGTGGCCAGGACGCCATCGGTCGCGCCCAGACCGGCACCGGCAAGACTGCGGCCTTTCTGATCTCGATCATCACCCAGCTGCAACAGACTCCCCCGCCGAAAGAGCGCTACATGGGTGAGCCACGGGCGCTGATCATCGCCCCGACCCGGGAACTGGTGGTACAGATCGCCAAGGACGCCGAGTTGCTGACCAAGTACACCGGCCTGAACGTGATGACCTTCGTCGGCGGCATGGACTACGACAAGCAGCTCAAGGCCCTCGAAGCCCGCCACTGCGACATCCTGGTTGCCACCCCTGGCCGTCTGCTGGACTTCAACCAGCGCGGCGAAGTGCACCTGGACATGGTCGAAGTGATGGTGCTGGACGAAGCCGACCGCATGCTCGACATGGGCTTCATCCCACAGGTGCGCCAGATCATTCGCCAGACCCCGCCGAAGAGCGAGCGTCAGACCCTGCTGTTCTCGGCCACCTTCACCGAAGACGTGATGAACCTGGCCAAGCAGTGGACCACCGACCCGGCCATCGTCGAGATCGAGCCGGAGAACGTCGCCAGCGAAACCGTCGAACAGCACGTCTACGCCGTTGCCGGCAGCGACAAGTACAAGCTGTTGTACAACCTGGTCACCGAGAACAAGTGGGAACGGGTGATCGTCTTCGCCAACCGCAAGGACGAAGTGCGGCGCATCGAAGAAAAACTGGTGCGCGACGGCGTGAATGCCGCGCAACTGTCCGGCGACGTGCCGCAGCACAAGCGCATCCGCACCCTGGAAAGCTTCCGCGAAGGCCGCATTACCGTGCTGGTTGCCACCGACGTGGCCGGTCGCGGTATCCACATCGATGGCATCAGCCACGTGATCAACTTCACGTTGCCGGAAGATCCGGACGACTACGTGCACCGTATCGGCCGTACCGGTCGTGCGGGGACCAGCGGTGTGTCGATCAGCTTTGCCGGTGAGGATGACTCCTACCAGTTGCCGGCGATCGAGGCGTTGCTGGGTCGCAAGATCAGTTGCGAGATGCCGCCGACCGAGTTGTTGAAATCAGTGCCGCGCAAGCACGGATGATCGAGAAAACGCAGCCTTGGAGCTGCGTTTTTTTATGGCTGCAATTTTTTCGCGAGCAAGCTCGCTCCTACAGACTCAGACCATACCGGTCTGTAGGAGCGAGCTTGCTCGCGAAGCCCCTCGGCAGCTCCAATCTTTTTTTCCACCGGGATAGCGAAGACTTAAACTAAAAGTCCATAATGGAAAAATTAGTTTAGAAACCAGTCACCCCGGAGTCCCGAATGGCCGCGCCCCTCGTTCTCGATCAGCAGCACGCCCGTCAACTGCTCGCCCAGGTGGATGTTCCCCAGGTGCTGCGCGATCTGTTCCGTGACCTGGCAGCCGGCCAGGCGGTGCAGCCACCGCAGCAACTGGTGGAATTCCCGTCCGGCAAGGGCGACTTCATCAATTACGGCGGCGTGCTGGCGCAGGAGCGCGTCTACGGGGTCAAGACTTCGCCTTATATCGTCCGTGAGCAAGGCGCACTGGTCACCGCCTGGACCCTGCTGATGTCCATGGACAGCGGCCTGCCGCTGTTGCTGTGCGACGCCGGCGAGCTGACCACCGCGCGTACCGCCGCGACCACCGCAGTGGCCGTGGATGCCCTGGCCCCGGCCGAAGCCCGGCGCCTGACCCTCATCGGCAGCGGCTCGATTGCCCGCGCTCACCTGCATTACGTGCGCAACCTGCGGCCATGGCAGGACATCCGCCTTTACTCGCCGAGCCTCAACGGCAAGCGCGCCAGCGAGCGTGACGCCCTCACCGCCCTTGATCCGCGCCTGAGCCTGCACGACAACGCCGACGCGGCCCTGGTCGACGCCGATGTGATCCTGCTGTGCACCTCGTCGGCCAAGCCGGTCATCGATCCGGCCCAATTGAGCAAGCCGGCACTGATTACCTCCATCAGCACCAATGCGGTGCGCGCTCATGAAGTACCACCCGCCAGCCTCGCGGCGATGGACGTGTACTGCGACTACCGCGTGACCACGCCGGGCAGCGCCGGAGAAATGTGCCTGGCCGCCGAAGACCATGGCTGGAAGACCGAAGCCATCATCGGCGACCTGCCGGAGCTGATCAGCGGCCAGGCACCACGCCCGGACTACCAGCGCCACGTGTTCTTCCGCTCCATCGGCCTCGGCCTGGAAGACATCGCCCTGGCCAACGCCCTGTACCACCTGCAACGCGCGCGCTGACAGCGTCGGGAGCTCCCATGCAACAGGCTGACTTCATCATTATCGGCGCCGGTATCGCCGGCGCTTCCACCGGTTACTGGCTGGCCGCGCATGGCCGGGTGCTGCTGCTCGAACGCGAGACGCTGCCGGGTTATCACTCAACCGGTCGCTCGGCCGCGCTGTACACCGCGGCCTACGGTACGCCGCAAGTGCGCGCCCTGACCCTGGCCAGCCGGGCGTTCTTCGACCAGCCGCCGGTCGGCTTCGCCGAGCACCCGCTGCTGACCCCGCGCGGCGAGATGACCGTGGACTTCGATGGCGACGCCGCCGAACTGCAACGCCAGTTCGACAGCGCCCGCGCCTGCGTGCCGGAGATGCAATTGCTCAGCGCCGATGAGGCCTGCGCGCGCCTGCCGGTGCTGCGCCGGGAGAAAGTCCACGGCGCGCTGTACGACCCGAGCGCCAGCGATATCGACACCGACGGCCTGCATCAGGGCTACCTGCGCGGCATCCGCCGCCAGCAGGGCGAAGTGCACGGCGACTGTGAAGTCCTCGCCCTGCACCGCGAAGACGACGGCCAGTGGCGCGTGGAAACCAGCCGCGGCGAATTCCGCGCACCGGTGATCATCAACGCCGCCGGCGCCTGGGCCGACCGCGTCGGCCAACTGGCGGGCGCCCGTCCGTTGGGCCTGCAACCCAAGCGGCGTGCCGCGTTCATCTTCGAAGCGCCGGCCGATCTGGACACCCATGGCTGGCCGATGCTGGTCAGCCTCGACGAGTCCTTCTATATGAAGCCGGACGCCGGCATGTTGCTGGGCTCACCGTGCAACGCCGACCCGGTCGAGCCCCACGACGTGCAGCCCGAAGAGCTGGATATAGCCATGGGTATCTACCAGATCGAGGAAGCCACCACCCTGAGCATCCGCCGCCCGTTCCGCACCTGGGCCGGGCTGCGCAGCTTCGTCGCCGACGGAGATCTGGTGGCCGGTTTCGACGGCGCCGTGCCCGGCCTGTTCTGGGTCGCAGCGCAAGGCGGCTACGGCATCCAGACCTCGCCGGCAATGGGCCAGGCCAGCGCCGCACTGGTGCGCGGCGAGCCCCTGCCCGCCCACCTCGGTGATTTCGGCCTGAGCGCCGAGCAACTCTCGCCCGCGCGCCTGGCCACCCGCCAGGAAGGATGACGCGCCCGCGCGTTTGCGGCACACTCCCAGCGCCCTGGCCCCAGGGCGCTGAACCCGTCCGGAGCCCGCCCGAATGTCGACACCCGATGATGTCCTGCAGAACTACCGGGCGATCGCCGATGCCATCGCCACGCTGTTCTTCCCCCATGCTGAAGTCGTCCTGCACGACCTGCGCACACAGAAGATCGACTACATCGCCAACAACCTGTCCAAACGCGAAGTGGGCGACGATGCGGCGCTGGAGGACATGTTCGAGGAAGGTACCGACGAGACCAATATCGGCCCCTACGAGAAGCTCAACTGGGACGGACAGAAGATCCGCTCCCTGAGCACGGTGCTGCGCGACGCCGCGGGCAACCCGCAGGCCGTGTTGTGCATCAACCTGAATATTTCGCTGTTCGAGAATGCCAAGGCGGCGCTGGATTTGTTCCTGTCACCGAGCAAATTGATCCCGCAGCCCGACGCCCTGTTTCGCGATGACTGGCAGGAGCGGATCAATACCTTTCTCAACAGTTGGCTGCGCCAGCGCCAGCTCAGCCTCAACGTGCTCAACCGCGACCACAAGCGCGAACTGGTCCTGGCCCTGCACGCCGAAGGCGCGTTTCGCGGCAAGAGTGCGGCCAACTATGTGGCCAATGTGCTGAATATGGGGCGGGCGACGGTGTACAAACACCTGAAGGAACTCAAGGCCTGAGGCTGCGGGTACCGCTTCGCGAGCAAGCTCGCTCCTACAAAATGGCAGCAGCCCCGGGCGCTTGAGTCAGGCGATCAGTCGCCGTAGATGTCGGTCTTGAAGTACTTGCTCTGGATCTTCTGGTACTCGCCATCGGCGCGGATTGCGGCAATGGCATCGTTCAGTTTCTTCACCAGCTCGGTATTGCCCTTGCGCACGGCGATACCGGCGCCTTCACCGACGAATTTCGGATCTTTCAGCTCAGGGCCGACAAAGGCGAAGCCCTTGCCCCGTGGCGTGTCGAGGAAGCCCAGTTGCAGCGGGATGGTATCGGCGAACACACCGTCCAGGCGCCCGCTTTCCATGTCCAGGAAGATCTCTTCGTTGGTGGTATACGGCACCACGATCACACCTTTGGGCTCCAGCACCGCACGCACATAGCGGTCAGTGGTGGTGGCGCGCTGCACACCGATGCGCTTGCCCTTGAGGGCTGCGTACTGATCGTCCACCTGGGTGCCTTCCTTCATCGCCAGGCGCGCCGACGTGAAGTAGTACTTGTTGGTGAAGTCCACGGACTTCTTGCGCTCTTCGGTGATGGTGATCGACGACAGGGCCGCGTCGATTTTCTTGACCTTCAGCGACGGGATCAGGCCGTCGTATTCCTGCTCGACCCACTGGCACTTGACCTTCATCTCGGCGCACAGCGCGTTGCCGATGTCGTAGTCAAAGCCTTCTATGCCATTCGGGGTCTTGTAGGCAAAGGGCGGGTAAGCAGCCTCGATGCCGATGCGCAGAACGTCGTCGGCCGCGAACACAGGGCTGCTGGCCAACAGGCCAAGCGCCAGACCGGCGATCAGGTTGGAGGTCTTCATGATGGGGCTCTCTCGCTCGTTGTTGTGTTGGGGGTGACAAGACAGAGGAAAGGAAGTCAGGCACGGGGCCTGTCATTATTTTGTACTTATGAATCCATACTGGACTTTATCGTACAAAAAAACAACAGTCAGAAAAGTCAGGCAAGACGCTGTAGGAGCTGGCAAGCCAGCTCCCATGAGGTTTACGGATAATTCGGAATCAGTGTCTACCAACGCTCGGCGGCGTCAGCATCACTCTGCTTGCCCTCGACCCAACGCGGGCCTTCGCAGGTCTGTTCCTTTTTCCAGAACGGCGCGCGGGTCTTGAGGTAGTCCATGATGAAGTTGCAGGCGTCGAATGCCGCCTGGCGGTGGGCGCTGGCGACGCCGACGAAGACGATCGGCTCGCCCGGTTCGAGCGCGCCAATACGGTGCAGCACCTCGACCTTGAGCAGCGGCCAGCGCGCCTCGGCCTCGATGACGATCTTGCCCAGCGCTTTCTCGGTCATGCCCGGGTAATGCTCGAGGAACATCCCCGCCACCTCCCGGCCATCATTGAAGTCACGCACATAACCCACGAAGGCCACCACGGCGCCGACCCCGACATTGGCCGCGTGCATGGCATTGGTTTCCGCCCCCGGATCGAAGGGCGCGGTCTGGACCCGAACGCTCATCTCAACCTCCGGTGACCGGCGGGAAGAACGCGACTTCGTCGCCGTCTTCCAGGGCTTCGTCCGGCTTGCACAGGTCCTGGTTGCGTGCGCACATCAGGTTCTGTTCGGCCAGCACGGCGTAGCGCTCGCCCTTGTCGAGCAAGGCTTGGCGCACGTCTTCGACACGGGCGAAAGCGCCGTCGAGCACCTCGCCGTCGGTGCCCAGCAACTCACGGTAGCGGGCAAAATACACCACCTTGATCTTCATTGCGCATCCGCCTGGTAGTGGCCGCTCTTGCCGCCAAGCTTTTCCAGCAGGCGCACGTTTTCAATGGTCATGCCGCGATCGACGGCCTTGCACATGTCGTAAATGGTCAACGCGGCAACGCTGGCGGCGGTCAGGGCTTCCATTTCCACGCCGGTCTGCCCGGACAGCTTGCAGCGGGCGACGATGTGCACGGCGTCCGCGCCCTCAGCGCTCAGTTCGACCTTGACGCTGGTGAGCATCAGCGGATGGCACAGGGGAATCAGGTCGCTGGTTTTCTTCGCCGCCTGGATCCCGGCGATACGCGCCACGGCGAACACATCACCCTTGGGATGGGCGCCGTCGACGATCATCGCCAGGGTCTGCGGGAGCATGCGCACGCGGGCTTCGGCCACGGCTTCGCGGAAGGTCACGGCCTTGTCGGTGACGTCGACCATGGCGGCGCGACCTTGGGAATCGAGATGAGTCAGCACGGGGTTACTCCAGATCAGGAGCCCCGATTGTAAACCTGGGAGTCAGCTTTGCCAGCGAAAAAAACCGGGCGGCGCAAGGCCGCCCGGGGCGTGGTTACAGGTGGGATTCGGCATATTCGGCGAGGATCGACCGAGGTACGCCCTGCAGGGTGATGTGGACCCCGTTGGGGAAGTCCTTGAAGCGTTCGGTGAGGTAGGTCAGCCCGGAGCTGGTGGCCGACAGGTAGGGAGTGTCGATCTGTGCCAGGTTGCCCAGACAGATCACTTTCGAACCGGTGCCGGCACGGGTGATGATGGTTTTCATCTGGTGCGGCGTGAGGTTCTGGCATTCGTCGATCAGGATCAGGCTCTGCTGGAAGCTGCGGCCGCGAATGTAGTTGAGCGACTTGAACTGCAGCGGGACGCGTTCAAGGATGTATTCGACGCTGCCGTGGGTGCTCTCGTCGTCCATGTGCAGGGCTTCGAGGTTGTCGGTGATGGCGCCGAGCCAGGGTTCCATTTTTTCCGCTTCGGTGCCCGGCAGGAAGCCGATCTCCTGGTCCAGCCCCTGCACGCTGCGGGTGGCGATGATGCGCCGGTAGCGCTTGCTGACCATGGTCTGCTCGATGGCCGCGGCCAGGGCCAGGATGGTCTTGCCGGAGCCCGCGGCGCCGGTGAGGTTGACCAGGTGGATATCCGGGTCGAGCAGCGCGAACAGCGCCAGCGCCTGATGAATATCACGAGGTTTCAGGCCCCAGGCTTCCTGGTGCAGCAGCGGTTCCTGGTGCAGGTCGAGCAGCAGCAGTTCGCTGTCCTTGATGCCCTTGATCCAGCCGACGAAGCCCTGCTCGTCGATGATGAACTCGTTGACGTGGACCGCCGGCAGGTTGTCGATCAGTTGCACACGGTGCCAGGTGCGACCACGTTCCTGGCGGGTCTCGACCTTGCTCACGCGGTCCCAGAACGATCCGGTGACCGAGTGATAGCCCTTGGACAGCAGGCTGACGTCGTCAACCAACTGGTCGGTACTGTAGTCCTCGGCCGCGATTCCACAGGCGCGGGCCTTGAGGCGCATGTTGATGTCTTTGGTCACCAGCACCACGTCGCGGTCCTTGCGCCGACTGCGCAGGTCCAGCAACTGGTTGATGATGATGTTGTCGTTCAGGTGTTCGGGCAGCAGACGGTGCGGTTCGGCACGCGGGGTCATCAGGATCGACAGGAACCCTTTGGGCCCGCTCTTGCCACGCTGGATCGGTACGCCCTGTTCGACGTCTTCGGGCGTGGCGTCACCGAGGGTCTGGTCGATCAGACGGATGGCCTGGCGACATTCGGCAGCGACGGTGTGTTTTCCGGTCTTGAGCTTGTCGAGTTCCTCCAGCACCGTCATCGGTATCGCGACGTGGTGCTCCTCGAAGTTGAGCAAGGCGTTGGGATCGTGAATCAGGACATTGGTATCGAGCACATACAGGATTGGCTGGTTGGAGGAAGGGTTGCGTCCTTGGTCATCCATACTCGGTCACCTTATGTGGAAGCTACACGATGCGGTACTTCACGCATCGCAGAGTGACCGCCGCGCTTCCCGTATCCGCGTTGCTACGGGCGGGAAGTGAACCTGCCAACAAGGGGGCCTTGGAAGACGCCACCTGGCTGCAGGGTTCGGCTGTCTGACTCCTACATACCGCAAAAACCGTTACCGGAAAAAGCATTTTCATGCGTCAGGGCAGTTTATTTTTCACTTGGACGAATTGCCCTTGGCGGCGTCGCAAAGCGCGACTACATTCAAGGATGGAGCCCGTTGAAACGTTTCGCCCAGCCCCGGACTCCCCTGCTACTGCCGACCCGCGAAGTCTCGGCAACTCTCCCAGCCAATCCCGCTTTGTGCCGTGTGCGTCAGCACCCAGGTCACTACCGCCTGCGCTTTCGGCTGGCTGTCATGCAACTGGATCAAGCCGCGACGCCATAACAACATCAGACTCAAGGTGCGCTGCGCCGATTGCTCGGCGGTCAGTGGACTGAGGTCCTGGGCGTCGATATCCCACAGGGTCACGCGCAGGTTCTGACTGGCGAAAAAGCCGGCGCTGTCGGCCCGGCGCTGGCCGTAAGGTGGGCGAAACAGCGGCACATACGGGTCCGGCAGATCGCCCTGAACCCGCGCCACACTGCGCAGCACCGAGTCTTCCCAGTCCTTCCACTGGGCATGGGAGCGGTACTGCCAGCCCTGCACACCGACGCACTGTCCGCGATAGACCTCGCGCAGCGCCGCCAGCGAAAGTTTGTCGCGCCGGCTCTGCACGCTCTGGCCGAGGACGAAGAACAGGCCGTCGAGTTTCTGCTTGCGCAGGAACACGCTCAATTGCTCGGTGCTGGCCCCGGCCATGCTCGGGCCACCATCGAAGGTGAACAAGAACACACGGTCATTGAGACGATCACCGTTGACCTCTGCGGCGTCGTAGAACATCACTTCGCTGGCGGTCTGCGGGAACAGCGCGGCCTTGCGCAGCAGTTCATTGAGGTAGGCGGTATGGAACTGCCGGCTCGGCTCGGCCCAGCCGGCATAGAAGGAGTCGGCGTCGACGGCGAACTTCGCCGCTTGCTGGCGCAGGTCACCGAGGTTTTCGATGGCATAACAGAACGACGCGTCCTGCTCGCAACTCTGCTGGGCCATGTCGTAGTTGCGCCACAGCGTGCGCCAGAGCCGTTCGCGGTATTCGCTGATGGCCGGCAGGTTGATCTGGCGCAGTTGCAGGCGCGCCGCCAGGGTCGGCTCGTTCAGCACCTCGGTTTCACTCAGGACCCGGGCAAAGGACAGAATCTCGGCCCGCGAGGCGACGTCGAACAACACCGGGGTGTCCAGCGTTTCCGGCCAGTGACTGCGCTCGAACGTCGCGATTTCCAGCGGGGCGGCCTGGGCCACGAGGCTGAGCAGGGCTGTCAGGGCAACAAGGGCTATGCGCACGTTCACACTCTCCGGTTCATCCGCCGCGCACTATAGCAGCGCGCCCGGCTATCGCCGCGATAGCTGGAGAACATCGGCCCCGCCCCGTAGAATCGCGGCCACGATTCAAGGAGCCGACCTCATGCTGACGGTGATTTCCCCCGCCAAGACCCTCGATTACGACACCCCGCCCGTCACCTCGCGGCACACCCTGCCGCAGTACCTGGACGACTCCCAGGAACTGATCGTGCAACTGCGCGACCTGTCGCCGGCGCAGATCAGCGAACTGATGCACCTGTCCGACAAGCTCGCCGGCCTCAACGCCGCGCGTTTCGGTAGCTGGACCCCGGATTTCACCCCGGCCAACGCCAAGCAGGCGCTGCTGGCGTTCAAGGGTGACGTGTACACCGGGCTCAATGCCGAAAGCCTCAGCGAAGATGATTTCAGCTACGCCCAGGATCACCTGCGTATGCTGTCCGGCCTGTATGGCCTGCTGCGCCCGCTGGACCTGATGCAGCCGTACCGCCTGGAAATGGGCACCAAACTCGCCAACGCCCGCGGCAAGGACTTGTATGCCTTCTGGGGCACGCGGATCAGCGAATGGCTGAACCAGGCGCTCGCCGAGCAAGGCGACGACCTGCTGTTGAACCTGGCCAGCAACGAATACTTCAGCGCCGTGAAACGCAGCGCCCTCAAGGCGCGGATCATCAACACCGAGTTCCGCGACCAGAAAAATGGCCAGTACAAGATCATCAGTTTCTACGCCAAGAAGGCGCGCGGCCTGATGAGCCGCTTCGTGATCCAGGAACGGATCAACGATCCGCAGCAGCTCAAGCAGTTCGATGCGCAGGGCTACTACTACAGTGCCGAGCAGTCGAAGCCGGATAATCTGGTGTTCTTGCGGGATCATCCTGACGACTGATCTGTTGTGTGGCTGAAGGCTCTATCGCTGCATGGGTATCTACACATCTTTCGGTCATGTGGTGGCTGGAAGACCGAGCGCCGCGCGGGCGGCGCTCAATCTCAAGAACACTGTAAAACTACCGACATGCACCTGGTGACCATTACTCGGTCTTTTGACAAGCGCCCTCCAACCACCACATGACCGAAAGATGTGTAGATACCCATGCAGCGATAAAACCACCAACAGCAAACTCCATTTCCCACCCAAAACCGCCATTATCCAGGCGCCAAAAAACCACCCTTCCATCCTTATCGCAAAACGCCATAAGACCGTTCGTAGTTTTTTGACGAAAAATCCTGAAAAAATTTTCCGTACTGGCACAAAACCATCCCACCTCAAGTTCGCCCTTTATATATAGGGACGAGACTCCCGCGTGCTATCAAAGTGAAAGTATCGGCAAGTAGAAAAATATTAAAAAATCTTTCACCGACACTCTGCGCCCTCAGGAACTTATCCCCTCGCCGCTCGCTCATACCACCCGTAACGATTTTCGAACCCTGTGTGAGAAATGACTTACATAAAAAACCGAAGTCAGGAAGTTACACAGAGTCAGTTGAGCATCCGCCCGAAATCCGTTCGGCGCGCGGCTCACGCCCAGGAGAATACGCACTCATAATTCGTCCTAGTGGTTGATTTCAAAGGATTTAATCCACTTGAAAAAACAAGCACTGCAGTATTGAAAGTGCAGTACTGCAATAAAGACGGCTAGCGTTTTGGGCACGTCCCGATTAATGGCCATTGGCTGCCTACTTTGAGCACGTGAGAGTGCGCGCTCACAAATTACTTATGCCTGCACGCGGTACTGCGTATTTAACGCCGCGGTTCCGTGCGCCCGAAAAACGGCTGGTAAATCAACCCGGTCCGGTTCTTTGAATGGAATCGGCATTGCTTACTACATGAGGTGAATGCGATGCGTATCAGCATCTTTGGTTTGGGTTATGTGGGTGCAGTCTGTGCCGGTTGTCTGTCCGCACGAGGCCATGACGTGATTGGCGTGGACGTTTCCGCAACCAAGATCGACCTGATCAACCAGGGCAAATCCCCGATTGTCGAACCCGGCCTCGAAGGCCTGTTGCAACAGGGCATCAGCACCGGCCGCCTGCGCGGCACCACCGACTTTTCCCAGGCCATCCGCGACAGCGACCTGTCGATGATCTGCGTCGGTACCCCCAGCAAGAAAAACGGCGACCTCGGCCTGGAATACATCAAGTCGGTGTGCCGTGAAATCGGTTTCGTCCTGCGCGACAAAGCCAGCCGCCACACCATCGTGGTGCGCAGCACCGTGCTGCCGGGCACCGTGAAGAACGTGGTGATCCCGATCCTCGAAGACTGCTCGGGCAAGAAAGCCGGCGTCGATTTCGGTGTCGCGGTAAACCCCGAGTTCCTCCGCGAAAGTACCGCGATCGCCGACTACGACAAGCCACCCATGACCGTCATCGGTGAACTGGACCGCGCCAGCGGCGACGTGCTCCAGGCCCTCTACGAAGAACTCGACGCGCCGATCATCCGCAAGGACATCGAAGTTGCCGAGATGATCAAGTACACCTGCAACGTCTGGCACGCGACCAAGGTCACCTTCGCCAACGAGATCGGCAACATCGCCAAGGCGGTGGGTGTCGATGGCCGCGAAGTGATGGAGGTGGTCTGCCAGGACAAGGCCCTGAACCTGTCGCAGTACTACATGCGCCCCGGCTTCGCCTTCGGCGGCTCGTGCCTGCCCAAGGACGTCCGCGCCCTCACCTACCGCGCCGGCAGCCTGGACGTGAAAGCGCCACTGCTCGACTCGCTGATGCGCAGCAACGAATCCCAGGTGCAGAACGCCTTCGACATCATCGAAAGCCACGACAAGCGCAAGGTCGCCCTGCTCGGCCTGAGCTTCAAGGCCGGCACCGACGACCTGCGCGAAAGCCCGCTGGTGGAACTGGCCGAGCGCCTGATCGGCAAGGGCTACCAACTGAACATCTACGACCAGAACGTCCAGTACGCCCGTGTCCACGGCGCCAACAAGGACTACATCGAATCGAAGATTCCCCACGTCTCCTCGCTGCTCAACGCTGACCTGCAACAGGTCATCGACGACGCCGAGATCATCGTCCTGGGCAACCGCGACGAGCAGTTCCGCGCCCTCGCCCAACAAGCACCGGCCGGCAAGCAGGTGATCGACCTGGTGGGCTTCATGAGCCAGGCCACCTCCCCGACCAACCGTACCGAAGGCATCTGCTGGTAAGCAGGCCGCGCGGGGCCATCCGGCCCCGCGCGCTTTTTCCAACCTGACGTCACCGATACGGATGCAGAACATGCAAAGCCTCAAGCACGGCCTGCTACAGGCTGCCGGTTGGCTGTTCTACGTGACCCTGCTCATGTTGATCGCCCTGGCCTTGCCCAACACCCTGTTCGACCCCGACTCGAAGGACTTCCTCTTCCTGATCGGCGCCGTCGGCATCTGGCGCTATTCCATGGGCGCCACCCATTTCGTCCGCGGCATGCTGTTTCTCTACGTGGTCTACCCACGGCTGCGGCGCAAGGTGCGCAAGCTCGGCGCCGCCGCCGACCCGTCGCACGTGTACCTGATGGTCACCAGCTTTCGCATCGACGCCCTGACCACCGCGCAGGTCTACAGCTCGGTGATCCGCGAAGCGATCGACTGCGGCTACCCCACCACCGTGGTCTGCTCGCTGGTGGAAATGTCCGATGAGTTGCTGGTGAAAAGCCTGTGGGCCAAATACAACCCGCCGGATCGGGTCAGCCTGGACTTCGTGCGCATCGCCGGCACCGGCAAGCGCGACGGCCTGGCCTTCGGCTTCCGCGCCATCTCCCGTCACCTGCCGGACGACAACGCAGTGGTCGCGGTGATCGACGGCGATACCGTGCTCGGCGAAGGCGTGGTGCGCAAGACCGTCCCCTGGTTCAAGCTGTTCGGCAATGTCGGCGGCCTGACCACCAACGAATTCTGCGAAGTGCGCGGCGGCTACATCATGAGCGAGTGGCACAAGCTGCGCTTCGCCCAGCGCCACATCAACATGTGCTCGATGGCCCTGTCCAAGCGCGTGCTGACCATGACCGGGCGCATGTCGGTGTTCCGCGCCAGCGTGGTGACCAACCCCGAGTTCATCGCCGACGTCGAAAGCGACTCGCTGATGCACTGGCGCCTGGGCCGCTTCAAGTTCCTCACCGGCGACGACAAGTCGAGCTGGTTCAGCCTGATGCGCCTGGGCTACGACACCTTCTACGTGCCTGACGCGGCGATCAACACCGTCGAGCACCCGCCGGAAAAGAGCTTCATCAAGGCCAGCCGCAAACTGATGTACCGCTGGTACGGCAACAACCTGCGGCAGAACTCCCGCGCCCTCGGCCTCGGCATGCGTCGCCTCGGCCTGTTCACCAGCGTGGTGCTGTTCGACCAGCGCGTGTCGATGTGGACCAGCCTGCTCGGGCTGACCGTCGCGGTGATCGCCAGCCTCAAGTTCGGCGGCAAATTCCTCCTCGCCTACCTGCTATGGATCGGCCTCACCCGCCTGATCCTGACCCTCATGCTGCTGTGCTCGGGGCACAAGATCGGCCCGGCTTATCCGCTGATCCTTTACTACAACCAGATCGTCGGCGCGCTGATGAAGATCTACGTGTTCTTCCGCCTCGACCGGCAGTCCTGGACCCGCCAGCCCACCGCGCTCAAACGCGACCTCGCCAGCTTTCAACAATGGTTCAACACCTGGTCTTCCCGGACCATGACCTTCTCGGCGGCCAGCATCTTCGTTGCTGTGCTGTTCGTGGTCGTGTGAGCCGCGGCAACCCAACGGATCCAATAGGAAAACATCGCCATGAATACCGCCGTGAACGTCAATGTCGTGCATGAGTCCGAAACCCAGCGCCAACACGCCCGGGTGCGCATTCCCGCCAAGCTGCGCTACCTGGGGGGCAACCGCGAAACCCTGGAGATGAAAGTCGACGACCTCTCCGCCGGGGGCCTGAGCTTCCACGCCAAACAGCCACTGACAGTCGGCGACGTGCTGCGTGGCCGCCTGCAATTCACGGTGGACAACCTCGGCCTGTCGATGGACGTGGAATTCCAGGTGCGCTCCTTTGACCCGTCCAGCGGCCGCACCGGGGTGCAGTTCCAGAACCTCGAACAGCGCGACATCGCCACCCTGCGCCACCTCATCACTTCGCACCTGTCCGGCGAGTTGATCAGCATCGGCGACGTGCTCAGCACCCTGCAGCGCGACAACTTCACCAAGGCGCGCAAGCAGAAAGACACCCACGGCGGCCTGAGCCCGCTGGGCCGGCTGCGGGCGGTGACCTTCAGCCTCGGCGTGTTCGTGGTCGGGGTCGCCGCGTTCGGCTTCGTCGCCAAGTCGATCTACGGCCTGTACTTCGTCAGCCATGCCGAGGCCGGTGTGGTCAGCGTGCCGACCACCCAGGTCACCATGCCCCGCGACGGCACCGTGCAGGCGCTGGTGGACAACGGTGGCGAGGTGGTCAAGGGCGCACCGCTGGCGTCCTTCAGCACCAGCATGCTCGACCTGCTCAAAGGGCATCTGGACGACCAGCAACTGGAGCCGGCCAAGGTTGAAGAACTGTTCGGCAAGCAGATGAGCGGCACCCTCACCAGCCCGTGCGATTGCACCGTGGCGCGGCAACTGGTGGACGACGGCCAGTACGCCGCCAAGGGCACGGTGATCTTCCAGTTGATCCCGCGCACCACCAACCCGACCGTCGAGGCGCGCTTCAGCTATCGCCAGTTCGACGATGTGAAGCCGGGCACCCGGGTCAACTTCCAGGTCGCCGGCGAAGAGCAGACCCGTACCGGGCAGATCGTCAGCAGCAGCAACCTGAACCAGGACGACCTGTCCTCGGACATCCGCGTGCAGATCAAACCGGATGCACCGATGCCCGCGAACCTGATCGGCTTGCCGGCGAGTGTCAACGCCAAGCGGGGTCCGTCGCTGGACTGGTTGATCGATAGCGCTGTAGCGCATGGGCTCTGAAGAGGGTTCTCCGATGAATAATCACATTGCGTCCATCGCGAGCGAGCGGAACGCCGCCCGGCTCTCTCCTACAACGGACGTGCAGCCATCCCCCGTAGGAGCGAGCTTGCTCGCGATGAGGCCCCCAGCCTCACCCCTGCTGTGCGCCCTGGCCCTGGCCATCAGCCTCACCGGTTGCGCCGGCCTGCCCGACCAGCGCCTGGCCAACGAAGCCCTGAAAAACGGTGACACCGCCACCGCCGAGCGCAACTATCGGCAACTGGCTGACCTCGGCTACAGCGAAGCCCAGGTCGGGCTCGCCGATATCCAGGTGGAAACCCGCGACCCGGCCAAGCTGAAGGAAGCCGAAGCCACCTACCGCGCCGCCGCCGAAATCTCGCCCCGCGCCCAGTCGCGCCTCGGCCGCCTGCTGGCGGCGAAACCCGACGCCAGCGAAGCCGAGCGCCAGGAAGCCGAGGCCCTGTTGAAGAAAGCCTTCGCCAACGGCGAGGGCAACACCCTGATCCCGCTGGCGATGCTCTACCTGCAATACCCGCAGAGCTTCCCGCGAATCAACGCGCAGCAGCAGATCGACCAGTGGCGCAGCGCCGGCTACCCGGAGGCGGGCCTGGCCCAGGTCCTGCTGTACCGCACCCAGAACACCTACGACCAGCACCTCGATGACGTCGAGCGCATCTGCAAGGCGGCGCTGACCAGCACCGACATCTGCTACGTCGAACTCGCCACCGTCTACCAGAAACGCGCGCAGCCGGAACAACAGGCGGCGCTGCTGGAACAGCTCAAGAGCGCACACCAGCGCGGCGCGGTTCCGGCCAGCCGGGTCGACAGCGTGGCCCGCGTGCTGGCCGACCGCAGCCTCGGCCAGACCGACGAAAAAACCGCCCAGGCCCTGCTCGAAGACATCGCGCCGCAGAACCCGGCGTCCTGGGTCAGCCTGGCGCAACTGCTCTACGACTTCCCCGAGCTGGGCGACAGCGACCAGTTGATGGGCTACATCGACAAGGGCCGCGCCGCCGAGCAGCCGCGTGCCGAACTGCTGCTGGGTCGCCTCTACTACGAAGGCAAGACCCTTCCAGCCGACGCGAAGAAAGCCGAATCCCACCTGCTCGCCGCCGCCAGCGCCGGCGAGATCAGCGCCCATTACTACCTCGGCCAGCTTTATCGCCGCGGCTACCTGGGCGAGGTCGAGCCGCAGAAAGCCGTCGATCATCTGCTCCAGGCCGCCCGTGGCGGCCAACTCAGCGCCGACTACGCCCTGGCCCAGTTGTTCAGCGAAGGCCACGGCATTCGCCAGGACCCGGTCAACGCCTGGGTCTTCGCCCAACTGGCGCAGGCCAACGCCAGCGAACAATCGACCACGCTGGCCGGCGAACTCGACGCCCAGCTCAGCCCCGAACAAAAAGCCGCCGCCCAGCGCCTGCTGGAACAGGAACGCGCCGCCCGTGGCGCCATCGGCCCGGGCCCGAATGCCCTGGCCCTGCAAGCCGTACAAGCTCCCGACGAAGAACAAGGTGAGGATTCCCTATGACGCTCAATCCGTGGATGAAAGCCGGCCTCGGCCTGAGCTTCGCGCTGTTCTGGGCCTGCCCGACCCTGGCCGCCGAAACCGCCGAAAAGAACTTCGGCCTGGAAGTGAAAATCACCGGCCAGTCGGAAGACGACCGCGACCTCGGCACCCGCGCCGGCGGCGACGTCAACGGCCTCGGCCTCGACCTGCGCCCGTGGGTGTTCTTCGAGCGCGGCGACTGGAGCGCCTACGCCATGGGCCAGGCGGTCGCGGCCACCGACATCATCGAAACCGACACCAGCCGCCAGTCCGCCGACGGCAGCGAAATCGACAACGCCAACAGCAGCAACGACGACCGCGAAGCCAAGAAAAACTACCTGGCGATGCGCGAGTTCTGGGTCGGCTACAGCGGCTTCACCGCCTACCCCGGCGAGCAACTGCGCTTCGGCCGCCAGCGCCTGCGCAACGACGACGGCATGTGGCGCGACACCAATATCGAAGCGCTGAACTGGACCTTCGACACCACCCTGCTGCGGGCCAACCTCGGCGTCGCCGAACGCTTCAGCGAGTACCGCACCGACCTCACCGAACTGGCCGCCGAAGACAAGGACCGCCTGCATGTCTACGGCGATGTCGCGGCGCAATGGACACCCGGCCACTGGGTCGGCCTGCGCGCCCACCACACCCGCGACGACGGCAAGCTGAAGAACCCCGGCGAAACCCTCGACGCCCTCGACAAGACGCGCAACGGCGACCTCACCTGGCTCGGCGTGGAAGCCAACAGCGACGCCTACAACTGGCGCAATCAAAACACCGTCAACTATTGGGGCAGCCTCACCTGGCTGACCGGCGACCGCGACACCCTGAGCAGCACCACGGTAAACGGCGAACAGGTCGCCACCGGCAAGCAGAGCGGTGACGTCAACGCCTGGGCCACCGACCTCGGCATCCGCCTGCGCCTCGATCCCAACTGGCAGGTCGGCGCCGCCTACGCCCGCGGCAGCGGTGGCGGCGGCAGCGACGGTTCGAACAACTACGAGCAGACCGGCCTCGAGAGCAACCGCTCCAACTTCACCGGCACCCGCTCGCGCGTGCACCGCTTCGGCGAAGCCTTCCGCGGCGAACTGGGCAACCTGCAGGCGGCGACCCTGTTCACCTCCTGGCAGCTGCGCGACGACTACGACGCCAGCCTGATCTACCACAAGTTCTGGCGCGTCGATGGCGACCAGAACCTCGGCGGCAGCGGCATCAACGCAGTGGTCGACGACGGCGGCATCAACCGTCCGCTGATCCAGGGCGAAAAAGATGTCGGGCAGGAGATGGACCTGGTGGTCACCAAGTACTTCAAGCAGGGCCTGCTGCCTGCCTCACTGAGCAAGTCGATCGATGAACCCTCGGCGCTGGTGCGCTTTCGCGGCGGCGTGTTCAAGCCGGGCGACGCCTACGGCAAAGAGGCCGACGCCTACATGCATCGCGCCTTCGTTGACGTGGTCTGGCGCTTCTGATGCACGGAGAGCACTGACATGAACCTTCACCCGAACAGGCTCCACGCCCTGCTGGCCGGCGCCCTGCTGCTGGCCACCGGCATCGCCCAGGCCAACGGCCAGGCGGCGCCGACCGCCAAAGGGCTGCAACATGCCAAGACCTACACCGTCAGCAGCGCGCCGGTGGAGCCTTTGCAGATGGACCCGCCGACCCTGCCGGACCTCAGCGGCTACACCGCCGAGGCGGTGCAGAAGAAAATCGACCGCCGTCACAAGGGCAAGGTTTCGGTCCGCCGCATGCTCCAGGAAACCACCCTCAAGGAGTTCATCGGCGGCGACAACAAGGGCGCCGAATGGGTCGCCCGCCAGCGCGGCATTCCCCAGGCGATCTTCATCGAGGGCGGCCATGTGGACTTCGCCGAACTGGCGAAAAAAGTGCCCGAGCGCTATGTCCGTGAAGTCTCGCCGGGCGTGTACCTGGCCCGCCTGCCGATCGTGGTCGGCCACGGCGCGACCCTGGAAATCAACGGCAAGGTCAAGGAACTGCGGCTGTCCCAGGAAGGCGGCGCGTTCCTGGTCAACGACGGCAAGCTGTTCGTCAGCGACAGCCGGGTGATCGGCTGGCGCGAGGCGGACAACGGTCCGGCGACCTTCCGCAAGCCGGATGAATTCCGCCCGTTCCTGCTGTCGTGGGGCGGCACCGAGACCTACATCGTCAACACCACCATGGCCAGCTTCGGCTACGCCAAGAGCAAGTCCTACGGCGTGAGCATTTCGCAGTACACGCCGAACATGGCCAAGCAGATGGGCCGCGCCGAACCCACCGGCTGGATCATCGGCTCGACCTTCAGCGACATGTGGTACGGCTTCTACTGCTACGAGACCAGCGACTTCGTGGTCAAGGACAGCACCTACCGCGACAACATCGTCTACGGCATCGACCCCCACGACCGTTCGCACCGGCTGATCATCGCCGGCAACACCGTCCACGGCACGAAGAAGAAGCACGGGATCATCATTTCCCGCGAGGTCAACGACAGTTGGATCATCAACAACAAGAGCTTCGACAACAAACTCTCCGGCGTGGTGATCGACCGTAACAGCGTCAACAACCTGATCGCCTACAACGAGATTTACCGCAACCACACCGACGGCATCACCCTGTACGAGAGCGGCGACAACCTGATCTGGGGCAACAAGCTGATCAGCAACCGCCGCCACGGCATCCGCGTGCGCAACAGCGTGAACATCCGCCTGTACGAAAACCTCGCCATGGCCAACGGCCTGGTGGGCGTCTACGGGCACATCAAGGACCTGTCCGACACCGACCGCGACATCGCCCTCGACCCGTTCGACACCAAGGTTTCGCTGATCCTCGTCGGCGGCGAGCTGGCGGCCAACGGCAGCGGTCCGCTGTCCATCGACTCGCCGCTGAGCGTCGAGCTGTACCGGGTGTCGATGCTGGCCCCGAGCAAGGCCAGCGGCATCAGTTTCTCCGGCGTGCTCGGCGAGCGTCAGGACGAGATTCTCGACCTGATGGTGCGCCAGCAGAAGGCCGTGCTGATCGACCCGGTCGAACGCCAGACCGAAATGCTGGATTGAGGAAGCCCGACATGACCCCACACCTGATGAAACTTCTCGGCCTCAGCGCCGCCCTGCTGGCGATCAGCAACGGCGTGCGCGCCGACGAGGTCAAGGCGCCGACCTTCAGCGCCGAGCCGTGCTGCCAACTGTGCCCCGAAGCCCACGACGCCAGCCGCTACACCACCCGCTACCAGCAGAACTTCACCACGCTGGTGCAGGCCCAGGGCGACTGGCTGTTCCGCACCAAGGAAGACCTGCGCACCGAGTTCACCACCACGGCGGCCGGCTACAAACGCCTGCAGCAGATCCACGATGCGTTCAAGGCGCGCGGCATCGAACTGGTGGTGGTCTATCAGCCGACCCGCGGCCTGGTAAACCGCAACATGCTCAACCCCGCCGACAAGGCCGCCTTCGATTACCAGAAGGCCCTCGGCAACTACAAGGCGATGCTCAAGCGCTTCGGCGGCATGGGCTACAACGTGCCCGACCTGTCGCCGCTGACCAACGAGCAACTGGCCGCCGCCGACCAGGGCAAGGATTTCTACTTCCGCGGTGACCAGCACTGGACGCCTTACGGCGCCGAGCGCGCAGCGAAAATCGTGGCCGAGACGGTGCACTCGATGCCCGCCTTCGAAGGCATTCCGCGCAAGGAATTCGAGACGACCAAATCCGGGCGCATGGGCAAGACCGGCACCTTGCACAACGTCGCCGGCCAGCTCTGCGGCACCAGCTACGCCGTGCAGTACATGGACCAGTTCGCCACCGAGCCGAAGGGCGAAAGCGGCGGCGACGACCTGTTCGGTGATTCCGGCAACGCGCAGATCACCCTGGTCGGCACCAGCCACAGCGGCAAGAACTACAACTTCTCGGGCTTCCTGGAGCAGTACATCGGCGCCGACGTGCTCAACGTCGCCTTCCCCGGCGGCGGTCTGGAAGGCTCGATGATCCAGTACCTGGGCAGCGAGGAATTCAAGAAGAACCCGCCGAAGATCCTGGTCTGGGAATTCTCGCCGCTGTACCCGCTGAACCAGGAAACCATCTGGCGGCAGATGCTTGCCCTGCTCGACAACGGCTGCGAAGGCAAGCCGGCGCAGATGAGCGCCAGCACCGCGCTCAAGCCGGGCACCAACGAGCTGCTGGTCAACGGTCGCAATGGCGTGATCAAGGACCTGACCAACCGCAATCACCAGCTCGACATCCGTTTCGAAGACACCTCGGTGAAGACCCTGCAGGCCACCCTCTGGTACCTCAACGGCCGCCACGAAGACCTGAAGATCGACAAGCCGACCACCTCCGACACCGATGGCCGCTTCACCTTCCAGTTGCGCGAGGACGAGGACTGGGCCGGGCAAACCCTGCTGGCCGTGGAACTCCAGGGTCCGGAAAACGGCAGCCAGAAGGTGCAGGCCACCTTGTGCAAACGCGGTTCAGGCGATGCTTCGCGCAACGCCCAGGCCGGATTGTGAGGACACCATGAACAGACTCAGCATGCTCGCCAGCGCGGTACTGCTCAGCCTCGGCGGCCAGGTCATGGCCGCCGGGCTGGTGCCGCCGCCCGGCTACTACGCCGGCATCGAGAAACAGAAAACAGGCAAGAACGACTTCAAGTGCGACGCGGTACCGACGCCCTACACCGGCAAGCTGCAATTTCGCAGCAAGTACGAAGGCTCGGACGGCGCCCGCTCGACCCTCAACGAAGACGCCGAACAGGCCTTCCGCGACTCCACCGCCAGCATCACCACCCTGGAGCGCGGCGTCGCCCAGCAGGTCAACCGCTACCTGCGCGATGGCCGTCCGCAGCAACTCGACTGCACCCTCACGTGGCTGGGCACCTGGGCGCGGGCCGATGCGCTGCTGTCGAAGGACTTCAACCACACCGGCAAGTCCATGCGCAAATGGGCGCTGGGCAGCATGAGCAGCGCCTGGCTGCGCCTGAAGTTCTCCAATGCGCGGCCGCTGGCGGCGCATCAGGCCCAGGCCGAAGAAATCGAAAAATGGTTCGGCCGCCTGGCCGATCAAGTGGTCAGCGACTGGAGCAACCTGCCCCTGGCCAAGATCAACAACCACAGCTACTGGGCCGCCTGGTCGGTGATGGCCACCGCCGTCGCCACCGACCGTCGCGACCTGTTCGACTGGTCGGTGAAGGAATACCGCGTCGCCGCCAACCAGATCGACGACCAGGGTTTCTTGCCTAACGAACTCAAGCGCAAACAGCGCGCCCTCGCCTACCACAACTACGCCCTGCCGCCGCTGGCGATGATCGCCAGCTTCGCCCAGGTCAACGGCGTGGACCTGCGCGATGAAAACAACCAGGCGTTGAAACGCTTGGGGGATCGAGTGCTGAGCGGATCGAAAGACCCGTCGGCGTTCACCCGCAAGAACGGCGAAGACCAGGACATGAAAGACCTCAAGGTCGGCAGCAAATACGCCTGGCTGGAACCGTGGTGCAGCGTCTACGCCTGCGGCGCCGACGTGCAACAGCGCCGACACGACCTGCAACCCTTCAACAGCTTCCGCCTCGGCGGGGACGTGACGCGGGTCTACGACCCCGGAGCCCGGTAGGAGCGAGCTTGCTCGCGATGAGGCCCGCCCGGACACCGGTGCCGGACCTGCTGACGCGATCGCGAGCAAGCTCGCTCCTACAAGGATCTTGAAACACTGGTTTCCCCCGCCAAACAGCGGGGGGTTTGGGGGGCGCTGTTGCCCCGGATGCTTGAACAACAAGGAGAACCGGGATGGTCTTCTCGTCCAACGTGTTCCTGTTCCTGTTTTTGCCGACCTTTCTCGGCCTGTACTACCTGAGCGGGCAACGCTACCGCAACCTGCTGTTGCTGCTGGCCAGCTACCTGTTCTACGCCTGGTGGCGGGTGGATTTCCTCGCGCTGTTCGCCGGGGTCACCCTGTGGAACTACTGGATCGGCCTGAAAGTCGGCGCCGCCGGTGTGCGCACCAAACCTGCCCAGCGCTGGCTGCTGCTCGGGGTGGCGGTGGACCTGTGCATCCTCGGCTATTTCAAGTACGCCAACTTCGGCGTCGACAGCATCAACGCGATCATGACGTCGTTCGGCCTGGAGCCGTTCATCCTGACCCACGTGCTGCTGCCGATCGGGATCTCGTTCTACATCTTCGAGTCCATCAGCTACATCATCGACGTCTACCGCGGCGACACCCCGGCCACGCGCAACCTGATCGACTTCGCCGCGTTCGTCGCGATTTTCCCGCACCTGATCGCCGGCCCCGTGCTGCGTTTCAAGGACCTCGCCGACCAGTTCAACCACCGCACCCACACCGTCGACAAGTTCGCCGAAGGCTGCACCCGCTTCATGCAGGGCTTCATCAAGAAAGTGTTCATCGCCGACACCCTGGCGGTGGTCGCCGACCATTGCTTCGCCCTGGAAAACCCCACCACCGGCGATGCCTGGCTCGGCGCGCTGGCCTACACCGCGCAGTTGTACTTCGACTTCTCCGGCTACAGCGACATGGCCATCGGCCTCGGCCTGATGATGGGCTTCCGTTTCATGGAAAACTTCAAGCAGCCGTACATCAGCCAGTCGATCACCGAGTTCTGGCGGCGCTGGCACATCAGCCTGTCGACCTGGCTGCGCGACTACCTGTACATCACCCTCGGCGGCAACCGCGGCGGCACGTTCGCCACCTACCGCAACCTGTTCCTGACCATGCTGCTCGGCGGCCTGTGGCACGGCGCCAACTTCACCTACATCCTCTGGGGCGCCTGGCACGGCATGTGGCTGGCGATCGAGCGGGCGCTGGGCCTCGACACCAACCCGCAGCGTTTCAACCCGGTCAAATGGGCCTTCACCTTCCTGCTGGTAGTGATCGGCTGGGTGATCTTCCGCGCTGAAAACCTGCACGTCGCCGGACGCATGTACGCCGCCATGTTCAGCCTCGGCGACTGGAACCTCTCGGAACTCAACCGCGCCAGCCTCACCGGCCTGCAAGTGGCGACCCTGATCCTGGCCTACATCACCCTGGCCTGGTTCGGCCTGCGCGATTTCTACCGCAATGCCAAACCGACCGCCAAGGCCAGCCCGGTGGTGGTGCACCACGACGGCAGCGTCGGCCTCGACTGGAGCCTCTACGCCACCCGCGTGCTGGTGCTGCTGCTGTTCGTCGCCTCGATCCTCAAGCTCTCGGCGCAGAGCTACTCGCCCTTCCTCTACTTCCAGTTCTGAGCGAGCCGACCATGACCCGATCATTACGCATCCTCTACTCCCTGCTGTTCCTCGCCCTGTTGACGGCGCTGGGCCTGTGGTCCCTCGGCGGGCTCGGCGGGTTCCAGCGCACGGCGCAGATGAGCCTGCTCGACGGCAAGCTGGCCAAGGCCGCCGAGACCCACTACGACGAGCAGTTCCCGCTCAAGCGCATCGGCACCAACCTGTGGGCGGCGCTGGACTTCAAGCTGTTCAACGAAGGCCGTCCCGGCGTGGTCCTGGGTCGCGACCAGTGGCTGTTCAGCGACGAGGAATTCAAGCCGGCGGTTAACGCCGAACAGACCCAGGCCGAGAACCTCGCCCTGCTGCGCGGCGTGCGCGACACCCTGCGCGAGCACGGTGTGGAACTGGTACTGGCGATCGTCCCGGCCAAGGCGCGGGTCTATCCCGAGTACATCGGCGAGCAGGCCCCGGCCAGCCTTCACGCGGACCTCTACAACGCCTTCCACGCCCAGGCCCGCCAGGCCAACATCTTCGCCCCGGACCTGTTCGGCCCGCTGCAAGCGGCCAAGGCCCGCGGCCAGGTGTTCCTGCGCACCGACAGCCACTGGACGCCGATGGGCGCGGAAGTCGCCGCCCGGCAACTGGCCGAGGCCGTGGCCCGGCAGACCCTGCTCAACGGCGAGCCGCAGACCTTCGTCACCGAGCACCAGCAACAGACGCCATACAAAGGCGACCTGACCAACTTCCTGCCGCTGGACCCGCTGTTCAGCAACCTCCTGCCCAAGCCGGACCAACTGCAGAAACGCAGCACCCGCGCCACCGAAGAAGGCAGCGGCGGCGACGACGCCCTGTTCGCCGACAAGCAGATTCCGGTGGCGCTGGTCGGCACCAGCTACAGCGCCAACCCCAACTGGAACTTCCTCGGCGCCTTGCAGCAAGCGCTGCGCAGCGATGTCGCCAACTACGCCGAGGACGGCCACGGCCCGGTCCTGCCGATGCTCAAGTACCTGCAAAGCGATGAATTCAAAAACAGCCCGCCACAAGTCGTGGTCTGGGAATTTCCCGAGCGTTATCTGCCCATCAAGAACGATCTCAGCGGCTTCGATCCGCACTGGATCGCGCAACTGAAAAAAACCCGTAATACCCATCAAGAGCTGGCCCTGTCGTCCCATCGGACGGAACACTGAAGAGGAAACGCACATGACCTTGCACACTTCCAAGCACCGTATCGCCAAAGCCTGCGCCCTCGCTGCCGGCCTCACCCTCGCCTCGCTGCAAGCCTGGGCCGGTGGTGACGCCGCGCTCTACGGCCCGAGCGCACCGAAAGGCTCGACCTTCGTGCGCCTGTACAACGCCTCCAGCCAGCCGGTCGCCGCCAGCGTCGGCAACACCCCGATCAACCAGGTCGGGGCGCTGGCCAGCAGCGACTTCAGCTTCATGCCGCAAGGCGACTACAGCGCAAAAATCGGCAGCGCCAACCTGCCGGTGAAACTGGCCGCCGACCACTACTACACCCTGGTCAACCACGCCAACGGCAAGCCGCAACTGGTGGAAGAACCGCCGTTTCGCAACAAGCAGAAATCCCTGGTGCGGGTGCAGAACCTGAGTGACCAGGCCCTGACCCTGAAGACCGCCGACGGCAAGACCGAAGTGGTCAAGCCGGTGGCCGCCAGCAGCCGCGGCGAACGCGAGATCAACCCGGTCAAGGTCAGCCTGGCGCTGTACGAAGGCGACAAAAAAGTCAGCGACGTCAAACCGGTCGCCCTGGAGCGCGGTGAAGCCGCCGTGCTCTACGTCACCGGTTCCGGCAACGAGCTGTCCCCGGTCTGGGTCAAGCGCCCGGTCTCGACCCGTTAATTCCACTGCCCTTTATTGAACGATTCGGAGAACAACCATGATTCCAGTCATCCTGTCCGGTGGTAACGGTTCGCGCCTGTGGCCGCTGTCGCGCAAGCAATTTCCCAAGCAGTTCCTGGCCCTCACCGGCGAACACACGCTGTTCCAGCAGACCCTGTCGCGGCTGGTGTTCGACGGCATGGACACGCCCATCGTGGTCTGCAACAAAGACCACCGCTTCATCGTCAACGAGCAACTGAGCAGCCTGAGCCTGGAGACCCAGGCCATCCTCATGGAACCCTTCGGCCGCAACACCGCGCCGGCGGTGGCGCTCAGTGCGATGAAGCTGATCAATGAAGGCCGCGACGAGTTGATGCTGGTGCTGCCCGCCGACCACGTGATCGACGACCAGAAAGCCCTGCAACGCGCCCTCGCCCTGGCCACCGTGGCCGCCGAACGCGGCGAGATGGTGCTGTTCGGCATCCCCGCGACCAAACCGGAAACCGGTTACGGCTACATCCGTTCCAGCCAGGATGCGCTGCTGCCGGAGGGCGTCAGCCGGGTCGCGCAGTTCGTGGAAAAACCCGATGAAAAACGCGCCCGCGAATTCGTCCAGGCCGGCGGTTACTTCTGGAACAGCGGCATGTTCCTGTTCCGCGCCAGCCGCTTCCTCGAAGAGCTGAAAAAGCACGACCCGGACATCTACGACACCTGCCTGCTGACCCTCGAACGCAGCCAGGAAGACGGCGACAGCCTGAGCATCGACGAAGCCACCTTCGCCTGCTGCCCGGACAACTCCATCGACTACGCGGTGATGGAAAAAACCCAGCGCGCCTGCGTCGTGCCGCTGTCCGCCGGCTGGAGCGATGTCGGCTGCTGGTCATCGTTGTGGGACGTGCACCCGAAGGACGACAACGGCAACGTCACCAAGGGCGACGTAGTGGTGCAGGACAGCCACAACTGCATGATCCACGGCAACGGCAAACTGGTGTCGGTGATCGGCCTGGAAAACATCGTCGTGGTCGAAACCAAGGACGCCATGATGATCGCCCACAAGGACAAGGTTCAGGGCGTCAAGCAAATGGTCAACACCCTCGACGCCCAAGGCCGCAGCGAGACCCAGACCCACTGCGAGGTCTACCGACCGTGGGGGTCCTACGACTCGGTGGACATGGGCGGGCGCTTCCAGGTCAAGCACATCACCGTCAAGCCGGGCGCCAGCCTGTCGCTGCAGATGCACCACCACCGCGCCGAACACTGGATCGTGGTCACCGGCACCGCCGAGGTGACCTGTGACGAAAACGTGTTCCTGCTCACCGAAAACCAGTCCACCTACATCCCGATCGCCTCCATCCACCGCCTGCGCAACCCCGGCAAGATCCCGCTGGAAATCATCGAAGTGCAGTCCGGCAGTTACCTGGGCGAGGACGATATCGAGCGCTTCGAAGACATCTACGGCCGCTCGACGCCGATCGAGCGCGGGGTGTCGATCAAGACGATCGCGCAGTAAAGAGGTGCCGGGCCGTGCCCTTCGGGGCACGGTTTCATTGCGTTGCGCCCTTCGCGAGCAAGCTCGCTCCTACAGTTCAAACGGTCCTGCCGGGGTTTCTCGTGGCTCGGTCTGCTAACCCGCGGCGCGGCGGGTCAGGCCTCGTGACAAACATGACAGCCCGCCCACCTTGCCGCTAGGATCAAGGAACCCCTCCGTCTCGGTACTCGTCATGATCATCGGCATCCTGCTCATCCTTACCTGGCTGGTCCTGCTGCTGCGCTACCCGGCCAAGGCGCTGCCGGTCTCGCTGGCGGCGCTGCTCGGGCTGGTGATGGTCGGCGCCTGGGTGGTCTGGCTGGATAACCGCGAGGCCCGCCAACTGGCACGGCTGGAACTGCGCCTGGACTACGCGCCACAAGAGTGCCCCGCCGGGCGCCCGCTGCGGGTGCAGATGAACAACGGCAACGACGTGCCACTGGTGGAACTGCACTGGCGGGTCGCGGCCTATGCGCCGGGTGACAGCGTCAATCTCGCCGAAAACACCTACGCCGCGCCCCGCTACCGCGGCCCCGGCGAACTCCAGGCCGGCGCCAACTGGAGCGACTGCCTGCCCCTGCCGCCGCTGCGTCCGGGCTATCGCCCGCAAACCCTGGAATTCCGCGCCGAACGCCTGCAGGGAACCTTCGCCAACTAGCATTTTTGCCAGTACCGCAAAATGCCATCAGCGCGTTAAATGAAGCCTTCATAAGCCAGCCCCCGCAGGAGGCTGCCCATGAGCATCTGTCACCTGAACGGAACAGAATCACTCGCCGGGATCCTGGAGTCCGACGAACGTGACCGACCGGGAATCATCCTTATCGGCTCATCCAGTTGCCCGCCCTACGTCAACCTGCAACCCAGAATCCAGGCACTGGCGCAGTCCATGCCGCAGTTCGTCTTCTACGATTTCACCGTCGACCACCGTGAACCCTCCGATCGAAAACAGAAACTGGCGCGAATCATCATGGACTGGCAGATCAATCCCCTGCTCTCCCAGGTGCTGCTGCCGAGCAGCGGCAAACCACAAACCATCAGCACCAACAACATCGAAAGAATCAAAAAGGAACTGCACAGACTCTATTGACCGACTGAGCCCGCCGGAATTGCCGTCCATGCTCCCTACCCGCACACCGCACCGCCATACCCCGACGCTGGCGGTGATTGATCCCCGCGGCCTGAATGTGCGCACCGTGGCGTATTGCCGCGACGACAGCGAGAACACCGCCGAAGCGAGGATCAGCCATCAGTCGTGGACCCCGGCCGGGCACCCATGGCGCACGGGCGATCCGCGCCTGGGGCCAGACAAGGTCAACCTGACCTGTGTGTCCAGCCTCTCGGGCCAGCAGCTACTGAGCGACAGCGTGGACGCCGGCTGGAAGCTGCAACTGCACACTGACGCGGGCATCACGCAGCGGACATGGGACGGCCGAGGAACCTCGACGCGCTTCGTCCACGATGGCCTGCTGCGCATCATCGAGGTCGCCCAAGCATCTGCGCAGGGTGCCGACGCCGTGGTCGAGCGCTTCGACTACGCCGGTGCAGACCCGGCATTCGCTAGCCACAACCAGTGTGGCCGGCTGCTGCGGCATGACGATCCCGCAGGCAGTGAGCACGTTGTCGGCTACGCGCTTGGCGGCGGCGTGAGCCTGCAGCGTCGGCACTTTCTGATTTCGCTCGATCACCCGGACTGGCCTGAGGACGTCGCTGCCCGCGACCTGTTGCTGGAGGACACGGGTTTCAGCTCCGCCAGCCAGTTCAATGCCGTAGGTCAGCCGATTCAATGCAGCGACGCGGTCGGCAACCGCCACCTGTTCACCCACGACCTCGCCGGGCTGCAAAAGGCGGTCGCGCTGTTCAATGCCGCGACGGGACAGACCCGCCAACTGATCAGCGCCATTGACTACAACGCGCTCGGGCAGGTCACCTGCGAAACGGCAGGCAATGGGGTGGTCAGCCGCGCCGGCCATGATCCGGCGAACGGCAGGCTGCTCACACTGCGCAGCAGCAGGCCCTCGGGGCCGTTACTTCAGGACCTGCATTACAGTCATGACGCAGTGGGCAATCTCGTCGCCATCGAAGACCGCGCCCTGCCGGTCCGGTACTTTCGTAACCAGCGTATCGAACCGGTCAACCGCTATCGCTACGACAGCCTGTATCAACTGATCGAAGCCAGCGGCTGGGAGCAGGACAACGCCGACCACGGGCCGCATCTGCCGGACCTGCAACCCGCGCCCATCGACCCCGCCCGCCTGCTCAACTACCGGCAGACCTACCGCTATGACGCAGCCGGCAACCTGACCGAGCTACGGCATTTCGGCGCTCGGCAATTCACCCAGACCCTGAACGTCGCGACCGACAGCAATCGCGCCGTGACCGAGGCGCCCACCGGCGCCATCTCTATCGATAGCGCATTCGATGCCAACGGCAACCTGCTCCAGTTGCAGCCGGGGCAAACACTGCTGTGGAACCCGCGCAACCAGCTCGAACAGCTCAGCATCGTCAGCCGCAAGGACGCGGCGAGCGACTACGAACGCTATATCCAGGACGGCAGCGGCAGGCGCCTGCGCAAAGTGCGACAACAGGTGGTCGGCGGCCGTGTCGTGCGGTCCGAGGTGCGTTATCTGCCGGGACTGGAACTGCACCGCAACGGCAGCGACGACGATGTCCTGCGCGTGGTGCTTTGCACGGCCGGACGCGCCCGGGTGCAAGTCCTGCATTGGCCGAAGGCGCCGCCGCCCGGTATCGAAAACAACCAGTGCCGCTATCAGTTGCGCGATCACCTGGGCTCCAGTTGCCTGGAACTGGATGCAGCCGTCGCGTTGCTCACACATGAGGTCTATTACCCGTTTGGCGCCACCGCTTGCTGGGCCGCGCGCACGGCGGACAACGCCGGGTGCAAGCGCCGCCGTTACTCGGGCAAGGAACGTGAGGCTTCGGGGCTCTACTACTACGGCCTGCGTTACTACGCTCCGTGGCTGATGCGCTGGATCAATCCCGACCCTGCCGGCTACGGTGACGGGCTCAACCTCTACCGGATGGTCGGCAACAACCCGCTGAGCTACCGGGATGAGCAGGGAACGCAGAAGGTTCCGGCGGATATTCTGATTGCTGATGCCCTTGAAGGCGCCGACATTGGCAGCGGCTGGTTCGAAGAGCTGCGCTGGGACGCAGCCAGCAGGGCCTTCCAAACCACCCGCTCGGTGTATTCACGGGGCATGCAGGCCATGAATGCCACGCCGGACTGGTCGATGAGCGATGAAGGCAGCGCCATCGCGATCTTCCAGGACCGGGATAACCTCCCGCGCCTGTTCGTCAACACCTTCATGCGCCACATGGGGATTCAGCCGGGGATGGGATTGCCGCTGTTTGCCGGGCGAATCCGCAGCGGGAACGATGGCGGCGTCGTCTTCGACAACCACTCCGGCCATTACAAACCGCTGGCGAACGCCGCCACGGTCGAGGCCCTGCTTGGCCAACTGGCACCAGGGGCGCGCAATGTCCGTTACGAACCCATCAAGCAATCCAGCGACTTCGATTCGGCGGTCAGGCTTTCGGTCGCTTCGCCCGAGGAGTACGTCGATCTGGTGAATACACTCAAGGGAGGTCATGAAAAGGTGATCGGCTACCTGAAGGACTCCGGGCTATGGGAGCGCGTCCGGCAGACCTACGCCGATACCCACGGCATCAACCTCCTCTTCGAGGCCCATGACCAGGGCATCAGTCCGAGTGAGGTTGAGCAGCGTAGAGTGCTGGCGGCCCTGCCCCCCGCGAAGCCTCTCGTGCAGCGCCGAAATAACCGGGTAGCCGTGCCACCCCCCACACGGCCCACGGCGGTCAGCACCCGAAAGGCGAGTGGCTGGCGGGTGCTGTTCAAGAACTGCGTTGGCCGTTGACCGCGGACCGACACAGTCATCCCGGCGTGATGGCACATCCCGTATGATCGGCGTTTCTTCCCCACGCCGAAGGACCGCCTCATGCCCATCGCTCTCATCACCGGTTGCTCCAGTGGTATCGGCCGTGCCCTGGCCGACACGTTCAAACAGGCGGGCTACGAGGTCTGGGCCACGGCGCGCAAGGCCGAGGATGTCGCGGCGCTGGCGTCTGCCGGTTTTCGCGCCCGCCAACTGGATGTGAACGACCCACAGGCGCTGCAACACCTGAGCGAAGAAATCGACTACGCCCACGGCGGCCTCGACGTGCTGATCAACAACGCCGGCTACGGCGCCATGGGCCCGCTGCTGGACGGCGGCGTCGAGGCGATGCGCCGGCAGTTCGAGACCAATGTGTTTGCCGTGGTCGGGGTGACCCGTTCGCTGTTCGGCTTGCTGCGTCGCAACCGTGGGCTGGTGGTGAATATCGGCAGCGTGTCCGGCGTGTTGGTGACGCCGTTCGCCGGCGCTTACTGCGCGTCGAAGGCGGCGGTGCATGCGTTGAGCGATGCGCTGCGGCTTGAGTTGTCGCCCTTCGGCATCCGGGTGATGGAAGTGCAACCGGGGGCGATTCAGTCCAGCTTCGCCAGCAACGCCGGGCATGAGGCCGAGCAACTGCTGAAACCGGAATCGGCGTGGTGGCCGATGCGTGAAAGCATCCGGGCACGGGCGCGGGCCTCGCAGGACAAGCCGACCCCGGCCACGGAATTCGCCAAGGGATTGCTCAAGGCGGCGCAGCAAAACCAGACACCGCCGCTGGTGCGGTTGGGGAATGGGAGTCGGGCGTTGCCGTGGCTGGCGAGTTGGTTGCCGACGCGGTTGCTGGATAAGGTGTTGAAGAAGAAATTTGGGCTGGATCGGGATTTGTAGGGGGGCTACTGGCTTCATCGCTGGCAAGCACAAGACGTCAGATCGCCTCGTACGGTGGGAGCGGATTCATCCGCTCCCACCGTTCGTGGAGGCATGAAGCTTTTTGCTTACCCGCGATGAGGCCTGAATCAAGCAATCGCCCGCACCACCCCACCATCCACCCGCATCGCCGCTCCGGTAGTCGCACTGGCCTGCCGCGACGACAGGTACACCACCAGATTCGCCACTTCTTCCACCGTCGCCAGGCGCTGGATGATCGAGCCGGGCCGGTGTTCGGCGATGAAGTTGGCTTCCATTTCCTGCACCGACACGCCCTGCTCTTTCGCCATTTCAGCGAAGAAATCACCCACGCCTTCCGAACGGGTCGGCCCCGGCAACACGGCGTTGACCGTCACTCCGGTGCCAGCCAGGGTTTCCGCCAGCCCGCGGGAAATCGCCAGCAGCGCGGTCTTGGTGGTGCCGTAATGAACCATTTCGGTGGGAATCTCCAGCGCCGACTCGCTGGACAGGAACAGCACCCGCCCCCAGTTGCGCTCGGCCATCCCCGGCGCGTAGTGCCGCGACAGGCGCACCGCGCTCATGACGTTGACGTCGAAGAAGCGTTGCCAGTCGTCGTCGCTGATCTCGAAAAAGCCTTTGGGTTCGAAGATGCCCAGGTTGTTGACCAGAATGTCGGTCTGCGGCACTTGCTCGAACAGCACCCGAGCGCCTTCGACCGTGCCCAGGTCGGCGGCGACGCCGATGATCCGCGCCGCCGGCACCCGTTCGCGAACCTGCTTGAGGGCCTGGTCCACCCGCGCCTGAGTGCGGCCGTTGAGCACCACTTCGGCGCCCGCCTCGGCCAGGCCGATCACGATGGCCAGGCCAATACCGGCGGTGGAACCGCTGACGATGGCGCGTTTACCGTTCAGGGAAATATGCATTCGAGCTCGCTCCTACCGTTATCAATCTTCAGTTACTGGCAACATCAAACGCCTGCCAGCCGCCACCCAGCGCCTTGTACAAACCCACCAGGGCCTGTGACACCGCCGCCGAGCTGTCGATCCATTGTTCTTCGCTGGCCAGCAACGCCCCTTGCACGCTGAGCACATTGAGGAAGTCCACCGCGCCTTCGACGTACTGGCGCTGGGCGGTTTCCAGGGCGATGCGGTTTTGCCGCACGGCTTCTGCCAAGTGGTCGCGGCGCAATTGACTGGCGTTGTACAGGCGTAGCACATCGTCGATTTCGTGCCAGGCGCTGAGCACCACCTTGCGGTAGTTCAGCGCCGCTTCCTGTTGCTGGGCCTCGCGCAATTCGAGGGTGCCCTGCAACCGCCCGCCCTCGAAAATCGGCAGGGAAAGCTGCGGACCGATGGCGAACCGGCGCGAATCCCAGGCACCGAAATCGCTCAGTTGCAGCGCCTGGAAACCGAGGTTTCCAGACAGGCGGATGCTCGGATAGAAGTCCGCCTTGGCCACGCCAATGCTGGCGGTGGCAGCATGCAGCCGAGCCTCGGCCTGGCGGATATCCGGGCGACGCTCGGCCAGTTCCGAGGGCACGCCGATGGCGAAGCGTTGTTGCGGCGCCGGCAGTTCGGTGGCTTCCAGCAATTCGTTTTGCAGGCTGCGCGGCGGCTCGGCGGCGAGCAGGCTGAGGGCGTTGATCAGGTCGGCCTGACGCGCTTCCAGACTCGGCAGGCGCGCCTCGATGGACGCCACCTGGGCGCTGGCCTGGGCGACGTCGAGGCGAGTGGCGACGCCCTGGTCCTGGCGATCGCGGGACAGCTTCAGGCTGTGCCGGGCCACATCCAGGTTGTTGCGGGTCACCGCCAGGGTGTGCTGCACGGCGCGCAACTGGATGTAGTCGCCGGCAGTTTCCGCCAGTAGCGCCAGCAGCACACCGCGACGATCGTTTTCGGCGACTTGCACCGTGGCGTCGGCGGCTTCCACCTGACGCCGCACCCGGCCCCAGAGGTCGAGTTCCCAACCCGCCACCAGGTCGCCCTGCCACAGGTTGTAGGCGGCCTTGCCGGAATTGCCGGACGGGTCGCTGAGGCCTTCGGCGCTGTTGCGGGCGCGGCTATAGCCGGCGTTCAGATCCACCGAAGGGCTTTGGTCCGCGGCGATGCTGCTGCGCAGGGCACGGCTTTGCAGAAGCCGGGCGCTGGCCATGCGCAGGTCGAGGTTGTTGTCGGCGACCCGCTGGATCAGCGCGCTGAGACGGGCGTCATGAAAACTTTCCCACCAGCGCAGTTCCAGCAGTTCGGCCTGCGGCTGACTCGCCGCGGCGTCGCCCTGCAACGGCGCCCAAGCCTGCGGCGCCTGGCTGTCGGGGCGCTGGAAATCCGGGCCGAGGGTGCAGCCGGCCAGCACCAGGCCGAGCAGCAGCGGGCTCACACGAAAGACGGCGTTCATCGCGCGCTGACCTCCTTGCCACCGAGGGTGTCGCCCTGGGTATCGATGGTGGCTTCCACCGACATGCCCACGCGCAGACGCTCCAGCAGCGGCTGCTCGGCGTCGAAGACGATCTTCACCGGAATCCGCTGGACCACCTTGGTGAAGTTGCCGGTGGCGTTATCCGGTTTGACCGCGGCGAAGGTCACGCCGGTCGCCGGGGCGATGCTCTGCACATGGCCGCGCAGGGTTTCGCCGGAGAACGTATCGACGCTGATGCTCACCGGCTGGCCGGGCTGCACGTGGGTCAGTTGGGTTTCCTGGAAGTTGCCGATCACGTAGGCCTGGCTCAGCGGCACCACCGACAGCAGCCGTGCGCCGGGATTGACGTAGGCACCGACGCGCAGCGCGCGCTCGCCGACCATGCCGTCCACCGGCGCGACAATGCGGGTGTAGGACAGGTCCAGGTTGGCTTTTTCGACCCCGGCTTCGGCGCGCTTGAGCTGGCCGTCGGCACTGGCGACCTGGGCGTCGAGGATGTCCACCTGTTTGCGCGTTGCCAGCAGCGCGGCCTGGGCGTTGGCCTGGCGGGCGCTGGCCTGGTCGACCCGACTGCGCGCCTGCTGCGCGTTCTGCACCGTGCCGGCGCCCTGCTCGGCGAGGCGGCTGTAGCGGGTCACTTCATGATTGGCGAAGGCCGTCTCGGCCTGCGCGGCCTTGAGCGCGGCGTCGGCCTGGGCAATCAGCGCGGCCTGCCGCTCAAGCGTCGCGCGGGCGTCGGCGCTTTGCGCACGGGCCACCAGCAACTGGGCCTGGGCGGCGTCCAGCGCGGCCTGGTAATCGCGGTCGTCGAGGGTCGCCAGCAATTGCCCGGCGCTGACTTGCTGGTTGTCTTCCACCCGCACTTCTTTGATAAAGCCCGCCACCTTCGGCGCGACCACGGTGTAGTCGGCGCTGACGTAGGCATCGTTGGTGCGCTGGCGGTGGTCGCTGCCCAGCAGGTGCGGACCGCCGATGGCGGCGAGGACGGCAATGGCGAGCACCGAGCCAATAAGGATGTTTTTGCGTGTGTTGGTCATGTCGGCAAGTCTCTAATTCTTCCAGGCTCAGGCCACCGCACGCGGTGGATAGACCCGGACAGGCACGAAAGGAATCAGGCAAATCAGCGCCACGGCAATGCACGCCACGAACAGATAAAGGTCGGCCGAAGCCAGCACCAGCGCCTGTTCATGGATGCGCCGGGCCAGGTTGGCGGCGCTGTCGTCGAGCAAGGGCGCGTTGCCCAGGCTGTCGGTGAGGTGGGTGGAATGGAAATGCCGGCGCACGGTGCCGAGGGCATCCAGCAGACCCCCGGCAACCACCGCCGAAAGCCCCTTGACCGTGTTGAACCAGGCCGAAGCGAACGGCCCTTCCTGCGGGCTCATGCCATTGGTCGCAAGCATCAGCAGCGGCAGCACCGCCATCGGCTGGCCAAATACCTGCAGCAGTTGCAGCAGATAGAAGTTGTCGCGAATCCATTCCGAGGTCAGTTGGGTGCCACCGAAGCAGCTCAGCGCCAACATCCCCAGGCCCACCGCCAGCACCCAGCGGCAGTCCACCGCGCGGATATTGCACAGCGCCGCCACCAGCGGCAGCGAGATCAGTTGCGGCATCGCCACCAGCAACATCAGCGGGCTGGTCTGGGCCGGTCTGTAGCCCTGGATCTGCGCCAGGTATGCGGACGGAATGCTGATCACCGCCGACAGCACCACCAGCACGCCGGCCAGGGTCACCAGGGCGAAGCTGAGGTTGCGCCGGCCGAGCATGCGCAACTGGAAGAACGGCAGCGGCTCGGACCATTCGTTGAACATGAACAGCACCAGCAACAGCAGGCCGCCGCCCAGCAGCCAGCAAATCAGCGTCGAATCGAACCAGCCCCAGCGGTCACCCAGGCTCAAGCCGAGCACCAGCGAACTGATCGCCGGCAGGCCCAGCAGCACGCCGCGCCAGTCCAGTTGGCGGAAGCGCTCCAGGCGCAGCGGATCCTGCGGCAAGCCCCAGCCGACGCAGAACATCGCCAGCGCCGAGGGCAGGATGATCTGCCAGAACGACCACTGCCAGCTGACGTACTCGGTCCACAAACCGGCCAGCGGCGTGCCCAGGTTGGGGCCGAAGGTGGCGGTCAGGGCGTAGCAGGCCAGGCCGTAGACCTTGATGCCTGGCGGCAGGAAACGCAGCGCCACGCTCATCAGCATCGGCGGCAGCGCGCCGGAGGCCAGGCCCTGGAGTATTCGCAGCACCATCAGGCTGTGCAGGTCCGGCGCATAGGGCTGCACCAACCCGAGCACGGCGAACAGGCCGACCGCGCTGAGGGTGAAGCGGCGCAGGGAAAAGGTCGCCGCCAGCCACGGCGAGAACGCCATGGCCGACACCGACGCGGCGGCATAGACCGCCACCAGCCAGGCACCCTCGTCGGCGCCGATGCCCATGGCGCCGCGAATATCGGCCAGCGAGATCTTGGTGACCATCTCGTTGAGCCCGGCGCAGAGCACCGCCAGCAGCACGCCAAACAGCCCGACCACCACCCGCAGGCCAAACGCCTGTTGCGCGGGAGCGGCCGCCGCCGGGGCAGCGGCAGGCGCGGCAAGGGGCGCGGTGAGGGACGTCATCAGTAGAAATCTCCAGCAACAAATTGACTGGAGCGAGTCTAGAAACACTGAATGCTTACGAAAACTGACTTCTCGGCAGTTTACAGTTGCACCAAACGCAATCGACGGTTCAAGGGTCGACGCTGCAGCAGGTTTTCAGGGTCTGGCGCAGCCAGCGGTGCGCCGGATCGTTGTGGAAACGCGGGTGCCAGGCCTGCATCACCGTGACCCGTTCCATCGGCAGCGGAATCTCGAACGAGCGCAGCGGCAGGCCGAGCCGGGCGACGCTGTTGAGGATATTGGCCGGCATCGGCAGGATCAGGTCCGACGCCGGCAGCGAGAACATCGCCGAATGGAAACTCGGCGTGATCAACGCCACCCGCCGCTGCACCTTGAAGTTGGCCAGCTCGACATCGATCGGCCCGTTGGCCCGCCCGCGCCGCGACACGCTGATTTGTGGATAAGCCGCAAAGCTCTCCGGCGTGATCTCACTGTCGAAGATCGGGTGATCGCGGCGCACCAGGCCGACATAGACGGTATGGAACAGACTCTGCACCTTGATCTCCGGGCCGAGGTCGATGGTCGAACTGATGATCAGGTCGGTGCGCCCGTCGCGCAGCACCGTGTCGTCATCGCCGCCGGTTTCCGGGACGAAGCGCAGCACCGTGCGCGGCGCCTGCTCGTGCATCTTGCGCAGCAACTGCGCGCCATAGAGCGCGATGAACAGGTCGTTGGTGCGGATATTGAAGGCTCGGTCGAGGTTCGGCAGGTCCACCTCGTCGCCGCCACGGAACACCTGCCCGGCCTGCTCCACCAGCACCCGCACCTGCTCCTGCAACGCCAGCGCCCGCGGCGTCGGCACCAGGCCGCGACCGGCGCGGACCAGGATCGGATCACCGAGCGCTTCGCGAATCCGGCTCAGGGTCCGGCTCATGGCCGCCGGACTCAGGTTCATGCGCTGGGCCGCGCCGACCACACTGCCCTCGTCGAGCAAGGCATCGAGGGCGACAAGCAGGTTCATGTCCGGGAGTTGCATGGCCGGGCTCCGTGGGTGACGTGATGGAAACGCGATCTTAGCAGCTCTGCGGATTGCGCCAGGCGCAATGATCCAGTGCACGCCGGGCCATTTATCCGGGCGCCGAAACAGGTCGAAAATGCCCCGTCTCCACCCCTGCCAAGGAACCCGCATGCCCAGCCCGGTACTGATCGCCATCGACGCCTCCCCCGCCTGCGCCAGCCTGCTCGACCTCGCCCGCCGCTACTGCCGACCGGAACAGCATCACCTGCAAGTACTGCTGGCGATCGACGCCACCTTCGCCGTGCACGACCAACCCGCCGCCTACACCCGCGGCGAAGAAGAGGAATACCCCGCCGCCTGCGACGAACAACACTTGGCTGAGCGAGCGGTGAAAGACGCCGTGGCGGCCTTGCGCGACAGCGGATTTTCTTGCGATGGCCGTGTGATTGCCGCCGAGCCGGTGGAGGCGATCGTCGACCAGGCGAAGGCACTGGAGTGCGAGCTGATCATCATGGGCCACCGGCATCTGTCGCGGCTTGGGAGGTTGCTGGACCCGTCGGTGAGCGGGAAGGTGATTGATCGGGTGGGGTGTCCGGTGTTGGTTGGGGTGGCGGGGTAAGCGGGCTGTCGATGGATCTTCAGCGCTCTTGAGATCGGGCGCCGCCGGCGCGGCGCATCGCCGGCAAGCCGGCTCCCACAGGTTTCATCAGTGCCCTCAGGCCCTCGATCAGGGCTTCACCACCACCGTACACGTCGTCCCCGCCGCCAACAAAAAGCCCTCCGGCACTTCATCGATATGAATCCGCACCGGCACCCGCTGCGCCAGGCGCACCCAGTTGAAGGTCGGGTTGACGTCGGCGATCAGTTCGCGGCTCTCGGGGTTGTCGCGGTCGTAGATGCCGCGGGAGATGCTCTCCACATGGCCCTTGAGCACTTCGCCGCTCATCATCTGCAACTCGGCTTCGGCGCCCACTTTCACATGGGGCAGTTTGGTTTCTTCGAAGAAGCCGTAGACCCAGAACGAGTTGCTGTCGACCACCGCCATTTTCGCTTCGCCGGTGCGGGCGTAGTCGCCGCGGTGGACGTTGAGGTTGGTGACGTAGCCGTCGACGGTGGCGAGGATGGTAGTGCGCTTGAGGTCCAGTTGCGCAGCCGCCAGTTGCGCCTGGGCCTGTTGGTAGTCGGCCTGGGCGGCGTTGGCGATGTTGCTGGCGTCGTCGCGGTTTTCCCTGGAGATCACCAGGTTGTCCATGTCGGCGCGGCGGCTGGCGTTGACCTTGCGCATGTCCCAGGTGGCCTTGCGCGAGGCCACCAGCGCCTCGGCCTGGCGCACCGCAACTTCGTAGTGCTCGGGGTCGATCCGCAGCAGCACATCGCCCTTTTTCACCCACTGGTTGTCCTTCACCGGTACGTCCACCACGTAGCCGGGCACGTCGGCGGCGACGTTGATGATGTCGGCGCGCACCCGGCCGTCGCGGGTCCAGGGCGTGGTCATGTAGCTCACCCAGAGTTGCCGGCCGATCGCCACGGCGGCAACCAGCACGAGCAAGGTGGCGATCAGGCTGAAAAACTTCTTCATCGACGGACTCTCAACGGTAAACGGTCAGCGCCATGGCGCCGAACAGGCAGATGAACAGGCACAGGCGCAGCAGCGACGGGTGCCAGAAAAAACGGTAGCCATCGACGCTCGCGATGAAGCGGTCCAGCCCCCAGGCCAGGCCGGCGGCGAACAGGAACATCAGGGTCACAGTCGGCATGTAAAGGCCATGGAAGGCGATTTCACGGAGCATGGGGCAGTCCTTGCGACGGGCCGAGTTCGGCCAGCGGCGATTGGGGGTCGAGCAGGGAGGTTCGGATGAAGTGCAGGTAGCTTTGCACCCGGCGCAGCGCGGAAGTATCGAAGTGGCGGGCGAAGGGTTCGTCGGTGGCCTGCACGCGGCTGATGGCGTGATCCACGGCGATCAGCGCACGCTCGTGGTTGCTCGCCGTCGGTTGCAGGAACAGGCGCGCCAGCGCCCGGCCCATGACCCGGATCGCCTGGCGCCATGGCTGCGATTCGGCGTAGCTCGGATGCACCGGCAGGATCGCCTGCTCCTTGCGCAGTTCGATGATGGCGTGGCCGACTTCCAGCACCACGAACATCCAGCGCAGCAAGCGGCTCTGCACCAGCGGCTGGCCCACCGCCAGGCCATAGGCCTGGTGCAGCAGGTCGCGGGTGCGGCTTTCGAAACCGGAACCAAGCCCGCGCAGGCGCCCGGTGATGGCGAACAGCACTTGTTCGCGCAGGTCCTGCTCCAGGCGGCTCCACAGCCAGCGGCTGTTGGGCGGCAGGATGATCGCGCCCGCCGCCGCGCAGACCAGCATGCCGATGATCATGCCGATGTAGTCGTTGATGTAGGTGTAGGGGTTGTACACCGTCAGGTTGTTCGGCACCGAGCCGATGGCGAAGAACACCAGCAGGCCGATGCCGTAGCCCGCGTAGGCCGGGCGCGAGGCGAGGAAGGCGCCGAGCACGAAGACCGGCGCCAACACCATGCACAGCAGCGGGAAACCGTCGATCCAGGGAAACACGAAGAAGGTTTCGAAGAAGCCGACGAAGGCGCCGAACAGCGTGCCGCACGCCATCTGGAACGACATGCGCTTGGGGTTTGGCGACGCCGCCGAGAGGCCCACGGTGACGGTCGCGATCAGGGTCATCATGCCGCCGCTGGGCCAGTTGCTGAGCAGCCAATAGCTGCCGAGCAGCAACAGCACCGCCGCCGCGCGCACCCCGGCGGCGGCCGACACCAGCCAGTTGGTCTGCGCCACATAGGGCTCGTCCCACTGCTCGCGTTCGTGGTTGTGCGCGGCCAGCGAAGCGTGGGTCTCGGCGTAGCTGTGCATGTCGTCGACGAAGCGATAAAGCAGCTCGTAGGCGGTGTGGAAATCCAGCAGTTCGGTTTCGCTCGGCCCGGTTTCTTCGAAGGCCGCGCGCAAGCTGCGCACCTGGGCCGGCAGGCCTTCCTTGTACGCGGCCAGTTCGAGGGTCAGGCGCAGGGCGTCGGCATCGGTCAGGGCGCGGCCGACATAGGGGTCGAGCAGCTCGGCGAGGGTCTTCAGGCCCGGTTCGATGGCGCTGACGATCTGCAACGGTCCACGCAGACGCAGGCGTTCGAGCAACTGGTGCAGGGCGTTGTAGCGCGTGGTGATGGCCATGAACTCGCTGTTCATGCGCACCAGCCGGCCACTGCGCCGGCGCATGTGCGGGTCTTCGAAGGTGGTCACGCTGCGCAGGCTTTCCAGGCCAACCGCTTCGGCGATAAAACGCACGTTGCTGCTTTCCAGGCGATCACGCTGGCTGTCGCCACGCAGCCCTTCCACCACCACGCCGGCGAACACGCCGAAGCGCTGATACAAGGCGTTGCGCATCGCGGCACTGGCCGATTGCGGCAGGATCGCGGCGCTGACCAGGGTCGAGATGAAGATCCCCAGGCCGATTTCCAGTACCCGCCAGACCGCCGCCATGAAGGCTTGCTGCGGCTGGTCGAGGATCGGCAAGCCGATCATCGCCGCGGTGTAGCCGGCCAGGACGAAGCCGTAGGCGCGGAAGGTGCGGTAGCGCATCGCGCCCGCCGAGCAGAGGCCGACCCACAGCGCCAGGCTGGGCAGAAACAGCTCGGTGTTCTGCGGAAAGATCGCGATCAGCGCCACCATCATCGCCGAGCCGGCGAGGGTGCCGAGCACCCGGTAGAAGCTCTTGGCGAACACGTGCCCGCTCTGCGGCTGCATGACGATGAACACGGTGATCATCGCCGTGCGCGGCTGCGGCAGTTCCAGGCGCATCGCCAGCCAGAGGGTGGCGAACGCGGCGACCAGCACCTTGAAGATGTACACCCAGGTCACGCCGTCGGTGCGCGCCCAGTGGAAGAATCCGCGGCGCCACTCAAGCGAGGCCAGCCAACGGAACGGCAGGGTCAGGGCGTTCATTCTGCGTGGTCGGCTTTGTCGAAGATCGCCAGGGTGCGGGGTGTCGGGGGCGCGTCCTGTTTGCCGGGCTCGGGCACATCGGCGCCAGCGCCCAGGCCGCCGCCCAACGCCGTGACCAGCCCGGCATGGGCGCTCAGGCGCGCGGCCTGGACCTGCTGCTGGATCATCTGCTGTTTGAACAGCAGGGTCTGGGCGTTGAGCACGTTGAGGTAATCGGTCAGGCCGCGCTGGAAAGCGATCATGGCGATGTCGTAGGTCTTCTGCGCCGACGCCACGGATTCGGCGGCGAAGTGCGCCTGCTCCTTCATCGACTCGCGGCGAATGAGCTGGTCGGAAATGCCCCTGAGCGCTTCCACCACGGTCTGGTTGTAGCGCGCCACGGCGATGTCATAGCCGGCCGAGGCCACGCCGAGCTGCGAGCGCAGGCGACCGCCATCGAAGATCGGCAGGCTGATGGCCGGGCCGACGTTGTAGTTGAATTTGCGCCCGGTGAGGAATTCCAGCGGGCCGCCGCCGGTGGCCATAAAGCCGAGGCCGCCGATCAGGTCGACATTGGGAAAGAAACCGGCATGGGCAACGTCGATGCCACGGGCCTGGGCCGCGACCTGCCAACGGCTGGCGACCACGTCGGGACGCTGGCCAACCAGTTCCGCCGGCAGTGCCGACGGCAGTTTCAGCGGCGCGGCGAGGGACAGTTGCGGACGTTGCAATTGCGCGCCCTCCCCCGGTCCCTTGCCGGCCAGGGCCGCCAACTGGTTGCGGGCCAGGGCGATTTCTTCATTGAGGGCGTCGAGCTGGCGGTGGGTTTCCGGCAGCGGCGTCTGCGCCTGGCTGACTTCGAAATGCGTGCCGATGCCGCCGGCCAGGCGCCGCTCGGCCAGGGCCAGGATCTGTTCCTGCTGGGCCAGTTCGGCCTTGATCACATCGCGCTGGGCAAAGTGCAGGGAAAGCTGGATGTAGACCCGCACCACGTTGTTCTGCAGTTCGAGCTGGGCCTGACGGGCCTGGGCCACGCTCATGTGCGCCATGTCCACGGCCTGCTCGCTGGCATTGCGCTCGCGTCCCCAGAGGTCGAGGGCGTAGCTGAAACCGAGGGCGGCGTTGTTGTCCCAGGTGTTGGCGCCGGACAGCGCGCCCGGGCCGTAGAACTGGTCTTCCGGCCAGTTGTGGCGTTTCAGGCTGGCGTCGCCGTTGACCTGGAGTTTTTCCGCCGACTCGACCACGCCGGCCATGGCCTTGGCCTCGCGCACCCGCGCCGCGGCCATGGCGATGGTCGGGCTGCCGTTCATCGCCAGGGTGATCCAGCGGTCCAGTTGCGGATCGCCATAGGCGCGCCACCATTGCTGGTCGGGCCAATGGGCATCGCGCGCGGCTTCGGTGATCGCCGCGTCGGGGGTCAGGGTATTGGCTTGCAGCGTCTTGCTTTGCGGGGCAATGCCCCAGGTTCCGATACAGCCGCTCAAGGTCAAGCTAAAGGCACAGACACTGAGCGCATTCAGCGCTCTGATGATGCGACGCGGCACAGCGGCGAGTTCCCGACGTAGAGGTGGATGAGGCCGGGCAATTCTAGGGGGCCGCCGCAGTGGCGATAAGCGTGCTTTCCTGCGAATCTTTGTTACCGAATTGGCGATAATCCGGCTTTAGTCGGAAGACTGGTTTAGTTACTTCATGTCACAATTCTGTCGTCTTCTTTGAGAGCGCCCCATGGACACCCTGCAAAACATGCGTGCTTTCAGTTGCGTCGCGCAAGTCGGTAGCTTCACCGCCGCGGCCGTGCAACTGGATACAACCACCGCGAACGTCTCGCGGGCGGTTTCCAATCTTGAAGCGCACCTGCAAACCCGCCTGCTCAACCGCACCACCCGGCGCATCGCCTTGACCGAAGCCGGCAAGCGCTACCTGATGCGCTGCGAGCAGATCCTCACCTATGTCGAGGAAGCCGAGGCCGAGGCCAGCGACGCCCATGCCCGCCCCGCCGGGCAACTGAAAGTGCATTCGATGACCGGCGTCGGCCAGCATTTCGTCATCGACGCCATCGCCCGCTACCGCCAGACCCACCCGGACGTCACTTTCGACCTGACCATGGCCAACCGCGTGCCGGACCTGCTGGACGAGGGCTATGACGTGTCCATCGTGCTGGCCAGCGAACTGCCGGACTCCGGCTTCGTCTCGCAGCGCCTGGGCATCACCTACAGCATCGTCTGCGCCTCGCCTGATTACGTGGCCCAGCACGGCATCGCGCAGAAGCCGTCGGACCTGCTCAAGCACGCCTGCCTGCGCATGGTCAGCCCGGTGATTCCGCTGGAAAAATGGTTGTTCGACGGCCCGGAAGGCCAGGAAGTGGTGAACATCACCCAGGCGCCGTTCCAGGTGAACTCCGCCGACGCGATGAAAGCGGCGATCCGCAGCGGCATGGGCGTCGGCGTGCTGCCGATCTACTCGGCGATCGACGGCCTGCGCGACGGCAGCCTGGTGCGGGTGATGCCCGAGTACCGCCTGCAGGAGCTGAACCTGTACGCGATCTACCCGTCGCGGCAGTACCTCGATGCCAAGATCAAGACCTGGGTCGAGTACCTGCGCAACTCCCTGCCGGAAATCCTCGCCGCCCACGAGGCCGACCTGAAGACCCACGAGCTGCGCGTGGCGAACTGAAATCTTGCTGCACAGCGGCGGCGGGGAATGATAGCGTGCTACCCATTCTCCACCGCCCGCAGAGATTTCGCCGATGAAAAAGACCGTCCTTGCCTTCAGTCGCATTACCGCGCCGATGGTCGAACGCCTGCAGCAAGACTTCAACGTGATCGTTCCCAACCCGAAGCTGGGCGACATCGCCGCCCAGTTCAACGACGCCCTGCCCGAGGCCCACGGCCTGATCGGCGTGGGCCGCAAGCTGGGCCGCGCGCAACTGGAAAACGCCGCGAAGCTTGAGGTGGTGTCCAGCGTATCGGTGGGCTACGACAACTACGACCTGGCCTACTTCAACGAACGCGGCCTGGCCCTGACCAACACCCCGGACGTGCTGACCGAAAGCACCGCCGACCTCGGTTTCGCCCTGATCATGAGCGCCGCCCGGCGCACCGCCGAACTGGACGCCTGGACCAAGGCCGGCCAGTGGCAGGCCACCGTCGGCCCGGCGCAGTTCGGCAGCGACGTGTTCGGCAAGACCCTGGGCATCGTCGGCCTCGGCAACATCGGCGCGGCCATCGCCCGGCGCGGACGTTTCGGTTTCAACATGCCGGTGATCTACGCCGGCAACAGCCGCAAGGAAGCGCTGGAGCAGGAACTGGGTGCGCGCCATGTGAGTCTTGAGCAGTTGCTGGCCGAGGCGGATTTCGTCTGCTTGGTGGTTCCGCTCAGTGCGCAGACCAAACACCTGATCGGCGCCGAGCAACTGCGGCAGATGAAGCGCAGCGCGTTCCTGATCAACATTTCCCGCGGGCCGGTGGTGGATGAGGCCGCGTTGGTGGAAGCGTTGCAGAACGGCGTCATTCGCGGCGCGGGGCTGGATGTGTATGAGAAAGAGCCGCTGACCGAATCGCCGCTGTTCGCGTTGAGCAATGCGGTGACCTTGCCCCATGTCGGTTCGGCAACCGCCGAGACCCGCGAAGCCATGGCTAACCGCGCCATCGACAACCTGCGGGCGGCGCTGCTGGGCGAGCGGCCGCGGGACCTGGTGAATCCGCAGGTCTGGAAGTAAACGCTCATCGCGAGCAAGCTCGCTCCTACAGAAGAATGGACCGCGATCCCTTCCCCTGTAGGAGCGAGCTTGCTCGCGAAGCGCCTTACCTCAACACAGCCCCACCCACAGCAACCTTCGGCTTGGGTTTGCGAAACACCAACACATTCCCCACCATCACCAACACCAGCCCCATCAACGCCGGCGCCGTCCACTGATACCCCTCCACCACCGCCGACACATTCAGCGCCACCAACGGGAACAGCACGGTGCAATACGCCGCCCGCTCCGGCCCCATGCGCCCGACCAGCGTCAGGTACGCGGTAAAGCCGATCACCGACCCCGGAATCACCAGGTACAGCAGCGACCCGACATACTGCGCGCTCCAGTCCATGGCAAACGGAATCCCGCTGACCAGGCAGTACGTCGCCAGCATCCCCGCGCCATAGGCCATGCCCCAGGCATTGGTGGTCATCGGCCGCAGCCCGGCTTTCTGCTGCACGCTGGAAAGCATGTTCCCCGCGGAGAAACACAGCGTGCCGGCCAGCGCCAGGCCCAAGCCCATCAGGGTTTCATGGCTGGCGGCCTGCCCGGACAATTCCGGCCAGAACAGCAGCCCCAGCCCGCTCAGGCCGAGCGCCCCGCCCAGCAGCACGTTGGTGGCGATCTTCTGGCCGAAGAACAACCGCGCATTCAGCGCGTTCCACAGGGTGGCGGTGGAAAACACCACGGCGATCAAGCCGGTGGTCACCCACTGGCTGGCGGTGAGGAAACACATGAAGTTGACGCAGAACAGGCACAGCCCCTGCGCCACGCACACCAGGTGCCCGCGGCGGTTCATCGGTTGCAGCTTGCGCGTCAGCAACAGCACGACGAACAGCACCAGCGCCGCCAGGGCGAAGCGATAAACGATGGAAACCGGAATGGCGACCACGCCCAGTTGCAGTTTCAGGGCGATCCAGGTGGTGCCCCAGATGAGCACGGTGAGCAGATACAGCGACAGGTTCATGGCAAGCCTCCCAAGGTTGCCACCAGTGTCCCGCGCCGTTCGGCCCGGCCGCTTGCACAAACTTGCGCTTTTGTCGGGTCGGCCGCTGTCAGACCAACCTCACAAGCGTAGGATGGCGTCGGAGGTAGCCACCATGACCGCGCTCGATCAGTTACAGGTTTTCAAATCCATGCACGCGTCCCCCCACGCGCGCCTGGAACACAGCGCGCAGCTCGGCGACGGCCTGGCCGCGGCCCTGTGGAGCAACCGCCATGACGCCCGCGACTACGAGGCGCCGAGCCACCACACGCTGTCGTGCTATATCGCCGACGGCACCGGCACCTTCCGCCGCGAACGACCGGGCACCAAAGGCGCGCCGGACAAGCTGTGCATCATGCCCGCCGGCTGCGTCTCGAACTGGGTGGTCAACGGCAATATCCGCCTGGCCCACCTGTACATCAGCGAAGAACAGTTCGCCCTCGGCTGCGTGACCCTGCTCGACCGCGAACCGCGCGAACTGCAACTGCGCGAGGCGGACTTCATCGAAGACCCGGAGCAGGCGCGGCGCTTTCACCAACTGATCACCCTGAACTGGGAAGAACCCGGCGAACGTCTGCTGACCAGCAGCCTGGCCCACGAGATTCTCAGCCACGCGATTCTCAGCGAGGTCGGGTTGCGTGAAGGACTCAAGCGCAAGGGCGGGCTGGCCGCGCACCAGCGTCGGCAACTGGTGGATTACATCGATAGCCACCTGGAACAGTCCATTGGCCTGAGCGAACTGGCGGCGCTGTGCAACCTGTCCGAATACCATTTTGCGCGGATGTTCCGCGAGAGCTTCGGCCTGCCGCCGCACCAGTACCTGCTGGCCCGGCGCCTGGCCAAGGCACGGCAGTTGCTGGCTTGCGGGGATCTGCCACTGGTTGAAGTGGCGCTGGCGTGCGGGTTTGCCAGTGCCAGCCATTTCAGCAACCGGTTCCGGCAAGCGGTGGGGGCGACGCCGGGGGCTTACCGGTTGGCGTTGCGGTTGAGCTGATGGCCTCATCGCTGGCTTGTCGGCACGCCGAACCGCAGCGATAGGGCCATCAAATTCACCGAAGGATCAGAACTCCAGCGTGCTCGACACACTCACCTGCCGCGCATCCCCCACCGCCACAAAGTATCGGTTCACCGCCGAGCTGTAGTAGGTCTTGTCGAACAGGTTCTTCACGTTCAACTGAAAGCGCACTTTGTGCTCGTCCAGCTTGGTCTCGTAGCTGGCGAACGCGTCCGCCACGGTGTAGGACGGCAGGTCGAAGTCATTCACCGGGTTGCCCGCCCGCTCACCCACATACCGCGCGCCCGCGCCCAGCCGCAGGCGGTCGCCGCCAAACACGCTGCCGACGTCATACACCGCCGACAACGAGCCGCTGTGCTTCGCCACGTTCTGCAGGCGGTTGCCCTTGAAGTCCGGGTCCTTGGTCACTTCGGCATCGGTGAAGGCGTAGCTGCCGATCAGGCTCCAGCGCTCGCTCAACTGGCCGCTGACATCCACTTCCAGCCCACGGGAACGCACTTCGCCGGCGTTGCTGTAGACGGTGTCGCCGGTAGTGGCATCGAAGTTGGAAACCAGCACGTTCTGCTTGGTGATGTCGAACAGCGCGACGGTGGCGCTGAGCGAGTCCGGCAGGTCGAGCTTGGCGCCCAGTTCCCAGGACTTGCCCTCCTCCGGCGCGATCGCCGAGTCCAGCACCAGGCCGCCGGTCAGCGGAGCGATGCTGGCGTTGGGTTTGAACGATTCGCTGTAGCTGCCATAGAACGACAGGGTGTCGTCGACGCGATAGACCACGCCGGCATGCGGCGTCCAGGCCTGATCGCTGTTGTTGGTGTTGGCCTTGAACGGGCGCCCGCGACCGGCGAGCTGGTCGTAGGTCTGCCAGCGCGCGCCCGCCACCAGGATCCAGTGCTCGTCCAGGTGCAGGGAGTCCTGGAAGAAGATCGAGTCGTTGCGCAGTTTGTCGGTCTGCGCGCTGTCGCTGGCCCTGACGGTGGAGCCTTCGACTTCGCGGCCATACACCGGGTTGAGGTAGCTGAAGGTGCTGCGGCTGGTCTGGCGGATCAGGTCGGAGCGGTAGATCTTGCGGTACTCGCTGTCGACGCCGAACAGCAGGTCGTTCTGCAAGCCGGCGATCTGCACCTTGCCGTCGAAACTGAGGGTGGCGAAGCGGTCGGTGCTCAGTGAGCCGCGGGTGCCGTCGATGCTGCGGGTCAGGGTGCCGGCGACCGGGTTCACCGCCGTGACGCGGACCTGGCTGGCATCGTAGGTTTCGCGGTTGAAGCTGTAGCCGACGTGGGCTTTCCAGTCATCGGAAAACTGGTGGTCGATTTCCAGCCGGTACAGGTCCGAGCGGCCTTCCATGTCGTTGAACGGTTCGTCCAGGCGACGCTCGCGAGGAATGTTCAGCGCGCGGTTGGTGCGCGGGTCGATCGCGGTGCCGCGGTCGAACGGGTAGAGGAATTCGCGGTGCTCGTAGGCCAGTTGCACCTGGGTGTTTTCGCCGTACCAGGCCAGCGACGGCGCCACCAGCGATTCGCGGTGGACGCCGTAATTGCGCCAGTAATCTTCGTCTTCGTGGTCCAGCACCATCCGGTACGCCAGCCCGCTGTCGCCCAGCGCGCCGGTGCTGTCGAGGCCGCCGCCGCTGCCGTTCTTGCCTTCGCCGTAGGTCGAGCCGCGCAGGTTGATGGCGTTGTAGCGTTGCAGTTGCGGGCGCTTGCTGACCACGTTGATCACCCCGCCCGGATCCTGGATGCCGTACAGCAGCGAGGCCGGGCCCTTGAGCACTTCGACCCGCTCGGTGGTGGCATTGAGGCTGCGCCCCTGCACGATGGGCATGCCGTCGCGCATGATCGAACCATCGCGGTTGTCGCCGAAGCCGCGCTTCATCACGGTGTCGGAGGTGCCGCCGAAGTTGTTGCCCTGGGTGATGCCGCTGACGTTGTAGAGCGCGTCGTCGAGGTTGCGCGGGGTCTGGTCCTTGAGCACCTGCTCCGGCACGACGTTGATGGCATGGGGAATTTCCATGCTCGAGGCCGAGCCGCGCATGATCGAGCTGGTCTCCGGCTGGCGATAGCTGCCGACGCCGTCACGCTGCGAGGACACGGTGGTGGCGTCCAGGTTCAGGGCGCCAGCATCGCGGGCCAGCGGTTCGAGGGTCAAGGTGCGGGCGTTGATCCGGCGGTAACCGTAGCCCGAATTCGCCAGCAGGCGTTGCAGGGCCTGCTCGGCGCTGAGCCGGCCATTGAGGGCCGGCGCTTGCAGGTTCGGCAGATCGACGGTGTAGACCACGCTCAGCCCGGTCACCCGGCTGAAATCGCTGAGGGCCTGAGGCAAGGGCTTGCCCGGCTGGTCGAACGCGTAGACCTGCTCGACCTGCTCGGCGGCGAACGCCGGAACCGCGCAGGCGACCATCAACCCCGCCGCCACACCGATAGAAATGCTGTGAACCACCGCCGATCTTGCCTTCATGCCGATGAACCTGTGAGAGAAGCCTTCATATATGCGAATCAATCGCACTTCCACTCACTACACGGACGCCGTCGCGGGATACCTCACCTGAATCTGAAAATATTTTTTCAGCGCAGCAACGTGACCCGCCCGAGCAGGGTGTGACGCTGGAATCCGGCCACCGCGCCGAGGGCATCGAGGGCCGCCAGCGGGTCATTGCTGGGGAAGCTGCCGCTGACCTTGCGCGCCGCCAGTTCATCGCCGAGCAGGACGATGCGCCCCGGGTAATAACGGGCGAGGTCGTCCACCACCCGGCTCAACGGCGCCTGGTAATAATTCAGCCAGCCCTGGCGCCAGGCCAGACGGCTTTCGCTGTCGACGCCGCGGACAGTGCCGGCGCTGCCATCGCGATAATCCACCTGCTGGCCGGCGCCGAGCACCTGCTGCGGCTGACCTTCGGCGGCAGTGACGCCGACCCGGCCGGAGAGCACCGTGACCTCCGCGCCCGCCTGCTGCCGACGCACTTCGAAGCGCGTGCCCAGCACCTCGGTGCGGCCGCCCTCGGCCTCGACGATAAACGGCTCGCCGGTGTGGCTGACCTGGAAGAACACCGCGCCGCGGTGCAGTTCGATACGGCGCTGGCCGTGGCTGAAATCGACGCTGATGGCAGTGTCGGCATCCAGCACGAGCTGCGAGTTGTCGGCCAGGGTCACCTCACGGAGTTGGCCGACCTCGGCCACGTAGTCCGCGCCGAGGTCGCGCAGCCAGTCGCCGGGATGCCAGCCGGCGCCGACGCTGACCATCAGCACCACCGCCGCCGCCACGGCCAGGCCGCCGACGCGCCGACCGCGACGCGACCAGGATGCCGCGGCCGGTTGATCCATGGCCCGCAGGTACGCCTGCAACGCGGCGTCTTCTTCCCGCGCCAGCCGCTCGGCCGGTTCCGCGCTGCGCTGCCACAGCACCAGGGCCTCGCGATACGCCCGCGCATGCGCCGGATCGGCCAGCAACCAGCGCTTGAAGGCCGCGCCTTCGGCCAGCGCCGGCTGCCCGTTGATGCGGGTCAGCCAGTCGAGGGCCATCTGCTGCTGTTGGGGCGTGGCTGAAGCATTCATCGCGGCGCGGTTCCAGGCTTGCGGGGCAGCTCGGGTTCTGCGGCGACACTCGCCTTGCAGGCCTCGAGGGCCCGCATCATATGTTTTTCCACCGCGCTTTGGGACACCTGCATGACCTTGGCGATCTCGCCATAAGTGCGCCCGTGGATGCGGTTGAGCAAGAAGATGTGCCGGGTGCGCTCGGGCAATTCGCGCAGCGCCGCTTCGATCCGGCGCAGGTCGCTGTCGGCTTCGAGCGCGGCCTGGGGCTCGCTTTCCAGCGCTTGTTGAATCGGCTCGGGCAGGTTGTCGTTGATCCGCTCGCGGGCGCCTTCACTGCGCAGGTGGTCGATGGCGATATTGCCGGCGCAGCGCATCAGGTAGCTGTCCAGCGACTCGACCTCGACCTGGGGCCGACGCCAGAAGCGCAGGAACAGCTCCTGCACCAGATCGGCCGCCGTCGCCCGGCAACCGACCCGCCGACTGACCAGGCTTTCCATGCGCGCACGCTGGGCCAGGAACACCTGGAGAAAGCGGGCACGGGCCGGGGCGTCGGCGGGCGGCGGGTCGAGGGGTTCGCTCATCGGCTCAGATCAGTCCCAATGCGGAAAACGGCGCCAGCAACAGGCTCGCCGCCGCCAGCCCCAGCAGCCAGCGCGGCCGGTACGGCAAGGCGAAGACCCACAGGCACAGGCCGGCCATCAGCGCGCCGGACAATTCGACCAGGCCCATGGCCCAGCCGCTGTGATGCACCGCGGCGGCCAGGGCCAAGGCCATCAACAGCCAGCCGGCGACACGCAGCCCCTTGAGCTGGCGCGGGGTTGGCTTGCGTCCGAGCAGGTCGCTGAAATGCTTTTCCATGGCCAGGCACAAGGCGGCGGAACCGGCGAAGGCAAACAGCGCAATGGCCAGCATCAGTTCACCTCCGCTTCACGGACGGCCACTGGCGCGGCCTTCGCCGCTTTCGGCGCGCGCTTTGGCGCCTGCACCGGCGGGCGCAGCATCTTGCTGGCGGTCCAGGCGAAGAACAGGCCGCAGCCCAGGGCCGTCAGGTCGAAGCCGGCCATGCCCCAGTCGCCGGCGGCAAGCGAGTGATTGAGTCCGGCGTCGGTGGTCAGGCCGTTGAGCAGCGGCAGCCCGCCCCAGGCCAGCGCCGCCAGCGCCAGTTGTTCGCCCCAGGCTTTGCGGCCAGGTCGCAGCAGCGCATGCAGCAAGCCCAGCAGCCAGACACCGAAGAACGCGTTGACCTCCCAGCCGGAGCGTCCTTCCAGCGCCACCGGCAACAGGCGGTTGGCCCAGAAGAACCCGGCAATCCCGAGGATCAGCCCACTCATGCTGGCGATGTTCAGCACTTCCACCAGCCGCAGTTCGAACGGCTGGGTGCCGCTCTTCGCATGCTTGAGCTGGCGCTTGCCCAGCCACATCACCAGCCCGGTGCCGATCACCGCCGTGCCGGCCAGACCGAAGAAGAAGTACAGCCAGCGCAGCAGCGGCCCGGCGAACTCGCCCATGTGCAGGCCGTAGAAACCGCCGGCGATCAGCACTGGCGCCGGCTCGGGCATCTGGCTGTAGCTCAGGGAGCCGTCGGCGCCATCGAACACCCAGCCGGCGCCACGCTGGCGGACAATCCGTTGGCCCGTTTCAGGAATGAAGCGCACCTGGGCATTGCGATCCCCCGGCTGCTGCACCTCGACCCAGCCGATGTGGCTGCCCGGCGCGGCCTCGCCGACCTTGTGGTACAGCGCCGGCAGCGACTGCAACGGTGCCGGCTGATTGGCCCGTTCGACATTGCGCTGAGGCCCGAACACCTCGTTGAAGAACGCCCGGGTGTCGTTGCCGTAGCTGGCGAGGATGCTCGCCGGCATGACCATGGACATGAAGATCACCAGGCTGCTGTAGCTGATCATCAGGTGGAACGGCAGCACCAGCACGCCGATCGCGTTGTGCCCGTCGAGCCAGGAACGCTGGCCCTTGCCGGGGCGGAAGGTGAAGAACTCCTTGAAGATTTTCTTGTGGGTGATGATCCCGGTCACCAGCCCCACCAGCATCATCAGCGCGGCGAAGGTGGACAGCCAGCGGCCCCACGGGTACGGCATCTCCAACTGGAAATGGAAGCGGTAGAAGAACTGGCCGCCCAGGCTGTCACGCGGGGTGATTTCGGCGCCGCTGGCAGGATCAAGGGTCTTTTCGGTGAAATCGCGCCGACCGGCGCCGGGCGCACGCCAACCCACCGTCAGCGCCGGCTCGCGGGCGTTCGGCAACTGGATGAACCAACTGCCGGCATCGGCGGCGTTGCGTTGCAGGTAATCCTGGGCCATCGCCAGGCTGGCGGCGCCATCGAGCGGGCGCACCGGGATTTCCGGCTGGCTCCAGTGGGTGATCTCGGACTTGAAGTAAGACATCGTGCCCGTCAGGAAAATCGCGAACAACAGCCAGCCGAAAATCAGCCCGGCCCAGGTGTGCAGCCAGGCCATGGCCTGGCGAAAGCCCTCTTTCATGCGTTGGTCACCCACCACGTCAGTCCGTTGATCACCCCCAGCAGCGCACTCGGCGCCAGCACGCCGAACCAGGCCAGCCACGCGCTGCGCGCAGCAAAGACCCAGATGAACGCCCCCAGGTAGAACAGGAACGACAGCATCATCCCGCTGAGCACCGCTTCGGCCCGGGGAATCGGCAGCAGCAGGCTGAAGCAGACGCTGGCCATCGCCGCCAAAAGGTAGCCACCGAGCAGCGCCGCGAGGCAGCGAGACGCCACGGCCATGCGGTAACTCAACGGCAGCCCGACGGCTTTGCTTTTCATCAGGGAGATTCCAGGGCGGAAAAGGCCGCCAATATAAATGATAAGGATTCTCACACGCAAAACTGTCTGACCGACGCCCTCGCCGAATGATTCCTGCAGACCGCCAGTCAACGTCCGATTGCCGAATTCCGGCTTTCACTCATACAATGCGAACAATTCTTATTCTGTTGCGCATCCTGGCGCCGGAGTGTCCACGGTGCCCAGTGCTCCTACCGCCCCGCCCTCATCGGTCGAAGGTCTTTACCACGATCACCACCACTGGCTGACCGGCTGGTTGCGGCGCCGCCTCGGCTGCCCGGACAGCGCCGCCGACCTGGCGCAGGACACCTTCATGCGCCTGCTCCAGGCCCGCGAAGCCCCGGCGCCGAACGAGCCGCGGGCGTTCCTCACCACCGTGGCCAAGCGCGTGTTGTTCAACCACTACCGCCGCCAGGAACTGGAACGCGCCTACCTGCTGGCGCTGGCGCAGCTACCCGAGGACGTTGCGCCTTCGGAAGAGCACCGGGCGATCATCTTCGATACCCTGCTGGAACTGGACCGCCTGCTCGACGGCCTGCCGGCGCAGGTCAAGCGAGCCTTCCTGCTGGCCCAGGTCGACGGCCTGACCTACAACGAAATCGCCGCGCAACTGGGTATTTCCCTGGCGACGGTCAAACGCCACCTGAACAAGGCCGCCCTGCGCTGCTACTTCGCCCTGTGAACACACCGAATCCCGCGTTTTCCCATCAAGTGGCCGAGCAGGCCGTGCACTGGCTGATCGAACTCCAGGGCGGCACGCTGGATCACCGTCAGCAACTGGCCATGGAGCGCTGGTTGCAGGCCAGCGAAGAACACCGCCGGGCCTGGGCGCATATCCAGCGGGTCAACCAGCGCCTGGGCGGGCTGTCCTCGCCGCTGGCCCATGCCACCTTGCAGGCGCCCGCCTCGGCCGGCCGCCGTCGTGCGCTGAAAATGCTGTTGTTGCTGGGCGCCGGCAGCGCCGTCGGGTTCGGCCTGCACGCCAACCACAACCTGACGCCGCTGCTGGCCGACTACCGCAGCCCGCTGGGCCAGCGCCGGCAAATGCGCCTGGACGACGGCAGCCAACTGCACCTGAACACCGCCAGCGCCGCCGATGTGCGCTTCGACGCCGAGCAGCGCCTGATTCACCTGCTCGAAGGCGAGTTGCTGCTCACCGTGACCAATGACAGTCGCCCGTTGCGGGTACAGACGGACGACGGCCTGCTGGACCTTTCCGCCGGGCGTTTCAACGTTCGCCAGTGGTCGCGGCACAGCAGCGTGGCGGTGTTTCAGGGCAGCGCCGGCCTCGATGGTGCCTTGCTGGAAAGTGGCCGCCAGGCCCGCTTCGACGCCAGCGGCTGGAGCGCCAGACGCGCCTTGGACGCCAACAGCGGCGCCTGGGTCGACGGCATGCTGGTGGCCGCGCACATGCCGCTGGGCGAATTCCTCGACGAACTGGGCCGCTACCGTCGCGGGCAGCTCAATTGCGATCCGAAGGTCGCGGGGTTGCTGGTGTCGGGGAGTTATCCACTGGCGGACAGCGAGCGGATTCTTGATCTGCTGGAAGTGGCGTTGCCGGTGCGGGTGAAGCGGTTTACGCGGTATTGGGTGACGGTGGAAGGCCGCGCCTGATGGGCGTTTTCAAACCACCAATCCACTGCGCTGTGAATTATTTTCAAAACCCGTGAGCCGTTTTTCCCACCTCGCGTGACAGAGAAGACAGAACCCTTCTGCCCCTGACTTCTCAAGGATCCCGAAATGCCCTTGCGCCCAAGCCCGCTTGCTCTCGCCCTGCTGCTGACCTTCAGCGCCATCGCCCCGGTCCACGCCGCCGATGCCCCGGCGCGCACGTACCACATCGCGCCGATGCCGCTGGAAAACGCCCTGAACCAGTTCGGCCGGGAAAGCGGCGTGCTGATTTCCTTCGGCTCTGAAGTCACCCAGGGCCTGCAAAGCCAGGGCCTGAGCGGCGAATTCAACGCCGAACAGGCCCTCGCCGCGCTGCTCCACGGCACCGGCCTGTACGCCCGCGCCGAGGGCGACAACGCCTTCAGCCTGCAACCGGCGAGCAGCGCCGCCAGTGCGCCGGTCGAGCTGGGCGCTTCCAGCGTGGTGGGCGACTGGCTCGGCGACGCGGCGCAGGACAACGTCTTCGAGCACGCCGGTGCCCGTGACGTGATCCGCCGCGAAGAATTCGAACGCACCGGCGCCAGCAGCGCGCGGGAAGTGCTCAACCGTATCCCGGGGGTCAACGCGCCGGAAAACAACGGCACCGGCAGCCACGACATGGCACTGAACTTCGGCATCCGCGGCCTCAACCCGCGCCTGGCGTCGCGCTCCACGGTGCTGATGGACGGCATTCCGGTGCCCTTCGCGCCCTATGGCCAGCCGCAACTGTCCTTCGCCCCGATCAGCCTGGGCAACATGGACGCGGTGGATGTGGTGCGCGGCGGCGGCGCGGTGCGCTACGGGCCGCAGAACGTCGGCGGCATCGTCAACTTCGTGACCCGGGCGATCCCGGACGAACCGACCGTCAAGGCCGGCCTGCAGACCCAGACCAGCCCGTCGTCCAGCCACGACGGCTTCAAGAGCAGCGCCAACCTGCTCGCCGGCGGCACCGCCGACAACGGCCTCGGCGGCGCCCTGCTCTACTCCGGCACCCGTGGCGGCGACTGGCGCGAGCACAGCGACACACAGATCGACGACCTGATCCTCAAAGGCAAATTCCAGATCGACGACGCCAACAGCCTGCACGCCATGGCCCAGTACTACGAGGGCGAAGCCGAGATGCCCGGCGGCCTGAGCACGGCCGCGTACGACGCCGATCCGTACCAGTCGACCCGCCTGCAGGACGAGTTCTGGGGCCGTCGCACGATGTTCAACGCCGGCTACGACTACAAGGAAGGCGAGCGCCAGTTCAGCGTCAACAGCTTCTTCACCAAGACCCTGCGCAGCGGCTACCTGCGCCAGGGCAACTCGATTTCGCTGTCGCCGCGCGAGTACTGGGTGCGCGGCATCGAGACCCGCTTCACCCAAGGCTTCGCGCTGGGCGACAGCCACCACGAAGTCGGCCTCGGCTACCGCTACGTCAACGAGGCCGGCCACGAACTGCGCTTCATGGAAGCGGTGAGCGCCAATCGCCTGCCGTCCACTGCCAGCCTCAACGACCGCGACACCCGCGGCGCCACCGAAGCCCATGCGCTGTTCCTCGATGACCGCATCGACATCGGCCAGTGGACCATTACGCCGGGTATCCGCTACGAGATGATCGATTCGCGGCAGAACAACAACCTCACCGGCAAGGACTACCAGGGCAGCTACAACACCGCCCTGCCAGCGCTGAACGTGATGTATCACCTGAGTGAAAGCTGGAACCTCTACGCCAACACCGAAGGCTCGTTCGGCAGCGTGCAGTACAGCCAGATGCCGAACCGCGTGAACCAGGGTGAAGTGAAGCCGGAGAAGGCGCGTACCTGGGAAGTCGGCACTCGCTACGATAACGGCAACTTGCAGGTAGAAGCCGGCCTGTTCCTCATCAACTTCGACAATCAGTACGAGAGCAACCAGACCAACGACAGCGTCATCGCCCGCGGCGAAACCCGTCACCAGGGTCTGGAAACCAGCGTGAAATACGCGCTCGACGGACTGACCCCGGCGCTGGCCGGTTTCGATGTGTACGCCAGCTATGCGTTCGTCGACGCCACCATCCGCGAAGACGGCGCCAACAAGGGCAACCGCGTGCCGTTCTCGTCGCGGCACAAGGGCACGCTGGGCGTGGGTTACAGCGAAGGGCCGTGGAAGTTGAACCTGGACAGCACCTGGCAGAGCGACCAGTTCGCCGACAACGCCAACACCTCGGCAGAAAGCGCCGACGGCAGCACCGGACGCATCCCCGGCTACATGCTGTTCAGCAGCCGCGCGGCGTATGACTTCGGCCCGCAACTGTCGAACCTGAACGTGGCGGTGGGCGTGAAGAACATCTTCAATCGTGAGTACTTCACGCGCTCGTTCGACGACAACAACAAGGGCAAGTATGTGGGTGAGCCGCGCACGGTTTACCTGCAAACGTCCGTGGCATTCTGAAGCCCCTGGGGGCCGCGTTGCGGCCCTTCCTGGGCAAGAGTGAAATGCCCCCATGCAACTTATCTACCGGATCCTAACCCTATTCCCCAACCCACTTGAAACAAAATATTTTTATTTTTTAGGGGGTTGAAATGTTCGTCCAAGTGCCTGACCTTGTAGTCAAGAGGCAATGATTCCCACAGAGCGCAAAGCTCCTGGTCAGTCTCTTGCGAGCTAGCTGAATAAGGATTGGAACCATGCAAATCCAGGTCTACAGCGACAACCATATTCAAGGCAATATCCGGCTGAACGAGTGGGTTCGCAGCACGGTGGAAAGCACGCTCGAACGTTACGAAGAGGACCTCACCCGAATTGAAGTCCACATGCGCGATGAAAACGGCGACAAGCCCGGCCCGCATGACAAACGCTGCCAGATGGAGGCACGCCCAAAAGGCCATCAACCGATTTCCGTGTCCCACAAAGCCGAATCGCTGGAGAAGGCTGTCGCGGGCGCCGCAGACAAATTGAACCACGCGCTGGAACACCATTACGGCAAGCAGCGCAGCAAACGCGCAGTCACCCAGCAGGAAAGCAGTGCCAATGATGCCGATGGGCTGCTGCAGGAAGAATTCCTGGAAAACGAACAGGCTCGCCTGAGCTGATAATCACGCGGTAACGCGGACGGTAGAGAAAGCCCCTGGCCTTGCGGCCCGGGGCTTTTTTTATGCACCGGCACCCCACCGTCCGGCCCGACCCTTGCAACCTGATCTGAACTACCCGCCTCGAGGCCAGTCAATCGATGCACGTCATTTGTCAGGTGAGCACCATGCACAATCCCTTTCAGCAGATCAGCGCCGCCTTTTCGGCGCAGTACCGGGTCAACCTGAGTATCGAGCGGCTGGACGGCAGCATCATGCTGACGCTGTCCAACGAAACTGGCGGAGTGGTCGCCAAACGCCTGATCAGCCCGGCCCAGCGCAACGACCCGCAGCGCCTGGATCGACTGATCGACAGCGTGCGTTTCGGCATCGCCATCGAGCAGGGCCACAGCGCCATGGACATCCTCGCGGCCATGACCGAAGAAGGTGCACGCCACAGTCGGCGTGACAATCGCTGGGGCACCAGCGCCACCCGGCATTAATCGGGCGACCACCATTCGTCGCCTGCCACCTCCACCGCCCGGTCTTCATCGACGAACGGCACCCGACAGCGGACCTGTTCGTACACCCGGCGCACGCCTTCGCCCAAACGAATCTCGCCGCGCAGGTCCACCGCCTGCGCCGCAATCACCGCTTCGATGCGGGTCAGCCATTCCAGCCGTTGCAGCAGCGCGCGGGTCTTTTCGACTACCGCAAGCGCCTGCCCGGCATAATCCTCCACGCGGTCAGCCACCGGCACGCTGATCGCCGGAATCGGGTTGGCCAGATGGCTGATCTCCGCCACCAATGCCGCCGCCGTGCGCTGCAACGCCGCCAGCCCGACGCGCCCCGGACGCGGGCTGAGCGAACGCGGCAGTTCACTGGACGACGGCGACAACAGCTTGGCCATGCGCTCGGCACTCGCCACCGCCACCCGGCTTAACGCCAGTCCCAGCCCTTCAAAGGCCAAGGCCAGGTGCGTGCTGTCGAAGTTGGCGGTCACCAGCACCTGCCGGGTTTCGTCCACCAGCGCCGGATTGTCCGCGCCGCTGGCCAGCTCGATTTCCAGCACTTCGCGGGCATACGCCCAGGCGTGCCGGGCGGCGCCGAGGACGATGGTCGAACAGCGGAAACTCAACGGGTCCTGCAAGCGTCGTGCGTGCGACGGGTCGTTCAAGTCGCTGCCCGCCAGCAATCCGAGCAAATCGGCCGCCGCCTCGACCTGCCCAGGCGCCGGACGCAGACCAGCGGCCCGGGGCTGAAACGGCGCGAGGCTGGCGCGGTAACCTTCGCAAGACAACGCCAGCGCCGCCAGTTGCCGCGCCAGCACACGCTCTGCCTCGATCACCAGCAAGGCGCCAAGGCCGATGCTCGCCGCATTGGCCGAGACCAGCGCCAGACCGTCCTTGTCCCGCGGCACGATCGGACTGAGCCCAGCCCGGCGCAGGGCCTCATCCGCCGTCAGTCGCTCTCCGCGGTGTTCGACCCAGCCCTGCCCCTGCAACGCCAGGGTCAGATGGGCCAATGGCGCCAGATCACTTTCGCCCAGGGAACCGAGCAAAGGCACTTCGGGATGGATGCCATGGTTGAGCAGGTCGAGCAGGCGCTCGGCGCTGGCCAAGGAAATGCCGGAACGGCCCTGGACCAACCCGGCCAGACGGGCGCAGATGATCGCCCGCACCTCGCGCCGCTGGGCCAGGCGCCCGACACCCACCGCCCGGCCTGCGGCGATGCGTTGCTGGAACGCCACATCGTCCAGCGCCTGCGCCTGATCCACCGCCGCACCAAGCCCGGTGGTCACGCCGTAGATCGGCTCACCGGCAGCGATCAGCTCACGCAACAGGCGATGCCCGGCCTCGATGCGGCCACGCGCCGAGCTGCTCAGTTGCAGCGGGACGTCATCGTCCACCAGCGCCAGCAACTGAGATAACGCGAGGCCATCACCCCCCAGTTCCAGCGCGCTCATGCAAAGCGCAGCCGCTGGCCGATACCCAGCCGACGGGCCTTTTCCAGCAGCGCATGGCCGAGGGCGATATCGCTCAGGCTCAGGCCGCGGTGCCAGAACAGGATGGTTTCGTGCGGGTGCTCGCGACCGGGTTTCAGTCCGGCGACGATCTGCCCGAGCTCGGCATGCAAGGTCTGCTCGCTGAGCTTGCCGGCCTCGACATGGGCCCGCAGCGAACCGAACTGGCCGCCCTTGCACTGGCCCCAATCGTCCACCACCAGCTTGTCCATGATGTCGGTCAGCGACAGTTCCACCGCGCTCATGGTGCCATAGGGCACGACAAAGGCGCCGGGCTTGATCCACTCCGTGCGCAGCAGCGGTTCGGGCCCTTGCAGGCGCGAGGCTTCGACCACGATGTCGGCGCCGCGCACGGCGCTTTCCCAGTCTTCGGTGACGATCACCGGCTTGCCCAGGTCGCGGCGCAGGCGCTCGGCGAAGGCTTCGCGGCTCTCGACCCGGCGCGAGTGCACGCGGATTTCGTCGAAGTCGAACAGGTGATCCAGCAGCCGCACATTCCAGTACGCCGTGCCACGCGCGCCGATGTGCGCCAGCACCTTGCTGCGCGGATTGGCCAGGTGCCGGGCGCCGATGGCGGTCAGCGCGCCGGTGCGCATGTCGGTGATCGCCGAGGCGTCGAGGATCGCCTGGGGCACGCCGGTGGCCGGGTCCAGCAGGTTGAGGATGGCCAGCTCCGAGGGCAGCCCTTGCTGGTAGTTGTCGACGAAATCGCCCACCACCTTGACCCCGGCACGGCCGATATCACCACCGAACACGCCGCGCAGCACGTTGAAATGACCATTGATGGCGCCGCCCGGAATCAGATGGGTGCGCGGCTCGATCACTGCCGCACCCTGGCCCTGAAGGGCAAGGCCGGCTTCGACGGCGGCGAGGATTTCATCGTTGTTCAGGTTCAGCTCGGCCACGTCGAGGCCGTTAAGGAAGTCGATGTAGATCGGTCGTGTGCTCATGCAATCACAGGCTCCCGCTCACCTTCGCCGCCACATCCGCCGGCAGCCAGGCGCGCCACACTTCCGGGTGATCGCGCAGGAAGGCCTGGGCCACGGCCTTGGGTTGCAGACGCTTTTCCGCCATCTGGCCGAGGGTCTGGTTGAGCAGATCGATGGGCAAATCGACTTTCTCGAAGAACGCCACCAGCTCCGGGTACTGCGTGCGGAACGGCGCGGACACGCCGATCGCCAGGCGCGCCGGCATCGAGCGGGTGCCACGCGGGTTGGGGTTGTTGGCGTCGGACAGGGTCTTCCAGGCCTCGGCGTCGAACGGTGGTTCTTCCAGCTTCACCAGCTTGTAGCGGCCCAGCAGCGGCGTCGGCGACCAGTAGTAGAACAGCACCGGCTTGCCACGCCGGATCGACGCGCCGACCTCGGCATCCAGCGCCGCGCCGGAGCCGGTGCGGAAGTTGACGTAGCTGTCGGTGAGCCCATAGGCCTTGAGTTTCTGGCTGTTGACGATTTCCGAGGTCCAGCCGGTTGGGCTGTTGAGGAAGCGGCCCTTGTCGGGGGATTCCGGGTCCTTGAAGACATGGGCGTAGCGCGGCAGGTCGGCCACCGATTTCAGCTCCGGTGCCAGCGGCGCGAGGCCGCGCTCGGGGTCGCCCTTGATGACGAATTCCGGCACCCACCAGCCTTCGGTGGCGCCCTTGACCGTGTCGCCGAGGCCGAACACCTTGCCTTCGGCTTCGGCCCTGACCCAGGCCGGACTGCGCCCGGCCCATTCTTCGCCAATGACCTGGATATCGTTTTTCGCCAGCGCCGCTTCAAGGCTGACGGTGCTGCCCGGCAGTGTGTCGGTGGTGTAGCCGTAGCCCTTTTCCACCAGAGTGCGGAGGATCTCGGTGATCAGGCTGCCGCTTTCCCAGGTGATGTCGCCAAAGTGGATGGGTTGCGGTTTGTCGGCGGCGTGGGTGAGCAGGGACAGGGTCAGCAGCGAGCCGGCCAGGAGGGTTTTCAGTGGTTTCATGGTGTGCCTCGGTGCACGGAGGGACCGCGCTGCGGCCCTTCGCGAGCAAGCTCGCGCCTACACGGTCGTCCCCTGTAGGCGCGGGCTTGCTCGCGAAGGCTGCAGCGCTGCCTCAGATCAGAAGTCGTAAGTGAGCTTGGTGTAATAGAACGCCCCCTCCGGCGCCGACGGCGCGAGGTAGCTGTACTGCTGCCCCGGCGTCTGGCGCAGGCGGAGGTTGAAGTCGTCCGGTTTGCTGTTGAACAGGTTGTTGGCGCCCACCGAGAGTTTCAGTTGCCTGGTGAACGCGTAGTTCACGTCCAGGTCGGTGTTCCACTGCGCCGAGAAGGTCTGGTCGTACTGGGCGTTGGCCGCCGAGGCCGCGTATTTGCGGTACTCGCCGTAGCGGGTCTCGGACAGGCTCACCGTCCACGGGCCGTAGCGATGCACCGCGCCGAGCACCAGCTTGCTTTCCGGGTAACCGTGTTCAAGGAAGCCACGGGCCTCGCGAGTCAGGATGTCGAAGCCGTAAGGGCTGGCATTGACCGACTCGATGGTGGTCCGCGCCTTGGTGAAGCCGGCCGACAGCGCCAGGCTGCCCAACTGCTTGAGGTCGAGGTTGTACTTGCCGACGATGTCGACACCGCGGGTCCGGGTGTTGGCCGCGTTGGTCATGAACTGCGCCCAGCTGTACTGGCCGTAGCCGGCGGCGGCGAGGATGCGCTCGGCATCCGGCCCGGAGATGCCGCCGCTGTAGAGCAGGCGGTCGCGGATGGTGATCTGGTAGGCGTCGATGGTCAGCGAGGCCTGCTCGCTCGGCCGGAACACCACGCCCAGCGAGTAGTTGGTGGATTTCTCCGGTTTCAATGCCTCGGCGCCCAGCGCCTGGGCAGCCGGGTGGTCCACCGGCAGCATGCGGGTCAGCACCGGGTTGCCGTTGACATCGACGTTGGTGGTGGTGGTCCAGGACGTGCCGATCTGGCCCAGGGTCGGGGCGCGGTAGGCGCTGTTGACCGTGGCGCGCAGGCCCACTTGCGGGGTCAGTTCATAACGCGCCGAGAGCTTGCCGGTGGTGGCCGAGCCGAAGTCCGAGTAGTGCTCGGTACGCCCGGCGATACCCACCTGGAATTTCTCGGTGAGCTGGTTTTCCAGGCCGAAGTACACGCCGCCGACATCACGCTTGTAGACGCCCGCATCATCCGGTGTCAGCCCGGAAGCCTGCACCGCGCCGACCTGCACACCGTCGATGCCGCCGTAGGAATAGGAGTCGTAGTCGCCCGCCTCCAGGGTGTACTCCTCGTGGCGGTAGGCGACGCCGGCGGACACCGTCAGCGGGTTGTCCGACCAGGCCACCGGCAGGTCCTTGGTGTAGTCGATGCCGACGTTGGTCTGTTCGTTGATCAGGGTGGCAACGTCGAACTTGGTCGGGCTGCTGGCGCCGTAGCTCGGGTTGACCGTGTCGAAGGCCAACTCGTCGTGCTTGTCGCGGCCATAGGTGGCGCTGATATCGAGGCGACCGATGACCTCGTCTTCAAAGCGCGAACCCACCGTCAGCGAGGAATCTTCGTAGCGGAAGCGGTACTTCGGGATGGTCCCGTTGGGGTAGATCGACGCGACGTTGTTGGGGTTGGACGCCAGCAACGGCGGCGTGTTGTTGATCGATTTGTCCTGGCCGAAGGTGGCGAAGCTGTACAGCCGCCATTGATCGTTCAGACCGACCTCGGCGTTCGCCGCGAGGTTGTATTTGTCGCGACCGGCACCGCCCCAGCGCGGGTCCTGCAGCTTGCCGTCGGCGACGTATCTGTCACCGATATCGGTGGGTTTGCTGTTGACGCCGTTGAAGCTCAGGGTCAGGAAACCATCGCCCGGCAGGCCTATGCCGTACCAGCCATCGGCGCTCTTGTTGAAGCCGTCGCCCTGGCCGTACTGGCCGACCTGAGTGTTGATCTGCCCACCTGTGTCGCGCTCCTTGAGCACGATATTGACCACCCCGGCCACCGCGTCGGAGCCGTACTGCGCCGAGGCGCCGTCGCGCAGCACTTCGACGTGGTCGATAGCGCTGATCGGGATCATGTCCAGATCCACTGGCTGGGCGCCAATGAACGGCACGCCGCTGGAAATGTTCACCACCGCCGAGGCATGCCGGCGCTTGCCGTTGACCAGCACCAGTGTCTGGTCCGGCGCCAGCCCGCGCAACGAAGCGCCCTTGGGGTTCTGGCCGCGGGTGGCGCTCTGGTTCTGCGGGAAGTTGAACGACGGCAGCAACTGGAACAGCGCCTGGTTCAGGGTGGTGGCACCGGTCTGCACCAGCTCTTCGCTGTTGATCACATCCACCGGGGCGGCGCTGGTCAACGCGGTGGCGTCGCTGCGGCGGGTGCCGAGGGCAACCACCCGGTCCAGGGTCGGCACGCTGGCCGCGGAAGTCTGATTGCGCGCCACCGTGCTGGCGCTGGCGGCGGTGGTCGCCGCGGGTTCGGCGCCGTTGTCCTTGATGATGAACGCGCCGGTCGGGCTGACTTCCAGCTCCAGGCCGGTGCCACGCAGCGCGGCACTGATCGCCTGCTCGGCGGAGAGGTTGCCGTCGACCCGCGCCGAAGAATAACGGCCCAGTTCCGGGGTGAAGGAAATCACCTGGCCGCTCTGCCGGCTGATGCTCAGCAGCACCTCGTCCAGCGGGCCGGGATTGATATGCCAGTTCTGCCGGGCTTCGTCAGCGAACGCCATGCCGCTCAGCAGCAGGCTGAACGCGATGGCACCGGTTGCGGATGTCGTGTTGCGTTGGATCTTGTGTTTGCTCTTGCGCACAACGATTCCCCCCACGGAATCAAACGACGCTGCTCCCTCGGCAGCGCTTACGGGAAAGGTGTGGCGCAGGCAGGGGAAATCTTGCAGATCGATTGGTTATGGGCTTAGAACCGGGTGCTTAAGATAGGTCGGCTAGCACATGGCAGCGACCACATTTATGCCGGAACCAGTGTCACCCAATAGTCACTGCGCCGAGTCACGCGAATCGGCAAGGTTCGGCTCAAGGCTTCCAGCACCACATCGCTCTGGTCGAGCCGATAAAGGCCGCTGACCCGCAGCCCGGCGATCGCCGGGTCGAGGCGCAGGACGCCATGACGGTAAGGCCGTAGCGCTTCGATCACGTCGCTGAGCGGGCTGTCGCGCACTTCCAGCAGGCCGTTGACCCAGGCGCTGTCGCCGTTGCGCACGGCCTGGACGACGCCGAAACGGTAGCGGTCGAAGCTGACTTCCTGCCCGGCCTGGAGCTGCAGGCGATCACCTCCGCGGGTGACGATCTGCACCGGCGCATCCAGCGCGCCAACCCGGCATTGCGCGCCGCGCTCGCGCACCAGCACCTGGGCCGCGCTGGCGAACAGGTCGCCGGCGTCGGTCTGGACGATGAACGGGCGGCGGTCGTTGACCACCCGCACCAGGCCCTCGCCGCCGCGCCACTTGAGCAGCCGGCGCTGCTCGTCGAAGCGCACGTCCGCCGCGCTTTGCGCGTTGAGCACCAGTTCGCTGCCGTCGTCCAGTTGCACGGTCTGGCGCTGGCCGATGCCGGTCGAGATGTCCGCGCTCAGGCTGTCCAGCGACGGCAGCCCGGAGCTGAGGGTCAGGCCGCCGCCGATCATCAACCCGGCGCCGAGCAACGCCCGTTGCAGCACCTTGCGTCGGCTCGACGGCGCATTCAGCGCGCGTTGCAGCACGTTGCCATCAACCCCTTGGGCGACCGGCACCTGGAACACCCCGAGGGTGCGTTCCAGGCGCAGGCAGAGTTCTTCGTGACGCGGGTCGCGGGCGCGCCAGGCCTGGAAGGCCAGGCGCTCCGCATCGCTGGCATGCCCCGAGCGCAGCAGCACGATCCAGCGGGTGGCCTGTTCGATCAGGTGGTCCTGTTCAGCGCTCATATCACTCCAGGCTGGCCTTGAGACAACGGTGGATGGCCTTGGCCATGTAGTCGCTCACCGAGCGTTGCGAGATGCCCAGTTGCGCGGCGATTTCCGGGTACGTCAGGCCGTTGACCTGGGACAGCAGGAAGGTCGCCTTGACCTTGGCCGGCAGGCCGTCGAGCAGGCTGTCGATGATCTGCAGCGCCTCAATCATTTGCGTCAGTTCTTCCGGCGAGGGCGCCTGCGCCTCGTCGTCGAAGTGCAGGGCCTCGAGGTAGGCACGCTCCAGGTCGCGGCGGCGCCAGAGCTGGTACATCAGGCGCTGGGCGATGGTGGTGAGCAGCGCCCGCGGCTGGCGGATCGGTTCCACACCCGGCGCGCTGAGCAACTGCACGAAGGTGTCGGCGGCGATATCTTCCGCGCCGCTTTCGCCCAGATGCCGGCGCAAACGCAGGCACAGCCACTGGTAATGACTGCGGAACAAGCCGCCCACGTAATCGCTGTGAGAGTTTTCGATACCGGACATGAAAGGCTCCAGAAGGAGGATTGCTTGAAATGTCCGGTGGTCCGGTGACGCCATGCTAGTGGGAGGTCTTATTCTTTAAAAATATTTAAAAAGCATTCTTATATTCGCTAATGGAATTACCCGTCTTCGGGGTGAATCCGCGCCAAGCCCCGCTTGGCGGCCTCGTCGCGGTAATCCAGCAGCACCTGGTAATCCGCCTCGCTGGCCGGCAGCACCTGGCGAATCGCGAGGGTTGCGGCCACGTCCGGCAAGTCCCGCAGCGCCTGGTTCAGCGCTTCGCGTATTTGCGCCGCGGTGTTCTGGTCGAGGTGCGCGGGACCGATGAACGGCAAGCTCGGGCTCGGCGCACTGATATCGAGAATGCGCAGCCCGGCGACTTCCTCGCTGTGGTCACGGGCGAGGTAACCCCAGGTCACGCTGTCGATGGCCGCCAGATCGCCGCGCCGCTCGCGCAAGGCGCGCAGGCTGTCGCGATGGCCGCCGGTGTAGCTGATGGCCGAAAAGAAGCGGCCCTCGCGTTGCAGTGGCGCGAGGCGATGGCGCAGCAGATTCATGCCGGAATTGGAGTCGGGGCTGTTGATCAGGCCGTGGCTGTCGAAAAACGCCGCCAGCTCGCGGCGCGGGTCGTCCACCCGGGCCACCAGCAGGCTGCAATGGTCGCCACCGCCGCTGTAGGGCAGTTCGTAGACGGGCCGGCCAATCACCCGCACCTTGCCGCGCAGCAGGGTCATCAACGGATAGCCGCAGGTCTGGGTGAAGAGCAAGTGCGGCGACAGCCACAGGCCCGGCAGGTCCAGCCCGCCCACGTCGAGGCGGCTGGCACCGAGCAGCGTCAGCGTGCGCTGCAACCACGCCTCGCTGGCGGCGCAAACCCGCGGCGGCGCCACGTACATCAACAATTCGGCAAAACCCTGGGACATGGGCGGACTCCGGCTCAGGCGTGGGGATGTTCGGGGCTGTCGATGGGGCGCAAGGCGTTGCGGCGAAACAGCTCGCCATAGCCGTGCACCAGGAAGCCGCCGCTGCGCGCCAGCCACTGCTCGCGGCGCCGACGGTAGACCTGCGGCAGGAAATACCACTGCAAGCCCGGAAGATCGTGATGCACCAAGTGCAGGTTCAGGTGCAGGAACAACCAGGTCCAGGGCCAGCCGGCCTCGTTGAGCACGGTGCGCTGCTCCGGTCGCTCGGCGGGACGGTGTTCATAAAACGAACGCACCATCGCCAGCGACAACGCCGGCACGCTGACGAAAAACACGTAGTGCGCCACCGACAGCGCGCTGTATTGGGCGATGAAGGTGAACATCAGCAGGGTGACGGCGCCGTGGGTCAGCCACATCAGCCACGCCTGCCGATCGCCCTTAGCCAGCCGGGCAAATTCTTCCCGCGCCAGGCCGAACAGCGCTTGCGGCGCACCACTGAGCACCCGCCCCGGCACGGTCTTGTCCAGCCAGCGCAAGGCCCGCGCCAGGCGCGGCGCGCGTTGCCAGTGCTGACGGCTGAGGTAGCGGCTTTCCGGGTCGCGGCCCGGCAAAGTGAGATCTTCATCGCGGTGGTGCAGCAGGTGGCTGTCGCGGTACAGGGTGTACGGATACCAGACCGCGAACGGCGCGTAGCCGATCAGTTTGTTAAGCCAGAGGAAACGCGTCGGATGACCGTGCAGCAGTTCATGTTGCAGCGACAGCCAGAGCACCAGCAGCGGCACCAGCAACACGGTCGTCGGCCACACGCCAAGGACCGGACTGCCCAGCAGCAACGCGAACCAGCCGGCATAGACGCCGACCAGCAACAGCCAGGTCGGCCACTCGCTGCGGCCGAGGAAACTGGCTTGCAGGCGCAGCACATCTTCGCGCTGGGCGTCGTCGAGGTAATGGGGCATTGCGGAGGTCCTGGATCATTGGCTGACCTCCGCTTGTGGAGTGAGGCGGAAAAATCTTGCAGATCGTTTGGTTATAAGCGACTTAGGCTCTGTATGAAAAGCCTTGAGACGAAGGTCAGGCAAGGCGAAAACAGCCGAGGAAGCGGAGTTTACGGGTTGTAAATGAGCATTCCGAGGCTGTTTTCAACGCAGCATCACCGAGTATCAAGGCTTTTCATACAGAGCCTAGAAAGCCATCAACGCCCTTCCTCGATCTCCTTGCCATTGGCATCGATCACCCGGCTCGACGGATAGCGCGACGAGGCATAGCGCACCACCAGGATCGAGAACGACAGCAGCAGGATCCCGCCGCACAGGTACAGCAGCCCGACATCCGGCGCCTTGTGGTGGGAAACGTCGCCGATCAGCAAGCGGGTCAGCGCGGTGATCGCCACATACAGCAGGAAGCGGATCGGCATGTGGTTGGTCTTGAAGTAGATCCCCACCATCGCGCCCAGCTCGAGGTAGATGAACAGCAGGAGGATATCGTCGACGCTGACCCCGCCCTTGCCGAGCATGTCGATGAAAGTCATTACCGCGGCCCAGGCGGTGATGCCGCCGATGCCGAACAGGGCCAGGTAGTGGAACGACTCGACGCACAGATTGCCCAGCGAGTCGGCGGCGCCATGCAGGCCCTTGCGCAGTTTGTCAGCCCATTTGATGTTCACGATGCGGATTCCTTGGTACGACTTCGACGGAGGATGCGACAAGCACATGACGCTTTGCCTGCATGCAGTAAAAAGGCCAGGGGCCCCGTTTGAGAAGGCGACCAATTGCCGCAAGACACGCCTGTTCCGCATCAACTGCAAAATCTGAGCTATAAAAATGCCACTATCCAGCATTGCTGGATTACTGTATAAAAACCCAGTATTCGCAATCTTCAATTATCGAAAGGCATGTGAGGTGATGAATGGCCGTCGAAGTGGTGTACCGCAGCAGCCGCGACCTGGAGCGCTTGTTCATGGATAAAGCCGAAGCAGATCGTCACGACAAGATGCTGGAACTGGCCGAGCTGTTGGCCGACGTGTTGAAAAAAGCCGTGCCGTCGCTGAGCGAGCAGCAGGTCGAGGAAGCCGGTATCTACATGGCGAAAAACCGCGATGTGTTCGCCAAGGCGTTCAAGAGCCAGCCGGACGCCCTGTCCGAACTGCTCGACGCGCCAGCGGAATAAGCCTCAGCCGCCGTACACCAGGCGTTCGGCCAGTTGCTCGGCGACCCGCGCCGGCGAGCGTTTTTCCGCCTGGGCGTGGGCGAACACCTCGGTCAGCCGGGTGGGAATCCGCGACAGGTGCGCGGTGATGGCGACGGGGTCATGGCCTTGGTGAGTCAGGGCCACGTAGATCAGTCCGCCGGAATTGATGACGTAGTCCGGGGCATAGAGAATGCCGCGGTTTTCCAGTTGGTCGGCCACCTGCAGGCTGGTCAACTGGTTGTTCGCCGAGCCCGCCACCGCCGCGCAGCGCAGTTGCATCACGCTCTGTGCGGTCAGCACCGAACCCAGCCCGCACGGCGCGAAGATATCGCAGGGCGTGCCGACCAGCGCTTCAGGCGCCACTGGCTGCGCATTGAACTGCTCCATCGCCAGTTGCACCCGTCCCCGATCGTGGTCGCTGACCAGCAATTCCGCCCCCGCCGCATGCAGTTGTTCGGCCAGCGCATAGCCGACATTGCCCAAGCCCTGAACCGCCACCCGCAAACCTTCCAGGTTGTCGCTGCCCAGCCGCGCCATCGACGTGGCGCGAATGCCGGCGAACACGCCCATGGCGGAATGCGGGGAGGGATCGCCGGCGCGGGTGGTGCTGGTGACGTGGCGGGTGGTCTGGGCGATGCAGTCCATGTCCAGGGTCGAGGTGCCGCTGTCGGTCGCGGTGATGTAGCGGCCTTCCAGCGATTCGATGAAACGCCCGAACGCCTCGAACAGTGCCGCGCGGTTTTCCACATGGGGATTGCGGATGATCACCGCTTTACCGCCGCCCAGCGATAAGCCGGCCAGCGCCGCCTTGTAGGTCATGCCCTGGGCCAGACGAATGGCGTCGGTCATGGCGCTGTCGTCATCCGGGTAGGCCAGGTAGCGACAACCGCCCAGCGCGGGGCCCAGCCGCTCGTTGTGGATCGCGATCACCGCCTTGAGGCCGGTGGTCTGGTCGATACACAGGTGCAATGACTGGGTGCGCGTGCTTTGCATGAGAGCGAACATCTGCGGGCCCTCGTTAAGTGCTGAAACAAGTATAGGCGGCGCCCCGAAGCCTGCCGGGGCACTGGACGAAACGGTGTGCGAGGGCTAAAACAGAAGCTCTCAGCGGAGACCACCATGAACCCACGCCAAGCCTGCCTGGACTGTCTGGAACGCACTCCCCCGGCCTTGTTCGAGGCCGGGCTGTGGATTGCCGCCGAGCATGACGACCAGGTGCAGCCGGCAGAGGTGATGAAAGCGCTGCAGACGCTGCAGCACGAAGTCAGCAACAGCCTGCCGATGCTACCGCTGGCAGAGCTGGCCCAGCCCCTGCTGCGCAAGCTCTGCGCACTGGGTTTCCAGGAAGACGAATATCACCCGCTGCGGCCCCAGGCCGGAATGCTCGATCAATTGCTGCTGCGCCGTCGGGGCCAGCCGCTGACGCTGGCGCTGTTGAGCCTGGAGTTGGCGCGCGGGCTGTCGATTCCGCTGGAAGGGGTGAATTTTCCGGGGCATTTTCTGTTGCGCGTGCCTGGGGCGGATCATCTGCTTGATCCGTGCGGCGGGCGGCGATTGTACCCGGCCGATTGCCGCGAGTTGCTTGGACGCCAGTTCGGTCCGCAGGTGCCGTTGAGTGCGGAACATCTGCAGGTCGCCAGTGCGCGGCAGATGCTTCAGCGCCTGTCGCGTAATTTGCGACAGTTGCATGCGACCCATGACAACGATCTGGCGGCGTTGAAGGATGCCGAACGGGTGCTGGATCTGGGGCCGCCGCTGGCCAGTGATTACCTGGCGCGGGCGACGCTTTATCAGCATCTGGATTGCCCCCATGCCGAGCGCTTCGACCTGGAGCATGCGTTGTTGCTGACGGATGATCCGATCCAGCGGTTGCGGCTGACGGAGCGGTTGGCGCAGTTGCCGCCGGGGAAGAGGTCAGTTCATTAGGGTCTCATCGCTGGCAAGCCTGCGATGAGGCCCTTGTATTCACCCCGCCGCCGGCGTATCCGGCTGCCGCGAAGGATGCGCAATCACGAACGCCGGATGCTCCTCCGCCAACTCCACCACCCGCAAGATCCGCGGATAGCCGCCCAGATCGATATTGAAGCGCTTGGCCGCATACACCTGCGGAATCAGGTACACATCCGCCAATCCCGGCTCATCACCGAAGCAAAAGCCGCTGTCGCCAATCAACTGCTCCACCGCCGCCAGGCCCTGGCCGATCCAGTGGGCAATCCACTGGTTCACCGCCGCCTCGTCCTGCCCCAACTGACGCAACTGGTTCAGCACGCTGACGTTGTGCAACGGATGGATATCGCAGCCGATCAACGCCGCCACGCCCCGGGCCCGGGCGCGTTGCACCGGGTCCTGCGGCAGTAGCGCGGGCTGTGGATAAACCTCTTCCAGGTACTCGATGATCGCTGGCGACTGCACCAGCACTTCACCGGAATCGGCTTTCAGTGCCGGCACCCGGCCCTGGGGGTTGAGCGCGAGGAAGTGTTCTTCGCGCTGTTCACCCTTGAGCAGGTTGACCGGCAGCGACTGGAACTCCAGTTGCTTGAGCGCCAGCGCGATGCGTACCCGATACGACGAGGTGGAACGGTAGTAGGTGAAGAGTTCCATGCCCCTGCCCTCTCAGTGCGCCGCGACAACTTTGCCGCGGCATTCGCCGAAGCCGATGCTGGCCACGCCGTCGCGCTTGGCGCGGGCGCGCAGGATGATTTCGTCGCCGTCTTCGAGGAACTTGCGCACTTCGCCGCTCGCCAGTTCCACCGGCAGTTTGCCGCCCTCGGTGATCTCCAGCAGGCTGCCGAACTGGCCAGGCTTGGCGCCAGACAAGGTGCCGGAGCCGAACAGGTCGCCCGGCTGCAACTGGCAACCGTTGACGCTGTGGTGCGCAACCATCTGCGCCACGGTCCAGTACATGCTCAGGGTGTTGCTCAGGGTCAGGCGATGGGCGGGCAGGTTCTGCTCGCGCATGCGCTCGGTGAGCAGCAGCACTTCCAGTTCAATATCGAAAGCGCCACCAGCCTGATCGCGCTTGTCCAGCAGGTACGACAGCGGCTGCGGATCGCCTTCCGGACGCGCCTGCTGGGCGCAACGGAACGGCTCCAGCGCCTCGGCGGTAACGACCCAGGGAGAAACGGTTGAAATGAAGCTCTTGGACAGGAACGGACCCAGCGGCTGGTATTCCCACGCCTGGATATCCCGCGCCGACCAGTCGTTGAGCAGGCAGAAACCGGCGATGTGCTCGGCGGCCTCGGCCACCGGGATGGCGTCGCCCAGGTCATTGCCCTGGCCGATCCAGATGCCGATTTCCAGCTCGTAGTCCAGGCGCGCGCACGGGCCGAAGCTCGGCTCGGTCTGGCCGGCCGGCAGGGTCTGGCCCTTCGGACGGCGTACGTCGGTGCCGGACGGACGGATGGTCGAGGCGCGGCCGTGGTAGCCGATCGGCACGTATTTGTAATTGGGCAGCAGCGGGTTGTCGGGACGGAACAGCTTGCCGACGTTCTTGGCGTGCTCGATGCCGACGTAGAAGTCGGTGTAGTCGCCAATCCGCGCCGGCAGGTGCAGTTCGCACTCGCTGGCCGGGTACAGCGCGGCCTTCAGCGCAGCCTGGTGCGGGCTGTCTTGCGCCAGCAGTTCCAGCAGGCGCTGGCGCAGGGCGACACGGGCGCCGCGACCCAGGGCGAAGAAGGCGTTGAGCGCGCCGCCGCGAGTGGCTTCGACAGCCGCGCGGGCTTCGCCGTCGAACAGGCCGGCAGCCAGCACGGCGTCCAGGTCGAGAATGGCATCACCGATGGCGACGCCCGAACGGCGCTCCCCACCGGCGCGGCTGAAGATCCCCAGCGGCAGGTTCTGCAGCGGGAAGTCGCTATGCCCGTTGGCGTGCTCGACCCAACTGCGGGCAATGGCGGTCTGATTCATGCTTATCTCCGGTTCGGGGTGAAGGTGCTCGGCAGCGTGGCCCAGCAACTATCGTAGTCGTTCTGCAACTGCGGGCAGTCCAGCGCATGGCGGCTCGGACGCAGCACCTGGCTGGTCTCGAACATGAAGGCCATGGTGTTATCGATCTTGTTCGGCGCCAGGTCCACGGCAATCGCCTTGGCGCAGGTTTCGGCGTCCGGGCCATGGGCGCTCATGCAAGCGTGCAGCGAGGCACCGCCGGGCAGGAAGCCTTCGGCCTTGGCGTCGTACTCGCCCTGGATCAGGCCCATGAACTCGTTCATCAGGTTGCGGTGGAACCATGGTGGACGGAAGGTCTTCTCGGCGACCATCCAGCGCGGCGGGAAGATCACGAAGTCGAGGTTGGCCATGCCCGGCACGCTGGTCGGCGAGGTGAGCACGGTGAAGATCGACGGATCGGGATGGTCGTAGCTGACGGTGCCGATGGTGTTGAACAGGCGCAGGTCGTATTTGTACGGCACGTTGTTGCCGTGCCAGGCGACCACATCCAGCGGCGAGTGCTGCAACTCGCAGCCCCACAGTTCGCCGAGGAATTTCTGCACCAGTTGCACCGGGCCGGTCTGCTCCTCGTAGTGCGCCACCGGGGCGAGGAAGTCGCGCGGGTTGGCCAGGCCGTTGCTGCCGATCGGGCCGAGGTCCGGGATGCGCAGCGGCGCGCCGTGGTTTTCGGCGATGTAGCCGCGGGCTTCACCGTCCAGCAGCTCGACACGGAATTTCATCCCGCGCGGGATCACCGCGATTTCCAGCGGCCCCACTTCCAGCCGGCCCAATTCGGTGAACAGGCCCAGGCGACCCTGTTGCGGCACCAACAGCAATTCACCGTCGGCATTGAAGAACACCCGTTCCATGGAGCGATTGGCGCGGTAGCAATGAATGCTGATGCCGGCTGGTTTTTCCGCCGCCGAGTTGGCCGCCATGGTGACCCAGCCGTCGATGAAATCGGTGGGCTCGGCCGGCATCTCCAGCGGGCTCCAGCGCAGGCGGTTGGGCGTGATCGCACCCAGCGAACCGCCAGCCAGTTGCCGCTCCAGACGCACGAACGCCGGGTGCAGAGCCGAAGGACGGATGCGGTACAGCCAGGTGCGGCGCTGTTCGTGGCGGGTCATGGTGAACGCGGTGCCTGACAGCAACTCGGCGTACAACCCGTAAGGCGCTTTCTGTGGGGAGTTCTGGCCAACCGGCAGGGCGCCGGGCAGTGCCTCGCTGGCGAATTCGTTGCCGAAGCCGCTCTGGTAAGCGAGGGCGGAAGTGGAATCGAGGTTCATCGAGCCTCCAGGCCGTGTCCGGGCCGGTTGTGGCAGGTTGACCACCCCGGCCTGCCGTAGGCAGCGATGGCGGCGCTTCTGCGTTATTGTTATTCGTAATTTGATTACGCATAACGTAATTTGATTGCCTGGGGGCGTCAAGTTATAAAGACCGCCGTCCTTCTTCGGGGCCCAACATCTCCGAATTCCTGCCCCGCACAGTGAACACACCCATGCCCAAAGCCACGCCCCCCGCCGACAACGGCAAACAGAAGGTTCGCTCGGCGGAAGTCGGCACCGACATCCTCAAGGCCCTCGCGCAGTTGTCCCCGGCCACCTCGCTGTCGCGTCTGGCCGAACACGTGCAGATGCCGGCGAGCAAGGTCCATCGCTATCTCCAGGCGCTGATCGCCAGCGGGTTCGCCGAGCAGGACCAGGCCACCAACCACTACGGCCTGGGCCGTGAAGCGCTGCGGGTCGGCCTGGCGGCATTGGGCGGAATGGAGGTGTTGAAGGTCGCGGCGATGCCGCTGTCGCAACTGCGCGACGAACTGAATGAAAGCTGCTTCATCGCCGTGTGGGGCAATCAGGGCGCGACGGTGGTGAATATCGAGCCGGCGGTGCGCGCGGTGACGGTGGTCACGCAGATCGGGTCGGTGCTGCCGCTGCTCAGCTCGTCCACCGGGCTGGTGTTCGGCGCCTACCTGCCGGAGCGGGAAACCATCGAGTTGCGTGACGAGGAACTGTCGCAAGCCGGCCACAGCGCTGCGGAGTACGACGAGCTGTTCGCCCGCATCCGCGAACGCGGCCTGCACCATGTGCACGGTTTGCTGATGCCGGGGGTGGATGCGCTGTCGGCGCCGGTGTTCAACGCGATGGGCAAGATTGCTGCGGTGATCACCGTGGTTGGCCCGACCTCGATCTTCCATGCCGACGAACAAGGCCCGGCCGCCGAGACGCTGCTGGCGACGGCGAAGGCGATCAGTTGGCGAATGGGCTATGAAGAAGCGCAGTGACCCGCTTTGGTGCACTGTTGCGAGCAGCGCAACGGTGAATGTCAGAAAGCGCTATTTTTCCGCAGGTTGGAGCTGACTATCCTTTGTCCTGTCTTGGCGATCCGGTGTTCGCCAAGGCGCGAAGTTGACGCTTCGGCCCCCTTAATGGTCGGTTAATACTCTCCCCCTAGAGTGCTCCTCGATTGTTGTTCCGAAGCGTCACCCTTCAGTTTCACCGACGTTGATTTTGAAGCTCCTTGATCTGCGTCTTACTTGGCCGCTGCGTTTGCAGCGGCCTTTTTTATGGCGTCGCCAAATCAGTCGTCACAATGAAACCGGTGCAACAACCGGTGCGCCACCGGCGCCAGAATCAGGCCGATGCTGGCGACAAACACCAGGCCCACGTACAACCCGTACACAGCGAAAAACACCTTGCCGCCCGGCGTCTCCGGCAAGTCCACCGGCCCCATGCCACCCAGCAGCAAGGTGGCGTTGAACGCCGCGTCGTACCACTTCACGCCTTCTTCGAAATACAGATGCCCGGTCACCCCGATCAGGATCGAGCCCACCACCAGCAAACCCGCGCCCAGCGCATGCAGCAGCAGGCGGCTGCGAAATTGATCGGCCGAGATGACGGCGTCATTTTTTGATTCATACATCGTTCGCACTCCTGTCGCGATCACGGCCTTCCAGCATAGATCACGACGGGAAACGGGCCGCTTCAGCGACCGGCGAACGCCTGCAGATTGGCCATCATCTGTTGCAGCGCTTCCAGGCTGTCCTTCGGATGCACGGCGCCTTCAAAGTCGCCAATGCGACCCCAATTGGCCGCGACGTCTTCGACGCTGAAACCCTGCTGCGGATCGAAACCGGCGCCCAGGCTGCGCTCCCAACGCACCTGGCCAATCCAGCCGCCGCCGACTTCATAGAGGTTGCCGCTGTCCTGGCACTGCTCGCTGCCCAGGTACACCACCAATGGGCTGATCAGCTCGGGCTTGAGCTGTTCGAACACCTGCGGCGGGATCAGCCCTTCGGTCATGCGCGTGCCGCCCGTGGGGGCGATGGCGTTGACCAGCACGCCGTTCTTGCGCCCTTCCAGCGCCAGGGTGCGGGTCAGGCCGTACAGGCCGAGCTTGGCCATGCCGTAGTTGGCCTGGCCGAAGTTGCCGTAGATGCCCGAGGTCGACGAGGTGAAGATCACCCGCCCCCAGTTCTGCTCGCGCAAATGCGGCCAGGCGGCGCGAGTGACTTTGTAGGCGCCCTCGACGTGGACCTTGTAGACCAGGTCCCAATCGGCGTCGTCCATTTTGTGGAAGGTCTTGTCCCGCAGGATGCCGGCGTTGTTCACCACCACGTCGATGCGGCCGAAACTGTCCAGGGCCTGTTCGACGATGCGCTGGCCGTCGGTGACCGAGTCGTGGTTGGCCACCGCGGTGCCGCCGGCTTCGCGGATCTGCGCCACCACGCGGTCCGCCGCCGAGGCATTGGCGCCCTCGCCGTGGGTCGAGCCGCCCAGGTCGTTGACTACCACTTTCGCCCCGTGGCGAGCGAACAGCAGGGCGTGGGCGCGGCCGAGGCCGCCGCCGGCTCCCGTGACGATCACCACTTTGTCTTCCAGGCGCACCGAATCGGTCATGGCACAACTCCAACTGAACAGGGAACGGAACGCGCAGTGTCGACCAGCGCCCGACCCGGAACAATCAACCGGGCGGACGCTGAATGGCGGGCAATAAGTGACGACGGGGTCAGGACCAGGCGACTTTCTGCAGGCTGCTGGTCAAGGGTTGCTGGCGAAAATCCAGGTAGTGCCGCAGCACCTGCGCCGGTGCTTCGGTATGCGGGTAGTGACCGATGCCCGGAAGGGTCACGGTGTCGGGCAGCGGCACCAGTTCACGGTAGCGCTCGAGCATGTGCGCACCGCACACAGGGTCCACCGCGCCGCTGATGAAGCGCAACGGCATCCGCGCCTGTTGCAGCGCGCCCACCCATCGCTCTCGATAGGTCAGGCGCTCGGGCACGTAGGCCGACAATCGGTGCAGGATGCGATTGCCGCAGTTCGAGGTGATCAGGCTCCAGCAATCGTCCAGCGCGCTTTCACTGGGCTGAGTGCAGGGGCCATAGATCTGGCTGACGCTGTGCACCAGATCATCGCGATTGAAGGTCCGCGCCACCAGCCAGCCGAGGTGGCTGAGCAGCAAGCGCTGGGCCAGCAGCGAGCGATGACGTTCGGGAAACAAGCCGGCGTTGAGAAAGGCGCACGTGGCGACTTCGGCCACGCCTTCATGGTGTCGGGCCAACAGTTCCTGGGCGACGCTGCCGCCGTAGTCGTGGGCAAGGATGTGCACGGGTTCATGCACCTGCAGGTGTGCCAGCAACGCCTGTTGCAGATCAGCCTGCTCCAGCAGGCTGTAGCGGTGTCGCGGCGGTTTGGCCGAATCGCCGAAGCCGAGCATGTCGCAGGCGATCAGGCGAAAACGCTGGGCCAGTGGCTGCCAGAGGTAATGCCAGTCCCAACTGGCGGTGGGAAATCCGTGAATGAGTAGCAGTGGCTCTCCCTGCCCTGCCGTCCAGTAGCGAATGCTCTGGCTGCGGAACGTGAATCCCAGGCTCCGTGTACGCCAGACGCACAGAGGTATCTCTGCCAATGGCATTAGCGGGATCTCGGTTAGAGGGTTGTGATGAGTGTCGGGCACGCGGCACATGTTCTGTGCTCTGTTGGACAGCATAGTCACGCCTGCCCGAATCGAAAGTTGCCTTCGCAGCCAGCTTGATGACCCTGCGAGTCAGCCGCGCCAAATGTCAGAGCAGCGCCGACAACAGTGGCGCGGCAAACAGGTTGAGCAAACCGGTCAGGACCATCACCAGCCCCGCCACGGAACCCTCTTCGCCGCCCACCTCATGGGCCCGGCTGACGCCCGCGCCGTGGGCGCCGACGCCGAACAACGCGCCGCGGGCCAGTGGCGTGCGCAGCGGCAGCCAGCGCAACAGCACGCCGCCGAACAATGCGCCGAGCACGCCGGTGAACATCACGAACACCGCGGTCAGTTCCGGTACGCCGCCCAGTTCCTGGGCCAGCGGCATGGCGAACGGCGTGGTGATCGAACGCGGCAGCAGCGACAGGCTCACCGCGCTGTCCAGCGACAGCAGCCGCGCCAGCGCCCAGGAACTGGCGATCGACGCCGCGCTGCCCATCAACATGCCCAGGCCCAACGCCGGCCAGTGCCGCGCGAGCAGGCGTCGCTGCTGCCAGATCGGTACGGCGAAGGCCACGGTCACCGGGCCGAGCACCGCCATCAGCCAGTGGGTGTCGCGGGAATATTCGGCGTAGGCGGTGTGCAGCGGCACAGCAATGGCCAGCAACACGGCGGGCACCAGAATCAGCGGCGACAGCAGATAACGCCCGGTGCGCCGGTACAGCCAGCGGCTGCCGAGGTAGGTCGCCAGCGTCAGCGCCAGCCAGAACAGCGGCATCGGTTCAAGGCTCATGGCGCAGGCTCCGGCGGCAAACCCATTCCACAGTGAAGGCGGTCACCAGCATCACCAGCAACGTGCTGACGGCGATCACCAGCAGAATCCGCCAGCCGTCGCTGCGCAGCAGCGTGCCGTAGTCCAGCAGGCTCATCAGCGCCGGGATGAAGAACAGCAGCATTTCCGCCATCAATACCGCAGCGCCCCGCTGCAAGGCGGCAGGCTTGAGCCAGCCGCTGGCGAACAGCGCCAGCAGCAGCGCCAGGCCGATAACGCCACCCGGAATCGGCCACCCCAGCCAGCCCGCCAGTTGCCCGCCGAGCAGGTAAAGCGCCAGCAGCACGCCCAGCTCGGCTAGCAGGCGCGCAAGGAATTTCAGGTTCACGAGTTTCATCGAAGGGTCCTCAGGGGAGCCCATTGTAAAATTTGCTCATACATGCAAAAAGCGAATTGTTAGACTTAGCAGCATTCCAAAACGGAATCCAGACCATGGACTTCAAGCAACTGCGCAGCTTCATCGAAGTGGTGCACCGCGGCGGTTTCACCCAAGCCGCGCAGACCCTGCACATCAGCCAGTCCGCCGTGAGCAAGCAGGTGGCGCAACTGGAGCAGGATCTTGGCGTGGTGCTGCTGGAACGGCACGCGTCGCGCCTGCACCTGACCGCCGCTGGCAAGGTCGTGCTGGAGCGCGGCGAAGACATGCTGCACCTGCGCCAGGCCCTGCAGAACGAACTGGACGACCTCAGCCAACTGGCCCGCGGCGAGTTGCGCCTGGGCCTGCCGCTGCTGGGAAGTGATGCGCTGTTCGCCGGACTGTTCGCCGAGTACCGTCGGCGTTATCCGAATATCACCGTGCACCTGCTCGAAGGCGGCAGCCGCTCCATCGAACAGTCGGTGCTCAGTGGCGAACTGGAACTGGGCGGCAGCCTCACGCCGCAGGACCCGGCCTTCGACCATCAACCGTTCTGCAACGAACCGCTGGACGCGCTGCTACCGCTGGACCATCCGTTGGCCGGCAATGGCAGTGTGCAGTTGGCGGAGTTGGCGCAGACGCCGTTCCTGCTGTATCAGCGCAGCTTCGTGCTGAATGACCGGCTGCTCAGTGCCTGTCAGGCAGTGGGCTTCACGCCGAAGGAAGGTGGCCGCAGCGGTCAGGCGGACTTTCTTGCCGCGCTGGTGGCCGCCGGCCAAGGCGTGGTGTTGCTGCCGCGCGTGGTGGCGCGGGCGCTGGAGCGGCCCGGCGTGGTTCGCCTGAGCCTGACCGAACCCCGCGACCTGCGCTGGGACATCGCCTTCATCTGGCGCCGCGGCGCCTACCTGTCGGCGGCGGCGCGGGCCTGGTTGCAACTGTTGCGGGAAACTCCGCCGGGCTGATCAGCCGCGCAGCTTGCCGATGAACTCGGCCAGCCACGGCTCGGCATCGGTTTCCGGGGTCACGGTTTCGCTGGCGTCCAGGCGCAGCATCGGCTGGACTTCCTCGACGCCCAGTTCGGCGAACAGCTCGCGCAGTTGTTCGCCACCGCCACAGAACGTATCGCCGTAGCTGGAATCGCCCAGCGCCACTACCGCACCCGGCCGACCACGCCACGCGGCCGGCAGGCTGTCACGGATTTCGCTGAACAGCGGCACCAGGCCGTCAGGCAATTCGCCCATGCCGGTGGTGGAAGTCACGGCAAGAAATGCCTCGGGGGCGAACGCCTGCACGTCGGCGAGGGTCGCACGGGCGGCGTGCCAAGCGTCGAAACCCGCGGCCTTGAGCAGTGACTGGGCATGACGGGCGACTTCTTCGGCGGTGCCATACACCGACCCGGACAGGATGACGACTTTCATAGCGGATTCCGTAGCTGAGCAAAAGCGTAGGATACTAACACCCGTCGCTGGCAAAAGGCCTTATCCGCCGGCCGCCAATGCACTAGAATTGCCCACTCCAGTTGCCTACGCACCGGTTACCCATGATCAACGCCACCTTGCTGCAACGCATGATCGATGCCTCCAACGACGGCATCGTGGTCGCCGAACAGGAAGGCGACGACACCATCCTGATCTACGTGAACCCGGCGTTCGAGCGCCTGACGGGTTACGACGCCAATGAGATCCTCTACAGCGACTGTCGCTTCCTCCAAGGAGACGACCGCGACCAGCCCGCTCGCGAGCGGATTCGCCAGGCGCTGCAGAGCGGCCAGCCGTGCCGGGAAGTGCTGCGCAACTACCGCAAGGACGGCAGCGCCTTCTGGAACGAGCTGTCGATCACGCCGGTGTTCAACGAAGCCGACCAGCTCACCTATTTCATCGGTATTCAAAAAGACGTCAGCCGCCCAGTGCACGCCGAGCAGCGCGTGGCGGAACTGGAACGCGAGTTGGCCGAGGCTCGGGAACGCATCCTGCGCCTGGAAAACGACCAGCGGTCCTAAACCAAGGCACGGATTTGCTGTCCACTTATCACCCGGAAAATTCGCGGCATTCCCTATCATGCAAGCCGATGCCCTTCTGACTCAGGATGAGCTGGACTTTATCCAGAGCGTTCACCGCTCGCCCCAGCTCAACCGCGTCGACCCCAACTCCAGCCTGCGCCTCAATGGCCGCAGCGAAGTCCAGGCGTTGCTCACCCGACTGGTGGCCAATGAGCAGGTGACCGTGCAGGCGCAGTTCGAGAACCAGCAGATGAGTTTTCCGCTGGTGCTGGTGGAAGATGAATTCCATGCCCTGCACCTGCAAGTCGGCGCCCCGAGCATCTATGAAGAAGGCGAAGTGGTCCGGCCCTGGCGCCTGACGCTGGACACGCCGGTGATGCTCGAAGACGAACTGGGCCTGAGCAGCGGCCTGAAAGTCCGGGAAATTTCCTTCAAGGGTGCGCTGGTGGAAGTACCGGCCGGCAAGAAATCGCCAAAAACCTTCAACCTCTGGTTCAGCCCCGACGGCATCGCGCCCATCGCCCTGCGCGGCACCTTGCAACGGCTGACCGCCGAAGGACTGGCGGCCTACAAGTTGAGCCAGCACCCGCCGGAAGAAATCGAGCGGCTGCGCCAGTACATCCTCCAGCAGCACCGCCTCGCCCACCCGGAACTGCATTCTTCCTGAGCGGCGTCAGGTATCCAGATGGCCGTCCAACGCTTGTTGCAGACGCCGCCGCATCAAACGTCCCTCGCCCCCCAGGCAGATAATCTGCGAACCGACCAGGCTGTCCTGCGCCAGCTCCGACCCTTCGCCGGCAAACAACAGCGGGCAATCCAGCGCCAGTGCCAGGCGCGCCAGACGCTTGGGCAGATCGGCGGCGGGTGAATGGTTGGAGAACAGCACCAGCGCATCCGGCGCCATGCGCTCGCAGACCAGGCTGAGTTCTTCCAGCGGCTGGCCCGGCGCCAGGACCGACACGGCAATCTCGCTGCTGCCCAGCAACAAGGCACACACCAGCAGTTCCAGCTCCCGGCATTGCTCGGGCAGCGCCGTCAGTACCACGCGGACCTCCTGTTGCTCCCGCGCCAGTTGCAGGCGCTGCCAGGCCCGGGCGCGCAGGAAGGTGTCGAGAAACAGCCACTCGCTGGTGCGGCCAAAGCCGTCATGGGCGATCCGCAATTCCTGCCAGACCGGCATCAGGATGTCCTGGAACACCACGCTTAGCGGATAGCTGGCAAAGACCTGCCCGTAGACCCGCTCCAGCCGGACTTCATCGAACGCCCGCACGGCCTGGCCCAGCAGCGCCTGCCATTTTTCGTGGTCGTCGACGGACGGCGGATCGGCCACTTCGCTGGGCCGCACATCGCCGCCGCGGTTGCGGGCGAGAATCTTGCCCACCTTGCTCACCGCCACGCCGCGCTCGATCCAGCCAAGGATATGGCGGACCTCGTCGATATCGGCGCGGGAATACAAGCGGTGCCCACTTTCGGTGCGCGTCGGCTGGATCAGCCCATAACGGCGCTCCCAGGCACGCAGGGTGACCGGGTTGATGCCGGTCAGGCGCGAGACTTCACGGATGGGAAACAACTCTTCGTGTTGCAGCCCACGGTCCGTGAGTGAGGTCGGGTCGATCATCGCCGGAGCGCCGCCTGCTGTAGGAAATGTCCGGCATTCTACCCCTTCACATGCTCTTCGGGCCAAAGGCCATCTGTGCACTCCGTCACGCCAACACTGACGAGTCACGTAATTTACGGAATAATCCTTGCTTGTTTTCGGATGCAGCCCAACACCCCGGGTTGCGTTCCATGGTCGCGGCTACCCGCTGCGGGCATTCGTCAGGAGATACACGATGTCTACCCCTCCCGTTACCCTGATGGTCGCGCGGCGCGTCGCCGAAGGCCGTTACCAGGACATGATCGCCTGGCTGCACGAAGGCGAGCAGCTCGCCACCGACTTTCCCGGCTACCTCGGTTCCGGGGTTCTCGCACCGCCGCCCCATGGCGACGAATTCCAGATCATCTTCCGCTTCGTCGACGAAAAGACCCTCCACGCCTGGGAATTTTCCGCCTCGCGCAGCGCCTGGCTGGCCCGCGGCAACGGCCTGTTCCAGCAACCCACCGAACAACGCGTCAGCGGCATCGAAGGCTGGTTCGGCAACAGCACCGCGCAGCGCCCGCCGCGCTGGAAGCAGGCGGTGGCAATCTGGCTGGCGTTCTTTCCGGTGTCGCTGGCGTTCAACCTGCTGTTCGGTCACTGGCTGGCGGAACTGAGCCTGCTACCGCGCATCCTGCTCAGCACCCTTGGGCTGACGCCGCTGATGGTCTATTTCTTCATTCCGCTATCGACCCGCTGCCTCGCCAACTGGCTCAATGCCCCGGCCAAGAGCCCACGGCCAGCGGCGCCTGAGCCCGGTTCGCTGGAAAGCCGCTGAGGACCCCGGGGGCGGTCAATGGCGGCGAGTTCGGGTATGCTGGCACCTGACCCTGCGAACCTGAAAAGTTGATCGTTCCCGCTTATGAACAGCCCAATCCTAGTTACCGGTGGCAGCCAGCGAGTCGGGCTGGCGCTGGCCACGCAACTGGCGCAGGCCGGCCACACGGTCGTCAGCGCCAGCCGCAGCAAGAACCCGACCGCGGCGCATCCGAATATCATCCAGTTCCAGGCCGACCTGTGCAGCGAACGGGACCGCGAAGCCCTCATTGAGCACCTGCGCACCCACTACGACGGCCTGCGCGGCATCATCCACAACGCTTCGCTGTGGCTCGACGATGACCTGAACAACCTCAACACCATGTTCAAGCTGCACGTCGAGGCGCCGTACCACCTGAACCTGGCGCTGGGCGAGCAACTGCTCAAGCTGGAAAAATCCGACATCATCCACATCTGCGACGAAACGTCGTCCCGCGGCAGCAAGAGCCATATCGGCTATGCCGCGACCAAGGCCGCGCTGCAGAATATGGTGCTGTCGTTCGCAGAAAAGTACGCCCCCAGCGTGCGGGTCAACGCCATCCTGCCGGGGCTGTTGATCCTCAAGGAAGGCGGCGACGAGCACTACCGCCAGCAGACCCTGAAAAAGGCCCTGCTGGAATTCGAGCCCGGTGCCCAGCCGTTGATCGACGCAGTGTTGTTCCTGCTCGAAAGCCAGTACAGCACCGGCAGCAGCGTGGTCATCAACGGTGGCCGTCATCTGAAAAACCGTATCGCCTGATAACGAGAACGCCCATGAGCCCGCAAGAACAACTCGAACTCGAAGCCGCGGCATTTCGTCGCCTCGTCGAACACCTGCGCAACCGCACCGATGTGCAGAACATCGACCTGATGAACCTGTCCGGCTTCTGCCGCAACTGCCTGTCCAAGTGGTACAAGGCCGCCGCGGACGAACGCCAGATCGAGGTCAGCCTGGATGACGCCCGCGAGGTGGTCTACGGCATGCCTTACGACCAGTGGAAAAGCCAATACCAGAAAGAAGCCAGCGCCGAGCAGCAAGCCGCGTTCGCCAAAGGAAAACCGCATGACTGACCTGAACACCCTGCGTACCCGCCTCAACAGTGGCGAGCACGCCTTCGCCGACACCCTGGCGTTCATCGCCGAGCACTATGACTACGAACAGCGCGCCTTCAACAACGGCGGCGTGGAAAGCGCGGCCGGACAAAACGAAGGTTCCTGCAAGACCCTCGGCCTGGCCCTGCTGGAAGGCCTGAGCGATCAGGAAGCGCTGCTGGCGTTCGGCGAGCATTACCGCTCGGTGCTGGCCACCCCTGAAGGCAGCGACCACGGCAACATCCGCGCCCTCATCGCCCACGGCCTGGCCGGGGTGAAGTTCGACGGTGAGCCGCTCAAGCGCAAGGCTTGAGCCGTCCAGAGCAGGCCCGCCTTCGATGGCGGGTCTGCTCCACCGAAACCCTCCTTCCGCGCACGTCCATCAACCCCCTCCCCTGCAACAAAAAGATCGACTATTGTTCAGCGCTCGCGTAGTTGCCATTAGAGTGACATCGCACCCACACAGCGCGGTTCAAGGAGCAGTCGAGCATGTTTGATCAACTGGAGCTGGCCGAGCACGCGCAAGCCAGGTGGGCACTCGGGGCGGTCGAGAATGTCTGCGGCCTGGCCGCACGCAGGCTGGTCGCGCAACGCCTGAGCCGGGCGACCCTGGCGCAGAAAAACACCCTGACCCAGGTGCTGACCGACTCCGCGTCGGACCTGAAGCGGGCTTACCTGATCATGGATGTGCTGGCCCGGCCAGATTACGTTCGCAGCCTGTGGCCGCACATGAACCTCTCCGAACGGGACGTGCGCAACAAGCTGCGTAACCTGTGCCCCGACTTCAACAACGCCGAAGTCAGTGGCTGGGGTTATCGCTGCACCTACAACCCGCTGGTCCCCCACGGCGAAACGTTCCCCATGCTGGTGCACGGCTTCGGCGCCCAGAAAGAAGTGGCCAGCGATGACGCCGGCTGGGCCGACTATGTGATAGGCGAAGGCTCGGCGCCCAACCGGGTGATCGCCAAGCCGGTGCTGCGCTCGCTGTCCAACCCGGCGACGATTTCCAGCCTGGTGCTCAGTTGCAGCCTGCTGTCCAGCACCAAGTGCTCCACGGCCTCGCCGCTGGGCTGGATCATCAATGCGCCGGTGTGGAACATCTTCGGCTTCGCCCCTCGCGACATCCAGTTTCCCAACGACAACGCCCGCACCATGAATGGCATCGACCAGGCCCGGGGCATCGCCAAAGGCCAGAACAACATGGCCTTGAAACACGCCTTGCACAGCTACCCGAACCTGGCCCAGGTAATCACCCAGACCCAGGGCACCGGTGGCGAGTCGCACTACAACGAGATCGTGGTGCTGGGCACCTCCCGGCTGTTCAGCACCGCCACGACGGTGACCGGCATCTTCATCAAAGTCTGCGTTCACCAGGGGCATCAGTACCTGGTCGATGCGATCGATCCGGAGCTGTACGACGTTCCGGGGCTTGGCGACGTCATGGGGTTCTATTCCGACGACCGGGTCATCAACGCCATTACCCACTGCGCGCGAACCTACAACCTGCCGATCGTGCCGGTCGTCGATGACAAGCTGCAGGGCCTGCGTACCGGCCACCGCTTCGACGTGGTGTTCAACGGGCTGACTGTCCGCAACAACTGGAACTGCGCGTTGGCGTGAGGGGCGCCGAAAAAACTGTCTGTTTGCAAATGTGAGCGCCGCCATTACACTTGCGACCGATTCCCATTAACAACTGGAAACATCCATGGACAGGCAGGTGGTCGAGGCTTCGCCCGAGTCAGGCGTGCAGATGCAGATCCGCGACCTCTATGCCGATCATCACGGCTGGCTGCAAGGCTGGCTGCGTCGACGCCTCGCCGACCGGGAACATGCCGCCGATATTGCCCAGGACACGTTCCTTCGCCTGCTGGCCACCCGCCGCCTGCCTGGCTTCGGCCAGGGCCGTCAGTACCTGCTGCAGATCGCCCGCAATCTGGTGATCGATCAATGGCGCCGCCAGCGCATCGAGCAGGCCTATCTCGACACCCTCGCCCACGCCGAGGAGGCCATGGAACCCTCGCCTGAAACCCGCGCCCTGATCATGGAAACCCTGATGCGCATCGACCGCATGCTCGACGCCATGCCGGCCAAGGTGCGCGAGGCATTCCTGCTGTCGCAGTTCGAGGGCCTGGGCTATGCCCAGATCGCCGAGCGCCTGAACGTCAGCCTGAGCGCGGTGCAGAAGTACATGACCCGGGCGATCCAGTCCTGCTACGCGGTGATGTACAGCGAATGACCCGACACGCCGACGCCCCCATCGCGGAACCTGTGGTCGAGCAGGCCAGTCACTGGCTGATGCTGCACTGGCAAGGCTCGCTGGACAGCCAGCAGCAAGCGGCGTTTGACGCCTGGCTGGCGGACGACGCCGAGCATCGCCGGGCCTGGTCACGGCTGGGCCGCTTGCAGCAGGAACTGACCCAGGTTCCTGCCGCGACGAGCCTGAATGTACTGCGCCAGCAACCGGCGCTGCGCCGTCGCCACACCCTGAAATTGCTCACCGCCCTGCTGCTGATTGGCGGCAGCGGCGCCCTCGCGCACCGCGCGTTGCCCTGGCGCGAGGCCATGGCCGATCTGCGCAGCGGCGTCGGCGAAACGCTGCAGCGCACCCTCGCCGACGGCAGCCAGTTGCAGCTCAACACCGACACCGCCGTGGATATCCGTTTCAACGACCGCGAGCGGCGCATCCGTCTGTTGCGCGGCGAGGTGCTGCTGAACAGCGGCCATGACCCGGCCTTCGCCCATACGGCCCTGATCGTTGAAACCGAGGCCGGTGATGTGCAGGCGCTGGGCACGCGTTTCTCGGTGCACACCCAGGCCGGGAGCAGCAGCGTGCAGTTGTACGAAGGCGCTCTGGAGATCCGTTTGCGAGAAGGCTCGCCGGTTCAGCTCAAGGCCGGCCAGTCGCTGTGGTTCACCTCGAAACGCAACGGCCCGCCGGGCAAGGCCGACCTCAATGCCATCGCCTGGAGCGAAGGCCGGCTGGTGGCCGAGCAAATGTCGCTGGGGCGCTTTATCGCGGAACTGTCGCGCTACCGTCCGGGAGTGCTGCGGTGCGATCCGGCGGTGGCGAATTATCCGTTGTCGGGGGTGTTTCCGTTGGCGGACACCGACCGGATTCTCCAGGCGCTGGAACAGACATTGCCGGTGCGGGTCCAGCGCATGACCCGCTATTGGGTCAGCGTGCTGCCACGGGACTGAAAAAAATCTGCCGCCGGCCTTGTCGGTTTCGCCGGCTCGTTCGGGATACCTCTTGAATCCCCCGAAGCGCTCTCAAGAAGGAAGTCCCGCAATGCCGCTGTTGCCCCTCCCGCCTCGACTCACTCCCGCCCTGCTGATCAGCGGTGCGCTCGCTGCCGCGCTGCTTCCTTGCCACGCCGTGCTGGCCGCCAGCGCCAGCCAGCAAGCGGTGCGCGAATACGCCATCGCCCCCGGAACGCTGGACCAGGCACTGAACCAGTTCGCCCGCGAAGCCGGCATCCTGCTGTCGGTGGACGCCACCCTCACCGCCGGCAAACAAAGCCGCGGCCTGCGCGGCAACTACGGCGTGATCGACGGCCTCGGCCAACTGCTGAGCGGCAGCGGGCTCGGCCTGGTCAACCGCGACGGCAACTACTCGCTGGAGGCGGTGCCGAGCAACGCCAACGCCCTCGAACTGGGCGCCACCTCGGTGGTCGGCGCCGGCCTCGGCGCAACCACCGAAGGCACTGGCTCGTACACCACCGGCTCGACCAGCACCGCGACCAAACTGCCCCTGACCCTGCGGGAAACGCCGCAGTCCGTCAGCGTGATGACGCGCCAGCGCATCGAGGACCAGAAGCTCGATCGCCTCACCGATGTGCTCGAGCAAACACCGGGAATCAACGTCTCGTACAGCGGCATGGACCGCTTCGACGTGTTCTCCCGCGGCAGTGTCATCGAGAACTACCAGATCGACGGCATCACCACCCAGAGCGACAGCCAGACCCGCACCATCCCGCAGACCGCGATGGACATGGTGCTCTACGACCGCGTCGAAGTGCTGCGCGGCGCCAGCGGCCTGATGACCGGCTCGGGCGCGCCGGGCGGGCTGATCAACATGGTGCGCAAACGCCCGACCCGCGAGTTCCAGGCTTATCTGCAGGCCGGCGCGGGCTCGTGGGACCTGTACCGCACCGAAGGCGATATCTCCGGGCCGTTGACCGAAAGCGGTAATGTTCGCGGACGCCTGGTCGGCGCTCGGCAACAGCAGAACAGCTTCATGGATGCCTACGGCAACAGCCGCGACATTCTCTATGGCGTGGTGGAATTCGACCTCGGCGAAGACACGGTGCTGCGCACCGGCATCGACTACGCGAAGACCGAAGCCGACGGCGCTGCCGGCGTTCCGCTGGTGTACAGCAACGGCCAGCCCACGCACTTCTCGCGCTCCACCAGCGTGGGTGCACGCTGGGCCAAGGACGAGATCGAGACGTACAACTACCTGGTTGCCCTGGATCACAACTTCGCCAACGGTTGGAGCCTGAACCTCTCGGCCAACTACATGGATGTCGACCGCACCGACCTGATCGGCAATTACCTGTTCAAAGGCGTCGGCGTCCTGCCGTCGTTGAACCAGCAGACCGGCAACGCCCGTGCCGACCGGGGCCTGGCCAAGGCCGAGCAGACCCAGAAAGGCCTGAACGTCACCCTGCAAGGGCCGTGGAGCCTGTTCGGCCAGACCCATGACTTCGTCGCCGGCTACAACTACACCAGCTACGACAACACCCATAACGTCTGGAGCGACGGCATCGCCAACCTGTTCAACTTCAACACCTGGGACAACTACCTGCCCAAAGGCACCACCTTCACCCCCAGCTTCGTGATGAAGACCCGCTACCAGCAGGAAGGCATGTTTGCCGCCAACCGCTTCAAGCTCGGCGATGACCTGAGCCTGATCGTCGGCGGGCGCGTCTCGGACTTCCGTTACGACTACGACCTGACGTACTTCAGCAACCTGGCGCCGAACACTTCGCGGCGCCGCGAGAACGGCGTGTTCACGCCCTATGCCGGGCTCGTCTACGACCTCACGCCCGAGCAGTCGGTGTACGTCAGCTACACCGACATTTTCCAGCCGCAGAGCAACCAGGACCGCAACGGCGCGGTGCTCGACCCGGTCACCGGGCAGAACTACGAAACCGGCTGGAAAGGCGCGTTCTTCAATGGGGCGCTGAACGCCAGCGTGGCGCTGTACCAGATCGAACGGGACAACATGGCGGAACTGGACGCTGGCTACACCGTGCCCGGCACCACCACCACGGCATCCCGCGCGGTGAAAGGCGCCACCACCAAAGGCTATGACCTGGAAGTGAGCGGCGAACTGCTACCGGGCTGGAACCTCAGCACCAGCTACACCCACTCCGAAACCAAGGATGCTGACGGCGACCGGGCCCTGACCACCGTTCCGCTCGACATGCTCAAGCTGTGGAGCACCTACAACCTGCAAGGGGACTGGAATCGCCTGACGGTCGGCGGTGGCGTGAACTGGTACGGCCCGACGCACGTCGAGTTCGGTGATTATCAGGTGACCCAGGGTGATTACGCCGTGGTGAACGCCATGGCCCGCTACAAGGTCAGCGAACACCTGTCGGGCTCGTTGAACCTGAACAACCTGTTCGACAAAACCTATATGACCAGCCTCTACGGAGCACAAGGGCTGTACGGCAATCCGCGGAATTTCGCGGTGAGTGCGCGCTACGACTTCTGATCGGCAGCGCCTCCATTTGAGCCCGCGGACCTGACGGAACCAGCCCGCGCCCGCTCACGCCACGATCGTCAGCCAGTCCCACCGTTCCTGATAGCTCCGGGCCTTGCGCAAGAACATCGCCGGCTGGTGATTCAGCGGGTTGCTGCGCAGCACGCCGTCGCGCAAATCATCCAGCCCGTGGGTGCTGTACAACGCCCCACTGCGCACCTCCAGCCCGAGGCAGGTCGAGCGCACCAGGTAGCGGTCGATGCCGTCGGTGACCGACTGCAACGGCGGATAGGCCGCGCCGAACTTCGCTTCATACCAGACGTGCACCCGCGCCTGGTTGCGCACCTCGACCTTGTCGGCGAGGTCGCCGCAGGCCCGGCGCACGCGCTGGATCACCCGATCTTCCGCCTCCCAGGACAGGTCTTCGTCAAAGTAGATGACGTCATAATCCTTCACGCCCCAATCGAGCGGGCGCCCGGCTTCACGGTTCCACAGCGCCTGAAACAGACAGCCGGCGGTGAGCATGGCGTTCGGCAGGTCGAGGTCGGCGAGGATCCGCAGCAAAGCGGCGTTGACCGGGTTTTCCAGGGCGATCGCGGTGACGGTTTCCGCGCTCAGCACGGGCTTGTTCAAATGGTGTCTTCCTTGCGCGGGGTGTGCTGATCCGATGAAGGCGACGGCCACTCGAAAGCGCGTTCGATATCAAACCGCAGGTCCGCATCGCGCAGGCCGATGATCACCACCACCAACAGCAGCAGCGCGAGTCCGCCGTCCGCCAGGCTCCAGCGCGGCACTTCGCTTGCCCGCCCGCGGCTGCACCACCAGGCCTGGCCGGCGCAGAACGCGCCGAGGGCGATCACCCAGAGGTAGTAACCGGCGGCGAAACCGCTGACGTCGTGGAAGCTGTAGCTGTGGTTATCCGGCAAGCGCTCGATGCCGTGGCTGGCGAGGGCCAGGTACAACGACCAGAGGCCGAGCAGCAGCGAGAACCAGCGCCAGCGCCGGCGTACCAACAGGGCCAGGCCGAACAGCGGATTGGCGAACCAGCCGAACAGACCGAAGACAATGCCCCAGGGTCCTTGAAGCAGCATCTGCAAGGCGGGCATGGCGCTGCCGCCAGCGAGGTGCACGGCATCGAAGCAGAGGGCCAGGAGGTAGAACAGAAGGCTGACGGAAAGGTAGAAACGCGCCATGCGGCGACCCTGGATGAACGGATTGAGAGCCGGACGATACCGCAAATGGGGCCGTTTGGCGGCATCGCGAGCAAGCTCGCTCCTACAGGGATCTCAGTCCTCTGTAGGAGCGAGCTTGCTCGCGATGCCGAAGGCTTACATCAGAAGCCCAGGCTGAAGCTCACGGTCACCGCATGGTCGCGGTTCTCGCTGGACAGTTGGCCCGAGTACCCCAGGCCCAGCTTGCCAGCCTGGCCAACACTCAGGTCCACGCCCGCTTCGACCACCGCGGCATCCCGTGCAATCGGAACGCCCTCGCTGCTGAAGCCGGCACCGCCTTCGATGAAGCGCAGGTCCGCATCCGGCTTGGTATCGCCGAAGGCATGCCGCCAGCCGATGCTGCCGCGTGGCGTCAGGGTGCTGCCGTTGTCCAGGGCGAACGCCTTGCCAACCCGCAGGCCGACAGTGGAGAAGGTCACGTCCTGATCGGCACTGGCTTCCAGACGCCCGACTCCGCCTTTTTCATGGGCCTTGTCGCTGTCGTAGTTGACGTAAGCCAGACCGGCGAACGGTTCCAACGCCACGCCACCGGCATCGATGGTGTACGCCACTTCACCGAATACCTGGGCGCTGCGTGCCTTGTAGCTGGCTTTGAGGCGGTCGTTGTAGCTGCCCGCTTCGACGTAGCGCTTGCTGTCGATGTCGTGCCAGGTGTAACCGGCGCCGAGACGCGCGGCGAAGGCGTCCATCTGGTAGCTCAGGTAGGTGGTCAGGTGGTAGCTGTCCACCGAGGCGTCCTGCCCTTTGCCTTTGGCGTTGATGCTGCTGTTGGTGTAGCCGGCGGCGATACCCAGGCGCCATTCGTCGTTGAGGCTGTTGTCGAAGCCGATCAGGAAACCGGACAGGTCACGGTCGATGTCGGCCGCGTTATGGCCGCCCTCGAAGTCACCCCAGCCGCCGACGGCACGGATCCAGCCCACACCGTCGCCATTGCAACCCTGGCCGGTGGTCTGTTGATTGCCGCTCGGCGCGAGTGCGCGGCGCGGGTCTTGCTCGTCGCTGCAACTGGCCTGGCGCATCCGGTCGTTGACCGCGTCGCGGATGTAGCGCGAGTCCTCGATCAGCACGCTGGCGGTGCTGGCGTGGATTTCGCCGGACAGGCTGTCGAAGGCCTTCACCGCCGTTGCGCGATCGCCGCTGATGAGGGTGCTGCGCAAGCTGGCCGGGGCCGCCGCGCTGTCCAGGGCAGCGGCCACGGCACGCTGGTTGCTGGTTTCGGCGACATCGGCGAAGGCCACGCCATTGCGCGCCACCGACAGGGTGACGTTGTTGGCGCCGTAGTTGAGCGCCGAGCTGAGGAACAGCAGGTTCGTCAGGTTGTTGCTGGCGAAGGTGCCGTTCACGCCACCGGTGGCCGAGACCAGGGTGTAGGTGGCGTCGCCGGTGTAGTCGCCCAGCCCCAGCACTTGCAGGCTCCCGCCCAGGTTGGCGGTGCCGCCGACATTGAGGTAGTTGGCCACGGTCGGCGTGATGGTGATGGCCAGGGTGCCGTCGCTGGCGTTGGTGAAGTTGCCCGCCACGCTCAGGTTGTTGCCACCGGCGCCAGTCGCCACGGTGCCGTGGTTGACCAGCGAACCGACGCTGCCAGTACCGGTCAGGGTGGCGCCGTTGGCGACGGTAACCTGGGCACCGAGCACGGTCCCCGGGTTGGCCGCGTTGCCGACGGTCAGCGTGCCCTGGTTGACGTCGAAGGCGCCGTTGGTCGGCTGGTTGCCGACCAGCAGCAGGTCGCCGGCGCCTTGCTTGATGGTGGTGCCGGTGCCGCTGAGGGTGCCGTTGAACTGACCGGTCCCGTTCTGCTGGAACACCAGGGTGGCGTTGTTGAGGATGCTGCCCTGCAGGCTGGTGGTGTCGCCCATCAGGGTGCCGCCGCTGACGGTGGTGCCGCCGCTGTAGGTGTTGGCACCGGTCAGGACCAGGGTGCCGGCATCGGTTTTCTCGATGCCGCCGGTGCCGACCAGCGGCGCCGAGAGGGTGCTGGTGGCACCGGCGTTGACGCGGATCGCGGCCAGGCTGCCGTCAGGCGCATTGACCGGTGCGAGCGCACCGCCGCTGCCGGGGACCACCTGGTAGCCATCGGTGAGGAACTGCATGCCGTTGAACGACTGCTGGCCGACCACGGTGACGGTGCCGCTGGCGCCGCCGAACACCGCGAACTGGCTGCCCCAGCCGGCGTTGCTGCTGCCGTTGGCGTTGGTCCAGTTGGTGCTCGAATCCCAGGTGCCACTGCCGCCGGTGACGGTGCCATCGGGGTTGGTCTTGCCGCCGTTCCAGAACTGCAGGTCGTCGGCACCGACCAGCAGGTTGAGCTGGTTGGCGATGGAGGTCTGCAGGGTCAGGTCGCCCGGCAGCGTGGTGCCCGGCAGCGAGCCGAACACCAGGCCGTTGTCGGTCAGGCTGGCGTAGGTGAACAGTTGGTAGACACCGGTGCCGAAGCTGCCGGCATTGGTGATGTTCAGGGTGCCGTCCAGCACCAGGTTGCCCGCCACCTTGACCACGGTGGTGGAGCTGCCCGGCGCGCCGAGGTCGAAGTTGAGGTTGCTGCCCGACGACAGGTTGAGGTTGCCCACAGACAGCGGCGCGGTGGCGGTGCCAGCGTTCAGCGTGGCGCCATCGGCGAGGCTGACGGTGCCGCTGTAGGTGCCACTGCCGCCGACGCTGGCGCCGCTGGCGACCTGCACGTTGGCGCTGGCCAGGGTGCCGTTGTTGACCAGGCTGCCGGCGTTGACCGTGGTGTTGCCGGTGAAGCCGCTGTTGCCGGTGAGCAACAGTTGGCCGGTGCCGTTTTTGGTCAGGCTGCCGGTGCCGGTGAGGTTGCCGGTGTAGCTGCCGTTGGCGTTCTGCTCGAAGGTCAGTGCCGCGTTGTTGACGATCGCGCCCTGCAAGCTGGTGGTATCACCGCTGACGCTGCCAGCGTTGATCGTGGTGCCGCCGCTGTAGGTGTTGGCGCCGCTCAGCACCAGCGAACCGCTGCCGTTCTTGACCAGGCTGCCGGTGCCGCTGATGGCGCCGCTCAGGGTGGTGCTCTGCACCCCGGCAAGGGTCAGTTGGGCACCGAGGTTGATGGCGTTGCCCAGTTGCAGCGCGCCGGTGCTGTCGAGGGTCGAGGCGCCGGTGACGCTGAGGTTGCCGGTGCTCAGCGCGCCGTTGTTGCCCAGGGTCAGGGTGCCGGCGTTGAGCGTGGTGCCGCCGCCGTAGGTGTTGACGCCGTTGAGGGTCAGGTTGGCGTTGCCGTTCTTGACCAGGCTGCCGGCGCCGCTGACCACACCGTTGAGGGTCAGGGCGTTGCTGCCGCCGATGGCCAGTGCGCCGTTGAGGATGGCGTGGTTGGCCAGGGTCACCGCGGTGTTGCTGTCCAGGGTGGTGCCGGCGGCGGCAGTCAGGTCACCGCTGCTCAGGGCCGCGTTGTTGCCCACCACCAGGGTGCCGCCGTTCAGCGCAGTGCCGCCGGTGTAGCCGTTGGCGCCGTTGAGTACCAGGGTGCCGCTGTCGAGCTTGGTCAGGGTGCCGCTGCCATTGACTGCCACGCCGAGGGTCGCGGTGTTGCCTGCGTCGACCCGTACGTTGGTGGTGCCGCTGGTCAGCAGTTCGCCGCCGATACCGCCGTTGAGCACATAGCCGTCGCTGGCGAATTGCAGGCCACCGATGCTCTGCGAGCCATTGACGGTGATCGTGCCCGCGGTGCCCTGGAATACCGCGAAGGTGTCGTTCCAGGCCCGGTTGACGGTGCCGTTGGCATCGGTCCAGTTGCTGTTGGAAACATCCCAGACGCCGTAGCCACCATCCACTGTGCCGTTGCCGACGATCTGGCCGCCGTCCCAGAACAGCACGGTCTCAGGGCCGCCCACCACCAGGTTGACCTGGTTGTTGACCGCGGTCTGCAGCAGCGCATTGCCGGCTTGCACGGTGCCCGGCAGGGTGTTCAGGTCGAGGCCGTTGTCGGTCAGGGTGCCGCCGTAGCTCATGAGGCGGTAGACACCGGCGCCGAAGCCACCGGCATCGGTGACGTTGAGCTTGCCGTCCAGGGTCAGGTCGCCAGCGATGTCCACCAGCGAAGGCTGGCCCGCCAGCGCCGCGCCGAGGCTGGCGTTGAGGTTGGAGGTGTCGTTCAGCACCAGCGAGCCGACGTTGAGGGTGTCGCCGCCGTTAAGCACCAGGTTGCCGCCGTTGGCCACGGTGACAGTGCCGGCGAGGTCGCCGGAGCCGCCGAGGCTGGTGCCGTTGTTGACGGTGACCGTGCTGCTGGCAAGGCTGCCGTTGACCATCAGGTTGCCGCCGCTGATGGTGGTGGCGCCGCTGTGGGTGTTGGTGCCGCTCAGGGTCAGGGTGCCAGTGCCGTTCTTGTCGAGGTTGCCGGTGCCGGTCAGGTTGCCGGCGAAGGCGCCGCTGCCCACCGACAGCGTGGTGCCGCTGTTGATGTCGACGGTGCCCGCGCCATCCAGATCGCCCAGGCTCAGGCTGCCGGCGAGGTTGAGGTCGGCGCCGCTGCTGAGGTTGATCTGCGACGGGTTGCCCAGCGAACCGCTGGTGGCGGTCAGGCGACCCGAGAGGATGTTGAGGATCCCGGCGAAGGTGTTGGTGCCGCTCAGGGTCAGGTTGTTAAGCCCGGCCTTGTTCAGGGTGCCGTTGCCGCTGATGACACCGCTCAGGGTCAGGTCGTTGTTGCCGGCCACCGTCAGGGTGCCGCCGACGTTGATGTTGTTGGCCACGGTCAGCGCGCTGCTGGTGTCCAGTTGCGAGATGCCGGTGACGTTCAGCGCGCCGCTGCCCAGTGCCCCGGCATTGCCCAGGGTCAGGTTGCCGCCATTGAGGGTGACACCGCCGGCGAAGGTGTTGGCGCCGTTGAGTGTCAGGCGGCCCGAGCCGTTCTTGACCAGGCGGTCGGAGCCGTCGATCACGCCGTTGAGGGTCAGGTCGTTGCTACCCTCCAGGGTCAGCGCGGCGAAGAGCTGTGCATTGTTGGCCAGGGACATGCCGCTGCTGGTATCCAGCGACGACACACCGCTCACCGTCAGGGTGCCGCTGCCCAGCGCGCCAGCGTTGCCGAGCAGCAGCTTGCCGGCTTGCAGGTTGAGCCCGCCGGTGAAGCCGTTGACGCCATTGAGGGCCAGGGTCTTGTTGCCTTGCTTGAGCAGGCTGCCAGAACCGTTGACCAGGCCATTGAGGGTCAGGTCGTTGCTACCGAGCAGCGTCAGGCTGCCGGCGAGGTTGACGGTGTTGGCCACGGTCCTTGCCGAACTCACGTCCAGTTGCGTGCCGTTGGCCGCGTTCAGCGCCCCGGCGCCCAGCGCGCCATCGGACGCCAGCACCAGGGAGCCAGCATTCAGCGCCAGCGGGCCAGCGAAGGTGTTGGTGCCGCCGAGGGTCAGCCGGCCTGAACCGTTCTTGACCAGGCTGCCAGTGCCGCTGACCACGCCGTTGAGGGTCAGGGCGTTGCTGCCGGCAAGGTTCAACTGGCCGGTGACGCCGATGTTGTTGGCCAAGGTCACCGCCTTGTTGCTGTCCAGCGTGGCGCCGGCCGCGGTGCTCAGGTTGCCGGTGCCCAGGGCGCTGTTGCTGCCCACCACGAGGGTGCCGCCGCTGAGCAGGGTGCCACCGGTGTAACCGTTGTTGCCATTGAGTACCAGGGTGCCGGTGTCCAGCTTGTTCAGGGTGCCGGTGCCGTTGACATCCAGCTCCAGGGTTGCGGTTACGCCCGGGTCGACGCGCACGGCGAACAGGCCACCGTTGCGGTTGACCACATTCAACGCGCCCGCGTTACCGTCGACCACTATGTAGCCATCGGTCATGAATTGCAGGCCATCCACGGTCTGCGTGCCATTGACGCTGACCACACCGGCCGCGCCCTGGAAGACCGCGAATTTGCTGAGCCAATTCTCGTTGGTCGCGCCGTCGAAAAGGGTCCAGTTGGTGGTGGTGCTGTCCCACACTCCACTGCCGCCTTCGATGGTGCCGTTGGGCACCGTCCCGGCGCCGTCCCAGAACTGGAGGATCAGATCTGGCGAGTTCACCGCCAGGTTGACCTGGCCGTTGCCCGTCTGAAGCTGCAAAGAACCCGCGGTTACAGCGCCCGGCAGACTGCCGAACGAGAGGGTGTTGTTCACCAGCGCGCCGCCGTATTCGAACAGGCGGTAGACACCGTTACCAAAGCCACCGGCGTCGGTGATGTTGAGCAGGCCATCCAGGGTCAGGGTACTCGCGACGCTGAACAGCGGGACGTTGCCGGTGACCGGCGAGCCCAGAGCGACATTGACTTGGCTGTTTGGCGCAAGTACCAGCGAGCCGAAGCTCAGGGTGTTGCCGCTGGTGCCGGACAGATTGCCGTTGTTGGCAACGCTGACCAGGCCGCCGAGCGAACCGGAACCGGTCAGGGTCGCGCCAGAGTTGACGGTGAGGCTGCCAACGTTCAGGGCACCGGTGACCTTCAGGGTGCCGGCGTTGACCGTGCTGCTGCCGTTCAGGCTGCTGGTCCCGCTCAGTTCCAGCACACCGGCGCCGACCTTGCTCAGTGCACCGTTACCGGCGAAGGCACCTGCGAATACGCTGTCGCCGTTGTTGCCGCCCACGGAGAGGATGCTGCCGGCACCGATGTTGGTGGTGCCGCTACCGGTCAGCGCACCGATGCTGGTATTGCCGCTGATGTTCAACGTGGTGCTGGCGCCGAGGTTAATCAGGCTCGGACTGCCAATCGCGCCGGCGCCAAACGAGGTGAGGGTACCGGCAGCGACGTTCCAGGTACCGCTGAAGGGACTGGCGCTGGGGAGCAGGATCAACTCGCCGGCGCCATCTTTGGTCAGATTGCCATTGCCGTTCAGTTGACCGGCATAGGTCAGCGCGTCAGCGGTGTTCAGGGTCAGGTCGCCGTTGACCACGATGGCATTGCTCAGGGCCTGGGCCAGCGCTTGGCTGACAAGCAGCGTTGCAGTGCCGTTGGTGGTCAGGGTGCCGGTGCCCAACGCAGCGCTATTGTTGATCGACAGGGTGCCGCCGTTGAGGACGGTACCGCCGGTCCAGCCGCTGTTAGCGCCCGTCAAGGCCAGGGTGCCGGTACCAGACTTCACCACTTCCCCACCACCGCTGATCACGCCGCTCAGGCCCAGATCGTTGGCGCCGTTGATGGCAAGGCTGGCGTTAAGGGCCACGTTGTTGCCCAGCACTACGGCGCTGTTGCCGCTGCTGAGGGTCGAAGCGCCGTTGACCTGCAGGGCGCCAGTGCCCAGCGCGCCATTCTGGCCAACCACCAGGCCACCGGCGTTGAGCATGGTGCCGCCGCCATAGCTGTTGTTGCCGTTGAGGGTCAGGACGCCCGCGCCGTTCTTGGTCAATTGACCCGCGCCATCGACCGTACCGTTGAGGGTCAGGTCGGCGCTGCCGCCGATGCCCAGCGCGCCCAGCAGGTGCACGTTGTTGGCCAGCGCCAGGGCGATGCTGTTGTCCAGCGCGACGTTGTTGTTCGCGGTCAGGTCGCCGGTGCCCAACGCACCGTTGCTGGCGAGGATCAGCTTGCCGCCGTTGAGGGTTGTCCCGCCGGTGTAGGTGTTGGTGTTGCTCAGGGTCAGGTCGGCCGTGCCGTTTTTGGTCAGGCTGCCGGCGCCGTCGATCACACCGCCAAGTACCAGGTTCTGCACGCCCGCCAGGGTCAGGTTGCCGGTGACGGTCAGCGCATTGCCCAGGGTCAGGGCGGTGGTGTTGTCCAGCGTGCCGCCGGCGGCGGTCAGCTTGCCGCTGCCCAGGGCAGTGGCGGAACCGAGCGCTCCTTGATCAGGCCGCCAGCGCCGTTGATAAGACCGGTCAGGGTCAGGTTATTGCTACCGCCGATGTTCAGGCCGCCGAGAACGTTGAGATTGTTCACCAGGGTTACGGCGCTGTTGCTGTCGAGGGTGGTGCCGGCACTCGCGGTGAGTTGGCCGGTGCCCAGGGCGCCGTTGCTGCCGACCACCAGGGTGCCGCCCGCGAGCGTGGTGTTGCCCTGATAGGCATTGCTGTTGTTCAACACCAACGTCCCGGTGCCGGTCTTGTTCAGGCCGCCGGTGCCGTTGACCACGCCGTTGAGGGTCAGGTTGGCGCTGCCCGGCAGCGTCAGGTCGGCGCCGAGGTTGACGGCATTGGCCAGCGCCAGCGCGCTGCCGCTGCTCAGGGTCGACGCGCCGGTGACATTCAGAGCGCCACTGCCCAGCGCGCCGCCGTTGCCGAGGACCAGGCCGCCAGCGGCCAGGGTAGTACCGCCGGTATAGGCGTTGACCCCGTTCAGGGTCAGCGTGCCCGCGCCGTTCTTGATCAGTCCGCCCGCGCCGCTGGCGCCGCCGTTGAGGGTCAGGTCGTTGCTGCCGACCAGGGTCAGGGTCGCGCCCAGGTCGATCAGGTTGGCCAGGGTCAGCGCGGCGCTGTTGTCCAGCGTGCCGGCGCCGGCAACGTGCAGCGTGCCGCTGCCCAGGGCGAGGTTGTTGCCCAGCACCAGGCTGCCGGCATTCAGGGTGGTGCCGCCGACATAGCCGTTGGCGCCATTGAGGGTCAGGCTGCCGGCGCCGTTCTTGACCAGGCTGCCGCTGCCATTGACGGCACCGGCGAGGGTCAGCGGGTTGCTGCCGGCGATGTTCAGCACACCCGCGAGGCTCAGGTTGTTGCCGAGGGTGACCGCGGTGTTGCTGTCCAGCGTGGTGTTGTTGGCGGTGGTCAGCAGGCCGCTGCCCAGCGCGAAGTTGTTCCCCACCACCAGGGTGCCGCCGCTGAGACGGGTGCCGCCGGTGTAGCTGTTGTTGCCGTTGAGCACCAGGGTGCCGCTGTCGGCCTTGTTCAGCAGGCCGCTGCCGGTGAGGCCGAGGTTCAGGGTCGCGGTGCGACCCGGATCGACGCGCACGGTGGCCGTGCCGCTGTCGTTGTTGACCAGATTCAACTGGCCCGCCACACCGCTGTTGAGTACGTAGCCATCGGTGACGAACTGCAGACCGGTGACGGTCTGGGTGCCATTGACCGCGACCGTGCCCGCCGCGCCCTGGAACACCGCGAAGTTGCTGCTCCAGTCACGGTTGCCGGTGCCGTTGACGGTGGTCCAGTTGGTGGTGAGCGCATCCCACACGCCGTTGCCGCCCTGGATGGTGCCGTCGCCGACCAGGCCGGTGCCGTCCCAGAACAGCACGCTGCCGTTGGCGCCGCCCACCAGCAGGTTGACCTGGTTGGCGATCGCCAGTTGCACTTCGAGGTCGCCTGGCAGCACGCCGCTCGGCAGGCTGCCGAGGACGAGGCCGTTGTCGGTGAGCGTGCCGGTGTAGTTGATGACCTGATAGATACCGGCGCCGAAGCCGCCGATGTCGCTGACGTTGAGGTTGCCGTCGAGGGTCAGGTTGCCGCCCACGGTAATCAGCGGGCTGCCACCGGTGGATGGCGAGCCGAGGCCGATATCGAGGTTGGAGTTGCCGCTCAGCACCAGCGAGCCGAGGCTCAGGTTGGCGCCGCTGTTGGCGGCCAGGTGACCGCCATCGGCCACGGTGACCGCGCCGGCCAGCGAACCGCTGCCGGTCAGGGTGCCGCCGCTGTTGACCTGCACGAGGCCGCTGGCCAGCGAACCGCTGACGTTCAGCACGCCGCCGTTGACCTGGGTGTTGCCGGTGTAGACGTTGACGCCAGCCAGTTCCAGGCTGCCGTTGCCGACCTTGATCAGACCGCCATTGCCGTTCAGCGCGCCATTGAAGACGCCGCTGAGATCGCCGGTGCCGACGCTCAGGTTGGCGCCGCTGCCGAGGTTGATCCCGCCACTGCCGCCAAGGCTGCCGACGCTACCGCTGGCGCCCAGGTTGAGGCTGGCGCCGGCGCCGACATTGACCAGCGAGGTGTTGCCCAGCGCCCCGGTGCCGACCGTGGTCAGGCTGCCGGAAAGGATGTTCAGCGCGCCGCTGAAGGTGTTGGCGCCGCTCAGGGTCACGTCGGCCAGGCCGGTCTTGACCAGCCCGCCGGTGCCGCTGATGACACCGCCGAGGTTGAGGTTGTTGTTGCCGGCCAGGGTCAGGTCCGCGCCCAGGACGAGGGCGTTGCCCAAGGCGAACGCCGCGCTGTTGTCCAGGGTCGCCGCGCCCGTCACGTTCAACGCGCCGCTGCCCAGCGCCGCGGCGTTGCCGAGGGTCAGGGTGCCGGCGGCCAGGGTGGTGCCGCCGAGGTAGCTGTTGGCGCCATTCAGGGTCAGGTTGCCGGCGCCGGTCTTGACCAGGCCGGCGGCACCGTCGATGACGCCGTTGAGGGTCAGGTCGCTGTGGCCGACCAGGGTCAGGTTGGCGCCCAGGGTGACGGCATTGCCCAGGGCGAATGCCGAGGTGGTGTCCAGGTTGGCCGCGCCGCTGACGTTCAGCTTCAGCGCGCCGCTGCCCAGCGCCAAGGCGTTGCCGAGGGTCAGGGTGCCCGCCGCCAGGGTGGTGCCGCCGGCGTAGGTGTTGATGCCGGTCAGGGTCAGGTTGCCCGCGCCGGCCTTGATCAGGCTGCCATTGCCGCCGATGACGCCGCTGAGGGTCTGGTCGGCGCTGCCGCCGATGGTCAGGGCCGCGTTGAGGTTGACCTGATTGGCCAGGTTGATCGCGGTGTTGCTGTCGAGGGTGCCGGCGCCGTTGACGTTCAGCGCGCCACTGCCCAGGGACAGGCTGTTGCCCAGTTGCAGGGTGCCGCCCAGCAGGTTGGTGCCACCCGTGTAGGTGTTGGCGGCGTTCAGGCTCAGGGTCGCGGTGCCCTGCTTGGTCAGGGCACCGGTGCCGCTGACCACACCGTTGAGCGCGAGGTCGGCGCTGCCGCCGATCGCGGTGTTGCCGCCCAGGTTGACCAGGTTGCTGATCGCCAGCGCGGTGGTGGCATCCAGGGTGGTGCCCGCCGCGGTGTTCAGGGTGCCCAGGCCCAGCGCGGTGCTGCTGCCCAGTTTCAGGATGCCTGCATTGAGGCTGGTGTTGCCTTGGTAGCTGTTGTTGCCCGACAGGACCAGGGTCGCGCCGCCGGACTTGGTCAGACCGCCGCTGCCGGCGATGTCGCCGCTGAGGGTCAGGTCGTTGCTGCCCAGCACATTCAGGTTGCCGGTGACATCGATGGCGTTGGCGACGCTGAGGACTTTATTGGCGTCCAGCGAACCGCCATTGGTCGCGCTGAGAGTGCCGCTGCCCAGCGCGGTGGCGGAGCCGAGCACCAGGTTGCCGCTGCTGAGAACGGTGCCGCCGGCGTAGGTGTTGGCGCCGTTCAGGATCAGGCTGCCGGTGCCGGTCTTGGTCAGGCCGGCGGCGCCGTCGATGGCGCCGTTGAGGGTCAGGTTGGCGCTACCCGGCAGGGTCAGGCCGGCATTCAGGTGGATGGCATTGGCGATGGACTGAGCGCCGGCGCTGGCGAGGTTGGCGGCGCCAGCGATGGTCAGGTCGCCGCTGCCCAGGGCCAGGCCGTTGCCGATGGTCAGGGTGCCGGCGTTCAGGGTGGTGCCGCCCTGGAAGAGGTTGACGCCGCTGAGGGTCAGGTTGGCGTTGCCGTTCTTGATCAGGCCGCCGCTGCCGTCGACCACGCCTTGCAGGGTCAGGTCGGACGTGCCGGCGACATTCAGCGCACCATTGAGGGTGACCGCGTTGGCCAGGGCCAGGGCGGTGTTGGCATCCAGCGTGGTGCCGGCCGCCGCGATCAGGGCGCCCTGCCCCAGCGCGGCGGCATTACTGACGATCAGCTTGCCAGCGTTCAACACGGTGTTGCCGAGGTTAGTGTTGACGCCGCTGAGGGTCAGGTCGGCCGCGCCGTTCTTGATCAGGCCGCCGTTGCCGGAAATCACGCCGGTCAGGCCGAGGTTGTTGCTGCCGCCGATGGTCAGGTCAGTGCCGAGGCTGAGGCGGTTGCCGATGTTCAGCGCCGTGCCGCTGTCGAGGGTCGAGGCGCCGCTGACGATCAGCGTGCTGCTCCCCAGCGCTTGGGCGTTGCCCACCTGGAGGACACCGGCATTGAGCACGGTCCCGCCGGTGTAGGTGTTGGCACCGTTGAGCGTGAGGGTGGCCGCGCCGTCCTTGGTGATCCTGCCAACGCCGCTGACTATGCCGTTCAAGCCCAGGTTGGCGCTACCGCCGACAGCCAGGTTGCCGCCGAGGTTGACCTGATTGTTGATGGACACGGCCGCGTTGGCATCCAGCGCGGTGCCCGCCGCCGTATTCAGGATGCCGAAGCCCAGCGCGGTACTGCTGCCGAGCACCAGGGTGCCGGCATTGAGGTTGGTGTTGCCCAGGTAGGCGTTGTTGCCGTTCAGGGTCAGGCTGGCGTTGCCGGCTTTGGTCAGACCGCCAGTGCCGGTGATGCCGCCGCCGAGGGTCAGGTCATTGCTGCCGAGGAGATTCAGTGTGCCAGCGACGCTGAGATTGTTGCCGACACTGAGGACGCCGGTAGTGTCCAGCGAGGTGCCATTGGCCGTGCTCAGCGTACCGGTGCCCAGCGCGGTGTTGGAGCCCAGGTTCAGGGTGCCGCTGCTCAGGAGGGTGCCGCCGCCATAGCTGTTGTTGCCGGTCAGCAGCAGGGTGCCGGTCCCGGCCTTGGTCAGGCTGCCGGCGCCGTCGATCACGCCGCCGAGGGTCAGGGAGCCGCTGGCCGCGGTGGTCAAGGAACTGTTGAGGTGAATGGCGTTACCCAGCGTCAGCGGACCGACGCCCACCAGTGTCGAGCCCCCTCCAACGGTGAGGTCGCCACTGCTCAGCGCGGCCGCGCTGGCCAGGGTCAGGGTCCCGGCGTTCAGGGTAGTGCCACCCAGGTAGGTGTTCACCCCGCTGAGGGTCAGGTTGGCGCTGCCGTTCTTGACCAGTCCGCCGGCTCCGTCGATCACGCCCGACAGGTTCAGATCGGAAGTGCCGCCGATGTTCAGCACGCCGTTCGCGGTGACGGCATTGGTCAGGGTCAGTGCGGTACTGGCATCCAGCGTGGTGCCGCTGGCCGCGATCAACGCGCCTTGGCTGAGGGCGCCGGCGTTGCCGACCACCAGGCGTCCGGCGTTCAGTTGAGTGTTGCCCAGGAAGTTGTTGTTACCGCTGAGCGTCAGGTCGGCATTGCCGTTCTTGATCAAACCACCGGCGCCGCTGAGGGTGCCGCTGAGACCGAGGTTAGCGGTGCCGCCGATGCTCAGGTCACCCCCCAGATTGACGATATTGCCCAGGGTCACTGCGGTGCTGGCATCAAGGGTGGTGCCGGCCGCGGTGGTCAGTGCTCCGATGCCGAGCGCGCCGCTGGAACCGACGCGCAAGGTGCCAGCGTTGAGGATCGTACCCCCGCTGAAGGTGCTGAAGCCGTTGAGGGTCAGCGTGGCCAAGCCGTTCTTGGTCAGGCTGAAGCCGCCGCCAGAGATCGAGCCGCCCAGGGTCAGATCATTGCTGCCGGCAACGGTCGTATTACCGAGCATGATGACCAGGTTGCTGATCGAGCGCGCGGCATCGGTGTCCAGGGTGGTGTTGGCGGACGTGCGCAAGCTGCCAGTACCCAGCGCGGCGTTGTTGCCGATGATCAGCTTGCCGTTGGTCAGTTGCATGACGCCGGAATAGCCCGTGTTGGCACCGCTCAGCGTCAGGTCCCCAGCGCCGCTCTTGATCACGCCGCCGGTGCCGGTGATCGCGCCACCAAGGCTGGTGGCGGTGGCATTGGTCAGGGTCAGGGTGCGGGTGCCCAGGTTGATCGCGTTGGTGATGGCTTGTCCGCTGGCATCCAGTGAGGCATTGGCGCCCAGGCTCAGTTGCCCAGTGCCCAGTGCAGTGTTGCTTTGCAGGATCAGGCTGCCGCCGTTGAGGGCGGTGTTGCCGGTGAAATCGTTGTTGCCGCTCAGGGTCAGGCTGGTGGAGCCACTCTTGATCAGGCCGCCGGAGCCGGAAATTTTCCCGCCCAGGGTCAGATCGTTGCTGCCGGTCAGGGTCAGGTTGCCGTTGAGCTGAACCAGGTTGGTCAGGGTCTGGGCGGAACTGGTGTCCAGGGCCGCGCCAGTGACGGCGGTGATGGTGCCCGAACCGGCGGAGCCGGCATTGGCCAGGATCAGCTTGCCGGCATTGAGGCTGAGGCCACCGCTAAAGTTGTTGGCGCCGCTGAGGGTCACGTCGCCGGTGCCGTTCTTGATCAGCGAGCCGGTCCCGTTGACCGCGCCGGCGAGGGTCAGCGCAGCGGTGTTGGTCAGGCTGAGCGCCCCGCCGTCGAGCAGGATGGCGTTGGCCAGGTTCATCGTCGTAGCGTTCTGCAGGCTGCTGGCGCCGGTGACCGTCAGCGTCTGGGTGCCGAGGGCACCCACGTTGCCGAGAACCAGGCCGCCCTGGCTCATCGTGGTACCACCGGTGTAGTCGTTGGCCCCGCTCAGGGTCAGCAGGCCGAGCCCGGTCTTGCTCAGCGCTCCCCCACCGGTCAGCACACCGGACAGGGTCAGGTTGTTGTTGCCCGATACCGTCAGGCCGTTGGTGCCGAGGGTGATGGTGTTGCCGATCACCACACCGATGTCCGAAGCCCCGAGCCCGCCCCCATTGGCGGTCACCGAGGCGCTGCCCAGCGCCGAGGTAGTGACGTTCAGCAAACCGCCGTTGAGTTGGACGGTCGGTGTGGTGGCACCATTGAACAACAGGCCGGACAGCGCCCAGGTTCCGCTGTCGACGATCAGGTTGTTGAAGTGCAGGTAATTGTTGCCGTTGATCGTCCCTGTCCCGCCGGTACCTGAGCCACCACCGACAGCGTTCTGCAACGCCAGGGTGTTGGCGGTCGTGGCCGTACCGCCATCGACGATGCCCGCGCCGGCAAAGCCGATGGTCAGCCCCAGCACCGGCAGCGCTATCCCGACCCCGCCACCGGCGCTCACTAGCGACCCGGTAATGGCATTGAAACGGTTGGCGCCACCGCCGGTGCCCATGGACAGGCTGCCGCTCAGGATCCCGGTGTTAGTGAACACGTTGCCGGTGGAGGTCCCCTGGAAGGAAACCCGGCCCGTGATAGTGCCATTGTTGGTGAAAACCGCCTTGGAGCCGCCCCAGAGCGCAATCAATGGAATATCCGATGCGAGGATCGATACCCCTACCAATGGCATCCCTTCGATGGTGCCGTTGTTGGTGACGGTAGTAGTACCGGCCGCGCCGTTCTGCACGCTCAAGCCGATACCGGTGAGGCCGACGAGCGAAGCACCGAGCAGACCGGAAGTGCCGCGGATAATCCCGGTGTTGTTGTTGGTGACCACCACGATGCTGTTGTTCGCGTTGCCCATCGTTACGCCGGTGGTCAATCCGGACACGGTGCCCAGCAACGATGGGTCGATCAGGCCAGAGTTGGTCAGCCGCGAGTTGTTACCCGTGAGGTTCAGTGCCGTGCCCAGCAGCGGCGCGTTGACAACCGCGCCAGTGAGCACGTTGACCGTGAGGTTGTTGACGCCGGTGGTCAGCCCGACAGTGGTGCCTGTGCAGTTGATGGTGGCACCGGGCGCCGGCGTGTCACACACCGCCAACACCTCGGGACTGAAGAGGCCGGAAACCACACCGGCCGCCGCCAGGCTGATTGCCAGAGGCAGCGGAGCGAAACGAGCGGTAAAGGCTTTTTTGGCGAATCTTCTGTCCACGTGTGACTCCTTCGTGGATCAGGCGAATCCGTCATTGAAATGCGTGTCGGAGCGTGAACAAAACCCCTTGGAAATACACACACTGCGAGTCGAACAGCCTGACCTTGGCGAATACAGGTTCCATTTGGGGTGAATTTGTAGCCGAAAAATTGGATCCACGCCGGACAATTCGTACGTTCACTTAGTATTAATACTTCCTGATTAGTCGCCGGTTTCGCTGGGTGAAAGCGATGCGGGGCGTGGTCTTGAGCCGACGAACGGTAGTTCTGCCAGGAAAAAGGTTGCGATTCAGTGAGATGACTGAATTCATTTCAAAATATTACAAACCTGACCATTGAGATGGTTTTGAATAGGCTTCGCTTCGAACGAATATCAGTTTGTGGTGATGGGATCTGTGCCTTAGCGAATCCACTGAACTGTCGCTGCATGGCAGCAAATCTGCTCGGCAACGAAATGCATCCACAGGAAGGCAGCCCAGACGTTTGCCAGCCCCATGCCTGCCCGCTCCAGAAACAAAAAAGGCCTACATCGCTGTAGGCCTTTGGTTTTTCTGGTGCCGGAGACAGGAATCGAACCTGCGACCTTCGCGTTACGAGTGCGCTGCTCTACCGACTGAGCTACACCGGCGTGGCGCCAACGCTACCACTGCCGTGAGCCTTACGCAATTTACTGTTTAATAAGGCTATTGATCCTTCGCCTCGCACCCTTTCGGCGCCTGGTCGGTGCCGATGTTGGTGCTGCAGGTCCAGCCGGTGGCCGAGCGGTTCAGGGTCAGGGTCTTGCCGAGTACCGGCGCCGGTGCATCCACCAGGGTGCAGGCGATGCTGCCAGTGCCACTGGCGGCTACCGCCGTGGCGCTGATGGTGCAGTTCGCGGTGCGTTCCTGGCCGCCGATCTGCGTGACATTGGCGATATCCGCCCCCTGTGTCAGTCGAACCTCGAAACCGGTCTTCAGCGCGCTGATTTCGGCCAGGCCAGCCGTGGCTTTGGCCTGTGCCTGGTGGTTGGTGTAGAGCGGCATGGCGATAGTCGCCAACAGGCCAATGATCGCCACGACAATCATCAGCTCGATCAATGTAATCCCGCGTTGCTCCTTCATGGATGCATTCCCCAATTACTGAAACTTCAAGTCATATCGGTCGGTTGTGCCGACAGGCGCGCCAGTAGGCCCGAGCCGACACCTTTTGTCACCCTGCCAGGCAGGACCGCCGGGGCGGCTCGACTACTCTAGTGCGGGCCGGGAAGCACTGCCGGCTGGAGCTGTTACGGAAATTGTGTTTGGCCATTTGCTACAAGGACGTCGCCATAACCATGAAAACCAGAACCTACAACTGGCAGGGAGTCGATCGGAACGGCGCCCGGGTCAGCGGCCGCAGCGATGGGCAAAGCCCGGCGCTGATCAAGGCCATGCTGCGCAAACGCGGCATCCATACCACTCGCATCCACCATTCGCGCCGCGTCTCGACATTGAAGTTCTCGCGGCAGATCAGCGCGGCGCAACTCACCCAGTTAAGCCGCCACCTGGCGACCCTGTTCCAGGCAGGCATTCCTCTGCTGCACGGCCTGGACATCATCGCCGAGGGCAGCAAGAACACCCGCATGATCACGCTGCTGCACACCCTCAAGCGCGACATCAGCGCCGGCCACAGCCTGGCCGAAGCCCTGCGCAAGCACCCGCGCTACTTCGACACGCTTTATTGCAATCTGGTGGCGGTCGGCGAAGCCTCCGGGCGCCTGGATACCCTGCTGGAGCAACTGGCGACCTTCCAGGAAAAACGCGCCACCCTGCGGGCGCGAATGAAGAAGGCAATGATCTACCCGCTGCTGGTGCTAATGGTGGGCTTGGGGGTGTCGAGCCTGCTGTTGCTTCAGGTGGTGCCGCAGTTCGAAGTGCTGTTCGCCGGCATGGGCGCGGAGCTGCCGGCGTTCACCTTGATGGTGATTGGCCTGGCCGACTGGCTGTCCAATCACATCCTGCTGATGGCGACCCTGCTGTTGGCCGGCGGCGTCACGGTGCAGCAGGCGTTCCGCCGTCATCTGAAATTCCACCTGTGGCTGTTGCGTATCGGCCATCGCCTGCCCGTGGTCGGCACCCTGCTGCAGCACGCGGCGCTGGCCCGCTTCGCGCGGACCTTATGCACCTGCTTCGCGGCGGGCATTCCCTTGGTCGAAGCCTTGGGGCCAGTGGCCAGAGCCTGCGGCGACGCGCTGTACGAACAGGCGATTCTTCGCCTGCGCCACGACCTCGGCAATGGCCTCTCGATGAGCGCAGCGATGCGCGCTAATCCGCTGTTCCCCAACCTCTGCGTACAGATGTGCGGTATCGGCGAGACATCCGGCACGCTGGACGATATGCTCGAACGCATCGCCAACCACCACGAACAGGCCATTGATCAATTGATCGAAAACCTCACCAGCCTGCTCGAACCCGTGATCGTGCTGATACTGGGGCTTCTGATCGGAAGCCTGGTGATTGCCATGTACTTGCCGATCTTCCAGCTGGGTGACGTGATCTGAACATGAACCTGTGGGACACCCTCGCCAGCCAGCCGCTGGCCTATCTGGGGAGCGCCCTGCTGCTGGGCCTGATCGTCGGCAGCTTCCTCAATGTGCTGATCCATCGCCTGCCGCTGATGCTCGAACGCCAATGGCGCGACGACGCCCGCCAGGCACTGGCGCTGCCGGTGCAGCCGAGCGAGCGTTTCGACCTGTTTCTCCCGCCTTCGCGCTGCCCGCATTGCCAGCAGCGCATCCGGCCCTGGCAAAACATACCGCTGATCAGCTACCTGTTCTTGCGCGGTCGCTGCTCCGGCTGCAAAGCGCACATCAGCCTCCGCTATCCCCTGACCGAACTGGCCAGCGCCGGGCTGACCCTGTTTGCCGCCTGGCACTTCGGTTTCAGCGCCAGCGCGGCGGCGTTCATGCTGTTGAGCTGGGGACTGCTTGCGCTGAGCCTGATCGACATCGAACACCAACTGCTGCCCGATGCGCTGGTTTTGCCGTTGGTGTGGCTAGGGCTGATCGTCAATGCGTTCGGACTGTTCGTGCCGTTGGAACAGGCGCTGTGGGGCGCGGTGATCGGGTATGTCAGCCTGTGGTCGGTGTACTGGCTGTTCAAACTGATCACCGGCAAGGAAGGCATGGGCTATGGCGACTTCAAGCTGCTGGCACTGCTCGGTGCCTGGGGTGGTTGGCAGATTCTGCCGTTCATCCTGTTCTTTTCGTCGTTGCTGGGAGCCATTCTCGGCCTGGTCCTGTTGCGTCTGGCCGGTAAACGCGCCAGCACGCCGATACCTTTCGGCCCCTATATGGCTGTGACAGGCTGGATCGCACTGCTCTGGGGTGGTCAAATAACCACTTCCTATCTGCATCTCGCTGGATTTTGATGACAACGCCCGCTTTCACTCCCTGGATTCTCGGCCTCACCGGAGGCATCGGTAGCGGCAAGAGCGCAGCCGCGCAACGCTTCGTCGAGCTGGGCGTGCACCTGGTGGACGCCGACCAGGCCGCCCGCTGGGTGGTCGAACCCGGTCGTCCGGCACTGGCCAGCATTGTCGAGCGCTTCGGACCCGGCGTCCTGCTGGAAGACGGCCAGCTCAATCGCGCCGCGCTGCGCGAGCTGATCTTCGCCGACCCGGAACAACGCCGCTGGCTGGAAGCCCTGCTGCATCCGCTGATCGGCCAGGAGATTTTCAGCTACCTGGCCAAGGCCGAATCCCCTTACGCCGTGTTCGTCTCGCCATTGATGGTCGAGTCGGGCCAGTACCAGCGTACCGACCGCCTGTTGGTGATCGACGCGCCGCAGAATTTGCAGATCGAACGCACCCTGCTGCGCGACCAGACCAGCCCGGAGCAGGTCCAGGCCATCCTCAAGGCACAGGCCAGCCGCGAAGAGCGCCTGCGCCATGCCCATGATGTGCTGGTCAATGACCGCGACCTGGCCTGGCTGCATTCGGAAGTCGACCGCCTGCACCACTTTTACCTGACTTTGCGAGGAGGCCGAGCATGAGCCAGCCGCTGAACGTTGATTGCCCAACCTGTGGCGCCCCTGTCGAATGGAGCGCTACTAGCCCGAACCGACCGTTTTGTTCCGATCGCTGCAAGCTGATCGACCTGGGCGCCTGGGCCGCCGAGGAGCACAAGATTCCGGTCGCACCGGATGCCGAGGACGAATTGTTCTCCGGCGAATTCGACCCGCGCGAGCCGCATTAAGGCTCCGGTCCGTCATCCTTCCACGGGGCCTGCAAATAGCGGGTCCTGTTGAACGTCTCCAGCCATTCCGGGCAGAACACCACCAGCGCGCTGACCACCATCCCGTTGATAAAAGCTTCGGGGAAGAGCACCAGCCACAGGTAGCCGATAAAGTCCTCCAGCCACACCGGCATCACGAAGCGCCCATCCAGCCACAGCACGCCCAGGCTTGCCAGCAGGCACACCAACGCCGACAGCGCCGCGGCAAAGAATCCCGAACAGAAGATATAAACGAACAAATTGCGTGGTTGTGCCCGCTCCACAAGCATCGCGCACACCTCAGTGACCAGCACCGGAAGGCCGATCAGCAGCACGCCATTGACGCCCATTGCCGCCAGATCCTGGCGACCCAGCAACACTAGGCCGATCTGCGCCATGAACGCACCGAGCACGGCCAATGGCCAGTCCAGTAGCAGGGTAACGGCGGTCATGCCGATGAAGTGGTAGGACAGGCCCGTTTCGAAATCCCGCCGTACCAGCCAGAGCGCAAACAACGCGAACACCGTGCCCAGAAACAGGTGCTGGCGCCGGCTGTCGGTGAACAGCTCGACCCAACGGGTACTCGCCACGGCCCAGGCCAGCAGCGGCACGAAGATGATCCAGCCGAGGCTCAGGCTCAGATCCGACAGCAGTTGTGCACCAATCACGGCAGGCAGCCCTTCTTCACGGGGGATTCTGGCAGTCTACACCCGGCTCGCCGGCGTTCCCTGCGCTGGCGCAGCTAAAACCGACCAGAATCAGCCACTTGCTCCCTCAAAGCGGAATTGGACGCTAAGCTTGTTTCCTATGGATGACTCAGACTACCTGCGCCTGCTCACCATTCAGGCCGAACAAGCCAATGCGTTTCTCTCCAATGCCCGCAAATGGGAACGCGAGCGTTGGGTCTGCCAACGCCTGCTGCAAGGCTTGAACATCCCCTACCGTAGCGAGGATTTCACCGCCGCCGGCCAGGAGCCGCCTGACGTTTTGTTCCGCGACGCGGCGTTCGAGGTGTTTTTCGTGCTGGACGAGGGCCGTCGCCTGAACGACGAATGGCGCGAAGAACTGCAGCGTCGGCGCAGCGCGTTTTCGTTGTCGCAACTGGTCCGTCGCGAAGCTCGCCCACGGCGCATCGGCGCGCCCGAGTTGCTGCAACGGCTGGCCCCCACCCTGCGGAAAAAGGCCCATAACTACCGCGAGCGCGGGCTGGACCTGGGTGAGCTGGACATCATTGCTTTCGCCAGCCTCAAGCGCGAAACCCTCGACCTCAACAGCCACTTCCCGCCGCCCACCGAGTACCTGCGCCAAGGCTGGCGCTCCCTCTCTCTGGTCGGCCCGACCTTCGCCCGGGTGATCTTCGCCCACCCCGACGCGCCCGATTTCCTGCGCGGCAACCTGGGGCGCAGCATTGTCTTCGACGTTGGCATCAGCCTCTGATCCGTCCTCCTGCTAAAGCGGGATGGCATAAATCCGGCGCCGGTGATACAAAGCGCAATCATTCGCTATTGATGCGAGCTTTTGCCGGCAGGTACGCCAGTGGCAAGCGACTACAGTGAACCCTGTAGCTTTCCCACAACTCCAAGCGTCTACCTGCCGAGGCCATCATGACCAGCCGCCTGACCCCCGAAGACCAGCGACGTGTCGATCAGTACCTGCAAGCCCCCCAACACCAAGTCGAGCGCAAGCCTTTCCGGCCCTGGCTGCTCCTTGCGTTGGTCGTGGGCGTGACCGTGGTACTGGGGCTGGTGAGCCGCCTCCTGAGTTTGTTGGTGCTATGAGCTGCCTTGCGCTCGCCCACTTCGCCCGCCCCACGCGGCCGGCCAGTCAGGACCCGAATTCCGTAAACCTTATGAGATATCTCCATGACTCACCGCATCGTGATTGTCGGCGGCGGCGCCGGCGGCCTGGAACTGGCGACCCGCCTGGGCAAGACCCTGGGTAAAAAGGGCACGGCCAGTATTACCCTGGTCGACGCCAACCTGACCCACATCTGGAAACCGTTGCTGCACGAAGTCGCAGCAGGCTCGCTGAATTCCTCCGAGGACGAACTGAACTACGTGGCCCAGGCCAAGTGGAATCACTTCCAGTTCCAGCTCGGACGCATGAGCGGGCTTGATCGTGCCTCCCAACAGATCCAGTTGGCCGCCACCCTCGACGAAGAGGGCCGAGAGCTGCTGCCCGCGCGCACCCTGGGTTACGACACCCTGGTCATCGCCGTCGGCAGTAACACCAACGATTTCGGCACCCTGGGCGCCGCCCAGCACTGCCTGTTCCTCGACACCCGCAAGCAGGCCGAGCGCTTCCACCAGCAACTGCTGAACCACTACCTGCGCGCCCACGCTGGCGATCAGGCCAAGGAAAAGATCAGCGTCGCCATCGTCGGTGCCGGCGCCACCGGCGTCGAGCTGGCCGCCGAGCTGCACCACGCCGCCCATGAGCTGGCAGCGTATGGCCTGGACCGGATCAAGCCGGAAGACATGCACATCACCATCATCGAGGCCGGGCCGCGAGTTCTGCCGGCGCTGCCAGAGCGCATCAGCGTGCCGGTGCACAAGACCCTGGAAAAACTCGGCATCACGGTCATGACCAACGCCTCGGTCAGCGAAGTCAACGCCGACTGCCTGAAGACCGCCAATGGCGACGTCATCGAAGCCAGCCTCAAAGTCTGGGCCGCAGGCATCCGCGCCCCAGCCTTCCTCAAGGACATCGATGGCCTGGAAACCAACCGGATCAATCAACTGGTAGTACGTCCTACCCTGCAAACCACCCTGGACGACAACATTTTCGCCTTCGGTGACTGCGCCGCCTGCCCACAGCCGGGCAGCGACCGCAATGTGCCGCCACGGGCACAGGCCGCTCACCAGCAAGCATCGCTGTTGGCCAAGAGCCTCAAGGCTCGTCTGGAAGGGAAACCGCTGGCGACCTACACCTACCTCGACTACGGCTCGCTGGTATCGCTGTCGCGCTTCTCGGCGGTGGGAAATCTGATGGGCAACCTGACCGGCAGCGTCATGCTGGAAGGCTGGTTGGCGCGGATGTTCTATGTGTCGCTGTACCGCATGCACCAGATGGCGCTTTACGGGACGTTCCGGACCTTGATGCTGATGCTTGGTAGTCGCATTGGCCGGGGAACCGAGCCGCGCCTGAAACTGCACTGATCCGCATTTTGGGGCTGCAATGCAGCCCCAAAATCGTTAGACGCTAGTGATGCGCACCGTGCGCGTCACCCGGCGTCCCATCCAGCGAAATCCGCACGTTCTGCATCATGCCCTGGTCCTCATGGTCGAGGATGTGGCAGTGCAGCACGTACTCACCGATGTAGCGCTGGTAACGGGTGTTCACGTAGATCGTGTAGTACTTACCGTCATCCGTCATGGGTTTGACGAACAGGGTGTCCTTCCACACGCCCTTGAGACCGGCGTACTGCGCGTCGGGATTATCCTTGTCGAGGTTATCCACAACGCCTGAATCACTGAGATCGGTCACACCGTCCGGCGCGATGATCTTCTGGATCTGGAACGGGTTGACGTGGATATGGAACGGATGGCCCGCCACGGCTGATTGCAACACCCACTTCTGCGCATCACCCAGCTTCAGCTCGCGATTGACCACGGCCGGGTCGTAAGGCTTGGCATTTTCCGCCGTGGTGCCGATGGCGAACTCGGTGACACCCTTGTCGTTCTTGCCAATCTTGAACACCAGTTGCTGCACATCCTTCACCAACTCGCTTTCTTCGATGGTGCGATGAGGCACGAAGCTGGTCAGCAGAAGGTCTTTCTTCAGGTCGGCCACCACTTGCTCGCGAACCGGGCCTTCCGGCATGTTCGCCTGGGCAGCAGCGATCAGCACGTTGCTGATGTGGTTTTTCTTGTCGGTCACGGCCTGCCCGGCCTCGGCATCGACAAAGCCCAGCAGCTGGTGATCGCTGGTGAGCTGGGTCACGTTACCCGCAGGGGCTTCGGAACGATCGATCACGCAGTAGCGACCTTTCTCCGGGAAGGCAATCAACAGGTCGTTGCGATAGCCGGGTTGCAGGGTCAGCAGCTCCTTGCTCTGGGCCTTGGCCATGGTCAGGCCGTCTGCGGCGATGACCTGGTACGGCACCACTTCGCCATTACAGTTCTTCTCAATGAACTTCTGCGAATCGGCCGCCGCCACACCCGCCAGGCTCTGGGACGCAGCGCTGTCCTTGAGTTTGACGAACTGCAGGGTCACGGTTTCGCGGATACCGGCATGCACCAGACGCCAGCGTTGCACTTCACCGGTGCGCGCCTCGAACGTAGGCTGGACCATGCCGTTCACGCTGGTGTAACGACCCGACTTACCCCACTCGCCCGGCCCGAATGCGTCGTAGGACTCCACCACACCCGTTTCGCCGGAGCTACAGCTCCAATCCACATCACCGCCTTTGGTTCGCTTGGTTTTGCCGTCCTTTCCGAGGCACACGTAAGGAATTTGCTGAAGCACCACCAGGCGCTCGACAAAATCCTGGCCCTGGATCGGCTTGAGCAGGGTATCGATATCGCCGTTGGACTCCGAGGTGGGCAAACGATCGCCACGAATCACCAACGCCCCTGCCATGCCGCTGCCGACTTGCAGCGCTGTCGAGCCGTGCAGGTGCGGGTGATACCAGAAGGTGCCCGCCGGGTGATCCGCCGGGATGTTGTATTCGTACTGGAATTTCTGCTTCGGCTTGATCTTCAACAGCACGTTGTCACTGTTGCCCGCCGGGCTTACCCACAAGCCGTGAGAGTGCAGGTTGGTGCCGTTGAAGCAGTGCGGCTTGTTGATGGGCAGATCGCTGGCGGTGCAACTGTCTTCCGGTGGAAGACGGTTATCCAGGTTGATCCGCACGGTATCGCCGGGCGTGACATTGATGGTTGGCGCCACAAACGGGGTGCGTGGGTCGACGCCGGTGCCTTTGTAGCTGCGCAGATGGACCGGCACAGAATTCTGGGTGGCCGGGTCATAAATGGTGCTGTCGGTGTAGTCGATCACCAGATTCAGCAGACGCTCTTTACCGGCGTGAGGATTGACCACCGCGCCAGCCGGCGCTTCGGCCTTCATCAGCAAGGTGCCGCGGGCTGTCTTGAGCGTCGGTGCGACCTGCTCGATAGAAGGTGGGTTGGCAAAGGTCCGGGCTTGTTGCTCTGCCTGTACCGCTGCGGCGCTGCACATCAGTGCCAATGCGCTCAGGCCAAACGGCCAGCCGTGCCGGCGGCGCGTGTGAAATCCTGTCATGCCAATGCTCCTGCAATATTTGTCGGGAAACGACAATAAAGCGGACGCGGGCAGACTCCCCGCCTGCCACGGCCGCTGTTGGCGCAGGGAAAAGCCCGAGCGGTGAGCTCGACGAGAAGAATTAATGGCTTAGTGCTATCCCTGCCCGCACACCCTAGGGAAAACAGGGGCGTGAGCGCAACAGGAAAAGGTTGAGGCACAAACGAAAAAGGGCACCCTTGCGGGTGCCCTTTTTCTGAATATGGTCGGGGTAAGGGGATTCGAACTCCTGACATCCTGCTCCCAAAGCAGGCGCGCTACCGGACTGCGCTATACCCCGGTAAAAAAAAGGCACCGGTTAAGGCGCCTTTTTCGTGGCTGGACGCTAATGGCGTTCCAACCTTTTAAGATCCAAACCCAGCGAACCGGACTCGAAAATGGTGGGTCGTGTAGGATTCGAACCTACGACCAATTGGTTAAAAGCCAACTGCTCTACCAACTGAGCTAACGACCCAAAAATGGTCGGGGTAAGGGGATTCGAACTCCTGACATCCTGCTCCCAAAGCAGGCGCGCTACCGGACTGCGCTATACCCCGGCTTGAAATTTGGCTCCGCGACCTGGACTCGAACCAGGGACCCAATGATTAACAGTCATTTGCTCTACCGACTGAGCTATCGCGGAACTATCAATTTCAGTACTGCAATTTCGAATGCTGTATCACTACCGCCTCGAACTCTTCGACCTTGTGCATCGCTGCGTTCATGTCTCTGAGGCGCGTCATTCTACAACCTTCAAAACCTTTGTCAACCCCTCAATTTGCATTCAACTTACTGATTTGCAACTTGTTTTCAGATTTCTTCTACCGCCGGAAATCTGGGGTGACATACAGCGGGGCGCACTTTACAAGCACTCGAAAGAAAATGCAAAGAAAAAAGGCCTCGAATTTCGAGGCCTTCTCTCAACCCGCCGAAAAATCAGGCGAAAACGATCTCGTCGCCATCCACCGTTGCGGTAATCGACGTGCCTGGCAGGAAGCGCCCGGCAAGGATCGATTGCGCCAGCGGGTTCTCGATCCAGCGCTGGATCGCCCGTTTCAGTGGTCGTGCGCCATAGACCGGGTCGTAGCCGACGGCAATCAGCTTGTCGATGGCTTCCGGGCTCAACTCCAGGTTCAGCTCGCGCTCGGCCAGGCGGCTGCGCAGGCGGCCGAGCTGGATCTGCGTGATACCGGCGATCTGATCGCGGCCCAAAGGCTCGAAGACCACCACCTCGTCGATCCGGTTGACGAACTCCGGCCGGAAGTGCGCGCCCACCGCATCCATCACCGCGGCACGTTGCGCCTCGCGATCACCGACCAGATCCTGGATCTGTGCAGAGCCCAGGTTGGACGTCATGACGATCACCGTATTGCGGAAGTCCACCGTGCGTCCGTGGCTGTCGGTCAGGCGACCGTCTTCCAGCACTTGCAGCAACACGTTGAACACATCCGGATGGGCCTTCTCGACCTCATCGAGCAATACCACCGAATACGGCTTGCGACGCACCGCCTCGGTCAAGTAACCGCCCTCCTCGTAACCGACATAGCCTGGCGGGGCACCAATCAGGCGAGCCACGGAGTGTTTCTCCATGAACTCGGACATATCGATGCGGACCATCGCCTCTTCAGTATCAAAGAGGAACTCCGCCAACGCCTTGCACAGCTCGGTTTTACCGACACCGGTCGGGCCGAGGAACAGGAACGAACCACTTGGCCGGTTCGGATCGGACAGACCGGCGCGGGAACGACGCACGGCGTTGGCCACCGCCACCACCGCCTCATCCTGGCCAATCACCCGCTCGTGCAGCAGGCCTTCCATCTTCAGCAATTTTTCCCGCTCGCCTTCGAGCATCTTGGCCACCGGAATACCGGTCCACTTCGAGACCACTTCGGCGATTTCTTCCTCGGTCACCTTGTTACGCAGCAGTTGGTTCTCGGACTTGCCGTGTTGATCCACCATCTGCAGGCTGCGCTCCAGATCCGGGATCACCCCGTACTGCAGCTCGGCCATGCGGCTGAGGTCACCTTTGCGCCTTGCCGATTCCAGCTCCTGACGCGACTGTTCGATTTTTTGCTGGATCTGCGCCGAGCCCTGTACTTCGGCTTTCTCCGACGTCCAGATCTCCTCCAGGTCGGAGTATTCACGCTCGAGCCGGGTAATTTCCTCGGTCAGTTTTTCCAGGCGCTTGATCGCCGCTTCGTCGTCTTCTTTCTTCAGTGCCTGGGATTCCACCTTCAACTGAATCAGACGGCGCTCCAGACGGTCCAGCACTTCGGGCTTGGAGTCGATCTCCATGCGGATGCGGCTGGCGGCTTCGTCGATCAGGTCGATGGCCTTGTCCGGCAACTGGCGATCCGTGATGTAGCGATGGCTGAGCTTGGCCGCGGCAATGATCGCCCCGTCGGTGATCGCCACCTTGTGGTGCACTTCATAGCGCTCTTTAAGGCCGCGGAGGATGGCAATGGTGTCTTCCTCGCTCGGCTCTTCCACCAGCACCTTCTGGAAACGCCGCTCCAGCGCCGCGTCCTTCTCGATGTACTGGCGATATTCATTCAGCGTGGTCGCACCGACGCAATGCAGCTCACCGCGGGCCAATGCCGGCTTGAGCATGTTGCCTGCGTCCATGGAGCCTTCGCCTTTGCCGGCGCCGACCATGGTGTGCAGTTCATCGATGAACAGGATGATCTGCCCTTCCTGCTTGGACAGTTCATTAAGCAGCGATTTGAGCCGCTCTTCGAACTCGCCACGGAACTTGGCGCCAGCAATCAGCGCGCCCATATCCAGCGACAGCAGGCGCTTGCCTTTCAGGCCGTCCGGCACTTCGCCATTGATGATGCGCTGGGCCAGGCCTTCGGCGATGGCGGTTTTACCCACGCCAGGCTCACCGATCAGCACCGGGTTGTTTTTGGTCCGGCGCTGCAGGACTTGGATGGTGCGGCGGATTTCGTCGTCCCGGCCAATCACCGGGTCCAGCTTGCCTTCTTCGGCGCGCTTGGTCAGGTCGACGGTGTACTTGTCCAGCGCCTGACGGGACTCTTCGGCGTTGGGGTCATTCACCGCATCGCCGCCGCGCAGGTTGCTGATGGCATTCTCCAGGGCTTTCTTGGTCACGCCCTGGCCGAGCAACAATTTGCCCAGTTTGCTGTTCTCGTCCATTGCCGCCAGCAGCACCAACTCGCTGGAAATGAACTGGTCGCCTTTCTGTTGGGCAAGGCGGTCAGCCTGATTGAGCAGGCGCGCCAGATCCTGCGACATGTTCACGTCGCCAGTCGGATTCTGGATTTTCGGCAGTTGGTCGAGCTCTTTGCTCAACGCGGTACGCAGGCTGGGCACGTCGAAACCGACCTGCATCAGCAGTGGTTTGATCGAACCGCCCTGCTGGTCAATGAGGGCCTGCAACAAGTGCGCGGGCTCGATGGCAGGATGGTCCATACCCACAGCCAAGGATTGGGAATCGGATAACGCCAGCTGTAATTTGCTGGTCAAACGGTCTATTCGCATAAGTTACCTTCCTTAAAAGGGCAGGCCGGAGCGATGGACACACCTGATGAAGAGAAGCCTGCCTGAGATACCACTGTAGATGTGGATCATTTTGGAAGATTCAAGGCTGACGCCGTTGACTCAGGTCAGTTGGGTTCGAGCCAGACCAAGGATGCGAAGCGACCCGTGTGCGGATTGCGTCGATAAGAGAAGAAGCGCGAGTCGGTCACTGTGCAGTAACCACCGCCATAGACAGCCTCGACACCTCGCGCAACCAGGCGAATACGCGCCAGGGCATAGATGTCGGCCATGAACTTGCCTGGCTGGGCGCCGGGCACGAAAGCCGAAGCGGCTTGAGGATGAATGGCCATGAACGCCTCGCGAACCTCGGCGCCCACTTCGAAGGCCTGCGGCCCGATGGCCGGACCCAGCCAGACCAGAACATCCTTGGGATCCACTGCCAGGGTGTCCAGCGTGGCTTCCAGCACACCGCCCGCCAGACCGCGCCAGCCGGCATGCGCCGCAGCTACCCGGGTGCCCGCGCGATCACAGAACAGCGCGGGCAGACAGTCGGCGGTCATCACCGTGCAGGCGATACCGGGAATATCTGTCCAACTGGCGTCGGCTTCAGCAATCACCTGCGGGTCGGCATAAGCCACCGCAAGACCATGCACCTGCTTGAGCCAGGCCGGACGAACGGTACATTCTTCGGTCAGACGCCGGCGGTTTTCGGCCACCGCTGCCGGCGCATCGCCAACATGGTCACCGAGGTTGAGCGTGTCGTAAGGCACCTGGCTGGTCCCGCCCGCGCGCGTTGTCACGCACGCCCTGACCCGGGCTGGCGCTGGCCAGTCCGGAATCAGCAGGCTGGGAGCCAGGAGGCTCATCCGACGAACGCCTCGCGGTCCTGCTTGAGCAGCGACAGCATCCAGACGAAATCATCCGGCAGCGGCGATTCCCACTTCATGCGCTGACCGGTGGTCGGATGCGCCAGTTCCAGGAAGCGCGCGTGCAGCGCCTGACGCGGGAAGGTCTTGAGTGCATCAACCATGGTGGGGTTGGCGGCTGGCGGAATGCGGAAGCGCCCGCCATAGACGGGGTCACCTACCAGCGGGAAGTTGACGTGAGCCATATGCACCCGAATCTGGTGGGTACGCCCGGTCTCCAGCTTGACCCGCACATGCGTGTGGGAGCGGAAGCGCTCCAGAACACGGTAGTGGCTGATGGCCGGCTTGCCGCTGTCCATCACCGCCATGCGCTGGCGTTGCGAGCCGTGGCGGCCGATAGGGGCATTGATCTTGCCACCAGCAGTCACCACGCCCACCACGATGCACTCATAGATGCGGCTGACCGTGCGACTCTGCAACTGCGCGACCAGGTTGGTCTGCGCTTCCAGGGTCTTGGCCACCACCATCAGACCGGTGGTGTCCTTGTCCAGGCGATGGACGATGCCGGCACGCGGCACATTGATGATGTCCGGGACGTGGTGCAACAGGGCATTGAGCAGGGTGCCGTCGGCATGACCGGCAGCCGGGTGAACCACCAGGCCAGTTGGCTTGTTGATCACCAGGATCTGGTCGTCTTCGTAGACGATGTCCAGCGCGATGTCCTGGGCGATCCACTCGCCCTGGGCTTCCTGCTCGGCCTCGAGGGCCAGGATGGCACCGCCATGGACGATGTCACGCGGGCGCACGACATTGCCATCGACGGTCAGTAGGCCCTCTTTGATCCAGGCGGATAGGCGCGAGCGCGAGTGCTCAGCGAATAATTGGGCGGCGACTTGGTCGAGGCGTTGACCGCCCAATTCGGACGGCACCTCTGCGCTAAGTTGAATGATCTCGGACATGCTCGAATCAGGCGACGGCACAGCCTTTGGTTTCGGCTGCGCGCTTGTGGTTAAATACGGCGTCTTTTGCCCCGAGGGTTCCACGGGGCGCTCATCATAACAGGACGGCCACGCCCAAGACAGCGGCCGTCATAGGGACGCAAGCCGCCATGCAAGTGAAACACCTGCTGCTGATCGCCATCCTCGGACTGACCGCTGCTTGTTCTTCGAAGGAAGTCGTCGACGAAAACCTGAGCGAAGCCGAGTTGTACCAGCAGGCGCAAGCTGACCTGGACAACCACAGCTATACCAGCGCCACCGCGAAACTGAAGGCACTGGAGTCGCGTTATCCGTTCGGTCGCTACGCAGACCAGGCGCAGCTTGAGCTGATCTTCGCGAACTACAAGAACGCCGAGCCTGAAGCGGCCAAGTCCGCGGCAGAGCGTTTCATTCGCCTGCACCCCCAGCACCCGAACGTCGACTACGCCTACTACCTGAAGGGCCTGACGTCTTTCGACCAGGACCGTGGCCTGCTGGCGCGCTTCCTGCCGCTGGACATGACCAAGCGTGACCCGGGTGCCGCCCGCGACTCGTACAACGAATTTGCCCAGCTGACCAGCCGCTACCCCAACAGCCGCTACGCGCCTGATGCCAAGCAGCGGATGATCTACCTGCGCAACCTGCTGGCTTCCTACGAAATCCACGTTGCCGACTACTACCTGACCCGTCAGGCCTACGTCGCCGCCGCCAACCGCGGTCGCTATGTGGTCGAGAACTTCCAGGAAACCCCATCGGTCGGCGACGGTCTGGCCGTGATGGTCGAGGCCTACCAGCGTCTGCACCTGGACGACCTGGCTGCCACCAGCCTGGAAACCCTGAAGCTCAACTACCCTGACCATCCGAGCCTGGTTGACGGTCAGTTCGTGCCGCGTCAGGAAGAAGCCGACAACCGCGGCTGGCTGTCCAAGGCCACGCTGGGCCTGATCGAAACCGCCGCGCCGCTGCCGCCGGGTGAAACCCGCGCCAACCAGGACGTGATCAAGCAGTACGAAGATGCCAAGGAAGCGATTCCGGAAGATCTGCTGCCTAAAGACGGTGATGTGATGCAGGAAGAGCATCACGAAGCCGAAGGCAACAATGATGACCGTTCGTGGTTCAGCTACATGACCTTCGGCGTGTTTGACTGATCGCAACGAAATGAAAAAAGGGAGGCTTGGGCCTCCCTTTTTTATTGGCCGCCGTCAGCAGCTCTTCTAAACTGGCGCATCTTCACTGAATAAGCTGGACACCATGGTTCGCCTACTTTTCTGGATTGCCCTGATTGCCGCCGCGTTCTGGCTGTGGCGCAAGTTCAAGGCAGGCAGTGCCGCCTCAACCTCCACGCCTCTGGACGCCCCGCTGAAGATGGTGCGCTGCTCTCACTGCGGCGTGCACCTGCCAAACGACCGCGCCCTGCATCGCGGCAACGAGTGGTATTGCAGCACGGCACATCTGGAACAAGGCCCCAGCGACAAACGCTGAGGCCAACGGCTGCCGCCGGTCAGAGCGCTTCCAGGCGCCCGTGGGGCGCATAAGGTGCCGGATCGATGATCGGCTCGCGTCCACTCAGCAGGTCGCTGAACAATTGGCAGGAAGCTGGCGCCAGCACCAGTCCATTGCGGTAATGCCCGCAGTTCAGCCACAGACCCTCGCAGCCCGGCACTCGACCGATGTACGGCACCCCTTCCGGAGAGCCGGGACGCAATCCCGCCCAATGCCCTACCGGTGTCGCATCCGCCAGCGCCGGTAGCAATTCGATCGCCGAAGCCCGCAGGCTTTGCAGCGCGTCCGGGGTCGGCGTCTTGTCGTAACCGGCATGCTCCAGCGTACTGCCCACCAGAATGTGGCCATCACGGCGCGGGATCGCATAGCGCCCCTTGGCCAGGACCATGCTGGGCAGGAAGTCCTCGGCGCACTTGAACAGAATCATCTGCCCTTTGACCGGCTCCACAGGCAGAGAGAAACCTAGCAGGCGCAGAAGGTCACCACTCCAGGCCCCGGCCGTGAGTACTACCTCATCCGCCTCGATAGTCCCCGCAGTGGTCTGGACGCCGGCAATGCGCTCGCCTTCGCGGACGAAGCCGGTGATTTCGCAATGTTCCTGGAGGGTAACGTTGGGCAGCGCCTGCAATGCCGCCTTGAGTGACTTCAGCAAGCGCGGATTACGGACGTTGGCAACACCTGCCATGTACACCGCACTGTTGAAGCCCGGCCCGAGCACAGGCACGGCGGCATATGCCTCGGACACCGCGACCTTGCTCAACGGACGCCCTTCCCGCTTCGCCCAGGCCAGCGCTTCGGCTTCGTCATCCAGATCAAGCCAGTACAGACCGGTCACATGAACCTGCGGATCGACCCCGGTGCTGCTGAACAGATGTTCGCCAAGCTGTGGATAGAAATCCTGGGACCAGTGCGCCAAGGCAGTCACCGCCGGGCTGTAGCGCCAGGGATAAAGCGGCGAAACGATACCGCCGCCCGCCCAGGACGACTCACCGCCCAACTCGCCCTTGTCGCACACCACCACCCGCTCGACGTCCTTGGCCAGGTTGAACGCCGTCAGCAGGCCGATCACACCGCCACCCACAATCACTACTTGCTTGGTCATCTGTAGATCCAGTACCCGAAATGAACCGCGGCGCCAGCCCGGCGCCATGAATGACTTCAACCGCCCCAGCAGCCCAGGCGCGCATCTTCGCCGCGCGAAGGATTGGACCGCACTCCTCGATGATCAAGCTCGAAATCGCCGCAGGCGTCAGAAGCCATGGCCGCGCCGACCCGCCGTCTGGCAGTCAGGACGTAGCTGTCGGCTTCGCGCTTGGCATACAGGCTGTAATGGGCGTTTCCGTCCGGCAGTCGGGCCGCCCCCGCTTCGGAGTCGGTATAGCGACCGGTGCGGGAGTGGTGCTGCTCCAGGTGCTGCGCGCTTTCGAACAAGATCCCGACTATTTCCGTGCGCGCGGCCTTTTTGACCATTTCGCTGTAGCTGGGGTAGGCAATGCTCGCCAGCATGCCGACCAGTGCGACGACAATCAACAATTCAATGAGGCTCAGGCCCTTCTCGGTTCGCTGCATGAATACTCCTAGAATATTTGCCGCCAGGCGACACGCCGGGCAGGCACATCACCCGGCAGCTCCGGCCACGCAAAGGTGCTTTCAAGGACGACCCGGGATTCACCCTCCAGGCCGATGGCAGTAATACGGAATAGCGTGACGGACAGCTCTTCCGGCATGCCCCGCGCGCGATTGCTTGGCCCCAGGTTCTGGATCAGGTACAGACCGGCGTCCCCACCCTGCCAGACAAGTCCGGAGCCACTGCCTCCATGATGGATACCAGCCGCCTGCACCCACTCGGCTTCCGGGGGCGGCAGGCAGACACCACAAGGACCGATGACGGCCCCTGGCAGACGCGCCTCCCCTACCCGCAACAGGCGCTCCGCCGACTCGAACGCCCGCATCGAAGCCAGCAGATTACTGGCCATGCGTTGCTGCTGGATCGCACCCTGCATGGCCGACAGACCCAGCAAGCCCAACAACATCAGCAGCGTCATGCACAGCAGCAGAACGTTTCCATGCTGCTTTGCCGCACGCCGACGCATCAGGGCCACCCGTTGCGAAGCGCGACCGCCAGATGGTAGGTCTGCGCCCGTACTCGCCGTTGCGGATCATCCAGGGTGAGGCGGAGTTTCAGGAGGTCCGTTTCCTGCTCGACGTCCAGCCGGCTGATATTTCCAATCAGCACCGCATTGCTGCCACCACTGCTGAGCAACAGGTCGGCGGCGTTCAACCGATACACCTGGCGGCGCAGCGGTACCGTGAAGGTACCTGCGCGAGGAGGCGCAACGCCCTCAACGACATCGGCAGTGGTCCGGCAATCCGTGATCAGCGTCCAGTCCGGCGCACCGCCCAACTCCCCAGCCTGGGCACTGATCAAGGTGAGGCTGTGCAACGTGCCGTCACCCGTGCGCTCCAGACTGACAGGGCGGGAGAATGCCTGCGCGGTGGCCGGACTTGTGAAGGTCATGGCCTCAGGCCGCAGGCAGCCGAACATTCCCGCCATCCGGATATCCCGCGCCAGCCGCTGCAGGACAAAACGCGCATCTTCCTGTAATCCGGCGGCAACCTCCTGCGCCTGCCAGCTCTGCAAGGCAGCAATGAAAACCCGGCTGCCGGCCATGACCACCAGCAAACCGAGGCTCAGCGCCAGCAACACCTCGACCAGGCTGAAACCCGCTGCCGCCCTCATCGCACACCGCCCAGCTCATGGAGCCGCTGCCCACCGCCAGTCCGCTCCTCGCTCCAGCCAATGCTCACACGGACCTGGCCGGCGTCTTCCCGAACCTTTCCTTGCCCTGCCCCGCCGACAAACGCCTCGACCGACTGCTGAAACTCAAGCCGGTCTGCGGCATCGATACCGCCCGCCGAACGCGCCCGCTCCAACATCCCCTGCGCCAGCCAGGCAACCTGGCTAGTGATCCGGGCGCCATCGGAGCCCTGCAATGCGCGCCCTTGCAACGCCGCCATCGCCAACAGCCCTGACGACAGCAGCACCAGCGCAACCATGACTTCAATCAGGGTCAATCCCTGCTGTGGCTTCCTTGCCATGCACACCTCCGCGAATATTCCTCGGCAAACTGCAAACCTGGCTGACTCGACGCCATCCGGTTCGCGGTCGAACCTACAGAGAAGCACTTCCAGGAAGGAACGCACGGTGAAGCAAAAGGGCGTAACACTGATTCAAATGATGTTCGCGCTGGCGCTGGTGGCTTTGCTGACCCAGCTCGGAACAACGACCTACAGCAAAATGAGCAGTGACCTGCAACAGCAAGCCGCAGCGAAACACCTCGCCCAGGCACTGAGAGCCGCGCGCAGCGAGGCCTTGCTGCGAAACCGGGTGATCACGCTTCAAGCAATGGAGGGAGGCTGGGGCAACGGTTGGCGCATGCTGCTCGAACAGAGCGACACACCATTGTTACGAGAGTATTCAGCGAAGGGGCACGTGAGGATTATCGGCAATCAGCCGGTCGCCCAACAGGTACGCTTCAGCGGGTTGGGAGTGCCGTTGCGGCACGGAGGTGCTTTCCTGTCCGGGTCCCTGCAGGTGTGCGGGGAGCCCAGGCAGGAAAACCTGTACCAGATCGTGCTATCACGCAGCGGGCGTATCAGCCTGCTGCATGAGCCGACCAACAAGCCCTTGTGCTAAACGAAGCTCAGTTGATCGGGCGAACCCGCAGTTCCTTGGGCATCGAGAAGGTGACGTTCTCCTCGCGACCGTCCAGTTCCTGAGCCCCTGTGGCGCCCCAATCGCGTAACTGCTGAATCACGCCGCGCACCAGCACTTCCGGTGCGGAGGCGCCTGCGGTGATACCGATCCGCTCGACGCCATCGAACCAGCTGCGTTGCAGGTCTTCGGCGCCATCGATCAGGTAGGCCGGCGTCGACATGCGCTCCGCCAGCTCGCGCAGGCGGTTGGAGTTGGAGCTGTTCGGGCTGCCGACCACCAGTACCACATCGGACTCGGCGGCCAATTGCTTGACCGCGTCCTGGCGGTTTTGCGTGGCGTAACAGATGTCGTCCTTGCGCGGCCCACCGATGCTGGGGAAGCGCGTGCGCAGCGCATCGATAACGCGACTGGTGTCATCCATCGACAGCGTGGTCTGAGTCACGAAGGCCAGTTGCTCGGGGTTGCGCACCTCAAGCTGGGCGACATCTTCTTCATCCTCGACCAGGTAGATGGAGCCGCCATTGGCGGTGTCGTACTGACCCATGGTGCCTTCGACTTCCGGGTGACCGGCATGGCCGATGAGGATGCACTCCTTACCGTCGCGGCTGTAGCGCGCCACTTCGATATGCACCTTGGTCACCAGCGGACACGTGGCGTCGAAGACTTTCAGGCCACGTCCGGCCGCTTCCTGGCGCACGGCCTGGGAAACGCCATGGGCGCTGAAAATCACGATGACGTCGTCCGGCACCTGATCCAGCTCTTCGACGAAGATGGCGCCACGGGCGCGCAGGTCTTCGACGACGAACTTGTTGTGCACGACTTCGTGGCGGACGTAGATCGGAGGTCCGAAGACCTCCAATGCCCGGTTGACGATTTCGATCGCCCGGTCCACGCCGGCACAGAAGCCACGGGGGTTGGCGAGTTTGATCTGCATGAGGGACTCCAGGCTCAGAGGGCCTTCACCCCGAGGATTTCCACCTCGAAGTTCAGGGTCTTGCCAGCCAGGGGATGGTTGAAGTCGACGGTCACCTGAGCGTCGTCGAACGCCTTCACCACACCGGGCAGTTCCGCGTTGGCCGCGTCGTTGAAGATGACCAGCAGGCCCTCGGACAGCTCCATGTCCTGGAACTGCGAGCGCGGCATGATCTGTACGTTCTGCGGGTTGGGCTGGCCGAAGGCGTTCTCGGGGGCAACGGCTACGCTGCGCTTGTCGCCCGCCTTGAAGCCAAAGATGGCTGCCTCGAAGCCGGGCAACAGGTTGCCGTCGCCCACTTTGAATACCGCCGGCGCCTTGTCGAACGTGCTGTCGACGGTATCGCCGTTTTCCAGATGCAGTGCGAAGTGCAGGGTGACTTCGGTGTTCTGGCCGATACGGGTTTCAGTCATGGACGGGTTCTCCGGACTTTTTGCTTTTGAACATATCCAGCGCCAGCATCACCGCGCCTGCGGTAATGGCGCTGTCGGCCAGGTTGAAGGCCGGGAAGTACCAGCGGTTCTGCCAGTGCACCAAAATGAAATCGACCACATGGCCCAGTACGATACGGTCGTACAGGTTGCCCAGAGCGCCACCGAGCACCAGCGCCAGCGCGACCGCCAGCCAGGTTTCGTTGCGTCCAAGGCGCTTGAGCCAGACCACCAGCACCGCACTGACCACTACCGCGATCAGGGCAAACAGCCAGCGCTGCCAGCCGGAGCTGTCAGCCAGGAAGCTGAACGCGGCACCGGTGTTGTAGGCCAGGGTCCAGCTGAAGTAGTCGGGAATGACCACGATCTGCTGGTACAGGCTCAACGCACCTTCGAAGTAAAACTTGCTGGCCTGGTCAAGGACCAGGACCAGCACGCTCAGCCAGAGCCAGGCAAGGCGTCCGAAACGCCCCGCAGCCACATTAGGCATAGTGACGCACCTCACCGCTGCCGCTGATGTTGTCGACGCAACGACCGCAGATTTCCGGATGCGCAGGGTTGATCCCGACGTCAGCGCGGAAGTGCCAGCAACGGCCGCACTTGGCGTGACCGGACTTGACCACTTTCAGCTTCAGGCCGGCGACATCGGTAACCACGGCATCGGCCGGCGCTTCGACAAACGGCGCGACGCTGGCCGCAGACGTGATCAGTACGAAGCGCAGTTCGTTGCCCAGCTTGACCAGATCGTTGCCCAGGGACTCGTCGGCGAACAGGGTCACTTCGGCTTGCAGGTTGCCACCGATGGCCTTGGCCGAACGCTGGTTCTCCAGTTCCTTGTTGACCGCGGCCTTCACCGCCATCACGCGATCCCAGTAGGCGCGATCCAGTTCGATGCCTTCCGGCAGCTCAGTCAGGCCCTGGTACCAGGTGTTGAGCATGACCGACTCGTTGCGCTCGCCCGGCAGGTACTGCCACAGCTCGTCGGCGGTGAACGCCAGGATCGGCGCGATCCAGCGCACCAGCGCTTCGGAGATGTGGTACAGCGCGGTCTGGCAAGAACGACGGGCAACGCTGTTGGTGCCAGTGGTGTACTGACGGTCCTTGATGATGTCCAGGTAGAAACCACCCAGCTCCTGCACGCAGAAGTTGTGGATCTTCGAGTAGACGTTCCAGAAACGGTATTCGCTGTAGTGCTCTTCCAGCTCGCGTTGCAGCAGCAGGGTACGGTCAACCGCCCAGCGATCCAGTGCCAGCATGTCTTCGGCTGGCAGCAGGTCGCGGGCCGGGTCGAAGCCGGACAGGTTGGAAAGCAGGAAGCGCGCGGTGTTGCGGATGCGGCGATAGGCATCGGCGCTGCGCTGCAGGATCTGGTCGGAAACCGCCATCTCGCCGGAGTAGTCGGTGGCCGAAACCCACAGACGCATGATGTCGGCGCCCAGGGTGTCGTTGACCTTCTGCGGCTCGATGGTGTTACCCAGCGACTTGGACATCTTGCGACCGTTTTCGTCGACGGTGAAGCCGTGGGTCAGCAGTTCGCGGTATGGCGCATGGTTGTCGATCGCGCAACCGGTCAGCAGCGAGGAGTGGAACCAGCCGCGGTGCTGGTCGGAACCTTCCAGGTACAGGTCGGCGCGCGGACCGGCTTCGTGGCCGATGTTGTGCGAACCGCGCAGTACGTGCCAGTGCGTGGTGCCGGAGTCGAACCAGACGTCGAGGGTGTCGGCGATCTTGTCGTACTGGGCAGCCTCTTCACCCAGCAATTCGGCGGCGTCCAGCTTGAACCAGGCCTCGATGCCTTCTTGCTCGACGCGCTTGGCCACTTCTTCCATCAGTTCGACGGTGCGCGGGTGCAGTTCGCCGGTCTGCTTGTTCAGGAAGAACGGGATTGGAACACCCCAGTTACGCTGACGCGAGATACACCAGTCAGGACGGTTGGCGATCATCGAATGCAGGCGCGCCTGGCCCCAGGCCGGGACGAACTTGGTGTCTTCGATAGCCTTGAGTGCACGCTCACGCAGGGTGTCGCCGGTGTCCGGCTGCTTGTCCATGCCCACGAACCACTGCGCGGTGGCGCGGTAGATCAGCGCGGACTTGTGGCGCCAGCAGTGCATGTAGCTGTGGCTGATGGTTTCGGTGAACAGCAGCGAGCCGACTTCGGCCAGCTTGTCGACGATGTGCGGGTTGGCTTTCCAGATGAACTGGCCGCCGAAGAACTCCAGCGAGTCGACGTACACGCCGTTGCTCTGCACCGGGGTCAGGATGTCGTCGTTGACCATGCCGTAGCGCTTGCAGGTGACGAAGTCGTCCTCACCGTAGGCCGGCGCGGAGTGCACCACGCCAGTACCGGCGCCCAGCTCGACATATTCGGCGAGGTAAACAGGCGACAGACGGTCGTAGAACGGATGGCGGAAGTTGATCAGTTCCAGCGCCGAGCCCGGCGCGGTGGCAATGACCGAACCTTCCAGCGAGTAACGCTTGAGGCAGGACTCGACCAGTTCTTCGGCCAGCACCAGCAGCTTGTCGCCGACGTCGACCAGGGCGTAGGTGAATTCCGGATGGATGTTCAGCGCCTGGTTGGCCGGGATGGTCCACGGGGTGGTGGTCCAGATCACGATGGAAGCCGGCTTGGGCAGCGAAGCCAGGCCGAAGGCGGCGGCCAGCTTGTCTTCATCGGCGGCCTTGAAGGCTACGTCGATGGTCTGGGATTTCTTGTCGGCGTACTCGACTTCGGCTTCAGCCAGGGCCGAACCGCAATCGAAGCACCAGTTGACCGGCTTCAGCCCCTTGAACACGAAACCGTGCTTGACGATTTCAGCCAGGGCACGGATTTCGCCGGCCTCGTTGGCGAAGTCCATGGTCTTGTACGGGTTGTCCCAGTCGCCCAGCACGCCCAGACGGATGAACTCGGCCTTCTGGCCTTCGATCTGCTCAGCGGCGTAGGCACGGCACAGCTCGCGGGTCTTGTCCGCGGTCAGGTGCTTGCCATGGGTGACTTCGACCTTGTGCTCGATCGGCAGGCCGTGGCAGTCCCAGCCCGGAACATAAGGCGCGTCGAAGCCGGACAGGGTCTTGGAGCGGACAATCATGTCCTTGAGAATCTTGTTGAGCGCGTGACCGATGTGGATCTTGCCGTTGGCGTAGGGCGGGCCGTCGTGCAGGACGAACTTCGGACGATCCTTGCCAATTTCGCGCAGCTTCCGGTACAGGCCAATACTGTCCCAGCGCTGCAGGATCTGCGGTTCGCGCTGTGGCAGGCCGGCCTTCATAGGGAAGGCGGTGTCCGGAAGGTTAAGCGTGGCTTTATAGTCGGTCATTTCAGGCTCTTCGTTAGCGGTTGAGCGTGCCAATGGGCACGTGCGGCGGCGATATCCGCATCGATCGCCGACTTGAGCGCCTCCAGGGAGGCGAAGCGCTGCTCTTCGCGCAGCTTGTGGTGGAATTCCACCGTAAGGCGCCGGCCATACAGATCACCGGCAAAATCCAGCAGATGCACTTCCAGGTGGGCGCTGCCATCCCCGGAAACGGTTGGCCGCACGCCAATATTGGCAACACCGGGCCAAGCCTTGCCATCGATTGGCACACTGACCAGGTAGACCCCGCTCAACGGCACACGACGGCGCTTGAGTTGTACGTTGGCGGTGGGCGTGCCCAACTGCCGAGCCAGCTTCTGTCCGTGCAGTACTCGACCACTGATGCGGAATGGCCGCCCCAGCAGGCGCTCGGCCAGCACGAAGTCCGCAGCGGCCAGTGCATCGCGAACCTGCGTGCTGCTGACCCGCAGCCCGTCGAGTTCGACGGTCTGTGCCGCCTCGACGGAGAAGCCATGGCAGTTGCCCGCATCCTGCAGGAAGGCGAAGTCGCCGAGACGGTCGCAACCGAAGCGGAAGTCGTCACCGACCTCAAGGTGCTTCACACCCAGCCCGTCGACCAGGATGGTCTCGACGAACTCGCTGGCGCTGAGCCTGCTCAGGCGCTGGTTGAACGCCAGGCACAACACCCGGTCGACACCTTCGGCAGCCAGCAGGGCCACCTTGTCGCGCAGGCGGGCCAGACGGGCCGGAGCGGTTTCCGGAGCGAAATATTCACGCGGCTGTGGCTCGAAAATGACCACGCAACTGGGCACACCCAGCTCTACCGCGCGCTCACGCAGACGCGCCAGGATGGCCTGGTGGCCGCGGTGAACACCGTCGAAATTGCCGATAGTTGCAACGCAGCCCCGGTGCCGGGGGCGAAGGTTGTGGAGGCCTCGAACCAGCTGCATAACGCGCTTCTTGCTCATAAAGTGGTCGATTATAACCACACCCGGGCGCCGACGACAGGCAACAGCGCGAAGCCAGGACGTGGATCGTACAAAACCGACGTCCGGCCCGCGCCGTCCGTCAGTGCAGCGCCTTGCGGGCGAAGTCCCGGGGGCGGAAGCCGAACAGGAACAGGCTGCCGAAATAGGTCAGGATGCCGGCCGCAATCAGCGCGCCCAGCCGCAAGAACCGCATCAACATATCGCCCTGCGCCCAAGGCGGCATGAACATCAGGCCAACGATCAGTACGGCCGACATCAAAATCACCGCAATCACGAGCTTGAGCAGAAAACGCCCCCAGCCCGGCTGCGGTTCGAACAGCTGCTGCTGACGCAACTTCCAGTACAACAGACCGGCATTGAGGCAGGCACCGACGCTGATCGCCAAGGCCAGTCCGGCATGCTGCAGTGGCCCGACAAATACCAGGTTGAGCAATTGGGTCGAGATCAGGGTGAAAATCGCGATCTTCACTGGAGTACGGATGTTCTGCTGCGCATAGAAGCCGGGAGCCAGCACTTTGATCAGGATGATACCGAGCAGCCCGACCGAGTAGGCAACCAGCGCACGCTGGGTCATCTGCGCGTCGAACGCGCTGAACTTGCCATATTGGAACAAGGCTACCGTCAAGGGCTCCGAGAGGATCGCCAGGGCCAAGGCACACGGCAGCACCAACAGGAAACACAGGCGCAGCCCCCAGTCGAGGATCTGCGAATACTGTTGGCGGTCCCTATTGGCGTAGGTCTTGGCCAGGGTCGGCAGGAGGATGGTGCCCAGCGCCACGCCCAGGACGCCGGAAGGCAACTCCATAAGGCGGTCGGCGTAGTACATCCACGACACCGAACCCGCCACCAGGAAGGAAGCGAAAATGGTGTTGATGATCAGCGAGATCTGGCTGACCGAGACGCCAAGGATCGCTGGCAGCATTTGTTTCAGCACTCGCCAGACACCGGTATCGCGGACATTGAGGCGAGGCAGCACCAACATGCCAATCTTTTTCAGATGAGGCAGTTGATAAAGCAGTTGCAACAGGCCACCCGCCAGCACCGCCCAGCCGAGCGCCATGACCGGCGGATCGAAATAGGGCGTGAGGAACAACGCGAAGAAAATCATCGCCACGTTGAGCAGGGTTGGCACGAACGCCGGCACCGAAAAACGGTTCCAAGTATTGAGGATGGCGCCGGCCAGGGATGACAGCGAGATCAGCAATATATAAGGAAAAGTCACACGTAACAGATCGGTGGTGAGGTGAAACTTTTCCTCGCTATCGACAAAACCAGGTGCCGTAGCCCAGACAACCCAAGGGGCGGCCAACACGCCGACCACAGTGACCAGTGCCAGCACCAGGGTCAGCAGGCCGGCGACATAAGCGACAAAAGTGCGGGTCGCTTCTTCACCCTGCTGGGTTTTGTATTCGGCCAGTATCGGCACAAATGCCTGGGAAAATGCGCCCTCGGCGAAGATCCGGCGCAACAGATTGGGCAGCTTGAAGGCAATGAAGAAGGCGTCAGTTGCGACTCCAGCACCGAAAATACGCGCCAGAATGGTGTCCCGTACAAAACCCAGCACACGCGACACCATGGTGATGGAGCTGACCGCAGCCAGGGATTTGAGCAGATTCATCGAAAGTTTTTCATGGCAGATAGATGAAGGGCAGGCCGAAAGCCATCCGGATATGCGATACTGCGCGCCGCGCAAAAGAGGCAGCGCAAAAGCTCCCGAGTTTACAGGTCATGCACCAGAAGGGAATCATCCCGATGGAGAGATTGGCCATTGGGCGGAACTCCGCCCTCGGCCTTGACAACCGGTCAACTCATCGGCATGATTCGCGGCCTATTTTGTTTGCTATTTACCAAGTCTTTCGAGGAGCTCGACGGTGGCCAACTCACCTTCCGCCAAAAAACGTGCAAAACAGGCTGAGAAGCGTCGCAGCCACAACGCCAGCCTGCGTTCCATGGTTCGTACCTACATCAAAAACGTAGTGAAAGCCATTGACGCAAAAGACGCCGAAAAAGCGCAAGCTGCTTACACCCTGGCTGTACCTGTAATCGACCGTATGGCCGACAAAGGTATCATCCACAAGAACAAAGCTGCCCGCCATAAAGGCCGTCTGAATGGCCACATCAAGGCGCTGAAAGCTGCTGCCTAAGCGACAAGCTTGTTAAAAAACCGACCTCAGGGTCGGTTTTTTATTGCCTGTAATTTGGTGAACACCTTACAAGAGCGGCGTTATTCACATCCGGGCCCGGGGAGAATTCCTCCGGGCCCGGACGCGGATCACTTACCGAGCGGGATTTTCGGCGCCCATTGCAGCCACTCGTCCTCCGCCTTGTCGAACAGCGCGAAGGTCTGCTGCGGTAATGCCGGCTTGCCGATTTGTTCACCATCCGGCGTCGCAAAGGCGATACCGCCCTGGATCAGGGTTTCCAAGGACTCGGTCCGTACCGTTGCGCCCTTGAAGAGGCCCAGCTCAAAGCCGAAGCCACTGCTGTTCCAGAAGCGGCTGCCGCCCCGAACCAACGCCGCGTAACGCGGTTCGATCAAGATGTGGATCAGCACCCGATCCGCCGTCTGCCCCAATTCGAACCCCGTCACCTTGCCGACCGGTATCTCGCGATAAGTCACAGGCACACCAGGCTTGATCGACCCGCGTCGCGCCGCACTCAGCACAAGCGCCAGGCCCTCTGGAGGCCCAAGGACCTCTGGCTTCTCGGGCAAGGCCACGAAGTCACGCTGCGGGCCCGGACTCTTGGCCGCAGGCTGCACTTCCAGATACTGGCCCGTCACCAGAGTGCCCAGGTTCTCGGTCTTGACGATACCGAGCGCTGGCTTGACCACCCAGAACTGGGTACCGACCCTGGCGATTCGCTCCGGCACTTCGGTTATGCGCGCCTTGAGCAAGACGGATTGCAAGTCTGCACTCAGGTCGACCCCTTCTACCTTGCCAACATCCAACCCCTTGAAGCGAATAGGCGTACCGACTTTCAGACCATCGGCATCAGCCACCTTGATCGTGATCGCGGTACCCGAAAGGTTCGCCGCCTCCTGATTCTCGTGCAGGCGGAATGTAGGAATACGTCGCTTGAGAGCAACGTTCGGTACCGGTGTATCGAAGGATATCCCTCCTGCCATCAAACTCTGCAGCGACTCACTCTTGATCTGTATGCCTGACAGGCCGCCCGTAAGGGTAATGCCACTGGCGTTCCAGAACCGTGTAGAGCCATTGACCAGGCCCGCGTATTCCGGCTCGATGTGCACGCCAATCAGCAGGCGCTTTTGCTGCTTGCGGGAGAACTGGTAGCTCTGCACCGTACCCACCTTCACTTGCCGGTAGAGGACGGGACTTCCCACCTCCAGCGAGCCGAGGTTGTCGCTGAACAGCACCAGGTGCAGACCTGGAGCCTTCAAGTCGAGCGGAGGGGCCTTGGCGCGGGCTTCGAACTCACGCTGCGGGGATGCCCCTTTATCACCCGGGCGAATCGCGATGTAGTTACCCTTGACCAAGGCCTCGAGACCGGTGATGCCCGCCAGGGAAATCGAGGGCTTGACCACCCAGAATTGAGTGCCCTCCACCAGATAGTCTTCCGCCAGCGGGTCCAGGGTGAGCTCGGCCATCGCACTGTTCAGATCGCTCTCGACCTTGAGAGCCTTCAGCGAGCCAACCTGGATGCCCTTGTACATGACCGGGGTACGGCCAGCCTGGAGCCCCTCGAAGTCATTCAGCTTCACCTTTACCCGAATCCCGGCCTGGGCAGCATCGAAGTCTTCATACAGCCGGAACGGCAGGCTCGGGTCGGTGGGCGGGCTGTCCTTGCGGTGCTCTGGCGTGGCAAAGGCAATGCCGCCCGCCACAATACTGGCCAATGATTCACTGCGGATCTTGACCCCGGACAGGTTGGCATCGACGCTGACGCCGCTGGCATTCCAGAAACGCGTGTGTTTACGCACCAACGGCGCATAAGCCGGCTCAATGAAAACCTTGATTTCCACAGTGCCCTGGTCTTCTGCCAACCGGTAACTCTTCACCCGACCGACCTGAATCTGCTTGTAGAACACTGGACTGTCACGATTGAGCGAACCCAGCCGGTCGGCCTTGAGCGTCAGATGCAGCCCCGGCTCACTATCGGATAACGGAGGAGCTTCCGGCAGCGCGACGAATCGCTTGGTTGGTTCTCCATCTCCTGGGCTGACCGCGATGTAGTTACCGGAAACCAGCGTTTCCAGCCCGGTAATGCCCGCGAGCGTTACGCTGGGCTTGACCAGCCAGAAGCGCGTATTGGCCAACAAATGAGGCTCGGCGGCCGAGCTCATCTCGATGGTGGCAATTACACCGGTATTACTGCCTTTGGCGTCCAGCACCAGGCTCTTTACCTTACCGACCGGCATACCTTTGTAGACCACTTCGGTCTTGTTCGCGACGATACCCTCGCCACTCTCGAAACGGACCTCGATATCTACGCCAGACTGCCGGTAGGCCTGCCAGCCCAGCCAACCACCGATGACCAGCGCGATCAAAGGCAAAATCCAGATAGCCGACCAATTCGAAGCGGGGCGGGTTCTAGCCGTAGGCAAATCACTCATGGTCGTCGTCCGACTCCGTGTTATCCCAGATAAGTCGGGGATCGAAAGTTACTGCTGCAAACATCGTCAATATCACCACACTGGCAAAGGCAATCGCCCCCAGGTTGGCCTCGACACTGGCGATGCGACCAAAGTTGACCACCGCCACGAGAATGGCGATGACGAAGATATCCAGCATCGACCAGCGCCCGATGAACTCGATGAAACGGTACATGAGGATTCGCTGGCGAGCGGACAACGGTTGATGACGCTGCACTGAATAGAGCAACAAGGCGATGCCCACCAGCTTGAAGGTCGGCACCAGAATACTGGCGATGAACACCACGGCAGCAATTGGCAACATGCCGTGCTTCATCAAGGTAATGACGCCGGACATGATGGTGTCCGGACTACCCTGCCCCAGCGTACTGACCGTCATGATCGGTAGCAGGTTCGCCGGGATATAAAGAATGGCTGCAGTAATCAGCAAGGCCCAGGTTCTGGCCAGGCTATTGGGCCGGCGCGCATGAACGATCGCACCGCAGCGTGTACACGTCTGGGCGCTAGTATCAGGCTCCTGACGATTGAGCTCATGGCACTCGCCGCAAATCAGGACCCCTGCATCAATCGCCCGCATGCAAATCCTCTCCAGATAAAGCTACCCAGATCTGATGTGGTGACATCACCACTTCAAGCCAGACCTGGACCAGCAACAAACTGATGAAACACAAGAGCCCCAGCCCAAGGCTCAACTCGGCCAAATCCAGCAGCTTGACGATAGCGACCAGCACACCCATGAAATAGACCTCGAGCATGCCCCAATCGCGCAGATGGTGATAAATGCGGTAGAGGAGCAATCCGTAGTTCCTACCGACATTCCAACGAATACTCAGCAGCACAGCGAGCTGACATAGCAGTTTAAGTAGCGGAATAGCCATGCTGCACAGGAACACCACAACAGCGATGCCGCGCATTCCGGTGCTATACAGCCCGATCACACCACTCCACACCGTATCGTCGGCGCTTTGCCCCAACAGATGGAGTTGCATGATTGGCAAGAAGTTCGCGGGCACATAGAGCAGTAAAGCAGCCAGGACCAATGCGAGGCTCCGCTCAACCACATTATGACGGTGGGCGTAGAGCTCATACCCGCAGCGCGGGCATTGAGCCTTTTCGTCTCGACTGAGCACCGGCTTGCGCATCAGCAGGTCGCACTCATGGCAAGCAACCAACTGATCGAGGGGCAGATTCGCGAGCGGCCGAACGTCGGCGGGATCGGACATAAATAGATTCTGAATAAGATGTCGGGCTCTATTCTAGTGCTCTTGCTCACATTTGTGGGAGCAAGGACAGCCAGTCTAAGCATTCTGCTGAAGCGTTCAAGCCGCCAAAACAGCGCTGCCTAAGCCAAGATAAAAAGCCGGAAAAGACAAAACCCCTACCTGCATACGCAGATAGGGGTTTCGGAATTTAATCTTGACGATGACCTACTCTCACATGGAGAAGCTCCACACTACCATCGGCGATGCATCGTTTCACTGCTGAGTTCGGG
>NZ_FYDX01000041.1:2832-4027 GCF_900187455.1 Pseudomonas sp. Irchel 3E13 | reverse complement strand
GTGGCCAGCACGACCTGTGCAACGCCGGCAAGCTCATAGGCAATTTGAACCGCCGAGTTCGCCGCGCCGATCACGACGACACGCTGGTCGGCAAAGGCCTCGGGCGCTCGATACGCCGAGCTGTGCAGACAAGTCCCTGAAAACTGCCCTAGGCCAGGAATGTCAGGTATGTAGGGTCGGCTGAATCCACCAGAAGCCACTACCACGGCGCGCGAAGTGACGGCTGCCCCGTTGTCGCAACGGACTTCGAAAGTCTTGGCTTTCCGCACGACCTCCGCCACTCGGGTATTGCCCTGAAAAGGCAATTGGAACTCGGTGGCGTAGGCCTCCAGGTACTGCACCACTTCGTCTCGCAGCGGGTAGCCCTTGGGGTCGCCGGGAAACACCATCCCCGGTAGCGCGGAATACTCCGCCGGGGAGAACAACTGCAGGCTGTCGTAGTAGTTGCGCCAGTTCCCGCCAGGCTTGGCCTGCTCATCAAGGATCACAAAGTCCAAGCCATGCTGCTGTAGATGCCAGCCCAGCGCCATTCCAGCTTGGCCACCGCCGATCACCACTACGTCCAGAACACTACTCGATTCATTCATCTGTGCGCATCCATGCATATATAAGGGCAAAAAAAGGGTTGTCTTATGAGCAACACAGCGAAACCAACCCTTTGGTCCGCTGGAGCAGTCCCTCAAGGCGCTCGACGATCGCCCCACCATTCACCTCGTAAAACACCTGTCGCCCCACCTTGGTGGCCTTCACGATCTGGGCGTCATGCAGTACCTGCAGATGCCTGGAGATCACCGAGCGCTCCTGCGGCAGCTCTTTGGCGATTTCGCCGACATCCGCCCGGCCCAGCAGAAGCACGCGCTTGAACACCGCGACCCTGGAAGGTTCGCAGAGGGCTTTGAAGAAGACTTCGTCCAACGACTCGATGGCGGCGTCGATGGCTTGGGTACGGAGGTTCTGGTTGGTCGTCATGTCGCCAATATATGTGCACAAAGATGCACATGTAAAGCTGCTTATCATCTGCAGGGGTTGCGACATATTCGGAAAAGCGTATATTCGAAAAACCATATATTAGTTTGGTACCCGCACACAGAGAGCCGCCATGACTGACCCGCTCACCCCTACCAAGGTCTTCAAATGCCTCGCTGACGAGAACCGCATCCGGATGATGCTGCTGATCGCCCGTGAGGAAGAGTTG
>NZ_FYDX01000041.1:0-2559 GCF_900187455.1 Pseudomonas sp. Irchel 3E13 | reverse complement strand
AACCCATGAAAGTCCTGTTCCTTTGCACCGCCAATAGCTGCCGCAGCATCCTCTCTGAGGCCGTTTTCAACCACCTGGCCCCGGCTGGTATGAAGGCCTTCAGTGCCGGCAGCTATCCAAAGGGCGAAGTGCATCCGTTGTCGATTACTGCATTGCAGCGAGCCGGTATTTCCACTGATGGCCTCAGCAGCAAGTCCAGTGATGCACACGCTGACCTCGCTCCGGACTTTGTCATCACCGTTTGCGACAAGGCTGCCGGCGAAGCATGTCCTGTGTTCTTTGGGGCGGCAGTCAAAGCCCACTGGGGCCTCTCCGATCCGTCCGATCTGCAGGGTAGCGCCGCCGAGTTGGACGCGGCTTTCGACATCACGATTGAGCAGATCAAGCGACGCCTCAACGCGTTCCTCGCATTGCCGTTTGATCAACTCAGTGCCGACCAGCTCAAGGCTGAGCTCGCACGTATCGGAACGCTCTGACGCCTGGGAGATTCACCATGAGCAAAAGCCGACTGTCCTTCCTTGATCGCTACCTGACGGTCTGGATCTTTCTGGCCATGGGACTTGGGATCGGGCTTGGCAGCCTGTTCCAGGAATTGCCGGCCTGGCTGAACAGCCTCTCGGTGGGGTCGACGAACATCCCGATCGCGATCGGTCTGATCGTGATGATGTACCCGCCGTTGGCCAAGGTGAAGTACGAGGAGCTGCCTCAGGTTTTCAAGGACAAACGCATCCTTGCACTGTCACTGATCCAGAACTGGGTAATTGGCCCAGTGCTCATGTTCGGACTGGCCGTGCTGTTCCTGTCCGACAAGCCCGAATACATGACCGGCCTGATCCTCATCGGTCTGGCCCGCTGCATCGCCATGGTACTGGTGTGGAACCAGATCGCCGGTGGCAACAACCAGTACGTGGCCGGTCTGGTCGCCTTCAACAGCATTTTCCAGATCCTGTTCTTCAGCGTGTATGCCTGGATTTTCCTCGGCCTGCTGCCACCGCTGTTCGGTCTCGAAGGCAGCGTCATTGAAACCAGCTTCGTCGAGATCGCCCAATCGGTGCTGATGTACCTGGGCATCCCGTTCCTGGCAGGCTTCCTGACCCGCAAGATCCTGATCAGCAGCAAGGGCGAAAGCTGGTACCAGGAGCAATTCATTCCGAAAATCAGCCCGCTAACGCTCGTGGCACTACTGCTGACCATCGTCGCGATGTTCAGCCTCAAGGGAGACATGGTGCTGCAACTGCCACTGGATGTGCTGCGCATTGCCATCCCGCTGGCTATCTACTTCGTGGTGATGTTCTTCATCAGTTTCTGGATGGGCAAGCTGCTGCAAGCCGACTACCCCCGCACCACTGCGCTGGCCTTCACTGCAGCAAGCAACAATTTCGAACTGGCCATTGCCGTGGCCATCGCCACCTTCGGCCTCGCCTCACCGGTAGCCTTCGCCACGGTCATCGGGCCGTTAGTGGAAGTGCCGGTACTGATCTCTCTGGTGGGCGTGGCCTTGTGGCTTAAGCGCCGCTGGTTCGATCAGCCCTCTGGCGCCTTGTCTCAGGAGTGAAATCATGACCGACCATCCTATCCCCAACATCGACAATGATCTGGTCGACCTGCCGTCTGCTGACAAGCTGGCGATCGAGCAGCAGTCCACCCACAAGCCACGCATCCTGCTGCTGTATGGATCGACCCGCGAACGCTCCTTCAGCCGTCTGCTGACGGAAGAGGCGGCCCGCCTGCTGGAGCACTTCGGCGCCGAGACGCGTATCTTCAACCCGTCCGGCCTGCCGCTGGCGGATGACGCACCCGATGACCATCCCATGGTCAAAGAGTTGCGCGACCTGGTGCTGTGGTCGGAAGGCATGGTCTGGTGTTCGCCAGAGCGCCACGGGGCAATGACTGGCGTATTCAAGTCGCAGATCGACTGGATTCCGTTGAGCATGGGCGCAGTGCGCCCGACGCAGGGCAAGACGCTGGCGGTGATGCAGGTCTGCGGCGGTTCGCAGTCGTTCAACGTCGTCAACCAACTACGCGTCCTCGGCCGTTGGATGCGCATGTTCACCATTCCCAACCAATCGTCCGTGCCAAAGGCCTACCTGGAGTTCGATGAGGCGGGCCGCATGAAACCGTCTGCCTACTACGACCGCGTCGTCGACGTGATGGAAGAGTTGGTGAAGTTCACCTTACTGCTGCGTGATCGCTCCGACTACCTGGTCGATCGCTACTCCGAGCGCAAGGAGTCGGCTGAAGAGCTTTCCAAGCGTGTCAATCAACGATCTATTTGAGGCAAATCGAGCATGCAACCGCACCCGTATTCCGTGCTGGCCAACCCCGAACTGATCGGCCAACTGATCTTCACCCCATGCCCAGGTACCAAAGACACCTCGGTATCTAAGGCGTTGTCGACGCTGCGTGAAGCCGGCGCAAGCGCGCTGGTGACACTGATGCCAAATGAAGAGCTGCTGCAGAATGAAATCGATCTGCTTCCTGAGGAGTGCCAGTTGCTCGGCCTCGAATGGTTTCACCTGCCGGTAGAGGATGACGAAGCACCTGGTGAGCCCTTTGCTG
>NZ_FYDX01000020.1 GCF_900187455.1 Pseudomonas sp. Irchel 3E13 | reverse complement strand
GGCTCTGCATGACCTACGTCAGATACAGGCTTATTCAATGGGTATACCTGCGGGCAAGGCTTTGTTTTCCACCCGTTCTTGTCCGAGCTGGTCTGTGTGCTGAGGGGTGAGTTGGCCAGACGGTTACTCCGTTCCCACAAAAGGAACGATGAAGCGCTATCGAGCCCTATAGGGCTACAATCTATAGTGTTCATTTTAGGGGGTGCCATGTTTACTACCTATCCGCGTGCCGAAATAGCGTTTGACCTGCCCGATGAGCCAGCGTCTCCAGCCGGGCAAAGGGTGTGGAGCTTCGTTGAGCAGGAACTGATGTTGCCGTGGTTTTATCTACAAGTGGTGCATAGGTCGGGGCGTGAAAATTTCGCCAGCATGCTCATGATGTACCATGCTCATGAACTCAAACAGCTCGTCGATGCCCAGTCGAACCGTATGTGGGTTGAACAGGTTCAGTTGGTGACACCTCCTCACGTCAACAGCCAATCCACCTGGCTTATGGAACCACTGACGATGGCAGGGATTGCAGCAGATCCCCAAGACGGGTCGTACTTTCTCGTCTACCAGGTGGCCAGCGGGACCGTCTATTCACTGAGAGACGATCTTGATAAGAGTTTGGCCCCCTTTAGCATCTTGTTTTCGGATGTGCGTGACCTGCGGCGATAGGTAGCCTCCGTCCAAGAGAGTCGGATAGAGCGTGCGACTCTCGGGCCGGATGCAAAACTGCTTCCAGAGCGGCGATGACAGAGGAGCTATGAAGGGAAGGCCCAAGGTCAGAACCTCGAAATGGAAGCTAAAGGCGCAATTAATTCAAGAAGCCAGGGCCAAACTAAGCAAAATCGGCCAATACCTTCCGCACCCACTTAGGCATCTTGCAGGCCATGAGCTTGCTGAATTCCTCAGCGCTAAGCGAGCTAAGGATCTTGCCGGCGGCTTGCTCATTTACCCCGGCTTTTCCAAGATACAACAGGGCAGTCAAGGCTAAGCCTACTTGGGTACCAGCTTGCTGGAGCCGTTGCCAAGACGAATGACGCAACCGCACCACCTTAAGCTGTTTTGCGAACTTCCCTGAATGCCTCACTTTGCTCTAGGGCTGAGCTACGGCGATCACCCAAGTCTATCAACGCGTCGAGGATACGCAGTAACACCAGGGCCTGATCTTGCTCGAGCGGATAGTGCTTATCCGTAAGGCGCTGAATCGTAGCGGCGATACGTGCGGGCAGTGTGGTTCCTGTCCAACTACCCTGCGACAGATGAATGGATTCCAGTGCGGCTGCAACCTGCTGTGAGAATGCCCGAATTGGATAGGCATCGGCGGCTCGCTCGCAGAGGGTCAAGAACTTGCTCATCACGTCTGATGACCAGCCAATTTTGGCCATAATGCGAGTGATCATCGGCATGATCGCCGCCACCTGTGACCAGTCACCATTCGCAAATCGGGTCGCCTGCGGCGCATCTGTTACGGCCACGAAAAGGAGCGCCTCGACGAGACGGGCCAATGCGTTGTCGTGAACTGCGCCGTCGCTTTTTTCTGAGAAGGCTTGATCATTGATTAGGCGCTCCGCACACATGTCTAGAAGCCGTAGCATATGTGTATCGATGCGGACGGCGTCGACTACATGGTGGATAGTCAATGACCGGACAATGCGACTCAGCATCTGCAATGAGTTCCTCTCCGCTGACAAGAATGGCTGCAAGCAGATCTCTATGAACCACTCTTCGTCGAGCAGGGGCGCCGATCGTGCAATCAGGCGGCTTAACGTGTCATGCCACTCGTACCCATCTGGGTGGTGTTGTTTTTTATCTGCCGATCTCGGTGGAAACAAGCGTGATGCAGTCCATGTGCAAAGCTCATCGAGCGCCGATTGCCAGTGGCTTTTGTAGGTTGTGGAAGTGCACCACCGCTCAACTGGGAAAAACCTGAAAATCCCTGCAGCGAAGTGCCAATCAAAGAACGGGTCTGGATCACGCAGATACCGATCGCTACCGTCATCCCAATCTTCCTCCTCGCCACCCGGTAGCTGCACCCAGGCCACCGGCATGGGCGGGAACTGCGCCGGGTGCCCTTCGGCCAACTCGTCCAGAGCGAGACGCAGTGCCTGCTCGCGGCTGGCTCGGTCTCTGGAATGATCGTGGCCCCGATCGGGCGTCCAGGTTGAGCGCCAGCGAATGGCCCGCCTCATGACGAGTAAAGCGGCCACCCAGGTGACTGCCAAGTCGTCGTCTCGCAGTAAACCGGCAACCGCCAACGCCGAAACGTCCTCCTGCGGATGGTCAGCCAGTTCAAGCAGCATAGCGACTGCATCAGTATCCTGATTGTTGTTGACGCGTTGCTGCACCAACGCTGCAATGAGGTGGTTGAACGGATGCCATGGTACGTGTGAGCCGTTCAATGGGCGCTCCTGCATGTTCCAAACACGCTCCATCACTTCCCAGGCCCAGTCAAGATCATCACTCTCATCCTGACTAAAACGGATGACACACGCAGCGATGCAGGAGATTGCGCTTTGTACCGCATGATCTCCTACATCAAATCGCACCTTGAACATGTCGTCCGAATCTTGCTGCTTAGCAAATGCCACCGCGCTGGCCAGCTTCATGTGAGGCTGCAGAATGTTTTGTTCCAGTGACTGGGTAGCCCAAGCGAGAACGTTCGATGCGTGAAGAAAAGCCTCTGCTTCATCAAATCGCAACTGTTGTTGAGCGTCGAAGGGAACCGGCGATTCATAGGAAATGGCTTGATGACCCGACTTGGTAGCCACGGCGCGATAGTTGTCGACATCGCCTTGGCCTGCCCATTGCTCTGCCAACGACTTCAAGCGGCTGGCAATTGAACTATTGCTGGCGTCTTCTTCAAATTCGAATGGAAGCCTGTCGGGGAATGCTGCCAGTATCGCCTTGCACCGAGCGCGCAACTGATCGTCTGTCGAAACGGCGAAAGCCATGGCAAGCTGACGCACATTGCGTTTACGGCTTGTCCGCGTTCTTAAGAATGCCTGGGCTTGGCACTGATCATCCGTAAGGCGCGAATCTAGGCTGAAACCCAGGACACCAAGCTCTAGAGTGGGTGTTTGTATGACACGTTTCAGGTCATGCTCCCAGAGTCTTTGGCACCCGACCAAAGCCATTGTTGTTTCTGACACGTGAAGCGATTCGAGCGCTATGAGCAGGGCTAATCCAAGTGCAGCAATACATTCAGACTGTTCGACCACCACACGAATGACTTCATCTGTCGGGCGACCATTCTCCAACTGCTGGAATGCCCAGTAGCTTTGGGCAAGAAATGCGCACTCCAGTGGTGCTGCACCCAATTGGCCTTGGGACCAGCTATAAACTGTCCAGTCCCCCCAGAATGTCTGCTCGCCCCAGGGGAAATCCACTACAACGGGAAAAGGTTTTTTTGTGTCGGCTCGAAGGGCGTGTACTTGCCGCCAACCTGTCACTGCATGATTCGCCATCTCATTGATAAGCTTGAGTGCGTGATCGGGCGCATGGGCAAAGAGGCTAGCGAACGGTTCGTGAAGCGCTGAGACGTCGGTGTAATAATGGTGGTATTTGTTGATGCCGACTTCATCAAGCTCCGGAAACTCCCGACCCAAGGGATAGAACATCTGGTCCAACTGCTGTTGCTGTCTGGGCGTTCGCTCAGCTTCTGGAATTTCGCGAATGGCTTTCCTGCGCTCCGCGCTTCTTCGCCTCTCCTCCTCCTCCCTAGCAAAGCGGGTACCAGGCAACTCTTGAAGGAGTTCTGATTTGGCCAGCTCAATGACAGCGTCGGGCGCGACGGTTGCCATGACGTGTGCATATGCCATGAGCGTACCGTAATTAGCATCCCGTAGGTGCTCGGCGGCTACTGCGTGTTGGTAGAGTTTAATCGCTGGGTCCGGGAACGCCGGTGCGCACCGCAGAATTGCCCGGCGCAGAGACATCGCCAGTTGCTCGCGCGCATCGCGTCCAAGTTCCTTCCATTTGTTACCGGTCGACTCGACACGTTTGGCATTTTCAAGATCATTCAGCCAACGGACGCTCTGGGCTACGATATTGCCTGTACGTTGGATTGCATTGTGCCCCCACATGTTTAGCCACACTTCGAAAACGTCCGCGGCATGCGGAACTAGACGTCCAGGTACCGTATCTGCGACGGATAGCAACCAATCGATCAGTCGTCCCCAAGTCCTGACGTCAGACGGCCACCCCAGTAGATGTGCAACGCGGATGGATTTTTCCCCGTCGTCAGTGCTCGCTGCACGGCCCAAAACGACGGGGTTTGGGATCGTGTGCTCTGCCTGAAACCACACCAATAGCTTTTCCAGGAGTCGAAAGTCCTGTTCCTGCAACACAGCAGTAAACTCTGCCCATGGGCCTGCATCGGTGAAAGCAGTGGTGAACGGAGGAGCGGTCAGCCAGGTTCTACGCCATTGCGGTCTAAGAGGCTTGCTCTCCAGCAGTCGATAACCGGTTGTCCATCTACCGGGGGTGCTTAGGCTCCTCTGCGCCAGTAGTCCCACTACTCGCCCAAGCAACGGCGGCTCCCCTGCGTCCAAGATCGCGCCGTGCCAGTCGGAATCGAGATCAATTAATACCCGGTAAAATGCCCATTCGAAGAAGATATCGTGGGTAAAAGAGACGGCCGCGCCATCATCATGGTCGCGAATTATCAAGTCGGCTTTCAGCGCTGCCAATTGGGGCACGGTATTACTATCCAGCCTTCGGATCCGAATTCGTCTACCTAGCTCCCCTACTCCCTTCTCTGCCAAATCGAGAATGGCCCGTCGCCTCACCTCCGCTGATTCGGATACTGCGTCGTAGCCCGCCCGCGACCACCAGGCTGCAATCAAATCAGTTTCCGTGTGAAGCGCTGAGGTTTGCATCGCAGCACTGTTTCTCGCCAAGACCGCAGCAAAGAACGGTCGGCGTGCCACTTCCTTCACAGCAGACGATATGCTTAGCAGCGAGCGCAGAGCAGGAACCTGTTCGGCGAGTTCGGCTGCCTCTGCATCGTTAAACGGATCGACGACAACATCGCCAATACCGTGTTCTCGGTAGAAGCTGCTGGGGAACCACGCGCGGTAAGGTTCCAGGCCTTGATCCCGGGAAGTCGCCAGGACTTTCCAGTTGCGGAGGGTTCCGTGGCTCTCAATCACCTTCAACAAATCGGTGATGATGCCCTTCTGATCCAATGGAACGCGGTCAATACCATCGATAAAGAGAACTGGTGTGCCGGTGCTACCTATTTCGGTAAGAATCTCTTCTGCACTATGGCGCAAGCCCAGTGCTGCAGAAAATGCGGACCAACTGTTGCCGAGCAACCGATCTGATTTCAGGAACAGAATTGGTCCTTTGTCGAATGCTTCTTCTGCTTCACCTTTTAAAGCCACGGATTTCCCACAGCCGGGCAACCCTGTGAGGTTGACCAGGCGGAACGTGCCCAGTGAGGCTTGAATTTGCTTGTTGATACGGGGACGTGCGATCCGGAAGTCGCCAATCGTCTCCAGAATATCGGCCATATTGGCTGAGGAGTAGCGCTGAATTAACTCCAGATCAGCGCTGTAGCTTGGGGCGCATCGCAGCCGCATAGCGCCTTGCAACTGCTGGACAAGCGTGGTTCGGGTCCATTTTCTCGCATTACCCGCACCATCACTGGCGATCTGGCACAACCGGTTGAACAGCAACTCGGCTTGGCCATCTTGGTCACTGGCAAGCACGCCCTTCAACTGAGTAATGACTGCCCCCCTAAAAGTTCCTCTCTCACCTAGCCCATCGATTCGCAACGCGACAAGGTGTTGATAGAAGTCCAGTTCTTCATCGTTGGTTTGCGTCTCAGTCAGTGGCTGTAATACTGTGCGCATTGTGCGCTCTGCCGCCGCAGCAGACCCTCCAGTCTCGAAGCGTCGGTTGAAATCCGCCCCACAAACATCTGCCCGGGCCCATTCAATCAGCCGATTGAGTGAACGTAAGCTATCTACTGCGACATGCTCAGTCACAAAGCCGAAGGCATCGCGGCCGACCTGGAATGCTGGCAAGCGTCGTGTCACGGCCGCGGCGGCCATTATGCTTAGAAAGTCTGAGTTGCTGGGCGCGGCCGTGAGTCGAAGGGAACGCTTCACCTGCAGCCCGAGGTTCCGCTTTCCGGCTTCATCCCTAATTTCCACGACAAGGTCGTCCATCGGGTGATCAGCCGCTTGCTGTATTGCAACCGACTCGACTACTCCAGTGCACCCGGCGGCATGCCCTTCAAGCAGCAAGGCAGCGAGGTAGTAAGCCACCACCAAGTCTTCGTAGTTGAACCCTGCCCCACCTGTCAACTCTGTGGAGGTTGATTGGCTTTTGCTACTCGCAGTCATTCTCAATCCCTTCGCAGTTCGAGGCCGATTGCACCAGGCGGAGGGCCCCGATGCTGAATCGATGACTCTAATATGCCTTAAATGCCCAAGGATGGCAGAGAGGACTGAATGGTGCCCAGCTTGCTGGGGGCTGGAGTCGCCTGTCAGGTGCCGGGTATCCGTGTAAGGGATATGGTTTCCTTGGCGTCGTAAGCAATATGCACAGCCTCCAACAGAAGCAGGGCAGCTAGTCCGGCTTGGCTCCCTGCCCTTCGCGATTCCGCCACCTAGCGTTCAACCAAGACCACCATTAGTCCGCGCTGTTTACCTCCCTTTTCTCCGCCACTCCTAGCGCTCGGCAGCGATCTGTCCTGGCATACGCTCTAACTAGGTAGGAAGATTCAAAGGTTGTCCTTCCTGCTCGAACAGTACAGGGGCAAGTTGATCGGCCAATTCCGCCCAGCCTGCGCGGGCAGCATTTCTCTTCATCGCACGATGCTGCTCAGCTTTGGCCTCTTGACCGCGATCAGGCCAGCGTGAAGCCTGCATAGACCATGGCTGCAATCGAAACCCTGACTGGGTGGCGAACTGGGCGATTCGAGCGGCGATACGAAAGCCCCCTTCATCATGATCGCCCCAGTGGTAAATTGGAGGCTTGTGCTCAAGCGAGGATAAGATTCGAACGTAAGCTTGCCCCCAACTTGGCGATGGCATACCTGCCGTGTAGATAATCACTCCCGACGGATTCTTGCTTAGTTCCCGCGCTGCCTGGTGGAAGGTTGTGAGATTCTCTATCGTCAATAACCAAGCAGGCGCACCCATGTAACCTTGGATCACGGTATTGGCGACACCCAAATACGGCCGAATGACTGTGCAGTCATCCTGGTCGGTCAGCCGGAGCTTGCCCATACCCGCCACGAGAAAAGGTTGAGGCTCTTTGATGAGTCCGATCGCTCCGAAAACTTCACTCCAATGTCGGGCCGGCGCATTCAGGGTTTCCGCGGTGAGCAGATCCAAATGCTTGCTCAGGGCTTCCAGACGCTTGGAGTCGCCGAAAAGCTGAGTACTGAGTTGGCGGACGATGCGATCCTCCTTGGTTCCGGCCATCGCATCGAGCGCCCGCAACGCATCAGCGAAATCAGCAGCCGAACCAGGTCCCAGGAGCCTCACCTGCTTGAGCTGGGCCCAGCATGCAAGCAACTCGTCCACCTGTCCCTGTCCGTGCCAAGGCGCCAGTAGTGCAGCCGCCTGGCCAAGGATTGCACTGGAGGTGGGACGCTGCAGATGGTCGGCGAGTCGATCGAGATCCTGAAGAACTACCGCATCCAATGGACGATCCCCCCCTCCTTGCCTGGCCCACTCCAGCTTAATCGCGCCAGCTGACGCCGCTGCCCGCATTCGTTCGTGCATGCGGTCACGCTCGTCCAGACTGAGCTGCCAGTATGGCGAGGTTAGCGACTTGAAGGACTCACGGATAGTTCGGGTACTGCCGCTTAGACGAGCGCGCTCGGCACGAACCAGCAGTCGATCAAGGGTTGCGTCATCCAGGCTCATTCTGTTCTTCCTTCAAACGGTTGATTTCCTGCTGCAACAACACTGGATTGAGCAAGTAGTTGTCACTTTGCAGCAATTCACGAGCAGCATCGTGGACGACATTCTTCTTCATCTGCACATTTCGGGTTCCGAAGCGGGACATGTCATAGTAGATATTCAGGAAAGAACTGAGTTTGGCTTGGTCAGATTCCGGCCCCGCCAGGATCAATTGCAGGCCAAGGGCATTCAAGAATTGCACGGTGGCTCGGATATTCTGAGGATCCATCTTTTCGAACGCCTCATCCAACAGCATGATACCGCCGCCACTGAGACTGTCCTTCGACTTCCCGTAACAGGCCGCCAAAGCGGCACCGAATATGAGGTAGACCGGTGTTCTATGCTCTCCTCCAGAGGCCTGCTCGAAGCGCCTGCTCAGCAAGCCCAGACTCTCCGACATTTGATAGACCTCTACGTCGTAGCTGAAGAAGCGGCGGTGGTCATTCAGGGGGCTGGCCTCGTTCAGCAGCGGTGAGTTGCTGTCGCCTTCGACAAGCGCGCGAAACTCCTCCGGCACCTCACCTGGTCCGCCAAAAAGGTCGTCCTCTGTCCCATGGGTACGCACGCGTAGCAAGAACTCATACAGGCTTCGATGCTCTTCGACCACCTTGAACTTAAACTCATAGCGTTCGTTGTTGGAGAACATCGGTGCGTTTTCGAGAATTGAGGTGAGGCCCGCGATCTGCTCCTCGATGCGATCAAAACCTGCAAGCAGTGCCTGAGCGACATCGGAGCGAAAAACCTTCACGGCAGCCTGGTAGGCTTCTTCAGCTTTCTCTTCTTGCTCGACCAGTTCAAGATTCACTAGTCGCTGCTGGTCCTCCAGTATGAAGCCGTAAGCGCCCTTCCAATCATTGCTGCAGATATCCGTGTTCTGCAGGTTATAGTCCTTCAGGTAATTCGCGAACAGGTTCCAGGCTTCGCGGTCTTTGCTGCCAGCCACTCCGTTAACCGTTACGATCGCCTGCTCCAAAGCAATAACCTTCGCGCTCGCATCGTCGCCATGGCGCTCATCCGATCGTTTGCGATGCCGATCGACTTCATTCGCATTGTAAAGCGGGTGCTGCCGACTCTCTCTTTCCCGGGCGCTTTCTACTTCCAACTGCTTGGTCAGCACGCCGAGCTGTTCGCCCAATAGCTTAAGTTGCTCGACGAAGCTGGCCTCATCCTTAGTCCATCGAAGAACCAACTCATTGGCGGTGTGGGCCGCCTCGTCGGCAAGCTGTTTCCTTGCCTCCAGTTCAACCAAACCAGCAGTTTGTGTACGCGCCAACCGCTCGCGCAAATGCGCGGCATGGGCGTTTGCCTGCACCTTCGCCATAAAGATGCTTTCAAGGCTGGTCTGCAGCGTCTCGGTGTTGGCAAACGGGGTGAGATTCTGCAAGCCGTTGCGAAGCCGAATGACCGCCTCCTCGTGTTGCCTGGATTGTGCCTGCGCAATCTGCAACGCCTGTTCTGCCTGTTGGCGCATGGCATCGACGTCTTTACGGCCCAACCTAAGCTCTGAGGGTTTAGGTAAGGATTGTCGCTCCACGGCCGCACCTGAACTGACCATGCCGTCCTTGGATAGCGCTTTGACACCAACGCGCAGTTGCTCGTTGGATTCGGCTAGTATCGTTCGCCCAAGCGCGCCCTGTAGGTAGCGCACGGCAAGTAGGTTCTGCCCTTGGACCAACTGAGCTGCGTAAGGCTCAGTATCGTATCCGTGCCAGTCCCGGATACGTGAAGGAAGAGCTAACTTCACGCGATAAACGCCGTCTGCCGCTGCGCTGCGATAGACCTTAATGGCCTCCAACTCCCGATCTTCTGGAATAAGTAAAGCCTCTACATGGCGCCCCAGCCATGACTCGATCGCTGCTTGCCATGCTACATCTGCGACACTTACCAGGTCGCAGATGGGAGTCGCGTCGATACCCGCATTCGCGAGGATACGCAACAATGCGGTGGTGTTATCGCTCAGTTTCGCAAGGCCTTGGCCAGCCCGGGCACTTGCCATCTCAGCGTCACGCAGATGGTTGGCTGCCTTTTCCGCTTTGCCTTCTGTCTCCGCCATTGCCCGACGCAGCACTTCGAAGGCTTGGCTTACCGCTTGAAGCGTACGCTGGAGTGATTCAGATGATGGCATGTCATCTGATTCCAGCCGTTTCTCCAAGCTTTGCAATTGCTCGAGCCCGCTGTCAAAGAGGTCTCTACTGGATGCGATTTCAGCTAGGCCGCTGGCGTCGGAAAGAGCACGCTGCATCGCGTGCAATTGCGTGCGGAGTTGCGCTTGTTTCTCATCAAATTGCTTCTCCAACAGCAAGAGCTCGCCGGCATGACCTGCTTGCTGTTGAAAGTCAGGGCTGGAAGTCAGCGCAGTCAGGGCCAGATCTCGGGCGGCATTGGCCAACTGCGCTTGGGCACATGCCCTTCCGAGTTCTCGCTGCGCTCTGGTAAGCGCCTCCTCTAGCGCTTCTTGCTTGATCTGAATAGCATCCACTGCTTCTGCGCTGCGTTCGGTTGCGTAGACATGCTTCAAGGCCGTCAGGTTCGCCTCGGAGGTTCGAGCCTGCAGCACTTGGGCATAGGTGTCAGCCACTTCTGAGGCTTGGGTAATGCGCCCTCTCAGTCGCCTAATAAGGTCACGCATGTCACGAACCTCGTTTAGGCGCTCGCGGAACTCGGTAATCCGGATTGGCATCGGCTCGATGAGATGCTGTCGTAACGTCTCATTAAGATCAACGATGTCTTCATTGAGCTTCAGAGAACGAGAAAACGCAGCCCGAAATGCCTGTGAGTTCGGTTTGTCGCCTGGACCGGCCAGATGATCGATCAAGAGGCGTCGAATAAAGTCGTCGCGATTGTGAGGCGTTATATAAGGGGTACTGTTTGCCTCCAAGCGACACAAATCAGCGACTACATGCTGAAAGGCTCGCCAGGGCATCACGGTTTCGCGTGCGCCGTCGGTCTGCAAATATTGCTTAGCCGACAGTTCGACACCGGGCAATATGAAGTATCCATTCACCTCCGCTTTGGCGTCCTCGATATGAGCTTGTAGTGAAACGCCGGCAGTGAACGGAACGCCTGTAATGGTATTGCGGAAAACCAATCCCACGTATGTGTTCGCGGAGGTCCGCTGGTAGGAACTGCCACCAGGTACAATCGAGCCGAGGCAGTAATCACGCATGCTGCGAGAACGCTTTTTCTTGCTGTCACTCGCTGCGTTGAAGTTTATGCGGTTGCCATCGGCCGCTAACATGACTACCTGAATTGCATCCAGAAGCGCCGTTTTTCCGGTTCCATTAGGCCCTAGGAAGGCCGTATTTCTCCCGATATCGACATCCCGGGCCTCGTAAAGGAAAAACTGAATCAGGTTAACCCGTTCAAGCAAGACCATCGCCGGCCTCCTCATCCTTCATTGGCGCGTGCGCTGCCAATTGGTGCAACGCCCCCTCGCTCAGCACATCGACGATCCCAGGACGGATGACAATCTTGTAGGGTTGCCCGTCGTCGGCCTCTGAAACCCGCACCAACCCGTAGCGCTTCATGGCCTGAGCCAACTCGCGCAGTTCGCCCCGCTCGGGGAGCTCACGTTTGAGCCATTCCTTGTAGGCACGCTCCAACTCTTCAAGTGACACGAACGCTTCTCCGTCAGCGATCTCTGCCGACTGCATACGGTCGTCATAGATGCGGCGTAGAACAAGCGCCAAACGTGTCTCACTAAGGCGCATTTTCTCGGCCACTGGGTGGCTAGGGATGGCCGCGACATAAGCGTGATGGGCATTGTGAATCAGGTGAACCCCTAGCAAGGACATCACCTCCCGAAACGCCGCGAGATGCTTGACGATCAAGTGATAGGCCACCCGGCTGAACTTGTCATTGGCATAAAGGATCTGCTCAACCATTAGCCGGTAAGCCGCTCTCTCGAAGTCGGCACTGACATAACTTACCTCTGACTGTTCTGCCAATCGCTCCCAGTTGACCATCACGGCATCCTCACATGAATCATGAACTCTTGGTGTTCCATGTACGCGTTGCGAGTCATGGCTTCGGGGACAAATTCGACACGTATCCCAGGGACCAACTGCAGGTGGACATCATCTCTGCGTTTTCCTGGAGGGCATGCCTCGCGCGAGGCGATCAATAACAGCCTTTGGTAGCAGCACAGATCTATGACCGATTCGATTGACAGTTGGCTCGAGGTCACGCGCAGATCAGAGCCGACGTGTCGCGTGACGTACTCCGCCAGCTTCAGCGGCGTAACGTGCCGATTGGCATTCATCCGTTGTCGAAGGGCTTCCATTGCAAGCTCCTCAGTTGTCGGACTGTAGGTTTCGACCAGTGTTGGCTCGTGAACCCGCGGAGTTACACGAGGTTTGGACAGGCCGACCTCGGAAGCGTGATAGAAGCCTGACCTACCCGGAAGCGAGGCATGCCCCTCCCCCAGGATCTCCACGGCATTGAGGGCCCTCGCGATCAGTTTGTCGAAATTGCCAGGCGAGCGCAGCTTGTACTCAAAGAGCGCAATGGCCATCTGATTGGCGTCACGCACCTCTTCATCCAATCTCTGCAAGTGCTCTTCGACTTCGCGAAGGCGCAGCAACTGATGGGTATCCCGTTCGTAGAGCAACTCAGCGCGTAGGAAGTCGTCGTCGGTCTTCATCTGGGCATACCAACCGATCAATCCCTGGCGCTGCTGATCGTCACACTGGAGTTGGCGAACCAGAGCGATAATCTGTGAGCGAAACTGCAACGGATGGTTGTGAGTACGCAGGTCGCTATAGTCGGCAATGAAAACGTTCTCGATGTACTCTTCGAAAAAGCCACGAACGAACTCGCCCATGGTTTCCTTCGCCGAGAGTTTCCCCATCAGATCCTGAATGCGGCAACTCGTATTGGTGATGTGTGCCATGCACTGTTTGGCCTGACGTGCCGCCTCATGATAAAGACCGTGCGCGTTTGCATCGCGCACTTCACGCAGGGAGACGTAGATCGAGTGGAACCTAATCCCGAGGAACTCAGGGGTCTGATTGGCAAACTCCACCAGGTGACCAAAAAACCGTGCCACAACAGGCCTGACCGTGACCTGTTCTACTACGCCTTTGCGCCGTTGACTTAGCCACCCGCTGGCATGGAGCGAGGTGAAGATCAGATGAGCCCTTCCGGTCACCGTAAGGGAGCTGTCCATATCCTCCCAAGGGTCATCGGCTACTAGAAACGATTCGATCGTTCGAAGGACCAGTGACTTGGGCGCTTCTTCCCCGGGTGAGCGGCCACCCTCTCCCCACATGGCCGCCATAAGCCGACAGAGCACATCCCAATAGCGCAGGTTGTTGGCGGCGGCCAAAGGGCGAAAAAGCTCCTTGGGCAAATGCTCGAACAGCGGCGGTATATTAGGTTCCATACCAAAGTCCGTGTGGCCATTGCATTGACCGTAGCATAGATCTATTGATGCATCTATGCTATGAAAACCCTTCAACAGTGATCATTCCATGCCACGTCGCAACTCAGCCCCGCAAGAACGTTTTGAAGCGATCGAGATACTGCTTCTCTGGGAAGGAAGAATCTCACGATCGCGCTTGCTGGATTTGTTCAACATCCATGAAACGCTAGCCAGTCGGGACATCGCGAGCTTTCGGGTACGATACCCCGAAGCCTGCGAGCCTGATTCCGCCAGCAAAAGCTACAGCAGCACTCCACAACTCGAACCAATCCTAAGCCGCGGCGTATTCACCGAATATCAACGGCTTGTCGGTGCCTCAGGCTCTCTGGAAACCATCTCCATTGGAGTACCTTTCGAAAGTACGCAATTCGATGCAACGGCGATTCGCCCTGCCCCGTTCTCGCGACTGCATCGAGCTATGCGGCTTGGGCTTTGTGTGAGGGTGACCTATCGCTCCATGAGCACCCCCCAAGCTCATGAACGGCTTATCCGCCCTCACTCACTGATTCAAGCCGGACCACGATGGCATGTACGGGCATACTGCGAGAAGGCCGGAGAGTTTCGTGATTTCAACCTAGGTCGGATATCAGCGGTTAGCCTGGCCGACGCCCTGCTGCTACCTGGAGCAGAGCAGGACCGACACTGGCAGCGTATCGTCCCAATACGCTTGGTACCCCATCGAGACCTTTCCGCCGAGCAGGCTCGCATGGTGCGCGAAGAGTACATGGGGGGGACAGCGGCGATGGTATTCAATGTACGAGCCTCCCTTGCCAAGTACGTAATCCAGACGTTTCGGGCTGCAATGGATCCTGACCGCGAGCGCGTGCCAGAGCATGTGCTCATGCTGCAACAGCCAGTTGATTTACCCATTGAGGCGCGCTGGCAGGAGTAAGGAGATCGGCACTTCTGCAGTTCGGCCTACAGCCGAGCAAGGTTAAGGGTGGAACCGCATATCAACTGCCAGTTAAGAACAAGCCTACTGAGCGATCGGTCAATATTTAGAGCAGATCACCTCCGATGATGACAGTCCCACATCCTTGTGGGTACTCAATCGAAGCTAACGTCTATCGGTTGAAGCGCTCAGCCAAGCTATGCAGATATTCCGCCATTCGTTCTAGATCCTGGCTAATTTCTGCACCTTGCATGGCCTTCCCGGCGCTGTGATCGCACAATTGCGCAATGCGCGTAATCTGTTGATTGATGTCTTCAGCTACATGACTTTGCGCAGATGATGCCGACGCCATCTGTTGGCTCATACCCGTAATGCGGCTAACCGCTTCGCTGATGCCAACAAGCGCCGATTGAACCGCCTCAACACTCTGCATGCTGTCGCGGGAAATCTCCTCCCCTCTGCTCGCAGTCGCCACTGCTCTTTCTGTACCAACATGTAATGAAGCAATGATTCCATGGATCTCTTCGGTCGAAGTTCGTGTACGCTGAGCCAGAGCGCGCACTTCCTCAGCGACGACAGCAAAACCCCGACCCTGCTCGCCTGCCCGGGCAGCCTCAATAGCAGCATTGAGCGCCAGCAAGTTGGTCTGCTCGGCAATTGAAGTGATGACATCCACTACGCTACCGATAGACTCGGTCTGACTTGCTAACGCATCGACCGCCTGACCAATTTCATTGACTGCCTGGCTCATGTTTCCCATGGAAACCAAGCTTTTCTGAGCCAAATCGCTGCCCTGCATGGCCAATCGGTCAGCCTCAGATGCTGCATGCGCAGTATTCTGCACGTTATGCGTGATCTCCTGAATCGTTGCCGACATCTGAGAGATTGCGGCGGCTGAGCGATCAGTTTCACTGCGTTGGCGTTCGAGTGACTGCGCTTGCGAACCGGACAGTTCAGATGAGTGTGCTGCCTTGGACTTAACACTAATCCCAGCATCGACCAAACGGGTCAGAGCCGTTTGCAGGCGTGCTTCCTCACTGATCATGGCCATTTCCAGTTGCCCTTGGGCTCCGGGGTTATCGCTATAAGTGAGAGCGACCAATGGACTTGTAAACGCTTTCGGGTGCTCCGCCAAAATGCGCTCGATGGTTTTACGCTGGCGCGACTCGAATAAGTACCAGGCACTCAAGAGACTCGCCCCCGAAATCGTAAGGGCCGCAGTCTGTGGCAGCCAGACAGCACTAGTCGCGGACAGACCTCCCAACATCAGCAGTGGCCAACCGAACTGTAGTGTTCCCAAAACTCGCGTCCCTAGGGATATAGCCGCTTTACCGGATCGCAGCCGCGCGTAAAGCGCCGTCGCGCGACGAATCTGGGCGCGACTAGGTAGCGAACGAACCGATTCATAACCACTGATGCGACCGTCTTCATAGATGGCGGTGACATAGGCACTGACCCAATAGAAGTCGCCATTCTTCGAGCGATTTTTGACCACCCCCATCCAAGGTTTTCCTTGCTTGATCGTCTCCCACATATGAGCAAACACAATGGGTGGCATATCCGGGTGGCGAACCAAATTGTGGGTTTGCCCTATCAGTTCTTCATAAGTGAACCCGCTAATTGCTACAAATGCATCATTACAGTAGGTGATCCGGCTGTCGAGGTCGGTGGTCGAGATCAGCCGCTGCTCATTGGAGAACGTTCTTTCGCGCTCGGTAATGGGCAAATTTACACGCATATCAGGCTACCTCTATTCTCATTATGATCTGGCCAAAAAACAGATTAACCATAGTGCTATCATCAGGAAGCTAAAAATGCATAGCACCCAATGAATCTGTAACCAAATTAATCCTTGAGCTCATTATGAATAGACTACAAGTTACTCCATTCCAATTGAACAACAATACCTCCAGCGGAAGCAGTGCGTTGCCTATGTCGACTGGGTTTTGATGCCCAATACGTTCAAAAAAGCGCATATGAAACAATCCGCCGCGAGGACAGCGCTGTACGTATCCTTGCGGCGACGGTAGGTATTTATTTAAGTCAAGAATTTCAGTGCGCAGGTTTTTATAAGAATTTGAAGGGATATTTTTGCACTAAAAAAAACAACTGGGCACACGCAACACGTTGCACGTAACAGATTGTCATTGTAAATCAGTCCAGCACCAGCAAACGTAATACGTCACTAGCAACGCTAATTTTTACGTACCTAGACGTCACAGCAGTTAGAAGATGCTGACGACATCAAAGTTCGCGCGGCTGCTCTATGAGCAACATGGAGCAACATGCTTCTCTCTTGGACATGGTTGATTAGACTGTTCCCAAAGCAGATGACATGAACAACTCGAATTCCTTCACCGGCACTGGTAGAGAGAAGTAATAGCCCTGAGCTTCGTCGCACCCCATACGACTCAATATGGGTAATACATTGTCGCTTTCCACACCCTCCGCGACGATCTGCAAATTAAGATTGTGCGCCAAGGTCACCATTGTGCCGACGATAGCTCTGTCATCGGCATTGTCGGCCAGATTCTGGACGAATGAGCGATCGATCTTCAGCCGATCAATCGTCAGATGTTTGAGGTAAGCCATACTCGAATAGCCGGTACCGAAATCATCGATTGCCAACCGTACGCCCATAGCCTTCAACCGCCCGAAACAAGCGATCATCCTCTCTGTGTCCTCGATGAGAATCGACTCGGTGAGCTCTAGCTCCAATAAAGATGACTCTAAACCGGATGTGCTTAATGCCAGGGCGACACTATCGACATAATCGCCTTGTTTGAACTCAATAGCAGAGCAGTTCACCGCGACTATGAGTGCTCCAAGGCCCATGCGTTGCCAAGCCACGGCCTGTTCGCATGCAGTGGTAAGCAACCAACGCCCGATGGGCACGATTAATCCACTGGACTCCGCTTCAGCAATGAACTCCCCCGGGTATATCATTCCTCGAGAAGGGTGGCGCCAGCGCAATAATGCCTCTGCTCCGACTACCTCACCGCTGTCTAGATTCACCTGCGGCTGGTAGTGCAGCTCGAACTCATCGTTGTGTAGTGCAGCCCGCAACTCAACTTGCAGTTGTAGTGACTTCAGCGCGCGCTCCCCCATCGCAGGGGTGTAGAAGGTATGCCGGGCCCGACCGCATTTCTTTGCTTGATTCAGCGCAATGTCTGCAGCCTTGAATAAGTCGTCAAAGCTCGTCCCGTGATCAGGATGACAGGCAATACCAATGGAAGTCCGCACCTCCAACAAGCAGTTATGTACCAGCCAAGGCTCTCGCAGACGACTGTCAAGGTCGCGCAGCAACTGCTCCAACTGTTTTCTGGTCGTGGCTCTGACCAACATCAGATACTCATCTCCCCCCAAGCGGGCAGTAGTATCGATGCCCTGCAGACTTGTAAGACGCTGCGCCAGTTCGCACAGCACCTGGTCTCCGGCCACATGACCGAGGGAATCGTTGATGGTCTTGAAATTGTCCAGATCGAGGTACAGCAGGTGGAAACCTTCTGCGTCGACAATGGCTTCTTCAATGCGCTCACTGATGCGATGCCGGTTCGGCAGCCCGGTCAGGGCATCGTGGTACGCCATAAATGCGAGGTCGGCTGTCGCTCGTGACTCACGCCGTTGCGCACGATGCAGACGACGGTCCAGAGAGATGATCACCAAAAAGAACACGGCGCTGAGCGCACAGGCCCAACCGAAGGTGTAGTGCCATTCCTTTCGGTAATCGTCGGTGGCAAGGCCGATAGTTAATGCCAGCGGATACTCGCCTATACGTTTAAAGCCATACAGGCGCTCAATGCCATCCAGCGGTGAACGCATATAGAAGTCACCGTCACGGCGTCCGCTCACATGCTGCTCGTCCAGGGCGACGCGTTCCTGAGGATCAAGAGGATTGGCCAGGGGGGGATCGCGCAGCACGCTTTCCGGCCGATCCACTCGACGTACACTGATGACGCCGTGGAGCCCGACGTCTACCTCGTGGAACAGTTCGAGCACCGTTGCCAAATTTAGCGACGTGGCGACCCAACCCTGCCTGCTTCCCAAGCGATCAAAGATAGGTATGGCGAAGTGCAGCCGCGGTTGATTAGGATCTTGCTCGATCACCAGCGAGTCACCGTCTTGCGCTTGCCGAGCAAGCAGTGACCAGTATCGAAGTTGGTCGAAGGAAGGCGCGGCGGTGCCATCGAAGCTGCTAGCAACCAGGCGCCCCTTTTCGTCGATCAGTTCGAAGGGCATCTGGCTTGGCAGGCTAGCCGCCTCTTCGTGAAAGCGCCTGATCAACGTGGCATCCAAACCGTGGTTACTTACCTCCCCGCCCGATAGCCGGGTAGCCAGAGTACGCAGATTGGCGTGTAGAGGTTGTAGCAAGCCAGAATCAAGCCGCGCCTCTAGTGCGAGCCCCAGATTGCGAACATCCAGCCGCGCCTGACGCTCTGTCTGTCGGTAAGCCACCACCAAGAGGGCTGCGAGCAGCACGAACAGACCGCAGCCGAATACCTTCCACAGATGTCCACGCCATGTTTGTAGTGCCGAGCGTGCGCTGTCACGGGTCGAAATCATGGGGTTACACCGAAAAACGCGAAATCATACCCTTGAGCTGGACCGCCAGTTGTGACAACTGCAGGCTTGCCACAGACGTCTGGGTCGCACTCGTGGCGCAATGGTTGGACAAGGTGCGGATGCTGACCAGGTTGCGGTCGAGCTCACGGGCCACGAGGGCCTGTTGTTCGGAGGCGCTGGCAATGACCAAATTGCGTTCGTTGATCATTGAAACGGCCTCCGTAGTTCGCTGTAACGAACCGCTCACAGCCTGGGCCCTCTCAAGGGTCTGAGCCACTTGACCAACACTCATCTGCAAGGCCTCAACTGTGACGACTGTGCCCTGCTGGATCGCAGTGATGATGCTCTCAATCTCCAGAGTTGAACTCTGCGTACGCTGAGCCAGTGAGCGAACCTCGTCGGCTACTACCGCGAAGCCTCTCCCCGCCTCTCCGGCGCGGGCTGCCTCGATCGCGGCGTTCAAGGCCAGTAGATTAGTCTGCTCGGCAATGCCACGGATGACCTCCATAACCATGCTGATGTCTCGTACCTGATCCGACAGTCCACTTGCCTGCCCCGAGGAACGCGTGATGCCCTCGGCTAGAACCTGAATCTGGTCAACGATGTTGGCGACCTGGCTGTGACCATTGCGCATCTCCTCGTCCGACTCGCGGGACAACTCGGAGGTGGAAACAGCATTGCCCGCCACCTCATCCACGGCGCTGCTCATCTGGGTGATCGCGGTCGCGGCCTGTTCGATTTCCTCGCTTTGCTGTTGAAGGCCTCGAGTACTCTCGTCCATCGCCGTGCTCATCTGCTCCGAGGCGGTGGCCAATTGACCGGCAGAGTCACTGATCAGGCAGATAGTTGTGCGCAGGCTATGTTGCATTTCCGCCATCGCATGCAGCAACTGCGCGGGCTCATCCTTGCCGGAGGGTACGATCGGCCTGTCTAGGTGACCGTCAGCGATGGCACGTGCCGCCTGCAGCGCGGTATGCAACGGCCTGACGATGCTGCGGGTGAGTAGCAACGCAAGCAGTACGGTGGCCGCAATCGAGGCACACAAGGCAGAGGCGACGACCACGACCACTCGTTCGTACAGCGCTTGGGCCTGAGTGATGGCCTTCGCCCCCCCTGCTTGGTTCTGCGAAACAAGTGCGTCGATCTGTTCGCCGATCAGGCTCCCACTTTGTGCCAGGGCCGCATTGATTTCCGCCTGTTGCGAAGCATCTGGGGTGCCAACCTGCAAGAGCCGAAGCAACCGGTCCAGATTGCCCACGTAATTTGCTAGCTCTACCTCTAGCATCTCGACCATTTGTTTCTCTAGCGCCGAAATCCCGCGGTTCTTGTATCGCGCTAGCTCTTCGGTCAGCCGCTGCCGGGCAGAGATGATCAAGTCTTCACTGCGAACCAAGGCCTGTGGATCAGATGTCGACCGAATGCGCACGCTCTCAATTCGCATAACGGCAACCTGAGCACTGAAGGTTTGCAGGATGCTCATTCCCGACATCCAAGTATCATTCACATGTCGTGCTACTCGATTTAGCTCGGCCATGCGCGACAAGCTGAAGATTCCAGTGAGCAGGAAGATTAGTGTGACCACCGCGAAGCCCAAGGCCGCACGCTTGCCTATCGTAAGATTGCTCAAAAGCACTGCGACCCCCATCCAGATAAACCCAGGAGATACCTCTCCTACTCTTCTGCCGTGAGATAGCCAGATGCCATCTCCGGATGAGTCTCAATGATGGAGCAACGTCACGATCACGCCTGCCACACCTTGGACGAGCCGGCGTCATATCATGGTGCTAACGACTCATACCTTGGTATTAACGCCCGCGTCCAAGTCGGCCCGCCCGCTCGATCAGGCTTACCAACGTGCGACCATCAAAGGGTTTGCCAAGGAACTCCAGAGCCCCGGCGGCCAGAGCCTGCTCACGCCAGCGAGCCTCAGGAAACGCGGTAATGAAAATTAGCGGCAGGCATACGCCCAAGGTCAGTAGCTGCTGTTGCAGCTCGAGCCCGGACAGCCCGGGCATCTGCACATCAAGGATTAGGCAATCGCAGGTGTGCAATGCTTGCGACGCCAGGAATTCAGTTGCCGACCCAAAGGTGTCAGCGCAATGGCCCATCGAACGGACCAGCCCATCGAGCGCCATCCTGACGCTTTCATCGTCATCGACGATACAAATATGGTAGGGAGACAAGACGTACTACCTGAAAAGCCAAAGACCGAGCTTTAGACTATGCTGCACTTGGCCTGCTGCAAATCATGCTCTGGTATGCCCCTAGGCTTGACCTTGTGCTTGCCATTGCACTGATAACGCTTGAGCCATGCGCACTAATTCGGCGAACGAGCCGGCGTTCATCTTGCGCATCGCACTGCCTCGATGAATCTTCACCGTGACCTCGCTAATCCCTAGCTCGGCTGCAATTTGCTTGTTCAACAGGCCAGTCGTGGCCATGGCCATCACCTCCTGCTCACGTGTGCTTAGGCGGTTGTGGCGCTCACGCAACTCGATGATGCCTTCCTCGCTCACTCGGCGTTGACGATCATGCTCAAGAGCCTCTACTACAGCATCGAGTAGATCCTGATCGCGAAATGGTTTGGTGAGAAAGCCCAAGGCGCCGGCCTTCATGGCCCTGACGCTCATTGGGATATCCCCGTAGGCAGTCATCATGATTACTGGAATGTTCACCCGCAAATCGTCCATACGAGCTTGGAAGTCCAGGCCGCTAGCGCCTTTGAGGCGCACATCGAGAATCAAACAACTAGGAACCTCCGGACGCGGAAACTGGAGGAACTCATTCGGCGAAGCGAAGGTTTTCACGGCCAGATCAACCGAACGCAGAAGCCCAACTACGGCCTCGCACAGGTCGTGATCATCGTCCACCATGTAGATGCAGGTGTTTTTCATGCTATTACCTCCTCGCAGACTCTAGGCAGTACAAACGACAATGTCGCGCCTTCTCCCGCTCGGCTGTCGGCCCAGATGCGACCGCCATGCACCTCGATGATTGAGCGGCAGATGGGCAGGCCAATACCGATCCCCTCATCCTTGGTGGTGAAGAATGCGTTGAACAACATGTCGAGGTGCTCTTCCTCTATACCTGTACCACTGTCTCTGACCGTGACCTGCACCTGCTGATCCTGCTCACAAACCTCGATGTACAAATGGCGAGCTGAGCCTTCACGCTCGTCGATAGCGTCGATGCCGTTAATCAACAGGTTGATCATGACCTGTTGCAGCTGAATCCGGTCACCGCGTACCGTCAGACGACGGACCGGGCTTCGAAAGAGTTGTATCCGGCGATGCTGGATATCCCGCTCAAGGAGGGTCAGGGATTCGCTCACAACACTCTCTATATCCAGGCATTCATGCCGTGGCTCGGCCTTGCGGGTATGTTCGCGAATCCGCTGTATCACATCGCTCGCCCGTCGGGCATTGCTGGCCACCCTGCCAATTGCCACGCGCGCTTCATGTGCGTCGGCACGGTCCAGCCAACGTTGGGCCGCTTCGGCATTGGTTACGATGGCAGCCAGTGACTGGTTAACTTCATGAGCTATTGAGGTGCCCAACTCGCCCAACATGCTGACTCTGCTTACGTGGGCCAGTTCAGCCTGGGAGCGATGTAGTGCGACCTCGGCTAGGCGCCGGTCGGTCACATCGTTGTTACTGGCCAGAATCGCCCTGGGATTGCCAAGTTGGTCTCGGTGTAGCGACCATCGGCTGAGGATTGTGACCTCTTTGCCGGCGCGTGTTGTCTCGATCAGTTCGCCTTCCCAAACACCTTTTTCCAACAGCTCGGCCTTGATTGCCTGCGGTGCCTGTGATGAACGACTGCAGAGCAAATCCCAGCAGTCTCGTCCGATTACTTCATCGGCGGTCCAGCCGTAGAGTGCCTCGGCACCGGAATTCCAACTGCGAATACGGCTGTCAAACGTACAGACGATAATCGCATCATGGGTCTGCGACAGCAGTGCAAACTGCTCTCGTAAACGGTCGGTGACCTTCCGACTTTTCACGGCAAGCCAGCCAGCGACTGCAATGGCAACAAGGCTGACTAGGCAGCGGGCCAAAGCCTCACTGAAGAACTGGTTGTGGTGCGAAAGCAGGAAAGCCGCCAACGTCAGGCAACTACAAATCGCTGCTAGCAGACGTATGCCCCTCACCGAAAGACGGGTCGTGGCGATCATGATGACCAGTACGTAGAGGACGGCAACGGCGATCTCGAACGAAGTCAGAGTGTCGACAATGAAGATCGCCAGGGTGATGAGGCAGATGAAGCGCAAAAGCAGATCGTTGAACGCGCCACGCTCTGGCGCCATTGCATCGATCTCCTGGCCAGGAAAGCCCTGCATAGACAAATCCACTAATGAAGAAGGGTAACGGCGACGTCGCTACGGAAACGAGTGATATCCGCGCTTTTACAGCAAAAAAATCCGGATTGGTAACACCGGAACTGGTATTCGTTTTTGCAGGTCCTCACAGCCCAAAGCTCAGTGCAATAGGTTGAAGGTACAACCTTCGAAGATGGCGCATACATACTTGGGCTTGATCCTCACTGGTTCCGGGGGCTGACAAAGGCATACGGCGCTATAGCTGTTTTTGAATCCTTCGCCATCGAGCAAGAGCACGGCCTCGTCTGCATACGAAGGTGCCGTCCAATATGTGGGGGTGTCATTATCCAATGATGGTACGGCTGTTCACATCCCCTACTGGCACAACACCTATGCTCTTTGGGGGCTTAATCCTCCTCCCCCACGTTTGTACAGTGACCTCGCACCACCGCTTTCATCGTTTATCAAGAGGTCATACCGTGAACAAACCCCTGAACGAGCAGATCATCTCAGCACGTCCGAGCTACTTAGCCGAAGCCGAATTCTTCGAGTACAGCAAAGCTGCCAATCCCATTGGCGCGAAGCTGATCTCTCGGGTGCCGTACCATACGTTTCCGGCGTCCCTATGTCAGGAGGGCGAGTCTCGAGTCATACCACTGGACTTAAGCCAAGCACTGGGTTGCGAAGGACCTGCCACGGGGCCGGGGCTGTGCGCTAACTTCGTACGAGTACTTGCTGGCGACAGCTTGCATCTAGCTCCTAACGCCACCTCGCAAGTGCTCTACGTCATCGAGGGTGAGGGTCGGTTGACCTATGACAAATCCACCTTCGAGTGGCATAAAGGCTGCTTCGTTGCGCTGCCGGCCATGCATGCGAGCATCCTTCAGGCGTCTAGCGACAGCCGATTCTACTATGTGCACGACGAACCGCTGCTTCGTTACCTGGGCGCCACACGCAGTGAGGACCGTTTTGCACCGACGCTGTATGCCAGCGAGGTCGCCAACGCCCACTTGCGCCAAGCCGCCGCCGACCCGCGGGCCAAGGACCGCAGCCGAGTCAGCATTCTGCTCGGTAATCGTAACTTCCCGCAAACTCGCACCGTCACCCACGTGCTTTGGGCGATGTATGGCCTGGTCCCGGCTGGTGCCGTGCAGAAACCCCACCGACACCAGTCCCTCGCGCTGGACTTTATCGTCGACTGCCCGCCAGGTTGCTACAGTCTGGTCGGTACACAACTCGACGAAGCCGGTGAAATCGTTAACCCGACTCGGGTCGACTGGACCCCAGGCCTGGCTTTCGTCACCCCGCCCGGTTACTGGCATGCCCACTACAATACTTCCGATCGTGAGGCGCTGCTGATCCCGATCCAGGACGCAGGGCTGCAGACCTGGTTGCGCGCCTTAGATATCCGTTTCAGTTGAGTACTGTGGCCGGCACTCAAAGACGCCAGTATGGAGCCTCGCCAATGCGTTGCACCATGAAGTCGATGAAGCTGCGCACCTTAGAGGAAACGATCCGTTTCGGCGGATAGATAAACCACAGCGAGGTACCTACCTCTCCAGGCTGGCACTGCCATGCTGATAACCAGCGCACCAACGTGCCTTGGCGGATCGCCGTAGCGACCAGCCAAGCCGGCAGCAGGACGGGGCCCTGCCCCGCCTGCGCGGCGACTAGCTGAGCCTCAAGGTCGTTGGTTCGCAACGTAACCGTGTGACTTTGCCGGACTGTCTCGCCAGCGTGGCTCCAATACAGGTCCAGACGTTGGCTGGACGCAATGAAGCCTTGATCCGCCAGGGCCTCTGGATGCTCTGGTCCGCTCGGCTCATGCCACAATGAGGGCGCGGCGCACAGCACCCACTGCTCGTCAGCAATCTTCCTGGCTTTAAGCGAGGAGTCCGGCAAGCAACCGAGACGTATTGCTAAGTCGGCTCCGGCGTCGATGAGATTGACCTGACTCTCCTCACAGGTGAGATCGACTTGGATTTGTGGAAATCGCGCCCTGAACTCGCTCAGCGCCGGCACGATGTGGTGCCGGGCAAACGCCGGTGGTGCGTTAAGTTGGAGCACGCCACGGGGCTCGTCATTCAACGAAGAGGCTGCGGCGCGCGCGACTTCCAGTTCATCCAGCACGCGCTGAGCATGTACCAGGAATGTTCTCCCGCCCTCTGTCAGCCTCAGCGCGCGGGTTGAGCGATTAAACAAAGCAATACCCAGGTCCGTCTCTAAGTCTCTTACGTACCGAGAAATAGTTGAGGCCTTCACCTCCAGTCGTTCTGCCGCCCGTGAGAAGTTGCTCTGCCGCGCCGCCTCGACGAAGGCATTCAAAGCACTGAAATAATCCAAACCCCGACCTCTATAGCATCCATAGGGTGCATCGCTGCCCCCATCACTGTTCCCAATATCCGGGGCTCTGGTACACCAGCTTCAGGTACTCAATAAAATGCCGCACCTTGGCTGGCAAGAAGCGCTGCTGTGGATACACCGCTTGGATATCGTAGTCATCGAGGGCAAAGTCATCCAGAACCGTGACCAGTTCGCCGCTTAGCAACTCCTTCTGAATCTCCCACGTCGAGCGCCAGCCGATCCCCAAGCCTTGGCGCATCCATGAGAACAGCAGTTCGCCATCGTTACACGCGAGACTGCCGCTGACCCGCATCGCTACCTGTCGGCCATTCCGCTGGAATACCCAGCCCCGTTGCTGGCCGCCCTGCAAAGTAAATGCCAAGCAATTGTGGTCGGCCAGGTCCTCCAGGGTGGTCGGACGGCCATTCCGGGCAAAGTATTCAGGAGTGCCACAAACTACCCGACGATTGCTGAACAACTTGACCGCTACATAGTTCGGGTCGGTTACCCCGCCAATGCGGATGCTCATGTCGTAGCCCTCGCTAACCAGATCGACGAGGCTGTCGGTGAGGTTGAACGAGAGCTTCAAGTTGGGAAACTCTTGGTGAAACCCCAATGCGTGCGGGGCAACGTGAACTCTGCCAAAAGAAGCGGGCGCCGAAACCATCAGGTTGCCTTTGACCATAGAGCCGCAGCCACTGATATCGGCCTCCATGTCGTCAAAATCACGCAGCAGTAACCTAGCGCGCTCCAGCAATTGCTCCCCAAGTTCGGTCAGGCGCAAACCCCGAGTCGATCGGTGCATCAGTTTCACGCCCAAGCGTTTCTCCAATGCATCTAGTCGCCTACCGAGTATTGCCGGGGTCACCCCTTCGCTCAGCGCGGCAGAAGCGAAGCTGCCCTTCTGGGCAACCTGAACGAAGCTATGTAGCTCTGTGTACCGTGCCATTCGATACCTTTCATATCGACAGAAAACATTTTTCAGGTGTTCTAACGCACGCAAGCCTAATACAGACTGACCTCCACTACAAAAATTATCGACCCGTGCGAAGGAGTACACAATGGCCAAAATGAGAGCAATCGAGGCCGCCGTTCTGGTGCTGCGCCGTGAAGGTATCGATACCGCATTCGGTATCCCCGGAGCCGCAATCAATCCGTTCTACGCTGCCTTGAAAAAAATTGGTGGAATCGACCATGTATTGGCCCGCCATGTCGAGGGTGCCTCGCACATGGCCGAGGGCTACACCCGTACCCACGCAGGTAATATCGGCCTGTGCATCGGCACATCCGGCCCGGCTGGCACCGACATGGTCACTGGCCTGTACAGCGCCTCGGCAGATTCCATTCCGATTCTCTGCATCACAGGGCAAGCCCCTCGAGCTCGACTGCACAAGGAAGACTTCCAGGCCGTCGACATCACCAGCATTGTCAAACCGGTGACCAAGTGGGCCACTACTGTGCTGGAGCCGGGTCAGGTGCCCTATGCCTTCCAGAAAGCTTTTTACGAAATGCGCAGTGGCCGGCCCGGCCCAGTACTGATCGACCTGCCATTTGACGTGCAGATGGCCGAGATCGAGTTTGACATCGACGCCTACGAGCCGCTACCGGTGCACAAGCCCCAAGCCAGTCGCGTTCAGGCCGAGAAGGCTCTTGCCATGCTCAATGCCGCTGAGCGCCCGCTGATCGTCGCCGGTGGCGGTATCATCAACGCCGACGCCAGTGACAAGCTGGTGGCCTTCGCCGAACTGACCGGCGTGCCGGTAATCCCTACCCTGATGGGCTGGGGAACCCTGCCCGATGACCACCCGTTGATGGCGGGCATGTGTGGCCTGCAGACCTCGCACCGCTACGGCAACGCTACCCTGCTCGAGTCGGATCTGGTGTTCGGCATCGGCAATCGCTGGGCCAACCGCCATACTGGCTCTGTCGACGTCTACACCGAAGGCCGCACGTTTGTGCACGTGGACATCGAACCGACCCAGATCGGTCGTGTGTTCACCCCGGACCTCGGCATCGTCTCCGACGCAGGCGCCGCCCTCGATGTATTCCTCGAGGTAGCTCGCGAGTGGCAGGCCGCTGGCAAGCTCAAGGACCGCAAAGCCTGGGCTGAAGCCTGCCGTGAACGCAAACGCACCCTGCAACGCAAGACCCACTTCGACGAAGTGCCGGTCAAGCCGCAACGGGTATACGAGGAAATGAATCGTTTCTTCGGCAAGGATACTTGCTACGTCAGTACCATCGGTCTGTCGCAGATTGCCGGCGCCCAGTTCCTGCACGTGTACAAGCCGCGTCACTGGATCAACTGCGGCCAGGCGGGGCCGTTGGGTTGGACCATCCCCGCTGCTCTCGGCGTGGTGAAAGCCGATCCAGAGCGCCAGGTCGTCGCGTTGTCTGGTGACTACGACTTCCAGTTCATGATCGAGGAACTGGCGGTGGGCGCACAGTTCAACCTGCCGTACATCCACGTGCTGGTGAATAACGCCTACCTCGGTCTGATTCGCCAAGCCCAGCGTGGTTTTGACATCGACTACTGCGTGCAGCTGTCGTTCGAAAACGTCAACGCGCCAGAACTGGGTAGCTACGGCGTGGACCACGTGACCGTGGTTGAGGGCTTAGGCTGCAAGGCCATCCGTGTATTCGACGCGAACCAGTTGCCCGCCGCCTTCGCCCAGGCCCGCGAACTGATGGAAACCTTCCGCGTACCGGTGGTGGTCGAGGTAATCCTGGAGCGCGTCACGAACATCGCCATGGGTACTGAGATCAACGCCATTAACGAATTTGAGGCGCTGGCTACCAGTCGAGCCGACGCCCCTACTTCCATCCTGCCACTGGACTGACCCGGAGCCGATCATGCCTCGTTTTGCCGCTAACCTGTCCATGCTGTTCACCGAGGTGGACTTCCTGGACCGTTTTAAAGCCGCCGCCCAGGCCGGATTCCGTGGTGTCGAGTACCTGTTCCCCTACGATTACCCCGTAGAGGAGATCCGCGCCCGCCTGGATGCCAACCAACTGCAACAGGTGCTCTTCAATCTGCCCGCTGGCGACTGGGCTAAGGGTGAGCGTGGTATCGCCTGCCTGCCGGAACGGGTCGAGGAGTTCCGTGCCGGCGTCGACATTGCCATTGAATACGCCAAGGTGCTGGGTAACACCCAGGTTAACTGTCTGGCTGGCATCACGCCGCAGGGTGTAGACCCGTTCATGGTGCAAAACACCCTGCTCGACAACCTCGAGTACGCTGCCGACCGCCTCGAAGCGGTGGGCATCAAGCTGGTGATGGAGATGATCAATACCCGTGACATCCCCGGTTTCTACCTGAACACCACGAAGCAAGCGCTGGAGATTCGTGAACAGGTCGGCAGCCCAAACCTGTTCCTGCAGTACGACATCTACCACATGCAGATCATGGAAGGGGACCTGGCACGCACGATGGCAGCCAACCTCGCTGCGATCAACCACATCCAGTTGGCCGACAATCCTGGGCGCAACGAGCCCGGCACTGGCGAGATCAATTATGCGTTCCTGTTCGAACACCTGGACCGCATTGGCTACCAAGGCTGGGTGGGCGCGGAATACAAGCCACTGACAACAACCAAAGCGGGGCTCGGCTGGCTCAAGGCCTGATCGAGACCAAAGCCCCCATACAGTTCCGTGACACGTAACTGTATGGGGTCAATAAATAGAAAAGAGGCAATTTCTCATGGCTAAAATCGGTTTCATCGGCACTGGTATCATGGGCAAGCCCATGGCCCAAAACCTGCAAAAAGCAGGTCATGAACTGTTCGTTTCTACCCACCATGACCCGGTGCCCGCCGACCTCATCGCCACACCACTGCCCAGCCCAAAAGCGGTGGCCGAAGCAGTTGAGTTCATCATCGTCATGGTGCCCGACACCCCTCACGTTGAGGATGTTCTGTTTCGTCAAAACGGTGTAATCGAGGGCGTGGGCGAAGGCAAGGTGGTGATCGACATGAGTTCGATCTCACCAACCGCCACCAAGGTTTTCGCCGAGAAGGTCAAGGCCACCGGCGCTGCCTACCTCGACGCCCCAGTGTCCGGCGGCGAAGTCGGTGCCAAAGCCGCGACCCTGAGCATCATGGTCGGTGGCTGCCCGAACGCCTTCGAACGCGCTCTGCCGCTGTTCCAGGCCATGGGCAAGAACATCACCCGCGTCGGTGGTAACGGTGACGGCCAGACCGCCAAGGTCGCCAACCAGATCATCGTCGCCCTGAACATCCAGGCCGTCGCCGAAGCGCTGCTGTTCGCCGCCAAGAACGGCGCAGATCCTGCCAAGGTACGTGAAGCACTGATGGGCGGCTTCGCCTCCTCGAAGATCCTCGAAGTGCACGGCGAGCGCATGATCAAGGGCACCTTCGACCCAGGCTTCCGCATCAGCCTGCACCAGAAGGACCTGAACCTGGCCCTGCAAGGCGCCAAGGAACTGAACATCAACCTGCCCAACACTGCCAACGCGCAACAGGTGTTCAGCACCTGCGCGGCCATCGGTGGCAGCAACTGGGACCACTCCGCACTGATCAAAGGCCTTGAGCACATGGCCAACTTCTCGATCCGCGACGAGAAGTGATTCCCTAGCGACTACAGCGGTTTCTTCGCTGGAAGTTCGCAAAGCGTCCAGCACTGTCTGACTTGCGACCACGGGTCAGGCAGCGGCAATGAGCAATACCCGCCCTTGGTTCGGCCTGCACGGAGGCAGTTCCAGGGGCGTTTTCGATTCTGCAGAACAACAAGAATTTTGGGAGCCTGCCATGTCGGTCGATCCGCAAAAAATCCTTCGCAAGCTGTTCGATACAGCCATCAACGCCGCGCATCCCCGCCAGGTGCTCGAAGCCCATCTGCCCAGCGACCGCACCGGCCGCGTCATCGTCATCGGCGCTGGCAAAGCCGCCGCAGCCATGGCCGAAGTGGTCGAGCGCAGTTGGCAAGGCGACGTCTCGGGCCTGGTGGTCACCCGCTACGGCCACGGCGCCAACTGCTCGAAGATCGAGGTGGTCGAAGCCGCCCACCCGGTACCGGACGCCGCGGGCCTGGCCGTTGCCAAGCGCGTGCTGGAGATGGTCAGCAACCTCACCGAAGACGACCGTGTCATCTTCCTGCTTTCCGGCGGTGGCTCTGCCCTGCTGGCCCTGCCCGCCGAAGGCCTGACCCTGGCCGACAAGCAGCAGATCAACAAGGCGCTGCTCAAGTCCGGCGCCACCATCGGCGAGATGAACTGCGTGCGCAAGCACCTCTCGGCGATCAAGGGCGGCCGCCTGGCCAAGGCCTGCTGGCCGGCCACGGTCTACACCTATGCGATTTCCGATGTACCGGGCGACCTCGCCACGGTCATCGCCTCCGGCCCCACCGTGGCCGACCCGAGCACCAGCGCCGAAGCCCTGGCGATCATCAAGCGCTACAACATCGCCGCACCAAAAGCGGTGATCGACTGGCTGAACAACCCGGCTTCGGAAACCGTCAAGGAAAACGACCCGGCCCTGGCCCGCAGCCACTTCCAGTTGATCGCCAAGCCCCAGCAGTCGCTGGACGCCGCCGCCGTGATCGCCCGCAAGCACGGCTTCAGCCCGTTGATCCTTGGCGACCTGGAAGGCGAGTCGCGTGAAGTGGCCAAGGTGCACGCCGGCATCGCCCGGCAGATCCGCCTGCATGGCCAGCCGCTGGCCGCGCCCTGCGTGATCCTTTCCGGCGGCGAGACCACCGTGACCGTGCGCGGCAACGGCCGTGGCGGGCGCAACGCCGAGTTCCTGCTGAGCCTGACCGAAAGCCTCAAGGGCCTGCCGGGCGTCTACGCCCTGGCCGGTGACACCGACGGCATCGACGGTTCGGAAGAGAACGCCGGGGCGATCATGACCCCCGACAGCTACGCCCGCGCCCAGGCCCTGGGCCTGTCGGCCGCCGACGAGCTGGACAACAACAACGGCTACGGCTACTTCGCCGCGCTGGATGCGCTGATCGTCACCGAGCCGACCCGCACCAACGTCAACGATTTCCGCGCCATCCTGATCCTCGAGACTGCCCAACATGACGCCTGATAAAAAAGTAAAGATCCTTGCCACCCTGGGCCCTGCGATCAAGGGCATCGACGACGTACGCCAGTTGGTCGAGGCCGGGGTGAACATCTTCCGCCTCAACTTCAGCCACGGCGAGCACGCCGACCATGCGATGCGTTTCAAGTGGATCCGCGAAGTGGAAAGCCAACTGAACTACCCACTGGGCATCCTCATGGACCTGCAAGGTCCGAAACTGCGCGTTGGCCGCTTTGCCGAAGGCAAGGTCCATCTGCAACGTGGCCAGTCTCTACGCCTGGACTTGGATGGCACGCCGGGCGATGAGCGTCGAGTTAATCTGCCGCACCCTGAGATCATCGCCGCCCTGGAGCTGGGCATGGATCTGCTACTGGACGATGGCAAGTTGCGCCTGCGGGTGACCGCCAAGCACGCTGATGCTATCGACACCGAGGTGCTCAATGGTGGCGAGCTGTCCGACCGCAAGGGCGTGAACGTGCCGCAGGCGGTGCTCGACCTCTCTCCGCTCACCGAGAAAGACCGCCGCGACCTGACCTTCGGCCTGGAACTGGGCGTGGACTGGGTGGCGCTGTCGTTCGTGCAGCGCCCGCAGGACATCGTCGAGGCGCGCCAACTGATCGGCGACCGTGCCTTCCTCATGGCCAAGATCGAGAAACCGTCGGCCGTTACCCAACTGCGCGAGATCGCCGAACTGAGCGACGCGATCATGGTCGCCCGTGGTGACCTAGGTGTGGAAGTGCCGGCCGAAAGCGTGCCGCAGATCCAGAAGAGCATCATCACCATCTGCCGCCAGTTGGGCCGCCCGGTGGTCGTTGCGACCCAGATGCTCGAGTCCATGCGATTCTCCCCTGCCCCGACCCGCGCTGAGGTCACGGACGTAGCCAACGCCGTGGCCGAAGGTGCGGACGCGGTGATGTTGTCGGCCGAGACTGCCTCGGGTGACTACCCACTGGAAGCGGTGCAGATGATGAGTAAGATCATCCGCCAGGTTGAAGCGGGCCCGGATTACCAGGTGCAGTTAGACGTTGGACGGCCTCAGGCCGAGGCCACTGTCTCGGATGCGATCAGTTGTGCGATCCGCCGGATCAGCGGCATTCTGCCGGTGGCGGTGCTGGTGAATTATAGCGAATCAGGGGCGTCGACCCTGCGTGCCGCCCGTGAGCGCCCGAGAGCTCCTATCCTCAACCTGACACCAAATCTGAACACAGGTCGACGTCTGAGCGTCGCCTGGGGCGTCTATTCGGTCGTCAATCAACGGTTGCGGAAGGTCGAGGATGTTACGAGTACAGCACTCTCTCAAGTGCAATTGCTGGAAATGGCCAAGCCCGGCGACACGGTTGTCATAACCGCCGGTATGCCGTTTGGACGCCTTGGCAGCACCAACACGTTACGCATAGAACAAATTCCCATGAGCTAGGACCCTCAGGCCATAGTCCCGAGCACAGGCGCTTACAAGCGCCTGTTTTTATTTCCAACCTTCCAGGCGCATAGTCGCTCGAACCAGGCGTTGTTCTTCTTGCTCAATCTCTTGCAGGTTGTCACGGACGCTAGTGATGTGTTCTCGAGCAGCTCGTTGGGCCTGTTCGGGTAACTGCTCCATCACCGCATGGTAGAGCCGAGAGTGCTGGCGATCGATCTGCCGTTTCTGCGCTGGCCGACAGTAGAGATTATTGACGGAAGCAAACACCGTGCTGAGCGTCAAATCGCTGAGTGACTGCAAGGTGTGCACTAAGACCGGGTTATGCGAAGCCTCACTAATCGCTCTGTGGAAGGCATGGTCGCGCCGGGCGTGCTCACGTGGGTCATGGGATTCTGGATTCTCATGGGCGTCTACCATCTCGTCGTAGCGACGTTTGATCAGCACCCGATCAATATCAGTCGCACGTAGTGCGGCCAGTCTGGCCGACTCTGCTTCAAGAAGTGCTCGCACTTCCAGCAGGTCGAACAGCGTCCGCGGTTGTGAGCTAAAAAGGTGCATCAAAGGGGTCGCATTACCTGTCCTACTCAAATCTGCAACGAATGAACCCCGCCCTTGTTCGGTCTCAACAATGCCTCTGCCACGTAGCACTCGCAAACCTTCCCGTAATGCTGATCGCGAGCATCCCAGCTTCTCCACCAGACGTCGCTCAGAAGGCAATGCCTGGCCAACCTTGAGTACACCATCGACGATCAGCTTTTCGATACGTTCGGCCACTTGATCGGCGATCTGTACTTTTTCATGCTTCTGCGAAACCACGGTGTTCATTGCCACCTCTCAACTGGTAGGACCAGCTTCTTATTGTTATCTCGTTAGAGAAAGATTTTCACGCAAAAACCTCTCTACCACCACATTCATTTTAGCCATGCGGCAAAAAAGTGGTCCTACCAGTTGGCGTGCTCATCGACTCCCCGCGATAGAACGAGCAGCCTAATCTCGACTTCGGTCTGGTGAGCCAGCGTCGTATGGGTGATCCCCCCAGGCGCCCCGGCCACGCCAAAAAACAACAAAAATACAAGTGAGCCTTATGAATATTCTCTACGATGAGCGAGTCGACGGTGCCCTGCCGCGGGTCGACAAGGCTGCCCTGCTTTTTGAGCTACAAGAGTCCCTTCCAGATCTGGAAATCCTCCACAGCCAAGAAGATCTCCTTCCCTACGAGTGTGATGGTCTTTCCGCCTACCGTGTGGTTCCGCTGTTGGTGGTACTGCCTAAGCGGATCGAGCACGTCCAAGCCCTTTTAAAGATTTGTCATGCCCGTCAGGTCCCGGTGGTCGCACGCGGCGCTGGCACAGGTCTATCCGGAGGCGCCCTGCCACTGGAGCAAGGCATTCTGTTGGTAATGGCCCGCTTCAACCGAATCATTGAGGTCAATCCCGAAGGTCGTTACGCACGGGTTCAGCCCGGTGTTCGTAACCTGGCGATTTCTCAGGCGGCTGCGCCTCATGGGTTGTACTACGCACCTGATCCTTCCTCACAGATCGCTTGCTCAATCGGCGGCAACGTCGCCGAGAACGCAGGTGGCGTGCATTGTCTGAAGTACGGTTTAACCGTACACAACCTGCTCAAGGTTGAGATTCTCACCATCGAAGGCGAGTACATGACCTTGGGCAGCGATGCGCTAGACGCCCCAGGGTTTGACCTGTTGGCGCTGTTTACTGGTTCTGAAGGCATGTTGGGCATTGTCACTGAGGTGACTGTCAAACTGTTGCCCAAGCCCCAGGTCGCACGCGTTTTGCTGGCTAGCTTCGACTCGGTGGAAAAAGCCGGGCGCGCAGTTGGCGATATCATCGCCGCCGGCATCATCCCCGGGGGGCTGGAGATGATGGACAACCTGTCTATCCGCGCCACGGAGGACTTCATTCACGCCGGTTACCCCGTGGACGCTGCTGCCATCCTGTTGTGCGAGCTTGACGGCGTAGAGTCCGACGTGCAGGAGGACTGCGAATGCGTCGAGGCAGTGCTTCGGGCTGCGGGCGCGACCGACGTGCGTCTGGCCTGCGATGAAGCCGAGCGCGCGCGCTTCTGGGCCGGACGCAAGAACGCCTTCCCGGCGGTGGGGCGCATCTCTCCAGACTATTACTGCATGGACGGCACCATTCCACGCCGTGAGTTGCCGGGCGTGCTCAATGGCATCACGGAGCTTTCGGAACAATACGGTTTGCGTGTCGCCAACGTATTCCATGCCGGCGACGGCAATATGCATCCGCTGATTCTCTTCGATGCCAACCAGCCTGGTGAACTGGAGCGTGCCGAGGCGTTGGGCGGGAAGATCCTCGAGCTGTGCGTGGCAGTCGGTGGCAGCATCACCGGTGAGCACGGTGTGGGCCGCGAGAAAATCAACCAGATGTGCGCGCAATTCAACAGCGATGAGCTGACCCTGTTCCACGCCGTCAAGCACGCCTTCGACCCGCAGGGCCTGCTCAACCCCGGCAAGAATATCCCTACCCTGCACCGCTGCGCCGAATTTGGCTCGATGCACGTGCACCACGGCAAGTTGCCCTTCCCTGAACTGGAGCGCTTCTGATGCGACACGATCACGACGCTAGCGCTGCCCTGCTGGAGCAGGTCAATCAGGCGCTCAACGAACGCACGCCTCTGCGCATTCAGGGCAGCAACAGCAAGAATATGCTTGGCCGTCCGGTCACGGGCGAGGTGCTTGATACCCGCAGCCACCGCGGGATTGTCAGCTATGACCCCACCGAGTTGGTACTAACCGCCCGCGCCGGTACGCCGTTGGTGGACATCGAGGCCGCGCTCGACGCCGCCGGCCAGATGCTGCCTTTCGAGCCACCGCATTTTGGCCCTGGAGCCACCCTCGGCGGCATGGTCGCCGCCGGACTTTCCGGCCCACGCCGCCCTTGGGCCGGCTCGGTACGGGACTATGTACTGGGCACCCGCGTTATCACCGGTCACGGCAAACTGCTGCGCTTCGGTGGTGAAGTAATGAAGAACGTCGCTGGCTACGATCTCTCGCGGCTGATGGCGGGTAGTTTCGGGTGCCTGGGGGTGTTGACCGAAGTGTCGCTGAAGGTGCTACCCAAGCCGCGCAAGTGCCAGAGCCTGCGCTTGGAAATGGACCTGCACCAGGCCTTGGGCGAGCTGGCCGAATGGGGCCAGCAACCGATACCGATCAGTGCAGCCTCCTACGACGGGCATGCCCTGCACCTGCGCCTGGAAGGCGGCGAAGGCTCGGTGGCCTCCGCGGTCGAGCGTCTGGGAGGTGAGGACCTCGATGGTAGTTATTGGACTGACCTGCGTGAGCAACGCCTGGGCTTTTTCGAGGCCCCTCAACCGCTGTGGCGCCTTTCGCTGCCACACAACAGCGCGCCGATCGAATTGCCAGGCAGGCAGTTGCTGGACTGGGGGGGCGCACAGCGCTGGTTGAAGTCCGACGTCCCCGCAGAACTGATTCGCCAGGCGGTAGCCCGCATCGGCGGTCATGCGACTCTTTATGAATCAGATCCGGCGTCGTTCCATCCGCTGGTGGCACCGCTGCTGCGCTACCACCGCAATCTCAAGTTGCAACTCGATCCCCAGGGCATCTTCAACCCGGGCCGCCTGTACGCCGAAGTCTGAGAGTGCACCATGCAAACTAATCTGAGCGAACAAGCCAAAAGTCTTCCCCGTGCAGAGGAAGCCGAACGTATTCTGCGCTCCTGCGTGCATTGCGGGTTCTGCACGGCCACCTGCCCCACCTACCAACTGCTGGGCGATGAGTTGGATAGTCCACGCGGACGCATTTACCTGATCAAGCAGGTGCTCGAAGGCCAGCCGGTCACGGCCAAGACCCAAGCTCACCTGGACCGCTGCCTGACCTGCCGCAACTGTGAAACCACCTGTCCGTCCGGAGTTCAGTACCACAACCTGCTCGACATCGGCCGCGCCGTGGTTGAGCAACAGGTGCCTCGCCCGCTGGGCCAGCGGCTACTGCGTGAGGGCCTGCGTGCAGTGGTACCGCGTCCTGCACTGTTCAGGGCCTTGACCAGCACCGCCAAAGCCTTCCGTCCGTTGCTGCCGCAAACCCTACAAGCCAAGCTACCGCGCCATCCGCACCCGGCTAAGCCTCGTCCTCAACTGTTGCATGCACGTCGTGTGCTAATGCTCGAAGGCTGCGTGCAACCTGCCCTCTCGCCCAACACAAATGCGGCGGCAGCACGTGTGCTTGACCGCTTGGGCATTTCTGTGACTGCGGCCCGCGAAGCCGGTTGCTGTGGTGCAGTGGACTACCACCTCAATGCTCAAGAAAAGGGCTTGGAACGCGCCCGGCGCAATATCGATGCCTGGTGGCCAGCTATCGAGGCAGGTGCCGAAGCCATCGTACAGACGGCCAGTGGCTGCGGCGCTTTTGTGCGCGACTACGGCCATCTGCTCGAAGACGACCCTGCATACGCCGAAAAGGCCGCGCGGGTCAGTACTCTGGCTCGTGACTTGGTCGAGGTGTTGCGCGACGAGCCATTGGAACGGCTGGGTATCCACGGCGATCGTCGCTTGGCCTTCCACTGCCCCTGCACTCTGCAACATGCACAAAAGCTCGGTGGCGCTGTTGAAGGTGTGCTTGAGCGACTGGGCTTCAGCCTAACCGCCGTGCCTGACAGTCACCTGTGTTGCGGTTCGGCAGGCACCTATTCGCTGACTCAGCCGGAACTGTCATTTCAACTGCGCGACAACAAGCTCAACGCCCTGGAAAGCGGCAATCCGGAAGTTATCGTCACCGCCAACATCGGCTGCCAGACCCACCTCGACGGCGCTGGACGCACACCTGTGCGCCATTGGATTGAACTGGTGGAAGAAGCACTCGTTTAGGTGACTCCGATGATCTCCCACGGCGCTACGTTCCGTCCGTGGGAGTTCCCGAAGTGCCATTCGATACCTTTTGTATCGGCAGAAAACGCTTTCCAAGTGTTCTGCCGCTAACAAGCCTCATCCAGACTGATAGCCACAGAAAACCTAGTGCCATGCAACGCATAGCAGTATGCAAGAAGCACTAGCCAGGAGAACACCATGCAACGCAAAGCTGTGCTCGAACAAGCCGAAGTCGCCCGCATCCTCGCTGCCGCACGCGAAGAGGCGCAGCGTAACCAGTGGGCGGTGTGTATCGCCGTAGTCGATGACGGCGGCCACCCGCTGGCCCTCGAGCGCCTCGATGGTTGCGCCCCCATCGCTGCTTACATCGCCACCGAAAAGGCTCGCAGCGCAGCGCTCGGCCGACGCGACACCAAGGGTTACGAGGAAATGGTCAACGGCGGGCGCACCGCGTTTGTCAGCGCACCGCTGCTGACATCGCTCGAAGGGGGCCTTCCGCTGCGGGTGGACGGGCAAGTGGTTGCTGCCGTGGGCGTTTCCGGAGTGAAGGCCGAACAGGATGCCCAAGTGGCTGCAGCCGGGATCGCTGCGCTCTGAGCGCGGCTTCAAGAACAGATGAACCAAGCGATAGGAGAGACGAGAATGACCGAGCGCGTGCCATGCCAGCGTTTGCAGGTGGCTGAGAACTTCAAGCACTTCATCGAGGATGAGGTGCTCCCCGGCACCGAGATTACGTCGGATCATTTCTGGAGGGGGCTCGATGCCCTGGTGCACGATCTGGCGCCGCGCAACCGCGCTTTGCTGGCCGAGCGTGTTCACTTGCAGGGCGAATTGGATACCTGGCACCGCGCCCACCCCGGGCCGGTAACGGACATGGAGGCCTATCAGCGCTTCCTTGGCTGCATCGGTTATCTGCTGCCACAACCTGAAAAGGTTAAGGTCGGCACGGACCATGTCGACCGTGAGGTAGCAGTGCAGGCCGGCCCGCAGTTGGTGGTGCCGGTGATGAACGCACGCTATGCGCTCAACGCCGCTAATGCCCGTTGGGGCTCGTTGTACGATGCCCTGTATGGCACCGACGCCATCGCCGAAGACGGCGGCGCCAGCAAGGGGCCTGGATACAATCCGGTGCGTGGCGCTCGAGTCATTGCGTTCGCCCGCGCCTTCCTCGACCAGGCCTTCCCCCTGCAGGGCGGTTCTCACGTCGATGCCAGCGCCTACCAGGTAGTGGATGGTCAATTGCGGGTATCGCTGCATAGCGGTGAAGCGATCGGTTTGGCCCAATCGGATCAATTCGTTGGTCACCAGGGCGAAGCATTGTCACCGACCGTCGTACTGCTCGTGCATCGTGACTTGCACGTGGAGATCCAGATCGACCCGACCAGCCCAGTCGGCAGCACCGATGCCGCTGGCGTCAAGGACCTGGTGCTGGAGTCGGCCTTGACCACCATCATGGACTGCGAAGATTCAGTGGCCGCGGTCGATGCCGATGACAAGGTGGCTGTCTACCGTAACTGGCTGGGCCTGATGAAGGGCGACCTGACTGAAACCGTGAGCAAGAACGGGAAGGCATTCACGCGTACCCTGAACCCTGACCGCACCTACCAGGGCCGCGACGGTAAACCAGTAACCCTGCCGGGGCGCTCGCTGCTGTTCGTGCGCAACGTTGGTCATCTGATGAGCACCCCAACCATCCTCGATCAGGAAGGTCAGGAGATTCCCGAAGGAATTCTCGATGCCGTAATCACTAGCCTTGCAGCCGTTCACGACCTGCGCCGCCGCGGCAACTCGCGTAGCGGCAGCGTCTATATCGTGAAGCCCAAGATGCACGGCCCTGCTGAGGTAGCATTTGCCAACAGGCTGTTTGGTCGAGTTGAGGATCTTCTTGGCCTGGCCCCTCATACCTTGAAGATGGGCATCATGGACGAGGAGCGCCGCACCAGCATCAACCTCAAGGCGTGCATCGCCGAAGCCGCCAACCGAGTGGTGTTCATCAATACCGGGTTCCTCGACCGTACGGGCGACGAGATGCACTCGACCATGGAAGCCGGCGCCATGCTGCGCAAGGGCGACATGAAGTCGACTCCCTGGATCCAGTCCTATGAGCGCAACAACGTACTGGTGGGGCTGGACTGTGGCCTGCGTGGACGGGCGCAAATCGGCAAGGGCATGTGGGCCATGCCGGACCTGATGGCAGCCATGCTTGAACAGAAAATTGCTCACCCCAAGGCCGGCGCCAACACTGCGTGGGTACCTTCGCCTACCGCCGCGACGCTGCATGCGCTGCATTACCACCAAGTAGACGTGCGTCAAGTGCAACAAGAGTTGGAACGCATCGACCTGGACAGCCAGCGCGCCGAGTTGCTGCAAGGCCTGCTCAGTGTGCCGGTCAGTGTCGATCGCAACTGGAGCCCGGCCGAGATCCAGGCAGAACTGGATAACAACTGCCAGAGCATCCTTGGCTATGTAGTGCGCTGGATCGAACAGGGCGTTGGTTGTTCCAAAGTGCTCGATATCCACGACGTAGGTTTGATGGAAGACCGCGCCACCCTGCGTATCTCCGCCCAGCATATTGCGAACTGGCTGCACCATCGTGTGGTTAGCACTGGCCAAGTCCGTGCAGCGCTGGAGCGCATGGCTCAGGTGGTCGATGGGCAGAATGCTGGGGACCAAGCCTACCGCCCGATGGCGCCGGACTTTGAAAGCAGCCATGCCTTCCGCGCCGCCTGTGACCTGGTGTTCAAGGGACGTGAGCAGCCAAGTGGCTACACAGAGCCGCTGCTCCATGCCTGGCGGTTACGCTTCAAACAGGCTCGCTGAACCCGTACCTGCCCGTCGCTGATGAGCTCACTCCCACATGACTGCACCGCGTCTGTGGGAGATCCCAAATAACGTTTTCGCAGCATCCAGTGCCGACAGGATCTGGCTTGCCAGCGAGGAGGCATTGCTCACCGTCATACACATTCGACCAGCTAACCCCGTCGAAACATCCGCATCACCCTTACAAGCTATCAACAATAAAAAGAGGCTTTTAACATGCAAACTTGGGAACAGATGTACACTCCCCTCGGCAGCCTGGGCTTGTCAGCCTTGGTCGCGCTGATCCCGATCATTTTCTTCTTTATTGCTCTCGCCGTCTTTCGCATGAAAGGCTATATCGCCGGCACCATTACCTTGGTGTTGTCGATCCTAGTCGCCACCCTGGCCTACGACATGCCCTTGGACATGGCCTTTGCCGCTGCCGGTTACGGCTTCGCTTATGGTCTGTGGCCAATCGCCTGGATCATTGTCGCGGCCGTATTTCTCTACAAGCTTACGGTCAAAAGCGGTCAGTTCGAGGTGATTCGCAGCTCGGTGCTGTCGATCACCGATGACCAGCGCCTGCAGGTACTGCTGATCGGCTTCTCCTTCGGGGCTTTCCTCGAAGGTGCGGCCGGCTTCGGCGCGCCAGTGGCGATCACCGGTGCCTTGCTTGTGGGGCTGGGTTTCAATCCGCTGTACGCCGCAGGGCTGTGCCTGATCGCCAACACCGCACCGGTGGCCTTCGGTGCTTTGGGTGTGCCGATTATCGTCGCTGGGCAAGTGACTGGCATCGACGCGTTCAAGATTGGCGCCATGGCCGGACGCCAACTGCCGCTGCTCTCGGTCATCGTACCGTTCTGGCTGGTAGCGATCATGGACGGTTGGCGCGGCGTCAAAGAAACCTGGCCTGCCGCGCTGGTGGCCGGCGCGAGCTTTGCCATCACCCAGTACCTGACCTCGAATTACATCGGCCCGGAACTGCCGGACATCACCTCGGCGCTGGTCAGTATCGTCTCGCTGACGCTGTTCCTCAAGGTCTGGCAGCCGACCCGTGCCGCCGATCGTGAGGTGGTCAGCGTGTCCGGCGGTGCGGCGGTCATGGGCGGCTTCTCCGGCCCTCGCGGCGGTACGCCGTCGCCGTACAGCTTCGGGCAGATCCTCAAGGCTTGGTCGCCGTTCCTGATCCTCACTGTGCTGGTAACCATCTGGACGCTCAAACCATTCAAGGCGATGTTCGCCCCAGGTGGCGCGCTCGAGCAGTTGGTGCTGATGTTCAAGATTCCGCACCTGGACCAACTGGTGATGAAGGCCGCACCCATCGTCGCCCAACCCACCCCAATGGCGGCGGTGTATAAGTTCGACTTGGTGTCGGCGGGTGGTAGTGCAATCTTACTGTCGGCGCTGGTCTCGATGTTTGTCCTGCGCATCAACTGGAAGACCGGACTGGTCAGCTTTAAGGAGACCCTGGTCGAACTCAAGCTACCGATCCTGTCCATCGGCATGGTGCTGGCTTTCGCCTTCGTCACCAACTATTCCGGTATGTCTACCACCTTGGCGCTGGTGCTGGCCGGTACTGGCGCGGCGTTCCCGTTCTTCTCGCCGTTCCTGGGCTGGCTGGGGGTATTCCTGACCGGCTCCGACACCTCGTCCAATGCCCTGTTCGGCTCGCTGCAAGCCACCACCGCGCACCAGATTGGCGTCAGCGACACCCTGCTGGTCGCTGCCAATACCAGTGGCGGCGTAACCGGCAAGATGATCTCGCCGCAGTCGATCGCTGTGGCATGTGCTGCCACCAGCATCGTCGGCAAGGAGTCGGATCTGTTCCGCTTCACCTTGAAGCACAGCCTGATCTTTGCCGCCATCATCGGTCTGATCACCCTGTCCCAGGCATACGTGTTCACCGGCATGCTGGTGCACTGATACCCACCGGGCGCCGGGTTCACCGGCGCCTTTCCACCCCAATCATGATCGGTGAGAACCCATGACCTCCAATTTCAAGCAAGCAGCCCTGGACTATCATGAACATCCCACGCCAGGGAAAATCCGTATCGAACTGAGTAAGCCGGCCAACACCGCCAACGATCTTGCCTTGGCTTACAGCCCAGGCGTCGCCGAGCCAGTAAGGGCTATCGCTGCCTGCCCAGATGATGCGTACCGCTATACCAGCAAGGGCAACTTGGTCGCCGTTATCAGCAACGGTTCGGCGATCCTCGGCCTCGGCAACCTCGGCCCGCTGGCCAGTAAGCCAGTGATGGAGGGTAAAGCACTGCTCTTCAAGCGCTTTGCGGACATCGATTCGGTAGATATCGAGGTCAAGGCCACGACGCCCGAGACGTTTATCGATACCGTGGCACGCATAGCCGACACGTTCGGTGGCATCAACCTTGAAGATATCAAGGCGCCGGACTGCTTCGAGATTGAGCAGAAATTGATTGAGCTGTGCGACATCCCTGTCTTCCACGACGACCAACATGGTACGGCGATCGTGACTGCGGCCGGTCTACTCAATGCGCTAGAAATCCAGGACAAGCGCTTAGAGGACGCTCGCATCGTTTGTCTTGGTGCCGGTGCGGCAGCAACCGCTTGCATGAACCTGCTGGTTGCACTCGGCGCCCGTCGCGACAAGCTGTATATGCTGGACCGTCAAGGCGTGATCCACTCTGGTCGTGAAGGTCTCGATCCGCACAAGTTGGCATTCGCCAATGACTCAGGAGCACGCACCCTGGACGAGGCCTTGCAAGGCGCCGATGTATTCTTGGGTCTTTCTGGTGCGAACCTGTTGACCCCTGAGGCACTCGGCAATATGGCAGCGAGGCCAATCCTGTTTGCCTGCTCCAACCCTGACCCAGAGATTAGCCCTGAGTTGGCCAAATCCGTGCGTGACGATCTGATCATCGCCACCGGTCGATCTGACTACCCCAACCAAGTGAATAACGTGCTGGGCTTCCCATTCATCTTCCGTGGTGCCCTGGATGTGAGGGCTCGACATATCAATGAAGCGATGAAAATTGCGGCGGTAGAGGCACTGCGACAGTTGGCCAAAACCCCGGTCCCAAGTGACGTACTGCAGGCCTATCAACTGGACAGTCTGGCATTTGGCCGGGATTACATCTTGCCCAAACCGATGGATGCCCGCTTGCTGGTAGCGATTTCGAGCGCAGTTGCCAAGGCTGCAGTCGAGTCAGGCGTTGCCCGCCTGCCATACCCGGCGCATTACCCCGTATAGGGGTAAAGCAACACTCAGGCAGGCCACAGGGAACTGATCAGGGGGACGATCACTGCGGTCAACAGTCCATTAAGGCCAATGCCGACCGCCGCGAACGCAGCCCCCAACCCACTGAGCGGAGCAATCTGCGCGGCGGCTACCCCACTGCCGGCGACCCCAGCAGCCAGCCCATGGGCACGCCAGTCGTCGACACGTAGCCAACCCAACACACTCCGCCCCAAGACTGCGGCTACGATTCCCCCGGCAATGGCCAGGCTGGCGGTCAGTGCGGGGACTCCACCAACCTCCTCCGACAATGCCATGGCGATTGGCGTAGTGACCGATTTGGGTGCCATAGAAAGCGCCACACTCCGATCCCCTCCCAGTAACCAGACCAGCACAACACCGCTGAGCGTCGTGGTGAGCGAACCGGCCAGGAGGGCCAACCCTACCCCACTCAAGCTGCGCCTCACATGGCTGAGGTTAAGTGCGAGTGGTACCGCAAGTGCGACAGTTGCTGGTCCCAAGAGGAAATTGATGAATTGCGCACCAGAATAGTAGGTGTCGTAACCGGTCCCGGTCGCTTGCAGTACCACGACCATCAATACGATGGCTATCAACACGGGATTCGCCCAGGCGGCCCCTGCACATCGACGTTGCACCTGTTGACCGACCACGAAGGCTAACAACGACAGCGACAGCCATAACAGAGGAGAGACTGCCAATGGTGTCCATAACGCAAGCAATGAACTAATCATGCCCGATCCTCTTCACTCGCCGATGCTTGACGCCGTTCAGCCAGACGCGTCAGGTGATGCATCACCAAGCCAGTGACCACCAGGCCAAGCAGTGTAGAAACTAGAAGGCCGACCGCAATCGGTATCCAGTCTCGCTCGAGTACACCCAACTCGGCCACAATACCTACGCCAGCCGGTACAAACAGCAATCCCATGTTACCGATCAGCGACTGCGCCACTTGCGTCAACGGCGCCGGTGCCCCATCACTTGGGACAATCCAATGGTTGGCAAAAGTGACCAGTGCCACTGCGAGCAGGAACATACCAATCACTGGCCCAGGTAACGGCAGATGGAACAGGCGCCGGGCAATTTCCCCCAGCAGTTGTGCACCGATGAGCATGGCGAAAGCAGCGGGCATATGAACCTCAGTCTAAGGTGTTGCGACCCGCGACCAGTCTAAAAACCTGAGCCACCCAGAGGTTGAAGACCAGTACAATGGACCGAACAGAGTCAGAACATGGCCCGTTCCCCTTTGCATCTGGAAGGACCGACGAGGTCATGCTGGCCTTTCGGGGGCGCGCTGAAAACCACCCGACTGGCAAATGATTTGTGCGGAAAGGGTATTTGAATGGGTATCCGCTGTGGAGAAGACATGGATACTTTGGCGAGCACGCTTTCTGACCTTTCAATGGCAACGCTGCAGGGTTGAACGTTACCACCACAGCCCGCTGGCCAATCGCCTGTTTGCTGCCCTACTTCGCCTCATACCCCGGCCTCGGTGGCCTGGCCGGGTAGCGTCAATATCGGCATTGAGCGCCAGCAAGTTGGTCTGCTCGCCATCCAAGTGAAGCTTACGATCGGCGGGACATTACCGCCGAGGCAAGGGAGAACTGAAACGCCCCTCGACCGGGTAGCTAGGGTCAGTGTAGTGCGGCGTGGAGCAATGCCCGGGCGGTACCAGGCTGTCGACGAAGCACTCGTCCTGCTCCTCGATACGCACCTGCAATGCTTCTAGGTAACCGTACCACTGCGCCTCGGTGCGAGGCCCGGCGATGACCGAGCTCACGCAGCGGTTGTTGAGGACCCAGGCCAGAGCAAAGGCAGCGCTGCTGGTGCCGCGCGAGGCGGCGTGGGCGGCGACCGATTGGGCAATGTGCAGGGATTCGCGCCGCCATTCGGTTTGGCGGATGCGCTGGTCGCCGCGCCCTGCCCGGCTGTCCGACGGTGGCGGGCCGTCTGGAGCGTACTTGCCGGTCAGAACACCCCGCGCCAGCGGGCTGTAAGGCACAACACCCAAACCGTAGTGATGGGCGGCAGGCAAATGCTCGACCTCAACGCTGCGGTTGACCAGGTTATACAGCGGCTGGCTGGCCACCGGCCGGTCCAGGCCCATATCGTCGGCCAGACGCACCACTTCGGCAATGTACCAACTGCGGAAGTTTGACACCCCGAAATAACGTACCTTCCCCTGGCGGATCAGGTCGCCGACGGCGCGCACGCCTTCTTCCAAGGTCACACCGGGAACGGCACGGTGGAAGTAAAGGATGTCGAGGTAGTCGGTGCCGAGGCGCTTGAGGCTCGCTTCGACGACTTGGTTGATCCATTTGCGCGACTGACCCTGGCGGTTCGGGGCAGTATCGACGGGTGAGCCGAACTTGCTGGCCAGCACCCAGTCGTCGCGCTGGGAGGCGATGCCCCGGCCGACGATACACTCGGCGGCACCGCCGGTGTAAACGTCGGCGGTGTCGATGAAGTTGACACCCTGGGCATGGGCGTGGGCAATGATGCGCTGGGCGGTCGGTTCGTCGGTCGCGCCGCCGAACATCATGGTACCCAGGCACAAGGGGGAGACCTTCAGGGCGCTGTGGCCCAAGTAGCGGTAGTCCATGAATATCACCGTGGGGAGGGTTGGAAGTGTGCCTGCAGCGGCTGAGTCACGGGGCGAACTCGCGATAGCGCTGACGCGAGAGCCCCGTGCCAGGGCATCAACCCTGCTGGAACACCTCACGGGCACAGCGGAAGCTGTCCACTGCCGCCGGCACCCCAGCGTAGATCGCCGCCTGCAGGAACACCTCGCGGATCTCGTCCTTGCTCACCCCGTTGTTCAGCGCGCCACGAATGTGAAGCTTGAGCTCGTGGGGCCGGTTGAGCGCAGTCATGAACGCCAGGTTAAGCAGGCTGCGGGTGCGCCGGTCCAGGCCCGGCCGGTTCCATACATCGCCCCAGCAGTATTGCGACACCAGTTCCTGCATCGGCATGCCGAACTCATCGGCGTTGGCCAGGGCGGCGTCCACGTAGGCGTCGCCCAACACTTCACGACGGGTCTGCAGCCCGCGTTCAAACAGTTCCTGATTCATGCAAGGTTCTCCGTTTCGATACTGGATAAGTGCCGGGGCGCCAGCCGCCCCGGCGTGACTGTCACTTGGCCGCGGCGATCCACTGATCGAACTGCGCCTGGTTGGCGCCGATCCACTGGTCGGCGAGCTTGCGGATCATTTCCGGCGAGCCGCCCTCCTTACCGATCGCTGCCTCCCACTGCGACCACACGGCAGTGGGGAAATGCACCTGCTGCATCAGTTGCCGGATCGCCGGGTTGTCGGCGAGGAACTGCTTGTTCGCCACCGTGTGGTAGTTCCACGAGCCCATGGCCATACGGCACGGGTTGGCATCGCCGGCGCAGCCCTCGACGTCCTTGACCAGCGCCGAGCCGTCGTTGGGAATGTCCGGGGGCAGCGCGTCCTTGGGCGTAGGCAGCCACAGCACGTCGCTACCCGGTACCAGCGCATTGGTCACCCACGACGGGCTCCAGGCATAGAAGAACACCGGTTTGCCGCCCTTGACCTTGGTCACCACGTCGGCCATCAGCGCCTCGTACTTGCCACGCACCTGGCGCACCGTGCCGGTCAGTTCGAACGCCTTCATCTGGTAGTCGATCACCTTGCCACAGCTCCACGCCGGGTCGCAGCTGGTCAGCTCGGCCTTGCCACTGGAGCCGAACAACGCGGCGACCTTCGGATCTTTCAACTGTTCCAGGGTGGTGATGTTGTTGGCCAGTTGGCCAGTGCGGTCTTCTTGTCGATCAAGTATCCGAGCAGTTGGAGTACGGCATGGTCGCGCTCAACACGCCGAAATTCACCGGCGCACCGATTCCTTTCGGTGGCTGGAAACAGTCCGGCCTGGGCCGGGAAGGCTCAAAACATGGCCTGGCCGAGTACATGGAACTCAAATACGTCTGCGTCGGCGGCCTTTGATCAAATAACAGGAGAACAACCATGGACAAGCAAAAGATCGACCTCATTTCGGCCCAGGATCGTGGCGCGGTACTGCACCCGTTCACCCACCTGAAGGACTTCGCTTCCGGGAAACTGGGAGACCCAACAATCGTCGAGACCGGCAAAGGTATCACCATCACAGACGCGACCGGCCGTGAGTACATCGACGGCTTCGCCGGCTTGTATTGCATGAACGTCGGCTACGGCCGCACCGAGGTAGCCGAAGCCATCTCCCGCCAGGCCCACAAGCTCGCGTACTACCATACCTATGCCGCGCACACCACCGACGAGTTGGCGCGGCTGTCCGATCGGCTGGTAAAAATGGCCCCGGGCAAGATGAGCAAGGTGTTTTACGGCCTGTCGGGCTCCGACGCCAACGAAACCCAAGCCAAGCTGGTGTGGTACTACAACAACCTGCGTGGTCTGCCGAAGAAGAAAAAGATCATTTCCCGTGATCGCGGTTACCACGGCTGCTCAGTCGTTTCGGGGTCCATGACCGGTATGTCGTTCTACCACGACTTCATGGACCTGCCGGTCTCCGGTATCTTGCGAACCGGCGCTGCGCACCACTACTAGTGATCAGAACTGAAAAGACCAAAAAGCGGTAAGTCAATCCCCCAAATCGACCCTGCCGCACATTCCCTAAACATTAGTTCCAGGCCGCCCACCGCCATCACGCGGCCTTAGTCGTTCAACCTGGCCCTTTCTGTGTCTACTGTGTCATTGGGGGATTCCAAGCCGTTGCTTGAAAGCTCCACATCCGTGACGTACATACGATTCCGCTGAACGACCGCCCTTGCCACGTCGACCATAAAAACCACAAAGCTATGGCTTTGCTTACTGTTGATTTGGGGGCATGCTGTTAACGAAAGGTCGCGAGGGGAACAAGTCATGAACCAAGAGGCATTTCAGTTAACCGCGCTGTCGGCTGCAGAACTGGCTGATTACCTATGCAACACGAAAGGGACAACCTCTCCAGGGGAGCGTTACGCCAAGGTCTTTGGCCTCAACCCAGCTGAGTTTGACGTTTACCTCACTACTTATCGCCAAAGCCAGTCAGATGGTGCAACCATGCCTGACTCCGAAGCAGCGCTACGCTTCATAACAGATGTCCTACGGGTGGTTCTGACGGTGACTGAGACCGGAGTTACTGTCGAGCAAGCCATTGGCTGGTTCCGCCAAGATCAATTGTTAACTTTCGAAGGGCGAACTGCGGAACAACTGGTCAGTCAGGGCCAAGCTGAGCAGGTGCTGCAATTTCTGGCCTCCTGGCAGGCCGGGAGCCAAGGATGAGTAACGACGCCTACCTACAGACCGGCCAGAAACCGAACTATCACTTATGCTATCGAACCATCCTTTGCGCCATGGATGAGCGATACGACATACGCGGCTATGTACTGGCGGAAATGGTGAGAACATGTCTGAAACACCGAGCTTGTCTATCTGCGGAACAGCGCGAGTACTTTATGCGATATGCGCAACCGGCGGCGATCACCTATCTCGAAAATCTAACGGCCGATTTACTGTTTGGTCCACAGGGACGCTTTTCACCTGAGGAGTATCGTTATTCACAAACAGCAGATATCAATCAGTTTCGAGGTCTCTGGTGAATACATGAAAAGAGCGCGCGCAGGACATTGGGCAGGATCGAACTCGCGCTTTATTTCGAAACCGATGAATCGGAGTATCACCAGCGAGCTATAGGTCCAACCTTGATCAACCAGCGCTGTTTTGCACTCACCTGAAACCCGTTCCACATTGTCCGCCAGACAAAGAAGGCGGGGTCGTTGCTACTGAGCCTTTTGTTTTTCACTCTAGCTTAGCGGGCCGCAACGTCCGATCAGTCGCACATCAGTAATGACGCGATGATCCCTGGCGGCATCTCCAACTGATGAGTCCTCTTGCGTTCAAATCAACGGGCAGCGATTTCGCCCAGTCGGCATCAAAATAGTCGCCGTCTTCATTGCACGAGTGACAGCGACACGCATGCTAAACGGGCCTGACGCACGCGATCCGCGATTGCTTCGGTCGGCAAGAAAGGATGCTACGTTTAATGAGATTCAACTGACCACCTCTAAGGTAGTCAGCTGAGCCTGATCCTTATGATCTCATGAGCGCTTCAGGGGTGTGCTTCCTTCAAGTAATGCCTTAACTCTCTGATGCGCACCGGGCATTGACGACTCATGGCTCCTCCTATTTGGGCAATTATGAGGCTTGGAGGTGTCTAGGAAACCAGGGGCGATTCAAGCGTCACCTGCGTCCGAGTCTCACCCTCAATGAATCGCTTCATGATCGCCCTCGATACGATCTCGACGATCAGAAGGTTAGACAATCTGGGGAGTTTTTCACCAAGCCTGGGACCAATGGGTCGCTCACGACGGGCATAAATTAGCGAAGAGTTGACGATAGACACTTGATCGCGAGGTGCCTAATCTAGGCTGCGAAGTCACGACAGGGAAAAGGATATGGCAGGAGGGAACATCATTTGCGGTACGTTCCAAAGTGCCGACAAATCGGGATCAGCCTTGGAGGCAGTGTTAGATGCACTCCCATTGCAGGCTCACGAACTGGTCGAGAATGTTAAACAGCAACTCGATACAGCAGACTTTGTCCTCATAGATGTAGAACAAGCGAAAAGCTTGCTTCCATTTTTACGGGTCTACCAGGCGCAACTGATCGCTGAGATCGGGCACGATGATTGGGCTCGGGCAACGCTGGAGGAAGAGTTTTCGCTTGAAACGGTCGCTGCCAAGTGGGGATCGGGTAAGGGATGGAGACTTTACTGCGTGCGAGATCTCGTAGGTGCTTGTGAAAATGCGTTGGTAGAGATGGAATCTGTTTGCATAGCGTTCAGTTAACTGCATCCAGCCCGTTTTCACACAACCTGGGGCGAGAGGCGACGACGTCGTAGCCTGGCCAGAAAGCGGCAAGATCAATAGGATGCACGGCGACAGCAGGGTGTGGAGGTTGGGATGTTGAGCGACTGCCAATTTACCCACTCCCCTGCCTGTCAACTCGCTCTTTCCCCAGAATCCGCGAAGGACCTTAGAAAGGCCCAAACCTGGCGCAAAGCAGCTATCGGCCCATTGCTTTCACAGATAAGCTGGGGTCAAGCTTCTTAAGTCGATAGGCCATTGCCGGGCGGGTCAATCCCAGCAACCGCGCCGCCTGTGAGATATTCTGCCCACAACGGTCCATGGCCGTGCGCATTAAACCCGCTTCGAGATCTTCGAGGCTGACGCCCTGGTCGATAATTTGCCTAAACCAACTGTCACCGGACTCCTCCTCCAACCGGCCCTCGCTCGATAGCCTGTCGCCTTCGGTAGCCGTCGCCAACCCCGGGAACAGCGACTCGACATTGATGCTTTCGTTGCTCTCGGTAAGAATCACCCCGCGCTCAAGGGCGTTCTCCAGCTCGCGGATATTGCCTGGCCATTGGTAGTGGAGGCAGGCCTCCATCGCTCGATCAGACAGGCCAAGAGTCTTCTTACCGTATTCCTTATGGTGCCTTCTAAGAAAATGCTCGACCAGCAGCGGGATATCTTCCACGCGCTCGCGCAACGGCGGGATATGCACGGGAAAAACATTCAGCCGAAAGAACAGGTCTGCGCGAAAGCGCCCCATCTTGACCGCCTCTTCCAGGTTCTCGTTTGTTGCGGTGATTAACCTCACGTCGACCTTTCGCGTGCGGTCGCCGCCGACCCGCTCTAGCTCTCCTTCCTGCAATACCCGTAGCAGGGTGGCCTGGGCCCTCGGCGTCAATTCGATCACCTCATCAAGAAAGATGGTGCCGCCGTTGGCCCGTTCAAAACGTCCAGCGCGTGCATTGACCGCGCCCGTATAGGCGCCCTTATCGACACCAAACAGTTCCGACTCGATCAGATCCGGCGGAATTGCCGCACAGTTCACCGCGACGAAGGGTTGCTCTGCGCGCTCACTGCGCAAATGCACGCTGCGCGCGATTACCTCCTTGCCCACCCCAGTCTCACCCAGTAGCAGGACCGAAACCCTGCCGCGTGCAGCCTTGTCGATGGTCTCACAGATGCGCTTGTAGGCTGGCGAATGGCCAATGCCGTAATACTGCCCATCGTACTGCTTCAGGCGGTTGCGCAGGTTGGCAACCTGGGTCTGCAGCTCGTAGCGCTCGTCTACGATCGGGTCGCTTTTGAAGTAGGCTTCGAAACTGCTGACATCGCCCCACTCTTCTGCGGTCTTGCCGACGATAAGGCATTTATCGTCACCGCACCCGCGACAGCTAGTTTCCTGGAAAATGATTCTGCGGCCCATGAATGCCGAACCATAGCCGCTAGCATAGCCTAGCACCGTCCAGCAGACGGGCTCATTCATCAGGCCCAGCTCAGTTCGGCAGATATCCACTTCAAAGGAATCAATCCACTCGGCCTCCACGTTGAAACGTCCGTCCCGGATGGCGATATCCATTGTCAGCAAGCGTACTTTGACCATCCCCTTGAGCGCATACAATTGAGGCCCAGCCAGGAACACCTCCTCCTCGCGCATGGCCGGCCGCAGCTTGCGTGCCAGCTCGGCATCCATCAGGCCGGACTGATAGCCCAACCGCAGGAAGAAACCCTTGGCCCGCTCGACGCCGATCAAGCTGATAATTTCGCGACGGAAGCTGGCCAGCGTAGATAGCTGCATTAGCAGCATGCGCTGCTCTCCCAACCAGATCTTGCCTTCGGCGGCAACGAAACGGATCTGGCTGCTAAGGTCTTGCATATCCTCATGCTGCATCTTGGGTTTGTATGTAAGCGACATTTGTTTTCCTCTTGTTTTTATCGGGATGATCCACCCGGCGGAACATCAGAGGCTCACTGCGGTCATGACTACCTTGCAACGTCAAGGCCTGTGCTTGCCGGCTCAGCATTCCATCTGCCACTTTAGCATTTGCTTAGGTGGTCCTGAAAGATTAACCAATTGATTAACTGAAATCCACCTCAACGCAGATCCCCTTTATCCGCCAATTCGTCGCCGCATGCCCCGACAGCACGAACTTCTGGTGTTCTCGCTTCTTAAAAAGAACGTCTTCGTTCTGCTTGGCGTTATTTTTGCTTGGAAAAGTGGTCACTGATTGCAAAAAGGATGGCGCAACGTGGCAATGGGGGTAACCCGTATACGCATCACGTCGAGATGCATTTTCATCGACTTGGCGCCTTTCTACATCACACCAAGCAGCCCACATTAAAATAAGAGAACCGTGAACTATGGATTTTTGCTTATTGAACGAGAAAAGTCAGATCTTCGTCCACGCCGAGCCCTATGCAGTCTCCGATTATGTTAACCAGTATGTCGGTACGCACTCTATTCGCCTGCCCAAGGGCGGGCGCCCGGCAGGCAGGCTGCACCACAGAATCTTCGGATGCCTCGACCTGTGTCGAATCAGCTACGGCGGTAGCGTGAGGGTAATCTCGCCTGGATTAGAGACCTGTTATCATCTGCAAATAATACTCAAAGGCCATTGCCTGTGGCGTGGCCATGGCCAGGAGCACTATTTTGCGCCGGGCGAACTATTGCTGCTCAATCCGGATGACCAAGCCGACCTGACCTATTCAGAAGATTGCGAGAAATTTATCGTTAAATTGCCCTCAGTGGTCCTTGATCGGGCATGCAGTGACAACAATTGGCACAAGCCGAGGGAGGGTATCCGTTTCGCCGCGCGACACAATCTCCAGCAACTCGATGGCTTTATCAATCTACTCGGGTTAGTTTGTGACGAAGCGGAACATACAAAGTCGATGCCTCGGGTCCAAGAGCACTATGCGGGGATCATCGCTTCCAAGCTGCTCGAAATGCTGGGCAGCAATGTCAGCCGTGAAATTTTCAGCAAAGGTAACCCGTCTTTCGAGCGAGTCGTTCAATTCATTGAGGAGAATCTCAAACGGAATATCAGCCTTGAGCGGTTAGCGGAGCTGGCGATGATGAGTCCACGCTCGCTCTACAATTTGTTCGAGAAGCATGCCGGCACCACGCCGAAGAACTACATCCGCAACCGCAAGCTCGAAAGCATCCGCGCCTGCTTGAACGATCCCAGTGCCAATGTGCGTAGTATAACTGAGATAGCCCTAGACTACGGCTTCTTACATTTGGGACGCTTCGCTGAAAACTATAGGAGCGCGTTCGGCGAGTTGCCTTCCGACACCCTGCGTCAATGCAAAAAGGAAGTGGCTTGATTACGAACGTAGCCGAAGAAGGGATGGGTTGGCATCGCCCCGGCTTTCTTAGACACTCTCCAAGCTCTGAAATAGCGTTTTACAAACTCCACTGGCTATAGTGCCGGCGTTTGCCCGCGCTCTCCGTGGCCGCGTCCCAATGCAGGTCGGGTTCCTCGACCCGAAGTGCCCTTGGGCATCTCCACTTCAGCGTCTGACCTTGCTGGCCAGTTCGCCGCCGATGCCGAAGTGGCCCTTGGCCATCTCCGTGATAATCACTCGCACGCTGGTCAGCGGCGCATCCAGGGAGCGCGAGATGGCCTCGCTGACTTCCCGAATGAGGGTTTCCTTCTGCTCGTCGCTGCGGCCTTCAAGGATGTGGATCTGGGCAATAGGCATGGTGTGCCTCCTGAAGAAGAGGCCGCCCGGGCAGGGCGGCCGGATGGCTCAGACGAAGCGCGCGGAGACGCTGCCAAGCCCCTGGTAGCGCACGGTGATGTTGTCGCCCGGCGCTACTGCGACGGCGGCGGTGATGCCGCCGGTCATGATGAAGGTGCCGGCCGGTATGTGCTCGCCGCGCTCGGCCAGCAGGTTGGCGAGCATCGCCACGCTGGACAGCGGATGGCCGAGCACCGCGGCACCGGCACCGAGTTCCACCACCTCGCCGTTCTTCTCCATCACCACGCCAAGGGTGCGCAGGTCGACATCCTCGAGATTGGCCATGCGGCCTCCAGTGATATAGCGGGTCGACGAGGCGTTGTCGGCCACCACGCTGATCAGGTCGAACTTGAAGTTCTCATAGCGCGAGTCGATTACCTCGACGGTGGGGATCACGTAGTCGACCGCGGCGATCACGTCGCCGATATGGCAACCAGGCCCGACCAGCGGTGCCTTGGTGACCACCGCGATTTCCGCCTCGATCTTCGGATGGATCAGCTTGGAGCAATCCACCACGCCACCGTCGGGCACGCTGAAGTAGTCGGCGAGAAAGCCGTAGATCGGCGTCTCCACGCCCATCTGTGCCATCTTCGCCCAGGAGGTCAGGCCCATCTTCAGGCCGACGATCTTGTTGCCGCGCTCCTCCTTGCGGCGGCGGATTTCCCACTGGATGTCGTAGGCATCGGCAAAGGTCATCTCCGGATAATCATTGGTGACCTTGTGGATGTCATGGGCCTGCAGTTCGGCGTTCTCGATGTGCTCGGCCAGTGCCAGCACCTGCTCGCGGTTGAGGGTACGATTCATGCCTGTTGCTCCTTGCGGGCTGCCAGCAGATCGAGGGCGACGTCGACGATCATGTCTTCCTGGCCACCGACCATCCGGCGCCTGCCCAGTTCTACGAGGATGTCCAGGGTCTTCAGCCCATACTTCGCGGCTGCCACCTCGGCGTGGCGCAGGAAGCTGGAGTAGACCCCGGCATAACCCAGGCCGAGGGTTTCGCGATCAACTCTCACCGGACGGTCCTGCAACGGCCTGACGATATCGTCGGCGGCGTCCATCAGCGTGTAGAGATCGGTGCCATGGTTCCAGCCGAGGCGCTCCGCGGCGGCGATGAACACCTCCAGCGGCGCGTTGCCGGCGCCAGCGCCCATTCCAGCCAGCGAGGCGTCGATGCGGTCGCAGCCCTCTTCCACCGCGATGATGGAATTGGCCACGCCGAGGCTGAGGTTGTGGTGCGCATGCATGCCGGTCTGGGTCTGCGGATTCAGCACCGCCTTGAAAGCGCGCATGCGGTCGCGGATGTCGTTCATGTTCATCGCGCCACCGGAATCGGCCATGTAGATGCACTGTGCGCCGTAGGTCTCCATCAACTTGCCTTGCGCTGCCAGTTGCTCAGCCGGAATCATGTGGCTCATCATTAGAAAGCCGACGGTGTCCATGCCCAGTTCACGGGCATACTCAATGTGCTGTCGCGAGACATCCGCCTCGGTGCAGTGTGTGGCCACGCGCACCGAGCGGGCGCCGGCGTCATAGGCGGCTTTCAGGTCATGCACGGTGCCGATTCCGGGTACCAGCAGCACTGTGACCCGGGCGTGCTGGATCACATCGGCGGCGGCCTCGATCCACTCCAGGTCGCTGTGCGCACCGAAACCGTAATTGAAGCTGGAGCCCTGCAGGCCATCACCGTGGGTCACTTCGATGGAGTCGACACGGGCCTTGTCCAGCGCGCGGGCGATGTCCTGAACATTCTGGATCGAGTACTGGTGACGAATCGCATGGCTGCCGTCGCGCAGGGTTACGTCGGAGATATAGAGTTTCTTGCCGGGGTTGAAGGTCATGGTTCGGTCCTCAGGCGTTCAGCAGCGACTGCGCCATGCGTTCGGCGGTAGCCAGCGCGGCGGAGGTCATGATGTCGAGGTTGCCGGCGTAGGCCGGCAAATAGTGGGCGGCACCTTCGACTTCGAGGTAGATCGAGGTCTTCAAACCGCTGAATGTGCCGAGGCCTGGGATATGCAGCGGCGCGGATTCGGGAATCACGTCGAACTGCACCTTCTGCTTGAGACGATAGCCCGGCACGTAGGCCTGCACGGCGCTGGTCATCTCCTCTACGCTGGCCTCGACCTGTGCCTGGTCGACGGTTTCGGACAGTACAAACACCGTGTCACGCATGATCAGCGGCGGCTCGGCCGGGTTCATGACGATGATCGCCTTGCCCTTGGCGGCGCCGCCAATCACTTCGATGGCCTTGCTGGTGGTCTCGGTGAACTCGTCGATATTGGCGCGAGTGCCGGGACCAGCCGATTTCGACGCGATCGAGGCGACGATTTCGGCATAATGCACCTTGGCCACACGCGAGACCGCGGCGACCATAGGGATGGTGGCCTGGCCACCGCAGGTGACCATGTTGACGTTGAGTTTGGCGAGGTGCTCTTCCAGATTCACTACCGGTACGCAGTAGGGGCCGATGGCCGCCGGGGTCAGGTCGATCAGGCGGATGCCGGGTTTAGCACGACGCAGCAAGGCATCGTTCTGCACATGGGCGGAGGCGCTAGTGGCATCGAAGACAAAATCGATGTCGGCGAATTCCGGCAGGTTGATCAACCCTTCGACGCCTTCATGGGTGGTCGCCACGCCCATGCGCTGAGCACGGGCCAAGCCATCGGAGGCCGGGTCGATACCCACCATGGCCCCCATTTCCAAGTACTGTGCGTTGCGCATCACCTTGATCATCAGGTCTGTGCCGATGTTGCCTGGGCCTATGATCGCTACTTTCAGTTTCTTGTTCATCAGGCTGTCCTCGATCAGATGAAGCGCACGGAGGCGCTGCCGATGCCGCCGATCTCGACGCGCATGAAATCACCGGCCTTGACCGGTTCCAGCGGAACCAGCGAGCCGGACAGGATCACTTCGCCGGCCTTCAGGCCGATGCCGAAGTGGCCGAGGGTGTTGGCCAACCAGGCGACGCAATTGACCGGCGAGCCGAGCGCAGCCGCTCCAGCGCCGGTGGAGAGCAGCTGGCCGTTCTTCTCGACCAGCATGCCGCAGGTGACCAGATCGACCTGGCGCGGTGAGACGGCCTGGTCGCCGAGCACGAACAGCCCGCAGGAGGCGTTGTCCGCCACGGTGTCCTGGATCTTGATCTTCCAGTCCTGGATGCGCGAATCGACCACTTCGAAGCAGGGGATCACGCATTCGGTGGCAGCCAGCACGTCGGCGTTGGTCACGCCCGGCCCCATCAGGTCCTTCTTGAGGATGAAGGCGATCTCGCCCTCGGCGCGCGGCTGGATCAGCTTCTCGCTGATCGGCATGGCTTCGCCGCTGTTGTAGACCATGGCATCGGTGAGGTAGCCGAAGTCCGGCTGGTGCACGCCGAGCATGTTCTGCACGGCCTTGCTGGTGACGCCGATCTTCTTGCCGATCACCCGCTCGCCGGCGGCCAGGCGCCGTTCCAGCATGCGCAGGGAAATGTGGTAGGCGTCCTCGACGCTGATGTCGAAGCCGCGGCTGGTCAGCGGCGTGACGGTCTCGCGCTGGACCATCGCCTGGTAGAGCTCGTCGCCGAGTTCGTTGATCAATGTCTTGTCCATATCGGTCTCTCTCAGGAATGGAGGGCGTCGGCCTCGGCGAGGAAATTCTCGACCAAGCGGGCGAAACGCTCGGCGTGTTCGATCTGGGTCCAGTGGCCGCACTGGCCGAACACGTGTAGCTGGGCGTTGGGAATCCACTGCGCGAGGGTCAGCGAAGCCTGCAGCGGGATGATCCGATCCTCGCGGCCGTGGATGACCAGGGTTTCGTTGGGCAGGGCGCGGATATCGGTCTCGTTGCTGGCCAGATCGTCGACTCCGTTCTGCCGTGGCGGCGGGAACATCGCGGCGAACGACTCCTGAAAGCCGGGGCGGATGCTGGCCTGGTAGCGCAGCTCGGCCAGCTCGTCGTTGACCAGGGTGCGGTCGTGGGCGAACAGATCGAGCAGCCTGCGCATGTTGGCCAGCGACGGCGTGTAGCCCCAGGCTGTTTCCAGTCCTGCGGTGATGGGGAAAGACACACCGACGCTGCCCATCAGCACCAGCCGGCGCACACGCTCGGGGTGACGGATGGCCAGTGCCAGTGCCAGCCCGCCGCCGAACGAGTTGCCGACGATGTCGGCCTGCTGGATGCCGAGGGCGTCGAGCACGCCGATGGCATGCTCGACCCAGCGCGCCTGGCTGTACTTGCCATCGGCCGGACGTTCGCTGTAGCCGAAGCCGAGCATGTCCGGGGCGATCACCCGGCGCGTCTGCGCCAGCTGCGGAATGATCCCGCGCCAGTTGGCCCAGGCGGTGACGCCGGGGCCGGAGCCGTGGATCAGCAGAGCCGGGAAGCCTTCGCCCTGATCATGCAGGTTGGTGCGGTAGCCGGCGGCGAGGATTTCGCGACCGATTTCAGGGCTTTGCTGCGGTGCGTTCATGACCAGGTCCTCAAAGTTTCACACAGATGTTTTTCAGCTCGGTGTAGAACTCCAGCGAGTGCACACCCCCTTCGCGCCCGATGCCCGACTGCTTGCTGCCGCCGAAGGCGGTGCGCAGGTCGCGCAGGAACCAGCTGTTGACCCAGACGATGCCGGCCTCAATCTGCCCGGCGACGCGGTGGGCGCGCGAAGCGTTCTCGGTCCAGATCGCCGAGGCCAGGCCGTAAGGCAGGCTGTTGGCCAGTTCAATGGCTTCCTCCTCGCTGTCGAACGGGCGGATATGGCAGCAGGGGCCGAAGATTTCCTCGGTGACCACCGCCGAATCGTCGGCCAGGCCGGTCCAGATAGTCGGCTGCACCCAGGCGCCGCCGGCCAGGTGCGCCGGCATCTCCGGCACGCCGCCGCCGGTGACAACGGTGGCGCCGTCGTCGACTGCCTGCTGGTAGTAACTGAGGACTTTTTCACGGTGCTTATGGCTGATCAGCGGGCCGAAATTGGCCTCTGGATCGTTCGGTTCGCCGATCTTCAACGCTTCGGCGCCGGCCTTCAGGCGGGCGACGAACGCGTCGAAGATCGGCCGCTCGACATACACCCGCTCGGTGCCCAGGCAGACCTGGCCGCAGTTGGCGAAGGCCGAGCGCAGGGTGCCCTCGATGGCCTTGTCCATATCGCAGTCGGCGAAGACGATGCCGGCGTTCTTGCCGCCCAGCTCCAGCGACACCTGGCGCACGCCCTTGGCCGCGGCGCGCATGATGGTTTCGCCGGTGCCGGTCTCGCCGGTGAAGGTGTAGGCGTCGACGTCCGGGTGCTCGGTGAGGAAGGCCCCGGCCGAATCGCCGCCGAAACCGTGCACCACGTTGTACACGCCGGCCGGCACACCGGCGGCCTGCATCACCTCGCCGAGCAGGGTGGCGGTCAGCGGGGTTTCCTCGGATGGTTTGACCACCACGCAGTTGCCGCAGGCCAGGGCCGGGCCGACTTTCCAGGTCATCAGCAGCAGCGGCAGGTTCCACGGGCTGATCACCCCGATCACCCCCTTGGGCCGGCGCACGCCGTAGTTGAGTGCACCGGCGCCGTCCGGGGTGGCCATCTCGAAGGCTTCATTGGCAACATTCTTGAGCAGGTCGGCGAACACCTTGAAATTGGCCGCGCCGCGCGGAATGTCGATGTGGCTGGCCAGCGACTTCGGCTTGCCGGTGTCCAGGCATTCGGCCTCGAGAAACTCGCCGAAGCGCGCCGTGATGCCATCGGCCACGCGATGCAGAATCTCAGCGCGCTCGGCCACCGTCATCTTCCCCCAGGGTCCCTTCAGCGCAGCGCGTGCCGCCCTGACCGCGGCGTCGACCTCGGCGCGGCCGGCCTCGTGGACGCGGCCGATCACCTGGCCGTTGGCCGGGCTGACATTGTCGAACAGCTTGCCGCTGGCCGAACCGACGAAGGCACCGCTAATGAAATGCTTGATTTCTTTCATCTGCGCAATCTCTGCAATAAGTCGTACCGGACCATCAGGTCAGCACGGTCATGAATCGTTCGTTGAGAATGCGGTCGTGGTAAAAGATCGCCTTGCCCAGCTGGTCGGTGGTCCAGGTCACCGGTTTGTGGTCCGGGTAGTTGTAATCTCCCCCGCAGAACACTTCGTTGCGGTTACCGGACGGGTCGAAGAAGTAGATGGTCTTGCCGTGAGTGAGGCCGTGGCGGGTTGGGCCGATATCGATAGATGTGTCGGTCATGGAGATCAGGTCGGCGGCGCGAAGCAAGTCTTCCCAGGTTTCGAGGTGGAAGGACACATGATGGAGGCGGCCTTTTTCCGGATGGTGAATGAAGGCCACGTCGTGGGCCTTGGTCGACAGACTGAGAAACTGGGCGACGCGCGTGCCATTTTCGTCCAGCACCTGTTCGGCCAGATAGAAGCCGAGCACCTTGGTGAACAGGTCATAGGTCGCCGGCAATTCGTCGCCATACATGAGGGCGTGGTCGAAACGCACAGCCGCCATACCTTTCAGATCGCGCGGCCATGCCTCGGGATTGACGTCATTCAAACCCCACTTTCCAGTATATTCCTTGTCTGCATACAACTCGAAGTGATGCCCGGAGGGGGCCTGGAAGCGCACGCGCCGGCCACAACTGTTCAGTTCACCTGCGGGTAGCTGCTCAACGGCACAGCCATATGCCATCAGATCCCGCTCCAGTTGCCGGAGAGCATCCTCATCCACAACCTTGAAACCCATAAAATCCATGCCCGGCTCGTCAGCCTCGCGTAGCACCAGGGAAAACTTATCCACTTCGGTCCAAGCCTTCAGATAGACACGGCCCTGGTCGTCACGGTCCATCTCGATCAGGCCCAGCAACTCGACGTAGTGTTCCAGGGCCTTGCTCATGTCCAGTACACGCAGCTGCACATGGCCCGGTCGCATTACACCTTTGTTCATGACGTCACCTCTTCATAGTTCTTGTTGTCAGGTTTGTTTCCGCCAACGTGGCGAAAGTACTCGATGGTCAAGTCGGTTTGCGGAAACACTTGACAGGCCAGGGCCAGGCCTTCGGCGGCGGCCTTGGCCGGCACGTGACCGCGGCTCATGCGTCCGCTCCGGTAGGCTCCGCTGAGCACCCGCACTCTACAAAGGCCGCAACCGCCACCGCGACAGCCCACCGGTATGCAGCGCTTGCCCTGGGCTTCCATGGCGCGCAGCACCGACTGGCCCTCCGCGCAGCGGAATGACTGGCCGCTTAGCACTTCGAACACCTCGTAGCCGGCACTGTTCATATTCATCCCAGATACACTAAACATGACGGAAGTATCCCCCAACAGCTCTGGGTGATGCCGGCAAAACCCCGAAAATGAGCGTCAGGGACCTCATGTACGTTGCTTCTTCGCATGTCGATTTCTCTTCTTAACCAGACATAAGGGTCAACCGAGGTCTCCCCCTGCCACCGGAAGAGTTATACCGGTGATGTAGGAGGCGGCGTCAGAAGCAAGGAACAGAATTGCCTCGACCTGCTCGTCAATGCTTCCGTAGCGTTTCATAAGGCTGCTGTCGAGGGACTGGTCGACGATCTGCTGGTACCAGACCTTCTCCTGCTCACTCGGCTCGGCGCTATTGCGCGGAATCCGCCGTGGCGGCGCCTCGGTGCCACCCGGTGCGGTGGCGTTGACGCGGATGCCGCGCTCGGCGGTTTCAAAGGCCAGACAGGCGGTCAGGGCGTTAACGCCACCCTTCGCCGCGCCGTAAGGCACGCGATGGATCCCGCGCGTGGCAACGGAGGAAACATTTACGATGGCGCCACTGCCCTGCTCGATCATTGGCGCCAGCGCGGCGTGGCAGCACCATAGGGTAGGAAACAGTGAACGCCGCACTTCGGCCTCGATCTCGCGTTCCTGGTAATGCTCGAATGGCTTAGCCCAAATGGTGCCGCCAACGTTGTTGATCAGAATATCCAGACGACCGAAGCGCTCGAGCGCCGCCGCCATCACCCGTTGGCACTCGGCGAACTGCTCAAGGTCGGCGGTCAGGGTCAGCACCTCAGCAACTCCGACCAGTTCGTCGGCCAGCTCATGTATTAGCTCGGAACGGTCGACCAGCAGCAGTCGACCGCCTTCGGCCGCCATCCGTTCGGCCACGCGGCGACCGATGCCCTGGGCGGCGCCGGTGATAACGGCAACCTTGCCCTGGAAACGTTTGTTCATGAACCACCTCGGTTGTGTAGCCCGGATGCAATTTGGGAAAGTTCGTAGAGAACCTGGGCCCTACTGCCCGAATAAAACAGGCCCGCTCACCTAGTAAGCGGACCAAAGGAGCCTCTAGGCGCTGGCGGCGAACTTCTCATAATAGAAATTGGCCGGCTGGATGCCCTGTGCCCGGATGTACTGACTGACCGCCTCGACCATCGGTGGCGGACCGCAAAGGTAGACATCTACCTCACCGCCGTTGAGGTGTTTGGGCTCGATGTACTGGGTCACATAGCCCTTTTGCGGATAGGCGCTGTCCGGGCTGGCGACGCAGGCGGTGTAGCTGAAGTTGGGAATGCGCGCGGCGAATGCCTCTAGCTTGTCCATTTCGACCAGGTCGTGGTCATGGGTGACGCCGTAGATCAGATGGAGCGGGTGCTCGCTGCCCTGCTCGGCGATCTTCTCCAGCATCGCGGTGAACGGCGCTAGGCCGGTACCACCCGCCAGCAACAGCAGCGGCCGCTTGATCTCGCGCAGATAGAACGCGCCCAGCGGTCCAGCCAGACTGACGCTATCGCCGACCTTGGCGAGGCTGGTCAGGAAACTGCTCATCAGCCCGCCCGGCACGTTGCGGATCAGGAAGCCGACCTCGCCATCCTTTTGCAGCGAGCTGAAGGAATAGGCGCGGGTCTGGTCGCTGCCCGGCACTTGCAGATTGACGTACTGGCCTGGCAGGAACGCCAACTGGTTCAGCGATGCGCTTTTGATAGACAGCGCGATGGTGCTCTCGGACAGCTGACGCACGTTGCTGATCGCTGCCTGATAGCTGGCCTGCTGGGTCTTGCAGACGTCCGATGCGGCCGGAACGCGAATCACGCAGTCGCTTTCGGCGCGCATCTGGCAGGTCAGCACGTAGCCCTGCTCGGCTTCGGCTTCGCTAAGTGCATCCTCGATATACTCCTCGCCGAGGCTGTAGCGGCCGCTCTCGGCGAAGCATTTGCAGGCGCCGCATGCACCGTCTCGGCAGTCCAGGGGTAAATTGATGCCTTGGCGGTAGGCTGCATCAGCAACAGTCTCGCCAGCATTAGCATCGATGAAACGAGTGACGCCGTCTTCGAAGTTCAGTGCAACCTTGTGTGTCATGGCGGCACCTCAGACGTGGTATACATCGATAACTTGGCGGATGTAGTCGTTCTTCAGCACGACCTTCTTGGCCTTAATCAGCGGGGTCTCGCCACATGTGTCGAGGGTGCAGAAGTTGGTGCCAAAGAAGTGGTCCACCGTCTTGTACCGATAACTCATGGTGTGCCAGTTGTAGCGCAGCTTACAGAAGCCGCCGGACTGCTCGAGCAGCTCCAGATTGCTGATGTTGTGGCTGGTTCGGGTGTCCGGAATGGTGGCACTGGAGCGCTCGGTCTTGATGCGGAACACCCGATCCTCTAGGCCACCGCGATTGCCGTACCAAATCAGCGAGATCTGGCTCTGCGGGTCTTCGGTCAATTGGTCGCGGTCGTCCCAGGCCGGCATCCAGAAAGTGGCGTCCGGCGCGTACATTTCCAGCCAGCTTTCCCACTGCTTGTCGTCGAGATAGCGTGCTTCGCGGTAAAGGAAATCGCGCACGGCTTCGTAGGAGATAGTCATTTACACGCCCTCCGCATGGATCAGCCGATCCTGTTCTGCCTTGACGGCCTTGATCATCTGCTGTTGCCAGTACTTGTGCTGCATGACGAACAGGCCTTCGTCTTCCGAGCGGACACCGCTCAGCTTCGGATGCAGATCGATCTCCTTCGCGCCCTCGTCCGGCCCCTCGATCCAGTGTTTGGCGCCACGGGACATGTCGTTCATCCCCCCGCCGGCGAAGCCCTCCTGGCAGGCGCGGAATTCCTCCAGGTCGTCCGGGGTGGCCATGCCGCTAACATTGAAGAAGTCCTCGTACTGACGGACACGGCGGGCACGCGCCTCGGCGCTTTCGCCTTTGGGCGCGATGCAGTAGATGGTGATTTCGGTTCTATCCACCGACAGCGGACGGGTGATACGCAACTGCGAGCCGAACTGGTCCATCAGGTAGAGGTTCGGGTAGAGGCAGAGGTTGCGGGAGACGCCGATCATCCAGTCGGCACGGGCTTCACCAAACTCGCTGGCTAAGCGATCTCGCTCGGCGAACAGCGGGCGGTTTTTCGGGTCACCCCAGCGTGCCCAGACCATCTGGTGGCCGTTTTCAAAGGAGTAGAAACCGCCGCCATCCCCGCCCCAGCTACTGGCGCTCATGGCGCGAATATCATCGCCCGCTTCTCTTAGCTTGCGCTGCTGCTGGGTGGCGGCGTAGTTCCAGTGAACAGTACTGACGTGGTAGCCGTCGGCACCGTTCTCGACCTGCACTTTCCAGTTGCCTTCGTAAACATAGGTACTGGAACCGCGCAGCACTTCCAGACCTTCGGGCGACTGGTCGACGACCATGTCGATGACCTTCCTCGACTCGCCGAGGAACTCTTCCAACGGGGCGACGTCCTCGCGCAGGCTGCCGAATAGAAATCCGCGGTAGGAAGCAAAGCGCGCAACTTTCTTCAGGTCGTGCGAGCCGTCACAGTCGAAGCTGTCCGGATAGCCGGCGCCCTTGGGGTCTTTGACCTTGAGCAGCTTGCCCGAATTGCTGAAGGTCCAGCCGTGGAACGAGCAGGTGTGGGTGGCCTTGTTTCCACTCCTAAAGCGACAGAGCGTGGCGCCGCGGTGACTGCAGGCATTGATGAAGGCATTGAGCTCACCATCTTTGTTGCGTGTGATGAATATCGGCTGCCGGCCCATCTGCGTGGTGTAATAGTCGTTCTTCTCGGGAATCTGGCTCTCGTGGGCGAGATAAATCCAGTTACCCTCAAAGATGTGTTTCATCTCTAAATCGAACAGCCGAGGGTCGGTGAACATCTCGCGCTTGCAGCGGTAGATGCCCTCATCCTCATCTTCTTCAACGAGACTATTTATATAGTCGAGCCCCAGGTGCATTGTCATGGTCATGCCTCCATTATTATTGTTTCTGTTGCATAAAGCCTAAGGGGTAGGCCTTTCTAGAGATATCCATTTTTTGCACTCCTGTATCCGCCTCTTGCAAGACTGGACTTATCCCTATCAAACCGGACACTGCAGCCCGTTAAGGAACTGCTGACCAAAATTAACGTGTCGCACCTACAGATACTTCTTGAACGTCGCCGCCGCAATGCACACCGCCACGCCGAGCAGTGCCGCGCTGGGCAGCAGGATCAGCAGCGGGTTTACGCTGACCGGCAGTGCCAGGTAAGTCACCCACGGCAGCACGGCCAGCGGGGTCAGGCTGGCCCGGGCGCGGTGATAGATGAACCCCGACTCGCGTCCCGCGCCGAAGCGGCGCACATCCCGGCGCACCAGGCCGTCCACCAGCCCGACGAAGGCGGCCATCAGGAACAGTGGCAGGGTCAGGCACAGCACCAGCAGCCGCACGAGGAAGACCAGCGTCGTGTAGGCCGCCGCGATCAGGTAGCTCTCCACGTTCACGTAGACCAAGCCGATGTAGTAGCGGAGATCCTTGCTCGGGCGATGGCTGCCGGCGCGGGCCTGCGCCGAGGCGTCGCGTATCCAGTCCAGCAGGCCGCTCTTCACGAACAGCCAGTCGTAGCCCTGCTCCACCAGCCGGTGCGCGGTGCGCCCCGGCTCCTGCACCAGCGCGCTGCGCGTGAAATGCGTGGAGAGCTGATCGAGCTCGTAGTGCAGCATACCCTGCGCGTGGCGCCAGCCCTGCTCGGGCCAGAAGAAGTGCATGCCGACGCATTCGATCAGGATGCACAGCAGCAGCGCGCCGCACAGCACGCCGAAGAAGCGGAACGGCAGCGTGACCAGGCCGGCGATCAGGCCTTGCTGTCTTTGCTGCTGGCGCTGGGCCGCGACGGCCGGATCGCTCATGCTCCTTCCTCTTCAGCGGCGGCCATCTGCCTGAAGTCGTCCAGCAGGTCGTCGGGCAGCGCCTCGTCCTGCAGGCCGGGGATGCCCTGGTTCTCCCACCAATCTCCCGCCTCGACGTAGTGCTGACGCATGTAGCCGGCCAGCTCCTGCAGGTCCTTCGGCATGGCTTCGTCGGGGTCGGGAGCGGGCAGCGGCATGCGGACTTTCCAGAGGTTGCCGCCCTCGCTCAGCGCGAAGCACTGCCCCTTGGGCAGCGCCACCACATGCGCCGGCTCGATCAGCGGCACGCTGTTGCTGCTGATGCGGTCCTGGGTGTTGGACGTGAACGCGGTATTGCCGCGCGGGTCGGAGCTGTCGGTGGCGCCGCTCATCAGTGCCGTGGCGTACACCTCGACCTTGGGCAGTTGTCGCGTCAGCAGCTCGGCGGTGGCGGTCTCGCGCACGCGCAGCATGAACAGATTGTTGAAGTTGCCGACCACCTGGCCGGCCTTGGCACGGTTGCCGATGCGCGCCTCGATGTCGCTCAGGGTCTGCGTGTAGGCCGTCACCTGCACGCCGGCACCGCCGCCCTTGTTGACCATCGGGATGAACTCGTCGCCCATGAGTTCATTGAATTCGTCGGCGTGGACGTTGATCGGAATCCTGGCGCCCGCGGCGGCGCCGGGCAGCCCGTCGTCGATGCCGAACTTGTAGATATGGCCGGCGACCGAGACCAGGTCGCTGAACATCGAGTTGCCCACCGCCGCCGCGACTTCGGCGTCGGACAGCGCGTCCAGCCCCACGTAGACCACCGCGCGTTTGCGGATGACCTGCATCCAGTCGAAGATCGGCCGCGGGTCGGACAGGTCGGAATAGTTCGGCGCCAGCAGTTGCGCGATCTTGCCGGTGGTGAGCTTCTCCAGCAGCGGCAGCAGCGAGGCGACGATCTTGTCGAAGTACGTCCGGTCGTAGCGCACGGCGCTGCGCAGGCCGTCGAGCACGGGGTCATAGACGCGCACCTGGGACAGGTACTGTTCGAGGGCCACCACGCGCTTCTCGCGCCCGATCATGTTGCGCGGGATGTTCTTGTCGTTCAGCTTCGCTTCGAGCTGGACGATGACCTCCCAGGCCTTCGGCTCGTTCCTGGCGAAGTAGTGCTGGGCGTACTCGATGAACAGCGCGTCGATGTTGATGACGTGGCGCTGGATCAGCAGATAGTCCGGCCGCTGCCCCAGCTCGACCAGGGCGCGCGCGATGATGTTGACGAAGCGCCAGGCGAATTCGCGGAACGCGGCGCTGTTGCCTTCGCCCGAGAGCTGTCCGGCGATGCGCGTGGCCACCTCGGAGATCCGCCCGAACCGGCCCACGGCGTTGTAGCGCGCCGAGATGTCCGGCCAGCCCAGATGAAAGACGTAGAACTCGCCTTCGCGCCCGGCGCGCTTGGCCTCGACGTACATGCGCTTCAACAGGTCCGCATCGCCCTTGGGGTCGAAGACGATCACCACCTCGTGCTCGCCGCGGACCTTGCGGCGGATGTCCTGGGTGATGAACAACTCGGCCAGCCGCGTCTTGCCCACGCGCGTGGTGCCCAGCACCAGGCTGTGGCCGACGCGCTCGCCCAGCGGCAGGGTGACGTCGACCTCGTGCGGCTCGATGCCATGCAGGCGCGGCAGTCCGCCGACCGGCGGCAGCGGCCGTGCCGGATTGAAAGGACTGTCCCAAGCCAGGACCCGCGCAAGCTTCGAGAGTGGAAACGGCGCGAACTCAAGCCGCTCCTCCAGCCGCCGGGCGGCCCGGTAGATCGCCATCGGCTCGACGTAGCGGCGGAACTCCGGCCGGTAGGTCTGCATCAGCCGGTGCGTGTGCCGCTGCTCCCAGCGAAAGCCCCGGCCGACGAACAGCCGTTGCTGACTCACCGGCACGTCGCGGCTGGTCATCACGTAGCGCGGCAGGCGGCGGATGTTGCGGCGATGGCGCAGGATCGCCCAGGCATCGCGCAGGCGAATCGCGCCGAAGGTCAGGAAGGCCAGCGCCGAGCCCAGGCCGAGCAGCGGGTTCAGCGCGAGCGACCACGGTGCCACCAAGCACAGAATCGCGGCGCCGGCGCAAACCGCCACGGTGTAAAGCTCCACCGCTGGCCGCAGCAGCACCTCGACCGCATGCGGTTGGGCCATTTGCGCACCTACTGCTCGATGCCGGTGGACGTGATGAGCACCGGGTAGTGGCGCAGGCCCAGGCGCTGGGCCAGGTCGTCGCCGGAGGCCGGCGAGAGGGTCAGGCCGGGAGCAAGCCTGCGCAGCGCCGTCAGCGCGGCCATCGACTCCACGTTGACCACCAGGCCCACGGCCTGCAGCTCGCGCAGCGCCGCCTGCCGCTGCCGCAGCCAGGCACGCGACCGCTCGTCGTCGCCGATCAGGAACAGCGGCGTCAGGCCCGGCGCCCGGATGACGCGGCGCTGCACGTCGCCCGGCGACAGTTGCGTCGAGCGCACCGGCAGCATCGCGGCCTCGGCGTCGGCCGCGTTGCCCACGCGCGGGGCTGGCATCGGGGCCGGCGGCGTGGCCTGGTCCGGCTGAGGATTCAACGACTGGTAGTACGGCAGCGCGGACGCGCCGCCACGGTCTTCGACCACGATCAGCGGCGCGGCGGCGGTCTGGGCGAGGACGCTGGTCGTGGACAGCAGTCCGATGGCGGCGATGAGGACGATGTGGTTCATGGCGTAGCGGCCTGGAGGGTTGGAACGGGAACGCTGGTGTCGAGCATGTGGGTCAGGTGCCGATGCACACTGCGCCGGTAGCGCGCCGCGGGTGCCCCGCCGGCGGGCCGGTGGTAGCGGCCGATGGCAAGAAGCCAGTCCTCGCCCGGCGTGTGCTGTTCGCGCAGGATTTCCGCAGCGATGGCGAGGTTGCGGTACGGGTCCAGCAGCTCGCAGGGCTGCGTGTAGCGATGCCTGTGATAGCCGAGATTGACCTGGCCGAGGCCGGCGTCGATGCGATGGGCCGGCGTGCGGGCGAGTGCCCGGCGCAGCCCCGCGCAGGCCGCGGTGATCAGCGCCTGGCTGCCGAGGTACTGCTGCGCGTTGCTGCGCCGCTCGCCGCTGACGCAGGGAATGCCGTAGGGATCGCTGATCCAGCCCAGGCCGGGCGTGGCAGTCGTCGTGCTGTTGGCACTGGCTTGCCCGCCGCGCTGGTCCTGGTTACCGTCCTCGGGCACGGTGCGGATGGTGCCGTCGTGGAACACGAAAGTGACCGAACGGATTTGCCCGCGCACGCACGAAAGCGTCCAGTCCCCAGAGGCCGTGCCGCTGACCACGGCGCCGGCCACGTCGGGGATGTCGATGCCGTTGGCCGTGAGGTTGTCCGGACCGATCAGCACCTTGAACGGGTACGGGTCGTTTACGGTTCCGTCGATCGGCACGCGCCCGATCAGCGCCGTCATGGCAATCGACCCCATGAGCGTCGAGTTCGACGGCACGGTGTAGACAGCCTGCGCGGATGCGCCCACCGCGCTGCTGCCGACGTCGGCGACGGATTCCACTGCGGCCGACAGGCTTTTCTGGGCCGGCACGAAGCTCTGGGGAAAGCTCGGCTCCTTGCTGCCGTTTGTGGCGTCGACCTTGGCATCGTCGGGCTCGACCCACTGCGTGCCACTGGTGCCGCGGTCGAGGCGCTGCCCGTCGCCCTCTTCCAGCCCCAGGCCGACGGGCAGGTCGGACGGGCCACCCTTGCCGGCAAGGCCGTCCAGTTGCCGCTGCAAGTCCTGCAGTAGCCCCTGGGTCTGCTGCCTGTCGCTGGCCACCTGGGTGCGCTCTTGCTCCAGGCGGTTGCGCTCGCCTTCCAGCGCGCTCTGGATGCGCTGGTCGATCGCGCTTTCCCGCGCCCGCAGACGCTCGTTCTCGGCCTTGTGCTGCCTGTTGTCGCCGAGCGCGCTCTGCAGCTCGGTGCGCAGCTGCTTGACCTGGGCCACCAGCGTGGCGACGGTATCGCGCGGCGTGTCGCCGGCGATGCCCAGGGCCTTCATCTCCTCGGGCGTGAGCGTACCGGCCGCGCCCTTGGGGGCGGGCTGGCCGCCCGGGGCGCCGGAGAACAGTTTGATTCCGACGAACACCAGTAGCAGCGCCATCGGGATCAGCAGCCACTTGAGCAGCGGATTACTCTTCAATCGCGCGCTCCTCCAGTCGAGCCGGCCGCGGCGGCCGGCGGCAGGTTCACGGTGGCGTCGATCGGGCTCAGCGCCGGCAGCAGGGACTCGGCCAGGCCGTGGCGGCGCGTGACCAGGTAGAGCACCGTGGTGTCGGACGGGGTGCCGGCCGGCCCCAGGTTCGGATGCTGGAAGGTCGCCGCCACGAAGTTCCCCTGCAGGGCGCGCGGGTCGAGGTCGAGCCAGCGCGCGGCCGTGTTGGTCAGTCGCACGGCCGTCACCCATTGGTCTTCCAGGCGCCACGCGGCCAGCGCCCGCGCGTGCACCGGCAGCGTCGGCAGCAAGGTGTCCAGCGCGAGGTCGCGGCGCAGGTTCACGCGCCCGATGCCGGCGACCGGCTCGACGGTGCGCAGCGGCGCGTACAGGTTCTGTGCGGCATGACGCGTCAGCACGACCGGCACCGGCGTTTCGCGCCGGGGAACGGATTCGTCTGCGGGCCCATCGGCCCGCTCGTCCGCACCGCTTGCTGCACTGCCGCCGTAGCGCTTCGCGGGGGCTTCCGCTGCCACGATGCGCACCGGCTCCAGTGGCGCCTGGCCGTCCTGCGCTAGTTCGGCGGCGATGTCGAGGAGAATGAACGCGCCGGACTCCACGTCCTGCAACTGCAGTCGCGTCGGCGGCAGCGGCTCGCTGGCCCGCAGGTAGATCGCGCCGCCCGCGCTCTGCACCCGCAGGTGCGCGGCCGCGCTGTCCGGTACGCCGACACGCACGTTGCGGTCGATGAAGATCACCCGCTCCTGGCCGACCACCAGCGGCACCGCCAGCGGCAGGCGTTCCCAGCGCAGGATTTCCACGGCCTGGCTGGCCGGCACGAAACCGAGGATCAGCAGGACGCCGGCCAGGGCCGACGAGGCGACGGATTTCATGGGGAGCCTCCCTGCAGGCGGCCGGATGCGTTGGCGGGCGCACCGGCCCGGGTCGGCGTCGGCGGCGGTTCGATGCGCTGGGGTGCGCCGGCGTAGCAGTCCAGCGCCAGGCCAAAGGGGTTGCGCTCGGGATCGATGTCCAGCCGGACGACCTTAATGGGGTAGCGCACCAGGGCGCGCTTGACCTGCTCGGAGCCGTAGTATTCGTCCGCGCTCACGTCCAGCGTGACGATCCAATCGCGGCCGGAAACCACCTTGACGCGCGTGGCCGGATCGTCGCCGTAGCCGCGGCCGGGAATCTCGTAGATGCCGCGCACGCGCCGACGCAGCTCGCCACTGGCGCGCCGGTATTCGTAGTCCTGCTGCAGGAAGGCCCGGCAGCTCGGTGTCAGGTAGGCCGACAGCGCGCGCAGGTTGCGTGGATAGTCTTCTTCGCCGTTCGTGGGCCAGCGCTGCACCTGCTGCCAGATGTAGAACGAGAAGGCATACACGCTCTCGGGCGGCACGTCCCACCACTTGCGCGTGCTGCCCGAGCGCAGGTCCGGCGGCACATGGATGGTCAGACTCTTCGGCGCACTCCACCAACCGAAGCCGAGCAGCAGCGCCACCGCGAACAGCGCGCCGGCGCCCAAGCGCAGCGTCTTCACGTGCGCCTGCAGATGCGCAACCTCGTTCTTGAAACGACTCATGGCGCACCTCGATCGGCATTGCGCCGGGTCGTCCAGTAGCCCGAGCGGGTGACGAGGCGCTGGCCGCCCAGGAGCGCTGCCAGCGCCGGATTCCGCAAGGCCAGCCGCCACTGGAGCTGCCGGTACAGCCAGGTGTCGGGCCGACCGCGCTTCTGCGCGCGCAGGAAGCCGCCGCCGACGAAAACGCCCAGCGCGATGCCGGCGACGATCAGCGTGGGCACCATGGCGATGCTGTGCGTGAGCCAGGCCAGCGGCAGGCCGAGCGCGAACCCGGCTGCGGCAGACAGGCCGGCGCAGATCCACAACTCATCGGCGGTCAGCCCGCGCACGACCACCGGCTGGCGGTTCAGCCGGTGCGGCAGGAAGGTCACCAGCGTGTCGCGCGGGGTCTCCGAAGGATCGGCCATCGCTTGCCGCCCTTACAGCACGCCGGTGGCTTTGGTGAGCAGCCAGATGCCGACCACCAACAGGATCGCGCCCACGGCGACCGTCAGGCCGAACTGGCCCCAGGTGGCGCGGCCGGTGTGGATCTCCGAGTAGCGTGTGTAGGCGTGATAGCAGACACCGATGAACATCGAGGCGACCACGAGCAGCGCGATCAGCAGCACGATGTCGTAGCCGTAGTTCTGCAGGGTCTGCAGGATGCCGCTGCCCTGGCCGCGCGATGGGTCTTCCATGGTCGGCAGGCCCTGCGCGAAGGCCGACAGCGGCAGGCCCGCGAGCGCCAGCGGCAGCAGCGGTGCGGCGATACGGGACGGAATGCGATGGGATGTCGGTGGCGTGCTCATGGCGTATGGCCCTTCGTGGCGGTCAGGACAGGAGGAAGAAGGCCAGCACCAGGTACATCGCCACGAAGCGCACGACGACGGCGAGGAACTGACGTTCGGTGATGCGATGCTCGGCCCAGCCGACATAGGCGGTGCGCACGGCCCACACGCCCCACAGCAGCAACACGGCGAACACGAAGCCCAGCACCACGGCGGAGACGGCCGAAGGCGCAAAGCCGCCGTTGGCCTGGAAGGCGGCGACCTGATCGGCAGAGGGCGTCATGGCGACGGCTCCTCGTCGTCGGCGCGCTCACGGCGGACGTAATCGCCGGCCAGCGGGACGGGATCGCGCGGCTGGGCGCGCTGGGGCACGAGGTAGTCCTGCACGCCGGTACGCACGCGCGTCAGGTCGGCACGCAGCCGGGCGTAGTCGAAGTGGTAGCGGGCGCGCGCCTGCGGCGTGGTACTGGCGGCGTGCTCGGCCAGGCGGTCGATCAGGTCGAGTTGGCGGGCGAGCGCGGCCAGTTGCTCGTGTTCAGCGGCAGCATCGCCGGCCGATGCGGGCGATGCGCCGGCCAGCGCGATGATCAGCGCCAAGGCCAAGGCCGGCACACGGCGGCAAGGGGGCAGCGGGTTGCCAAGGGGTATCATCACGCCGTTCCGCAGTCGTCTGGATGGTGAGATGCTGCGGTGGTCGGCTGGAATCTGCCGCAAACAATCGGAACGGGCTGCGAACCGGATTCACGTGATCTACTTCGTAGAGTGCCAAGCTAGCGCTTGCCGTGTCCGGCGTGCCCTGCGCCGGAGCAGCCAATCCACGACCGGGGCGAGCGCCGTTGGCAGCACCTGCACTTCTTCCAGTTTCGCGTCTCATCGATGCCCACCGCCGTGGGTGGGGTGCACGCAGTGAACTTCAGCGCGGCGCGGCGGCCGTGTGTGGACGAGACTAACCCCCGTCGCGGCCAGCGCTCTACGTGACGTTGTTCCATAATACCGATGCGCGGCGCTTGCTGTTCGCCACGCCGGGCCGGGATGCCCAGACCTTTGCGACGTTCGCAGCCGATCTGCGTGCGTATGGTGGCGAGCCCGACGCGATCACCGACATTGGTATCGACTGCCCAGGGCCTTCCAGGCGGGCGCGGCCAAGCAGCATCCGCAGGCGCGCCTCGCCTTCGATCCATTTCATGTGGTGGCGCTGGCCAGTCGGGCGCTCGACCAGGTTCGGCGTGCGGAAGTGAAGCTCGCGCCGGAGCTAAAAGGCAGTCGTTGGGCGTTGCTCAAGCGCGCGGCGCACTGGTATCGCAAACAGATCGACAGCATGCATTGGCTGCAGCGCAGCGGCCTGAAGACAGCGCGTGCCTTGCGCCTGAAAGAGGCATTGCGCCAACGCTATCAAGCACGCCCCGCACCGGATGACGCCGCTAGCCTGCTCGACCGCTGGATCTCGTAGGCACGTCGCTGCCGGCAGCGGACGAATGGCTTCGCCTTCGCTCCTGATGCCCCTCTCGTGAACTCAAGTCCGACAGGCTACTAGGCAGCGGTGCTAAAGATCCTCTGAAGTAGCCATGCATTTCTGGCTGACTTCAGCCTCCGCTGATTTTAAAAGCGGCAAATCAATCAGCCGCCGCGAGCAACTCGCGGTAGCCATTCCCCTCACTACAGGCGCACCTCTCCTGCGTTCGTCAGTAAATGCGGGCGTGCCATCCACCGATTCGACAGCGCGAATAGTGTCACCAGTTGCGCCGTGCTATTCGCCAGACCCCTCCTGCCGTCTCGATGGCATACACAACTTAAACTTTTCTGCAGCGCTCTTGGTGGGCGCCACAGCTCCGGCGTAGAGGCTGAGCAGCAGGCTCACCTCGTTGCGGGCCATCGCGTCCTAGACAGTGGAGGCGCCGCGATCAGTCGATGAGAGGTGTGCGGCGAGCGCCGACTTGACCTTGCCCATGTACGCCTCGGCGCTGCCTCGCTTGCGGAGAGCGCCAGGATCTTCTCCGATGGCCAGTCGAACTTGCCGAGGTTGGTGACCAGGAAGAAGGCATGCACCAACAGGTCATCGGGGCGTTCCTGCACCACCAGCACCAGCACCACGCGCCGTGGCGTCGGCCAGGAACCAGCCTGGTACTCAAGGTCGTGGCACCACTCCCGAGGCTGCTCGGGTTGACGGCCCGGTGGCCGCTTCAGGTGCGGTGCCGCCAGCTTCTGCAGGCCGATGTGGCTGCGCAGCAGGCCACCCACCATGTCGCCCGTTTCGGCCAGCGAAGCCACCAGCGGTGAGTAAATCCGTGCGCTGTAAAGCCCATGAAACGCCGAGCCACCCTAGTGGCCGTGGACATCGATCGGCACGCCGTCGATGTCCAGCGTCAGCTGCTCGGGGCGTTGGCCATGCTTCAGCGAGGTCAGACGCCAGACCACCAACAGCAGCAGGTCTTCATGCACAGCATCGATGTTGTCATTTCGCCCCATGCAGGTCAGCAGCCGCGACAGCGTGGCTTGAGACAGCCGACCCTGAGCTAGGGGCTTACAGAGCACCGCTGTCGCTGGTGGTGCGCTGGCCGCTCAGCTCGACACGAACAGCGCCGTTTCAGGAGGGCGTCCAGGCGGAAAGCTTTCCCCCATAGCGGATGGCTGTCTTGGTTCATGTTCTTGGCGGAACACACTGAATTTCCGAGAGAATACCATCCGCTATCTTCGTTTTCAGGTCGGCCTCATGAATAAGCCGGGTTAATTCATGAGGTGCGCTTACTGGTCCCCCACCTGAGTCGGCTCTTTATACCCCCAAAAAAACTGATGCGCCCACGTCCACACTATCGGAACTGTTGTGCAGCTATAATCCGCGCCACCAAACAGACGGTGCAGGTGCAAGGCACCCTCGCGCCTTAATAGGCGGCCATAAATAGCACGACAACGCCCGCCAACGCCAAGCCGCCGTGCCCGATGATCGCCCACCAAGGCTTGGCGTTACGGAACAGCACCCCAAAAAACAACGCCCCTCCCAGAAAGGCTGCTACCAGCAGGCCCAGCGCCCAGAAAGCGGCCTGCGGAATCGAAGCATCGGGCCCGCCGCTAAACAACGCATAGACCAGCGTCACGAGTCCCGCGAAGGCGAGCCCACCGTGCGCCAACCTCAACCACGAAGGGTAACGCACCTTTATAGCCGTCAGCAGGGCTAAAAGCAACCCGCCCGAAGCAGCCGCTACCATCCACCAGAATATCCACTTCACAAGCTCCATCAGTTGCTCCTCAATTTGGTGTCTTTATAGAATGACGGCCGCCACTCGCCGCCCCCAATAATGTGGCATTGCTAGAATATAGCAACGACGAAAACCAGCGGTCTTCCAGTAAGCTCATTCCATCGATAGCACATTGACTTACTTGCTCGCTCAAAGACGGTCAAGAAGTATCGCTAACGAATACGCAAGTGCAACTTTCAGTCCGCCTCCTTGCTAATATTATGATCTTAAGCCAGCATCAAGACTTATCGCCACCAACCTGACCTGCAATGCACATCTCAGTAGCCACTCATGCCTACCAGGCTAGTTAACCAGATAGCTATTGAACCCGAAGATTGAGCCAACAAAGATAGCGGCTCAAATTGATTAGTTCGAACTTCAGAAGCTTACGATAAGCGTTTTAATCAGAATGAATAATTATAGGCCAGGACGAAATTATCTTGCGCTATGGACGATTTCACGGGCGATGAGGTGTTGTAAGCCGACCGGTTGGTCATACTTTCCTTGAAGGCGTGCGAGTAGGCAGCATCGAATCTGCCTGATTTGGATAACTGATAACTAAATCCTAAAGAGGCATGATCCTGTAGCACTGCTGGAATCAGCGCCAGCAGCCCTTCGTCATTGAATGGCTGCGTGGCATGACGGTATCCTGCTCGCAGGGTTAAACGCGGGGTTGCCGCATACGACGTGCCAATCGCCATGATCGTTTGATCCTTGGCATCCTGCGGCAGCTTTAAGTCAACATCGCCCATCCCACTGGCGAACCCCAATTTAATGTCCTTCAAAGCATCCTTCCAGAAAACGCGAGAAACATCAAAAGCGATCAACCATTTATCCGTGACCTGATGGCTGATACCCACATCAAGCTTGGCTGGCGTATTGAAGTCCAAAAACCGAACCTCGCCTTCGATAGGCACATTACCGGCAATACCGTCCACCGCTGTAACAGTCCCCTTCCCTTTCAAGTCGTTCATGTGACTTTTGAACATGTAGGAGACACCCACATTCGTTGTGGGGGCCACCTTGTACAATAACCCTAATCTGGCCGAATACCCCCACCCATCAACGCCACTCGACATCTCTTTGTTTTTGCTAACGCTCAAATGGACACCCCGTGGGTCGGGCAAGGTTCCAATCACCCCCATTAAGGAGCCGGACGCTCGCCCATCCCCCGCTAGACTCCCTAGCTGGTTCATTCCAAGTAAATAATCAAGATTCAAGCCAGTCCACTTGGCATCAAGTGAACCGCCAATGGCCAGGCGATCGTTAACTTTAAAGCTCGCAGCAAAAGGTATATCAAGGATAAACAAACGGCTAGCATTTTCAAGACCGGTGTCCGCCCCGGCAGCATAACCCTTTCCACCAACATCACCGCGCGACAAAAAACTGTCATTCCCATATTCCACCCCTACACCGGCTTGTGCAAACACGCCCGCACCGAAGGTCCAGTTGGAAACCTTGTGGATATAAGCAAACTGGGGGGCAACATAGGGTCCTCTGTTGTTCGAATGGTCACTCGACGACACATGTTCCCCGGTCTCCGGGTTAGTGGCGCCAATGTCTGTAGTGATAAGATCGAATCCGAGCAACAGTTCGCCGGCAGAATCAGATAAATCCATGGTCGCTGGGTTGACCATCATCGACGCGGGCCCGACATAATGCGCAACAGCCGTTCCACCCATGCTCCTAGAAATTGCTCCAAAGCCCTCCAAGAACAAACCATCCGTCGCTATCGCATGGCTTGATGCGATACCCAAGATCGCACCACTAATTACTTTATTGGGTAAATTTTTTATTTTCATATGCTTCACCGTTTATTAACGTTTTTATATGGGGAAAACAACATCGAACAACACATTCTCTACGCAACGTTGGAAAAGTTCCACACGGGCCGCGCATTTCTACCAGCACGCGTCAACCAATCCGGAGTACCGGCTTAAGCGTCACGCCTTTTTCCGAATCTTCGGCGGCTCGATTGATTTCATCAAAAGGATAAAACTTAATCAGCTTGTCAAACGGAAACTTCCCCTGGCGATAAAGCTCCACCAGCCTGGGAATGAAAATATCCGAGATCGACTGACCCTCAACGATTCCACGAAGCTTACGATTGAATAGCAGGAAGTTAATGTCAACGGGCACCGTGGCCCCCATAGGTGGCGCCCCTACAATACCGATCTCACCGCCTATAGCAGAGCTGAGGATCGCCTGCGTAAGCACGGCGGGCAAACCGCTAGTCTCCAATACATACGGAACACCGTCAGCGAATATCTCTTTGATCGCCTCAATGGGATCGTTAGCGGCCGGGTTAATAATGTGCGTCGCCCCAAGTTCACTGGCTAGTTCCAGCCGGTTTTCCTTAACGTCGACAGCGATGATGGTGGTACAACCTGCTACAACGGCAGCCATCACGGCCGAAAGACCAACTGCCCCAGCACCAAAAATTGCGATAGCAGAACCCGCTGGCGGATTAAGCGCATTCAGAACAGACCCTGCGCCAGTTTGAATGCCACAACCAAGAGGCCCAAGCAACTCAAGCGGTACGTCTTTTGTAACCTTCACAGTGTTACGTTCATAAGATAGCGCATATGTCGCAAAGGAGGACTGCCCAAAAAAGCTTGCTCCCACCTCTGCCCCTTGGTGATCGTGGATGGTGCACTCCCCGGTTACCGAGCGCCCCATAAAGTTAGGGCCAAATGAGTTTGCACAACTGGTAGGGTCTCCGGAAAGACAAGCATCACAACTCCCGCAGGTATAAAATGTCAAAACAACATGGTCGCCCGGCTGAACCTTTTTGACCGCGGACCCAACCCGCTCAACCACACCAGCCCCTTCATGCCCAAATACCATCGGTAGTGGAACCGGATAATGCTGATCGCGACAAACCAGATCCGTATGACACAGCCCGGTTGCAACCAATCTAACGAGAACCTGATCTTCAGCTGGCTCATTAAGAGCTACATGCTCAAGTAAGAACGGGCCATTTTTTTGGCGAACTATTGCTGCTTTGATTTCCATTTCCATCTCCCTCTTTATTTTAGACTAAAGTTATAAACCGATCTTTACCAACCTTTTGGACAACAACCTATTTATCTCACTGCCATCAATTTTTGGCCGCAAGACGATTCCAATCATTAACTCACCGATTAGCTCGAATACCGTAAGCTAGACTATGCATCGAACCACAGTTAAACTTGTAAGCTTCTGCTACTGCTAGCAAGGAGGTCTATTATAAAAACGGTCCGCAAACACTAATTCCCGCGCAACACCAAGTCGAACGAGCTCGGTCTCGGCAGCGTCCACCATAGGGGGCGGCCCGCAAAGGTATCCTTCATAAGGCTGCCCAGTGAGGTACTCCTTAAAATACTCGGTTACCATGCCACGTTTCCCTTTCCATGACGACGTAGAAGACTCTTCGGACAAAACTGGAATAAGCTCGAAGCGCCCACCCCAATCGAGTTGCAGCGCTTCTATTTCGTCGAGGCAATATAGGTCACGTTGTTGACGAGCTCCAAAGAACAACAACACATCACGCTCTCGCTGGGCCTGGGTCATGCTCTGCAAAACACATTTAATTGGAGCAAGCCCCGTTCCGCCGGCTACGCAGACCATCGTGGCATTGCTCTCATGGAGCCCGAACTGTCCATAAGGCGCTCGCAGGGTTAGTGTCGCTCCTGTACGATCGCCACCAAATAGCCAACCACTGAAAACTCCACCTGGGACAAGGCGAACATGGAAGCTCAGGGAGCCGTCAGGTTGGGGCGGAGCGGAAAAAGAATAACTCCTTACAGCAGAGCATTCTGCACATTCTACATCTGCATACTGGCCGGGGTAGAAGGCTATCTGCTTATCGGGCACTACTTCCATCTCGACTATATCGTGCGCCAGCCGTTTCTGCTTACTAATCAAGGCACTCGTTTCTATTGGAACTAACGCCTGCCCGAGCACTGTGTCTAGCTCTATCTCGAGATCTTCTTTTGGTATGCATTGACAACCCAAACGATAGCCGGACTGATACAGATCGCCACTCAGACCCATAGCAGAAGAGGTCAACTCATTGACCCTGCCAGATATCAGTTTATATTTACATGTCCCACAAGATCCGACTTTGCAATCATGCGGAAAGGCAATTCCTTGATGCAGAGCGCTTTCCAGAATGGTTTGCCCGCGTGGCACCTTAAACTGAAACCCCTGCCCTCTGACTGAAACGGTAGATTCCGGAGGCGGCACAAATAAACCAGAGATTTTCTTAAAAAACTCATTCATAAACCCATCGCTCAGTTAGACGCCCGTTAATTAGAAAAAACGGAAACTTTGTCCCATTTGGAACGTTTTTTTCAAAAAGAGACCGTAGAGTTCGTTCGCTCTTCGCTTATCTACGGTCTCAGTCGAAACGGTTTAGACTGCCTGTATTATCAAATGCTAGCCACCCGACCCAGTTCACTTTCACACCACAGTGGCCATCCCGCTTTTTTATTTGCAGCCATAGCCAGTTCGCGCTCACCTGGAGTTGCGTACCGCTGGTCCCAGTCTCTCAACTTTGGTTTTGCAATGAGAGCGAACCAAAGAGGCGGAATAAGCCCTAGAAGGAAACACACAAAGAGCGAAGGCATCTGCGGGGCTTCTTTTTCCGGACGCAACTCATAGAACCGTGTATAGCCGTCAATATGATGATTGATATGGTTAGTAATTTCGCAACCCAGCGGGCGCACAATTGTTCCCATATGATTCCACGCGTGGTGCAGGAGGATAGGCTGATCTAAATCGCGTACTAAACCATAGTGCTGAAAGTAATTAAAACCCTCGACTATCCCTTTCGCAATAATCATCGAAGCAATCGTAACCAACCCTAATGCTGGCCCGCCCAGATAAGAAACCAAGCCAGGCAGAGCGAGCAGAAGTGCGACATATTGATATGTTTTGTTGGACAAATTCCACGGTGACTGTCCTTTTCTACGTAAAGTTTCAGCCTCAATCTTTATCGCATCTTTGACGGAACCAACTGTCGCACTGATCACGAAACTGTAAATTGTCTGACCACGGTACGGAGTATCGCTATCGAGAGGCGTATCTAAGTAAAGGTGATGCGTGTTGACATGGGCAATGTCTCGGTTCGGATCACCATAAAACATAGCCAATAGCTGCGCCATTTTCCGAGGCAACCAGTGGCGACGATGCATCAACTCATGCGAAACCGGAAGAGTTGGCACACCACTAAGCCAAGCCAAAGAAAGAATGCACCCTGCCACTTGTAACGGCTCACTAAGTTCGATACGCCCGTTTTCAACTCCGAAGACAAGGAGCCCATATAGACCGATCATTAATGGTAACTGCAAATACTGGGTAAGGTCTGCGAAAAAGGGACTTACCTTTCTGGCCGAAAAATCCTTCGGTAAAATGACATCAAGCACCATCAGTGCAGGGAATGTTGCCGCCCCAAGCCAAACCCAATAGCCACCATAGTAAAATCCGATCAGCCCGCAAGCAGTAACAACAGGAATCAGGTAATAACGAAGCGTGTCCATATATCCTCCTACTTTATTATTGTCGACTCAAAATGGGTAATTAGCTGGCTTCTCAACCATACTAATCCATTGAGATTGAGTAAATTCTTCAATACTTGCAGGTCCGCCAAACCGGCCTCCGCTACCCGAGGCACCCATTCCTCCGAAGGGAACATGCGGCTCACAGTTAATTGGCTGGTCATTAATATGGACCATACCGGTATTTAGACGCTTTGCGATGTCTAGACCAGTCGCCAACGCCCTAGTATGGATAGATGCGGCCAACCCATACTCCGAACAGTTTGCCAATTCAATCGCCTCTTCAATACTGTCAAATACAGTGATCGGAGCCACCGGGCCGAAAATTTCAGATTTGAAAACCTCCATCTCCGGCTTCACATCCATGATTACGGTAGCTTGGTAGTAGCGATCTTGATACGTACCTCCCGCCAAAACCTGAGCACCGGCCCTTTGCGCAGATTCAACGAGCGCGTGGACGCGAACTACCTGTTTCTCATTGATAAGCGGGCCGAGATGCACTTGATCCGAGTTTGGATCCCCCACCACTAAGTTCTTGGCACGTAGCGCCAGTTTCTCTGCATATTGCTGAGCAACGTCCCTATGTACTAAATGACGTCCGGCGGCCATGCACACTTGGCCCTGATGCAAAAACGTACCCCAAGCAGCGCAGCTGACAGCCCCTTCTAAATCGGCGTCAGGCAACACGATGTGGACATTATTACCACCCAGTTCAAGCGCAACCTTTTTCAGCATTCTCCCGCATTTCTCTCCGATCAACCGGCCCACCTGTGTGGACCCGGTAAAAGAAATCATGTTAATTCCGGAGTTCGCAACCATTGACTCTCCTACGTCCGCTCCACCAGGAAGAACGTGAAGAACACCGTCCGGCATGCCAGCGTCGGAAAAGATTTCGGCAATGAGCGCCCCCCCGGTGACAGCAGTCTGAAGGTCGGGCTTTAAGATCACCGCATTACCCAACGCTAAGGCTGGTGCTACCGAACGCATTGCTAGAAACAACGGGAAATTCCAAGGTGCAATTACGCCGACCACGCCAACTGGAACGCGCTGACAAAGATTCATGCGCCCTGGAACTGCCGATGGAAACAATGTACCGTTAGGCAAAGAAGCTAGACCCGCAGCTTGATGCATTTGCTCATACGCAATTCCGGCCTCCCATAAGCCCTTCGGACGAATTGCGCCGCATTCCCGTACGTTCCAATCGGCGAATTCATACTCGCGCTCCTTTAGTTTTTCGGCAGCCTTGCGGACAATGGCGGCTCTTTCACTAAATGGTATTGCGGCCCATTCCTTTTGCGCTCTCTTAGCTGCGTTCACAGCAGCATCGACATCTTCGCCGTTAGCAACACCCGTAATGCCAAGAATGTCTCCATTGGACGGATCGACAACATTGGCAACACCTCCCCGCGCCTCTACCCAATTAGAACTAAACACCTTCCCGTACCAGATAGGCTGCTCTTTTGTTTCCCGCATAATTATGCCTCCTTAACTTCAAAGTTATAAATTAGATACATGAGCCATTGGGCTCAAACAGGATTTTCAAGGACTGACCATTTAGGGCCATTTCGAACGCATCCTCTGCCGCCGATAGTGGCAATCGATGCGATACGAGCGAAGACAAATCAACACGCCCTGTAACCAATAAGCTAGTTGAACGCTCCCATGTTTCATACAGACGCCTGCCATGCAGGCCACGTACAATAAGGCCTTTGAAAAGCCACTCCTCTAAGTTGAGCAAAATATCATGTGACGGGACGCCCATCAGTCGCAACTCACCACCATGGGTGATGGATTGAATAAGCTCCTTTAACGCCGCTGCTTGCCCAGAATAGTCAATTGCAACATCTACTCCCCTCTCACCGAGCAGCGAACGCACAGTCTTATAAACGCTCTCTTCAGTTGCATTAATGCATTCATCCGCCCCCATTTTGGCTGCTGCAGTGAGGCGCAGAGGATGAATGTCCGTTGCAATGACCTTGCTTGCTCCCAGTGCTTTGGCGGCTGCAATGTTCATAAGTCCGATCGGACCGCAACCAGAAACAAGAACATTCAATCCCGAAACCCCAGAACCCTCCAGACTTGCATGCACCGCAAGCCCGAACGGCTCCATCATTGCCGCCTGGAGCGGAGGAATTCCGCACGGCACCGGCCAACACACGCTTTCCGGAACCACAACGAAAGACGCGAAGCCTCCATCAAAGTCGACCCCCGGATACCGCGTCTTAGGACAAACATGCGCCCAACCGCGTCGACACGTGTAGCACGTTCCACAAGGGAGATGACTCTCCAGACTGACGCGCATCCCAGGCCTTAGACCTTTAACGTCAGATCCGACCTGTTCAATCACCCCGCTAACTTCATGACCCAAGATAGTGGGGAGTTTCATTCTTTTGGCGAACTCGCCCCATTTATAGATCAACAAGTCAGTACCACAGATACCGGCCGCTTCAACTTTCACCAGCACGTCAGTACTGTGGGCCTCTTTAGGGGCGGCCACATCATCGACAGATAGCCCTCCTGGCCCTGCTTTAGTTTTCCTTATCGCGAGCATTGAATCACCTATGTAGACGTCAAATGTTATAGGTAGCAAGGACGGCGATATCAAATCACTTAATGCATCACATGCAGCCAAGTTCTCGGCAACAAACGCACAGCTTCCGAGATCGACACGACTAGTTAGTAATGTCGCTGCAGCTGTGACTGCGGTAGATGACTAAGGCTCGAGCGAATGCGCGACAGGCTGGATATATCGTTGCAGACCTGGGCATATAGTCGGTTGAGGTTAGCGATGAGATTGAAGATTGATGCAGCCGCACCGTTGGACTGGCATCTATAACCCCTATCACGAGAGATGAAGCCGATAACTGCGACGAAAATGGTGCGCAAAGTCGCACGCACGCCAATGACCTTGGCCTCACCAAAATTGGTGGTCGGGCTAGCCTGCTTGGGCTCGCCCTCAGAAAGCACTAGGCCAGCGTCACAGACTCCAGGCGTAACGGCTACGGCTGGCCCGCTTTGAGGATATACATGGCGAAAGCAACCAATCTGAACAGAGTTGAGAAAATACAACATTGAAGGGTCACCACTATTTTTATTTTAAGTCTCGTATAGCTAGCAACCGCCATGCCATTGCTTATACCGATCCCCTTATTTCATCTAAATTATTGATTTTCTTTGTAAAAAAGAAAGGGGGGTATGAGAGAAAATCTACAGCACGCTGGCTGTATTTGAGCAAATCATCAATCGCGCATAACCACCTGTCGATTTGATCAAGGCAGCGATAAAAAAGGTTCATCGCGCTTTCCCGGGGAAGACAGCCTTGACTTTCAGGAAGAAGTAGTCCGAGCCCCGGAAACCATAGGCCATGCGCTTGATCACCTTGATTCGGTTGTTCACGCCCTCCAGCAGGCTGGTATGCATGGGAAAACGGGCGCTGGCGAGGATGCCGCGGATATAGCGCCTGAGGTTTTTGGCGAAGCGCTAAGCCCCTGTCACGGGCATGCCGTAGCCAGGCCCGCCAGCGTTGCCAGCCTTCCCATACGCTCGGGGCGTAGCAGACTTCCTTCAGGGCACCTCGAAAAACCTCGGCCCCCTGCGATTGGTAAAATTGCGTTGTCCTGATTTCGTTCTCTGACACCAGCCATGAAGAAGCGCACTGCCATCAAGACGGACCTGTTCGCTGACGAACATCATCGGAAGAAGATCGACACGCTTGGAGATCCGCTGGCCCAGATCGAGTCGTACATCGATTTCGCGGCACTTGCGGCGGAAGTCGATCGGGTAGCGCCGCGCCCTGTCAGCCCTCAAGGCGGTCGCCCGCCGTATCCGACGGAGACGATGGTGCGGATTCTGGTGCTCAAGCGGCTGTACAACCTGTCGGATGAACAGATGGAGTACCAGTTGCTTGACCGGATGAGCTACAAGCGATTCTGCGGGTTGGCCAGCGCGGTCAATATTCCGGATCGAACGACCGTGTGGACGTTCGAGAACCGCATCGGCGACGCCGGCGCGAAGGTCCTGTTCGACGGTGTCACGGCCCAACTGCTCCGGCACGGATTCATCGCCCGCGGCGGCCAAATCGTCGATGCCACGCTGGTGCCTGCTCCCAAGCAACGTAACAGCCGTGAGGAGAACAAGCTGGTCAGGGAAGGCGCGATGCCGGCTAACTGGAAGCCAGCCAAACGGCGCCAGAAGGATACGGATGCCACCTGGACGCAGAAGCACGGCAAGAACCACTTCGGCTACAAGCTCTCGGTCAACGTGGACAAGAAGTACAAGATCATCCGCAAATTCGAGACTGATACGGCCAGCGTCCATGACAGCAAGCACTTCGATGCGCTCATCGACCGGAGCAACACGAGCCGCGATGTCTATGCGGACCGAGGCCACACCAGCGCAGACCGGGAGGGCTGGCTCAAGGATCACGGCTATCGTAATCAGATCCAGAGGAAGGGGTACCGCAACAAGCCCCTTTCCGAGTGTCAGCAACGGCGCAACCACCGCATCGCCAAGACGCGTGCCCGAGTGGAGCACGTGTTCGCGAGCATCGAGCAGATGGGCGGCAAGTTGATCCGTACCATCGGACAGGGGCGCGCGAACTTTGCGATGACGATGATGGCGGCCTGCTACAACTTGAAGCGGCTGGTGTACTTCCAGAAGGCGGGAATCAAGGCCTTCTGACGCCCGGAGTGGGCCGAATCGCCGCTGCAGAGGGCGATTCGGAAGAAAAACGGGGCGACACCGCCCAGAAAGCGGTGATTCGCCGCAGAAATCGAACCGAATTCGATCATGGCCATCATTTGGCGGTCGGATTCACTGAAAACCTCGCGTTATTCGAGGTGCCCATAAACAACAGCAGCAGTAATAACGAGCGATTCGGACGCACGACAAATGCGCCCATTGCGCTCATGGATAACGAATCCATGGTTGAGTCCTGAGTTAAAGGGGTCTTGGGCCGCACAGCAGCCTATGTCAGAGCACGAATGTGGCGCGCGGTGGCCGTTCAATCAGGAAGATCGGGCTTGGAGGAATGGAGTAACGAGGGGCGGGTATCGGCTGCGTACGTTCAGGCAGCGTGCTGATGCTGAGCAGCGTGGTCAGGTGCGGTGTTTCATGCACATGGTCGGCGGTCAGCGGTGAGTGGCAGTGATCCCCGTATGCAGCACAGGCGAGCGCCTCGTCACCATGGGTATGCGAATGTGCGCCATTGTTGCCACTCCCGACTGGCTGACTCGAACCCATAAAGAGCGCAGAGGTGTGCCCGGCCCAGGCTATCAAGATGGCCAGAGCAAGGGCAAAAATCACCTTAGTGCTGATGGGGTTGCTGAGCATGTCGTGTTTCTTTTGATGCCTAAGCGGATGGTTGTTCTGAAGGGGTAGTTGGTTTGACCATATCCCCCCCAGGGGGATAGGATGCGAGCGTAATTCATCGATGCATGAGACTCAAGGCATGAGCGATCACGAACACGGCCATCAGCACCAAAGTCATAGCGATATCATCAAAAGGTTGAAGCGTGCGGAGGGCCACCTGCGCAGCATCGTCAGCATGATCGAAGACAGCCGGGCCTGCGTCGACATCGCTCAGCAACTGCATGCCGTGGAAAAAGCCGTCTGCCAGGCCAAGCGTGTGCTTATCCAAGACCATATCGATCACTGCCTGGAACACACCGTCGAAGCACTCGCGACAGGTGAACGCGCATCGCTCGAAGACTTCAAGCAAATCACTAAGTACCTCTAGGCCTTTTCCCATGTCGAGCTTCGCTGAACTGCTGCAACAGGGAGCCTCGCAGGCCTGGTTGTACTTCCCCAGTGCCATCCTGCTGGGAGCCTTGCATGGCCTAGAGCCAGGGCATTCGAAAACCATGATGGCGGCGTTTATCGTGGCCATTCGCGGCACGGTGAAGCAGGCTGTTCTGCTGGGACTGGCCTCAACGCTTTCCCACACCGCAGTGGTTTGGCTGGTGGCCATGGCCGGCATGTACCTGGGGCAGAACCTGAATGCCGAAACCACCGAGCCGTATTTCCAGCTTGCGTCCGCCGCCATAATTATCACCATCGCCCTGTGGATGCTTTGGCGCACCTGGCGTGGCGAGCAGATGTGGCGCTTCGAGGAAGGCGATGATCTTCAGCATGACTATCACCACCACGATGAAATGCAGCGCATCGACACCGGGCATGGGCGCATCGAACTGTCGATCTTCGAAGAGGGCGTCCCTCCGCGCTGGCGACTGAATATCTTGACTGGCCATGCCTGGTCGGCAGCTGAAATGAGCCTGCTGACGACCCGCCCCGATGGCCTGGCCCAGCAGTTTCGCTTCGTCGACCGAGGTGACTACCTGGAGTCAGTGGACGAGATTCCCGAACCCCACGAATTCACAGCGCGCCTGAGCCTCGGCCATGCCGGTCATTCTCACGACTATGATCTGGAGTTCCACGAGCACGGCCACGGTCATGGCCATGATCATGCAGAACTGGAGGGCCTGGAGCTGTCGTTGGAGGGCTACCAGGATGCCCATGAGCGGGCGCATGCCAACGATATCCGCAAGCGCTTTAGCAATCGCAACGTCACCACGGGCCAGATCATCCTGTTCGGTTTGACGGGCGGGCTGATTCCTTGCCCGGCAGCGATCACCGTGCTGCTGCTCTGCCTACAAGTGAAGGAAGTCGCGCTGGGAGCCGTGCTGGTGTTGTGCTTCAGCATTGGCCTGGCCATCACCCTGGTTACCGTTGGTGCTGCCGCCGCTATCGGAGCACGCCAGGCGTCCAATCGCTGGCCCTGGCTTGGTGCTGTGGCGCGTCGCGCTCCGTACCTGTCCAGCCTATTGATCATCGGTGTGGGGATTTACGTGGGTGTCCATGGCTGGATCGGCCTGAACGCCTAGCCTGATGTGCGAGTTATCCGGCTATTTCGGCCTGTTCCTCGCCGCCTTCGGTGCCGCCACGCTGCTGCCCATGCAGCCGGAAGCGGTGCTGGTCGGCTTGCTGCTGACCGACCCCTATGCCGCCTGGACACGGCTGGCCGTGGCGACCACGGGCAATGTACTGGGCTAAGCACTGAACTGGCTGTTGGGCCGTTTTATCGAACACTACCGACACAAACGCTGGTTTCCCGTCAGCGAAGAAAAACTGGAAAAGACCCAGCAGGCTTATCACCGCTTCGGGCGCTGGTCGCTGCTGATCAGCTGGGTACATATTATTGGTGATCCACTCACAGTAGTGGCTGGCGTCCTGCGGGAACCCTTTTGGAGCTTACTGTTGATCGTAACGCTGGCCAAGGCCACTCGCCATCTGGTGCTGGCCCCTGACGCTCGGGTGAGACAGGTCAAGTTCTTCGGCTGGTCGCTCGATAAGTATTGGATTGCCGCTGTCGAAGATTTAATCCGGCAAGAGATGGTCTTTCCTCAAGCCTGCGCATTTACAATATAGGCACTCTCCCAAGTGCTTACTGTTCGTGGTCGGGCGCTAGATTGACCAAGGGGATTATTCCAGCTTGAGCAGAGCGCACCCACCCAGCGAGGGTCTCGAGATTCTGTTGCAGCGACTCAGCCTCCGTCCAGATGCAGGCATTCTCAGTAGGTACTGTCAGTGGCACACCCTCTACAAGGGTTAGGGCCATCGCATGAAGCTTCAGCAGCTCATCTCGGACAGCCACAACTCCACCTAACTCAGCCAGACAGGCATCGAATTGGTCAACCAGTCGCAGAAGCTGGGAGGTGTCGAAGCTGGCTCGCAGCTTGTCCAGTGCTACACCATCCACTTCTCCGTAGGGTGTGACTCGAAAAGTCGCGGGAGGGATCTCGATCATGTTGCCTCCTAGGCACCGGTCTTGCTGGCCGTGTTGGCTCGAAGCGAGCCGGCGGCCTGTTGGAATACCGAGTCCTTGATCCAGGGCTCCGGTGGCCTATTGAGCTTGAGGTTGAACTCACCGAAGCGCTTGACGTTGCTGGTCAGGTAGGGGCTGAGGAACGACACGTCCTCATCGGTGAACTGCCAGCCCTCGCGGGCCAGTTTATGCAGGATGCGCATCATGTCCACAGTGTTCTGCAGGATCACCGACGAGGCCACCATGTCGTTGTAGCGCAGCCGTTTCTGCTGCTCGTCCGGATCGTTTTCAGCAATCACATCGCCGCCGAAAGATAACCACTTGGAGAAACCGTTGTAGGACTCGATCTTGTTGGTGTTCGCGGTGACCTCCTGGCGCAACTCGCGACTGCCGATCCAGTTGAGCAAGAAGATCGTACGGATCACGCTGCCCAGTGCCTGAGCCGCATGGTAGAGCTTGTTGCGCCGGCTGTAGGAGCCGAGTTTGCGCAGCAGCATGGGCGAGGAAATCTTGCCGGCCTGGATCGACAATGCGACCTGCATCAGATCCTGCCAGTGGGTTTCGATCAAGTTCCAGTCGGCAGTGTCGGTGAACAGGCGGTTGATATGCTTGTACGAAGCACCGCGATCCGGCCGGCACATCACCAGGTCGCGCCAGTTGCGAATACGTGGCATCAGATTGATGCCCAACAGATGGGTGAAGGCAAACACCGTGGCCGACTGCCCTTGGGTATCGGAGTACACCGTGTCAGCCTCGACGCTGAGATCAGCCTTGAGCAGCCCCTCGATCACGTAGATCGCCTCCCAGATGCCCGGCGGGATGAAGTGCTGGAACACGGCGATGTAGTTGTTGGCCACGTGCCGATAGGCCACGGCTCCCATTTTGCGGTAGCGAAAGTGGTAGCCGGCCAGCAGGTTGTCATCATAGAAGTCGAACTGCGTGCCGTCCGCAGCCACCGCCTTGCCATCGCCCCAGAGCTTGGGCAGATCAAGTTGAAGGTAGAGTTCCACCAACTCGCGGTTAGCCTTGTCCAGTTTTTCCAGCGAGAGGTGACGGCGATTCGTATAGGACAGCATGTGTGGCGTGACATTACCGGTCAGATGCCGTGCAGCCTGGCTAGGGCCTAGGTTGCAGCCCATGGCGAAGATCGTCATCAGGTAGCGCTCGGCAGGCTCTTTGAGCTTCGGCTCGTTACCGGACATGGGCCCGAAATGCCGCGTGAACTGAATCCAATGCTCGATGTTAGCCATGATATCGAGCACATGCCTGGCCGGCATGCGCTGCATAAGCGCCGTCTGCAGCGAGATGGCCGAAGGGGGGATGTCCCGCGCCGCTACTCGGCGCAACACCGGTTCTCCAGCTTCGTTAATCGATACGTCCCCTCGGCATGATGGGAATTTCTCGTCCAGTTGTTGCGCGGTTTCCTCCAACTGGGTCTTGAGAGAGGCAACAAACTCCTTCGCTGTGCCAGGCAGCCCCATCTTTTCGCAGTAGGCCGGTAGTCGCTGGAGACATTCCTCCCAGGGTAGCAACTGCTTGCGATAGTCGGCGAAGGATACCGACCCTTGTACGCACATGTCGCCGGATCGCAGCTCGCTGGCCAGGTAGGAGAAAACGCAAACTTCCAGATAGCGCCGGTTGGTCGGTGGCCCCTCACTCGAAGGGCGACGAACGACCTTGACCCAGCGCTCCGACGCAAACGACAAATCGACGTGCTCGTCGATCCATTCGCGGTGTAGATTCTCGCTGTCCTGGATCAGTTGAAGTGCCTGAGTCAGCGACCGATCCTGAGTCGTGGGCTCCAGTTGGAGAAGGTGACTGAGACGGAACAACAGCGAGCGATGGGACCTGAAGTGCTTCCAGATCAACGGCAGGTAGTTATTACCGCCGGTAGCTTGGACTTCGGCGCAAGTCTCACGCAACCGATCCAGATTGCCATCAGGGGAGAGGTATTCCCGAATCAGGCTGCCAGCTTCCTGGTCATCCGGTTCTTGAACCAGAATCTGCACCACGCCGTCCAGGGTCGCCGCCAACTGCTCCAGCTTCTGGCGTTGTCGCGCCTGGATTTGTTCCAGCTCCTCCTTGGCGCGTTTATGGATCGTCGAAATCCGCCGGATGAACATCTCGGCCAGGTGGTCCCGAGTTCGCACACGCATTCGATATATCAAGGCCAGCATCAGCGTGTGGCGCTTCGGCAGCGAGCAGTCCTTCAGCTCGGAGACGTCCGCCGCCGCGGCTTGGGCAGCAAAGTGGCGAATCTTGGCATCGACGATCCCCTCAAAGATGGCCTCCAGGTCCCCGAAGCTCTCTAGCCAGGCCAAGTGGTCGATCAGCACCTCCAGGTGCTTGCGAGATGGCTTCTTGGGTGCCTGTTTCAGCGCATTGAAATCGCTCTGGCGCCGGCCGAAGTCGGTGTCGAGCAGCTCCTTCAGCTTGTAGATCACCTCGATTGGCGCTCGAGTCACGACTAGGTTGAAGGTAACTTCCTGGGCACTCGCCAAGGCGGTTTCTGCGAGGTTGTTGAGCGTCGAATAAGCCGGAAGCTCATAGCCACGCTGAATCAGCTCATCAAGCATGGCATTGATGAGATCGACTCGCTGCTCAAGAACTACAGCGCAGTCACGTGCGATCTGCTCAGTGACCGCTAGCCCGTCGCTGCTGTAGAAGGGGGTAACCTGCAGGTACTGCCGTACCGCTGCTTGGTGCCGGTAAAGGGTGCGGGGATTGCTATAGCGTGGAGCTATTCGTGCGCCGTAGCGGAGGCATTGCCGGACATGACTGATGAGTTCCTGAGGAAGCTCCTCGAACGGAACGAAATAGTGCAGCTGCTGAAACACCTTTAACTGGATTGCCAGCCCAATCGAGAGCGCTGGACTCTTAGCGGTGTTGTTGACCCATTCGATCTCTGAATCAGACAGGGAATAGCTTCGATGAAGCTCCTTGGCCGGTAGCTGACTGGGCAAGATAGGGTAGGCTGTTCTTTCCACCGATGCCATTGAACACATCCCCCAAGCGAGGCAAAAGCATCAGCATAGACGGCTAGCCAGACGGTGGATGACCAGCAAGCCACGGCCTCTCGAATAACCTTTTAAATCATATATTTACAGAACGAATGTCCTAATTTTTGCCTTATCTCGGCATAACCCCTAGTACGTGTTCACCCAGCGCTGCATGGGCGTATCCTGCGCCTCAGGCAATGCCCTGGTACGAGCACTGAGCTTGACCTTCTCGGCCTGGTCGATTTGAACCCAGGGTATCTGGCCACGCTCGCGCATCACCGTCGCGTGGTAGTCCACCATGCCGAGAAACTGGTCACTGAAGCGTTCCTGACGCGCCAAGCTCATGAGTCGCTCCAGCCGTCGGCGGCCGGTGTGCGAAAGAATGCCGAGCAGTTCTGAATGCGCATCGATACGCGCGGCGGCCGCCGGCAAGGTTGCGGCATCGCGCCCCAGCCCTTGCCAGTGCGCCTCGATTTCGCCAAGGCTCTGGTGCCGGCCATGACAGGCCAGGGTAAACAGCAGATCGACCTGAGCAAGGAGTGGTTCGACCTGCTGCACGTGCACGAGCTTGCGTCGCTCGGGCGTTTCGCTGCAGTTTTTTTCGGCCAGGGCGAACAACTGCTGGATCGGCAGGTGGCCGTCTGGATTGTGTTGAACTTGATCATCCATCACCCGCAGCAGTGCACCCGCAGCGCCCGTGTCGAGGCCAGTCAAGGCTAGCCAGAAGTCGCGCGTGGCAGCGCCTACTTGCGCGGAGTTCGGCAGTGCTCTTCGGTAGGCCTTGATCAGACTGCCCGGTACTTGCTTGAGCGCGCTTCCGCCACCTGCTTTGAAGCGCAGGAAAATCCCCTGCAAATGCATGCGCGCTTCTTGGAACAACCTGTGAAACGGCTCGTGAGTTTGAATCATCCCCTTAACTTTCACCCACAACAGTCCTGCTTCTTGACTGTGGTGGTAGTTGTAGCGGTCGTTGAAGAAGCCTATCTGCATGAACGGTGTCTTATAGCGCCCACTCACACCCAAGCCCAACTGACGCACCAACAGGTGTCCGGCTGGTTGATGGGTGAAGCGCAGAAATGGGTTACTGTCGACCTCCAGACGTGCACGAGCCTTGCTGGCGCCCAGCACGCCTTGACTGTCAACGCCGGTATCGGGCGCAGCAGTCACCATGGCATACGTGAATATGTTCTCCAGATAGACTAGACAAGCCTGGCACAGCGCCAGCCCATGACGTCCTCCTGACTGCTCACGCAATGCTTTGCTCGGGCCGGTATCAACATCGTCGAACAGGTCCTTAATCACTGCATGATGCAGCAGATTGAGCGTGTAGTTTCGTACGTCGTTCGAAACCGAATTGACCCGGTTGCGAAAGATTTCCTGGCCAAAGGCAGACCAGATGGTCAGTACACCCAACGGATCAATCTGGCTGTCGCCACTGAGGTCTTCATCGTATTCAGTCAGGTATTGGCTCAACCGCATGAGGTTTCTCAAGACAAAGGATATCAACAACGCGACCGAGCAGCTGAGATTATGCTACGCCAGTCTCACGATACAGATTTCAAGCGAGGGTTAGGTGCTGCGGGCTACAGGGCAGGCGCGGGTGCAAGGCCTTCGACGCACCTTGTACGGATCGCCGACACCACGCCTCGCGTCAGTCGCGCAGCCCTGTTGCACTCTAGACATGGTATTGCGACCGCTTGCGGTGCTCCTCCCCGACCCATCACCGCTCCTTGATTCTGGACTTACGCAGCTTCGGCGCCTGCTGCTGGACCAGTTGCTGCTCCAGCGTGTCAGCACGCGCCTGCTGGGCCGCGGCCGTATGTCGCACCTCGTCAAGCATTTGCTGCATGGCATGTAAGCGGCCTTCCAGAGCTTGCCGCTGCTGCTCGCCCTGCTCCGCCGCCACTTCGGCCCGCGCCTGCTGGGTGGCTGCCTGGCGCTGCGTCTCGCTCAAGACGTGACGGTCTTGCTCCGATCGTTGCTGAAGTTGGTCGAACTGGCGCTGGAGCTCTCGGCGTTCAACCTGGCGTGTTTTGCTCTCCTCGCGCGCTCGGTCAATTTCGCGGTAGGCGCGCTCCTCGACACCGCGCACGTAGGCTTCTTGTGCCAGCCGAGCCTGCTCGACTTGATGCAGGGTGTCGTGCTGTTCGGCCTGCAGACCATGCAACTGCTGTTGCAAGGTGTCGCAGGCCAATTGCAAGGCGCCACGTTGTTCCTGCAGATCCTTAATCTGCGCCTGACGCTGGGCCAGCAGTAGCTCTAGATCGGTCAGGCGGGTTTCAGCGCTCTGCCGCACAGATATTGCCTCTGCCGTCTGCTGTCGCGCCTGAGCAACGTCCAGCCGGGCGCGGGTATCCAATGCTAGGAGCTCCTCTCTTTCCTCCGCGAGCACCTGCCGCTGGCTGGCCAGTGACTGCTCGACCACGCCTTGAGCCAAGGTGGTCGCCTGCTGCCAGATAGCGACAAAGGCCTGGGCCACTTCCGCCGGCAGTCCGGGCAACCGCGTTTCACCGCGCAGGCGGCCGGCCAACTGTTCCCACCATTGGTCGAGCAAGGCGCCGACCCGCGCCGGGCTGCCGCGACCCAGTTCCAGGCGCACCCGTTCTACCGTCGGCCGCTCGCCACGGGCCAGCACCGCGTCTGCCGCGGCAAACACCTCGCTTTCCGGTACGCCTACCGCCATGCCCTGCCCTCCGCTATATTAGGTCTGATAATGAATGATTATCCGACCTTATTAGATTGAATCTAAATTAATAATACGTAGAACGTAATGAATAATACAGAATCATTGCAGCCATCGATTGACACGCCACTGGCGCCGCACGAGTTGGCGGCCAGCACCCGCGCCGCCGCCGAGGCGTTCATCGCCGCCGGCACCGCCGCCAACACGGTGCGCAGCTACCAGAGCGCCCTCGCCTACTGGTCAGCCTGGCTGCGCCTGCGTTACCGGCGCGCGCTCGGCGACGCTGCCTTGCCGCCGGAGGTCGCAGTGCAATTCATCGTTGATCACCTTGCCCGCCCGGGCGCTGACGGCGGCTGGAGCCACCTGCTGCCCGCAGACCTCGATGCCGCCCTGGTCGCAATGGGAGTCAAGGGCAAGTTGGGAGCACTCGCGTTCAGTACGGTCAGTCATCGTCTCGCCGTGCTGGCCAAGTGGCACCGGTTGAAGCAATGGGACAACCCAACCGAGACGCCGGCGGTGAAGACCTTGCTGCGGGAAGCGCGCAAGGCCCAAGTGCGCCAGGGGGTGGCACAGCGCAAGAAAACTGCCGTGGTCCTGGAGCCATTGCAGGCAATGCTCGCCACCTGCAGCGACGGCGTACGCGGCGTGCGCGATCGCGCCCTACTGCTGTTGGCCTGGAGCGGTGGCGGCCGACGCCGCTCGGAGGTGATCGGCCTGCAGATCGAAGACCTGCGCCGGCTGGATGCCGACACCTGGCTGTACACACTTGGGGCGACCAAGACCGACACTGGCGGCGTACGCCGAGAAAAACCGCTGCAGGGGCCGGCGGCGCAGGCACTGAGTGCCTGGCTGGAAGCAGCACCGGCCTGCCGCGGCCCGCTGTTTCGCCGCCTGTACAAAGGTGGCCGGGTCGCACCGCATGGACTGTCCGGCGACCAAGTCGCGCGGATAGTCAAACGCCGCGCGGCGATGGCAGGTCTTGATGGGGACTGGGCAGCGCACAGTCTGCGCTCAGGCTTCGTCACCGAGGCAGGACGCCAGGGCGTGCCGCTCGGTGAGGTGATGGCAATGACCGAGCACCGCAGTGTGAGCACGGTGATGGGCTACTTCCAGGCGGGCGCCCTGCTTGACAGTCGGGCCAGTAAGCTGCTCGGATCGACACCGGGCGCGAGCGAACCCCCACCAGAATAAGCAGCCAGGTCAAAAGGGGGGGGCGCCTTCTGCGTCTCAACCATGACAAACGCGAAACACTGAAGCGGTTGTGCCACTGAACGATGTAAGCAAGTGCAGCGCATACCTGAGGTTACATGGGGAACAAGTCAATGGCGAAAATAGTTTTGCTGGGAGTACTGTTGTGATAGGACACTCGCGGCACCAACACACCCACGGGCAGACTACTTCTCAAGTGGCGTTCGACGCAGGCATACACAGAGAGGAAGAACCGCTCCAGTGCGTTGATCGCGGTACCTTCGTGATCCTCGTAGAAGTACGAGAGATAGCCCATGGCATCGCGGTCGTGGATAACCATGTCTCTATGCAAATGGTAGGAATGATCTAGGCCGGTGATTTCGTCCGGGAGGAACTGGAAAGTATCATGATCGAACTCCTGATAGCTGCCTGGGTGTCGAAATGAATGAAAGTGCCTGCTGACAGTCCCCAACGTCGGAGCGTTGAACATGAACAAGTACGTCCTCGCCGCCAATCGCAGGTTCTGGAAACTCTGGAAATAGCGAATCACCTCATGAAATCCGGCTCGGTTGATCGAGGTTTTTACTTCGATAATAGCAATCACCGCCTCCGCCGGCACCACAACCACACCCTCTACTCGATAGAACGGGGCATACCGGTGCGAGTCGTAAATCAGAATGTCGCACTGCTTGGATAAACCGCCCGCACTGTCGATGATGAAGCCCTGCTCCACGCTGACCGCCCCCGGCAGGTGGTCTTTGAGGAACTGGCGAAGCACCGCTTCGGCCAGTGCGCCAGTGGTCGGGTTGTGCCGGGTGATGTACACCTTGGCCTGGGCGATCTTGCTGTTGAGTTCCTGACTCGCATGATCAAAGTAGTGACTCATGCCTTCTCCCTTTAAAGGTAAGCTGCAAAGCTGATGGCCGCCGCCGGCCAATCCCCATCGATTGTCGGTATGACGCGCCATCTCGACGAGACGCCGCCGCGCTGGCAGTTGTACGCCTGCGGCAGCTCATCCTGCAGCGCCAACGCAGTGGCTTCCAAAAATTACGCGGAATTCAAAGGTCGAAGATCCGCGAACCGCCAGCATCCACGCGGAAATTTGACCACGCCCGCCGTCCTTGGCGCATTTCCTTGAGGCCGTCCTCACCAAATCGCGCGAGAATCTGCCCAAATAGCTGATCGGGCTCCAGTACTTCCAGGAGCCGGTAGGTGACCAGCGGACGGAGTAAAGACTGATGCTCCAGGGTGGGATCGTGAAACTGCCCTGCGTGCTCGATCAGTGCATGCCCCTCGACCCCTGCCTCCGGGTGATGAATGAGTGACAGTGCATAACGAAGCTGCGGATGTGAGGCCTGAAGACTCAGGATGGTGAGCAAACAGTTTTGCCAACAGAAAGTGGGCTGAGTGAGCATCGGCTTCCTGGCGTGCAGCTCCCGGATGAACGCCGGCGTAGGCGTCACCTGACCTGTAATGTCAATTCCTTGGAGGAACGGCTCCGGAAGCAGTGCAGTTTTCTTGTAGTTGAAGACTACGGCGTCCCCGGTGTAAGTATCCACAATCCGGTAGTGCTGGCCCTTGAAACTGCGCTGAGCCAAGACCTCGGCCTGTTTCAACGACGCAAACCGGCCGAACGGAAGTGGTGCAGCTCCGTTGACATACAGATCAAAGCGGCCAGCGCGACTGACGCCTTCTTCCGAAGGTGCACCCGCAGCGACCGTGGAGAACCACTTGCGAATCCATTGCAACACCATGATCTCTCCCGTGAGACGCCAGCGCTGGCACCGGGTAATCGCTTACTTTTCAGAACACGGAAAATAACACGGCGCTGCTCTTTTGGCACCAAGCGAGCATCTGTTGTTTGCCACTGTAGGTAAGCAAGGCTGACCACAAATAGTGGTCGCCCGGAAAGCCGAATGACCTACACAAGAATCGTCGTTACACCGTATCGCGGATGGAACTGACGGACGCTGCCGCTAGGATAGAAGCGATCACAGTCATGAATCGAGCAATTGCCTGTATCGCCTCCGACCATTTAGAGATCGTGATGCGTCGTGTCACAGCAATGCTCGACGAGCCCTGCAGGATTGCCCACTACTGCCGTTTGGACAATCTTAGACTCAGACCCTGCGCTAGAAAGGTGGTCACCAGAACCTTGTTGTCTCTCCCGAGACCGCGCGTTTATGGTTCGCGCAGCCGCACTTGGTGAAGTATTCGTTGTGGACGTGAAGCGTGGCTATTTGATATCGTCCAGAGCCCTATCTCGCACCTGTCGACATCCACAGTCGGCGTCACGCACTGGAGATGCCATGGAGTGGCCGAAACTCGACCTTAACGTTCCTTTCCGGTTGCTACTGACCTTCAATGCGACGTCTCTCCTAGTAATCGTATTTTTGGTTCAGAAGGGCTACGTGCTGGGGTCTTTTTTTCCTGAGCATGGCCTTGTTGTTGCGCTTCCCAATTTCGTGTCGTACGGCCTCTATCTCTGCGTCCCCGTGCTGCTCACAGGCTTAAGCTTGGTGCTAAGTCCATCGCTGGGCAAGGATGAGTTCAAGCCAGGCCAAGTTGACTCCATTGATCATGCTAATAATAGTTTTTTACCGAGCTATCTCGGATATTTTTTCGTGGCGCTCAGCGTTCCAAATTGGGAAACCCTGCTCTTTGTATACGGCGTTTTGTTTGTTTTCACCTACCGCTCGCAAGCACTGTATTTCAATCCGCTGTTTTTATTGTATGGCTACGAATTTTATAACATAACCACTACAGCGCGCGCGTCAATTTTCCTAATCTCACGAGCCGGGTACAAGTTACCGGATGACGTCGTGATCGAAAAAGCTTATAGAATCAATAACTACACATTCATAGAAAAAGGCTGAGCATATGGATTGCGTACTGGTAAAGGTGAAAAAACTCAGAAAAAAACCATTCTTCAAGTTGATTTCTGATTACACGCTTTTCGACGACTTGGGCATTGATCCCGCCGCTTGTGTAAATTACTGTCCTGATCACAATCTGGACGAGGATTCTTGGTTCAAAGTTGAGGAGTTTTCCGCACAAACATTTTGTGTGGAGATGCTGAAGGGCGATTTTGACGCAAAAGTGTATGACGATCTGGCCAAGCGACAGTTTAATGACATCTCTTACCTAGTGGCGAGCCAAGGGGAAGATTTTTATTTTCAGAAAGTCACACCTTCACTTTTTCTTAAACGGAAGACTGTAGTCTTCGGCGAGGTTGCGGAGATTGAAGAGTCCCAGAGCCGCTTAGTGATTAATGCTCAGCCAGATGCTGTCTACCTCAGAGCTTCTGACACCCTTATCTTCAAAAACCTAGCCACTATTTCCAGTATTTTCCCCGGGATCGATGAACTGTACAAAGAAGCAACGCAAGAGGAGGTTGAGCAGTTCCTTGATAAACCATTTATCACCTTATCCAACGATTTTGCAGCGGAGAAGGTTTCCAAACCGAATCGCAAGCGTATTGCTTTGGCGATGGCGACATTAGAGGCGTTACCCGAACAAGATAAAGCAGGAATGCTGACCTACATTGATGGCTACTGCGGCCAACAACTCGTCTTTAATGCCAACAGTGGTCAGTTCGAAATTTCGACAGACAATGAACTGAAACTCCTTATTTATGGCATTGAACAACGGTTCTATACCACCCAATTCGGACAAGAGAAAAGACTGGCCAACTCAGTTCAGGCCCTTGGCTGATGTGCCCGAGACGATGTAAAAAGCAAATCTGATGATAGCGAGATCTTCCATTTTTTGAGGCACTCTCGCCTACGGGAGAGTAGACGCGCTAAGGAAACCAGCGAAACGGATCCTCAGCCTTACGGCAACTGCCCGTAAAGCGAAAGTACGAACAGACATAGTTGGCGAATGTACCAGTGCATCGTTGCTTATCGCTTGAAGATGATGTGACAGCGGGCGGCTTGCACGTTGCGTGATTTCTTCCGTTTGCTAGGCTAGAACTAGATCTCAGTCAGGCGCAACGCAGGGATTTAGCATGAGCGCTAACGCACTCAATGATCACCACTTAGCACATCGTGCGCCGCTGCCTCGGGGTATCCAGTCAGCAGGCCTAGGATTAGTGTGCTTCTGGACCGCAACGACCGCCCTGTGAGCACGACCGTTCATAAGTCCATGGTTTCAAAGAAACCCTGCTGCAATACGCTTCGCTTGATCCGCGACGTGCGAATCTGTGCAACTGAAAGCCCCCCGTGCACGACTCATCAGTGATGATTGCCTGTCGGAGCAGCCCATGGCACTACTGCAAACTCTCTATTTCATCCCCTGTCTCGGTCAGGAAATCACCGATTTTCTGTTGCAAACCGTACCCCTACGTAGACGGCGTAAAGTGGCGCGTTACCTTCAGCATGTCGACTTATGGTTGCGCCACACACAGTACAAGTCGCTCAGTGATAGCCTGCTGCCGCTAGAGGCCTATGTGTATTTTTATCTTTCACATATCACTGTATACCCCGGACCGGCAGAACCCACAGAGCCCAGGAATTACTACCTTCCAGTCTACATTGATGACTTGCTCATCCAGCGTGAACTGAAAGGCTTGGGTCGACTGAGCAATCGCCAGGCCGCTTCCAGAATCGCCGCGGCCATGAACTGGCAGGAACATCGCTTCGGCGAAAATCTGGACCCCCTGCGTTCCCAGATGAAGAAGCTCTACCGTCAAGCCACTCGCTTTGCCCATGCTACTGAACTCACAGCACACACAAAACTGTACTCAGGCGAAAGCCTGGAACTGATTTGCGGAACCTGCAGAGGTGTGGAGCACTGGGTGAGGGATCTCGCGATGCTTCGTTTGTTACAAGAAACAGGATGCACCACATCGGATCTGGCCAAAGCAAAATGCACCGATCTTCTTTACGGATACAATGATGAGTGGTATTTCCAATTCGGCAAGGATAAGAAGATCTGCCTCAGCGAAGGGAGCGCGACCCTCCTGCAGGTGTTACTCGGCCGACATCATCATTTGGAGAAATATCGCGCTGGTCACCAACAATTGTTCAGCATGGGAGACGTTGGGGTCGAGTTCGAGATGAGTGCCCACGAGGTAGAAGTCGTATTGGAACGCCGCTACCGCTTTGCGCTAATGCTGAGCAGTGTGAACTGCCTATCGGTTGCCAATCTTTACGACCCTGTCGCCACGCCCTTCCCGGAAGGATTTGTCAGTGAACGTGCCGCACCCACTCCACACCTTGGAAAAATCCACAAGGCCGTCAACCTCCAATTTACGGCCGACTTTGATAAAGCACTTGAGCGCCCCACCTCAGCAGCCTCAGAAGACCAATACTTTTACGAAGATTGGGACGCTGCGATTCGTAACTCTCGACTAGCATTGACAGAGCCGGAGGATTTACACGCCACTGAAAGACCTGCCGAGACGCAAAATGCCAACCTGCGACAGAAGCGCGTGCTGATTGCCGGGGAAGGCATCGATGAAGCGGCCTGGGCCAATTGGGGCGTAGACTAATCGCTTATTACTGTGACAGCGACGCATACGTCTCTCGCTGCGCCGGTTTGCTCACCTTTGACCGACCGAGTTCAGCGAAAACGGAGCGGGCTGTAAAATGGAATTCACAAGCGGACTGCTGGGGAAGGACAATCAGCGCCCACGCAGCGGGCCCTACCCACCGGCGATAGACCACTTGACTGGGGGTCGTCCTAGAGCAGGTTAGATCCGATTCGGATAGCCGGCGTATCTGCCTGGTCATGAAAAAAATAATTTCATGAGCTAGTATTTTCGTCATCAGCCAATTTTTTTCGCGCTCCCCTTTGAGTGAAGCAAATACTTCGTGCGTCCGTTTCGATTCAAGCCAGGCTCCCAGTTTTTTTTTGACACATGACCTTGCTTTCGCGCACAAGTCGGATGGCGTTTTAACTCCGTACCAAAAACATAGCCAGTCAAGATAGCCGACGAGTTGATAGCCTTGCCTGGGCACATCACACTCCTCAATACTTCGCCAAATTCCGGCAAGATTTTTCTTGCTCAGTTTGATTTCAGGAAGAAAACACTTTCTAATTTTTCGGAAGATACACTTCAAAATCGGAAGTAGGTCATTGACTGTCAGCTCTATTACCGAGCTTTTCACTGTCGAGCAACGACTGATGTTACTGATTCTGTAAAAGCCCACTTTTTTATCACCCTGACCTGATGCCGCCCTAGCCTGAACCTCATTGAACAGCGCACGCTGATGCACCGCAAAATCGGTGATAGCCGAGGAAAACTGAGCGGCATTATCAAAGTAAATATTGGTCGGCTGATTGATATCAAAAAACACCTGACGATCCCTGCCGCGCTCAAAAATTCGATGGGCTAAAATCAGCCGGTTCAGCCCGGATCTATTCAAATAGGACCGGCCACTTTGACTTCCCTTGAGTCGCAGCAGATGGCCACAATAGTTGCAGCCGTATGGTTCACGGAACAACCTGCTGTTTAACGAGTAATCCATCGCCCCGCCGCAGGTCTGACACGCTTGGCTCAACTCGACCTGATGGATCGGGCACTTCTTGATGAGTAGGTATTGAAATAGGGAGTAGTGCACACCACGCACCATGCATACGGGACAAACTCTTAAATTGGCTGCAATGTGATCATTGCTCGGTACAGCTGAAGGTACTAAGAAAAGTGCATCTTGTTGCGCTCTATCAAGGGTAAAGCATTCGCGAATCGCTACCGGATTCACAGCCGCGCTGTGGGCGAGGTTTGGGAATCGGCTACGCTTACCATTACCCTCTCTCTGTGATGGCGCAAAGATTTTAACCAGTGTATCTCCGTGGATGACGTTATAAAGTGCAAACCGGCTTAGAATCGAATACGCAGATTCGTAAGCCATGTACAGTGGGGCCACCGGACAATACCTGGGATTGATGCTCATCGTTTTAGTATCCGGGACGATTATCATCATCAGGCGCTCGGATCAGCAGCTTTACTATTGCGCGTTGCGGCTTGAAACCAAGATTCACGGATAGATCGCAAGCTGAACTCCCTGGTAATCGTGTAGCCTGGGTGATCCATGTCAACACTATCGCGCAAAATAATTTCTATCGTTTTGCTGAAATACTGCATCGGTATTTCCATTTTGCTTTTTAGCTTTAATTCCTTGTAAGCATCACAAAAGGCATCCCACAGTATGTCTTTCACTTGCGCCAGCCTAAAGCCATTGGCATATGCCTGTGGGACAAAAAATTTGGTGAAAGTCCATGTGGAATTGGCCGGATAAGGGGTACTGTCAAAAAAGCCAAGGCAGGTCGCGAAATCTTCTTTTTCGCGTATGCCGCGGAAAGGGTGCTCGTAAAGCATGAACCTATTAACAATAGCCTCCCCCTCCACCCCGGTTTTGAGGAAGGCTTCCTTCTGATCAAGCAGTTGCTGCTGTCCTACCAGGATGGGAAGCAATGTCACACCCTTTAGCCGCAGGTCATTATAGATATCCTTGACCCAGTCAAAATGCTGCTGCTGAAGCCGCTGAGCTTCATCCATGAATAGAATAAAGACCTGCCGTGAATCCCTGCGCGCCGCTTGCTCCATGAAATTCACTAACCGAAGATGTTTTTTTGAGAGGCTAACATTGTCATTCCACTGCTTGTGACCGACAACCGCCAGCAGTGAGTTATAAAAATTACCTTTCGTGGCTGATATTTCTCGCTTCGCATTGTAAATAACAACAGGAAAATCAGGAAAATCTTGTGCAAGGCATTGCTGACAATAAAGCATTGCCCAAGTCTTACCGTAACGGGTATGCCCCCAGATCACTAAACCAGAGTCTCTGCGACGAATAACCTTAAGCACAAGCGCGTAAGTCTCACCGATCGAAAATGTCGGGATCAAATACCGCTGATTGCAGACAGGATGAAGATCAACCTCGACGGGTCGCGTATCCTGGATGTCCATTTGCACCCTCTATTCAAAAAGTGAAAACTTTAAACAGCTTTACTCTGTCGACTTGTGATTCCGATGTCGGAGGAGACGTTTCTTCCTCGACAGACGAACCTACTGAAGTCATGCCAGTATTTTTGTAGAGACTAGTCGCTCTCTCTCGAGTCATTTTGTTACCTTTCAATTGAAACCTACGGACAGCTTCAATGAATGACTCATTTTCCGTAAAGCGGAATTGTCCGTCCTTCACGGCCTTTGAAATCTCAGTCTGCAATCTGTAGCTGTGTGGCGTGTTTGAGTAGGGTGGCGGTGGTGTTAGCACACCAACAAATGCACCAGACTCATCAAGCAAATTGATCGAAGATACATCTCTACGAGAATACTCGATGATCATTTTCCGTCCTGCCGAATTACTCCGCAATACATCCGGATTTCGGTATTTCTGGTAAGCAAAGTTAATGAACGCGCCCCCGTATTTGGCATTTGACTGAACGATCTTTGGCTCGCGAATTCGCGTAAACGCTGCCTCATTTTGATAACGGGTAGGCAGTGTGTTCGGCGGCAATGCCCTTGCCTCCATACGCATGAGGAACAAGTCCAATGGGGTGTGGCCTTGGATTGACGCGTGCGGACGACCATTATAGTCAGAGATCACAATGTCTACGGAACTTTCCAACTCTTCTAGAGACAGCAACATCTTCAAAGGGTTTTTGGACTTTGGCGATAAACGTGCCTTGATCTCATCTGTGGATTCACTCCCCGTGGTACCAATTATTTTGTGAGAAAAGTTTTGCACCAAATAGAGAAAAAAACGCTCCACAATAGGGCGATCATTGGGGGTGTACGGTCTACCGAACTCCACCACACAGCCAAGCCTATCATTTAGCACCTCAATCACATGCTTCGCCTTATGCGCCCAAGCATTATCCAGTTTTAATGTGGACCACGTTTGCCACGCCCCCGAACTTTCTGAGGGGAATCCCCCTTCATCGCGATAACGGGTATCAGGAATATTCAGCGGTGGACGAACGTGCGGGCTCAGGGCTCTATAAATCGCCGTAAGCAAGTCTACTTGATCATACTGGTGGCCCAGTGCCAATGAATACCCCAACACACACCTTGAAAATTTTTCGATTAGACAAATTAACCAGACCCTGAGAATTTCATATTCAACAGGCTCCCCATAGGCATCCCTTTCGCGAATAACCAAGCGAAGATCCAATTTGTGTCCATCTGCTTCAACTTGCTCCAAGATGTCCGATGGATCAATATCTCGGACGCTCTCGTTAGCTTGTGAGGACTTCAGTTCTTGCTCCGCTTTCAATTCTCGGTGTTTATCCTGCAACCACCTCCTAAGCCCGCTTATACCTTCGGTTTTTTGATTTAATGGGTATTGATGTCTGGCAACTCCAGCCTCAATGCACCTGCGCACGAACGCTTTATGAATCGCTATAAAGTAGTCGCCGCCAGATTTTCGGGGTCTATATCTACGGGCTTGAGCTTTCAGCCACTCATCCACATCTGGATGTTGCTCAACGAAATGCGTAAAAGCGCCGGAATAGCCTTGCGTAGCGGATGAGCCGGGCTGCGCTTTCCGATTGTATTTTTTTTCACCACTGCGCTTATAAGGTATTGCAGCCACCCAGCCAGCGGGACTTCCGGACTTGTCTAGTGCTTCGCATTTGTCGATGACTCGATAAAGCGTTGAGCGAGGTATCCCATATTTTTCTTGAATTTCCTCTAGCGATGCGCCTTCCTTCAAGAACGCCCGGATAGCTTTAATACGATTCTCCGTCGGACCTCGAAGGGCGTCCGGCAAGACCGTTAAGTCAACCGCACGCCACTTGTCACAATCATAGCCTTCTCGTTCGCGTTCGGACCTAGAAAATCGTTGATCACTCATCCTGGGCATCTCCATGGCCTAATTGGGATGCCCCACTCAATTTAGTCGAACTCAAATTCTTGACGTTTAATCGGCCCTTTCTGACCAACTCGAACACCAAAGCTGCGCCCTTCTCGCCAAAATCCTGCTCAACCGCCTGCATAGCGCTGCTCACCGTAAGTCCATGCCTTGGGAGGAGTCTCATCACTTCGCGAAGATTGCGCTCAGTCAGTGCATCTCTCTGCTTGTTGATATAGGAAAGCATGAGTAGGTAGTTTTCGTAGCGGGTACGTTCAGATTTCAGGAAATCAGTATCTAAAATTTCGCAGAGAAAGCCGTTATCGTCGGCATAATTCTGGACTTCAACGCTCGTGCTGGAACCCAGGCATGACTTGGACACCACAATGAGTGACGCGTGGCTATTCTCAAAAGCGAGCGCGACCGGGATTCGAACTTTGTCCAATTCGATGAAACGCTGGTTCACGGTCAAATCGCTCACCCAAGGATCAAACTCCACCTCGGCGAATCGCCATAGAGTGGGTCGGCAGAACAAGCTGACCTTCTCGTTTTGCTTATGACTGAACACCACGAATTCTGGAGCGCCCGCTGGTCTTGAAGGATGGGAGAGTGGGTCCATTGCCTACCTTTTTGAATAATGCCATTGAAATCAACAAGTTACGAAGTTTCAAAATTGCACATGCACTCGATAGTTTCACAATTAGAGAGGGATTATGGGCGACAGATAGCGCATCGCTATATTTTATAAGAATAAAAATATATTATTTATTCCAGAATGGATTAATAGCTCAGCGAAAATGCTTAGGCGTGGTTGTTAAATACGATGAATCCATTTCAAATGCTGAGTTTCAAATTTTGAGAGTCTCGAATTTTCGAAGTCGCAAGGTCACCAGCCTCCGAAAACCAGACTTTGCCTGAATTGACCATGCATCCCTAGAATCAATCCGTTACGTTCCATCTCTCCAGTACCTCCTCAGCTTCAGCAGCCCGGCCATCCCTGCTCGCCCGGTTTGAAAACCATAATTCAGCAGCTAGAGATCCCATCCGAAATCCCATCGTCTAGTTCAGCCAAAGCTCTCGATCTACGGTTGAAGTTGGAGCTTCACTCAACTGAGCCGACGATTGCCCAAGTTTAGTCTTCTCCTGTCATGCCTGTGCTTTGCTCGACGATCGGCACCATCGCGTAAGCCAGCGCTCAAGTCAGCCCCAAGCCTATTCACCAATGATCCCCGCACCTCAAGCGGCGTAGATCTGATTCCGCATCCGTCAGCATCCTTCGGCGTCTACAATTATGCAGCTATGCAGCTTGGGCCAGACTGCCAGATTAGAACGCCTGCAGGCAGCCGCAGCCGGTGACCTAACCATGTTGCGTTCCTAGCGGCCTGTGGTGTTTTACGGCCACCGCCATGATTGAGGCTGTCCTTCAACAGTCGCTCAACCTGCGGCTTAGGAGCTTTGCGCCATGATGAAGTCAGCGCGGACATCGATTAAGAACCCAGCGCGCAAACCACGCCCTAAGCCGGCGCCGAGCTCGCCGTCGGAACCTCCAACGGCAGCCGAGCCGACGGACTCCTTCGTGCCGTATCCGTTGTTCCCGCCGATTGTGCTTCTAACCGACCACCAAGGCCTGGAGCGCCCCATCAATAATGACGTCCGCGCACGGCTCGCTACCCTAGACCCCGCACTGGAGGCATTTCAAACGTGGCGCCTCGGGATCAACTTCCTCGCCAAGCAATGCCAACGGCCCGGGTTCAGCCCAAGGCACTACAAGATCATGTGCCCAGTGCTTGAGACGATGATGCATTGGAGCTGGTCTATTCGGCACAAGCCGTTCCTGGAGTGGCAAGAAACGGATGCCAGGGAGTTCATGCACTTCGTCATGCGCCTGCCCATATCATGGATTTCGAAGACTGGCGGGACGCGTTACTTGCTAAAGACCAAAACAGAATTCGCGGTCAAGCCAATTAATAACAACTGGCGGCCGATAGTCAGAAAGCAGCTGGCAGAAATTTCCGCCTCAACGTCGACATCCACTCCAGGGACAGGGTCAGATTTCGCACTTGGAACCGCTCAGCACCGAAATATGTTCCTGCGCAGTGGGATGGATTTTTTCAACTACCTGTATGCCCTGCGAACCACAACTCCGATGAATCCCTTCGATGCTCTGAAACCTCGAGATTTCGAGGTTCGCCAGGTGAAAACCCGGACGATTTTCACGCCCGCGCAACTGACAGATTTGATGTCGACGGCTACCTCGTTGGCCCAGAGCGATAACCAATGCGAGTCGTGGCTTCTCGTCGCAGCCATGGCCATCTATTCTGACGTCCCTCTGGGAGCGTTGGGGTCACCATCGGCGCTGAGATTGACCTTCTCAAGCTTCAAAACCAACGAGGCCGACGATCAAAAGGCAGGATCAAGTCAGAGTTCACCAGGATGGTTTGAAAGCCCTCACTACCCTCGCCTACGCTATCCGCTGGCTCCTCCGTTCGCTGCCTATTTCCGGCGTTATGCCAAGTTCAGGCATAGCCAGAATTCGGATGTTTCCCCGCAAAGCCTGCTGCTGCCTTTGATGGATGGTACCGGCGGTTACTCGGGCCACACCCTGGTCGACCTATTCTGCAGGTTCACGATCAGCATTTTGACGCGACTGCAGCAAAGTCCGCTCGCAGGGAGCGTCCCTTGGCGCAGTTGCGATCACTTGCAGCCCGGGGCATCGGTCACGTTCCTTGAGCTGAGGAAGTCAGCCAGGGCGGCTGGCTGGGTGCCGAGCGCGGTGAGTATCGATGAGCCACATCATGACGAAAGTGTTTGGCCAGATATTGGAATCCGCAAAAATCTGCCGGCGGCTCAGTGGCTGCATCGGCATGGAGGTGGGCCGTCTTTCTGACTGCGAGCATGCACCACCAGTTAGATCCAGACCATGGAGACCGAGCTCGGCATGGCTGTCGGAAATCAAGCCTGACTTTGCCGTGGTTGCCCCAAGGCCTCCATCCTCGTGTCTGCGCCAAGATTGCAACTGCCCTCCCCGACTTAATAGCTCACGCAGCTTCAGCAAAATTTCCCGCGCCTCGGTTGCACGCTGAAACAATCATGTATGCCTCACGTTGAGCCCAATGAGATCAGCTTGATACGTTAGATAAGCCACGCCGACTCAATGAGCGAGATGGGTGTAATGAGTCTTCATAAGCTCTCTTGAGTACATTTGTACTCCACCACTATTCCGGTCACTAAGTCCCTAACAACCTCCACTCGTGACCAAGGCAAGCATTTACGTGGAGCGCTTTGTTCGCGATCACGTATCGCGGTGAAGCCAGACCCAGGAACACCTGAGGGCTGGACACGGCCTGCGGCACGGCTGTTGTGAGCCATGCCTTGACTACATCAGGGTCATGGCCCTCCGGGCTTACATCCTCGTGCTGGCGCACTCCGCTTGCCTCATGGCCTCGATTCATGAATGCCCGGGCAGACATCATGCGACGTGTTGCGGCGACGCTTGCTCCATGGGCATCATGAAATAAAACAACAACAATAAGGGCAGCACCTATGACCTCCCCGATCGCCACCGTATTCGCCTTCATCCCGCAGCAGACTTGTGCCTCGAAAGCTCCCCAATGTAGCGACAAGCTGGACAGCCAAGTGGTATTGATCTTCCAGGCGATTGGTATTTCCTATTCGATCCTGGACAGGATGATTGCCCATGACGCCCGCTGCGCGAATGCGGCCGCGGAATTCTTCGTGACAACGCTTATGAAGGACGGTTGGTCATGGAACACATCGCACCGGTTAGTGACAGAGACCGACTGGCAGCAACGGATGTATCGAGCATGGAGCGTTTTGAGCACCGAGAACCGCGGGATCGCAGAGGCGCTAGACTATGAGGTGTACCAGAACTATTGGCCAAATCTGGAGTTTTGCGCGGATGGGTTTGAAGGGGGGATGGAGCGTTGGATCGCCGGGGCTTGAAGGCGCCGCACGCTAGATGCGTTGCCCAGTCACCCTCCAGCTACAAGGCACTTTGAAGGATACGAGCCCCCTACTCTCATGAGCGCTCAGGCCTCAGTCGAGCAAGCTCATGATCGGGGAGGTGCTTGATCCAGGCGATCACCTTTTCGAACCCTGCTCGAACCCGCTGTCTGCGCTCCTTAGCATCTTCTGCGCTGTGGATTGAGCACGCTTGGAGCACAGCGGGAGTAAACAATGCGTACGAAGCTCTCTCAGAACTCAACATTTGTTTGGTCATGGGGAGTCCTTCAAGATCGCAGCTGGAGTCCAGGGCCCAATCGACGCATTCCCCATAAATGCGAGCGTGCGAAGCGTAGATTTGAGAGCTCACCAGGGCGCCTCAGCTTGTCCAATCGATTTTCCTGAGAAGATCTCGCATCCTTGCCGTCCATCGAGGCTCGATCGGCTGAGCGTACGCGAGCTTTCCAAAGAGATAGTTTTGCATGCCCCAAGGAGTGTCAAATTTACGAGCTCGAAGGTGCTTACGAACGCCCACGTCTGGTCTCAGCATGAAATGAATGTGAGTGCGTACTTCGGCTTTGAATTCCTTCGTCAATCTAGGGACGGGCCCATCTACCAACAGGCCCAAGACTACCTTTCTTGCACCTGGAGGTATGATTTTGGTCTTACTCTTGTTTGGCCATAGTCCGTGCGTTCGCATGATTTCATAGATTTCACGCACTAGGTTGGTCGAAATGTCGCGATCAAAGTCGCCAAAAGAAGAAAATGTAAGATCGTCGGCATAACGCGTGTAGGTAAGCCCCCTATCGTTAGCAAGCCCTGTAAGCGCGCAATCAAGTTTGCGCGCGACCAAGTTCGATAATAACGGACTGGTTGCTGCACCTTGTGGAAGGTGGCCTATCTTGATGGTGCGGTACGGCAGATTGCCCTGCCCTTCCTTAACACGGTTAGCTTTAACAGGATTTCCAGTCGGACGCACCCGTGTGCACAGTCGCGCCAGCTCAAACGCTACCAATGCTTGGTAGCCCATATCCCGAAACACGAAATAAACATCTGGCTCCAGAATTGATTCAAAAAAATTAGTAGCATCTAACTTTATCATCCACGTGCAGCCAGCATGCATGGTGGCTGCATCGCAAGGAGATGTTTTTTCCTTGTAAGCGTAGCTTGCCGGATGGGCATCAACCTGCATCAGGATGTGCTTGTGGATCCATCGCTGAACTTTCAGCAATGATGGATGAGGGACACAGATATACCTGAAACGATTGGCGCCAAAGCTCGCAACAGCCTTTTTCAGTTTGAATACCTTGTAAGCTTCGGCTCGCTCGCTTCTCGCGACGACCGCTCGAAGCAAGGCGTAGGGGACGCCCGCCTCATGAGCGAGGTGTCTCAACGTGAAAATGGGTGGGAGCTTTGGGGAATTAGCACGTAGCAGCTCTGCTGTACTCAGGGCGTTGCTCAAGGTGTTTTGGTCGACACCTTGGTTTAGTCCTTCGCTTTTGTAGCGCTGAGGGCTCCAGCGATTCATCTACCTTAGATTCCGCCCAGGCGGATGAGCGCCTCGAGATCGCAAGACAACGCCAGCGTAGGAACGAGGTGCTCAACCTCCTGTTTTGCGGGGGTTCTTCCTATGGACAGCATAACCTGCTTCCTACAGCCTCTAGAGTCTAGAGGATTCTAGATTTCGCTAAGTGGGAGCCCTCAGCTGCGACGGATAGTACGCGTCTGGCGCAGTGGCTGTCACCACCTGTAAGACCATGGTTTCAGAAAACCGTGTTATCAAGCAACGTCCCGTGTCGGTCATACGACGGTTCAGCGTAATCCATCCCAATTCTTGAGCATTATGTAATGCATCAAAGAGCACGGCGACTGGCATATTCGTCAGTGCAATCAAGTCGACCACAGTTCGTCGGCTCTTATAGATAGCGGCGGTAACCAAAAGGGCTTGCCTCCAGTTCCAGCCTATCTTACCGTATGCTTTCGTTTCAGTAATTCTCTGCAAACCCAGCAAACCGAAGGCTTCTATAATTTCTTCCTCACGGTATTGACCACGCGTCCACAGCACCTCGGTTCTGCGATCAGGGAAAAGCGGTTTCCAAAGGTTAACTCGACTCTTGTTCTCGCGAGTAAAAATGGCGGGCATATTGTTGGGTGCCGAGTGTTCAAACGCGATCAAAGCGCCCACATCGCCATGCCCTAATGGCTTTTTGTCGAAGCTGCCGTACCGTTTACACAAATCAATTAAGGCCAGTGATACATCGGGGCTAAATGATTTTTGAAGCGTGGGACATGACTCACCCAAAAGCACTGTGGGCCTGCATGGGTGTCGCCTTACGCAGGCAACACCCTTATCGGTACCTGACGCAGCAACTACACACATCTCTATCCGCCCGTAGGACGCCCAGCTCCTGACAGATCTTACTCGCCATAACGAGCCCAGCATCCTGTTAACGCGCTCGCCGCTTCCAATGAAGTCCGTAACAATTACGACTTTCCTGACCTTGCATTTGCGTATTTCATCCGCTGAGGGTTGAAGCAGAAGATCGTCCGAGTGTCTTTTGCAGAGCGAGGACATCATCTGTGCAATGACACCTTCACTGCCTACATCCTGTCGGTTGTACCGAAGAGACAGAACGACTTGTTGAGCGGCACCTGTGGCCCGCAGACGACGTTTACGAAAACCTGATCTGAGGATTTTCTCTTCTTTATACATAGCAGGTGGGCGAGTGCTCTTGGTGCGAGGCAGCTCTCGCTCGATGAAAAGGGCGCAAGGCCCTTCACTAACCAGTTGGCCTAATATGACGTTAGCCAGCAGGGTCTTCAGATAAAAGTGATCAATGTAAAGCAGGCTTTTGAGCATGTGTGTAGCAAGGGCAAAATCTTCCGGGGTTTTATTGAACTGCTGTAGCCAGATTTGCCTATCGCGTATGCCTTTCATTGATGGAGCACCCCAGTGAATATGGAAATCGCCGCTTTAGCATGCCAGATGAAGAACGCCGGCAGGAAATTGCTCTCCAGCTAGGCCTGGGGTGTCACTCCCTGCCCTGTCTCAAGCATCGAAGAGTCTGCGGGCAAGCGAGAACGGCAGTGTTACCAAGAAAGGAAGGTGTGCCCGCGATACTTACAATGGCTGGCGGACATCATACGTCAATCCAGTTAGGCGTCAGTGGGCACAGTGGGAGAAATTGATGACTAGTGGCAAAAAGCCATCATGGCTATTGGAGTCCTGCAGACGCTGGGCTAGAGTCCCAAAATCCACCACCACGGCAACCGACCGTGAGTCGTCACAAGGAAGAGGCTATGCAGATCCAGTACTTGGAGATTGCGAATTTCCGCAAGCTCCTGTCCGTTCGAATCAACCTGGCAAGCACCACCACCCTACTGGTCGGCGCCAACAACAGCGGTAAGTCATCCGCTATGTTGGCCCTGCGCAAGTTCCTGCTGTCGAAAGCAACCGCGTTCCGCCTCCAAGACTTGACCCTTTCCCACCTTGCAACGATTGATGCCGCAGGGGCGGATTGGGAGGCTGCTGACGAAACCCTTGAGCCCCCTAAGGCTAACGAGTGGGCGCATTGGTTGCCCACGCTGGATCTCTGGGTGGAAGCTTCGCAAGGGGAGCTGCATCATATTAGAGACCTAATCCCCAATTTCGCCTGGAAAGGCGGCCATGTAGGAATGCGCTTCAGGCTTGAGCCCAAAGACATGGCCAAGCTCTTTACCGATTACCGGAAAGAGCGAGCACGCGTGAAAAAGCTGCAGCAGGAGATCGTGAAGCAGACCGCGGAAGGGAAAACGCCACCCACCCTGCCCCTCTGGCCACAAAGTCTTCACGACTACCTGAATCGGCGCCTAGGTACCATGTTCATCGTTCGCTGGTATCGCCTCGACCCTACTCAGCTTCAGGCGCCGGATGCCAGAACGCGCCATGCCAACCTGCAACCGCTATCTTCGACCGCTATGGCGCTGGATGCCAACCCGCTCACTGACCTAATACGCGTTCATGAGATCAACGCGCAGCGTGGCTTCGGAGACAGTGCAGAAGAATCTGTCACTGAGGGCCGAGGGGGCTCGGGGAAAAGACTGACAGAGCAATTACGCGCCTACTACAACCGGCATCTGGATCCAGGTGACAGCCCAGACATATCAGATCTGGAAGCGTTGACAGCTATCCAGGCTGCCCAGACTGCGTTCGATTCTCGGCTCACTTCAAGCTTTGCACCTGCTCTTTTAGAAGTCGCTGGCTTGGGCTATCCCAACCATTCCGATCCCGCTATTAAAGTAGAGACCCGTTTGTCTCCTACGGATGGTATGAACCATGAAGCAGCGGTGCTGTTCGAGCTGGATTCAGTTGCCGGTGCGCCTGGCGCACCTCCCATGCGGTTGCCCGAAACCTCTAACGGGTTGGGTTACCAGAACCTGATCTCCATGATTTTCCAATTGATGGCGTTCCGGGACGACTGGCTGAAAAAGTACAAGGATTCGGAGGAGCGAACCGACGCCGGGGTCGAGCCAATCCACCTCGTGCTCATTGAGGAGCCTGAAGCCCACCTGCATGTCCAGGTGCAGCAAGCCTTCATCAAGCATGCGTATCACGTCCTGAGCAATGACCCACTGCTGAAGAAGTATCCGAAGCTCAAAACCCAGATGGTCGTCAGCTCTCACTCGAGCCACGTTGCTCATGAGACGGAATACGCAAATCTACGATACTTCCGGCGGCTGCCGGCAGGAATGGCCGGTGTGCCGGTGCCGGTATCGACCGTCTCCAATCTGAGCACGGTGTTTGGCGACAAGAACCGCCACAAGCAAACGAAAGAGTTCGTAACCCGCTACCTCAGGGCCCAACACGCTGATCTCTTCTTTGCCGACGCAGTCATCTTGGTTGAAGGTGCGGCGGAAAGAATGATGCTGCCGCATTTCCTGCGCAGCCACTTCCCTTTCCTTGATCGGTGCTACATCACCATTCTGGATATCGGGGGCAGCCATGCGCATCGCCTCAGGCCTCTGGTTGATGCGCTGGGTATTGTGACGCTGGTGATCACGGATCTCGACGCGGGGCACAAGAAATCAGCTGTACCCGTTAAGCGGAAAGCAGCACAGGAGACCAATAACCCTACCTTGCGCAACTGGGTGACGGCGCAGAAGGTTGGACACGATGTCGACACGCTCCTAGATCTGGATGATGAGCACAAGGCTCAACAGATAGATGACCTATTTGCGATCCGAATCGCATATCAGACGCCCATCAAGATCCGATTGCCCAGCACTGAGAACGAAGCCGAAGCGCTCCCCAATACCTTCGAGGACAGCCTGGTTTTGAGCAATGTGCAGCACTTTAAACAGAAAAAAGGCCAAGGTCTGACCAAACCCTTTGCGGTGGCGCTGCGTGAGTCGAAGACCGCAGATGATCTTGGCAGAGCATTGTTCGACGCGCTTAGGGAGGGTGACAAAGCGAAGTTCGCCCTTCAGGTTTTGGGTGACCCGGATTTTACGAAGCTGACGGTTCCAGAATACATCCGAGAAGGGCTCGTCTGGTTAGAGGAAAAGCTCAAGAAGAAGAGCAAGGAGCTGCTGATTGTTCCAACGGCCAGTATCGAGGTGACAGAGCGATGAGCATCGCGACTGAGGTATCAGCTGACCCGAAGCGGAACGCGGACGATGTTATCCAGGAGTGCCTTAACCTCGAACATCCACGCAGCTTTTTCCTGTACGCAGGTGCCGGCTCTGGCAAGACCCATTCGCTTGTGATGGCCGTGAAATCGCTCAAGGATCATGAACGAGAACGCCTGACCTTTGAGGGGCGCCAAATCGCGATCATTACCTACACCAATGCAGCCTGTGAGGAAATCGCTCGCCGCCTCGAGCACGACCCATTGGTTGAGGTCTCGACAATTCATGCGTTTTCATGGCGAATGATCAAGGGCTTCAACGACGACATACGTGATTGGTTGCGCATCAAGCTTGCCGAGGATATCGAGGAGCTTGATGACAAGCTCAGTCGCGCGCGGGGAGTTAACAAAACTTTTCTGGCGAACCAGGCCAGTCGGGGCAGCAAAGCGCGCCGCTTGGCCAACCTGGACGACATAACTGCCTTCACATATAGCCCTACCGGTGACAACCGAAGCAGGCAGTCGTTGAATCATAGTGAGGTCATCCAGATGGCCGCGGCGTTCATTCCCAAGCCGCCGTTGCTTGACGTCATGGCGGATCGGCATCCGGTGCTGCTGATCGATGAAAGCCAAGATACGAATGGCCCTCTGATGGATGCATTTTTACAAGCTCAAGCCGCAGCTCCCAAACGTTTCTGTCTGGGATTGCTGGGTGACACGATGCAGCGGATCTACAACGATGGCAAGGTTGGGCTGGATGATGCGATTCCACCGGATTGGGCCAAGCCTGAGAAGCGCATGAATCGCCGCTGCCCGACGCGAGTTGTTGAACTGATCAACGTGATCCGCGCCAGCGTAGATGATCATGAGCAGATACCTAAGCCGGGCGCTGCGCAAGGCACCGTGCGCATGTTCTGCACCCGACAGGTTGCAAGTCTGGACTTTAGCTTGGAAGACCAAATCGCACAGCAGATGGCAAAAGTCACTGGCGATGCGCAGTGGGCAGCTGGCACGAAAGGCCGCAAAACGCTCATCTTGGAGCACAAAATGGCTGGACGGCGCATGGGATTTGAGGGGGTATTCTCGCCGCTGTATGACGTTGAGCACCTGAATACCGGACTGCTGGACGGAACGTTACCCATACTCAAGCTTTTCTTCGAGCAAGTCGGCCCGATCCTTGAAGCTGCGCAAGCAGATGACTTCGCATTGATGGAGGCGGTGCGTTTACGCTCTCCTCTTCTTGATCCCGAGCACCTGCAGTCGGTACCAAATCAGCTCGATTTGTTGGAGTCGGTTGGTAAAGCGACAGCCACGCTTTGTGAGCTGCTCAGGGACAACGATCCGTCGATAGAGGAAGTATCCCAAATCCTTCTACAGACTGGCCTGCTTGAGCTGCCGGAGCGTTTCGCGGAAGCCTTGGCTCAGGGCCCGACGACGGACGATGCGCCCGATACTACAGATCGTGATGCGCTTGAGGTGCATGCGTATCGGGTTGTGCTAGGTCGCCCCTATTCGGAGATGGCCGCATTCGCGGGTTACGCAAATGGGCTGTCGCCATTTGACACACACCAGGGCGTCAAGGGGCTTGAGTTCCCGCGGGTAATGGTCGTGCTGAACGATGATGAAGCAGGCGGTTTTTTGTTCAGCTATGAAAAGCTGTTAGGCGTGTCGCCTGCGTCCGCAAACGACGTTAAAAACCAGCTGGCCGGTAAGGACGATTCCCTTTCTCGAACGCGACGACTTCTGTATGTCACCTGCAGCCGCGCTGAGGAAAGCTTGGCAATCGTGGTTTACACCGCTCAGCCAGAGGTTGCCAAGGCAAGCGCCATCAAGGCCGGCTGGTTGAAAGCGGACGAAATCGTGCTGCTTTGAGACGGATGTTAGCGCTGTTGGTCTGCTCTTCAGGCACGATGCAGCATCAAGAAGTGGAAGTCGCTGAAACGACAAAAGCCCCGAAAGGGGCTTTTGTGTACGTGCAAAAATCATCCGTATTAATGCACGAGTCCGAGAAGGCGCATCGTGAGAGTTAGTACCACACCTATTGATGAGAGCACTGCCCAGACATAATTACTGTATATAAATACAGCATGGAAGTCAACCCCCGATACTGGTCATCCTCGACCCTAGTCACGAGTCGGCTCCATGAGCGTGGCATTTCCCTACTGCGCCGGCTCTCGCATGAACGTCATGATGCGAACGCAGTGCATGGCATATTTCATTAACCATGCGGTCGACCAAGTCGGAGGAATGACAAGCCAACAGCATCCCAACACGCACAGGCACCTTTCTTTTGGCAGCGAAACCACTAACAGCCCGCGAGGCCTATCAAATCCTGCGGGAGATCGCCTTGGTGCAGCTGGGAGAAAACTAAGCCATAGCTTAGATTCTCTAGCCAACCGTCACAAAAAACGCAGAAACTAAGGTAAACCTTAGTTTTTAGATCCCGATCTTAGCCAGTGGGTTGCCCAGCCGATTGCGTACGAGTCTCTCCAAGAACTCAACATTTCCTCCTTGGCGGGGAGTCCTTCAAGACCGCAGCTGTAGTCCAGGGCCCAAGCGACACGTTACCCACCTACCCTCGCTTGCGAATGCCGCCAGGCTCGGATAGCGAGCGACGAATCCTCGGAGGAGTACAAATGTACTCAGTACTGCACTACTGGTTGAAGGCTCTCAGCGCTACGCTTCTTAGGCATCCACCTCGCTCGATGCACGCAACGCTATGAGTTCTGCTTCTGCGCTGACGAGCTTGTGTGCCATACCCTCCTCCCTCAGCCTCGCGCATCAGCGAAGCCCAAAGCCCATTCGCGCCAGCTCACCCAGAAGCTCCTCACGCCCATGCAGACTCGAAACATTCCGGAGTCTGCTGATCACTTGCTCCGACCAGCCGGAAGAATTCATTCCTTCCCGCTGATAGAACGCACCCAGGCGGGAATCGTATTCCGACAGGACGCCCTCCTCGCCGGCAATCGTATAGGTTTCGTGATGCAGTACGGCTTGCTGCGGTAGCCGTGGTTTTACCTTTGCAGGTCGGTTAGGTGATGGATAACCGACGCATAGGCCGAAGACGGGATAGACCTGGGCAGGCAGACCCAGCTCATTCGCAACGCCTTCAATATCGTTACGGATACCACCGATGTATACGCTGCCAAGCCCCAACGACTCCAGAGCGACAACAGCGTTCTGAGCGGCCAACGCTGCGTCGATCGTGCCTAGCAGCAAGCTTTCCAAGTACGGTAGTGCTTCCAGCTCTACCCCCGCCTGCTCCGCTATGCGCGAAATCCGCGACAGGTCTGCGAGCCAGACCAAGAACAGTGGGGCTTGATGGATATAGGCCTGATTGCCGGCCAGGCCGGACAGGCGCTTCTTGCGATCGACATCTTGAACGGCGACGACACTCCAGACCTGGAGATTGGACGATGTCGATGCGGACTGGGCGGCTGCGACCAGGGTCTCGATCGTGCCATCAGGCAAGGGCTGTTCAGTGAATGCCCGGACACTCCGGTGATCAAGGAGTTGCTCTATGACCTCATTCCATTGCGTGGGCGGCGAGATGTCAGTCGCGCCGTAGCGGGCACTGAGCTTGGACTGTGCGTTGGCTGTCATCGATGTGCTCCAAAAGGGCCGAAGGCTACCAAATTGATTCCCGCGTAACACGCCTACCATGCCAAGTTTCATTTACCATGCGGCCAGCCGAGTTCGGACACGGACAGTTCGACAACATCCAGATATAGGTACTTTTTTTGGAAGCAAAACCGCTCACGGCCCGCGAGGCTTATCAGATCCTGCGGGACATCGCCCTCGGGGTTCGTAGCATGCGCCGTCTAGGTGAGCAGTCTTGGGCTGAGATCTACTGCGGTTTGATGACGGTGGAGGCCGATGGCTGGGTGCTCACGTTCTACAACGACTGTGACACGCTCGACTATTGCGACAGCTGCTACAGCCCGGAGGGACGTGCCTACATTTTCGATTCGCTGCAGTCGTACAGTACTGACCCCGTAGAGCTGCTGAGCACCTGGGAGCATGCGCAGCTGGAAAAGCTGTTGGGTGTCGCGTAGTCAATCACCGAGGAGCGGCAGGGGGTTGGTTTGGCAGACAGTCTGCTTACGTTTGGGGTTTGAAACGAGCCATTTCTGGCGCCGCCCCGGCTCAATGTCCAAACTTCCATCTAAAGGGCATCGTCTAGGCAACTCACGCAATAAACCCATGCTCCAAGCGCCTGATAAACTCGATGACCGTGTCCGTTTCCAGCCTGGTTGTGATCATGGCGCCAGGAGCTTTGCCACCAAACGCTGTAACGGGGCGCGTCATCCATTGCTCTGCATCACGATCACAGCCGAATAGGCTCTTTGCTGCTTCGAGTATTTCCAAGTAACGGTCGTGTTGATCGGGGGGCAAGGTACTCATCTGAAGGCTCGCTCCGCTTTGGCGATGGACAGGCCGGGCATGTAGCTGTGCGAAGGTTAAACGAGATCATTGGCCAGGGTACGATTAAAAGATGGGCTGCGTTGAATGGTTACCGTACACGACGCAAAAAACCACGGCTACCTACCAGGTCGATGGCGAGCTCTCACTCAACCTCACCTCGCCGGCGGCCGAGTAGGATTCGTGGTGCAGTATTGCCTCCTGGGGCAGCCGCCGCTTTACCATCGCAAGTCGGTCAGTGGATGGATAACCGACGCATCATCCTGTCGTTCCGAAGGGCTAATACTGGCCTGCTTTGGGCCTGCAGCGTTCTGAGCCGCACGACTCAGCGCCAACTGCTCTTGCATCCATTGCCCTGCCAATTTGAGTTCTTGCATCATGTCCATGAACTCTTTGTCAGTTAGAGCCCTGGGAATATCTGGCCTCAAGGTGCGCCTCCAAGCAACGAACCGGCTGGGAGTAGAGTACTTGATTTTCAGGCCGGCATCGCTTCCGCTGTTCGAACCTACAAAGGCACTTTGGTGATCTAAATTCCTGCTCCGTCCTGGACATAATCAAACGTCCAGTCAGCAAGGCCCTCACAGCCATGATTGGTCGCTCGACTCATGCCAGGCGAGCACATACGCCCAACCGTCCTGCGTGGGGGCGGTAAAGAATTTCAGATGGCGCCAGCAATCGTAAGAGATCAGCAAATGGCCCTTCCGCTAACTCAGGTTTGCGTCCGAGATTTACAGTGCTCACTCGACGTGGCTCGGGTTTGCCTGGTGGGCAGGAAACTCAGGCAGGGGCATTAAACGCTCATGGAGTACGTGGGTTAGAGCAACATGAAATTTGGTTACATAGCGCCAGCGCCGTTATCAACCTATCAGGTGATGATCGAGCCATCGATGGCCATGATGGATCTAAATGCGACCCCGTGTGCCTCAAACCCCAGTTTCGGCCATGCCTGTCGGTAATCAAGCGAGTCATGATGGTGGCCGTGCACGACCGCCCTTGCCCCGATTGCCAGAGCCAATTCATCAATCTCAGTGTAACCGTACGGGTGGCAACTGGGAGCTTCGTGACAGACCAGAATATCCGCCTTCTCCATTGCGAGTGCGAAGTAGTCATCCGGGTAGATTGCTGACTGTGCATGCTGTCTTTTCGTCGCGAGAATGTCTGCGTGATGTGGCCTCAGCGCCAGGTGCTTGAGGAAGTCCCCGTAATTTTGGATGCCGGTATCACGGCAGCCTGGTAGCCAAACCGGCAACTCAAATGTGCCACCCAGTCCCGCTATACGATGGCCAGCAATCTCCACTACCCTGCCATGTAGGCTGCGATCAGCGAGGCCGCAGCCATGGAGGTTATGCCAGTAGGCCGGACGATCGCTGTCATGGTTGCCGTGAATGAACCAGATCTCTGTCTGCTCTAGGATCGGGCGCAGGATCATGTCCAAGGGCAAACTCCATTCTAGGTCACCCAGGAAGACCACTGCTTCGGGACGGTGAAGCTTCACCAGCCTGATCACATGATCAAAGCGCCCATGAACATCACCCAAAAACCAAACCACACGTTTCCCCCATGCAGTGGTAACCAATGATGATGCCGCAATGGCACAGTGAAGCCGCTCTAGCTGCCCCTTCCTGGCGCTCAGATGAAGGCTGAGGCTCATCCCGAGTGATTTCGTCTGCATGACTCATAACTTGACCGGCCTCCCTAATGCTTCACCGTTTTGTCTGACTCTTAATCAGGGTACACGGGATAGTCTCCCATCGCCTCACGGACTCGTGACGTGCTGGTAGATGTAGTCTCGTTGAACGACTTGTGAGAAATGGGGATTTTTGAGTTCAATCCGTGCAGGAGTACATTTGTACTCCTGCTCTCGAATGATGCCTCTCTGGGTGTCCCTACAACTCCCGCCTACTGCACGCTCCAGGTGCCCTGCTCGCTCTAAGGCCACCGCACCAACTCCAGCTCCTTGAGCCGGATGGCCATCGCCGAGTCCGAGACACCGAATTGCTGGGCCAGTGACACCAGGTACTGGTTGTTAAATCGGGTGCATCGCGCCAGCGCCAGCTCCCGTTCTCCCGACTCTTTCGAGGAGTAGAGAAGCCGATCCGGATTGTTGGGATCGAGGTGATAGGCAATCACGTCGCTGAAGCGCAATTGGCCCTTGCAGCAGAACATGAACTCGAACCGTTCCCTCACCAGTTTTTGAGGCATGAGGAAGCAGGCGGCGAAGCGATCGGCTTGTCTCTCTGCAGGTGCACGTGGTGCTTGCAGAGGACTGCCGTCAAAAGCGCGGTCGCGGTGCATGACAGTGTCTTTGTGGAGCACAAGATGGCCGATCTCATGCGCGCCGGTGAAGAGCTGGACTTTGTCACCAAACTCAGTCGCGACGGCGATCTTGTTCGATTGACGATCAATCAGGCCCGCGATACGGGTACCGGTATTGTGCCGGTTGAACTGGGTGTCTCCCAAGGTGGGATGCTCATGGTAGTCGTAGCCGCAGACCAGGGCAGCGATCCGGGGACTGCGCATTATCATCGGCGGAATATCTTGATCTGGCCACAGGTACCGGCGATCACGGTATATCTGCATGAGCAGGTCAGTCGCTGCTTTCTCGATATGGGTTTCGTTCATAGCAAAACACCAGATGTAGGCTCTCAAGCACAACCTAGCCCAATATGTAGTGCTTTCAATATTTTCCTAACCCAATATATAGGTTTTGCCGACGAACGGTAGAGTAATGGCAAGGGATACTGCGGAGGTTTGTATGCTGCCCAGGACGTGCAAGATTTGACTGATGCCATGCGAAATTTGGGTATGAGCCTTTTATGGCCATTGTGAGGAAGATGCCAAGGGAGTGCTCGCGCGATGGCGCTTGGCCACTGCAGCTTGGTAACATTGCCTGCTGAACACATCAAACCTGTACATTTGTACAGTATCGTGGATATTCCCGGCCAGGATGGCGACGTTAGCTGCTCACTGGCCGATCTTGCTTTCCCAAGATTGGAGTAGCTGTGAACGCCAAGCTCGATTTTGACGCAACAAAGCTCTACGAAGCCCTGAAGTACCAGATCCATGTCGCGATGGAGTACTGCCATACCCTTGAGAAGGACGATGTCCTTTGGATCGAGGTCTTCGGTGATGTCACCGTCGAAGGGCGTGATCAAATTGAGGTCAAGGAGTACAGCGACAGCCTCACCGACAGCCATGAAAACTTCTGGAACACCCTCAATAATTGGCTAAAGCCTGATTTCAACCATCGCCAGTACGCAAACCTGGTTCTCTTGACCACCCAGGCCTATGGTGAGCGAGCAGCTATCAAGGATTGGGATCAGTGGAATGCTGATCAGCGCCTGGCTGCGCTTCAGGACATTTTGAAAGACAGCGAGGCTCGCTTCGAGGCCGCCACACTCAAAAAAGAAGCGGCCGCTGATCAAAGCGATGAAAGCGGGGCTAAGACCTCCGGGCCCTCGAAGGCGTTGACCTTGCAGCGCAAGGTAATGGCGCAAGCCATGCGCGAATCCCTGATCGATGCGCTGCCGAAGGTCAAGATCATCACCGAGCAGCCTGACCTGGTTGGTTTGATCGCCAGGTACAAAAGAGCCCACCTCAAAAGTATCCATGAACATCGTATGGACGACTTCCTGAATGACCTTTTTGGTTTCATGACCAGTGCGGTGAAGGTCACTGAGGGGTGGCGTTTCACCACGGCTGAGTTCGACAGGAAATTCACGGAGCTCACGGTGCGCTACATGAAAGGCTCGGTGAGGTTTCCTCGGGTCAACGCCGACGAAATCGAGAGCGCTGCTGCGAAACTGAACGTGCGTGACCGTACCTATGCCAAAAAACTGGATGAAATTGGCGGCACTGAGGACGTGATCCTTGAGGCTACCGTCGATTTGCTTCACGCCCACCAATACATCGCCGAGCTGATCAAGGATTGCACCACCTCGCAGGATGACGTGGAAAGCTACAGCCAAAAGCATATGCGTACCCATAGCGCTAGCAGGTCAGCACTCATGGAGGAAATCGACGCAACCTGGTCGGCGGATAAGACCAAGCGAGCTTCCCGCCAATTTTACCATTCACGTCGCGGAATGGATGTCGTTGGCTTGGGTAGCTACGAAGATACGCCAGCGGAGTTCCGTAATGGCATCTATCACATGCTCGCGGAGGAGGTTCCTCCAAACCCAGCCAAGGAGTTTCACTGGAGGCTGTGGAAATGATTGAAGAAGATATCGAAAAAGCTCCTGAGAGGCTGGTCAAGAAGCCGATCGAACACCTGTTTACCCTTCAGCGCTCACCGATCGCCCTGGCGCCGGTGATCCACAATTTCTTTGCCAATTCTTCACCCAGAGAGCGTGACCTGCTGTTGAGCTACCTGGTACTGCCCATGGTGCTCTACCCCGCCATGCAGGCAGCGTTACTGGGCGTCAGGAAGACCAGCAGCTTACGTACGCTCTGCAAGGATCAGTCGAGACTGGTTGGGCTCACCCATAACACCCATCAATTCAAGTCGCTCACAAATGCGGCCCTACTGATCCTTCAGGCCGAACAAAGCATCGAGCTCACTGACGACTTGACTGTGAAGTCCATCAGGGATGTCAGGACTTCGAATGCCAATCCCAAACACCTCGAAGCCGCACGCCGGCTTTCCATGGTCTGCGCAGAGGCAGACGTCGTCACTATCTACAGGACGTTAGGATTCAAATCGCTATGAAATGCTTTCTGCGGTATATCGGCGTAGTTGATACCCAAGACAATATTCACCAGGTGCGTTTGGAGCCTGGGCTCAACGTCATCACTGGTAAATCTTCCACGGGGAAAAGCGCGATCCTAGAGATCTTCGACTATTGCCTTGGCAGCACTGAAGACACCATTCCGGTAGGGACGATCACCGAGCGGGCTGAGACGTTCTTCATCGCGTTGCAGTTCCCTAGCTATTTCGTCGTGGCGGCACGGAAGAAGAAATCCGATCGATGCTTCCTGCTCGAAGTGCAGGGATCCGACCCGGAGCGGCTGCTCAAGCTCATTGAGCAACCCAAGGCCTTTTTCGATCCCAAGCATTACATGCCCCTGGCTGACTTCAAGAAAAGCCTTGGACGTTACTTTGCTATCACGCTTGAGAATGTCGATGAAGACCCGTATCTGAAAGCGGCTGGACGTAATAAATCTGCGACCCCGTCAGTACGAAGCTTCTCCTCCTTCATGCTCCAGCACCAAAACTTGATGGCCAACAAGCACGCAATTTTCTACCGTTTCGATCAAAAGGAGAAACGTGATCAGGCGATCAACCATTTCAAAATCCTGATGGGGCTCGCAGATGAGGCCTATTTTGATCTGCACCGGGATCACGAGGTAGCCAAGTACGAACTGAAGAAAATTCAGACCCAGATTCCTAAGCAAGAGCAGCGAAAAGAAGCCGCTATCGCGCGGTACAATCGTTATTTGACTGAGTTTACGGCTCTGGCAGGCGTGCCCCTGATCGAAGCCACGGCTGAAGAGATCTACAGTAAACCCGCCACCATGCTAAAGATGATTTCTGGGCGGGCTGTCAAAATCGATGTGCTCTCAAACCAGGTCGAAACACGCCGGGCTGATCTCCATGCGCAACGAATCGTACTGCTCATCGAGAAGCGGCAGCTGCAGGGGCAAATGAGACTGGTCAACGAGTCCCTTTCCTCTGCGACACAGTTCAGCTTGAGCATGACGGCAGAATCGTTGCCTGACTCCATTGATCTGTCCGAAGCCCACTGCCCCCTTTGTGAAACCCCTACAAGTACTCCGGCAAAGGAAGCCAACAAGCTTATAAGCGCGATCGATTGGTTGAACGATGAGCTCAAACTGTCTGCATATGCCAGGGAAAGTTTCGCAGCCGAGCGCCGATCCATTCAGGAATTGCTCGACAAGGTAAACGCTGAGTTGCGCCGAATCCAGGCCGACATCCAGCCACTTGATGAAGAAATTGCCAAGCTCAAGACGTCCAAATCAATTGATGAGCAGGCCATGAAGGCCAAGCTACGTCTCGAAATTGCGGTTCAGGAGCAGGTGGACAAGCCGGAGTCAGAGCTCCTTGCCCTGGAAAAAATTCTGCGCGCTGAAGTCGAACGTCTGGCGGGCGAATTGGCGAAATACAATATCAAGGAAAGGCTGAAAACCCTCAGCAATGATATCGATGCCAAGATGTGCGAGATTGGCAGTGAGTTCGACTTCGAAGCTACGTATAAGCCATCGAAGCTCCGTTTTGACGTTGATTCATTCGATCTCTGGTACCAGCAGAACCCAAACACCAGGGTGTATCTGCGCTCCATGGGCAGTGGTGCAAACTGGCTCTACTCGCACCTGGCATTGTTCATGTCGCTCCATTACCAATTCGCAGCGCTTTCGGATAAAGGATGCAAAATTCCTCCGATCCTGTTCCTTGACCAGCCCACACAAGTCTACTTCCCGGCGTCTCTGGATGACGCAGAAGCATTTGACGCCAACGAGCTGGCAAAGCAGGCTAAGCGTGAAGATGCAGTGGATGCGGACATGGCCGCTGTAACGAACATGTTCACTCAGCTGGCCAAATTCTGCGATGAGACCGGAGAGAAAACCGGTGTAACACCACAAATCATCGTTTCCGATCATGCAGACCGACTGACCCTGGGGGAAGGCTACAAGTTCTCGGACTATGTCCGAGCTACTTGGAGAACGCGTGGTTTCATCGCTGAGATGTGATGGTTAGATCATCTGGCCGTCACATCAAATACGTGACGGTCAGTGATCAATTTTTACCGTAAATGGTCGGCTACTTTTGCCCAATGACCGTAACGCGTGCCGGGTTTATAGACAGTACTTTTGCAGGGGTACATCTTTATCATTAAAAGTTTTATCATCACAGATGATTATAAGCGAACATGCTCGGCACTTGCCTATTTACAATCCGATGGTTCACTAGTCTAGTTTTCTCAGGATGTCCGACAGCGCCTCTCCGCCTAGGTCTTTCCTTCTAAAGTTGTAGACCGCAGCTGCTGCATCCACCGAAAGTCGCTCTATCCTCCCAGTGACCTCATAGTACTGTTGAGCAATCTTTATCTGAGGAGGGGCGGACAAGTATTTAATGAAGTCGGATACTTTTGGCGAGGATCCTTCCCAGATACGCTTGAGATCTTCTCGGGCTTGGGGGCCCTTGCCGTCCAGTCGCCCAACAGTCACTCCGAGAGTAGGCGATGAGAAGAACCTGCTCAGAATGGAGTCATCAATAACGTTTATTCCTTCAATTTCACCCATCGAGTAAGGTAAGGCGTTTAGTATGCTGAATATTGGCTTCTTCCCTACGGCTTCTGGAAAATCTTTGGTTAAGATGTCAGGGTAGTCATTCAATCCTCTGCGAAGGCGCTCGACCTGCTTGACATGTTCACCCATCTCTTCATTAAAGCGGTGGATTAGAATAGGGTTGCTCATTGGAATGCTGCGATTTTTGCATTCAATAAAGAAAACGTATTCATCCCATGTGAATGCTACATCGTAATCAAATTCATGCTCATTATTCTCTCCGCGTCTAACCTTAAGTGTGCGCGCCTCGAATCCATGGTCGCGTAACATTCTAATTGTTGCCCGCTCAAAAGCTTTACCTTTCTCTTCGAAGCCCACTCCTTCAATGGATAAAGCAGAAAGCATTGTTTTAGTAAGGTCGGAAAGAAATAACGAGCATCCAAATAAGAGATAATTTCCGTCGAGTGTCTTGATCAGTGGTTGGTCGTAAAGGTCTTTGCTGCCAATGCCAAACGTGGCTTTGTCGATGAATATCATTGCGACTTGAGAGGTTAACCCGTAACGCTGAAGCTCTTGGGTTAAACGATCAAGGGGAACTATTGGGAAATAGGTATTTTGCTCTTTTTCTAGCTCAACGATTAGCAACCTCAGTACAGCGTATCCTCGTAGCCTTTCCGACAGTAATAAGCCTCCTGCAAGACTGTTCAGTTTTTCGATTTTTGTGAAATGGCTCAAGGCAAATGCAGAAGATGCCTCATCAAAGGATACATACCCTTGGGGAGGAAGTGGTTCATTCTCTCGGGGACTCTTGAATGCCTGGGCAGCATTGGTTTCCCTAAATAGCTTTAAAATATTTTGTTGGATAATCGTGTCGAAGCGCTCGTTCGCCAGAATATCAAACTGTTCTGCTGCAATCTCCGGTTTAAATTCGAAGACTGTATTTACTTCTGGCGCGCGCGATTTAATATCTTTGCACCATGCAGGAAAGTTCTGAGAGTATTGCTCTAATTTTCCGCCTAGATAGCGGATGCGCTCATCAATATCTTTCCAAAGACGCCATGTGCTGGCATTAAATAGGTTAGCGCTCACCGCTTCAATGATGCTTTCAGATACAGGCGCCAATGCAGGTAGCACCATTCGTTTTTCATCATCGAACCATTTGTTTCCATAGGCTTCTAGCATCAGGACGTCGCCACCGGCGATCGATAATCCGTGTATAAGAGCATGGGGGTCGTAGGAGTTGCCGTTTGCGTCCTTCAAATTGCGATCTGGCCCCATCACGCCTGCGCTCGCTTCAGCCTTCGTATCAACATCCTGAAGCGCTGTCCTAATCACGCTATTTAGTGCAGCAAACATCCCTGAAATTCGCTGTCCCGGAGAAAATTGTGCGGAAGCCATTTGAGGGACAACGGAGTGAATGTGCACATAGCCAGCATCAATTTTTAGAAGCTTTACGCGCATTTTTTCTATGAAGTCTTTCGCTGAGGCTACGCCACGCCTCTCGTAGTACTCTCCAAGATCGTCAAGATATTTATCTCTCTTTAATCCATCGTCGCCTGGCCTTCTTCGTACAATTGTATCGGTATGGTACGACAGAAGAGCAAACTTCTTGAAGGTTTCCTCTGTGGCCGGCAGAGGATCAAGGATTTTCTTGAGTTTTTTAAAATTTAGTTGGCGGATTGCTTCTGTGATTTTTTCGTTGCTATCGGTCATGGAATGTCCCTATATTGAATTAGCTATCGTTTGAAGTGTTGCGTGATCTTGAGTGAGATTTTCGTACCTGTCTTCTAGTGTTTTCTGCAGGCGCATCAGGCGAAGGTTGGCGGTGCTCACCAAGGTGCCATAAGTGGTGGCTCTTACCTGGCCACAGCTCCGAGATTCATCACCCACAATCTTGGAAGTACTCACGAGGCCCAACTCGCGGACAAGATAGTCCTCCTCAAACAACGACTGATGACGGGTTTGGTCGGACATTGATTCCCTCCATGGATTGGGTACTGGTTGGCCAATTGCCAGATAGCGCCAATCCTACCTCATTGGCTTACTGAGCTAAATCCAGAAGGGTCACCTCCCGAAAGCAACTGAATCAGCAATCAAGACGGTACCGCTCTCGACGCTTAGCATCCGTCAGCTCTGGAAATAGCACCAAGCTACAGCCCCAAGTCGGCAGCAAAATGTTCGTCGCGCATACAGCCAGGCGCGTCTCCATCGTTGACGAGGTGTTGGCGCAAGCAGTGAACCAGATGCAAGCGCAGAGAGTGACGCATCTCGATGCCCGGATCGAGCACATGGAACTGACTTGCTCGATTGCGAAGTAAAGCATGGCGCAATGCATCAATACCTTCTTCACCGATATCTTGGGCGTAAAGGCGCGACGGCGACTCTAGCCCTGGTGGTCTTCGGTAGGTTGTGATCGCTGAGTCGAGTATCCGTCCCAAGTCAGCGCCATAGCGCTCAGTTGCTCGTGTCCACACCGCCGTTTCTACACTGATGTTCAATACGCTTTCCCAAGCCCATGCTTGCAAGCCCTACCGCGAGAGCTAAGGTAGGTCATCGTTTAAACTGGCTTTCGCTCAAGCGAAAACCTGGAGGATTTTGATGTTTATTGAGTTTGATCTGAACCGCAACGATTTTGATGCCTTGATGAGGCATTGCCAAACGCATCGACCTAGGCTCTGTACGAAATCCCGAGAAACCCAATCGGCGCCCTTTGGAAGCTGAAATTCAGTAGGGTTCCCGGTCATCTACGGAAAGGAATTCTGTGATGGCAAAGCGTTACGAACTCTCGGATGAA
>NZ_FYDX01000002.1 GCF_900187455.1 Pseudomonas sp. Irchel 3E13 | reverse complement strand
GCTTCGAGACGATCGACCAACTACGTGTCGGAATTGACGAGTACATCCGCTACTACAACCACGAACGCATCAAGATGAAGCTCGGCGGCCTGAGCCCTGTAGCCTACAGAGCACAGGCCGCGTAGCCATTACACAATTACTGTCCAACTTTTGGGGCGCGGCTCACGTCTCTGTAGGAGCGAGCTTGCTCGCGATGGCTCATCTCCATTTGCTTTCCACTGAAACAACCCGTTACTCTTGCCTTCCTTAAATTCATCCGATGATTGGATGTAAGCCCTTTTATGACCCAGCTCATCAAGCGTTCCCTCGTCGAACAAGCCGTCGAACAACTCCGCCAGCGCATCACCAGCGGCGCCTGGACGGTTGGCCAGCGCCTGCCGACCGAGCCTGAACTGGCAGCCGACCTCGGCATCAGCCGCAACACTGTGCGCGAGGCGGTGCGCGTGTTGGCCTTCAGTGGATTGGTGGAGGTGCGTCAGGGCGACGGCAGCTACCTGAAGACCGCCTCGGACCCGCTTCCGGCGGTCCAGGCGCTGTCAAGTTGCAGCCTGGAGCACGCGCGCGAGGCGCGGCACCTGCTGGAAGCCGAAGCGATCGGCCTCGCGGCACTGCGGCGTACCGAGCAAGACCTGCTCGGCCTGCATGAAGCCCTGCGCGCCAGCGGCAATCACTTTCACGGTGATCTGGGCGATTACATCTGCTGCGATCTGGCCTTCCACCAGCGTCTGGTGGATGCCGCGCACAACCCGGCGTTAAGCGAGTTGTATCGCTACTTCTCCAGCGTGGTGGCGATGAAGCTGGAACACAGCATGAGCAGGTTGCCGCGCAACCAGGCGGTGTTCGATCTGCATGAAGCGATCCTCGACGCCGTCGAACGACAAGATCCGGAGCGGGCCAAGGCCCTGAGCCGGACACTGATCAATGAACCCTGACTTCGAGACTGCCATGGGCCAAGACCTTTCCCACAAGCCCGCGCCCCACGGGCCGGTGCTTGACGAACTTTTGATTGATGCCGAAGCCGACGACGGCGATCTCCAGCCGCCCGTAGGCTTGCCAAAGCCGTGGCTGTTGCTGCTGGGCCTGGTGCTGGTGGCGTTGAACCTGCGCCCGGCGCTGTCGAGCATGTCGCCGTTGCTCGGGGATGTTTCCGCGAGCCTCGGCCTCAGCGGTTCCCAGGCCGGCTTGCTGACGACCCTGCCAGTACTCTGCCTGGGCCTGTTCGCGCCGCTGGCGCCGGTTCTGGCGCGGCGTTTTGGCAGCGAGCGGGTGGTCCTGTTCATCCTGTTGTGCCTGGCGGGCGGCATTGCCTTGCGCAGTAGCTTCGGCAGCGTCGGGCTGTTCGGTGGCAGCCTGATCGCCGGGGCGAGTATTGGTGTGATCGGCGTGCTGCTGCCGGGCATCGTCAAGCGTGACTTCCCGGCCCATGCCGGGACACTGATGGGCATCTACACCATGGCCCTGTGCCTGGGCGCGGCGCTGGCCGCCGGTGCCACCGTGCCATTGAGTCACTACTTTGGCGACAACTGGACCCTCGGCCTTGGCTTCTGGCTGGTGCCGGCGGTGGTAGCCGCACTGTTCTGGCTGCCGCAGGCGCGCCAGGGGCATGGTACGCACCATGTGGCCTATCGAGTGCGCGGCCTGTGGCGAGATCCGCTGGCCTGGCAGGTGACGCTGTACATGGGTTTGCAATCGTCGCTGGCGTATATCGTCTTCGGCTGGCTGCCGTCGATCCTCATCGGCCGCGGTCTCAGCCCGACTGAGGCCGGGCTGGTGCTGTCCGGTTCGGTCATCGTGCAACTGGTCAGCGCCCTGACCGCGCCGATGCTGGCAACCCGCGGCAAGGACCAGCGTCTGGCGATCGTCGTGGTGATGGCGCTGACCCTGGCCGGCCTGTTCGGCTGCCTGTATGCGCCGCTTGGCGGGTTATGGGGCTGGGCGGTGGTATTGGGAATTGGCCAGGGCGGCACCTTCGCCCTGGCGCTGACGCTGATCGTGCTGCGTTCGCGAGATGCCCATGTCGCCGCCAACCTGTCGAGCATGAGCCAGGGCGTGGGTTACACCCTGGCGTCGGCGGGGCCGTTCGCGGTCGGGCTGGTGCATGACCTGACCGGAGGCTGGGCCGCGGTGGGCTGGATCTTCGCGGTGCTGGGCGGTGGCGCGATCGTCTTCGGCCTCAAGGCGGGCCGCGCGTTACACGTGCAGGCGATCAGCGAGCGGATTTGAGTCTATCGCGGATTGCAGCCGGCCTTGGTGGCAACCGCGTGGCTCACATAGGGCCGGGAGGGCTCGATGTACCACTCCGGCTTCTGGCGGTAGTTGACCAGCAGACACACCAGTTGCCGGCGCATGCTGCCGACCTGCTGCTCGTTGTCGCGCCACTGAGGGTCATTGCCGTGGCGGGCGAGCAATTCCTGGTACAGGGCTTCTGTTTCCTTTTCGCCGACGGTGCGCCCATAGGAGGTCGGAATGACCTTCAGCGACCACTCCTCCCTTTTGGTGGTGGCGTCGATGTAACTGCTCCACTGGCTTGACTCAATGTATTTGCCGGGCGCATCGGCAGGCACCGTCTGCAGGGCAATGGCCTGATCACTCTCGATATAGCCGAAGCGCTCGCTGGCGGGCTTGGTGAAGTCGACCCGCAGAATGGGCACCGTGAAACCTGCGGCGGCCAGTTTTTTCTGGAAGTTGCGGGCGCTGGTAAGGCCGTCCTCGGGCTTTTGCGGTTTGGTGTCGCCGTAGGTGGAATAGTTGAAGTTGCTGTTCGGGTTGTAGACGAAGGCGTCGATGTATTTCGTAGTGTCGGAACCGTCCGAGGATGCGGAAGCGTTGCGCATCATGAATTCGTTGGTGAGGGTGCGCACGGCCAGGGGCGCGGTGTTGTTGGCTTTCGCCCGGGACTCATGGATCTGGATCATTTCGTCCCATTGCGCCGGGTCGTCGGCGTTGAACGAGCACTGGACGCGCTGGACCGTCGTATTGCCGTAGGCTTTCTGCCACTCGGTAAGGTTATTCACACCCTGTTCGGGGCAGGTTCCATAGGCGGTCGTGGCATTCAGGTTGGCGGCACCGCCCAGTCCGGCAGTAACGGGTTGCGCCTTGCCGTATTGACCGCAGCCATGCCATTTGCGATCCGGTCCGGTGCCGGCATCGAACGGGTAGACGCAGACGAAGCCTTCCTGCTTGACCGCTGCGCCTAGCTGCTGGGCGTCCACGGGGTTGCGCATGATCATCCCGGCAGGATGGACGAGGGTGTTGATGCTCAGGTCGCGACGCAGCCAGGTCCATGAGGTGGCTCCGGTCTTGACCGCGTACGGGCTGTAGTCCCAGGGGTTGAAGGGTCCGTCGTTGACCATCCGCAAGGTCACGCCGCTGCAATAGTAGTGGCCGCGAGGCGCGCCGCTGCCGACTTCCTTGCAGGCATTTTCCAGGGTGTTGTAGTTACGGTTGATCCGCTCGACGGTGGCCTGGGGTGACCGTTGCGGATCAGTCTCCTGCGCCTGTACCCACAGGCTGACGCCCAAGGTCGAGAGTACGAACAGAATGCTGCTGGCGCGCATGGGCGAGTCCCTCTTTCGCAGGCCTTCGACAGGCGATCCCGTGTTTTCGCGGAAAGGCCGGGTGAGGATAGAAAGGGGGACGTTTCGGCGACTACTGACAGAAATATCAGTTCTGACGAGTGGTTGTGGCGAGTGTCGCCAGGGGCAGGCATTCATCCGGTCAATGCTGCTGGCCTGAAGCCAGCAACCGGTCTATCGTGCAACGCTGATCTTTTGGGGGAGATGCCCGTCATGAGCGATGCCAACAGTGAGCTGATTACCCGTTTCTACCAGGCTTTCCAGCGCCTGGATGCCGAGGCCATGGTTGCCTGCTACAGCGACGATATTGTCTTCAGCGACCCGGCCTTCGGCACGTTGCGTGGCCGGGATGCCGGTGACATGTGGCGGATGCTCACCAGCCGGGCCAAGGACTTTTCCCTGAGCTTCGACAATGTGTGCGCCGATGAGCGAGGCGGCTCGGCCCATTGGGTTGCCACGTACCTGTTCAGCCAGACCGGACGCATTGTAGTCAACGATATCCACGCCAGTTTCGTGATCCGCGACGGCAAGATCTGCCAGCACGACGATGCCTTCGATTTCTGGCGCTGGTCCCGCCAGGCCTTGGGCGCACCGGGCGTGCTATTGGGCTGGACGCCGTTCCTGCACAACAAGGTTCGCCAGCAAGCGCTCAAGGGTTTGAAGGCATTCCAGCGCGGTTAGGTGTTGCCGTGCCTGGGGCGGATATTTCCTCGGGCCATTTCAGACTGCGGCTGCGGGTATTAAGCTGGCGGCTTTTCCACAGCAGATCCGACAACCTGTGACCGAACATGCCACCACGACACCTGACAAGCCCTGGTACGTCTACCTGGTGCGCGCTGCCAATGGCTCGTTGTACTGCGGCATCAGCGACAATCCCGAGCGCCGTTTCGCGGCGCACCAACAGGGACGCGGTGCCCGTTACTTCAGCACCAGCCCGGCGGTGGCGCTTGTTTATGTCGAGGCCTGGCCGGATAAATCGCAGGCGCTGCGCCATGAGCGCCTGATCAAGGCATTGCGGAAGAGCGCGAAGGAAGCGCTTGTGGCTTCCTTCGCAGCGCAGGGCTAAATGAGGTCGGGCGTATCGCTTGAATCTGCGCAACCATTCTGCGTGCGGTTGCTGGCGCCGGCGTCGATCGGGAATGAGCAAAGTACGCTGTAATCCACCTGGTCTTTCGGGTTGTCAGCAGTGCTGTCCAGACCCGCCACTCTTCATGGCCCCCGGGCTGACGCTCCAGGGCCTGTATTGCCAGTCAGGATCGAGCGCCCGCAAAACCACGCCGCTACAGGTGTAGGCAGGATCCGATCCGCAACTTGGGCGGACATCGTTGTAGCGGGTGTTCAGCTTGGCGACGGCATCGTCACCAAGCTCTGCGTTGGCCGGAAGCCGCCCTTGGGCTCAGTCCTTGCGCCGTTTCAACTGATCGGTCAGTTGGGTCGGCAGGCCCTTGATGATCAAGGTGCCGGCTTCTTCGTCATATTCGATCTTCGAGCCCAGCAAGTGCGCTTCGAAACTGATCGACAGGCCTTCGGCGCGGCCGGTGAAGCGGCGGAACTGGTTCAGGGTGCGTTTGTCGGCGGGGATCTCCGGCGACAGGCCGTAGTCCTTGTTGCGGATATGGTCGTAGAACGCGCGCGGGCGCTCTTCGTCGATCAGCCCTGAGAGTTCCGTGAGGGTCACCGGCTCGCCGGCCTTGGTCTGGCTGGTGGCGTAGTCCACCAGGGTCTGGGTTTTCTCCCGGGCGGCTTCCTCGGGCAGGTCCTCGCTTTCGACGAAGTCGCTGAAGGCCTTGAGCAGGGTGCGGGTTTCACCGGGGCCGTCTACGCCCTCTTGGCAGCCGATGAAGTCGCGGAAGTAGTCCGAGACCTTCTTGCCGTTCTTGCCCTTGATGAAGGAGATGTACTGCTTCGAGTTCTGGTTGTTGCGCCACTCGGAGATGTTGATGCGCGCCGCCAGGTGCAATTGGCTCAGGTCCAGGTGGCGGGACGGGGTGACATCCAACTCGGCGTTTACCGCCACGCCTTCGCTGTGGTGCAGCAGGGCGATTGCCAGATAGTCGGTCATGCCTTGCTGGTAGTGCGCGAACAGCACATGCCCGCCCACCGACAGGTTGGACTCTTCCATCAGCTTTTGCAGATGCTCCACCGCGATGCGGCTGAAGTCGGTGAAGGTCTTGTCGCTGTCGAGGTATTCCTTCAGCCAGCCGCTGAACGGATGGGCCCCGGATTCGGCGTGGAACAATCCCCAGGCCTTGCCCTGTTTGGCGTTGTAGCTGTCGTTGAGGTCGGCCAGCAGGTTTTCGATGGCGGTCGATTCGGCCAGTTCGGAATCGCGGGCGTGCAACACAGCGGGGCTGCCATCGGGCTTCTTGTCGATCAAGTGGACGATGCAATGACGGATCGGCATGGAATTCTCGGCTCGGTGAAGGGCCGGCGCAGGGCTCGGCAAAGTTGCCAAGTGTAACTCAGCCGGGGCGGATGACGGGGTCGCCGAGTGGGTGACGGGGTGGTGGGTTCGGTTTTTGTTCTGTTTTTTGCGATATTTTGTGTAAACCCCCGAAAAACCTGAACATTTGGCCCGTGCGAGGCGGATATTTATCTATTCCTGTGGTAGTTTTGCCCGGTCTTGCGCCCCCTGTGCGGCGCATTGCTGGCAGTTCGCTGGCGTCCCGTCGAACCAAACGCATTTTTGTGTATCTACATACGCGATTGGCAAATGGAAGTACCCGACCCGCCGACCATTCGCGGGGCCGGACCCGATGGCTGACGCAGCACTCTGCAAACCCACTGAATTTGATTAGGGAAGGAACACCACCATGGCATTGACCAAAGACCAACTGATCGCCGATATCGCTGAAGCAATCGACGCGCCGAAAACCACCGCGCGTAACGCACTGGAGCAACTGGGCCAGATCGTTGCTGATCAACTGGAAAACGGTAGCGAAATCACTCTGCCAGGCATTGGCAAGCTGAAAATCTCCGAGCGTCCTGCCCGTACCGGCCGCAACCCTTCGACTGGCGCTGCCATCGAAATCGCTGCCAAGAAAGTCGTCAAGTTCGTGCCAGCCAAAGTGCTGACCGACGCTGTAAACAAGTAATTGTAAACAGCACAAAAAAACCGCGCCGGGTGCGAACCTGACGCGGTTTTTTTACGCCTGCAGAAAGGCCGTTACTTGCTGTTCCAGCGTTGCTGACGCCAGTGCTGGCGCGCTGGCGCGTGCTGGAAGGTCCAGGCCACCAGACGGCTCTGTTTCTGCCCCTGGCCCATTTCCAGCACTCTCTGCTCCTGCACGCCGGCCTTTTTCAGCGCCGCCTCGATACCGGGCAGATTCGAGGCTTTCGACACCAGGCTGCTGAACCACAGCACCTGTTGGCCGAGCGCCTTGCTCTCGTTGACCAGTTGCGTCACGAAACGGATCTCGCCGCCTTCGCACCACAGCTCATTGTTCTGGCCGCCGAAGTTCAACACCGGCAGCTTGCGCTTGGGATCAGCCTTGCCCAAGGCGCGCCACTTGCGTTGGCTGCCACGGGTGGCTTCTTCGCGGGAGGCGTGGAAGGGCGGGTTGCTCAGGCTCAGGTCGAAGCGCTCATCCGCCGCCAGCAGGCCGGTGAGGATGTGCTTGCGATTGCCCTGCAGGCGCAGGCTGATGAACTTGCCGAGGCCATTGGCCTGGACGATGGCACCGGCTGCGGCCAGCGCCACCGGGTCGATGTCCGAGCCAACGAAGCGCCAGCGGTAATCCGCATTGCCCAGCAGCGGGTAGATGCAGTTGGCGCCGACACCGATATCCAGAGCCTGAACCTGCGTGCCACGGGGAATCTCGCCGCCGTTGTCCTCGGCCAGCAGGTCGGCCAGGGCGTGCAGGTAGTCGGCACGACCCGGAATCGGCGGACACAGGTAGTCAGCAGGAATATCCCAGAACTGGATGCCATATTGCGCCTTGAGCAGCGCCCGGTTGAACACCCGCACCGCCTCGGGATCGGCGAAGTCGATGCTCGGCTTGCCGTAAGGGTTGGTGATGGTGAAGCGGGCGAGGTCAGGGTGCGCCTTGATCAGGGCGGGGAAGTCGTAGCGGCCCTGGTGGCGGTTGCGCGGGTGCAGGGTGGGTTTGTCGGGTTTGTTCATGGTCGCTGAATGCAGAAAAGCGGGCTTGGCCGCGATGTCGTTTAATCAGGCACACATGAGGTGCATGAGACTACGCATCGCGGGCAAGCCCGCTCCTACAGGTTTCCTCTGTCGTTACAGGGCGGCAATCCGCGCGTGCTGCTCGGTGAAGTTGGCCAGGGCCTGTTCGGCTTCGGCCAGCTTGGCGCGCTCCTTGTCGATGACGGCAGGCGGAGCCTTGTCAACGAAGGCGGCGTTGGACAGCTTGCCGCCGACGCGCTGGACTTCGCCTTGCAGACGCTGGATTTCCTTGCTCAGGCGCGCCAGTTCGGCGTCCTTGTCGATCAGGCCAGCCATCGGCACCAGCACTTGCAGGTCGCCCACCAGCGCGGTAGCGCTGAGCGGTGCTTCGTCCTGCTCGCCGAGCACGGTGAACGATTCGATCTTCGCCAGCTTCCTCAGCAGCGCTTCGTTTTCGCTCAGGCGACGCTGGTCTTCAGCGCTGGCGTTTTTCAGGAACAGTTGCAGTGGCTTGCCCGGGCCGATGTTCATTTCGCCACGGATGTTACGCACACCCAGCATCAACTCCTTGACCCACTCGATGTCGCTTTCGGCGGCGGCGTCGATGCGGCTTTCGTTCGCTTCAGGCCATGGCTGCAGCATGATGGTCTTGCCGTCGATGCCGGCCAGCGGCGCCAGGCGCTGCCAGATTTCTTCGGTGATGAACGGCATGAACGGATGGGCCAGGCGCAGCGCCACTTCCAGGACCCGCACCAGGGTGCGACGGGTGCCGCGGGCACGTTCGACCGGGGCGTTTTCGTCCCACAGGACCGGCTTGGACAGTTCCAGATACCAGTCGCAATACTGGTTCCAGATGAACTCGTAGAGCGCCTGGGCCGCCAGGTCGAAGCGGAACTGCTCCAGTTGGCGGGTCACTTCAGCTTCGGTGCGCTGCAGTTGCGAGATGATCCAGCGGTCTGCCAGCGACAGTTCGTAGGCTTCGCCGTTCTGGCCGCAGTCCTCGCCCTTGTCCAGCACGTAGCGGGCGGCGTTCCAGATCTTGTTGCAGAAGTTGCGGTAGCCCTCGACGCGGCCCATGTCGAACTTGATGTCGCGACCGGTGGACGCCAGCGAGCAGAAGGTGAAGCGCAGGGCGTCGGTGCCGTAGCTGGCGATGCCTTCCGGGAACTCGGCCTTGGTCTGCTTGGCGATTTTCTCGGCCAGCTTGGGTTGCATCAGGCCGCTGGTGCGTTTCTCCAGCAGTGCGTCGAGGGTGATGCCGTCGACAATGTCCAGCGGGTCAAGGACGTTGCCCTTGGACTTGGACATCTTCTGGCCCTGGCCATCGCGGACCAGGCCATGGACGTAGACCGTCTTGAACGGAACCTGCGGCGTGCCGTCCTCGTTCTTCACCAGGTGCATGGTCAGCATGATCATCCGGGCGACCCAGAAGAAAATGATGTCGAAGCCGGTGACCAGCACGTCGGTGGAGTGGAAGGTCTTGAGGAATTCGGTCTGCTGCGGCCAGCCCAGGGTGGAGAAGGTCCACAGGCCGGAACTGAACCAGGTGTCGAGGACGTCGTTGTCCTGGTTCAGGACCACGTCGGCGCCGAGGTTGTTCTTCGCCCGCACTTCTTCTTCGCTGCGGCCGACGTAGACCTTGCCGGACTCGTCGTACCAGGCCGGGATGCGGTGGCCCCACCACAGTTGACGGCTGATGCACCAATCCTGGATGTCACGCATCCACGAGAAGTACATGTTTTCGTACTGCTTGGGCACGAACTGGATGCGTCCGTCTTCCACGGCGGCGATGGCCGGTTCGGCCAGCGGCTTGGTGGAAACGTACCACTGGTCGGTCAGCCACGGCTCGATGATGGTGCCGGAGCGGTCGCCCTTCGGCACTTTCAGCGCGTGGTCATCGACGCTGACCAGCAGGCCCAGGGCGTCAAAGTCGGCGACGATCTGCTTGCGCGCGACGAAGCGGTCGAGACCGGCGTACTGGGCAGGCAGGGTGGCGTCGACGGTTTCGTTGACGCTGCCGTCGAGGTTGAACACCTGGGCGGCCGCCAGGACCACGGCGTTCTTGTCGAAGATGTTCAGCAGCGGCAGGTTGTGGCGCTTGCCGACTTCATAGTCGTTGAAGTCGTGGGCCGGGGTGATCTTCACGCAGCCGGTACCGAACTCGGGGTCGCAGTAGTCGTCGGCGATGATCGGGATGCGGCGGCCGATCAGTGGCAGTTCGACGAACTTGCCGATCAGTGCCTGGTAGCGCTCGTCGTTCGGGTTCACCGCCACGGCGGCGTCGCCGAGCATGGTTTCCGGACGCGTGGTGGCGACGATCAGGTAGTCGTTGCCTTCGGCAGTCTTGGCGCCGTCGGCCAGCGGATAGCGCAGGTTCCACAGATGGCCTTTCTCGTCGTGGTTTTCCACTTCGAGGTCGGAGATCGCGGTGTGCAGCTTGGTGTCCCAGTTGACGAGGCGCTTGCCGCGGTAGATCAGGCCGTCTTCATGCAGGCGCACGAAGGCTTCCTTGACCGCGTCGGACAGGCCGTCATCCATGGTGAAGCGCTCGCGGCTCCAGTCCACCGAAGAACCCAGGCGGCGGATCTGCCGGCTGATGTTGCCGCCGGACTGCTCCTTCCATTCCCAGACCTTGTCGAGGAATTTTTCCCGGCCCAGGTCGTGGCGATTCTGGCCCTTGGCTTCGAGCTGGCGCTCGACCAGCATCTGCGTGGCGATGCCGGCGTGGTCGGTCCCGGGCTGCCAGAGGGTGTTGCGGCCCTGCATGCGACGGAAACGGATCAGGGCGTCCATGATCGCGTTGTTGAAGCCATGACCCATGTGCAGGCTGCCGGTGACGTTCGGCGGCGGGATCATGATGGTGTACGACTCGCCCGCGCCTTGCGGGGCGAAGTAGTTCTCGGACTCCCAGGTGTTGTACCAGGAAGTTTCGATGGCGTGCGGCTGGTAGGTCTTATCCATGCGCGGGGGGACCCTATGGCATTTATTCGGGAAAGCCGGGAAGTATAACCAAGCTGCAGGCTTCAAGCGACAAGCTACAAGCAGGACGTGCGCGGTTGCGGACGGGTGTCGTATCTGTCCGCAACTGCGCAGGGATCAGGAGGGTTGCTGGTTCAGCAGGCGTTCGAGGCGGGCGTCGAGGCGGCGCTTGATCTCGTTTTCAATGTGCGGGGCGAAGTCGTCAATCACGTCCTGCATGATCAACTGGGCGGCAGCGCGTAGCTCGGCATCCAGGTGCAGCAGGGTGTCCTGGCGGCGGGCCTGTGGATCGGGCTCGTTCACCGGTGCAGCAGGTGCTGGCGGCGCGAGTTCTTCGGCCGGTTCGAGCAACAGCGGGATCTGTTCTTCCACGGTTTCGGTCAGCAGCGGCGGTTGCAGGGTGTCATCACCCAACAGTTGCCTGATCGATTCCAGGTCATCCAGCAGGTGGGCGGATTGGGGCAAGGGAGGGCGTTTGTCCATCGTCGTCAGAATCGCGGTAAGCGGTGGTCTTGCAGAGCATAGCCCTGTTCGCGGTAGAAACGGAAACTCTCTCGGGTCGCCTGGCGGATGGCCGGGTCCTCGACCACGATCTCGGCGATCCGGGCAAAGCGCGAGGCGAACGGCGGGACTTTCAGGTCAAGGTTGACCAGTAGGTCCTGGTGCTCGCCGGGGTCGTCACCGATTCCCAGCGCCACCGCGGCCGCAGCATCTTCCTCGGCGAGGCTGTGGGGCACGAACGCCTCACCCTTGAACGCCCACAGGCGGGCGTCGAGTTCGTCGCGCTGGGCGGCGTCGCTGCAATTCAGATAGACCCGGTGCCCCAGGCGCCAGGCCTTTTCGCAGAGTTTGCAGGCGAAATCCAGGCGCACGGCAGGCGAGGGACTGGGCAGGATGTAGAAATCGACTTGGCTCATGGCTGTGTTGCCAACCGGTCACGCCCGTGGGCGCGACCGGTTGGCTGCGCATCAGGCGTTGGCGCGGTCGAGCAGGTACTGGGTCAGCAGCGGGACCGGACGGCCAGTGGCGCCCTTGTCCTTGCCGCCGCTGATCCAGGCGGTGCCGGCGATGTCCAGGTGCGCCCAGTTGTAGGCCTTGGCGAAGCGCGACAGGAAGCAGCCTGCGGTGATGGTGCCGGCCTTCGGGCCGCCAATGTTGGCGATGTCGGCGAACGGGCTGTCCAGTTGCTCCTGGTACTCGTCGAACAGCGGCAGTTGCCAGGCGCGGTCATCGGCACGCTTGCCGGCGCTGAGCAGTTGCTCCACCAGCTCGTCGTTGTTGCCCATGAGGCCGGAAGTGTGGCTGCCCAGGGCGACGATGCAGGCGCCGGTCAGGGTGGCGATGTCGATCACCGCCTGCGGTTTGAAGCGCTCGGCGTAGGTCAGGGTGTCGCACAGCACCAGACGGCCTTCGGCGTCGGTGTTGAGGATTTCCACGGTCTGCCCGCTCATCGTGGTGACGATGTCGCCAGGACGGGTGGCGCCGCCGCTCGGCATGTTCTCGGCGCAAGCCAGCAGGCACACCAGGTTGATCGGCAGTTGCAGCTCGAGGACGGCACGCAGGGTGCCGAAGACGCTGGCGGCACCGCACATGTCGTACTTCATTTCGTCCATGCCGGCACCGGGCTTGAGGCTGATGCCGCCGGTGTCGAAGGTGATGCCCTTGCCCACCAGCACGAACGGCTTCTCGCTTTTCTTCGCGCCCTGGTAGTTGAGGACGATCAGGCGTGGCGGCTGGTCGCTGCCCTGGCCGACGGCGTAGAACGCGCCCATGCCGAGGTCCTTGATCTTCTTCTCGTCGAGGACTTCGACCTTGAGGCTCTTGAAGGCCTTGCCGAGGTTCTTCGCTTCTTCAGCGAGGTAGCTTGGGTGGCACAGGTTCGGCGGCAGGTTGCCCAGGTCGCGGGTCAGGCGCATGCCGCTGGCGATGGCGGTGGCGTGCTTGACCGCGCGCTCGGTGTCGGCCAGGCCGGCCTTGTCGATGAGCAGGGTGATTTTCTTCAGGGCGCGGGGTTCGGCTTTCTGGCTCTTGAAGCGGTCGAAGACGTATTCGCCGTCGAGCAGGGTTTCGGCCAGCAGGCGGGCCTTGCCGTAGTGGGCGTCGCGGCCGTTGACGGCGACTTCGTCCAGGGCCAGTACCGCATCGCTGCCGCCCAGGCCCTTGAGAACGTTCAGCACGCTGTTGACCAGCTTGCGCCAGCTACGATCGCTCAGCGCGTCGTCCTTGCCGGTGCCGACCAGCAGAACGCGCTCGGCCTTCACGCCGGGCAGGCTTTGCAGCAGCAGGGTCTGGCCGACCTTGCCGGCCAGGTCGCCGCGCTTGAGCAGAGTGCTCAGGGCGCCATTGCTGGCTTCATCGACGGACTTTGCGTGGGCGCCCAGCTTGCGGCCTTCGCCTACACCCAGTACCAGGGTGGCGGTTTTCAAGGATGTTGCGGCTACGCTTTTTACAACCAATTCCATGTCAGGGTCCCCGGAATGAACGGTCAGTGCGCGCAATTCTCTGCGAGCGCTCGAAGCAGCCTGGCGGCGCGGCGGCGGGCCAGACATAAAGCCGCCAGTTTGAGCCCGGCGCGGCGCCTGTGACAACCCCGTTTTCAAGCATCGCGCGGCGCGAAGTGACAGGCACGGTCAATCACAGGATAATGCGCCGACTTCACTGTCCGGGTCCGTCTTGCGGACCGGCAACTATCTTGGTTGCAACGTTTTCCTTGTTCGGCTGTCCGAGCCTGACAACCCAGGAGTGGCTGGTTTGATCGTCTTCCGTTATCTGTCCCGCGAGGTCCTGGTGACCTTGAGTGCCGTCAGCGCTGTGCTGTTGGTCATCATCATGAGCGGGCGCTTCATCAAATACCTGGCCCAGGCCGCGCAGGGCATGCTCGACCCGGGCGTGCTGTTCATGATCATGGGCTACCGGCTTCCCGGTTTCCTGCAGTTGATCCTGCCGCTGGGGCTGTTCCTTGGCATCCTGCTGGCCTACGGGCGCCTGTACCTGGAAAGCGAGATGACCGTGCTTTCCGCCACCGGCATGAGCCAGCAGCGTCTGCTGGCCATGACCATGGCACCGGCCGCGCTGATTGCGCTGCTGGTGGCCTGGCTGAGCCTGAGCCTTGCTCCGCAGGGCGTTACCCAGGTGGCGCAGATCATCAACCAGCAAGATGCCCTGACCGAGTTCGACACCCTGGTGCCGGGGCGTTTCCAGACGCTGCGCGACGGGACGCGGGTGACCTACACCGAGCAACTCTCCGACGACCGCGTGCGACTGGGCGGTGTGTTCATTTCCGAGAAGCGCTTCTCTCAGGACAAGACCAAGGACCGCGGCATCAGCGTGCTGGTGGCCGAGAAGGGTCGTCAGGAAGTGCAGGCCGACGGCAATCGCTACCTGATTCTGGAAAATGGCTACCGTTACGACGGTAACCCGGGCCAGGCCGACTACCGCGCGATCAAGTACGACACTTATGGCGTGCTGCTGCCCAAGCCGGAAGTCAGCTCGGACATCACCGAGCGCGAGGCGATCCCGACGTCAGAACTGTTCAAGAGCGATGCCCTGCGCGAGCGGGCAGAGTTGCAGTGGCGCCTGTCGCTGCCGCTGCTGGTGTTTATCGTGACCCTGATGGCGGTACCCCTTTCGCGGGCCAACCCGCGGCAGGGCCGTTTCCTCAAGCTGCTGCCGGCGATTCTTCTGTATATGGCTTACCTGACGATTCTGATTGCCGCCCGTGGCGCCCTGGAGAAAGGCAAGATGCCGATCGCCCTGGGCCTGTGGCCGGTGCACGGGCTGTTCCTGCTGATCGGCCTGGGGCTGATGTACTGGGAACCGCTGCGCCTGAAGATGCGCTCGCGTCGTGTGGAGGTGGCCCGTGCGTAAGCTCGACGGCTACATCGGCAAAAGCGTGTTCATGGCGATCCTCGCCGTGCTGGGGATCATTCTCGGCCTGGCGTCGCTGTTCGCCTTCATCGACGAGATGGGCGACATCAGCGATACCTATACCCTCCTGGATGCCAGCAGTTTCGTGGTCCTGACCGCGCCGCGCCGCCTCTACGACATGCTGCCGATGGCGGGCCTGATCGGTTGCCTGATCGGCCTCGGCAGCCTGGCCAGCAACAGTGAACTGACCATCATGCGTGCGGCGGGCGTCTCCATTGGCCGTATCGTCTGGGCAGTAATGAAGCCGATGCTGGTACTGATGCTGGCGGGCGTGCTGATCGGCGAGTACCTGGCGCCTGTCACCGAGAACAAGGCCCAGGCCGAGCGCTCGCTGGCACAGGGCGGCGGTGATGCGCAGAGTTCCAAGCGCGGGTTGTGGCACCGCCAGGGCGAGGAGTTCGTGCACATCAACACTGTGCAGCCCAACGGCCTGCTGCTGGGTGTGACCCGCTATCACTTCGACAATGAGCGCCACCTGCTGTCCTCCAGCTTTGCCCGCAAGGCGCAATACCAGGAAGACCATTGGCAGCTCACCGACGTGACCAGCACCCTGTTCCGCGGCGACCACACCGAAGTGGTGAAGAGCGCTGAAGAACGCTGGGATGTTGCCCTGACCCCACAATTGCTGAGCACCGTGGTGCTGGCGCCGGAATCGCTGTCGATCACCGGGCTGTGGGACTACATCCACTACCTGTCCGACCAGGGCCTGAACAACGACCGCTACTGGCTGGCGTTCTGGACCAAGGTGCTGCAACCGCTGGTGACTGCGGCGCTGGTGTTGATGGCGATTTCCTTCATCTTCGGCCCGCTGCGCTCGGTGACTTTGGGCCAGCGAGTGTTCACCGGCGTGCTGGTGGGCTTCGTGTTCCGCATTGCCCAGGACCTGCTGGGGCCGTCGAGCCAGGTGTTCGGCTTCCCGCCGCTGCTGGCGGTGCTGTTGCCGGCAGGGATTTGCGCGCTGGCTGGCGTGTGGCTGTTGCGCCGGGCTGGCTGACGAGCTTTCCCCCGGACAAGAAAAAGCCGACCCCGTAGGGCAATGCCAGGCAGTTAAATCAGTTGAGGCCCATCGCGAGCTTGCTCGCGAATAGGGTTAACTGACTGGCATTGCTCCGTGGGGTCGGCTTTTTTGTGCCTCACTTCTTGCGCTTCGGGACCCGTACCAGCTGGGTTTCCGAGTAGATGTCGTGCCAGCTTCGCTTGCGCTTGTCGATCAGCACCCAGAAGAAACCCAGGCCCAGGCACAGCCAGGACGCGATCGACACTACGAAGCGCAGCAGCGCCTGCCAGAGCCCGATGGCCGAGCCGTCGGCATTCTGTACCCGTATGCCCCAGACCTGCATGCCCAGGGTCTGGCCGCCGTGGGTCCAGAACTTGGCGAAGAAGCCGAACAGCACGAACAGCAACACGGTGGACAGCAGCGGATCGCCGTCCAGGGCGCCGGCTTCGGTCATCGTGCGCATTTGGGTTTCGCCGATGATGGACATCTGGATCATCTTGTAGACGAGGGTGGTGACCATCAACAAGGCGGTGCACAGCAGGAAGTCATAGAACATTGCAGCCAGCCGACGGCCCAGTCCGGCTACGGGAAACTCGCCCTGAGGCTGAAGCATTTGCTTGGGCATGCGGTAAGGCTCCTTGCGCAAAAACGCCCATTCTACGGAATTGCGGGCACAAAAAAGCCCCTGCTGTTGCCAGCAGGGGCTTTTATCGGGAATCAGGCTTCCGCGATAACTTCGTCAGCCTGCAGACCTTTTTGGCCCTGCACGGCGATGAAGGTGACTTTCTGGCCTTCTTTCAGGCTCTTGAAGCCGTTACCTTGAATAGCGCGGAAGTGTACGAACAGATCCGGACCGCTTTCAGGAGTGATGAAACCAAAACCTTTCTCGTCGTTAAACCACTTGACGGTACCGCTCTGACGTTGGGACATTGTCTTATTTCCTTTGAAACTTAGAATTAATAACAGCTTCTTTCAGAATGAAAGAGTACTGGGCTGGGTTGCAGGAAAGTAAGAGACGTCGAACGGGTTGTAGCGAATCTCAGGCTACTGTCCAGGTCACGAACTAGGCGACCCACGCAAACACAGTGCAGTGACTCTACGCTAACTCTCTCGAAAAAAACAAGCCCCGCAGCCCCCCGCTTTCAGGGCTTCTGGGCAACTTTCGGCAGTTTTTTACGGCCTCTTTTCGGGGCACTGCCAGCGTCATGTTCGAAAGTTTGGTAGTGCGTTCGAAATCGAATATCCCGAACGCACGATGACACTTTTTGTCCTCGCCAATCAGCCGCGGTAATAACGCTGTGCAACGAACGGCATCTTGCTGACTTTCATCGCTACACGCTTGCCGCGCACGATTGCCCAGACGGGCGTATCGAGTGCCGTATGCGCGTTATCCACATAGCCCATCGCGACGGGTGCGCCGAGGGTCGGACCGAAGCCGCCGCTGCACACACGACCGATGATGTTGCCTGCTTCGTCGACGATTTCGGCGTCTTCGCGTACTGGCGTGCGTTCCTGTGGCAGCAGGCCAACCCGCTTGCGTGCGACGCCCGACTGCTGCTGGGCGAAGATCGATTCGGCACCCGGGAAACCACCAGCCCGCGCACCCTCGGCGCGGCGGACCTTGGACACGGCCCAGAGCAGACTGGCTTCGACCGGCGTGGTTTCGCTGTTCATGTCGTGGCCGTACAGGCACAGGCCGGCTTCGAGGCGCAGCGAGTCCCGCGCGCCCAAACCGATAGCCGCCACTTCCGGCTCGCTCAGCAGGCGGCGGGCCAGGGCTTCGGCCTTGTCCGCCGGTACGGAAATCTCGAAGCCGTCTTCACCGGTGTAGCCGGAGCGGCTGACGAAGCAGTCTTCGCCCAGCAACTGCACGCGGGCGAACTGCATGAAGGTCATGCTTGCCACCTGCGGCGCCAGGCGCTCCAGCACCTTGACCGCGGCCGGACCTTGCAGGGCCAGCAGCGCGCGCTCTTCGAACAGCGGTAGGATCTCGCACTGCGCGCCGATGTGCTTGCGCAGGTGGGCCAGGTCCTGGTCCTTGCAGGCGGCGTTGACCACCAGGAACAGCTCGTCGTTGCCGAGGTTGGCGACCATCAGGTCGTCGAGGATGCCGCCTTGTTCGTTGGTGAACATGGCGTAGCGCTGCATGCCCACCGGCAGGTCGATGATGTCTACCGGCACCAGGCTTTCCAGGGCCTTGGCGGCATTGGCGCCGAGCAGGCGGATCTGGCCCATGTGCGAGACGTCGAACAGGCCGGCCTGCTCGCGGGTGTGCAGGTGTTCCTTCATGACGCCCAACGGGTACTGAACCGGCATGTCATAGCCGGCGAACGGCACCATGCGCGCGCCCAGTTCCAGGTGCAGGGCGTGCAGCGGGGTTTTCAGCAGTGTTTCGGTGGACATGTAGGACTCCTGGGTTTCAAAGGGATGTCAGCATTCGATGATGTTGACGGCCAGACCGCCGCGAGCGGTCTCCTTGTATTTGCTTTTCATGTCGGCGCCGGTCTGGCGCATGGTGCGGATAACCTTGTCGAGTGACACGAAGTGCTGCCCGTCACCGCGCAAGGCCATGCGCACCGCATTGATCGCCTTCACCGAGCCCATGGCATTGCGCTCGATGCAGGGCACCTGGACCAGACCGCCGATGGGGTCGCAGGTCAGGCCCAGGTTGTGTTCCATGCCGATTTCGGCGGCGTTCTCGACCTGCTGCACGCTGCCGCCCATGACCTCGCACAAGGCGCCGGCGGCCATCGAACAGGCCACGCCCACTTCGCCCTGGCAGCCGACTTCGGCGCCGGAGATCGAGGCGTTTTCTTTGTAGAGGATGCCGATGGCGGCGGCAGTGAGCAGGAAGCGCACCACGCCGTCGTCGCTGGCGCCCGGGATGAAGCGCATGTAGTAATGCAGCACCGCCGGGACGATGCCCGCGGCGCCATTGGTCGGCGCGGTGACGACTCGCCCGCCGAAAGCGTTTTCCTCGTTCACCGCGAGGGCGTAGAGGTTGACCCAGTCCAGTACCGACAGGGCATCGCGCAGGCTGGCTTCGGGGTTGGCGCAGAGCTGCCGGTACAGCGCGGCGGCACGGCGCTTGACCTTCAAGCCTCCGGGCAGGATGCCCTCGTTGCGACAGCCCGCGGTGACGCAGTCCTGCATCACCTGCCAGATCTTCAACAGCCCTTCGCGGGTTTCGCTTTCCGGGCGCCAGGCGGCCTCGTTGGCCAGCATCACCTGGCTGATCGAGAGCTGCTGCGCGGTGCAATGGGCGAGCAATTCCCGGGCGGTCTTGAACGGGTAGGGCAGCGGGGTCTGGTCCTCGACGATACGGTCGGCGCCGGCGGCATCCTCATCGACCACGAAGCCACCGCCCACCGAGTAGTACTCGCGGCTGCGGATCTGTAGCCCGGCGCCATCGAAGGCGCGGAAGATCATGCCGTTGGGGTGGAAATCCAGCGGTTTGCGGATCATCGCCAGGTGCTGTTTTTCGTGGAATTCGATGCGGTGCTCGCCGAGCAGGCTGAGTTGGCCGCTGCTGCGGATGGCCTGCAGGCGGGCGGGGATGCTCTCGGTATCGACCGTGTCGGGGTGTTCGCCTTCCAGGCCGAGGAGCACGGCTTTGTCGCTGCCGTGGCCTTTGCCGGTGGCGCCGAGCGAGCCGTAGAGCTCGACCTTGACGCTGTGGGTGTCGGCCAGCAGGCCGTCACGCCGCAATCCTTCGGCGAAGCGCGCGGCAGCGCGCATCGGTCCGACGGTGTGGGAACTGGAGGGGCCGATGCCGATCTTGAACAGGTCGAAGACGCTGAGTGACATGGCAGGATCCTCCAGGGGAGTGATGTGGGGTCTTATCGCCAAACCGCGGCGACAAGACCTGCGAGTGGACTCAGGCGTCCTGATAGCTCTCGATCGACGGACAGGCGCAAATCAGGTTGCGGTCGCCGAAGACGTTGTCCACACGACCCACCGGCGGCCAGTACTTGCCTTCCACCAGCGACGGCAGCGGGTACACCGCCTGTTCGCGGCTGTAGCCGTGTGGCCATTCACCCGCCAGTTCGGCGGCGGTGTGCGGGGCGTTTTTCAGCGGGTTGTCGTCCTTGTCCAGGCTGCCGTTTTCCACCGCGCGGATTTCTTCGCGGATGCGGATCATCGCTTCACAGAAGCGATCCAGTTCTTCTTTGGACTCGCTTTCGGTCGGTTCGATCATCAGCGTGCCGGCGACCGGGAAGGACATGGTCGGGGCGTGGAAACCGAAGTCGATCAGGCGCTTGGCCACGTCATCGACGCTGATGCCGCTGGTTTCCTTCAGCGGGCGCAGGTCGAGAATGCATTCGTGCGCTACCAGTCCGTTGCTGCCGGTGTACAACACAGGATAGTGCTCTTCCAGGCGACGGGCGATGTAGTTGGCGTTGAGGATCGCCATCTGCGAAGCGCGCTTGAGGCCGGCGCCGCCCATCATGCGGATGTACATCCAGGTGATCGGCAGGATGCTGGCGCTGCCGAACGGCGCCGCGCAGACCGCGCCCTGCTTGTTTTCCATGTGTGCGTGACCCGGCAGGAACGGCGCCAGGTGCGACTTGACGCCGATCGGGCCGACGCCCGGGCCGCCACCGCCGTGCGGGATGCAGAAGGTCTTGTGCAGGTTCAGGTGCGAGACGTCGCCGCCGAACTTGCCTGGTGCACAGAGGCCGACCATGGCGTTCATGTTGGCGCCGTCGATGTACACCTGGCCGCCGTTGTCGTGAATGATCGCGCAGATCTCGCCGATGGCTTCTTCGAACACGCCGTGGGTCGACGGGTAGGTGATCATCAGTGCGGCGAGGTTTTCGCGGTGCTCCAGGGCCTTGGCGCGCAGGTCGTCGATGTCGACGTTGCCGCGGGCGTCGCAGGCGGTCACCACCACGCGCATACCGGCCATGTGGGCGGTGGCCGGGTTGGTGCCGTGGGCCGAGGACGGGATCAGGCAGATGTCGCGGCGGTCATCGCCACGGCTCTGGTGGTAGGCGCGGATGGCCAGCAGGCCGGCGTATTCACCCTGGGAACCGGCGTTCGGTTGCAGCGACACGGCGTCGTAGCCGGTGGCGGCGCAGAGCATCGCTTCCAGTTCCGAGGTCAGTTGCAGATAGCCCTGGCTTTGCGCGGCGGGGGCGAACGGGTGCAGGTTGCCGAATTCGGCCCAGGTCACCGGGATCATTTCGCTGGCGGCGTTGAGCTTCATGGTGCAGGAGCCCAGCGGGATCATGGTGCGGTCCAGCGCCAGGTCCTTGTCGGCCAGTTTGCGCAGGTAGCGCATCAGCTCGGTTTCGCTGTGATAGCGGTTGAACACCGGGTGTTCGAGGATCGCCGACTGGCGCAGCAGGCCGGCCGGCAGTTGCGCGCCGGTGCTGGCGGCGAGGGCGGCGAAGTCCGGAACGGCCTGGCCGTTGGCGAACAGTGCCCACAGGGCTTCGACGTCAGCCTGACCGCTGGTTTCGTCCAGCGACAGGCCGAGGCGGGCGCTGTCGATCTGGCGCAGGTTGATGCCTTGTGCGCTGGCCTGCTGGTGCAGGTCGGCGGTGGCGCTGCCGGTGGCCAGGGTCAGGGTGTCGAAGAAGCTGCCGGTCTCGACGGCGACGCCCAGGGCGGACAGGCCGGCCTTGAGGATCGCGGTCAGGTGGTGGGTGCGCGCGGCGATCTGCTTCAGGCCCTGCGGACCGTGGTAGACGGCGTACATGCTGGCGATGTTGGCCAGCAGCACCTGGGCGGTGCAGATGTTGCTGGTGGCTTTCTCGCGGCGGATATGTTGCTCGCGGGTCTGCATGGCCAGGCGCAGGGCGGTCTTGCCGAAGCGGTCGATGGACACGCCGACCAGGCGGCCCGGCATGTCGCGCTTGAACGCATCGCGGGTGGAGAAGTAGGCGGCGTGCGGGCCACCGAAGCCCAGCGGAACACCGAAGCGCTGGGCGCTGCCGATGGCGACGTCGGCGCCGAATTCACCCGGCGGGGTCAGCAGGGTCAGGGCCAGCAGGTCGGCGGCGACCGCGACCAGGGCGTTGGCGGCGTGGAAGCGTTCCACCAGCTCGCGGTAATCGAAGACTTCACCGTTGCTCGCCGGGTATTGCAGCACGGCGCCGAAGAAGCGGCTGACGTCGGTCAGTTCGCGTTCGTCGCCCACCACCACTTCGATACCCAATGGCTCGGCGCGGGTGCGCAGGACGTCGAGGGTCTGCGGATGGCAATGCACGGAGGCGAAGAAGGCGTGGCTGCTCTTGTTCTTGCTCAGGCGCTTGCAGAAGGTCATGGCTTCGGCGGCGGCGGTGGCTTCGTCGAGCAGCGAGGCGTTGGCGATCGGCAGGCCGGTGAGGTCGCTGATCAGGGTCTGGAAGTTCAGCAGCGCTTCCAGGCGGCCTTGGGAAATTTCAGGCTGGTACGGGGTGTAGGCGGTGTACCAGGCTGGGTTTTCCAGGAGGTTGCGCAAGATCGGGGCCGGGGTGTGGCAGTTGTAGTAGCCCTGGCCGATGTAGCTTTTGAACAGTTGGTTCTGGCCGGCGATGGCTTTCAGTGCGGCGAGGGCGTCGGCCTCGCTTTGCCCTTCGCCCAGTTCCAGCACGCTGGTGCCCTTGATGCTGTCGGGGATGACCGCGGCGCTCATGGCGTCCAGCGAGTCGAAGCCGAGGGTGGCGAGCATGTGCTGCTCATCGGCCTGGCGCGGGCCGATGTGGCGGGCAATGAATTCGTTGGCGGTGCCGAGGTTGATGGTCATGGCGGATTTCCTCAGGCGTCGGCGTTGGCGTTGAGCAGGCGGTCGTAGGCGTCCTGGTCGAGCAGTTGCGCGATGGCGCCGGCGTCGGCCGGGATGAAGCGGAAGAACCAGCCTTCGCCCAGCGGGTCTTCGTTGACCAGTTCAGGGCTGGCGTCGAGCTGGTCGTTGACCGCGACCACTTCGCCGTCCAGTGGCATGTACACGCCGCTGGCGGCTTTCACCGATTCCACGGTGGAGGCTTCGGCGCCCTTGGCGTAGTGCTGCAGTTCCGGCAGTTGCACATAGACCACGTCACCCAGCGCGTTCTGGGCGAAGGCGGTGATGCCCACGGTGACGCTGCCGTCGGCTTCGGCACGCAGCCATTCGTGATCTTCGGTAAAACGCAACTCGCTCATGGAAACTCCTCGGAGGCCGCTGCCGCGGCCGGATGCGGTGATGGCCCGCTGTGCGGGCTCTGGCTGGAGTTTCCTTAGCAAGTTTGCGGCCATTATTAAAAAGTCCAATAAAATCAACAGTTTGACTGGATTTAATTGACCGTTTTCAACGTGACATGTAACGAAATCGCTACGGGGCTTTTGCCGGATAAAAGCTGAACGGGATCAAACCCTTGCGGAGGCGTGGTTATTACCCTGTGTAGCGAATTCGTTCCGCTGTAGCGTTTTCGATACGAACTCAGGCTTTGCCGGAGATTCCGTACTTGCGCAGGCGGTGGGCGATGGCGGTGTGGGAGGTTTGCAGGCGGCTGGCCAGTTGGCGCGTCGAGGGGTAGCTGGCGTAGAGCTTTTCCAGCAGGTTGCGTTCGAAGTCTTCCACCGCCTGCTCCAGGCTGGCGACTTCGCCGTCGTGTTCGCGGGCCACTGCAGTGCCGGCGATATCCAGGTCGCCGATGTCCACCAGGCTGTTTTCGCTGATGGCGGCGGCGCGGAAGATCACGTTCTGCAGTTGCCGCACGTTACCCGGCCAGCGGTTGCCCAGCAGCGCCGGGTAGGTGGTCGGGGCCAGCCGGCAAAGCGGGCGCTGGATCTGCGTGCAGGCCTGCTGCATGAAGTAGCGGGCCAGCAGCAGGATGTCCTGGCCGCGTTCGCGCAGCGGCGGGACTTCGAGGTTGAGCACGTTGAGGCGGTAGAACAGGTCTTCGCGGAAGGTGCCTTCGCCGACCATCTTTTCCAGGTTGCGGTGGGTGGCGCTGAGGATGCGCACGTTGACGCGGACCTCGCGGTCGCCGCCGACCCGGCGAAAACTGCCGTCGCTGAGAAAGCGCAGCAGCTTGGCCTGTAGGTACGGCGACATCTCGCCGATTTCGTCGAGAAATACCGTGCCCTGGTTGGCCAGTTCCATCAGCCCCGGCTTGCCGCCGCGCTGGGCGCCGGTGAAGGCGCCGGGGGCGTAGCCGAACAGCTCGCTTTCGGCGAGGTTCTCCGGCAGGGCCGCGCAGTTCAGGGCGAGAAACGGCGCCGCATGACGGCTGCTGATAGCGTGACAGGCGCGGGCCACCAGTTCCTTGCCGGTGCCGGTTTCACCGTGAATCAGCAATGGCGCATCGAGGGCCGCGACACGCAGGGCGCGGGTCTTGAGGGTGCGGATGGGTGGCGAGTCACCGAGCAGGGCGTCGAAGCCTTCGGCGTGATCGTGGTGCAGGGCCGACAGGCGTTCGCCGATGCGGTTGGGCGGGTACAGGGTGACCAGCGCGCCGGCATCGGTGATCGGTGTGGCGTCCAGCAGCAGGGTCTGGCCGTTGAGCGTCACTTCGCGCATGGGCAGATGGAAGCCCTGCTCGATCAGGGTGTCGAGCAGCCCCGGGGCGTCGAACAGTTCGGCGATGGAGCGTCCGGCCGGTTCCTGGCCGCACAGCGCGATCAGCGCCGGGTTGGCGAGCAGGATGTGGCCGGCGCTGTCCAGCGTCAGCACCGGATCACTCATGGCCGCCAGCAGCGCATCGAGCTGCAGGTGACGGCGCTGGCCCGGCAGGATGTCGACCACGCGTACGGTCTGCACGCCATGGACGTTGAGCAGGGCATCGTGGAGTTCTTCGAGAACGGCGGGGCTCAGGGTCGGCGCGTCGATGTAGACGTTCGGCGGCACCATCTCCACGGCATCCAGGTTGAGATGGCGGGCACCGAGCAGGGCGAGGACTTCCTGGGTGATGCCGACGCGGTCGATGAAGCTGACGTGGATGCGCATGAGGTGGGAGAGGTTCGGCTGGAAAGCGGCGATTATGCCCTGTTATTCAACCGGCTGGCACGGGCAGGGTGGGAACTGGCCAGCCAGCCCCACAGGGAGAATCAGGCGAGGGAATCGGGGTTGATCGGGTCGCCGGACCTTACGCCGAGCTTGTCGCGGATGTCTTCGAACATCGCATCGTAATGGGTTTTATGTACCGAGGTGACGATGCCTTTCACCGGAATGCCGTGTTTATGGGCAACGTCTTCGATGATGCCGGCGAAGTTGTACCAGTTGTTCTTGTTGACGGAGAAGGTCTCGTCCACCGTCTTGTCCTGGATGATGCCGTGCAGCCGAAAAGCGATGCTCTTGCCTTCCTTGGGGTCCTGAACCGCTTCGTAATCGACGCAGTAGTTGTAGCTGTAGTCATCCTTGGTCAGCGCTTTTCGTTCGATGTGCAGATGACCAGGTTCGAATTGTGCCATGACAGGCTCCTTGAACAGTTGAAACAGGCGGGCCCGCCAGCAGGCCCGCCCGGAGCTTCAACGATAGCTGATGCCTGGCGAGGCCGTACTGACCCGGGTACCGGCTTTGCCTTTGACGATATCTTCGATATCGCTCAGCGAGCCGATCACCGCGACTTTGCCTGTGTGACGGGCGAAATCGCAAGCGGCCTGGACTTTCGGGCCCATGGACCCGGCGGCGAAGCCCAGGCGTTCCAGTTCATCTGGGTGCGCCTGGGCGATGGCTTTCTGCGTCGGCTTGTTGAAGTCGATGTAGGCCGCGTTGACGTCGGTGGCGATCACCAGCAGATCGGCTTCCAGTTGCTCGGCCAGCAGCGCCGAGCACAAGTCCTTGTCGATCACCGCTTCGATGCCCTGCAGCTTGCCGTCCGCACCATACATGGTCGGAATGCCGCCGCCACCGGCACAGATCACGATACTGCTCTTTTCCAGCAGCCATTTGATCGGGCGGATCTCGAAGATGCGCTTGGGTTTCGGGCTGGCGACCACGCGACGGTACTTGTCGCCGTCGGGGGCGATGGCCCAGCCTTTTTCCTTGGCCAGGCGCTCGGCGTCTTCCTTGCTGTAGACCGGGCCGATGGGTTTGGTGGGGTTCTGGAAGGCCGGGTCCTTGGCGTCCACCTCGACCTGGGTGAGCAGGGTGGCGAAGGGCACTTCGAAGTCCAGCAGGTTGCCCAGTTCCTGTTCGATCATGTAGCCGATCATGCCTTCGGTTTCAGCGCCGAGCACGTCCAGCGGGTAGGGCGTGACCGAGGTGTAGGCCGCCGCCTGCAACGACAGCAGGCCCACTTGCGGGCCGTTGCCGTGGGCGATGACCAGTTGGTTGCCGGGATGGATCTTGGCGATCTGTTCGGTGGCGATGCGGATATTGGCGCGCTGATTGTCGGCCGTCATGGGTTCGCCACGACGCAGCAGCGCGTTTCCGCCTAGTGCAACAACGATGCGCATGATGTGTGTCCTTTTTCTCTGGAGCCTTTCGCGAGCAATCTCGCTCCTACCGGGGGCTGTGTGTGTCGATCCCTGTAGGAGCGAGCTTGCTCGCGATTGCTGTTTACAGGTCAGCCAGCGTCGAAACCAGGATCGCCTTGATCGTGTGCATGCGGTTTTCCGCTTGCTCGAAGGCGATGCAGGCCGGCGATTCGAACACGTCGTCGGTGACTTCGATGCCGTTGGACAGGTGCGGGTACTGCTCGGCGATCTGTTTGCCGACCTTGGTGTCGGAGTTGTGGAACGCCGGCAGGCAGTGCATGAACTTGGCCCGCGGGTTGCCGGTGGCTTTCATCAGCTCGGCGTTGACCTGGTACGGCAGCAGTTGCTGGATGCGTTCGCCCCAGGCTTCAACCGGCTCGCCCATCGACACCCAGACGTCGGTGTGCACGAAGTCCACGCCCTTGACCGCGGCTTTCGGGTCTTCGGTCAGGGTGATGCGGGCGCCGCTGTCTTCCGCGTATTTCTTGCAGCGGGCGACGAGGTCGTCATGCGGCCACAGGGCCTTCGGCGCGGCGATGCGCACGTCCATGCCGAGCTTGGCGCCGATCAGCAGCAGCGAGTTGCCCATGTTGTTGCGGGCGTCGCCCAGGTAGGCGTAGCTGATGTCGTGGATCGGCTTGTCGGCATGCTCACGCATGGTCAGCACGTCGGCGATCATCTGGGTCGGGTGGTATTCGTCGGTCAGGCCGTTGAACACCGGTACGCCGGCGAACTTGGCCAGTTCTTCGACCACTTCCTGCTTGAAGCCGCGGTACTCGATGGCGTCGTACATGCGCCCGAGCACCCGCGCGGTGTCCTTCATGCTTTCCTTGTGGCCGATCTGCGAGGAATTCGGGTCGATGTAGGTGACGTTGGCGCCCTGGTCATAGGCGGCCACTTCGAAGGCGCAGCGGGTACGGGTCGAGGTTTTCTCGAAGATCAGGGCGATGTTGTTGCCCTTCAGGTGCTGCTGTTCGGTGCCGGTGTATTTCGCCCGTTTCAGGTCGCGGGACAGGTCCAGCAGGTAACGCAACTCGCGCTCGGTGTGATGTTCAAGGCTGAGCAGGTTGCGGTTGTGAATGTTGAACGCCATGGTGATTCTCCTTGGATTCGGTGATCGGCCCCGACCGCGCCGGATAAGCGCGGCCAGGGTGATGGACGTTTAGTAATCGATAGGGTCGCGGACGATCGGGCAGGTCATGCAGTGGCCGCCGCCACGGCCCCGGCCCAGTTCGCCGGCGCTGATGGTGATGACTTCGATGCCGGCCTTGCGCAGCAGAGTGTTGGTGTAGGTGTTGCGGTCGTAGCCGATGACCACGCCGGGCTCCAGCGCCACCACGTTGTTGCCGTCATCCCATTGCTCGCGTTCGGCGGCAAAGCTGTTGCCGCCGGTTTCGACGACGCGCAGCTCTTTCAGGTTGAGGGACTCGGCAACCACTTCGATGAACGACTTGTGCTCGCGACGAACGTCCAGGCCGTAAGGCTTGCTGGCGTCCTGGCGAATGACGAACGGCACGATTTCCTTGACCACTTCCGGGAAGACCGTGACCAGGTCGCGGTCGCAGAAGCTGAACACGGTGTCCAGGTGCATTGCTGCGCGGGATTTCGGCAGGCCGGCGACCACGACTTTCTCTACTGCGCCCTTGGCGAACAGGGACTGTGCGAGCTGGCCGATGGCTTGGCGCGAGGTGCGCTCGCCCATGCCGATCAACACCACGCCATTGCCGATCGGCATGACGTCGCCGCCTTCCAGGGTGGCCTGACCGTGGTCTTTATCCGGGTCGCCGTACCAGATTTCGAAGTCGGCGTTGACGAACTCGGGGTGGAATTTGTAGATGGCGCTGGTCAGCAGGGTTTCCTGACGTCGCGCTGGCCAGTACATCGGGTTGAGCGTCACGCCGCCGTAGATCCAGCAGGTGGTGTCGCGAGTGAACTGGGTGTTGGGCAGCGGCGGCAGCAGGAAGCTGGAGTGGCCCAGGTAGTCGCGGTACATCTTGATGACGCTGGCGCCTTCGCTTTCCGGCAGGTCTTCACCGGCGACGCCGCCGATCAGGAACTCGGCAAGACGGCGTGGTTCCAGGCCTTCCAGCCAGCTACGCACTTCGTTGGTCAGGCCGACACCGACGGTGTCAGGGGTGATCTTGCGGTCCAGAATCCACTTCAGTGCTTCGGGGTTCTGAATGGTTTCAGTCAGCAGGTTGTGCATTTCCAGCACTTCGACACCGCGCTCACGCATCTTGGTGACGAAATCGAAGTGGTCGCGCTTGGCCTGGTTGACCCAGATGACGTCGTCGAACAACAGGTCGTCGCAGTTGCTCGGCGTCAGGCGCTGATGCGCCAGGCCTGGGGAGCAAACCATCACTTTGCGTAGTTTGCCGGCTTCGGAATGGACACCGTACTTAACTTTTTCCGTGGACATGGTTTCTTTCCTCCAAATTGCGAATACGGGGGTTACAGAGTCAGGAAGCCGTCATACAGACCGTAGGCCGCCACCAGGGCGCCAGCGATCACAGCGGCGAAGATCAATTTCTCCACGTTGGTAAAAATCGGTTGGCCGATCTCGCGCTTGGCCTTGGCGAACAGGATCACGCCAGGGGCATAGAGCAGGGCCGAGAGCAGCAGGTATTTGACGCCACCGGCGTACAGCAGCCAGATCGCGTAGATCAGTGCGATGCCGCCGATGATCAGGTCTTTCTTGCGTTCGGCCAGGGCGTTCTCGTAAGTCTCGCTACGCACCGCCAGCAGTACCGCATACGCCGCCGACCACAGGTAAGGCACCAGGATCATCGAGGTGGCGAGGTAGATCAGCGACAGGTAAGTACTGGCCGAGAACAGGGTGATGACCAGGAAGATCTGCACCATCGCGTTGGTCAGCCACAGGGCGTTGGCCGGCACGTGGTTGGCGTTTTCGCGGCGCAGGAACTCCGGCATGGTGTGGTCCTTGGCGGCGGCGAACATGATCTCCGCGCACAGCAGCACCCACGACAGCAGGGCCCCGAGCAGCGAGATGATCAAGCCGACGCTGATCAGCACCGCGCCCCAGTGACCGACCACGTGCTCAAGCACGGCGGCCATCGACGGGTTCTGCAGTTTGGCCAGTTCGGGCTGAGTCATGATGCCCAGCGACAGCACGTTCACCAGCACCAGGAACAGCAGCACGGTGATGAAACCGATGACGGTGGCCTTGCCCACGTCGGAGCGTTTTTCCGCCCGGGCCGAGAAGATGCTCGCGCCTTCGATGCCGATGAACACCCACACGGTGACCAGCATCATGTTGCGCACCTGATTCATCACGCTGCCCAGGTCCGGGTTCATGCTGCCCCAGATGTCAGCGGTGAAAATGTCCAGCTTGAAGGCGAACAGCGCGATGAGGATGAACAGCGCCAGCGGCACGACCTTGGCGATGGTGGTCACCAGGTTGATGAACGCAGCCTCCTTGATCCCGCGCAGCACCAGGAAGTGCACGGCCCAGAGCAGCACGGAGGCGCCGACGATGGCCGCCGGGGTGTTGCCCTCGCCGAAGATCGGGAAGAAGTAGCCGAGGGTGCTGAACAGCAGCACGAAGTAACCGACGTTACCCAGCCAGGCGCTGATCCAGTAACCCCAGGCTGACGAGAAGCCCATGTAGTCGCCGAAACCGGCCTTCGCATAGGCATACACCCCGCCATCCAGGTTGGGTTTGCGGTTGGCCAGGGTCTGGAACACGAAGGCCAGGGTCAGCATGCCGACGGCGGTAATCGCCCAGCCAATCAGAACGGCGCCGACATCGGCACTGGCAGCCATGTTTTGCGGTAATGAGAAGATCCCGCCACCAATCATGGAGCCGACTACAAGTGCGACCAGCGCACCCAGTCGAAGTTTTCCGGGAGTGTCTGACATGGTTTGCTCCATTTCAGAAGAGAGAGGCTCAACAATAAAACGATTGTTCGAATCGGATGCTGACTCAGGTCAGTTCATTGGTACATTCCATTGTTGGTGAATGACTGAAAGAGCCACCGATAGATGCCGTCATCTTTCCGGAAGCCTTGTGCTACGCCGCCTCTGCGAATATAGAGTGATCGCTCGGTCGGCTCGCGAGAGTTGAAACTAGCCCCTTTCCATGAATTCGCAACCTTTTAGCGAGAAAAAATCTTATTTACTTGATGAAGCGGAATTAGTGCACAAAACTCTCCGATAAGTGTGCGTTCTTTAGAGGCAAGGGTTATTAAATTAGTTTGCTTATAACCACAAGTTAGTAAAAAAATCTGTACAGGCTTATTTGCTGGAAAACTACGAAAAAATAGGGGATTTAAATGTCCGAACCGGGACAAAAGTTGCGCTTGGGTGCACTTGTGGCATTGGTGGTGGGGTCGATGATCGGCGGCGGGATCTTTTCCCTGCCGCAGAACATGGCTGCACGTGCCGATGTTGGCGCGGTGCTGATCGGCTGGGGCATTACCGCCATCGGCATGCTGGCGCTGGCCTTCGTGTTCCAGAGCCTGGCCAACCGCAAGCCTGAACTCGACTCCGGCGTGTATGCCTACGCCAAGGCCGGCTTCGGCGACTACATGGGGTTCTCGTCGGCGTGGGGGTACTGGATCAGCGCCTGGCTGGGCAACGTCGGTTATTTCGTGCTGCTGTTCAGCACCCTCGGCCTGTACTTCCCGGCCTCCGGCGAAGGCAACACACCGCTGGCCATCGGCTGCGCCTCGCTGCTGCTGTGGTCGGTGCATTTCCTGGTGCTGCGCGGGATCAAGGAGGCGGCGTTCATCAACCAGGTCACCACGGTGGCCAAGGTCGTGCCGCTGATCCTGTTCATCATCATTGCCGCCGTGGCGTTTCGCATGGACATCTTCACCCGCGACATCTGGGGCCTGAGCAACCCGAGCTTTGGCGGCGTGCTGGACCAGGTGCGCAACATGATGCTGGTGACGGTGTTCGTGTTCATCGGCATCGAGGGCGCGAGTATCTATTCAGGCCGGGCGCAGAAGCGCTCGGACGTCGGCAAGGCCACGGTGATCGGCTTTCTCGGCGTGCTGGCCTTGCTGGTGCTGGTCAACGTGCTGTCGCTGGGGGTGATGACCCAGCCGGAACTGGCGGCGCTGCACAACCCGTCGTTGGCTTCGGTGCTGGAGCATATCGTCGGGCCCTGGGGCGCCTTGCTGATCAGCCTGGGGCTGGCGGTGTCGCTACTGGGAGCGTTGCTGTCGTGGGCCTTGCTCTGTGCCGAGATCCTCTTTGCCACGGCGCGGGACAAGACCATGCCGCGCTTCCTCACCAAGGAGAACGCCAACCAGGTGCCGGCCAATGCGTTGTGGCTGACCAACTGCATGATCCAGGTGTTCTTGTTGATCACCCTGTTCTCCGCCGGGACCTACACCAGCCTGATCTACCTCGCCTCGTCGATGATCCTGGTGCCGTACCTGTGGTCGGCGGCCTATGCCGTGTTGCTGGCGCTGCGGGGCGAAACGTACGAGGGATTCGCCGGCGCGCGGCGCAAGGATCTGGCGGTGGGCCTGGTGGCGCTGCTGTATGCGGTCTGGCTGCTGTATGCCGGCGGGCTGAAATACCTGCTGCTCTCGGCGCTGCTGTATGCGCCGGGGGTGATCCTGTTCGCCAGGGCCAAGAGAGAACAGGGCCAGCCGCTGTTCACCGGCTGGGAAAAACTGATCTTCGCGGCGGTGCTGGCGGGGGCGGGGTTGGCGGCGTTTGGGTTGTATAGCGGGGTGTTGAGTCTGTGAGGTTTGGCCTTATCGCGACGGTTAGGCGCCCCGACACGTTCGCTCCTACACCGGAAGTAGTTGGGGCATAGCCTCCACAGGACCTCTGAGCGTGTAGGAGCGAGCTTGCTCGCGATCAGCAACTGTCGGACCATCCGGCTTCAACCGACCCCAACCCCGAAGCCGGCCGATCCCACTTCAGCGGTGCACCGGTTACCAACAACGGCGGCTTGAGCCGCCGCGCCGGCCCCCAGGCGGTTTGCTCTGGCCAGGCATCGAGGTCATCCACCGTCTCCGCCGCCAACGGCAAATCCGCCGACACCGTCCCCTGTACTACCAGCCATTTTGCCGTCCGCGCCAGCGATAGCCGCGCCTGGCTGCCCGCTCCGCTGGCCAGGCGCTCGCTCAGGCCGCGGATCGCCGCAGCCGCCATCAGGTAGCCGGTGGCATGATCCAGCGCCTGCACCGGTAGCGGCACCGGGCGACTTGCCTGCTGCCAGCGCATGCCTTCGCGGGCAATGCCGGTGCTCATCTGCACCAGGCTGTCGAAACCCCGCCGCAACCGCCAGGGCCCGGTCCAGCCGTAGGCGTTGAGGCTGACGTCGATCAGGCCGGGGTTCAACCGGCGCCGCTGTTCGTCGCCGTAACCCAGGCGCTCCAGCGCATCGGCGCGATAGCCGTGGATCAGGATGTCGGCCTCACTCAGCAGCCGTTCGAACACGGCTCGGTCGGCAGTCGAGTGCAGGTCCAGCCGCGCGCAGCGTTTGCCCAGGGTGACTTCGGCGGCGACGCCGGGTTCGTCCCAGCCGGGCGGGTCGATACGCAGCACATCGGCGCCGAAGCCGGCCAGCAGGCGGGTGGCGGTGGGGCCGGCGAGGATACGCGTCAGGTCCAGCACCCGCACCCCGGCCAGCGGCCGTTCGCGGTTGCCGGTCCAGACGCGGCGGCCGTCGCCGGCAAAGGTCTGGCGGTGGATCAGCGGCTCGGCGTTTACCGCCAGCCCTTGCGGATGGTTCGACCAGTCCTGGCAACCGCGCATCTGCGCCGCGCAGCCGCCAGACTCGACGATGGCGTCTTCCAGTTCCCCCGCCGACCAGCCCAGCACCTGCCGCGCCATGGCTTCGCGGTCGCTGGCAGGGCCCAGCACCCGTTCCGCCACGGCGCGATGGTGCGGGGCGTTGGTGTGCAGGCGGATCCAGCCGTCGCGGGTCTGATAGTCGCCGGCGATCGGGTCCCACAACGGTGGCACCTGCCAGCCGCGCGGGCGCAGGCTGCTGGCGAACCAGAAGGCGCTCAGGCGGCGGTCTACCTGGACGCTGGGGTATTCGCCGGTCTGCTGTTCCAGGAGATCGGCGATAGCGATCCCTGCTGCGGCGATGCTCACGGCGGCTATTTCGGTCACGGCGAAGGCCGAGGGCAGGGCGCCCGCAGCGCAAAAGCGCACGGCGTCCTCCGTGGGAGGCGCCAGGGCGAGGTCATGGGCGATGGTGCCGAGCCTGTTCAGCATCGTTGTCCCTCCTTGAGTCGAAGGGACAAGTGCAGTACATCCGGGCCAGTCGGTCAAACCTTGAACTGATCCATCAGCTTCATCTGCTGCGACGACAGGCTGTTGAGCTGGCTGCTGACCTGCGCCGACTGGTCGGCCTGATGGGTCAGGGTCTCGGTCACGCTGCGGATTGCCGAGACGTTGCGGTTGACCTCCTCGGCCACCGCGCTCTGTTCTTCGGCGGCGCTGGCGATCTGCAGGTTCATGTCGCTGATCACCGTCACCGCTTCGCTGATGCGGTCCAGCGCCTTAACTGCGTGGGTGATCTGGCCGGCGTTTTCCTGGGCTTTCTCGTGGCTGGCGTGCATGGTCGCGACGACGTCGCGGGTGTGGGTTTGCAGGCGCTCGATCACATGGCGGATTTCTTCCACTGAGTCTTGCGTGCGCTTGGCCAGGTTGCGCACCTCGTCGGCGACCACCGCGAAGCCGCGACCGCTCTCGCCGGCGCGGGCCGCTTCAATGGCGGCGTTGAGGGCCAGCAGGTTGGTCTGCTCGGCGATGCTGCGGATCACTTCCAGTACCGAACCGATCTGCTCGCTGGTGCTGGCCAGGGTTTCCACTTCGCCCACCGCCAGGCTGACGGTGTCGGCCAGGTGAGCGATATCGCGGGTGCTGCGCTCGATGATCGCCATGCCTTCGCGGGCCGAACGGTCAGCGCCACGGGCGGCTTCAGCGGCGCTGGAGGCACTGTTGGCAACGTCGTGGGCGGTGGCGCTCATCTCGTTGGAGGCGGTGGCTACCTGATCGATTTCGCGGAACTGCACATGCATGCCTTCGCTGGTACGGCGGGCGATGTCCGAAGACTGGTCGGCGGTGGCGCGGGCCTGGGTGATGCTCTGCTTGATCTGCGCGATGGTCGGTTGCAGCTTGTCGAGGAAGCGGTTGAAGCCCTGGGTCAGGCGGCCCAGCTCATCGCGACGGCTGTAGTTCAGGCGCTGGGTCAGGTCGCCTTCGCCGCTGGCGATATCTTCGAGCATGTGCGCCACGCTATTGATCGGGCGGGTCACACCGGTAGCGGTCAGCCACATCAGCAACAGCCCGCCGAGGCCGGCGAGGGTGGCGAACAGCAGCACCTTCAGGGTGCCGGCGGTGCGGGCGTCATCAAGGGTTTTCTGCAGGCTGATGGCGTCGGCCAGCAGCACGTTACGCGGCAGGTCGATCACGATGCCCCAGGGCTTGTTGTCGCTGATCGGCTGCACCGGGAACAGGGCGCGCACATTCGCGTCGCGTTCGAACACTTGCGGCTGGCCGCTGGCGAACGCCTGCAGCAGTTGCTTGCCGTGTTCACCGAAGGCGTCTTCGATTTTCTTGCTGACCAGCGCGGGATCGTTGCTGTTGGCTGCCAGCACACCGCTGGACGAGGCGATGGTCAGGTGCCCGGCGCCGTTGAACAGCGATTGCTGGGCTTTCACCGCAGCGCTTTGCAGCGAGTCGAGAGCGATATCGACGCCGGTCACGCCGATGACCTTGCCGTTTTCCAGCAACGGCAGGGTGATGCTGGTCATCAGCACCCGTTTGCCGCCGACCGTATCGGCATAGGGCTCCAGCAGGCAGGGTTTGCCGCTGTCGCGGGAGCAGGTGTACCAGACGTTGAACGGCGAGCCGCTGAGGGTGAGCTCGGTGTTGTTCAGTTCGGTGTTGCCGATGACCGTGTTCAGGGCGCTGCCCTGAGCCCGGCTCCAGTAGCTGCCGAAGCGGCCGCTGGCGCCGCTCAGGCGGGCCTCGTCGTTGGCGAATTCGCTGTCGCGACCGTCGAGGGTATCGGGCTCGAAGGCCATCCAGACGCCGAGCAGCTCGGGGTTGCGTTCGAAGGTGGTGCGCAATGCCTGGTTGATCGCCTGGCGCAGGTCACCGGCCGGGATCGACTGGCGCTGACCCAGGCGCCGCAGGTCGAGAACCTGGTCGGCGAGCGCGGTGGCCACCGTCTGGCTGTCGCTGAAGGTGCGTTGCAGCAACTCGGCTTTTTCGCTGGCGCGGGCCAGCAGCAGGGCCTGGACGTTGCGGGTGAGCATGGCGCTGCTGGCCTCGCCCACCAGAGCATCGTTCTGGCGTGACTGGTAGAGGTTGATACCAACGATCAGGGCGACCACGCCCAACAGGCTTATCCCGGACAGCAGGATGATTTTCAGGCGGATGGAGAGCGTGTCGAACATGGACGTACTCGCTAAATGGGCAATTATTTTTTTAAGCCTGACGGTTCGATTCGCCAGGTCCCTCTTAGCGGTATCAGGCCATCGGCCCGGAAACTTTAGCCGTGAGCGCGCGCCGACGAGCGGTTTTTCAGGTCAATGGGTACCGATTCCGGGCGCGACCAGATCCACAGGTTGCCCAGGCTCATGCCGCCGATGGCGAGAAACACCGGCCAGCGGTGCTCGAGGAACACCAGCATCACGGTGGCGCAGAGCAGCATGCTGAGGGTGGCGCTGACTTTGGCGCGGCGCTGGATCACCTTGCCGTTGCGCCAGTTATGCAGGATCGGCCCGAACAGCCGGTGGTTTTCCAGCCAGGCACTCAAGCGCGGCGAGCTGCGGGTGGCGGCCCAGGCGGCGAGGAGGATGAATTCGGTGGTGGGCAGGCCGGGCACGACGATGGCGATCAGGCCGATGCCCAGGCTGACGTAGGCCAGCAGGCCATAGAGCAGACGGGACAGTTTGGAGCGGAGTGGCTGGGTCATGGGCTCGTCGACGGCACGGTTGGGTGATCCGGCCATCATGATGATGGCCGGCGCACACTTAGGCCAGTTCGGCTTTAGGCGCAGTTGCGTAAGCGTGTTTCAGCAACTGGGTGAAACGCTCGAAGGCGGCGACCGCGCCTTGTTCGGCGGCGGCGTCTTCTTCCGGGCTCAGTTCCAGGCTGTCGAGGGTGCGGGTGAAGCTCTTCCAGCCTTCGGCACGGCCGCCAGCAGGTTCGCCGAGGTGACGGGCGCCGAAGCTGTCGGACAGCTCAAGGGCGGCGGCGCGCTTGATCAGGAAGGCGGCGCCGAGCTTGGAGCCTTCGGAGACGAATAGCCAGGCCAGGGCTTCACCCAGGCTCGGGTTCTGCAGGGCGCCCGGGAAATCGGCGGGCACGGCGGTGTCGAGGTCGGCCAGGTCCAGGCGCGCGGCGTCGGCGCGGCAGCGATCGGCCAGGTCAGGGAAAATGGCGATCAGTTTCGGATCGGTGTACAGCGCTTTCAGTTCGTTCTGGAACAGGTACTGGGCGACCACGAAGCGGGCGAAGTTCTCGCGGGTTTCGAACGGTGCGTGGGATTTGACCAGAGCGTCCAGTTCGGCGTGCGGTGCGTGGGTGACCTGGTTCAGGCGTTGCGAGCGCAGGGCGGCGCGTTCGGTGTTGGCTGTCATTGAGAATTCCTTGCGAATGGGGCGGGCCTTGTAACTAGACGTGCAAGGAGACGCGCGACAGTAAAAAAACCTCACCTTTGCGGGGTGAGGTTTTTTGGGTGGGGACTGTATTGGCCCCATCGCTGGCAAGCCAGCTCCCACAGGGGGCGTGTCGCCACGGATAGTGTGGGAGCCGGCTTGCCGGCGATGGGGTTCGATAGGCCAACAGTTAGCGGTGTTACTGATGGTCAACCCCACAATTCCGCCAGTTGCACAAAGCTCATCTGCTGGTAGTAGTGCCCAACGATGATCTGCCGTCCCCGCTCCTGCAGTTGCTGTATCAGCACTCCCAGGCTGTGGTCCTTGCTCTCCTGCACATAAGCACTCAGCGGGCTATTGCCCGGCAGTGTTTCCGCAATGACCCCAACGCCAGAAAATACCCAAACGCCAAGTCCACCGCACTGCTCACCACCAACTCGAAATCAGCGTCACTGTCGCTGAAGCGCTCTTCACTACTGATGCCCGCCAGCCGGTCCCGGCTGACCGGGCGCGAATCCTTGATGTAGCAAGCCAGCCCCTTGAGCACCGCACCCTTGAGAAACGGTTCGGCGTAGGTGCGAAACCGCACCTGGCGTAAGGGATCAAAACCGTCGATGGCCTGCAGCAACCCCTGGGACGTGAGGTTGAGGTAGTCAGCCCATTCCGCCAGCGGGTGCGGGTAGCGGTTGTAGCAGTATCCCGCAAAGGTCCGTGCCCAAGGACTGTGGTGGAAGAACAGACGCGCGCGGGTGTCAGCGGAGCGGAGCGCGAGCCACTCGTGCCAGAGTGCCTGTTCTTCGTCGTTGCGGCTTGGGTCGGATCCATGCCTGTGCTCAGACGACGCTGCGGACCAAGGGCTGGGTAATCAGCCCCCAACCGTCGATCAGCAGGAACAGCATGATTTTCAGCGGCAGGGAGATGGTGATGGGGGCAGGGATATCAGTCGACGGATAGGCCGGTGCTCAGCCTTGGCGAGACGCATATTTTTGCTTACGCGTCTGAACCTGAACCACAGCCCTCTGGCGGTGATGGGGAAGGATGCGCAGATCTATGACGGGTTCCGCAATTACTCTTCTGCCACTGTAGATAATGGTGATGTTCCATTGTTATCGCTGGTTGGCGTTGGGGTGCCGTCCAAACCTAATCTGTCACGGCCAGAAAAAGGAGTGTTGTTCACTTGATTGTTATGTGTATGAAAATGGTATCTTTTCCAGAGTTTCGTTACGCGGCAATCCAGCTTAGCGCTTGGTACAGGAGGCTTTGTTAGCAAACCAATCTCCATGGCCGCTGGGTTATACTGCTTCTCCTCGTCAAATGACGATTGGAGAGCAATTCAATATGGTAGTAGATGCAACCCAAGTTCAAGCGGCCCAAGTGGTTTTGCAAAAATTTCTCAGAGATCCCAGGTCATAAATTTGCGCGTGAGATTCTGGTAATTACTGAGGAGTTTAAAAGTGATGTTTCCTATATGTAACGTTATGAAGTGATTAAACCATTTGAGGCGCTTGAAGGACCAATCGGGCCTCAAGTTGACCACGTCAATGGGAGGCTGCTTGAAGGTAGTCAGGCAGTGTGGCTGTTGGATTTGGGAATAAAGTGGAATCCTAGGCTTGAGTATTTTAAGCCTGTAGGTTCCCCAATTCCCCTCAATCGATAGTGGACCAATAAGTGAGTAACAATATCTTTGGTATAAATGTAAAGTGGACGGTTTGGGATAATAATCCTATCGTGTGCTGGGAGTGGTCTGGTGGAAGGGCATCTGTCAAGATGACGTTTCCACCAATATCGGTGGGAGTTATCCATGTGAATGATGCTTTGGTTGTTGCGATTGTAGGAAGTTATGAGGAGTTCTCCTCAGGAAATCTGAACTTGTACTCTCTTGATGGAGTGTTTTTGCAGTCATATACTGCACCTCAGTTAGGTGAGGAGTCTCAGTTTGGAGCAGTTGAGGAGGTAGGTAGCTCCATTAGGGCTGTAATTGGATATCTGGATAATGGGCGCTGGAAGGAAGTAGCTGGTACTCTTGATCTGCGGAGTGGTTTTGTCGATTCTATCCACCGAAGCTATTGATTCGAAGTAGGATAGGACTGGTTTTTTTCATGCTGAGTCTGAAGTGACTGCTCAGGAGTTCAGGGGGCGTATAAATATATGTCTAATATTAAACAATATGAGGTTGGCGGATAAGTTGGTCTTGATCAAATCGGTACAGATCTTGGCCTGTGTGTGGCGGTCAACTTTTCCCGGACACTTCAATGTGTGAGGTCAGGCCATCTGCCGCTCGTATTGGTTGGGCGGTAGATAGCCCAGGGTCGAGTGCAGTCGATCATGGTTGTAGAACTTCACGATGTAGTCCGTGACGTCTCTGATTGCTTCGCCATGGTTGGCGTAGTCCTTCCTCCAGGTTCTCTCGGTTTTCAGGTTCAGGAAGAAGCGTTCCATTGCCGCGTTATCCCAGCAGTTACCCTTCCTGCTCATGCTGCAGCGCATGCCATGGCGCCTCAGCAAGTCTTGGTAATCAGCCCCAGCGTACTGACTGCCGCGACCCGCGTGAGCAATCAGGCCCGGCGCTGGCTGTCGTTGGGCGATCGCCAGTTGCATCGCGCTACACACCAGTTCCGCACGCATGTGTGGCGCCATGGACCAACCTATGATCTTGCGTGAGAACAGATCCATGACGGCTGCCAGGTAAACCCATCCACTGCGGGTGCGAATGTAGGTGATATCCGCAACCCAAGATTGGTTGGCCCCCTTGGGCATGAACTCACGGTTGATCAAGTTTCCGCCACCGGCAGGTCATAGTTGCTGGTGGTGGTATGGACAAACTTGCGCTTCCAGGCCGAGTGCAAATCGTACCGTTTCATTAAGCTGCGCACCTTGAACCTGCCTATGAGCACACCTTCCTGGCGCAACGCGCTCACCAATCGACGGCTGCCGTAGCAGTTCCCCGAAGATACGAATGCAGCTTTGAGTCTGACGCCCAGCGGACAGGCTGGCTTAGGTTTGCTTTGCCGCTGTCGTGCCTCATAGAAGCCCGAACGGCTGATCCGCAGCACCCGGCAAACACGTGTCACCGGGCTAGGCCTTGCGTTGTAATTGGCGAATCAGTTTATGGATCACTTCAATTCGCGGGCAAAGAAGGCCGTAGCTTTTTTTAGGATGTCGTTGTCCATCTTCAGCTCACGGATCTGCTGCTCAAGCTGGCGGATTCGCTGCTGCTCGCTGGTCAACGGTTTTCCTATTCCGGAGCCGTCCAACTGCTCGGCCTTGTACTGGGCAACCCAGCGGCGCACGGCGGTATTGTTCAGACTCAGGTCAAGGCAAACCGAGTTCACGCTCAGGCCTTGGTCAACAATCATTTTGCAGACCTCAAGCTTAAACTCGGTGTCGAACTTTCTGTACTTACGGCCCATCGGATGCTCCTCAGTGGGGGAATTTTCACCCATTGAGGTGTCCGGGGTCATTAGACCAGCGCAAATCGCTGGCAAGCCAACTCCTACAGGGGGCCGTGTCGCACGGATACTGTGGGAGCCGGCTTGCCGGCGATGGGGCCCTGCATGGCTTCAGATCAGATATCCCACACCAGATTGATCGCAAAGTTGCGACCCGGCATGGTCAGGCGATCCATGTTGGCCGGCGCGGTGGCGGCAGCTTCGCCCAGGCCGTCGTAGCCGCGGACGTCATCCCACTGCCAGTATTTCTTGTCGGTCAGGTTGTACAGGCCGGCGTTGACGGTGACGTCGTCGGTGACCTTGTAGAACCCGGTCAGGTCGAGCACGCCGTAGCCCGGGCTGCGGAACTGTTTGCTGGTGCCGTCCGGGGCGAAGAAGCTCTGGTCGTCGACCCGGTTCTTGCGCTTGACCAGTGTCCAACTGACCAGTGCACCGTACTGCTCCTGCTCGTAGCCCAGGCCGAACACGCCGGTCAGCGGGTTCACGCTGTTGATCGGCTGGCCGGTGTCTTCGTTCTTGCCCCAGGCGTAGGCCAGCGAGGCCTGGGTGTACAGGCCGGCAGGTGCGCCGAAGTGATCGAGGTTCAGACGGCCTTTGAACTCCGCGCCCTTGATGGTGGCGTTCTTGATGTTGTTGGCTTCGAAGTCCTTGTTGATGTCAGAGCCCTGCACCGCGTCTTCGTTGATGAAATCGCGGTACTTGTTATAGAACACCGCCACATCGAAGTTGCCCGCGTCGAAGTTGCCGCGCAGACCGGTTTCGTAGCTCTTGCTCTTCTCCGGTTCCAGGTTCGGGTTGCCCTGCACGCTGTAGCCCTGGCCCGGGTTTTCGAAGCGACCATAGAGCGCCTTGGCGGTCGGGGTGCGGAAGCCCTCGGCGTACTGGCCGTACCACGTGTAGTTGTCGTTGAAGGCGTAGGTCACGCCGAACTTGGGCGAGACGCGGTGCCACTTCTTCTCTTCCAGGTTGACCGGCTCGTTGGTGGACGCGATGCCGCGCAGGAACTCGTCGGTGGCGCGAGGCTTGAGGCGGGTCTGGTCGTAGCGCACGCCCGGCAGGAAGGTCCACTGGTTCCAGCGGATTTCATCCTGGGCGAAGGCGCTGTAGGTGTTGACGGTCGGGTCCGGGAAGTCGCTGACTTCGACCAGCGCGCTGGACGCCAGTGGGCGCCCGGCGACGCAGCCGAAACCGGTGGTCAGGCAGGTGGCGGTGCCGCTGCGCGAGCCGGTGACCTTGTTCTGCTTGAAGGTCGCGCCATAGGTCAGCAGATGTTCGGTTTCACCAAGGCTGAAGGCCTTGTCCAACTGGGCGTCGAGGATCCACTGACGGTCCTTGTAGGTGGTCTTGCGATCGCGGTACAGGGTGTAGACCATCGGCCGGTAGATTTCTTCGGTGCGCTGGTCAGTCTTGCCGATCTGGTAGTTCAGGCTCCACTTCACGTGGTCGGCCAGCAGGCTGTCGAGGCCGAACTCGTTGGCGATGCCGATGCGCTCGCGGGTGACCACGTCACTGCCGGTGCGGTTCTGGTAGAAGTTCAGCGGGCTCGGGGTGAACGGGCCGCCGACGGCGCTTTTCTGGTTGAGGTCGCGGTCGTCCTTGTAGTGCTCGTAGGTCAGCGCCAGGCGTGCGTCGTCGGCGTAGTTCCAGCCCAGCTTGGCGAGCACGTTGGTGGTTTGCACGTCCTCGGGGTTGGCGGCGGTGCGGTTCAGGCCGGTACCGCCGTGGTCGGCGTAGGACTCGGTCTCGTGGCCGTCGCGACGGCTCAGGTGCAGCAGGCCGTCGAAGTCACCCTGGCGGGCGGCCACGGTGCCGGATTTGAGCCAGCTGTTGTCGGCCGAGCTGTAGCCGGTTTTCAGGCGGGCGCCGACGTCCTGGCCGGGCTTGATGATGTCGTCCGGGTCGAGGGTGAAATAGCTCACCGCGCCGCCGATGGCGTTGCTGCCGTAGAGCACCGAGGCCGGGCCGCGGAGGATTTCCACGCGCTTGACGATTTCCGGGTCGACGTAATTGCGCTGGGTTTGCGCGTACGGGCCGAAGAAGTAGCTGTCGGGAATGGCCACGCCGTCGATCTGGGTGAGGATTCGCTCGCCGTCGATGCCGCGGATGTTGTAGCCGTTCAGGCCGCTGCGCTGGCCGGTGCCGCTGACCGACACGCCCGGTTCGTAGCGCACCAGATCCTTGATGCTGTTGACGTTCTGCCGGTCGAGCTGTTCGCGGGTCTGCACGGTGACGGTGCTGGGCACCTGGCTGACGTCCTGGGCGCTGCGGGTGGCGCTGACGGTCACCTGTTGCAGGGCGATGGCCTGGGATCGGGTGCGCTCGATCACCACGTTGTTGTTGCTGAGCTTGCGGTAGTTCAGGCCGGTGCCGGTCAGCAGGCGCTGCAGGGCTTGCTCGGGCGACAGGGAGCCTTGCACGCCCGGCGAGGCGACGCCTTCGGCCAGTTCGGCGGACAGGCCGATCTGCCAGCCGGTGACCGCGGTGAAGGCGTTCAGTGCCGAAACCAGTGGTTGCTGGGCGATGGCGAAGCGGTAGTCACCCATGCGCTGGGCCGGGGCTTGCGCCGGTTCGGCGGCCAGGGCCGGCAGGCTGCAGGCGCCGCTGGCGAGCATGGCCAGGGTCAACAGGGACAGCGTGCAACGCTGCAGGCCTGGTGTACGTGGGGTGACTCGACGGGTGGATCCGGTAGACATCGAAAAGCGCTCCCTGTCGCGCGTTGTTATAGGATGCGTCCGACTCAAAAATAAGAATCAGTTGCATTGGCTATAACGAGACGTGTGACGGCAGGGGATCGCGTAAAAAAAGGTTTCTGTTCTCTGATGACGCTGTAGGAGCGAGCTTGCTCGCGAAGGCCACCCCACACGGTGGGTGGTTGAACCTGCCGTGGAGGTGGAAGGGGCCGGCAGCGTGGCCACCTAGACACCCCAAAGCCCAACCCTAAAAAATCAGCGGATCAGTTGAGGATCACAACGGCAGGAAATTCCCGGACCTGCGCCGAGGTGATATGGGCCAGGGAACGCACGGCTTCGAGCGGCTGGTCGAGGCGATAGTTGCCGGTCACCGCGACCTGATCGAGCGCGCCGTTGGTGCTGATGATCCAGCCGGGGTAGTAGCGGCGCAGTTCGGCGAGCACCTGGCTCAGCGGGCAGTTCTCGAAGATCAGCCGGCCTTCGACCCAGGCCAGGTCTTTCTGCAGGTCGGCGCGTTCGCGCTGGCTGAAACCGTTGGGGCCGACGCGGATGCTGTCGCCGCTGCTCAGGCGAATGCGCTGGTCGCTGCTGGCGAGCAGGTCGACATCGCCGCGCTGGACCCGCACCTGGGCTTCGCCATTGAGATAGCGCACGGCGAAATCGCTGTCGCGCACGCTGGCACGCAACGGCCCGGCCTGCAGTTCAAGCGGCTGGGTACGCCCGGCAGTCACTTCGAAGAAGGCTTCGCCCTGATACAGGCGGGCAACGCGCTGGCGGGTGTCGATGTTGCTGGAGAACGCCGAGTTGGTGTTGAGCAGCACCCGCGAACCATCGTCCAGTTGCACGCGCTGGCGCTCGCCGACCACGGTGAGGTGATCGGCTTGCAAACGCACGGGCAGGTTGCCGACGGTAAACACGCCGACCAACAACACCGCCGCCGTCGCCAGCGGTTTCCAGTGTGGACGCAGGCGGGCGAGAGGCGAAGGTTTGCGTTTTTCATGCAACTGGCCCGCAGCCTGGCGCAGGGTGTTGCCGTTCCACAATGCTTCGGCTTCGACGTAGGCGGGGGCGTTGGCGGGGTCGGCTTCGAGCCAGGCTTCGAAGGCCTGGGTGTCTTCGGCGCTGGCGCATTGCAGGCGGATCAGCCAGTCCAGGGCCTCGCCCATGGCTCTGTCGCAGGCAGCCGGGTCCGGCGGCGAAGGGCTATGAGAGGGGTGGTCTGTCACGGGTGATCCTTGCGGCGAGGCGGGCGTAGATGGACGTCATGATCGGGGCTAACGACGGATCAGGCAAGCGGCCATCAGTTACCGTTGAGTCGATCGGCCACACCCATGCAGATCGCCATAATCAGTTTCAGTTCCTTCTGTACGGTGCTGGCCGAGACGTCCAGTTGCTCGGCGATCTCCAGGTAACTGGCGCCGTGCAGGCGGCTGAGGATGAAGATGCGCTGCTGGCGCGGGGTGAGTTGCGACAGCGAACTGCTCAGGCGCTTGAGCAGTTGCGCGGCATGGGCGGCGTCTTCGGCGCTGCCCACGGGAGCGGCGACGTTGTGCAGGATTTGTTCGGGCACGTCATCGACCACGGTGCGCGACTGCACCCGGCGCGCGCGCAGGTGATCGAGGGCAAGGTTGCGCGCGGTCTGGAACACGAAGGGCTCCAGGTGTTCGATAGGCCGCTCGCCAAGGGCGCGGGTGACCCGCAGGTAGGTTTCCTGAAGCAGGTCTTCGGCGGTGCTGGGGTTGTCCACCATGCGCTGCAACGTGCGCAGCAGGGTGACGCGCTGGGCGAGGAAAACGGAGTTGAAGTGGGACTGGCTCACGGCGATACCCGAGCGGAATTTGCTAATGATAATGCTTATCATCAACCCCGTTGGTCAAGCACGAAGTACGACAAGGGTGTCAGTCGTCGTATGAAAATTCCCCGGCTGACACCCGCAAAGCCCCGTCTACCGCGCGCTCCACAGCGCCAGGCAGTTATCCAGCATCCGGTTGGAAAAGCCCCACTCGTTGTCGTACCACGCCATCACTTTGAGCAGCTTGCCGCTGGCTTTGGTGTGGTTGGCGTCGAAGATCGACGACAGCGGGTTGTGGTTGAAGTCGCACGACACCAGCGGCAGGTCGTTGTAGCCGAGGATCGGTGAGTTGCGGCTGGCTTCCTTGAACAGCGCGTTGACCTCCTCGGCGGTGGTCTCGCGGGCGAGGGTGACGGTCAGGTCCACCAGCGACACGTTGATCACCGGCACCCGCACCGCCATGCCGGTCAGCTTGCCGGCCAGTTCCGGCAGCACCAGGCCCACCGCTTCGGCGGCGCCGGTCTTGCTGGGGATCATCGACTGGGTCGCGGCGCGGGCGCGGAACGGGTCGCTGTGGTAGCCGTCGGTCAGGCTCTGGTCGTTGGTGTAGGCGTGGATGGTGGTCATCAGCCCTTGCTCGATGCCCAGTTCGCGGTGCAGCACCTGGGCCACCGGGGCCAGGCAGTTGGTGGTGCACGAGGCGTTGGAGATGATCTGGTGCGAGGCGCGCAGGATGTCGTGGTTGACGCCATAGACTACAGTGGCATCCGCGCCCTTGGCCGGCGCCGAGATGATCACCTTGCGCGCCCCGGCGGCAAGATGGCCGGCCGCCTTGGCGCGGTCGGTGAACAGCCCGGTGCATTCGAACACCACATCGACGGCCTCGGCTTTCCACGGCAACTCCGCCGGGTTGCGGATGGCGCTGACGGCGATCCGGTCGCCATTGACCGTGAGGCTCTCCTGATCGAATTCCACGGTGCCAGCAAAGTGGCCGTGGACGCTGTCGTACTGGAGCAGGTGGGCGTTGATGGCGCTGTCGCCGAGGTCGTTGATGGCGACGACTTGCAGGCCCTGGCGGTAGCCTTGGGTATAGAGTGCGCGGAGCAGGTTGCGGCCGATACGGCCAAAGCCATTGATTGCGATCCGGATGGTCATGGGACACCTCATGCGTCGCGCTGATTTTTGTTGTTTGAATAACTAGATTATTCAGTAGCAGCCAGAAAACAAGCTGCAGTGTCGGCAATATTTTGTTTTAAATACTACCTATGATCGGTGGATACCTTGATTGCCCCCTCTTCTTGAGCCTAGGCCGCAATCGTTTGGAAGGGAAACCGCCGCAGTGTTTGCAACCACCGTTTAGCCTGGAGTCCAGTTCATGCATCCGCGCATCCTTGAGGTCACCGAACGGTTGATCGCCCGTAGTCGTCCCACCCGAGAACGCTACCTGCAACTGATTCGTGGCGCGGCCAGCGAAGGCCCGATGCGTGCCCGCCTGCAATGCGCCAACTTCGCCCACGGCGTGGCCGGCTGCGGCACCGAGGACAAGCAGAGCCTGCGCCTGACCAATGCCGCCAACGTGGCGATCATTTCCGCCTACAACGACCTGTTGTCCGCGCACCAGCCCTACGAGCACTACCCCGAGCAGATCAAGCGCGCCCTGCGCGACGTCGGCTCGGTGGGCCAGTTCGCCGGTGGCGTGCCGGCGATGTGTGACGGCGTCACTCAGGGCGAGCCCGGCATGGAACTGGGCATCGCCAGCCGCGAAGTGATCGCCATGTCCACCGCCATCGCGCTGTCGCACAACCTGTTCGATGCGGCGCTGCTGTTGGGGATCTGCGACAAGATCGTCCCCGGCCTGCTGATGGGCGCGCTGCGCTTCGGTCATCTGCCGATGCTGTTCGTGCCCGGCGGGCCAATGCCTTCGGGGATTTCCAACAAGGAAAAAGCCGAGGTGCGCCAGCGCTACGCCGAGGGCAAGGCCACCCGCGAACAGTTGCTCGAATCGGAGATGAAGTCCTACCACAGCCCCGGCACCTGCACCTTCTACGGCACCGCCAACACCAACCAGTTGCTGATGGAAGTCATGGGCCTGCACTTGCCGGGCGCGTCGTTCGTCAATCCTTACACGCCGCTGCGCGATGCCCTGACCGTCGAGGCCGCGCAGCAGGTCACCCGCCTGACCAAGGCCAACGGCGCGTTCACGCCGCTGGGCGAGATCGTCGATGAGAAGGTGCTGGTCAACTCGGTGGTCGCGCTGCACGCCACCGGCGGTTCCACCAACCACACCCTGCACATCCCGGCCATTGCCCAGGCCGCCGGCATCCAGTTGACCTGGCAGGACATGGCCGAGCTGTCCGAGGTGGTGCCGACCCTGTGCCACGTCTATCCCAACGGCAAGGCCGATATCAATCACTTCCAGGCCGCGGGCGGCATGTCCTTCCTGATCCGCGAACTGCTCGACGCCGGGCTGCTCCACGAAGACGTCAACACCATCGCCGGCCACGGCCTGCGCCGCTACACCCAGGAGCCGTTTCTCGACGGCGAGCGCCTGGTCTGGCGCGAGGGGCCGGCGCAAAGCCTCGACGAATCGATCCTGCGCCCGGTCGAGCGGCCATTCTCGCCGGAAGGCGGTTTGCGGGTGATGGAAGGCAATATCGGTCGCGGGGTGATGAAGGTTTCCGCAGTGGCCGCCGAGCACCAGGTGGTGGAAGCGCCGGCGCGGGTGTTCCACGACCAGCAGGAATTGGCCGACGCCTTCAAGGCCGGTGAGCTGGAGCGGGACTTTGTCGCCGTGGTGCGTTTCCAGGGCCCGCGCTGCAACGGCATGCCCGAACTGCACAAGATGACGCCGTTCCTCGGGGTGCTCCAGGACCGTGGTTTCAAGGTCGCGCTGGTCACCGACGGGCGCATGTCCGGCGCCTCGGGCAAGATCCCCGCAGCGATTCACGTCTGTCCCGAGGCCTATGACGGCGGGCCGCTGGCGCGAGTGCGCGACGGCGATATCGTGCGCGTCGATGGCAACAGCGGCACGTTGCTCGTGCGGGTCTCGGAAGAAGAACTGGCCAGCCGCGAACTGCCGACGGCGCCGCTGGGCAATGACCTGGGTTGTGGCCGCGAATTGTTCGGTTTCCTGCGTCAGGCACTGAGCCCCGCAGAGAAGGGCGCCAGCGCCTTCACCTCGGCACTGGAGGGTTGCAAATGAAGGTCGCGCTGGTCGGTGATATCGGCGGTACCAATGCCCGTTTCGCCCTGTGGCGCGACGATGCCCTGCACGCCGTGCGGGTCTTTGCGACGGCGGACTACACCAGCCCCGAACAGGCCATCGGCGTGTACCTGGCCGAACAGGGCATTGCCCGTGGCGAGCTGGATGCCGTGTGTCTTGCGGTGGCCGGGCCGGTGTCCGGCGACGAATTCCGTTTCACCAACAGCCACTGGCGTCTGAGCCGCGAGGCGTTTTGCGCGACGTTGCAGGTGCCGCATCTGCTGCTGATCAATGACTTCTCGGCCATGGCCCTTGGCATGACCCGGCTGCGCGACAACGAGCGCACCACGGTCTGTGAAGGCGAGGCCGATCTGACCCGCCCGGCGCTGATCATCGGTCCGGGCACCGGCCTCGGTGTCGGCAGCCTGCTGCGCCTCGAAGAGGGGCGCTGGCTGGCGATGCCGGGCGAGGGCGGGCATGTCGACCTGCCGGTGGGCAACGCACGGGAGGCGGCGATCCGCGAAGTCATTGCCGAACAGACCGGCCATGTCAGCGCCGAAACCGTGCTCAGCGGCGGCGGCTTGCTGCGTTTGTACCAGGCCATCTGCACCCTCGACGGCCACACGCCGACGCTGACCACACCCGCCGCCATCACCGACGCCGCGCTGGCGGGCGAGCCGCTGGCACTGGCGGTGATCGAACAGTTCAGCCGCTTCCTCGGCCGGGTTGCCGGCAACAACGTGCTGACCCTCGGCGGTCGCGCTGGCGTGTACATCGTCGGCGGTGTGATCCCGCGTTTCGCCGGGCTGTTCCTGCGCAGCGGTTTTGCCGAAAGCTTCGCTGACAAAGGCTGCATGAGCGGCTACTTCAAGGGCGTGCCGGTGTGGCTGGTGACCGCGGAGTTTTCCGGGCTGCTGGGCGCCGGGGTGGCTTTGCAGCAGGCGCTGGGCTAGGGTCATTGCGCATCGACAGACAAGGACCCGCCGTTGTGAGCAAGTCGATTCTGCTGGTCGACGACGACCAGGAAATCCGTGAATTGCTGCAGACCTACCTGAGCCGCAGCGGCTTCCAGGTACAGGCCGTCGCCGATGGAAAAGGCTTTCGCCAGGCGCTGGATGCCGGCACCAGCGACCTGCTGATCCTCGACGTGATGTTGCCCGACGAAGACGGTTTCAGCCTGTGCCGCTGGGTGCGCCAGCACCCGCGTCAGGCCCAGGTGCCGATCATCATGCTGACCGCCAGCTCCGACGAAGCCGACCGGATCATCGGCCTGGAACTGGGTGCCGACGACTACCTCGGCAAACCGTTCAGCCCGCGTGAGTTGCTGGCGCGGATCAAGGCGTTGTTGCGCCGCGCCGGCTTCCAGGCGCCGGGAGGCGAGGTGCTGGTCTTCGATGAGTGGCGTCTGGATACGGTCAGCCACCGCCTGTTCCACCGCGACGGCGAGGAAGTGATTCTGTCCGGCGCCGACTTCGCCTTGCTCAAACTGTTTCTCGATCACCCGCAGCAGATCCTCGACCGCGACACCATCGGCAACGCCACTCGAGGCCGCGAGCCGATGCCGCTGGACCGGATCATCGACATGGCGGTCAGCCGTCTGCGCCAGCGCCTGCGCGACACCGACAAACCGCCGCGGCTGATCCGCACCGTGCGCGGCAGCGGCTACCTGCTGGCGGCCAGCGTTGCGCCCTCGCACTGAGGGTCGCGGGCGGTTGTCGCTGCCGCGTTCGCTGCTGGGGCGGATGCTGCTGCTGACCCTGCTGGTGGTGCTGGTGGCCCAAGGGCTGTCGAGTTTCATCTGGCTCTCGCAATTGCGCGCCAGCCAGCGCGAAGGCCTGGTGGCCAGTGCCCGCAGTCTGGCCCATTCGATGAGCGCCAGCGTCAGCTACTTCCGCTCGCTGCCCCTGGCGTACCGCCCGCTGGTGCTCGACCAGTTGCGCAGCATGGGCGGCACACGCTTCTTCGTTTCCCTCAATGACCGGCCGCTGGACATGCGCGTGCTGCCCTCGACCCCGCGCAAGCAAGCGGTGGTGTCGGCGGTGGACGAGGTGCTGCGCCAGCGCCTGGGCGAGGCGATGCAGATCTCCGTCGAGTTCGTCAGCCCGCAGGACCTGCGCATCTTCAACAGCGGCTTGAAGCTGGACGAATTGCCGCGTTCCTGGGCGCATTACGCGCTGACCCTGGAGCCGGTCGATCCGCCCGTGCTGGTGACCCAGATTCGCCTGGCAGAGGGCGAGTGGTTGTACATCGCCTCGCTGCTGCCCGAGCCCTACACCAGCCTCGAAGACGAAGGCCTGCCGCGCCAGCAGGTGTGGTTCATCGCCTTGACCAGCTTCTTCCTGCTGCTGTTCATCGGCCTGCTGGTGCACTGGCAGAGCCGCCCGCTCAAACGCCTGGCGCTGGCCGCGCGGGAGATGTCACTGGGCGCCGAGGTCGAGCCGGTGGTGGAGGGCGGCGGCAGCGAAGTAGTGGAAGTGGCGCGGGCCTTCAATGCCATGCGCGAGCGCATCAGCCGCTACCTCACCGAGCGCAGCCAGTTGTTCAGCGCGATTTCCCATGACCTGCGCACGCCCATCACCCGCTTGCGCCTGCGTGTCGAGCTGCTGGAGGACGAGGCGGTGCAGGCCAAGTTCGGGCGGGACCTCGACGAGCTGGAGATGCTGGTCAAGGGTGCCCTGCAATGCGTGAAAGACACCGACATCCACGAGAACATCGAGCCGATTGACCTCGACCTGATGCTGGAATGCCTGGTCGAACCGTACCTGGCCAGTGGGCGGGTCACGGTGCAGGGCCGGGTGGAGGCGCCGTACCCCGGCAAACCGCTGGCGTTGCGGCGCTGTATCGGCAACCTGATCGACAACGCGCTGAAGTATGGCGAGCGCGCTCACCTGCGGATCATCGACAGCGCCCACAGCTTCGTGCTTCAGGTCGATGACGAAGGACCGGGCGTACCGGCGCAGCGGCTGGAGCAGGTGTTCGAACCGCATTTCCGCCTGGCCGGGCAGCAGCAGGGGTATGGGTTGGGATTGGGGATTGCGCGGAATATCGCCCATAGCCATGGGGGCGAGGTGAGTCTGCGTAATTTGCGGGAGGGTGGGTTGCGGGTGACGTTGAGTTTGCCCCGGTATTTGGGGTGATCTTTAGGGCCTCATCGCTGGCTTGCCAGCGATGAGGCCCTGAAAACCAGCAAGTGACCCGAGAAATATCAGCGACTCGCCAGTCATTATTTCGCATGTTAAATAATAGCTTTGCACTCATCCCCTCCAGGCCCCGCCATGACCAAAACCTCCCACGCGATCACCTGTTCCGACGGCCTTATCCTCCGCGCCACGCTGTTCGGCGATCCCAATACCGCCAAGGCGCTGGTGCTGCTCAATCCCGCCACCGGCGTCACCGAGCGCATGTACGCGGCGTTCGCTAGCTACCTCGCCGAACAGGGCTTCCTGGCCCTGACCTACAACTACCGCGGTGTGCAAGGCGGCACGCCGGCCAAGGCGGTCGATGCCGGGTTCAGCACCTGGGCCGACCTCGACGTCGAGGCCGTGACCCACTGGGCGGCGCGGGAATTTCCCGACCTGCCGCTGCTGGCCGTCGGGCACAGTTTCGGCGGTCACGCGTTCGGCTTGTGCGAGAGCAGCCGGCTGCTCAGCGGCGCGGTGATGATCACCTCGCAGGCCGGTTGCCTGCGCTTCATCCGGCCCACCGCCGAGCGCCTGCGGGTGACCGCCTTGCTCAAGCTGATCGGTCCGTTCTGTGCGCGAGTCCTCGGTTATGTGCCGGGTCGCAAACTGGGCATCGGCGAAGACCTGCCGGCCAAGGTGATGCTGGAGTGGAGCCGCTGGACCTCGCTGCCCAATTACTTTTTCGATGACCCGGCGATGAACGCCGTCGCGCGTTTCCGCCGGCCTCGGATGCCGGTGCTGTCGATCGGGTTCGAGGACGATCCGTGGGCGCCGGCCGAAGCCATCGACCTGATGAGCAGCCACCTCACCGATTGCACCGTCGAGCGCCGCCAGTACGGTCCGGCGGACAGCAACGGCCAGGCCATCGGTCACCTCGGGTTTTTCCGCGACCGTCACGCCAGCACGCTGTGGCCGGTGGTCAGCCAGTGGTTGGCGCAACGCCTCGAGGTGCGCGGCTGATGACATTCGATCGTCGTTACATGTACCTGCTCAACACCGCGCAGAAGCGCTTGCGCCGGCATCTTGAGCAGCGCGCGGAAAGCCGCGCCGGGATCAGCGTGGTGCAGGCCGGCGCGCTGTTCGCCCTGTTGCGCCAGGACGGTGCCTTGAGCACGGAGCTGGCGAGCCAACTGGATATCGCGCCGTCGGCGATGACCGGGCTGGCCGATCGCATGCTGCGCGCGGGCCTGCTGGAACGCCGGGTCGATGAGCAGGACAAACGCATCAACCGGCTCTGGCTGACGGCGCATGGTCGTGACGTGGCGCTGACCGCCCAGGGCGAGCTGGCGCCGCTGAACCACAATCTGACCGAGGGTTTCAGCGACGCGGAAATGCAAGTGGTGTCGCGCTGGCTGGCGGCGGTGAGCGAGCGTTTCGGCTGAATGTCACCGGCTGGTGACATTTGCGCGTCCCTTCGTTACGTCGCGGCGCGGCAGGCTGATTAGACTCCAGACAAACGCCCGCCACTGTGCCGGCCATAACAACAAGAAAAGGTCTTTGCCGATGAATGCGCTTACCCGCCTCGCCGCCGTCGTGTCCCTCGCTTCCCTGTTCCCGCTCAGCGCCCTGGCCGATGATCCCGGCACGGTGGAAGTGCTGCATTGGTGGACCTCGGGCGGCGAAGCCAAGGCGGTGGAAACCCTGAAGGAACAGGTGAAGAAAGACGGTTTCATCTGGAAGGACAACGCTGTTGCTGGCGGCGGCGGTGCCGCGGCCATGACTGTGCTCAAGACCCGCGCCATCTCCGGCAACCCACCCGCCGCCGCGCAGATCAAGGGCCCGGATATCCAGGAATGGGGCGCGCTGGGCCTGCTCACCGAGCTGGACGACGTGGCCGTGGCCAACAAATGGGACAGCCTGCTGCCGCCGAAAGTCGCCGAGATCATGAAGTACGACGGTCACTACGTGGCGGTGCCGGTGAACATCCACCGGGTCAACTGGCTGTGGATCAACCCGCAGGTGTTCGACAAGGCCGGGGCCAAGGTGCCGACCACCCTCGACGAACTGTTCGCCGCCGCCGACAAACTCAAGGCCGCCGGCTTCATCCCCCTGGCCCACGGTGGCCAGCCGTGGCAGGACAGCACGGTGTTCGAGGATGTGGCGCTGAGCATCCTCGGTCCGAAGACGTATCACGCGGCCTTCGTTGATCTGGATGAGAAGACCCTGACCGGCGCGCAGATGGTCGAGGTCTTCGCCACCCTCAAGCGGCTCGGCACCTACATGGACCCGAACCGCGCCGGGCGCGACTGGAATATCGCTGCTGCCGAAGTGATCAGCGGCAAGGCCGGCATGCAGATCATGGGCGACTGGGCCAAGAGCGAATGGACCGCCGCCGGCAAGGTTGCGGGCAAGGATTACCAGTGCGTGCCGTTCCCCGGCACCCAGGGCAGCTTCGCCTACAACATCGATTCGCTGGCGATGTTCAAGCTGAAGAACGCCAACGACATCAAGGCCCAGAACGACCTGGCCAAGGTCGCCCTGGAGCCTGAATTCCAGACCGTGTTCAACCAGAACAAAGGCTCGCTGCCGGTGCGCCAGGACATGGACATCAGCCAGTTCGACGCCTGCACCCAGAAGTCCGCGGCGGACTTCAAGCAAGCGGCGCAGGGCGACGGGCTGCAACCGAGCATGGCGCACAACATGGCCACCAGCCTGGCGGTGCAGGGGGCGATCTTCGATGTCGTCACCAACTTCCTCAATGACCCCGCTGCCGAGCCGGCGACGGCGGTGAAGCAACTGAGCGCGGCGATCAAAGCGGCCCGTTAGGTGGCCCATCGCGAGCAAGCTCGCTCCTACAAACCCTGTAGGAGCGAGCTTGCTCGCGATGGGTCGTAACACGACCCCGTCATCGGGACTTAATCATGAACACTGCAATCGCCCTGCGGCGAGCCTCCCCGCTGGACGCCCTCCAGCGCTGGCTGCCGAAACTGGTCCTGGCTCCCAGCATGCTGATCGTCCTAGTGGGCTTCTACGGCTACATCCTCTGGACCTTCATCCTGTCCTTCACCAACTCCAGCTTCATGCCCAGCTACAAGTGGGTCGGCCTGGCCCAGTACGCGCGGCTGATGGACAACGACCGCTGGTGGGTGGCGAGCAAGAACCTGCTGCTGTTCGGCGGCCTGTTCATCAGCATCAGCCTGGTGGTCGGGGTGCTGCTGGCGGTGCTGCTGGATCAGCGCATCCGCCGCGAAGGCTTTATCCGCACGGTCTATTTGTACCCCATGGCACTGTCGATGATTGTCACCGGCACCGCATGGAAATGGCTGCTCAATCCCGGCCTGGGCCTCGACAAACTGCTGCGCGATTGGGGCTGGGAGGGCTTTCGCCTCGACTGGCTGGTGGACCCCGACCGGGTCGTTTACTGCCTGGTGATCGCGGCCGTCTGGCAGGCGTCGGGCTTTGTCATGGCGCTGTTTCTCGCCGGGCTGCGCGGCGTCGATCCGTCGATCATCCGCGCCGCCCAGGTCGACGGCGCGAGCCTGCCGCGCATCTACCTGCGCATCGTCCTGCCGAGCCTGCGCCCGGTGTTTTTCAGTGCGCTGATGATCCTCTCCCACATCGCGATCAAGAGCTTCGACCTGGTCGCGGCGATGACGGCGGGCGGGCCCGGCTATGCCTCGGACCTGCCGGCGATGTTCATGTACGCCTTCACCTTCAGCCGCGGGCAGATGGGCATGGGCTCGGCCAGCGCGATCCTGATGCTGGGCGCGATCCTCTCGATCCTGGTGCCGTACCTGTATTCGGAACTGCGGGGCAAACGCCATGACTAGCTCGTTGCGCCTGAGTCGCCTGGCCATCTACGCCACCCTGTTGCTGGCCTGCGCGGTGTACCTGATCCCGCTGTTGGTGATGCTACTGACCAGCTTCAAGACCCCGGATGATATCCGCACCGGCAACCTGCTCAGTTGGCCCGAAGTGATCACCGGCATCGGCTGGATCAAGGCCTGGGACACGGTGGGCGGCTACTTCTGGAACTCGGTGAAGATCACCGTGCCGGCCGTGCTGATCTCGACCCTGGTCGGCGCGCTCAACGGCTATGTGCTGTCGATGTGGCGCTTCCGTGGTTCGCAACTGTTCTTCGGCCTACTGCTGTTTGGCTGCTTCCTGCCATTCCAGACCGTGCTGCTGCCGGCCTCGTTCACCCTCGGCAAGCTGGGCCTGGCCAGCACCACCACCGGCCTGGTGCTGGTGCACATCGTCTACGGCCTGGCCTTCACCACGCTGTTTTTCCGCAATTACTACTGCAGCATCCCCAGCGCTCTGGTGAGCGCCGCGCGGCTGGATGGCGCGGGCTTCTTCACGATTTTCGGGAGGATCCTGCTGCCGATGTCGGTGCCGATCATCATGGTCTGCCTGATCTGGCAGTTCACCCAGATCTGGAACGACTTTCTCTTCGGCGTGGTGTTCGCCAGCGGCGACGCCCAGCCCATCACCGTGGCCCTGAACAACCTGGTGAACACCAGCACCGGGGTGAAGGAATACAACGTCGACATGGCGGCGGCGATGATCGCCGGACTACCGACCCTGCTGGTCTATGTGCTGGCGGGCAAATACTTTCTGCGCGGGCTCACCGCCGGCGCGGTCAAGGGGTGAAACATGGCAACGCTTGAACTGCGCAACGTCAACAAGACCTACGGCAGCGGTCTGCCGGATACCTTGAAAGACATCGAACTGAAGATCGACTCCGGTGAGTTCCTGATCCTCGTCGGCCCGTCCGGCTGCGGCAAATCGACCCTGATGAACTGCATCGCCGGGCTGGAACAGATCAGCGGCGGGGCGATCCTGGTGGACGACGCCGACATCAGCGGCATGAGCCCCAAGGACCGCGATATCGCCATGGTGTTTCAGTCCTACGCGCTGTACCCGACCATGAGCGTGCGCGACAACATCGCCTTCGGTTTGAAGATCCGCAAACTGCCGGCGGCGGCCATCGACGAAGAGGTGGCGCGGGTGTCGCGGCTGTTGCAGATCGAGCACCTGCTGGCGCGCAAGCCGGGCCAGTTGTCCGGCGGCCAGCAGCGCGTGGCGATGGGCCGGGCGCTGGCGCGGCGGCCGCGGATCTACCTGTTCGATGAGCCGCTGTCCAACCTCGACGCCAAACTGCGGGTGGAGATGCGCACCGAAATCAAGCTGATGCACCAACGCCTGAAAACCACAACGGTCTACGTCACCCACGACCAGATCGAGGCCATGACCCTGGGCGATAAAGTGGCGGTGATGAAGGACGGGGTGATCCAGCAGTTCGGCACGCCGCAGCAGATCTACAACGATCCGGCCAACCTGTTCGTCGCCAGCTTCATCGGCTCGCCGCCGATGAACTTCATTCCGTTGCGCCTGCAACGTCGGGAAGGTCGCCTGCTGGCGCTGCTCGACAGCGGCCAGGCCCGCTGCGAGCTGCCATTGGGTATCAGCGAGGCGGGGCTGGAAGAGCGCGATGTGATCCTCGGTATCCGCCCGGAACAGATCAGTCTCGCGCCCACCACAGCCAACGGCCTGCCGACCATTCGCGCCGAGGTGCGGATCACCGAGCCCACCGGGCCGGACCTGCTGGTGTTCGTCACCCTCAACCAGACCAAGGTCTGCTGCCGACTGTCACCGGACATGCCGGCGCAGGTGGGCGACAGCCTGAACCTGCAATTCGATCCGGCCCGGGTGCTGCTGTTCGACGCAGTCAGCGGCGAACGCCTCGGGACGGTCGGCAGCTCGCGCAATGCCACTGGCAACGTGGCGCAGTTCAAGGGCCGTTGAACGTTGGCAACAACGCGTGATCACCATCGATAACAAGAAACGAGGAAATAACGGATGGAGTACTTCAAGCGCAGTCTGTCTTTGAGTCCGCTGGCGTTACTGGTGGCCCTCGCCAGTAGCGGGGCGCAGGCCGCCGCGGCCTTCGACCCGTCATCGAAATGGATGAGCGGCGACTGGGACGGCAGCCGCACCGCGTTGCTGGAGCAGGGTTACGACTTCAGCCTCGACTACGTCGGCGAGGTCGCCGGCAATCTGCACGGCGGCTACAACCACGACCGCACCGCCCGCTACAGCGACCAGTTCGCCCTCGGGGTGAAACTGGATTTGCAGAAGATCCTTGGTTGGCACGACGCCGAGTTCAAGCTGGCGATCACCGAGCGCAGTGGGCGCAACCTGTCCAACGACCGCATCAGCGACCCGCGTGCCGGGCAGTACAGCTCGGTGCAGGAAGTCTGGGGCCGCGGCCAGACCTGGCGGCTGACGCAGATGTGGGTCAAGCAGAAGTACTTCGACGGCGCGCTGGATGTGAAAGTCGGCCGCTTTGGCGAAGGCGAGGATTTCAACAGCTTCCCCTGCGACTTCCAGAACCTGGCGTTCTGCGGCTCGCAGGTGGGCAACTGGGTCGGCGGCATCTGGTACAACTGGCCTGTCAGCCAGTGGGCGCTGCGGGTCAAATACAACATCACCGAGGAATTCTTCGCCCAGGTCGGCGTGTTCGAACAGAACCCCTCCAACCTCGATACCGGCAACGGTTTCAAGCTCAGCGGCAGCGGCACCAAGGGTATGATCCTGCCGGTTGAGCTGGTCTGGTCGCCGCGGGTCAACGGCCTGCCGGGGGAATACCGGCTGGGCTACTACTACAGCACCGCCAAGGCCGATGACATCTTCGAAGACATCAACGGCCAGCCCCAAGTGCTGACCCGCGCCGCCAGCCGACAACACTCCAGCAAGCATGGCGCGTGGGTCGTGGCGCAGCAGCAGGTCACCACCCACAACGGCGACGCCGATCGTGGCCTGAGCCTGTTCGCCAACCTCACCGTGCACGACAAGGCCACCAACGTGGTGGACAACTACCAGCAGGTGGGCCTTGTCTACAAAGGTGCTTTCGATGCGCGGCCCAAGGACGATATCGGCTTTGGCGTGGCGCGGATCCACGTCAATGACGACGTGAAGAAGAGGGCGGAGTTGCTGAATGCGGCGAGCGGTATTCAAGACTACGACAACGCGGGGTTCGTGCCGCTGCAACGCACCGAGTACAACGCCGAGCTGTATTACGGCTTCCACGTCACCAACTGGCTGACCGTGCGGCCTAACCTGCAGTACATCAAGAGCCCGGGGGCGGTGGACGAAGTGGACAATGCGCTGGTGGCGGGGGTGAAGGTGCAGTCGTCGTTCTGATGTCGGGTTGTAGTAATTCTACAAACCTTGGGGGCCTCATCGCCGGCAATGAGGCCCTTGAGGATCAACCCAGCTCATCATCCAGCGGATACCGGCTCGCATTCAGGCTTTCCTTGATCTTGCGCAGGTGCGGCTGGAAATCCACACCGCGGCGCAAGGTCATGCCGGTCGCCAGCACATCCAGCACCGTGAGCTGAATGATCCGTGAGGTCATCGGCATATAGATGTCGGTGTCTTCCGGCAGCGGGATGTTCAGGCTCAGGCTGCTGGCCGCGGCCAGCGGCGAGTTGGCGGCGGTCAGGGCCAGTACCGAGGCGCCGTTGTCGCGTGCCAGGCGGGCGACTTCCACCAGCTCGCGGGTGCGTCCGGTGTAGGAAATGATCACGAATACGTCGCCGGTGTGCGCCACCGACGCCAGCATGCGCTGCATCAGCACGTCGGCGTGGGCCGAGACGGCGAGGTTGAAACGGAAGAATTTGTGCTGCGCATCCAGCGCCACCGGCGCCGAGGCGCCAAGGCCGAAGAAGTGAATCTGGCGGGCCTGGATCAGCATGTCGACGGCGCGGCTGATGATGTTTGGATCAAGTTGCTGGCAGGCCGTGTCCAACGAGGCGATGGCGCTGCCGAAGATCTTCTGGGTGTAGGACGCCGGATCGTCGTTCGGCTCCACCGCGCGGCTGACGTAGGCGGCGCCGCTGGCCAGGCTCTGCGCCAGTTGCAGCTTGAGTTCCGGGTAGCCACTGACACCGAACGAGCGGCAGAAACGGTTGACCGTCGGCTCGCTGACCTTGGACGCCTGGGCCAGCGCCGCGATGCTGAAACGGGTGGCTTGCTGAGGGCTTTGCAGGATGACTTCGGCGACTTTACGCTCGGCCTTGTTCAAATCGTCGAGACGGCCCTGGATCTGCTCCAGCAGGTTTCGCACGCGGTCCATGAGGGTTTCCTTGGGTCAGGGAGACAGCCATTGGTCGGAGCCAGGCTGTTGTAACGATGGCTTATCGTACTGATGGCACCGTTACTGCACCACTTCAATCTGTCCTACAGGTCAAATGTTGTTGTTTTTACTACATTGATTGTTGATTCCTACGTCTGAAAACGGTATTTCTACGTCCACTTGGTAAAAGAACCGACATTATGTCTTCGATCAGCGTTGAGCCCTGCACCTTTGCCCTGTTCGGCGCCCTTGGCGACCTGGCGTTGCGCAAGCTGTTCCCGGCGCTCTATCAACTGGACCGGGCCGAGCTGCTGCATCCCCAGACTCGCGTGCTCGCCCTGGCCCGCGAAGCCGGCACTGCGCAGCAGCACCTGGCGGCCATCGAAGCGCACCTGCATGAATTCCTCGCGCCTGCCGACCTCGACAGCGCCGCCCTGCAGCGTTTTCTGGGGCGGCTGCGCTACCTGCACATGGACTTTCTGCAGGCCCAGGACTACCCGGCGCTGGTCGAGCAGGTCGATCCCGCCGCGCCGCTGATCGCCTACTTCGCCACGCCTGCGGCGGTCTACGGCGGTATTTGCGAGAACCTCGCCAAGGCCGGTCTCAGCGAGCGCACCCGGGTGGTGCTGGAAAAACCCATCGGCCACGACCTGGAGTCGTCGCGGCGGGTCAACGATGCCGTGGCGCAGTTCTTCCCGGAAAACCGCGTCTACCGGATCGACCACTACCTGGGCAAGGAAACGGTGCAGAACCTGATCGCCCTGCGCTTTGCCAACAGCCTGTTCGAAACCCAGTGGAACCAGAATTCCATCTCCCATGTGGAGATCACCGTCGCCGAGAAGGTCGGCATCGAAGGCCGCTGGGGCTACTTCGACAAGGCCGGCCAGTTGCGCGACATGATCCAGAACCACTTGCTGCAACTGCTCTGCCTGATCGCCATGGACCCGCCCAGCGACCTGTCGGCCGATAGCATCCGCGACGAGAAGGTCAAGGTGCTCAAGGCACTGGCGCCGATCGGCGGCCAGGGCCTCGGCACCTGCGTGGTGCGCGGCCAGTACATCGCCGGCCACAGCGGCGACAAAGCGGTGCCCGGCTATCTGGAAGAAGACAACGCCAACACCCACAGCGACACCGAGACCTTCGTCGCCCTGCGCGCCGATATCCGCAACTGGCGTTGGGCCGGGGTGCCCTTCTACCTGCGCACTGGCAAGCGCATGCCGCAGAAGCTGTCGCAGATCGTCATCCATTTCAAGGAACCGCAGCACTACATCTTCGCCGCGGAACAGCGTTTGCAGATCGGCAACAAGCTGATCATCCGCCTGCAGCCGGACGAGGGTATCTCGCTGCGGGTGATGACCAAGGAGCAGGGCCTGGACAAGGGCATGCAATTACGCAGCGGCCCGCTGCAACTGAATTTCTCCGACACCTGGCGCACGGCACGCATCCCCGATGCCTACGAGCGCCTGTTGCTGGAGGTGATGCGCGGCAATCAGAACCTGTTTGTTCGCAAGGATGAAATCGAATATGCGTGGAAATGGTGCGACCAGTTGATCGCTGGCTGGAAACAGTCCGGCGATGCGCCCAAGCCTTATGCGGCGGGCACCTGGGGGCCGATGGCGGCGGTCGCGCTGATTACCCGTGATGGGAGGTCGTGGTATGGCGATATCTGAATTGCAGTGGCCGGCGTCGGTCACCGCCCGTGAATTCAAGAGTCCGGCGCAGCTTGCGCAACGGCTGGCGGCGGATGTCGCCGAGCGCTTGCGCGCAGCCATCGCCGGGCAGGGCAGGGCGACCCTGGTGGTGTCCGGTGGGCGCAGCCCGGTGGCGTTCTTCGAAGCGCTGAGGCACGAGAAGCTGGACTGGTCGAACGTGCTGATCAGCCTCGCCGATGAACGCTGGGTGCCGGTGGAACATGCCGACAGCAACGCTGGCCTGCTGCGCCGTCATCTGCTTCAGGGTGAGGTAGCCAAGGCGCGTTTCCTTGGGCTCTACCGCGCCGCCGCCAACCTCGACGCCGCCGCGCTGGAAGCCGACCAGGCCCTGGCCGAGCTGCCGCCGATCGACGTGCTGGTGCTCGGTATGGGCGATGACGGCCACACCGCGTCGCTGTTCCCCGACAGCCCGAACCTGGCCGAGGGGTTGCGTGTTGACGGCGAGCGCCGGGTCCTGCCGATGCTCGCGCCGAGTGTGCCGCACCAGCGCCTGAGCCTGACCCGGCGACTATTGGCCACAGCCGGTTTCACCGCCTTGTCCGTGCAAGGCGAGGGCAAACTCGCTACGCTGCGCGCCGCGCTGGCTGACGACGACCTGGTGCAGATGCCGATTCGCGCCTTTCTTCACGACCCCCTGGACATCTACTGGTGCCCATGAGCCAAGGATCCCTGTCATGACCACGCTCGAACGCCATACGCCATTGCTCACGATGGCCGAGAAAATCGCCCGGATCGACGCGATCTGCGGCCAGGCGCGCATCCTGCCGGTGATCACCATCGCCCGCGAGGCAGACATCCTGCCGCTGGCCGACGCCTTGGCCGCCGGTGGTATCCGCACCCTTGAAGTGACCTTGCGCTCCGAGCATGGCCTCAAGGCCATCAAGCTGCTGCGCGAGCAGCGCCCGGAACTGTGCATCGGCGCGGGTACGGTGCTGGACCGCAATCTGTTCGCCGCAGTCGAAGAGGCGGGTGCGCAATTCGTGGTCACTCCCGGCATCACCCCGGAGATTCTCCAGGCCGGCGTCGACAGCGATATCCCGCTGCTGCCGGGCATCAGCACGCCTTCGGAGATCATGATGGGCTACGCCCTCGGCTACCGCCGCTTCAAGCTGTTCCCGGCGGAAATCAGCGGCGGCATTGCGGCGATCAAGGCTTATGCCGGCCCCTTCGCCGACGTGCGCTTCTGCCCGACGGGCGGGGTCAAGCCGGACAACCTGAAAAGCTACATGAGCCTGTCCAACGTGATGTGCGTGGGCGGGACCTGGATGCTCGACAGCGGTTGGATCAAGAACGGCGACTGGGCCGCAGTGGAGAAGTGCAGCGCCGAGGCGATGGCGCTGCTGAACGAATAACCATTACGTTGTGTGTTTTACGGCTTTTTGGGGCGCTTGGTCGGCGCCCCTTTTTTTTATGGGGCTGGAGCACAGCAATCGCCTTAGCGGAAAAAGCTCTTGAGCGAGTGGTACATCCACATTATGAAAAAGAGCAGGGCTAGCCAGTCCAGGCATCTGTGCAAGGTTGAGCTGGTGATCATGAAGGCCAGTTTCTTCGCGGGCGCAGTCAGCGTTGGCGACTCGAAGGTCAGTCGTTGCTTGAAGTATTCCGACACGCCCTGTTCGATCAACTCGTCATTGCATTCGACGCCTTGGCTCTTGTAATACGTCCGAATCCGCTCCGCGACTTCCGCCTCGCGCTTGGCCAGGTCGAGGTGCTCCTCGATTTCCATGCGGCGGTGGCGCAAGTCATCGACGAGCGCCATGGCCCCCATCTGTTCGGCAAGCCGCCCGCCGCTCATTGCCCGGCCTTGGTCAGCAGCGTCCGCACCGGCGCTTTCTGGACGGACTTGGGCATGTTGAGGCCGATGGTGTGCAAGCCGGTGACGGCATGTTCAAGGCATTGGCTCATGGCGTATCCCTGCTGAGGTTGATGTGTGGGCATCGTCGAAAGGCTGGCTTCGATTCTTGAACAGATCGATCAGGTCATGCTGTTCCAGATTGCGTTTCATGTAGCTTGAGATCAGTTGTGGAATGTCCAGCGACGGCGGGTAGTCCTCGAAGCGTTCGTCGCTATACAGGCAGGCGCAGGGACCTGCGGTCGGGGTCATCGTGTGGCAGGCACAATCGCACCGGGCAGGACACTGGAAGTCGCGCATCCGCAGCCCATGCAGCGCATATTGCAGTTCGCGGGCACGGGCATATTGCTCGCCGGCCTTGCGTGTACTGCGCCTCAGGTCCTCCAGTGCGCTGCTCAGCGCCTGCAGTTCTTGCGCGTGCTTGTTGAAGAGTTGCGCTTCGGCCGGGGCCCGGGGCACCAGGCCCTGGATGAATGTCCCCAGGTCGGAGCTCCCGGCCTGGTCGACTATCAGGCTGGCGGCCTTGTGCAGGGCTTCGTCCTGCAGGTCGAGAAGTGGGCGCAAGGTTTGATGGACAATGTTCGCCTTCGACTTGGCGGCGATGATCTGCTTGGCGAGCAGGGTGCGTTTGAACGCCGAAGGGTCGTCTGTCACCGGGCTCAATGCTTCTCTCCACCCCGCCTGCTTGCGTTGCTCAAGTGTGGCGATCCGTTGGGCTTGAACATCGCGGTCGGCCTCGACAGTGCGCGGCATTTCCCTGAGCAACAGTTCATTGCGTTGGTTCTGGGTGAAGTTGGTTTTTTTCTTCAGCCATGCCACCAGCTTCTGGTGTAGCCAACTGCCTTTGTACCGTTCGATATCGTGCGTGTACTCACGCAGGTAGCTGTAAAAACGGTCGGCCTCATACGCCGGCAGTTTGCTGTCGCGCTCCTCGATCAGGCGCGGAAGGGCCGCTTCCAGGCGCTTGTGGGTGGCGCGCGAGAGTTCCAGCTCTTTGAACAGCGTTATGTAATCAGGGCTGAAGCGATGCTCGCGCCAGAGTGCGCGCAGCTTGATTTCCCGTTCGGCGACCACGCTCCGGTAGTCCGTGAGCAACGGCAGGATGTCTTCCTCGGCGCGCTCCAGGCGCAGCCACTCGCGGGCCAGCAATTGTTCGCGGTCGCGCAGTAATTGACGAACCTGTTGCTCGCTGGAATTGCTGTGGTAGAAGCGGACCTGGGGCCGTCCGTTCAGCGCGCAGATGACGTCCTGCTTGAGCAGCAGGTCGTTCATGGTGAGCCTCGAAAGTGCTCGTCGCCGTTCGTTGAGAATCAGTTCGCGCTGGCGCGAATTGTCTTCGACCAGCGCAAGGAGGGTGCCGGGTGTCATGCGAGAGGAGTGCTCATCAGTGTCCTTTCTTGATGGGGTGCTGCCGGTTCAGTCCCGGTGGGGCCGCGCAACAAGCATCGAACGCAGAATACTGAGATATTCCTCCGGCTGCACCCATAAAAAAGTCGCCTGCAAGGCGCTGTTGGCGGGTGTTTAGTGCTGAGTCGTCTGTGTTTGAGCTTCCTGATAAGCCTTGGAAAACCCGCGGCTGAAGCCGCTGCAGAACGACGTCCCAAACAGAATGGCGAACGCCAGCATGAAAATCAGCCACAGGCGGAACGCATTGCTGATGATGAGCCGGCCGAAAAACCTCTCCCTGACGTTCATGGGCTTCGCTTCGAACACCAGCCGATGCTGGAAGAATTCCCGCACGCCCTCGTTCACCAGTTCGTCATCGCACTCGATGCCCTGGCTCTTGTAATAGGCCCGGATACGCTCCGCGACTTCCGCCTCGCGCTTGGCGAGATCAAGGTGTTCCTCGATCTCCATGCGGCGGTGGCGCAGGTCGTCGACGAGGGCCATGGCCCCCATCTGTTCGGAAAGACGCCCGTTGCTCATTGCGCCGCCTTGGTCAGCAGTTCGGCAAAGGCGCGCTTGGCGTCTTCGACGGCGCTGGCGATGTCCTGCGCGGCCTTGGTGGACTCGGTGCGGTAGGTATCGGTCAGGGTTTTCATATCGTTCTGGAACGCCAGGGTGGCTTGGGCCAGGGCGCGCACGGAGTCTACGCGGATGGTCGAACCGTAACTGGCTTTCAGTGCATCGTTGAGTTGCTGCTGGGTGTTGCTGCCGAGGGCTTCCAGGCCTTTGCTGATGCCGTCGGTGGTGGCGTTGAGGGTGTGCGTCGCTTCCGCCATGCCCTGGTTGGCCGAGAACGACACCGCCAGGCTGGTGAGGACGATCTCGTTGGTGGAGAAGAACGACACCATGCGCTGGTATTGGCGCTCTTTCACCACATGCACCTGGCTGATGCGGGCGAAGACCATTTCCGCCGTGTTGTAGCCGACCCGCAGGTCGTCGGCGATGTCCTTGATGATCTGGTAGCGCTTGTCTTCGTTCTGCAGTTCACGCACGGCCAGGTCGCGTTTCAGTTCCAGCGCGGAGCGTTCCGCCCCGGCCAGTTCGCCGGCAGCTGTCACGTTGGTGTTTGCGTCGTCCAGTTCGCGGCTGCGTTGTGCCAGGGCCTCGGTGGCCACGGCCAGCACTTCCTGGGCGTTGACCTCGGCGGTCTTCATCGCCAGGCGGAAATCCATGTAGGACTCCAGAATCGCGTTTTCCCGCACGATCTGTTCATTGGCCAGTTTGCAGGCCTGCAGGTAATGCTTGCGGATGTCTTCGAAACGGCTGGGGATCGAGCCGCGACGCACGTTCATCCAGGTCAGCTTGAGGCGCTCCACGGTGTCGAGGCGGCCGTCTTCCATCCACAAGGCCATGGCAGCGGCGTCTTCGCGGATCGAGGTGAAACTGTTGGTGATGTTCATGAAGCGGGTGGACACGTCCATGCCCTGGATCTGGTCGCGGACCATGCTGTTGAAGCTGGTGGACTGCTGCAGCACGGCGGCGATGGCGGTGACTTTCTCGTTGTCGTACTGCGCGACCTTGTCCAGCAACGCCAGCACCGGCGCTTCCTGAACAGGCTTGGGCATGTTGATGCCGATGGTGCGCAGGCCGGTGACGGCACGTTCGAGGTATTGGCTCATGGGGTGTCCTTACGAAGAAGAGAGTTCGGTGGCTGCGCCGGGCGCCGTTGTTGCCGGCTCCGGCACCTGATCGTTGAATGACAACCGTTGGTCGTTGAACAGGCTCATCAGGTCGTCCAGCGCCAGGTTTCGTTTCATGTAGCCAGTGATAAGACCGGTGCAGTCCAGCTCGGGCGGATAGGTGTAATAGCGTTCGTCGTCGTACACGCAGGGGCACTGGCCCTGGAAGTTCTCATCGCGGTGACAGGCGCAGGTGCACTGCTCGCCGCAGTCGGTTTCTTCCTCGCGCAAGGTGCGCAGGCCCCATTCCAGCTCCTTGGCGTGGTGATAGTCCTCCAGGGCCTTGTCGACGTTTTCCTCCAGGCCCTCGACCCGGTTGCTCGAATCAGCAAGCTTGCTCCAGTACTGGTTGAGCGTGTTGCTGTGTTCGGGGCACTCGTTCACCAGCATTTCGAGGATGTCATCGATGCTGTGGTTGCCCAGTTGGGCGTCGATCCAGCGCTCGATGTCCTGGGTGTAGCTGTCTTCGCAATCGATGAAGAGCACAAGCTGGTCGTAGGCCGCATTGGCCCGCGTCTTGGCGGCGATGATCTGCTTGGCCAGCAGTGTCCTGCGCAGCGTCGTGGCATCGGCACGCAGCCCGCCGCCAGCCTTCGCCCAGTTCGCCACATTCTGCTCATCGAGCGTCAGCAGCCTGGCGTTGTGCGCTTCCACCAACGTTGCGACGCTGTCGGGCATGGAGCGCAGAATCAGTTCGTTGCGGCGGTTTTCGCGGTAATTGACCTTGCTCGCCAGCCAGTCATCACACTGGCGGAACAGCCGCCCGCGGGAATAGTCGTCCGTGCCATAGCGCCGGGTGCGCAGGTACACGTAGAACGGGTTGGTTTCGTAGGCCGGCATCTTCTTGTCGCGCTCTTCGATGAGCTGCGCCAGCGAGTCTTGCAAGCGTTGCCGCGCCTGGATGATGTCTTGCCCCTGGCGCATCAGCGAGGTGTAGTCCGGATGCAGGATGTGTGCCTGCCACAACTGCGGAAGTCGCTGCTCCCGCTGGTTGACCAGCGCGCGGAACTCGCTGACCAGTTGGGCGATGTCGTTCTCCACTTCTGCCAGTTGCGCGCGGTATTTCGACTCCTGCTGCTGGCGTTCCTGCAGCGCATGGCGCACCTGCTGATCGAGGGCCGGGTGCTCGATCGGCGCGGCTTCGATACGGCGCAGGTTGGCAATGGTGTCCTGGGTCAGCAGCATGTCTTGGGCGGTGGCTTTCGACAGTGTCGTCTGAAGTCCGGTCAGGATGTTTTCGTAGTGGCGAACGTTGTCTTCGACAAGCGCCATGAGGGAGCCGGGAGTCATGGGCGGGGGTGTCCGGAGTCTTGAGGCGGTAGGCCGTGAGCAGATCGGGAGGTGCTCGGAGGGAAACTCATTTCGTCCGTGATCTCGATGCGGTAAGGGGGTAACGCGGTCGTCGCAGTATATCCAGCAGCACAAGCAAAATAATGGCATTTCCCCTGGTGTTCAAACAAAAAAGCCCGCCTCCAGAGAGGCGGGCTTTTCAGTGTGACGACAGCGCGGTCTGGCTTACGCCGCCTTCGCCGCCTGCTGGCTCAGGGAGCGGTTCAGCGCGCTGAACAGGGCCTTGAAGCTGGCGGTGGTGATGTTTTCATCGATGCCCACGCCGTGCACCGGACGACCACCGGCAACGCGCAGTTCGATGTACGCCGCGGCCTTGGCGTTGGTGCCGGCGCCGATGGCGTGTTCGTTGTAGTCCATGATTTCCACGGCGACCGGCAGGCCGGCAACCAGGGCTTCCAGGGCGCCGTTGCCCTTGCCGCGCCAGTGCAGGGTGGTCTCGCCTTCACCGGCGACTTCCACTTCCACGGCGCTGTGGCCGTTTTCTTCCTGCAGGCGATGGCTGACCAGCGCATACGGTGCGTTGGCCTGGAGGTATTCGCGGTGCAGCAGGTTGTAGATCTGCTGGGCGGTCATTTCCAGGCCCAGGCGGTCGGTTTCACCCTGGACAACCTGGCTGAACTCGATCTGCATGCGGCGCGGCAGGCTGATGCCGTATTCCTGTTCGAGCAGGTAGGTGATACCGCCTTTGCCCGACTGGCTGTTGACGCGGATGACCGCCTCGTAGCTGCGGCCGATGTCGGCCGGGTCGATCGGCAGGTACGGCACTTCCCACAGGGTGCCTTCTTTCTGCTGGGTGAAGCCCTTGCGGATGGCGTCCTGGTGCGAGCCGGAGAAGGCGGTGTGAACCAGGTCGCCGACATACGGGTGACGTGGGTGCACCGGCAACTGGTTGCATTCCTCGACGACCTTGCGCACGCCGTCGATGTCGGAGAAGTCCAGCTCAGGGTCGATGCCCTGGGTGTAGAGGTTCAGCGCCAGGGTCACCAAATCGACGTTACCGGTACGCTCGCCGTTGCCGAACAGGCAGCCTTCAGCGCGGTCGGCGCCAGCCATCAGGCCCAGTTCGGTGGCGGCGACGCCGGTGCCACGGTCGTTGTGGGTGTGCAGGCTGATCAGCACGCTGTCGCGGCGGTTGACGTTGCGGCAGAACCATTCGATCTGGTCGGCGTAGACGTTCGGCGTCGAGACTTCGACGGTGGCCGGCAGGTTGAGGATGATCTTGTGGTCCGGGGTCGGGTTCCACACTTCGATGACCGCGTCGCAGACTTCCTTGGCGAACTCCAGTTCGGTGGCGCTGAAGGTTTCTGGCGAGTACTCGAAGGTCCAGTGGGTTTCAGGCTGCTGGGCGGCGTATTTGACGAACAGCTTGGCCGCGTTCACCGCGATGTCCTTCACGCCTTGCTTGTCCTGATTGAAGACGATGCGACGGAACGACGGGCAGGTGGCGTTGTACAGGTGGACGATGGCTTTTTTCGCGCCACGCAGGGACTCGAAGGTACGCGCGATGAGGTCTTCGCGAGCCTGGGTCAGGACCTGGATGGTGGTGTCGTCAGGGATGTGGCCGTCTTCGATCAGGGTACGCACGAAGTCGAAGTCGGTTTGCGAGGCGGACGGGAACGACGCCTCGATCTCTTTCACGCCAACGCTGACCAGGGTCTTCCAGAAACGCAGCTTCTTCTCGGCATCCATCGGCTCGATCAGCGACTGGTTGCCGTCGCGCAGGTCGGAGCTGCACCAGATCGGCGCCTGGGTGATGGTCTTCGACGGCCAGGTACGGTCAGGCAAGTCGATGGTCGGGAAGGCGCGGTATTTCTTCGAAGGGTCTTTGAGCATGGACATCAGAGCAATCCTTTAAATGCGGCCTGGAACGGGCCTGCCGGATACGAATTTTTTTGGAAGGGGCGAGGCGACGCGATTCAGCTTGGTAGTCGTGCACTGACCAGGCAAAGGCTGCGGTGTTGGCGGAGCAGGATGAGGGTTTTGGCGGTTTTCATGCCCTCAACCCTAACCAGTGAGGTGAAAGATGGCAAGCACCTGGGGAAAATTGATAGAAATGTGCGGAAACAGCTTTTTATCGACATTTAATAGCGGTTTGTAACGAAAAAGACCGCGTCGGTTGCGCGGTCTTTTCGATTGGCGCAAGCGCGCCATTCGGGCGGTGGCTCAGGGCTGGAAGGCACCGATGAAAATCGCCGGATCGACCCGCGCATCGTTGAGGCTGATGTTCCAGTGCATGTGCGGACCGGTGGCGCGGCCGGTGGAGCCGACCTTGCCGACCACCGCGCCGCGGCTCAGGACCTGGCCGGTCTTCACGTCGATTTTCGACAGGTGGCAGAACATGCTGATAAAGCCCTGGCCGTGATCGACGAACACGGTGTTGCCGTTGAAGAAGTAGTTGCCGGTGAGGATCACCTTGCCGTTGGCCGGGGTCTTGATCGGCGTGCCCGCGGGCACGGCGAAGTCCAGGCCGGAATGCGGGTTGCGCTCTTCGCCGTTGAAGAAGCGGCGCACGCCGAAGCGGCTCGACAGCGGTCCGCTGACCGGTTTGTCCAGCAGCAAGTTGCTCGGCGTGCCCGGGCTGAAGCTGCGGTAGGCCTTCAATTGCTCGGCCAGTTCGGCGTCGATGCGCTTGAGGTCGGCCGGGTTCGGGTTGACCTGACGCTGGTTTTTCAGGGTGATGCGCTGTTCCTGATATTTCTTGCTGCCGACGTTGAAGCTCAGCGTGCGGGAGCCTTGGGTGATGCTGGCGGCGCCCGGCTTCTGGGTCAGCGGGATGCCGACGATGGCCAGCCAGTTGTCCTGTTCCTTGACCACCAACACTGGCTTGCCGTCGAAACGGGCGGTCAGTGGCTGGGCGGACGGGCCGAGGTCGACCACGGCGACGCCGCCGGGCACCGGCTTGTTCAGTTGGCGGGTGATGTAGCTGGCCTGGGCACTGCTGGCGAAGGTCAGGCAGAGCAGGAGCAGCGAGGCAAACAGTCTTGGCATGGATTCAGTCCAGTAGGGAAAGCGTGACCGGCGTCTGGTGGTTGTCTTCGACCCGCACCAGCAATTCGCCTTCGCCCAGGCGGGCTTTCAGGCGCTGGCCGTTGTGCGTCTGCGCGGCGCTGCGGATCGCCTGGCCGCGCTCGTCGAGGAGGATGCTGTAGCCGCGACCCAGCGTCGCCAGCGGGCTGACCACTTCGAGCATTTGCACCTGACTCTGGAGCTGTTGGCGGCGATCCTTGAGGGTGTCGCGCATGGCGCGTGGCAGGCGCTCGGCGAGGTTGTCGAGGCGTTCCTTGAGCAGCGCCAGGGTGCGTCCGGGATGTTGCGCGGCGAGGCGCGTGTCGAGTCGCGCCAGACGCTCGCGGCGCTGGTTCAGGCGCTGCTCGAAGGCGCGGCGCAAACGCATGTCGAGGTCGTCCAGACGCTGCGCCTGCTGGCGCAGCCGTTCGCCGGGGTGACGTAGGCGCCGGGCCAGGCTGTCGAGGCGCAGGCGATCGTGGCTCAGGCGGCTTTGCATGCGCAGCAGCAGGCGCCGGTGCAGGCTTTCCAGGCGGCGTTGCAGGTCGCTGTTGTCCGGCGCCAGCAGCTCGGCGGCGGCCGAGGGCGTCGGCGCGCGGACGTCGGCGACGAAGTCACTGATGGACACGTCGGTTTCATGGCCGACGGCGCTGACGATGGGCGTCACACAAGCGGCGATGGCGCGGGCCACGGCTTCTTCGTTGAAGCACCAGAGGTCTTCCAGCGAACCGCCGCCACGGGCCAGGATCAGTGCGTCGAAGCCCTGGGCGTCAGCTTTTTGCAGGGCGCGGACAATCTGCCCGATGGCTTCGCGGCCTTGCACGGCGGTGGGGATCAGGTTCAGCTCGACTTGCGGCGCGCGGCGGCGGAACACGCTGATGATGTCGCGGATCACCGCGCCGGTCGGCGAGCTGATGATGCCGATGCGTTGCGGGTGAGCGGGCAGGGCGCGCTTGCGTTCGGTGGCGAACAGGCCTTCGGCGCTGAGCTTCTCTTTCAATGCTTCGAAGGCCAGGCGCAGCGCGCCGTCGCCGGCCGGCTCCACGGTGTCGAGGATCAGTTGGTAGTCGCCGCGGCCTTCGAACAGCGAGACCTTGCCGCGCACCTTGACCGCCAGGCCATCGCGCAACGCCTGGCGAATCCGCGCGGCGTTATTGCGAAACAGCGCGCAACGCACCTGGGCGCCGCTGTCCTTGAGGGTGAAGTAGATGTGGCCGGAAGCCGGGCGGGCGAGGTTGGATATCTCGCCCTCGACCCAGATGCTGCTGAAAACATCTTCCAGCAGCACGCGGGCGCGGCCGTTGAGTTGGCTGACGGTGAGGACTTCACGGTCGAGGCCGAGGCGTTCGAAAGGGTCTCTGATCATGGGGCGGCACTATAAAGGATCGCGGGGTGGGGTGTCCTGCCTATCCGGTACATAGGACAACACTCTGAAAGCCTGTAGAAATTACAGCGATCTTTGTAAGTCACTGCTTGACTCTGAAGTCACTAGAGGGTTTATCGTCCGCTCATCGAAGTATTCAATGGACCGCACAAACCGCCCTGGTTTGTGATCTTCAACAAGGATGTTGATGAAATGAACGATCCCTGATCCCCCTCCCTTAATACGCGAAGCGTAACTTTTCGCGTGCCCGTAAGTTCGCCCGTACAACCCGGCCTGATTGAAGAGCCGCTGTTGCGCTGTCGGCTGGGCGTTGAAAAACATCAATAACATTATCGAACGTTGTCCGTTCGGTTCGTGGCTACCTGCGCTTGTGTGTTTTTACAATAAACATCAATGGAAATGAGGAACTTCATGAACAGCAGCGATTTTTCCGCACGCCTGAAAGAACTGGGTATCGACCCGTTGAAAGCGGCGGCAGCATCGGTTTCGGAACTTTATCGGTTGCCGCAGAACACGCTCGATGAGATCAAGACGTCGTTGATTGTCGATGCCTTCCGTTTTCACTACCGCAACAATGCTTATTATCGGCAGGCCTGTAACAGCAAGGGCATCAATGAAGACAGCATCGCGACCTTCGATGACCTGATCCGCATTCCGCTGGTGCCGATTGCCAAGTTCAAGTCCGCCAGCAGTCACGAATTGCTGTCCAAGCCGCTTGCGCAGATCGAACACGAAATGCGCAGCACCGGCACCAGCGGTATTCCGAGTATTTCCCGGCGCTGCCATGAAACCGTCGATGTTGCGGTGGTGGCGATCTATGCGATGTACCGCGAGTTCCTCGGTATTTCCAAAGGCGCGGGCTTGTATATCTGCCCGTCCACCGAGGAAATCCCGGAAATGGGCATGATCAAGGCACTGAACATGCTCGCCGGCATGCTCGATACCCATCGGTTCATGGTCAAGCAGGAGCGCTTCGTTCCCGAGCAGGCCATCGAACAGCTCAAGGGCTGGGAAAACCAGTTCACCCGCCACATCATCGGCCCGCCCTTCCTGATCTACCGCTTGCTGCAGTTCCTCAAGCAGACCGGCCAGCGCCTGACCCTGGATCGCGGCAGCCGGGTGATTACCCTCGGCGGCTGGAAACGCTTTACCGGCCAGATGATTTCGCGCCGCGAATTCAACCTGATGTGCCAGGAATACCTCGGCATCGATCCGGGTTCGGTGCGCGACATCTACGCGCTGGTGGAATCCAACGTCATGGCCATTGATGACGAACACCAGGTCAAGCACGTTTCGCCCTATGTGCACTTCACCGTGCGCGACATGAACGACCTGAGCCGTGAAGTCGCGCCGGGCGAGAAGGGCGTGTTGGGGATTCTCGATCCGCTGGCGCTGGCGACGCCTGGAATGATCCTGACCGAGGACGTCGTCATCCTGCTGCCGGGTGAAAGTCCGTCGGGACGCAGTGGCCAACGCATGGAATATGTAATGCGAGCGCCATCGTCGCTGGAGTTTGGTTGCTGTGCGGTGAACCTGGAAAAAACCATGGACGGACAAACCTCGAGCACCTGCCCGATCGCCAGTTGATAGTGTGGACCTCGCAAAAGGACTTTGTATGTTCAACGATATTATCGTCAGAAACTTTTCCGACCCTGTATACGCCGCCGAAGTTGATGAACAGGCTGCCGCCATCGAGCTGGGTAATCCGGTGTGTGGCGACCGTATTCGCGTGCAGTTCGAAGTGCTCGATCGCGCTATTCAGAATGTTCGTTATCAGGCCTGGGGCTGTGCAACTTCCCTGGCCACCGGAAATATATTCTGCGCGCAGATAGATGGTAAGTCCCTCGATACGCTCGAGGCTATTACCAGTACCGACATGCAACAGATGTTAGGCGAAATAGAACCTTCGCAACATCATTGCCTGGAAATGCTCAAGTCACTCTTTATCCAGCTACGGCAATACAACGCCGCCTGAGGAAGAACAGGATGTCGACTCACGGTTATTTCGATTACAACGCAACGACACCGATGTACAAGGAAGCCTCTCATGCACTGAGCGAGGCCTTGAACCACTTCGGTAACCCGTCGAGCGTCTACACGCTGGCCAAACAGAACCGCAACGCCCTGGCCATCGCACGGCAACAGGTCGCCGGTCTGATGAACTGCGCGCCGGCCGAGCTGACGTTTACCTCGGGAGGAACCGAGGCCAACAACTGGGCGATCAAGGGCTCGTTGCTCGCCTGCGGCGCCATCGGTCGAGTGGCACAGCCCACCCACATCATCATTTCGGCGATCGAGCACTCGTCGATCCTCGAGATCGCCGCTCACCTGGAGCGGGTCTTCGGCTTCGAGATCACCCGCCTGGCGCCGGACCGTGAAGGCCTGGTAAGCGCGGAGCGGGTACGCCAGGCCCTGCGGGAAAACACCCGGCTGGTCTCGATCATGCTGATGAACAACGAAGTCGGCACCTTGCAGCCGGTGGGCGAGATCGCCCGGGTACTGCAGGGTCGCGGCATCCATTTCCATGTCGATGGCGTGCAGGCGGTGGGCAAGATACCCGTGGATGTCCAGGCGCTGGGTATCGACACCCTGTCGTTCGCCGGGCACAAGTTTTGCGGGCCCAAGGGCGTCGGCGGCCTGTACATGCGCAGCGGCGTGGTCCTTGAGCCGCTGCTGCACGGCGGCGGCCAGGAGGGTGGGTTGCGCGGCGGCACCGAGGCGTCGGCGCTGGTCACTGCCATGGGCGTGGCCGCCGAGGTGGCGGCAGCGGCCATGCCCGACACCATCGCGCGCATGGGCATTTACCGCGAGCACCTGATCGAGCAACTGCAACTGCGGATTCCCGGCGTGACCATCCATGGCTCGGCGGACCCGGCGAAGCAGGCGCCCAATACCCTCAGCGTGTGCATCGCGGGGATTCGCGCCGAGTCCCTGGCGGCGCTGCTGGACCAGATGCATGGCATCCAGGTCTCGCTTGGTTCCGCCTGTTCCAGCAACAACGCCAAGTCGCTGTCCCATGTGCTGGTGGCCATGGGACTTGGCGAGGCGGCGATCCAGTCGACCATGCGCGTCAGCCTCGGTCCGCTGACCACCGAGGACAGCCTCGAACGTTTCGTCGGCGCGGTCGAGGCGGGGATCCGCATGCTGCGGCGGATCAGCGGAGAGGTGCCAGCATGAGCCGACTGATCCCGCTGGACCGCGCCGGCACCATCCTCGACTGCCTCGATCACTACGCGGCGTCCCAGCCCGACGCGCCGGCCTACACCTTCGTCGGCCACAAGGAGGAGGACCGGCAGGTGCTCAGCTACGGCGAGTTGCACCAGCGCGCCACGGGCTATGCGACGGTTCTGCGCGACGCCGGGCTGGCGCACAGGAATGTCCTGCTGCTGTTTCCCACCGGGCTGGATTTCATCGTGGCGTTCTTCGCCTGTGCTTATGCGCGAGCGGTGTCGATTCCGGCCAATCTGGCGCGCAACAGCCATCACTACACCCGCCTCGGACAGATCGTGGAAAACGCCGGCGCTGCTGCAGTATTGACCGTGCCCGAGCTGCAAACCTCGATCGCCGAAGGACTGGGCCGGCGTGAGGACCTGAAGTTTTACTGCGAGCCGCTTGCTGCAAACCCGGCCTGTGCGCAACTGACCCGCCCGGACCCTGAGCAACTGGCGTTCATCCAATACACCTCCGGCTCCACCGGTGTGCCCAAGGGCGTGATGGTCCGGCACTCGCAACTGATCGCCAACGAGCGCGCGATCCATTCCGTCCTGCAACTGGGCGAGGGTGTTGTCGGCGCTGGCTGGTTGCCGCAGTTTCACGACATGGGCCTGATCGGCGCGCTGCTGCAACCCATCTCTCTGGGCGGCCACTATGTGTTCATGTCGCCGCTGCATTTCCTGCAGCGGCCGCTGCGCTGGCTGACCTTGCTCAGCCAGTACGGCGCAGCGGCTACCGGAGCACCGAACTTCGCCCTGGCCTTGTGCGTGCAGGCCGAGGTCGACGAGCGCACGGCGGCGCAACTGGACCTGTCGGCGCTGCGCGTGCTCTTCTGCGGTGCCGAACCGATCAGCGCCACGGTGCTGGAGCGTTTCGAAGAAAAGTTCGCCCGCTACGGCCTGCGCACGGGAACGGTCACGCCGTGCTACGGCCTGGCGGAAGCGACCCTGATCGTGTCCGGTGGCGTGGCGGCGAATGGGCAAAGGGTGCTGAACGTCGCCCGCAAGGACCTGGAAAACGGCATCGCCATCATCGCCAGCGAGGTCGATCAGGACGCGCAGGCCCTGGTCAATTGCGGTCCTGTGGTGCGTGATCATCAGGTGGCAATCGTCGATCCCGACAGCCGTCGCCGCGTCGACGACGGCCAGACGGGCGAGGTCTGGTTTTCCGGCCCCAGCGTCGCCTCAGGTTACTGGGCCAACGCCCAGGCCAGTGCTGCCACCTTCGGCGCCACCACCGCTTGCGGCCAAGGCCCGTGGATGCGCACCGGCGACCTGGGTTTTGTCCACGATGGAAGCCTGTATATCGCCGGCCGGATCAAGGAATTGATCATTCTGCGCGGACGCAATGTTCACCCCCATGACCTGGAAACCAGCCTGCGCGATGTGCATCCAGCACTCGGCGAGGCCGCCATTGCGGTGTTCGCCGTCGAGGCCGGCCCGAGCCCGCAGGTGGTTGCCTGGATCGAGTTTCCCCGTCGCGACCGCAGCGCCGGCGACCTGGATTTCCCAAGTCTCACTCGCCAGTTGCGTGCGGTGCTGATGGCCGCCCACGAAGTGCGCCTGGAAGACATCGCCTACCTGTACCAGGGCGCGATTCCGCGCACTTCCAGCGGCAAGGTGCAGCGTCATCTGTGCGCCAGCCGCCACCTCGACGGCAGCATCGAACAGCACCGCCTGCTGATCCACTCCACCCGCCAACCGACCCCGTCCTGCCTGGAGGCCATCGCGCCATGACCGCCGATCTGAACCTGACCGTCCCGTTGCCCAATGCCGCCTGGTCCGCGGAGGAAGGCCTGGCCGCCGTCAAAGCGCTGATCAAGACACGCCTGCGGGATTACCTGCGGGTGCATCAGCCGGATTTCGTCGAAGAAATCCACGACAACCTGTCGTTCGACTATATCGGCCTCGACTCGGTGGCCCGGGTCGAACTGGTGGCAGCGCTGGAGCGGCACCTGGGTATCGCCCTCGACCCGACCGCCGCCTATGACTTCGTCACCGTCGGCGCCCTGGCCAGCTTTGTCTGGTCGGAGCTGTCCGGCGAATCCCTCGACCTGAAAGCCGCGCTGGGGGTCTGAATGCTCGACTGTCTCGTTATCGGCGGCGGGCAATCGGGCCTGCTGTGCGGGCATTTACTGGCGCGGGCCGGCATCGACTACCGGGTGCTCGATGCCGGTCCGCGCGCCGGCGAGGTCTGGCGGCAACGGCCTGCCAGCCTGCGGCTGTTCACCTCGCGGCAGTTCTGTCGTCTGGCGGATCTGCCGATGCTCGGCGACCCCGAGGGCTATGCCTCAGGCCATGAATTTGCCGATTACCTGGAAGCGTTCGCCCGGGCGAAGCAGGTGCGGGTGTCCTTCGCTACCCGCGTGGCGCGGTTGAGCGCGGTTGCAAACGGCTTCGAGGCACTGCTGGAAAATGGCGAAGTCATTCGCTGCCGCAGCGTGATCAATGCCACCGGCTCCAACCAGGCGCCGGTCGTGCCCGGTTTTGCGCGGAAGCTCGATCCGCGGGTCGTGCAATTGACCGCCGGCGAGTTTCGCGATGCCGGCTTTATGCCCGCCGGCTCTCGGATCGCCGTGGTCGGTGACGGCGCCAGCGGGCGGCAGATCGCCCTGGAACTGGCCGCGCAACACAGGGTGATTTTGGCCTGTGGGCGTCAGCGCAAGCTGGTGCCGAATCGGGTGCTGGGCAAGGACGTGTTCTGGTGGTTGAACAGCCTGGGAATCCTGTCGGCCCAGCACGATACCTGGGTCGCGGGAATCATCAGAAAGCGCGATCCGATTCCGGTGGCGAGTGCCAACAACAACGCACTGGCACAACGGGGTGTGGAGATCAGAGCACGCGCCATCGATGCCGATGAAACCGGGCTGATCTTCCAGGACCAGCGTCACGAGCCGGTCCAGGCGGTGATCTGGTGCAACGGTTATCGGGAAGACACCGGCTGGATTCAACTGCCCGGCGCCGAAGCCTTTGGCGTCGGTATCGGCCACGAAGGCCGCACGCCGCAACCGGGCTTTTTCCTGATGGGCCGCAAGTGGCTGAGTTGTCGCGCGTCGGAACTCGTGGTCGGCGCCAATAACGACGCTGCCCGCGTCGTCGAATATGTCCGGGAGTATCTGGGCAACTAACCGCAGTTCATCTGAAGGATGAGTTGAACATGATAAGAAATACAGTTGCCTGGATCGTCAGATCCCGGTTGTGGGTTCTTATTGCCCTGAGTTTGGCCACGGTGCTGTTCGCCACCCAGGTCAGAAACCTGCAGATCGTCATCAACCCCAACACCATGTTGCCGCAGGCGCACCCGAGTGTGATTGGCACCAACCTGGCCGAATCGTTGTTTGGTTCCAAGCATGTGGTGGTCATCGGCATCAGTGCGGCGGAGGGCGGTAGCGCGCTGACCCCGCGCATTCTCACGACCCTTGGCGAGCTTTCCACGCAGATCAGTACGCTGCCCGGGGTCAAGGGCCATACGCTGATGAGCGTCACGGCGAACAAGGCCAAGTCGATTGCCGGGGCCGCCGACGAAATGCGCGTCGAACCGCTGCTGGACACACCGATCGACCCCGGCGCCATCGCCCGCCTGCAGGAGCGCCTCGCCAATAATCCGGTGTATCGCGGCACGCTGGTGTCGGAGGATGGCAGCCTGGTGTCGCTGTCGTTTGCGATCCATGCCGACCAGGGCGGTTTCCGCAAGATCATGGACGGGGTGCAGAAGGTCATCGACGAACACCGCGCGCCGGACCTGAAGATCACCGCCAGTGGCTCGCCGGTGTTTTTCGCCGCGGTGGAACGCTTCGCCCAGCGCATGGCCATTCTGTTTCCCATCGCTCTGCTGATCATCGGCCTGATCCACCTGGAAGCCTTCCGCACCGTGCAGGGCCTGATCCTGCCGCTGCTCACCGCAGTGCTCGCGGTGATCTGGGGGCTGGGCATCATGGGCGCGGTCGGCGTGCCGATGGATGCGTTCAACGCCACCACGCCGATCCTGATCCTCGCGGTCGCCGCCGGGCATGCCGTGCAGATCCTCAAGCGCTATTACGAGGAGTACGACAAGCTCACCCTCGGCGGCGCGCCGGGCTCGCCGCAGCAGCTCAACGACCAGGCGATCATCCAGTCCCTCAGTCGGGCCGCGCCGGTGATGCTGACGGCGGGTGGCGTGGCGGTGCTGGGCTTCTTTTCCCTGGTCACCTTCGAGATCGCCACCATCCGCACCTTTGGCCTGTTCACCGGCCTTGGCATTCTCAGCGCGCTGTTCATCGAGCTGACCTTTATTCCGGCCCTGCGCAGTTACCTGCCGGCGCCTGCGGTCAAGGCACCAGACGTCAAGGGGCCGAGGGTATGGGATCGCCTCGCCGACCACCTGACCGGGCTGATCCTCAAGCGCCGCGGGCTGATCGTTTCGCTGTTCATGGCGGTCGCGTTGCTGTCCTCCATCGGCCTGCTGTTTCTCAACAAGGAGAACTCGACCAAGAGTTACTTCGGCAGCCGCCTGGCGGTGTATCAGGACGATGAATTCCTCAACCGCAAGCTGGCCGGGACCAACACCCTCTACGTGGTGTTCCAGGGCCTGCAGACCGACAGCCTGAAAGACCCGCGCACCCTGCGCCTGATCGAAGACACCCAGCGGTTTGTCGAAACCCTGCCGGACGTGGGCAAGACCACCTCCATCGTCGATTTCATCAAGCAGATGAGCCAGTCGATGAACGAAGGCGACCCGCGCTACTTCCGCGTGCCGGACGCCCAGGACATGGTTTCCCAGTACCTGCTGCTGTACTCCATGTCCGGCGATCCCACTGACTTCGACGCCTACATCGACTACGAGTACCGCAACGCCAGCCTGATCGTCTGGACCCGCAACGACAGCAGCACCTACGCCGCCGGCCTGGTGCAAGCGATTCGCGGCTTCGTGCAGGAGCGCCTGCCGCCGGGGGTGAAGGTGCAGATCGGCGGCAGCGTTCCGCAGTCGTCGGCCCTCAGCGAAACCCTGGTGCACGGCAAGATCATGAACATCCTGCAGATGATGGGCGTGATCCTGCTGGCCGGCGCCTTGGTGTTCCGCTCGCTGATGGGCGGCGTTTACCTCGTCGTGCCGCTGGCGGTGACCGTACTGGTCAACCTCGGCGTGATGGGCGCCACCGGCATTCCGCTCAACACCCCCAACTCGGTGGCGTCGGCCATGGCCATCGGGATCGGCGCCGACTACGCCATCTACATCCTCTACCGCATGCGCGAGGAACTGCAGCGGGTCGAGGATTTCGACCTGGCCCTGCGGGAAACCATGCGCACCGCCGGCAAGGCGGTGGTCTATGTCGCCACGGCGATTGCCGGCGGCTACTCGGTGCTGATGCTGTCGTTCAACTTCTATATCCACATCTGGTTCGGCTTCCTCATCGTGCTGTCGATGATCGTCAGCGCGCTGTGCGCTCTGGTGCTGATCCCGGCGCTGATGAAGGCCTTCCCGCCAACTTTCCTGCGAGCCCAAGCGATGAAAAAGCCACTGCCTGGCGCGGTCCTGCCGCTGCTGTTTGCCCTTGCCATCGGCGTGCTGCTGCGGCCGGACAGCGCGCTGGCCGCGGACGCCAATGCCGACGACATCATGTCGCGCAGCTACCAGGCGACGCGCATGGACAGCTCCCTGTCGCAATCGACCTTCACCCTGACCAACGCCTCCGGCCAGGAGCGGGTGCGCAAGACCTTCGCCGCGACCCGCCTGCAGGATGACGGCACGCACAACCGCCGGGTCATACGTTTCCTGTCGCCGGGCGATGTGCGCAACACCACCACGCTGATCATCGAAAAGCCCGCGCAGGATGATGTCTGGGTGTACCTGCCGACCCTGAAAAAGGCTCGGCGCCTGGCCAGCAGCAACAACAACCGCAGCTTCGTCGGCACCGACCTGACCTACGGCGACCTGATTGGCCACAAGCCCCAGGACTGGACCCACCGCCTGCTGCGCGAGGAGACCTTGGAGGGCGTTCCCACCCAGGTCATCGAGTCGCTGCCGAAGTCTGCGGAAATCGCCAGCAATACCGGTTATTCGAAGCGCATCAGCTGGGTTGCCAACGACTCCTTCGTGGCGGTCCGCACGGAGCTTTACGACGCCAGCCAGGCACTACAGAAAACCGTGCTCAGCAGCGAATTGAAGGCGGTCGATACGGCGCGACAAAAGTACCAGCCGATGCTGGTCAAGGTCAGCAATCACCAGACCGGCCACTCGACCACCGTGCGGATGGACAGCTTCGAAGCCAACGTCGCGGTGAGCGACAACTACTTCACCAACGGCTACCTCGAACGGCAAGAGTGAACCATGCGCGCCCAACTGCTTATCCTGTTTGCCGTCGTCGGCGCCTTCAGCGAGTTTGCCCGCTCGCAGAGCCTGCCGTTCGGTGAGTGCCGCACCGGCTACTGGTCGTCCAACCGCAATCTGGACGACCACGACGACATCGCCAAAGGCACCTGCCTGATCAATTGGAACCTCGATCTCGCCGAGCAGACGCGCCTGGTGCTCGCGGCTCGCGCCGGGATCGACGACAGCGGGCAGGCGGACGGCTACAGCGGCCGCCTGCGCGATGGCTATATCGAAACCGGCAACGATGCGTGGCGCTGGCGAGTGGGACGGCAGGTCATCGCCTGGGGGCGTTCGGACCGGATCAATCCCACCGATTACCTGTCGCCGCGGGACTTCACCCTGCTGGTTCCCGAAGACGACGAGCAGCGCATGGGGCTCAATGCGGTTCAGGTTCGCCATGGCTTCAATGACAGCCTGTCGCTGACCGCGGTGCTGGCGGATTTCGACGCCAACCGCATGCCTCAGGGAACCCTGCCGAGCAACCTGGACAAGCGCGACGAACCCGATGCCCTCGAAACGGCACTGAAACTCGACCATGCCGGCGACAGCCTGGACTGGTCGCTGTCGTGGTTCGATGGCTACGAACGGGCGCCGCGTTATCAGGCGGTGATGACCCCGGCGCTACGTTTCATCAGCGCCTACGAACGTAAGCGCGCCATCGGCGCGGACTTTGCCTGGGCCGCGGGGGAGTGGACGGTGCGCGGCGAGTTCGCTCATGAGCGTTTGTCGCTGGACTGTTCGGGGTGCCGTGACGAACGGCGCAAAAACACGCGGATCGTGGTGGGCGCCGACCGTAATTTCGGCGAGTCGGCCAACGTCAATCTGCAACTGTTCGGGGTCTTTCGCGACTACCGGGAGCCGGCTGACAGCGGGATTTTGCGGCTGATCGAAGAGGGCGAGGATCGCCTGAATTCCGAGTTCGGCCGCCGCGACTGGGGACTGACCACACGGATTTCCGACATGTTCTTCAATGAGCGGCTGAAGCTGGAAATGTCCGCCGTAGCCGACCTCACCGGCAGCAGTTATGTGGTTCGGCCACGGGCCAGCTATTCGCTCACTGACTCGGTGAAGTTGGGGGCGGGCGTGGATCACTTCCACGGCGCCCGGCAGAGTTATTTCGGGGTGAGGAAGAAGAACAGCGTGACGTTCATGGAGTTGAGTCTGGTGTTCTGAGGGGGCGGGGTTGGCTGTGCTGGGCAGCCGGCTTCAGGCCTTGAGGTGCGGGATTGTTCAGTGCTCACTTTGAGGAACAGGTTTGGCGCCGATGCAATCGCGGATGCTAGGGCCGACGTAGGTCATTCCGACCCATACGCCTCCGCCTTGGTCCCAGTTCAGGCGCCCGCCGGAAAAAGCCAGGTCGTATATAACGGTCTCACCAATCAATTGCCCATTGTAATTGTCATACAGGCGGTAGAAGCCGGGTAGTTCCCATGTGTGCGGCCACTGTACTCTCCCATCTTCATTGGGAATGGTTTGGCCATGCAGTATGTCTGGCAATAACCAGAAAGGTTCGAAGGCCTGAAGACTGGAGCAGCCGTTTGGACTTTGTCTGATTTCTCCCCATGGAGAAGCGAAGCCTTTTTCCCACCATTCGGAGGAAAACCAAAGACAGGTGATGGCAGCAACGAAAATTAAGAGGCCTTTGCCAGAACGCCGATTCAAGGTTGATCTCCCAAATCAATAATCTTCTGCGCTGAGCAGCCGGCCTCAGGCCTTAAGGTGCGGGATTGTTCAGTGCTCACTTTGGGGCACAGGTTTGGCGCCGATGCAGTCCCGGATGCTAGGGCCGACGTAGGTCATTCCGACCCATACGCCTCCGCCTTGGTCCCAGTTCAATCTACCTCCGGAATATGCAAGGTCATAGATGACGGTTTCGCCGATCAGTTGGTTGTTGTAGTTGTCATATAAGTGGTAGAAACCGGGTGATTCCCAAGTGGGAAACCATTGACCCTCGCCATCGTCGTTGGGTGCAAATTCACGGTGTAAGATGTCGGGCAACAACCAGAAAGGCTTGAAGGTCTGAAGGCTGGAGCATCCGTTTGGGCTTGGTCTCGGTTCTCCTTTAGCGGAGGCAAAGCCCTTCTCCCACCATTCGGAGGCGAGCCAGAGTCCCAGCAGGCTAGCAACGAAAAATCCCCACGAGGCCGGCTGCGCTGAGCAGCCGGCCTCAGGCCTTAAGGTGCGGGATTGTTCAGTGCTTACTTTGGGGCACAGGTTTGGCGCCGATGCAGTCCCGGATGCTAGGGCCGACGTAGGTCATTCCGACCCATACGCCTCCGCCTTGGTCCCAGTTCAATCTACCTCCGGAATATGCAAGGTCATAGATGACGGTTTCGCCGATCAGTTGGTTGTTGTAGTTGTCATATAAGCGGTAGAAGCCAGGAACCTTCCAGAAGTGAAACCATCGAAGTTTTGCGCCATCGTTGGGTGCTAATTCACGATGAAAAATATCGGGCAGCAACCAGAAGGGTTTGAAGGTCTCGATACGGGAGCACAAGTTTGGGCTGTTCTCAGCTTCATCCATTGGGGAGGCCAAGCCTTTTTCCCACCACTCGGATGCGAGCCAGAGAGCGGGGATGATCGCTGTGCAAATAGCCAAGCTTTTCCAGATCGATTTCAAGGGGCCTCTCCCATATCAACGCTCTTCCACAGCACATCGGGGTAGAGAACGTCGCCGCCGTCCATGCCGGTTTTTCCTGTATTTACTGAAATCATTATTTCTAACCATCGTGAATTCGTCGGTTGCCCACTTTGTCGGTGATGGCGTAGCCGAGAAAACCTCGCTCGAAGCGGTTGACGTCGGCCTCAGGCCTTGAAGGCGCGAGATTGTTCAGTGCTCACTTTGGGGCACAGGTTTGGCTCCGATGCAATCCCGGATGCTAGGGCCGACGTAGGTCATTCCGACCCATACGCCTCCGCCACGGTCCCAGCTCAATCTGCCTCCGGAATATGCAAGGTCATAGATGACGGTTTCGCCGATCAGTTGGTTGTTGTAGTTGTCATATAAGCGGTAGAAGCCAGGAACCTTCCAGAAGTGAAACCATCGAAGTTTTGCGCCATCGTTGGGTGCCAACTCACGATGGAAAATATCGGGCAGCAACCAAAATGGTTTGAAGGTTTGGATACGGGAACACAAGTTTGGGCTGTTTTCAGCTTCATCCATTGGGGAGGCCAAGCCTTTTTCCCACCACTCGGATGCGAGCCAGAGAGCGGGGATGATCGCTGCGCAAATAGCCAAGTTTTTCCAGATCGATTTCAAGGGGCATCTCCCATATCAACGCTCTTCCACAGCACATCGGGGTAGAGAACGTCGCCGCCGTCCATGCCGGTTTTTTTCCTGTATTTCCTGAAATCATTATTTCTAACCATGGTGGATTCGTCGGTTGCCTACTTTGTCGGTGATGGCGTAGCCGACAAAACCTCGCTCGAAGCGGGTGACGTCGGAATGAACGAGGCCTGCTGCGCTGAGCAGCAGGCCTCAGGCCTTAAGGTGCGGGATTGTTCAGTGCTCATTTTGGGGAACAGGTTTGGCTCCGATGCAATCCCGGATGCTAGGGCCCACGTAGGTCATTCCGACCCATACGCCTCCGCCACGGTCCCAGCTCAATCTGCCTCCGGAATATGCAAGGTCATAGATGACGGTTTCGCCGATCAGTTGGTTGTTGTAATTGTCATATAAGCGGTAGAAACCGGGTGATTCCCAAGTGGGAAACCATTGACCCTCGCCATCGTCGTTGGGTGCAAATTCACGGTGCAGTATGTCGGGCAACAACCAGAAAGGTTTGAAGGTCTGAAGGCTTGAGCATCCGTTTGGGCTTAGTCTTGGTTCTCTTTTAGCGGAGGCAAGGCCTTTTTCCCACCATTCGGAGGCGAGCCACAGCCCCAGCAGGCTAGCTACGAAAATCCCCAACTTTCCCATCGGCTTCAGGCCTTAAGGTGCGGGATGAGTATCCATGGCACACCTCCGACGATCTGGAAGAAGCCGCCGGTGACGCCACAGGTGACGGTGTCACCTAGGCGCGATTGGGGCAGTCCTCCCATTATGGTGCCGCTGCTGCCTTCGATGACCTTGCCACCACAGCTTGTCTTGTCGCCGATGCGGATGAAGTAGCCTTGCATAGGGTTGAGTTCCTCATGGCTGGGTACTCGAGTCGTATTCGAATACGGGGTATGGCCTGCGAGAGCCTTCAGGTTTTCTGAAGGTCTGCAGGCCGACCGGCCAGAGGATGGGCACTATGGTTGGAAGGTTATGTAGGACCGTTCTCTACGGTTGGTGGGAAATCACTTAATTCTCGCGGTGCTGTCCTGGTGAGCACAGGCCTGGCTGCCGGCACCCTCCAGCGCGCCTTCGCGGATACGCCGCACGTTGTCGTTGAGCACCTTGTAGAAGAAGTTGTGGTACAGCCAGCCTTTCACGCCGTTCAGGTTGGTCTTGTGCTCGCGGTAGAAATCGTCCGGCGATGCGTACAGCCCGAGTTCCCGGGCAATGCCTTCGCGCTGGATGTAGGTGTCGCGTCCGGTCCATTGCACCGCAGGTTCGGCCAGGGACGGGGTGGCCACGGCATAGCCGAGGAACGCGTGCTGGCAGTTGCTGAACCTGTTCTGTACCGCGCGCAGGTATTGCTCATCGAGGATCACGCCTTCGAGCACCACCCACTGGCCATGCAACTCGACCTCGACCCAGGTGTGGAGAATTTCCCGAGGCGCCATGAAGTAGACGAAGGCGGTCATGGCACCTTTCTGCAGGCGTTTGTCGATGGTGAAGGCGCGCAGTCGGCAGCGGATGTCGAGGGCGCGGAGCAAAGCCATTAGCAGGTTCGACTTGGTGTTGCAGTGGCCCAGGCCTTCCTTGAGGATCGCCGACGCCGGCAGGCTGTCGGCGCCGGCGTTGTAGCCGAACAGGATTTCATCGCGGCAAAACTCGTAGACGGCGCGGGCCGCCTGTTCGGGCGGCAACTGGCGCCAGCCGCGGGTGTCGATAAGGTGAGTGATCGCCGGGGCGTTGAAATCGAGTATCCCGGTGGGTTGCAGATAGTCCTGATCCTGTTGCGTGCGCATGGCAAAGCCTCCGTGTTTTTGCCGAGGATGGTCCCTGTAGTTACTTCAGGGTCAAGGTCGCTTCGTGGAGATGATTGAGGAATTGCCTGACGAGAGGTCCGGCGTCGCGCCTATAGGCAATGGCCACTGTACTGACGCAGCCCAAGTCGGCCATCGGCAGAAAACGTACCGACGTCGGGGCAATATCCTGCATGCAGCGCGGCAGCAAGGCGACGCCGAAGCCGGCCTGGATCAGTTGCAATTGGGTGGTCTTGCGCGACACCACCCGCGCCGGCCGCGGGAAAAAGCCGGCGCTCATGCACAGTTCCGCCGACAGGTAACTCAGACCGCCGCGCTGACGATGGGGGATGGAGATGAACGGTTCTTCCCGCAGGTCTTGCAGGTGCACGCTGTTGTGCGTCGCCAGCGGGTGGGTATCGGCTACCGCCAGCAACAGCGGCTCTTCGAACAGCGGCTCCACGCACAGGCCTTCATGCTGGCGCAGCACCGGCAGACGCAGCAGGCCGATATCCAGACGACCATCGGCCAGTTCCTCCAGTTGGCCTTCGGACGAAAGCTGGGCTATTTCCATGGAGACCCCGGTGTTCTCGCGCAGATAGCCGCCCAGCCGTTGCAGCAGCGTGCCGGTGAGCGGCACCGTGCTCGAATGGCTCAGGCGCAGGCTGCCGCGCAAGCCCTGGCCGACCTCGCGGGCGAGGGTACTGGCCTTGTCCAGGTCCTGCAGCAGATGGCGGGCCCGTGGCAGGAAGGCCAGGCCGGCGGCGGTCAGGCGCGGCTGGCGGGCGGTGCGTTCGAACAGGGCTGTGTCCAGTTGCTGCTCCAGTTCGCGGACCTGCCGGCTCAGGGCCGACTGGGCGATGAAGAGGCGTTCGGCGGCAGCACTGAAGCTGCCGCTTTCGGCGATTTCAACGAAGTAGCGCAGTTGGCGGGTAGAAATCATGAGCTATGCCGTTTCGAGATGGCTGATGGCGATATTGCATATTAGTCGGCATAGGTGCCGACTGGTTAAGGTGATCTGAAACTTCTGCAAGGTGCCTCCCGAATGCTGTCGGATCTATTCGCTCAATTGCCGTTTTCTACCCTCGACTGGCTGCCGATCCTGCTCGGTGTGGCCGCCGCCTATGTGGTGTTCGGCATCGCCGGCTTCGGCACTGCGCTGGTGGCCGGGCCGGTGCTGATCAACTTCATGCCGCTGTCGCAGATCATTCCGTTGCTGGTGCTGCTGGATTTCGTCGCCGCGTTCGGCAACTGGCTGCCGTCGCGCAAGGCGGTGGTCAGAAGCGAACTGCTGCGCCTGCTGCCGTTCATGGCGTTGGGCTGCACCCTCGGGGTGATCTTTCTGCTCAAGCTCAAGGCCGATGTGCTGATGTTGCTGATGGGCCTGTTCGTCACTGCCTACGCACTCTATAGCCTGGCGGTGAAGGTCAAACCGGCCAACCTGGCACCGGCCTGGGCGGTGCCGACGGGGACAGTGGGCGGCCTGTTCGGCGCGTTGTTCGGCAGCGGCGGTTTTCTATATGCGCTGTACCTCAATGCCCGCCTGACTTCCACCGAGCAGGCGCGGGCGACCCAGAGCGCGCTGATCAGTTGCAGCACCGTGGTTCGCTTGAGCCTGTTCCTGATTGCCGGGGTCTATGCCGACTGGCCGTTGCTGCTGCTCGCGGTGTGCCTGCTGCCGATGATGTTCCTCGGCCTGCGCGTCGGCCGCCGGCTGACCCTGAACATGTCCCGCGAAGCCTTCGTGCGCCTGGTGACCTGGCTGGTGCTGGGCAGCGGCATCGCGCTGATCGGTCGTTACCTGAGTGAGGTAAACTGGCAGCTTTGAGCACGTCTGGCCGCTGTCATGATTACCCAGAGCATCATCGTTCCCCGCATGTCCACCATCCCCGTGCACGAAGCCCGTGCGCGAGCCATCCTGCGCTGGCTGGTACGCGAGAAGATCGTCGAAGAGGGCCTCAGCACCTGCGGCCTCACCGGCAGCCGCATGGGCCACGCCATCGGCGAAGGTGCGCGCAAGGTGGTGGAGCGGCCGGAATTGCTGCCGTATGGCAAGCGCATCAATGGTCTGGAAGTCATCACCAAGCGCTGCATCTATACGCCGCTGGATGATTTCCTCGAAGAAGCGGGCTGCCCGGAATGTCGCCGGGAGGTCGGCGAGGCGCTGTTCGACAGCCTGGAAGACTGGATGCCGGCGCAGACCGATAACTTCACCTGCCCTGAATGCGGCCATGAAGACGACATCAACGGCTTTTTGTTTCTGCAGCCGTGTGCCTTTTCCAACCTGGGCTTCATCTTCAACGGGTGGGCCGACGCCGGTTTCAAACAGACCTTCCTCGACGCCTTCGCCGACTGGCTGGATCAGCCGGTGGCGGTGGTGCGGGTGAAGCGGCCAGTCAACTGACCGAAGGCCCATCTTTGCATTGAGTGAACAGGCGCGCATGAGTATAATGGCGCGCTTCCATTTTTCCCGCCCGGGAGCCCCCGCGATGCTGCGTATCAGCCAAGAAGCCCTGACCTTCGACGACATTCTCCTTGTACCTGGCTACTCCGAGGTACTTCCTAACGAAGTCAGTCTCAAGACCCGTTTGACCCGTGGCATCGAGCTGAACATTCCGTTGGTTTCCGCCGCCATGGATACCGTGACCGAAGCCCGCCTGGCCATCGCCATGGCGCAGGAAGGCGGCATCGGCATCATCCACAAGAATATGACCGTCGAGCAGCAGGCTGCCGAAGTCCGCAAGGTCAAGAAGTTCGAGGCCGGTGTAGTCACCGACCCGATCACCATTGACGCCGACGCCACCGTTCGCGATCTGTTCGAACTGACCCGCCTGAACAACATCTCCGGCGTACCGGTGCTGAACAACGGCGACCTGGTCGGCATCGTCACCTCCCGTGACGTGCGCTTCGAAACCCGCCTGGACATCGCCGTCCGCGACGTGATGACCCCGAAAGAGCGTCTGGTCACTGTCCGCGAAGGCGCCGACAAGAACGAAGTCCGCGAGCTGCTGCACAAGCACCGCCTGGAAAAAGTCCTGATCGTCGATGGCAACTTCAGCCTCAAGGGCATGATGACCGTCAAGGACATCGAAAAAGCCAAGGCCTACCCGCTGGCCAGCAAGGACGACCAGGGTCGTCTGCGTGTCGGCGCTGCTGTCGGTACCGGCAAGGACACCGCCGAGCGCGTTGCCGCACTGGTTTCCGCTGGTGTTGACGTAGTGGTGGTGGACACCGCCCACGGCCACTCCAAAGGCGTGATCGACCGCGTTCGCTGGGTCAAGGAAACCTTCCCGCAAGTGCAGGTGATCGGCGGCAACATCGCCACCGGCGCTGCCGCCAAGGCCCTGGCTGAAGCCGGCGCTGACGCGGTCAAGGTCGGTATCGGCCCTGGCTCGATCTGCACCACCCGTATCGTTGCGGGTGTCGGCGTGCCGCAGATCAGCGCCATCGCCAACGTCGCCGCCGCCCTCGAAGGCACCGGCGTTCCACTGATCGCCGACGGCGGCATCCGCTTCTCCGGTGACCTGTCCAAGGCCATCGTTGCGGGCGCTTCGTGCGTGATGATGGGTTCGATGTTCGCCGGTACCGAAGAAGCGCCGGGTGAAGTCGAACTGTTCCAGGGCCGTTCCTACAAGGCTTACCGTGGCATGGGCTCGCTGGGCGCCATGGCTCAGGCACAAGGTTCCTCGGACCGTTACTTCCAGGATTCCTCGGCCGGCGCCGAGAAGCTGGTTCCGGAAGGCATCGAAGGCCGCGTTCCTTACAAAGGCGCACTGGCCGCGATCATCCACCAGTTGATGGGCGGTCTGCGTTCCTCGATGGGCTACACCGGCAGCGCCGACATCGAAGAAATGCGCACCAAGCCTGAGTTCGTGCGCATCACCGGTGCCGGCATGGCCGAGTCCCATGTGCATGACGTACAGATCACCAAAGAAGCGCCAAACTACCGCGTAGGTTGATGCTCCTGGCAACACCGTTAAGCGGGGCTGTTATCGAACAGCCCCGCGTCGTTTCCGATTACCACTGACGAGATTGAGTCATGGCCCTCGACATTCACGCTCACCGCATCCTGATTCTCGACTTCGGTTCCCAGTACACCCAGCTGATCGCCCGCCGCGTGCGCGAAATCGGCGTGTACTGCGAACTGCACCCGTTCGACATGGACGATGAAGCCATTCGTGCATTCAACCCGCGCGGCATCATCCTCGCCGGCGGTCCAGAGTCCGTCCACGAAGCCAACAGCCCGCGCGCGCCGCAGGCCGTTTTCGACCTGAACGTACCGGTACTGGGCATTTGCTACGGCATGCAGACCATGGCCGAGCAGATGGGCGGCAAGGTCGAAGGTTCGGACCTTCGCGAATTCGGTTATGCCCGCGTTGACGTGGTCGGCAAGAGCCGCCTGCTTGACGGCATCGAAGACCACGTCGACGACGACGGCGTCTTCGGCCTGGACGTGTGGATGAGCCACGGTGACAAGGTCACCCAGATGCCGAAGGACTTCCACGTCCTGGCCAGCACCCCGAGCTGCCCGATCGCCGGCATGTTCGACGATGCCCGCGGCTACTACGGCGTGCAGTTCCACCCGGAAGTGACCCACACCAAGCAGGGCGGTCGCATCCTGTCGCGCTTCATCCTCGACATCTGTGGCTGCGAAGCCCTGTGGAACGCCTCGAACATCGTCGAGGACGCCATTGCCCAGGTTCGCGAGCAAGTCGGTTCGGCCAACGTGCTGCTGGGCCTGTCCGGCGGTGTCGACTCCTCTGTAGTTGCCGCGCTGCTGCACCGCGCCATCGGCGACCAACTGACCTGCGTCTTCGTCGACAACGGCCTGCTGCGTCTGCACGAAGGCGAGCAAGTGATGGCCATGTTCGCCGAGAACATGGGCGTCAAGGTGATCCGCGCCAACGCCGAAGAGCAGTTCCTTGGCAACCTGGCCGGTGAGTCCGACCCGGAGAAGAAGCGCAAGATCATCGGTCGCACCTTCATCGACGTGTTCGATGCCGAGGCCAGCAAGCTGGACAACATCCAGTTCCTCGCCCAGGGCACCATCTACCCGGACGTGATCGAGTCGGCTGGCGCCAAGAGCGGCAAGGCTCACGTGATCAAGTCGCACCACAACGTTGGTGGCCTGCCTGAGGAAATGAACCTCAAGCTGGTCGAGCCGCTGCGCGAACTGTTCAAGGACGAAGTCCGCAAGATCGGCCTGGAACTGGGCCTGCCGTACGACATGGTCTACCGTCACCCGTTCCCGGGCCCGGGCCTGGGCGTGCGCATCCTTGGCGAAGTGAAGAAGGAATACGCCGACCTGCTGCGTCGTGCCGACCACATCTTCATCGAAGAACTGCGCAAAGCCGACTGGTACCACAAGACCAGCCAGGCCTTCGTCGTGTTCCAGCCGGTGAAATCGGTGGGCGTCGTTGGTGATGGCCGTCGCTACGCCTGGGTCGTCGCACTGCGTGCCGTCGAGACCGTGGACTTCATGACCGCGCGTTGGGCACACCTGCCGTACGAGCTGCTGGAAACTGTCAGCGGCCGGATCATCAACGAGATCGAAGGGATTTCGCGGGTGACCTACGACGTGTCGAGCAAGCCGCCGGCGACGATTGAGTGGGAATGATCCCGCACCGCTGAATAAAAGAACCGGCTTCGGCCGGTTTTTTCATGCCCGCGCTAGTGGCGCTTAGTCTCGCTATTGAAAGTGCCGTATTGTGTTGGCAGCAGCTCTTTGTCGGTGGCTAGAAATCGTCAAATACGGAAGACTAGTATGAAAGTCCTCACAGATGATGAGATTAACGTTGCGTACGCTCACGTCAGGGCAGTAGACGAAGGGCGTGTGGGACCAGATAGAGCAAATTATCTTGCGTTAATAGACGCTGATTTTGAACTTCTCCTCTACAGCATCTATCGAGGGTGTGCATCTGAGTCGTCGTGGTACAGCAATGCTCGCTTGATGGTCACAGGGGCTGATCAAGGGCGGGATGTTTGGCTCACGAAGGATGAGCGGCCAGTTGGGCTTATTCAGTGCAAAAAGGTTAAGGCTGGTTTCACCCGGCCGGACACGCTCCGTGAGGTAATCAAGTTCCTTCTAAATGTCGTGCTTGAGCCGGCGCTTATGCCCGACCCGGCCGGTTTCCGATTTATTCTTGCCCTTGCTTCGGATCCTGCCAGTACTACAACCGATTTTTTCGATGTGCCTCAGGCTTGGCTAACTGCCAATGAAACAGAGCTTTTAGGTCTGGCTACCGACGTCATTAAAAAGTATGAAGCATTCTCGATGCTGAAGATCGAGGCTGTCATGCCAGGCATCAGGACGGCCCTGAAGAACTTGAAATATGAGCTTCTAAGACCAGTCGACCTAGACGCGTTACTGGAGTGCATCCCTGCTGTCCGTCAGCGGTTTTTCAAAGTTCAACTTGTCGTGGCTGTGGAGGATGCCGAGGCCATGATTGAGGCTCGGTTCGCTGCAGTTGGCTTGGTCTCAAAGAGCACACAAACATTCACCAGAGCTGATGTTGAGGAAGACATTACGCGCGGGTCGCGCGGTCTGGCCGACTGGCCTCAACTGATTTGGGGGCAGCATATAGAGCGACCAGAGTTCGACGATCTGATCCAGCGGATCAATCGGCATCCAGCAGGCTCCACGCTGGTCGTCGGAGGAGCAGGGACTGGGAAGTCAGCACTTCTCGCTGAGCTGTATTGTGCCCTCAAAGCCCGCGGCCAGATTGTGCTAGCGATAAAGGCCGACATGCTTAGTCCTAATATTGTGAATTTCGCCGACCTAGCTCGCGATCTTGGTATGTCAGGTGATATCGAACAGGAGCTTCTCTCGCTGGCGGTTGAAGCCCCGGTTGTGCTGATCATTGATCAGCTTGACGCTGTCAGTGAAGTGATGGACCAGAGTTCACAGCGTATGCAGGTCTTACTTCGCCTTGCGTCTCGGCTACAGGAGGCAGAGAGTCAAGAGGGCAATAAGCTTCCCATTCATGTCATCGTTTCTTCGCGACCATTTGAGGCGAAGTTCGACGCTCGATTTAGGTTGCTTGATGCGGATGAATTACTACTTACTCTGCCTCCGTTCGAGCGGATATCCACACTGCTTGGTGAGCTCGGTATCGACTCCACGGTCGTTCCGGATAGTCTCAAAGAAGCGCTGCGTACACCTTTTGCTCTCGGTATATACGTCGATCTTGCCAAATCTGGCTTGAATCCTGCGGATTTTACAGCAGCAAACTTACTTGATCGATGGCTCGACAAAAAACTACCTGTAGGGACCGCGCGTGCTTCGTGTCTGGCGTTCTTGCGCCAGCTCGCAGCTGACATGACGCAGTATGAGAGTCTCTGGCGGCCGGCCGCTTACTATGACCCGGACTACAGCGAGATGCTGCGTTGGGCCGAGTCGATTGGCATCGTCATCCGTGAAGACGCCAGTATTGGATTCAGTCATCAGTCATGGCTTGATGATTTCCAGGCTAAGACACTCCGAACAGCACAAGAGTTGGCTGATTACGCATGGAGTCGCCAGGAAGGGTTATTTGCGCGGGGAACAGTCTTGCGCGGCCTTGAGCACATGCGAAGGGTTGATATGGCTTCCTATGAGGTGTCTATCCGCTTGTTGCTACCAAACCCCAAGACACGCAGACATTTGCGCCATCTTGTGGCCGATTATTTGGCGAGTGCTGATGATCCGAGCGCAAGTGATATTGCTTGGGTCGATTGGATGGTGCGTAACGATCATGCACTTGCGAATCGGGCATTCAGGCAGGTAGCGATGAGATGGCCGTGCTGGAGGTCAGGGGTGCTGCCGCTCCTTCCGTTTCTTCTGCAGGACGAAAAGCATCGCTGGAATGCGACTATGCTGCTCGTTCGAGAAGTTGCTGAGGACTCGAGCCAAGTTATGGATCTGGTCGACCGCTATTGGTCGGATGCTTCACATGACGGAGACGTGTTTAGTCTCTTTGAGCGTTCTGGTATTGCGACCGACCGTGCAATCACCCATGTCCGTACGATCTTTAATCGAACGAAGTTGGCAGATTGGGCGATATCCCATTACGCCAAGACTTTGCATGAAAACGGTAACACCCGCGTTGCTTTGGATCTCATCTCATTTTGGGCTGAGTTGCAGCCTGCGGATCGGCACAATGGCATCAGGGTTTATGGTGTTGAAAAGATCGCGGCAGCCGCACCGCTCTATTGTGCCGAACGGCTCCTGCCTTGGTTTGTCGGGGTGGCATCGCGAGAGGTTGGTGATGGGCGGCCGGGGCGTCGTTATCCGCAATCGATATCTGTTCCATACGATTGGAAATATGACTCTGGCGGGGGGCATTTGACGCAGCTTCTGCGGAGTGTGCTCGAAGAGTCAGCAGTTTCTGACCCTCTAGGTGTGCGCACCTTGCTTGCTACTGTTGTTGCTGTAGAAATTGACGAGGTCCAGTCGCTAGTGGCCGATACCCTGGCGGCGAACTCGGCTGTATTTGCTGAGTATGCGCTCGCGTTTCTCCTGGCCGATCAGCGGCGTCTTCATCTAGGTAGCGACACGTTCGACGATGAAAGAAGTGTCGGCCACATAATCTGCGGTTGGTCGTCAAGGACACTGATTGCCCAGATCACTCCCTACCTCTCTCTCGCTGATATTGAGCAGATGCGCGATTACATCGAGGCTTGGCAGCCTTGGGGGGAAGAGTTACAGGAAGAGCGAGATCCTGCCCACAGAAGGCAATTGCTCCGTTGGTCTGATGAGCAGAGGTTACGTTTACTTGCCGAATTACCTGTGCAAGTGCTGACGCCCCGTCGTCGTAGGCAAGTTGAGGAGTGGCAGGTCGAACAGCCCACGCTGCAAGCAAAGCGCGGCGGTCGGAGGATGGCGCAGTTCGTTGGATCACCCATGAGCCACGATCAGATGGCGAAAGCCGGTGACGATGCGATTATCAAAATGTTCGATGCAGTAAATGACCATACTGGCCGCCATGAGCACCCGATTCACTGGCTGAAGGGCGGTGTTACTGAGTTGTCTCGGGCTTTTGCCGCGTTTGCGAAGTCGTCTCCAGATCGTGTTCTTCGTATCATTCCGCGTTTACAACCGGGTCTGCACGAGCAAGTTACGGGCGCCGCGATTAGGGAGTTGTCGGCGGTTGAGGCAGTTGACGCTCAGACACAAAAAACTTTGATTTGGGATGCCCAATCCCGTGGCTTTTCGTCGACTAGCTTTCGCCATGATGTTGCCAGCGCCATGGAGGCACTCGCTAAACGCCTGAAAGGTCTTGAGGGTCGCGACATCGAGTTGCTCAAGGGCTGGCTGCAGCGCGACCCCAATGTGCTGGCCGCAGAAACAGTACGTCATGCCGAGTTAAAAAAATCCAATCGTGAGCGGAATGAGAAACCAGATCAACGCCCTGAGGCCATGCTGTTTGGCCGGGGCGGCGGGATCCATTTTCTCCCTCAGCGCAATTTCACGCTGCTGTCAGCGATCGCAGCGGGATATCTCCATCGTGACGGCGTGGATTGTGATGGTTGGCTCGCGGAGTTGGAACTACACGTTAGTCATCCTGAGGATCCTGATGTTTGGAGTGCGATTCTAATGTTCAGGTCGCATGAACTTTGGTGGGCGGACGCGGCAAGAGTGGGCGAACTGATTGAGGCGATCTGGCGGAGGTTTCCAGCGGCGTTCGAAGATGCAGCTGTAGTCCAGTCGTTGTGGCGACTGCGCTTTCGCATGCATACGAGCCTACAGCAGGAGATTGTCAACTTCTGGCTCAGTCATAGCGATCATAAGCTTAGGCAGATTGGTGGTGAGTTCTCTGCTGCTAGCGTGATTGTCGATAGCGCTGCTTCCTGTGGGATGGGCGAGATAGTCGAAGCGGTGATGGCCGGGAATGATATTTCTGCCAGGTCTGGCGTGTTATTTGCGGCTGCAGCGGGGTGGGGTGAACTTGATCTTGATATTCGAAGCCGCTCGCATGCCTACCTCATTCCTGTCGCCAGTATTGTCAGTGGGTTTGAGGCTCATGCTCTATCTACAGCTGTAGATCGTGGCGAGCGATTACCTCCCGATGAGATGACGCGAGCTCTGCTGGCTTCTGTTGCAGTAAATATTGATCTGCTCCGAGAATCGATGGGAATGCTGTTTGTACGCTCGCTTCAGCACCTGTTGCTTTATCCAGGCTTTGAAATGCTTGTGCTTGAAATCGCAGAGGCTGCAACTGATCTTGCACGTATATCGCCAGATAGGAATGTTGGAGGGTTGTACGACGGCGAATTTATAGGGCTTGTGATTGCACTTCAGCGCTCACCAATAGAGATCAAAACTCGTGCGATGACGATCTACGAGCGCCTGCTTGACGCCGAGGTTCACGGCGCAGAGGACGCTGCAGCATTTGCGCTGCGCCGTTAAGGCCCAAGCCGTATCCGCTCAACCCGTCCGCTTCCTGCCTCTCACAGCTTGGATGAGACGATATCCCAATCAGTCGCCCGATTCGATTATGGGCTGATGTTCTCCGGATTCCGGTGTTGATGCGGCAACTTTTACCGGCGTTGCCCCGGGGAGGTGTTTCCTAGCGATATCACCCTCAAGAGGAGTTTCCCATATGGTATTTCTCATGGTCTCGAAATAGCAGTTGCTTTAAAGAGTGCGGTTCCAAGGGTTTATATGTGCCTATTGATAATAGAGTGGGAGTAACGTTTCCTTTCGGTTAGCAGGCGCGACTGTGCCTGCGAACTCCGAGCGGGCAAGTCGATCCAGGATTCCGAAGCTGCGTAGTGACAGTTATTTCCCGGAATTCCTCTATCGACTTGCCTGCGAGGCGTGAACCCTGGACGGGTCAACCGTTTCAGGGCAGATATTTGCGGTGCGTCAGTTGAGTTTCCTTCCCGCCTAACCTAAGTTCCTTTCGACTCGACATTCCCTTGTCCACTCTCGAGAGGATCGGTTACATGCTTTCCAGCGACCCTCATGGCCGTCGTTCGGCACCTGAAACCTGTATTCAGAGCACCGCTTTCCCTGTGGGTGAAGCGCGTTTCCTATCCTCTCCATGCTAGTCATTCGCCGCGAGCAGATGCGCTTCTTCGAAGAAGCGAGCTGGGACCGCTTTTTCGACAGCGTGATCGAGCGTGCGTACATCGAGACCCCCGATGCCTGCCGCGACAAGACAACGGCTGATCTGCGTGTATTACTGCGCGACGTGGTCCATGAGGTCCAGGCCCATGGCGTCCTTCTCACCGACGACCTTCGCCGACTCTGTCTGCTCGCGATTCGTATCGGCATGGACCCCGTAGATCACCAGATCCTCGGGCCGATACTCCGCGATCCTGATCTCCTTGGTGCGGGCAAGCTCGACGCGCTCGAGCGCGCAGCGGGGTGACGCATGGCATTCCTTGAAGCGCGCTTGGGGCCGCCGCCGGGTTTGGCGGGAAGTGCCATCGTGCCCTGTATCCACCCGCGTGGGTTCCTCGTCATCCAGGTGCGCAATCGACGTGCGAACGGCCAGCCCGTGCTCGCGAACACAGATATCAAAGTGAGGGTCGAGGGCTACCCTGGGCAGGACCTGACCACCGACGGCAATGGCCTGGTTACCCTGGTCTACGATGCGGCCGCAGACTTCGCGAACGCCGAGGTCGCTGTGTTCCTTCGTGCGCCCACCCGGCTGTGGGAAGGGCGGGGAAGCACCGCAGGCGTTGCCGCCAATCCAACGGGGGTGGCAAACCAGACGGCGGCGCAGATCAGCGTCCCGGTTGCGGGGACGTTCACCCTCAAGGTCCGTGTGACGACGCGAAGGCCAGGCGAGGCCGCTGACATCCGCTGGGTACGGGCGTGGAATACTCTCGCGGCGCAGGTCCGGCGGGTGACGACGCCCGATGCTGCTGGTGCCGATGCTGCGGTCGATACCGATCTGGCCGGCTCGGCCGATCCGGCTCCCGCAGTGGAACTCACTATCGATAACCTCGACTGTGTCTCTTCCCACGACGTCAGCATCCAGAGGATCCTCGGCGTCATCGACGCTTCGTGCCAGGTGCGACTCTCGGTCGATGGCGTCGCCAAGCCTGTCGCGAGCGCAGTGAACGCCAACCACGACCAGGTTCAGTACTCAAGTCAGGACAACCGCGTGCTTCGCCTGGCTGTCGAACGCCACGGCGCGGTCATCGACGTCGAGTATTTCGTCCAGTTCAAGCAATTCCTTATCGTTGGTGAAGGGACGTCGTACGAATACGCCGTCAACCTCGCTCAAAAGTTCGGCGATGCCAGCAACGTGGCTAACGAATTCAAATGGATCGTCGTCACCCAGTACGACGTCGTTTTGCCCGGCGCAGTTTCCGACGACATGATGGTCCTCAACGGAGTCGATGGCACGGAAATCCATAATCACAACCAGCGACAGAGCGTCCAGGCCGCGCTCGACAAGAACATGATTCGCCGCAACACGCAGTTCGATGCGACGATCCTGGCACACTGGCAGAATGTGCTCGCCACCTACGGTGCGTTCGACGCGTGCATCTTCAACAACCCTCATATCGGTTATGGCATGCACATGTGCGTCGTGATGGGGCTGACACAATGGCGAGCAGGGAACGACGCTCCGTCCAGGAGGGCGCAGAATTACGCGAGCAAGAACGGCATGGCGGTCAGCGTCTACTCGCTTGGATATAACGGTGCACCGCTCTCCCGCCCTCAGCTCGATCCCCTCCTGGGTACGGTTGCTCTCAGGGCCCCGGCGGCGACCGTCAAGTCAATTGGCCGCCAGCGCGACTTCGTGCGAGGAAACGGCGGCGGTCGGCTGAACCATTTGAATGCTCCCGACACCGTTGTTTTCGGCCAGTACGACCCCGCAGACTGCTCAGCCAGGAACATCGATATCCAAACCGCATTCGTCTACGAGTCCGACAGAAGCGCCATTGTCAATTACGGAGCGCTGAACGAATTCGCGAACAACAACGTGCAAACCCACTACTCGTCCGTGAGCGACACGCTGGGGCTTCAGGGGTATCTCCTGCGTTGCTATCGGCATTACGGACCGACGGTCGTCAGGGCTGGTGGATGGCTGTATATCCATGGATCAGTGCACTGGAGCCGCGAACTTACCGCCGGGTTCACCTTCGGCGTCACTAACGAACCCGCGATGGCCAACATCGCGCCGTGGGACGGGCGTGACACCTTCGTGCACTACAACACCAACTTCACGAGCAACGACCACCACCCCTCGTGGTATAGCCAGTGGAATTTCAATCCAGGCGAGCCCAACATCGAGAACGCGTTGGTCTTCGGGAGACAGTGCTGATGAGTTTTGCCACCGCCATTGCCTTTGAGCCGGCCGCGATCTGGATAGGTACGCGTGAAGGCATCCTTGTGCGGCTCGCGGATGAGTCGGCATGGGGAATGCGTGCGTACACATCCGGGCCCATCAGTGCGCTTGCCGTATCTAGTGACGGAGCGTCGCTGCTCGTGGCCGGCCCCGCTGGCGCGGTTTCGATCCTCAAGACAGCCGACGGCTCGCTCATCGACAGCCTTGCGTGTGCGGGCCCTGTGCTTCAAGGCAGCATTGTGGCGCCGCGCACTTATGTCACGGTCGACAACGAGCGTCGTGGGCTCCTCTGGTCGGCGAATGGCGATGGCCCTATCGGTTCCACCCCAATCTGCGAGGACGGCACAACTGCGGTCCGGTTCGATCGCTTTGGCGGAGGGGAGGCACAACTGACCCTGCTAACGGCCATTGACTGGATGATCTGGGACCGCGCAACGAACAGTGTCGTCTCCGAACACCATCCGATCGACGGCATGCGCCTCGCGTACCTCGACGGCCTTTTCGGCCTGAGTGCAAGCGGTGGGCACTACTTCATTCATTGGGACGACTACCTCGTCATCACCACCGGGACCGAAGATATCGCCTTCGAAGGATCGATCGTCCACCGTGCCCGGTGCGCCGCGCTCTGCGACGATGCGCGTCGGCTTGCGGTGGGTACTCGCGACGGGGAGCTCGTTGTCATCGAGGACGGGCAGACCCAAACCATGGCGTTGCAACCGAGCACCCACGCAATCAGGGCAGTGGTGTGGCAAGCCGATGGTGCCCGGATCGGCTGGATCGACGCGCAGGGCTGCTTCGGGGTCGTCGATGCGAAGACTGGTGCAGAAGTTGTGGATCGCGCGCGCGGCGTCGAGCTGCTCGGCTGAAGCATTTGGTCGCACGCTGCGGACTTTTCTGTGGCGGGTGAGTGATGGCTAGATGCTATGCACACTGACTTTATCCTGACTACAAGCACCCGCTGCGGTGCTAAGTTAGCCGGGCGATCGAGCACGGACCAGGACGGCCTCTCGACCTCTTCGCATTGCCGGACGCGAGGATAACCGGACTGAAATCGTGCCATGCGATGTTCATCGTCATTCCACAGACCCTCTCTGAAACTGAAAGGAATCACTCATGTCGCAACAACCTCAATTCGGCTGTGCCTGCTGTACCCCCAACATGCTGCCGCGCTTCGAGCACGCAGCCGAAGCCTGGCAGGCCCTGCACGCCGAGGCCGAGACACTGGCCCCCCATGGAGGTCAGCAAGCCGTGATTTTCTTTGGCGGCAATATCTACCCTGATCCCGAGCGGGCGGGGCAGCAGGTCGAGGCCATCGGTATCGCCGAGGGCGAGGTGAAGGCGAGCGGCGCACTGGACGATGTCCGCAAGGCGATGCAGCAGTACACGCCGGTCGATCGCCGGCTGAAGCCGGAAGAAACCTTGTTGCCCGGCTTGATCGATGCCCATGCGCACCTGATGTCTACCGCACTGATCACCGGATGGACCGATCTGTCGCCCATTCAGGGTCAAAGCCTGAACAGGGAATACAGCATCGCCCACGTCGAGGCCGAGATCGTGAAGGCCGCCAAGGCGGTGAAAGACAAGCCCAAGGATCAGCAATGGGTGACCGGGTTCGGTGTCGACCCCTCGTTGATGAAGGATTGGCAGGACATCCAGGCGTCCACGCTTGATGGCCTTTACCCCGAGTTGCCTGAGCTGAAGATCTTCCTGCTCAACGCGTCCGGTCATATCAGCTATGCGAACACCAAGGCCCTGAAGCTGGCCGGTCTCGACAAGGAATACAAAGATGGCGTCCTGACCGAAACCCAATCGGCCCTGATGATCCCGCATCTGCCTAAACCGGGACCGTTGCAGTTTTTCCGCAACTTGTTACAGGTCTTCAGTGACGCGAACAAGCGTGGAATCACCACGGTATTCGATGCGAGCGTCGGGTTGGTCGGCAAGCAGTATGAAATCGGCCTGATGAGGCTGCTGGCCAAGACTCATGTACTGACGCTGCGGGTAGGCGGGGCCTTGTATGGCAGCGATGACGCCGATCTGAAGATGTGGCTGAAGTCCTACCATCCCGAACTGGACAGCGAGGGCAACGAGCTGTTCACGTTGCGCGCGATGAAACTGATCGCCGACGGCTCGAACCAGGGGCTCACCGGGCTGCAGAGCGAGCCCTACAAGTGTTGCCATGAGCATCAGGTACCAGGCGTCGGCGCCTACGGCCTGTTCAACTACAACCCGGTGCGCGAACTGGCCAATGTCATGGCCGATGTCACCGCCAAGGGCTGGCCGATCCTGACCCACGCCAACGGCGACGAAGCGATCGACAACGTGCTGTCCGCCTACCAACTGGCCCTGTGCAATCCGCCGACCGACAAGGCCCCGCTGCCCGAGCCGCCGTTCAACAGCGTGCCGGCCTGGGCCAACCAGCGCCACCGTATCGAACACTGCTCGCTGCTGCACGACGACGCCATTGCCCTGATGAAGCGCATGGCGATCTCACCGAGTTTCCTGATCGGTCATGTCGGCTACTGGGGCCAGGCATTCCAGCAAACCATCCTCGGCGAGGAACGCGCCGACATGCTCGACCGTTGCGCCTCGGCGTTGAAAGGTGGCCTGCGCATCAGCCTGCACAGCGACCGTTTCGTCACCCCGTTCGGTCCGCTGCGCTACATGGAGCAGGCGATTGGCCGGGTGATGGAAGCCGTGGTGGATGAGCAGGATGACAACAAGCGGATTCTCAACAAGGAAGAGCGCCTCGATGTGCACCAGGCCCTGCGCGCGGTGACCATCGATGCGGCCTGGCAATGCCATCTTGACCATCAGGTCGGTTCGCTGCTGCCGGGCAAGCAGGCCGACCTGGTGATCCTGGCCAAGGATCCGCTGCAATGGAAGGCCGCCGATGCGGCTGGCATGCGCGATATCCCGGTGCAGGAAACCTGGGTCAGTGGGCGCAAGGTGCATTCGGCGTAATGAGCTGATGGGGCCCCGGCCATTGGCCGGGGCTTGCTCGATTCATTGCTGGCAAGCACCAGCCTGGAACCTGTGGGAACCGGTCTTGCCGGCAAAGACCCGTTACTGACGAACACCCCCAAACAGCGGATTGCCCCGCAACCGCTCCACCGCCATATCCACGAACGCCCGCACCTTCGCCGGCGCCTTCCGGCCCTCGGGATACACCAGGTGAATCGGCAGCGGTGGCTCTTCGAATTCCTCCAGCACCACCTGCAATTCACCGGCGAGCAAGGCTGGCCCGACCTGGTAATGCAGCACCCGGGTCAATCCCCAACCCGAACGCGCCGCATCGATCACCGCCTGGTTGGTATTGCACATCAGCACCGGGTCGATGCCGATTCGCTGACCACCGGCGAAGCGCCATTCCGGCGAAGCCCATGAGCTGTTGGACGCGACGATGCGGTGGTCCTTGAGGTCTGTCGGGGCGGTCGGGGTACCGCGTTTTCCAAGGTAGTCCGGCGCCGCGCAGATCACGTGACGTACCGCGCCGACCCGCACCGCAGTCAGGCCGGAGTCCGCCAGATGGCCGATGCGCACGGCAACATCGAGCCCTTCCTCGACGATATTCACCTGACGATCGATGAACAGGGTCCGCGCATGCATGCCGGGGTAGGCGTCGAGGTAGTCGGTGACGATCGGCAGTACGTACAACTGGCCGAACAGGATCGGCGCGGTGATCGCCAATGTCCCGGACGGCTCGCTGTAGTGACCGGCCGCAGCGGCTTCGGCTTCGGCGATATCACCGAGAATACGCCGGCAGTCGGCGAGATAGTGTGCGCCGGCTTCGGTGGTTTTCACCGAGCGGGTTGTGCGCACCAGCAGGCGGGCGCCGACCAGGTCTTCCAGCGCCGCCACGATGCGCGTCACCGCCGGTGCGCTCATGTGCATCTGCCGCGCGGTTTTGGCGAAGCTCTCGGTTTGCGCAACGTTCACGAAGACGCGCATCGCCAGCCAACGGTCCATTGCGGTGGGTTTCCTTCGGGTCAGGGACGTGTCATGGGCATCTCCGGTGAGTCCCGGGACGCCGTCGGGGTGCCCGGGATTATGTGCCATTTTGCGCATCCTTCCAGTGTCGGCTTCAGAAGCCGAAGTGGCTGAGGCCCGGGTGATCGTCCGGGCGCCGGCCCAGCGGCCAGTGGAACTGGCGGTCTTCTTCGCGGATCGGCTGTTCGTTGATGCTGGCGTGGCGCGCGCGCATCAGGCCGTCTTCGGCGAACTCCCAGTTCTCGTTGCCGTAGGCGCGGAACCACTGGCCGCTGTCGTCGCGGTACTCGTAGGCGTAGCGCACGGCGATGCGGTTGCCGGTGAAGGCCCACAGTTCCTTGATCAGCCGGTAGTCCAGTTCGCGGTTCCATTTGCGGGTGAGGAAGGCTTCGGCTTCGGCGCGGTTGTGGACGAACTCGGCGCGGTTTCTCCAGCGGGTGTCCGTGGTGTAGGCCAGCGCAACTTTGGCAGGATCGCGGCTGTTCCAGCCGTCTTCGGCCAGGCGGACTTTTTCGATCGCGCTCTGTTCGGTGAACGGTGGCAGCGGGGGACGTGACATGGTCAGGCTCCTGGGTGATGAGAGAAGTCAAAGTTCAAGCTGGATCGGGTCCTCACCGGCCGCGACCGCGCAGCAGATGAGCACTTCATCGTCGCCGACGCTGGCGCTGGGTTCCTTGATATAGGTGACCGCGCCCTTGAGCAGGCGGGTGCGGCAGGTGCCGCAATGGCCTTCGCGGCAACTGTATTCCGGTGACAGGCCACGGGCTTCCGCCAGTTCCAGCAAGGTGCCGGACTCCGGCGTCCAGCGGGCTTCCTTCAGCGAGTCCATGAAGGTGACCGCCACTGGCGCTGTTGCGGGCGGCAGGCGCACGGGCGCGGCGCTGGCGCCGGTGCGGGTCAGTGAGCCGGGCCCGAAAGCCTCGGCGTGAATGCGCTCGTCGGCGATGCCGTAGCCGCGCAAGCCGTCGTAGATCGCCTGGGTGAATGCGGGCGGGCCGCACAGGTAGAACGCGTAGTCGCCGAAGGGCAGATACCGCCCGAGCAGCGGCATGTCGATGCGGCCTGCGGCGTCGTAGTCGATGCCGTGCGCAGCGTCCTGGGTGTCGCTCAGCACCCGGACCACGTTGACGGCGCCGTTGGCCATGGCGACCAGCGCCGCCAGTTCCTCATCGAAGGCACGCTCCGCCGTCGAGCGGGCGGCGTAGAACAGCGTGGCGGGGCGGATTCGCTGGGTGCGCGCGCCTTCGAAGACGAGGTGGCGCAGCATCGCCAGCATCGGCGTGATACCGACGCCGCCGGCGATCAGCACCGCGGGGCGAGGGTCCGCGGCGTCCAGGGTGAAATCGCCCGCCGGCGCCCGCGCCTCTAGCGTGTCGCCTTCGCGCAGTTCGTCGTGCAGATAGCCGGACACCCGGCCGTCGCGTTTCACGCTGATGCGGTAATGGCTGTCGGACGGCGCGACCGACAAGGTGTAGGTGCGAATGACCGGTTTGTCCGCGCCGGGGAGGCGGACGCGGATGGGCAGGTGCTGGCCCGCCAGATGGGGCAGCAGTCCCGCACCGTCGGTGGGTTCGAGGTGAAAGGAACGGATCGACGCACTTTCCTGCACCACGCGGGAGACTTTTAGCACCCGCCAGCGGGTGGCGAGTTCGACCGCGCGCAGGCGCTCGTCGGCCTGCTGCCAGTCGCCGGTCATCAGCGAGCTGTCAGCCTCGCCGTCTTTGCGGGATGCCCAGCGCAGGGCGAGGCCGCCGGGTCTGCGGACGATCTTCCGGGGTTTGAACGTCCAGAGCCGCTCGGCGCCCTGGAATACCGCGATTTCCGGCGAATCGAAAATGACCTCGGCATCGCCGGTCATCTGCAACACATCGCCGCTTTGGTAATCGACGAACAACAGACCGGCCTTGCCGTTGAGATGGATATTGCCCAGGGTCGAGAAGAACAGGTTGCCGTTGAAGTCGGGGATGGTCAGCAGGCCATCCTCGCCGACGCGAACGAAGCCCGGCTTGCCACCGCGATGGGACACGTCGACCTGACGGCGTTCCTCGCGGTCGGCGTAGGTGGCGACGAAAAAGGCATCGGCATCCTCGATCAGCGATCGCGCCCGGGCATCGAGGGTGGGGAGTGCTTCGATCTGTCCGGCGAACGCAGCCTGCGGATCCCGGGCAAAGGAAAAGTCCCGCAACTGGATGTACCGCGGGCAGTTACCGAAGCTCTGGTCGACCTCGACCCGAAAGCCTTGGGCGAGACCCGACAGCACCCCGTTCATACGGTTGCGCCGCCGGCTGTGCATCTCGATCCCGAGCAGGCCGACGGGGGCGCCATCGAACATCCCCAGGCCAGCCGGATCCAGTGGGTCCGGCCGGGCGGCGATATCGAGGGCAGTGGCTGACGGCGAGCTCATGAAACCAGGCCGGCCTTCGAGAAAGGTCGCCCAGGCATCGCCCTCGGCGTCCACGCTGCCGAGCACGATGAACGGCAGTTGGCGGTAGAAGTCGCGATGCTGGTCGGGCATGAAATCCCGTATGACCCGCTGGCCGACACCTTCCATGCGCTCGGCGACGCCGACTTTCTCCTGGATGAATTTCTCGCCTTCATGCCAGGTGGACAGCGTGTTCAGGTGTTCGGCCATGTCCGTTGCTCCCGTGGGAATTGAACCCGGGTGGGTCAGGCGCTCAGCCCGGCGCGGCTCTGGGCGAAGGGCACGAAGCCCGGCAGCGCCTCGACCCGACGCAGGAAAGCATTGACGGCGGGATAGCCGGACAGGTCGACATTGCCCTCCGGGGCGCGAGCGACGTAACTGTAGATGGCCACGTCGGCGATGGTCGGATGGGCGGCAGCGAGCCACTCGCGGTCGGCCAGGTGCTGTTCCAGTCGGCCCAGCAGGACATGGGCGCGGGCAATGACTTCGTCAGCGTCGAAACTGGCGTTGAACACGGTGATCAGCCGCGCAGCACAAACGCCGTAGGCCAGTTCGCCGGCGGCCACGGACAGCCAGCGCTGGACCCGTGCCGCGCCCAGCGCGTCCTCGGGCAGCCAGTCAGTGCGCCCGGCCTTCTTCGCCAGGTAGACGAGGATGGCATTGGAGTCGGCGATCACGATCTCGCCATCCTCCAGTACTGGAATCTGGCCGAACGGATTCAGGGCGAGAAACGCCGGCGACTTGTGCGCGGCGGCGGCCAGATCGACTTCGATCAGCTCATGGGGTACGCCCAGCAGCGAGGCGAACAGAACTGCGCGATGGGCATGGCCCGAGAGAGGGTGGTGATGGATCTTCATGTTCCGGCTCCTGGCTTGAGTGAGCGGGGCGGGGTGAGTCCCGATCCGTGAGGCCAGTGTGGAACCGAACGCTTTTTGGCGGAATAGGCGTTGTTGGCAGTTCTTTATTGCGTCAGGTGGAATAATCGCGCCGGGCTGACCGATGTCATTGCTCCCGTCCGGGGTGAAATGGGATGATTCGCAATTGCAATCACTTACCACCCAGAGCCACTGTCCGTGTCCCCCAGACTTCTCCTTACCGAAGACGACCTCAACCTGCGTCAGGACCTCGAGCAGCATTTCCAGCGCCGTGGTTTTCACGTTCATGCCTGCGAAAACGGCACCCAGGCCCTGGCGGCGATGGAACAGGGCGGTTTCGATCTGGTGCTGCTGGACATCATGCTGCCGGGGATCGATGGCCTAAGCCTGCTGGACAATCTGCGTCGGCATCAGTCGGTGCCGGTGATGCTGATGTCGGCCCTCGGCGCCGAGCAGGATCGCATCAGTGGCTTCACCCGCGGCGCCGATGACTACTTGCCCAAGCCGTTCAGCCTCGCCGAGCTGGACGCCCGGGTCGATGCGCTGTTGCGGCGGGTGGCGCTGGATCGGCGGCGCGACGAGCAGGGCAGCGACAGCGGTTCGCTGACCTTCGATCAGGAGCGTCAGGACGTCGTTCACCAGGGCCGCAACGCCGGGCTCACCGGTTCCGAATTCCGCCTGCTGTCAACGCTGCGCGCCCACCCCGGCGAGGCGTTGAGCAAGGCGTTTCTCTATCAGACGGTGCTGCACCGCGCCTACACCCGGCTGGACCGCGGCCTCGACGTCCACGTCTGCAACCTGCGGCGCAAGCTGACCGCCATCGGCGCGGCGCATGTGCAGATCCAGTCGGTGCGCAGTCAGGGTTACATCCTGGTGGAAGCGGAACCGTCCTGATGCGTCGTCATCCGCTGTTATGGAAGCTGGCGCTGATACTGGTGAGCTTCTGCCTGTTGCTGACGTGGCTGATCTGGACCTGGGGCCTGTCGGTGGAGCGCAGCACCTACTTTCTCAGCGCCGCCGATCAAACCTATCTGGCGCGTTATGCCGAGCAGGCTGAACGGGCGTGGCGCGACGGCGGAGCCGAGGGCGCCGAGGCTTACCGCCAGCAGCTCGCACAGCAGGAAGACACCTGGGTGGCGCTGGTCGGGCCCTATCTGCAAAGCCTCGGCACCACGCCGCTGAGCGCTGAAGATGCCAGCCATCTGACCTTCATGCGCAAGCTCGACTGGCCCATGAGCCGGCGGCTTCAAGATGAATTGCCGTATGTCAGCATCGAATTCCCCGAGCATCCCGAAGACGGCCGGCTGGTCATTCAGTTGCCGGAGCGCCTGCTGCCCACCGGCCTGACGCCCTGGACCCATCTGGTCACCCACGGTATAGCGCCGGCGGTTTTGGCGTTGCTGCTCGGGTTGGCGCTCTATCGCCATCTGGTGGTGCCGCTCAATCGCCTGCGCGACCGCGCCGACGCCTTGCGCGCGGATGATCTGAACAGCCCCGGCCTGCCGCTTCAGGAGCGCCGCGATGAACTGGGCGAACTGGCCCAGGCCTTCGAACATATGGCCGGGCGCTTGCGGCGCAGTCTCGATCAGCAACGGTTGTTGCTACGTACCTTGTCCCACGAATTGCGCACGCCGCTGGCGCGGCTGCGCATCGCCCACGACAGCGGCGTACCGCCGGAGCAACTGCGCGAGCGGCTGGACCGGGAAGTGGACGGCATGCAGCGGCTGCTGGAAGACACCCTCGACCTGGCCTGGATGGACACCGAACAACCGGAGCTGTCCACCGAGCCGGTGCAGATGCTCTCGGTGTGGGAGGCGCTGTGCGAAGACGCCTGTTTCGAAAGCGGCTGGGTGCGCTCGCGCTTGCCTTCGACACTGTCCGCCGACTGCCGGATTCAGGGCCATCTGGACAGCGTTGCCCAAGCCCTGGAAAACCTGCTGCGCAACGCCATTCGCCACTCGCCGGAAGGTGGGACGATCCGCTTCGATGGCGTGCGCGAGGGCGACTGCTGGCATTTCCAATTGACGGACCAGGGGCCGGGCGTCGCCGAGGCCGACCTTGAACGCATCTTCGAGCCTTACCAGCGTCTGGCCGGCAGCGGCGCGGGTTTCGGCCTTGGCTTGGCGATCGCCCGTCGCGGCATCGCGTTGCAGGGCGGAACGCTGTGGGCCAGCAATGGCCATCCGGGCTTGGTGCTTCATCTGGTGCTGCCCGTCGCGGAGGAATGTTTAGAAAGTTAATGAGCTTTACTCTCAATTGGCAGTCATTATCATTCGTGATCTCTTGCATTCAGCGCGACGTTCCGGAGATCGAAAGATGTTGCCCCGCCCAGTCCCCCGCATTCCCTTCCTGTTGCTGACCAGTTGCCTGTTGTCCACCGCCGTGCAGGCGGCGTCCGAACCGCAGGTCGTCGAGCTGGAAAGCCAGAACGTCGTTGCCACTGCACTGGAAGAGACCAAGCAGGCGCCGGGCGTGTCGATCATCACCGCCGAGGACATCAAGAAGCGCCCGCCGGCCACCGACCTGTCGCAGATCATCCGCACCATGCCCGGGGTCAACCTGACCGGCAACTCCACCAGCGGCCAGCGCGGCAACAACCGCCAGATCGACATCCGCGGCATGGGCCCGGAAAACACCCTGATCCTGGTCGATGGCAAGCCGGTCGGCAGCCGCAGCTCGGTGCGTTACGGCTGGCGCGGCGAGCGCGATTCGCGCGGTGACACCAACTGGGTGCCGGCCGATCAGGTCGAGCGCATCGAAGTCATTCGCGGCCCGGCGGCGGCCCGTTATGGCTCCGGCGCGATGGGCGGGGTGGTGAACATCATCACCAAGCAGGCCGGCGCCGAAACCCACGGCAACATGACCGTCTACCAGAACTTCCCGCAGCACGGCGAAGAAGGCACCAGCAAACGGGTGACCTTCGGGCTCAACGGCCCGCTGACCGACAGCCTCAGCTACCGGGTCTACGGCAACGTGGCGAAAACCGATTCGGATGACTGGGACATCAACGCCGGGCACGAATCCGCCCGCACCGGTAACCAGGTCGGCACGCTGCCGGCTGGCCGCGAAGGTGTGCGCAACAAGGACGTGAACGGCCAGTTGAGCTGGCACCTGAGCCCCGAGCAGACCCTGGAACTGGAAGCAGGCTTCAGCCGCCAGGGCAACATCTATACCGGCGACACCCAGAACACCAACTCCAACGCCAACGTGAAAAGCATGCTGGGCCACGAGACCAACATCCTTTACCGCGAGAACTACGCGCTCACCCATCGCGGCGACTGGGACTTCGGCAGCACCATGGCTTATCTGCAATACGAGAAGACCCGCAACCAGCGGATCAACGAAGGCCTGGCCGGCGGCACCGAAGGCATTTTCAGCAACACCGATTTCTACACCTCGACCCTGCGCGACCTGACCGCCCACGGCGAAGTGAACCTGCCGCTGCACGCCCTGCGTGACCAGACCCTGACCCTCGGCGCCGAGTGGAGCCAGCAAAAGCTCGATGACCCGAGCGCCAACACCCAGACCACCAGCGAAGGCGGCGCGGTCAGCGGCCTGACCAGCGCCGGTCGCGACACCAGCTCGCAAGCGCAGATCGTCTCGTTCTTCGCCGAAGACAACATCGAACTGCTGCCCGGCACCATGCTCACGCCGGCCCTGCGTTTCGATCACCACAGCATCGTCGGCGACAACTGGAGCCCGTCGCTCAACCTGTCCCACGCGCTGACCGACAACCTCACCCTGAAAGCCGGCATCGCCCGTGCCTACAAGGCGCCGAACCTGTACCAGCTCAATCCTGACTACCTGCTCTACAGCCGCGGCCAGGGCTGCTACGGCCAGAGCACCAGTTGCTACCTGCAAGGCAACGACAAGCTCGAAGCCGAGACCAGCGTCAACAAGGAATTGGGGATCGAGTACCAGAACGACGGCTGGGTCGCCGGCCTGACCTACTTCCGCAACGACTACAAGAACAAGATCGAATCGGGGATGAGCCCGGTCGGTCGTGCCACCGGTGGCACCGGCACCTACGTCAACTCCGCGGTCTACCAGTGGGAAAACGTGCCGAAGGCGCTGGTCGAGGGCCTCGAAGGCACCCTGACCATCCCGCTGACCGAGCAGTTGAAGTGGAACAACAACTTCACCTACATGCTGCAATCGAAGAACAAGACCACCGGCGAGACCCTGTCGGTGACCCCGAAGTACACCCTCAACTCGATGCTTGACTGGCAGGCCACCGACGCGCTGTCGCTGCAGGCCAGCGTGGCCTGGTATGGCAAGCAGACGCCGAAGAAGTACGACTATCACGGTGATCGCGTGACCGGTAACGGCAATAACCAGTTGTCGCCGTATGCGCTGGTGGGCTTGAGCGGCACCTACGCCTTCACCAAGAACCTGAGCCTGACCACCGGGGTTGAAAACCTCTTCGACAAACGCCTGTTCCGCGAAGGCAACGCTCAGGGCGTGAACGGCATCGATGGTGCGGGTGCCGCCACCTACAACGAGCCGGGCCGCACGCTCTACACCAGCCTGACCGCCTCCTTCTAAAAGGCCCCGGCCGCCGCTTCCGCGTGGAAGCGGCGGCTGATCGCGCACATAACGAGAATGCCTGATGAACCTCACCCCGTTATTCCTGAGCCTGGCGCTGATGGCGTCGGGCTCTGTTGCGTTGGCGCAGCCGGAGCCCGAGCAGAAAATGGATGCCGCCGTGCTGCAGCAGAAGGACTCCGCTTACCGTTTCACCACCCTCACGCTCGACTCCGCTGACGGCAAGCGCCATTACCAGTTGTGGGTCGGCAAACCGGACCGCCCGGCACCCGCTGCCGGTTATCCGGTGCTGTGGATGCTCGACGGCAACGCCGCCCTCGGCACCCTGCAAGCGTCGCAGTTGCGCGAACTGGCCGCCGGCCAGGCGCCGCTGCTGGTCGCCGTGGGTTACCAGACCGAGCAGCGCATTGAGCGTAACGCCCGTACTTACGACTACACCCCGGCGGTGCCGGGCCTGGCGGAGCAGGTTGATCCATTGACCGGGCAGCCCAGTGGCGGTGTGGATGGTTTTTTTGACCTGTTGAATCAGCGCATGCGGCCGATGGTCGCCGCGGTTGCGCCGATTGATGGTCGTCGCCAGACCCTTTGGGGGCATTCCTATGGTGGCCTGGCCGTGCTGCATGCGTTGTTCCGCCGGCCCGGCGAGTTCAGCGATTACGCGGCGGCGAGTCCTTCGTTGTGGTGGCGGGACGGGGCGATCGTGCGCGAGGCCGAAGGCTTGTCGGCGCGACTGGGCGACAGCCATCCGCGCCTGCTGCTGATGCGCGGAAGCGCCGAACCGTCCCAGCCACGCGGACCGAGCACAGGTGATGTGGAAGCGCCGGCGCGGGCGTTGGTTGCCGATCTGGAGCAGGTTCCGGGGCTGCAGGTCAGCTACCAGCGTTTCGAAGGGTTGAACCATGGGCCGATGTTGCCGGCGTCGTTGGGGGTGGTGATCGAGCGGATGTCGCGTTGACAGGTTTGTGTTGTTGCTGATGGCCTCATCGCTGGCAACCCACCCTGCGACAAGACTTCACTTAATCTTTGATAAATGCGGGTGTATCGTATTCGCCCTTCACGCTGGCCAGATAAAGGCCAACTGTTGTTTTCCGCGAGTACGAGGTGCCTGTTCCGATGTCCTTTTCCCGTCGACAAATGCTCAAGGGGCTGACCGGCCTGGTGGTGGTTGGCCTGGGCGCCGGTGGCGCGGCCCGTTACTGGCTGGGCAAGGTCGAGGACGAGAACGCCGGGCACGACTACGAACTGATCGCCGCGCCGCTGGACGTGGAACTGGTGCCGGGCTTCAAGACTGAAGCCTGGGCCTTCGGCCCGTCGGCGCCGGGCACCGAGTTGCGGGTGCGCCAGGGCACCTGGCTGCGGGTGCGCTTCATCAACCACCTGCCGGTGGAAACCACCATTCACTGGCACGGCATCCGCCTGCCGCTGGAAATGGACGGCGTGCCCTATGTGTCGCAACTGCCGGTAAAGCCGGGCGAGTTCTTCGACTACAAGTTCCGCGTGCCGGATGCCGGCAGCTACTGGTATCACCCGCATGTCAGCAGCAGCGAGGAACTCGGCCGCGGTCTGGTCGGCCCGCTGATCGTCGAAGAGCGCGAGCCGACTGGCTTCAAGCACGAACGCACCTTGAGCCTGAAAACCTGGCATGTAGACGAGCAGGGCGCCTTCCTGCCCTTCAGCATCCCCCGCGAGGCCGCGCGCAACGGCACCGCCGGGCGCCTGATCACCATCAACGGCCAGGCCAACGCGGTGAGCGAACTGCCGGCCGGGCAGGTGGTGCGGGTGCGTTTGCTCAACCTCGACAACACCTGGACCTACCGCCTCAACCTCAAGGGCAACTGCGAGGCGATGATCTATGCCCTCGACGGCAACCCCATCACCCCGCGCCCGCTGGAAGACGACTACTGGCTCGGCCCGGGCATGCGCATCTGCCTGGCGATCCGCATTCCCGAGGCGGGCGAGGAAGTGTCCCTGCGCGACGGCTTCGTGCGCCTCGGCACCCTGCGTTCGGTCGCCAGCTCCGACAAGCCGGGCGACTGGCCGCCAGCGCTGCCGCAAAATCCGGTCGCCGAGCCAGACCTGGAGAACGCCGAGAAACTCAACTTCAATTTCGAATGGGCCGGCAAGGTCTCGGTGGATACCGATAACGGCAGGCCGCCGAGCCTCTGGCAGATCAACGGCCAGGCCTGGGACATTACCGACAAGACCTGCGCTGACCGCCCGATCGCCACGTTGCAGAAGGGCAAGAGCTACATCTTCGAGTTGAAGAACATGACCCAGTACCAGCACCCGATTCACCTGCACGGCATGAGCTTCAAGGTCATCGCGTCCAATCGCCACAACATTGTCGAGCCGTGGTTCACCGACACCTACCTGCTGGGCAAGAATGAACGCGCCCAGGTGGCGCTGGTGGCGGATAACCCGGGAACCTGGATGTTCCACTGCCACGTCATCGACCACATGGAAACCGGCCTGATGGCCGCGATCGCGGTGGTCTGATGCGGCCGCAGATCATCGATCGCAGCCGCGATCAGGAATTCATGCGCCTGGCCCTGGAACTGGCCGCCCAGGGCGCCGCCCTCGGCGAAGTGCCGGTAGGCGCGGTGCTGGTGCAGCACGGCGAAGTGATCGGGCAGGGCTTCAACCGGCCGATCATCGACAGCGACCCCAGCGCCCACGCCGAAATGGTCGCCATCCGCGCCGCCGCCAAGGCCGCCAGCAACTACCGGCTGCCGGGCAGCACCCTGTATGTGACGCTGGAACCGTGCAGCATGTGCGCCGGGCTGATCGTGCATTCGCGGGTCAACCGCGTGGTTTATGGCGCGCTGGAGCCCAAGGCCGGGATCGTGCAGAGCCAGGGACAGTTCTTCACCCAGGGTTTTCTCAATCACCGCGTGATCTATGAAGGCGGGGTGCTGGCGGAGGAATGCGGGACGGTGCTGAGCGAGTTCTTCAAGGCCCGAAGAGCCAAGGCTTAAAGCGGCGGGGTCTGCTCCGCCGGCTTGTCCTTGTTCACGCCGGGCACGTGCAGATTGCCTTCGGCGACCTGGCTGCCCTCGAGCTGCGGCTGGGTCACCCAGGTGAGGATGTCGTAGTAGCGGCGGATGTTGGCGACGAAATGCACGGGCTCGCCGCCGCGGGCGTAACCGTACTTGGTCTTGCTGTACCACTTCTTCTGCGACAGCCGCGGCAGCATCTTTTTCACGTCCAGCCACTTGTTCGGGTTCAGGCCCTCGCGCTCGGCTAGCTTGCGCGCGTCGTCCAGGTGACCGCCGCCAACGTTGTAGGCGGCCAGGGCGAACCAGGTGCGGTCCGGCTCCTTGATCGAGTCGTCGAGCTGTTCCTTGACGTGCATGAAGTACTTGGCGCCGCCGCGGATGCTCTGCACCGGATCGAGGCGGTTGGAAACGCCCATGGCCTGGGCGGTGCGCTGGGTCAGCATCATCAGGCCGCGCACGCCGGTCTTGGAGGTCACCTCCGGCTGCCACATGGATTCCTGATAACCGATCGCCGCCAGCAGGCGCCAGTCCACCTGTTCTTGCTTGGCGTAGGTGCGGAAGTGCTTTTCGAAGCGCGGCAGGCGCTGCTGCAGGTGCTGGGCGAAGGTATAGGCGCCGACATAACCGAGCACGTCGACGTGCCCGTAATAGCGGTCTTTCAAGCGTTGGAGGGTGCCGTTCTTCTGCACCTTGTCGAGGAATTCGTTGATTTCGTTGAGCAGGCTGTTGTCTTCGCCGGCGGCCACGGCCCAGCGCTGGTCACGGGCATCGCCGAGGTCGAAGGCCACCCGCACGTTGGAGAAATACACCTGATTCATCGCCAGTTCGTTGGAATCCACCAGGGTCAGGTCGATCTGCCCTTCATCGACCATGCGCAGCAGGTCGACCACTTCCACCTGGTCGGACTCTTCATATTCCAGGCCCGGGTATTGTTTCTTCAGTTCGGCGAGCTGTTCGGCGTGGCTGCTGCCCTTGAGCACCAGGATGCGCTTGCCCACCAGACCGGCGGCATTGGTGGGGCGGGTCTTGCCGTTGCGATAGATGACTTGCGGGGTGACTTCGAGATAAGGGTGGGAGAAGCGCGCCTGGCCCTTGCGCTGCTCGCTGCTGACCAGGCCGGCGGCGGCCAGCACCGGGCCTGACGGTTTGCCGAGCTGGCTGAACAGGTCGTCGAGGTTGTCAGCGGTTTCGATCTGCAGTTCAACGCCAAGATCGTCGGCGAAGCGTTTCACCAGCTCGTATTCGAAGCCGGTCTCGCCGTTACGATCCTGGAAATAGGTGGCCGGGCTGTTGCGGGTCACCACGCGCAATACACCATCCTCCTTGATGCGTTCGAGGGTGCTGGGTTTTTCAACGCAGGCACCGAGCATCAGGAAGAGTCCGGTTGCGATGAGCCATTTGGCGCAACGCTGGCGCAAAGCAGTCTGGGCAAACATAACGTGCAGTATACGCAAAGGGCCTGCCGCGCCATATCTCGACAACTGATAGCTTGTCTGCTATCGCCGCCTGTGCTTGCGACTTTTCAGCGCAGTTGCAGCTTGCTTGCGGACGGACGGCCGCCCTGGAACGCACTTGCCGACATTCGGATGGCCGCCAATGCAGCGTTTCGGGTGCCTGACGCAGAGGTTTAGGCTAGAATGCACGGCCTCTAAGCACACCCCCTTCCTGAGGCTGTCCCGACGATGTTGATCCTGCGCGGCGCTCCTGCCCTTTCTGCCTTTCGCCACGGTAAATTACTCGAGCAATTGAGCCAGAAAGTCCCCGCTGTTAGTGGTTTGTACGCTGAATTCGCTCATTTCGCCGAGGTTGACGGCGATCTGACCGCCGACCAACAGCAAGTGCTCGCGCGCCTGCTCAAGTACGGCCCGAGCGTACCGGTACAGGAACCTGCCGGTCGCCTGTTCCTGGTCATGCCGCGTTTCGGCACCATCTCGCCCTGGTCGAGCAAGGCCAGCGATATCGCCCACAACTGCGGCCTGGAAAACGTCCGTCGCCTGGAGCGGGGCATTGCCTTCTATATCAGTGGTGAACTGAGCGAAGCCGACGCCGCTGGCGTTGCCGAGCTGCTGCACGACCGCATGACCCAGGTGGTGCTGGCCCGGCTGGAAGAGGCCGCGGGCCTGTTCAGCCACGCCGAACCCAAGCCGCTGACCGCCGTCGACATCCTTGGCGGTGGCCGCGAAGCCCTGGCCAAGGCCAACGTCGAGCTGGGCCTGGCCCTGGCCGAAGACGAGATCGACTACCTGGTCAACGCCTTCCAGGGCCTCAAGCGCAACCCGCACGACATCGAACTGATGATGTTCGCCCAGGCCAACTCCGAGCACTGCCGTCACAAGATCTTCAACGCCAGTTGGGATATCGACGGCGAAAGCCAGGAAAAAAGCCTGTTCGGCATGATCAAGAACACCTACCAGATGCACAGCGAAGGCGTCCTGTCCGCGTACAAGGACAACGCCTCGGTGATCGTCGGTTCGGTCGCCGGCCGCTTCTTCCCGAATCCTGAAACCCGCCAGTACGGCGCGGTGAAGGAGCCGGTGCACATCCTGATGAAGGTCGAGACCCACAACCACCCGACCGCCATCGCTCCGTTCCCGGGGGCCTCCACCGGCTCCGGCGGCGAGATCCGCGACGAAGGCGCCACCGGTCGCGGCGCCAAGCCGAAAGCCGGCCTGACCGGCTTCACCGTTTCCAACCTGCGCATCCCGGGTTTCGAACAGCCGTGGGAGCAGGCGTATGGCAAGCCCGAGCGCATCGTCAACGCGCTGGACATCATGATCGAAGGCCCGCTGGGCGGCGCCGCGTTCAACAACGAGTTCGGTCGTCCGGCCCTGACCGGCTACTTCCGTACCTTCGAACAGTCGATCAACACCCCGCACGGCGAAGAAGTGCGCGGTTACCACAAGCCGATCATGCTGGCCGGCGGCATGGGCAACATCCGTGAAGACCACGTGCAGAAGGGCGAAATCACCGTCGGCGCCAAGCTGATCGTGCTCGGCGGCCCGGCCATGCTGATCGGTCTGGGCGGCGGCGCTGCCTCGTCGATGGCCACCGGCGCCAGCTCCGCTGACCTCGACTTCGCTTCCGTGCAACGGGAAAACCCGGAAATGGAACGCCGTTGCCAGGAGGTCATCGACCGCTGCTGGCAACTGGGCGACAACAACCCGATCGCCTTCATCCATGACGTTGGCGCCGGCGGTATCTCCAACGCCTTCCCCGAGCTGGTCAACGACGGTGGCCGCGGCGGCCGCTTCGAACTGCGCAACGTGCCCAACGACGAGCCGGGCATGGCCCCGCACGAAATCTGGAGCAACGAATCCCAGGAGCGTTACGTGCTGGCCGTCAGCGCGGTCGACTTCGAGCGCTTCCAGGCCATCTGCGAACGCGAGCGTTGCCCGTTCGCGGTGGTCGGCGAAGCCACCGAAGAAGCGCACCTGACCGTCACCGACAGCCATTTCGGCAACACCCCGGTGGACATGCCGCTGGAAGTCCTGCTGGGCAAGCCGCCGCGCATGCACCGTTCGGTGACCCGCGAAGCCGAGCTGGGCGATGACTTCGACCCGGCCCAGTTGGAACTGACCGACTCGATCGAGCGCGTGCTGCGTCACCCGGCCGTGGCCAGCAAGAGCTTCCTGATCACCATCGGCGACCGCACCATCACCGGCCTGGTCGCGCGCGACCAGATGGTCGGCCCGTGGCAGGTTCCGGTAGCCGACGTTGCCGTGACCGCCACCAGCTTCGACGTCTACAGCGGTGAAGCCATGGCGATGGGCGAGCGTACTCCGCTGGCGCTGCTCGATGCTCCGGCATCCGGTCGCATGGCGATCGGCGAGACGCTGACCAACATGGCCGCCTCGCGCATCGAAAAACTCTCCGACATCAAACTGTCGGCCAACTGGATGTCCGCCGCCGGCCATCCGGGTGAAGACGCCCGTCTGTACGACACCGTCAAGGCCGTGGGCATGGAACTGTGCCCTGAGCTGGGCATTACCATTCCAGTGGGCAAGGACTCCATGTCCATGAAAACCCGCTGGAGCGACGAGGGCGCGGAGAAGAGCGTTACTTCGCCGATGTCGCTGATCGTCACCGGCTTCGCGCCAGTCACGGACATCCGCAAGACCCTGACCCCAGAGCTGCGCATGGACAAGGGCGAGACGGACCTGATCCTGATCGACCTGGGCCGCGGGCAGAACCGCATGGGCGCCTCGATCCTGGCGCAGACCTACGGCAAGCTGGGCAGCCAGGCGCCGGACGTCGATGACGCCGAAGACCTCAAGGCCTTCTTCGCGGTAATCCAGGGCCTCAACGCCGACGGTCACCTGCTGGCCTACCACGACCGTTCCGACGGTGGCCTGCTGACCACCGTGCTGGAAATGGCCTTCGCCGGTCACTGCGGCCTGGACCTGGAACTGGACACCCTGACCAGCAAGCGCGAGAAAGTCTCGGCCATCCTCTTCAACGAAGAGCTGGGCGCGGTGATCCAGGTTCGCCAGGACGCTACCCCGGACGTGCTGGCCCAGTTCAGCGCCGCCGGCCTCGGCGAAGACTGCGTCGCGGTGATCGGCAAGCCGGTCAACAGCGATAGCGTCTCCATCAGCCTCAATGGCGAGGTGTTGTTCGACGGCAATCGTCGTCTGCTGCAACGTCAGTGGGCCGAGACCAGCTACCAGATCCAGCGCCTGCGCGACAACGCCCAGTGCGCCGACCAGGAATTCGACCTGCTGCTGGAAGAAGACAACCCGGGCCTGAGCGCCAAGCTGGGCTTCGACGTCAACCAGGACATCGCCGCGCCGTTCATCAAGAAAGGTGTGCGTCCACAGGTGGCGGTACTGCGTGAGCAGGGCGTCAACGGTCAGGTCGAGATGGCCGCGGCCTTCGACCGCGCCGGCTTCAACGCCATCGACGTGCACATGAGCGATATCCTCGCCGGTCGCGTCGACCTGGACGCATTCAAGGGCCTGGTGGCCTGCGGTGGCTTCTCTTACGGCGACGTCCTCGGTGCCGGTGAAGGCTGGGCCAAGTCGGCGCTGTTCAACAGCCGCGCCCGCGACGCTTTCCAGGGCTTCTTCGAACGTACCGACAGCTTCACCCTCGGCGTGTGCAACGGTTGCCAGATGATGTCCAACCTGCACGAACTGGTGCCGGGCAGCGAGTTCTGGCCGCACTTCGTGCGTAACCGTTCCGAGCAGTTCGAAGCCCGTGTCGCCATGGTTGAAGTGCAGAAGTCGAACTCGATCTTCCTGCAGGGCATGGCCGGTTCGCGCATGCCGATCGCCATCGCCCACGGCGAAGGCCATGCCGAGTTCGCCAGCGAAGAAGCCCTGCTTGAAGCCGATCTGTCCGGCTGCGTGGCACTGCGCTTCGTCGACAACCACGGCAAGGTCACCGAAACCTACCCGGCCAACCCGAACGGCTCGCCGCGCGGGATCACCGGCCTGACCAGCCGCGACGGTCGCGTCACCATCATGATGCCGCACCCTGAGCGGGTCTTCCGTGCCGCGCAGAACTCCTGGCGTCCGGACGACTGGAACGAAGACGGCGCCTGGATGCGCATGTTCCGCAACGCGCGGGTGTGGGTGAACTAAAGGGTGTACAAGCTCGCCTTCTTCGTTCCGCCGAGCCACGTCGACACGGTCAAGCAGGCCGTGTTCGCCGCGGGCGGCGGGCGCATCGGCGACTACGACTGCTGCGCCTGGCAAGTGCTGGGCCAGGGTCAGTTCCGCCCGCTGGACGGCAGCCAGCCGTTTATCGGGCAGAGCGGGGTGGTCGAGCAGGTGGAAGAATGGCGAGTGGAATTGGTGGTGGCCGACGAGCTGATTCATCAGGTCGTCGGTGCGCTGAAGCAGAGTCATCCGTATGAAACGCCGGCGTATGAGGCGTGGAAATTGGCGGATATCTGAGGCTCTTCGCGACGGTTCGGCGGCGCATCGCGAGCAAGCTCGCTCCTACAGGATGTAGGAGCGAGCTTGCTCGCGATGGGGCCCCAATTGGTTTAACTGACGGGCGGAACCTCATTTTTTCTCAATAATCCCCGACTCCAGCCTCACCTCCCGATCATGTCCCCCGGTGCGCAACAGCCCCAGATCCAGCGAAGAATCCCCGTCCTCCAGATTCATCCCGCCATTCTTGTAGGTATTGACCAGATCGCTGCCCAGCTCCACTGGCGCATTCGACAGGTTGGTCCCCACCACTCGCCGCACATCGCGGCCGTTCAGGGTTTCCTGGCTGATCCGCTCGCTACCCAGTTCGACCTTTCCCTGGCTTGAACGAACATCCGCCCCCGACAGCTTCACATCGCCGCCGACCTGCAAGGCAACGCCTTCCTGCCCGCTCAGCCGGCTCTGGCTGGCGACGCTGTCACGCCGTGCGTAATCCACTTTCAGGTCCAGCGTCGGTGAAATGCCCGGGTCGGCGCTCTGCACCGCGCCGCCGACTTTCTTCTCGGCGCTGGCACCCAGCGGACCACCGAAGGAGCGCACGGCGTTGAGGTAGCCCTGCGGGTTCTTCTCCCGGCTCAGTTGCGCATCGACATTCACCTTCAACGCGTTGACCCGGTCCTGGCGGCTGGCCAGTTGCAGGTCACCGCCGATAACGCCTTCGATACGCCCGGCATTGACCCGCACGCCGTTGAGCAGCATGTCGTTCATGCTGTACAGGCCGACTTGCCCGGCGTCGAGCTGGCTGTTCTGGTGCACAAGGTTGTCGCGTTGGTCGAGGTTGAACTGCGCCCGGCCATACAGACCTTTTTTCGTGTCGTCGCGCGTGGCTGCCGGGGTCATGGCGATGCCGGCACCCACGGTGAGGTCGAGGTTGTCGCGGCGCTCGCTGCTGGTGGCTGATTCGATCAGCACGCCGCCGTTTTCCGCCGCGACCTTGATCCGTTCGGCTGATGCTTGCAGGCCCTCAAGGTGGATCGCGTCGTCCTGCCTCGCCTGGCTCGACAGGTTCACCTCCTGTTGCGCGGTGAAGACCGCGCCCTGGGTACGGCGGTCGGACTCGGAAATCCGCCCGTTGCTGAAATGCCCGCCCAGCCCGCCGCCCTTGCCGGCATCGTTCATCTTCAAGACCACCTCACCGCCGCCGCCAATGTTATCGCCGCTGGCCTCATGACTGTCGCTGGCCGCCAACACCCGCAACGGGCCGTCGGCCTGCACGTCGATATTGGTTGGCTTGGCGCCGCTGCTGCCGATGCGGGTGCCGGCGAGCGTCAGCTCACCGCCGGCCTTGAGGCGGACATCGCCCGTGCTGTCGATGCTGGCGACCCGCGCCTGGCTGTCCTGGCTGTCGCTGCGTTTTTGATCCAGATAGCCACGGGCCTCCAGTGCACTGCCCGCCGGGCTGTTACCCGCCTTGAGCCAGGCATTGCCGTCGAGCTGGCGCAGGCTCTGCTCCTGGCGGTCGTTGGCCTGGGGCAGGCTGAGATTGCCGGCCGTCTCGAGGGTCAGACCGCCCTTGCCGGCGTCGAAGGCGGTGCCCTCGTAAAGCCCGTCGCTGCCCAGTTGAATCTGGATGCCCTGCTGACCGTAGAGGCTCCCCGGGCGGGCGGTGGTCGTGGTGTTGCTGCTGCTCAGCGATCCGCCCTTGCCGGAGATTTTCCCGGCAATGTCCTTGCCCGTGCTGGTTTCCACCCGGGCAGTGCCGCCGACTTCCAGGCGCTCGACGGTTTCGGCGGTGGTGTCTTGCGCGGCGACGAACTGGTGATTCCGCGCATCGATCTGCAGTCCGCCTTTTTCGGCGCGGTAGCGAGTGCCGGTATCGCTCACCTCATCGGCCTGGACCTTCACCGTGGTGCCGGACAGCTCGCTGACCCGCGCGGTTTCGCTGCGGCTGGTCTGTTCGCGGTTGAGGTGCTCCAGCGCCAGGTCCACGCCCAGGGTCGGCGGCGCCAGGGCGTCTTCCACCGAGGCTTGCTGGAAGCGCGCGGCCTCGTTGCCGTTGATCAGGTTTTCGATCGGACGGGTGATATCGCGGGTTTCCAGACTCAGGCCCAGGCTGCCCTGCCAGTTGCGCTCGCTGTCGCGGGTTTCGCGGACGCTGGCGGTGGCGCGGTTTTCCACCCGGGTTGCGTCGACCAGCAGGTGCTCGCCGGCGCTCACCTGCGCCGCTTCATTGATCAGCGTGTCGGCCTTGATGCGTAACGGTCCCGCTGCCGTCAGCTCGCTCGGGAGGCTGTCGACCAGGCTTTCCTCCTGTTCCCGTCGCTGGTAGGCGCCCTCGTAGCCGCCGCCCTGGCGATCCATCCCTGCGGTCACCGCGAGGCCGCCCGCCGAGCGGGTGCTGGTGGTGAGTTGCCGCTCGCGGGTGGTTTGCGCGCCCAGGGTGACGGTCTTGCCGCTGATATCGATGGCGCCGCTGCTGTCGAGGTTGCTGCTGTTCAGCGACACGTTGGCCTGGCTGCCAATGTTGATCGCCGCGCCGCTGAGCTGGCTGGCAACCAATGTGTCCTGGCTGGCGCTGCGCTCGCTTTTTTTCACTTCATAGCCCGCTGAGGCCACGTATTGCTTCGACGCCGGCTTGCCGTCGAGCGCTTCGGCCGTCTGCCGGGCGCTGGCGTAGAGGCTTTTGTCGGTTTGTTGGGTGGTGCTGTTTTCGCTCTGGGTGGCGGCGCTGACGCGCAGGTCTTTCGCAGCGTCCAGTTGCAACTGCCCACCGGCCTTGAGCCGGGCACCGATGACCTGCAATTCGTCGGCGCTGGCCAGGCGCAGGTTGCTTTCCGAGGCCAGGTCGCTGACCAGCGCGGTGTCGCGTTGCTGGTGGGTGTCGGTGCTGCTGCCGAGCAGGCCGAACAGCTTGCTGTCTTTACTGCTGGTGCTGCGGGTCGAGCTTTCCCGCGCCGCTTCGACGCTGAGCAGGGCCTTTTCGCTGGCCAACAGGGCGTCGCCGGTGCTGCTGATCCGGCTGCCGCTGACCCGCACTTGATCGGCGATCACGGTCAAGGCACCGCTCGCCTCAAGCTGGCTGCCACGAACGGTCTGCTGTTCGCCTTGTGCCCGCTCGCGGTTGCCGAAAAACGCCCCGGAGGCCAGGTCGCCCCGGTATTCCTTGCGGGAGTCACTGCCCTTGAGCGAGGTCCCGGCGATATCGAGTTCAGGGGTTTTGATGCTCATGTCCGCGCTGCTTCGCAGCTCGCTGCCGATGATGCGGGTGGGCCCCGCCGCCTCCACGGTCAGGTTGCGGCCCGAGAGTTGGCTGGGGCGGGCGCTTTCGCGGTAGTCGTGGGTGTCCTGGTCGCCGCGCCACAGGTGCTTGCGGTGGCGGATGCGTTCGTCGCGGGTCACGCTGTCGATGCCGGCGCTGACCTCCAGCGTGTTGCCGCTGCGCAGCTTCAGGTCGCCGCCTGCTTGTACCCCGGCGGCCAGCAGGCGGGCGTCGCCACCGGCGTCGAGGGTAATATCGCTGACCGCCTGAAAATCGCTGCCGGTGGTCAGGCGTTCGACTTCGCTGCCCGTGCGCTCGAAGGTTTCGGTGGTGACGAACCACCACTTCTTGTCCCACTTCTCGTTGTCGCGGCGGATGCTTTCGCGGGTCTTGGCGTCGAGGGTGAGGTTTTTGCCGGTGCGGACCTTGATCTGTTCGGCCCGGCCTTCGATGGCGCTCAGCGTCATGTTGTCCGCGGCATCAAGCTCGAGGTTGCCTTTGCCCGCGTCGAGACGACTGCGTTGCTGCGCGCTGCCGCTGATCTTCAAGTCCCCAGCCGAGCGAATGCTGATGCCTTGGCGAGCGTCCATCGACGGCGCCTCGATTCGCACGCCCGCGCCCTCGGCGGTGCTGATGATCCGGATGCGCCCGGCCTGCATGGCGCCGAACAGCCTGGCGTCGATAGAGCCCGGCGTGCCGGCCAGATGCTCGACGATCTCGCCGCTGGCGCGGTCGATGCGGTTGCGGCCGACGGTCAGGTCCAGGTCGGTCGCCGCGCGAAGTGGGCCATGGCTCTCGATGCGCGGGGCGATCAGTTCCAGGGCGCCTTCTGCATTGCTCAGACCAAGGCCGTCGACCCGCAACTCGCCGCTGGCGGTGAGGCTGTTGAGGTAGGTTAGGCGCTGGTCTTCGATTTCCGGGCGCCCCACCAGAAAGCCCGCGCGGGTGGTGTTGATGAAGCTGCCGCCGTTGATGGTGATGCCGTTGGGGTTGGCGAGGATGTAGTCGGCGGGCTGGCCGAAGATTTCCTGGGTGCCGTCGATGCTGGAGGCGTTGCGGCTGATCACCTCGTTGAGGATGGTGGACGCCGCCTGGCCTTGGAATTGCGGGTTGGCGCCCAGCGCGCCGGCCAATTGCGATTGCCCGGCGTGCAGGGCGTTGTTGAGCACCACGCCAGGCTGGCCGACGTTGTAGTCGAGGAACTGGTTGTGCGACAGGCCGCTGGCGGACGGCGCGACGATGTTAATCACCGGCACACCGTTGTGCTCGTTGATGGATGGCGTTCCGCCCGGGCCGGTGGCCGGTTGCAGGCCGTTGTTGGCGATGGCTCCGGTGGGAACCAGCAGGCTGACGCTGATCGCCCAGCGCAGCAGGTCGGGGGTGAACCGTGGAGGTAGAGGGGTCATGGTGGTCTCTCTCTTGGGTGGGGATCAGAACGTCAGGGTCAGTTGCGCGCGCCAGTAGCCCGGCTCCAGATCGCGGCGCCGCGTGCCGCTGGCCTGCAGGGCGCGCTGGTAATCGAGGCTCAGCTGGCCGCGAGGCAGGCTCAGTTGCAGGCCGGCGTGGGCGCCGAGCAGTCGTTGTGTGGGGCTGCCGTGGTCGTAGCGGCTCCAGCCGGCGTCGAGGCCGAGGCTCGGACGGATTTCCAGCGGCACCGGCAGCGGGTTGTTCAGCGGCAGGCTGAGGGTGTTGCGCCAGACCGCGCCGCTGGCGCCGGACACCGTGGCGCGACGAAAGCCCCGCACCGCCGTGTCGCCCGCGACCGCCATCTGCTCGATCGCGGGTAGCGGTTCAGGGCTGTATTGCAGGTTCAGTTCGCTTTCCCAGCGCCAGCGAAACGCGGGATCGACGCCTTCGCGCAGTTGCCAGAGGCTTGCCAGGTACTTGCGGAACAGCGGCTGCGGCGCGCGCGGGTTTGCTGCGCGGTCATCGGATCCGAACCAGCCGAGCCCCTGGTTGTAGCCGAGGGTGGCGTTCCACAGCGCATCGTCGCGCCAGCTCAGGTTGAGACTGGCATCGAGGCTGGTGAGCGTCGGGCTTTGCAGGCGAAGGCGCAGTCGTTCGCTGGAGAACCGCGTGTCCAGGCGCTTGTAGTTGAGCCGCAGGTTGGCGCCGAGGGTGGTGGACTGGTCGTGCCATAGCGCGCGGTCCACGCCGAGGCTGTAGAAATCGCTCTGGCCGCTGTTGCTGGCGTTCGAGCCGGGCAGGGCGGCGCGGTATTCCAGGCGGTCCAGGCTCAGGGCGAAACGCCAGGGGCCATAAGGGCTGTTGTAGTAGAGCCCGTAGCCACGGCTGTCGCCACGCCCGGGCAACAGGCGGCGAAGGCTGTGCAGACGCAGGAAATCGTTGTGTTCCAGCGGACTGTCGAGGCTCAGGCTGACACCCAGTCGCTCGCGGCCCGTCGCCTCGCTGCCGCGGTTGTCGAGGCTGGTGGCCAGCTTCAGGCGTGATGCCGGTTGCCGTTGCGAGCGAATGATCACCCGCGTGCCGCCTCGCAGTTCGCCCGGCTCAAGGTCCGCGCTGAGGTCGAACGCCTGCAGGCGATTCATCTGGTTCAGCCCCTGCTCCAGCGTGCTCAGGCGCAGTGGCTGGCCAAGCAGATCGGGAAAGGCGCGGGACAGCGACAACGGCAGTTCCGGGTCATCGAACTCCACCGATTCGACAAAACCTTCGACGATCAGGATGTCCAGGCTCGCCCCCGCGTGCGGCGGCTGGGCCAGATAAGGCCGGCTGGCGAGGTAACCCAGTTGCAGGTAAAGCCGAGTGATGGCTTTGAGCACCGCGTTGACCCGTGCCTCGTCCATGCACGGTTGCAGCAACGGATCGACCACCTCGTTCAGGGCGTCGCGGGAAATCAGCGTGTTGCCCGCCAGGCGAAGGCCGGAGACAGGCCAGCACTGTTCGGCTTCGAGCGCCGCAGCGGGCGTCTCGTTCGGCGTCTCGATGACCGTCGGCGGCGTGAGCTGGCGCAAGCGCTGTTGTCGCTCCATCGCGTCTGCGTCGCGGCGTTGCTCGCGTAATAGCGGCAGGACCGAAAAGGCCTCGTCGGCCAGCGCGGGTGCCACGAACAGCAAAATCAGGGTGATGAAGACCGTGGATGCCAGCGCCGGGGAGCGCGGGCCTCCGGTTCGCGATGAACGGGACATAGGCTGGCGTCCTTATGTTCTTGTTCTAGGACGAAGGAAGCATTTCAGGTGAGATGAATCTAAGGGAGGAGCATCCGTTTGAATGCTGGGGATGAGCGTGAGGAGAGGTAGGGGACGAGCGCGAGTGCCCTCGGAAATTTCCGAAGGTTACTCAGGAGGGTAGGAAATGTCCGGCGCGAAGGCGCCGGAGCGGGTCGATCAGGGGCGGATCTCGATCATGGTGCCGTCCTTTACCAGGCTCCAGACTTCGCGCATGTCGGTGTTGCGCATGGCGATGCAGCCTTCGGTCCAGTCCAGCGTATGGAAAAGCTGTTCCGGGTTGTCCTCCGTGTCCGGCGTTCCGTGAATCATGATCATCCCGCCGGGCTGAACGCCTTCGCGACGTGCCCGGGCGGCATCGGTGACGTTGGGGTAGGACACATGGATCGCCAGGTTGTAGCGGTCCGAGACCTTGCGCCAGTCCAGCCAATAGAAGCCTTCCGGGGTGCGCTTGTCGCCCTCGCGCTCCTTGGCGCCGACGGGCTTCTTGCCGAGGGAGATGCGGTAGGTCTTGAGCGGTGCGCCATTGCTGATCAGTTCAAGGCGGCGCTGCGACTTGAGCACCAGCACCTTGTCGATCCGGTTCGATGGCTTGACCTCGGCGGGAGAGGACTGCGGCGCAAGCGGCGCGTCCTTGAGGATCGGCTTGGTGACGATGGTTTCGGTGTAAGCCGCCTGGGACACCGAAGCCACACTGAGGCAGAAAAGGGCAAGCAACCAGCGCATGAAACGGTATCCCTGATAATCGCGGTTTTACGAATCGGACTTGGGTGGCGGGGCGAACGACGCTGACAGGCTCTCGGTGTGAACCGGGTAGTGCTGCCTTTCGCGGTCCCGATAGTAGCATTCTAGTGTGACGCGGATCGTCCTGAAAGCCAGCTCGTCCCACGGAATCTCGTTTTCTTCGAACAGGCGCACTTCCAGGCTTTCCTCGCCGATGTCGAAGTCCAGGTCAGCCAGTTCGGCGCGGAAAAACACGTGTACCTGGTTGATGTGCGGCAGGTCGTACAGGTGATACAGGGTCATCTCGCCCAGGCGCGCGCAGGCTTCTTCGACGGTTTCGCGGCGGGCGGCCTGTTCCATGGTCTCGCCGTTTTCCATGAAGCCGGCGGGCAGGGTCCAGTAGCCGCGGCGCGGCTCGATGGCGCGACGGCACAGCAGCACCTTGCTGCCATGGTTCGGCAGCACGCCGGCGACGATATTGGGATTCTGGTAGTGGATGGTCTGGCAGTGGTCGCAGACATAACGCAAGCGGGAGTCGCCTTCGGGTATGCGCTGGGTGACCGCTTTGCCGCACGCGCTGCAGTATTTCATGCTTATCTTCCTGGGAGGTGCGCTATCTTCGCGCCGCGGTCCCGCGCCCCGCAAGTGCGATCGTCGCCGGGGGTTGGGCGTGGCGCGGCTTTGGTGCATGATGCAGAACGTTACTGGAATGAGAGAGACCATGCTGGACGAGCTACTTCGCCGTGTGAGCAGTCACACCCCGGGCACCCTGGAAACCGATCGACGTTTTCCTGAGGCCGCGGTGCTGCTACCGATCACCCGTAGTGAAGAGCCCGAGCTGGTACTGACCTTGCGCGCCAAGGGCCTCTCGACCCACGGCGGTGAAGTGGCTTTCCCAGGTGGACGCCGCGACCCGGAAGACCCCGACCTGATCTTCACCGCCCTGCGCGAAGCCGAGGAAGAAATCGGCCTGCCACCCGGCCTGGTGGAGGTGATTGGTCCATTGACCCCGCTGGTCTCGTTGCACGGACTGAAAGTCACGCCTTTCGTCGGGCTGATTCCCGATTACGTCGAGTACCGCCCCAACGATGCCGAGATCGCCGCAGTGTTCAGCGTGCCGCTGGAGTTCTTCCGCCAGGACCCGCGCGATCACACCCACCGCATCGATTATCAGGGCCGCAGTTGGTACGTCCCCAGCTACCGCTTCGGCGAGTACAAGATCTGGGGCCTGTCGGCGATCATGATCGTCGAACTGGTCAACCTGCTCTACGATGCGCGCATCAGCCTGCACCATCCGCCTGAACGCTTCACCCCACTCTGAGCGGGATCACCCGCCGCGAACCCCACCGTGAGGAACCACGCATGAAATACCGTCTGGGCGACTTTCGGGTCGAAACCCATCCACAAAGCTGGGTGGCGCCCAATGCCACGCTGATCGGCAAGGTACGCCTGCAGGCGGGCGCTAATGTCTGGTTCAACGCGGTCCTGCGTGGCGACAACGAACTGATCGACATCGGCGAGAACAGCAACGTCCAGGACGGCACGGTGATGCACACCGACATGGGCTCGCCGCTGACCATCGGCAAGGGCGTGACCATCGGCCACAACGCCATGCTCCACGGCTGTTCGGTGGACGACTACAGTCTGATCGGTATCAACGCGGTGATCCTCAACGGTGCGCGGATCGGCAAGCACTGCATCATCGGCGCCAATGCGCTGATCCCCGAAGGCAAGGAAATCCCCGACGGTTCGCTGGTGATGGGCTCGCCGGGCAAGGTGGTGCGCGAACTGACCGAGGCACAGAAGAAGATGCTGGAAGCCAGCGCCGCCCATTACGTGCACAACGCCCAGCGTTATGCCCGCGACCTGGCGCCGCAGGAGGATTGATGAGCACCGCTGAAAGGCCCGTGGCCTCACCTTGCGTCAGCATTTGCGCGCTGGACGAACAAGACATCTGCACCGGCTGCCAGCGCACCGCCGCTGAAATCACCCGCTGGGGCCGCATGGACAACACCGAGCGCCGGCAGGTGCTGCGCCTCTGTCACGAGCGCGCCGTGGCCGCCGGCCTGGTCTTCGCCCAACCCCGCGCGGCGAACTGATTCCCGGGGCTTGGCCGCACGCGGGCTGTGAAGTACCCTGTGCGGCTTGCTACCGGTGCCCCCAATGTTCTTTCTCATCGCCTATATCAGCAGCGTGGTGCTCATCAACTACGCCTTCTCCAGTGCGCCGCACCTGGACGTGATCTGGTCCGCCTGGGGCGGATTGGTGTTCGTCCTGCGCGACATGGTGCAGACCCGCTTCGGCCACGGCGCGCTGGTCGCCATGCTGGCGGCGCTGGTGCTGTCCTATGTCACCTCCGACCCGACCATCGCCCTGGCCAGCGCCACCGCGTTCGCGGTGTCCGAGCTGATCGACTGGGTAGTGTTCAGCATCACCAAGCGCCCGCTGCATGACCGCCTGTGGATCAGTTCCGCGCTGAGCATTCCGCTCGACACCTTCATCTTCTTCGGCATGATCGGCGCCCTGACGCCGGCCGTGGTCGGTACTGCCCTGGCGTCGAAATTCGCCGGCGTCACCGCGGTGTGGCTGGCCATGGCCTGGCGGGTGCGGAAAAACGCCATCGCCGGCTGAGCCGCGACGGCGTTCAACCATGTAAAATGTGCCCCTTTCGCTGGCCCGCACCGTGCTGGGGCGGCCATGGATTCCTTCCCTTTGAGGACCTGAGATGACCCGTATCGGAACCCCATTGTCGCCCACCGCGACCCGTGTACTGCTCTGTGGCTGTGGCGAGCTGGGCAAGGAAGTGGTGATCGAGCTGCAACGCCTGGGCGTCGAAGTGATCGCCGTGGACCGTTACGCCAATGCCCCGGCCATGCAGGTGGCGCATCGCAGCCACGTGATCAACATGCTCGACGGCGCCGCCCTGCGTGCGGTCATCGAGGCCGAGAAACCGCACTACATCGTCCCGGAAATCGAAGCCATCGCCACCGCGACCCTGGTCGAGCTGGAAGCCGAAGGCTTCACCGTAGTGCCGACCGCCCGCGCCGCGCAACTGACCATGAACCGCGAAGGCATCCGTCGCCTGGCGGCTGAAGAGCTGGACCTGCCCACCTCGCCTTACCACTTCGCCGACACCTTCGAGGACTACAGCAAGGCCGCCCTGGACCTGGGCTTCCCGTGTGTGGTCAAGCCGGTGATGAGTTCGTCGGGCAAGGGCCAGAGCCTGCTGAAAAGCGCCGACGACCTGCAGAAAGCCTGGGACTACGCCCAGGAAGGCGGCCGTGCCGGCAAGGGCCGGGTGATCATCGAAGGCTTCATCGATTTCGACTACGAAATCACCCTGCTGACTGTTCGTCATGTTGGCGGCACCACCTTCCTGGCACCTGTCGGTCACCGTCAGGAGAAAGGCGACTACCAGGAATCCTGGCAGCCACAGGCCATGAGCCCGGTGGCGCTGGCCGAGTCCGAGCGGGTGGCCAAGGCGGTCACCGAGGCGCTGGGCGGTCGCGGCCTGTTCGGCGTCGAACTGTTCGTCAAGGGCGATCAGGTGTGGTTCAGCGAAGTCTCGCCGCGCCCGCATGACACCGGCCTGGTGACCCTGATTTCCCAGGACCTGTCGCAGTTCGCCCTGCACGCCCGGGCAATTCTCGGCCTGCCGATCCCGTCGGTCCGTCAGTTCGGTCCGTCGGCGTCCGCGGTCATCCTGGTGGAAGGTCAGTCGCAGCAGACCGCTTTCGACAACCTCGGCGCCGCCCTGGCCGAGCCTGATACCGCGCTGCGTCTGTTCGGCAAGCCGGAAGTCAACGGCCAGCGCCGCATGGGCGTGTGCCTGGCGCGCGACGAGTCGATCGAGGCCGCCCGGGCCAAGGCGACCCGCGCTTCGCAAGCAGTCAACGTCGAGCTGTAAGGCTGTAGACGCGGGGCGGGCCGCCTGGCTCGCCCCGCGTTGTCGTTACAACTCCGTGTGCTGTGTTTCCTTCAGGCACAGCACGGCGATCAGGCTCAGCAGGGCCGCGGCCGACACATACCCGCCCACCCAGCTCAATCCCCCCATGGCCACCAGCTTCTGTGCGAAGAACGGTGCTGCCGAGGCGCCGACGATTCCGCCCAGGTTGTAAGCCGCCGACGCGCCGGTGTAGCGCACGTGGGTCGGGAACAGCTCGGGCAACAGCGCGCCCATTGGTGCGAATGTAACCCCCATCAGGAACAGCTCGATCGCCAGGAACAACGCCACGCCGGCGGTGGACCCGGACGTCAGCAACGGCTCCATGGCAAAGCCCGAGGCGATCGCCATCAGCGCGCCGATCACCAGCACCGGCTTGCGCCCGTAACGGTCGCTGAGCCAGGCCGACAGCGGCGTGGCCAGGGCCATGAACAGCACCGCGAAGCACAGCAGGCCGAGGAAGGTTTCCCGGGTGTAGCCCAGCGTCGACACGCCGTAGCTCAGCGAAAACACCGTCGAGATGTAGAACAGCGCATAGCACACCACCATCGCCCCGGCCCCCAGCAGCACCGGCAGCCAGTATTGGGCGAACAGCTCGACCACCGGCAGCTTCACGCGCTGGTGGCTGGCCATCGCTTTGGCGAACACCGGGGTTTCCTCCAGCTTCAACCGAACGTACAGGCCGACGATCACCAGCGCCGCGCTGAGCAGGAACGGGATGCGCCAGCCCCAGGCGCGGAAGTCTTCGTCGCTCAGCAGCATCGCCAGCGCCAGGAACAGGCCGTTGGCGGCGAGGAAACCAATGGACGGGCCGAGTTGCGGGAACATGCCGAACCAGGCGCGCTTGCCCTTGGGCGCGTTCTCGGTGGCCAACAGCGCCGCGCCGCCCCATTCGCCGCCCAGGCCCAGGCCCTGGCCGAAACGCAGGACGCAGAGCAGGACCGGCGCCCAGTTGCCGATGCTGTCATGTCCCGGCAGGACGCCGATCAGCGTGGTGCACACCCCCATCAGCAGCAGCGAGGCAACCAGGGTGGACTTGCGTCCGATGCGGTCGCCGAAGTGGCCGAACAGCGCCGAGCCCAGTGGCCGCGCGAGGAAGGCGATACCGAAGGTGAGAAACGCCGACAGCATCTGCGCGGTGCCGGAGGTCTGCGGGAAGAACACCGGTCCGATCACCAGCGCGGCGGCGGTGGCGTAGACATAGAAATCGTAGAACTCGATGGCCGTGCCGATGAAGCTGGCCGTGGCGACGCGGGCCGGCGAATTGCCGGACGGCGCGGTGTCGGCCTCATTGTTGTAGGTGCTGCTGGTGGTCATGCAAGGTCCCCTGACAGTCGAAGGCTTCCTGGGCGGCCGCGCACGGGCGACGGCGCTGCGTCGGAGCATTTTTTTGGTATGGGTCGCGCGGCCGAGCATAGCCCTGGGGGGATGGGGGCGGGCGCGGGCACTGTTCGGGGTGTGAAGCGGTGCCGGTAAAGCGCGCGATGCAGGCGGTGCGGACTGGCCGGAAAGCGCCGGGAGCGGGTAGCGGGCGCGACGGCAGGGCTGGGTAAGCGTGGGTCGAGTATAGCCAGATTCGATACGAAATGTGTCTATGTCAGGCGTTGCGGGCGTAACGAATCAGGCGGCGGGCTGGCGGGCGACGGTCCAGACCAGGATCCGGCTGGCGCAGTTGTCTTCGGTTTCGAGGATTTCCAGGCGGTAGCGGCCGATCTTCAGGCACACCGCGCTGGCCGGGATGCTTTCCAGCGCCTCGGTGACCAACCCGTTGAGGGTCTTCGGCCCGTCGCTGGGCAGGTGCCAGCCAAGGCTGCGGTTGAGCTCGCGGATCGCCACGTTGCCTTCGATCACGTAACGGCCATCCCCTTGCGGGTGGATATGCGGGTTGTCGAGGTCGTCCTGTTCTTCGAACTCGCCGACGATTTCTTCGAGGATGTCTTCCAGGGTGACGATGCCCTCCACCTCGCCGTACTCGTCGACAACGATGCCCATCCGCCGCTGTTGCTTGTGGAAATTGAGCAACTGCAGTTGCAGCGGGGTGCTTTCCGGGACGAAGTAGGGCTCGTAGCAGGCGGCCAGCAGGGTTTCGTGGGTCAGTTCGGCCTTGGGCAGCAGGTGGGCGATATGCCGCGTGTTGAGCACCGCCTGGACCTGGTTGATGTCGTTGTGGAATACCGGCAGTCGCGTGTGTTTGCAGGTGTTCAATTGCGCGATGATCTGCTCGATCGAATCGTCCAGGTTGATCCCGTCGACTTCGCTGCGCGGCACCAGGATGTGGTTGACAGTGACCCTCTCCAGCGCCTTCAGGCTGGTGGGGAGACTGCTGTGGGAGGGGTTTTCCTCCGAGGCGTCGCTATCGTCCGGCTCGCTGTCGGCATTCTGTTCATGCTGGTTGACCATGCTCGGCCGCACTGAAAAAGGCCGCAGGATCAGGCGCGCGATGCAGTCCAGCAACCAGGCCAGCGGCTGCAGCAGGCGCAGCGGAAGGCGCAGGACGATGCCCAGGCCGATAAAGGCTTCCGGGTTGCGTCGGGCCAGTTGCCGCGGCAGGTACTCTGCGCAGACCAGCAGCAGGATGGCCGCTGCCAGGCAGCCCAGCCAGAAACCGGTCTCGCCCTGGCAGCGCAGGCCGGTCAGGCCGGCGAGGGCCAGCACCAGCAGCTTGCCGAGGGTGGCGCCGAAGATCAGCGCCTGGGGCGGGAGGTCAGAGGTGTCGCGGGCGCCGCCATTGCCGTTGCGCCGGTTGCCCGCCAGTTGCACGCGGGCGGCGTCGACCGCGGTGAACAGTGCCGACCACAGCAAGGCCAGGGCCAGAAGCCCGAGCAGCGGAGCCAACGGCAAGGTGTCCATAGTTCGCCCGTCAGATATGCAGAATGAATTCGCGTACCAGCTTGCTGCCGAAATACGCCAGCATCAGCAGGCAGAACCCGGCGAGGGTCCAGCGGATCGCCTTGTGTCCGCGCCAGCCGAGGCGGGTGCGGCCCCACAGCAGCACGCTGAACACGATCCAGGCGACGCAGGCCAGCAAGGTCTTGTGGACCAGATGCTGGGCGAACAGGTTGTCGAGGAACAACCAGCCGGAGATCAGCGACAGCGAGAGCAGGCCCCAGCCGGCCCAGAGGAAGCCGAACAGCAGGCTTTCCATGGTTTGCAGCGGCGGGAAATTGCGGATCAGCCCGGACGGATGCTTGTGCTTGAGCTGGTGGTCCTGCATCAGCAGCAACAGCGACTGGAACACCGCGATGGTGAACAGGCCGTAGGCGAGGATCGACAGCAGGATATGCGCGAGGATGCCGGGCTCTTCGTTGATCAGCGGAACCGTGCCCGACGGCGCGAATTGCGCGATCAGGGCCGTCAGCAGGCCCAGTGGGAACAGCAACAGAAGCAGGTTCTCCACCGGACTGCGCAGGCAGGCGAGCAGGGTGATGGCAATGACTGCGGTGGCGATCAGGCTGGCGGCGCTGAAGAAGTCCAGGCTCAGTCCCAAGGGCGTGAGCAGTTGCCAGTACAGCGCGGCGCCTTGGGCGACGACCGCCAGGCCTCCCAGCAGGCCGAGCAGCCGTTTGTCGGCCTTGACGCCCCGGGCCAGGCCGGTGCCTTGGAGGATGATCGCGGCGGCGTAGAGGCAGGCGGCGATCAGGTTGGGTAGCAAGCTGGGTGACAAGGGGAGCATAAGTCCTGTTAGGCAAGCCCGAAAGCCGATGAGTTTGGCATAGAACCCGGCCCCCTAGGAAGACTGTGCGCCGACGGTATGGTGTGCGCTGGCGCGAGTCTTCGTTATAATCGCCGCCCTGCCCCTGCCCAAGGCCGGCCGAATGCGCCTGGGGCGGCTGATAAACCTCGGTTCTACAAGAGCCCGAAAGGATCCCCATGTTTGAAAACCTGACCGATCGTCTGTCACAGACGCTGCGCCATGTCACCGGCAAGGCCAAGCTGAACGAAGACAACATCAAAGACACCCTGCGCGAAGTGCGCATGGCGTTGCTCGAAGCCGACGTCGCCTTGCCGGTGGTGAAGGACTTCGTCAACAAGGTCAAGGAACGTGCGGTCGGGACCGAGGTTTCGCGCAGCCTGACGCCGGGCCAGGCGTTCGTGAAGATCGTCCAGGCCGAACTCGAAGAATTGATGGGCGCGGCCAACGAAGACCTGAGTCTGAATGCCGCACCGCCCGCCGTGGTACTGATGGCCGGCCTGCAGGGCGCGGGCAAGACCACCACCGCCGGCAAGCTCGCGCGCTTCCTTAAAGAGCGCAAGAAGAAGACCGTCATGGTCGTTTCGGCCGACGTCTACCGTCCGGCGGCGATCAAGCAACTGGAAACCCTGGCCAACGATATCGGCGTGACCTTCTTCCCGTCGGACATCAGCCAGAAGCCGGTGGCCATCGCCGAAGCGGCGATCCGCGAAGCCAAGCTGAAATTCATCGACGTGGTTATCGTCGATACCGCCGGTCGTCTGCACATCGACGCCGAGATGATGGCCGAGATCAAGGACCTGCACGCCGCGGTCAAACCGATCGAAACGCTGTTCGTGGTCGACGCCATGACCGGCCAGGACGCCGCCAACACCGCCAAGGCGTTCGGCGATGCCCTGCCGCTGACCGGTGTGGTGCTGACCAAGGTCGACGGTGATGCCCGTGGCGGTGCCGCGCTGTCGGTGCGCGCGATCACCGGCAAGCCGATCAAGTTCATCGGTATGGGTGAGAAGACTGAAGCGCTCGAGCCGTTCCACCCTGACCGTATCGCCTCGCGGATCCTCGGCATGGGCGACGTGCTCAGCCTGATCGAGCAGGCCGAGCAGACGCTCGACAAGGAAAAGGCCGACAAACTCGCCAAGAAGCTGAAAAAGGGCAAGGGCTTCGACCTCGAAGACTTCCGCGACCAGCTCCTGCAAATGAAGAACATGGGCGGCCTCGGCGGCCTGATGGACAAGCTGCCGAGCATCGGTGGGGTCAACCTGGCGCAGATGGGCAACGCCCAGGGCGCAGCCGAGAAGCAGTTCAAGCAGATGGAAGCGATCATCAACTCCATGACCCCGGCCGAGCGCCGTGACCCTGACCTGATCAGCGGTTCGCGCAAACGCCGTATCGCCATGGGTTCCGGCACCCAGGTGCAGGACATTGGCCGCCTGATCAAGCAGCACAAGCAAATGCAGAAGATGATGAAGAAGTTTTCTGCCAAGGGCGGCATGGCCAAAATGATGCGCGGCCTGGGCGGCATGATGCCTGGCGGCGGCATGCCCAAGATGTAAACCCGATTCAAGTCGTTGGCGTGTAGATGTGCCAGCGACTGAAATCCCGCCTCGGCGGGACCATTGCTGCCTTTTATATAAGGCAGTGCAAACCGCAGATCAGCAGGCAGGCCTTTTACCTCGTGTAAAAAGGCATTTGCAAATACCCGTGTATTCCTTGAGAATATGCGGCCTTTCGGGCACCCGTGTGCCCGCTGTGCATTATGATTTGCAGCACCGACTACAGGAACGATGTTCAATGCTAACCATCCGTCTTGCCCGTGGCGGCTCCAAAAAGCGCCCATTTTACACCCTGACCGTGACCGACTCGCGTAACGCTGTTACCGGTTCGCACATTGAGCAGGTTGGTTTCTTCAACCCTATCGCTCGTGGCCAGGAAGTTCGTCTGTCCGTTAAGGAAGACCGCGTTGCTCATTGGCTGAGCGTTGGCGCACAGCCTTCTGAGCGCGTTGCCAAGCTGTTGAAGGACGCTGCCAAGGCTGCCGCCTGAGCAATATGAACGCGACGCCAAAAAACGCTGATGACTTGATCGTTGTCGGCAAGATTTTTTCGGTTCACGGCGTTCGCGGCGAGGTGAAGGTCTATTCCTTTACCGATCCGATCGAAAACCTGCTGGATTTCCCCAACTGGACGCTTCGGCGCGAAGGTGTGGTCAAGCAGGTAGAGCTGGTCTCGGGCCGATCCACTCAAAAGGATCTGGTCGCCAAGCTCAAAGGGCTCGACGATCGTGATGAAGCTCGTCTTCTGAGCGGTTATGAGATTTGTATCTCTCGCAGCCTTTTGCCCAACCTGACCGACGGCGATTACTACTGGTATCAGCTCGTGGGTCTGAGTGTCATCAACCAGGACGGACATCTGTTCGGCAAGGTTGATCACCTGTTGGAGACCGGTGCGAACGATGTAATGGTGGTCAAGCCCTGCGCTGGCAGCCTGGATGATCGTGAACGGCTATTGCCCTATACAGAGCAATGCGTGTTGGCAATCGACCTGGCGGCAGGCGAAATGAGGGTGGAATGGGACGCGGACTTCTAAGCAATGGCTAGCCTGCGCGTAGACGTCATCACGCTGTTTCCCGAGATGTTCTCGGCCATCAGTGAGTACGGCATTACCAGCCGAGCGGTGAAACAGGGGTTGTTGCAACTGACCTGCTGGAACCCGCGGGACTACACCACGGATCGTCACCACACGGTAGATGATCGGCCTTTTGGTGGTGGTCCGGGCATGGTGATGAAGATCAAGCCTCTGGAAGACGCCCTGGTCGAGGCCAGGCAGGCAACCGGAGGAGCGGCGAAGGTGATCTACCTGTCGCCACAAGGCCGCAAGCTGACTCAGTCGGCGGTCAAGGACCTGGCGAAGCATGAATCGTTGATTCTGATAGCCGGTCGTTATGAAGGCATTGACGAGCGCTTTATTGAGGCTCATGTCGATGAAGAGTGGTCGATTGGTGACTACGTATTGTCTGGCGGTGAGCTGCCGGCAATGGTCCTGGTTGATGCGGTTACACGGCTGCTGCCCGGAGCTTTAGGGCATGCGGACTCGGCGGAGGAGGATTCCTTCACCGACGGTCTGCTTGATTGCCCGCACTACACCCGTCCGGAGGTGTATGCGGATCAGCGTGTTCCCGACGTGTTGCTCAGTGGCAACCATGCACACATCCGGCGTTGGCGTTTACAGCAGTCCCTTGGGCGGACCTATGAACGACGCGTCGATCTTCTGGAAAGTCGCTCACTTTCTGGAGAAGAGAAGAAGCTGCTCGAGGAGTACCTCCGCGAGCGGGACGATAGTTAACGTATCGATGGTAGATCCGACGATTTACCTTAGGAGCACAAGATGACCAACAAAATCATTCAGCAGATCGAAGCTGAACAGATGAGCAAAGAAATCCCGGCCTTCGCCCCGGGCGACACCATCGTCGTTCAGGTGAAAGTGAAGGAAGGTGACCGCTCCCGTCTGCAGGCTTTCGAAGGCGTTGTAATCGCCAAGCGCAACCGTGGTCTGAACAGCGCTTTCACCGTTCGCAAAATCTCCAACGGTGTTGGCGTTGAGCGTACTTTCCAGACCTACAGCCCGCAAATCGACAGCCTGGCCGTGAAACGTCGTGGTGACGTGCGTAAAGCCAAGCTGTACTACCTGCGTGACCTGTCCGGTAAAGCAGCTCGCATCAAGGAAAAACTGGCTTAAGTCCAGTCCGACCTTTGCGAAAGAAAGGGCAGCCTCCGGGCTGCCCTTTTTGTTTTTCAGCGCTGTGAGCTTCAAGCCGCAAGATGTTTGTCGGTTAAATATGGTGGGGCCCTTCGCGAGCAAGCTCGCTCCTACAGTGCACCCCAACCTTATGGCTTGCAGCGTGCAACTGCATTCTTTGTTCAAGTGATCCCATGACCCCCAGAGACCAGGAAATCGAACGCCGCACCGAGCTGTCGGTCACCCGCGTGACCAAGGCGGTATTCCCCTCCACGACCAACCACCACAACACCCTGTTCGGCGGCACCGCGCTGGCCTGGATGGACGAAGTGTCGTTCATTGCCGCGACGCGCTTCTGCCGTCTGCCACTGGTAACCGTGTCCACTGACCGCATCGACTTCAAGCACCCGATCGCCGCGGGTTCCATCGTCGAGCTGGTGGGTCGGGTCGTTAAAGTCGGCAACACCAGCCTCAAGGTGGAAGTCGAAGTGTTTGTTGAAAGCATGAGCTGCGACAGCCGCGAGAAAGCCATTCACGGCCTGTTCAGTTTTGTCGCCATCGACGAGGACAAGCGTCCGGTTCCGGTATTGCCCGGGTTCTGATCGCAGTGCTCAACGGCTTTCATCCTGTCTAATCAGCGCCAGCACCGTCCACCCCGGCCCGGGCTTGAGCGGGCTGTCCGGGCCGAGCACATGCACCCAGCCATTGGCGTCCCGGGCAAACAGCAAGGTCGCCCGCTCACCATGCAGCGCCCGATAGGCGTCCCAGTCGAAGGCTTCGGTCAGGTGTGTGCTGTACAGCTCGGCGCCGTGGTGCAGTTGATTGGCCAGTTGTACATAGGTCAGTGGCGGATTTCCTAGCACATGCCCGCGGTGTTCATCGCTGGCCCGGTGCTTGTCGCTGCGACTGACCTCCAGGCCGCTGGCCAACGAAAACAGCCGGGTATGGCCGAAGTCGTGACGAAAGCGCATGCAGGCCAGCGCATTCAACTCGCCTGCGGGAGAAAGCCCGAGCAGATGGCCCAGGCCGACCAGATCCAGGTGCGCATCCGCATGCTGCGAGGCCGGATTGCCAAAGTAAGTCGCCAGCCCTTCCATGCGCGCCGCGCGGATGTTCTCCCAACTGGAGTCGGTCAGCAGCACCCGGCAATCCATCTGTTGCAAGGCTTTGCCAATCGCCCGTGCGGGCGGGTTGGCGCCGACGATAAGAAAGCCGCTGGGCGCGGGCTCCGCGACTTTCAGCAGGCGGGCCAGCGGCCGCGCTGTTGCGCTCTGCAGCACCACCGTGCCGATGATTACGGCGAAGGTCAGCGGCACCAGCAGCAAGGCGCCCTCGTGACCGGCCTCGTTCAGGCGAATCGCAAAGATCGCCGAGACCGCCGCCGCGACGATCCCCCGCGGTGCGATCCAGGCCAGCAGCGCCCGTTCGCGCCAGTTCAGCGGCGAGCGCCAGGTTGAGAGCGCGACGTTCAGGGGGCGGGCGATCAACTGGATCACCAGCAGCAGCGCCAGCACCGACGGGCCGAGGCCGAGGAGGGCGGTCAGGTCCAGGCGCGCGGCGAGCAGAATGAACAGCCCGGAGATCAGCAGCACGCTGAGGTTTTCCTTGAAGTGCAGGATCTGCCGGACGTCGACGCCTTTCATGTTGGCCAGCCACATGCCCATCAGGGTCACCGCCAGCAGTCCCGATTCGTGCATCACCTGGTTGGCGGCGATGAAGATCCCCAGCACCGCCGCCAGCGACGCCAGGTTGTGCAGGTATTCCGGCAACCATTGCTCACGCATCACCTGGCCCAGCAACCAGCCGCCGGCGGCACCGAACGCGCTGCCGCAGAGAATGACTCCGGCGAAGGTTCGCAGGCTCTGGCTCAGGCCGTCATCCGCGGCACTGGCGATGATGAAGCTGTAGACCACCACGGCCAGCAGCGCGCCGATCGGGTCGATGACGATGCCTTCCCAGCGCAGGATGTTGGCGATCGTCGCCTTGGGTCGCACCACCCGCAGCATCGGCACGATCACCGTGGGGCCGGTAACCAGCGTCAGGGTGCCGAACAGCACCGCCAACGGCCAGTCGAAACCCAGCAGCCAGTGCGTTGCGACGGCAATCACCACCCAGGTGACCAGCGCGCCGACGGTCACCATGCGCTGCACAACGCTGCCGATGTCGCGCCATTGCGACAGGTGCAGGGTCAGGCTGCCTTCGAACAGGATCAGCGCCACCGCCAGCGACACCAGTGGCATCAGCAGCGGGCCGAACATTTCCTGCGGATCAAGCCAGCCCAGCACGGGGCCGGCGAGAATGCCGCTGAGCAGCAGAAACAGGATGGCCGGGAGCTTCAGGCGCCAGGCCAGCCACTGGCAGCCCAGTGCCGCCGCACCAATGCCGCCAAACGCGAGCAGAATCTGTTGTTCGTTCATTCGGACTCCCTATCCCGGCATGGTTATGGAAGACTAGCGGCACTTCGGCGTTTTCATCGCCCCGTCTCCGAGTTTTCATGCCTGCTATCGACCACCCCCTGATTGACCAGTTTCTTGATGCCCTGTGGCTGGAAAAAGGCCTGTCGGACAACACCCGAACGTCCTATCGCAGCGACCTGGCGCTGTTCAACGGCTGGTTGCAGGAAAAGGGCATTGCATTGCCCGATGCCGGCCGCGAACTGATCCTCGATCACCTCGGCTGGCGCCTGGATCACGCCTACAAGCCGCGCTCCACGGCGCGTTTTCTTTCCGGCCTGCGCGGTTTCTACCGCTACCTGCTGCGGGAAAAACTGATTGCCGTCGACCCGACCCTGCAGATCGATATGCCGCAGCTCGGCCGGCCATTGCCCAAATCGCTCTCCGAGGCTGACGTCGAAGCCCTGCTACGGGCGCCGGACCTGAGCGAAGACATCGGCCAGCGTGACCGCGCCATGCTCGAAGTGCTGTATGCCTGTGGTTTGCGGGTTACCGAACTGGTCAGCCTGACCCTCGACCAGATCAACCTGCGCCAGGGCGTGTTGCGGGTCATGGGCAAGGGCAGCAAAGAGCGGTTGGTGCCGATGGGCGAGGAGGCGGTGGTCTGGCTGGAGCGCTACCTGCGTGACGGTCGCAACGGCCTGCTCAACGGTCGCCCCAGCGACGTGGTGTTTCCCAGCCAGCGTGGTGAGCAGATGACCCGCCAGACCTTCTGGCACCGTATCAAGCACCACGCCCAGGTCGCCGGGATCGGCAAGGCACTGTCGCCCCACACCCTTCGCCACGCCTTCGCCACTCATCTGCTCAACCACGGCGCCGACCTGCGCGTGGTGCAGATGCTGCTGGGCCACAGCGACCTGTCGACCACCCAGATCTATACTCACGTAGCCAGAGCGAGGCTGCAGGAACTGCATGCTCGGCACCATCCCAGGGGTTAGCGAACGAATCGGCCGCGGCCGCTTCGTTTGTCTGCGCATTCGAGCGGTCAAGGTGCCCGTCGCAGGGCGATGAATATGGTAGTCTTCCGGGGTTTACGTCTTGGGCCGGCCAATCCCCCGTGTTTTCCATCCGGGCGTCCCCCTCCCGGCCCCTTGTACGCTTTCAGGAGCTCCAAATGCGCATGATCAAGATTGTTGCCGCCGCCGCGCTGGCGCTGGCCAGTTCGTTCGTCCTGGCTGACGAGCAGGCGATCCGCAAAACCCTGCAGTCGCTGGAGTCGGAAGTCCCGGTCGACAGCATCGCCGCCAGTCCGCTCAATGGCCTGTACGAAGTCAAACTCAAGGGCGGGCGTGTGCTGTACGCCAGCGCCGACGGCCAGTTCCTGGTCCAGGGCTATCTGTTTCAGGTGCAGGACGGCAAGCCGGTCAACCTGACTGAAAAGACCGAGCGTCAGGCCATCGCCAAGACGATCAATGCCATTCCAGGCGCGGAAATGGTGGTTTATCCTGCCATTGGCCCGGCCAAGTCGCACATCACGGTGTTCACCGACACCACCTGCCCGTACTGCCACAAACTGCACGCCGAAGTGCCTGAGCTGAACAAGCTCGGTATCGAAGTGCGCTATGTCGCCTTCCCGCGCCAGGGCCTCGGCTCGCCGGGTGACGAGCAGTTGCAGGCGGTCTGGTGCTCCAAGGACCGCAAGGGTGCGCTGGACAAGATGATCGACGGCAAGGAAATCAAGGCCGCCAAGTGCGAGAACCCGGTCAGCAAGCAGTTCACCATGGGCCAGTCCATCGGTGTCAACGGCACGCCAGCCATCGTGCTGGAAGATGGCCAGGTGATCCCGGGCTACCAGCCGGCCCCGCAAGTGGCCAAGCTGGCCTTGGCCGTCGCCAAGTAATTCAATCAGTGAGCCGCCACCATGGGGAGGCGGCTTTTTTCACGATCGGTTCCACACCGGTCGTTCAATGGGGAGTTTCACAGTGAAACCGGTCAAAGTAGGCATCTGTGGGTTAGGGACCGTCGGTGGCGGAACCTTCAACGTACTTCAGCGAAACGCCGAGGAGATTGCCCGCCGCGCCGGGCGTGGAATTGAAGTGGCACAGATTGCCATGCGTTCGCCCAACCCGAACTGCCAGATTACCGGTACCCCCATTACCGCTGATGTGTTCGAAGTCGCGAGCAACCCCGAGATCGATATCGTCATTGAACTTATCGGTGGCTATACCGTGGCCCGCGAGCTGGTGCTCAAGGCCATCGACAACGGCAAGCACGTGGTCACCGCGAACAAGGCGCTGATCGCCGTGCACGGCAACGAGATCTTCGCCCGCGCCCGCGAAAAAGGCGTGATTGTCGCCTTCGAAGCCGCCGTGGCCGGCGGCATCCCGGTGATCAAGGCGATCCGTGAAGGCCTCTCGGCCAACCGTATCAACTGGGTCGCCGGCATCATCAACGGCACCGGCAACTTCATCCTCACCGAAATGCGCGAGAAGGGTCGCACCTTCCCGGACGTGCTGGCCGAAGCCCAGGCGCTGGGTTATGCCGAAGCGGACCCGACCTTCGACGTCGAAGGCATCGATGCTGCGCACAAGCTGACCATCCTCGCTTCCATCGCTTTCGGCATCCCGCTGCAGTTCGACAAGGCCTACACCGAAGGCATCACTCAGCTCACCACTGCTGACGTGAACTACGCCGAGGCCCTGGGCTACCGCATCAAGCACCTGGGCGTGGCGCGCAGCACTGCCGCCGGTATCGAACTGCGTGTGCACCCGACGCTGATCCCGGCTGACCGCCTGATCGCCAACGTCAATGGCGTGATGAACGCTGTGATGGTCAACGGCGACGCCGCGGGTTCGACCCTGTTCTACGGCGCTGGCGCCGGCATGGAACCCACTGCTTCCTCGGTCGTCGCCGACCTGGTGGACGTGGTCCGTGCCATGACCGCCGACCCGGAAAACCGCGTTCCGCACCTGGCCTTCCAGCCGGATTCGCTGTCGGCCCACCCGATCCTGCCGATCGACGCCTGCGAAAGCGCCTACTACCTGCGCATCCAGGCCAAGGACCATCCGGGCGTACTGGCCCAGGTGGCAAGCATCCTCTCCGAGCGCGGGATCAACATCGAGTCGATCATGCAGAAGGAAGTCGAGGAACAGGACGGCCTGGTGCCGATGATCCTGCTGGTCCACAAGGTCCAGGAGAAACGCATGAACGACGCCATCGCGGCGCTGGAAGCCCTCCAGGACGTGATCGGCAAGGTCGTGCGGATCCGCGTCGAACAGCTCAACTAACGTCTAGCTGCAAGTTACAAGCTGCAAGAAGGTGCACCGCCGCTCTCTTGCAGCTTCACGCTTGAAGCTTGCAGCTCAAAGAAAGGTTTGCCCTCATGCGCTATATCAGTACCCGTGGCCAGGCTCCTGCCCTGAATTTCGAAGACGTGCTGCTGGCCGGTCTTGCCAGCGATGGCGGTCTTTATGTGCCGGAAAACCTGCCGCGTTTCACCCAGGAAGAGATCGCTTCCTGGGCCGGCCTGCCATACCACGAGCTGGCGTTCCGGGTGATGCGCCCGTTCGTCACCGGCAGCATCGCCGACGCCGATTTCAAGAAGATTCTCGAAGAAACCTACGGTGAGTTCGCTCACGCCGCGGTCGCACCGCTGCGTCAACTGAACAGCAACGAATGGGTGCTGGAGCTGTTCCACGGCCCAACCCTGGCGTTCAAGGACTTCGCCCTGCAACTGCTCGGTCGTCTGCTGGACCACGTGCTGGTCAAGCGCGGCGAGCGCGTCGTGATCATCGGTGCTACCAGTGGTGATACCGGTTCCGCGGCCATCGAAGGCTGCCGCCGTTGCGACAACGTCGATATCTTCATCCTGCATCCGCACCAGCGCGTGTCGGAAGTGCAGCGTCGCCAGATGACCACCATCTTCGGCGAGAACATCCACAACATCGCCATCGAAGGCAACTTCGATGACTGCCAGGAAATGGTCAAGGCCAGCTTCGCCGATCAGGACTTCCTCAAGGGCACTCGCCTGGTAGCGGTCAACTCGATCAACTGGGCGCGGATCATGGCCCAGATCGTCTACTACTTCCACGCGGCCCTGCAGTTGGGCGGCCCGGCGCGTTCCGTGGCGTTCTCGGTGCCGACCGGCAACTTCGGCGACATCTTCGCCGGCTACCTGGCGCGCAACATGGGCCTGCCGATCAGCCAACTGATCGTCGCGACCAACCGCAACGACATCCTGCACCGCTTCATGAGCGGCAACCAGTACGTCAAGGAAACCCTGCACGCGACCCTGTCGCCGTCGATGGACATCATGGTGTCGTCGAACTTCGAGCGCCTGCTGTTCGACCTGCACGGTCGTAACGGCGCGGCTATCGCCGAGCTGATGGCCAACTTCAAGCAGGGTGGCGGCTTCAGCGTCGAAGAAGACCGTTGGGTCGAAGCCCGCAAGCTGTTCGATTCCCTGGCCGTCGATGACGCGCAGACCTGCGAAACCATCGCCGAAGTCTTCGCCCAGACGGGCGAGATCCTCGATCCGCACACCGCGATCGGCGTCAAGGCCGGCCGCGAGTGCCGTCGCAGCCTGGATACGCCGATGGTGGTGCTGGGCACCGCGCACCCGGTCAAATTCCCGGAAGCGGTGGAGAAGGCCGGCATCGGCAAGGAACTGGAACTGCCAGCCCACCTGACCGACCTGTTCTCCCGTGAAGAGCGGTGCACGGTCCTGGCCAACGACCTGAGCCAGGTTCAGGCTTTCGTCAGCAAGCACGGCAACCGCGGCAAACCGCTCTGATCGGACACCGGAAAAGAAAAAGCCCGTCGAGTGACGGGCTTTTTCTTTTCCGGCTGCAAGCTGCGAGCTACAAGAAAGAGCAGGTATCGCGCAGGTCGGTTTGTTCTTGCAGCGTGACACTTGAAGCTTGCAACTGCGTTTCAGGCCGGTTCGTCGGCGGCGGTTGGAAATGGAGCGCTAAATTTGGGATTTTTCCTATAGGGCCGCCGTTCTGTTTTCCCTAGAGTTGCGACTTTGTGCCGCCGCACGAGCCTGCAACCTGCGGAGAAACGTTGATGCACTCGCTCAAGGTCCTGATCCTCGAAGACCATCCCTTTCAACTCATGGCATTGCACCAGATGCTCAACGCCAACGGCGTGTTCGACGTCCTGGCCGCCGAGTCGGTGGAGTGCGCGAAGCAGATGCTGGCCCGCCGTGGGCCGGTGGATATCGCCATCTGCGACCTGTACATGGAAGGTGCCGACGGTTTGGCGTTGATCCGGCACCTGGCGGAAAACGCGCTGGCTGACGCGTTGATCGTCCTCAGTGATGCCGAGCCCGCGCTGCTCGACAGCATTGGCGAGCTGTCCCGGCAGCTTGGTCTGCAACTGCTGGGCTGCGTGCGCAAGCCGGCCAGTTGCGCCACGCTGCACCGCCTGCTGTCGCAGTACTGCGAAGACGCACACGTGCCACAACAGGCGGGCGTACCGCCGCATATCCTCGAACTGACTCGCCTGTCTCCCGAGCAGCTGGCCTTGTCCCGCGCGCAGTGGCGGGTTCGTTACCAGCCGATGATCTGCGCCGCGGGTGCGCTGGTTGGCGTCGAAGCGAGCGTGCGCTGGCAGCACCCGACCCTTGGTCTGTTGGCACCGGGCCAGTTCTTTACCGTGCCCAATGGGGTCGGGCTGCTCGACGTGCTGACCTGGCATGTGCTCGAACATGCACTGGCTTTCAGTTCGGTGACCTGCCTTGGCGGTGGTCAGCCTCTGCCGGTGACGGTGGAACTGCCACCCACGTTGTTGCCGGATGCCGGCTTCGTCGCACGGTTGGCGCAACTGCTGGTGACGCTGGAACTGCCTGCCAGCGTGCTCACGCTGACGTTGAAGGAGGGCCACTGTGGCCTGCTCGACGGCGAGCAATGGGCGGTCTTGCGTCAGCTCGGTTGTCGTCTTGCACTGGAATGTTCAGGCAGCGCCGCCGGCCATCTGCCGCAACTGTTTGCGCTGCCCCTGAGTGAATTGAAGTTGCCTGCCGAGCTGCTGCGCGGCCTGGCCGCTGACGGCAAGAAGTCGGGCGCGGTGGCGACGGCGTTGATCCTGGCGCGGCGCCTGGCGTTGGACGTGGTGGTGCAGGGCGTGGAGACCTTCAACGATTGGCGGGCCCTGAACCATGTAGGAAAGCCGCGGGTGCAAGGTGGTTTTGTCGCGAGGCCGATGGGCGAAGAAGAGTTGTTGAAGTGGATGAGTGCCCATGAGCCGGCGGCGCTGGCACGAAACGGTGCGGCTTGAGCTGGCTACTGGCTTTCTGATATTAATCAGGGGTGCAGATTGAATCTGTCATGTTCCGTGGGCATTCTCGCTGAACGTGTAGCGAAGTGACCTGGCCGAACTTTCCCGCCGCTCACAGGGTCAGTTAAAGACCCTTTGTCCTAACGAGGTGAATAGTGAACAAGATGGAATCTGTCAGCTTGTTGCTCAACGAAGCATTCGCACCTTATCTGGTCACGCTGGCGCCCCAGGGGACTACCGATTTTGCCTTGTCGCTGAGCGACGAGTCCGGCCTGGAAGTGTTGCAGCGCACGGTCAGGGCCAGCCAGTTGCAGGATCAGCGTCTGCTGGTGGACTTGGTGGACGGTCTGCAACGCGATCTGCGCATTGCCGAAGGACGTTTGCAGCCCTGTGTGATCGCGGCCTGGCAACACGCCCGACAGGATAGGAATTTATCGGCTACCTTGTAGGAACCTTTCCTTAGCAACGTAATCAGACCTTATACAGGCAGCCAGATGGCATTTTGCTCCGATGCTTTCTGACTGTCATACACGAGGCCCAAGGGCCTTCGTTTAACCCCGAGCGGCCTCCCCACCGTCCGGGGTTTCTTTTTGCCTGTTTATGGCGCGTCATCGTCGAAAAAGCGTTCGGCATCCTTCATGTAGCTTTCGCGCATTTGCGGGTCGAGCCACTGGCCATAGAGCGGCGGCAGGGTTTCCTTGCGCAGCTCCAGCAGCAACTGGTTGATGTGGGTAACGGCTTCGTGACCCAGCGGCGTATCGGAACAGCCGACGTGGATGAACTGGTACTGCGTCACGCCCTGGATCGGGTAGAACACCAGATCGTCCAATGACTGGCCCAGTTCAAGGCTCAGATAACGCACCTCTGGCCAGTAGGCCAGCAGCCATTTCAGCCGCCCCAGATGCTGCATCTGCAGAAGGCTTCTGACCGCGTCGGTGCCGTAATGTGGCGTCAGGTTTTCCGCGGGCGTGGTCTTCAGCACGCTGTCGATCGGTGTGCTGTAGCTGCGTTCGGCGACCATGCCGAGCCGGGCCGGCGGGTTGGCCAGCAGGGCCTTGAGGTCGACGGCATGATTGACCAGGAAAGAATCTACCAGCGCCTGATCCTGCTTGCGCACCACCAGGCCGTTGCTCAGGGTGCCCATGCTCGGCACCGAAAAATGGATGAAGCGCGCACGTTCGGGCGTCCAGAGCAGCGTCGGGTCGCAATTGAAACCGCCCTCCTGGAGCATCTGCAAGGCTCGGGCACGGTTGACCCGCTGGATGCTGTGGTCGTACTCGGGCATGCGCTCGATCAGCATCGCCAGCATCTGATCCACCGCGCCCTGGCTTTTGCGCGAACCCTCGAAAATCGTCAGCGGCGGCAAATCACGCAGCAGCCAGATCAGCCGTTCCTTCGCCCACGCTGCGCCCGGCGCGGCCAGCAGCGCGCCGAGCAGGACGCCCAGGCCGAGTCGACGCAGCGCCCCGGTCAGATGGCACCCTGTTCACGAAGATTGGCGATGGCCGCTGCGGTGTAGCCCAGGTCACCCAGCACCTGTTCGGTGTGTTCGCCGAGTTTGGGTCCGACCCATTCGGTGGAGCCCGGCGTGTCGGAGAGCTTGGGCACGATGCCGGGCATCTTGAACGGCTTGCCGTCCGGGAGCTTGGCCTGGAGGAACATCTCGCGGGCGAGGTATTGCGGGTCGCTGAACATGTCTTCGGCGGAATAGATGCGGCTGGCCGGCACTTCGGCGGTGGTGAGTGTCTGCATCAGGGTGTCCAGCGGCACGCTGTTGGCCCAGCGGTCGATCACGCCATACAGCTCGTCGCGGCGAAGGTCGCGGCCGTCGTTGCTGGCCAGGGTCGGGTCGTCGGCGAGGTCGGGGCGACCGATCGCCAGCATGAAGCGCTTGAAGATGGCGTCGCCGTTGGCGCCGATCTGCACGTGCTTGCCGTCGGCGCTGGTGTGGATGGAAGAGGGCGTGATGCCGGGCATGATGTTGCCGGTGCGCTCGCGGATGAAACCGAACACGTCGAATTCCGGGACCATGCTTTCCATCATGGCGAAGATCGCTTCGTACAGCGCCACGTCCACCACTTGGCCTTCGCCACCGTTCACCTCGCGGTGGCGCAGCGCCATGAGCGCGCCGATCACACCCCACAGGGCGGCAATGGAATCACCGATGGAAATCCCGGTGCGCACGGGCGGGCGGTCTTCGAAGCCGGTGATGTAGCGCAGCCCGCCCATGGATTCGCCTACCGCGCCGAAGCCCGGCTGGTCTTTCATCGGCCCGGTCTGGCCGAAGCCGGACAGGCGCACCATCACCAGTTTCGGGTTCAGCGCCTTGAGCACGTCCCAGCCCAGGCCGAGCTTTTCCAGCACGCCGGGGCGGAAGTTCTCGATGAGGATGTCGGCATCGGCCAGCAGGCGCTTGAGGATCGCCAGGCCGTCGGGATGCTTGAGGTTGAGGGTCAGCGACTGCTTGTTGCGCGCCTGGACGAACCACCACAGCGAGGTGCCCTCGTAGAGCTTGCGCCACTTGCGCAGCGGGTCGCCGCCGTCGGGTGACTCGACCTTGACCACCTGGGCGCCGAATTCGGCACAGATCCGCGAGGCGAACGGTCCGGCAATCAGGGTTCCGAGTTCGACGACCTTGAGGCCGGCAAGAGGTTTGCTGGGCAGCGACATAAGACATCCGTGGCGGTGGGCAAGGCGCTCGTTTTTATCACAGGGCGAAAGGCTCAGATACTGTTGTAGCTCATGATTGTGGGTTCGCTTAGTTGATAGCCGTCGCATCGGGTAGACTGGGCGACTTTCCCCGTTATCAGAAGCCCGCCCCATGGCCCAGCCGTCCACCACCTACAAATTCGAACTGAACCTCACTGACCTCGACCGCGGCGTGTACGAAAGCGTCAAGCAGACCATCGCCCGCCACCCTTCGGAAACCGAAGAGCGCATGGCCGTGCGGCTGCTGGCCTACGCCTTCTGGTACAACGAGCAGTTGTCGTTCGGGCGTGGTCTGTCGGACGTCGATGAGCCTGCGCTGTGGGAAAAGAGCCTGGATGACCGCGTTCTGCACTGGATCGAAGTCGGCCAGCCGGACGCCGATCGCCTGACCTGGTGCTCGCGCCGCACCGAGCGCACCAGCCTGCTGGCTTACGGCAGCCTGCGTGTGTGGACCGGCAAGGTAGTCGATGCGGTCAAGGGCCTGAAGAACGTCAATATCGCCGCGGTGCCGCAAGAGGTGCTGGAAACCCTGTCTACCAACATGCCGCGCGCTATCAAGTGGGACGTGATGATCAGCGAAGGGACGATCTTCGTCACCGACGACCGTGGTCAGCATGAAGTCCAGTTGGAGTGGTTGCTGGGTGATCGCGGCTAAGCCGCCGTCCGTTTTTTTGTTTTTCATGGAAGCCAAAGCCGTCCCATGCGTATCGAGCCGCGTTCACTGCCGTCCACCCTGCCGTTTCTTGGCGACCTGCCACCCCTGCTGACCCGCCTGTACGCCGCCCGTGGCGTGCAGAGCGCGGAAGAGCTGGACAAGAGCCTGGGCCGGCTGCTGCCGTACCAGATGCTCAAGGGCATCGATGCCGCGGTGGACCTGCTGCTGGAAGCCCTGGCCAAGCGCCAGCGCATCCTCATTGTCGGCGACTTCGATGCCGATGGCGCCACCGCCAGCACGGTTGGCGTGCTCGGCCTGCGTCTGCTGGGCGCGGCCCATGTCGACTATCTGGTGCCCAACCGCTTCGAATACGGCTACGGCCTGACGCCGGAAATCGTCGCGGTGGCTCTGCAGCGCTCGCCCGACCTGCTGGTCACCGTGGATAACGGCATTTCCAGCGTCGAAGGCGTGGCGGCGGCGCGGGCGGCGGGGCTGAAAGTGCTGGTCACCGACCACCACCTGCCCGGCAGCGAATTGCCCCAGGCCGATGCGATCGTCAACCCGAACCAGCCGGGGTGCGAGTTCCCGAGCAAGTCGTTGGCCGGCGTCGGGGTGATCTTCTATGTGCTGCTGGCATTGCGCGCGCAACTGCGCAGCCTTGGCCACTTCCAGGACAAACCGCAACCCAACCTCGGCGAACTGCTGGATCTGGTGGCCCTGGGCAGTGTGGCCGACGTGGTGCCGCTGGACGCCAACAACCGCATCCTGGTGCACCAGGGCCTGGAGCGGATTCGCGCCGGTCGCGCTCGCCCCGGACTCAAGGCGATTCTGGAGGTGGCGCGCCGCGATCACCAGCGCATCACCTCCACCGACCTCGGCTTTATCATCGGCCCGCGCCTCAACGCCGCCGGACGCCTGGATGACATGAGCCTGGGCATCGAATGCCTGCTCAGCGAAGACCCGCAACTGGCGCGGGACATGGCTGCGCAACTGGACGAACTGAACCAGGACCGCAAGTCCATCGAGCAGGGCATGCAGCGCGAAGCCCTGGCCCAGCTCAAGGACCTGCCGGTGGAATCCATGCCGTTCGGCCTGTGCCTGTTCGAAGCCGATTGGCACCAGGGCGTGATCGGTATCCTCGCTTCGCGGATGAAAGAGCGCTATCACCGTCCGACCATCGCCTTTGCCGATGCTGGCGAAGGCATGCTCAAGGGCTCGGCGCGGTCGGTGCCGGGCTTTCATATTCGCGACGCGCTGGACGCCGTGGCGGCGCGTCATCCGCAGCTCATCAGCAAATTCGGCGGCCACGCCATGGCGGCGGGCCTGTCGTTGCCGGCGGATAACTTCCCGGCGTTCGCCGAAGCCTTCGATGAGGAAGTCCGCCGCCAGTTGCGCGAAGAAGACCTGACCGGCCGGTTGCTGTCCGACGGCACCCTGGCGGTCGAGGAATTCCACCTCGAACTGGCCCGTGCCCTGCGTCATGCCGGGCCGTGGGGTCAGCATTTCCCCGAGCCGTTGTTCCACGGCGTGTTCCAGTTGGTGGAGCAGCGGGTGGTGGGCGAGCGGCACCTGAAGGTGGTGCTCAAGAGCGAATGCGGTGCGGTCAGGCTGGACGGTATTGCCTTCAGTGTCGACCGCGAAGTCTGGCCGAACCCCACCGTGCGCTGGGTGGAACTGGCCTACAAGCTCGACGTCAACGAGTTCCGCGGCCAGGAAAGCGTGCAGTTGATGATCGCGCACATGGAGCCGCGCTGATCGGTCCGCTGACCCGAGGGTAGGAAACTGGTCTAGGCTCAGTAGGACCGGCACTGAGCCGCAGGGAAGAATGAGCGCTCGGTTCGGCCTACCATTCGGAGTCATGGAGAGGTGCCCTCATGAGCCTGTTGCTTGAGCCATACACCCTGCGTCAGTTGACCCTGCCTAACCGCATCGCCGTTTCCCCCATGTGCCAGTATTCCAGCGTCGATGGCCTCGCCAACGACTGGCACCTGGTGCACCTCGGCAGTCGGGCGGTCGGTGGCGCCGGCCTGGTGATCACCGAAGCCGTGGCGGTTACCGCCGACGGTCGCATCACCGCCCAGGACCTGGGCCTGTGGGACGACGCGCAGATCCCGGCGCTACAGCGAATCACTCGTTTCATCACCGCTCAAGGCGCCGTGCCGGGTATCCAGTTGGCCCATGCCGGGCGCAAGGCCAGCACCCATCGGCCGTGGCTGGGCAAGCATGGCAGCGTCAAGCCGGAAGACGGCGGCTGGATCCCGGTGGGACCGTCAAAAATCGCCTTCGACCCGCAACACACGCCGCCCACCGAACTCAGCGAATCGCAGATCCGTGACGTTATCGATGCCTTCGTCGCTGCGGCAAAAAGGGCGTTGGTGGCGGGGTTCAAGGTGGTGGAAATCCACGCGGCCCACGGTTATCTGCTGCACCAGTTTCTGTCGCCGTTGAGCAACCAGCGGCGTGACAGCTATGGCAGTTGCTTCGACAACCGCATCCGCCTGACCCTGCAAGTCACCGAGGCGGTGCGCGAGGTCTGGCCGGACTCCCTGCCGCTGTTCGTGCGGGTGTCGGCGACCGACTGGGTGGAGGATGGCTGGAACCCGGACGAAACCGTCGAACTGGCCAGACGCCTCAGGGCGTTGGGCGTGGACCTGATCGACGTGTCCTCCGGCGGCACCTCGATGAACGCCGAGATTCCCACCGGCCCTGGCTACCAGACCCGCTTTGCCGAGCGGGTGCGCAAAGAGTCGGAGATCGCCACCGGCACCGTCGGCATGATCACCGAGCCGGCCCAGGCCGAGCATATCCTGCGCACCGGCCAGGCCGACCTGATCTTCCTCGCCCGCGAGCTGCTGCGTGATCCGTACTGGCCGCTGCATGCGGACGACGATTTGGGTGGCAACAAAGCGACCTGGCCGGCGCAGTACCAGCGGGCGACCAGTCGGGACCAGCCGATTCATGAGTCGGATTTGAGGGATTGAACATGTTGGGGGGCAGATCGCACGATCTGCCCGCTTTCAGGCGTGGGCTGCTTGATTCAGCACATCATTGACCCATTGATTGATGCTTTTTTGTTCCAGCTCGGCTTTAGCGGCCACGCTGGCATGTAGTTCCGGTTCAAGGCGCAGGCTCAGTTTTCCGGAATAGGTTTTCTGCGGCTCGCGCCCCAACCGGGCGCAGGTTTGCAGATAATCATCCACCGCCTCCTCGAAAGCAGTGCGCAACTCCGAGACGGATTCGCCATGGAAGCCAATCACATCGCGAATACCTGCTACATGACCGACCAGCAGTTGGTCTTCATCGCTGTACTCGATTCGAGCGGAATATCCCTTGTAGGTCATTACGTTCATGGGGTCACTCCTGCCTGCTCCAGAAACAGGCGCGCATCGCGAACCTGGTAGGGCTTGGCATGTTTGTCGGGGTGAGGGCGATGAAAGGTCGCGATCACTCCATTGAGATCAAAACGAACCCTGGAGCCACTGCCTTCGATCACCGCAGCTCCGACACTGTTGAGCAGTGACTCGATACGGGACCCTTCAAGGCTCTTGGGTAGCGGTTTGCTGAAGATCAACTTCAAGGTGCTGCGTTGATGATTATTCATGGTATCAAACTATGATACCAGTCGATTTTGCTCAATCTTCCGGGCGTAGGAGAGGGTGGAGGGTGTTGTAGCCGGCTTCTTTGAATAAGACAGCCACCCTGTGCTGGATGGGTTTGGGGCCGCTGGGCGGCCCTTCGCGGCTAACAGCCGCTCCTACAGGTTCTGCGTCAAACCACGGTTCAACCCAACTCCCCAACTGCCCGCCACGCCTCATCAATCGCCGCATGCGCGTAAGCGCTCCACGCCGCATCCGAGTTGGCGATGGTGACGTTGCCCAGCGGTTTCTTCGCTTGTTCCATCCACTTTTCAGTCTGTCCGGCGTCGTCGTACAGGCTGTTGGTGAAGCACGCATAGCCGTGGGACCAGCGGTTGACGGTGATCGCCAGAATATCTTTCTGGTGATCAAAGCCACCGGGGCCGAGCATCCGCTGTAGCTGCTCCCGCAACTGTGCCTCAAGCTGATCGAAACTTTGTGCGTAAAGTTTTGCCCGCCCGGTCCGCGCCTGGTCGCGGGCGTTCATGCCGGCGTTAGGCGTGGTCGGGACGTAGACCAGGTGCAAGCCGATCGGTTTGTTCGGATCCCGCGGGTGCTCGTAGCCGCCCATGCTCACCGGGTAGTCCAGCTTGATCCGGCTGTAAGGCTGGGTCGCGGCGTAGATTTCGTGCACGCCAAGTTTCTGGAACGCCTGCCAGTTGCGCACCACGACCTTGGTGTACACCAGCGGGAACTTGACGTTCTGGCTCAGCGCATTGGCCTGTTCGGCCGGCAGGTCGCGCAGCAGGTACGGGATCATCATGTTGTAGCAGGCCAGCACGCAGTGTTTGCCGCGCACCTGTGTCAGTTGTCCGCCACGGCTGTAGCCGATGTTCACCCCGCCATCGACGTTGCGCACGCTCACCGCCGTGCTGTTCAGGCGGATGCGCACCGGGTGCGCGGCCTGGTCCAGTTGGCCGTAGTCGAACTTCGCCAGGACGATGTCTTCCATGTCCTTGCCCGGCGCTACCTGTGGAATCAGGCTGCGCACCAGCAGCCGGGCGACCGAGGCGTTGCCGTCGGGGAAGTGATAGATGTACGGCTCTTCCATTTCCGCCCGGGCTTCTTCGCTGATGGGGTCGAGTTGCATGGCGGCGAAGCCCGGGAAGCCGACGTTGTAGGCGTCGGCGGCGGCCACGGCATCGATGCTCAGGGCCATGAAGTCATTGGTGCGGCCCTGGAAATAGGCCACCGCCGTCGGCGACAGGCCCACGTCCTTGAGCAGGAAGTCGCGGTAGCTGGTGCGTTCCAGGTGCGCGGTTTTCTCGTCCTTGCTCTTGCCGGCCAGGTAGTCCCGCGGCGCTTCGTGCAGGTCGATCAGCGCCTTGCGGTCGGCCTCCGGCATCGGGAAGTCGTTGATGAAATCGCGGATCGAGCGGGCATTGAGGCGCTCGGGGGCGATGTCGTCGGCGACCATCGGCGTCGGGTCGCCGGTCACCAGTTTGTCTTCCCCGAAGGTCTCCTTGTCGAAGAACACCCCGCGAGACAGCTTCAGGTCCGGGTAGAAGTTGCGGTCGAAGGCGGTTTCGAAGCGCTTGATGTCCACGCCCAGCGCCTTGAGCAGGCCGTTCACTTCCTTGCTGTAGAGGTGGTTCGGCGACTGGAAGGCTTCGCTGCCGCCATAGCCGATGATCATCTGGCCGCCGGCGTTGAATTCGTTGCGCTTGGCGTGGCCGCCGAAGTCGTCGTGGTTCTCCAGCACCAGAATCCGCGCTTGCGGGTGGCGCTGGCGATAGAACCAGGCCGCCGACAGGCCGCTGAGGCCACCGCCGACCACCACCAGGTCGTACTGTTCGGCGATGGGCAGGGTGTCGGTGTCGAACGTCTTTTTTTCCCAACCCATCTGGTGCGCCACTTCAAAGGCGCCCGCGTGGCTGCCGCGCAGGCCGGTCAGCGTCGGCGGATAGTAGCGTCCGTCCGGTGCGGCCTGGAGGATCTGCAGCGGGGTCATCCCCGCCGCGATGCCGATGGCGACGCCGTTGAGAAAGTCGCGTCGTGTGATTTGCATGCAAGGTCCTTGTCGATCAGTGCTTGAACATGACGTGACGGATGCAGGTGTAATCCTCCAGGCCGTACATGGACATGTCCTTGCCGTAGCCGGAAAGCTTCTGCCCGCCGTGGGGCATTTCGCTGACCAGCATGAAGTGCGTGTTGACCCAAGTGCAGCCGTACTGCAGGCGCGCCGAGACGCGGTGGGCGCGGCCGGTGTCGTTGGTCCACAGCGACGAGGCCAGGCCGTAGTCGGAATCGTTGGCCCACGCCAGCACCTGCGCTTCGTCGTCGAAGCGGGTCACCGAGACCACCGGGCCGAACACTTCGCGGCGGACGATCTCGTCGTCCTGCTGGGCATCGGCGAGCACTGTCGGCTCGAAGAAGAAACCGTCGCCAGGCACCGCCTTGCCGCCCGTGACCAGGCGGATATGCGGCTGGGCGACGGCACGTTCGACGAAGCCGGCCACGCGGTCGCGGTGCTGCGCGGTGATCAGCGGGCCAAGCTCGGTGTCCGGGTCGTCCTGCAGGCCGTACTTGATGCTGGAAACCGCCTTGCCGAGTTTTTCCACGAACTGCTCGTAGATGCCGCTCTGCGCGTAGATGCGGCACGCCGCGGTGCAATCCTGCCCGGCGTTGTAGAAGCCGAAGGTGCGGATGCCTTCGACGGCGGCGTCGATATCGGCGTCGTCGAAGATGATCACCGGGGCCTTGCCGCCCAGTTCCATGTGCATGCGTTTCACGCTGTCGGCGGTGCTGGAAATGATGTTGGCGCCGGTGGCGATGGAGCCGGTCAGCGAGACCATGCGCACTTTCGGGTGGCTGACCAGCGGCGCGCCGACGCTCGGCCCCTTGCCGAAGACGATATTGAGCACACCCGCCGGGAAGATCTCGGCGGCGATCTGCGCCAGGCGCAGGGCGGTCAGCGGGGTCTGCTCGGACGGTTTGAGCACCACGGTGTTGCCGGCGGCCAGGGCCGGGGCGATCTTCCAGGCGACCATCATCAGCGGGTAGTTCCACGGCGCGATGGAGGCGATCACGCCGACCGGGTCGCGGCGGATCATCGAGGTGTGGCCCGGCAGGTACTCGCCCGCCGCCGAGCCGTTGAGGCAGCGGCTGGCGCCGGCGAAGAAGCGGAACACGTCGGCGATGGCCGGGATCTCGTCGTTCAGCGCGGCGCTGTAGGGCTTGCCGCAGTTGTCCGATTCCAGTTTCGCCAGTTCCTCGCCGTTGGCTTCGATGGCGTCGGCCAGTTTCAGCAGCAGCAGCGAACGGTCCTTGGGCACGGTCTGCGACCAGGCGTCGAAGGCGTGATCGGCGGCGCGCACGGCGGCATCGACCTGGGCCGGCGTGGCCTCGTTGATGGTCACCAGGGTGGTGCCCCGCGACGGGTTGAGCACGTCGTGGCCCGGTCCTTCGCCGGCCACCAGTTGGCCGTTGATCAGCAGCTTGGTTTGCATGATTCAGTCCTCGTCAGGCAGTCAGGGTTATTTGCCACTGCCGGCGACGCTTTCGCCGCCGCGGGTCAGGTAGTAGGCGCCAAGGATCGGCAGCATGGTCACCATCATCACCAGCATGGCGACCACGTTGGTCACGGGGACGTCACGCGGCCGGCTGAGCTGGTTGAGCAGCCAGATCGGCAGGGTGCGTTCGTGCCCGGCGGTGAAGGTAGTCACGATGATTTCGTCGAACGACAGGGCGAACGCCAGCATGCCCCCCGCCAGCAGCGCCGAGCCGAGGTTCGGCAGGATGATGTAGCGGAAGGTCTGCCAGCCGTCGGCGCCGAGGTCCATCGAGGCCTCGATCAGGCTTTGCGAGGTGCGGCGCAGGCGGGCGATGACGTTGTTGTAGACGATCACCACGCAGAAGGTCGCGTGGCCGACCACGATGGTGAAGATCCCAGGCTCGATGCCCAGGCTCTTGAACGCCGACAGCAGGGCGATACCGGTGATGATGCCGGGCAGGGCGATCGGCAGGATCAGCATCAGCGAGATGCCTTCCTTGCCGAAAAAGCTGCGCCGGTACAGCGCCGCCGAAGCCAGGGTGCCGAGCACCAGGGCGATCAGCGTGGCGAGGCAGGCGACTTGCAGCGACAGCTTGATCGACTCCAGCACGTCAGGCCGCGAGAAGGCCACGCTGAACCACTTCAGGGTCAGGCCCTGGGGCGGGAAGCTGAACGCCGCGTCCTCGGTGTTGAAGGCGTAGAGGAAGATGATCAGGATCGGGAAGTGCAGGAACACCAACCCGCCCCAGGCCGCCAGGCGCAGGCCCAGCGAAGCTTTTTCAGAGTGCATCGAAGGCCCCCAGGCGTTTGACGATGGACAGGTAGATGGCGATCAGCACGATCGGCACCAGGGTGAACGCCGCGGCCATCGGCATGTTGCCGATCGCGCCCTGCTGGGCGTAGACCATGCTGCCGATGAAGTAGCCGGGCGGACCCACCAGTTGCGGGACGATGAAGTCGCCGAGGGTCAGCGAGAAGGTGAAGATCGAGCCGGCGGCGATGCCTGGCACCGACAGCGGCAGGATCACCTGCATCAGGGTTTGCCGTGGGGTGGCGCCGAGGTCCGCCGAGGCTTGCAGCAGCGACGGCGGCAGGCGTTCCAGCGAGGCCTGGATCGGCAGGATCATGAACGGCAGCCAGATATAGACGAACACCATGAAGCGCCCGAGGTGCGAGGTCGACAGCGTGCTGCCGCCCACGCCCGGGATGCCGAGGATGAATTGCAGCACCGGCTCCAGATTGAGCGCCTGCACGAACCACTGCGCCACGCCGCCCTTGGCCAGCAGCAGGGTCCAGGCGTAGGCCTTGACGATGTAGCTGGCCCACATCGGCATCATCACCGCGATGTAGAAGAACGCCTTGGTCTTGCCCGTGGTGTAGCGCGCCATGTAGTAGGCGATCGGGAAGGCCAGTGCCGCGCTGCCGATGGACACCGCGACGGCCATGCCCAGGGTGCGCAGGATGATGTCGAAGTTCGCCGGGTTGAACAGCGCGGCGAAGTTGGCCAGGGTCAGGTCCGGCGTCACCGCCATGGTGAAGTCGTCGAAGGTGTAGAACCCCTGCCACAACAGGCTCAGCAGTGAGCCGAGGTAGATCGCGCCGAACCAGATCAGTGGCGGGATCAGCAGCAGCGCCAGGTACAGGTTGGGTTTGCGGTACAGCAGGGTCGAGAAACGCCGCATCGGCGATCCCGCCGCAGTCAGCGCCGGTTTTTCCAGGGCCAGGCTCATTTCAGCGACCCTCGCTCAGCACGGTTTCGGCCAGTGGCGTCATGGCTTCCCGCGCCCAGTGCGCGGCCAGGCGCTGGCCCGGCTGCAACTGGGCGGCCTCGGCCTGCCACTGGTTGTTGGCCTGGCTGACGTTGAGCAACTGACCGTTGTCCAGCTTCAGCTCGTAGCGGGTGGCGCTGCCCTGGTACTGGATGTCGTGCAGCACGCCGCTGATCTGTACTTGATCGCTGGCCGCGGCATCGCCGAGGCGGATGTGCTCGGGGCGGATCGAGAACGGTTGGACGCTGCCGCTCAACTGGCTGGCCAACTCGCCACGGACCACGTTGGAGGTGCCGACGAACTCGGCGACGAAGGTGGTGGCCGGCTTCATGTAGAGGTTGCGCGGGGTGTCCACCTGCTCGATGCGGCCACGGTTGAACACGGCGACGCGGTCGGACATCGACAGCGCTTCGGTCTGGTCATGGGTGACGAAGATGAAGGTGATGCCGAGCTGGCGCTGGAGCTTTTTCAGCTCGGATTGCATCTGTTCGCGCAGCTTGAGGTCGAGGGCGCCCAGTGGCTCGTCGAGCAGCAGCACGCGCGGGCGGTTGACCAGGGCGCGAGCCAGGGCCACGCGCTGGCGCTGGCCACCGGACAATTGCACCGGCTTGCGCCCGCCGTAGCCGCCGAGGGCGACCATGCCCAGGGCTTCTTCGGCACGGGCGTGCCGTTCCTGTTTGCCGATGCCCTTGACCTTGAGGCCGTAGGCGACGTTGTCCAGCACGCTCATGTGCGGGAACAGCGCGTAGTCCTGGAACACCGTGTTGACGTCACGCTGGTAGGGCGGCAGGCCCGCGGCTTCGGCGCCGTGGATGCGGATCGAGCCGTGGCTGGGTTGTTCGAAGCCGGCGATCAGGCGCAGGCAGGTAGTCTTGCCCGAGCCTGAGGGGCCGAGCATGGAAAAGAACTCGCCGTCCTGGATATCGATGGACACCCGGTCGACGGCTTTCACCTCGCCGAACAAACGGGAAACCTGGGTGAACTGGACTGCAAGGGTCATGGTGCGGTGCTCCGGATAGGCATGGGGGTGTGCAGCGGCCCAGGCCTGGACGACTGAACTGATGTGGAGATTTTTTGGGGGGGCATCGCGAGCGAGCTCGCTCCTACCTGTGGGATGTAGGAGCGAGCTTGCTCGCGATGAGGTCGGTCGCTTACCGCCCGCCCATGATCGCAATGTAATCCTGGGTCCAGCGGCTATACGGCACGAACTTGCCGCCTTCAGCCTGCGGGGTTTTCCAGAAGGCGATCTTGTCGAACTGGTCGAAGCCGTTGGTCTTGCAGCCTTCGGCGCCCAGCAGTTCGCTACCGGTGCAGGCCGCTGGCACCGCCGGCGACGAACCGAACCAGGCGGCAACGTCACCCTGCACCTTCGGTTGCAGCGACCAGTCCATCCACTTGTAGGCGCAGTTCGGGTGCTTGGCCTCGGCGTGCAGCATGGTGGTGTCGGCCCAGCCGGTGGCGCCTTCTTTCGGAATGGTTGAGGCCACGGGCTGGTTGTCGGCCTTCAGGCCATTGACCATGTAACCCCAGGAGCTGGACGCGGCCACGCCTTCGTTTTTCACGTCGCTCATTTGCACGGTCGCGTCATGCCAGTAGCGGTGGATCAGCGGCTGCTGCTGGCGCAGCAGGTCGAGCACGGCTTTGTACTGGGTTTCGTTCAGTTCGTAGGGGTTCTGGATGCCCAGTTCCGGCTTGGTCGATTTCAGGTACAGCGCCGCGTCGGCGATGTAGATCGGGCCGTCATAGGCCTGCACGCGGCCTTTGTTCGGCTTGCCGTCCGGCAGATTCTGCGGTTCGAACACCACGCTCCAACTGGTCGGCGCCTGCGGGAAGACCTGGGTGTTGTACATCAGCACGTTCGGGCCCCACTGGTAAGGCGTGCCGTAAACCTGCTTGTTGACCACGTACCACGCGCCGTCTTGCAGACGCGGGTCAATGTTTTTCCAGTTCGGGATCAGTGCGGTATTGATCGGCTGCACGCGCTTGCCGACGATCAGCCGCAGCGAGGCGTCGCCCGACGCGGTGACCAGGTCGTAGCCACCCTTGGCCATCAGGCTGACCATTTCGTCGGAAGTCGCGGCGGTTTTAACGCTGACCTTGCAGCCGGTTTCCTTCTCGAACCCGGTGACCCAGTCGTAGTTCTTGTCGCTTTCACCGCGCTCGATATAGCCGGGCCAGGCGACGATATCCAGTTGGCCTTCGCCGGCACCCACAGCCTTCAGCGGTTCGGCGGCCTGCAGGCTGGCGCTGGCCAGCAGGGCGGTGCTCAGGGCGCTGAGCAATGCGGTCTTGTGCACGAACATGGTGTTCCCTCTTTTTCAAATTATGGTCGGGGCAGTAAGTGAAAGCGGTACAACGGTCTTGTTAGCGTAGTGCGTATCGGTATTCAGCTCAGGTGTTCGCCGTGGCGGGCCATGATGTGTCTGACCACGCTGTAGTCCTGCAGCGAATCACTGGACAGGTCTTTTCCATAGCCGGAGCGTTTCAGGCCGCCGTGGGGCATTTCGCTGACCAGCATGAAATGGCTGTTGATCCAGGTGCAGCCGTACTGCAAGCGCGCGGCGACCTGCATCGCCTTGTCCAGGTCGCGGGTCCAGACCGAGGAGGCCAGGCCGTATTCGGAGTCGTTGGCCCAGTCCACCGCCTGTGACAGCTCGTCGAAGCGGGTCACGGTGACCACCGGGCCGAACACTTCGCGCTGGACGATTTCGTCGCTCTGCTTGCAGCCGGCCAGCAGGGTCGGTTGGTAATAGTAGCCAGGGCCCGAATGCACGGCGGCGCCGGTGACCCGTTCGATATGCGGCTGGCTCAGGGCGCGCTCGACGAAGCTGGCCACGCGGTCGCGTTGGCGGATGCTGATCAGCGGGCCGATCTCGTTGTCGGCGTCACGCTTGCCGGCGAAGCGCAGGCTGCTGACCGCCGCGCCCAGCTCGGCGACCAGTTGGTCGTGGATGCCGGCCTGAGCGTAGATGCGGCAGGCGGCGGTGCAATCCTGGCCGGCGTTGTAATAGCCGTAGCTGCGCACGCCCTCGACCACGGCCTTGAGGTCGGCGTCGTTGCAGACGATCACCGGGGCCTTGCCGCCCAGTTCCAGGTGGGTGCGTTTGAGGGTCTTGGCCGCGGCCTGGAGGATTTTCTGCCCGGTGACGATATCGCCGGTGAGCGAGACCATGCGCACTTTGGCGTGGCTGACCAGATGGCTGCCAACCCCTTCGCCGCCACCGCAGACGATATTCAGCACACCGGGCGGCAGCAGCTCGGCGAGGGTCGGCGCGAGGGCCAGGATCGACAGCGGGGTGTGCTCGGACGGTTTGAACACCAGGGTGTTGCCGGCGGCCAGGGCCGGGGCGATCTTCCACGCCGCCATCATGATCGGGTAGTTCCACGGCGCGATGGACGCCACCACGCCCAGCGGATCGCGGCGGACCATGCTGGTGTAGCCGGGCAGGTACTCACCGGCCAGTTGCCCGGTCTGGCAGCGCACGGCGCCGGCGAAAAAGCGGAACACGTCGATGGCGGCCGGCAGGTCGTCCTGGCGCGCCAGGTGCAGCGGCTTGCCACAGTTGAGGGCTTCGAGGCGGGCCAGGTGATCGGCCTGCCGCTGCATGGCATCGGCGATGGCCAGGAGAATGTTCGAGCGCTGTTGCGGCGTGGTCCGCGACCAGGTGGCAAAGGCGCGGTGGGCGGCCTGGATCGCCGCCTCGACCTGTTCGGTACTGGCCTCGGCGATCTGCGTCAGCACTTCGCCATTGGCCGGGTTGAAGATTGGCTCGGCCAGGCCCGCGCCGGCAACCAGTTCGCCATCGATCAACAAGGCTGTGGACAGCGGGGTCGAGTGCGCACCGGACATTCTTCAGGTTCTCTGTTGTTTTAATTATTCGCCCGACATGGGTGGGCGATATTTCTTACAGAGCCTAGAGCGGTGTGCGCAGGTCGACAAATTCTAAATATTGAAGGGGGCGTTCGATTAAATAGATGGCTTGCGGGCGCTGCCCGGTTCGCGGGCTACGGTCAGGAACGGGTCCACCAGCGCCGGCCGCGCCGTACCCCGGCGCCAGGCCAGGCCGATATCGAGGGTCTGGTTGAGGTCGGCCAGCGGCCGCGCCTCGATGATGTCGCCTTCCAGCGACCAGGGGCGGTAGGTCATGTCCGGCTGGATCGACACGCCGAGGCCCGCCGCCACCAGGCTGCGCACCGCCTCGGTGGACGCCGTGCGCAGGCTGATCTGCGCTTGCAAGCCAGCGCCGGCCCACATGCGGCGGGCGTTCTGCTCCATTTCATCGACATTGAGCTGGATCAGCGGCTCGTCCGCGACATCGGCGAGGCTGATGCTGTCTCGCTCCAGCAGCGGGTGCTGGGCCGGCAGCCAGAGACGGTGCGGCGAGTGGGTGAGGACCTCGGTCTGCAGAGCCAGGCGGTCTTCGAGGTTGGACAGGATCAGCACGCCGACGTCGATTTCGCCGGCCACCAGCAGGTGCTCGATATACGGCCGTTCGTCTTCGGTCACGCGGATTTCGACGTTGGGGTAGGCGCGCTGGAAGCGGGTCAGCAGGTCGGCGAGGTAATAACCGGCGACCAAGCTGGTCACGCCGATGGTCAATTGCCCGGCCACCTGGTCGGTGCTCTGTTGCAGGCTGCGCTTGGCGTTATCCACCGTGGCGAGGATCAGGTGCGCCTGGCGCAGGAACTGATGGCCCTGATGGGTCAGGGTCATGCCCTTGGCGTGACGGCTGAACAGACTGACGCCGATTTCCTCCTCCAGTTGCTGGATCGCCAGGGTCAGGGTGGACTGGGAAATGAACACCGCCTGGGCGGCGGCGGAAATCGACCCGGTTTCGGCGACGGCGATGAAATGACGGATCTGGCGCAGGGTCATCATGGCGGGGAGGCTTTTATGAGTTTTGTTGGTGCCTGGCAGTGTATATCTTTTTTTTAGATGGCTTGGGGCGCTGGCTTCTCGGGACGCCACAGCGAAGCGATAACGCCCGAAAGGCCGACAGCGGTCTCAGGGCTCCAGTCCGATCCCCCGCAACACCACCGCCGTCACGGTCTGCACGGCCCGCTCGAACTGTTCGTCGCTCAGCGGCTGGTGATCGTTGAGCGCCCTGACCTGGTAGTCGAAGTCGGCGTAGTGCTGGGTCGAGGCCCAGATCATGTAGAGCAACGCGAACGGTTCAACGTCGCGGATACGTTTTTCCTCTACCCACTGACGAATCTTGTTCTCCTTGAACTTGGCGCCGGCGAACAGGTGTTCGTCGAGGATGTCACGGAACAGCGGGGCGCCGTGCATGATCTCGTTGGCCCAGAGTTTCGAGCCATGGGGGCGGATGCGCGAGTGGGTCATCTTTTCGCGCACGTAGCTGGTCAGCACCACGCGCGGGTCGTCGAAGTGCACGAAGCAGGCGCCTTCGCGCTCCCATACCTTGAGCAGGTTGACCAGCACTTCGCGGTACAGGTCGTCCTTGGTGGTGAAGTAGTAATGCAGGTTCGAGCGGGGCAGGTCGGCGCGCTTGGCGATGTCGGACATGGAGGTGCCCGCGTGGCCCTGTTCGGCGAAGACCTGTTCGGCAGCCAAGAGGATTTTCTCGACGTTTTTGCGCCGGATGTTGATCTTGTGGTTTGTCATTCCGTTCCTTGGCGTTGCCACTTGTGGCGGCAACGCTACTACAAACACCGGGTGATTTCGTTGACGTGGGACGCGTGCCAGGGTCGCTGGAGCCACAGTCTTGTCGGACAATTCTGTCAGCGATGGATCTCCGCGTACATCGGCCAGTGATCGGAGACGCCCTCGGGGTATTTGCCGCCCTCGAAGCGCGCCGGCGAGCCCCATTTGTTCACTTGATAGCGGCTCTGATGAGGCAGGCGAATGCTGGCGGGATCGACCTTCCAGCCGTTGAAACCGGTGGTGGTCATTTGCTGCGGGAACAGCAGCATGTCGAAGAACGACCACTCGCGGTTGCGGTGGTAGTAATAGCTGCCCTTGCAGTCGTTGCAGCCGATCAGGTGCGACACGCTCCAGGTGCTGGCGAGGCGGTCGGCGATGTAGCGGTGCTGGCGCTCTTCGCCGGCGTTGATGTTGAAGTCGCCACCGACGATCGGCAGCACATCCGCAGGCAACTGACGCTTGAGCTCGGCCAGGTAGTCCACCGCCTGGCGCCGAAGATAGCCGGGGCCGCCGCCGGAGGGCAGGTGCACGGCGAACACCGAGGCTTTCTGGCCGTCCGGCAGGAGCAGGCGTACTTCGAGAATGCCGCGGGTCTTGCCGGTTTTGTCGGAGCTGTCGCCGTTCTCGTTGCGGTAGGGGACCTTGTGCAGGATCGGTCGATCCCACTGCGGCAGGCGGCTCAGCACGGCGGTGTCGATACCACGCTCGTCCCAGCCTTCCAGCAACACGCGGGTCTGGTAGTCGGACGTGCCGAGGCGGGCGTTGAGCATGTCCACCACGTTCAGGTTTTCCACTTCTTCCAGCAGCAGGATATCGGGACCGCGCCCGTTGCCGATCTGGCCAATGACGTCCGCCAGGCGGGTGAGTTTTTCGTCCAGCCGGGCATCGGTCCAGTCGTTGTTCTCGCACTCGTCGCGCCAGGCCGCCACGGTGATTCTGGCGCAGGTCGCCAGGTACTCGGGATGTGCCTGCTTCACGCTGCGCGGCAGGTAGGCGAAATCTTCTTTGCCCTCGTCGTGGACGGTGTCGAACAGGTTTTCGACGTTCCAGGTCATCAGTGACACACGCTGTTCGCCCGTGCCGGAGGGGGGCGTAGCGGCGCAACCGGCGAGGCCGAGGGCAAGCAGTAACGGCAGGAAACGCAGGCTTGGAGAGTTCATGGCTACTCACGTTAAGCGAAGAAAAAAATGGCCGGCAAGACCACCCCGGCCAAAAGGGGATTCAGGACGCGGGACGACCGGCGACCAACGCGGCGTTGAGCAGTCGGGCAAGGCGGGCGGAGGCTAGCTGCACCTGTTTCTCGGCAACCGGCACGAAGGTGCTCATGTAGTTGCCGTCGATGCCGTCGCCCGCGCCGTCACGCGGTTTTTCGTTCATCAGCTTGTCGCCACGGCTGTAGTCCTTGCCGGAGCGGTTGTATTCGATGTTCTTGGCGGCGTAGTCGATATCGCCGCTGTCGTCATCGCCCTGGGCGCGATGGGTGGGCAACTTGCGCTTCTTCTCGGCCTTTTGCGGGTAGATGCCGCCGTCGCGAACGATCTGGCAGGCCTGTTGCGACCACTGCGCGGGGTTGTCCGAATCGGCTGCGGGAAGGTCTTTCTGCAGCTTGTCGGCGTAGGCTTTCACGTCCAGCTTGGCCGAGCCGAGCAGGAAGTCATCCCACACCTGGCGCAGGTTGTAGGTCTTGCCGCCGGCCTTGACCGGGAAGTCGTAGCCGCCCTTGTCGTCCTTGAAGCTGTTGTTCAGCGGCGAGCTGGCATCGCTGGTGTGGTGGATCAGGAACAGCAGGGCCATCAGGCGCGTCTGGTTGGGTGCCTTGGGATCGGCCAGGGCGGCGCGATTCCGTTCGATGGCGGCGACGCTGCAGATGCCGTCCGGGCAGTCGCGCGGGAGCTGGAAGGTGCAATCGTCAGCCTTGTAGATCACCAGCCGCTGGTTCCTGGTTTGCTGCCACAGCTCTTTGGTCTGTGGGTTCTGGTCCAGGTTGCCGGCCCAGTTGGCCACCACGGCGAAGTCGGTCTGCTTGATCAGGCCCAGCAGGCGCCCGGCCTCGGCCTTCGCCTCGGGGGTGAGCTGGCGCTGGGTCAGTTCGCCGACCAGGGCCGTGCCCTGTTGGCCCCAGGCCAGGACCTGGCCGGCCCACAGACCGGCGACGAGCATCAGGCCGTTACGCAGGGATTGGCGTGCATTCATTTGCAGGTACTCCGTGGCGCGGCGCACTGGCCGCGGGGTGAGGGTGAGGTGAAATGCGTCGAGAGGAACGAGCGGCCATGGGTGCAGGGCGGCATGCCGAAAAAGGCGGCCAGGGTCTGGCCGATATCGGCGAAGGTTTCCCGCTCGCCAAGGCTGCCGGCGCTGACGCCGTTGCCCCAGGCGAGCACCGGGATGTGTTCGCGGGTGTGGTCGCTGCCCGGCGCGCTGGGGTCGCAGCCGTGGTCGGCGGCAAGGATCAGCAGGTCCTGCGGGCGCATCTGCGCCAGCAGTTCAGGCAGGCGCTGGTCGAAGGCTTCGAGGGCCGCGGCGTAGCCGGCAGTATCGCGGCGGTGGCCGTAGAGCATGTCGAAGTCGACGAAGTTGCTGAACACCAGGGTGTTGTCCGGTGCATCGGCCAGGGCCTGCAACGTGGCATCGAACAGCGCGGCGTTGCCGTCGCCCTTGTACTGCCGGCTGATGCCCTGGTGGGCGAAGATGTCGCCGATCTTGCCAACGGCGAACACCTGGCCGCCGCTGGCGCACAGGCGCTCGAGCAGGGTCGGCGCCGGCGGTGGCACCGCATAGTCGCGGCGGTTGCCGGTGCGCCGGTAATGCGCGGCGCTGTCGCCGAGGAACGGCCGGGCGATGACCCGGCCGATGCCGTAGGGGTTGCACAGTTCGCGGGCCAGTTCGCACAGGGCGTATAGCCGCTCCAGGCCGAAACGGGTTTCGTGGGCGGCGATCTGCAGCACGCTGTCGGCCGAGGTGTAGATAATCGGCTGGCCGCTGCGAACGTGCGCGTCGCCGAGCCGTTCGATGATCGCGGTGCCCGAGGCGTGGCAGTTGCCGAGGGTGCCGGGCAGCTCGCCGCGGGTAATCAGCGCGTTCAGCAGTTCTGGCGGAAAGCTGTGTTCCGGCGCGGGGAAATAACCCCAGTCGAACAGCACCGGCACGCCGGCAATTTCCCAGTGGCCGGACGGTGTGTCCTTGCCGCTGGACAATTCCCTGGCGTAACCCCACGCGCCCTCGACCGGACCGTCGGCGCGCAGGCCCGGCGGGAAGACGCCGCCACTGAGGGCCGTGGCGTGACCCAGGCCGAGTCGCGCCAGGTTCGGCAGGTGCAGCGGCCCCTGGCGTCCGCGGTTATCGGCCTCGCCGCGGGCACAGGCCTCGGCGATATGCAGCAGGGTGTTGGCGCCGGCATCGCCGAAGCGCTCGGCGTCGGCGCTGGCGCCGATACCCAGGGAGTCGAGGACCAGCAGCAGGGCGCGCTTCATTGCGGCTCCAGGCACAGGCGGGAAATCAGCGCGGGCGCCTCGAAGGGCACGCCGGCAATGCGGTAGGCCGCCTGCACCGCAGCGGCGGCCTGCTCGGCCTGGGCCAGGTCGCGGGCGTGCACCCGTGCCAGAGGCTGGTTGGGGCCGACCGCTTCGCCGGGGAAACACAGGCGGGTGAGCCCCACGGCGGGGTCGATCGGATCTTGCGGGTTGCGTCGACCGCCGCCGAGGTTGACCACCGCCAGACCGATGGCGCGGGTGTCGATGCTGTGCACGATGCCCGCTTGCGGTGCCGGCACCGGGATCACCACCGGTGCGGCCGGCAGGTGCGCGTCGGGGCGCTCGGTCAGGTCGGCGGGGCCGCCAAGGGCCTCGACCATGCGCTGGAAACGCTGCAGTGCCGCACCGCTGTGCCAGGCGGCAAGCAGTTGCTCGCGGGCCAGTTCGAGGCTGCTGGCAAGCCCGGCGCAGAGCAGGGTCTGTTCCGCCAGGGCCAGGGTCACCTCCCACAGGCGCGGGCTACGCACTTCACCGCGCAGCAGGGCGATGGCTTCCTCGACTTCCAGGGCATTGCCTGCCGAGCGGGCCAGGGGCTGGCTCATGTCGGTGATCAGCGCACGGGTGCGGACCCCGGCGCCATTGGCCACCGCGACGATGCTTTCAGCCAGTGCGGTGGCATCGCCGGGCAGGGCCATGAATGCACCATTGCCCATCTTCACGTCGATCAGCAGCACATCAAGGCCCGCCGCGAGCTTCTTGCTCAGGATCGAGGTGATGATCAGGTCGATCGACTCCACCGTGCCGGTGACATCGCGGATGGCGTACAGGCGCTTGTCCGCCGGCGCCAGGTCGTTGGTCTGGCCGATGATGGCGCAGCCGACCCCGGCCACCACCTCGCGCAGCTTCGCCATATCCGGCTGGCTGTCGTAGCCGGGGATGCTGTCGAGCTTGTCGAGGGTGCCGCCGGTGTGACCGAGGCCGCGCCCGGAAATCATCGGCACGTAGCAGCCGCAAGCCGCCAGCAGTGGCGCGAGCGGCAGGCTGACCAGGTCGCCGATGCCGCCGGTGGAGTGCTTGTCCACCACCGGCCCGGGCAGGTTCCAGCTCAGCACCCGGCCGGAGTCACGCATCGCCGAGGCCAGGGCAATGCGTTCCTCGACGTTGAGTCCCTTGAGCAACACGGCCATGGCAAAGGCGGCAGCCTGGCCTTCGCTGATGCTGAAGTCGGTGATGCCGCTGACGAAGCGGCGGATATCCGCATCGTCGAGCACCTTGCCGTCGCGTTTGCGGCGGATCACTTCCTGTGGGAGCCAGGCCATCAGTACGCTCCTCGCGTCGGGCTGGCCGTGTCCGTGCCGAGGTGGCGCAGCAGGTCGTCGAGCAGGCTGGAAGCGCCCAGGCGCAGGTGCCGCGGCGAGATCCAGTGCGGGCCATTGATCTGTTCGGCCAGTTGCAGATAGACCCGCGCATCGGCCAGCGTCCTGATGCCGCCCGCCGGTTTCAGGCCAACGTGGGTGCCGCTCGTGGCGATGCATTCGAGCATGATCCGCGCCGCCTCGACGGTGGCATTGACCTTCACTTTGCCGGTGCTGGTCTTGATGAAGTCGGCGCCGGCGTCGATGGCATCCAGGCTGGCCTGGCGGATCAGCGCCGGGGACGCCAGCTCGCCGGTCTCCAGAATCACCTTGAGCACTGCGCGGTCCGCGCACAGCGCCTTGCAGGCGCGGACCAGGGCGAAGCCGCTGTCGGCATCGCCGGCCAGCAGCGCGCGCCAGGGGTAGACCATATCGATTTCATCGGCGCCGTCGGCCAGGGCCTGGCGGGTCTGTTCGAGCACTTCGTCAACGGGTGCGCTGCCGGCGGGGAAGTTGACCACGGTGGCCACCGCCACGGTCTGCGCGCCGAGTTCATCGAGGGTCTTGCGTGCCAGGGCAACGAAGCGCGGGTACACGCAGACCGCGGCCACGTGGCCGGCCGGGGTTGTAGCTTTGTGGCACAACTCGACGATGTGCGCGTCGCTGTCATCGTCGTTCAAGGAGGTGAGGTCCATCAGCGCAATCAGCGTGCGCGAGTGCTTTGCATCGAGTTCGGTCATGTCAGTTCACACGCATTCATTGGATTCGGTTCAGATGGCCAGGAAGAGCCCGGCGAGTGCCGCGCTCATCAGGTTGGACAGGGTGCCGGCCACCACCGCCTTGAGGCCCAGGCGGGCGATGTCCGGGCGTCGCTCGGGGGCCATCACACCCAGGCTGCCCAGTTGGATGCCGATGGAGGCGAGGTTGGCGAAGCCGCACAGGGCAAAGGTGATGATCACCTGGGTCTGCGTGGACAGCACCGCCACGCCCTTGGCGGCGGCTTGCGCCGGGTCGAGGTGGGCGGCGAAGTCGACGTAGGCCACGAACTCGTTGAGCACCAGCTTTTCGCCGATCAGGCCGCCGGCCGTGACGGCTTCGCTCCAGGGCACGCCCAGGACGAAGGCCAGGGGCGCCAGCAGGTAGCCGAGGATCAGTTGCATGCTCAGTTCCGGGACCCCGAACCAGTTGCCGCTCCAACTGAGGATGCCGTTGAACAGGGCGATCAGGGCGATGAAGGCGAGCAGCATGGCGCCGACGTTCAGCGCGAGCTGCAGGCCGGACGAGGCGCCGAGGGCGGCGGCGTCGATAACGTTGGCCGGTTTGTCGCCGTGGTCCTGGGGCACGTCGTCCGGGTGCTGCTGCGGGGTTTCGGTTTCCGGTTCCATCAGCTTGGCCATCAGCAATCCACCCGGAGCGGCCATGAAGCTTGCGGCAATCAGGTATTTCAGTTCGACGCCCAGGCTGGCATAGCCGATCAGCATCGAACCGGCCACCGAGGCCATGCCGCCGGCCATGACCGCGAACAGCTCGGAGCGGGTCAGGCGCCGGATGAAGGGGCGGATCACCATGGGCGCCTCGGTCTGGCCGACGAAGATGTTCGCCGTGGCGGCCATCGACTCGGTGCGGCTGGTGCCCAGCACGCGGTGCAGGCCGCCGCCGATCACCCGGATCACCAGGTCCATCACGCCCAGGTAATACAGCACGGCGATGAAGCTGCTGAAGAACACGATCAGCGGCAGCACGCGGATGGCGAAGACGAAGCCGCCAGTGCCGAAGACGTCGAACATTTTGCTGCTGCTCAAGCCGCCGAAGATGAAGCTGATGCCCTGATCGGCGTAGCCCTGCAGCGAGCTCACCGACTCGGAGATACCGCCCAGGGTGCTCTGGCCCCAGGGCACGTACAGGGCGAATGCGCCCAGCCCGGCCTGCACGGCGAACGCCGCGCCGACGGTGCGCAAACGGATGGCCTTGCGGTTACTGGACAGCGCCACCGCCAACAGCAACAACACCACGATACCGATGAAGCCCATCGATCATTTCCCCGGAGGATTCAAGTAAGCGCCGCCGACGTCTGCGGTCGGTCTGGCGGGTCTGGTCAAAACTCGATGAAGGCGCCGGGCAGCAATTGCCCGGCGGTCCAGTGGCGGGTTGCCGCGCTGTCGTGGCCGACGCAGATCACCGGGCAGTCCTGCGCCAGCAGTTCCACCATCACCTGGCGACAGGCACCGCAAGGCGAAATCACCGGCACCTTGGGCGCGTACACCAGCAGCGCCTTGAAACTGCCGGGCGCCAGGCCCTGGCTGATGGCGCTGAACAGCGCGCTGCGCTCGGCGCAGTTGGTCAGTCCATAGGACACGTTCTCCACGTTGCAGCCGCGAATCACCTTGCCGTCGGCGGTCAGCAACGCGGCGCCCACGGGGAATTCCGAGTGCGGGCACCAGGCGCTGTCGGCGGCGGCGATAGCCTCCGGCAACAGGCGATCCTGCAGCGTTTGCCAGTCTTCACTGCGCATTGCTGGCCACCTGCGCTGTGGCTTTCTGGATGCGCTGCTGCGCCTCGGCGAGGCCGCCGGGCTGGCCCGCGCGATCACGTTCCTGCAGGTAGCTGATCATCGCGTCGAGGTCGTTGATCCCGGTGTCGAGGCGGTCACTGGCCTGTTTGAGCACGCTGAAGTTGTCGCCGCCCTCGGCGAGGAAGCTGTTCATGACGATGCGGTAGGGCTGCTCCGGCTGCACCGGCTGGCCGTCGACCAGCAGGCTGTCGGCGAGCACGCGCTGGCCCTTCGGCTGGCGGTCGTCCCAGCGGTAGGTCAGCGAGGCCGAAGGTTGCAGCGGATAGAAACCCATGCTGCCGTCCTGCCATTGCTGCTCCAGCAGTTGCCGCAGTTGCGCGCCGGTCAGGGTGAGCAGAATCAGGCTGTTGTTGAACGGCTGCACGGTGGCGACCTGGCCGTAATTCACCTGCTCCTGGCCGTCCTCCAGGCTGATATCCATGCGCATGCCGCCCTGGTTCATCAACGCGACCTGGGCACCGAGGGCGCGGGTGGCGGCCAGGTGCGCGTCGGCGATCAGGTCGCCCATGGCCGATTCGCCGGCCTCGTTGGTGGCGCGAAGCACTTCGCGGGCGCCCAGGCGGGCCACCGGTCTGCTCAGTTGCGCCTGGCTGCGGGTTTCGATTTCCGCCAGCAACGGAGCGATTTCGGGGCTGGCGTGGTAGCGCTGGGCGTCCACCACCAGGTTGTTGGCTTTGACGTCGAGCAACTGGTGCTTGTCGGTATCCACGGTCAGGGTCAGGTGGGTCAGCAGGCGGCCGAACGAGGCGCCCTGGGTCACCAGCTTGTCGCCGACACGGCACAGGTAGCCTTCGTGGGTGTGGGCGGTGAGCACCACTTTGATCGTCGGGTCGAGCCGCTTGGCTACGTCCACCACGTCGCCGCTCAACTGGCTGCACGCCTGCTGGTCGAAGCGCTCCGGGGTGGCGCCGCCCTGGTGGATCACCGCGACCACGGCGTCGACCTTTTGCGCGGTCAGTTCCGGCAGCAGGGCGTTGATCGCCTCGGCTTCATCGATCGTGTACAGGCCTTTCATGCTGTTGGCGCTGACGTAGGCATCGACGTTCCTGAGGGTGGCGCCGACGAAGGCGATCTTCGCGCCGTGGGCCTGTTCGATGCGGTAGGCCGGGAACAGCGCCTTGCCGGTCTGGCGGTCCATCAGGTTGGCGGAGAGGTAGGGGAAGCCCGCGCCCTTGAAGTCCTTGTCGAACTGGCACGCCTGGGCGGCGCGGTCGGACTGGCAGCCGCCGTTGATTTGCCGCAGCAACTCGGCCTTGCCGTGGTCCAGCTCATGGTTGCCGACCACGGAGAATTTCAGGCCCAGCAGGTTCAGCGCTTTCAGGCTGGGCTCGTCGGCCCACATCGAGGAGATCGGCGGGCTGCCGCCGACCATGTCGCCAACGCCCACCAGCAGCAGTTGCGGATCCTGCTTGCGCAACTCGCCCAACGCACCGCTGAGCGGACCGATTCCGCCGGCCTTGAGCTTGACCTCGCCGTTCTGGAACGGGCTCGGTTGCAGGTTGCCGTGGAAATCGTTGAGGGCGGCAATAGTGACGTTGACCGGCGGCTTCGCCGGTTGGCAGCCGCTGGCCAGCAGCAGGGCCGCCAGCATCAGCGGCAGGGGACGTAAGGCAAGACGTGGATGCGGCATGACGATCCTCGGCCGGTCAGGCAGGTTGCAGGCTGGAGGCAGCCGGCGCGGTAACGGGCCGGGTGCTGAAGGCGGTGCCCATGCCGGCGCGCAACAGGAGCATCTTCAGGTTGTCGTTGATCAGTTCGAGGCGGTCTTGAAGGTGGCTGTTGAACACCAGGCCAACCAGGGCGATGGCGATCCCCAAGGCGGTGGCGTACAGCGCGGTACCGATGCCGCGAGAGACTTCGCCCGGGTCGGAAACACCGGCTTCGGCCAGGGCCTTGAAGGTGTCGATGATGCCGAGAATGGTGCCGAGCAGGCCCAGCAACGGTGCGCCGGCGACCACCGCTTCGAGGATCCACAGGCCATGGTTGAGCTTGCCGCGCATGGCGATGTAGATCGCCTGGCCGAGGTCTTCCAGCTCATTGTGCGAATGCAGGCCGACGCGGCCGTCGAAGAGCTGACGCAGCAACTGCAACGGCAGGCTGTCGCGCTGGCGCAGTTCGGCGGGCAGTTCGTCGAAGTGGCGCACCTTCTGGTGCAGGGCCGCTTCCAGGGCGCGGGCGCGGCGCAGGTTGTGGGCGAAGAAAATGCCGCGTTCCACGACCACGAAGGCGGCGAGGGCGGCAGCGCCGTACATGATGTAGAAGGTGATGTCGTGGAGCAGGTCCATGTTCATGGCGGGTTACCTCTGGCGGTTCAGGCACGGGGCAGGACCGGCTCGCAGGCCGGTCCTGGCTCTGGGTTAGAAGGCAGGGTTAGAAGTTGGCTTCCACGGAGAGCGCGACCGTCTGCTCTTCGCCGATGGTGTAGTAAGGCGTCTGGGCGCCGGCGAAGGCCGAGCCGCTGCCGTTGTAGCGCACCGAGTTGAAGGTGGTGGTCTGCACGCCGGAGAGGTACTCGCGGTTGAACACGTTGTTCAGCGACAGGCGCACGGTGGCGTCCTTGACGAACTTCTTGTTCACCGGCAAGCGGTAGCCGACGTTCATGTCGACGGTGGTGTAGTGCGGGATGCTCTGGTCGTTGGTCAGGTCGCCGAACTGGTTGTCGACGAACTTGCCGATGACGTTGCCGTAGAAGCGACCGTCGTCGTAGCCCAGGCTCAGGTTGAACATGTTCTTCGGCACGCCGGCGATCTGCTTGCCCTTGGTCGGCACGTACACACCGTAGTAGAGGGTGTCGTTCTGTTGCTCGGCCTCGGTGTAGGTGTAGGAGGCGTAGTAGTTGAAGTTGTGCGGCAGCAGGCCGCTGAACTCCAGTTCGACACCTCTGTTCTCGACCTTGCCGACGTTGAGCATCAGGTAGTCACCGGTGACCTCGTCGCGGCTCGACACCTGGCGATCCTTGAACTTGAGGTAGAACAGCGTGGCCGACAACGCCATGTCATCGGTGGCGTAGCGCCAGCCCAGCTCCTGGTTCCAGCTCAGCTCGGGTTTGAGGCTGATCGAGTCCCCGGCGTTGTAGAGCACGTAGTTGGGCGGTGTACGCATGTTGCGGGTGACGTTGTAGAACGCCTGGTTGTCCTCGTTGATCTGGTAGCGCGCGCTGAAGCTCGGGAGGAACTCGTGGTAGGTCTTGTCGCGCTTTTCAGGCGTGTCGTAGAGGCTGGCCTTCAGGTCGCCGTCACGGGTGGAGTGCTCGTAGGCCAGGCCCATGGTCAGGGTCAGGTCGGGGGTAGCGGTCCAGGTGTCCTGGACGAACAGTTTGTGCACCGGGGTGATGGTGAAGTAGTTGCGGCCCTGTACAACCTTGCCGTTGGCGTCCCTGACCTGGTTGGAACTCTCGTAGTTGCCCCAGATGTCGGTCGGGCTGCCATCGGCTTCAAGGTAGATGAACGGTTGGGTCTGGCGCTGGCGGGCGCGTTCGTACCAGTAGCCGAAGTCGATGTTGTGTTCGTCGTTGAACGCCCAGCTCAGCTTGGTGTTGACCCCCGGGCGCCAGGTTTCGGTCCAGGACGGACGGTAGTAACGGCCGCTGACCGGGTCGCCGTCGGCGTTGTACTGGGCAGTGGTCTTCAGGTTGCTCAGGTCATAGTTGCCGGAGCTGTTGGTGGTTCGGGTGAGGGTGGCTGGCGAACCGAAGGCGCGGTAGCTGCCGCCGTTGGCCCAGTAGTAGTAAGGCGCGACGGTCAGTTGCAGGTCATCGCGCAACTGCCAGCGGCTGGTGACCGATGCCGTTACGTTTTCGTACGGGTTGCGGCTGGTCTCGTAGCTGGCGGTGGTGAGCTTGCCGGTGGTCGGGTTATAGGTCGGTACGTTGGGGAAATCGTAGTCGTGGTCCGACTTGTACTGCGCCAGGCTCGGCGAAACGTAGTTGTAGTTTTCCTGCTTGTGGTACTTGATGATGCCCTGGATCGAGTTGCCTTCACCGAACTTGAACAGGCTGTTGAGTTCGAACTTCTCGGCGTCCAGGTCGCCTTTGCCTTTCCATTTGTCGCTGTTGGTCTTCGACGCGGAAATGTAGTTGCTCAGGCCGTTGTATTCGCCGGTGTTCAGGCGAACGAAGGTCTTGCTCAGGTTGTTGCTGCCAACGGTCTGTTTGAAGAACACCCCGGCGTCCTTGCTCGGGGCCATCGAGACCAGGCCGATGTTGCCGCCGCTGGAACCGATATGCGGCGCATCCAGTTCGGAGGAGCCCTGGGTCACGAAGACTTCCTGGAGGTTTTCCGGGTCGCCCAGCAGGTTCGGGTACACCTCGAAGCTGCCCGAGTCGTTGATCGGCACGCCGTCCATGGTCATGCCGATCTGGTCGGATTTCATGCCACGCATGGTGAAGTTGAAACCGCTCAGGCCGGTGCTGTCGTCGCTGGAGACGTTGATGCCGGGCGTGTATTTCAGCTTGTCGATACCGTTGCTTGTCGGACTCATCTTGTCCAGGGCTTCCTTGGTGACCGTGGAGCGCGCCTTGGCCGCTTCCTCCTGCACCATCAAACCGTTGCCCACGGTTTGACCGGTAACGTTGACGCTACCGATATCGACGGAGTCTTCCGCCAGTGTCGAGGCGGTCCAACCGCCGCAACCAACGGTCAACATCATGACGAACAGCCGATTGAGTTTCACCAAGCTTCCCTCCCTTGTTTGTGATTGATCGTGTGAAGACAGATGCCAGGTTTCGCGCGTGCAGAGGCCCGCCCGGCGATCTGAGCGATCGTCGGCTGGGCACTTTCCGGGGAACCTAGTTTTCTATGTTGTAAACAAGCGTCGCGATAAAACGGTACTTATCCCTGCCCTCGAATACGGCCTCGGGAAAGGGCCTTACTTGCTCGATACGGCGCAAGCTGGTTTGCGCTGCCTTGTTCAGCAGCATGCTCACGGCTTTCTTCTCGATGCCCGAATCGAGCACCTTTCCTCCCCGGTCGATCAGCAGCCAGATCACGACACTGCCCTCCGGGCGTTGCAGCGATGCCTCGCGGCCTCGCGGGTATTGCTTGTACTTCTCCAACTCCGCGTGCAGCGCGGCGATGTAGCTGTTTTCCAATGCCGCGATGTTGACCTTGGGCGGCGCCGGCGGTGGTGGTGGCGCCGGTGTCGCGGCCGCTGGCGGTTTGCTTGCCACTGCCGGAGCCACTGCCGGTTGCGCGGCGGGCTGGGGTGATGCCGGCTTGGCCACCTGGGGTTTCGGCTTGGGCGGCTGCGGCTTGGGCTCAGGCGGTTTTGGCTTGGGCTTGGGCGGCGGCTCCGGCAGTTCGACCACCGGCTCCGGGTCTGGCTCGGGCGGCGGCTCGGGCACAGGTTCCGGCTCTGGCGGCGGTGGCGGCGGAACCGGTTCCGGCTGCAGGTCCGCCGGATCGATCAGTGCCACCTCGACCGTGGTTTCGTCGTACTTCGGGGTGATCTTCAACTCCGCCTTGAGGGCGCTCTGAACAGCGATCACCAGCAGGCAGATGGCCGGCAGGCACGCGATGACTTTTCGCGATTTGAACAGGACCGACATGGCTTACAGCTTTCGCGTGGCGATGGAGACGGAGGAAAAACCGTTGCTCTTGAGCAGGTCCATCACGGCCACGAGCCGACCGACTTCAACGTCTCGGTCGCTGTTGAGGATGATCACCAGTTTCTCGCTGGTGTTTTCCAGGGTCTTCAATTGCGCGACCAGTGCGTCTTCGCCGAGGTCCTGGCCGTCGAGTTGCAAACGCTCATTCAGGCCGAGGGTGATCACCGCCTTGTTCTGCGGTTTCAACTGCTGGGCGTGGGCGGCGCCGGGCAACTGGGTCTTGATGCCCAGGGCCGGAATCACGTTCAGGCTGATCAGCACGAAAAACACCAGCAGGAACATCATCACGTCGATCATCGGGATGATTTCGATATGCACGCGTTTCTTTTTCGGTTCTTCCCAACTGCGCATTGCCTTGGCTCTCCACTTTTGTTCGTCGGCCGGCTGATAGCGGCGCGGCTACTTCGACTGTGTTGTGAGAGCCCTCGGTGCGAAACCTTTCAAAGCTGTCACTGATGTCAGGAACACCCTAGGAGGAGGACGTTACAGTTTGATTAAGTGCTTGCTGTCGAGTGGCAAAAAGATATCAATCCCGGGAAAACGATGCGATTGAAAGGGCGGTGGCAGGCTGTAAGGGTCTAAATAGACTGTTTGTTGAACAGTCTGGAACCGGTAATGGGATGCCGGTATCAGTTGCTGACGAAACCTGGCGTATCGAAACGAAATTGACATGACTGTCAGTTATTCAGGTAGACCCCTTGTCGGGCACCACGGGTGTGGCGCCAGCGAGTGACAAGGTCTCCACTTTCGAAACGAGAGGTTTGTGTGCGTACTTTCCAACGGATGCTGGCCGCATTGCTGGCGCTGACCCTGGCGGGATGTTCCGACCCGTCGCGCCCTGCCGGTGTGCACTGGATTACCCTGCAGCAACTCACCAGCAGCCTCGGCGACACGGCGCCGATGGCGGTAGGGTTCGATATCGACGACACCGTGTTGTTCTCCAGCCCCTGTTTCTACGAGGGCCAGCAGAAGTATTCGCCGGGCAGCAACGACTACCTGAAGAACAGGGCGTTCTGGACGGAAACCAACGCGGGCTGTGACCGCTATTCGATTCCCAAGGACGTAGCCCGTGCCCTGATCGACCTGCATCAGCGCCGCGGCGACACGCTGTTTTTCGTCACCGCCCGACCGCAGACCGAGGGTGAGCAGGTCACCGCGATCCTCAAGCAGGCTTTCGCCATCAGGGACATGCAACCGGTGGTGTTCACCTCGGGCCCGGAGAAGGCGCGCTTTCTCCAGGACCGTGGGGTGCACCTCTACTACGGTGACTCCGACAGCGACATCCGTTCCGCACAGGCCGTCGGCGCGCGTGCGATCAGGGTGATGCGCGCCGCCAACTCGACCAATCAGCCGCTACCCGCCAATGGGGCGTTGGGGGAAGAAGTGCTGGTGGACTCGACTCACTAGAAACGCGCGAGCCGATAGGCTGCGACGTTCGGCAACGCAGTGGCGGGCGTCGCCGAGCCCGCCAATGCTGCGACCATCTCCGCCGTCACCGCCGCCTGGGTCAGCCCCAGATGTTGATGACCGAAAGCCAGCAGCACACGGCCTTCACACACCCGATCAATCACCGGCAACGAATCCGGCAGCGAAGGCCGAAAGCCCATCCACGGCGTCGCCGCTTCGGCATTCAGTTCGCGCTTGAACAAACCCTGGCTCAGCCGCTGCAACTGCCAGGCCCGGGCCATGTTGGCCGGGCGCTCCAGGCCGGCGAATTCGACCGTGCCGGCCAGGCGCAGGCCGCCGGACATGGGCGTCATGATGAACTTGCGCTCCAGCGAGGTGACGGCGAACGGCAGCCGGTCGTGCTCGTGGGGCAGCATCAGGTGATAGCCGCGTTCGGTATCCAGCGGCACCCGCGTGCCGGTCAGCGCTTCGGTCAGGTGAGCCGAATGAGCGCCGCAGGCGATCAGCACCCGAGGCACCACCAGTTCGCCCTGTTCGGTGCGCAACGCGACGCCGTCGGCCTTGAGTTGCCCGCCCTGTACGTCTCGCTGAACGAACTGCACGCCCGCAGCCGTGGCGGCGTCGAACAGTGCTTCCACCGCCTGGTGCGGATCGAGGAAGTGCCCGGTCGCGGGGAAGAACAGACCGCCCAACAGATGCTCGCTCAGTTGCGGCGCGGCGGCGCGCACGGCGTCCGCCTGCCACAACGTCACCTCGACATTCTGCTGGCGCATGCGCGCGTGCAGGGCGTCGATGGCCGGGCGTGATTCGGGACGCTCGAAGACCAGCAGCGAACCGTCCTGCTTGAGCATTTCCGTGTGGCCAATGGAATCCAGCAGGCGCCGCCAAGCCGCCAGGCTGCTTTCGTTGAGGGCGCGGATGCCGGCCACGCTGCGGCGAAACGGTGCCGGGCGCAGGTTCAGCAGCAGGCGAGTGAACCACGGCAAGGCCCGCGGCAGGTATTTCCAGTCCAGGCGCAGCGGGCCCATGGGGTCCATGAGCATCGCCGGCAGGCGCTTGAGGATCGACAGGTCGGCGATGGGAAACACCTGCTCGGTCGCCAGGTGCCCGGCGTTGCCGAACGAGGCGCCCATGCCCGGCGCCTGACGGTCCACCAGCAACACCCGCTGGCCCTGGCGGGCCAGTTGCAGCGCGCAGGCGACGCCGACGATGCCGGCGCCGATCACGGCGATATCCACGTTGGGGGTGAAGGTCGTGGCCATCGATCAGGCCTCTCTCTGGCCGTCGAGCAGGCGCCGCAAGTGCAGCGGGTTGCCGTGTTGCAGCGCGGCGGGCAGCAGGTTGTCGGGGAAGTCCTGGTAGCACACCGGCCGCAGGAAACGCAGGATCGCCGCGGTCCCCACCGAGGTGCTCCGGGTATCCGAGGTGGCCGGGAACGGGCCGCCATGGACCATCGCATCACAGACTTCCACGCCAGTCGGCCAGCCGTTGACCAGCAGGCGCCCGGCCTTGCGTTCAAGCGTCGGCAGCAGGGCGCGGACGTCGTCGAGGTCGGCTTCGTCCAGGTGCAGGGTCGCGGTCAATTGGCCTTCGAGGTGCTCGGCCACCTCGCGGACTTGTGCGTCATCGGCGCAGGTCACCACCAGCGAGGCGGAGCCGAACACCTCCGCTTGCAGGCTCGGATCGGCGAGGAAATCCGCTGCCTGGGTGACGAACAGGTGCGTCTGGCACTGGTTCGGGCCTTCAGCGGCGAGGCCGGCGGCGGCGGTGTCGGCGTTGGGGTTGCCGGCCAGCGCTTCGATGCCGTTGCGGTAGGCGCTGAAGATGCCCGGGGTGAGCATGGTCTGCGCCGGGCTCTGCCAGATGTGCTGGGCGGCGGTGGCGATAAAGCGGTCGAGGTCGGCGCCCTGGCGGGCGATGACCAGGCCGGGGTTGGTGCAGAACTGCCCGGCGCCCTGGTTCAGCGAGGCGACGAAGCCTTGCGCCAGCGCTTCGGCGCGGGCCTGCAGGGCGGACGGGAAGAGGAACACCGGGTTGATCGAACTCATTTCCGCGTACACCGGAATTGGCTCGGCCCGTGCTGCGGCCGCCTGGCACAGAGCGATGCCGCCGCTGCGCGAACCGGTGAAACCCACGGCCTTGATGCGCGGATCGCAGACCAGCGCGATGCCCACTTCACGACCGGAGCCGTACAGCAGCGAGAACACTCCGGCTGGCAGCTCGCAGTGTTTCACCGCGCGGGCCAGTGCCTGGCCGACCAGTTCACTGGTGCCGGGATGGGCGCCGTGGGCCTTGACGATCACCGGGCAGCCGGCGGCCAGGGCCGAAGCGGTGTCGCCGCCGGCGACGGAGAAGGCCAGCGGGAAGTTGCTGGCGCCGAACACGGCCACCGGGCCCAGCGCCACCTGCCGCTGACGCAGGTCGGCGCGGGGCAGCGGTTGGCGTTGCGGCTGCGCGTTGTCGACGCGCACGTCCAGCCATTCACCGGCGCGAACAGTACGGGCGAAGGTGCGCAGTTGCCCGCAGGTGCGACCGCGTTCGCCCTGGATCCGGGCGCGCGGCAGGCCGCTTTCGGCCACGGCGCGGTCGATCAGTTCGTCACCCAGCGCTTCGATCTCGCTGGCGATACGTTCGAGAAACTGCGCGCGGACTTCCAGCGAAGTCTCCCGGTAGCGGTCGAACGCCGACCAGGCCAGGGCGCAGGCTTGTTCTACCTGCTCGGTGGTGCCGCCCGGATAAGCCGGTTCGAGCACCCGGTTGGTGGCCGGGTCGATCGCGCGGATGGCTTCGCGGCTGCCGGTTACGGCGTGCTGACCGATCAGCATGTTGCCTGTCAGGGTCATAACGGCTCCTGAAATGAATTCGAGGGTGGCCGGCTGCGCACAGCCGGCAAGAAACGGAAGCGGCGCACAAGGCGCCGCGAGGGATCAGGCGACGTTGTTGCTCGCCGACCAGGTGGCGAACCACTGGCGGAACAGCGTGTACTGGGTCTCGGCGTAGTTGCGCTGGGCGTCGCTGAGCACGTCGGTTTCGTTGAAGTGCAGGCTGTATTCGGTGTCGCCGTTGAGCACCATCAGGTGCTTGTAGTAGAGCACCAGGTCGCAGCCTTCATCGAAGGACGACAGCACTTGCAGGGCGTCCGACAGCTCCAGTGCCTGGCGGCGGGCGACGGCGTCACCCTTGGCGGCTTTCTTGCTCAGGTCGACCAGCAACAGCACTTCGCGCGGCAGGGCGTTGCCGATACCGGTGATGGCACCGGTCGCGCCGCAGTTGACGAAGCCGTGCACGACCTGGGTGTCGACGCCGGCCATCAGGATCACGTCCTGGTCCTGCGAGGTGATGTGCTCGGCGGCGTAGCGCATGTCGGCGGCACCGCCGAACTCCTTGAAGCCGATCAGGTTCGGGTACTGGCGGCGCAGCTTGAAGAACAGGTCGGCGCGAGTGGCGAAGCCGTAGTAAGGGCTGTTGTAGATCACCGCCGGCAGTTTCGGCGCGGCTTCCAGGATTGCCGCGAAGTGCGCTTCCTGAGCGGCCGGCGAGGCGCCGCGAGACAGCACGCGTGGAATCACCATCAGGCCGTGGGCGCCGACTTTGGCTGCGTGGGCGGCGTGGGACACGGCTTCGCGGGAGTTGACCGCGCCGGTGCCGACGATGGTCGGAATGCCGGCGGCCACCAGGCGCGCCACACCTTCCTGGCGCTCGGCTTCGGTCAGCAGCGGCCAGTCACCCATGGAGCCGCAATAGACCACGGCGCTCATGCCGGCTTCGATCAGTTCGCGGCCTTTTTTCACCAGCGCGTCGAAGTCCGGTTTGCGGTCCGGGGTGCAAGGGGTCATCAGGGCGGGGATGGTGCCGGTGAAGATGTTGGTGGTCATGAGTCTTGGTCCTTTGTGTTCAGTTTGAGTCGGGAGAGGGGACGGGACCGCTTGGCGGTCCTTCGCGAGCGAGCTCGCTCCTACAGCAGGGGGCTCAGATGCCCCAGGCGAAGGGGTCGTTTTCGTCGATAAGCAGGGTGGCGTCGGCGGTCATGTAGGCGCGGCCGGTGATGAACGGACGGATGCGCTCGCCGTCCCATTCGTAGCGACCTTCGAAGCGGCTGGCGGTGATGCTCGCCTGTACCCAGGGCTCGCCGGCGGCCAGCTTGCCGTCGGCGGCCAGGCACGCGAGCTTGGCGCTGGTGCCGGTGCCGCAGGGCGAGCGGTCGTAGGCTTTGCCGGGGCACATGACGAAGTTGCGGCTGTCGGCCTCGGCGTCGTCGGCGAACAGTTCGATATGGTCGATCAGCGCACCGTCCTCGCCGTGGATGCCCTGGTCTTCCAGGGCGCGAAGCATCTTCCAGGTGAAGTCGGTGAGCAGCTCGACGTTGCTCAGGTGCAGTTCCTGGCCGTGCTCGGACACCAGGAAGAACCAGTTGCCGCCCCAGGCGATATCGCCGAAGACGCGGCCGTAACCCGGCACGTCCACCGGCACTTGCTTGCGGTAGCGGTAGGACGGCACGTTGGCCACGGTGATCGCGCCGTCGTCGTGCAGGGTGGCGCTGACCTGGCCGACCGGGGTGTCGATCTTGTGCTCGCCGGGGGCGATTTTGCCCAGGTGATGCAGCGAGGCGACCAGGCCGATGGTGCCGTGGCCGCACATGCCCAGGTAACCGGCGTTGTTGAAGAAGATCACGCCGCAAGTGGCGTCCTCCGACACCGGTGGCGTGTACAGCGCGCCCACCAGGACGTCGTTGCCACGGGGTTCGAGCAGGCAGGCGCGGCGCCACTGGTCGTGCTGCTGGCGCAGTGCATCGCGCTTTTGCGCCATGGTCTCGCCGGCCGGTTGCGGGAAACCGTCCAGCACCAGGCGGGTGGGTTCGCCTTCGGTGTGGGAGTCAATCACGCGGATCTGTTTCATCAGTCTGTCCCTCAAGAATGCGTTGTTGTCAGGTCAGGCCAACAGGCCTTCGATATCCCGCAGCAGGCTGCGCTCGACCCACACGCCCTCGGCCTGTGAGCGCTGGCGCGCGGCGAAGCGGCGTTGCGAGGGCAGCCTCGCGCCCTGGCCGGTGATGGCGCTGAACAACTGTTCGGCTCGTTGCTGGCCGCGCTCGAAATCGTCACCGCCGAAGCGCTGCGGATCGAACGCCAGCAGCAGTTCGCCATGGCATGGCGTAGCCCCGGCCCCGGCGTCGAAGGCCAGGGAGTCGGCGCTGGTGAGGTCGCCGATCAGCGCGCCGGCCAGCAATTCGATCATTGCCGCCAGGGCCGAGCCCTTGTGTCCGCCGAAGGTCTGCATGGCACCGTCCAGCGCGGCGCGGGCGTCGGTGGTCGGCTGGCCTTCGGTGTTCAAGCCCCAGCCCAGTGGAATAGCTTTTTCCTGGCGGGCGTGCAGCTCGATGTCGCCGCGGGCGATGGCGCTGGTGGCGAAGTCGAAGACGAACGGCTCCTGGCCCGCCCGTGGCCAGGCGAAGGCCAGCGGGTTGGTGCCGAACACGCCGCGCTTGCCGCCTTCCGGCGCCACCCAGGCATGGCTCGGGGTCATCGCCATGCCCACCAGTCCGTGGGCGGCGATGGCTTCCACTTCCGGCCACAGCGCCGAGAAGTGGAAGCAGTTGCGGATCACCAGCGCCGCCACGCCCTGTTTGCGCGCCGCTTCAACCAACCGTGGCAAACCGTGCTGGAAGGCCAGCAGCGAGTAGGCGAAGTGCGCGTCCACCTTGACGATGGCCGGCGACGGCTGACTCACGGTCGGTTGCGCCGCCGGATCGACCTTGCCCGAGCGCAGCGAACGCACGCATACCAGCACCCGGTACAGACCGTGGGAGTGACATTCGTCGCGCTGGCCCTGGGTGATCACCTCGGCGATCGCCCGGGCATGGTCGTCGGCCATGCCGTTGTGGGTCAGGGCGCGGTGCGCCAGGTCGAACACCTGGTCGAGGCTGAGGTTGATGCGCTGGTTCATCACGGGACTCCGCAGGCTCAGGACAGTTGGGCGCGGGCGCCGGCCGGAGCGCTCTGGGCGCTGTGTTCGGCGTCGCTTTCCGCGTCGTCGGACTCCAGTTGCACCAGGTGCGCCGGTACGCCGGTTGCCGCGCCCCAGTAGTAAATGCCGAGGGCGCAGGCGGCCACGACCAGGGTGTCGAACGGATGGGCAATGACACCCATGCCGCCGAAACTGCCGAGCCAGGAGAGCAGGATGGTCACCGCGTAGAAACCGATCAGCCAGGCCGACGAGCGCACTTGCTGGGCCAGGCTCAGGTGCTGGGTCGGGACGAAGCGGCCGCACATCAGGTAGATGACGAACATCAGGATCTGCAGGCTGAGCAGCCAGGACACGGTCTTCCAGCCGGACCAGTAGACGATCAGCGCGGCGATGATGAACGACAGCGGACCGAGCAGGCCCATGCGGCGGACGCGGAACGGACGCGGCATGTCAGGGGCATTGCGGCGCAGCGCGGCGACCGACACCGGGGCGACGGCGTAGCTGAGGATCAGCGCGGCGGAAACCACATTGATCAGCGCTTCCCAGGACGGGAACGGCAGGGTCCAGAACACCGACAGGCCGAAGGTCAGCCACAGCGCCGGGCGCGGGATGCCGGATTGTTCGTCGATGCGGGTGAAGACCTTGAAGAAGGTGCCGGTCTTGGCCCAGCCGTAGACCACGCGCGGGGTGGCGTTCATGTAGATGTTGCCGCAGCCGCTGGGCGAGATCACCGCGTCGGCCACCACCAGATACGCCAGCCAGCCCACGCCCAGCGCCAGGGCGATGTCGCGGTACGGCAGGGCGAGTTCCTTGGCGATGCCGGACCAGCCGTTGGCCAGCATTTCGGTCGGAATGCCGCCGAGGAAGGCGATCTGCAGCAAGGCATAGATGGCGGTGGACAGCAGCACCGAGAGGATCAGCGCGATCGGGATGGTGCGTTGCGGGTTCTTCACTTCCGAGGCCACCGAGATGATCGGAGTCAGGCCCAGGTAGGCGAAGATGATGCCGCCGGCGGATACCGCCATTTCCACCCCGGAAAGCCCGAACGGCATGAAGCCCTGGGAGGTGAAATTTTCCGGTTTGAAGAAGGTGAACAGCACGCCGATCACCAGCAGCGGCACGATGAACTTGAACACGCTGATCAGGTTGTTGGACTTGGCGAAGGTCTTCACGCTGTAGTAGTTGAGGGCGAAGAACAGGCAGAGCAGGCCGAACTGCACCAGCCAGCCGAGGACGGTCGGGTCACTGGAACCGACCTTGGTCAGCTCCGGGAACCAGGCCGCGGCGTATTGGCGCGCGGCGACCACTTCGATGGCCACCAGGCTGGAAAACGCGATCAGCGTGATGAAGCCCATCAGGTAGCCCAGCAGCGGGCCGTGGGAATAGACCGGGTAACGCACCACGCCACCGGCGCGGGGCAGGGCGGCGCCCAGTTCGCAGTAGACGATGCCCAGCAACAGAACGGCGAAACCGCCCAGCAACCAGGAAAAGATCCCCGCGGGACCGGCGATGGCGGACACGTGGCTGGCGGCGAACAGCCAGCCAGAACCAAAGATGGCTCCCAGTCCGATAAAGGTGAGGTCTATCAATGAAAGTTGTTTTTTGAACTTGCCTTTGCCTGACATGGCGTCGCCTTCTTGTGGGTTATTGGATAGGCAGAAGTGATGTCACTTTGAAAGCACTGTTTCGGGGATCACCCGATACGGTGTTTACGGTTTTGTTTAACCGCGTTCTTATAAAACCCATTGCGTTGCGCTAGCGAAGACACACTTCCTCGTTACCCCGGCGCACGCTCGCCAACGCATTCCAGGGCGCGGGCTGGTGGTCTTGCCTGGACTTCGCCACAACGTTTTCGACGACTCAGGCAATGCCAATACAGTGGACCCATCGGCGCCTCGGCGCTTGATGGTTTTCTTCAAGAGGAATGACGAAATCGGCATAGTTAGGAAATTTCCCTATGACTCTTCGGAAAATTTCTGAAGCCTTACAAGCCACGCCCTCTGTGGCGTCCGTCGAGGCTCGACAGTCCGGGGAGGGTGCGGCAAAGTGTCCACCTGGTGAGAACCCGCTTGTGGATTTTTACCAATCGGTCAAGAACGAGAGCCCGCCCCATGACCCCCAGCGCGTTTGCCATCCTCTGTCAGGGCAATGCTCAGTGCCGCCCTGAAACCATCGAAGAGCTGTTATCCGGCATGGCGTTCTTATTGCCGTTGTTCGATGCCATTCCCAATGTGGCGATATTCATCAAGGATGTTCAGGCGCGTTATCTGTTGGCCAATCTGGCGTTGATACAACGCTGTGGTTTCAAACAACTGAGGCCTTTGTTGGGCAAGACCAGCGCCGAAGTCTTTCCGGCGCAATTGGGCCCCGGATATACCGAACAGGATCGGCGGGTACTGGAAGAAGGCCGGGTATTGGAGGACCAACTGGAATTGCACTTGTACGGGTCGCGCGAACCCGGTTGGTGTTTGACCCACAAGCGCCCGTTATATAACCGCCGCGGGGAAATCATCGGCCTGGCGGGGGTGTCGGTGGACCTGCAATCGGCCAGCGATTCGCACCCTGCGTATCAGCGGCTGGCGGCGGTGGACGAGTACATCCGGGCGAATTTTCACCAGCCGGTGACCATGCGCGAATTGACCCGCGTCGCCGGAATTTCCGTGGCGCAACTGGAACGCTACTGCAAGCGGGTGTTCCACCTGACGCCGCGGCAGATGATCCACAAAGTGCGGCTGGAACATGCTCACCAGCTTTTACATACCGAGTTGCCGATTACCGAGGTGGCGTTGCGCTGCGGGTATACCGATCACAGTGCGTTTACCCGGCAGTTCAAGGTGCTGACCGGGTTTACGCCGAGGCAGTACCGGCAGGCGACGGGGGGCGTTCTGGTATAGCGCCCCGTTACCAAGGCGCCCTGACCACCACGAACCGGACGCTGTTACCCACATACTGCGGCTGATACCACGTGCTCCCGCAATGCTGGTACGCGACCCCGCTGGCCACCACCGACACACAATCCGGCGGCACCGACGCCACTTCGCTGCCAATCGCAATTGCGGTCGCGGTGGTTGCCCCGATCACTGCGGCGGTCGCCCAAGGGTGATACCAGCCATCCGGTGGGGGCGGCGGTGGAGGTGGCGGAGGCGGCATGGGTCCTGGCCCGGGTCCGGGAGGCATGGGATGCGGTCCCGGCCCCGGCGGCAGTGGATGCGGCCCGGGCCCCGGCTCAGGATGTGGCCCCGGATGCGGTTCTGGCCCAGGATGCGGCCCCGGCCCCGGCCCCGGCCCCGGCTGCGGCCGAGGCATGGGCTGCGGCCGATAACCCGGCTCGAACCCCGGCCGCTGGAATCCACCCCCCGCATGATGCGGCACCACGAACGTGCGCCCACCACCGCCCCCGCGCAACTGCCAGGCCTCGCTCACGGCGGGAATCAGCAGAACCACCACGACCCCGAGCACCAGCGCACCGCGCCCGTAATTCATGGCTGTTCTCCCTTGCGCAGTTCGACCAGCGGCACCGCCAGCGCCTTGGCCGGCGGGGTGAAGGTGAAGGCGTCGGCCTTGATCGGCGAGGTGAGGTCCCAGGCGAAGCTGACGCTGTGCCTTGGTCGCTCTGGGTCGTCGCGGCGGGTAATCACCAGCCGGCACGGCAATGGCGCCGCGCCTTCGCGCAGCCACAGTTGCCAGTCGATGTCCGGCTGGCGGTAGGCGTAGTGCGTGCAGGTCTGTCCTTCGATGTTTTCCTTGTCGATCACGTAGGCCTGGCTAATGCCGACGTCATCGGCGGTCCCGGCGTTCCAGCGAAACAGGTCGGCCAGCGGCAGTTCGATGCCGTAGCGATCGGCCAGCCGGTCCAGCAGTGTGTCGATGCTGTCGGGGGCGTCGCCGCGGGTGAAGTAGTTCAGGCGCTGGTCGTACAGGGTGAAGCGCTTGCCGTCGTAGAAGAACTGCCGGCTGGCGCTGTTCTGGTCGACGTTGACGTAGAGCTTGTCGGGACGCTCCGCGAGCACCTGGGTGTGGTGCTGGAAGGCGATGGTCTGGCCGCTGTCGAGTTGCTGGTCGGTTTCGCTGCGGGCGCTCAGGCTGAAGCGTTCGATGCTTTGCAGGTAGTTGCCGAGGGCAACGAGCGCGGCGATGGCCGCCGGGTCGCGCTGCGGATCATCCGCGCCGTGTGCGTTCGGCGGCAGCAAGGACAGCGACAGTGCCAATGTGGTGGCGGTGAACAACAGCGGTAAGCGCATCGACGAACTCCGTTTGGCAGATGGGCTGTCGCGACAAGCGCGGGTGATCGGGCAGGCCTGTGCGGGGCACCTCTGAAAGTAGTTGGGCGAAGGGGTTAATACAAAAGCGCGGTTAACCGAATTCGCTATATGCGCGACGATGCAGCCGAACCAAGCAACGATTGCCATCGATTCGAGGACACCGGCGTTGTCATCAGAGGAAATACATTTTCACCCAGAGGCCCGGAAACCCGCGGTTAGGATTCGGCTCTTATCCGTCAGTGTTTTTCCCACATTGGCAATTCAGGTTTTCCGATTACCACGCTGACATTTCATCGGGTGCTTTCGGACAACCGCGCCTCAGGAGGCTCGCAATGAACACCCGTGGTTTGCTCGATCAACTGCTCAAGTCCGGTCAGGACTTGCTGCAAAAACAGACCGGCACATCCTCCAGCGCGAACAAGGGCGGCAGCGGCGGCCTCGGCAGTCTCCTCTCCGGTGCCGGCGGTGGTGCGCTGGCGGCGGGGGCGATGGGGTTGTTGCTCGGCAACAAGAAGGCCCGTAAATACGGTGGCAAGGCGCTGACCTACGGCGGCCTGGCCGCGCTCGGCGTGCTGGCCTACAAGGCCTACGGCAACTGGCAGGCGCAACAGGCCGCCGCGCCGAAAGGCGAGCCGCAGACCCTCGACCGCCTGCCCCCCGCGCAAGTCGAGCAGCACAGCCAGGCGATCCTCAAGGCGCTGGTGGCCGCAGCCAAGGCTGACGGGCATGTCGATGAACGCGAGCGCGAGTTGATCGAAGGCGAGTTCGTCAAACTTTCCGGCAACGACCGCGACCTGCAGCACTGGCTGCACGCCGAGCTGAACAAACCGCTCGACCCGGCCGACGTCGCGCGTGCCGCCGGCACGCCGGAAATGGCCGCGGAAATGTACCTGGCCAGCGTCATGCTGGTGGACGAAGAACATTTCATGGAGCGCGCCTACCTGGATGAACTGGCCCGCCAGTTGCGGCTCGACCCGGCGCTTAAGGTCGAGCTTGAGAAGCAGGTTCGGACGATCTGAGTCAATGAAATGGGCAAATGGCCACAAATGAGGCCGTTTTGCCCGTTCACTCCTGTAGGATCAGTCCCATGCTGGCGTAAGGCGTGGGCTATAATCAGCCCATTTTTCCTGACGCGTAGAACGCTCGAGGGCTGATTGTGAAGAACTGGACATTGCGCCAACGGATCCTGGCAAGTTTCGCCGTGATCATCGCCATCATGTCGCTGATGGTCATTGCCGCGTATTCGCGGTTGATGGCCATCGAAAGCAGCGAAGAAACCGTCCGCTCCGACAGCATCCCCGGGGTCTACTACAGCTCGATGATCCGCAGCGCGTGGGTCGACAGCTATGTGCTGACCCAGCAACTGGTGGGCCTGTCCAATCACCGTGAGCTCAGCGACGCCGACCTGGCGTTGTACAAGAACTTCGAAGAGCGCCTGCGCCAGCAGATGGCCAACTACCAGCAGACCATGAACGATGCCGAAGACACGGCCAACTTCGAAACCTTCAAGGTGCTGGTCGAGACTTATCATCAGGCGCTGAGTGCGGTGCTGGCGGCCTATGGCAAGCAGGACTACGCCGAAGCGCAACGCTTGCTCATCGAGAACCTGACCCCGGCCTGGGCCGACGGTCGCAAGAACCTCAACGGGCTGATCGACTGGAATCGCCGCTCCGCCGATCACGCCACCGACAACATCGTCGACGCCGTGTCCACCGCCAAGATCAGCATGATCGTCTCGCTGCTGCTGGCGGTCGTTGCCGCCGGCATCTGCGGCCTGCTGCTGATGCGCGTCATCACCGAGCCGATGCAGCGTATCGTCCGCGCCCTGGAAGTGCTGCGCGGCGGTGACCTCAGCGTGCGCATGAACCTGGACCGCAACGACGAATTCGGCGCGGTGGAAAACGGTTTCAACGAGATGGTCAGCGAACTCACCGGCCTGGTGTCCCAGGCCCAGCGCTCGTCGGTGCAGGTCACCACCTCGGTGACCGAGATCGCCGCCACCTCCAAGCAGCAGCAGGCGACCGCCACCGAAACCGCCGCCACCACCACCGAGATCGGCGCGACCTCGCGGGAAATCGCCGCGACCTCGCGGGATCTGGTGCGGACCATGACCGAAGTGACGTCCGCCGCCGACCAGGCCTCGGTGCTCGCCGGTTCCGGCCAGCAGGGCCTGGCGCGGATGGAAGAAACCATGCACCAGGTGATGGGCGCTGCCGATCTGGTCAACAACAAGCTGGCGACCCTCAACGAGAAGGCCGGCAACATCAATCAGGTGGTGGTGACCATCGTCAAGGTCGCCGACCAGACCAACCTGCTCTCGCTCAACGCCGCCATCGAAGCGGAAAAGGCCGGTGAATACGGTCGCGGTTTCGCCGTGGTCGCCACCGAAGTGCGCCGTCTGGCCGACCAGACTGCCGTGGCCACCTACGACATCGAACAGATGGTCCGGGAAATCCAGTCGGCGGTGTCCGCCGGGGTGATGGGCATGGACAAGTTCTCCGAGGAAGTGCGCCGCGGCATGTTCGAGGTGCAGCAGGTCGGCGAGCAGTTGAGCCAGATCATCCATCAGGTCCAGGCGCTGGCACCGCGGGTGCTGATGGTCAACGAAGGCATGCAGGCCCAGGCCACCGGCGCCGAGCAGATCAACCACGCCCTGGCCCAGCTCAGCGACGCCAGCAGCCAGACCGTCGAGTCGCTGCGCCAGGCCAGTTTCGCCATCGACGAATTGAGTCAGGTGGCGGTCGGCCTGCGTGGTGGCGTTTCACGGTTCAAAGTCTGACGTGGCGATGAACGAGCTGAAGCCCCGCCGCAGCGAGGACGCGGCCTGCCAGGGACGGTTGTTCCTGGTGTTCCGCATTGGCGGACAGCGGTTTGCCCTCGACACCCGCGAAATCGCCGAGGTGTTGCCGCGCTTGCCGCTCAAGCCCATCGCGCGGACGCCCGACTGGGTGGCCGGGGTGTTGGCCCATCGCGGCGCGCTGGTGCCGGTGATCGACATCAGCGCCCTCAGCTTCGGCCAGCCGGCCTCGCACCGCACCAGCACGCGCCTGGTGCTGGTGCATTACCGCGCGGACACCACGCGCCCCGACCTGTTGCTCGGGCTGATTCTCGAACAGGCCAGCGATACGCTGCGCTGCGATCCGGCGGAATTTCGTCCCTACGGCGTCGACAACCGCGAGGCGCCGTACCTCGGCCCGGTGCGCGAAGACGCTCAGGGCCTGTTGCAGTGGATCGGCGTTCAGGACCTACTCAGCGACGACGTCCGCGGCTTGCTCTTTCCGCCCGCCGGGGCCGCGCTCGAGGTGCAGCCATGAGCATCGAGCGGCGGTTCTTCCGCTTTTTGCAGGATCGCATCGGCCTCGACGTCGCCTCGGTTGGCGAGCAGATGGTCGAACGCGCCTTGCGCCAGCGCTGCGCGGCGCTGGAGGCCCACGACCTGGACGATTACTGGCTGCGTTTGCAGCAGTCTTCCCAGGAACAACAAGCGCTGATCGAGGCCGTGATCGTTCCCGAGACGTGGTTTTTCCGCTATCCGGAATCCTTCACCGCACTGGTCGGCCTGGCCCACAAACGCCTGGCCGAACTCGGCGGTGCGCGGCCGTTGCGGATTCTCAGCCTGCCCTGTTCCACCGGCGAGGAGCCGTATTCGATTGCCATGGCGCTGCTCGACGGCGGCGTCGCGTCCCACGCGTTTCGCGTCGATGCCATGGACATCAGCCCCAATTCCATCGCCCGTGCCGAGCGCGGGCTGTACGGGCGCAACTCGTTTCGCGGCAGCCACCAGGACTTTCGCGAGCGTCATTTCAGCGAAACCGATGACGGCCATCGCCTCGACGACCGCGTGCGCAAGCAGGTGCAGTTCGAAGCGGGGAATGTCCTCGACCCTGCGCTGTTGGCCCGTCAAGGCACCTACGACTTTGTGTTCTGCCGCAACCTGCTGATCTATTTCGATATCCCCACCCAGCAGCGGGTGTTCGAGGTGTTGAAGAACCTCACTCATGCCGGTGGCGTGCTGTTTATCGGCCCGGCCGAAGGCAGCCTGCTGGCGCGGTTGGGCATGCGTCCGCTGGGTATCGCCCAGTCGTTCGCCTATGTGCGGCACGTGGCCGAGGTTGACGTGGCGCCGAGCAAGCCGGCCAGTCTTCCGCCGCCAGCCCCGGCCCGCGCGCCGTGGCCCGCGCCGCCGGCGTCCACCCCGCGCCGTCCGCTGGTGCCGAGCGCGCCAGCACCCGCTTCGCGTGCCCCGAACGCGGCGCGTGACCAGCAAGCCGGCGAGTTGCTGGCGCAGATCGCCGTGCTGGCCAACGGCGGCAACAGCGAACAGGCCCGCGCGGCGTGTCAGCGTTACCTCAAGCAGTTCGAACCGTCGGCCCAGGTGTTCTATTGGCTGGGCCTGCTCAGCGACACCGCCGGCGATGCCAGCGAAGCCATCGGTCAGTACCGCAAGGCGCTTTATCTGGAGCCGCAACACCCCGAGGCCCTGGCGCACCTGGCGGCGCTGTTGCAATCGCGCGGCGATACCGTCGGTGCCCGACGCCTGCAGGAACGTGCGGCGCGGCGCGAGCGGGGAGGTGAGCAATGAGCAACGCAATCAGCGTACTGAGCGGCGACGTCGAGCATATCGACGATTGCTGGAACCGCATCGGCGTGCACGGCGACAAGAGCTGCCCGTTGCTGGCCGAACATGTGCACTGCCGCAACTGCGCGGTGTATGCCGCCGCCGCGACGCGCCTGCTGGACCGCTACGCCCTGGCCCAGGACGCCCACGTGCGCGAGGACAGCGAAGAGCAGGTCCACGCCGGGCCGTCGCTGCTGTTGTTCCGCCTCGGCGAAGAATGGCTGGCCCTGGCCACCCGCTGCCTGGCCGAGGTGTCGCCGATGCAACCGGTGCACTCGCTGCCGCACCAGCGTTCGCGGGTGCTGCAAGGCGTGGCCAATGTGCGCGGCGCGCTGGTGCCGTGCCTGTCCCTGGCCGATCTGTTGGGCCTGGAAGTCGCACCGGCGGCGGCCAGTTCGGCGCGGGTCATGCCGCGCATGTTGATCGTCTCCGCCAGCGGCGGCGCGGTGGTGCTGCCGGTGGATGAAGTGGACGGCATCCATGCGCTCGATCAGCAGGGGCTGCATGGCGAGGTCGCCAATGAAAACCGCTTCACCCGCCAGGTCCTGCAATGGCGTGGTCGCAGCGTGCGGATTCTCGATGAGGATCACCTGTTGTCCGCCGTAGACCGGAGCCTTTCATGACCCCAGAGCAAATGCGCGATGCCTCGTTGCTCGAACTGTTCAGCCTGGAGGCCGAGGCCCAGACCCAGGTGCTCAGTACGGGACTGCTGGCGCTGGAACGCGACCCGACCCAGGCCGACCAGCTCGAAGCCTGCATGCGCGCGGCGCACTCGCTCAAGGGCGCCGCGCGGATCGTCGGCGTCGATGCCGGGGTCAGCGTCGCCCACGTCATGGAAGATTGCCTGGTGGAGGCGCAGGAAGGCCGCTTGCGCCTGCGCCCGGAGCACATCGACGCGCTGTTGCAGGGCACCGACCTGCTGATGCGCGTTGCCAACCCGGCGGACGCCACCGTCAGTGCCGCGGTGCAGGCTTTTCTGGTGCAGATGGCCGGCTTGCTGCAGCCCGGCGCGGCGCCGTCCGTGCCGCCGCTGCCCGTGGCCGCGCCCGCGCCAGTGGCGCTCGAACCCGCGCCCGTGCTTGCCGAGCCTGAGGTCGAGGCGGAAGCCGAAGCCGAGCCGGAGCCGCGCCCGGTCAGCCGGGGCAAGCCCACCGAGGGCGGCGAACGTGTCCTGCGGGTTACCGCCGAGCGCTTGAACAGCCTGCTCGACCTGTCGAGCAAGGCGCTGGTGGAAACCCAGCGCTTCAAACCGTTTCTTGCCACCCTGCAGCGCCTCAAGCGCGTCCACGGGCAAAGCCTGCGCGCCCTCGACGGGCTCAAGGCGCAGATCGATGCCGGAGAGCAGGGCGCCGAGATTCTCGAAAGCCTCGCCCTGACCCAGCAACTCATGGGCGAAACCCAACAGATGCTGTTGCAGCAGGCCGCCGACTTCGATGAGTTGGGCTGGCAGGCCGGTCAGCGCGCGCAGTTGCTCTACGACACCGCGCTGGCGTGCCGCATGCGGCCGTTCGCCGATGTCCTCACCGGGCAGAGTCGGATGGTTCGCGACCTTGGCCGCTCGCTGGGCAAGCAGGTGCGCCTGGAGATCGAGGGCGAGAAGACCCAGGTCGACCGTGACGTCCTGGAAAAACTCGAAGCGCCGCTGACCCACCTGCTGCGCAACGCTGTCGATCATGGCATCGAAATGCCCGAGCAGCGCCTGCTCGCCGGCAAGCCGATGGAAGGCACCATCCGCTTGCGCGCGTCGCACCAGGCGGGTTTGCTGATTCTGGAACTGAGCGATGACGGAGGCGGCGTGGACCTGCGCGGCCTGAGCCGCAGCATCGTCGAGCGCCAGCTCTCGCCGGCCGAAACCGTGGCGCAGATGAGCGAGGCGGAACTGCTGACCTTCCTGTTCCTGCCGGGCTTCAGCCTGCGCGACAAGGTCACCGAGGTGTCCGGTCGCGGCGTTGGCCTGGATGCGGTGCAACACATGGTCCGACAGTTGCGCGGGCAGATCGAGATGACCCAGAGCAGCGGCCACGGTAGCCGCTTCCACCTGGAAGTGCCGCTGACCCTGTCGGTGGTGCGCAGCCTGGTGGTGGAGGTCAGCGGCGAAGCCTACGCTTTCCCGCTGGCCCATATCGAACGCACCCTGGAACTGCCGGCCGAAGCCATCGTGCAGCTCGAAGGCCGCCAGCAGTTCTGGCACGAAGGCCGGCATATCGGCCTGGTCTCGGCCAGCCAGTTGCTCAATCGCCCGGCGACGCCGGGTGACGGGCAGAGCATCAAGGTCGTGGTGATCCGCGAGCGCGAAACGCTTTATGGCGTGGCGGTGGAGCGGCTGATCGGCGAGCGGGTGTTGGTGGTGATGCCCCTCGACGCGCGCCTGGGCAAGATCCAGGACATCTCGGCCGGAGCGCTGCTGGACAACGGTTCGGTGGTGCTGATCGTCGACGTCGAAGACTTGCTGCGCTCGGTGGAAAAACTCCTCAGTACGGGCCGCCTGGAGCGCATCGAGCGCGGCGGCGGCGGGACGCGCGAAGTGGCGCGCAAGCGCGTGCTGGTGGTGGACGACTCGCTGACCGTGCGCGAGCTGCAACGCAAGCTGCTGAGCAACCGCGGCTACGAAGTGGCGGTGGCGGTGGACGGGATGGATGGCTGGAACGCGCTGCGCAGCGAGGACTTCGACCTGCTGATCACCGACATCGACATGCCGCGCATGGACGGCATCGAGCTGGTCACGCTGTTGCGCCGCGACAGTCGCCTGCAATCGCTGCCGGTGATGGTGGTGTCCTACAAAGACCGTGAAGAAGACCGGCGACGCGGCCTCGATGCTGGCGCCGACTATTATCTGGCCAAGGCGAGTTTCCACGATGACGCCTTGCTCGATGCCGTGGTTGAACTGATCGGGGGTGCGCAGGGATGAAAATTGCCATCGTCAACGATATGCCCCTGGCCGTGGAGGCCCTGCGCCGCGCCCTGGCATACGAGCCGGCCCACGAGGTGATCTGGGTCGCCAGCGATGGCGCCGAGGCGGTGCGCCGCTGCGCCGAACAGACCCCGGACCTGCTGCTGATGGACCTGATCATGCCGCAGATGGACGGCGTCGAGGCGACCCGGCGGATCATGGCCGAAACGCCTTGCGCGATCGTCATCGTCACCGTCGATCGCCGGCAGAACGTGCACCGGGTGTTCGAGGCCATGGGCTACGGCGCGCTGGACGTCGTGGACACGCCGGCCCTCGGCGGCGGCGACCCCAAGGAAGCGGCGGCGCCGCTGCTGCGCAAGATCTTCAATATTTCCTGGCTGATCGGCCAGCAGCGCGCCAGCAGCGTGCGCCCCGTGTCGGCACCGTTGCGCCAGGCCGCGCAACGCCAGGGGCTGGTGGCCATCGGCTCGTCCGCGGGCGGGCCGGCGGCGCTGGAGGTGTTGCTCAAAGGCCTGCCCAGGGCATTTCCGGCATCCATCGTGCTGGTCCAGCATGTCGATCAGGTGTTCGCCGCGGGCATGGCCGAATGGCTCAGCAGCGCTTCCGGCCAGACCGTTCGCCTGGCCCGCGAAGGCGAGCCGCCGCAGCCGGGCCAGGTGTTGCTGGCCGGCACCAACCACCATATTCGCCTGCTCGCCGATTGCACCCTGGCCTACACCGCCGAGCCGGTGAATGAAATCTACCGCCCCTCGATCAATGTGTTTTTCGAGAGCGTGGCGCGGTTCTGGCGCGGCGATGCGGTGGGCGTGCTGCTCACCGGCATGGGCCGCGATGGTGCGCAAGGGCTCAAGCTCATGCGTCAGCAGGGTTACCTGACCATCGCCCAGGACCAGCAGAGCAGTGCGGTGTACGGCATGCCCAAGGCGGCCGTCGCCATCGACGCGGCCGTGGAAGTGCGTCCGCTGGAGCGGATAGCCCCACGACTAATGGAAATTTTCCCGAAATGACGATATGTATTCAGCCACGCCGGCCCGCCGGCAGTGCCCAGGTGACAGCGCATGAATGATCTACCGATCGACGGCTTTGCAGCCTCTGACGAGAACTCGGCGATGGTCCTGCTGGTCGATGACCAGGCGATGATCGGCGAAGCCGTGCGCCGTGGCCTTGCCCAGCAAGAAAACATCGACTTCCATTTCTGTGCCGACCCGCACGAGGCGGTGGCCCAGGCCATCCGCATCAAGCCGACGGTGATTCTCCAGGACCTGATCATGCCGGGCCTGGACGGCCTGACCCTGGTGCGTGAATACCGCAGTAACCCGGCGACCCAGGACATCCCGATCATCGTCCTGTCGACCAAGGAAGACCCGCTGGTCAAGAGCGCGGCCTTTGCCGCCGGGGCCAACGACTATCTGGTCAAACTGCCGGACAACATCGAGCTGGTGGCGCGCATCCGCTATCACTCGCGCTCCTACCTGACCTTGCTGCAGCGCGACGAAGCCTACCGCGCGCTGCGGGTCAGCCAGCAGCAACTGCTCGACACCAACCTGGTGCTGCAGCGGCTGATGAACTCCGACGGCCTCACCGGGCTGTCCAACCGCCGCCATTTCGACGAATACCTCGAACTGGAATGGCGCCGGGCAATGCGCGAGCAGTCGCAACTGTCGCTGCTGATGGTCGATGTCGACTACTTCAAGTCGTTCAACGACACCTTCGGCCATCTGGCCGGCGACGAGGCCCTGCGCCAGGTCGCCGAAGCCATCCGTTCCTGCTGCGCCCGGCCCAGCGACCTGCCGGCGCGCTACGGCGGCGAGGAATTCGCCCTGGTGCTGCCCAACACCTCGCCGGGCGGTGCCCGGCTGGTGGCGGAAAAACTGCGCCAGACCGTTGAAGCCGCGCGCATCGCCCACATCATGCCCAAGCCGGATTCCTGGCTGACCGTCAGCATCGGCCTGGCGACCCAGACCCCGGCCGTCGGCAGCCACTGCCGGCAATTGATCTCGGCGGCGGACAACGCCCTCTACCAGGCCAAGAACAACGGCCGCAATCAGGTCGGCATCGGCTGATGGCGACCTGAACTGCAACCTGTCGCATCGACGCGCGCGGCTTGCCGTGCGCGGCCTCTCCTGCGCTATACTCTCCGGCTTTTCACAGAATCCGCACGAGAGCCGCCCGCCCATGGAAATCAATCCGATCCTGAATACCATCAAGGACCTCACCGAGCGTTCCGAGTCTATTCGGGGGTATCTTTGACTACGATCACAAGCATGACCGCCTGATCGAAGTCAACCGCGAGCTCGAAGACCCGAACGTCTGGAACAAACCCGAGTACGCCCAGGAACTGGGCCGCGAGCGCGCCACCCTGGCACAGATCGTCGAGACCCTGGACGGCTTGTCCGGTGGTCTGGCCGATTGCCGCGACCTGCTGGACATGGCCGTCGAAGAAGACGATGAAGGCGCGGTCAACGACGTCGTCAGCGAGCTTGACCGCCTGCGCGAGTCGCTCGAGAAGCTCGAATTCCGCCGGATGTTCAGCGGCGAGATGGACATGAACAACGCCTACCTGGACATCCAGGCCGGCTCCGGCGGCACCGAGGCCCAGGACTGGGCCAACATCCTGCTGCGCATGTACCTGCGCTGGGCGTCCAAGCGTGGCTTCGACGCCACCATCATGGAATTGTCCGAGGGTGAAGTCGCCGGCATCAAGGGCGCTACCGTGCACATCAAGGGCGAATACGCCTTTGGCTGGCTGCGGACCGAGATCGGCGTGCACCGCCTGGTGCGCAAGAGCCCGTTCGACTCCGGCGCCCGTCGCCACACCTCGTTCTCGGCGGTGTTCGTTTCGCCCGAGATCGACGACAAGGTCGAAATCGAGATCAACCCGTCCGACCTGCGCATCGACACCTACCGCTCCTCCGGTGCCGGTGGTCAGCACGTAAACACCACCGACTCGGCCGTACGTATCACCCACGTACCGACCAACACCGTGGTGAGCTGCCAGAACGAACGCTCCCAGCACGCCAACAAGGACACCGCCATGAAAATGCTGCGGGCCCGGTTGTACGAGCAGGAAATCCAGCGCCGCAACGCCGCCTCCCAGGCACTGGAAGACACCAAGTCGGACATCGGCTGGGGTCACCAGATTCGCTCCTACGTTCTGGATGCTTCGCGGATCAAAGACCTGCGCACCAACATCGAGCGCAGCGACTGCGACAAGGTGCTCGACGGCGATATCGACGAATACCTGGAAGCGAGCCTCAAACAGGGGCTGTAACCGCGACACCCATGCGCGAGGCAATGCCCGTAGCCAGCGGGCTTGCCCGCGATCCCCGGTCCGCGACCTGGGACAACGAACCCTGATGGAAAAAGTGACGACATGAGCGATCTACAACTCGACCCGCAAGCCCAGCAACAGGAAGAAAACGCCCTGATCGCCCTGCGCAAGGAAAAGCTTGCCGCAGAACGCGCCAAGGGCCAGGCCTTCCCCAACGACTTCCGCCGCGACAGCTACTGCAACGACCTGCAGAAACAGTATGTCGACAAGACCAAGGAAGAGCTGGAAGCTGCAGCGATCCCGGTCAAGGTTGCCGGTCGCATCATGCTCAACCGTGGTTCGTTCATGGTGATCCAGGACATGACCGGGCGTATCCAGGTCTACGTCAACCGCAAGACCCTGCCGGAAGAAACCCTGGCCGCGGTCAAGACCTGGGACCTGGGCGACATCATCGCCGCCGAAGGCACCCTGGCCCGTTCCGGCAAGGGCGACCTGTACGTTGAAATGACCAATGTGCGTCTGCTGACCAAGTCGCTGCGTCCGCTGCCGGACAAGCACCACGGCCTGACCGATACCGAGCAGCGCTATCGCCAGCGCTACGTCGACCTGATCGTCAACGAGGAAACCCGCGAGACCTTCCGCGTGCGTTCCCTGGTCATCTCCCACATCCGCAGCTTCCTGGCCAAGCGCGACTTCCTCGAAGTCGAGACGCCGATGCTGCAGACCATTCCTGGCGGCGCTGCAGCCAAGCCGTTCGAAACCCACCACAACGCGCTGGACATGCCGATGTTCCTGCGTATCGCCCCGGAGCTGTACCTCAAGCGCCTGGTGGTCGGTGGTTTCGAGAAAGTGTTCGAGATCAACCGCAACTTCCGTAACGAAGGCGTTTCGACCCGGCACAACCCTGAATTCACCATGCTCGAGTTCTACCAGGCCTACGCCGACTACAACGACAACATGGACCTCACCGAGGAACTGTTCCGCGAGCTGGCACAGCTTGTTCTGGGCAGCACCGATGTGCCTTACGGCGAGAAAGTCTTCCACTTCGGCGAGCCGTTCGTGCGCCTGAGCGTGTTCGACTCGATCCTCAAGTACAACCCGGAACTCACCGAGGCTGACCTGCTGGACGTCGACAAGGCGCGAGCCATCGCCAAGAAAGCCGGCGCCAAGGTGCTCGGCCACGAAGGCCTGGGCAAGCTGCAGGTGATGATTTTCGAAGAGTTGGTGGAGAGCAAGCTGGAACAGCCGCACTTCATCACCGAATACCCGTTTGAAGTCTCGCCGCTGGCCCGTCGCAACGACAAGAACCCGAACGTCACTGACCGCTTCGAGCTGTTCATTGGTGGTCGCGAGATCGCCAACGCCTACTCCGAGCTCAACGACGCTGAAGACCAGGCCGAGCGCTTCATGGCCCAGGTGGCCGAGAAGGACGCCGGTGACGACGAAGCCATGCACTACGACGCCGACTTCGTCCGCGCCCTGGAGTACGGCATGCCGCCAACGGCGGGTGAAGGTATCGGTATCGACCGTCTGGTGATGCTGCTGACCAACTCGCCGTCGATCCGCGATGTGATCCTGTTCCCGCACATGCGTCCGCAGGCCTGATTTCGTCAGGTTTGATGGCCTCATCGCTGTCTTGTCGGGGCGCCGAGCCGCTTCGATGAGGCCCGCGAGAGCAACATGAATCAGCCGCCCTTGGCGGCTTTTTCATGCCTGTAAATCCCAGATTTCGAGGTAACCCGCCAGTGACTCTCCCCATGACACAACAAGGCGCTGCTGGCGTCGCCACCGCAGTGGCAGAAAGCGTGCAGTACCAAGGCCGCAAGGCCAGCCGGCAGGGCAGCGAACAGCGCCGCCAGCAGATTCTCGACGCAGCCATGCGCATTGTCGTGCGCGACGGCGTGCGTGGCGTGCGCCATCGCGCGGTGGCGGCGGAGGCGGGCGTGCCGCTGTCGGCCACCACTTACTACTTCAACGATATCCAGGACCTGCTCAGCGATACCTTCGCCCAGTACGTCGAACGCAGCGCCGCCTACATGGCCAAGCTGTGGGAGAACACCGAGGTGATCCTGCGCCAGTTGCTCGCCCAGGGCGATGGCAGCCCGGCCTCGCGGGCGCGCCTGGCCGACGAGGTGGCGAAGATGACCGCCGAGTACGTCCAGCGCCAATTGCACAACCGCCGCGACTTCCTCATGGCCGAGCAGGCGTTCCGCCAGGAAGCCCTGCTGTGCCCGCGTCTGGCCGAGTTGGTGAAGCTGCACGAGCAGATTCTGCTGCGTGGCGCCTGCCAGCTTTTGCAGGTCGTGGGCTCGCGCCAGCCGCAGCAGGACGCCATTGTGTTGACGGCAATAATCGAGCAGATGGAATATCAGGGCCTGCTCGATGCCGCAAAACCGCAGGCTGAAGGGCAGATGCTCGCTATTCTTGTCCGTTACCTGCATCTGGTGCTGGCGGCGGACTGAGCCGCGAGCCCCTCAAGGAGAACCCGATGAAAGCCTGGCGTGTGCTGCTGGCCCTGTCTTTCCTGCTGTTGAACGGCTGTCTGGTGACATTCAACGAGCCGATCCCGGCCAACGAGCCGGCACCCAAGGCCCTGTTGGGCAAGTGGACCAGCAAGGATGCCTGGGGCGAACCCCTGACCCTGCTGATCAGCCGCTCCGGTGGCAACGCCTACAAGGCGGTGGCCACGGCCAAGAGCAAGCCGCGTCAGGAATATGCGTTCACCGTGTCGCGCCATGGCAACCGCTGGTATCTCTCGGCGGGCGTGCCCAAGGCCATGGGCGGGAATTTCCTGATCGGCGGCTTCGAAGTGATCGATAACAAGGAACTGGTGGTCTACAACCTCGATGTCGAGCAGGTCAACCAGGCCCTGGAGAAGAAAGAACTCAGCGGCCGCACCATCGAAGTGCCGGAAGACAACGGCGACGGCGTGTTGATCGACAGCCCGGTGGCACGCGTCCTGGCCTACCTGGATGACCCGGCCAACTCCGACCTGTTCGTCGAAGTGGCCCGTTTCCAGCGTGCCGGCAAATAACTGAAACGAGGAGTGGGGCGTGGACGAGTACCAGCAGACGATACGGACCCTGTCTGATCGCATTGTTCAGGCGCAGACGCCGATTCGCGTGCTCGATGCGGTGAAGTGGGACGACAGTATCCGCCAGGGCTTTCTCAAGGCCAAGGGCAAGGAGCCACCGGCGGTGGACCGCGCCTATTACCAGAACCGGCCCTTGTCGTTCGACTCCGGCGCGCTGAAGCTGGAATTCCAGAACATCGAGCGCGACATCACCCGCCGCCTGGGTCAGTTCAACCCGGTCGGGCAGATCATGCGGCGCATGTGCAAGGAGTACCGCATGGTGGTGCGCATGCTCGAAGCACGCGGCACCGAAGACTTCGGGCTGATCTCCCAGGAACTCTACGGCGCCGCCTCCGACGCCTTCCACGCCGGCGACCCGACTCTCGCCGACCTCGGCCTGATGCTCTCGGACTACCTGAACAACATCGACGGCCGGGGCGACCTCAAGGACGAACCGAAGAACCTCTGCGCCAAGGAAGCGGTGCAAATCCTCCAGCAACGCCTGAACAAGGTGTTCGGCGAGGCCGAGGGCACCATCCGCGTCTTCGAGTCGGACGGCATCGTCGCCGACGCGGCGGCGGGGGCCGACTACATCAAGATCCGCGCCGACGCCATGTTCAACAGCCGCGACGTCCGCGCGCTGGAGGTCCATGAGGGCCTGGTGCACGTCGGCACCACCCTCAACGGCCTGAACCAGCCAATCTGCACCTTCCTGGCCAAGGGCCCGCCCTCGTCGACGGTGACCCAGGAAGGCCTGGCGATCCTCATGGAAGTCATCGCCTTCGCGTCCTACCCGAGCCGCCTGCGCAAGCTGACCAACCGCACCCGCGCCATTCACATGGTCGAGGAGGGCGCCGATTTCCTGCAGGTCTACGAATTCTTCCGTGCCCAGGGTTTCGAGATGGCGGAAAGCTACGGCAATGCCAGCCGGGTGTTCCGCGGCTCGGTGCCCAATGGCCTGCCGTTCACCAAAGACTTGTCCTACCTCAAGGGCTTCATCATGGTTTACAACTACATTCAGTTGGCCGTGCGCAAGGGCAAGCTTGAACAGATACCACTGCTGTTCTGCGGCAAGACCACCCTGGAAGACATGCGGACCCTGCGCCAACTGGTGGACGAAGGCCTGGTGGAACCGCCCAAGTACCTGCCGGAGCAGTTCCGCGACCTCAACGCGCTGTCGGCCTGGATGTGTTTCTCCAACTTCCTCAACCACCTGAGCCTGGACCGGATTGAAGCCGACTACTCGAACATTCTCTGAGCGCTGGCGCGGGCTGTTCGCCCTGTGCCTGATGCTGCTCGGCCTGTCCGGGTGCAGCTCGCTGCTGTTCTATCCAGAGCCCGGCCAGCCGTTCACCCCTGAAAAGGCCAAGCTGGCCTGGCGCGACGTCAGCCTGACCGCCGCCGACGGCACCCGCTTGCACGGCTGGTGGCTGCCGGCCAAGGAAGGCGTGGCGGTCAAAGGCACCGTGCTGCACCTGCACGGCAACGGCGGCAACCTCGCCTGGCACCTGGGCGGTAGCTATTGGCTGCCGGAGCAGGGCTATCAGGTACTGATGATTGATTACCGCGGCTACGGCCTGTCCGAAGGCAAACCCGGTCTGCCTGAGGTCTACCAGGACATCGGCGCCGCTCTCGACTGGCTGCAAAAGGCCCCGGAAGTCCAGGACAAACCGCTGGTGCTGCTGGGGCAAAGCCTCGGCGGTGCCATGGCGATCCACTACCTGGCACAGCATCCCGAACAGGCGCAGCGCTTCAAGGCCCTGGTATTCGATGGCGTCCCCGCCAGCTATCGCGCGGTTGGGCGTTTTGCCTTGAGTACATCGTGGATGACCTGGCCGCTGCAGGTGCCGCTGTCATGGATGGTGCCTGATGGCGACAGCGCCATCCGTTCCATCGGCCTGCTGAAAACCCCGCCGAAACTGTTCTTCCACAGCATCGATGACAACCTGGTGCCCATGGACAACGGCATCCGCCTGTACCAGGCCGCGCCGCCGCCGCGGGTATTGCAGTTGGTACGCGGTGCCCATGTGCAGACCTTCGCCGACCCGACCTGGCGCCAGGTGATGCTGCGTTTCCTGGACGATCCCGAACATTTCAACGGCCTGCGTCGCCTGGCCGAAGTCCCCAATTATCCTGACGAGAAGTCGCAATGAGTGAAGAACGCAACGCCGTCCCCCTGATCATTACCGGAGTCTGCAGCATCGTCGGTACCGTGTGCGCCCTGTGGTACTACGGCTACCTGCATTTCGCCAAGCCGGAGGATGCCCTGCTGTTGTCGGAATTCACCATGCTCAAGACGGTGCCGGGCGAGGACTACAAAATCGCCCTGACCCCCGCGCCGCAAATGGCGCAGTGCATCGATGGCGTGCTGGTGCTGTTCGACATGCAGCAGAAAGGCCTGACCGGCGTGCTGGTGGACAACAAGAAGCAGGCGGTGCGCTGCATGGGGCAGGAGACGCCGCAGCAGACGGAGTGATTGCAAAAAAGCCATTGCGGGCTGCCGGCTCCACAAGCGCTGTGGAATCCGGCTTGCCGGCGATGGCTTTCATACCGTCAATGGGTGATGCGAGCTGCCGCAGCCCCGTAGACCTGGTTTCTCTCTCGCTTGCCAACGGCAATCACCAACACGACCAGCCGGTCTTCGATGACCTGATAAACCAGCCGATAGCCGATGCTTTGCAGCTTGATCTTGTAGCAATCCGGCATTCCCGCGAGCTTGTCGGCTTCGACCCGAGGCCAGGCCAGGCGGGATTTCAGTTTTTTCGCCAATTGCAGCCGGATCGAAGCGTCCAGTTGGTCGAATTCCTTTCTGGCCTTCAGGTTGAACTCCAGCCAATAGTCAGTTGCCGGATCCTTCGGCGTCCGCGATGAGCTCATCGATATCTACCCTGACGGCAGGCTCCCCACGCCGTTGCCTGACGAGCTCCGCCAGTTGCGCATCATCAATCAGTTCCATCATCGCTTCGTAGCGATCTGGCGGCACCGCATAGAACGCGGGCTCATTTCTGTTGAGGATGACAACGGTTTCGCCGTTGGCTTCGCGCAGGGTACCCATGGGGTCTTTTTTAAGGTCGGTGACCGATGCGGCTACATCAGCCAGGACCGCGAATGTCATTGCCATGGCAACATTTCCTGATGGGGGTGCGCTGTCGGGAGGTGCCTCGTTTCAGGTAGGCCATGGCTGATATCGAACACCAGCGGCTTTGCCGGAAGCGAAGTAACGCGATGGTAGTTCTTTTTGTGGTGCTTTTAAAGGTGCTTTAAGTGGTGTTTTTAATGTGGCAGAGCAAAAAAATCCCGCCAATCTGGCGGGATTTTTCATTTCAGCCTGACGCTTATTGCGCGCTGCTCACGCTACGCGGTGCCACTGGCTGGTTGTCGTTGGAGATGGTCACTTCCACGCGACGGTTTTGCGCACGGCCCGAGTTGCTGCTGTTGTCGGCAACCGGGTATTCCTTGCCATAGCCCTGGGCAACGATACGGGCCGGGTCGACACCGGCACGGACCAGCGCCATGCGCACGGAGTTGGCGCGACGCTCGGACAGGCCCTGGTTGTAGTTGGCGCTACCGGTGCTGTCGGTGTAGCCCTCGACGATCACCTTGCGGTCAGGGTTTTCCTGGAGGAACTGCGCCAGCTTGGTGATGTTCGGGAAGGCGCTGCTTTTCAGCTCGGCCTTGTTGTAGTCGAACAGCACGTCGCCGAAGGTCACCAGGGTGCCGCGTTCGGTCTGCTTGGCGTTGAGACTTTCCTGCAACTTCTTGATTTGCGCGTCACGGGCATCCAGGCGGGCCTGGGCGCGCTGGGCGGCGGCGTTTTTCAGGTTGGCCTCGGCAGTGCGCAGGGCGATGGTCTGCTTGGCCACTTCGACGCGCTGGTTGGTCAGGTAGGCGAGCTGGTCGACCTTCTTGTTGTCTTCCTTGTCCATGTAGGCCTTGTCGGCCTTGTTCAGCCAGTCCTGGGCGTCCTTGGTTTCAAGGGCTGCGACCTTGCTCGACTGCGGATCGCTCTGCAGCGCGGAGAAGTTGGTGCGGGCTGACTCCAGATTCGGGTTCGGCTGGTGGGCGCAGGCGACCAGGCCGATGCTCAGGGCCAGGAGGGCGGGGATCATCACGTGGTTACGCATAGTGTTCATCCTTTAATCAATTCGAAGTGCACGGGGCAATGGCGCGCTTACTGCGGCTGGGTGGGCTCGGCGGCGCGCATACCTTCTTCGCGCAGTTCCTGAACGCCCTGACGGGAGTCCTGCAGGGCTTTCTGGGCTTTCATGGCCTGGGCCTTGCGCTCTGCGACGCGGGCATCCCATTCCGCCTGTTCGGCCAGCAGCTTCGCTTCGTCATACTTCTTGTCGTGCATGGCGATTTCGGCTTGCTTGAACTTGTCCTGGGCGGCCTTCATTTCCACGGCGGCGTACTCGGTACCACCGGCGCTGACGGCGGAATTGACCGCCGACTGGGTCACGGCGTACTGCTCGGTGGGTGGCTTGCCAGCACAACCGGCCAATACCAGGCTACTGCCCAGGGCCAGCGCGGCCAGCTTGATCCCGCGCAGTTGGAACGGGGTTTTCTCGATGCGGGTCTTCATGGTGGTCAACTCCATTGGATCACTCCTGATGAACGACGAGTTCCGTAACAGTCCATCGACTTGGCTCCTTCACCCAGAGCTGACGGAGCTCGCAGTGAAGGGTTTTTTGCCGTAGTGGCTATGGGCTGTGACTGGGCCGTTTTTTCAAAAGTTCAGAAAAAGTACCGCTTGTTAGCCGATTTTTTCTGACTAATCGGTCAGTGGGGTTTCGCGGGAACTTTGCCGGTGTGGCGGGGTATTCCGGGGATTTGGAAGCCATGTGCGTCGCCTCGCGTGCAGGCGCGAGGCGGCACAAAGGTGCAGGAAAGAAGGCTGGCAATCAGTGCTTCGAGGTGTCCTCGCCACTGCTCAGCGTCCGCAGATGCCGACGCGACAGTGCAAGAAAGCGCGGCGTGGCACCGACGTCTTCATACAGCGGATCACCTTCCTCATCGGTGGCGATCACCTGCTTTCCCTGAATGTAGGGGAAGCTCGCTTCCAGCTCTTCCAGGGCGGCACCGAGCAGTTCGCCGAGCAGTTCCTCGGGGCGGCGCTTGGGGTACATCTCGGCCAGCGCCGCCAGCCGCGCCGCGGCCTCGACGTCCAGATACAGCGTGTGACCAGTGGGGCTCAGGCGTCCTTTTGCGTTCTGTTCCCAGTACTGGGCGAGTTCGCGAATTTTCATGATGTCGTCTGTGTAAGCCAATGGGCCTGGTTAAAGCGTAGCCACTTGGCCGAAGGCTGCGCCTTGAAAGCACGACCGGTACTGGGGCACTCTGCTGGCAACGCGGTTTTTCCAGGTGTGGAGAAGGTTGATGACCGATATCGATGTGCGCTTGCGTGAAGATGTTCATCTGTTGGGCGAATTGCTGGGGGACACCGTGCGCGAACAGCACGGCGAGGCCTTCCTGCAGAAGATCGAGGCGATCCGCCACAGTGCCAAGGCCGATCGCAGTGGCGGTGAGGAGCAATTGAGCTCGACCCTCGCGGATCTGGCGGATGACGAGTTGTTGCCCGTTGCCCGGGCCTTCAATCAGTTCCTCAACCTCGCCAACATCGCCGAGCAGTACCAACTGATTCGCCGGCGCGACGAAGACCAGCCCGAGCCCTTCGAGGCGACGGTGCTGCCCGAACTGCTGGCCCGGCTCAAGGCTGCGGGTCACAGCGACGATGCCCTGGCCCGTCAGCTCGGCAAGCTCAATATCGAGCTGGTATTGACCGCCCACCCCACCGAAGTGGCCCGTCGTACCCTGATTCAGAAATACGACGCCATCGCCGCGCAACTGGCAGCCCAGGACCACCGCGACCTGACCGCCGCCGAGCGTGAGCAGGTGCGTGAGCGCCTGCAACGACTGATCGCCGAAGCCTGGCACACCGAGGAAATTCGCCGCACCCGGCCAACCCCGGTGGACGAGGCCAAGTGGGGCTTCGCGGTGATCGAACACTCCCTCTGGCACGCCATCCCCAGTCATATGCGCAAGGCCGACAAGGCCCTGCACGACGCCACCGGGCTGCGCTTGCCACTGGAAGCGGCGCCGATCCGCTTCGCTTCGTGGATGGGCGGCGACCGTGATGGCAACCCCAATGTCACTGCCGCCGTGACCCGCGAAGTCTTGCTGCTGGCGCGCTGGATGGCGGCGGACCTGTTCCTGCGCGACATCCACTCGCTGGCCGCCGAACTGTCGATGCAACAGGCCAGCCCGGCGCTGCGGGCCAAGGTCGGCGAATGCGCCGAGCCGTACCGCGCGGTGCTCAAGCCACTGCGCGAGCGCCTGCGGGAAACCCGGGCGTGGGCCCAGTCGGCACTGAGCGCGCCGCAGATTCCGGGGCCCTTGGTGTTGCAGGACAACCGCGAGCTGTTCGAGCCGCTGCACCTGTGTTTCGAGTCGCTGCACGAATGCGGCATGGGCGTGATCGCCGATGGTCCGCTGCTGGATTGCCTGCGCCGTGCGGTCACCTTCGGCCTGTTCCTGGTGCGCCTCGATGTGCGCCAGGACTCCAGCCGCCACGCCGCCGCGCTGAGCGAGATCACCGACTACTTGGGCCTCGGTCGCTACGCCGACTGGAACGAAGAGGCGCGCATTGACTTCCTCCAGCGCGAACTGAGCAGTCGCCGGCCGTTGCTGCCGGCGCACTTCAAGCCGCAGGCGGACACCGCCGAGGTGCTCGCCACCTGCCGCGAGATTGCCAACGCGCCGGCGGCTTCGCTGGGTTCCTACGTCATCTCCATGGCCGGCGCCGCCTCCGATGTGTTGGCGGTGCAGTTGTTGCTCAAGGAGGCCGGCCTGCTACGGCCGATGCGCGTGGTGCCGCTGTTTGAAACCCTCGCCGACCTGGACAACGCCGGTCCGGTGATGGAGTGCCTGCTCGGTCTGCCTGGCTACCGCGCCGGATTGCATGGTCCGCAGGAAGTGATGATCGGCTACTCCGATTCGGCCAAGGATGCCGGCACCACGGCGGCGGCCTGGGCGCAGTACCGGGCCCAGGAAACCCTGGTGCGAATCTGCCGCGAGCAGGAAGTGGAATTGCTGTTGTTCCACGGCCGTGGTGGCACCGTTGGCCGTGGCGGCGGTCCGGCGCATGCGGCGATCCTGTCGCAGCCGCCGGGGTCGGTGGCCGGGCGTTTCCGCACCACCGAGCAAGGCGAGATGATCCGCTTCAAGTTCGGCCTGCCGGACATCGCTGAACAGAACCTCAACCTCTATCTGGCCGCAGTGCTTGAAGCCACCTTGCTGCCACCGCCGCCGCCGCTGCCGGCGTGGCGCGAGGTGATGGACCAACTGGCCGCCGATGGGGTCAAGACTTACCGCGGCGTCGTGCGAGAAAACCCCGATTTCGTCGAGTACTTCCGCCAGTCCACCCCGGAGCAGGAACTCGGTCGCCTGCCGCTGGGCAGTCGCCCGGCCAAGCGCCGTGCCGGGGGAATCGAAAGCCTGCGGGCGATTCCGTGGATCTTCGGCTGGACCCAGACCCGCCTGATGCTCCCCGCCTGGCTTGGCTGGGAAGCGGCGCTGAACAATGCCCTGGCGCGTGGCCAAGGGCCGTTGTTGCAGCAGATGCGCGAGGAGTGGCCATTCTTCCGCACGCGCATCGATATGCTGGAGATGGTCCTGGCCAAGGCCGACGCCGATATCGCCCGCTCCTACGACGAACGTCTGGTGCAACCGGAACTGCGACCTTTAGGTGCACATTTGCGCGACCTATTGTCGCAGGCGTGCCAGGTAGTACTGGGGCTGACCGGCCAGCCGGTGCTACTGGCGCACAGCCCGGCGACCCTGGAGTTCATCCGTCTGCGCAATACCTACCTCGATCCGCTGCACCTGCTCCAGGCCGAACTGCTGGCGCGCTCGCGGGAGCGCGAAGCCGCTCTGGACAGCCCGTTGGAGCAGGCCCTGCTGGTGACAGTGGCGGGCATCGCGGCCGGTTTGCGCAACACCGGTTGAGTGTCAGGCGAGCTATTGAAGGGTGTCGGATGGCGCCCTTCAGTAGGTAGGAATAAGGTGTAAGAAGCGTCGGTTGCGACGGGCGCAACCCGTGTAGACCGAGGCTTCTTGTCGCAGGTTTTTCCGACTTTCGACCGCTTGTATGGTCCGGGTGCGCTGTGTATCTTGGACAGCCTTTTGACCGATTTGCGGTCATCGCCCGATTTCCTGCGATTCGCCAATCACGCGAATCCATTGATTTGCTTATAAAAAATGAGGAGCACGAGATGCGCGTAATTCTGCTGGGAGCTCCCGGAGCCGGTAAAGGTACTCAGGCAAAGTTCATCACCGAAAAGTTCGGTATTCCGCAGATTTCCACCGGCGACATGCTGCGTGCCGCGGTCAAGGCCGGCACCCCGCTGGGTCTGGAAGCCAAGGCGATCATGGACGCTGGCAAGCTGGTATCCGACGAACTGATCATCAACCTGGTCAAGGACCGTATCGCCCAGCCTGACTGCGTGAACGGTTTCCTGTTCGACGGCTTCCCGCGCACCATTCCTCAGGCTGAAGCCCTGGTGACTGCTGGCGTCGAGCTGGATGCCGTGATCGAGATCGCCGTCGAAGACGAAGAGATCGTTCAGCGCATCGCCGGCCGCCGTGTTCACGAAGGTTCCGGTCGCGTCTACCACATCGTCTACAACCCGCCGAAGGTTGAAGGCAAGGACGACGAAACCGGCGAGCCGCTGGTTCAGCGTAAAGACGACACCGAAGAAACCGTACGTCACCGTCTGTCCGTGTACCACGACCAGACCAAGCCGCTGGTGGACTTCTACCAGAAGCTGGCTGCCAGCAACGGCAAGCCGAAGTACAGCCACATCGAAGGCGTTGGCTCGGTAGAAGCCATCACCGCCAAGGTACTGGCAGCCCTGAGCTGATCCCGTCCCGATGTTTCGCCAACGGCCCGCTTGCGGGCCGTTGTTCGTTTATAATGCCGCTCTTTTTTCTCTCGCCTGGAACCCCCGATGACCACCTTGCTGGCCCTGGATACCGCCACTGAAGCCTGCTCTGTCGCCTTGCTGCACGACGGCAAGATCACGAGCCACTACGAGGTGATTCCACGCCTGCATGCGCAAAAGCTGCTGCCGATGATCCAGACCCTGCTGGCCGAAGCCGGCGTCGCCTTGTCGGCGGTGGATGCCATCGCCTTTGGCCGTGGCCCGGGCGCCTTCACCGGCGTGCGCATCGCCATCGGCGTGGTGCAGGGCCTGGCGTTCGCCCTGGAGCGTCCGGTGTTGCCTGTGTCGAATCTGGCGGTGCTGGCCCAGCGCGCGCTGCGCGAGCATGGCGCGACCCGCGTTGCCTCGGCCATCGATGCCCGAATGGACGAAGTCTATTGGGGCTGCTATGAGGAACAGGCAGGGGAAATGCGTTTGCAAGGGCTCGAAGCGGTGTTGCCGCCCGAGCAGGTCGCGTTGCCCCAAGGGGCGGGCGGCCAGTGGTTTGGCGCCGGTACGGGCTGGGGTTACAGTGAGCGTCTGGCGGTCAAGGTCGAGGGTCAGGATGCGAGCATGCTGCCCCACGCGCTGGACCTGCTGACCCTGGCGCAATTCGCCTGGCAGCGTGGCGAAAGCGTGTCCGCTGACCAAGCGCAGCCGGTGTACCTGCGGGACAAGGTGGCGACGCCAAAAGGCGCCTGATCGCCTCCGGTCGGTTATCGCCAAACGCCGTAAACCTTTTTAGTGATATGTGGTCCAGTTATCAGTCGGGCATTTGCGCAGGAGCTCTGGTGCCGCTAAATTGCCATCATTGTCCCTGAGTATATCGTCATGCGTATCGACGGCTTTTCCTCACAGTCTTATCCGCTCAAGCGCCCCCAGCGCAAAGGGCCGGTGCGTGTGGAAGAGTCGGAGGAAGAGGATCTTCCCGGCGAATTCGAAGTCCAGGCGCAGCCCGCCAGCACCGGCAATGCCAACCGCAGTGCCGGCCTGCCGGCCCGCCCGCAGGACATGATCTTCCCCCGCGCCCGCAACCGCCGCACCAAGCATGCTTTGACCAGTTACATGACCACCGCTGGTTTCGTCGATTGGGAGATGGAAGTACTGGGGCTGGATCTGTACATTTGAGCGGATGAGCCTGTCATCCCTGCCTTATTTTCTCGGTTGTCCGTCCTGGAGCGAAAACGCCTGGCGCGACTACCTGTATCCCGCCGATGCCAAGAGCACTGATTTCCTCGCGCTGTACTGCCAGGTCTTCAATGCTGTCGAAGGCAACACCACCTTTTATGCCCGACCCGCGCCCGCGACTATCCAGCGCTGGGCCCAGGTCATGCCCGAACACTTCCGTTTCACCGCCAAGTTTCCCGGCGACATCAGCCACAGCGGCGATCTGCACGGGCAACTCGACGCTGCGCGGGCCTTTGTCGAACTGCTCAGGCCGCTGGGCGCGCGGGTAGCGCCGTACTGGCTGCAACTGCCGGCGACCTTCAGCCCTGCTCGGCTCGGCGAGTTGGTGCACTTCATCGACGAGATCGACGTGCCGATCGCCGTGGAAGTGCGCAACAAGGCCTTCTTCGCCAAGGGTGAGGACGAGCGCCTGCTCAATCGCCTGCTGCTGGACCGCGGGATCGAGCGCATCTGCCTGGACCCCCGCGCGCTGTTCCGTTGCACTTCCCGCGAGCCCAGCGTGCTCCACGCGCAATCGAAGAAGCCGCGGGTGCCGCCACGTCCGACCGCCTTCAGCCAGCACCCGCAGGTGCGTTTCATTGGCCATCCTGAACTGGAGGCCAACGAAAGCTTCCTCCTGCAATGGCTGGACAAGGTCGCCGCCTGGATCGAAGAAGGGCGCAGCCCCTACGTGTTTCTGCATACCGCTGACAACCGCCTGGCCGCAGCGCTGGCGCAACGTTTCCATCGCGGCCTGATGGAGCGACTGCCCGGTCTGCCGGCTTTGCCTGAACCCGACCGGGGGCCGCAGGTCGAACAACTTGGCCTGCTGTGATTTCCTGTCGTCTGCCTGGGAGTTCCGACCATGGATGTGCAAACCCTGCGTGCTGAAGCGTTCAAAGCCCTGCATGAGCGCCCCGGCGCTTTCGTGATTCCCAATCCCTGGGATGCGGGCTCGGCAAAAATGCTCGCCAGCCTGGGCTTCGAGGCCCTGGCCACCACCAGCGCGGGACTGGCGTTTTCCCTGGGCCGGCCGGATGCTGAAGGTGCCCTCAGCCGCGAACAGACCCTCGACAACGCCCTGTCCATCGTCGATGCTACCGCCTTGCCGGTCGCGGCGGACCTGGAAAACGGTTTCAGTGACGAACCTTCCGGCTGCGCCGAGACCATCCTGCAAGCGGCGCGTATCGGCCTGGTCGGCGGCTCCATCGAAGACGCGACCGGCCGCGAAGACGAGCCGATCTACAGCTTCCACCGCGCGGTGGAGCGGGTCGAGGCCGCCGTGGCCGCTGCCCGCAGTCTGGACTTCCCGTTCATGCTCTGCGCCCGTGCGGAAAACCTCCTGAACGGCCGCCACGATCTGGACGACACCATCGCCCGCCTGCAAGCCTTTGCCGAAGCCGGCGCCGACGTGCTCTACGCGCCCGGCCTGCGCAGCGCCGAGGACATTCGCCGGGTGGTGCAGGCGGTAGCGCCGAAGCCGGTGAACCTGCTGATGGGCCTGAGCGGGATGACCCTGACCTTCGATGATGTGCAGGCGCTGGGCGTGAAGCGCATCAGTGTCGGCTCGTCGCTGGCCCGCGCCGCCTACGGTGCGTTCTTCGACGCGGCGAAGCGCATTCGCGGCTACGGATGTTTCGACTATGCCGAGCAGGCGCTGCCGTTCGATCAGTTGAACCAGATGTTTCGGCGCTGACCGCCGTGCGCTACGGCGGGCTGGTGCTGCTCGCGGTGCTGGCCGCCGCGGCGCTGTACGGCTGGCAAAAGGGCTGGCGCCTGCCGGATGAGTGGAACCCGTGGGCGCCGCTGAACGTGCGTTCGCCGCCGAACCTGCTGACCTCGTGGAAACTCGGGCAACTGCGTGATGATCCCCAGCGCTGCGCCGAGGCGCTGGCCACCTCCGACCTGCGCTACACCGTGCAGGCTGACAGCCCCGCGACTGCGAACAGTCCGCTGAGCAATGTGGTGCGGGTCCAGGACGCGTCGGTGCGATTGAGCAGCAGCTTTCTCGCTACCTGCCCGGTGGCGGTGGCCTTCGCCCTGTTCGAGCGCCACGGCCTGCAACCAGCGGCGCAAAGGGTCTTCGGCCAGCCGGTGGTGCAGGTGGATCACCTGGGCAGCTACGCCTGCCGCAATATCTACAACCGCGCCGAAGGCCGGCGTAGCCAACACGCCAGCGCCAACGCTTTGGATATCGCCGGCTTTCGCCTGAAAGACGGCCAGCGCATCGAGCTGCAAAAGGACTGGAACGGGGAGGGGCCGAAGGCGCAGTTTCTGCGTCAGGTCCACGAGGGTGCCTGCGAGAGTTTCAACACGGTGTTGGGGCCGGACTACAACGCGGCCCATCACAACCACTTTCACCTGGATATGGGCAGTTGGCAGATCTGCCGTTAGGCGGCGATGCGCACGTTGTTCAGCACCACCGGACGCGCCCATTGCAGGTCGAACTCCAGATCGTGCTGCTGCTTGGCCAGGGTGATTTCGTCGAACGGTTCCGGGGCCGGGTCCAGCAGGTTGCGTTCGAGTTCGGCGATCGGCAGGTGCAGCGGGTACGACGACGGTGCCGGGCCCGGCTCGGGGTGCGGATGGCCTTGGTGCATGACGATCGGGCGCACCCAACTGCTGGTGGTGTCCAGTTGGCGCTGTTGTTCGATCAGTTCGGCGGCGCTGAACGGTGGTGCGGGCTTGTCCAGCAGGTCCAGCTCGAACTCGGCGATCGGCAGGAACAGCGGCTCCGGCGGGGTGATTTCGGTGTCTTGCACGTTGCACAGGCGCTGGCTGTGGATCTGCGCCAGGGTCTGGCTGCCGGTGATGGGTTCGCCGGTCTCGACATTCACTTCCTCGACCGGCAGCGGCGCCTGCACTACACCTTCTTCCTGCTGCGCGGCCAGGGCGCGGGCGAAGAAGTCCGACCACAGGTGGCTGACGCCGCCGAGGGTCTGGGTGTTGTGCCGGGCATAGTCACCAACGGGTGAAATGTAGCCGGAAGGAAGTTGAACAATCTCTGACATGGTCGTCGAAGAGCTCTGGCAAAATAGCGCGTACTTTTTTTATCGGCAGTCGTCGCCGATCTTTAACTTTTTTTCAGCAGGAAGGTGAGCGTGGAGCAGCGGTTGGAAGGCGGGATCCGGGTCGAGGCACTGGCCGCCGACTATCAGGCGCGGGCCGAGCAATGGGCGGCGCGGCTGGGCCTGCCGCTGCAGGATGACGACGCCGCGTTCGCCGTGCAGGTCGGGCCTGACGGGTTGCAGATCCAGCAACTCGGCCCGCAGGCGCCGGGGCCGGTGCGGGTAGATTTCGTCGAGGGCGCGGCGGCGCATCGACGGGTTTATGGTGGCGGCAGTGGACAGATGATCGCCAAGGCGGTGGGTATCGCCCAAGGTGTGCGGCCGCAGGTGCTGGATGCCACGGCGGGGCTGGGCAAGGACGCCTTCGTGCTCGCTAGCCTCGGCTGCCAGATGCAGTTGATCGAGCGTCAACCGCTGGTGGCAGCGTTGCTGGAAGATGGCCTGGCCCGCGCCGCGGGGGATGCCGAAGTGGGCGCGATCGTCGCCCGGATGAACCTGCTGCACGGCAACGCCATCGAGCGCATGCGTGACTGGCAGGGCGAGGCGCCGCAGGTGATCTACCTCGACCCGATGTTCCCGCATCGCGACAAAAGCGCCCTGGTGAAAAAGGAAATGCGCGTATTCCGCCCGCTGGTGGGCGATGACCTCGACGCCCCCGCGCTGCTCGAAGCGGCGCTGGCGCTGGCGACTCACCGGGTGGTGGTCAAGCGCCCGCGCAAGGCGCCGATCATCGACGGGCCGAAGCCGAGCCATAGCCTGGAGGGTAAATCCAGCCGCTATGACATCTACCCGAAGAAGGCGCTGAAGCCTTAGCGTTTTCGAGGGCCTTACCTTGTGGGAGTCGGTCTTGCCGGCGATGAGGCCCTCAGATTTTCACACCCGATAAGCCCGCAAAAACAGTTTCACCACTTCCTGCACATGCGCCTCGGCGGCCTCGGGCTCCAGCGGCGGCCCATAGCCCAGCAGCAGACGGAAATTGGCGCCGCCCTTGAGCAGGCAGAAAAAATGCTCCGCCGCCGTAGCCGGATTTGCAATCCGCAGCATCCCGCGTTCATCCGCCAGGCGCAGCAGCACCTCGGTCTCGCGCAGCACGCGCAACGGCCCCGCCTCGAAGAAAATCTGCCCGAGCTTCGGGTCCTGGTGCCCCTGCGCAATGATCAGGCGGTGCAGCTTGACCGAGTGATCGCTGTTGATCAGCACCTGGAAGCCGCGCCCGATCTTCACCAGCACCTGTTCCAGCGGCACGCCTTCGGGCAGTTCGAAAATCAACCCGGGCAATTGCGCCTGGCAGGTGGCGACGATTGCCGCGGTGAACAGCGTTTCCTTGTCGTTGAAGTGGCTGTAGACCGTGAGTTTCGACACCCCCGCCGCTGTCGCGACGGCATCCATGCTGGTGCTGGCGTAGCCATTGGTGAGGAACAGCGCCTTGGCGGCGTCGAGGATGGCCTGGCGCTTGGCCAGGTCCTTGGGCCGGCCGGGGCCGTTGGACACTGCGGAATCGTTGGGCATGGCTCGTGTTTACAGGCTGCGAAGGGGCACATGGTACATGCGCGTGGCCCATCGAGCGCAATCCTCGCGTGACGACCGGCCAGGCCCTGACCCTGAGGCGGGGCGCTGGCCGTGAGACGACCGACCACGTCAGATCATTGTTTGCCGGCTTCGTTGAGCTTGTTCACCAACGCCTTCGCCACCTCATGATCGGAAAACGGGTTTTGCCCGGTGATCAGTTCCCGGTCCACCACCACGTTCGGGCTCCAGGCCGTGGCGTAACTCATGTTGCCGCCCGCGCCTGCCATTGCCTTGGCCGGGTAGAACAGGATGCGCTCGCCGTCGAGCGAGCTTTCGAAGACCTGCTCTTCCGGGTCGGCAAAGATGGTCATGCGGTAGCCCTGGTAGATCCAGTCCTTGGCCGCCGGCTTCTCGCCGCGTGCCAGCGCCGCCTGATAACCCGCCGGGTCGGCCTGGGCGGACAGCAGCGCAATCGGGCCATGGCAGATCGCCGCGGTCGGCTTGCCGGCCTGATGGAAATGCCGCAGCAGGGCGCCCACTTCCGGGTTGTTGGCCAGGTCGATCAATGGCGCGTGACCGCCCGGGATGAACAGGCCGGCATAGCGGTCCAGGTCGCCCGCCAGCACTTCCTTGATCGACAGGGTGTCGTTGATGTCCGGCAAGCCTTGCACCACCTTCTCGATGCGCTGCATTTCCGCCGCATCACCGGCGAAGTACTGCGGATCGACGGAAAGCTTGTCGACGCTCGGCGCATTGCCCTTCGGCGTGACCAGCACCAGTTTGTAGCCGGCCTTGATCAGTTGGTCGGCCGGCACACCGAATTCGTTGAGGTAGTAACCGGTCGCGTAGTGCTTGCCGTCTTTGAGCGGCAGCACGTTCTCGCTGGACAACAGCACCAGCACTTCGCCTTTGGGCGCGGCGGCGGCGGTGCCGGCGAGCAGCGCGCCGGTTACCGCCAGCGCTATTTTGGTGGTCTTGGTCATTGCAGGCTCCTGATCAGTTGAAGGGGGCGAGGTCCAGTGGGCGGGCCAGGCGCACCTGGGTAGGCGCGGCCAGCCAGTCGGCGGTGGCGCTGCGGTAAGCCTGGTAATGCGGGCTCTGGCGATGGGCTTCGACAGCGGCGTCATCGCGGTACAGTTCGAACAGCTCGAAGGTCGGCGAGTCGCCATCGCGCAGGAACAGGTCGTAGCGCAGGTTGCCCGGCTCGCTGCGGGAATGGCGCACCATCAGGCGCATGGCCTGCTCGACTGCGTCGAGGTATTCAGGCTTGGGGCTGATGGTGGCGAAGATGCTGATGGTCATGAAGTGCTCCCGAAGTTAATCGCGGTCAATGGACGTCATCTTAGAGACGCCCCTATGATTCGATAATTCGAAAGCTTTTATGTCTGTCTTCCAAAAAATGAATATCGCCAAAAAAGACCTGAACCTGCTGCTGGTGTTCCACGTGCTCTATCAGGAGCGCAACGCCTCCGTGGCGGCCGTGCGCATGGCGCTGAGCCAGCCGGCCCTGAGCCACAAGCTGAACAAGCTGCGCCATCAGTTCGGCGATCCGCTGTTCGTTCGCGCACCGCGCGGGCTGACCCCCACACCGCGCGCTCACGAGCTGGCGCCGCACGTCCAGCGTCTGGTCGGTGAACTGGAGGCGTTCTACGACCTTTGCGACGGCCAGGACTTCCTTGCCCGCGCCGAGCGGCTGCACCTCTACAGCACCGACTACATGGAGCAGACGCTGTTGCCACGGCTGTTGCCGGTGCTGCGCGAGCAGGCGCCGAACCTCGTGCTGATCACCCACAACACCCGGGGTGAGCTGCCCCGCGAGGAACTGGAAAAGGGCACCTGCGACCTGGCGATCGCCGGCTTCTACAAGGACTTGCCCGACACCTTCCACCAGCAGCGCCTGCTCGGCGAGGACTTCGTGGTGCTGGCTTCGCGGAGCAATCCGCGGCTGAACGACGGCCTTGACCTGCCGGCCTTTCTCGCCTGCGAACACCTGCTCACCACCCTCACCGGCGACCTCGACGGCCTGGTTGACCGGGCGCTTCAGGCCAGGGGGCTGCAGCGGCGGGTGGTGGCCGGCCTGTCCAGCTTCATCGCGCCCACACGGCTGGTTCGCGGCACCGACTTATTGCTGACCTGCCTGCGTTCACTGGCCGAGGAAGCCGTAGAGCGCGATCCGGACCTGCGCATCCACCCGCTGCCGCTGGACCTTCCGCGGGTGGAAGTGATGCAGATCTGGCACGAGCGCACGCACGCGGACCCGCTGCGGCGGTGGTTCAGGCAACAGGTGGCGGGTGTGTTGCGGGACTAGCGGCACCGGCTCTGCAATGAGGGCTAAAAGCCAGCTTCCCCGGTTCAACACGCTGATTTAATATACCCGCCAGTATAAATATTCGAAGCACCCCTCGCGAAAGGTCATTTCCCATGTTGCGCCATGCCTTGCCCGTCGCTTTGCCCGCTCTGCTCATCGCGTTGTTGTCCGCTTGCGGGCAGGAAAGCACCCCGCCCACCGTCATCCGTCCCGCCATGGTGGTGCAGCCGCAGCCGGCATCGGCGGCGGTGGACAGCTACCCCGGCGAGGTGCGCGCGCGCTTCGAGCCGGAGCTGGCGTTCCGTATCGGCGGCAAGGTGAGCAAGCGGCTGGTGGAGGAGGGGCAACGGGTCAAGGCTGACCAGCCGCTGGCCGAGCTGGACCCGCAGGACGTGCGCCTGCAACTGGAAGCGACCCGCGCGCAGATGGCCGCCGCCGAGGCCAATCTGAACCTGGTGCAGGCCGAGCGCGATCGCTACAAGACGCTGCTGGACCGGCAGATGGTCAGTCACTCGCAATACGACAACGCGGAAAACCTCTATCGCTCGGGTCTGGCCCGTCTCAAGCAGATGCGTGCCGAGTTCGACGTGGCCGGCAACCAGGCCGGTTATTCGGTGCTGCGCGCGTCCCAAGATGGCGTGGTCGCCAAACGTCAGGTGGAAGTCGGCCAGGTGGTTGCCGCCGGCCAGACCGTGTTCACCCTGGCCGCCGATGGCGAGCGCGAGGTGCTGATCAGCCTGCCGGAGCAGAACTTCGGTCGCTTCGCGGTGGGCCAGCCGGTGGCGGTGGAGCTGTGGTCGCAACCCGGCCAGCGTTTCGAGGGCCGCATCCGTGAGCTGTCGCCCGCCGCCGATCCGCGGTCGCGCACCTTCGCCGCGCGCATTGCCTTCAACACCGGCAAGGTGCCGGCCGAGCTGGGCCAGAGCGCCCGGGTCTTCATCCAGCACGCCGAGCAGATCCCGCTGGCGGTGCCGCTCTCGGCGCTGAGCGCGGAGAACGGTCAGACCTACGTCTGGCGTGTCGATGCCAACAACACCCTGAAACGCACCCCGGTACGGGTCGGCGCCTATGGCCAGGACAGCGTGCCGGTGCTCGAAGGCCTGAGCGCGTCCGACTGGGTGGTCGCCGCGGGCGGTCATGTGCTGCACGAGGGGCAGGAAGTACGGCCGGTGGACCGGTCCAATCGCGTGGTGAATCTGGCGGCCAAGGAGTAAGTCCCGATGGGTTTCAACCTCTCCGCCTGGGCCTTGCGCAACCGGCAGATCGTGCTGTTCCTGATGCTCCTGCTGGCTATCGTCGGGGCGTTGTCCTACACCAAATTGGGTCAGAGTGAAGACCCGCCGTTCACCTTCAAGGCCATGGTCATCCGCACCTTGTGGCCGGGCGCCAGCGCCGAGGAAGTCTCGCGGCAGGTCACCGAGCGCATCGAAAAGAAGCTGATGGAGACCGGCGAGTACGAAAAGATCGTGTCGTTCTCGCGGCCCGGTGAATCGCAGGTCACCTTCATGGCCCGCGACTCGATGCATTCGGCGCAGATTCCCGAGCTCTGGTATCAGATCCGCAAGAAAGTCGCGGACATCCGCCACACCCTGCCGCCAGGTATCCAGGGGCCGTTCTTCAACGACGAGTTCGGCACCACCTTCGGCAATATCTACGCCCTGACCGGCAACGGTTTCGACTACGGCGTGCTCAAGGACTACGCCGACCGGGTGCAGATTCAACTGCAGCGGGTGAAGGACGTCGGCAAGGTCGAACTGCTCGGCCTGCAGGACGAGAAAATCTGGATCGAGCTGTCCAACACCAAGCTGTCCACCCTCGGTCTGCCGCTGGAGGCGGTGCAAAAAGCGCTGGAAGAGCAGAACGCGGTGAGCACTGCGGGCTTCTTCGAAACCCCGACCGAGCGCCTGCAATTGCGCGTGACCGGACGTTTCGACAGTGTCGAGCAGATCGAGCAGTTCCCGATCCGCGTGGGCGAGCGCACGTTCCGTATCGGTGATGTTGCCCAGGTGCACCGCGGCTTCAACGATCCACCCGCGCCGCGCATGCGTTTCATGGGCGAGGACGCCATCGGCCTGGCCGTTTCGATGAAGGCGGGCGGCGACATTCTGGTGCTGGGCAAGGCGCTGGAAGTCGAATTCGCCCGTATCGCCAACAACTTGCCGGCGGGCATGGAACTGCGCAAGGTTTCCGACCAGCCCGCGGCGGTGAAGACCGGCGTCGGCGAGTTCGTCCGCGTGCTGGTGGAAGCGCTGGCGATCGTGTTGCTGGTGAGCTTCTTCTCCCTCGGCATGCGCACCGGCCTGGTGGTGGCGCTGGCGATTCCGCTGGTGCTGGCGATGACCTTCGCCGCGATGTATTACTTCGGCATCGGCCTGCACAAGATTTCCCTCGGCGCGCTGGTGCTGGCGCTGGGCCTGCTGGTGGACGACGCGATCATTGCCGTGGAAATGATGGCGATCAAGATGGAACAGGGCTTCGACCGCTTCAAGGCGGCGAGCTATGCCTGGACCAGCACCGCCTTCCCGATGCTCACCGGCACCCTGATCACCGCGGCGGGCTTCCTGCCCATCGCCACCGCGCAATCCGGCACCGGCGAATACACCCGCTCGATCTTCCAGGTGGTGACCATCGCCCTGTTGGCGTCATGGGTGGCGGCGGTGGTGTTCGTGCCGTACCTGGGCGAGCGTCTGCTGCCGGACCTGGCGAAATTGCACCGGGAGAAACACGGCACCGGCGAGGGCGAGACGGACCCTTATGGCACGCCGTTCTACCAGCGCGTGCGCCGCGTGGTGAGCTGGTGCGTGGCTCGGCGCAAGACGGTGATCGTGCTGACCATCGCCTTGTTCGTCGGCAGTGTGATGAGCTTCCGCTTCGTCGAGCAGCAGTTCTTCCCGGCCTCCGGTCGCCTGGAACTGATGGTGGACCTGAAGCTGGCGGAAGGTGCGTCGCTGGCCAACACCGCCGAGCAGGTCAAGCGCGTGGAGGCGTTGCTCAAGGCGCGTCCGGGCATCGACAACTATGTGGCGTACGTCGGCACCGGTTCGCCGCGCTTCTACCTGCCGCTGGACCAGCAGTTGCCGGCGGCCAGCTTTGCTCAGTTCGTCGTGCTGGCTAAAACCATCGAAGACCGCGAAGCGCTGCGCACCTGGCTGATCGAAACCCTCAACGAGCAATTCCCTGACCTGCGTTCGCGGGTGACCCGTCTGGAGAACGGTCCGCCCGTGGGCTATCCGGTGCAGTTCCGGGTGACCGGCGAGCATATCGAGCAGGTCCGCGCGCTGGCGCGCAAGGTGGCGGCCAAGGTGCGCGAGAACCCGCACGTGGCCAACGTCCACCTGGACTGGGAAGAGCCGAGCAAAGTGGTCTACCTGAATATCGATCAGGACCGCGCCCGCGCCCTTGGCGTCAGCACGGCGAACCTGTCGAGGTTCCTGCAAAGCTCGCTGACCGGTAGCAGCGTCAGCCAGTACCGCGAAGACAATGAACTGATCGAAATCCTGCTGCGCGGCACCCAGGAAGAACGTACCCAGCTGGCTCATCTGTCGAGCCTGTCGGTGCCCACCGACAATGGCCGCAGCGTGGCCCTCGCGCAAGTGGCGACCCTGGAATACGGCTTCGAGGAAGGCATCATCTGGCACCGCAACCGCCTGCCGAGCGTGACCGTCCGCGCCGATATCTACGGCAAGGATCAGCCGGCGACCCTGGTCAAGCAAATCCTGCCGACCCTGGAGGCGGTGCGGGCCGAACTGCCGGATGGCTACTTGCTTGATGTCGGCGGCACGGTCGAAGACTCGGCGCGCGGGCAGAACTCGGTGAACGCCGGCGTGCCGCTGTTCGTGGTGGTGGTGCTGACCCTGCTGATGCTGCAACTGCGCAGCTTCTCGCGCATGGCGATGGTGTTCCTCACCGCGCCGCTGGGGCTGATTGGTGTGGTGCTGTTCCTGATGGTGTTCCGCCAGCCGTTCGGCTTCGTCGCCATGCTCGGGACCATCGCCTTGTCGGGGATGATCATGCGTAACTCGGTGATCCTGGTGGATCAGATCGAGCAGGACATCGCGGCGGGGCTGGGCCGCTGGCAGGCGATCATCGAGGCGACGGTGCGCCGCTTCCGGCCGATCGTGCTGACCGCCCTGGCGGCGGTGCTGGCGATGATTCCGCTGTCACGGAGCGTGTTCTTCGGACCGATGGCGGTGGCGATCATGGGCGGGCTGATCGTGGCGACGGCGTTGACCTTGCTGTTCCTGCCGGCGTTGTATGCGGCGTGGTTCAGGGTCAAGCGGGAGGAGTGAGTGTCGGGCCTGTCTGGATATCTCCAGGCAGGCCCAAAACCCTGTGGGGCGGTGCAGCGCAGGATCAGAGGGCGCCAAACACCTTCTTGGCCAGGCTGGTCGCCGCTGCCGCCGGGTTCTGGCGGATGGTCTCTTCCTGCTTGCCGATCATCTCGAACAGCCCGTTGAGCGCCTGTTCGGTCACATAGCTTTCGATGTTCGCGCTCTTGGCATCCACCACGCCAAGGCTCGCGGCCTGTCCGGCGAAGCTGTTGTATTGCTTGGCGAGGCCAACCTGATCGGTCGCCTGCTTGACGATCGGCAGGAACTTGGCGCGGATCTGTTCCCGGCTGGTCTTGCTCAGGTACTGGGTCGCCGAGTCGTTGCCGCCGCTGAGAATGTTCTTGGCGTCATCCACGGTCATTTTCTTCACCGCGTCCACCAACAGCGCCTGCGCTTGCGGAACAGCCGCTTCGGCGGCCTTGTTCATGCTGGTTTCGAGTTGCTCGACCTGTTCACCCATGCCGAGCATTTTCATTTTGCTCGCGACTTTGCCGAGTTTACCCGGCAGTTCGATGCGTACGTCCTGGTTGTTGCTGAAACCACCGGGCGCACCCAGTTGTTTCACGGCAATCTGCGCGCCTTGAGTCAGGGCGTCTTTCAGGCCGCCGGCGGCGTCTTTCTGGCTCAGGTCGCCAAGCGACAGGGCCATGGCACTGGCCGACAGCAGCAGGCCTGCGCACAGGCCGGTAAAGGTGAGAGCGGGGCGGAACATGGCAGCATCCTTCATCGGGGAGCGATTGAGCGGGGACATCAGCGGACCTGATCAACCTTGATCCGCAGCGGTTGTGGGTCGTTGCCGTCGAGCTTGACGCTGTGCTGTTCGGTGCTGATGAACAGCAACTTGCCGTCCAGCTCGATCCGCGCACTCACCGCGTAGCGGTGGCCGCGTTTGACCTGGGCGGTGTTGTATTGCAGGTGGAAAGGCAGCGGCACCTGGCCGGAAACCTTGCCGCTCTGGCGGGCCAGGGTCACCGCGGGTGCGTCGGCCAGCGAGACGTCAATCAGGCTGACATCGAGTGTGGCGGCGGGCGGCAGGGCGATGCGTTGCAGGTAGAAAACCTCGCCGTCCAGCGTGGCTTTCGAGTCGGGGGTGTGGCTTGAGCAGGCTGCCAGCAGCGAGGCGCAGCACAGCGTGAAGAGTTTTTTCATGGAGTCTCCTGTCCTTGATGCCGGCTTGTGACCGGCATCGAGGACTTTAGCGGATTTTTTGGTAATCGACTTCCCGCGGTGCTGTCGGAGTTTTCGTCGATTACCCGTGGTTCAAGGCTGCTCGGGACCGGCGTGTTCTTCGCGGTGCAGGGCGACCTGGCGGATCGACAGGCGCACTTCCGCCGACAGCACGCGCTTGGCCGCGCCTTCGGCCAGTTCGCCGAGCTTGTCGTGGAAGCCCAGCTTGCCGGCGTCGTCCGGGCGCAGTACGCCTTGTTCCACGAGGGTCTGGATGAAGTGGCGGAACAGGCTCTTGTCGAAGAACTCCGGGGCATTGAGCCCGTGCAGGATCGACAGGCGCTGGGCCATGACCACGCAGAGGTCTTCCAGCTCTTCGGCACTGAGGCTGTGCTGGCCGCTGTTGAGCAGCAACGAGGTGGCCATGTAGAAGCGCTGCAGGGTCTGGGTAATCGCCCGCGCCAGCAGGGTCAGCAGCACGAACTGCCGCGAACTCGGCGCCGGGCGCAGGTAGACGCCGTTCTCGTAGCGCAGCAGGCCCTGTTCGACGAAGGCTTGCAGCCACTGGTCGATCACCCCGTCCAGCTCCTCCAGCTCCCAGCGCAGGAACAGCTCCGATTGCAGGTACGGGTACAGCGCGCGGGCGTATTGCAGGATCAGCTCGCGGCTCATCCGCGAGCTGCTCTGGAAGAAGCTCGCCAGCAGCGCCGGCAGGGCGAAGATGTGCAGGACGTTGTTGCGGTAATAGGTCATCAGCACCGCGTTCTGCTCGTCCAGATACAGGATCCGGCCCAGGGCATCACGCTGTTCTGCCAGCAGGTCCATGCCCCGCACGTGGCTGATCAGCGCCAGGCCGTCGCCTTCCGGCAGGGTGGTGTGCGGCGAGTAGGGCACCTGGCGCAGCAGCGCCAGGTACAGGTCGAGAATACGGGTCAGGGCGCGTTCGTCCAGGGCCAGGCGGCTGGTGGACAGCAGCGCCACCGCCACCAGGTTGACCGGGTTGACCGCCGCCGCTTCGTTCAGGTGCTGGGCGACTTTCTCACCCAGGCGTGAGGTGGTTTCGTTCAGCCATGCCGGACGGAACTGCGGCCCGAGTTGCTGTTCGCGCCAGCCGGGTTGCTGCTGGTCGAGGAAGTTGCCGAGGCGGATCGGTTCGCCGAAGTTCACCGAGACCTGGCCGAAGCGCTGCTTCAGCGCGCCGAGCACCTTGAAGATGTCGAAGATCGATTCCTTCTTCTTGCTCGCCCCGCGCAGCTCGCCCAGGTAAGTGCGGCCTTCCAGCACCCGTTCGTAGCCGATGTACACCGGGACGAAGACGATCGGCGTGCGCGAGGAGCGCAGGAAGCTGCGCAGGGTGATCGCCAGCATGCCGGTCTTCGGTTGCAGCATGCGCCCGGTGCGGGAGCGTCCGCCCTCGACGAAGTACTCCACCGGGAAACCCTTGGTGAACAGGGTGTGCAGGTATTCGTTGAACACTGCGGTGTACAGCGGGTTGCCCTTGAAGGTACGGCGCATGAAGAAGGCGCCGCCGCGCCGCAGCAGGCCGCCGATCACCGGCATGTTGAGGTTGATCCCGGCGGCGATGTGCGGCGGGGTCAGGCCATTGCGGAACAGCAGGTAGGACAGCAGCAGGTAGTCGATATGGCTGCGGTGGCACGGCACATAGATCACTTCGTGACCCGGGGCGATGCCCTGGACCTGCTCGATATGATTGACCTTGATGCCGTCGTAGATCTTGTTCCAGAACCAGCTCAGCACCACTTCGAGGAAGCGGATGGCGGTGTAGGTGTAGTCCGAGGCGATTTCGTTGCCGTAGCGCAGGGCGATGGCTTCGGCCTTGGCCACCGGGATTTTCTCCCGCTCGGCCTCATCGGCGATGGCCTGGCGCACCAGCGGGTCGTGGATCAGGCCCTTGACCAGATTGCGCCGGTGCGAGATGTCGGGGCCGATGACCGCACTCTTCAGATTGCGGAAGTGCACCCGCAGCAGGCGCTGGGCCATGCGTACGGTGCGTTCGTGGCCCTTGTTGTGATCGACCAGCTCGCGCAGGTGGATCGGCGCGGAAAACTGCACGCGGGTCTTGCGACCGAGGATCAGGATGGTCAGTAACCGGCGCAGGCGCCCGGTGACCGCCCAGCTATCGGCGAACAGCAGTTTCCACGGGCTCGACTCGCTGGCCGGTGACTGGCCCCAGAACACGCTGACCGGAATGATCTGCGCATCCTGTTCCGGCTGCTGGTTCACCGCGCTGACCAGACGGCCGAGGGTTGGCGGCGCGCCACGCTTGTATTGGCGGCCGAGCCAGTCCGGTTCCGGGGTCAGGTAGAAGAAGGCGGCCGGCTCCATCAGGTCGCCAACGGCAACGGGCAGGACCGGGCGTGGTAGCCCTGCTTTGGTGCATTCACGGTCAATGACCGCGAGGTCGGTCAGCGAGGGCGACTGCAGGGCGTAGAACACCGGACGGCTGCGGTCCAGGTTGAGCGTGAAGGAGGACTGATTGATGGTCTCGGAGCGAACCCATAGGTACAACAGTCGGCGCAAGGCACCGAAAATCAGGCGGCGCAGGGGAGAACGGGTCATACGGTGTCTGCTCTGAAAAATGGGACGCAAGTGCAGCTTGACGGGCAAGTGTGCCGTATCCGCGCAAGTTCAGCAAAAAGCGGTCAGGTCATAAAAAATATTTCATGTCTGTCTTATACTCGGTCCGCCGCTTGCAAGATTAATCAGCAAGCGGCGTAGTCCAGGCCGTAAAAATCCTGGCCGACAAGGCGAGTCCAAAATAAAAATCCGGAGTGTTACAGATGTCGTCTCGTGAGACTGGAAGTGTGAAATGGTTCAACGACGCCAAAGGCTATGGCTTTATTCAGCGTGAGGGCGGGGCGGACGTCTTCGTTCACTACCGCGCGATTCGTGGCGAGGGTCACCGCACCCTGCTCGAAGGGCAACAGGTTGAGTACAACCTGACCCAAGGCCAGAAAGGGCTTCAGGCGGAAGACGTCGTAGGCCTCTGAAGGCCGGCAATGGCGTCAAGCCATAAGCTGCAAGTGGACCGTGCCTCTTGCAGCTTGTAGCTTGCGAGTGATCCCTCAGTGGGTTCTCCAGGTAATCTCTTCTTCACCATCGGCACTGATCCGGATCCAGCGATCGGCGTCGTCTTCACCTTCTTCCTCGACCCAGGTGCCCGGTGCGCAACGTACTTCGACGTTCAGCGCAGCAAAGGCGGCGCGGGCGCAGGCGATGTCGTCTTCCCACGGGGTCTTGTCACTTTCCAGGTAAAGACTGTTCCATTTTCCTACGGCCTTGGGCAGCCAGGTAACAGGAATGTCACCGGCGGTGCACTTGAAGGTCTGGCCTTTCTGCTTCCATTCGCTGCACGGACCCAGCGCGGCCTCCAGCCAGGCGGCGATCTGCTTGTGATCGACGTCGGCGTCCTTCAGGTAAATCTCGATATCGGGTTGGCGCATGGGGATCTCCGGGAGGGCTCAGTCTTGCAGCACAAAATAGTCGTAGCGCATTGAAACGGTGACTTCCAGCGGCTCGGCCTGCTCGATCACCGCAGTGCGGCGTTCGGCGCTGGCGCGCCAGCCGTGCGGGGTCATGGCCAGCAGGTTGGCGCGGTCGGCGGGGAGGCTCAGGCTCAGGCGAAACTCCAGGGTTTCACCGTGGGCGTGGACCATGTCCGCCGGCACCAGGGCCAGGTGCTTGTCGTCGGCGTAGTCGCGCACTTCATCGTAGAGCTTCTGGCGCAGTTCCATCAGGTGGCCGCGGGTCGGTCCGACCCGCATCAGGCCGCCGCCAGGGCTGAGCAGGCGGCGGGCCTCCTGCCAGTCCAGCGGGCTGAAGACGCTGGCGATGAACTGGCAACTGGCGTCGGCCAGCGGCACGCGGGCCATGCTCGCCACCAGCCAGGTCAGCGCGGGGCTGCGTTTGCAGGCGCGCTTGACCGCCTCGCGGGAGATGTCCAGGGCATAACCGTCCGCCTCGGGCAACGCCTCGGCGATCTGCGCCGTGTAGTAGCCCTCGCCACAGCCGATGTCCAGCCAGCGCCCGGGGGCGCGTTCGGCGGCCAGTTCGGCCAGGCGCCGGGCGACCGGCGCGTAGTGGCCGGCGTTGAGGAAGTCGCGGCGGGCTTCGACCATGGCCTGGTTGTCGCCGGGATCACGGCTGTTCTTGTGCTGCACCGGCAACAGGTTCAGGTAGCCCTGGCGGGCCCGGTCGAAACGGTGGCCGGCCGGGCAGCCGACACCGTTGTCGAGGGCGCTCAGGGGCGCGGTGCAGAGGGGGCAGGTGAGCATCAGGCGAGCAACCGGATCAGGGTCTGGTAGTAGATTTCGGTCAGCACATCGAGGTCGCTGGCGAGAACGCGCTCGTTGACCTGGTGGATGGTGGCGTTGACCGGGCCCAGCTCGACCACCTGGGTGCCGAGGGTGGCGATGAAACGGCCATCGGAGGTGCCGCCGCTGGTGGAGGCGTGGGTCTCGCGGCCGGTGACCGCCTTGATGCTGGCCGACACGGCGTCGAGCAGGTCACCCGGCTCGGTCAGGAATGGCAGGCCGGACAGCGCCCAATCGATGTCCCACTCCAGTTGATGCTTGTCGAGGATCGCCGCGACGCGCTGTTGCAGGCCTTCGACGGTGGACTCGGTGGAGAAGCGGAAGTTGAACAGCGCGGTCAGGTCGCCCGGAACCACGTTGGTGGCGCCGGTGCCGGAGTTCAGGTTGGAAATCTGGAAGCTGGTCGGCGGGAAGAACGCGTTGCCTTCGTCCCAGTGCTCGGCGGCCAGTTCGGCCAGGGCCGGAGCGGCCAGGTGGATCGGGTTCTTCGCCAGGTGCGGATAGGCCACGTGGCCTTGCTTGCCGCGAACGGTGAGCTTGGCACCGAGGGAGCCACGGCGACCGTTCTTGACCACATCGCCCACCAGTGTAGTGCTCGACGGTTCGCCGACGATGCACCAGTCCAGACGCTCGCCGCGTTCGCGCAGACGCTCTACCACCGCCTTGGTGCCGTGGTGGGCCGGGCCTTCTTCGTCACTGGTGATCAGGTAGGCGATTTTGCCGCGGTGGTTCGGGTAGTCGGCGACGAAGCGCTCGGTGGCGACGATCATGGACGCCAGGCTGCCTTTCATGTCAGCGGCGCCGCGGCCGCAGAGCATGCCGTCGGCGTCGATCAGCGCGTCGAACGGGTCGTTCTGCCAGGCCTGCACCGGGCCGGTGGGCACCACGTCGGTGTGACCGGCGAAGCACAGCACGGGACCGTCCTGGGTGCCATGGGTGGCCCAGAAATTGTCCACGTCCTCGAAGGGCATCGGTTCCAGCATGAAACCCGCGTCGCCCAGGCGCTGCATCATCTGTTTCTGGCAGTCGAAGTCGAGCGGGGTCACCGAGGGACGGCGAATCAGGTCGCAGGCCAGTTCGAGGGTGGGCGAGAGTTCGGCGCGGGCCGTCATGGGGGACTCCGGGAGCAAGGCAGGGGGGTACGATTTTGGGGCGTTATCTTATAGCAAAAGAGCCCAAAAGGGCCCTTTTGATGAGGCAGGACGTCGTCATTGTGGGCGCGAGCAGGCTCGCTCCCACCGCTTTTGTTATGCCTGTGCCGGCTCTACCGCTTCGACCGGTTTGGGCAGCGACGACAGCAGCGCCATGATCAGCGCCGCCACATACGGCAGCGACTGCACCAGCAGCATGGCCACCCAGAAGCGCATGTCATTGCTCGGCAGGCCCTGGACCAGATAGATCCCGGCTGCCGCGCCCCACAACAGCAGCATGATGAACAGTTCTTCCCGCGCTTCCGACAGCGCCACCAGCACGCCGTGGCTGTCGGCGTTTTTCGGTGTGCGGAAGAACGGAATGCTGGTGGTGAAGAAGCCGTACAGCACCGCTTTGGCGATGGTGTGAGACAGCGCCAGACCCGCGAGCGCGGCGGCGAAGGCGTCTTTCATGTTGACCCCGACCGCGCGGCGATACAGGAACACGATCTTGCCCACCTTGAAGAAGAACAGCGCCAGCGGCGGGATCGCGAAGATCAGCAGCGGCGGATCGACCCGCTGCGGCACGATGATCATCGCCGCCGACCAGAGCAGTGCACCGACAGTGAAGAAGATGTTCATGCCATCAGCGACCCACGGCAGCCAGCCCGCGAGGAAGTGGTAGCGCTGGCCACGGGTCAGCTCGGTGTCCTTGCCGCGCAGCAGGCTGGCGGTGTGGCGCTTGATGATCTGGATCGCGCCATAGGCCCAGCGGAATCGCTGCTTCTTGAAGTCGATGAAGGTGTCCGGCATCAGCCCCTTGCCGTAGCTGTTGTGGGAATAGGCGGCGGAATAGCCTTTTTCGAACACCCGCAGGCCCAGCTCGGCGTCTTCGCAGATACACCAGTCGGCCCAGCCCAGTTCTTCCAGGACCGAGCGCCGGGTCATGGTCATGGTGCCGTGCTGGATGATCGCGTCGCGGTCGTTGCGGGTGACCATGCCGATATGGAAGAAGCCTTTGTATTCGGAGTAGCAGAGCTTCTTGAAGGTGCTTTCGTTCTGGTCGCGGTAGTCCTGCGGCGACTGCACCACGGCGATTTTCGGGTCGGCGAAGTGCGGCACCATGTGCTTGAGCCAGTTGCGGTCGACGCAGTAGTCCGAGTCGATGACCGCGATCACTTCGGCATCCTTGGCGGTATGCGGGATCAGGTAGTTCAGCGCGCCGCCCTTGAAACCGGCCAGGGGCGAGACGTGGAAGAACTTGAAGCGCTCGCCCAGCAGTTCGCAGTGGGCCTTGATCGGCTCCCAGACCGCCGGGTCCTTGGTGTTGTTGTCGATGATCAGGACTTCGTAGTCCGGATAATCCAGCGCTGCCAGGGCATCGAGGGTCTGTTTGACCATCTCCGGCGGCTCGTTGTAGCACGGCACATGCACCGAGACTTTGGGCCGGTAGGCTTCGTCCGAGTGCACCGGCAGGAATTCCCGGCGCCGTTTGTTCCAGACGGTTTCGGCCAGTTCGTGGGCCTCGGTCAGCAGCACGATGAACACCCCGAGCGCACCGAGGGCGAGCAGGATGCCAACGGTCAGGCTGAACCAGGTGCTGTATTGCTGGCTGTAGTCATAGCCGATCCATACCAGCACCGAACCGCAGAGGAACGCGGTGAAGGTCAGGAAGGTGCGCCCGCGCTGGCGCAGGGCCGAACCGTCGATCAGCAGCAGGGTCAGCGACAGCAAGGCCAGCACCACCGAGCCCACCGCCAGCACCCGCCATTGCGGGATCGCCACGACCGGGCCGGTGAAGTTGAATTTCTGTTGGCGGGCGGCGTTGAACACGCCCCAGTAAGCGCCGACCGAGCCTTCGTCGCTGACTTTCCACGGCTGGTCGTAGGCTTCGATGACGAAGTAGTTGTAGCCCTGGCGGTTCAGCTTGTTGACCAGGGTGCGCAGGTAGATGGCCTGGTCCGCCTGGGTGGCGTCGGCGCCACCGCGCATGCGGCCGTTGCTCGGCCAGCCGACTTCCGACAGCAGCAGCGGTTTGCGCGGGAACAGGTGCTTGAGGTCGCGGGCGCGGTCGAGCACGAACTGGCCGGCGTCTTTCATCGGGATGAATTCCCAGTACGGCAGGATGTGAGCGGCCACCAGGTCGACGTGCTTGGCCAGCTCCGGGTGTTCCTTCCAGATGTGCCACTGCTCACTGGTGGTCACCGGCACTTTGACTGCCGCGCGCACCCGGTCGAGGTACTGGATCAGCGCCTCGGGGGTGATCTCTTCGCGGAACAACGCCTCGTTGCCCACCATGACCCTCACGACGCTGCGCGAGGTGTTGGCCAGTTCGATGGCTTTCTGGATTTCCCGCTCGTTGCGCTCCTGATCCGGGCTGATCCACACGCCGAGGGTCACCCGCAGGCCGAACTCCTCGGCCAGACGCGGGATTTCCGCCTGGGTGCCCTCTACGGTGTAGATACGGATGCTGTCGGTCAGCTTGCTGAGTTGCTCGAGGTCTTCGCGCAGCTCGGCTTCGGTCGGGTACTGACCTTTCTGTGGGCTTTGTCCGAGCCGGAACGGTGAATAGGAGAAACCGGAGATCTGCTCCGGCCAGTCGGGAGCGGAAACCGGGCGGTTGATCAACGCCCAGAACCCGGTGAAAAGCGCGGCGATCGCCATGACAATCACCAGGTTGAGACCAAATTTACGCGATGACATAGATAGTTCGGGTTCCGGAGGGTGGAACGGGCCAGCGCGAGGTGCGCGGATCCAGGGCGACGCTCAGTCATTTACTGCAGCAACGATGACCAGGCAGCCGTTGGATTTCCTTCAGAGGATGAAGTTCTGAATCCCGTGGTTTGTCGTCCAAGACTTTTTGTAGCGTAGGACATTTTGCCGGGACCTTAGCAGCATTGGTGCCATCATTACCAATGTGCGGACCGTCCGATGATGTGCCGGGCGGGCTGTCATTGTTCCCCGAGGGGCCTATAATGCGCGCCGGTTTTTCAGGGTTGGGCCCATGACTACAGATGATCCACGGTTCGCCGGTGTTGCCCGGCTTTACGGCCAGAAGGGCCTGCAACGCCTGCGCGCCGCGCATGTCGCGGTGGTCGGTATTGGCGGCGTCGGCTCCTGGGCGGCGGAAGCCATGGCCCGCAGCGGCGTGGGCGAGATCTCGCTGTTCGACCTCGATGACGTCTGCGTGAGCAACACCAACCGCCAGTTGCACGCGCTGGACGGCAATGTCGGCAAGCCCAAGGTCGAGGTCACCGCCGAGCGCCTGCGCGCCATCAACCCGGATTGCACGGTGCATGCGGTGGCGGATTTCGTCACCCGCGACACCATGGCCGAGTACATCACCGAGGAGATCGATTGCGTGATCGACTGCATCGACAGTGTGATGGCCAAGGCGGCGCTGATCGCCTGGTGCAAACGCCGCAAGATCACCGTTATCAGCACCGGCGGCGCCGGCGGGCAGCTCGATCCGACCAAGATCCAGGTCGCCGACCTCAACCGCACGGTCAACGACCCGCTGGCGTCGCGGGTGCGCTCGACGCTGCGCCGCGACTGGAACTTCTCGCGCAATGTCAGCCGCAACTACGGCGTGCCCTGCGTGTTTTCCACCGAGCAGTTGCGTTACCCGGACGTGGAAGGCGGCATCTGCCTGCAGAAGAGTTTTGCCGGTGAGAGCGTCAAGCTGGACTGCGCCGGCGGTTTAGGCGCGGTGATGATGGTCACGGCCACCTTCGGCATGGTGGCCGCGAGCAAGGCGGTGGAGAAACTGGTGGGCGGCGCGCGCCGCCCGGCCGAGCGCAAAAAGGCTCAGCCGCCCGAAGCGAGCTGAGCCATGCGTTGCAGCACGGCGTTCAGACCGTTGCTGCGCGAAGGCGAGAGCTGCCGGCCGAGGCCGAGCTGATTGAACCAGTCGGGCAGGTCCAGCGCGCGCAGTTCGGCGCTGGACAAACCCTCGACCCGCACCAGCAACAACGCCAGCAAGCCGCGAATCAAGCGCGCATCGCTGCCCGCGGCGAAACGCCAGCGGCCGTCTGCTTCATGGGCCACCAGCCACACCTGGCTTTCACAGCCATGGACGCGATTGGCGTCGGACTTTTCCTCATCACTCAGCGGCGTCAGCCGTTCGCCCCACTGCATCAGCAGGCGGGCGCGCTGTTCCCAGCCCGCCGCGGCGTTGAAGCTGTCGAGTGCCTCTTGTGCACCGGGGGCGAGGCTCATCGCAGCAACTCCAGGGCCTGGTCCAGCGCGTTGAAGAAGTGCAGCAGGTCGTCCGAATCGTTGTACAGCGCCAGCGACACGCGGATCGCGCCGTCGAGCCCGAGGCGGTTGACCAACGGCATGGCGCAGTGATGGCCGGCGCGCACGGCGACACCCTGCTCGGTCAGCAGGTGCGATACATCGGCGTTGTGCACGCCATCCACCACGAAGCTGGCCAGGGCCGCCTGCGGAGCGCCGAGCAGGCGAACGCCTTCGCGGTCCTGCAGGCCGCGCAGCAGATGGCGGTGCAGCGCGGCTTCATGTTCGGTGACGGCGTTCTGGTCGAGGCTGGCCAGGTAGTCCAGGGTCGCGCCGAGGCCGATCACGCTGGCGATCGGCGGCGTACCGGCTTCGAAGCCAAGTGGGGCGGGGCGGAAGCTCGACTCTTCGTATCCGGCCAGTTGCACCATTTCGCCGCCGAACTGCCAGTGGCGCAGCAGCGCCAATGCCTCGTGGCGCCCGTAGAGCACGCCGAGGCCATCCGGGCCGTAGAGCTTGTGGCTGGAAAAGACGTAGAAATCACAACCCAGCCGGGCAACGTCGTGCCGGCCGTGGACCACGCCTTGTGCACCGTCGACCACAGTCAGCGCGCCTTGGGCGCGGGCATGGTCGAGCAACGGCTGCAACGGCTGCCAGGTGCCAAGGACATTGGAGAGCTGGCTGACCGCCAGCAAGCGAGTGCGCGGGCCGATGAGTTGCAGGGCGGCGTCGAGGTCGATCTGGCCGCGCCCGTCCAGCGGCAGGACCACCAGCTTCAGGCCGCGGCGCTTGGCCAGTTGCTGCCACGGCAACAGGTTGGCGTGGTGTTCGAGGGCGCTGACCGCGATTTCCTCACCGGCCTCGAAACGGTGTTCGAGGGCGTAGGCCAGCAGATTCAGCGCCGAGGTGGCGCCGTGGGTGAAGACGATTTGCCCGCTGGCACTGGCATTGAGCCAGAGCGCGACTTTTTCCCGGCTGGCCTCGAAGGCCTGGGTCGCCAGGGCGCCCGGCAGGTGCTGGGCACGGTGCACATTGGCTGCGCCATGGGCGTAGTAATGGCTCAGCGCATCAAGCAGGGCTTGGGGTTTCTGGGTGGTTGCCGCGCTGTCCAGATAGGTCTGGTGCTGGCGTTGCAGGGCGGCGATGGCGGGAAAATCCGCGCGCCAGGGAGAGGGTTGGAACATGATCGTAGGGCCTGAATATCGGGTCTGGCGAAAGGCCAGACCCGATCGTACCACTTAGTTGTGGGCGTGCAGCGCTTCGTTCAGCTCGATGGCCGACTTGTGCGTCTTGCACTCGACAGCGCCGGAAACCGAGTTGCGGCGGAACAGCAGGTCGGTCTGGCCGGCCAGGTCGCGGGCCTTGACCACTTTGACCAGTTGGTTCTGCTCGTCGAGCAGTTGCACCTTGGTGCCAGCGGTGATGTACAGGCCGGCTTCAACGGTGTTGCGGTCGCCCAGCGGGATGCCGATACCGGCGTTGGCGCCGATCAGGCAGCCTTCGCCCACTTTGATGATGATGTTGCCGCCACCGGACAGGGTGCCCATGGTCGAGCAACCGCCGCCCAGGTCCGAGCCCTTGCCGACGAAGACGCCCGCGGAAACGCGGCCTTCAATCATGCCCGGGCCTTCGGTGCCGGCGTTAAAGTTGACGAAGCCTTCGTGCATGATCGTGGTGCCTTCGCCGATGTAGGCGCCCAGGCGGACACGGGCGCTGTCGGCGATACGCACGCCGGTCGGCACGACGTAGTCGGTCATCTTCGGGAATTTGTCTACCGAGAATACTTCCAGCAGCTCGCCTTTCAGGCGCGCTTCCAGTTGCTGCTCGGCCAGTTCGGCCAGGTCGATGGCGCCCTGGCTGGTCCAGGCGACGTTCGGCAGCAGCGGGAAGATGCCGGCCAGGCTCAGGCCGTGCGGCTTGACCAGGCGGTGGGAGAGCAGGTGCAGCTTGAGGTACGCCTCGGGCGTCGAGCTCAGGGTGGCGTCTTCTGCCAGCAGCGTGGCGACCAGCGGCTTGCTGCTTTCAGCAAGGCGGGTCAGCAGTGCGGATTGCACCGGGTCGACGGCCTTGATCGCTTCGGCCAGTTGCGCGGCCTGGGACGTGGTGAAGGTGATGGCCTGGTTGCCGCCTTCATAACCCAGCAATGGGGCGACGGCGGCGACCAGTTCGGCGGCCGGGTTGAGCAGTGGCTGGGCGTAGAAGACTTCCAGCCAAGCGCCTTGGCGGTTCTGGGTGCCGACACCGAAGGCCAGGCTGAACAGGGAAGTGGACATGCAGTTACCTCGTACTGAAATTGATGAAAAGCGTGCGGCTCACTTCAGCGCGGCCGCGTACAGGTCCGGTTTGAAGCCCACCAGGGTCTTGTCGCCCAGGTCGAGTACCGGGCGCTTGATCATCGACGGTTGGGCGAGCATCAGTTCGACGGCCTTGGCCTGGTCGATGTCGGCCTTCTGGGCGTCATCGAGCTTGCGGAAGGTGGTGCCGGCGCGGTTCAGGATCACGTTCCAGCCGTGCTCGTCGCACCAGCGGTTGAGGCTGTCCCGGTCGATGCCCTGGGTTTTGTAATCGTGGAAGGCGTAGTCGATGGCTTGTTCTTCGAGCCAGCTACGTGCCTTTTTCATCGTGTCACAGGCTTTGATGCCGTAAAGAGTGTAAGCCATTGAACATTAAGGGTTGTCGGGCGTTCCCGCAGCAACCCCGCGACTCCTCGGAATTTTGGGTGGGCTGGATTATGCGGCAACAACGGGCACGGCGCCACGGCTGTGGCGCCGGCATCGGACATGCGTGTATCAGGGTGCGACGAGTAACTGCCGGGACTCGATGAAAATCACCCCGGCTTCCTGCATCTCCGCCATTGCCCGCTCCAGCGAGCCGTCGCTGTCGATGGCCCGGCAGGCGTCCAGCACCACATAAGTGACGAAACCCTTGCCCCGGGCATGCAGTGCCGTCCAGGCGACGCAGAAATCCAGCGCCAGGCCGACCACGTAGACGGTGGAAATACCCTTTTCCTGCAAGTAGCCGGCGAGGCCCGTGGTGGTCTTCTGGTCGGCCTCGGTGAATGCCGAGTAGCTATCCACCGCCGGATTGCCGCCCTTGCGCACGATCAACTGGGTATGGGGGATGTTCAGCAACGGGTGGAACAGCGCGCCCTCGCTGCCCTGGAGGCAGTGATCGGGCCACAGCACCTGCGGCCCGTACGGCAATTCGATGACCTCGAACGGCTTGCGGCCGGGATGGCTTGAGGCAAACGAGGCGTGACCGGCGGGGTGCCAGTCCTGGGCCTGGACCACATTGCGAAAACCGCCGGCGATGCGGTTGATCAGCGGCACGATCTGGTCGCCGCCGGTCACCGGCAGGGCACCGCCGGGAATGAAGTCGTTCTGCACGTCGATGACGAGCAGGGCGCGATCGGGGCTATCGTTGTTCAGGTCTGGGGCCATCGGACGCTCTTCCTTGTAATCACGGTATGGGAGGGTAAAACCGATGCAGCAGGATAAAAGTCTTGTGTAGCATGGTGTTACACATTCTCCGCCGACCTGCGACTTATGTTCAGCGGTCGCTCGGTGGTCGAGGTCGTTACTATATGTGTCCAATGGCACTCGGCTGTCCAGCGTGCCAGGGAATGCTTTCGAATCGAACAGGAAACACGCCGTATGCAGTCAGCCTATACCGTCCTCATCCTGCTGATGCTGGTCAGTGTCTCCAAGCTGGTGGGGCGAATGATCCCGCTGCCGTTGCCGCTGGTGCAGATCGCCGCCGGTGCCTTGCTGGCGTGGCCGACCCTGGGTTTGCATGTGGCGCTGGACCCTGAACTGTTTCTCTTCCTGTTCCTGCCGCCGCTGCTGTTCTCCGATGGCTGGCGCATGCCCAAGCGCGAACTGTGGCGCTTGCGCGGGCCGATCCTCACGCTCGCGGTGGGGTTGGTGCTGTTTACCGTGGTTGGCGCCGGTTACTTCATCCACTGGATCATTCCGTCCATTCCGCTGCCCGTGGCCTTCGCGCTTGCCGCGGTGCTGTCGCCGACCGATGCCGTGGCGGTGTCGGCCATCACCCAGGACCGCCTGCCGACGCCGTTGATGCACATGCTGCAAGGCGAAGCGCTGATGAACGACGCGTCGGGCCTGGTGACTTTCAAGTTCGCCCTGGCGGCAGCCATCACCGGGGTGTTTTCCCTGGCCGAGGCCAGCCTGACCTTCGTCCTGGTGGCGCTCGGCGGCCTGGCCATCGGCGTTGCCTTGAGCTGGCTGGTGGGCCGCCTGCGCACCTGGATGATCGCTCGCGGCTGGGACGACCCGGCTACCCACGTGGTGTTCATGTTGCTCCTGCCGTTCGCCGCTTATGTACTGGCCGAGCGCCTGGGCGCTTCGGGCATTCTCTCGGCCGTGGCGGCGGGAATGATGCAGAGCTGGCTCGACCTGCTGCCGCGGCAGACCAGTACCCGACTGCTCAACCGCAGTGTCTGGTCGCTGCTGGAGTTCGCTTTCAATGGCCTGATCTTCCTCCTGCTGGGCCTGCAATTGCCGGACATCATCAAGGCGGTGACCAGCCACGAAGCCTCGCTCTGGCCGACCCTGGCCTGGCGCTGCCTGGAGGTGGTGGCGATCTTCGGCGTGTTGCTGCTGCTGCGCTATGTCTGGGTGCAGAGCATCTGGCGACTGATCGGCATGGTGCGTCGCTGGCGGGGCAAGGGCGAGTTGGTACTCGGCCCGAATGCGCGCTCCTGCTGGCTGCTGACCGTGGGTGGCGTGCGCGGGGCGGTGACCTTGGCGGGTGTGATGTCGGTGCCGCTGCTGATCAGTGCCGGCAAGGATTTCCCGGAACGCGACCTGCTGATTTTCATCGCCGCCGGGGTGATCCTGCTGTCGCTGGTGTCGGCCTGCATTGCCTTGCCGCTGTTGCTGCGCGGCGTCGAGAAAAGCGCGGACGACGCCCTGCAACAGGAAGCTGATGAAGCCTGGCGCCGCACTGCCGAGGCGGCGATTCACGCGCTGGAAGCAGAAGAAACCGCCGAACCTGGCGCACAGCAGGATGCTTCGCAGGCGGCACTGGCGGCTGAACTGAAAGCGCGCCTGATGGCCGAGTATCGCCAGCAACTCGATGCCTATAACGACAGCGCCGAGGTCCGCGCGCTGGCCGAACAGATGGATCAACTGGAGCGCCGCTTGCGTTTGCGTGCGCTGCGGGCGCAGCGTCTGGAGCTGTATCGGCTGCACCGTCATCACGAGATCGGCGACGATGTGGTGCGCAGGGTGCTGGGGGAGTTGGACTTGAGTGAGGCTAATCTGGGGCAGGTGAAGTGAACCCGCCTTGGGGCTTACGCTGCCCTTGAGTTCCATCGGTATGTAGAGGGTCAGCGAGTCAATTCAGTGGGCCCAGCACCTGTCGAAAACGCTCCTCACCCTGGGGCGTTTCCCGGGTCAATCGGATTTCCAGGCCTCGCGGGCCGTTTTTACGATTGCCGTTCAACTGGCGCCAGCCTGCGCCGGGCTCCCAGATACGCACCTGCAGGCTGGTGATATTACCCAGTACCGCCACGCCGTCGCGAGACGTGGGCGTCGGCAAGGGGAAGCGATCCCGGGCAGCAGCGCTGGCACGGTACAGCGTGTCCCCCTCCAGCCACCAGCGAACACGCTGCAAGCCACTGTCCGAAGTTGCCGCGCTGCGGATCACGTCGAGACGGAAGCTGTTGTTGTCGGTACTGCGGACGCTGATGACCTTCGACTTCGCGGCGTGTTGGGGGTCGTTGTTGTTCAGGTCCGGCGCCTGCAACTCGATGTTCGCCCGCAAAGCCACATCTCGCTCCAGTTGGTGCAGGGTGTGCAGGACCTCCCGGTTTTGTTCTGCGTCCCTCTGCAAATGACTGTCGGTGCGCGTCACGCTGTCCAGACCACGCCACGCAATCAGACTGACGATTGCCATCAGCAGAATCGCCACCATGACCTCGATCAGGGTAAGGCCGCCCTGTCTGCGCCTCATGGCTCGTTCACTACCCTGATTTGCCCGTCGGCCGTCCGCTGCACGGCAAGGGTGTTGCGACCGTCGGAGAGTGCCAGTTGCATGGGCGGGTTGAACCACTCCCCATTCAAGATCACTCGCTGTTTCGGTGTGACGCTTATCTTGAGGTCCGGCGTTTCCCAGGTGCGCGGATGCAGGTGTGAATCCTGGGTGAAATGATCGAAGCCGAACCCCTGGTCACTGCGACGGCTGAAATGAAAACCCTTGCCATCGGATTCCAAGGTGATCAGGCGCCCATCGACTTGCGCCTCGGCCTGGGCAATTTGCAGCAACTGGACCAGCCGATTGGCATCCTTGCGCAAGCGTTGTTGCGGATCTGGCTTGATGCTGATGCTGACGGTCGCGCTGGCGACTCCAACAATGATGAGCACCACCATCAGTTCGATCAGGGTAAAACCCTTTTGTCCGTATTGGGGCATGGCCAACGTTCCGTCGTTGTTTATCGGTCCTGTAGACTGCAACACCAGACAACAGGGAGGTTTTGTCTTGGCATTCACTTTTCGTGTAGCGGCGCCGCACATTCTGCAAGGCGCGGCCCTGATCGCGGCGCTGGCGGGCGTGTTGGTCTGGTCAGCGCTGTTGCTGACGTCGGCCGAATCCAATGCACCGGCGGCAACGCGCCCTGATCCAGTGGCCCGCGCCGACACACCCGCATTGCGATGGTTTTCCAGCCAGCCTGTGATGATGGACATCAAGGTGTCCGGGGTGATGGCCGGTGCGCAAGGCGCGGTGGCCATCATCAGCCTCAACAACGGCCCGCCCCGCAGCTTTCTCACCGGTGACCGCCTGGCCAACGGTTTGCGCCTGCTGGCGATAGAAGGGGATGCGGTCATCGTCGAGCGAGGTTCGGAGCAGAGCCGATTCAAAGTCAGCACGCTGCCGGACTCCCCTGTATTACCTCGATTGACTCGTCCATGAACACGCTCCTGGCGTTATTCCATTGCCTGGCTGAGGAGCGTGTCGAGCCGAGCCAGCGGCGGTGCCTCGCGCAGGCCATCTGAAACCAGGACCGTGACGTGCATCAGCCGCCCATCGGCGCTTGGAGCGATGGTCTGCTCACAACGAAGTTGCAACCTTCCCTGATCACATTCAAAACGCTTCAGGCCCGCGGAAAAGCGTCCTTCAAGTCGTAGCTCGGCGATCTGGCTTTGCGCCGCCAGCAGCGCCATCGAGCGATCACGCAGCCGTTCGTTGATTTGAGTCATCAGGCCCGCGATGCGAACGGCCGCCGACATCGCAATGGCAATGATCGTCAAGGCCACAAGGACCTCGATCAAGGTGAATCCACGCTCCTTGCGCAACGTCTCCATGAATGACTCTTGGCTGAAAACAGGGGCGCAGAATAGCACCCGGGCCCGAGGAAATGGCGAGGCGCCCCAGGTGGTATTTGTATTTTTCATCGGACCTGTTTTGTTACACTGCGCGCCGAATCGCAACCAAGCCAAGGAAGGTGGAAATGGATTTCGCGCGCGCCAAATATCAGTCCGCAAACCGTCGCGGTCAACGTGGGTTCACGCTGATAGAAATCATGGTAGTCGTGGTTATCCTCGGTATCCTCGCGGCCATGGTCGTACCCAAGGTGCTCGATCGTCCTGACCAGGCCAGGGCCACGGCGGCGAAGCAAGACGTCGCGGGGCTGATGCAGGCGCTGAAGCTTTATCGTCTCGACCACGGTAGCTACCCCAGCATGAATCAGGGGCTCAAGGTGCTGGTGGAGCGTCCGGCCGACGCGAAAAATACCCACTGGCGTTCCTATCTGGAGCGCCTGCCCAATGACCCTTGGGGTCATCCGTATCACTACTTGAATCCCGGCGCCAATGGCGAAGTCGACATCTTTTCTCTGGGGGCCGACGGCCAGCCGGATGGCGAAGGCGCGAATGCCGATATCGGCTCCTGGCAGCTCTAAGCGCCGCCATGAAATCGTATTCGCGGACATTGCCCAGGCAGAGGGGCATGGCGATCATCAGCGCCTTGTTGATCGCGGCGGTAGTGGCGGTGATTGCCGCCGGCATGCTGACCCGCCAGAGTGTACTCACGCGGTCACTTGAGGCAGAACAGTGTCGCGTGCAGAGCCATGCGGCACTCCTGGGGGGGCTGGAAGTCAGCCGGTACGTCCTTCTGGATTCTCGCAAGCGAGATCGGCTGACCCGACCTGACCAGCCATGGGCACAACTCATTCAGACCGTCGTTCCGACCCCCCGGATGGGACCGTTCGAAGGTCGATTGGTCGATCAGCAAGGCAAGTTCAACCTGCGCAACTTGCTGGCTAATGAGCGCGTTGATGCCGATCAGGTGCGCAGTTTCGAGCGGTTATGCGAAATGATTGGCATCGATGCCGGTCTCGCGCAGCGTATCAGTCAACGGGTCATTGCCTCCTATCCGCGAGTTCCCGGGCCACAAGTGTCGGAGCAATCGGCTACCCAGAACAGCTTCGCCAGTGGTCGCTCCACCTCTCCTGGCTACATTCACAAACCGCTGCCTGCTGCCCTGCCGATGTTGCGCAGCCTGGAAGGTTTGCGTGGCCTCGATGGCATGAACGAGGCGCTACTTGCCCGGCTGGATCAATTCGTCAGCATCATTCCGGTCAATGCCTGGGTCAACGCCAATACCGCCAGTGCGGAAGTCCTGGCCGCGATGGTGCCGGGGTTGTCTCTGACGCAGGCCAGAGCAGCCGTGGCGGAACGTGACAGCGGTCTCTGGTTCATAGACCGAGGCGATATCGGCAATCGTCTGCGCTTGCCGCAGTTGAGTATCGACGGGCTCAAAGTCGGCATTAGCAGCGAGTGGTTCCTGCTTCATGGCCAGACCCGCTGCGAGAAGCGTCGCGTCGGCATGGACGCGCTTCTGCATAGTCCGGAACAGGGCGTGCCCAGGGTGATCTGGTCGAGGCCGGGAGTATGACGCTGCTGAGAATCGCATTGCCGCCACTGGAGCACCTGACGGCAAACACCGAGCTTGAATTCGCTTGTCTGGAACACCGCGGCCGTGTCGGGCAGACCGGCGTCAGCACGCTCATGCAGATAGGGCAGCAAACCGGGTCGCGAGCCGTCGAGTGCTTTCTTCATCCTGCGGACAGCGTAATGACCAGCATCGAACTGCCGCCGCTTTCTGCCGCGAGAGTGCGGGCTGCGGTGGGGTGCGCTGTACAGACGCTGATCCTTGGGGACAAGGACCGCCTGCATGTCGCCCATAGCGCCCGGGATGGCAACGGGCAGGTTCATGTGAGCTGGTTGGCCAAGGCTGAGCTGGATCGCCTCGCCCGGCTGTTGGCCCAGCATCGATTGACCTTGCGTGGCCTTTATCCCGCGCCTTACAGGCTTGCCTTACCGCCTGCCGGACAAATAAGCGCCTGCTTGCTGGACGACCACTTGCTGTTACGCCAGAGCGCTGAGCAAGGGGCCGTGGAGCCATTGATGGAAGACCGCCTGGATGACTTGCTGGCGGATGGCGACAGGGTGAATTGGATTGGCCAAGGCGCTCGCGGCGAGAGCCTCGACGAAAAGCCTGCAGCGCTTTATTGGTCAGGTATTGCGCCGAATTGGGGGCTTCACGGAGGTGTTCGGCAAGCGGATACCGGGCGGCGAAGCTGGGGGCGGGCGCTCGCTTGCTGCGCAGTGGCATTGGCTGTCTGGGTGATCGGGTTGAATCTGTACGCCGCCCGTGAAGCCCTCCAGGGCCAGCAGCTCAAGGCGCAAATGACACAGCGGGTGAAGCAGGCGTTCCCCGAATTGCCGGTGATCCTCAATCCGCTGCAACAGGCCCGGCAGCAACTCACTGCCCGCCAGCAAGGCACGGCGGACGATCCCGCCCAAGGCTTCAATCGTCTGGTGTTGCAGGCTGGCAGCAGCATGCCGTTCATGATGGGCAGCGTACAGCGGCTGGTGTTCGCCGACGGTGCGTTGCAACTGAGCCTGCTGGCCGAGGCCAGCCGATCGGACAACGACAAGGGCTGGCAAGGTGCACTGGCTCAGGCGGGCATCAGCGTCAGTGCCACTGATGACGGCTGGGTTTTGCGCCCGGCAGCCGAGGTGATCTCCACCGACGACAGCAGCGGAGCAGAGGATGAATAACCCAATCCTTGCCAGGCATCGGGCCGGGTGGCAGCGCCTGAACGTTCGATTGCAGACCGGTTGGCAGGCATTGACCCTGCGGGAAAAGCGCATGGTCGGCGGTATGGCGGTGCTGCTGGTGGGGCTGTTTTTCTGGGTGGCATTGATCCAGCCGCCGCTTGCGAAGATCGCCTATTGGCAAGCCGAGGCACCGAAACTGCGCGCCCAGACCGAAGCACTGGACGTGCTGCTGCGGGACGTCAGCCCCCGGCCCGACGGACAAAACCTCGAACACGCGCTGCAACAGACCTTGCAGGCCGGCGGGCTGGGCGGCCACTACCAGTTGCAGGCTGCACCGTCCGGGGGCTGGCAGTTGACCTTCGATGCCGCACCCGCCGATGCGGTGCTCGACTGGCTGCTGAGCCGCCCACGGCAATTTTCGCTGCAAGTGGTCGAGGCCCGTCTGCAACGTGCAGGCGGCGCTGCGACCGATGATACCGCCGGCACTCTGTCAGGCACTGTACGCATGGATCAGGCGCTGGGCGCTAAGGAAGCTTCATGAAGGGGTCAGGTTTCAACCCGGTGCGCAAGGCATTGCCAATGCTGTTGATGGCGTTGAGTGCGTGCAGCAGCACCACACCGCAAAACCAGCCGCCGTTGCTGGTGGACAGCGAGCTCGGCCGGCCCTTGGCCAATACCCAGCGCAGTGGCGACGCGGTGCTGGATCGCGAGCGGATGCAGGCCCAGGCCAGGCCCGTCCCCAAGCAACGGCACAACATCACCGAACGGCCCCGCACTGCTTCTACGCCACACGCGGCGGTCAATCCGCTGGGCGACCAGTTGGTGACCCTGAACTTCGTGGAGGCCGATATTCAGGCAGTGGTGCGGGCACTGTCCCGCTCCACCGGCCAGCAGTTTCTGGTCGATCCGCGGGTCAAAGGCAACCTGACGCTTGTGTCCGAGGGCCAGGTGCCGGCGCGCCAGGCTTACGAAATGCTGTTGGCGGTGCTGCGCATGCAGGGCTTCAGCGTGGTGGATGTCGGTGGCGTGGCCCATGTGGTGCCGGAAGTCGACGCCAAATTTCTTGGCGGACCGGTCTACAGCGCCGACAAGCCGGCCGGCAATGGCATGCTCACCCGCACTTTCCGCCTGCAGTACGAAAATGCAGTCAACCTGATCCCGGTGCTGCGGCCGATCGTCTCGCCGAACAATCCGATCAACTCCTATCCCGGCAACAATACCCTGGTGGTCACCGACTACGCTGCCAACCTTGAGCGGGTCGCAGAGCTGATCGCCACCATTGATATCCCGAGTGCCATCGACACCGACGTGGTACCGATCCACAACGGCATCGCCGCCGACATCGCGCCGATGGTGGCCGATCTGCTGGAGACATCGGGCAACGATCCGACCCAGAAAATCGTGGTGATCGGCGATCCGCGCTCCAATACCATCATCATCCGCGCCGGCAGCCCCGAGCGCACCGAGCTGGCCCGCAACCTGATCTACAAGCTCGACAACGCCCAAAGCAACCCGAGCAACCTGCATGTGGTTTACCTGCGCAATGCCCAGGCCGGCAAACTGGCTCAGACCTTGCGGGGTTTACTGACCGGCGAAAGCGACAGCAACACCAGCGATAGCGCGCGCTCGGCACTCAGTGCCATGGGCGGCAATTCGAGCGGGCAGGGCAGCCAGAGTGGTATGCAAACCAACGGCACCGCTTCAACGGCCCATAACGGCAGCTCGGGCGGCAACTATGCCCAGGGCAGCAGCGGCGGCAGCAATGCGCAGGACAGTGAACAGAACGTCGCGTTCAGCGCGGGTGGCGTGACCATCCAGGCCGACGCCACCACCAACACATTGTTGATTTCGGCAGCGGAACCGCTGTACCGCAACCTGCGGGAAGTCATCGATCTGCTCGACCAGCGCCGTGCGCAAGTGATGATCGAAAGCCTGATCGTCGAGGTCGGCGAAGACGATGCCAGTGAATTCGGCGTGCAATGGCAGACCGGCAATCTCGGTGGCAAGGGTGTGATCGGCGGCGCCAATCTGGGCGGCTCCGGAATCAACCTCAACGGCAAGACCAGTCTAGATGTGCTGCCCCAAGGGCTGAATCTCGGCTACGTGAATGGCAGTGTCGACATCCCCGGCATCGGCAAAATCCTCGATTTGAAAGTCCTGGCCCGGGCCTTGAAGAGCAAAGGCGGCACCAACGTGCTGTCGACACCGAACCTGCTGACCCTGGATAACGAAGCCGCGAGCATTTTCGTCGGCCAGACCATTCCGTTCGTCAGCGGCAGTTACGTTACCGGTGGCGGCGGAACCAGCAACAACCCGTTTCAGACCGTGACCCGTGAAGAGGTCGGGTTGAAGCTCAACGTGCGACCGCAGATTTCCGAGGGCGGCACGGTCAAGCTCGATATCTATCAGGAAGTCAGCAGCATCGACGAGCGGGCATCGGCCTCCGCTACGTCGGCGGGGGTCGTCACCAGCAAGCGTGCGATCGACACCAGCATCCTGCTCGACGACGGTCAGATCATGGTGCTCGGCGGTCTGTTGCAGGACGGCTACAGCCAGAGCAACGAAGCGGTGCCATGGCTCGGCAGCCTGCCGGGGATCGGCGCGCTGTTTCGTAACGAACGCCGCTCGATCAACAAGACAAATCTGATGGTATTCCTGCGCCCGTACATCATTCGCGACAGCGCGGCGGGGCGCAGCATCACCCTCAACCGTTACGACTTCATGCGTCGCGCCCAGGGCGGATTGCAACCGGAGCGCAACTGGGCGATGCCAGACATGCAGGCTCCGCAGCTGCCGACCGCAGCGCAGGGCGTCCCGGCTCCGGGGGCAGTTTCAGCGCCGAGGGCGACCATCAGGGCGGTGCCGCTGGATGGAGGCCCGAACCTGTGAGCGCACTGCCCTACGCCTGGGCCAAGGCCCAGCGCATTCTGTTGCGTGAAGGGGTGCTGACGGTGTGCCCGTCGACACCGGGTTGGTCGATCAGCGAGGTGCGTCGCCAGTTCGGCCCGGCCAGGCTGGAGCGGGTGCGCGATGACGAACTCGACGGTCTGCTGGCCACGGCCTACGCCGATACCGGCAGCGCGGCGGCAGTGGTCGGTGCGGCGGAGAACGAAGTCGACCTCGACCGCCTGATGCAGGACATGCCGGAAATCACCGACCTGCTCGACACCCAGGACGGCGCGCCGGTGATTCGCATGATCAACGCCTTGCTCACCCAGGCGGCGCGTGACGAGGCCAGCGACATCCATATCGAACCCTTCGAAACCCATTCGGTGGTGCGCTACCGGGTCGACGGCACCCTGCGCGACGTGGTCTCGCCGCGCAAGGCACTGCATGGCGCGCTGGTGTCACGGATCAAGATCATGGCCCTGCTCGACATCGCTGAAAAGCGCTTGCCCCAGGACGGTCGTATCACCTTGCGCGTGGCCGGGCGGCCGATCGACATCCGCGTCTCGACCGTTCCCACCGGTCATGGCGAACGGGTGGTGATGCGCCTGCTCGACAAACAGGCTGGGCGATTGCATCTGGAAACGCTCGGCATGGACGCGCAGGTGCTGGCCAGGCTCGACCAACTGATCCGACAGCCCCACGGCATCGTGCTGGTCACCGGCCCGACCGGCAGCGGCAAGACCACCAGTCTCTATGCGGCACTGGCACGGCTCGACGCCAGCACCAGCAATATCCTCACCGTGGAGGACCCGGTGGAATATGACTTGCCGGGCATCAGCCAGATCCAGGTCAACGCCAAGATCGACATGACCTTCGCCCTGGCCCTGCGGGCGATTCTCCGGCAAGACCCGGACATCATCATGATCGGCGAGATTCGTGACCTCGAAACCGCGCAGATCGCCGTGCAGGCTTCGTTGACCGGTCACCTGGTGCTGGCGACCCTGCACACCAACGATGCCGTGTCGGCGGTCAACCGGTTGGTCGACATGGGCGTCGAACCGTTTCTGTTGGCGTCGTCGATGCTCGGCGTGCTGGCGCAACGACTGGTGCGGCGCCTGTGTTCGCAGTGCAGGCAGCAAGACCCGGCAACCCCCGGCACCTGGCGTCCAGTGGGCTGTGAGGCCTGCAACCACACGGGTTACAGCGGCCGTACCGGGATTCATGAGTTGTTCTGCATCGACGACGATATCCGCACCCTGATCCATCAAGGCGCCGGAGAGCAGGCCTTGCGGGCAGCCGCGCAGCAAGCCGGGATGCTCAGCTTGCGCGAGGACGGCGAGCGCTGGATCCGCAGCGGTGTCACGGCCCCTGAAGAAATCTTGCGTGTGACACGGGACACCTGATGAACCGCTACCGTTTTGAAGCTGCTGATGCCAGCGGCAAGATCGAGTCCGGACACCTCGAGGCCGATAGCCAGAGTGCGGCGCTAGGCGTGCTGCGCAGTCGGGGTCTGACGGCGCTGTCGGTGCAACAGGAGAATCCTGCGGCCCATTCCGGTTCCGGCAGTCTGTTCAGCCCGCGGCTTTCGGACAACGACCTGGCCTGGGCCACCCGGCAACTGGCGAGCCTGCTCAGTGCCAGCCTGCCGCTGGAAGCTGCGCTGAGCGCTACGGTGGAGCAGTCCGAGAAAAAGCATATCGCCCACACCCTCAGTGGCGTGCGTGCCGACGTACGCAGCGGCATGCGCCTGGCCGAGGCGCTGGCGGCGCGGCCTCGGGATTTTCCCGAAATCTACCGGGCGTTGATCGCGGCGGGGGAGGAGTCCGGGGACCTGGCGCAGGTGATGGAGCGGCTGGCGGATTACATCGAGGAGCGCAACAACCTGCGCAGCAAGATACTCACGGCGTTCATTTATCCCGGCGTGGTCGGGCTGGTGTCGATCGGGATCGTGATTTTCCTGCTCAGCTACGTGGTGCCGCAGGTGGTGAGTGCGTTTTCCCAGGCCCGTCAGGATTTGCCGTGGCTGACGCTTGCGATGCTCAATGCCAGTGACTTCATCCGCACCTGGGGCTGGTTATGCGCTGCCGTCATGACCGGTACGTTTTGGAGCTGGCGACTTTATTTGCGCAACCCGACGGCGCGTTTGAGCTGGCACCATCGGGTGCTGAAGCTTCCCCTGATCGGTCGTTTTGTCCTGGGATTGAACACGGCAAGGTTCGCCTCCACGCTGGCGATTCTTGGCGGCGCCGGGGTGCCGCTGTTGCGGGCGCTGGAGGCGGCACGTCAGACCCTGTCCAACGAACGCCTGAGCCTGAGCGTCAGCGAGGCCACGGCCAGGGTACGAGAAGGCGCGAACCTGGCGGCGGCGCTCAAGGTGGAGAATGTGTTTCCGCCGCTGTTGATTCATTTGATTGCCAGCGGTGAGAAAACCGGGTCGCTGCCGCCGATGCTCGAGCGCGCTGCACAAACCTTGTCCCGCGACATCGAGCGCCGGGCCATGGGCATGACCGCGTTGCTTGAGCCGCTGATGATCGTGGTGATGGGCGGGGTGGTGCTGGTGATCGTCATGGCGGTGCTGTTGCCGATCATCGAGATCAACCAACTGGTGCAATAGGATGAACAGCCCTCGTCGCCGAGCGCTATTTTGGGTGCACAACTGACAGAAACATCAGTTGTGCACCGGGCGGGATGCTAGCGCAGAATGTTCAACCTTCGATAAACGCCCGAATACGCTTCGCCGCTTCCACACACTCCGCCAGCGGTGCCACCAGCGCCATGCGCACGCGGCCGGCTCCCGGGTTGACGCCGTCAACGTCACGGGACAGGTACGAGCCCGGCACCACGGTCACGTGCTGTTGCTCGAACAGGTCACGGCAGAACGCGGCATCGTCGTTGCCCGGGACTTTCGCCCAGAGGTAGAAGCCGCCATCCGGTTTTTGCACGTCCAGCACCGGGCCGAGGATGTCCAGTACGGCGTCGAACTTCTCGCGGTACAGGTCGCGGTTGTCGCGCACGTGGGCTTCGTCGTTCCAGGCAGCGATGCTCGCCAGTTGGGTCTGCACCGGCATCGCGCAGCCATGGTAGGTGCGGTACAGCAGGAAGCCCTTGAGGATGTCGGCGTCACCGGCAACGAAACCGGAACGCAGGCCCGGCAGGTTGGAGCGCTTGGACAGGCTGTGGAACACCACGCAACGCTTGAAGTCGCTGCGGCCAAGCTCGGCGCAGGCACTTAGCAGGCCCGGCGGCGGGGTTTGTTCGTCGAAGTACAGTTCGCTGTAGCACTCGTCGGCGGCGATGACGAAGTCGTACTGGTCGGCCAGGGCGATGAGTTTCTTCAGGGTTTCCAGCGGCACCAGGGCGCCGGTTGGGTTGCCGGGCGAGCAGAGGAAGAGAATCTGGCAGCGCTGCCAGACGTCCGCCGGCACCGCGTCGAAGTCCGGGTTGAAGCCGTTCTGGTCCAGGCATGGCAGGTAGTGCGGCTTGACGCCGGCCAGCAGCGCCGCGCCTTCGTAGATCTGATAGAACGGATTCGGGCTGATGATCAGGCCGTCATCGCTGCGATTGACTACGGCCTGGGTGAAGGAAAATAGCGCTTCACGGGTGCCGTTGACCGGCAGCACATGGCGGGCGGCGTCGAGCCAGCCGGTCGGCACGCCGAAGCGGCGCTCGCACCAGTGGGCGATGGATTCGCGCAGGGCCGGCAGGCCGAGGGTGGTCGGGTACACCGCCATCTGGTCGAGGTTGTCGGCCAGGGCCTTGGCCACGAAAGCCGGCGAGGTGTGCTTCGGCTCACCGATCGACAGGGCGATGGCGCGCTTGTCCACCGCAGGGGTGACGCTGCCCAGCAGGGCGCGCAGTTTCTCGAACGGGTAGGGCTGAAGCTGGTTCAAAGCGGTGTTCATCGGCGCGGGTTCTCGTCAAAGCATTAAATGGTCAGGCGAAAGGGTTCATTGCCACTGGCCTGGTCGACGCGCAACTGTTCGACGATCGCGTCCTGCAGGCGGCTGCACAGTTGTGGGTCGGAAAGCGGTTGGTTGTCGGCGTCGGTAATGAAGAACACGTCTTCCACGCGCTCGCCGAGGGTGGCGATCTTGGCGTTCTGCAGCGACAGGTCGAAGTCCAGGAAGATCTTGCCGATCCGCGCCAGCAGGCCCGGGCGGTCGGGCGCGATGATTTCGAGGATGGTCACCGGGCGCTGCGCGTCGTTGAGGATGGTCACCTGCGGCGCGAAGGAGAAGTGCTTGAGCTGGCGAGGCACCCGGCGATGGATGATGTTCGGGTAGTCGTCCGGGTTGCGCAGGGCTTCGGTCAGGCCGTCGCGGATCTGCTTGATGCGCTGCGGGTTGTCGCCGATCGAGCCGCCGTCGTTGTCGAGCACGATGTAGGTGTCGAGGGTGAACTGGCTGCTGGAGGTGATGATCCGCGCGTCATGGATGTTCAGGTTGAGCTGGTCCATCGCCGCCACGGTCACGGCGAAGAAATCATGCTGGTCGGGTGCGTAGATGAAGATCTGCGTGCCGCCTTCGAATTCGCGCTGGGTGGTTTCCTTGATCAGCACCAGCGGGCCGCCATCGGCGGGCTGCTGGAGGATCGCGTCGGAGTGCCAGGCGACATCGGCGGCGGTATGGCGCAGGAAATAGTCGTCGCCCAGTTGCGACCAAAGCTGCTCGACATCGTCCTGATCGGTGCCTTCGCGCACCAGAATGTCGAGGGCGGCGCTTTGCGTCTGGCGGATCTGCTCTTCACGGTCCAGCGGGTTTTCCAGGCCGCGGCGCAAGGCGCGCTTGGTCTCGGTGTAGAGCTGGCGCAGCAGGCTGGCGCGCCACGAGTTCCACAGGCTGGGGTTGGTGGCGTTGATATCGGCCACGGTCAGCACGTAGAGGTAGTCCAGATGCACCTGGTCGCCGACCATCTGGGCGAAATCGTGGATCACCTGCGGGTCGGACAGGTCCTTGCGCTGCGCGGTGGTGGACATCACCAGGTGGTTCTGCACCAGCCAGACGATCAGGCGGCTGTCCCAGGCCGGCAGTTGATGGCGCTCGCAGAAGGCTTGCGCGTCCACCGCGCCCAGTTCCGAGTGGTCGCCCTGGCGGCCCTTGCCGATGTCGTGGTAGAGGCCGGCGAGGTACGCCAGTTCCGGCTTGGGCAGCCGGCCCATGAGCTTGCTGGCCAGCGGAAACTTCTCCGACACCGGGGTGTACTGGAGTTTGCGCAGGTGCTTGATCAGGTTGAGGGTGTGGGCATCGACTGTATAGATGTGGAAAAGGTCGTGCTGCATCTGCCCGACGATCAGGCCGAACTCCGGCAGGTAGCGCCCGAGGATGCCGTAGCGATTCATTCGGCGCAGGTTACGGTGGATGCCGATCTCGCACTTGAACAGCTCGATGAACAGGCTGGTGTTGCGGATATCGTTGCGGAAACTGTCGTCGATCAGGTGACGGTTTTCCCGCAGCAGACGGATGGTGTCGGCGCGAACGCCCTTTATTTCCGGGTGCTGCGCCATCAGTACGAAGATTTCCAGCATGGCGAACGGCGTGCGCTTGAACACGTTCGGGCGCACGGCCTCGATATAGCCATCGTGCAACTGGAAGCGCGCGTTCAGCGGCTGGGTGGTGCTGCTGGAGTCGTCGGCGAGGATGACTTCCTCGAAGTGCTGGATGATCAGGTCGCTGAGCTCGGCAATGCTCATGACCACCCGGTAATACTGCTGCATGAACTGCTCGATGGCGCGTTTCGGGTTTTCATCCTTGAAGCCGAGCAAGGCGGCAATGCTGCGCTGGTGGTCGAACAGCAGGCGGTCTTCGGAGCGCCCGGCGAGCATGTGCAGGGCGTAGCGCACTTTCCAGAGGAATTCCTGGGACGAGGCCAGCAGCTTGTTCTCACTTTCCAGCAGGAAACCTTCGCCCGCGAGGGCGTGCAGGTTCAGGGTGCCGTATTGGCGACGGGCGACCCAGAGTACCGTCTGGATGTCGCGCAGGCCGCCGGGCGAGCCCTTCACGTTGGGTTCGAGGTTGTATTCGGTGTCGTTGTACTTGTGGTGACGGGCTTTCTGCTCGGCACGCTTGGCCAGGAAGAACTCCTTGCTCGGCCACATGTGCTCGGGGCTGGTGACCTCCAGCATGCGCAGGCGAAGGTGCTCTGGGCCGCTGATGGTGCGGCTTTCCATCAGGTTGGTGACCACCGTCAGGTCGGCGCGGGCCTGTTCGGCGCATTCATCGACGGAGCGCACGCTCTGGCCGACTTCCAGGCCGATATCCCAGAGCAGCGTCAGAAAACGCTCGATCGAGTCGCGGAAAATCTCATGATCGGCGCTGTCCAGCAGGATCAGCAGGTCGATGTCCGAGTGCGGGTGCAGCTCGCCGCGACCGTAGCCACCGACCGCGACCAGCGCGATATCGGCATCTTCGCTCCAGTCGAACTGGTTCCAGGCCTGTTGCAGGATGTTGTCGACGAACCAGGCGCGGTCCTCGATCAACCGGCGGATATCACGGCCCTGGCGAAACCGTTCATCGAGCACTTCGCCGGCACGACGAATGGCTTTCTTGAAGGCCGCGATCGGGCTTGACTTGAGGGCCAGTTCCGCCTGGAACTGGCCGCGGTCGAACAGCTCGGGATCCACCTGTGGCATCGAGTCGCGTCCTGTCTGGTCAGGCTGAAGTACGGGGAATGGTGTCGTCTTTGCGCAGGGTGAAGATTTCGTAGCCGGTCGCGGTGACCACCATGGTGTGCTCCCACTGGGCGGAAAGCTTGCGGTCCTTGGTGATGGCGGTCCAGCCGTCGCCCAGCACCTTGGTGTCGGCCTTGCCCTGGTTGATCATCGGCTCGATGGTGAAGGTCATGCCTTCCTTCAGTTCCATGCCGGTGCCGGCACGGCCGTAGTGCACGATCTGCGGCTCTTCGTGGAACACCTTGCCGATGCCGTGGCCGCAGAACTCGCGGACGACCGAGAAGCCGTTCTTTTCTGCGTGCTTCTGGATCACTTCGCCGATATCGCCCAGGCGGCAGCCCGGCTTGACCAGTTCGATGGCCTTGTACAGGCATTCCTGGGTGACTCTCGACAGGCGCTCGGCCCAGACCGGCACTTCGCCGACATGGAACATGCGGCTGGTGTCACCGTGGTAGCCGTCCTTGATGACGGTCACGTCGATGTTCAGCGTGTCGCCGGCCTTGAGCGGCTTCTCGTTGGGGATGCCGTGGCAGACCACATGGTTGATCGAGGTGCAGATCGACTTGGGGAAGCCTTTATAGTTGAGCGGCGCCGGAATGGCCTGCTGCACGTTGACGATGTAGTCGTGGCAGAGGCGGTCCAGTTCTTCGGTGGTCACGCCGGGCTTGACGTGTTCTTCGATCATTTCCAGGACTTCGGCGGCAAGGCGGCCGGCGATGCGCATCTTTTCGATGTCTTCGGCGGTTTTGATGGTAACGGTCATTGCAGGCTCTCTACGGCGCGCAGCGGCGCTGGCAAACAGGAAAGGCGCGATTCTAGCAGAGCGTTGGCGGTTTCAGGGCCCCGCGCCACGGCTGGTGCCTCATGGATGCTGGCATTCTGGCGCGATTGCGCCCGGGGTGCAAAAGGCCGCTAAGGCGATGGTATTGCGGGTTTCGTTCATCGATCGAGTGTGGTATAAAATGCGCCGCTTTCCGGGGATAGCCCCGTCAAGCTCAAACCCACACACGTATCGACACGATGACCTGGGTGCTCCGATCGACAGATCGCGGGTTGGTCATTGGGATGCGTGGAGGCCCAACCCGACTTATCAAGGAACTATCATGTCCCAAGTCAACATGCGCGATATGCTGAAGGCCGGTGTGCACTTCGGCCACCAGACCCGTTACTGGAACCCGAAAATGGGCAAGTTCATTTTCGGCGCGCGCAACAAGATTCACATCATCAACCTGGAAAAAACCCTGCCAATGTTCAACGACGCTCTGAGCTTCGTAGAGCGCCTGGCCCAGGGCAAAAACAAGATCCTGTTCGTCGGCACCAAGCGTTCCGCTGGCAAGATCGTTGCTGAAGAAGCAGCACGTTGCGGTTCGCCGTACGTCGACCATCGCTGGTTGGGCGGCATGCTGACCAACTACAAAACCATCCGCGCTTCGATCAAACGTCTGCGCGAGCTGGAAGTCCAGGCTGAAGACGGTACCTTCGCCAAACTGACCAAGAAAGAAGCGCTGATGCGCTCCCGTGATCTGGAAAAACTGGATCGCAGCCTGGGCGGTATCAAGGACATGGGCGGCCTGCCTGATGCACTGTTCGTGATCGACGTTGACCACGAGCGCATCGCTATCACCGAAGCCAACAAGCTGGGCATCCCGGTCATCGGCGTTGTCGATACCAACAGCAGCCCTGAAGGTGTTGACTACATCATCCCAGGCAACGATGACGCCATTCGCGCCATCCAGCTGTACATGGGTTCGATGGCTGACGCCGTCATCCGTGGTCGCAACAACGTTGCCGGCGGCACCGAAGTCTACGCTGAAGAAGCGCCAGCTGCCGAGTAAGTGACGCTTAGCGTCGACTTGGCACGCAAAAAGGGGGCTAGGCCCCCTTTTTGCCACCTTGAAATCCTCCTGTCGCCAAGTGTCCGCATTATCGACGCGCCGCATACAGGTAGTGGATTTCCAGAATTTAGCGCCCGTGAGTATCGGGTGGAATGGTTGAAAACCTATCCAAGAGGATTTTGAAATGGCAGAAATTACTGCAGCGTTGGTCAAGGAACTGCGTGAGCGTACTGGCGAAGGCATGATGGACTGCAAGAAAGCCCTCACCAAAGCCGGCGGCGATATCGAAAAAGCCATTGACGACATGCGCGCCTCGGGTGCCATCAAGGCTGCCAAAAAGGCTGGCAACGTTGCCGCCGAAGGCGCCATCGCCATCAAGGACGACGGCAAAGCGGCCGTTCTGCTGGAAGTCAACTCGCAGACCGACTTCCTGGCTCTGCAAGACGACTTCAAGGCATTCGTTACTGCCAGCGTCGAGAAAGCTTTCAATGACAAGCTGACCGACGTTGCTCCACTGATCGAAGCTCAGGAAGAGGCTCGCCTTGCTCTGGTTTCCAAAGTTGGTGAAAACGTCAACATCCGTCGCCTGGTGCGCGTTGAGGGTGACGTTGTCGGTACCTACCTGCACGGTAACAAGATCGGTGTTGCTGTTGTCCTGAAAGGCGGTGACGTCGAGCTGGCCAAAGATGTTGCAATGCATGTTGCTGCCAGCAACCCTGAGTTCCTGCTGCCATCGGAAGTTTCCGCTGAAGCGATCGAGCGCGAGAAAGGCGTATTCCTGACGCTCAACGAAGACAAGATGAAAGGCAAGCCAGCTGAAATCGTCGAGAAGATGATTGCTGGTCGTATCACCAAGTTCCTGGCCGAGGCCTCGCTGGTCGAGCAAGCTTTCGTCAAGAACCCGGAAGTCACCGTTGGTGCTCTGGTCAAGAAAGCTGGTGCTGAAATCGTTTCCTTCACTTACTTCAAAGTAGGCGAAGGCATCGAGAAGAAAGAAGACAACTTCGCTGAAGAAGTTGCTGCTCAACTGGCTGCTGCCCAGAAGCAATAAGACGGATTCACATCTGTCGCCCCAAAGAGGCTGCCCGCTCACGCGCGCAGCCTCTTTGTCAAAGCGCGAGCGGTTTACAAGATCTGCTTTCGCTCTGGCGCTATTCAAGCGCCACGCTACAGTTGGCGCAGGCTGAAAACAGCCCGCCCGGAATTTTACAAACGCCGCAGGAGAGATTCGCAATGGCTCAGCAGGTGAGTGGTCGTCAACCTCGCTATAAACGCATTTTGCTCAAACTTAGCGGCGAGGCCCTGATGGGCTCGGAAGACTTCGGGATCGACCCGAAGGTGCTGGATCGCATGGCGCTGGAAGTGGGTCAGCTCGTTGGTATCGGTGTCCAGGTCGGCCTGGTTATCGGTGGTGGCAACCTCTTCCGTGGTGCGGCTCTTAGCGCGGCCGGCATGGATCGCGTCACCGGCGACCATATGGGTATGCTGGCGACCGTGATGAACGCCCTGGCCATGCGCGACGCGCTGGAGCGCTCGAATATCCCCGCCATCGTCATGTCGGCCATTTCCATGGTCGGTGTCACTGACCACTACGACCGCCGCAAAGGTGTTCGTCATCTGAACTCTGGCGACGTGGTGATCTTCGCTGCCGGTACCGGTAACCCGTTCTTCACCACCGACTCGGCCGCATGCCTGCGTGCCATCGAAATCGATGCTGACGTCGTGTTGAAGGCGACGAAGGTCGACGGCGTGTACACTGCCGATCCATTCAAGGATCCGCATGCCGAGAAATTCGACCGTCTGACGTACGATGAAGTACTCGACCGCAAGCTCGGCGTAATGGACCTGACCGCAATCTGCCTGTGCCGTGACCACAAGATGCCGTTGCGGGTTTTCAACATGAACAAGCCTGGCGCCTTGCTGAACATCGTAGTGGGCGGCGCTGAAGGAACTCTGATCGAGGAAGGCGAACAATGATCAACGAAATCAAGAAAGACGCCCAGGAACGCATGGGCAAATCGCTCGAGTCGCTGCACCACGCTTTCGGTCGTATCCGTACCGGCGCCGCGAACCCGCAGATTCTGGCTGGCGTGATGGTGCCTTATTACGGCACCGATACGCCGATCAACCAAGTCGCCAGTGTCACGGTCAAGGATTCGCGTACCCTGCAAGTCGTGCCTTTCGAGCGCAGCATGCTGGGTGCCGTGGATAAAGCCATCCTCAACTCAGGCCTGGGCTTCAACCCGACCAACCTGGGTGAGCTGCTGCTGATCTCCATGCCGGCCCTGACCGAGGAAACCCGCAAGGGCTTCACCAAGCAGGCGCGTGATGCCGCTGAAGACGCTCGTGTTGCCGTGCGCAATATCCGCCGTGATGCCCTGAGCCAGCTCAAGGATCTGGTCAAGGAGAAGGAAATCAGCGAAGACGAAGAGCGTCGTGCCGCTGATGATGTTCAGAAGCTGACTGACAAGTTCGTTGCTGATATCGAAGTTGCCGTGAAAGCAAAAGAAAAGGACCTGATGGCCGTTTAAGGTCGGGGCTTTTTTTAATGGAAAAGAGCAAGCAGGGTGTGCCTCCATCGGTGCCGCGTCATGTCGCGATCATCATGGATGGAAATAATCGCTGGGCGAAGAAGCGCCTGTTGCCCGGCGTTGCCGGGCACAAGGCTGGCGTGGACGCGGTGCGGGCCGTTATCGAGGTCTGCGCCGAGGCCAAGGTCGAGGTGCTGACCCTGTTCGCCTTCTCCAGCGAAAACTGGCAACGCCCGGCCGAAGAGGTCGGGGCGTTGATGGAGCTGTTCTTCTCGGCCTTGCGCCGGGAAGCCAAGCGGCTCAATGAGAACAACATCAGTCTGCGGATCATCGGTGATCGCTCCCGCTTTCACCCTGAACTGCAGGCGGCCATGCGCGAGGCCGAGGCGCTGACCGCTGGCAGTAACCGTTTCATCCTGCAGATCGCCGCCAACTATGGTGGTCAGTGGGATATCGCGCAGGCCGCTCAGCGCCTCGCGCGCGAAGTCCAGGCCGGGCATCTGCGTCCGGAAGACATCACTCCCGAACTCCTGCAAACCTGCCTGGCTACTGGCGACCTGCCGTTGCCGGACCTGTGTATCCGCACCGGGGGCGAGCACCGCATCAGCAACTTCCTGCTGTGGCAACTGGCCTACGCCGAGCTGTATTTCTCCGACCTGTTTTGGCCGGACTTCAAACACGAGGCTATGCGTACCGCGCTGGCCGATTTCGCTTCGCGCCAGCGCCGCTTCGGTAAAACCAGCGAGCAGGTCGAAGCTGGAGCCCGTGCTTAATGCTCAAACAACGCATCATTACCGCGCTGATTCTGTTGCCGATCGCCCTGGGCGGGTTCTTCCTGCTCGAAGGGGCTGGCTTTGCCCTGTTCATCGGGCTGGTGGTCACCCTTGGCGCCTGGGAATGGGCTCGCTTGGCCGGCCTGATGGCGCAGGTTTTGCGGGTTGCCTATGCCGCAGTCATCGCCGGTTTGCTGATGCTGCTCTACCTGATGCCGGATCTGGCGCCCTGGGTGCTCGGTGCTTCGGTGCTGTGGTGGGGCGTGGCAACCTGGCTTGTCATGACTTATCCGCGCACCAGTGAGCTGTGGGCCAGCGCGGCCTGTCGGTTGCTGATCGGTACGCTGATCCTGCTGCCTGCCTGGCAAGGGCTGGTGCTGCTCAAGCACTGGACAATGGGCAACTGGCTGATTCTCGCGGTCATGGTGCTGGTCTGGGGTGCCGACATTGGTGCGTACTTCTCCGGCCGGGCGTTCGGCAAGCGCAAACTGGCGCCGCACGTCAGTCCCGGCAAGAGCTGGGAGGGCGTCTATGGTGGCCTGGCGCTGAGCCTGGTCATCACGCTGGCTGTCGGTCTGACCCGGCATTGGAGTGTGGGCGAACTGGTACTCGGATTGTTCGGTGCCGCGCTCCTGGTAATGGGTTCGGTGGTCGGCGACTTGACTGAAAGCATGTTCAAGCGCCGTTCCGGGATCAAGGACAGCAGCAACCTGTTGCCGGGTCATGGCGGCGTACTGGATCGTATCGACAGTCTGACCGCGGCCATCCCGCTGTTCGCCGTGCTGTTGTGGGCGGCTGACTGGGGCGTCCTGTGAGTCGCGTACAGCGCATTACCGTGCTTGGGGCCACTGGCTCTATCGGTCTGAGCACCCTGGATGTCATTGCTCGGCACCCGGATCGCTACGAAGTCTTCGCCGTAACTGGCTACTCGCGTTTGAACGAGCTGTTGCAGTTGTGCCTGCGCCATGCGCCCGTGTTTGCCGTGGTGCCGGACGAGGCGGGGGCTTGCACCCTGCGCGAAGGGCTAAAGGCGGCGGGCTCGCGCACTGAAGTGTTGGTGGGCGAGCAAGGCTTGTGCGCGGTTGCGGCTGACCCGCAGGTCGATGCGGTAATGGCGGCGATCGTCGGTGCTGCAGGCTTGCGTCCGACGCTGGCGGCAGTGGAGGCGGGCAAGAAGGTGCTGCTAGCCAATAAAGAAGCGCTGGTGATGTCCGGCGCCTTGTTCATGCAGGCGGTGCGCCGCAGTAATGCGGTGCTGCTGCCGATCGACAGCGAGCACAACGCCATCTTCCAGTGCCTGCCAGGTGACTATGGTCGCGGGCTGGCTCAGGTGGGTGTTCGCCGGATTCTGCTGACCGCTTCGGGTGGGCCTTTCCGTCAGACCCCGGCCAGCGAACTCGCTGCTGTCACCCCGGAGCAGGCCTGCGCGCATCCCAACTGGTCCATGGGGCGGAAGATTTCCGTCGATTCGGCCAGCATGATGAATAAGGGGCTGGAACTGATCGAGGCCTGCTGGCTGTTCGATGCTCGCCCTTCGCAGATCGAGGTCGTGGTGCATCCGCAGAGTGTGATTCACTCGCTGGTGGATTACGTCGACGGTTCGGTGCTTGCCCAGTTGGGCAATCCGGACATGCGTACCCCCATCGCCAGCGCGCTGGCCTGGCCGGAGCGAATCGATTCCGGTGTGGCGCCGCTGGACTTGTTTGCCATCGCTCGTCTGGATTTCCAGTCGCCCGATGAGCAGCGTTTTCCTTGCCTGCGCCTGGCGCGGGAAGCTGCGGAGGCCGGCAACAGCGCGCCGGCGGTGCTTAACGCAGCCAATGAAATCGCGGTGGAGGCGTTTCTTCAGCGACGCATCCGCTTCCCGGAAATCGCGAGTATGATCGAGCAGGTGCTTGACCAGGAGCCAGTGGTGGCCGTGGATACGCTGGATGCGGTGTTTGCCGCCGACCAGCGGGCCCGGGTGCTTGCCGGGCAGTGGTTGGCGCATCACGGGCGCTGAGGTGCGACACCGCAAGGCGTCGTGCCGGGCCCTGTTGAACGTTATTCGGAGAAAGACATGAGTGCGCTCTACATGATTATCGGCACCCTGGTTGCACTGGGTGTTCTGGTTACCTTTCACGAATTCGGGCACTTCTGGGTGGCTCGGCGCTGCGGCGTCAAGGTGTTGCGTTTCTCCGTCGGCTTCGGCACGCCGCTGCTTCGCTGGCACGACCGTCAGGGTACGGAGTTCGTGATCGCCGCGATTCCACTGGGCGGCTACGTCAAGATGCTCGACGAGCGCGAGGGCGATGTTCCGCTCGCGCAGGCCGAGCAGAGTTTCAATCGAAAAACCGTTGGCCAGCGCATCGCGATCACTGCGGCGGGGCCGATCGCCAACTTCCTGCTCGCTATCGTGTTCTTCTGGGCGCTGGCGATGCTTGGCAGCCAGCAGGTACGTCCGGTCATCGGCGGGGTCGAGGCGGGTAGCCTGGCAGCCGTCGCCGGGTTGAGTTCCGGGCAGGAAATCGTTTCGATCGACGGCGAGCCGACCAATGGTTGGGCCGCGGTCAATCTTCAACTGGTTCGCCGTCTGGGCGAAAGCGGAGCGCTACAGGTCGGTGTGCGCACTGAAGGCGCCACCGTTGACAGCGCTCACACGATTACCCTCGATCATTGGCTCAAGGGCGCTGACGAGCCTGATCCGATTCGCTCCCTGGGTATCCGCCCATGGCGCCCGGCGCTTGCGCCGGTGCTGGCCGAGCTGGATCCGAAGGGGCCGGCCCAGGCCGCCGGGCTGAGAACCGGTGATCGCCTGCTGGCGCTGGATGGTCAGGCGCTGAATGACTGGCAGCAGGTGGTCGACACCGTGCGGGGGCGTGCTGACAGCCGCATCGTGCTCACCGTCGAGCGCGATGGTGCTCGCATCGAGTTGCCGGTCACCCTGGCCAGTCGCGGCGAGGGCAAGTCTGCCGCCGGTTACCTCGGCGCTGGTGTCCAGGCGGTCGAATGGCCGGCGCAGATGCTGCGCGAGGTCAGTTACGGGCCGCTCGAAGCAGTCGGTGAGGGTCTTTCCCGTACCTGGAACATGAGTGTTCTGACCCTCGATTCACTGAAGAAAATGCTCTTCGGCGAGCTCTCGGTAAAAAGCTTGAGCGGACCGATAACCATTGCTAAAGTGGCGGGCGCTTCGGCCCAGTCCGGCCTTGGGGATTTCCTGAATTTCCTTGCCTATCTGAGCATTAGCCTAGGAGTTCTTAACTTGCTGCCCATTCCAGTTCTGGATGGGGGGCATTTGCTGTTTTACCTGATCGAGTGGGCGCGTGGCCGCCCACTGTCGGACCGGGTGCAAGGTTGGGGTATCCAGATCGGTATCAGTTTGGTAGTCGGGGTGATGTTGCTAGCCCTGATCAACGATTTGGGTCGACTGTAACGCTTCGCTCAATTGCGAACCTGCCGCCTTTCGCGGCGGGTCGTTTATTGCCAGTTGGAATAAGAAAGGACTTCATGAAACGTCTGCTGCTAACTGCGGCTCTCGCCGCACTGATGATCGCTGAAGTTCACGCCGAGTCCTTCACCATCTCCGATATTCGTGTCAATGGTCTGCAGCGGGTTTCCGCGGGCAGCGTATTTGGTGCATTGCCGCTGAACGTTGGCGATCATGCCGACGACGGCCGCCTGGTGGAATCTACCCGTTCGCTGTTCAAGACCGGTTTCTTCCAGGACATCCAACTGGGCCGTGATGGCAATGTCCTGATCATCAACGTCGTTGAGCGCCCGTCGGTGTCGAGCATCGAAATCGACGGTAACAAGGCGATCAGCACCGAAGACCTGATGAAAGGCCTGAAGCAATCCGGTCTGGCGGAAGGCGAAATCTTCCAGCGGGCGACCCTCGAGGGCGTGCGTAACGAACTGCAGCGTCAGTATGTCGCTCAGGGTCGCTACTCCGCCGAGGTCGATGCTGAAGTGGTTCCTCAGCCGCGCAACCGCGTTGCCTTGAAGATCAAGATCAACGAAGGCACGGTCGCTGCCATCCAGCACATCAACGTCGTGGGCAACACTGTGTTCTCCGACGAGGATCTGGCCGGTCTGTTCGAACTCAAGACCACCAACTGGCTGTCGTTCTTCAAGAACGACGACAAGTACGCCCGTGAAAAACTCTCCGGTGACCTTGAGCGCCTGCGTTCCTACTACCTGGACCGCGGCTACATCAACATGGACATCGCCTCCACCCAGGTGTCCATCACCCCGGACAAGAAGCACGTCTACATCACCGTCAACGTCAACGAAGGCGAGAAGTACACCGTACGCGACGTCAAGTTGTCCGGTGACCTGAAAGTGCCTGAAGACCAGGTCAAGGCGCTGCTGCTGGTACAGTCGGGCCAGGTCTTCTCGCGCAAGGTGATGACCACCACTTCCGAGCTGATCACCCGCCGTCTGGGTAACGAAGGCTATACCTTCGCCAACGTCAACGGTGTGCCGCAGCCGCACGATGACGACCATACCGTCGACATCATGTTCGTCGTGGATCCGGGCAAGCGCGCCTACGTCAACCGCATCAACTTCCGTGGCAACACCAAGTCCGAAGACGAAGTGCTGCGTCGTGAAATGCGCCAGATGGAAGGGGGCTGGGCTTCGACCTACCTGATCGACCAGTCCAAGACCCGTCTGGAGCGCCTGGGCTTCTTCAAGGAAGCCAACGTCGAAACCCCGGCTGTTCCGGGTACCGATGACCAGGTCGACGTCAACTACACCGTTGAAGAGCAGGCTTCCGGTTCGATCACCGCCAGTGTCGGTTTCGCCCAGAGCGCCGGTCTGATCCTCGGTGGTTCGATCAGCCAGAACAACTTCCTGGGTACCGGTAACAAGGTCTCCATCGGTCTGACCCGTTCCGAGTACCAGAGCCGATACAACTTCGGCTTCGTGGACCCCTACTGGACTGCCGATGGTGTCAGCCTGGGCTACAACGCCTTCTACCGCACGACCAACTACGATGACCTCGACGTCGACGTGGCAAGCTATGCCGTGGACAGCATGGGTGCCGGTGTCAACGTCGGTTACCCGATCAGCGAAACGTCGCGCCTGACCTTCGGCCTGACAGTTCAGCAGGACAAGATCAAAACCGGTACTTACACCGTCGATGAGATCTTCGACTTCCTGGACAAGGAAGGCGGCGACAGCTTCCTGAACTTCAAGGCCTCGGCCGGCTGGTCCGAGTCGACGTTGAACAAAGGTACCCTGGCAACCCGCGGTCACTCGCAAAGCCTGGTGCTGGAAGCAACCACGCCTGGCAGCGACCTGTCGTTCTTCAAGCTCGACTACCGCGGCCAGCTGTTCAAGCCAATCACCAACGACTACACCCTGCGTCTGCATACCGAGCTGGGTTATGGCGACGGTTACGGTTCGACTTCCGGTCTGCCGTTCTATGAAAACTACTACGCGGGTGGTTTCAACTCGGTACGTGGTTTCAAAGACAGCAGCCTCGGTCCACGCAGTACGCCAAGCAACGGCACCCGACCAGGAACTGCAGCAGACCCGGATCAGGATCCACTGCCGTTCGGCGGCAACGTTCTTGTTCAGGGTGGTGTAGAACTGCTGTTCCCGCTTCCGTTCATCAAGGACCAGCGTTCGCTGCGTACCTCCGTGTTCTGGGACGTGGGTAACGTGTATGACACCAATTGCGGCTCCAAGCCTGATTGCGAGAAGCTCGGCCTTTCCGGCCTGGCCAGCTCCGTCGGCCTGGGTGTGACCTGGATTACCGCACTGGGTCCGTTGAGTTTCAGCCTGGCGATGCCGGTGAAGAAACCGGACGATGCTGATACCCAGGTGTTCCAATTCTCTCTGGGTCAGACCTTCTAAGGGTCTGGTCCACGTAAATGACAACGGATTCTGTAGGAGTGCATCGTGCGTAAGTTGACTCAACTGGCGGTACTGGCAGCGGCTCTGGTCGCGACCCCGGCGTTTGCCGAAATGAAGATTGCTGTCCTGAACTATCAAATGGCGCTGCTCGAGTCGGACCCGGCCAAGCAGTACGCGGTTGATGCCGAGAAGAAATTCGGCCCACAACTGACCAAGCTGAAGAACCTGGAAAGCAGCGCCAAGGGCATCCAGGATCGTCTGGTCAAGGGCGGCGACAAAATGGCCCAGGGCGAGCGTGAGCGTCTTGAGCTCGAGTTCAAGCAAAAAGCCCGTGACTTCCAGTTCCAGTCCAAGGAACTTAACGAAGCCAAGGCCGTTGCTGACCGTGACATGCTCAAGCAGCTCAAGCCGAAATTGGATGGCGCTGTAGAAGAAGTCATCAAGAAAGGCGGCTTCGATCTGGTTCTCGAGCGTGGCGCGGTCATTGATGTCAAACCTCAGTACGACATCACCCGCCAGGTCATCGAGCGCATGAACCAGTCCCGTTGATATGACGGCGACCATGAAACTCGGCCAACTGGCCGAGTTCCTTGGAGCGACCCTTCAGGGTCCCGAGGAACTTGAGATCGTTGGTCTCGCGACCTTGCAGGAAGCTGGCCCCGGCCAACTGAGCTTCCTGGCTAATCCCCAGTACCGCAAATACCTGGTTGATACCCAGGCTGCTGCGGTGCTTCTGCGTGCTGCAGATGCCGAAGGTTTTGTCGGCAACGCCCTGATCGTGCCGGACCCTTACCTGGCCTACGCCCGCATCTCTCACCTGTTCGACCCCAAACCCAAGGCTGTGGCGGGAATCCATCCCAGCGCCGTGGTTGCGGAGGACGCTCAGGTCGATGCCGGCGCCAGTATCGGTCCCTTCGCTGTCATCGAGAGCGGCGCGGTCATTGCGGCCGGTGTCACCGTTGGTGCGCACTGTTTCGTCGGTGCTCGTTGCGTGATCGGCGAGGGCGGCTGGCTGGCCCCGCGTGTGACCCTGTACCACGATGTTCGCATCGGCAAGCGGGTGGTGATCCAGTCCGGCGCCGTGCTGGGTGGTGAAGGTTTCGGTTTCGCCAATGAGAAAGGCGTCTGGCAGAAGATCGCCCAGATCGGCGGTGTCACTGTCGGCGACGACGTCGAAATCGGTGTCAACACTGCCATCGACCGCGGTGCTCTTGCCGATACCTGCATCGGCAATGGCGTCAAACTCGACAACCAGATTCAGATCGCCCATAACGTACAGATCGGCGACCACACCGCCATGGCGGCGTGCGTGGGCATCTCCGGTAGCACCCGGATCGGCAAGCATTGCACGATTGCCGGTGGTGTCGGAATGGTTGGACACATCGAAGTCTGCGACAACGTATTCGTCTCCGGCATGACCATGGTGACCCGATCCATTACCGAGCCGGGCGGCTATTCGTCCGGGACGGCGATGCAGCCGTTGGGAGACTGGCGCAAGAGTGCGGCGCGAATTCGTCAACTGGACGAAATGGCCAAGCGCCTTCAACAGGTAGAAAAGCGTGTCGATGCCGTGACCTCAGGCAGCCAGCCTTCATCTGATGGCTGATACCCTTTCCTGATCAAGGCCGCTCGATAGCTGTACGGCTTTCTTGATTCGCAAAAGGTGCATGGCGCCCAGCGCATGCTCCCTATCTTTACTACAGGCTTCCCCCAGAAATGATGGACATCAACGAGATTCGCGAATACCTGCCTCACCGTTACCCGTTCCTGCTCGTGGACCGCGTGGTGGAACTGGACGTCGAGGCCCAGCGCATTCGTGCCTACAAGAATGTCAGCATCAACGAGCCCTTCTTCAATGGTCACTTCCCGGCGCATCCAATCATGCCGGGCGTGCTGATCATCGAGGCCATGGCCCAGGCAGCCGGCATCCTCGGTTTCAAAATGCTCGATGCCAAGCCGACGGACGGCACCCTCTATTACTTCGTCGGTTCCGACAAGCTGCGCTTCCGCCAGCCGGTTCTGCCAGGGGATCAACTGATCCTTGAAGCGAAATTCATCAGTTGCAAACGCCAGATCTGGAAGTTCGATTGCCAGGCATCGGTCGACGGCAAGCCAGTGTGCAAGGCCGAGATCATCTGCGCGGAACGCAAACTATGAGTTTGATTGACCCTCGGGCAATCATCGATCCTTCGGCCAAGCTGGCCGATGGTGTCGAGGTCGGCCCTTGGTCGATCATCGGCCCGGATGTCGAGATCGGGGAAGGGACCGTCATCGGTCCACACGTTGTGCTCAAAGGGCCGACCCGGATAGGGCGGCACAACCGCATCTATCAGTTTTCGTCAGTTGGCGAAGACACCCCTGACCTCAAGTACAAGGGCGAGGCCACTCGCCTGGTAATTGGTGACCACAACGTCATCCGCGAAGGTGTGACCATTCACCGCGGCACGGTGCAGGACCGCTCGGAAACCACCCTGGGCGATCACAACCTGATCATGGCGTATGCCCATATCGGTCATGACAGCGTCATCGGCAACCACTGCATCCTGGTCAACAACACTGCGCTGGCTGGTCATGTGCATGTTGCCGACTGGGCAATCCTTTCCGGTTTCACCCTGGTTCACCAGTTCTGCCATATCGGCGCCCATAGTTTTTCCGGCATGGGCACTGCCATTGGCAAGGACGTTCCGGCGTTCGTCACCGTATTCGGCAACCCGGCCGAAGCGCGCAGCATGAACTTCGAAGGCATGCGTCGCCGTGGTTTCAGCGAAGATGCGATCCATGCGCTGCGTCGCGCCTACAAGGTTGTCTACCGTCAAGGCCTGACCGTCGAGCAGGCTATCGTCGAATTGGCCGAACCGGCCAGCCAGTTCCCCGAGGTCGAGATGTTCCGCCAGTCGATCCAGAATTCCGCCCGCGGCATCACCCGCTGATATGTCCGAACTCTGCGTAGCGCTGGTGGCCGGTGAGGCCAGCGGCGACATTCTTGGTTCCGGTCTGATGCGGGCGCTCAAGGCGCGTCATCCGGATGTCCGCTTCATCGGCGTTGGCGGTCCCCTTATGGAAGCCGAGGGGCTCGTCTCCTACTTCCCCATGGAACGCCTGGCGGTCATGGGCCTGGTCGAAGTACTGGGGCGGCTGCCTGAGCTACTCAAGCGCCGCAAGCAGCTTGTTCAGACGCTTATCGATGAAAAGCCCGACGTGTTCATCGGCATCGACGCACCTGACTTCACGCTGAATATCGAATTGAAGCTGCGCCGCGCCGGCATCAAGACCGTGCACTATGTCAGCCCGTCGGTCTGGGCCTGGCGTCAGAAGCGCGTGCTGAAGATCCGCGAAGGCTGCGACCTGATGCTCACCCTGTTCCCCTTCGAGGCGAAGTTCTACGAAGAGCAGGGCGTTCCCGTGCGTTTCGTTGGCCATCCGCTGGCTGACACCATTCCCCTGGATGCTGATCGACAGGCCGCACGCGGTGCTCTGGGCTTGCCCGATGGCCCGCTGGTCGCCTTGATGCCGGGCAGCCGGGGAGGCGAAGTCGGCCGGCTGGGTGCTCTTTTCCTCGATACCGCTCAGCGTCTGCGCGAGCTGGTGCCGGGTGTGCGTTTTGTTACGCCGTGCGCGAATGCCGCGCGGCGTGCGCAGCTTGAACAGATGCTCGAAGGCCGTGACCTGCCGCTGACGCTGCTCGACGGTCAGTCCCACCAGGCCCTGGCGGCTTGCGATGCGGTACTGATCGCTTCCGGTACTGCCACCCTTGAAGCGCTGCTGTTCAAGCGCCCCATGGTGGTGGCCTACCGCCTTGCGCCGCTGAGCTACTGGATTCTCAAACGCCTGGTCAAAAGTCCCTACGTCTCGCTGCCCAACCTCCTGGCCCAGCGCTTGCTGGTTCCGGAACTGTTGCAGGAGGCCGCGACCACTGAGTCCCTGGCCCAGACCCTGGCGCCGCTGGTGACCGATGGCGTGCAGCAGACCGAAGGTTTCGATCAGATTCACCGCACACTGCGTCGCGATGCCTCGAACCAGGCCGCTGAAGCAGTGCTGGCCTTGCTGGAAACCCGATAAATGCAAATGGGACTGGACTTCAACCTGGTCGAAGACCTTGTCGCCGGTGTCGATGAGGTCGGTCGTGGGCCGCTGTGTGGCGCGGTAGTGACCGCCGCGGTGATCCTTGACCCGAATCGCCCGATTCTTGGCCTCAATGATTCGAAGAAACTGACCGAGGCTCGCCGCGAAAAGCTGTTCGACGAGATCTGCGAAAAGGCCCTGAGCTTCCACATCGCCCGGGCCGAAGTCGATGAAATCGACGAACTGAACATTCTCCACGCCACCATGCTCGCGATGCAGCGGGCGGTGGAGGGCTTGCACATCACCCCCCGCTTGGCGCTGATCGACGGCAATCGCTGCCCCAAGTTGAACGTGCCGTCCGCTCCCGTGGTGAAAGGCGATAGTCAGGTACCGGCCATCGCGGCTGCGTCTATCCTGGCCAAGGTCACCCGTGATCGGGAAATGGCGGCGTTCGAGCTGATCTATCCTGGGTACGGAATGGGTGGCCACAAGGGGTATCCGACCCCGGTGCACCTTGAGGCGCTTGCCCGCCTTGGTCCGACGCCGATTCACCGGCGCTCCTTCGCGCCTGTGCGGGCGGCCTTCGAGGCCCGGACCCTGATGGCTGACCAACTAATCCCGGGCTGAGCCATCGGCCCCACCTTCAGTCAGGATCAGAATCCCCCGGCTGTTGTTTTGATCGAGGCCCGGTACAATCCGGGCCTTGTCGTTTTGCGCTGCTATAGGACCATCATGTCGGTTTCATTCGTTCATCTTCGCCTGCACACCGAATTCTCGCTGGTCGACGGCCTGGTACGGATCAAGCCGCTGGCCAAGGCCCTGACCGCGATGAACATGCCGGCGGTGGCGGTGACTGACCAGAGCAACATGTGCTCGCTGGTCAAGTTCTACAAAACCGCGATGGGGGCCGGGATCAAGCCGATCTGCGGTGCCGACCTGTGGCTGGCCAACGACGACCCCGATGCGCCGCTGTCGCGCATCTGCTTCCTGGCGATGAATGCCCAGGGCTATCGCAATCTCACCGAATTGATTTCCCGTGGTTGGGTCGAGGGCCAGCGCAATGGCCTGGTGATTATCCAGCGCAAGTGGATTGCTGCCGCCTCCGAGGGGCTGATTGCTCTGTCCGCGGCCAAGGAAGGTGACATCGGCATGGCCTTGCTGGCTGGTAACGCGGTGGACGCCGAAGCGCTGCTGCGGGACTGGATGGCGATGTTCCCCGATCGCTTCTACGTCGAGGTGCAACGTACCAACCGCGCCGGCGACGAAGAATACCTGCATGCTGCCGTCGAACTGGCTGATCGCCTGGGTGCACCGCTGGTGGCCACCAACGATGTCCGCTTCATCAAGCAGACCGACTACGACGCCCACGAAACCCGCGTGTGCATCGGCGAGGGCCGGGCGCTGGACGATCCGCGTCGCTCGCGTAACTACAGCGATCAGCAATACCTGAAAAGCGCCGAGGAAATGGCCGAGCTGTTCAGTGACTTGCCCGAGGCGCTGGAAAACACCGTCGAGATTGCCAAGCGCTGCAATATCGAAGTGCAGTTGGGCAAATACTTCCTGCCGGACTTCCCGACGCCCAACGGCATGGGCATCGACGATTACCTGCGACACGTCTCCCACGAGGGTCTGGAAGAGCGCCTGGCGGTGCTCTGGCCGAAAGAAACCACGCCGAATTACGAAGAGAAACGCCAGACCTACCTGGACCGGCTCAAGTTCGAGCTGGACATCATCATCCAGATGGGATTCCCCGGTTACTTCCTGATCGTTATGGACTTCATCAAGTGGGCCAAGAACAACGGCGTGCCGGTTGGCCCGGGCCGGGGTTCGGGTGCCGGCTCGCTGGTGGCCTACGTGCTGAAGATCACCGACCTCGACCCGCTGGCGTATGACCTGCTGTTCGAACGTTTCCTCAACCCGGAACGGGTTTCCATGCCCGACTTCGACGTCGACTTCTGCATGGACGGTCGCGACCGTGTGATCGAGTACGTTGCCGAAGCCTACGGCCGCAACGCGGTAAGCCAGATCATCACGTTCGGCACCATGGCGGCCAAGGCGGTGGTGCGTGACGTGGCGCGGGTCCAAGGCAAGTCCTACGGCCTGGCCGACCGGCTGTCGAAGATGATTCCGTTCGAAGTCGGCATGACCTTGGAAAAGGCCTACGAACAGGAAGAAATTCTCCGCGATTTCCTCAAGGTCGATGAAGACGCCAAGGAAATCTGGGACATGGCCCTCAAGCTGGAGGGGGTCACCCGGGGTACCGGCAAGCACGCCGGTGGTGTGGTTATCGCACCGACCAAACTGACCGATTTTTCGCCGATCGCCTGCGACGAAGAAGGCGGCGGCCTGATTACCCAGTTCGACAAGGATGACGTCGAAGCCGCGGGTCTGGTGAAGTTCGACTTCCTCGGCCTGCGTACGCTGACGATCATCAAGTGGGCGATGGAGACCATCAACCGCGAGCAAGCCAAGGAAGGTCTGCCAGACCTCAACATCGATTTCATCCCGCTCGACGACAAGCGCACCTACGACCTGCTGCAGAAAGCTGAAACCACTGCGGTGTTCCAGCTTGAATCGCGGGGCATGAAGGAGCTGATCAAGAAGCTCAAGCCCGACTGCCTCGAAGACCTTATCGCACTGGTGGCACTGTTCCGTCCCGGCCCGCTGCAATCGGGCATGGTTGACGACTTCATCAACCGCAAGCACGGTCGCGCGGAACTGGCCTACCCGCACCCCGATTACCAGTACGAAGGTCTGAAGCCGGTTCTGGCACCGACCTACGGCATCATCCTGTATCAGGAACAGGTGATGCAGATTGCCCAGGTCATGGCCGGCTACACCCTCGGCGGTGCGGACATGCTGCGTCGCGCCATGGGTAAAAAGAAGCCCGAGGAAATGGCCAAGCAGCGCGGCGGTTTCATCGAGGGCTGCGCGGATAACGGCATCGACGGCAACCTGGCGGGTAACATCTTCGACCTCGTGGAGAAGTTCGCGGGCTACGGCTTCAACAAATCCCACTCCGCCGCCTATGGCCTGGTTTCCTACCAGACCGCCTGGCTCAAGACGCACCACCCGGCGGCCTTCATGGCTGCGGTACTGTCGGCGGATATGCACAACACCGACAAGGTCGTGACGCTGATCGAGGAAGTGCGCAGCATGAAGCTGCGCCTGGACGCGCCGGACGTGAACTCCTCGGATTTCAAGTTCACCGTCAACGACGACGGCCGTATCGTGTATGGCCTTGGCGCGATCAAGGGCGTCGGCGAGGGGCCAGTGGAGGCGATCGTCGAGGCGCGCGCCGAGGCGCCGTTCAAGGACCTGTTCGATTTCTGCCACCGCGTCGACCTCAAGCGGATCAACAAGCGGACCCTCGACGCGCTGGTGCGCAGCGGTGCGCTGGACCGTCTCGGTCCTTACTTCCACGACGAGATCAAAGCCTATCAGGCCAACGTCGACCTCAACCGCGCTGTGTTGCTCGCGTCCATGGAAGAAGCGATCAAGTCTGCCGAGCAGACCGCACGCACGCATGACAGCGGGCATGCCGACTTGTTTGGCGGGCTGTTCGACGAGGCGGATGTCGACGTGTATGCCAAGCACCGTGCGGCTCGTGAGCTAACACTCAAGGAGCGCCTGCGCGGCGAAAAAGACACCCTCGGCCTGTACCTGACCGGCCACCCGATCGACGAATACGAAGGCGAAATCCGCCGCTTCGCCCGTCAGCGCATCATCGACCTGAAGCCGGCGCGCGATACCCAGACCGTCGCGGGGATGATCATTGCCCTGCGGGTCATGAAGAACAAGAAGGGCGACAAGATGGGCTTCGTCACCCTCGACGACCGCTCGGGGCGTATCGAGGCGTCGCTGTTCGCCGATGCCTTCATGGCCGCGCAGTCGCTGTTGCAGACCGACGCCATGGTGGTGATCGAGGGCGAAGTCAGCAACGATGATTTCTCGGGCGGTCTGCGTCTGCGGGTCAAGCGGGTGATGAGCATGGAAGATGCGCGCACCAACCTGGCCGACAGCCTGCGTCTCAAGATCCACGCCGAGGCGCTCAAGGGCGACCGTCTGGCCTGGCTCGGCGACTTGTTCAAGCGTCATCGCGGGGCCTGCCCGATCAGCATGGAGTACACCGGCAGCGACGCGAAAGCCTTGCTGCAGTTCGGCGAGAACTGGCGTATAGACCCGGCTGATGGCTTGATTCAAGCCCTGCGTGACCAGTTCGGGCGTGAGAACGTCTTTTTGCACTATCGATGAATTTTTAATCTCGACCTGAATGCGCCTGATCCCTTAAGGTAGGGCGCCAAACGGATCAACCGGCCGGCCGCCTGGCCGTCGACCCTAGACGGATGCCTATGAACCCGAATTTTCTGGATTTCGAACAGCCGATTGCTGACCTGCAAGCCAAGATCGAAGAGCTGCGCCTGGTCGGCAATGACAACTCGCTGAACATCGGCGACGAGATTGGCCGCCTGCAAGACAAAAGCAGCGCGCTGACCGAGAGCATCTTCGGCAACCTGACCAGCTGGCAGATCGCCCGCCTGGCGCGTCACCCGCGCCGGCCGTACACCCTCGATTACATCGAGCACATCTTCACCGAGTTCGACGAACTGCACGGCGACCGTCACTTCTCCGACGACGCCGCGATCGTCGGCGGTATTGCCCGCCTGGAAGACCGTCCGGTAATGGTCATCGGTCACCAGAAGGGCCGCGAAGTCCGCGAGAAGGTTCGCCGTAACTTCGGCATGCCGCGTCCGGAAGGCTACCGCAAGGCCTGCCGTCTGATGGAAATGGCCGAACGCTTCAAGATGCCGATCCTGACCTTCATCGACACCCCGGGCGCCTATCCGGGCATCGACGCCGAAGAGCGCAACCAGAGCGAGGCAATCGCCTGGAACCTGCGCGTCATGGCACGCCTGAAAACCCCGATCATCGCGACCGTTATCGGCGAAGGTGGTTCGGGTGGTGCGCTGGCGATCGGCGTCTGCGACCAACTGAACATGCTGCAGTACTCGACCTACGCGGTGATCTCGCCGGAAGGTTGCGCCTCGATTCTCTGGAAAACCGCCGAGAAAGCCTCCGATGCCGCTGAAGCCATGGGCATCACTGCCGAGCGTCTGAAAGGCCTGGGTATCGTCGACAAGGTCATTGGCGAGCCACTGGGTGGTGCGCACCGTGATCCGGCCACCATGGCCGCATCGATTCGCGGCGAATTGACCCAGCAACTGGACATGCTGAAGAAATTCGACAACGAAGCGCTGCTCAAGCGTCGCTATGATCGCCTGATGAGCTACGGGCTCTGATCTGACGCCATCGTGGCATCTGAACGCGGGGCGGGTACGCTTCCACTAGGTGGAGCGGGCCCGTCCCGCGTTTTCATTTGAGGGCTGGCCGCCATGACTGATCTCGCCTCCCGGCTGCTTTCACGTCTTGCGCCGTGGCGCAGTGCGCGGTCGTGGTGCGTGGGCCTTTCCGGTGGCCTGGATTCCAGCGTCCTGCTGCACCTGTTGGCGGAGCTCAAGCGCCGTCATGATCTTCCCGTTCTCCGCGCCCTTCATGTTCACCACGGTTTGCAGGTGGCGGCCGACGCTTGGCCGGCGCACTGCCAGCGGCTTTGTGATTCGCTGGGTATCGAGTTGCAGGTCTGTCATGTGCAGGTGGAGGAGGGTGCGAGCCTTGAGCAGTCGGCGCGTAATGCCCGCTATTCGGCCTTCATCGAGGTCTTGGGTGCTGGCGACGTCTTGTTGACCGGCCAGCATCGTGATGATCAGGCGGAAACCCTGCTGCTGCGCTTGCTTCGCGGTGCAGGGGTGCGCGGCTTGTCGGCGATGCCGGTGCAAAGACGGCTGGGGGCGGGGGAACTGGTCCGGCCTCTACTGGACATTTCCCATGATCAGTTGCTGGCGTACGCGACGGAGCAGGGCCTGCAATGGATCGAGGACCCGTCGAATCGCGATGCACGGTTTTCTCGCAACTATCTGCGTCACCAAGTCCTCCCCGCGTTGACCGCGCGCTGGCCGCAAGCGCATCGCAGCCTGGCGCGCACGGCCGCGCATCTGACTGAGGCGCGGGAACTGCTCGATGAATTGGCGCAGCAGGATCTTGCCTGCGCTCGGGAGGGTGATGAATTTCCCTGGCTTGAACTGCCTTCGCTGGATCTGCGCAGTCTGGCGCGGTTGTCTGCGGCTCGTCAGCGTAATGCCCTGCAATACTGGCTGGCGCCGTACACGCGTTTGCCGGACAGCGACCATTGGGCCGGCTGGGATGATTTGCGCGACGCCCGCGTCGATGCCTCGCCGGTGTGGCGACTGACCGATGGCGAATTGCATCGAGCGGGCGAGCGGATTTACTGGCTGAGTGGTAACTGGCTTGTGCCTTTGAGTGAGCCCGCACCCTGGACGGAGCTTCTGGAGCCATTGCCGTTGCCCGATAACGGCAGCGTCAGCCTGAGCGGTAGTTCTCTGTCACAAACCCTGCGTATTGGTTATCGCCGTGGCGGCGAAACCCTTGAATTGGCGGGGCGCGGCCGTCGCGATCTGAAGCGCTTGCTCAACGAGCGGCATGTCCCGTCCTTTGTCCGCGGGCGCCTGCCATTGCTGTTCGCGGGGGAGCGTCTGGTGGCCGTGGCTAATCTGCCAGGGCTGGCTGATGGCGATTTGCAACTGACGTGGCGTGCGCCGACGAGCGAGCAAGGTTTGAGATGAAAGGGACATTCCGGTAGACTACGCTCCCTTCTTGATACAGCTTCTGTGACATCGTTTCGAGTCACTGGAGTTGCCGATTACCAAGCAGTTTTTTGCTGGGCGATTCTCAAAATGTGTAGCGAGCTTAGTACCGGGCTTTTCAACCCCGGTCTGTACAGGCGCGGCAGTATTTTCGGATGCACTGTAATTGACGCAGGTGATCGGGGGCTTCGGCCTTCCTTCGCTTTCCCCGGCGGCGCAGACCGCTTTAACGCAGACTTCTAGGGTTTTTCATGACGCGCTACATATTCGTCACGGGCGGTGTTGTTTCTTCATTGGGGAAAGGCATTGCCTCGGCTTCATTGGCGGCCATCCTGGAGGCGCGGGGGCTCAAGGTCACCATGCTCAAGCTGGACCCGTACATCAACGTCGACCCGGGCACCATGAGCCCGTTCCAGCACGGTGAAGTGTTCGTCACCCACGACGGCGCCGAAACCGACCTGGACCTGGGCCACTACGAGCGGTTCATCCGCACGACCATGACCCAGAACAACAACTTCACCACCGGCCGTATCTACGAGCACGTGCTGCGCAAGGAGCGTCGTGGTGATTACCTGGGCGCCACCATCCAGGTCATTCCGCATATCACCGACGAAATCAAGCGTCGCATCATCAAGGGCGCCGGCGATGCCGACGTGGCCCTGGTCGAGATCGGCGGCACCGTGGGTGATATCGAGTCGCAACCGTTCCTCGAAGCCATTCGCCAACTGCGGGTCGAAGTCGGCTCCAAGCGCGCGATGCTGATGCACCTGACGCTGGTTCCGTACATCGCCACCGCTGGCGAGACCAAGACCAAGCCAACCCAGCACTCGGTCAAGGAACTGCGTTCCATCGGCCTGCAGCCTGACGTGCTGATCTGCCGTTCCGACCATCCGGTCGATGTCTCTTCCCGTCGCAAGATCGCGCTGTTCACCAACGTTGAAGAGCGTGCGGTGATCTCCCTGGAAGACGTCGACACCATCTACAAGATTCCTGCCGTGCTGCACGCCCAGGGCCTGGACGACTTCGTCGTCGAGCGCTTCGGCCTGCAATGCAATGGCGCCGACCTGTCCGAGTGGGAAAAGGTCGTCGATGCCAAGCTCAATCCAGAGCACGAAGTCACCATCGCGATGGTCGGCAAGTACATGGAGCTGCTTGATGCGTACAAGTCGCTGATCGAAGCGATGAGCCACGCCGGTATCCAGAACCGCACCAAGGTCAACCTGCGCTATATCGACTCCGAAGACATCGAGAACCAGGGTACCGGCCTGCTGGAGGGCGTCGATGCCATCCTGGTCCCGGGCGGCTTCGGTCTGCGCGGTGTCGAAGGCAAGATCACTGCCGTTCAGTACGCTCGCGAGAACAAGATCCCGTACCTGGGTATCTGCCTCGGCATGCAAGTGGCGGTCATCGAGTTCGCTCGTAACGTCATGGGCTGGAAAGACGCCAACTCCACCGAATTCGACCGCAACAGCGGCCACCCGGTCGTCGGCCTGATCACCGAGTGGGAAGATTCCACCGGCGCCGTGGAAACCCGCACCGAGGCTTCCGACCTGGGCGGCACCATGCGTCTGGGTGCTCAGGAATGCCAGCTGGAGAGCGGTTCCAAGGTTCACGATTGCTACGCCAAGGACGTGATCGTCGAGCGTCACCGCCACCGTTACGAAGTGAACAACAACCTGCTGCCGAAGCTGGTTGAAGCCGGCCTGAAGGTTTCCGGTCGTTCCGGCGACGGCGCGCTGGTTGAAGTGGTCGAGTCCCAAGATCACCCATGGTTCGTCGCTTGCCAGTTCCACCCTGAGTTCACCTCGACCCCGCGTGACGGCCATCCGCTGTTCAGCGGCTTCGTCAAGGCGGCTCTGGCTCAGAAGAACAAGGCCTGATCCATGACCCAGAAGATCATTCGCGTCGGTAACATCGAGATCGCCAACGACAAGCCGTTCGTCCTGTTCGGCGGCATGAACGTACTGGAATCCCGTGATCTGGCCCTGAAGGTCTGCGAAGAGTACGTGCGGGTTACCGAGAAACTCGGTATCCCCTACGTGTTCAAGGCCAGCTTCGACAAGGCCAACCGTTCGTCGATCAATTCCTACCGTGGTCCGGGCCTTGAAGAAGGCATGCGGATCTTCGAGGAAGTGAAGAAGACCTTCGGCGTGCCGGTCATCACCGACGTGCACGAGCCTCATCAGGCACAGGCTGTCGCCGATGTCTGCGACATCATCCAGTTGCCGGCCTTCCTGTCGCGCCAGACCGACCTGGTTGTCGCGATGGCCAAGACCGGCGCGGTGATCAACATCAAGAAAGCCCAGTTCCTCGCGCCCCAGGAGATGAAACACATCCTGACCAAGTGCGAAGAGGCCGGTAATGATCAGTTGATCCTCTGCGAACGCGGTTCCAGCTTCGGCTACAACAACCTGGTAGTGGACATGCTCGGCTTCGGCATCATGAAGCAGTTCGAATACCCGGTGTTCTTCGATGTGACCCATGCCCTGCAGATGCCGGGCGGTCGCGCCGATTCTGCTGGCGGTCGTCGCGCCCAGGTGACCGAGCTGGCCCGTGCCGGCCTGAGTCAGGGCCTGGCCGGCCTGTTCCTGGAGGCTCACCCGGACCCGGACAACGCCAAGTGCGATGGTCCTTGCGCCCTGCGCCTCGACAAACTGGAGCCTTTCCTGGCCCAGCTCAAGCAACTGGATGACTTGGTCAAGAGTTTTCCGACAGTAGAAACCGCATAACGCTCGTTTCTCCGGTAAAGTACCGCCCGTTCAACCCCTGGCCCTTGGGTCAGGGGTTTTCTCCGCGACAGGCCTGCCCGTGCCCCGTGCCTGCGAAAGAGCGGATTTTTCAAGCTGCGTTGTTTTCGTCAATTCTGGAGTGCTTACAACAATGGCAAAGATCGTCGACATCAAAGGTCGTGAAGTTCTCGATTCTCGGGGCAACCCTACCGTGGAAGCAGACGTCCTGCTCGACAACGGCATCATTGGCAGCGCTTGCGCGCCGTCCGGTGCTTCCACCGGTTCCCGTGAGGCACTGGAACTGCGTGATGGCGACAAGAGCCGTTACCTGGGCAAGGGCGTGCTGAAAGCCGTCGCCAACATCAACGGCCCGATCCGCGACCTGCTGCTGGGCAAGGATCCTGTTGACCAGAAAGCTCTGGACCGCGCCATGATCGATCTGGACGGTACCGAGAACAAAGCCAAGCTGGGCGCCAACGCCATCCTGGCCGTCTCCCTGGCTGCCGCCAAAGCCGCCGCCCAGGATCAGGATCTGCCGCTGTACGCGCACATCGCCAACCTGAACGGCACCCCAGGCCAGTACTCCATGCCGGTTCCGATGATGAACATCATCAACGGTGGCGAGCACGCCGATAACAACGTCGACATCCAGGAGTTCATGGTCCAGCCAGTTGGCGCCAAGACCTTCTCTGACGGCCTGCGCATGGGCACCGAAATCTTCCATCACCTCAAAGCCGTGCTGAAGGCCCGTGGCCTGAACACTGCCGTGGGTGACGAAGGTGGTTTCGCGCCTAACCTGGCCTCCAACGAAGACGCCCTGGGCGCCATCGCTGAAGCCGTAGCCAACGCTGGCTACAAGCTGGGCACCGATGTGACCCTGGCGCTGGACTGCGCTGCCAGCGAATTCTACGAAGACGGCAAGTACAACCTGTCCGGCGAAGGCAAGTCCTTCGACGCCGAAGGTTTCGCCGACTACCTGAAAGGCCTGACCGAACGCTTCCCGATCATCTCCATCGAAGACGGTCTGGACGAGTCCGACTGGGCTGGCTGGAAGATCCTCACCGACAAGATCGGCGAGAAAGTACAGCTGGTGGGCGACGACCTGTTCGTTACCAACACCAAGATCCTGAAGGAAGGTATCGACAAGAACATCGGTAACTCCATCCTGATCAAGTTCAACCAGATCGGCTCGCTGACCGAAACCCTGGAAGCCATCCAGATGGCCAAGGCTGCCGGTTACACCGCGGTGATCTCGCACCGTTCGGGCGAAACCGAAGATTCCACCATCGCCGACCTGGCCGTGGGTACTGCTGCTGGTCAGATCAAGACCGGTTCGCTGTGCCGTTCCGACCGCGTTTCCAAGTACAACCAACTGCTGCGTATCGAAGAGCAATTGGGCGCCAAGGCGGTGTACCGTGGTCGCGCCGAGTTTCGCGGCTAAGCGATAGATGGTAAAAAGACAGCACTGCGTTGCGCCATGGTCGTCCTGACCGGTGCTGCGCAGGCGCTGCGAGCGTTTGAATCACAAAGCCTGGCTTCGGCCAGGCTTCGTGCCATCAGCCCTTCGCAGATGCGGTCTTTAGCCACTGGATGTCCTGATGCGTAGTCCTTATTGGTTGTTCCTCGTCCTTCTCGCACTGCTCGGTGGCTTGCAGTATCGCTTGTGGGTGGGCAATGGCAGCCTGGCCCAGGTGGCTGAGCTGCAACAGCAGATCGCCGACCAGCACGCCGAAAACGAACGTTTGCTGGAGCGCAACCGCGTGCTCGACGCGGAAGTTCTGGAGTTGAAAAAAGGTATGGAAACCGTCGAAGAGCGGGCTCGCCACGAGCTGGGCATGGTCAAGGAGGGCGAAACCCTCTACCAGTTGGCCCAATGAACTCTTCCCTGCCTGTCTTCTGGGCAGTGATCCCCGCCGCCGGCGTGGGTGCGCGAATGGCCGCCGATCGGCCGAAGCAGTACCTGCAACTGGGCGGACTTACGATTCTCGAACACAGCCTCAACTGTTTTCTCGACCATCCCTGTGTGAAAGGGGTGGTGGTCAGCCTTGCCGCTGACGATCCTTTCTGGCCCGACCTGTCGTGTGCCGGCGACCCGCGTATCCAGCGGGCCGCGGGTGGGCGCGAGCGCGCCGACTCGGTGCTCAATGCCTTGTTGTTACTGCATGCCCAGGGCGCGTCCGACAGCGATTGGGTGCTTGTGCATGACGCCGCGCGGCCGAACCTGGCTCGCTCCGACCTGGACCGGCTGCTGCTGGAACTGGCGGATGACCCGGTGGGCGGCCTGCTCGCGGTGCCGGCCCGTGACACCCTCAAGCGCGCCGACGCCGATGGCCGCGTCAGTGCGACGGTCGACCGCAGCACCATCTGGCAGGCCTACACGCCACAAATGTTCCGCCTCGGCGCCCTGCATCGGGCGCTGGCCGACAGCCTGGTGGCGGATGTTGCGATTACCGACGAGGCTTCGGCCATCGAATGGTCCGGGCAGGCGCCACGTTTGATCGAAGGGCGCAACGACAACATCAAGGTCACCCGTCCTGAAGACCTGGAGTGGCTGCGTCAGCGTTGGGCGATGCGCGGCTGACGGCTCAGGCCCGCTGATATTCCGGCCTCAGTGCCAGCCCTTCACGCAAGTGATCCACCAGCTTGCGCACTTTCGGCGACAGGTGCCGTTGCTGCGGGTAGAGCGCCCATACCGCCGTATTCGGTGGCTGATGGGCCTCCAGCAGTGAAACCAGGGCGCCACTGCCCAAGTGTTCCAGCACGTAATAGTCCGGCAATTGACACAGTCCCATGCCCTGTAACGCGGCATCCAGCACCGCCTGGCCGCTGTTGCAACGCCAGTTGCCCTGAACCCGTTGCGCGATTTCCCGACCCTCCTGCTGCACGGCCCAGATATCCGAACTGCCGATCAGGCAATTGTGCCGCGCCAGCTCCGACAGGCTGTGCGGTCGGCCATAGCGACTGAGGTAATCCGGCGAGGCGCATAGGAACATGCGCCTCGGCGCGATTCGCGCGGCCACCAGCCTTGATTCCTGCAGGCGTCCAAGACGAATCGCCAGGTCCATGCCTTCGTGGAGCAGGTCGAGGGTGTTGTTGGTGAGTTCGATATCCACCCGCAGTTGCGGGTACTGGGTCATGAAGCGCGTGACCAGCGGCACGATAAAGCGTTCGCCATACGCCACCGCGCAGGTCATGCGCAGCAGCCCCTTGGGTTCGCTGTTGAGATCGCCCATGGCGCGCAAGGCTTCTTCGCGACCGTCCTGCAGCCGCTGGCAGTGTTGCAGGAAGGTTTGTCCGGCTTCACTCAGGGTGACGCGTCGCGTACTGCGGTAGAGCAACCGCGTTTGCAGGCGTTCTTCAAGGCGTGCCACCTGGCGGCTGATATGCGAAGAAGAAACGCCAAGGCGCTCGGCGGCGGCGGTGAACTGTCCGGATTCGGCCACCGCCACGAACTCGTCGATGCCTTCCCAGCGGTTGCTCATTGATTATCCCTGCATGGCAATAATGTTTTGTCTTTGGCTGGATTATTCATCAAAAGCGCTTGAATTACACTGCGTGCTTGAACTGTCCCTCAGTTGGAGAAGATTGATGATCAAGTCCCGTGCCGCCGTTGCCTTCGAGGCCAAGAAACCGCTGGAAATCGTCGAAGTCGACGTCGCCATGCCGAAGGCCGGCGAAGTGCTGTTGCGCGTGGTCGCCAGCGGTGTCTGCCACACCGACGCCTACACCCTGTCCGGCGCCGACCCGGAAGGTATCTTCCCGTCGATCCTTGGTCATGAAGGCGGCGCGATCGTCGAGGCCATTGGCGAGGGCGTGACCTCGGTAGCGGTGGGTGATCACGTGATCCCGCTGTACACCCCGGAATGCGGCCAGTGCAAATTCTGTCGTTCGGGCAAGACCAACCTCTGCCAGGCCATCCGCGCGACCCAGGGCAAGGGCCTGATGCCAGACGGGACTACCCGTTTCTCCTACAAAGGTCAGCAACTGTTCCACTACATGGGCACCTCGACCTTCTCCGAGTACACCGTGCTGCCGGAAATTTCCGTCGCCAAGATTCAAAAAGAGGCGCCGCTGGAAAAGGTCTGCCTGCTCGGCTGCGGCGTGACCACCGGTATCGGCGCTGTGCTCAACACCGCCAAGGTCAAGCCGGGTGACACCGTGGCAGTCTTCGGTCTTGGCGGCATCGGTCTGTCGGCGATCATCGGTGCGGTGAAAGCCAAGGCGTCGCGAATCATCGCGGTCGACATCAACCCAAGCAAATTCGAAATCGCCCGCCAATTGGGTGCGACCGACTGCGTCAATCCGAAGGACTACGACCGCCCGATCCAGGAAGTGATCGTCGACCTCACCGACGGCGGTGTGGACTTCTCCTTCGAGTGCGTAGGCAACGTGCAACTGATGCGTGCGGCACTGGAATGCTGCCACAAGGGCTGGGGTGAGTCGGTCATCATCGGCGTTGCCGGTGCCGGGCAGGAAATCGCTACCCGTCCGTTCCAGCTGGTCACCGGCCGCGTCTGGCGTGGTTCGGCCTTTGGTGGCGTGCGTGGCCGCAGCGAACTGCCGAGCTACGTCGACATGGCGGAAAAAGGCGAGATCCCGCTGGATACCTTCATCACCCACACCATGGGGCTGGAGGACATCAACAAGGCCTTCGACCTGATGCACGAAGGCAAGAGCATCCGCAGCGTCATCCATTTCTGAGGTGCTCATGAGCCTGGAAAACATTTCCTGTCAGAAGAGTTCCGGTGGCTGGCACAAGCGTTACCGCCACCGCTCCGAGGTGCTCGGTTGTGACATGGTTTTCGCCGTCTACCTGCCACCGCAGGCCGAGCAGGGCGGCAAGCTGCCGGTGCTGTACTGGCTGAGCGGCCTGACCTGCACCGACGAGAACTTCATGCAGAAAGCTGGCGCGCACAAGCTCGCCGCCGAGCTGGGGATGATCATCGTCGCGCCGGACACCAGTCCGCGTGGCGCGCAGGTGCCGGGCGATCCTGACGGTGCCTGGGATTTCGGCCTCGGCGCGGGTTTCTACGTGAACGCCACGCAACAGCCGTGGGCGGCCAACTACCGCATGTACGATTACGTGGTGAGTGAATTGCCGGCACTGATCGAGGGGCATTTCCCGGCCTCGACCCAGCGTGCCATCAGCGGTCACTCCATGGGCGGGCACGGTGCGCTGGTGTGCGCGTTGCGCAATCCGGGGCGCTATGTGTCGGTGTCGGCCTTCGCGCCCATCAGCAATCCGATGGATTGCCCGTGGGGTCAGAAAGCGTTCAGCCGCTATCTGGGCGAAGACCGTTCGCGCTGGCGCGAGTGGGATGCCAGCGTTCTGATCGCCCAGGCCAGCGAGCGCTTGCCGTTGCTCGTAGACCAGGGCGATCGCGACGACTTCCTGGAAAACCAGCTCAAGCCGCAGGTGCTGCAACAGGCCGCGCAAGCCGCGGGCTACCCGCTGCAACTGCGCTTGCAGCCGGGCTATGACCACAGCTATTACTTCATCGCCAGCTTCATCGATGACCACCTGCGACATCACGCCACAGCCTTGGGGATTGGCCAGGACTGAGTCCTACAATTCAAGCCCAAGGCCCGGCAAAGTAGGTAGAATCACGCCCTGACTCAATCAGGGCGTTTTTTTATGCGTATTGGCCACGGCTACGATGTGCACCGCTTCGCGGACGGCGACTTCATCACCTTGGGAGGCGTGCGGATCCCGCACAAGTTCGGGCTGCTCGCCCATTCCGATGGCGACGTGCTGTTGCATGCCCTGAGCGATGCCTTGCTCGGCGCCGCCGCGCTGGGTGATATCGGCCGCCACTTCCCTGATACCGACCCGCAGTTCAAGGGCGCTGATAGTCGCATTCTGCTGCGTCATGTGGTTGGTATCGTCCAGGCCAAGGGCTGGAAGGTCGGCAACGTCGACGCAACCATCGTTGCCCAGGCACCGAAGATGGCTCCGCATATCGAAACCATGCGCGAGCTGATCGCCGAAGACCTGCAGGTCGAGCTCGACCAGGTCAACGTCAAGGCCACCACCACCGAAAAACTCGGCTTTACCGGGCGTGAAGAAGGCATTGCCGTGCATGCCGTCGCGTTGTTGCTGCCCGCATGAACGAACCTGATCTTCTCGGTCCGCGCGCCAGCGGGCCGGCACTGGGTAGCGCAGTGCTCAAGGCCGTTGCGGAAGACTTCCAGGTCGATGAAGTGCTCGACATCCCGCTGTCGGGAGAGGGTGAGCACCTTTGGCTGTGGGTCGAGAAGCGTGATCTCAACACCGAAGAGGCCGCCCGCCGTCTGGCCCGTGCCGCTGGTGTGCCGCTGAAGACCATCAGCTACGCCGGGCTGAAGGACCGCCAGGCCCTGACCCGTCAGTGGTTCAGCCTGCATTTGCCAGGCAAGGCCGATCCGGACCTGAGCGCTGCCGAAAACGAAACCCTGCGCATCCTCAAGCGCACTCGCCATTCGCGCAAGTTGCAGCGTGGCGCCCATTCGGCCAACGGCTTCACCCTGCGACTGACCCGGCTCCAGGCGGATCACGCGGCGCTGGATGCTCGTCTCGAACAACTGAAAGCCGAGGGTGTTCCCAACTACTTTGGCACCCAGCGTTTTGGGCATCAGGGAGGCAACGTCGAAGAGGCGCGCCACTGGGCCGAGCGCAAGGCCCTGCCGGAGCAGCGCAACCTGCGTTCCCGGGTACTTTCCAGTGCTCGCAGCTATCTGTTCAACCGGGTGCTGGCCGAGCGTGTGAGCGACGGTAGCTGGCAGCGTGCCCAGGTTGGCGATCTTCTGGCATTCACTGATAGCCGTAGCTTCTTTCCGGCAGGCGAGCCGGAATGCAGCGATCCACGATTGGCAATTCTCGACCTGCATCCTACCGGGCCGTTGTGGGGCGAAGGGTTACCCGCGACGCAGGGGTTGGGCGGCGCCATCGAGCAGCATATCGCCACCCAGGAAGCAGCCCTTTGCGAATGGCTTGGCAATGCTGCGCTGAAGCAGGAACGACGCATTCTGCGACTGCCCATTGGGCGTCTGACGTGGCATTATCCAGAGCCTGATACCCTGCAACTGGAATTCATCCTGCCGGCCGGATGTTTCGCCACCGTCGTGGTGCGCGAACTCATTGACCTGGTCCCGGTAGGGCAGACGGACAGCCCATGCGTATTCTGATTTCCAATGACGACGGGGTCATCGCACCCGGACTCGCCGCGCTCCACGATGCGCTGGCGGATTACGCCGAATGTGTGGTGGTCGCCCCGGATCAAGACAAGAGTGGCGCCAGCAGCTCGCTGACCCTCGATCGTCCGCTGCACCCGCAAACCCTGCCCAACGGCTTTATCAGCATCAACGGCACACCGACCGACTGTGTTCACCTGGGCCTGAATGGCCTGCTTGATCGCGTGCCGGATATGGTCGTGTCGGGGATCAACCTCGGCGCCAACCTGGGTGATGATGTGCTGTATTCAGGCACTGTCGCTGCAGCGCTGGAAGGGCGTTTCCTGGGGGGCACCTCGTTCGCGTTCTCGTTGCTGTCGCGCCTGCCCGACAACCTGCCGACCGCCGCCTACATCGCGCGCAAGCTGGTCGAGGCGCAACAGCGCCTGGAGCTGCCGCCGCGGACGGTGCTCAACGTCAATATCCCGAACCTGCCGCTTGATCGCATTCGCGGCATCCAGCTGACCCGACTGGGGCACCGCGCGCGGGCCGCGGCTCCGATCAAGGAGGTCAATCCGCGTGGCAAGGAAGGCTACTGGATTGCGGTGGCCGGTGATGCCGAGGACGGTGGTCCGGGTACGGACTTCCATGCGGTCATGCAGGGCTATGTGTCGATCACGCCACTGCAACTGGACCGCACCTTCCATGATGCCTTCGAACGCATGGATGGATGGTTGGAGGGCGTGCTTTGATGCGTGATCAGGGCGACATGATGCGCCGCGGTATCGGCATGACCTCCCAGCGGACCCGCGAGCGGCTGATCCAGCGCCTGTGTGAGGAAGGGGTGTCCAATCCCCGGGTGCTGGATGTACTGCGTCTTACGCCGCGGCATTTGTTCGTCGATGAAGCGCTGGCGCATCGCGCCTATGAAGACACCGCCTTGCCGATCGGCCATAACCAGACCATTTCACAGCCTTTCATGGTCGCTCACATGAGCGAAGTGCTGCTTGAGGCGGGACCTTTGGACAAGGTGCTGGAAATCGGCACCGGCTCCGGCTACCAGACCGCTGTGCTGGCGCAGTTGGTGGAGCGGGTGTTCTCGGTAGAGCGCATCAAGGTGCTGCAGGATCGCGCCAAGGAGCGTCTGACCGAACTGAACCTGCGTAATGTGGTGTTTCGTTGGGGCGACGGCAGCGAAGGCTGGCCGGCATTGGCTCCGTACAACGGGATCATCGTCACCGCGGTAGCACCGGAAGTGCCTCAGGCGCTGCTGGATCAATTGGCACCAGGCGGACGCATGGTGATCCCCGTAGGCGCCGTCGGCGAGGCCCAGCAGCTACTGCTGATCGTCCGCGAGGAACATGGATTCTCCCGGCGTGTGCTGGGCGCCGTGCGCTTCGTTCCGCTGCTCAACGGAACCCTGTCCTGACCGGTCTTTATTTTCAGAATCGGCGAATTCTCGGGTCGACGCCGGGTCTATGAGGCGGGCACTGTAAACCTGAGTCTGCAACGGTTCACGTTTTGCACCTGTTCAGAGCGCGCAAGACGCTCATGCCTGGTTATAATTGCAACGTTATTGCATTTTCAAAACCGACACCATTTAAGGGAGCGGCGGGTGAGTCAAACAGTCATTGGGCAGCGTATGGGTCTTTCAAGCATCAGGCTTCTGGTGGTTGCACTTGCCTTTGGCACGCTGGTGACAGGTTGCTCCAGCACCTCTTCTTCTTCCAGCAGCGCACGCGTGGTTGATCGCAACAGTGCAGCCGCCAAACGTCCTGCGGTCACTTCCGGGCAATATGTCGTACGTCCCGGGGACACGTTGTTCTCCATTGCCTTCCGCTACGGCTGGGACTACAAGGCCCTGGCCGCCCGCAACAGCATCGCGCAGCCCTACACCATCCGCCCTGGCCAAACGATCCGTTTCGACGAGCCCGGTTCCACCTCTTCACGGGTCGTTTCGTCAACGTCGCCGTCGAGCAAAACCACGGTGACACGGCGTCCCGCCGGCACCCCACCGCCGGTGAAATCGACAGGTACGGCCACGACGGCCCCGATCATCACACCTTCCACAGCGCCCACGCAGGTGCCCGCCGCAGAGCGTTCCAGTGGCGGTTGGGCGTGGCCGGCAAACGGCGTGTTGATTGGAAAATTTGCTTCAAACGGTAGTTTGAATAAAGGCATTGATATCGCCGGGGATTTGGGACAGCCTGTTTTTGCAGCGTCTGATGGTTCGGTGGTGTACGCCGGTAGTGGCTTGCGGGGCTACGGTGAACTCGTAATCATCAAGCACAATGAAACCTACGTTAGTGCCTACGGTCATAACCGCAGGCTTTTGGTTCGGGAGGGACAGCAGGTCAAGGTCGGGCAGACAATTGCCGAAATGGGGTCCACTGGCACAGATCGGGTGAAACTTCACTTTGAGATTCGCCGATTGGGCAAACCGGTAGACCCCTTGCAGTTCCTGCCAAACCGCTGATTGGTTGGTACCCGGCCTGTTCCTTAGCGTAATGGGGACAGGCTCTAGCGATGCCATGGATAAGGTACGCTCGAGTCTGAGTTCGAACTCAGCAAAGGACTATAACAATGGCTCTCAGTAAAGAAGTGCCGGAGTTTGACATCGACGATGAGGTTCTCCTCATGGAGACCGGCATCGTTTTGGAAACGGACGTGGTGTCAGACGAACCTGCTGTATCTTCGGTTCGGACAAGGGCCAAACAAGGCTCTTCGCTCAAACAGCACAAGTACATCGATTACACCCGAGCACTTGATGCGACTCAGTTATATCTGAATGAAATCGGTTTCTCCCCTCTGCTTACGCCCGAAGAGGAAGTCCATTTTGCGCGCCTGTCGCAAAGCGGCGACCCGGCGGGACGCAAGCGGATGATCGAGAGCAACCTGCGGCTGGTGGTGAAGATCGCCCGGCGCTACGTCAACAGGGGGCTTTCCCTGCTCGACCTGATCGAAGAGGGCAACCTCGGTCTGATCCGTGCGGTCGAGAAGTTCGATCCTGAGCGCGGCTTCCGTTTCTCCACCTATGCCACCTGGTGGATCCGGCAGACCATCGAACGCGCGATCATGAACCAGACGCGGACCATTCGCCTGCCCATCCATGTGGTCAAGGAACTGAACGTCTATCTGCGCGCCGCGCGCGAGCTGACCCAGAAACTCGACCACGAGCCTTCCCCGGAAGAGATCGCCAATCTACTCGAGAAGCCGGTTGCCGAGGTCAAGCGGATGCTTGGGCTCAACGAGCGGGTTTCCTCGGTGGATGTATCGCTGGGTCCGGATTCGGACAAGACACTGCTCGACACCCTGACAGATGATCGCCCAACGGATCCTTGCGAGCTGTTGCAGGACGATGATTTGTCCCAGAGCATCGATCAGTGGCTAAGCGAGCTGACTGACAAGCAGCGTGAGGTGGTGATTCGTCGCTTCGGTCTGCGCGGTCATGAGAGCAGCACCCTGGAAGATGTAGGGCTGGAGATTGGCCTGACCCGTGAGCGGGTGCGTCAGATTCAGGTCGAAGGGCTCAAGCGCTTGCGTGAGATCCTGGAGAAGAATGGCCTGTCCAGCGAGTCGCTGTTTCAATAATTAAAACGATCCGCCTTGCCCACAGAACGCCCCGACCTGATCGGGGCGTTCTTGTTTATGCGGCTGCCTGAGTGAGTTCCGTCAGAGCTGAGTGTTTTTGTGTAAGTCATCACTTACATCGCATGTAAGCATTTGCAGTAAATAGGGGTAAATTTTACGTTTAATATGGTCTGAATTTTTTATAAATCATTGAAAAATAAGCATTTATAAGAGTGCGTCGACAACCCATGTGTCTTTTTTTGAGAGCCATTGCCAGTTGCGGCGGCGGCGGCAAACGTTAATATTTGACCTGTGTCTACGGACTGACACAGGTTTTCAACGGATGAAGACCAAGGACATCGCAAGACGCGATTCATCAGGATGATGATAGGGAATACAGGGACTACGGAAAAAAATGTGGGCGGGTCAAACCGCCCCTTTTTTTGTCTGCGAAAAATGAAAAAAGGCCCGTCAGGGCCTTTTTTGTTGATCGTGGCGCAAGTCTGGGACTCAGCGCTCCAGATCCTTGATCTTGCCTTTGACGCCGTCGAACTCTTCGGCTTCCGCCAGAGCGTCTTTCTTTTCGGTGATGTTCGGCCAGATTTCCGCCAGCTCGGCGTTCAGCTCGATGAACTCCTGCATGTCATCAGGAACTTCATCTTCCGAGAAGATGGCTTGGGCGGGGCATTCAGGCTCGCACAGCGCACAATCGATGCACTCATCCGGGTGAATGACCAGGAAGTTCGGGCCTTCGTAGAAGCAGTCCACCGGACAGACTTCTACGCAGTCGGTGTACTTGCACTTGATGCAGTTGTCGGTGACGACGAAGGTCATTTCTAATTCTCTCCTCAGGCGACGGCAGCGGTGCCCTTCCAGTCAGGGCCGCTCGGTTTGGTAGGTTGGCGGCGAGCCAGGCTAATAACTCGCCGCTCCGCCAAACCGCGCGGGATTCTAACAGCTTGTAAGGCCGCGCGTTATAACAGAGTCTTCAGTTCATAGAGCATTTCGATAGCTTGGCGCGGCGTCATGTTGTCCATGTCGAGTTTGCCGATCCTTTCAATCGCCGGGTGCGGCAGGCTGGCGAACATGTCGCTCTGGTGCGGGACTTGTGGCGCGCTTGGGCTGGAGACCGCCTTGGGCACGTCATGAGGCAGGCTGGAGGTCTCCAGTCGGCCGAGGTGCTCGCGGGCCCGTTGAATCACCACGGACGGTACGCCCGCCAGTTGCGCTACCGCCAGGCCATAGCTCTGGCTGGCTGGGCCTGGGAGCACGTGATGCAGGAAGACGATGCGCTCGTTGTGCTCGGTGGCGTTCAGATGCACGTTGGCCACCAGCGGCTCGCTTTCCGGCAACACGGTCAGCTCGAAATAGTGCGTGGCGAACAACGTGTAAGCGCGCAGTTGAGCCAGTCGCTCGGCAGCGGCCCACGCCAGCGACAGACCGTCGAAGGTGCTGGTGCCACGACCCACTTCGTCCATCAGCACCAGGCTGCGTTCGGTGGCGTTGTGCAGGATGTTGGCGGTTTCGCTCATTTCCACCATGAAGGTGGAGCGGCCGCCGGCCAGGTCATCGCTGGAACCGATCCGGGTGAAAATCCGGTCCACCAGCGAAAGCTGGCAGCCGGCCGCGGGCACGTAGCTGCCAATATGGGCCAGCAGCACGATCAGTGCGGTCTGACGCATGTAGGTGGACTTACCGCCCATGTTCGGACCGGTGATGATCAGCATGCGGGTGCTGTCATCCAGGGACAGGTCGTTGGCCACGAAGGGGCTGGTCAGCACCTGTTCGACCACCGGGTGGCGTCCCTGGTCGATCTTCATGCACGGCTCGTCCACGAAGGTCGGACAGTTCAGGTCCAGGGTCAGGGCGCGCTCGGCCATGTTGCTCAGCACGTCCAGCTCGGCCAAGGCCGCAGCGGTGTCCTGCAGTGGTGCGAGATGGCTGATCAGCGTTTCCAGCAGCGCGTCATAGAGCATCTTCTCGCGGGCCAGGGCGCGGCTCTTCGCCGACAGCGCCTTGTCTTCGAATACCTTCAACTCAGGCGTGATAAAGCGCTCGGCGCCCTTGAGGGTCTGGCGACGGATATAGTCCGCCGGCGCTTGCTCGGCCTGTTTGCTGGGCAGTTCGATGAAATAGCCGTGAACGCGGTTATAGCCGACCTTGAGGTTGGCAAGGCCGGTGCGGGCCTTTTCCCGGGCTTCCAGGTCGATCAGGAACTGGCCGGCGTTCTCGCTGATCGACAGCAGTTCGTCCAGTTCGCTGTCGTAGCCGGTCTTCAGCACGCCGCCGTCGCGGATGACGGCCGGCGGATTGTCGATGATGGCTTTTTCCAGCAGGTCGGCCAGTTCCGGATAAGTCCCAGCGATGGCTGCCAGGCGGGCCAGATGCGGTGCTTCCAGCTCAGCCATGGCGTTCTGCAGCTCGGGCAGGGCGCCGAGTGCATCACGCAGGCGTGCCAGGTCGCGCGGTCGAGCGTTGCGCAGGCCGATACGGGCGAGAATCCGCTCGATATCGCCGATGTCTTTCAACTGAGGTTGCAGCCGTTCGAAGCGATAGCTGTCGAGCAGGCAGCGAATCGAACCTTGGCGTGCTTGCAGGACTTTAAGGTCGCGCAGCGGTCGGTTCAGCCAACGGGTCAGCAGACGGCTACCCATGGCGGTCTGGCAGCGATCGATCACCGATTGCAGGGTGTTGTCGCGTCCACCGGCGAGGTTGACGTCCAGCTCCAGGTTGCGCCGGCTGGCGCCATCGAGGATAACGGTGTCATCCAGGCGCTCATGCTTGAGGCTGCGCAGGTGGGGCAGGGCGGTGCGCTGGGTTTCCTTGGCGTAGCCCAGCAGACAGCCGGCGGCGCCGATCGCCAGGGTCAGCTTGTCGCAACCGAAGCCTTTGAGGTCCTGGGTCGAGAACTGCTGGCAAAGGCTTTTGCGGGCTGAATCACGGTCGAAGTCCCACGGAGCGCGGCGGCGTGAGCCACGGCGTTTCTCGGCGGGCAGACCTTGCGGCCAGTCGTCCGGGATCAGCAGCTCCACCGGGTTGATCCGCTCCAGCTCGGCCAGCAGGTTTTCCCAGCCTTTGAGCTCTTGCACCGTGAAGTTACCGCTGGTGATATCCAGCACCGCCAGGCCAAACAGTCGCTCATCGCCGAGAACAGCGGCGATCAGGTTGTCGCGACGCTCGTCCAGCAGGGCTTCATCACTGATCGTTCCGGGCGTGATGATCCGCACCACCTGGCGTTCCACCGGGCCCTTGCTGGTGGCCGGGTCGCCGATCTGCTCACAGATCACTACCGACTCGCCCAGCTTCACCAGCTTGGCCAGATAGCCTTCGAGCGAGTGGAAGGGGATGCCACACATGGGAATCGACTGCCCGGCCGACTGACCGCGGGCGGTCAGGGTGATATCCAGGAGTTTTGCGGCTTTCTTCGCGTCTTCGTAGAAGATCTCGTAGAAGTCGCCCATGCGGTAGAACATCAGCTGTTCGGGATGCTGATTTTTCAGCTTCCAGTATTGCTGCATCATCGGGGTGTGTGCGGAGAGATCAGACATTCAAGGCCTTACAGCGGGTGTCTTTTGGAAGGTAGTGAAGGGCGCTAATACTACAGGGATTTCTCCTGCGACGCTGAGACGGGGGTATGTCAAATTCTCGCAGGCACAAGGGCGTGCGTGTCTTTCAGGTTGAACGACCAATGCATATTCGCATTGCTTTTCCTGTTGACCCTCGGCAGTATGCGTTCCATGCAAAAGCGCAATGTAGCCACCGTCCTTAAATCACTGCTGGACCGCCACGGGATCTCCGCCACGGAGTTGCACCGGCGAACCGGCGTGCCCCAATCCACGCTGTCGCGGATTCTCGGCGAGAAGATCGTCGATCCTTCGGACAAGCATGTGTCGAAAATCGCCGAGTATTTCGGCGTGAGCACTGACCAGCTACGCGGTCGTGTCGACCTGGGCGACAGCCGCGAGCCGGGCCTGTCTGTCGATCATGCCGAATTGCGCGATATCAGCCTGTGGGACGATGAAACCCCCGTCGAGGACGACGAGGTTTCCGTTCCTTTTCTTCGTGAGGTCGAGTTGGCAGCAGGATCAGGAAGATTCGTCATCGAAGAAAGCGAGCGCGCGCGTTTGCGTTTCGGTAAGCGCAGCCTGCGTCACAACGGCGTGCAGTTCGATCATGCCAAGTGCGTGACGGTGCGTGGCAACAGCATGCTGCCGGTATTGCGCGATGGCGCCACGGTGGGGGTCAACACTGGTAAGAGCTCCATCGGCGACATCGTCGACGGCGACCTTTATGCGATCAATCACAATGGGCAGTTGCGGGTGAAGCAGCTCTACCGCTTGCCCACCGGTATTCGCCTGCGCAGCTTCAACCGCGACGAGCATCCTGACGAGGACTACAGCTTCCAGCAGATGCAGGAAGAGCAGATCGCCATCCTCGGTCATGTGTTCTGGTGGGGCATGTACGCCCGCTGAATCCTATCCGGCATCACCCAAAACCCGCTTCGGCGGGTTTTTTTCGCCTGTCGAAAACCCTTCGCGACCAATGCGGGCGGGGATTTGATGCAGTAGTGCAAATCCATCAGTGCAAATATTTCCAAAAATGCATTGACTGTATATGCATCCATGCATAAAGTTTGTCTCAAGCCGGCCAGACACCGGTGGTGAGACAGGCAGCGATGAACAGGCCTCAACTGTTCAGAGGGTTGGCAACTGACCCGGGTGTGCAGCGTAAAGCACCGTAAGCAGTTATCCGGCGGGCAGGTGGCCGCGGTCGGAGGAACAATCTGAAGCGGAGACGCCCTGCACACCAGTCGTGGCAGGCGTTTCGACAACGCATTACTGAAAAGCCTGGATGCACCGGGCTTTTTGGAATGCCGAGTGACAACTCGGTCCCATCCCCGTCCGGCCCGTCGCTGTGCGGGAAGAACAAAGGAGGCAGGACCGTGACAAGCGAGCAACAGACGTTGCTGGAAATGCCGATCTGGCTGGTGATTGTCCTGGCGTTGCTGGGCGGAGTCTCCGGTGAGATGTGGCGAGCAGACAGGGCCGGTGCCCGCGGCGGAGCGCTGTTCAGGCGGTTGGCGCTGCGGTCGGGAGCCTGCATGGTCTGCGGTGTATCGACGGTGATGTTGCTTTATGCCAGTGGCCTTTCGATCTGGGCGGCCAGCGCCTTCGGTTGCCTGACCGCGGTCGGCGGTGCGGACGTGGCCATTGGCCTATACGAACGCTGGGCTGCGAAGCGACTGGGCCTGGAGCAGCCGAACGGACAAGCAGGCAACGACAGTAAGGAGAGACCGTGAGCGAACTGAGCAGGCTACATGAGGCCATCACCGCGACCATCAAGGCTGCCATGCCGCAGCTCGAGACTGTCGGCAGCTACTCCACAGTGCAGCAGGACACGACACTGCCCGCGCTGTTCCACACCATCACCGCCTTGAGGCCGAGCACTGATCCGGGCGATGGCCACTCGTGCATCGTCGCGACATTCGAGGCGCGCATCGCCGTCAATGTACATCGCCCGGATGCGGCGCTGGAAAGCACCGCGCTGGCTGCGCAACTGATGGTGCTGCTGCGCAAACAATATTGGGGCATCGACTTCGTCGAAGAGGCCAGTGCCATCCAGGCCTTGCCGCAAGCGACGGATTTGCCGACGGCAATCTGGGTGCTGCAATGGCAGCAGGTGCTGCACTTGGGTGAAGCCCAATGGCTCTGGCCGAATCAACCGCCAGGGTCTTTGGTATTTGCCTTCGACCCGGACAGTGGTCCGGGCAAGGAAGTGGACTACAAGGCGCCGGAGGATTTCGCATGAGCTACGCAAGTGCCATGCATGACCGGATGATTTCCGCATTGTTGATTCCTTGCCGGGTGGTGGCGGTGGACCTGGCCGCGGCCCGAGTACGAGTTTCCGATGGCGCCGGCTGGACCAGCGCCTGGGTTCGCTGGCACAGCCAGGCCGCCGGCAAGGCGCGTCACTGGCGTGCGCCGAGCATCAACGAGCAGGGCGTGCTTATCAGCCCCAGCGGCGAGCCGGCGCAAGGCACCTTCGTTCCCGGCCTTTATGGCAACGCCGGCGATCAACCGGACAACCGCGAGCATGTCGAAGTCTGGCGCTTCGACGACGGCGGCTCGCTGATTTATGACTGGCAGGCGAGCAGCTACACCGTCGACCTGCCGCGCGGAACCCTCACCCTCAAGGTCGGCGGCAGCACGCTGGTGGCCACGCCTGATGCGATCGAACTGACCGCCGCCAACATGACCTTGAATGGCCCGGTGCGGATCAACGGAGCGCTGCAGGTAACAGGGGACATCCACGGCGGCGGCGCGATCATCGACACCGCCGGCAACACCCCGAACCACAAGCACTGAAACCTGCCCGCCGCCGCGGGCTTTTTTATGCCAAGGAGAACGCCATGGCGAACTTGAATCACAACATCGCATCCGACACCGGCCGTTCGTATGTCCGCTGCCTGTCGAGTGCTGACTCACGGGAGTGACGCGATGATCGGAATGGATCGCCGGACCGGCCAGCCGTTATCCGGCATCGCACATTTGCGGCAGTCCATCGAAGACATCCTCGGCACGCCGCTGGGTAGTCGGCGCATGCGTCCGGACTACGGCAGCAAGCTGCGGCGCTTCGTCGACCTGCCGGTCAACGAGGGCTGGAAAAGCGCGGTACAGGCCGAAGTAGCCCGTGCCCTGGTGCGCTGGGAACCACGCCTGAAACTGGAGCGGGTCCGGGTGCTGTCAGTGGTGAACGGGCAAGTGAGCCTGCAACTCACCGGACAATACCTGGGCGACAGCCAGATCCTGGAGGTGACGGCATGAGTGGTATCGAACTCTCGGCGCTGCCCGCGCCGCAGGTGTTGGAAGATCTGGATTTCGAGGACATCTTCCAAGGCGACCTGGCGGCCTTCAAGGCGCACATGGGCGAGAGCTGGAACGCGCAGTTGGAAAGCGACCCGGTGACCAAGCTGTTGGAAGTCGGCGCCTATCGGACCCTGCTCAACCGGGCTCGGGTCAACGACGCGGCCAAGGCGCTGCTGCTGGCTTATGCCCAAGGCAGCGACCTGGATCAGTTGGCGGCCAACGTTCGCCTGCAACGCTTGATCGTGCAGGAGGCGAAGCCGGACAACATTCCGCCCACCGAACAGATCCTCGAGGAAGACGACGCCCTGCGTGAGCGTATTCAGCTCGTCTACGAAGGACTGACCACCGCCGGGCCGCGCAACAGCTACATCCTGCATGCCCGCAACGCCTCGGGGCTGGTGGCCGATGCCACGGCGGAGAGTTCTTCTCCTGCAGTGGTTGACGTCACGGTGTTGAGCCTGGATGGCAATGGTGTAGCCAGTCCGGAGTTGCTGGCGGACGTGATGGCGTACTTGAATGCCGACGATGTCCGGCCGGTGGCCGATCGCCTGAATGTCCGCAGCGCCGAAATTCTGCCGTACCGAATCGACGCCGTGTTGCATATGGTCGGCAACGGTCCGGAAAACGAGGCGACTCTGGCCGAATGCCGGCGCCGCTTGCAGACCTGGATCAATCCGCGGCGGCGTTTGGGTGTTGAGGTGCCGCGTTCGGCTATCGATGCGCAACTGCACATCAGCGGTGTGGCCCGGGTCGAGCTGACGGGCTGGACCGATATCCGCCCGAGCAAGGCGCAAGCGGCATGGTGTACCGGCTTCGATCTAAAGCTGGGAGGCTGACATGACTAGCCTCCTGCCTATCAACAGCACGTTGCTGGAGCGGGCCATCGAGGCAGCATCGACCGACGCTCCCGAGATCCCGTTGCGTGTGCTGTACAACCCCGACACCTGCCCGCCGCACCTGTTGCACCAACTGGCCTGGGCCTGGTCGGTGGACCGCTGGAATGACAGTTGGTCCGATCCGGTCAAGCGCGCGGTGATCCGTTCCTCGTTCGACGTGCATGCCCGCAAGGGCACCCTCAGTGCGTTGCGCCGGGTGGTCGAGCCCTTCGGTTACCTGATTGAAGTGGCCGAGTGGTTCAACACCGTGCCGCAAGGCGTGCCGGGGACGTTCTCGCTGAAGATCGGCGTGTCCGAAAGTGGCATCAGCGAAGAGACCTACGAGGAACTCACCGCCCTGATCGACGATGCCCGGCCTGTCAGCCGGCACCTCATCGGGCTGGCCATTGCTCTCGACACCAAGGGCTACCTGCGCGTTGCCCTGGGCCTGAGCGAAGGCGACGACATCGACATTTACCCGCCCATCCTTCGAGACATCGAGGTGCGCGGCAACCACGGCTTCATCGGCCGTGACCATCAAATCGAAACCCTGGACGTTTACTCATGACTGACCAGAACAGCCAGTTCTTCGCGATCCTCACCGCGGTGGGGGAGGCCAAACAGGCCAACGCGAATGCTTTGGGCGTGCCCTGGACCTTCGCCCAGATGGGCGTGGGCGATGCCAACAATACCGACCCGGTGCCGTCGCGCACTCAGACCAAGCTGATCAATGAGCGGCGTCGTGCGCCGCTGAACCAGCTCACGGTCGATCCGAAAAACGCCAGCATCATCATTGCCGAGCAGGTGATTCCGCCGGATGAGGGTGGTTGGTGGATTCGCGAAATTGGTCTCTACGATGCCGCTGGCGACCTGGTCGCGGTGGCCAACTGTGCGCCGAGCTTCAAACCGCTGCTGAGCCAGGGGACTGGCAAGACGCAGGTGGTGCGGTTGAACCTGATCGTGACCAGTACGGCCAATGTGCAGTTGAAGATTGATCCTTCAGTGGTATTGGCAACACGGGATTACATCGAGACGGTGATCATGACCGTGCTGCCGCCGACGCGACCAGCGGGAACGTACACCAAAGTTCAGGTCAACAATCGCGGTGTGTTGATTGCAGGTGATAATCCAACAACGCTGGCGGGCTATGGCATTACCGATGCGATGCCTAAATTTGCCGGGGGCCTTCTGACTCGGCCCGATGCAGTCCAGGGCAAACTCAGGGAGGTGGCCGATACTCGTTTCGTCACTCTTACTGACGCGACCACAGATCGGCCTGCTGGTCTTACCTATGGCGTTGGTATGCATGTGGCGTGGGGTGCAGGCGAGCAAGGCATCGACTTTATTGGAAGCCTGGAGGGCGAGGAGAACTTTTACGTTCGTCATTACACAAAATGGGGAACTGAAACATATCGTAGGCTTTGGACTGAGAAGAACTTTAACCCCGACAGCAAGGCTGACAAGGCAAAGACCCTTGTGGGCTACGGTATTACTGATGCGCTGTCCAATCGAGGGGGAGAGGTTAATGGCAATCTTACTTTTCTCTCCGCGCATAACCTTTATATGCGTGCTGGCCAGACGCAATCGTTCGCATCAGGGCTTACAGCATTGTCCGATACCGATGTCACTCAGGCTGGCATAGGGTTTTGGGGGAGCCAGGCAGCAGGTTTTATCAAGGCTTATTTGGGGCTTGGTCCTACACCTTGGGCAAACGGTCTTGGCATTCGGGTGGACAATGATGGTGTGGAGATAACCGGTGCCACCAGATTCAATGGCGTAATTTCCGGGAATGGCTCCGGGCTTCACAGTCTGCCAATGGCGACGCAAGTGGAAGCCGAGACTGGGACGGACGCGACGAAGCCAATGAGTTCTCTGCGAGTCTTTCAAGCCGTTGCCAAGATTGTCAGGCAGGCAACAGAAAGTGCTGCTGGTGTTTTCAAAGTTGCGACGTTGGAACAAGTGAACGCCGGGCTTAGTGATGACGTCGCTGTGACACCGAGCAAAATGCGCTGGGGTTTTCGCATGCTTGTTGGCGGTAACGGTTATGTGGTTCTACCGAAGTGGCTGGGCGGATTGATCCTGCAATGGGGCGCCACTTCGGCGCAACTCGTCAATACCATTGGAACAACGACCGCTTATTTCGCCTACCCCATTCAGTTCCCCTCTGGCGCATTGTTCGTCACCACCAGCAACGTAGGAACATCCGAACCGCGCAGCAGCGGTGTTGCATCAAACGTTTATGACGCCTCTGGTCTTTTGGTCTCGTTCGAGAACGCCAGATCGGATCAGTCCGTAGCTGCTCGCTGGTTCGCGATTGGGAGTTAACACATGACAAGATTCATCACGTTCGACGATCAAGGGGTGTTGAAGGCACGCCTGATCGAAAATCTTCACACGATCCCCGAGGACGCCGTTGCGGTTTCGGAGGACTTGTGGAATCAAACTATCCAGGAAGTCGATGGCGTCTGGCGGGTCGACGATGAAGGCAACATCGCCAAGCACCCGCACGCCGTGATCGTTGACCTACCTGCTGTAGAGCGTGCCTGGCGGAACAGCGAACTGGAGCGCATCAAATGGCTCCGCGAACGCCATCGCGACCAGCAGGAGTTGCAAATAGCAACCACCTTGAGTGATGAGCGATTCAATGAATTGCTGACCTACCTCCAGCAACTGCGCGACTGGCCCCAATCCGAACTGTTCCCCGACAGCGAGCAGCGCCCGATCGCTCCCTCCTGGATTACCGATCAAACCAACTGAAGCCCCGCTAACCCGGGGCTTTTTCTTACCCGCAACACCCCCGAACGGCCCCGCACTGACGGGGCCTTCTCATATCTGGAGAAATACCAATGAGTGGATTCTTCCACGGCGTTACCGTAACCAACGTTGACACCGGTTCGCGCAGCATTGCGCTGCCTTCCTCTTCCATCATCGGCCTGGTGGACACCTTCACCGAAGGTCCGACCGCCACTGCCAAGGCCAATGACCTGGTGCTGATCACCAGCGAGCGCGAAGCCATCGCGGCGTTTGGCGCCGATGCGGCCATCACCAAGGCGTGCCAGGCGATCTATGCCCGGGCCAAGGCGGTTATCGTCGCTTGCGGCGTGGCCAAGCTGACCGACGCCGCCGAACAGACTTCGGCGATCATCGGTGGCGTGCTCGCCGACGGCAAGCGCACCGGCCTGCAGGCGCTGCTCGACGGCAAGAGCCGTTTCAACGCCCAACCACGTTTGCTGGTGACCCCGAAACACAGCGCCACCCAGGCCGTGGGCACCGCTCTGGTCGCCCTGGCCGACAAACTGCGCGGCCTGGCCATCATCGACGGTCCGAACAGCACCGACGAAGCCGCCCTGGCCTACGCCGAAAACTTCGGCGCCAAGCGTGCCTTCCTGGTCGATCCGGGCGTGAAGTACTGGGACACCGGTGCTGACGCCACTGTCGATGCACCCGCGTCGGCCTGGGTTGCCGGCCTGTTCGCCTGGACCGACAGCGAGTACGGCTTCTGGGCCTCGCCGTCGAACAAGGAATTCGTCGGCATCACCGGCACCACCCGCCCAGTGGAATTCCTCGACGGCGACGAGACCTGCCGCGCCAACCTGCTGAACAACGCCAACATCACCACCATCATCCGTGATGACGGCTTCCGCCTGTGGGGCAACCGCACCCTGTCCAGCGATCCGAAATGGGCCTTCGTTACCCGTGTGCGGACCATGGACATCGTCATGGACGCGATCCTCTACGGCCACAAATGGGCGGTGGACCGCTCGATCACCGCGACCTACGTCAAGGACGTGACCGAGGGCCTGGAGAACTTCATGCGCGACCTGAAAGCCCAGGGCGCGATCATCAACTTCGAGGTCTACGCCGACCCTGAACTCAACACTGCCAGCCAGTTGGAGCAGGGCAAGGTGTACTGGAACATCCGCTTCACCGACGTCCCGCCTGCAGAAAACCCCAACTTCCGTGTCGAGGTCACCAACCAGTGGTTGACCGAAGTCCTCGACCAAGCCGCTTAAGGAGCACTACCCATGGCAATGATTCCGCAAACCCTCGCCAACCTGAACCTGTTCGTCGACGGCGTAAGCTTCCAGGGCGACGTCACCAGCCTGACCCTGCCCAAGCTCGCCATCAAGGTCGAAACCCAACGCCTCGGTGGCATGGACACCGCCATCGAGATCGACCAGGGCATGGAGGCACTGAGTGCCACCTTCAAAACCACCGGTATTCGCCGCGAAGCGCTGAAGTTCTTCGGCCTGGCCGATAGCTCCGGTTTCAACGGCACCTTCCGCGGTGCCTTCAAAGGCCTGAAGGGCGCCATCACCCCTGTGGTGGTTACCCTGCGCGGCATGCTCAAGGAAGTGGAAATGGGCGACTGGAAAGCGTCCGAGAAGCCCGAGACCACTCACGTCGTATCCCTGACGTACTACAAGCTCGAAATCGATGGCCGGGCGATGTACGAAATCGACCCGCTGGGCATGAAGCGCGTCATCAACGGCGTCGACCAACTCGCCGCCCAACGTTCGGCCCTGGGCCTCTGAGATAAGGACAAGCTCGTATGACGCAAGCAACGAAAATTCCTGCCTGGCTGACCGTGAGTGCTGACCGTGTCGTGGTCAAACTCAGCCGTCCAACCGAAGCCAATGGCGTGCAGGTCGACAGCCTGTCGCTGCGCGCTCCCACCGTGCGTGACCTGCGTGCCGCGCAGTCGGGTGGCGCTGACGACGAAACCCGGGAGCTGAACCTGTTCGCCTCCCTTGCAGAAGTTGGCACCAAGGACCTGGAGGGGCTGACGCTGAAGGACTACAGCCGTTTGCAGGCCGGCTATTTTCGCTTGGTGCAAGACGACGAGCTTTGATCCCTCAAGGCACAAGGCGGCAGCGAAGCGGCTCGCGAAAGAGCTGAACTTCTCTGCCGCCGAAATCATGACCATGTCGTACAGCGACATGGTCTGGTGGCTCACAGAGTGAGTCGGGTTTGCGCGCAGGGAGGAACTTATGGCGGGCGAACTGATAGTTGAGGTAAGGATCGGAGGAGCCGTTGATCCTGCCTTGGGGCAGGTTTTCAGCCAGATCGAGCAGCAGATAGGTCAGCTCGAATCGTTTGCTGCTCGAATTGGCGAGGCGTTGAGGTTGACCACCCAGAGTGCCTTGCCTTTGGCGACGGCATTCAAGACGGCCAACGATACTGCTGCGGAGTCAGCCGGGAAATGGCAGACGGCGCTGGGTGACATTGGTAAGAAATTGTCCGAGCAGAAAGACATATTGCCCATGTTGACCAAGGCATATGATGACCTTGGCAAGGCGATGGGGGCTGCTCGATTACCTGCTTCTGGTCAGCCAACGGAGAATTCGGCTCGCGGAAAGATTTCCGATACTTCGCGGACTGTACTGAAGTCTGCGAGTAGTTCGGTCGATCGGTTCGCGAACTATGAAGGGATCATCAGCAAGCTGGTGCTCCAAGGGGAGAAAGACCCGAAGAGATGGGCGGCGCAGCGGGAGAAGGTCGAGACGCAAATTGCCAGGATGACCTATGGGACAAGCCTGAGCAAAACCGAGGCATCCAGCCAGCTCTTGAGCATGTTCAACGCAGGCATGGATCTGGACGAGCTGGTACCGGAAGGGCGACTTGCAGCCCGCTTCACCGACAGTCAACAGGTGGACGAAGGTGTTACCGCAGGCCTTTTCCGCACCCTGTCCAATGGCCAGGGGGCTGATGAGCTTGAGCGTTTGCTGAACCAGATCATTGGTCAGGCTGGCGGAGGAACGTTCGGTCTCACCAATACTGCGGAAGCAATCACACGGTTGCTTCCTCAAGTTGGAGGCGCTCCTGCAGATGCTGTCCGTTTAGCCGCGATTATTCAGCAGGTGTCGAAGAAGACCGGCAACTACAATGATGTGCTCAGTGCATCCAAGGCGCTCTTTCTCGAGTACAAGCGCGAGGGCGGGAGCAGTGCGGTCGATCTTGGCCGGTATGGCCAAGAATTTATGCCCGGGAAAACTGGTGGTCCTGGTCCTAACTACATTGAAGACAAGCTGGAGGGCCGTCGACAAACCCTGGAGTGGAAGCAGAAAGAGCGTGAGTCATCCTATGAGGGTGTGTCGATTGCAGTAGGCGACGCGCTCGCGCCGATTTACTCGCACTGGACGAGCTTCATGACTAAAGGTGCCAATACTCTTGGCGCCGCCGTCGAGAAGTTTAGTGCCGTTGTAACGGTCCTGGCAGGGGTTGTTGTTGGGGGCGCCGCCCTGCTGACCGCGCTCGCAGCCATTGCCAAAGGCAAAATCTTGCTTGGCGCTGCGAAAACGGTCTTTGGTCCGCAAAACAAAGTTCTCCGTGAGGCTACCAGGATGATCTTCGATCCGCCTGCCGATGCTTCGGGTCGCAAGCCAAGTATCGGGGCGCGTACGAAGCAAGCGGCAGCCAAGGTCGGGACGCTCGTGCCGGATGCGTTGCGTCCGTCGAAAGTCTCCAAAGGTGCGAAGGCGGGTGGTGTTGTTGTGGCGGTGGTAGGCAGTGCGCTTAATGCTATAAATGCCTCCGATAGCGCTCAATCTGGCAAAGAAAAAAGCGAGGTATATGGCGAAGCCGCCGGTGCGCTTGCGGGTGGCCTGCTAGGCGCGATGTTGGGGCCGGTGGGCGCGATGGTCGGAGGTTACATTGGCGGCGAGATTGGCAAGCGCGCCGGTCGCAAGATCTATGAGACTTGGGGAGAGGACAGCAAGAAAGACGTGCTCGTCACGCCACCCCTTGCGGAACTGCCTGGAGCCGATGCAGGAAAGCTGCTCACGGTGACCAAGGCACCCATCCCCGGAGCCCTGTTGCTGAAGCATTCCGGCGAAGCGGGTGACGCGACCTCTCGCTCAGGTCAGGGGGCTCGTGATCTGGCGCCGGTCATCCCTCTTCGTAGCGCTGCGATCGATAGTTCTCGCGCGACGTTGGGTCAATACGGAAGCACGCCTGTTCTTCTGCCACCTCTTGCGGGACCTGGGGCTGATGCTGGCAAGTTGCTCACGGTCAAAACGGAATCCCTTTCCGGAACCCCGTCGCTGAAAGATGCTGGCGAAACGGGTGGTGCGACTTCCCGTTCAGGTCAGGGGACTCTTGCGCCGGTCATCCCTATTCGTAGCGCTGTAAGCGATAGCTCTCTCGCATCGTTGGGGCAGTATGGCGGCGAGCATGCCCTTCAGGCTCAACGAGTAGCGCCCTTGGAAAGCGGTGATGTCGCCCGGTCCTTGGCGGGCACTGCTCCTGCGGTACTTGCCTTGCCGGAGCCTGGCTCGTCCACACCTTTGTCGGTCACAACCACCACGCCACAGCATTTCGCTGTCTCGCCCAGTATCGCCATCAATGTCCAGGGTAGCGTTACCGATCCTGCCGAACTCGTCCGCGTTTTGCAGCCGGAAATCCAGCGGATGTTCAATGGATTTGCAGCCCAGGCGAACGCGGGCGGCCAGATGTATGACCGCACTGACGATCTCTATGGCTATGCCTGAGGAAAACCCATGGCCTACATGGAATCAATGCAATCCAGCCTGCGCTCGCTGGTAGCCGCGGGTGAGGCCGGACGGCGTAGCGCCGATGAAATGCTGGGGCCTTTGAATGGCGCCGTCAGCGATATCACCGGTGCAGCCACCGAGCTGGAAAATCTGCCCTTTGTGGGTGAAATCATTGGCAAGAAACTTCAACGCACCATGCGCGCCATCGAGGTGGCGCATTCGGCAGTCGGTGAGGTCGCCGCCAAGTACAGCCAGGCGTTGACAGTCATCAGCGAGGTGCAAGGGCGCCTGGAAACCTTTTCGGACCAGGCCTCCAAGGCCGCCACCGCAATTAACCGGGTAGCCGGGAAAATCAGCCCGTCCCTGGGCGCAATCCTGCCTACCGGCGGTTTTGCGCCACAGACGACACCACCCGAGGAAGCGGTCAAACCCTATCCTCATCTCCTGATTCTGCAACCGTTGCAGGCAGAGTCCGAAGCCTTCTACTTCAACCTCGATACCGCTGCGTTTCATCAATTGAAACGGACCAAGGTCTTCACCTGGGCGGGACAAGAGCGCCTTTCGCGCAGTAAGGCGCAGCAGGCGGTCGGCCAAGGGGATGACAAGATCACGATTGACGGGGTGGTGTTCCCGACCTTGAAAGGGGGGATCGGTCAAATAGAGCGGTTACGCAGCATCGGTCAGCAGTTGAAACCGCTGAGCCTGAGTACCGGCTATGGGGAAATTCTCGGGACATGGTGCCTGACCAGCGTGGCTGAAACTCAGAACAACCTGTTGGCGGGTGGCATTCCGGGAAAACAGGCTTTCACATTGGAGCTCGTGAGTTATGGCGACGATATGCAGAACGTCTGAAGGGGATCAGCTCGATACCCTCTGTCATCACTATTACGGTCATTTGAATGGCAGCCTCGAGGCGGTGCTGGATGCCAATCCGGGACTTTCCGGCGAGGAGCAGCCGCTTCGTGCCGGTGTGCTGATCAGGCTGCCCGAGTTGCTCACGGCCACCTCCACGACGGTGTTGCTGTGGGACTGAACCCTCGTTTGCACCATCAGGCCCCGCCATGTGCGGGGCTTGTCTTTTCTGGAGGCTGAATCATGCAACCTGTGTTTCGTATCGTTGCCGATGGCAAGGACATCACCGCGTTGATCAACGATCGCCTGTTGCTGATGCGCACGACCGACAAAGCGGGCATGGAATCCGATGACTTCGAACTGAAAATCGACGACCGTGACAGCGCCCTGGCCTTGCCTGCGCGCGGCGCGGAATTGGAAGTCTACCTGGGTTACGCCGGTCAGGAACTGACACGGTTGGGGCGATACATCATCGATGAAATCGACCTGAACGGTCCGCCTGCAGTTATGGAGCTTCGCGGTAAAGCCTGTGATATGCGCGGAACGGGCAAGAGTATCCGCAGTGGTAGTTGGGAGAATGTGCCCTTGCAGCGAATTGTCAGGGATATCGCCGCGCGCAACGGCTGGCAACCTCAGTGTCCGGTGACCACCGTTGTTCCGCGGGTCGATCAGTTCAATGAGTCGGATATCAACTTCATTACCCGTCTGGCGCGGCAATACGACTGCACCGCGAAGATTGGCGATGGCGGCTTATTGGTTCTGCCCCGTCAGGGCGGAGTGAGCGGCACTGGCAAGGCGTTGGGTGTTGTCACGGTTATGCCGCGGGACGTTCGGCGCTGGAAGTTTCATCTTAAGGATCGCGGCTCCCACGGAACGGTGCAGACCCGGCACCAGGACAGCAAGACGGGGGAGCAGAAGGTGGTTGAGCAGAGGAACGACGACAAGTCCGTGGACAACAACGCGGTTTTTGTCGACAGGCATGTCTATCCGAACAAATCTGCTGCCGAGCAGGCCGCCAAGGCCCGGTTGGCAGAGTTCAACCGTAGTACTGCGACCGTGAATCTGGAGATGAGCGGGCGTACCGATGTGTTCGCGGAAAGAACGATTCGGGTGGAGGGTTTCAAGGATGGGCTCGATGGCGAGTACTTGATCGACACCGTGACCCAGCTCTTCACCGCCACTGGCTGGGATACCTCCGTGCAATGCAACGGCGGCAAACAAGGCAAGGCCAAGGCGAAGAGCCAGAAGTCCAGTCAAACCAAATCGCTCAAGGTCGAGCAGCGCGAGGGCCAGAAATGAATCTGAATGAAACCGAACTCTTCCGCATTTATCCAAACGCCCGCCCGACAGCGGGCGTTTTCGTTCCTGCCCTGAACGCCGCGATGGCGCATTGGGGCATCGATACCCCACGCCGCATGGCCGCCTTTCTCGCCCAGATCGGCCATGAGTCCGGCCAACTGCGCTACGTGAAAGAACTGGGCAGCGACCAGTACCTGGCCCGCTACGACACCGGCAACCTGGCGCTGCGTCTGGGCAACACCCCCGAGCCGGACGGCGATGGCCAGCGTTACTGCGGCCGCGGTCTGATCCAGATCACCGGGCGCAACAACTATCGCGCATGCAGCATGGCGCTGTTCGAAGACGAGCGCCTGCTGGCGAAGCCGCAGATGCTCGAAGAACCACAGTGGGCTGCTGAGTCGGCGGCCTGGTTCTGGCACTCGCGGGGGCTCAATCAACTGGCGGACCGTGGCGAATTTAATCGCATTACCCGACATATCAACGGCGGCCTCAATGGCCTGGAGGACCGTCTGAAACTCTGGGCCCGCGCCCGTGAGGTGCTGTGTTGAGCGCGGGGCGTTCCATCGGGTTGTGGCTGCTGCTTCTGACGGTCGCGGCGCTGACCTGGCAGGCCCAGGCCTGGCGCTACGGTCAACGCCTGGCGGTGCAGGAGGGCGACTATGCCCGTGAACGCCAGCAACGGGCGGAGGCCGCCAACGCACGTTTGCAGGACGAGCGCCTACAGCGTCTGGCGCTGGAGCAACGTTTGCACTCTCTCGAGCAGACCCATTCCAAGGAGCTTACCGATGCCCAACAGGCTCAGGCACGCCTGCGTGACCGGCTGGCTACTGCTGATCTGCGGCTGTCAGTCCTCATCGCCAGTGACGCCGCCCCCTCTGTGCCAGCCGCCTCCGGTGCCGGCGGCGTGGTTCATGACCCCCCGCGAGCCCGACTTGACCCGGCGCATGCTCAACGAATTGTCGCCGTCGTCGCCGACGGTGACGAAGGACTGATCGCCTTACGCGCCTGTCAGGCGTACGTGCGGGCGCTGGCGTTCTGACTGGTGTAGGGTAGGCGCCAGTTTTTCCAAGGAGCCCGCCATGGACCCGATCACAGCTCTTTCCGCCCGGCTGGGGGAACATCTGCGTCGTTTCAATGCCCAAGTGACCACCGCCGAATCCTGCACCGGAGGCGGCATCGCCGAGGCAATCACCCGCATCCCCGGCAGTTCGGCCTGGTTCGAGGCCGGTTACGTGACCTATTCCAATGCCCAGAAGACCCGGCAGTTGCAGGTGCCGGAGGTGCTGTTCGGTCAGGTCGGCGCAGTGAGCCAGGAAGTGGTCGAGGCGATGGTCCGTGGCGCCCAGGCGGCGAGCGGGGCGCGTTTTGCCGTGGCGGTGAGTGGCGTGGCCGGGCCTGATGGCGGTTCGGCGGCGAAACCGGTGGGCACCGTCTGGCTGGCCTGGGGAGACGCGGGACGCGTTTTCAGCGAGCGCCGGCACTTCGACGGAGACCGCGAACAGGTGCGCCGACAAACGGTAATCGCCGCGCTAGAGGGCTTGTTACATCTTGGCGCCGAGTAAATCGCGAGTCGGGGGTAGGCGGAAATAAATCCCTGTGGAATAATACTGGCTACTTATACAGTTGTTTCTGGCCGTCAGGCCCTATCGATTACGTGAGGACTTCAATGGACGACAACAAGAAGCGTGCCTTGGCTGCGGCCCTGGGTCAGATCGAACGTCAATTCGGTAAAGGCGCGGTCATGCGCATGGGCGATCACGAGCGCCAGGCGATCCCAGCCATCTCCACTGGCTCGCTGGGCCTGGACATTGCCCTTGGCATCGGCGGCCTGCCACGAGGCCGTATCGTTGAAATCTATGGTCCGGAATCGTCCGGTAAAACCACGCTGACCCTGTCGGTGATTGCCCAGGCGCAAAAAATGGGCGCCACCTGCGCCTTCGTCGACGCCGAGCACGCGCTGGACCCTGAATACGCTGGCAAGCTGGGCGTCAATGTCGACGACCTGCTGGTCTCGCAACCGGACACCGGTGAGCAGGCCCTGGAAATCACCGACATGCTGGTGCGCTCCAATGCCGTTGACGTCATCATCGTCGACTCCGTGGCAGCCCTGGTGCCAAAGGCCGAGATCGAAGGCGAAATGGGCGACATGCACGTCGGCCTGCAAGCTCGCCTGATGTCCCAGGCGCTGCGCAAGATCACCGGTAACATCAAGAACGCCAACTGCCTGGTCATCTTCATCAACCAGATCCGCATGAAGATCGGCGTAATGTTCGGCAGCCCGGAAACCACCACCGGTGGTAACGCCTTGAAGTTCTACGCTTCGGTCCGTCTCGACATCCGCCGTACCGGCGCGGTGAAGGAAGGCGACGAAGTGGTTGGTAGCGAAACCCGCGTCAAGATCGTCAAGAACAAGGTTGCCCCTCCGTTCCGTCAGGCTGAATTCCAGATCCTCTACGGCAAGGGTATTTACCTTAACGGCGAAATCATCGACCTGGGTGTGCTGCATGGCTTCCTGGAGAAATCCGGTGCCTGGTACAGCTACCAAGGCAGCAAGATCGGTCAGGGCAAGGCCAACTCCGCCAAGTTCCTGCAGGACAACCCGGAAATCGGTGCGGCCCTCGAGAAGCAGATTCGTGACAAGTTGCTGAACACCAGTGCTGTTGACGCTGCAGGTAAAACTGCTGCTGCGCAAGCTTCCGCTGAAGACCTGGCCGACGCTGACGCCGACTTCTGATCTCGCGCTTATGTCCGTCGTACTCGATACCCCCGTCGCCGTAAGGCGGACTGCTATGGACCTGCTCGCACGCCGCGAGCACGGTCGTGCCGAGCTGGCGCGCAAGCTGCGCCAGCGCGGTGCTTCTCCTGAAATGATCGAGCACGAACTCAACCGCCTGGCGGATGAGGGGCTGCTAAGCGAATCCCGCTATCTGGAAAGTTTCATCAGTTCCCGTGGTCGTTCGGGTTATGGCCCGGCGCGTATCCGCGAAGAACTGACCCAGCGTGGTCTGCCACGGGCTGATGTGGAGCAGGCGCTACGTGAGGCGGGTATCGACTGGCAGTCGCAGTTGAGCGATGTCTGGCGGCGCAAGTTTGCCGGGCAATTGCCGGCCGACCCGCGGGAACGCGCGAAACAAACCCGTTTTTTGGTCTATCGCGGTTTTTCGATGGAGATGGTCGGCCGCTTGTTGAGCGGCCGAAGCCTGGACGATTGATCTGTTTCAAGTGACCTTGAGCGGTTCCCGTGCGCGTTGAGTCACTTGTGAGGAGGGTTGGGCGTTGGCCCAGTTTTCCGGCAGGTTGATGAAGTCCACCAGCTCTCGTAGCCGACCCTGGTCGCGGCCATTGAATGCAAACACAAGTCGGTGCAGATGGCTGAACTGGACATCGTCCTGGTCCTCGCCTGTGTAGGCGTGCTGGACGAAGTTACCGCTCAGTCGCAGATCGGCAAAACCGTTCTCGATATCCTCTACAGCGGCCTCACTCAACGGATGCTGCATGCGCAGGACGAACTGGTTTTTCAGCCAGCGGCTGGAGTGGTAGTTGCGGTAGAACTGGTTGATTTCCTCGACAGCCTGATCGGCGCTGTGCACCAGACGCACCAGTTTCAGGTCGCTTGGCAGGATGTAGCGGTTCTCTTCCAGTTGTCGGGTAATGAAGTTCAGCGCGTCTTGCCAGAAGGTGCCTCCTGGTGCATCCAGCAACACCACCGGAACCAGCGGGCTCTTGCCGGTCTGGATCAGCGTCAGGACTTCCAGTGCTTCGTCCAGCGTGCCGAAGCCACCAGGGCAGAGCACCAGAGCATCGGCCTCCTTGACGAAAAACAGCTTGCGAATGAAGAAAAAGTGGAACGGCAGCAGTTTGTCGGTGCCGTCGACCGTCGCGTTGGCATGTTGCTCGAAGGGCAGGGTGATGTTGAAGCCGAGGCTGTGTTCTACGCCGGCGCCCTCATGCGCTGCCGCCATGATGCCGCCACCGGCACCGGTAATGACCATCAGATCGGAACGGGCCAGTGTCGCGCCCAGTTCTCGGGCCAGCGCATAGATTGGATGTTCGACCGGCGTTCGTGCCGAGCCGAATACCGTTACCTTGCGTCGCCCTTTGTACTGTTCCAGCACGCGGAAGGCATGGTCGAGTTCGCGCAGGGCCTGAAGCGTGATCTTGGCGTTCCAGCGATTACTATCGTCGTGGGCCATGCGCAACACGGTGAGCATCATGTCCCGGTACAGCGGCAGGTTCGGGCTGTTGGCAGCGACCAGATTCAATTGCTGGTCGATATGTTCGAGGTCGATTCCCTCATTCTTGAAGTGGCTGGCGAGCAGCTCGTTAGGTTTGTAAGGCATTCAAACGTCTCCTTTCTGCAGCAAAACCTCAGACCAGATCAGGATCGGGACCTGGCCGCGACACTACTTGAGTCGCTGGCTGCGCAGGCCGGGGCTGGATGGCCCCGGCGTTGCAGTGGACCTTGAAAGGTCTCGTCGCAGTGATGATTTCGATCCCTTTGCTTGTCATCCTGGCAAGTGCAACACAACCGTCTCGGACGACCCTTTACCTGTCCGAAAGATGAAAGGTATTTGTAATCAATCTAGACCCTGCGGTGTGTTTGCGCTTGGATCAACATGTGCGCATAAGGTCATGACAGATAATCGTTTTATTCGCTTTCGCAATCAGTGCGGGACCGCTCGTCAGATGGGATCCAATCTTCCGACTTGTCTGGTTAACTGATCAATAGCGACGAGTGCATCGCAGGGAGGCTGCTAATGCAAAGAGTCCAACGCGTCATTCTTGAAATCGACAGCCAGTTGTTTCGACTTCTGCAAGGGTCGGCCCAGGCAAACAACCTGAGCCTTGAAGAGGAATGCCTGCGCAGGCTTTCAGGAGGAGAGCGGCGCTCTCGCTACCTGCAGGCGCTGGTAGCAGAGTTGCGCGCCGACGAGGAACAAAGGCGCGAAAGCAGTCAGTTGATGTAGGCTCTGTGCGATATGCATCCGAACTCGGTCATGCTGCGTTGAAAACAGGCTCGAATACATCTCACACAGAGCCTGGCGCGGCACCATCACTTTTTCTTCTTGCCATTGAGCCCACAGCTCTGCGCATTGAAGTTCTCGGTCGCTACCGGGCGATTGGTCTTGTACTCGGTGAACTGATAAGTCAGCACAGCGCCGCGTGCCAGCAATTGGCGATAACCGGTATTGCTGCAAACACTGGAACCCAACTGATCACGCACTTTGTCAGGGTTGGCGCGCATCTGCTGAGCGTGGCTTGCCCGCACACTGAGGTGGTTGATCAGTTGCGGCCCGTGGACGGTGTAGCCCTGGTCAAGAATGTCTTCGTTGATGGCCCGTGGGGTACCGACGCTGCTGTCTTGGGCAACCTTCTCCAGCATTTGGGTCAATTCATATTCCTGCTTGGACGCGGCATTGGCGGCAAGAGGCAGGACCAGCAGCAAGCCCAGGGTAGGGGCGATAAAACGCAGCATTCATTTCTCCAGATTCGGTAACTGGCGCTTTGACCTGCATCCGCACGCCGTGTTCCCTCACCGGGTGCAGGCAGTGGCAGCCATCAATAGGTGCGGGATTATAGTGGAGTAGGACAATTCCCTGCACGGCAAAGCCGTTGTGCCGTAAACTTCGCGCCTTTCGCCCCGCCGAGTCTGTGCTGTGCTTTCCCTCATCTGTTCTCGCCGTATCCCGTCATGAGCCACGCCGTATCGCGCCTGCGTACTGAGCGCCTGTCCCGCAGTATCAAACCCTTTGTTGCTCGTGGGGCGCGGGCGCCGCGCTGTGCGGATTGCCGGGTAATCGCCGATTACTGCCTGTGCGCCTGGCGTCCTCGGACCGCCGCCGAGTCGGCCGTGTGCCTGCTGATGCACGACACCGAGCCCCTCAAACCGACCAATACCGGTTGGCTGATCGCCGATGTGATCGCCGATACCACGGCGTTCGGCTGGCAACGCACTGTCGTCGAACAGGACCTGCTGGCGCTGCTTGACCACCCGCAATGGCAGCCTTACATCGTCTTCCCGGGAGAGTTTGTCGAGTCGCAACGGGTGGTGACCGGTGTCGAGCCGGGGGAGGGCAAGCGTCCGCTGTTCATCCTGCTGGATGCGACCTGGACGGAAGCGCGCAAGATGTTTCGCAAGAGCCCGTATCTGGACCGTTTCCCGGTGCTGAGCCTGCAACCGGAGCAGATTTCCCGCTATCGGCTGCGCCGCTCCAAGCGTGACGACCACTTCTGCACCGCCGAAGTGGCGGCGATGTGCCTTGAGCTGGCAGGCGATCAGGCTGCGGCGCAAGCGCTGGACGCCTACCTGGACGTGTTCAGCGCTCACTACCTGGGGGCCAAGTTCCAATTGCCGCTGGATCTGGACGACGCCGTCCATCAGCGTCTCAAGCCCTTCCTATAGTCCAAGGGGCAAGTGTTACGCTTTGCTTCATAATGATGGAGTCGGCACCAGAATGAGCCGGGGGCGAACTTGACCACCCCGTCCCGCCTCGTCATCCTTGGCGCCGATTCGGGCACGTCGAGGGCTTGAATGCTGTATTCACTGGCCCCGCTGTGCCTTTTTGGCGTACGGCATTGCCGCTGTCGCCTTGAGTTGCTCCGACAGGTTCCGGCCCTTCCCGGCACCTGCACAGAACAGGATCATTAGATCGATGGCCACATACGAAATCCTGATTGCCGATGACCACCCTCTTTTTCGCAGCGCCTTGCGCCAGGCCGTGACCCTGGGGCTAGGGCCCGATATCCGTCTGGTGGAAGCCGCCAGCATCGCCGAACTGGAAACCCGCCTCACTGAAAAATCCGACTGGGACCTGGTGTTGCTCGACCTGAACATGCCCGGTGCCTATGGCTTCTCGGGCCTTGTGCTGCTGCGTGGGCAGTACCCGCAGATCCCGGTTGTCATGGTCTCGGCCCAGGAGGAAGCCTCCGTCGTGGTCAAGTCGCGCGAGTTCGGTGCCAGCGGCTTCATTCCCAAGTCCAGCCCGCTGGAGTCCATCCAGGACGCGGTGCGCAAGGTGCTCGACGGCGAGGTCTGGTGGCCGCCGCAGGCGTTCGAGAAGGTCGATGTTTCCGCTGAGGCCAAGGCCGCCAGCGAAGGTCTGGCCAGCCTCACGCCACAGCAGTTCCGGGTGCTGACCATGGTCTGTGAAGGGCTGCTGAACAAGCAGATCGCGTATGAACTGAGCGTGTCGGAGGCGACCATCAAGGCGCACGTCACCGCTATTTTCCGCAAGCTCGGCGTCCGCACGCGGACCCAGGCGGCGTTGCTTCTGCAACAACTTGAATCCGTTTCCGCCGGATGAGGCCATTGGCCTTCACGGTTTTTTGACCCGCGGTGTACTAGCCTGCACCGCTTCCCAACAGTTCGAACGGCACTCTATGTCTCCTTTCAAGGGCCAGACCGGCCTCAAACGTATCTTCAATGCTGCGGGTTATTCCCTGGACGGGTTGCGTGCGGCATTTTCCGGCGAAGCGGCGTTTCGTCAGCTGGTGCTGCTGAACGTGATCCTCGTGCCGCTGGCGTTCTGGCTGGATGTCAGCCGCGCCGAGCGGGCGATCCTGATCGCGGTCTGCTTGTTGGGGCTGATTGTCGAACTGCTCAATTCGGCGGTAGAGGCTGCAATTGATCGCATTTCCCTGGATCGCCACCCGCTGTCGAAAAACGCCAAGGACATGGGCAGCGCCGCGCAACTGGTAGCGCTGACCATGGTCGCAGTGACCTGGGGCGTCATTCTTCTCTAGGCAATACTCGGCAGCACGATCTCGTCGCTGCGTTTTACCCCGGCGGTAAAGGTCCGGCACAGTTCCAGGAACTCTCGCATGGCTGAAGTCTGATACTTCTGCTTGTGCCAGATGAAGTAGAACTGCCGCGCCAAGTCCAGGTCCGGCGTTTCGACCGCCACCAGGCTGCCGCGGCGGAAGGCATCACGCAGCGCGAGGCGGGAAATGCAGCCGATGCCCAGCCCGGACTCCACCGCGCGCTTGATGGCTTCGGTGTGTTCCAGCTCCAGGCGGATATTGAGAATCGAGCGGTGATGACGCATGGCCTGGTCGAAGGTCAGGCGCGTGCCGGAGCCTTCCTCGCGGAGAATCCAGGCTTCCCGGGTCAGTTCCTCGAGGCTGGCCTGGCCGCGCTGGGCCAGCGGATGCTGCGGGGCGCAGAACACCACCAGTTCGTCCGCCACCCACGGCTGGACTTCCAGGTCAGGGTGATTGCAGTCACCCTCGATTAGACCCAGATCAATTTCGTAATGAGCGACCTGATGCACGATATGTGCAGTGTTCTGCACATGCAGCTTGACCTGGCTTTCCGGGTGGACCTGCATGAAGCTGCCGATCAGCAGCGTCGCCAGGTAGTTGCCGATGGTCAGCGTCGCGCCCACCGCCAGCGAGCCGAAACCGGACTTGCCGTTGAGCAGGTCTTCGATTTCCTTGGCCTGGTCGAGCAGCGCCACCGCCTGGGGCAACAACTGATGGCCCAAGGCGTTGAGGCTCAGACGCTTGCCGGCGCGGTCGAACAATTGGCAACTGGATTGCCGCTCGAGTTCGGTAATGGATGTACTGGCGGCCGACTGCGAAAGGGCCAGGATATTGGCCGCGCGAGACACGCTTTGATGCTGTGCAACGGCCACGAAGACCTGAAGCTGACGAAGTGTAAATCGCATATCTATATAACCGATAAGACATATCTTGATAATTCAGTTAACAGATATTGTCCTCCGCACTAAACTATCGCGCAATCGCGCTCACGGTTTAGCGCTGCGTTTTTTTCAGGAGCCCCCTACATGAGCAACATGAACCACGAACGTGTCCTCAGTGTGCACCACTGGAACGACACCCTGTTCAGCTTCAAGTGCACCCGCGACCCGGGCCTGCGCTTCGAGAACGGTCAGTTCGTGATGATCGGCCTGCAGCAGCCTAATGGCCGCCCGCTCATGCGCGCTTACTCCATCGCCAGCCCGAACTGGGAAGAGCATCTGGAGTTCTTCAGCATCAAGGTGCCGGATGGCCCGCTGACTTCGCAGTTGCAGCACCTGAAGGAAGGCGATGAGGTCATCATCAGCAAAAAGCCTACCGGCACGCTGGTGCTCGACGACCTGAATCCTGGCAAGCACCTGTACCTGCTCAGCACCGGTACTGGCCTGGCGCCGTTCATGAGCGTCATCCAGGACCCTGAAACCTACGAGCGCTTCGAGAAAGTGATCCTGGTTCACGGCGTGCGTTACGTGAACGAAGTCGCCTACCGCGAGTTCATCACCGAGCACCTGCCACAGAACGAGTTCTTCGGCGAGGCGCTGCGCGAAAAACTGATCTACTACCCAACCGTTACCCGCGAGCCGTTCGAGAACCAGGGCCGTCTGACCGACCTGATGCGCAGCGGCAAGCTGTTCAGCGACATCGGTCTGCCACCGATCAACCCGCAGGACGACCGTGCGATGATCTGCGGTAGCCCGAGCATGCTCGACGAAACCAGCGAAGTGCTGGACAGCTTCGGCCTGAAGATCTCCGCGCGTATGCGTGAGCCGGGCGACTACCTGATCGAGCGCGCCTTCGTCGAGAAGTAAGCGTTACGCACCATGAAAAACGCAGGCCTTGCGGCCTGCGTTTTTTTTTGCCTGTCGAAAAGCGGGAGCTAGTCGGCCACCACTTCCAGCACCCGGATACGCTCCGGCTGCGGGTAGTGCCAGCGCACCTGCACATCCCAGAACTTCACGCCATACACCCGTTCTGCGGGCGGCACCTGATAGGCCGGGCGCGGATCCTGGGCCAGGCACTGCTCAATCAGCTCAACCAGCGGCTCGCCGAGACGTTGGGCATGGCTGTGAGCCTGGGGCAGGGCGCTTTCGCTCCATTCCACGTCGATCGCAGTAGGCGGGGCGCTGGCCATGGTGTTGCTGGCCTCGGCGACGCTGTCGGCGTACGGCACGTAGGGCTTGATATCCAGCACTGGCGTGCCGTCCAGCAGGTCGATTCCCGAAAGCAGAAGCCGACCCGGCTCGACTTTCTCCAGCCTGACCACCGACTGGCCAATCCCATTGGGCCGGTGAGTGGCCCGGGTGGCGAAAACGCCCATCGAGGTGTTGCCGCCCAGTCGCGGTGGACGCACCTTCAGGCGTGGTTTGTCTTCCAGCGCCTGGTGGAACAGGAACAGCAGCCACACATGGCTGCTCTGCTCCAGGCCCGCCACGGCGTCACCGGTATCGAACGGCGGCACCAGTTCCAGCACGCCCCGCGCCGCGGGCGCCAGTTGAGGCTGACGCGGAATGGCGAACTTCTCCTTGAAGCAGGAGCGGACGAAGCCGACGGGCGAGACGCTGTAGTGCATGGGCTCAGCCACGGATCCGCAGGGTCAGGCCCTTGAGGAAGTTGCGCAGCAACTGGTCGCCGCAAGGGCGGTAGTTGTTGTGCCCGACCTTGCGGAACAGGGCGCTCAGCTCCGGCTTGGACACCGGGAAGTCAGCGGCCTTGAGGATGGCGTGCATATCGTCTTCCTTGAGTTCGAACGCCACCCGCAGTTTTTTCAGGATGACGTTGTTGCTCACCGGCAGCTCGATCGGCAGCGGCGGGCGGCTTTCATCGCGACCGCGGCGGAACACCACCAGGCCGTCGAGGAAGTGCGCCATCGCTTCGTCCGGGCAGTGGACGAAGCCTTCGTCCTCGTCCTTTTTCAGGTAGCTGGAAATCTCTGCGTCGCTGACCTTGAAGCCGTTGCTGCGAGTGATCTGGGCCACTTTCGTGTCGGAAATGTCCAGCAGGTAGCGCAGGCTGCGCAGTACATCGTTGTGAATCATGTGAAGTGTCCTGATCGGGAGCTTCGCCAGCGTGGCGAGGCTTAGAATTTTTCTTTGCTGTCCAGATAGCGCCACTGCCCGGCTGGCAGTTTGCTCATGGACACGCCGCCCACACGGATGCGGCGCATGCTGACCACCTGCAGGCCGACACTGCGGCAGAGCAGGTCGATCAGGCCGGAGGCGGGGTTCTTCAACACCATGCGCAGGCGGGTCTCGTTCTGCCAGCTCGCCTTGATCTTCGGCAGTTCGTGGCCTTTCCAGTTGAAACCGCGGTTCAGTCGCTCGAGGCCGTGCTGGATGATCTGGCCGCTGACTTCCACCACGTATTCCTGTTCCAGGCGATTGAGGTCCACCGTGACCTTGCGTACGGTCCGCCAGTCCTGGCTGTACACCTGGAGTCCGCTGGCGCCTGGTTGCAGCTCGGCGAGGCAGGTCAGGCGGGCGAAATGTCCGCGCAGTGCGCGGCGGCCTGCGGAGTGGGCTTCGGAAAGGGTCTCGGCGGTCATGCTCAGGCAGCCACTCTGCGAATCCTGTCCGGCCTCCTGGTGCAGCAGCAGGGTGACGGCTTCCAGCGGTTCGGTGGTGGCGCCGGGGAGCAGGGCGACGGTCTGTCCGTCGACCTGGAATTGGGGTTCATCGATGACCTGGCCATCCACTGTGACCCAGCCTCCGCCGATATAAAGCTCGGCCTCGCGGCGGGAACAGCCGATGAGGGCGATGAGGCATTTGGAAAGACGAGTGGTTTCAGACATGAGCAGAGGCCGTGGTGCGAGGGAATGGCGGTCATTGTAACCGCCCGTGAGGAGATGCGACCGGTCCGGAAAAAACAAAGCCCCGTGGAGGGGCTTTGGGTTCCTGTGAGGGCGCTGACCGTCGCGGGGTGCCTTAGACAGGCTCAGCCCACAGGTCGTATTCGTCGGCATCGACCACGCGGCAACGGACTTTGTCGCCCGGCTTGAAGCCGTGGTCACCATCGATGAACACGTTACCGTCGATTTCCGGTGCGTCGAAGAAGCTGCGACCGACCGAACCTTGCTCCTCGACTTCGTCGATCAGCACTTCGATCTCCCGGCCGATGCGCAGTTGCAGACGAGCGGTACTGATCGCCTGCTGGTGCTCCATGAAGCGGTCCCAGCGTGCCTGCTTGATCTCGTCCGGGACTTCGTCCAGGCCCAGGTCGTTGGCGGGCGCGCCTTCCACCGGCGAATACTGGAAGCAGCCGACGCGGTCAAGCTGTGCTTCGGTGAGCCAGTCCAGCAGGTACTGGAAGTCTTCTTCGGTCTCGCCGGGGAAGCCGACGATGAAGGTGGAGCGGATGATCAGTTCCGGGCACTGCTCGCGCCATTTCTTGATCCGCGCCAGGGTCTTGTCTTCGAACGCGGGGCGTTTCATCGACTTCAGCACTTTCGGGCTGGCGTGCTGGAACGGAATGTCGAGGTACGGCAGGATCTTGCCGGCGGCCATCAACGGGATCACGTCATCGACGTTCGGGTACGGGTAGACATAGTGCAGACGGACCCAGGCGCCCAGGCTGCTGAGGGCTTCACACAGTTCCAGCATGCGGGTCTTGACCGGGCGGCCGTTCCAGAAGTCGGTCTTGTACTTGACGTCGACGCCGTAGGCGCTGGTGTCCTGGGAAATCACCAGGATCTCCTTGACGCCGGCCTTGACCAGGCGCTCGGCTTCGCTCAGCACTTCGCCGACCGGACGGCTGACCAGCTTGCCGCGCATCGACGGGATGATGCAGAAGCTGCAACTGTGGTTGCAGCCTTCGGAAATCTTCAGGTAGGCGTAGTGGCGGGGGGTCAGCTTGACGCCTTGCGGCGGCACCAGGTCGATCAGCGGGTTGTGGTCCTGGCGGGGCGGCACGACTTCGTGCACGGCGTTGACCACCTGCTCGTACTGCTGCGGGCCGGTAACGGCCAGCACGCTCGGGTGCACGTCACGGATGTTGCCTTCCTCGACACCCATGCAGCCGGTGACGATGACCTTGCCGTTTTCCTTGATGGCTTCGCCGATCACTTCCAGGGACTCGGCCTTGGCCGAGTCGATGAAGCCACAGGTGTTGACCACCACCACATCAGCATCCTGATAGGTGGGCACGACTTCGTAACCTTCCATGCGCAATTGGGTCAGGATGCGCTCGGAATCAACGAGAGCCTTCGGGCACCCGAGTGAGACAAATCCTACCTTTGGCACGGAAGGAGTAGCGGTCGTGGACATGGTTAACCTCGGTGTAGAGGGGTTGCCGCGGGGATAGGGTGGGCAACCCTGCTGGGCGCTCTGGGGCGCCTCTGGTCAAAAAGTGCGCAATTCTAGCGAGCGACAACGCGCTTGACCAGCAGAAAAGCGACGAACGCTGCGCTATGCTTCGCGGCATTGCGTCGGTGTCAATGTCAGACACCGGCGCCAAGGTTCAGCCAGCAGCAAAAATAATAGCGTCTGGCGCGAAATTTACCGGTCTGCGGTTCTTGCATGCGGGAGTGGTTGATGGTTCAGGCTAACAGTGAAGCCGGGGCGGGGCATGGCGCAACAAAATCGCTGGGCCTGCTGGTAGCTGCTGTCGGGGTGGTCTACGGCGATATCGGTACCAGCCCGCTCTATACCCTCAAGGAAGTCTTTACCGGCGGTTACGGGGTGCCGGTCAACCATGATGGTGTGTTGGGGATTCTCTCGCTGATCGCCTGGTCGCTGATCTGGGTGGTTTCGATCAAGTACGTGACGTTCATCCTGCGCGCCGACAACCAGGGCGAGGGCGGCATCATGGCGCTTACGGCGCTGGCCGCGAGGGCGTCGGCGCCGTACCCGAAGTTGCGGGCGATGATGGTGGTCTGTGGCCTGATCGGCGCCGCGCTGTTCTACGGTGACAGCATGATCACGCCGGCGGTATCGGTACTGTCGGCGGTGGAGGGGATGGAGCTGGCCTTCGACGGCATCGATCACTGGGTGGTGCCAATCGCCCTGGTCGTACTGGTGGCGTTGTTTCTGGTGCAGAAACACGGTACGGCGAAGATCGGCATCCTCTTCGGGCCGGTCATGGTGGCCTGGTTTCTGGTGCTCGCGGCCCTTGGCCTGCATGGCATTTCGCAAAGCCCGGAAGTGCTCAAGGCGTTCAACCCGGTCTGGGCCGTGCGCTTCTTCATTGTCCATCCGGGCATGGGCGTAGCGATCCTTGGGGCGGTGGTGCTGGCGCTGACGGGCGCCGAGGCGCTGTATGCGGACATGGGCCACTTCGGCCGTAAACCGATTGCCCGCGCCTGGTTTGCCCTGGTACTGCCGGCGTTGGTGCTCAATTACTTCGGTCAGGGCGGATTGCTGCTGCAGAACCCCGACGCGGCGCGTAACCCGTTCTATCTGCTGGCGCCGGGCTGGGCGTTGCTGCCGTTGATTGCGTTGTCCACCCTGGCCACGGTGATCGCCTCCCAGGCGGTCATTTCCGGGGCCTTCTCCTTGACTCGGCAGGCCATCCAGCTCGGCTATATCCCGCGGATGCAGATTCAGCACACCTCCAGCGACGAGCAGGGCCAGATCTACATCGGCGCGGTGAACTGGACGCTGATGGTTGCCGTGGTGTTGCTGGTGATCGGTTTCGAATCCTCCGGTGCGCTGGCCGCGGCCTATGGCGTGGCGGTGACTGGCACCATGCTGATGACTACGCTGCTGGTTTCGACGGTGATGCTGCTGCTGTGGAAATGGCCACCTTTGCTGGCGGTACCGATCCTGTTGGGCTTCCTGTTCGTGGACGGGCTGTTTTTCGCCGCCAACCTGCCCAAGGTCCTGCAAGGCGGTGCCTTCCCGGTATTGGCGGGAAGCGTGTTGCTGCTGTTGATGAGCACCTGGAAGCGCGGCAAGCAGATTCTTGTCGAGCGCATCGACGAAGGCGGGCTGCCGCTGCCGATCTTCATCAGCAGTATTCGCGTGCAGCCGCCGCATCGGGTCGAGGGCACCGCAGTGTTCCTCACTGCACGGGCGGATGCCGTGCCTCACGCGCTGTTGCACAACCTGCTGCACAACCAGGTGCTGCATAGCCAGGTGGTGTTGTTGACGGTGGTCAGTGAGGATCGGCCGCGGGTGCCGGAGCAGGAGCGCTTTGAAGTCGAGGCTTACGGTGACGGGTTCTTCCGGGTGCTGTTGCACTTCGGCTTCATGGACGAGCCGGACGTGCCGGCGGCCTTGAGGTTGTGCCACCTTGAAGAGCTGGATTTCAGTCCGATGCGCACCACCTACTTCCTCAGCCGGGAGACGGTGATCGCCTCGCGCCTGGAAGGCATGGCGCGTTGGCGCGGGAACCTGTTCGCGTTCCTGCTGAAGAATGCCAACGGTAACCTGCGATTCTTCAACTTGCCGCTGAACCGGGTGATCGAATTGGGGACACAGGTCGAGATTTGATCCAGGCGGGGCCGTAAGCCGGCCCCGCCAATACTTATCTCAGTTCTGCTCCGCCACGCTGGTCTTCCCCTGGCGGCTCTCGATTTCACCAATCAGCTTGCGTGCCAGCGCTGGGTAGTTTTCATCGAAGTGATGGCCGCCCGGCAGCTTGAGTTTCTCGCCCACTGCGGTGGTGTCGGTGCAGCCGCTTTCGTCGGTTTCTTCCACACCGTAAACGCAGAGCACTTTCCCGGCAGGCATCTTCGCCATTTCCGGCCCGGTCGGGGCCTCTTTGCCGGCGTTGCCGAGCCAGCCTTCAACTTCGATCTCGAAACTGCCGCTACGGGCGAATGCCAGCAGGATGACGGCGTCGATACGCTTCTGGTCCTCGACCGGCAGGCGGTTGTAGATCGCCGGCAGGACATCGGCGCCGAACGAGTAACCGGTCAATACGAAGCGTTTGGTGCCCCATTTCTGACGGTAGTGCTGCATCAGTTCCGACAGGTCGACAGCGCTTTGCTCAGGCGTCTTGTGCTGCCAGTAGTAACGCAGGGTGTCGATGCCGACCACCGGATAGCCCAGCTTGGCCATCTCGCCGGCGACATCGCGGTCCAGGTCACGCCAGCCGCCGTCACCGGACAGGAACAGGGTCACGGTGTCGGTGGTTTGGCCCGCCGGGACTTCAACAACGGGAATGCTCATGGCATTGCCGTCTTCGCCCACCAGCGCCTGGGTCAACTGTGCCTTGAGCACCTGCGGGAGATGGATGTCGTAGTCGCTGATGCTGGTTTCGGCGTTGGCCTGGTTGCGCACGAAGGCGGCACTGGCATCATCCGGGTTGTCGTTCCACGCCACGTTCCAGTGGCCGTGCGGTGCGGACGTGGCTGATTGAAGCTTGCAGCCCGCGCGTTCCAGGGTGAAGTCCACGGAAATGGCCTGGGCCTTGTCATCCTTCTGTCCGGCCAGCCAGTCCCAGGCGAGGTTCGCCCCCGGGCCGATACCGGCGACCAGGGTCGGTGCGCCGTTGAGTTGTTGCTGGGCCAGTTGCAGTGCCTGCTGTTGAAGGTTGCAGTCGGCGGGCGGCAGGGTGACTTGCACCAGTTGGGCTTCGCCACTCTGGCTCAGGTCCAGCAGTTGCTTGTCGCTCAACAGTTGGTCTTGCGGCGAAGCGATGACCACGCGGGCCTTGGCCTGGGCGCCGGGCGTGGCGCGAACCAGGCTGCTGCCATCGCTAAGGGTCAGGTGTTCTACATGAGCCTCTGGAGCCGGGCGGGTCCACAACCAGAAGCCAACAGCGGCTGCGAGCAGCGCCACCATCAGGGCACCGAGCAGGTAAAACCAGTAGCGTCGAATCATCAGCGTTTCACCAATCCAGTAAGACCGCCCGCGATCAGGGCGGCAGTGTCGGCCAGTGCCACCAGCGGATCAAGTCCGGCGGGGACGGCCATGTAACGGGGTTCCCAGTCGGGCTGGAATTTGTCTTTGAAGCGGCGCAGGCCCTGGAAGTTGTAGAGCTGCTCGCCGCGATGGAACACCATCGAACCCAGGCGCTGGGTCAGTGGTGCGCCGCGTCGTGGCTGCAGGCCCGACAAGGGCACCATGCCGAGGCTGAAGCGCGCATATCCATGCTGTTTATAGTGCTGGATCAGACCGACCATCATGAATTCCATGGTCAGTTTCGGCGCGTCGGGATGGGCGCGCATAAGGTCGAGGCTGGCCAGTTCGCGGCTGTGTGTCTCCAGCAGGTTGGCGAATGCCACCGGCTTGCCTTCGAAGCGGATCAGGGCGATGCGGAAGTGTTGCAGATAGTCTTCGCTGAAGCGACCGAGGGAGAAACCTTTTTCGCGCACGTTCTTGCCGGTCAGCCAGGCGTCGGAAATGAGCTTCAGTTCTTCCAGCGGTGCCTGACCGGGCTCATGGATTTCCAGGCTCAGGCCGTCCCGTCCGCCGCGGTTCCAGGTGTAGCGCAGGTCCTTCATTTCCTTGCCCTTGGCGTCCAGGTCGAAGCGCAGCAGGTTGACCCTGGCTTCCTCACCCAGCTTGATCGCGCTCAGGCCGATGTCCATATAGAAGGGCAGGTTCTCGGCGCGGACCTGATAGAACACCGGACGGGCATGGTGAATATCGCAGAGGTCGCGGAACTGCCAGATCATTTCGGCACGGCGCTGGGCCGGCCCGATCGGATCGTACAGCGCAACCAGGCTGCGGCCGCGGCGAGCGTACATCAGGAAGGCGTCATCGTCAGGGTGGAACAGCAGCGCCTTGTCGCCGGTCAGGGCCAGGCCGCCGTCGGGCTGATCCGATGCCAGCAGGATGCGGTTGGCACGTTGCAGTTCTTCCTCGTTGGGCAGATGGATCACCGGCCGCGCGGTGCGCAGCAGCCAGGTCAGGGCGACCACCACGAGCAGTACCGCGCTGCCTAGCGCCGAGCGCAGGCCGCGCGGGGCGTCCGCATCGAGGGTGAATTGCCACCAGAGTTGATTGCTGTAAGGCACATCCTGGTAGGCGAACAGCAACAGCCAGATCGAAGCACCGACCACGCAGGCACTGGCAACCAGATAGACCGGCGAGAACGGCAGTTCCAGCAAGCGGCTGGGGCGGTAGAACGAGCGACGGAACACCGCCAGCAGGCAGGCGGTGAGGGTCAGCAGGCTGGCCTCTTCCCAGTCGAAGCCTTTGAGCAGGGACAACAGGGCGCCCACCAGCAACAGAACAGTGGTCAGAATCCAGGCCGCAGACAGGCGCCGGCGCAGACCTTGAGCGAGCAGCAGGCAGAGCACGCCGACCAGGCTGGCGATGAAGTGGGACGCGTCGATCAAACGATGAGGAATCAGGAAGCCGAGGTGTTCCAGGCGGGTGTCGATCTCCGGAGTGGCGCCGGAAAACAGCAGCACGACGCCAGACAGGAACACCAGCACCGCGAGCACCGGAGCAGCCAGCCCCGAGGCGACCTTGATGGCCTGCTGGGCAAAGATGAACCGGCGGGCCTCGCTGACAAGCAGCACCACGCAGGCCACCAGCATTGGCAGCAACACGTAGATCAGGCGGTACAGGAGCAAGGCGGCGGCAAGGGGCGCGGCACCCAGTTGATTGGCGAAGGCTGCCAGCAGAATCGCTTCGAATACCCCGACACCACCTGGGACGTGGCTCAGCACGCCGGCGGCCAGCGCCAGCAGGTACACCAGCAGGAATGCACCAAAGGGCGGCGCTTCTGGCAACAGCAGGTAAAGCACGGTAGCTGCCGCGGCGACGTCGAGTGCGGTGATGAACAGTTGCAGCAGGGTCAGGCGGGCGCCGGGCAGGCGCAGGGTGCGGCGACCGATGCGAGTCAGCAGGACGTCGGTGTAGGGCTGTTCTGGCAGGCGGCGTCGATACAGGCCGTAGGCCAAGGCCGCGCTAAGGACGAGGACGGCAATGGCGATACCGCCCAGCAGGGCTTGCGGCAAGCGCAGGGCCGATGAGGCGGAGGCCAGGTCGCTCAGGGTTGCCAGTGCAGCCAGTGGGGGCAATGCACAACCCAGCGACAGGCTGGCGAACAGGGTCATGCGCGCCACCTCGGCGGCACCGATACCCTGACGAGCGTACAAGCGATAGCGCACCGAGCCACCGGACAACAGCGACAGCCCGATGGCATTACCAATGGCGAACGCGCAGAAGCCGCCCATGGCCAGGCTTGATGGGGGTAGCTTGACGCCGGCAAAGCGGCTGGCGGACCACTCGTAGCCGAGCAAAATCACGAAGCCCGCGACGGTGGCCAGGAAGGCCCCGCCCAGTGCGGGTGCGGGAATGCTCAGCAGCGAATCGTGCAGTGCGTAGATATCCAGCTCACTGAGCAGATGCCGACAGGCGATCAGCGCAACGCCAAATAAAAGCAGCGTTACCCCTAGGCCGATGGGCTGGCGATACTTGCTCAACAGCTCCAGCCAGCGCAGCCGATTGGGTGCGATGGGTTGGGCGGCAGTCACGTGGGGTTCAGCTTCAGCGGTTGGGCGCATCAATCACCTCGGGGATTGTGCGCGACAGGATGGGAGTATCCGGTCAAGTTACCAATCCCTATGGAAAAATAGTGCCTGAATATTACTAGCGTTCAGGCGAATCCGTGCGGGTCATGATAGTTAAAGAAGTTTCACATTGCCGCCGGGCAGGGAAGAAGGGCGGGCAGTTTTTTCCGCGCATACAAAAAAGGCCACTCTTTCAAGTGGCCTTTCTATGTTTGGTTGCGGGAGCCGGATTTGAACCGACGACCTTCGGGTTATGAGCCCGACGAGCTACCAGACTGCTCCATCCCGCGTCTGTGGGGCGCATTCTACAGTGTGGCGGTTTACTGTCAATGCTTAATTATTGATTTTCAAGAAATTCCTGCTAAAGCCTAAAAATCAGGCAAAGAAAAAGGCCACTCTTGCGAGTGGCCTTTTTCTTTAACTTGGTTGCGGGAGCCGGATTTGAACCGACGACCTTCGGGTTATGAGCCCGACGAGCTACCAGACTGCTCCATCCCGCGTCTGTGGGGCGGATTCTACAGGGATACGATTCCCTGTCAATCAATAATTTGAAGAAATCCTTTTTTCTTCAAATGGTTAGCATTCCTGGCAAGTGACTTGACGGTCATTTGCAGCGAGCAGACCGCGCTATTCAGGGGCTGTGCGGAGGTTTAGATGCGAAGGGCAAGGTCGAGTGAGATACTGCGCGTACGAATTTTCCTTACCAACGGTCGTCCATGCTTCAGCGCAAGATCATCCATATCGACTGCGATTGCTTCTACGCGGCTATCGAGATGCGTGACGACCCGCGTCTGGCCGGGCGGCCGCTGGCGGTGGGCGGATCGGCGGACCGCCGTGGCGTCATTGCGACCTGCAACTATGAGGCGCGCGCTTTCGGGGTGCGCTCGGCGATGTCGTCGCGACACGCCTTGAGCCTTTGCCCCGACCTGTTGATCGTCAAGCCGCGGATGGATGCTTATAAAGAAGCATCGCGGGAAATCCATAACGTCTTTCGCGAATACACCGACCTGATCGAGCCCTTGTCCCTGGACGAGGCTTACCTCGATGTCACCGAAAGCCAGCGCTGTTCCGGTTCGGGCACGCTGATCGCCCAGGATATCCGCCGCAAGATTTCGCAGCGCCTGCATATCACCGTCTCGGCGGGGGTCGCGCCGAACAAGTTCCTCGCCAAGATCGCCAGCGACTGGCGCAAGCCCAACGGGCTATTCGTCATTACGCCGGCAGAGGTGGAGGATTTCGTTTCCGTGCTGCCGGTGAACAAGCTGCATGGCGTCGGCAAGGTGACTGCTGACAAGTTGCACCGCCTGGGCATCGTCACCTGCGAGGAGCTTCGGCAGTGGGAGCGCCTGGCGCTGGTGCGGGAGTTCGGCGGTTTTGGCGAGCGGCTTTATAACCTGGCGCGTGGGCTCGATGAGCGGCCGGTGCAGAACGACAGCCGGCGTCAGTCTGTCAGTGTGGAAAACACCTACGACCATGATCTGCCTGATCTGGCCAGTTGCCTGGAGAAATTACCGGAGTTGCTCGAGTCGCTGAACGGCCGGATGGCGCGCATCGATAGCAGCTATCGGCCTGGCAAACCGTTCGTGAAGGTCAAATTCCATGATTTCAGCCAGACCACACTTGAACAGGCCGGGGCAGGGCGGGACCTGGAAAGTTACCAGCAGTTGCTCAGTCAGGCGTTTGCCCGGGGCGGGCGGCCTGTCAGGTTGCTGGGCATTGGTGTGCGGCTTCAGGATTTGCGCGGTGCGCACGAGCAGTTGGAATTGTTTCCGGCGCCCTGAATGAAAAAAGCACCGACTTGCGGCAAGGCCATTCAGTTAACCCTACTGGGGCTGCTTTGCAGCCCTTCGCGAGCAAGCTCGCTCCTACAGTGTAGGAGCGAGCTTGCTCGCGAAGGGTCTCAACAGGTTTAACTGACTGAGATAACCGACTTGCGGTGCTTTTTTGCAGGTGGCGAGCTGATCAATGTGCCCCAGGATCCGCAACCAGGCGGCCGGCGTTCTTGGTCAGCGCTTGCAGAAACTCCTGTTGCAGTTCCGGATCGTTGCGGGTCAGCTCGATCAGGCTCTGCTCCAGTTCGCTGGCTTCTTCTTCCAGCCCCAGCTCGGAGAGCCGCTTGACGCGGTGTACCCACTGGTTGACGTCGTCATCTTCGAGGTCATCGAAGATCAGGTCATGGGCTTCCGTCAGTTTGCTACGCAGCGTACTGCTGACCAGCAAGCTGGCATCGGCGCGAACCGGATTGTCTTCATCGGACACCGACAGATGCAGCGTGCCGATATGGGTGAGGTTCTGCTCGCTGAACGGGCTGTCCAGCAGGTTCAGGCGCAGGACACCGTTACGGTCGGTGGTCAGCTCATGAACCATCTTGCCGGCCTTGACCTCCACCGGGCGTTCGCCCCAAGGCAGGCTGGTGTATTCCTGGCGCTTTTCCTTCTGCACTTCGTCGATACCGGCCAGGTTTTGCTGGGCGCGGCCGTTGGACTGCGTGTTCATGAACGGGTTAAGCCCGGCAAAACCGTAGCTGAGCCAGTCATGGGTGATGCTGTCGGGCAGGCTGCCGAGGGCAAAGACGTTCACCACGTTGGCACCGACACCGGCGACCACCGCCACCGCGCCCAGCGGAATCTCGTAGATTTCGCGCCAGGGTTGGTACGGCGTGTAGCGATCGTAACGTCGGGTCACTTCGAATTCAGTCACTTCGAAGTTCTTCTGTTCGTGGATGCGCACACGGCGTTGCGGCAACTCGAGTACCTCGGGTTCCCCCACATCGATCTGCAGGCTGTGCTCGAGCAACTTGCGCTCGATGCGTTCCTCGTGCTCGCTGCGCTGGGACATCTGGTTGGCGCAGCCGCTCAGGAGCACGGCGCCGCACAAGGCGGCGCCCCCGAGGGTTAAGGTACTTCGTCTGAACATGGCTACTCTTGCGTTGGCTATCAGCGACGAATGCGGGCTTGCAGGAACGATACGGCCTCGGCTACAGGCAGGGATTGAGCCTCGCTTTCAGTGCGATGCTTGTACTCCAGTTTGCCTTCAGCCAGGCCGCGATCGCTGACGACGATGCGGTGCGGGATGCCGATCAGCTCCATGTCGGCGAACTTGATGCCGGGGCTGGTCTTCTTGTCGCGGTCATCCAGCAACACTTCGAAACCGGCGGCGGTCAGTTCTGCATAGAGCTTGTCGGTAGCCGCACGGACTTCCTCGGTCTCATAGCGCAAAGGCACCAGGGCGATCTGGAACGGCGCCAGGGCGTCGCTCCAGATGATGCCTTTGTCGTCATAGTTCTGCTCGATTGCCGCAGCGACCACGCGGGAAACGCCGATGCCGTAGCAACCCATGGTCAGGGTGACCGGCTTGCCGTTCTCGCCCAGTACCTGGCACTTCAGCGCTTCGCTGTATTTGGTGCCGAGCTGGAAGATATGGCCGACTTCGATGCCGCGCTTGATCTGCAGGGTGCCCTGGCCGTCCGGGCTTGGGTCGCCTTCGACCACATTGCGCAGGTCTGCCACTTCAGGAACCGGCAGGTCGCGTTCCCAGTTGACGCCGAAGTAGTGCTTGTCGTCGATGTTGGCGCCGATGGCGAAGTCGCTCATCAGGGCGACCGACCGGTCGATGACGCAAGGCAGCGGCAGGTTCAGCGGGCCGAGCGAGCCGGCGCCAGCGCCGATGGCGTCGCGCAGTTCGGCTTCGTTGGCCATGACCAGGGGATCGGCCACCTGAGGCAGTTTGGTTGCCTTGATTTCGTTGAGTTCGTGGTCGCCACGAACGACCAGCGCGATCAGCTTGCCTTCTTCCGCTGCGTGGACGATCAGGGTCTTGATGGTGCGCTCGATCGGAACGCCAAAGCCTTCGACCAGTGCGGCGATGGTCTTGGTGTCAGGGGTGTCGGTCAGACGCAGCGCTTCGGTTGGCGCCGGGCGCACGGTTTCCCGTGGGACAGCCTCGGCTTTCTCGATGTTGGCGGCGTAGTCGGAGCTGTCGCTGAAGATCACATCGTCTTCACCGGACTCGGCCAGCACGTGGAACTCGTGGGAGTAGCTGCCACCGATCGAGCCGGTGTCGGCCTGCACCGGGCGGAAGTTCAGGCCCAGACGGGTGAACACGTTGCAATACGCCTGGTGCATGCGGTCGTAGGTTTCCTGCAGGGAAGCCTGGTCGGCATGGAAGGAGTAGGCGTCCTTCATGATGAATTCGCGGCCGCGCATCAGGCCGAAGCGTGGGCGGATTTCGTCGCGGAATTTGGTCTGGATCTGGTACATGCTCAGCGGCAACTGTTTATAGCTGCTCAGCTCGTTGCGGGCCAGATCGGTGATGACTTCTTCGTGGGTCGGGCCTACGCAGAACTCACGGTTGTGACGGTCTTTCAGGCGCAGCAGCTCAGGGCCGTACTGCTCCCAGCGACCGGATTCCTGCCACAGCTCGGCTGGCTGGATGGCGGGCATCAGCACTTCCAGGGCGCCAGCGGCATTCATTTCCTCGCGAACCACCGCTTCGACCTTGCGCATGACTCGCAGGCCCATCGGCAGCCAGGTGTACAGGCCGGAGGCGAGCTTGCGGATCATCCCGGCACGCAGCATGAGCTGGTGGCTGATGACGACCGCGTCGGAAGGGGTTTCTTTTTGTGTGGCGAGCAAATATTGACTGGTGCGCATGATAGGCCGTTGTCGGTTGCTTAACTGAAATGACCCCGCATTGTACGGGGGGGAATCCGAGACGTATAGGACGCAGGAAACTGAAACTGCTGTAAGTGGATCACCGGAAAGGAAAAAGCCCGGCGAGGCCGGGCTTTTTCGGAGGTGTGGGTAGCCTCGGGGTGTTACAGGATTGACAGCGGGTAGTCGATGATCAGGCGAGTGTCGTTGAAGTCGTTGTAGTTCGCATCGTTCTCAACCGAGTTGGCGCGGTTGATCGAGTGGCGAAGGCGGAACGACAGGTCTTTAGCCGGGCCTTCCTGGATCACGTACTTGGTCTCGAAGTTCCACTCGTGCTCCTTGCCTTCAACGTTGCTGGTGCCGTCAGTCAGCTGGATGTTGTCACCGGTGATGTAGCGAGTCATGAAGCTCAGACCGGGAACACCGTACGAAGCCATGTTCAGGTCGTAGCGGGCCTGCCAGGAGCGTTCGTTCGGGCCTACGAAGTCCGAGATTTGCACCGAGTTGGCGAGGAAAACAGTACCGCCGCCATCGACGCCGTAGTTGTAGCCGGTGGGGCCGCTGGAGCGCTGGTGGGCCACGGTGAAGGTGTGAGCGCCGATGCTGTAGGCTCCGGACAAGCTCCAGACCTTGTTGTCGAGGTCGCCTGCCAGTTTCCGGCCATCGTCTTTGCTGCGGTAGGCGTTGAAGTCCGTCGTGAACGACTGGTCATCCGACACCGGTATTACCAGGTTCAGGTTGACGTACTGTTTCTTCCAGAAATCTTCAACGTCCGACGCGTGAATCGCGCCGCTGAAGTTTTCCGTGAACTTGTAGCTGGCGCCTACAATGTTGGCAGAGCGCAGGGTGTAAATGGACGATCCCTGCTTGGCGCTGTCATGGCCAGTCTGCACTTGACTGTTCAGTCCGGTGAAGCGGCCGGCAGTCAGTTCAAGGCCTTTGATCTCGTTGCTGGTGATCAAGGTACCGGTAGCAACTTCTGGCAGCAGACGGCTGTCGTCAGTGGCGAAAACCGGGCTGGAGACAAACTGGTTACCGTACTTCAGAACGGTGTCGGAGAGGCGGAACTTGATGGCTGCGCCTGCTTCGGACTGGGTGTCTTGCGGGCGACCTTCGCTGTCGGTTGCGAATGAGTCGGCGCCACGAGTGCGACCGCGGCCGCTGTCCAGCTTGACCTGGCTCAGTGTATGGGCGTCGATACCGACGCCGATGGTGCCCTGGGTGAAGCCCGAGGAGAACAGGACGCGTGGACCGATAGACGTCTCTTCGAAGTAAGAGTTATCCAGGCCGGCCTTGGAGTTGGCGATGGACGCGCCGTGACGTGCGTCGCGGTTCATGTAGAAAGTACGGATCAGCACATTCAGCTTGCTGTCTTCAACGAAACCCTTGGACTCGTCCTGCGAGGACGCTACAGCCATTTGCGAGGTCCCGGCGGCTACGGCCAGGGCGATCATGCTCCACTTCATCACGCGCATCGTGATTTGCTCCTTTGGTTTTTTGGAAGATTACTGCTGCCCCACCTGGTTTTTTTATTGAGGCGGCTCTTTCTTGTTTGAGTCGGCGGAATGTATATCACGCTGACTGACGTTGGCGATACTTGCGAAACGAACCTTGCGGGAACTTTATGGTCGTGTCGCAAATAGTTATATCCGTGTCGCAAATTACTTCCCGAGTCAGACGGGTCGTACAACTCCAGCGCTGTTTCGGATTAACCAGGGACTGCGCTTCAAGCGCTAAGTCCTTGATGCCCAAACTCCTTGGTCGCCCGTGCAGCTGTTGTTATTTGTCGCAGTCCACTTGCCTATGCAGGCGGCGTGCCGACCATGCTCAAGGTGAATGCAACAAGCGTGCTCAGATTAGCCGGGCTTTGACGAAATTTTCACTTTTTTCTCGTGAGGGCTACGAAACGTCCGAAAAACCGGGGCCGAAAGATCCCTTGGCTCTTGGCCAGATAGTTTTTCGATATAAATGAAAAATCGACCTCGAAGTCAGGACGTTACCGTCGCGGCGCTCTGAGTGGGTAGTTTGGGGATAAGCGGCGCTCTGATACGGTTCGGTAGGCGCCATTTTGGTGCGAAAAGTAGCGCTCTGTTACCGGCCCTTGGAACCAGGGGCTTCCGTGCACTCTCAAACGTAGATACCCCGTGCTTTTTCGGTGCTTTGCTGGCCGGTTCGTGCCCGTCACCGCCATCAGGAGTATCCTGCTCTCATTGTCCGCCTGGGCGGATCGCGATGATCGATGAGGAGATTGCCCCTGTGTTTGCTTTGGACCCCCGCCTTGAACAAGACACTTTTGTGCTGGGAGACTTTCCTCTTTGCCGGCTTTTACTTAGTAAGGATGCTAACTATCCGTGGTTTATCCTTGTTCCGCGTCGAGCCGACATCAGCGAAATATTTCAATTGGATGGCAATGAGCGCGAGCAACTCTGGAGAGAAACCAATTTCCTGAGTGAAACACTCAAGAATTGTTTTGCTGCCGATAAAATGAATGTTGCTGCGTTAGGAAATGTCGTCAGCCAGTTGCATATGCATGTGATTGTTCGTCGGCGTAATGATGTGGCGTGGCCTGCGCCGGTCTGGGGGAATAAACCTGCAATTGAATATTCGTCTGATCAACTGAGTGAGGTGCGTCAGCGCCTCGGCGCAGTATTGGGCGATGATTTCCGTTTTGTGGAGGCATGAGCCATGAGCCTTGAAGCGCGGGTAATGGAGCTGGAAAGCCGTGTGGCCTTTCAGGACGACACCTTGTTGGCCCTGAATGATGTGCTGGTAGACCAGCAGCGGGTGGTCGAGCGGTTGCAACTGCAGATGGCCGCTTTGCTCAAGCGTTATGAAGATGTCATGGGGCAGTACGAAGTCAGCGAAGAGGAAGCGCCTCCGCCCCACTACTGAAGCCATCGGACATAAAAAAGCCGCGACAGCCCTTGGCGGGTTGTCGCGGCTTTTTTGTGCGCGGTCAGCGGCGAGGTGCTGCGATTACATCTTCAGCCTGCAGGCCTTTGTCGCGATTCATCACCGAGAACTCGACGCGCTGGCCTTCGACCAGGACGCGGTGGCCTTCACCGCGGATTGCCCGGAAATGCACGAAGATATCGTCACCCGAGTCGCGGGAGATGAAGCCGAAGCCCTTGGAGGTGTTGAACCACTTCACAGTGCCGGTATCGCGGTTGCTCATGTCGTAGTTGGCAGGGGCGGCGCTGCTGCGTGCCCTGGCCTGTTTCATGAGGCCGGCGGTCAGGTGCAGGACCACCGCGAGCAGGGCGCTGGCGAGACCGGCGAGGTTGCCCAGTTCCGGAAGCGCCAGGAGTGCCAGGGCTTGCAGGGCCACGGCCAGTACCAACAGAAGACTGGCAGCGATCTGCAGATAATGGCGTGCACCCGTGTAGTACTGCGGCACGACCGGGGCGAGGATCAGGTTGAGCAGGCCGAACAGGCCCAGGTAAATGGCATCGGGTTGTTGCAGGTAGGGCGTGATATCGGCCCTGAGGCTTGGAATGAAGGACAGCAGCAAAGCAGCTGCGCCCGTCAAGAGGTGGACGATCTTGAACATGGTGGTTTGGCTCGCATCTTATTAGGCGGATCACAGGAAGAGCTGGGCCCACGGTGCGTGGTGCATGAATAGGCGCAAAAGCGTGGGGGAACCAGCCTATGCGCCATGGCGTTCACAGTCAGCCATGGCGGCACGCCGTCTATTTAACAGCAAAGCCCCGGGCTTCTCAAATCAGCGGGATGCCCAGCCATCGCGGGCTGCAACACTGTGTCGCGGGCGGAAGGCTGCGCGTGGGGAAAACTCTTGATACAGTGGGGCGGTTGCTTGTTGAATCGATAATCAGAGGAAGGAATTTTTTATATGGCAATCGATATCGGAATCAGTCAAGAAGATCGCAAGTCTATTGTCGACGGCCTGTCGCACCTGCTCTCGGACACTTATGTGCTTTATCTCAAGACGCACAACTTCCACTGGAACGTCACCGGTCCGAGCTTCCGTACATTGCACCTGATGTTCGAAGAGCAATATAACGAACTGGCATTGGCGGTGGATTCCATTGCCGAACGTATTCGTGCACTGGGCTTCCCGGCGCCGGGTACCTATTCGACTTATGCCCGACTTTCTTCGATCAAGGAGCCGGAAGGTGTTCCTTCGGCGGACGATATGATCAAGCAATTGGTCGAAGGTCAGGAAGCCGTGGTGCGTACTGCTCGTGGTCTGTTCCCGCTGCTCGACAAAGTCAGTGACGAACCTACCGCCGACCTGCTGACCCAGCGCATGCAGGTTCACGAGAAAACCGCGTGGATGCTGCGTTCGCTGCTGGAAAACCAGTAAGCCTCACGCCGTCGCCGGCCTTGCTCGGCGGCGCACTGAGCCCGGCCTCTTTCTGAAAGAGGCCGGGCTTTTTCATGGTGTTGATCTTCAACTTTCCGGGCAGGGAAGTATTGTCTCTGGTTATTCAAATGGCGTGTTATTGCCGAGTAATCCTACGGCAATAGTGCGGGCGTCTGCTGGTGCTGAATAATTCATCGGCGCTTCATGTCGGGGGCATGCAGAACTGTAGTGCATGTATTCATTTTCCTGCCTTGAAGCGTGGTATTGCAATGTCTCGACGCTTGAATCATGGAGTGCGCCAGGCGGGCGAACTCCAGCGTATCGGTATCGACCCTTTCGAGTCGGACTTCAATATGAAACTTGCTCAACCGTTATCGCGTTCGGTGCGGTTGAACGGCTTTGCCACCTGTTTGCGTCTCGAGACGATTTACTGGTTAGTGCTTGAGCGTATTGCCCGGGCCAACCACTGCACCGTCAATTCCGTGCTGTCCCATGTCGACCGGGAGGTGCACCTGCGTCACGGCGGTGTGAAAAATTTCAGCGGCCTTGTGCGGGTGATCTGCGTGGTGTTCCTGCTCGACGGGGAAGGCGTTTCGCAAGAGGAGGGCGTGCCTGCGAGGTTGTAGATGAATGGGCGGGGGCGCGATGCGGACTTCTGACCGTTGGTGAAAGCAGGGCTTGCGTCGGGCTGCACAGCCCCGGCTAACCATATATAATCCCGCCTTTTACTGTGCGGCGCGGCCCGCGCAGGGATCAACGAGAAACGCCTCATGCCTCTTTACGACTATCAATGTGCGTCCTGCAGCCACCAGATGGAAGTTCTCCAGAAGATCAGCGCCGCGCCGCTGACCGACTGCCCGGCCTGCCAGAAACCTGAACTCAAGAAGGTGTTGTCCGCTCCCGGTTTTCGCCTGGGCGGCAACGGCTGGTACGAAACCGATTTCAAGACCGGCGCGAAAAAGAACCTCGCTGGCAGTGGCGACTGAGTTGAACTGAACTGCCCGGGTCTTGCACTATTGACCCTTTCGGGTCGTCAAGGCCTTTACGAATTCACGAATGACGAGAAGCGAAACCACCATCATGATGCGCAGCCACTATTGCGGCCAACTGAACGAGAGCCTGGAAGGTCAGGAAATTACCCTTTGCGGCTGGGTCCATCGTCGTCGCGACCACGGCGGGGTGATTTTCCTCGATATCCGTGACCGCGAAGGCCTGGCTCAGGTTGTTTTCGATCCGGATCGCGCAGACAGCTTCGCCGCCGCCGACCGTGTGCGCAGCGAATATGTGGTGAAAATCACCGGCAAGGTGCGCCTGCGTCCGGCCGGTGCGGTCAACCCGAACATGGCCTCTGGCCAGATCGAAGTGCTCGGCTACGAGCTGGAAGTCCTGAACGAAGCCGAAACCCCGCCGTTCCCGTTGAACGAATTCTCTGACGTGGGCGAAGAAACCCGCCTGCGCTACCGCTTCATCGACCTGCGTCGCCCGGAAATGGCCGACAAGCTGCGTCTGCGTTCGCGCATCACCTCCAGCATCCGTCGTTTCCTCGACGAGAACGGTTTCCTCGACGTCGAAACCCCGATCCTGACCCGTGCCACGCCTGAAGGCGCGCGTGACTACCTGGTGCCGAGCCGCACCCACGCCGGCAGCTTCTTCGCGCTGCCGCAGTCGCCGCAGTTGTTCAAGCAATTGCTGATGGTTGCCGGCTTCGACCGGTACTACCAGATCGCCAAGTGCTTCCGCGACGAAGACCTGCGTGCCGACCGTCAGCCTGAATTCACTCAGATCGACATCGAGACCAGCTTCCTCGACGAGTCCGAGATCATCGGCCTGACCGAAAGCATGATCCGCAAGCTGTTCAAGGAAGTCCTGGACCTGGAGTTCGGCGAGTTCCCGCACATGACTTACGAAGAAGCCATGCGCCGCTACGGTTCCGACAAGCCGGACCTGCGTATCCCGCTGGAACTGGTAGACGTTGCCGACCAGCTCAAGGATGTCGATTTCAAGGTCTTCGCCGGCCCTGCAAACGATCCGAAATGCCGCGTTACCGCCCTGCGTCTGCCAGGCGGCGCCAGCATGCCGCGCAGCAAGATCGACGAGTACACCAAGTTCGTCGGCATCTACGGTGCCCGTGGCCTGGCGTACATCAAGGTCAACGAGCGCGCCAAGGGTGTTGAAGGTCTGCAGTCGCCGATCGTCAAGAACATCCCTGAAGCCAACCTGAACGTGATTCTTGATCGCGTAGGCGCAGTCGACGGCGACATCGTCTTCTTCGGTGCCGACAAGGCCAAGGTCGTCAGCGAAGCGCTGGGCGCGCTGCGTATCAAGCTGGGTGGCGACTTCAACCTGTACACCACCCAGTGGGCGCCAATGTGGGTCGTCGACTTCCCGATGTTCGAAGAGAACGACGATGGCAGCTTCACCGCGCTGCACCACCCGTTCACCGCGCCGAAGTGCACTCCAGAAGAGCTGGAAGCCAACCCGGCCGGCGCTCTGTCCCGCGCTTACGACATGGTCCTCAACGGTACCGAGCTGGGCGGCGGTTCGATCCGTATCCACCGCAAGGAAATGCAGCAGGCGGTCTTCCGTCTGTTGGGTATCGAGGCGGCAGAACAGGAAGAGAAATTTGGCTTCCTGCTCGACGCTCTGAAGTTCGGTGCTCCGCCTCACGGCGGCCTGGCCTTCGGCCTTGATCGCCTGGTGATGCTGATGACCGGCGCTCAGTCGATCCGTGAAGTGATCGCCTTCCCGAAAACCCAGAGCGCTGCGTGCGTCATGACCCAGGCACCTGGCCTGGTCGATGCCAAGGCCCTGCGCGAGTTGCATATCCGTCTGCGCGAACAGCCGAAGGCTGAGTAAGCGGACACCGAGGCGCATCCGATTGGATGCGCCTTTGCGTTACGGCACATGATTTAGTGGTTTCTTTCTGCCTTCGCGTGGAAAGAAGTGATGGTGTTTCAAGGATTTCTGGAGTCAGTTATGGCGGGTCATTCCAAGTGGGCGAATATCAAGCACCGCAAAGAGCGCCAGGATGCCAAGAGAGGCAAGATCTTCACCAAGTGGATTCGTGAACTGACCGTCGCCGCCAAACAAGGCGGTGGCGATCCGTCCTCCAACCCGCGTCTGCGCCTGGCCCTGGACAAGGCGCTGAGTGCAAACATGAGTCGCGACATCATCGATCGGGCAGTTGCCCGCGGTGCCGGGACTGCCGAAGCCGACAACGTCGAAGAACTCAGCTATGAAGGTTATGGTCCGGGTGGCGTGGCAGTCATGGTTGAAGCCATGACCGACAACCGCAACCGTACCGCCGCCGCTGTTCGTCATGCGTTCAGCAAATGCGGCGGCAACCTCGGTACCGATGGTTCCGTGGCCTATCTGTTCGAGCGCAAGGGGCAGATCAGCTTTGCTCCTGGCGTCGATGAAGATGCGCTGATGGAAGCGGCGATGGAAGCGGATGCCGATGACGTGGTCAGCAATGACGATGGCTCTTTCGACGTGTTCACCTCGTTCGCCAGCTTCTACGCCGTGCGCAGTGCGCTGGAGGCCGCAGGCTTCAAGGCGGATGACGCGGAAATCGTCATGCAGCCGACCACCAGCGCCGAGCTGGATCTGGACGGTGCGCAGAAAGTGTTGAAACTGATCGATATGCTGGAAGACCTGGACGACGTGCAGAACGTCTACTCCAATGCTGAGATTCCTGACGAGGTCATGGAAAAGCTCGGCTGAGGTTTGCGCCTGGCTTTATTGGAGGCCGGCCCCGTTATCAGGCGCGTAGCGCTTGTGAGGGGGCCGGCTTCTGTTTTTTGGACACGGCGCGTTGATGCGCCATTGATCACGCAGGCGTTATGACTCTGATTCTTGGTATCGACCCCGGATCGCGGATTACCGGCTATGGAGTGATTCGTCATTCCGGGCGCGGTTGCGAATACGTGGCGTCGGGCTGCATCCGCACCGGCAGTGGCGAGTTGCCTGAGCGCTTGCAGGTGGTTTTCCGCGGCGTGCGCGAAATCATTCGCCAGCATGGCCCGGTAACCATGGGTATCGAGCGGGTGTTCATGGCCCGCAACGCCGACTCGGCGCTCAAGCTGGGTCAGGCGCGCGGTGCGGCCATCGTGGCTGCGGTGGAGGAGGGGCTGGAAATCGCTGAATACAGCGCCAGCCAGGTCAAGCAGGCCGTTGCCGGCACCGGCGGGGCCAACAAGGAGCAGGTGCAGATGATGGTCATGCACCTGCTCAAACTGACGCAGAAGCCGCAAATCGACGCCTCCGATGCCCTGGCGATCGCCTTGTGTCATGCCCATACGCGCTCCAGCCTGATTCCTCATGGGCTGGGTGTCGCGCGCAGCCGCAACGGACGCCTGCGTCTCTGATAGCATCCACGCTTTTAAAGTGATCCGTCCGCCGTCGGCCGCCTGATGGCGAGCTGGCTGGCGGATTCGCCGCAAGGCCGGACCGGCCCTGCCGGCACCCATGAGAAAGGACCTGAACGTGATTGGACGTTTACGCGGCACCCTCGCTGAAAAGCAGCCGCCGCACCTGATTATCGACATCAACGGCCTTGGCTATGAGCTGGAAGTGCCGATGACAACGCTCTACCGGCTGCCCAAGGTCGGCGAAACGGTGACCTTGCACACCCATCTGATAGTGCGCGAGGATGCCCACCTGCTGTATGGCTTCCATGAAAAACGTGAGCGCGAGCTGTTCCGTGAGCTGATCCGTCTCAATGGTGTAGGGCCCAAGCTGGCGCTGGCCTTGATGTCGGGTCTGGAAGTGGACGACCTGATTCGATGCGTTCAAGCCCAGGACACTTCGGCATTGGTCAAGGTGCCAGGGGTTGGCAAGAAGACCGCCGAGCGTCTGCTGGTCGAACTCAAGGACCGCTTCAAGGCCTGGGAAACCGTGCCGAGCATGTTCCAGCTGGTGCCGAATGGGCCTGCGCCTGTTCCTGTGGCGTCCACCGCCGAGGCCGACGCGGTCAGCGCCCTGATTTCCTTGGGCTATAAACCTCAAGAGGCCAGTCGCGCAGTGGCGGCTGTGGATGCCAAGGGCCTGAGCAGCGAAGAACTGATCCGGCGCAGTCTCAAGGGGATGATTTAAGTGATCGAAGCCGACCGTTTGATAACTGCTACCGGCCGCGACCGCGAAGAGGTCCAGGACCGGGCGATTCGTCCGCTGCGGCTGGCCGAGTACATTGGTCAGCCGGTGGTTCGCGAGCAGATGGCCCTGTTCATCCAGGCCGCCCGTGGCCGCAACGAGTCCCTGGATCACACCCTGATCTTCGGTCCTCCGGGGCTGGGCAAGACCACCCTTGCCAACATCATTGCCCAGGAAATGGGCGTCTCGATCAAAAGTACCTCTGGCCCCATTCTCGAGCGCCCCGGCGATCTGGCGGCGTTGCTCACCAACCTTGAGCCCCATGATGTGTTGTTTATCGACGAGATCCACCGGTTATCGCCGATCGTCGAAGAAGTCCTGTACCCAGCGATGGAGGACTTTCAACTGGACATCATGATCGGCGAAGGACCGGCGGCGCGGTCGATCAAGCTGGACCTGCCGCCGTTCACCCTGGTTGGCGCTACCACCCGGGCCGGCATGCTTACCAACCCGCTACGTGACCGCTTCGGTATCGTCCAACGTCTGGAGTTCTACAACAACGCGGATCTGGCAACTATCGTCAGTCGCTCGGGCGGGATTCTCGGCCTGGAGATCGAAGACGAAGGTGCTTTCGAGATCGCTCGCCGGGCTCGTGGCACGCCGCGTATCGCCAACCGTTTGTTGCGCCGTGTGCGTGACTACGCCGAGGTGCGCGCGAAGGGCGATATCACCAAATCCATCGCGGACATGGCGTTGAACCTGCTGGATGTCGACGAACGTGGCTTCGATCATCAGGACCGACGTCTGTTGCTGACCATGATCGAGAAATTCGACGGTGGTCCGGTAGGCGTGGACAGCCTGGCGGCGGCGATCAGCGAGGAGCGACACACCATTGAGGACGTGCTTGAGCCTTATCTGATCCAGCAGGGCTACATCATGCGCACGCCTCGGGGCAGGGTGGTTACTCGACATGCATACCTGCACTTTGGGCTGAATATTCCTACGCGAATGACAGAATCATCCGGTAGCACTGATTTTTCTGATCCGAGCGATGAATGACAGATTTATCGGCTGCTTTTGTGGTCCTATCCGCGGACAGGGTCCGGGCGCGCTGGCAATACGACATAATCCGTCAAAAACAGTTGGTGGGGCGGATTGGCAAGCTGAGGAGTTAGCACTAGAGTATGCGCGCGCAAAATGGGGTTGAGCCGTTCGCACATCGTTATCGCGTCTATTACGAAGACACCGATGCGGGTGGCGTGGTGTATTACGTCAATTATCTGAAATTCATGGAACGGGCCCGCACCGAACGGCTGCGCGATCTGGGTTTTGCCCAGTCGTCGCTGGCGCAGCAGAACACGCTGTTCGTGGTCCATTCCGCCGAGGCTCGCTATCACGCGCCGGCCCGTCTGGACGACGAGTTGCGGGTCACCGCGCAAGTGCTTGAATTGAATCGTGCCAGCCTGCGCTTCGTGCAGCAGGTCTGGCGCGAAAGTGACGCAACGCTGCTCTGCGAAGGGCAGTTCCTGGTGGCCTGTGTGCGCGCCGATACTTTCAAACCCCGAGCCATTCCCTCCGAGCTGCGCGCAGCTTTCATCGAGGCGGGTGCCCCGGGTATACATTCAAATGCAGGAGATTAAGCGTGGAAGCTAACGTCGTCGACCATACCTCCATGTGGAGCCTGGTCAGCAATGCCAGCATTGTGGTGCAGCTGGTCATGCTGGTACTGGTTGCCGCATCGGTGACTTCATGGATCATGATTTTTCAGCGCAGCACCATGCTGCGCGCCGGTCGTCGTGCCCTGGAAAGCTTCGAAGAGCGCTTCTGGTCGGGTATCGACCTGTCCAAACTGTATCGTCAAGCGGGCAGCAACCCTGACCCGGATTCGGGCGTCGAGCAGGTGTTCCGTGCCGGCTTCAAGGAGTTTTCCCGTCTGCGTCAGCAGCCTGGTGTCGACCCTGACGCGGTAATGGAAGGTGTCGGTCGTGCCATGCGCGTAGCGATCTCCCGTGAGGAAGAGAAGCTCGAGCAGAGCCTGCCATTCCTCGCCACTGTCGGTTCGACCAGCCCCTACATCGGCCTGTTCGGTACCGTCTGGGGGATCATGAACTCCTTCCGCGGTCTGGCGACCGCGCAACAGGCCACCCTGGCCACGGTTGCACCGGGTATCGCCGAAGCGCTGATCGCCACCGCCATCGGCCTGTTCGCGGCAATTCCTGCGGTTATCGCCTACAACCGTTTCGCTGCACGCAGTGAAGTGCTGATCGGCCGCTACTACACGTTCGCCGACGAGTTCCAGGCCATCCTGCACCGTAAAGTGCACACCAGCGAAGAGTGATCAGGTAAAACCCCATGGCTCGAGTTCGTCAAAAACGCAAGCCGGTCGCCGAGATGAACGTGGTGCCCTACATCGATGTGATGTTGGTACTGCTGGTCATCTTCATGGTGACCGCACCGATGCTTAACCAGGGCGTGAAGGTCGACCTGCCCAAGGTTTCCAGCGAAGCCTTGCCGCAGGACAACAACGTTCAGGTTCTGACCATTTCGATCAAGGCTGACAAGACCTACTTCTGGAACCTTGGCAGCGAAGTCGACACCGAAAAGCAAATGGACAAGGCCATGACCTTGCCGCAAATGACCGACGCGGTGACCAAGATCATCGCTGCCGGGCGCGATCAGGGCAAACAGACCCAGGTCTTCATCCGTGGCGACAAGTCCGTCGACTACGGCGCGGTCATGGGCGCCATGGGCGGGTTGCAGAAGGCCGGTGTCGGTAACGTTGGCCTGATTACCGAGGCGCCCTGATGCAACAGCGAGAGCCATCCGCCTCGGAAAGTTACTTCTGGCCCAGCGTCTGGGCCGTCGCGCTGCACGTTCTGGTGTTCGGCATGCTGTTCGTCAGTTTTGCGTTCACGCCTGAGTTGCCGCCGTCCAAGCCTATCGTTCAGGCAACCCTGTACCAGCTGAAATCCAAGAGTCAGGCCACCACCCAGACCAATCAGAAGATTGCCGGGGAAGCGAAGAAAACGGCTTCGCGCCAGACCGAAGAAGAGCAGATGGAGCAGAAGAAGGTCGAGCAACTGAAGCAGGAAGCTGTGAAAGCTGCGGAACAAAAGAAAGAAGAGGCTGCTCAAAAAGCCGAAGAGGCGCGCGAGGCCGCGGAAGCCAAGAAAGCCGATGAGGCCAAGAAGGCTGACGAGGCGAAGAAAGCCGAGTCTGCGAAAAAGGCCGAAGAAGCGAAGAAGGCTGAAGAGAAGCAACTGGCTGATATCGCCAAGAAGAAAGCCGAAGACGAAGCCAAGAAAAAGGCTGAAGAAGAGGCCAAGAAGGCGGCGGCAGAAGAAGCCAAGAAACAAGCGGCCGAGGATGCCAAGAAGAAGGCTGCCGAGGACGCGAAGAAGAAAGCCGCTGTCGCTGAAGAAGCGAAGAAAAAAGCAGCGGAGGACGCCAAGAAGAAAGCAGCCGCCGATGCAGCCAAGAAAAAGGCTACAGAAGCAGCGCGCAAGGCGGCGGAAGACAAGAAAGCACAGGCACTGGCCGAGCTGTTGTCCGACACTACCGAGCGTCAGCAGGCTCTGGCGGACGAGCAGGGTGACCAGGTGGCCGGCGACTTCGACGACCTGATTCGCGCCCGTGCAGCCGAAGGCTGGGCTCGACCCCCGTCGGCGCGCAAGAACATGACGGTAGTCCTGCAGATTGGCATGTTGCCGGATGGCACCGTTACGACGGTCACCGTTGCCCGCTCCAGCGGCGATGGGCCGTTCGACGCTTCCGCGGTTGCGGCAGTCAAGAACATTGGTCGTTTGACCGAGATGCAGGGTTTGAAACCGAGCGAATTCAATCCTTATCGTTCATTCAAGATGACATTCACACCTGAGGACCTAGCCTTGTGATTAACCTTCTTAGAGGACTGCTGGTCGTTCTCTGCTGCGCAGCAGGGATGGCCAATGCAGAAGAAAAGAACATCCTGGTAACCAGTGGCAGCGATCGAGCCACGCCGATTGCCGTGGTGCCTTTCGGTCTGCAGGGCGGTAGCGTGTTGCCTGAGGACATGGCTGACATCATCAGTAACGACCTGCGCAACTCAGGTTATTACTCGCCGATCCCGCGCCAGAACATGATCAGCCAGCCGAGTCAGGCCAGCGAAGTGATCTTCCGTGACTGGAAAGCGCTGGGTGCCCAGTACGTGATGGTCGGCAGCATCGTGCCATCGGGCGGTCGCCTGCAGGTGCAATATGCGCTGTTCAACGTTGCTACCGAGCAACAGGTGCTGACCGGCAGCGTTTCCGGCAGCGTCGACCAACTGCGCGATATGTCCCACTACATCGCCGACCAGTCGTTCGAAAAACTCACCGGCATCAAGGGCGCATTCTCCACCCGCATGCTCTATGTGACGGCCGAGCGCTTCTCCACCAACAGCACTCGTTACACTTTGCAACGATCTGACTATGACGGCGCGCGCGCCGTGACCTTGCTGCAATCGCGCGAGCCGATCCTGTCGCCGCGTTTTGCACCGGATGGCAAGCGCATCGCGTATGTGTCCTTCGAGCAGCGTCGCCCGCGTATCTTCGTCCAGCACATCGATACGGGTCGTCGTGAGCAGATCACCAACTTCGAAGGTCTCAATGGCGCGCCAGCCTGGTCGCCGGATGGCAACCGCCTGGCCTTCGTGCTGTCGCGCGACGGCAACCCCGAGATCTACGTGATGGACATGGGTTCGCGTCAGATGACCCGCGTCACCAACAGCCCGGCCATCGATACCGAGCCGTTCTTCGGCAAGGATGGCTCGACGCTGTACTTCACGTCGGACCGTGGCGGCAAGCCACAGATCTACAAAACCACCATTGGCAGCGGCAGTGCCGAGCGTGTGACGTTCGTGGGCAACTACAACGCCAACCCGAAACTTTCCGCCGATGAAAAGACCCTGGTCATGATTCATCGTCAGGACGGTTTCACCAACTTCAAAGTGGCGGCGCAGGATTTGCAGCGTGGCAGTGTAAAAATTCTCACAGAGACCAGTCTTGATGAGTCACCCACTGTTGCGCCCAACGGCACCATGCTAATCTACGCCACCCGCCAGCAGGGCCGGGGAGTCTTGATGCTCGTCTCTCTCAACGGACGCGTGAGGCTCCCGCTTCCTACCGCTCAAGGCGAAGTCAGAGAACCGTCCTGGTCCCCTTACCTGAACTGATGCGGCGCTACACGTTTTACTTAACACACTGGGGTTCATTAGGAGTTTCACGATGGAAATGCTGAAGTTTGGTAAGTTTGCTGCGCTGGCTCTGGCCATGGCCGTAGCTGTAGGTTGCTCCTCGAAAGGCGGCGACAACGCTGGCGAAGGCGCTGTTGATCCAAACGCTGGTTACGGCGCTAACACTGGTGCCGTTGACGGCAGCCTGAGCGAAGAAGCTGCTCTGCGCGCAATCACCACCTTCTACTTCGAATACGACAGCTCGGACCTGAAGCCAGAAGCCATGCGCGCTCTGGACGTTCATGCCAAGGACCTGAAAGGCAACGGCGCTCGCGTCGTTCTGGAAGGTAACACCGACGAGCGTGGTACTCGCGAATACAACATGGCTCTGGGCGAGCGTCGTGCCAAGGCCGTTCAGCGCTACCTGGTGCTGCAAGGCGTTTCCCCAGCTCAGCTGGAACTGGTTTCCTACGGCGAAGAGCGTCCAGTTGCCACCGGCAACGACGAGCAGTCCTGGGCTCAGAACCGTCGCGTCGAACTGCGTAAGTAATTCGATATGCGAGCGTGCCGTCGTGCTGTAACCGTCCTGGCTCTCACGCTGCCTCTCATGGCAGCGGCTGAGGTTCCTGTTGTTGATGACAACGCTGGCTATAACGGCGCAAGCAGTTATCCGCCTGCGGGTTACGGTACGAACGGCGCCTATGCCGGGGGAGGGGTTTCGGCCCCTGCCTCTGCACAGGGCCAGCTTTTCATGCAGTTGCAACAAATGCAGGAACAGATAGAGCGTCAACAGAACACTATCGAGATTCTGCAAAACGAAGTTGCACGTCTGAAACAGGAAGGCCTGGAACGTTACCAGGACCTGGATCGACGTATCTCCAGCGGCGCTGCCCCGGCACCGACCGCGACTCCCGAGAATTCCGCTGACGGTGGTGCTTCTGCGCCGGCCGCCGGCAATACCGCACCGGCAGCCAACCAGCCCGCCGCGAGCAGCGAACCTGGCGATCCAGCGAAGGAAAAGCTCTATTACGACGCTGCCTTCGATTTGATCAAGGCCAAGGATTTCGACAAGGCCAGCCAGGCGTTCAATGCCTTCCTGCGCAAGTACCCCAACAGCCAGTACGCGGGCAACGCCCAGTACTGGTTGGGTGAAGTGAACCTGGCCAAAGGTGACCTGCAAGGTGCCGGCCAGGCATTCGCCAAAGTCAGCCAGTTGTACCCGAAGCACAACAAAGTGCCTGATTCGCTGTACAAGCTGGCCGATGTGGAGCGTCGCCTGGGTCATGCCGACCGGGTCAAAGGTATTCTTCAGCAGGTGGTGACCCAATATCCGGGTACCTCGGCTGCACAGTTGGCTCAGCGCGACCTGCAAAAGCTCTGATCCGCACGTTTTAAAAGAAACCCGCGCTTGTCGCGGGTTTTTTCGTTAGAATTTGCGCCCTTTTATGAAACACGCTGCTGCGAATAACGCTATGCCGGGTTCGCAGCGGTGCCTGACGGAGGCGGACAGCCTGTTTAGCTGTTACGCCCGTGGCGACTATGCAAGACACATTACGCATCACCGAAGTTTTTTACTCTTTGCAGGGTGAAACGCGCACCGCTGGGCTGCCCACGGTATTTGTGCGCCTCACCGGCTGCCCCTTGCGCTGCCAATATTGCGACAGCGCCTATGCCTTCAACGGCGGCACCGTACGCACGCTCGACTCGATCCTCGAACAGGTTGCCAGCTTCCGGCCGCGCTACATTTGCGTGACGGGCGGCGAGCCGCTGGCCCAGCCCAATGCCATCCCGCTGCTGAAAAGGCTCTGTGACGCCGGTTACGAGGTTTCCGTGGAAACCAGCGGCTCGATGGACATTGCACCGGTCGATCTGCGCGTCAGTCGCGTTGTGGACCTGAAAACCCCAGGCTCTGCTGAAGTTCACCGCAACCGCTACGAGAATATCGAGCTGCTGACCCCGAACGATCAGGTCAAATTCGTCCTTTGTTCGCGCGAGGACTATGACTGGGCCGTATCGAAGCTGATTCAGTACGGTCTCGACAAGCGTGTCGGCGAAGTTCTGTTTTCGCCTAGCCATCATCAATTGAGCGCAACCGATCTGGCTGACTGGATCGTGGCCGACAACCTGCCGGTTCGTCTGCAGATGCAGTTACACAAACTGCTCTGGAACGACGAGCCGGGACGCTGACAGGAGCTTTTGCAATGAGTGAGAAACGCGCGGTAATTCTATTGTCGGGTGGTCTGGATTCGGCCACCGTGGTCGCCATGGCCAAGGCCGAAGGCTATGACTGCTACACCATGAGCTTCGATTACGGCCAGCGCCATCGCGCCGAGCTGGATGCGGCAGCCCGGGTGGCGCGGGACCTGGGTGCGGTCGAGCACAAGGTCATTGGCCTGAACCTCAACGGCATCGGTGGCTCGGCCCTGACCGACAGCAGCATCGATGTCCCGGAGACCCCAAGCGAGGGCATTCCGGTGACCTACGTGCCGGCGCGCAACACGGTGTTCCTGTCGTTGGCGCTGGGCTGGGCTGAAGTGCTGAATGCGCGCGACATCTTCATCGGCGTCAACGCCGTGGACTATTCCGGCTACCCGGATTGCCGTCCTGAATTTGTCGAGGCGTTCGAGCGCATGGCCAACCTCGCGACCAAGGCCGGGGTAGAAGGCAATGGGTTCCGGATCCAGGCGCCGTTGCAGAACCTGAGCAAGGCGCAGATCGTCCAGGCGGGCATGGCCCGTGGCGTCGACTACAGCCTCACTGTTTCCTGCTATCAGGCGGATGATCAAGGTCGTGCGTGTGGCAAATGCGATAGCTGCCGCCTGCGTGCGGATGGCTTTGCTGCGGCCGGCGTACAGGACCCGACTCGCTATTTTTGAATTATTTTGCGATGGGGTGTTGATTTCCTGTTAGAAATCAGTATTATACGCGCCATCCAACGGGTCGTTAGCTCAGTTGGTAGAGCAGTTGGCTTTTAACCAATTGGTCGTAGGTTCGAATCCTACACGACCCACCATATAAAGTTGGCAGTGTTAAAACCGGAAGTTGGCAGATAGTTGCTGAATGATGGTGGACACAACCGACGGTGAAACACCTGAAAAAGCCCGCGTTCCGATAAGGATTGCGGGCTTTTTCGTTTCTGTCGTTCGCGCTGGTAGTGCATCCCGTGGGCGCAAAGAACCGACTCGGCAAACAGTGGGCAGATATTGGTACTGTCCCGTTGTTTGCCGTACCGGTCAGTCAGTCTCAGAGCGTCCAGTTGATCGTGAGCATGGCGTTGCGGGGTTCGCCGTAGAGGCTGTTACCGAAGTCGGTGTTGGAGCTGATGTCCTGGTAGTAGGTCTTGTCGAAGACGTTGTTCAGGTTCAGTCGCACGTGAACGGTCTCCGAAGCCTGATAGCTGGTCATCAGGTCTACCACGGTGTAGGCCTTTTGTTCGATACGGTAGTCGAACGTGGTCAGGTAATCATTGGTGCCTTTGTTGTAGACGGTGTTCTGCCGATACAGGCCGCCACCGATACTCCAGCGACTCAGGTCACCAGGTAGCTGGTAGGTGGTGAACGCCTTGAATATGTGGCGGGGGATGTTGGTGGCGAACAAGCGCCCCACGTTGTCTTCGTTGGCGTCTTTTGTATATTTGGCGGCGGAGTAGGTGTAACCCGCCCCCAGTTCCCAGCCTGGCGCCAGGGTGCCGTTGAGTTCCAGCTCGATCCCTTCGCTTCGTACTTCACCCGCCGCGTCATAGCAGGTGCCGCCGATCGGCGTGCACTGGATGGGGTTGAGCAATTTGGCGCGGTTCTCCTGATCGATACGGAAGATCGCTGCGCTGGCATTCAGGTTTCCATCGAAGTACTCGCCCTTGATGCCGAGCTCGTAGTTTTTGCCCTTTATCGGCATCAGCGCGTTGTTCTGGGTATCCAGCTCGGTCTGCGGGCGGAAAATATCGGTGTAGCTGACATAGACCGAGTGATGCTGGTCAAGGTCATAAACCGCACCCGCGTAGCGCGTGAGGTTGCGCGTCACTTTGTTTGGCAGGCTGCTGGCTGATGATTTTCCGTTCCACCGGGTATCCACGTCGTGCTCGTACCAGTCCAGGCGCCCACCAAGGATGACTTTCAGCTCATCCGTGATGTTCAGGCGAGTAGTGACGTAGGTGCCTTCCTGTTGAGTGGTGCGATGCTGCGTCCAGGGATTGGCGCTTACGTCGGGCTTGGGGATGCCGGTGGGGTTGTGGAGATCAGTATTGGTCTCGACGTCGATGGGTAGCCCCTTGCCGTTGAACGTGAGGTCTCTCTTGCTGGCGCCCACGACCAGTTCATGGGTGCGACCGAACAGCGAGAAGGGGCCGGTGACGTAGCCGTCATAGCTGCTTTGCCGGTCTTTATAGTCGTATCTGCCGATGTACTGACCGAACTGATCGTAGTTATCGCCCATGCGCTCGGGAAGGGAACCGAGCATGTCCAGTTTTGACCAGCTCTTGCTGGCGGCCAGGAGCATTTTCCAATTGTTGGCGAAACGGTACTCCAGGCGAGTGAACGCTGTGGTGTTGTCCTGATCCCAGTATTCCCATTTGCTGCCCAGGTACGTGGAGCGCTTCAGGTGCAGGTCGCTGCCGTCGGCGGCGACGGGCAAGCCGCCCCAGGCGCTGTTGTGATTGGCATTCTGGTTGGAGGCGCCAAAGGTCAAGGTTGCATCGTCATTCAGGTCGGCTTCGGTGATGGCGTAGAACACCGAGCGTTCGGCGCTGGTGAAGTCCTGGAAGCTGCCCTTGGTCTGATACGCGGTGACCACTCGGCCGCGCAGGGTGCCGCTGTCGTTCAGGGCGTTGGACGCGTCGAACTCGCTGCGATAGTTGTCCCAGCTACCGGCGCTGCCGGTGATGCTGATACGCGGCGTGGCAGTGGGGCGCTTTCGCACCATGTTGATGGCCGCAGCCGGGTTGCCGGAGCCTTGCATCATGCCGGTGGCGCCGCGCACGACTTCCACCCGGTCGAATATCGCCATGTCCGGCGAAGAGTTCATGTCGCGGCTGAGGTAGTGGGACAGATCGTTGGGCAAGCCGTCGGTCATCAGGTTTTCGATGGCGAAGCCGCGGGAGTAGAACGTCGAGCGTTGTGGGCCGTCTTTGGTGATGGCGATGCCGGGCGTGCTTTTGAGCACGTCTTCCAGCGACCTCATGTTCTGGTCGTCCATGCGCTGGCGGGTAATGACCGTGACCGACTGCGGTGTTTCGCGAATCGACAATGACAGCTTGGTCGCGCTCTGCATCGTGCCCGTGGTGTAGGAACCGGTGTTTTCGCTGGTCGACCCCAGTGCCGCGCCAAGTACGTTGGTTGCGCCCAGTTCGAGCGCCCCCGTGCTGTCTTGCGCCTGCACCAGCGAATAGCCGCCACTGCCCAGCGCCACCGCCTCGACGCCGCTGCTCAGCAGCAAACGACGCAGTGCTTCATCCCGCGAATAGTGTCCCTGAACGCCCGGGGACTGTTTGCCCTGCGCCAGGCCCGCATCGAACGAAACACTGATGCCGGCTATCGAGCTGAATTGCGCCACCGCCTGATCGAGGGGGCCGGCGGGAACGTTGAAGTCCAATTCGTGTTCGACGGTGTGCTGTGCCGCCGCCGCCGGACTGATCAGCGTGCTGCCGACACTTGCACCCAGCACCAGGCTCAGCATGGCCAGGTGCACTGCACGTTGCAGCGGGCGGTTGTGGAAGGGGGCGTTGATCAAGCCGGGTTCTGCGGGGTGTGCGTGATGCGGCATGGTGTTTCCTTACGCTCGTTGGCAATGGCGGCGTCTGTGCGCCTCTACTTGGCAAGCCGAACGAGAATCAGAATCACCAACCCCTCAGTGAAATTTTTTACGGTCGACGTTCATGCCGCTTCGAGGCGTACCCAGTAGCGGGTAAACCGCCGTAGTCGCAAGGGCAGGGTGAGACGAAGGTTTTCCAGGACGTGGTCGGTGTTGCGCAGGTGAAAGGAGCCGGACACCCGCAACCCGGCCACGGCCGGGTCGCAGCTCAGGTAGCCAGGGCGATAACGTTGCAGTTGCTGCAGAAAGTCATCCAGGCGCCAGCCGTTCACCACCAGTGTGTCGTGCAGCCAGGCATCGGCTTGAGCGGTGGCTGGCATGACCGACCCCAACGCGTCGGCGCTGAAGCTGATCTGCTCACCGGCGTGTACGGTCAGCGTAGTGTCGGGCTGGTTGGCAGGGCGTACCAGGACGGCATGCTCCAGCACGGTCAGCCGGGTCCGATCCTGTTCCTGTTGCACGATAAAGCGTGTGCCAAGCGCCTGCTGGCTGCCTTCAGCCGTGTGCACGATCAAAGGCCGGGCGGCCTTGTCCTTGGCGGTCTCGACGAGGATTTCGCCGCTGAGCAGCAAGAGTTCACGCAACTGCTGGCTGTAGCGGATGTTCACCGCCGTGGCGGTATTGAGGTGCAGTTGACTGCCGTCCTCCAGGTGAATGCTGCGTCGCTCTCCGATCCCGGTGCGCTGGTCCGCTGCCCACTGAGGCAGCGGCGTGGCCCTCCAGCCCAAGGTGCCGGCGGCGCCCGTGGCCAGCAGCCCCGACAGTACTTTCAACACGTCGCGGCGCTTGGCATGCGCGGTTTTGAGAATCGGGCTGCCAATTGCGGGCGCAAGCCGCTCAAGTTTGCCCTGCAGGCGCCCGAGTCGTTCCCAGGCCAGCAGATGGCGCGGGTCGCTCTGCAGCCATCGTTGATGCTCGCGGTGCAGCGACTCATCCGGCGTTCCGTTGCGCAGATCGACATACCATTGGGCGGCGGCTTCGAGTGTGGCGATATCGAGTCCCGGGGATGCCAAGGCTCAATCCTCCATCAGCAGCAGGCACTGGGTGAGGGCGCGCACCGCGTGTTTTGTCACGGTGTTGACCGAGATTTGCAGGCGCTTGCTGATCTCTACGTAGCTGAGCCCGTCGAGGTGGGACATCAGGAACACGTCGCGGGTCCGTGTGCCGAGGGCATCGAGCATCTGGTCGACTTCCAGCAGCGACTCGATGATCAGCAGGCGTTCTTCCGGGGAGATATCCAGCGCTTCGGGAATCGCTGCCAGTGTTTCCAGGTAGGCCTGTTCCAGCGAACGGCGGCGGAACATGTCAATCATCAGGCCGCGCGCCACGCGGCTGAGATAAGCCCGTGGTTCGCGAACAACGTCGGCCCTGCGCTGGGTCAGCACACGTAAAAACGTGTCTTGCGCGAGGTCCGCGGCCTGCTCGCTGCAGTTCATGCGCTTGCGTAACCAGCCCTTGAGCCAGCCGTGATGCTCCTCGTAGAGGGTGTGCATCGCTGCGTGATGAACCAGATCGGACATGGGATAACCCGAAGTTACAATTGATAATAAATCTTATTATCTTGAAGCCACGGGGTGTTGGCAAGTTGCCTTCAGTGAGCTGGCCGTGAAGGCAATACAGGCTGGGAGACTTTCAGGCCGGGCCCCGGTGACCGACTACCGGGTGCCCGAAAGGCTGGATATCACGGTTGTCATTCGTGAATCGACACCTGGTTACGGCCATTTTTCTTTGAGGCGTACAGTGCCTGGTCGGCCCAGGCGATGAGGTCGGCATGGCCTTCCGAGGGCTGGCTGAGGTCCGCGACACCCAGGCTGATGGTGAAGCGAATACTTTGCCCCTCGTGCTGCACTTCCAGCCCCTCGATCGCTTTACGGAATCGCTCGGCGAAGGCGCTCGCACCATGCTTGTCGGTATCCGACAGCACCACGCCGAACTCCTCGCCACCATAGCGCCCGGCCACATCGGTATCGCGCACATACTCGCGCAGCATCGCGGCGACCTGTTCGATCACCTTGTCGCCCGCCTGATGGCCGTAGGTATCGTTGATGCGCTTGAAGTGGTCGATGTCGAACATCACCAGGCTGGTGTGGTTGCCGTGGCGCTGGTGACGGGCGTAAGCGACTTTCAGGCTGTCTTCCCAGTGGCCGCGGTTGTACAGGCCGGTCAGGCGGTCAGTGCTGGAGAGCTTCTGCAGCTGCGCGTTGGCCGATTGCAGCATGCGCCGGTTGGTGGCGACGTCGGTCACGTCATAGATCACCAGGCAGAAGTGGCTGATGCTGCTGTCGGTGGAGCGCAGCGGGAACAGCGTGGTGTTCTGGTACATGAAGTCTTCCTGCCCGGTTATTGGCTGGTAGTTCTTGAACCGCACCAGATAAGGGCGCTGCTCCCACACCGTGAACGCGGGCGTGCCCAGGGTCGCGACGCTTTCCAGCTTGTGGCTGAACCAGCCAACGTTGACCTCCGGGAAGAGGGTGAAGAACGATTCGCTGTGGGCGTCCTTGGGGGCAACGCCCGAGCGGTTCTCCATGAAGGTGTTCCAGACCTGGACGCGGTAGTCGCGATCGAGCACCACCACGCCGACGTCGATGCTTTGCACGATCGCCAGCAGCCAATGGAACTCGGTCAGATCAATGGGTTTGTTCATGGGTCAGTTCATCAGGTACGCGAGTTTGTGGGTCAGTCGTTCGATGGAGTCTTCGGTGAACAGGAGCAACAGGTCGAAGCGGATATCGTGTCCCTCCAGACCGTAGCTGATCTCCACCGCGAGGGTCTTCTTCCAGCGCTGCTGGTTGACCCGGATCAGTTCCTCGATGCCGGCATGCTGGCCGAGGATCTGCGGGTGACACTGGGAGAACACGACGTCGACCTGCTCGGCGATGCTGCTGAGGCAGGCGCCGATGAGGACGCTGGACAGATCCAGGAGCATTTCCAGGTCGGATGATTCGCTGTTCTGATGCTGCATCAGACGCGCCATGTCGGCGATTTCCGAATCATGGAACATCAGCAGGGCTTCGCCGGCGATACCACCACCGATAAAGCCCTGGCAGACCGCGGTGAGTTGCTTGCAGCGCCCGGCATCGGCCAGGGCCATGTGCAACTCGCCGACTTCGAGTACGTTGACGTTCGGCACCGGCAACTGCACGAAAACCCCGAGCACCTTGGCGATCAGCGCGGCGGCGCGGCCAATGGCGACGTTGACGGTTTCGCGGAACACTTCATTGAAGGTGACGTTGGTGTTGGTCGCCGGACGGTGGCTTTGCGCCGCTTGCCCCGGCAGGCTCATCAGCCCCAGCTCGCCAAGGGTCTGGCGCAGTTCTGCCTGGTCGAAAGGCTTTTGCAGGAACGCCAGGGCGCCCAGTTCGCGGACCCGCCGCACCGCTTCCTGCTGCACATCCCCGGAGATAACGATGACGGCGGCCTTCAGGCCTTCATCGCGCAAGGCGTGAAGCACTTGATAACCGTCCATCTCCGGCATGTTCAGGTCGAGAACCACGACCTGGCCGAGACCTTTGCGAATGGCGTCCATGCATTGATGGCCATTGCTGGCCTGGGTGATCGACACCGGCCAGTCCGCTGGCAGCGCCCGCAGGACCTGCTTGCGGGCAACAGTAGAGTCATCACATACAGTTAAGGTCGTCACTGACACAAATCACGGCTCGTTATCTGGAGTTGTGGAATGATTTCATTATGCCATAACCGTACAAAGCCTACGCTTAATAGATAAGGGAATCACTGATAAGAAAGCATGTGCACATACGGTTTTCCCTGATGCCTGACGTCAGGCTTTGCCGTACCCGGCGTATTCATCATCTGCATGCACAGTTCATACACATTTCGCGATTTTTTGATGAAATCGGCAAAAAAAGCTCGCCATCCCGGCTGGTGGCTCTTCGATGTTTTCGCCACAGCGCAGCCGGATCGACCTCTTCACACTCGCTTCCTTCGTTCTGTCCATCAGGGATTCCCGGTCGGTGTCGGCCCTTTAACCCCGGGAGGTGAAACGTTTGCGTCGATTTGTCGGACAAAGACCTTCGCTGCTGTCAGAGAGACATCAAGGGGTGGTATGTTTCGCCTCAGAATGAAGTCGAAATAGTGGATAGATCATGCCTAAAGCGTCCCATCAAGATTTGCGTCGTGCGTTCCGTAAACTGCTTGCCTCCCCTCGTTGTTACCACACCGCCTCGGTATTCGATCCGATGTCAGCGCGCATTGCCGCCGACCTTGGTTTCGAGGTGGGTATTCTGGGAGGCTCGGTGGCGTCGCTACAGGTATTGGCTGCACCGGATTTTGCCTTGATCACCCTCAGCGAGTTCGCCGAACAGGCCACTCGCATCGGCCGTGTTGCACAACTGCCGTTCATCGCCGATGCCGACCATGGCTACGGTAATGCCCTGAACGTGATGCGCACCGTGATCGAGCTGGAGCGCGCTGGCGTTTCCGCGTTGACCATCGAAGACACCCTGTTGCCGGCCCAGTTCGGCCGCAAGTCCACCGACCTGATCAGCATCGAGGAAGGCGTCGGCAAGGTTCGCGCGGCGCTGGAAGCCCGGGTCGATCAAGAGCTGTCGATCATTGCCCGGACCAATGCCGGAGCGATTCCGACCGAGGAAGTCATTGCTCGCGTCGTGGCCTACCAGAACGCCGGTGCCGACGGCGTGTGCATGGTCGGCATCCGCGATTTCGAGCACCTGGAAGAGATTGCCCGTCACGTCACCGTTCCGCTCATGCTGGTCACCTACGGCAACCCGCAACTGCACGATGACGTGCGTCTCGCCGAGCTTGGCGTGCGCATTGCCGTTGACGGCCATGGCGCCTATTTCGCCGCGATCAAGGCGACCTACGACTGCCTGCGCGAGCAGCGGCGCATTACCAGCTCCGCTTCCGACCTGAGCGCGACGGAGCTGACGCACACCTACACCCAGCCAAATGACTACATCGTCTGGGCGCGTGAGTTCATGGACGTCAACGAGTAAGACGCTTCGTTGTCTCGGGCGCGAGGATTGCCAGGTCGCACGTCCTCGCGTCCGATGCTGTAGTAGGCAAGGCCCGCATCGGCCATGTGCGCCGGTTCGAACAGGTTGCGTCCGTCGAAGATCACCTGATCGAGCAGGCGCTGCCTGACCAGTTCGCTGTCCAGGACTTTGAAGTCCTCCCACTCGGTGACGATCACCAACGCGTTGGCGCCTTTCAGCGCATCCTCCTTGTTGTCCAGCAACTCCAGATCATTGCGCTCACCGTAGCGACGACGCGCTTCGTGCCGTGCTTGCGGGTCGAAGGCGCGGACTTTCGCGCCGGCCTGCCATAGCGCCTGCAGGAGTACCTGGCTGGGTGCTTCGCGCATATCGTCGGTATTGGGTTTGAAGGCCAGGCCCCACACGGCGAACGTCTTGTCGGACAGGTCTGCGTTGTAATGCTGGAGAATCTTTTCGAACAGGCGATGTTTCTGTCGCTGATTGATGGCATCCACCGCTTGCAACAGGCGGGGCTGGTAGTCGTGTCGCTCGGCAATTCGCTGCAGGGCTGTCAGGTCCTTGGGAAAGCACGAGCCGCCAAAGCCGCAGCCGGCATAGATGAAGTCGTAGCCGATACGCGGGTCCGAGCCAATACCGCGGCGCACGGCTTCGATGTCCGCGCCCAGGTGTTCGGCGAGGTTGGCCATTTCGTTCATGAACGAGATCTTTGTCGCCAGCATGCAGTTGGCCGCGTACTTGCTCAGCTCGGCGCTGCGGGCGTCCATGCTGATGAAGGTGTCGTGATTGCGGCTGAAGGGGCTGAACAGTTCCTTCAACAGGGCCAGCGTCGCGGTGCTGGCGCCGCCGATGATGACCCGGTCGGGGCGCATGCAGTCGATGACCGCCGAGCCTTCCTTGAGAAACTCCGGGTTGCTGACCACGTCCAGTTGCGCGGCGCTGTCCGGGCGCAGGCTGATCAGGCGGGCCTTGATGGCATCGACGGTGCCGACCGGCGAGGTGGATTTGTTGACGATGATTTTCTCACCGTGGGCGTGCCGGGCGATGGCGTCCGCGACCGCGAAGACCTGACGCAGGTCGGCGCTGCCATCGGCCAGCGGCGGGGTGCCCACAGCGATGAATATCACGCTGGCGGCTTCGATGGCGGGCACCGCGTCGGTGCTGAACAGTAGGCGAGAACTGGCCAGGCCTTTGTGCAGCAGTGCCGGCAGGCCAGGCTCGAAGATCGGGCAATGGCCACGGGACAGCGCGTCAACGCGCTCGGCATCGACATCCACGCAGCACACCCAGTGTCCAACCTCGGCCAGGCAGGCGGCGAGGGTCAAACCAACATAACCGGTACCAAACACAGCAAGTTTCATACGAAGCTCCGTTATCAGGCCGATGCTGTTCCTCCTGCCCGGGCAGGCAGGGCATGGCCTGAACATGTCAGCGTCCGATGACAGTTATGTGAGTGTCTGGCGGGGTTGTGAGGTGGATTCTAGGGCGTTGGTTGCCGGCATCGGATTTGGCCTCGGAAACAGGCTACGAAATGCGTCGAGTTTTCCAGCGTATCGGTGGCGGATTCCTGAGCTTTTTGCCCGCGATCGCGGTGCTAACCTCCTGGCCCCTGATGCCCGGTACGCAAGGTCCGGGTGGTTTTCTCCACTGTCTGGACCTCTTCATGAAAAAGATACTGGTTGCACTCGCTGGCGTTGTTGCGCTCAGTGCTGCTGGCTGTGCGTGGATCACATGGCACACCGGCAAATCAATGCCGACACGGATGGATGCGCTGCTTGAGCATGCCAACCAGCAATTGCAGGTAGCGCTGGGGCACGAGGGGGAGGCAAAAATCGAGCTGCTTTGGAGCGCCTTTCATACCTTCAGTGCCGATGCCCGTTACCGGGTGACCTACGAGTCGGTGGGGCAGGACCCTGTTCAACTGGAGTTCGTTGATCGTATCGAGTATGGGCCGTTACCGTGGTCGAGGGTGAAGCGCATGCAACTGATGCCAGTGATGGCTACAAGCAATTTCTCATTGGTCAAAACCGAAGGCTCCGCGACCTGGTTTTCCGCCAGTAAAGGGGAGGTTCCGTTGCGTGGGGGTATCAGCGTCAATTACGAAGAAACCATCAACACTCACGTCGAGTTCGCGCCGTTCGAGATCACGGAACAGGATTATTCGCTGACGTCCAGCGGAGGAAGTTTGCTCCTGAACTCGGCTCAAGGTGACGACACCGTGGCTATTTCCGGCGAGATGGAGCGCCTCAGGATACATCTGAAGAGTGAGAACATCCGCAGTGTATATGTCTATCTCGCGGGAATAGATGTGAATGCTCACTTGGGAACAGGTCTTCAGGGGCTGCGGACCGGTTGGCTGAAAGTCGGTTCGACGGATGTCGGATTTCAATCTGCCGGTAAGACTTTATCGTTTGGCCGGGCCGCGTTCCATGATGAGTATCAGGTTGCCGAGGACGGGTATTCGAGGAAGCAGATAATCGTTGCTCCGAATATCCGGCTGGCTGGTTGGCCGTATGGCAGCGCTCGGCTGGCGTGGCGTGTCGAAGGTCTGGACCCGGCGGCGCTCAAAGGATTTTTGCAGGGACGGCGCTCGGGAGTGTGGGGCACTATGAGCGCGGTAGATGTTGCCGAGACAAATGGAGCAAATACCGATCCGAAAGGGTTGTTGAGCGAATCGGACGATCGGCTTGAAGCAGCCATGCTCAAGCTGCTGACGAACAGGCCGAAATTCGTAATCGAAGAGTTGTCATTCAAAACGAGCGAGGGAGAGAGTCGGGCGGACATGTCTGTTCAATTTCGTCGGCCGGACGATGACCGTATTTCCTTTGCTGACTTGATTGAGCAGATGCCTGAGTCGGGCAATGTCAATCTCGAGATCTCCAAATCGACTATCGATGAGTGGGCGCGTCCCTTCAACCTCGGCAGGCTCACTGCGGACACCATGCGCGGAGCGTTCAACAGTCGAACCTTGTGGGAGATACTTTCAAGCGAGGCTGAGCGGAGTCCTTTTCTGGAAGTAGTGGACGACAGCATTCTGATGAAGCTGCAACTTAGCCCACCTGATGATGTGGATCTCAATGGCAAGAAGATGACAAGGGAGGAGTTCTTGAGAACGATCTGGATAGATATGGCCAGACGATCGCTGTCCGCATTGCACTGAATCCCGCAGCATAAATGCTACTCTCGCCGCCTTGAAGGCCCGGACCCTGGTGTCCGGGCTTTCTTTTCCAAGGAACGCAACTGGATCACTTCATGAAGAAAACACTGGTAGTTATCGGCGGGCTGGCTGTAATGGTCGCGGCGACCTGGACGTCGATCGCGTGGTACACCGGCCAGCAACTGCCCGCGCAGTTGAACGCTGCCCTGGCCGACGTCAATCGCCAACTGGACGTGGCCATGGGCACGCAAATGCAGGGCAAGGTGGAACTGCTTTCCCTGGAGTCGCATAAATTCACCAGTCTCGCCCGCTACCGGGTGACCCTCAGCGACCCGGACGGAGAGTCGGTGGCGCTGGATTTCGTCGATCACATCGAGCACGGGCCTTTCCCGTGGTCGCGGCTCAAGCAGTTGCAACTTGCACCCGTGATGGCTGCGAGCACTTACGCGCTTGAGAAAACCGACAAGACCGAGAAATGGTTCGCCGCCGCAGGTGATCAACTGCCGTTGGGCGGCAGCATGAGCCTGAGTTATGGCGGTGCCGTGCGCACCAACCTCAAGCTGGCGCCGCTGGAAGTGAAGGGCGAGGAGGGCGTGATGTTCTCGTTTTCCGGTCTGACGCTGCAGATCGACACCGATGCCCATGGCGATGAGCTGCGCTTCGGGGCTGCCATGGAGCACCTGACCCTGACGCAAGGCGACGGTTCGACACTGGACTTCGGCCTGAAGGACCTTACCTTCGCCGCTGACATGAGCAAGAGCCGTTACGGCTTCTATACCGGTTCTTATGTGGCCGACCTGGGAGAGGTGTCGGTTGTCTACGATGGCCAGCCGTCGCTGAAGTTCGGCCTGGACCTGCGTGACACCTACCGCATCGAGAACGATGGTCTGGCGCTCAAGGGTGTGTATCAGGTTTCCGATATCAGCTATGCCGGCAAGCCGCTGGGCAGCGCACGCATGGGCTGGAGCGTGCAGCGCCTGAATCCCGAGGCAATCGGCAAACTGGTGAGTTGGTATGAGCAACATATGCCGGAACTGGAAGCCATTGCCCTGGAACAGTCCGATGGTGCCCAGCTTCTGAACGATCCGCTGTTGAAGGATGTATTGCAGGGCGTGCTGGCCGGCCAGCCACGGGTAGCGCTGGAGGAACTGTCGTTCAAGACGGCCAGTGGCGAAAGCCGCGTTGACCTCGCTGTCGACCTCGCCGGTGTGGCGCTGGCGGACCTGCCGCCGGAGCAGGCGCTGGCCCAATCGATCAAGTCGGTCCAGGCCAATCTGAAGATTTCCAAGCCAATGATCGGTGATATCGCGGCCCTGCGTGCCACGCTGGATGGCCTGGATGCCGACTCGATCCGGCAGGCGTCGGCAGCGGGCGAGATGGTCGGCATGATGGCCTTGCAAACCCAGATGGCGACGGTGCAGGGTGACAACATCCTGATGCACCTGGGTTACGCCGACGGCCTGGTGGACTTCAACGGGCAGAAAATGACCGTTGAGCAGTTCGACGCCTTCGTCAGGGGACGTGCCGCACTGCTGACCGGTGCTGCTCAGTAATCACCTTGCTCCGCGGGCGACGTGTCGAGCGTCGCCCGCTCGCTTTATCGGGCAAAAATCTCTTTAGAATTCATCCGATTATCTGTAGCCTTCGGCGACTCATAAAACCGAGGTTGCGGCGGACTTTTGCCGAAAATGCAAAGGCCAAGCTGTTACCCGATTTGTCCGTGCCCGATGATACACTCGACTTACGCGCATCAGCGCCAGCAGGTCTTGCGAACATGACGCAGATTTCCGAACGCCTTCTGGTCCAGGCCCATCTGGACGCCAAGCAGCCCAAGCCGCTCACGCCTGAACAAGAGGCCGAATACCGTGCCGCCATCGCCGCCGAACTCAAGGCGCAGGATGCGGTGCTCGTCGCCCACTACTATTGCGATCCGGTGATCCAGGCGCTGGCCGAGGAAACCGGTGGTTGCGTGGCCGACTCCCTGGAGATGGCCCGCTTCGGCAAGAACCACTCGGCCAAGACCGTGCTGGTGGCCGGCGTGCGCTTCATGGGCGAGACCGCGAAGATCCTCACCCCCGAAAAACGCATCCTGATGCCGACCCTCGACGCCACCTGCTCCCTCGACCTGGGCTGCCCGGTGGACGAGTTCTCGGCCTTCTGCGACAAGCATCCGGAGCGCACCGTGGTGGTGTATGCCAACACTTCGGCGGCAGTGAAGGCCCGTGCCGACTGGGTGGTGACCTCCAGTTGCGCGCTGGAAATCGTCGAAAGCCTGATGGACAACGGCGAGACCTTCATCTGGGCACCGGACCAGCACCTGGGCAACTACATCCAGAAGCAGACCGGCGCCGACATGCTGATGTGGGACGGTGCGTGCATCGTTCACGAAGAATTCAAGTCGCGGCAACTGGCCGATATCAAGGCGCTGTACCCCGACGCCGCGATTCTGGTGCACCCTGAATCGCCGGCCGCCGTCATCGAGCTGGCTGACGCTGTGGGCTCCACCAGCCAGTTGATCGCCGCCGCGCAACGCATGCCGAACAAGAAGTTTGTGGTCGCAACCGATCGCGGCATCTTCTACAAGATGCAGCAGCTGTGCCCCGACAAAGAGTTCATCGAAGCGCCGACCGCCGGCAACGGCGCGACCTGCCGCAGTTGCGCGCACTGCCCTTGGATGGCGATGAACACGCTTGAGCGCACCTTGCAGTGCCTGCGTGAAGGGACGAACGAGATTTTCGTGGAACCGGCATTGATTCCGCAGGCGATCAAGCCGTTGCAGCGGATGCTGGACTTTACCCAGGCTGCGCGGCTGAAGTTGTCCGGTAACGCTTGAGTCTTTCAGGGCTGCTCGGCAGCCCTTCACAGGATTTGCGCCAACCTCGTTGTCGAGGCGGGCTCAAATCCTGTGGATCGAGGCCACAGGCCTCAGCGCATCATGTCCTTGACCATTCGTTGCTGCTCCAGCAAATCCCGCTGACGGGCGTCGATCCGCGACGCGAGCTGGAAGTTGGTACCCGCCCGGCGTTTGGCGTAATCCAGTTGTTGCAGCGCCTGGTCGAAATCGCCGGTGAGGGCGAAGAACTCGGCGCGTGCCTGGTGCAGCCCGATGGTGTTGCCTGAAAGCCCGCGGGCTTCGGCCAGGTCGTACCAGATATCCGGGTCGTCGCCACGGTTCTTGATCAAGGCTTCCAGCGCTTTTTCGGCTTCGGCGGGTTTGTTCTGCTTGAGCAGCAGGTCGGCCCGAACCTGTTGCAGCGGATAGTTGCCCGGGTAGAGCTGGCGCATCTTGTCGACCCGTTGCTGAGCATCGGCCAGGCGGTTGTTGGTGATGTCCAGGTCGATCTGGGTCAGGTTGTAGGTGATGTCGTTGGGTGATTTGGCCAGCAGCGGCTTGAGATTTTCCCGCGCTTCATTGAGTTGGCCGCCCTTGATCTGTGCCAGCGCCAGACCGTAGCGCGCAGCATCGAGGTTGGGGGTTTCATCCAGCAGGGCGCGGAAGCGCTTGGCCGCGAGGCCGGGCGTCCCCTCATAGAACAGTTGCACCCGGGCACGCATCAACTGATAGCGCAGGCTGTCTTCGGTGCCGCCGGCAGGAGCCTGTTCGGCGCGGTTGCGGGTGTCGGCGATACGCGACTCGGTCACCGGGTGGGTCAGCAGGAATTCCGGCGGCTTGGCGTCGAAGCGGTACTGGCGCATCAGTCGCTCGAACATGGACGGCATGTTGCGCGGGTCGTAGCCGGCTTTTTCCAGGTTGAGGATGCCGATACGGTCGGCTTCCTGTTCGTTCTGGCGGGAGAACCGCCGCTGTTCCTGGATGGCCGCCGCCTGGGTGCCGGCGATGGCGGCGATACCGGCGTCACCGGCGCCGGAAGCGGCAATCACGATGCCCGCCAGCAGGGCGGCCATCATCGGCAGTTGCATGCGCTGCTGGGCTTCGACGCCGCGGGCGAAGTGGCGTTGCGACAAGTGCGCGAGTTCGTGGGCCAGTACCGAGACATATTCGCCCTCGGTCTGGGCATTGAGGAACAGGCCGCCGTTGACGCCGACGATCCCGCCGGGAGCGGCGAAGGCGTTCAGGTCCGGGCTGTTGATCAGGATGAACTCCAGGCGGCGGTCCTGCAGTTGGCTGGTTTCGGCAAGACGGTAGACGCTGGACTCGACGTAATCCTTGAGCTGTGGGTCCGACAACTGGCTGACATTGCCGCGCAACAAGCTCAGCCAGGCCCGGCCCAGTTGGTGTTCCTGCTGCGGAGAGACAATGGCAGAGCTGGCGTCGCCAAGTGACGGCAGGTCGTCGGCGTGGCTCGGAAGCGCCAGCAGGCAGGCCAGTGTCAGCAAGGTAGGGCGCAGAAAATTCATGCACGAAGCTCTGGTCGACAAAGAGCCTTACTGTAGCCGCCTCGCACGGTTGCGACCAGTGGCGGTATTCTGCGAGGCTTGCCTGCGCCGCACGCCAGCGCTGTCTGGCCGGCTGGTTTTTCTGGAGAGTTTTGATGACTGACACCTTGCACCACGATGCCGAACTGGACGCCAGTGGCCTCAACTGTCCACTGCCATTGCTCAAGGCCAAGCTGGAGCTGAATCGCCTTGCGTGCGGCGCGGTGCTCAAGGTGATTGCCACCGATGCTGGCTCGCAGCGTGACTTCCGCACTTTTGCCAGGCTAGCCGGTCATACGCTGCTGCTCGATACCGCCGAGGGCGGGGTCTACACCTATTGGCTGAAGAAGGCCTGAGTTTCTTTCCTACCCAAGGATCGTCGATGTTCAAAGTGCTACGCAGTTGGCTGCACCGCTATTTCTCGGACGAGGAAGCCGTGGTGTTGGCGGTCCTGTTGTTTCTCGGGTTCACCGCCGTATTGACCCTGGGCGGCATGCTGGCCCCGGTGCTGGCGGGCATGGTCCTCGCGTTTCTCATGCAGGGGCTGGTGAACGCCCTGGAGCGTCTGCGCGTGCCCAGCAAGGTCGCGGTGGGTTTGGTTTTCACCCTGTTCATGGGGGCGCTGGGCGTGTTCCTGCTGGTGTTGGTGCCGTTGCTCTGGCATCAACTGATCACGCTGTTCAACGAGTTGCCGGGCATGCTCGGCAAATGGCAGTCGCTGCTTCTGCTGCTGCCTGAGCGCTACCCGCACCTGGTGTCCGATGACCAGGTGCTGCAAGCCATCGAAGCCATGCGCGGGGAAATCGGCAAGTTCGGCCAGTGGGCGTTGACCTTCTCGTTGTCGAGCCTGCCGCTGCTGGTCAATGTGATGATCTACCTGGTGCTGGTGCCGATCCTGGTGTTCTTCTTCCTCAAGGACCGCGAGACCATTGCGCGCTGGGTCAGCGGCTATCTGCCGCAGGAGCGCGCGCTGATGACGCGGGTGGCCGAGGAGATGAACCGGCAGATCGCCAATTACATTCGCGGCAAGGGCATCGAGATTCTGATTTGCGGCGTGGCGACCTACATCGCCTTCGTTGCCCTCGGGCTCAACTACGCGGCGTTGCTGGCGCTGCTGGTGGGGCTGTCGGTGGTGGTGCCTTACGTCGGTGCGGTGGTGGTGACGGTGCCGGTCACGCTGATCGCGTTGTTCCAGTGGGGATGGGGCGACCAGTTCATCTACCTGATGGCCGTCTACGCAATCATCCAGGCCCTGGATGGCAACGTGCTGGTGCCCTTGCTGTTTTCCGAAGCAGTGAGCCTGCACCCGGTGGTGATCATCTGCGCGGTGCTGCTGTTCGGCGGGTTGTGGGGGTTCTGGGGGATCTTCTTCGCCATTCCGCTGGCGACGCTGTTCAAGGCCGTGCTGGATGCCTGGCCACGGCGTGAGCCCGCGGTGGCACCGTTGCTCTGAAACAATACGGGGCATGTTCGACATGCCCCGTTTGATATTCACGCCTTGTTCAATTCTTCCGCTGCGGCCAGTACCGCGGCCACGTGGCCCGGCACTTTCACGCCGCGCCATTCCTTGCGCAGCACGCCGTTTTTGTCGATCAGGAAGGTGCTGCGGTCCACGCCCAGGTATTCCTTGCCGTAGAGCTTCTTCAGCTTGATCACGTCGAACAATTGGCAGATGGCTTCGTCCTTGTCACTGATCAGCTCGAAGGGAAAGGCCTGCTTGGCCTTGAAGTTCTCGTGGGACTTGATGCCGTCACGGGAAACGCCGAACACCTCGGTGCCGGCGGCCTGGAAGGCGGCGTACTGGTCGCGGAAGTCCTGGCCTTCGGTGGTGCAGCCCGGCGTGCTGTCCTTCGGATAGAAATACAGCACCACCTGACGGCCTTTCAGCGCGGCAAGGCTGACCTGCTGGCCGCTGGTGGCCAGCGCCTGGAAATCGGCGATGGGTTGGTCGAGTTCAACGGCCATGAGCAATCTTCCTTACATCGGGTTCTGTGGGCGCCAAGGTTCGATCAGCGCATCGAGGTTGAGCGCGTCGGCGAAGTCCAGGAACTGGTCACGCAGCCAGCTGATCTGGGTGCCGGCCGGCAGGGTGACGGTGAACGTGGCATTGAGCATGGTGCCGCCGGTCTGCGGAGCCTGATAGGTATCGCAGGTCAGGCTTTCCAGCTCGACATTGTGGTCGATGAAGAACTGGCACAGCTCATTGACGATGTCGGGGCGGTAGGCGGCACTGACATAGGCGACATACGGCAGCGACAGCGGACGCACTTCCAGGTCGGCGCTGCGCACCACGTTGACGATGAAGCCGTGCTTTTTCGCCAGGCTCGGCAGCGCGCCCTCGAAGCGCGCCAGGGCATCCCAGTTGCCGGTGATCTGCAGGATCAGCGCGCTGCATTCGCCGTGGCGGCTCAGGCGGGAGGTCACCACCGAGCAGCGACTGTCGTTGCTGGCCCGGCAAAGGATGTTGGTCAGTTCCATCGGGCTTGGGCCCAAAGCACTGACGACAAGGAATTGTTCGCGGACGGTGGGGGTGGACATAGCATTCCTAAAGCGATGAGCGGTCGGTACTTGACGGGGTGAACAGGCTGTTCAGCGTGCTCCCGGGCCTCTGGATCGAGGCGGCGGACACTGTCGGGGCACGTTGTCGGCAGCCCGGCAGGCCGCTATGTACCGATCAAAGGACGAAGGGTAGCGAAAATGGCCGCCGAGGGGAATGCTCTGCCCGCCTGCGTCGCTTGTGCAAGCCCGATGGCGCCAGTACCATTACCGCTCTCTTTTTCCGGCAGGAGCAGCTTCATGATTGCGGGCAGTATGGTGGCATTGGTCACACCCATGGATGCACAAGGGCGTCTGGACTGGGACAGCCTCAGCAAACTCGTGGACTTCCACCTGCAGAACGGTACCCATGCCATCGTCGCAGTCGGCACCACCGGCGAGTCGGCGACCCTCGATGTCGAAGAACACATCCAGGTCATCGAATTCGTGGTCAAGCGCGTCAATGGTCGCATCCCGGTCATCGCCGGTACCGGTGCGAACTCCACCAGCGAAGCCGTGCACCTGACCCAGAACGCCAAGAATGCCGGCGCCGATGCCTGCCTGCTGGTGGTGCCGTACTACAACAAGCCGACCCAGGAAGGCCTGTACCAGCACTTCAAGCACATCGCCGAAGCTGTCGACATCCCGCAGATTCTCTACAACGTTCCCGGCCGCACCTCCTGCGACATGCAGGCCGAGACCGTGATCCGCCTGTCCACCGTGCCGAACATCATCGGTATCAAGGAAGCCACCGGCGACCTGAAGCGTGCCAAGGCCATCATCGACGGCGTGAGCGAAGACTTCCTCGTGCTGTCCGGCGATGATCCGACCGCTGTCGAACTGATTCTGCTGGGCGGCAAGGGCAACATCTCGGTGACCGCCAACGTCGCCCCGCGTGAAATGGCCGACCTGTGCAACGCTGCACTCGAAGGCAAGGCTGACGAAGCCCGCGCCATCAACGAAAAACTGATGCCACTGCACAAGCACCTGTTCATCGAAGCCAACCCGATTCCGGTGAAGTGGGCTTTGGTTGAAATGGGCCTGATGCACCAAGGCATCCGCCTGCCGCTGACCTGGCTGAGCGACTCCTGTCACGATACGGTACGCCAGGCCATGCGCCAGTGCGGCCTGCAGTTTTAATTGAGGACGTACACCGCATGAAGCGATTGGCTGGTCTTTCCGCCCTTGCCCTGATCATTTCCAGCACCAGCGGTTGCGCTTGGCTCTGGGGCGAGGACGGGTATTTCCGTGACCGTGGCAGCGACTACCTGGAGGCCACTCAAAAGCCGCCCATGCAGTTGCCGCCTGATGTGAGCAACGTCAAGCGTCTCGACCCTCTGCTGCCGATCCCGCGCAACGTCGCGGACGACAACGTCAAGGGTGAATACGAAGTTCCGCGTCCGCTGCCGCTTGCGGCCAGCGCCGACGCTACCGATTTCAGCCTGCAGAAGAGCGGCGCCGCTCGTTGGGTCCTGGCCCAGCGCGCTCCGGCCGAAGTCTGGCCGGTTGCCCGCCAGTTCTTCGAGGACAACGGTTTCCGTATCGCCGAAGAGCGTCCGCAGACGGGTGAGTTCAACACCACCTGGCAGCGTTTCGACGAGCTTTCCGCCTCCATGGCCGAGCGCCTGGGTGGTGCCGCCAGCAGCCGCGACAACGAGGTCCGCGCGCGGGTCCGTATCGAGCCAGGCGTGCAGCGCAACACCAGTGAAGTCTATGTGGTGACCGTCGAGCGTGCCGCCGGCAGCAGTGCCGAGCAGGAATTCCCGGCCCGTTCGACCAACACCGGCGTCGACGCCGTACTGGTCGACGAAATGCTTGCCAGCATGACCCGCAGCGCCGAGAAGGGCGGTTCGGTGTCCTTGCTCGCGGCCCGTGATTTCGATGCACCTAGCCGTGTCAGCCTGAGCGAAGACGGTAGTGGCAACCCGGTTCTGAACCTCGGTGCCGATCTCGATCGCGCCTGGTCCAGTGTCGGTCGTGCCCTGGAGCACGGCGAATGGCGCGTTGAAGACATCAACCGCAGCCTGGGCTTGTACTACATCAACCTGGCCGAGAAAGCCGAGCCGAAAAGCGAGCCTGGTTTCTTCAGCCGCGTCTTCGGCAGTGCGCCGAGCAAGGAAGAGATCGAAGCCCGTGCCGAGCGCTATCAGGTTCGCCTGAGCAAGGTGGGCGACAGCGTCCAGGTTACCGTCGAGAAGAACATCAACACCGTGGCCCCGGCCGATGTGGCCCGTCGCGTACTGAGCGTCATTCAGGACAACCTGGGTTAAGTGCGCTTCGCGGTACTTGGAAGCGGCAGCCAGGGAAATGGCACGCTGATCAGCAGTGGCGACACGCACGTACTGGTCGATTGCGGATTTTCCCTGCGTGAAACCGAGCGGCGCCTGGCGCGGCTCGGTGTATCGCCAGACATATTGAGCGCCGTGCTGGTGACTCACGAACATGCCGATCATGTGCATGGGGTGGGGTTGCTGGCACGGCGCTACAATGTTCCGGTCTATCTCAGTCGTGGCACGTTGCGCGGGTTGCGCAAACCGCTGGAAGCGGCAGGGTTTCTCGCGGCGAACGATACGTTCGACGTGGGCGCCCTCAGCATTCGTGCGGTGGGTGTGACGCATGATGCGCTGGAGCCTTTGCAGTACGTGTTCACGGATGGTCGACGGCGCCTCGGCGTGCTGACCGATCTGGGCTCGTACGACACGACGTTGCTGGACCATTACCGGGGCCTGGATGCCCTGCTGATCGAAGCCAACCATTGCCGTGACCTTCTGGCACGGGGACATTATCCGCAGTTTCTAAAACTGCGGGTTGGCGGCGATTACGGACATTTGAACAACCATCAGGCCGCGCGCCTGGTGGCGGAGTTGGGGTGGGAAAATCTGCAGCACCTGGTGCTGGCCCACCTCAGCAGCAAGAACAACCTGCCACAGCTGGCCCGGCAATGTTTCGTCGATACCCTTGGGTGCGACCCGGACTGGCTGCAAGTGGCCAACCAGGATTGTGGGCTCGACTGGCGCGAAATCGTCTAGCCCCCTCTCATTTAGCAAGCGGAGCCCATCATGGAAAAACGTGAAGAACTCTACCGCGGCAAAGCCAAGTCGGTTTACAAGACCGACGACGCTGACCGCTTGATCCTGCTGTTCCGCAACGACACCTCTGCCTTCGACGGCAAGCGTATCGAACAGCTCGACCGCAAAGGCATGGTGAACAACAAGTTCAACGCCTTCATCATGCAGAAACTGGAAGAAGCCGGTATTCCGACCCAGTTCGACAAACTACTGGGCGACAACGAATGCCTGGTCAAGAAGCTCGACATGATTCCGGTCGAGTGCGTGGTGCGTAACTTCGCTGCTGGCAGCCTGGTCAAGCGCCTGGGCGTCGAGGAAGGCATCAAGCTGGAGCCTTCCACCTTCGAGCTGTTCCTCAAGGACGACGCGAAGGGTGACCCGTTCATCAACGAATCCCACGTTGTTGCCTTCGGCTGGGGCACCGCCGAACAACTGGTGAAAATGAAAGCCCTGTCGTTGAAGGTCAACGAAGTGCTGAGCAAGCTGTTCGACGACGCCGGCCTGCTGCTGGTGGACTTCAAGCTGGAGTTCGGCGTATTCCACGGCGAAATCGTCCTGGGTGACGAGTTCAGCCCGGATGGTTGCCGCCTGTGGGACAAGGAAACCCGCAAAAAGATGGACAAGGACCGCTTCCGCCAGGGCCTCGGTGATGTGATCGAAGCCTACGAAGAAGTCGCAAAACGCCTGGGCGTGCCACTGTAATTCGGCACGTTCGCGCAAGCATCTGAAAGCACGCGATTTTTTTCATCCAGGGGCTTCGCCTTTGGCAAAAGTGCTGGTATGATGCGCGCCATTGGAGAGATGCCGGAGTGGCCGAACGGGACGGATTCGAAATCCGTTGTACTGGCGACAGTACCTAGGGTTCAAATCCCTATCTCTCCGCCATACGCGAAGTAGCCGAAGCCCCCGAAAACGTTGAAGTTTTCGGGGGCTTCGTCGTTTCAGCGTTTAGAGTTAGGGCATTTTTAGGGCATATTCTCCGCCCCTGAGAACGCATTGGGCCGCTTCGGGCCATGGTGTCGACACCAGTATAGGGCTGTATGATCTCGACACTGGTGATGTGGCCATAAGGGAAGGCAGGATCCAATGTTTGTGTATCTGGATGAAACTGAGTTTGGAGAGGGCCAGTTCAGTGGGTATGCGTGTCTGGTTACTCCTGAGCGAATTGAGCAGGTCGTAATCGATGAGGCGCTTGAAAATCTTCGAAATGATCTTGATCGATTCCATCACGACCAGAAGCCTATGGATGATCGCACTTTGGAGCGTTCGTTCTTTCACGCGGCTGACGATAGCAAGAATGCCCATTCTCATTTGTGCAAGGCTATTTGCTCGCATGTGAAAGGGGATTTCCGGTCCCATGTCTTCCATACGGCGAAGCATTCATTTTCCTCGAAAGAAGACCTCTATGATTTGGCGTCAAAATTGGCGGTCGTCGGCTTGTTTTCTCACTGTGTCGAACTGACGTTTGTTTTCGAGCAGCGGGGCAACTTGAACGTAGGTGCGTTGCTCTCAAAGTGGTGGCCGGATTTATGGTTCGATCTCGCGCGCAATACATATCTTTCACCATTCATTGTTAAATACTATCCTAAGGTTACGTTTGAGGTTGCTGGCAAATCAGAGCCTGGATTGCAAGTTGTTGATTTCATGCTTTGGGCGGCGCAGAAGGCGAGGATGGATTCGCGCTCGAAATGGTTTGAACGTCTGCCGGGTTGGAGTAAATGCAAGACAACCACAATAGATGGTGGTTGGGAAGGCGAAACCATAAGGATGCTGGTGCCGGATTTGCCGGACGTTCGGCGCTACGATCTTATTGATTGCGAGTTCGATGATCCGAAGTATGGTGGTCTAGACATTTTGTGGCAGATCGTAGTCAATGTTCAGGTGACAATAAATCGATCTTGTTTTTTGAGTGATAGATCGCGTATATCGCATTTTTATGATGATGTAGAATACTTATGTGCGCAGCGGTTAGTGGTGCACGATATCCAGCACATTAAAAAAATGGCATCCTGCTTTATAAAGTTATTTGATAACATCGAGCTAATTCATAAAGAAATGCCGCCTGCTGAAAAGACTTTTTGGCTGGCGGCTCGAAAGTGTATGGCGTTAGTATTCAGTGAGGGTCCGATTCCCCGGCTTCACGCGGTGCGTCTGACAGATATTAGAAATATGTTGATAGAGCAGCAGACGCATCATCTTTCCATTGGTGTGGAATTTGATCCCGCTATTCCGTGATCGAACCCCATCATCTTCGATACGATATCTGCCATACTTTTTGTGTCCTTCGAAATCCAACGACCATAGTGCTTGCGCACCATGGTCGTGTCGCTATGGCCGAGTTGGCGGGCGACCCACTCAATTGGGACGTAACTCGATAATGCTTGGCTCGCGAAAGTGTGGCGTGCCTGGTTGGCGCCTCGATGACGAACACCTGCTTTTTCGAGGTGGGCGGTGAACCAGTTGCTGACGGTCTTGCCGTTCCACAGCAGACCGCTGGTGGAGCTGCGGAACAGGAAGCGAACCCGCTCATGCTTTTTCGTGATGTTGTCTCGTTGCACAACGGTGATGTGGGTGGGTTCGGCATCCTTGGCGTCGGCCACGATCATGGTCAGCAGCTCCCGGGCAGGCGCGATGAGCTCCACAGTACGAATGCGTGAGCGTTCCTTCGGTACCTTGAATTCCCCTGCGACCAGGGCGCGCCGAATTGTCAAAGTGCCGGCCACCAGGTCGACATCTTCTACACCGGCCGCGATCAACTCGGAGAGCGACAGCCCGGCCCAGCAGTTGAAGACGATCATCCGGCTGTCTGCTGTTCGCTCAGGGTCGGCGGCGGTTATCCGCTCGATCTCGCTCCGGGTGAATGGGTCTGCGAATTCGCTCTCGCTGTCAGACTGGATGTTCTCGATACGCTCCAGGGGGTTGAGCTTGATGATTTCATCGCTGAACGCATCCCCCCACACCCCCCGTATAATCGTGAAGACATCATTTACCGTTTTCGGTTTGAGGCCATTAGTGAGTAGCTCGGCTTGGAATAATTCAAGCTCGCTTTTTGGAATGCTTGCGATTGCTCTGCCGCTAAACTTCTTTCTAACGTGTTCGGATTTACTTTTGTAGTTGATGAACGTGCTGTGGGCTTTCTTAACTTTGGCAACCGCAAGCCACTGCACTATGCCTTCGTCGACGGTTCGCTTAGCTGGCTCGTTTGGAGCTTCCTGTCTAGCCTTCAGCCAGGCCGAGTCGGGAAAGTGAGCCGCATAGTCGAAGCGGTTCTCCTTAATCTCAGCAAGAATTGTCCTGCGTTTGTTATCCGCATAGGCGATGGCGGCCTTGTTGATCTTAGCGACGTTACGAAGCGGCTCCCGGCGGCGTTCGCCTTCGTACATGAAGGCGATTCGCAGGAGGTTGCCATTGATATCAACGCCCGTGGGTAGGGCGTCAACACCTGCTGGTAGTTTGACACTCATGGACGGCCGGCCATCCAGTTTTCGATCTCGACACGGTTGTAGACAATGACGTTAGCAGGGTCCGTTCGCCATTGTTTCTCTTCCAGCCAAATTCCACGGTCGCGATATTTACGCACGGCTTCAGTGCTCAAGCCGAAGACAGGGAATAACAACTCTTTTCGAATCCATACAGCGGGAGTGATGAGAAGTTGAACCGCTTCGGCGGTCTGTTTGTTTGCTTCGTGGATGGGTTTTACTTGTGGCTTTGCCATTTAATATTCTCCGACTTACCGAAGTGGCTGCAGGCGTTGAAGCTGATGAAGTTTCTTAGCGGTGACGTTGGCCATGTATGATTCCCACTCGACGTTCTTGCGCTGCTGCCGGATCTTGCTGCAGCGGGAATGGTTGCGGGTTGAGCGTGCTTGGCCGCAGATGTCGCACATCACGGGCAGGTCAAGGCTGTGGGTAGCCATGCGAGGCCTGGAGGCTGGTGGGCTCAAGGCAGGACCTCCAAAACGGCGCTGTGATGGAAGGTGCGGGTTTTGCCGGTCTTTGGATTCTTTCCGTAGATATAGCCAGGGCGAGACCACCAGGCTGCACAGTGGCCTGTCACCTCAACTTCAATCTTGTTCCTGCCGGCTTTGATCAGTAGCCGGCTGCCATTTGGGTAGACTCGTCTCACTGCTGCCAGCAAGCCGACCTGTGGCATCAACAAGTCGTTATCTGCTGCCTTGGCTTCGCAGCGGGCCTTCGAGGTGGATGTACTGCCGGGGTGGATGTCGCTGTCGGGCGTGCCGCCCTCCGGCTTGTTTAGGTCGCGTCCACCCGCTGCTCCGGCGCAGGGCACTTCGGAGAGCATGATGCTGATCTCGGGCTTGCAGCCCTTGGCTTCTACCAGGTCGTGGCGGCCCGGACCTTTGTAGATCGGGTCCAGGCCCGCGGCGGCTTCGTAGCCGGCGAGGAAAACCAAGTAGTCGCCGTGGGTGCGGTCGTCAACGAAGCCTGAGCGTCCCTTCTCCAGTTCGTCGCTCGTCAGGCCGGTTGGATTGCGAGTGATAAAGAGGTCGCGCGGATCAACTTGTTTAGCTGGGCTGGGCATTGTTCTGCTCCTTCAGATAAGTGCAGAGAGCGTCTAAGGCAGAGTCGGTTGCTTCTGGGGTCTTGGTGACCGCCTTGCCGCCAGGCGGTTTGAATCCCATTCCGAGGTGGCGAGTGATGAGCAGATAGCGCTGGGCGTGCAGCAGCAGCTCGTCGAGCGATACAGGCGTAGGCTCTCGCTCGCAGTGCAGCTGGGCCTCGGTGCGGGAGTGGTACAGGCCGAACGGGCCGAGCCAGGCGGCGGCGTGATGCTCGGCGTCCGAGACGGGGCAGGGTGTCGCTGGTTGTTCGTACTCAGAACCTAGCTTGCATTTTTTGCAGACGTGATAGCCGCCGGCGTCAAGGTCTACTGTTTCCCAGAGGTGCTTGTGCATGGTCATGCGGCCTCCTGCTGGTAAAGGTCGATCAGGTCTTTCGCATTGGCGCCGATCAGGTCTTCAGCCTCTTCAGGGCAGACGCTGTTGCCGATCAGTCGGATCTGGTCGGTGTTGCTGATGGGCAGCCACTCCAGCAGACCGGTCTCCGGGTTCTCGAATAGTCCGCGATCGAGGATGTAGTCGGGGCTGAACCCCTGTGCCAGCTTGAGCTCTGGCGCCTTGAGCATGCGCAGGTAGAAATCCACCAGGGCGAATTCGCCGAGCAGCACCACGTCGGCGGGCTCAGGGAAGTGTTCGGGCAGGTACTTGTGCAGGAAGCGGGCGCACTTCCGGGCTCGCTCCATCAGTTCCGGTGGCAAAATGGAAACTGGCACCTGCACGACAGTGACCAAGGCCATGCGTTCTTTCGTTGGCAGCGTGTGCATGGGCTCTTCCATGCCTTGCCACTGTCCTCCCGTGCCGTAGTACTTCACCAGGTAGGCAGTCGCCAGGCGCTGGTTGGTGCCTCGGCCCAGGATGGTGCTCAGTGGAGCCTTGGCTGCCCGCCCATCGCCTTTGTAGAACCCGCCGTTCGCCTGCTCGAAGTGGCAGGCGGCGATGGCGTGATGTCCGCTGCCGGTGGTCAGGGCATTTACGGGCTTCAACAAGCTATTGCCGGTGCAGCCCTTACGCAGAGTCACCATGGAGGCGGTGGCCATGGCTTGCTCGCCACGGTTCGCTCCGGTGATGGTCCGCACGGACTCTGTCATGGGATAGCCCGACCGATCCCCGTGATGGGTCAAGTGGGTAAGGTGCGCCGACGCCATGGCGAAGTGGCCACCCTTCACCTGAGCAACCTGAGTGCGCAGGGGCTTCGTCACACTGAAGGTGCGCTGGGTGCTCGCGTTGGCGAATTCGGTGAGGCTGGCGGCGGCCAGCTGCTGGTCGCTCAGCGGGACCACAAATGGTTGCTCCGCCATCACTGTGTGCCGCCAGAAACCCTTCGCCATGCGGCGGCACGTGTTGTCCACCAACGGTCGTTTCCGGTCGAAGATGCTCTTGCCCAGGTCGGAGAAGTCGATGCACTCCGCAGCGGTTCGCCATGGCAGTTGGCCCGCTTTGGGTTTCTCGTGGCGCTTGGGTTTGGTCCATACGATTGGGCGGCCATCGGTGCGACCGATCAGGAACAGCCGCTTACGGATGGTCGGCGTCCCGGCATTTGCCGCACGGCGCTCTCTCCACTGCACGTTGCAGCCCAAGCCGCGCACCAAGGCCTCCATGGGAACCCATTGACCGATGCAGGCCATGATTTCTGCCATGTCCGGGTGATCCGCCGGGAGGCCGGTGGTGAGGCAGGATACGAACGCCCTGAAGGTTCGGCCCATTTCTGCCTTGATCGGTTTCCCGGCATCGTCCAGTGGCCCCCAGGCCTGGAACTCCTCGACGTTTTCCATCAGGAACAGGCGAGGGCGGGTGGCGAAGACCCATCGCACCACAACCCATGGCAGAGAGCGAACGCTCTTGCTCCGGGGGGCACCACCTTTGGCCTTGGAGAAGTGCCGGCAGTCGGGTGACGCCCACAGGATGCCTACGGGTTGCCCGCCGGTGGCTTCCAGTGGATCGACCTCGTAAATGTCGCAGATGTAGTGCCGGGTCTTGGGGTGATTGGCGCGGTGGACGGCGATGGCGATCGGGTTGTGGTTGATTGCCACGTCAGGGTCGCGATACACCCGCGCGCCACCACTACTGGCTCCGCCCGCGCCGGCAAACAGGTCTACATACAGCTCGCGCTGGAAGGGGAGGGTCTGCTGCTGTGCTCCGACAAAGTTGATCTTCTGAGCGGCAGTCATGCTGCGCTCTCCGCTTTGGCGGGAGCATTCCGGCGAACCTCGGTGTGTACCAAGGCGGCCAGGCGGGTGAGTGCTGCCGACTCCAGGGCCGCGCGGTCGCGCCAGGCCTCGCTGCCCTTCATCACTCCCCAGGTGCGTTGGGCGAGCAGCAGAGTTTCAGCGGCTTGAATCATCAGGCGGTGGTCGGCTGGGGTGACCGCCAGCCCGGTGTACGCCCGAATGCGTTCTTCCAGTTCATTGACGGTCCCCATCAGAGCAGCGGTCTTCTGCAGATGCTTGCGCTGCTCGGTCTCGCGCTCGATCGAGCGGCTTTCCAGTTGGCGCTCGAGATCCTGTAGGCGCTGCCAGGACAATGCATCCCTTTTGCTGAGGCCATTGGTCAGGCCCTGGTGATACGCCCGGTGGCGAGTTTTGGTGAACAGGTAAGGCAGGACGGTGAGCGTGACGATCCACGCAATCGCGAGGGCGAGCATATAGTGAGGTGCTTGCATGTGCTGTGCTCCGAAGAGGCCGGCGCCAGGCCGAGGTGTGGTGGTGGCCTGGCGCAAGCTGAGGTTCCCCTGATGGCCGGGGCCGCCTGATTCATGCCGTTTGTTTTGCCTGATCCGCCTGGGCATCGAGGTAGTCGGCAAGGTCGTACAGGTAGATCACGTGCTGCGCCTTGGCCGAGTTGTGCAGCTTCTTCAGCGTCAGGTCGATCTCGCCCTTCTTGATCAACTCTCTGAACCGTCTGTCCGTCCCGATGTGAGGGAAGTAGTGCTCTCGCACAGCGGTCATGCTCGGGCAGGGTGTGGCCCACTGGGTTCGCAACTGGTCCAGCGTTTTGCTCATGGCGACTCCCCGGGCCCCTCTCGGCCGGGCCCGAGCTTCGCGCGGATGATCTCGGCCAGGTCCAGCATGCAGGTGCCGGTGGCGGCTGCTCGCAGTTCGCCCTGAGCGTCGGTTACAACTGCACCGAGGGGACGGGCGGGGGTAGTTGTGAGGACGATGTAGGCGATATGGCCGGGGGGCAGCACCCCGTTCACGCAGTCCTGGGCTTCCATCAGTGCGATGGCCTGTTGCGATGGCTCGCCAGTGAAGGCCCGGCCGTTGGCCAGCTCTTCCAGGTAGTCGCGCAGGGCCATGTACTTGGCGGTATCGCCACGCTGTAGGGTGAGCGAGCCGGTGATTGGGCCGAACGTGGCCTTGAGGTGGTGGGTGCGGTCGTCGTTCTCGACCGCGATGTGCATGTCAGTCGAGGTTTCTGGGCGACGCATCTGGCAGGTCGCGGTACCGCCGTTCTCCAGCGTGGCTTGCAGCAGCATGACGCGGCGCAGCGGGACGGTGTATTCGTTCATGCGGCCCCCTTCGCGGGAACCGCGCGGACGATGCCGGCAGGAGAGACGATCAGTTGCAGGCCGGTGCGGCGCTGGAATGCGGCGACCAACGCGGGGCGGGTGCAAGCGGTGGGGTGCAAGTACACCTTGCCCGCTTGGTTGTGCTGTGTGATTTCCATGTCTGGACCTCAGTGGTGAGAGGGGTAGCGGTCCAGACAATACTTAAACGAATATTCTCGGTCAATACCTTTGCGTAAGCATTGGGTATGCGTTGAGGTATTAAAAGATCTCGACTTTAGAAACGACAACCCCGCAGATTGTGGCGTCGTCGGGAAGCTCAATGATCGGGTCCGGCCACGAAGGGTTCAGCGGTTTCAAAAATTTACGTTCTCCTTCAATGACGAGCTGCTTGAAGGTTGCTTCCTTGCTGTCTGCGAGCTTGGCCACCACCAGCGAACCGTTTTCGAAGTCTTTAGCCGGGTCTACAAAAATGATGTCGCCGTCTCTGAAGGATCGGCGCTCATGTGGATTGAACATCGATAGGCCGCGCACTCTGAGCGCGAAAGTCGCGCTGCTATGCGATACAGCACAAGGTAACCACGACTCCACACCCTCTATTTCAAGGGGTTCTTGCATTTCACACCATGCTCCTGCCTGCACCCATGAGATCAGAGGAACAAACCCGCGTACCTGTGGGCCTGGCTCAACGTTGGCAGCGTGCCCAGTTGTCGCCAGGGGTCGAGCTTCGCCCTTCCAAAGCCACTCAGTAGTCACCCCGAGAACCTTAGCGATTTTCTCGACATTTTCCTGTCGTGGGCTGGCTGACGTGCCGCTCAAGATCCGGTGGATCGTGGGTTGAGGTACGCCTGATCTCCTGGAGAGTTCGTATCCAGACATCCCCAATTCATGCAGACGCTTTGCTACGCGGCTTCCTATCACTGCTTACGACTCTGATTAGTTTTCGTATCGAAAGTGTATTGCTTGCGATAATTCGTTTGGGTAACATCCGTGTATTCGCTAACGAATAGGTAGGCGTCATGTCTATAAAAGAGATGCTCAAGGCATTGATCGAAAAGGGATTTTCACAGCGGGCCATCGCAGATCGGGTCGGAGTGACCCAGCCGACGATCTACCGCGCTACGAAGGGAGCTGCTGTCCGCTATGAGGTGGGCAAAGCAATCGAGGTCTTTTACGAGGAAGAAATCAAGGCCGCAGAAAGCGACCTGCGCAAGGATCACTAGGCTGGGTTCACTCACCACAAGCTTCCCCAGCCTAGTTTGGACGACCCCCGCCATCCGGCACCTCTCACCACAAGATTCGCCGGATGACTAGAACCGCATGCAATGTTCCACAGCACGCAAAACACTGCACAACGGTTGTGGCCGTAGGATAGGTCCTGCCTGTTCCACGGTCCACACCGTTAACCAAGGATTAACGGTTATGAGTCGAATCGACACTTTGCCGGACGATGGTCCGGCCCTCTCCCTCCGTCACGCGCTTTATCGCGCTGGACGTTCCTACAGAGGCGGTATCACCAGTCTGGCCTTTGACCTCGGTATGGACGTGGACGCTCTGCAGAAGAAACTCAAACACGATGAAGAACGCCGCTGGCTCTCTCCCGACGAGCTGGAAGAAATCCTGCAATGGACCCAGGACAAGCGCGTGCTTGATGCCCTCGGCCGCGCGGCAGGTGTGGTCTGGTACCGCCCTCAGCCCGTCCCCGCAACGAACGAGCAACTGAAAGCCGTCGGCCACCTGCTGGAAGAAGCCGCGCAGTTCGTCAGCAGCATGCACGAAGGCGCCGCTGACAATATTTGGGAACCACACGAAGTCCAGAAGCTGGAAAGCTGCGGCGTGGACGTGATTCGCCAGGTGCTGGCGATCATGGCTGGTGCACGTCAGTCCATGGAGGATGGCGCACATGCTTAACGTTGCAGATCCGCTCGATCAGGCTGCTGAGCAGACTGAAATCTTCCTCCAGGCTGCTCTGCAGCGTCACGCGAACCGTCCCATCAAGCCCAGCGCGCAGTTCTGCGAGGACTGCGACGAGCCGATTCCGTTGGCGCGCCAAGACGCGGCGCCCGGGTGCGAAACCTGCATCGATTGCCAAGATCTGCGGGAGCGGCGCCGATGAGCCAGCGCTCAACACCTACCACGGCGGATTGGGCGCGGCGTTACATCGAGACCTTCAACCTTGCCCTAGTGCCGATCGAGCCAGGGGAAAAGGGCCCGAGGGGTGATGGCTGGAACCGGCCAGGCGGCTATTTCACCGATGTCGCTTCCGCCGAGGCGTTCTGGCGCGAGAATCCAAACCACAACCTCGGCGCCGTCCTCGGGCCGGGGCGGGTTTGTTCGCTCGACGTTGACAACGTGGAGATGTCGCGAGATGTCTTCCGCGACATCTTTGGGCTGGACTTGGACCAACTCGCGGCGAAATACCCGACTGTCGTAGGGAATCCGGCGCGTTTCCGGCTCTTGTTTCGCCTACCAGAGGGTGTAGAGCTGAAACTGCGCAAGCTGGTTTGGCCGAGCAAGGCTGACCCTGATGGATCGATTTACAAGGGCATAATCGCGCAGGTGAAGGCCGCACGGGATGCCGAAGATAAGGTCGCTGAGAACGCACTGCTGCTCGCCATCGCGCCATTCAAGAAAGTGACCGTGTTCGAGTTGCGCGCGGGCCCGGTTCAAGATGTACTGCCGCCGTCCATCCATCCGGATGTTGGCGAGCCGTACTACTGGAGAAAGCCGCCTGATCCCGCTGGGCTGCTGGAGCTGCCAGGCGAGCTGCTGGCTATCTGGCAGGCATGGGACGAGTTCAAGGTTAAGGCGGAAGCGGCTTGCCCGTGGCGACCAAAGCCGGTCGCGCCAGTGCTTCGCGCGGTCGAGAAACCTCGACCATTGGCCCGTTCAGGCAATCGCGATCTGCCGGAAGTCATTCCTGAGTTCAACCGCGTGCACGACATCGCGACGATGATCGAGGCGCACGGGTACAAGCGCATGGGTGACAAATGGCTATGCCCTCACAGCAGCAGCGGCGATCCGGGCGTCACCATCAGTGACGGCAAGCTCTACTCGCATCATGGCTCTGACCCCCTTGCCAACGGCCACAAGAACGACGCTTTCGACGTGTACTGCATCCTGATGCACGACGGCGACCGACGGGCGGCAACCAGGGAGGCAGCAGTTGCCTTGGGCCTCGACGCGCGCTCTCGGCCACCGGAGCCACCGCCGCTCGGTGAGCTTCCCCGCACCCCATCGCCTATCGAGCAGTCCGCACATGCCGGCGACGGTGACACTGATGTGGCTGACCAAGACGCCCCCAGCTCGGCCGGCGGGGAGGCCTCCTCCTCGACCGACGGGGGAGCGGGGGAGGGCGGGTTGGTGCTCAAGAGTGCGCTCCGCCGTTTTGCCCTGGTCGAAGGCACGACGAACGTGTGGGACATGGACAAGGGGCAGGCCATGAAACGGTCAGGCTTCGAGGCCCTGATCGGCAAGCCGGCTGCCAAGGCCTGGATGGAAAGGACCGACAAGAAGTTGGTATCTGGCGAGCAGGTCAAAGAGCTTGAGCAGGCGCGTCGGATGTCCAGTAAGAAGGGTGGAGCGATGAGCCTCGCGCCGCTCGATCGCTACGTGTACATCGACGGGACGAAAGAGGCTTGGGACCGAGAGAAGAAGCGCCGGCTGCCGGAAGGCAGCATCAAGATGGCGTTGGGTGATGCCTATCAGATTTGGTTGAACAGCCCGAACCGGCGCGTGGTCGACGTCGACCACATCGTGTTCGACCCAGCTATGACCAAGGACCCTGCGGTTTACATCAATACGTTTGAGGGGCTGCCCTTGGAGCCTGTTCGCGACGATGCCGCGTGCGAAAACCTGCGCTGGTTGATCTCGTTCCTGTGCAACCACGACGCCGAGGCCCTGGAGTGGCTCACCAGGTGGCTGGCTTATCCGCTCCAGCACATGGGCGCCAAGATGGACACGGCGATTTTGTTCCACTCAACGATGGAAGGCTCCGGTAAGAGCCTGCTGTTTTCGGACGTTATGGGCGAGCTGTACGGCCGATACGGGGCGACTGTCGGGCAGCAGCAACTGGAAGGCAACTTCAACGCATGGCAGAGCGGCAAGCTGTGGGCCGTCTTCGAAGAGGTTGTGAGTCGGGATCAGCGGTACAACCAGGTGGGCAAGATCAAGCACATGGTGACCGGCAAGACGGTGCGCATGGAGTCGAAGTTCATCAACGGTTGGGAGGAGTCCAACCATATGAACTCCGCGTTCTTGAGCAACGAAATCATGCCCTGGCCTATCAGTGAAGACGACCGGCGAATGTTGGTCATGTGGCCGCTGGAGACGTTGCCGGCTGCTCGCCAGAAGGCGATCGCTCGGGAGCTGGCCGACGGTGGCGTTGCTGCGTTGTACGGATGGCTGTTGAGCGTCGACTTGGGTGACTTCGACCAACGCACTCGACCGCCGAAGACTGAGGCCCGGCAACGGCTGGTCGAACTGAGCCGCACCGCGTGGCAGACGTTCTACAGCCTTTGGCGACTTGGAGAGCTTGGGTACGGACTGTGGGGCAGTGCTCTGACCTCGGACGTCTACGCGATGTTCTTGGAGTGGTGTTCGCTCAACAAAGAGCACTCCATGAGTCAGACCAAGTTCTCGCTGATGCTCAGTGCAAAGGTGGAGAAGACACGGGCTATCCCCTGGACCGATGGTAATACCCGGCGCTTCGCAGCGTTCTTCTTTCCTTCTGACGGCGATCCTTCCCTGCCCCCATCCATTAATGCGGCCGAGCTGGGCAGGAACGTCTCTGAATGGCGTGCTCGGGCGAAGCTGGCTGGCTGGAACGTGGAAGGTTGGGAGCACGTGAAAAGGACGCTTGCGGCATGAATACGACTGAAAGTGTGTTGGGTGTGTTGGGTTTGTGTTGGGGTCGATTTGGTAAGCCAACACACATTAGGGGCCCGGAAACTGTGGCGTGCAGGGGTGTTGTGTTGGGTGTGTTGGGTTTGTGCGCGCGCGCGCGCGTGCGCGATTTTTTTCGGGGCACTATCCAGCGGGATAAAATTCTCTATGCGAGGGCTGAAAAACCCAACACACCCAACACACTCAACACATACCTAATTAATCCATTGATTTCATTGAGCTTTAGCTGTGTTGGGTTTGTGTTGGGTAAGCCAAGTGTGTGTTGGGTTCAGGTTTTGGGAGGTTCGCAATGAACAAGGACGAAATGCAGTTCGTGTTGGCCTCCCGGCTTACTGCCCATCGCATCGAAATGGCGGAGCTGCTGGAGCCGGCCGAGCGCCTGCGCTTGGTTCATGAGCTGATGCAACACTGGGGTGAGCAGTGCGCTCGACTGGGGCTTGGTTCCAGCATGGGCAGCCAGATGGGGACAATCATGGAATGGAAGGGTGCTGCCCCGCGTGGTGGATCCTCCGGGTCACGAATCTTGATAGCAGGTGCTGGCCTCAATCACTCTGCTGCCGAGGTAGACGCCGCCGTGGCTGAGTTGGACCGACGTGACAAGCGCGGTGCGGTCCTGGCGAAGCTGGCACGCCTTCGTTACCTGCATGGGGTGCCCGTGCGAGAGCAGATGCGCGAGGTTGGCCTGGCTGAGAGCGCGGACCGCACCTATCGGAATTGGGTTAAAGCACTGCACCTTCAGGTGTTTGCGATCTTGGCGGCGAGGGCTGGCAGGGTTAAGCAACATACCGTTCGTCGGGTCACTATGCGACTTGCGTGCAACATCGATGCTACATAGCTGCCACATTGCGACGAACCGAAAACACCCCCTTTTCGGTTTTTCCGGTGGCATGTAAAAAGGCCCCACGATATCAAAACTGCGCTTAGGCGCTCCCCCAAGCACTGTGTTGTGCAACCCATCGAGAACCCTGCCACCCGGCGGGGTTTTCTGTTTCTGGCGCTGTGCTTTCTGACCTGCGAGGACCGTATGACCAATGAGCAACAAGCCTTAATCGAAATGCCGCTGTGGATGGTGATCCTGCTTTCCCTGGTCGGTGGTGTGTCAGGGGAGATGTGGCGTGCGGACAAGGCCGGCTACAGCGGCTGGGCGCTGGTACGTCGGATCCTGCTGCGGTCGGGAGCCTGCATCGTGTGCGGCCTGTCGACCATCATGCTGTTGTACTCGCTGGGTGCATCGCTCTGGGCGGCGTCAGCGTTTGGTTGTTTGAGTGCGGTGGCGGGCGCTGATGTGGCAATCAACCTCTACGAGCGTTGGACTGCCAAGCGGATTGGTGTTTGTGATCTGCCATCGTCGCGCAATGAAGGGTGATGACCGGCGGGGAAACAGTGCTTCACGCGGGTACGGTTACCGCTGGCGGCAGGCGCGTGAAGTGTTCCTCGCAGCCAATCCCTTCTGTTCGATGTGCTCGACAGATCGCCGTCCTGTTGCTGCATCGGTGGTGGACCACAAGGTTGCGCCGCGTTTGAACGAGGCCAAGGAAAGCGCCGATGCCGAACAGTTACGGCATGCCTGGAAGCTGTTCTGGGACAAGGACAATTGGCAACCCCTCTGCAAGCTGTGTCACGACTCGGTGAAGCAACGGCTGGAGCGCAGCGGGAGGATTGCCGGGTGCACTGCATCTGGCGTCCCGCTCGATCCGAACCATCACTGGAACCGGCGCTGACCTGCGCCTGGCCGCCCCTCCGGTCCTGCTCTGCCGGGGTAGGGGGGGTAAAACACTTTTCCTCGCCTTCTTCCGTGACCGCTCGCCCACCTCCGTGTGCAAAACCGGGAAAAATGAGGGAGGGGGGGTATCAGACATAGGAGGTTTCCATGGCCGGAAACGGTAACTCCGGGCGGCCTGGACTGCCCGCGTCGGTGCATCTGCTCAGCGGCAACCGCAGCAAGCTCTCGCCTGCACAGCTGATGAACGAAATCAAAGATCCGGCGGTGCCGGTGGGCGTGCCGCCCATGCCGGACTTCATCACCGGGGACGCGGCTGTCGAGTGGACGCGGATCACCGAGGCGCTGTTGGCTCTGGGCTGGGTGTCGCGGCTCGACCAGATGGCGCTTGCCACATACTGCCAGGCATATGCTGACTGGTTGCGCTTCCAGCGGCTGATTGCCGAGCGCAACGCTGCATCGCTCGATGGGCTGGGCGGTGAGGTTCAGACCTTCAAGACCGGTGCCCAGCAGACTCACGTGCTGCGGCAGCTGGCCAACGACGCCGAGAAGCGCGCGAACGCTGCGGGTGCTCAGTTCGGGTTATCTCCCCTGGCGCGCCGGAACATGAGAGCCGCCCCGGCGGCGCAAGGAGAGTTGTTCCCACATGCAGGACGAGACGCTGCCGACAAGTATTTCAACTGACTGCCGGGTAAGGGCCTTCGCTGATCAGGTGTTGTCCGGTTCAATCGTCGCCGGGCCTGACGTTCGCAACGCAGCCCGCCGCCATCTGCTGGATCTGGATCGCGGACACGATCGCGGGTTGATCTGGAATGCCGAAGCGGCAGAGCGTGCCATCGGCTTCTTCGAGGATGTGCTGCGCCTGAACGGCGGCGACTTCGAAGGGCTGCCGTTTCGCCTTGCTCCGTGGCAGGCGTTCATCGTGGGTAGCCTTTTCGGCTGGTACACCGACGATGGCTATCGCCGGTTCCGACAGGCATATATCGAAACCGGAAAGGGCTCTGGCAAGTCGCCCCTGGTCGGCGGGATCGGCCTCTATGGCCTGGTTGCTGATGGCGAGCAGCGGGCAGAGGTCTATGCGGCGGCTACCAAGAAGGACCAGGCGCAGATCCTGTTCCGCGATGCGGTCGCGATGGTGAACATGGCGCCTCACCTTGCCGGGCGCCTGGTGCAGTCTGGACGGGATGAAAAGGTGTGGAACCTCTTCTATCCCGCGACCAACAGCTTTTTCCGCCCGATCAGCTCCGACGACGGCCAGTCCGGCCCTCGGCCCCATGTGGCGCTGATCGACGAGCTGCACGAGCACAAGACGGCCAGCGCAGTGAACATGATGCGGGCCGGCACCAAGTTTCGGCGTCGTGCCTTGATCGTGATGATCACGAACAGTGGCTCCGACAAGGGCTCGGTGTGTGGCCAATATCACGACCTGGGCGTGCGGATCTGCGAAGGCAAGGAGCAGAACGATGCGTTCTTCGCCTTCATTTGCTCGCTGGACAAAGGTGAAGACCCGTTCAAGGACGAGGCGTGCTGGCCGAAGGTGAACCCTTCCCTGGACTTCATTCTTGAGGGGCAAACCGACGGCATCCCCGGTCGCAAGTACCTGCGGGAGCAGGTGGCCGAAGCCAAGGGGCTGCCGGCGAAAGAAGCCGTGGTCAGGCGCCTGAACTTCTGCGAGTGGACGCAGGCGACATCGCCATGGCTGTCGTGGGAGATCTGGCGTGGCGCAGCCGAGCGGGTGCCGATGCGCGTTCTACGCAACCGGCCATGCGTCGGCGGGCTGGACTTGTCGAGTACCACGGACCTGACGGCGTTTGTGCTGATGTTCAGTCCCATGCCCTATGACCCGCACTGGCGCTCGCTGTCGTACTTCTGGATCCCCGACGATGACTTGTCGGGACGAGAGAAGCGTGACCGCGTGCCCTACCTGCAATGGGTAAAGGAGCGCCACCTGGAGACCACACCAGGACGAGCCATCAGCAAACTGCATGTGCTTCGGCGCCTGCAGACGATCTGCGATTTCTTCGACGTGCGGCGGATCGCATATGACCGCTGGCGGATCGAGGACTTGCTGCAACTGATGACCGACAACGGCATCACGCTGCCCGAACTCAAGCCCTTCGGTCAGGGCTTCAAGGACATGGGCCCAGCAGTGGACGAGTTCGAGCGGCGCCTGCTGGGGCGCAAGGTCGAGCCAGAGGATGTCATCGAGCTGGATCCAGACGACTACGAGGTTGTGTCGGAGGTCACCACGGTCACCGAGGTGGTCGAGACCCTGCTGCACGACGACAACCCGGTGATGACCTGGAACGCCGGCAACGCAGTGATCGTCTTCGACCCAGCCAACAACCGGAAGGTAGACAAATCCAAAGCCACGGGCCGTATCGACGGCATTGTCGCGGCCGTGATGGCGGTCGGCATCAGCAGCGACATTTCCGAGGCATCAGGCACGTCGATTTACGACGAAGGGGTAGGTATATGAAGTTGATTATCGCGTCGTGGGTGGCGGGCCTGCTGGGCTTCGCGCTGCTGATCGCCGGCGTCTGGATGGTGCATCGACCTGCCGCGTTCATCGTCGCGGGGGTGGGTTTGCTGGTCTGGGCCAAGTTGGCCGATCAGGCGGCTGCGCACCAGATAGCAAGGGAAGGGGGCTGAGTATGTTCTTTTCCAGTCTACGCGCCTCGGGCGCGGGCACGTTGACCAACCCGGACAACGGGTTCTGGCGCGGCTTGATAGGCCGAGGGCGTAGTTCGGCAGGCGTTGCTGTTACCCCGGAAAGCGCCCTTGCTCTACCCATCTTGCAGAACTGCGTCACGCTGCTGGCTGAAACCGTGGCGCAACTGCCGCTGGAGCTGTTCGAGCGCAAGGATAAAGGACAGCGGGAGGCGGCCATTAATCACCCCCTCTACGACGTACTGCGCTATCAGCCCAACCCGTTCCAAACACCTTGCGAGTACATGGAGCGGCACCAAGGTGCAGCCGGTCTGCGGGGGAACGCATTCAGCTTCATTGATCGCCGTGAGGACGGCAACGTCATCTCGCTGTGGGCCCTGAAGCCGGAGCATGTGCAGGTGCTGAAAGGGGGGGACCTGATGCCTTACTACCGGATTGGTGGTGGAGAGGCGGTGCCGATGCGGATGGTTCATCACGTCCGGTGGTTCGGCACCAACCCCTACGTCGGCCTGTCTCCGATCGAGCTGCACGCTGATGCAATCGGCCTTACCCAGGCGGTTCGTCAGTACACCGGCAAGAGCTTCGCCAACGGCGTGGCCGTGTCCGGCGTGATCGAGCGCCCCCGCGAGGCGCCCGCGATCAAGGATCAGGGCACTGTCGACAAGATCGTCGATCAGTGGGGCCAGAAGTTCGGCGGCATGGACAACGCGAAGAAGGTCGCGCTGCTGCAAGAGGGGATGACCTTCAAGCCGGTGTCCATGTCCAACGTTGACGCTGAGATCGTCGGCATCATGAAGCTGACCGGTCTGGACATCGCGCGGATATACAAGATCCCGTTGCCCATGGTCAATGACCTGGAGAAGTCGAACTACAACACGCTTGAGCAGCTGATGATCCAGTTCGTGGTGTTCGCTCTGCTGCCCTGGGTGAAGCGCCATGAGCAGGCGATGATGCGTGACTTCCTGCTGCCGAAGGACCGACGGACCCACTTCATCGAGTTCAACCTGTCGGGCCTGCTCCGTGGTGACCAGAAGAGTCGCTACGAGGCCTACGCGATTGGTCGCCAGTGGGGCTGGCTGAGCGTGAACGACATACGGCGCCTGGAGAACATGCCTCCGGTACAGGGCGGTGATATCTACCTACAGCCCCTCAACATGGTCGACGCAGGCAAGCAGCCCGACCTGAACAACCCCACGGTGCGCGCCCAGCTGGAACTGCAGCACGCAGAGATCGGGAGGATCCTTGCCCAATGAGTAAGCAATACCTGCGGGCATCCAGCCTGCTGTTCAACCAGCCGCTGTTGGTTACCCCCGACATGCTCGACCTGGGCGTGCGCTGGGCCAACCAGACTATGAGCCTCAACATCATCAACCTGGGCGGCGGCTCGGCCCAGCTCTGGAAGGACGACGACCCCATCGACCGGGTTGCGATCGCCGACGAGCAACGCCGCAACGCGATTGCTCAGACCGGGGTCGAGGTTATCCCGGTGAGTGGTGTCCTGGTCAGCCGTGGTAGCCACATCAATGCGTGCGAGACCATGACCAGTTACGAAGGGCTCCGCTCGCAGCTGCAGCGCGCGGTTGCCGACCCTCTGGTCGAACGCATCGTTCTGGATATCGACAGTCCTGGCGGGTCAGCCGTCGGCGCTTTCGAACTGGCCGATGATATCCGTGCAATGACAGCGCAGAAGCCCATCACCGGCCTGGTCAACTACATGGCCTACAGCGGTGGCTACTTGATCGGATCCGCTTGCAGCGAGTTGGTTGTGAGTCGCACCAGCGGGGTCGGTTCGATTGGTGTCATTGCGAGCCACATGGACCGCTCAAAGATGGAAGAGGGGATGGGCGTCAAGGTGACTACGGTGTTCGCCGGGGCGCACAAGAACGACCTGTCCCCCCACGAACCCATTACGGAGCAGTCCTTGGCTTTCCTCAACGAGCTGGTGCAGGAGAGCTACCAGATGTTCGTCAACTCGGTCGCCGAGTATCGCGGTATGCCGGTGGCCAAGGTGATTGCCACGGAGGCCGGCTTGTACCGCGGCCAGGGCGCAATCAACGCTGGGCTTGCTGATCGACTTCAGAGCCCGCAACACGCTGTCGATGAGTTGTCGCGTGCTGTGGCGCAGAACCGTGCAACACGCCAGTCGAGCCGTATCAGCGTGCGCGCAGCAGCCCTGGCGATGCAATCGCTGACCTGAACCACCCTCTTATCAAACGAATCCTGACCCGCCCTGAGCGGGTTTTTTTATGCCTTGGAGGCAGCATGTCCCTTGTACTTCAGATGCGTAACGAACGCGCCGGCCTGGTTGCCCAGGTGCAGGCGCTGGCAAAGATTGAGGCCGATGGCGGGAGCTTGTCCGCCGAGCAGTTGCAGCAGTTCACCACCCTGGAAGCCCAGGTCCATGACCTGACCGCCAAAATCAAGCGCGCCGAGTCGGCGGAGCAACTGGCTGCGGCCAGCGCGGTACCTGTCAATGAGTCGGCCCAGGGCGCAACCAGCCCACCAGGCAGTATCTCCGGTCCGTTCAGCGAGAAGGCAAAGCCTGGTACTGGCATGGCCCAGATGGCACGCCTGTTGGCGTCTGCCCAGGGCAACCAGCAGACCGCCGCGCAGATGGCCAAGGACGGTGGCTTCCCCGCTGATGTTCACATGGCACTCAGCGTTGTCACTCCGGGGGCTGGCGGTGTGCTTGTCCCGACGAACTTCGCGACCGATGTCATCGAGTCGCTGCGTCCTGTTTCCATTGTGCGAAAAATGGGCGTCACCAGCCTGCCGTTGAACAATGGCAACCTGACCCAGCCGCGAATCACCGGCAACACCGTCGTGACCTATATCGGTAGCGATACCGATATCCCGATCACCGGGATGACGTTCGCTGATACCAAGCTGTCGGCGAAAAAGGCAGCGGCCATCGTCCCGATCTCCAACGACCTGCTGGCGATGAGTGGGGTCAACCCGCGTGTCGACGGCCTGGTGCTGAGCGACCTGACTGTGAGCATGGGCCTGTCGGAGGATCTGCACTTCATCCGCGCTGATGGTTCCGGCTCCCTGCCCAAAGGCCTGCGTCACTGGGCGTTGGCGTTCAACCTGCTACCAGCTCCAGCAGTCGACGGCTTGACCCTGGAAAAAATCGATCTGTTCCTGGGCAAGATGATGCTCCGCCTGGAAACGGCGAACGTCATGATGAAGTCGTGCGGCTGGCTGATGGCCCCGCGCGTGCTGCGTTTCCTGCAAGCGTTACGTGATGGAAACGGCAACAAGGCTTATCCCGAGATCGATCTCGGCCAGCTCAAGGGCTACCCGGTTGGTCTCACCAACCAGATCCCGGTCAACCTCGGTGCCGATGGCGACGAAACCGAAATCTACTTCGTCAACTTCGCGGATTGCATGATCGGCGAAGACATGGACCTGACCCTGAGCTTCAGCAACGAAGCGTCCTACAAGGACGCCCAGGGCGAGGTTGTCAGCGCCTTCCAGCGTGACCAAACCCTGCTGCGTGTAATCGCGAAGCATGACTTCGGCCCGCGTCACGTCGAAAGCATCGTTGTGGCGATCGCCGTGAAGTGGGGCGCAGGCATGTAATCCTTGGCCCCGGATTGGCCGGGGCCGCTCAGCTGATGGGATGGAAGTTATGGCAAAGGTAATTGTTGTGTTCACCGGTTCCTGGCGCGGTTACAGCAAGGGCGAAGTGGCCGGTTTCGAGGAGGACGTTGCGCAGTCGCTGATCGATGGTGGGCGTGCTGAGCTGCGCGACGGCAAGAAAGGTGGCAAGTCTGGTAGCGGTAAGGGCAAGCCGGGCACGACGGCCCCCCAGTCCGGCCCGTCGACGGAGCCACCGGCGAATCCTGATTCGACCGCCACTAGTTCGGATGACGAAGAGAAACCCTGATCATGGCACGCCGCATCGCCTACACGGGGGCGCCCGTGCTGACGCTGGACCAGGTGGCCTTTCAATGTCGGGCTGAGCCTGAAGACCTCCAGACCGAACTGATCGACCACATCATTATCCCCGGCGTGACTGCGCAAGGAGAATCGAAAACGGGGGCGGCGATCCGTGAAGCGATCTATGAAGAAGACTGGCCGGCGGGCTATCCGTCGGGGCATTCGCTGGATGTTGGCCAAGTGGTCGCCATCGAGTCCATCCACGTCCTGGGCGATGCCGGTTCGCCGGTGCCGTTTTCGGGCGCAGTGGAGCTGATACCAGGAGGTAAGGAGAGCTACCTGGAGTTCCCGGGAGGTCGACCAGTTGGGCGGCTGAGGATTCGCTACCGGGCCGGCGTGGATTTGGAGGTCCACCCTGGGGTGGTGAGTTGGTTGCTGATGGCAGCTGAAACGGCTTTCACCCATCGCGGCCAACTGATCGTGGGGCAGTCCTTGGCCGAAATCCCAAGTAGTTTTGTCGACCACCTGCTGGCCGACATCACTGTCCCACCGAGGTTCTAGCCATGGCGATACGAGCACCTGAGTCAGGCGAGCTGACGCACCGCATGGCGGTCCGGAGGCGGTCTGACAAACCGGTTGGCCCTGGCCTGGAGCATGAGTTCACACCGATCTGTGGGCGCTGGGTCAAAGTCGAGCCGCTTGGCACCGCGACCTACGCTAGTGTCCAGCAGACCCAAACGACCATCACTCATCGGCTGTACTGCCACTTCATTCCTGATTTGGACGCCGACTGCGAGTTTGTCGGCCGTGGGCGCGTTTATCGGGTGAAACGGCCAACCGATCTTGGTGGGCGTCGTGTCTGGTCAATGGTCGAGGTCGAGGAGCTGGGGCCGGACAGCCGGGAAGGAGGGCAGCAGCATGGCCAACTCAGTTTCGATTGAAGGCTATCTGCACGTCGACGGCTTCGACCAGTTCGACCGCGAGGCTTTCAACAAGCGCAAGATCCGCGCAGGGATGCGTAAAGCCGGGCAGTTGATCACTGGCCGGGCGCAGATGAACCTGGCGCTCGGCGGTGGCCGGGAAGACTATCCGACCAACCGTACCGGAGCGACGACCGACTCCATCAGCTTCAAGCTGTCACGCTCGGGCTTTCTTGTGCGGATCGCGCCCAGCAAAAGCGCGAGCATGAAGGTGTTCTATCCGGCCTACCTCCATTACGGCGTCCGGCGCAAGAGCGGGGGCGGGTGGCGTATCAAGCCTCGCGACAACTACATGACCGATGCCCTGGTCGACAGCCGGGATGAAGTTCAACGCATCTTGCAGCAGGCCTTCTCCGCCGCGCTGCTCAATTGAGTACCCACAATGAAAATCACGCCTGTGATTGATCAGCTGCGCGCCCATGCGCCTGGCTTCGAAGGGCGCGTTGCCGGCGGTCTGGATTGGGACCCCACCAAGGACAGCGCCAAGATGAAACCCCCGGCGGCATACGTGATCGGCGTCGGCGACTCTGCCGACGAGCCCAAGGCGCAGAACGCGATCGCCCAGGACGTGCGCGACGCGATCGATGTCTGCGTCGTGTTGCCGACGGATGACGAGCGTGGTCAGTCGGTCGCCGACGTCCTGCACGACGTGCGGGCGCAGCTGTGGCGAGCCCTTGTCGGCTTCGAGCCTGACGATGAATCGGGCCCGCTGCTGTATGACGGTGGCCAGCTGCTGCTCCTCGAGCGCGGCCGCATGGTTTACCGCTATCGCTTCTATGCCGACTTCCAGCTGGGCCGGCTTGAGTGGGACGGCGAGGGCAAGCCGCAGACCTGGCAAGAAGTTGTCCTGGCTGGTTTGCCAGCGCTGGAGGGGATCGACAGTCGCTACGACTTCATCGATCCCCTTGTCGACAAGAACCTTTCCCCGAGCGGCCCTGACGGCCGGGTCGAATTCGAAACCAAAGAGGATCTACCCCAGTGACCATTCACCTGTGGCCGGCCCCGGGGCGCGCGTGCCCGATGCCGGAGAAGGGCGGCGAGCTGCTGCCCGCCGAGGGCGCGCCTGTGCCCCTCAATGCCTATTGGCAGCGCCGCATCAACGATGGGGACGCCGTGAAGATCGATCCAGCTCCCACTGCCACCGCGACGGATGATCCGGGCCCGGCAGCCGAGCCTGGTGAAGAACAGGCGGACGCCCCGACAACTCCTAAACCTTCCCGTGGGGCCAAGGCATGAGCATCAGCTACAGCAACATCCCGAGTGATATCCGCGTTCCGTTGTTCTATGCCGAGGTCGACAACTCGATGGCGAACAGTGGCACTTCAACGCTGCGCCGGCTGCTGGTCGGCCAGGTCAACGACGACGTAACCAGCCCCGAGGTCGGGCGCCTGACGCTGGTATCGCAGCCCAGCCAGGCCCGCACGATTGCCGGCGACGGCTCGATGCTCGCCGCGATGCATGCGCGCGTGCGTGCGATCGATGTGTCCGGCGAAGTGTGGTGCCTGCCGCTCAAGGTCAGCACCGGCGTTGTCGCTTCGGGCACCGTTACTGTAACGGGCGCGGCCTCGGCGTCGGGCCTGCTCAATCTGTACGTCGCGGGCACACGGGTGCAGGCGGCCGTTGTCGCCGGCGCCGATGCTTCTGCTGTCGCTGCGGGTCTGGCTGCAGCGGTCAACGCGGCTGTGACGCTACCCGTGGCCGCCACGGCGGCCGAGGGCGTCGTCACCCTCAAGGCCAAGTTCAAGGGCGAGCTAGGCAACGACATTCAGCTGCAGCTTAATCGCCTGGGTCGCGTCAACGGCGAAGTTATTCCGGCGGGCCTGACTGCAGTCGTGGCGCCGATGGCCTCCGGTGCTGGCACGCCGGATATGGCAGCGGCACTAGCGGCGCTCGGTGATGAAGAGTTCGAGTTCATCGCCCAGCCCTGGACCGATCCGACCACGCTCGACGCCTGGAAGGACACAATGGATGACAGCGCCGGCCGCTGGTCGTGGGCCAAGCAGATCTACGGCCACGTCTATTCTGCGCGCCGGGGAACGCTAGGCCAGCTGGTTGCGGCGGGGCGCCTGCGCAACGACCCGCACGTCAGCGTGCACGGCTTCGAAGCCGGCGTGCCCCAGCCAGCGTGGGAGCTGGCAGCGGCCTGGATGGCCCGCACTGCGGTGTTTATCAGTGCGGACCCTGCGCGGCCGACCCAGACCGGCGTGCTGGTCGGTATCAGTCCGGCTGAGGCCAGCGATCGCTTCCTGCTGAACGAGCGACAGTCGCTGCTCACCAGCGGCGTGGCAACGGCGAGTTACAGCGGTGGCAGCTACCGAATCGAGCGGGCCGTTACGACCTATCAGCGTAACGCGTTCGATCAGCCTGACGACTCGTACCTCGACAGCGAGACGCTGCATCAGTCGGCGCACGTGATTCGCTACCTGCGCTCGATCATCACGAGCAAGTACGCCCGTCACAAGCTCGCGAACGACGGCACGCGCTTCGGCGCCGGGCAAGCGATCGTCACGCCGAAGGTGATCCGTGGCGAGCTGGTGGCGGCCTACGGCGCGTTGGAGCGTGACGGCATCGTCGAGAACACCGAGCTGTTCAAGCAGAACCTGATCGTCGAGCGCGACCCGAGCAACCCGAACCGACTCAACGTGCTGTTCCCGCCGGACCTGGTCAACCAGTTGCGCGTCTTCGCGCTGCTCTACCAGTTCCGCCTGCAGTACGCCGACGCGGCGTAACGCAGTTCATCCACCCCGGCCCGCCTTGTGCGGGCTTTTTTATGGGAGGCCCCCATGGGTCAGAAAGTCGCGGGCACTTGCTACATCAAGGTCGATGGCGACCAGCTCACCATCACCGGCGGCGTTGAAGCCCCGCTGATGGGCGTGAAGCGCGAAACCATCGTGCCTGGCTACTTCAAGGAAGAGGACCTGACGCCTTACGTTAGCGTCGACGCTGTGAAAACCCCCAACTTCCCCCGGGCCAAGCTGGCGGCCGGGACCAACATGACCGTCACCGCCGAGCTTGCAGACGGCTCGGTCTACGTGCTGTCCGGCGCGTACCTGGTGGACGAAACCAAAGTGACCGGCGATGACGCAAAGGTCACGCTCAAATTCGAAGGTATCGCAGGAGACTGGCAGTAATGAGCACCGTAACCCACAAGTTGAGCGCCCCGATTCAAGCACACGGCGAGGAAGTCACTGAGCTGGAGCTGCGCCGTCCCACGGTGCAGGAGTGCCGCGCGATCAAAGTGCTGCCTTACACCATCGGTGCCGATGGCTATCCGGTGGCCGAACTCGAAGCAGCGGCGAAGTACATCGCCGTGTGCGCCAAGATTCCTCCTACCTCGGTTAACCAGTTGGACCTGCGGGACCTCAATCAATTGGCCTGGCTGATCGTCGGTTTTTTCCTGCCCAGCGATTCGAAGGAATCCGAGGAATCGTCGAGCTGACGTATGACCTCGCCTGGTTCTGGAAGACCAGTCCGGGCGAGATCCAGAGCCTGCCGCTGGATGAACTGTTCGAGAGTGAAGAAAACGCGTGGCGGATCAACGACCTGACAAGGGGGGCATGACGTGGCTGATCGCTTCCAGCTTAAGGCCCTGATCACCGGCGTGGACAAGCTGTCGCCGGTGCTGAAGGGGGTACGAAAGAACGCGGCAACCCTGCGCAAGCAGCTGAATGAGTCCGGTCTCGGGAAGATTTCCTTCGATGAAGCCGTGAAGGGCGGGGCCATGGCGGCCCCCTTCGTGATGGGCGTCAAAGCCGCCATGGACTTTGAAAGCGCCATGGCGGATGTGAAGAAAGTGGTGAACTTCGAGACCCCCGCGCAGTTCAAGGCGATGGGCGACGACGTGCTTGGCTTGTCCGAGAGGCTGCCAATGGCGGCCGAAGGCATCGCAAAGATTGTCGCAGCGGGCGGTCAGTCCGGCATTGCTCGGAAAGAGCTGGGACGTTTTGCCGAAGACGCCGTGAAGATGGGGGTGGCCTTTGATCAGACCGCCGATAAGTCCGGCGAGATGATGGCGAAGTGGCGCACCGCTTTCAAAATGAGTCAGGACCAAGTTGTCGCGCTGGCTGACCAGATCAACTTCTTGGGCAACACCGGCGCTGCCAGCACCGGACAGATCTCTGAAATCATCACGGCGATCGGCCCGCTCGGCGAAGTGGCCGGGGTCAATGCGGGGCAGTTGGCGGCGATGGGCTCGACGCTGGCCGGCGTGGGTATTGCGCAGGACGTTGCGGCCACGGGCATCAAGAACTTCATGCTGACTCTGACCGCCGGTACTGCGGCGACAAAGTCGCAAAAAGAGGCATTCAAGTCGCTGCGCCTGGATACAAACGAGATTGCGAAGGGCATGCAGACCGACAGCGAAGGCACGATCAACAAGATCCTGCAGACGCTGGGCAAGGTCGACAAGGCCAAGCAGGCGGCGGTTCTGACCCAGTTGTTCGGCAAAGAATCGGTCGGGGCTATTGCCCCGCTGCTGACGAGCCTCGGCACGTTGCAGACCAACTTCAAGGCTGTGGGCAAGGACGGCAAGTACGCGGGCTCGATGACTGCAGAGTATGCGGCCCGTGCGGCGACGACCGAGAACGCCCTGCAACTGCTGCAGAACAAGGTCACCCGCCTCGGCATTTCTGTCGGCACGATGCTGCTGCCGCCGTTCAATGACTTCCTCGCGACGGTTGGGCCGCTGGTGTCAAAAGTGACCAGCTTGGCCGTTGCCCATCCCGAATTGATCAAAGGTATCCTCGGCGCCGCCGTAGGCTTCACCGTACTGCGCTTAGCCGCCGCCGGTGCTACGGCAATGCTGACGCTGATGAACGGTGTCGCGAGCATGAGCCCAATCGGGCTGGTGGTGCGCGGTATCGCCATTGCTGCGGGTCTTGTGATCGCCAACTGGTCAACGATCGGGCCTTACTTCCAGCGCGTGTGGGCAATGGTCGAGGCGCCGGCGATGCGTGTGTGGGGCTGGATCAAGACCGCGTTTTCGTGGACCCCGCTCGGCCAAGTGATCGCTAACTGGGGGCCGCTGTCCGAGTTCTTCGGGGCGAGCTGGGAACTGATCAAGGCGCTGTCTGTACCGTTCTTCGACTTCCTGAAAACGGTGTTCGATTGGTCGCCGCTGGGGATTGTGATCAAGCACTGGGAGCCGATTACGGCATTCTTCCAGGGGCTGTGGGACAAGCTGCGGCCGATCATCGAGCCGATGATGAAGTTCCTGGGGTTCGAGTCCGAAGGCGGCGAGGGCGTTATCTCGGCGGCGACCAACAAGGTCAAGGCCTGGACTGAAGAACAGCAGGCACGCAACGGCGCCGGCAAGCCGGTCCCGGGGGCGCTGGTGCGGCCGATTGTCGACGCGCCGCAACTGATGCCCGAGGTGACCAACGCGGCAAACCTGATGCGCGTGCCGGTGCCGGCGGCTGCCAACGGCCCGATGCTGTCCGCCGTGCCGGCAGTCAAGCAGGCACCGCTGCCGGCAGTGTCGTACGACCCGCGCGACGCCGACGCAAAAGACCCATTCCTGCTGCCGGCGCTGACAGCGAACAAGGTGCGCTACCCGGGCGCTGGCCTGGTCGCGCCGCAGGCGCAGGGGGCTAAAAGCCTGCCGGCGTCCCGTGGATCGCTCGTCGAGCAGTCGGCAGCAAACAAGACAAAGCTGGAGGGCTCCATGCTCGTTCGTTTCGAGAACGCACCGGCGGGAATGCGGGTTGATCAGCCGCAGACAAACCAGCCTGGGCTGTCAGTCACGCCGCAGGTCGGCTACAGGTCGCTTGGTGGGGGTGGGGCATGACGACTTGGCGCGAGCAGTTGCACCCCGCGTCTTTTCGGGGTGTGCCGTTCCATGTGGATACCGACAGCATGCCGGTGGGCCGGCGCACTCAGTTGCATGAATACCCACAGCGAGACAAGCCGCTGGTCGAAGACATGGGGCGTGTCACCCGGACCAGCAAGCTGACCGCCTTCGTGGTTGGTGATGACTGCCTTGTAAAGCGCGACAACCTGCTCAACGCGCTCGACAAGCCCGGCCCGGGGGAGCTGATACACCCTTGGTTCGGGCGGATGATCGTCACGGCAGGCGATTGCGATGTGACCCATGAGCGACGCGAAGGCGGGGTGGTCCGCTTCGAGCTGACGTTCATCGAGGAAGGCGAGAAGGGCTTTCCCGCCGGCGTGCCGAACACGTCACGGCAGCTGGAAGAGTCCTCGGAAACCCTGCTGCAATCCGCGATCCGGCGGTACAAGGCGGCCATGGCCGTTGTCAATCGGGTCCGGGTGTCGGTCCTGGCGCTGCAGAACGCGATCGCCGGTATCCAGCAGGCGATCTATCAGGAGTTCGCGCAGTTGACGGGACTTGTCAGCTCGGTGGAAGCCCTGGCCGACATGCTGATCAACTCGCCGGGCAACTTCGCTGCGATGTTCCGGGCCCAGTTCGCGGACTTCACGGGACACAACCGTTCCTCGGGCTACAATTGGGGCGCAACGTCGAGCAGCACCACGTCGGCGCTGGATGCGGACCCCGAGTTCGCTCGTACGGTCGCTGGGTTGCCGGCGGTCGAGCCGGAGTTTACCGGTTTCGTCCCGGCCTCGCGCGATATCGCCGGCAAGGTCGAGGCCGCCCAGGTTCTCGTCGCGGCCCTGGCCGCCGATCGAGCGGCTGCCAATGCCGCCGGCGGGCTGGCCACGGCTGCCGTGGCCCAGGCGGCGCGCGAGCTGGTGCGCGACGTGCTGATCGTCTACGCCGTCCGTGTGGCGGCGACCATGCCGGCGGTCAAGGCGCCGGCTGGATTGCCGGGCACACCGACGCTGCAGCAGCAAGTCGCCGCGCCGGTTGAGCGGCCGGAAGTGCCAGTGACGGCGGACGTGGTGGCCATCCGCGACACCCTCGACGCCATGCTTTGGGACGCCGCCCAGGACGTGCCGCACCAGCACTTCGAAGTGCTTGAAGTGGTACGCAAGGCGCTGCGTGGCCATTTGACCGAGGTCGCGCGAGCGGGCGTGCGGCTCACCCAGGTGACGACGCACGAAAGCCTGCCGGCGGTTGTGCTCGCCTACCAGTGCTACGGCGACGCCTCGCGCGCGGCCGAAATCGTTACGCGTAACAAGGTGAATCACCCGGGCTTCCTGCCTGTCGGTGCGTTGACCATCGCCCAGGAGTAACCCTATGGACCCATCGAATGCCGTCACGCTCACCGTGAACGGCCTGGATTATCGCGGCTGGACGAAAGCCAGCATCAGTGTCGGCGTTGAGAGGCAGAGCCGAGACTTCAAGCTGGATGTGACATGGCGCTGGCCTGGCCAGAACACTGAAATTCCGGTGCGCCAAGGCGATCACTGCGAAGTGCGGATTGGCGGGGACTTGGTGCTGACCGGCTGGATTTACGGCACGCCGATCAGCTACGACGCCGGGTCGGTGAATCGCTCGATCAGCGGCCGCTCGCTGACCTCAGACCTTGTTGACTGTTCGGCAATCAACAAGCCGGGGCAGTGGCGAGGGCAGAGCGTCTACCAGATCGTTCAGGCGCTGGCCGAGCCCTACGGGGTCGCTGTTATCACGCAGACCCCGGAAACCACACAGGTGACCGATCACAGCATAGAGCCCGGTGAAACCGTATTCGAGTCGATCGACCGCCTGCTGACGCTCTCGCGGTTGCTCTCAACGGACGATGCGCGCGGGCGCCTGGTGATCGCGAAAGCCGGAAGCGCAGGGCGGGCGGTTGATCGGCTGGAGCTGGGGCAGAACATCCTGACTGGCTGGTCCGAGCTTGATTTCTCCGGCGTGTTTTCCGAGTACCGGGTGACGGGCCAGCGGTCGGGCACGAACGCCGAGTTCGGCGCGGCTGCGTCCGAGGTCAAGGCCACAGCAACCGACCCACGGGCTGCGCGAAAGCGTGTGCTGCAGATCCATGAAAGCGGGCAGATGACCCCGGCGCTGGCCGAGGAACGGGCGAACTGGGAGCGCGGCAATCGCATCGGCAAGGCGCTGACCGTGCGTTACAAGGTGCAGGGTTGGCGGCAATCAAACGGCGCTCTGTGGCTCGCAAACATGGTTGTTGCAGTTGTCGACCCGCTCATGGGTCTCGAGCGCGACATGCTCATCAGCGAAATCGAGTACAGCCTCGAGGACACCGGCACGGTCGCGAAAATGACCCTTGGGCCTCCCGAGGCGTTTGAGCCGGAGCCGAAAGATCCGCACAACTCGCGCAAGCTCAAGAAGGGCGGCAAGGCGGACAACTTCGAATACCTGATTCCCGCAGACTGGAAGCCAGAATGATGAAGCGATCGAGCAATTTCCTTGTACGGGGCGTGCTTGCCCTGGTTGGCGCCGGCAGCAAGATGCAGTCGGTACAGATGCAACTCACCGCCGACGAAGTGAAGGATGACATCGAGCACTTCGAGCCGTACGGCCTCACCTCAAACCCGCACCCCGGCGCCGAGGGCCTGACGGCCTTCATCAACGGCGACCGCTCCCATGGCGTTGTGCTCTGCATCTCCGATCGCCGTTTCCGCCTGCAGGCGCTCAAGACCGGCGAGGTGGCGTTGTACACAGACGAAGGCGATTTCCTGCACTTCAAGCGCGGCCGGGAAATCGCGATCGAGACGCTGACCCTCAATGTGAAGGCCGAAACCGGCGTGAACTTCGACACACCGCTGATCCGCACCACGGGCCGCATCGAGGCCGATGGCGACGTGGTGGCTGTTGGTGTCAGCACCTCGCAGCACGTGCACGAAGGCTCCGACAAGAAGCCGGTACCGGGGAGCTGACATGGCATTGCTGACTGACGATCCCGGCGAAAGCGCGTGGCGAAGGGCGGCGGTGATCAGCTTGCTGACCTGGCGTCGAGCCGATGCCGGCGATGTGCTCGATGACGACCAGCGTTACGGCTGGTGGGGCGACAGCTTCCCGACCCTGGGAGACGACCGCATCGGCTCGCGCCTGTGGCTATTGCGCCGTCGATCGCTGACTGCGGATACCGAGCGCGACGCGGTTGCGTTCGCCCGCGAGGCGCTGGCCTGGATGCTTGATGACGGCCGGGTGAGCGCCGTTACCGTAACGGCCGCCCGGGGAGTCAACCGCCTTGACCTGGTTGTGGTCCTCTCCCTGCGGGACGGCACCGCGATCGATGTGCAACTCGACAACTTCTGGCAGGTGATCAATGCCGTTTGAAACCCCAACACTGCCCGCCCTGATTGCCCGTGCCCAAGGCGACCTGGCGGGCTCAAGCCTGCTGCGCTCTGATGCCGAGGTGCTGGCCCGGGTGCATGGCGCGGCCAGCTTCGCGCGCTACGGGCACCAGAAATACATCGCTGACCAGATCCTGCCGGACACGGCCGACGAAGACACACTGCGCAAGATGGCGCGTGCCCGGCTCAAGCGTGACCGCCTGGCTGCCGTGGCTGCCACTGGCCCCGTGTCGCTCAATGGTGCGGTGTCTGCGCTGCTTGATGCCGGCACGCTGTTGCAGCGTAGCGATGGCGTGCGCTTTCGCGTGGTGGCCACCGTACAACTGACGGCGACCACCGGCACGGCGAAGGTCGAGGCTTTGGACGCCGGCCCGCTGGGCAACACCGAGGCGGGCGAAACGCTCAACTTGGTGTCGCCGGTGCTCGGGGTGAACAGCGTGTTCACCGTCGCAGCGCCGGGGCTGCAAGGCGGCACCGATCAGGAAAGCATCGAGACGCTGCGGGCCCGCGTGATCCGCTCATACCGTGTGATCGCCCACGGCGGCAGTCGCTCCGACTACGTGACCTGGGCGACAGAGGTCGCTGGCGTCACCCGCGCCTGGGTTGTGCGTCACTGGATGGGGCCCGGCACTGTTGGCCTGTTTTTCGTGCGTGACGGCGATATCGACATCATCCCCACGGCCGAGGCTTGCGATGCGGTGCGGGCCTACGTCGAAAACGAACGACCTGTGACCGCCGAGCTGTATGTGCTGCCCCCGGCGGAGAAGCCGGTGCAGTACCAGATCAGGCTAACGCCCGATACAAGCGTCGTGCGGCGTGCTGTGGAAGCTGCCCTGATCGATCTGCACAACCGGGAATCCGAGCTGGGCGCCGGGCTACTCGAGACACATATCAGCGAGGCCATTAGCGGCGCTGCAGGCGAGCGCGACCACAAGGTGCTGAGCCCGATCGGTGATGTTCCCGCCGAGGACAACCAGTTGCTGACCTATGGGGGTGTCCTGTGGCTGTGAGGACGGCAGATGACTACTACGCGCAGCTGCGCGCACTGCTGCCGCCGGGCCCTGCGTGGGATCGCGAGTTCAACCCGGAGGTGGATAGCGTGCTGGGCTCGCTTGCCCAGGAGCTGGCTCGCGAGGATCTGCGCGCAGCGGATCTGTTGGCCGAGTCCCTGCCGGACACGGTGCGCGAACTGGTGCCCGACTGGGAGCGGGTGATGGAGCTGCCCGACGCCTGCATGGGCGAGTCGCCCACGTTCGACGACCGGCAGCTGGCGGTGCGCCGGCGGCTGGTCGAGGTCGGCGGTCAGTCCCGGGCGTACTTCCTCGACCTGGCGTTCTCGCTGGGTTACCCACAGGCACGAATCGTCGAGCACCGCTCGCCCCGGTTTGGCCGCTCGCGGTTCGGGGGCGGACACTTCGGCACCTGGTCGGCGCAGTACATGTGGACCCTCGAAGCCGGCCCCCGCCTGCGCCTCGGCCGTCGCTTCGGCGCGAGCTACTGGGGGCAGCGCTTCGGCGCCGATCCGAATGGTGCCCTGGAGTGCGTGGTGCGTCGCGCGGCGCCGGCGCATGCAGTCGAATTTATCAACTACGGATGAGCAACGATGGATTATCCAAAAAGTACCCCCGGCGTGGGGCTTGTGAACGGCAAGTTCGCTGACGAAAACCCTACTACCGGTCAGATTGGCTCGCTGATCCCGTCAGCCTGGGGCAATGCGGTCACCGATGAAATCCTCGGGGTGATCCGGGCCGCCGACCTGGTCCCTGATGAAAACGACCGCACCCAACTGGCGCGGGCCATCGCAGCAATCATCGGGGCGCCTTCCGGCGTGCCGGCCGGCACTTACAACAAGGTGAAGGTCAATGCCCGGGGGCTGGTGATCGAGGGTTCAAACCCGACGACGCTGGACGGTCATGGCATCACCGACGGCCTGCAGAAGGGCTTCCGGGGGCTGGGCGGCACCACCGCGCCGATCGGTACGGTAGACGTTATCGGTCTGGAAGGCGGTTTCTATTCGTTCGGCGCCGGCGCAAGCGGCTTCGGCCAGTATTGCACGGTGCTGAACTTCCCTTACTCGACGGCCAACTATGCGGCGCAACTTGCCTTCGCGTTTTCCGGCGAAGAGCCCGTGATCCTTGCGCGGATGGCGAAGTCAGCAGGCGCATGGGGCTACACCCGCACGCTCTGGCACAGCGGCAACTTCAATCCAACGCTGTACGCGACGAAGGCAACGACGCTTGTCGGGTACGGCATTGTCGACGCATACACCAAATCGTACATCGATGGTGAGCTGGCAAAGAAGGCGAACTGGGCGATCACCCTGGGCGGGTACGGGATCACTGATGCTTTCACGAAAACCGAGGTTACCGCCCTGCTGGCCAACAAGCTGTCAGTCGGGGGTGTTAGCCAGCAGGTGCCCGTTCTGGCTGCTGGCACCACCGGGACCACGTATTCCAGTTCTGCAATGCAGATCCGCGAGGCTCGCGAAGTCGGTGACGCTCAGTCCGGCGATGACTACGCACCGGCGATCGGGCTGCACTGGCTTGGGCGCGCGACGGGGCGTCTGATCATGGATGCCCTCGGCACGTTGAAGTGGAATGGCCAGCCGCTGCTGCTGGGGTTGCGCGCGTCGCAAGAGGAGGTCAACGGGGGAGGCGGTGGCGACAACAACGTCGTAACTGTTTCGAAAATGCGCCTGGGCTTCAACGTGATCAAAGGCGGTGGCGGGGCGAACAACGCGGTTGTGTTCCCCACCTGGCTCGGCGGGTTGGTGGTGCAGTGGGGCGTCCACGTTGCGAATACGGCGGATGCGGAGACGGCCGTTACGTTTCCCCTGGGCTTCAACATCATTCCGGCATGCGTGAGCATGCTGACACACGATGGAACGCTGACCCAGTCTGGCGTTGTCTCGCAGGGGCGCGGCTTGACGGCGACGGGCTTCCAGTCACGCCGTGAGGATATCGGGACGGCGTATTCATTCAGTGCGACGGCGTATATCCGCTGGATCGCGATCGGCTACTAAGGAGAAATGAATGGGTATTTGGGCCAAATGGGTCGAGTCGGACGGGCGCTTTTTGTATGGACTCGCGGATAACGGCGGGGTCGAAATTACCGCAGTTCGGCACTTGGAGCTGCTTGCGGCCGGATCGGCCGGTCAGGTTGTCCGCCCGGGGAAGGAGGGTGTTCCCGAAATCGCAGAGCCAGCACCGCCGAGCGATGACGTGCTGCGCGACATCGAACGTTCCTGGCGTGACAGCGAGTTGAGCCGCTACGAATGGATCGTTACCCGCCACCGCGATGAAGTCGAGATGGGTTACGACACCTCGATCACGTCGGAGCAGTTCGCGGAACTGATGGAGTACCGCAAAGCGTTGCGCGACTGGCCGGCGGCCGATGCGTTTCCTGAGCAGATGTCACGGCCGGCGCCGCCTGACTGGCTCGTCCAGCTCAACCAATAGAGCCCCGTACTGACGGGGCTTTTTCTTGTCTGCAATTCGAGGTGGCAAATGCCAATTACAGAACATCAACTACAACAGATCCTCCCCAACGCCGGCCAGAAAGCCGGCGTTTTTGTTCCAGCGCTCAATGCGGCAATGGGGAAATACGCGATCATCACGCGGCTGCGTATTGCGGCCTTCATTGCGCAGATCGGTCACGAATCCGGCCACCTGCAGCGGGTCAAGGAGAACCTGAACTACCGCGCCGAGCGCATTCGGGAGATTGGCCTGGCGTCATCCCCGAACAGTCGTTGGCGCTCGTTGGTACCGCGTGCCGCCGAGTTGGCCGGCAACCCTGAGAAGCTGGCCAACGCGGTCTACGGTGGCCGTATGGGCAACGGTGCCGAGTCCTCTGGCGACGGTTGGCGTTTCCCCGGTCGGGGGCTGATCCAGCTTACCGGCCGGCTGAACTACAACGCCTGCAGCGAGGCGCTGTTCAGTGATGGGCGGCTGCTCGCTACTCCCGAGTTGCTGGAGCACCCCGTCTATGCGTCGCTGTCGGCGGCCTGGTTCTGGCAGATCAATGGGCTCAATGGCCTCGCAGACCGGGGAGAGTTCCTGCAGATCACCAGGAATATCAACGGGGGGGCTAATGGCCAGGAGGATCGGCAGAAGCTTTATGAGCGGGCACTGGCGGTGCTCCAGTGAGTCTGCTGGCTTGGCGCTTGCCCACTGTCGCGCTGCTAATCGGGCTCGGCCTGGGCGGTGGCGCTGCCTGGCGGTGGCAGGCGAACGAGTATGAGCGGCAGCTCGCTGAGCAGGCTGGCCTGTTCCAGGGCGAGCGTCTCGCTGCAGGGCTCGCCGTCGTTGAATGGAACACCGCTGAGCAGGCCAAGCGCATTGCCTTAGAGGCACGCCTGCAAGCGGCCGACAAGAACCATCACCAGGAGCTTACAGATGCCCAACAGGCCCAGGCTCGCCTTCGCGATCGCCTCGCTACTTCTGATCTGCGGCTGTCAGTCATCCTCGCCAATCCAGCCTCCTCAGCTGGTAGCGGTGGGGTGTCAACCACCCCCGGCGCCGGCGGCGTGGTTCATGGAACCAGTCGAGCCCAACTTGACCCTGCGCATGCTCAACGAATTGTCGCCATCACCGACGAAGGCGATCAAGGACTGATCGCGCTTCGCGCCTGTCAGGCCTACGTGCGCGAAGTCTACAAATGAAAAGAGGCGAGCCGGTTGGATGCGTCAACATCCATCCCGGCCCGCCGAACCCGCAGACCCTTCCTGCAAGTCCAGCCGTGGCCCCTGCCTTGTGCACAAAGCGCGGCGAGCCTAACACCTGTTTATCCATACAGTAAAGACTTGCATATATGACCTCTCCAATCATCCCCTGGATGGGTGGCAAACGCCGCCTGGCCGACCGCTTGATCCCTCTCTTTCCCCCACATGAATGCTATGTCGAAGTCTTCGCCGGCGGTGCTGCGTTGTACTTCATGCGCCCCCAGTCCGCACCGGTGGAGGTGCTGAACGATCTCAACGGTGACCTGGTCACCCTTTACCGTGTTGTGCAGAACCACCTGGAGGAGTTCGTCCGCCAGTTCAAGTGGGCGATCAGTTCCCGCCAGATCTTCGAGTGGCAGAAGATGACTCGCCCTGAGACCCTGACCGATATTCAGCGTGCAGCCCGCTTCTTCTACCTGCAGCAGCACGCCTTCGGCGGCAAGGTCACCGGGCAGACGTTCGGTACCGCCACCACCGGCCCTGCCATCAACCTACTGCGCATTGAGGAGAACCTGTCCGCCGCGTGGCAGCGTCTCGCCGGCACCTACGTAGAGAACCTACCCTGGCTCGCCTGCGCCGAGCGCTACGATCGATCGCACACGTTCTTCTACATGGACCCGCCGTACTGGCAGACCGCCGGTTACGGCGTGGACTTCCCGTTTGAGGAGTACGAGCGCATGGCCGACTTCATGCGCCTGTGCAAGGGGAAGGTGATGGTTAGCATCAATGACCATCCGGACATCCGGCGCGTCTTCGAGGGTTTCCACTTCGCAAGCCTCGATATCCGCTATACCAATACGAACCAGAGGCAAGGTAAGGCTGAGGTCACCGGCGAGTTAGTGATCATGAACTGGCACCCTGAACAGTTAGGGCAACTTTTCTAAATGATTCAACTATTTATCCAAGCTTCAATCCAGTTAGTTTTGAGTAGGCTGTAATTGCCCTCTCTAGCAGATCGTCGAAGGTCAGAAACTCGTCCAGATTGTATTGTAGGGTCACCATACCGATGTATTCTTGAGCTTGGGCTGGAGTTGAGATGTTCTGCTGTGTGGCGCGGCTCATTATGACGCAGGTTTTGCACTTTGTGTGAATGTTAGGGTATTTTTCTGAGAGTAAGTTATAGTGAGTTGAAATATAGTGTTTCCATTCTGCGGTTTGAAAGACGGCTTGGCCGACCTCTGCTCTGGGCTGACCCTGTGTGGTTCGGATATCTTTCGATGGGCGCTCTATTTCGATCATTTTATATGAGGAATTGCCGTAGCGAATGATGAAGTCAGGCTGAAGCTTTTTCTTCCCAATGGGTGATGATAATCCACCGGGGTAACGAAATTCCGGCTTGCTTTCAACCTCTCCATATACATCTAATAATATAGGGTTCCGCTCAATTATTTCGTGAAAAACTTGTTCGGGTGCGTTGTTCTTAAATTTAAGTGCGTCACTTAACTCGGTTATGGCAAGCTTCAGCGATTCCATTTTGGTGTTATAGCTTGCTAGCCATTTGTCAGTATTGCCGAAAGACAGAATAGCTCCATCACGCTCCGTGCCGTTCGAAGCGGCCGCGTCAAGTAGATCTTGACGTAAGTCTTTTTGAACTAGTAAATCAACTAGACGCAAATCTAGAGATGCTTCGTCAACATGACAAATTATTTTGAGATATTGAAAGTATCTTCTATTGTTTAGGTCGGCAGGAAAGAAACCCATATTTACGATTTTTTGGGAGAAACCAAAGTCGGCGTTTTCTTCATAAAAGGTATCCTTGAAAATAGAGCCATAAACGCCGAAGGTTAGGATGTTGAGAACTTCCCGTGTGGATGTTCCAAGCTGCGAAATTTTAAGGGAGAGGTTGAGCTCTGTACTTGACGTAGTAGTAGATGTGATGATTTTCTGCAATCGTCCACGCCATACGCAAGATGCTAGTGGTTTCTTACTGACAAGCCTGTAAATAGGAGTAGGTTTGTCATAAAGATCATATTTTTTTAGGTGTTCTATGAGTGAGGTGGGGCGCCTTGATGGTTCGTAGTCAGAATACTTTGCCGGTCCTCCGAAAACGTACCATTGGTGAGGCGGCTCTTTTTCTAATGATATGATTATTCCGTCTTGCGCGATGTAGATGTTTAGCTCGCTGGCGTCTAGGTATGGAGACTTTAATATGTTAGGGTAGCCTGCTCCATAAGGAGGCGGAGTTAATGAGTTTTTATAGTGGTTGCGATATTTCTCTACATAGCTAAAGATAAATTTTGAAACTTTATCTATTTGGGTTGTCATTCGAAAATGCTACCTATTTAGTTTTGTTTGAAAGTGTGAGCTTTTGTTGTCTGTCAGTAAATTTTTTATGATTATGATGTTTCTGTAGGAGGCCACTAAATCCGGGCGTATTGCTGGGGCATGAGTTAGGAATAAAGGCGATCGCTACGGGATTTCTGCTGATCGCTGTGGGTCGCTTGCCAGCAGGCCGGCCTTGCGAGTTACCTTTGCTCGCCCAGTGTGGCTTCGTCCAAACCATTTCATCCATGACAAGGCTCCAGACTTGAGAATTCTTAGGGCAGAGTTAGGGAAAATTCTAGGTCGCGCTGGGCCTAAGTGGGCCATCCGCTGAGGCGAGAATAGCCCGTTTTGCTGGCCGGTAGCGGCCTAATGAGAAGGTTGGGCAGGTTCAAATCCCCATCCAAAGAGCCCGCAGCAGTTCAGCCAATCGGCAGATATTCGGCGGGGCTGGCGTCGGGAAATCCATGGGGCAAAAATGGGGCAAATCGGACGCCAAACAATGCCCATCAGCGCCTAGAAGAAAGGATATGCGATAGCGCATATGGTGTGTGCAGCCCCTGTAATCAAGGGCCGGGGCGCTTTTAGAACTGATACCCCAGCACAATCGGGGTGTGCAACCCTAGGATCGAAGGCGTTGAATCCCCGATGAGATCGCCTCAGCGTGAATGTCGAGGGCCGCTAGCGCGGCCATTACGTTTTGGTGAGTGACGACTGCGCCACGATGGCTGACCCAAAGCGAGAGTTCCTCCAGCGCTGCTCTAATGGCAATCTGATTCAGTAGCAGCAGCTCAAGCGTGTCAGCTGCTGTCGAGGCCTGTTGATCCATGAGAATGCTCCGTGGTGGAGAAAATCTTAGGGCAAATTTAGGGCAAATCTTGGGCCGCTTTAGGCCAAATAGGGCCATGCGCTAACGGCAGAATAGCCCGTAATCATGGCCTGTTACGGCCTCATGAGCGCTTTGGGCGGGTTCAAATCCCTATCTCTCCGCCATATGTAATACACAAAGCCCCGGAAATCGGGGCTTTGTTGTTTCTGGGCCTTTCTACTTCCCTGCCTGTTCCTGTGTATCGCCGTTGCGGGCGCATTTGTTTGGCATATGCCTTTCGATTTTATCCGGCAGCGCTCCCGTTGGGGCTCATGTGCCGCCCTTATCGGGTCGAACCCCATTCGTAAACGACTGATCTGACCGGCTTTAGTGCTCGAAGCATGGCTGGGCTGAGAGGTTGCTGCCGTTTCTCGTTGCGTGTTGCTGGCTCAAGCTGCGTTACTGGCACAACTCGACTGAATCTCACTTGGGAAGCAATTCATCTGGTCGCTGAGTTCTCGGCGCGCTTCCGGGTTGCTGAGGATGCCCCGGCGGACTCCCGGCGCATTGCTCTGTTCTTCCATCTGCTGCAACAAGCCTTCGGCGGCAAGGTGGTGGGCAGATTATCGTTGCCACTCAATCAATATCCCCTCGTGCCCTCTAGAGGTCTCAACAGCACGCAAAAAAAACGCCCAAGCCCTTTGTAAGGAGGGCTTGGGCGTTTTTTCTTTTTGGCTTCAGCACAATCAGTGTGTGCGGAAATGTCAGGCATTCAGGGTCTTGCAGCGGCCGGCAGAGGCACAAAATTACGAGCCGATTGGTTAAATCCTTGATTCCTGACGAAAATCACGACTGAAGACTGCGCTAGGGATTTGAAGCTGCCGGCAGATCCTCGACCTTCAGGCTCCGGGTAATCACGAAACCGTATTTATCCTCGTTGGCCAGATAGTCTGTGCTCGCCAGCGATGCGCGCAGCGCTGGGTAATTGAAGGAGTCAGGTCCCATCAGTACCCGGCTGCCCGGGTGCTGCTTGATGGCGGCGGTGACGCAGGCCATATCCGGGCAGATGCGATGACGCTTTTCGAGGTCCGGCAGCAGGGCGACGAACTGGTAGTTGGTGATGATCAGGCCATCGCCCAGGTTGTTGATGTCGGTGTAGGCCAGGTGGTTGACGGTAGGCCAAACGATTTCACGACGGGCCTCCTTGGCGGCTTCAAGGTAGCGCGATTCTCCAGTCACCAGTTGCAGCAGGCCTGCGATGGCAACGGCGAGGACCAGTCCGATGAGCTGCAGTGTCGCGCTGCCACGGGTGTGTTGACGTCGCAGGGGGCTCTGTGCCGAGCCGAAGAATTCCCGCAGCGGCGCAAGTTCGCGCATCAGTGGGCCTTCGAGGATCGAGGCGCCGCAGATTGCCGACATTCCCAGCAGTGCAATCAGGAACCAGCCGTTGCGTTCGTCATAGGCGCAGCAGTTCGAATAGGCGATGAAGGCCACCCCTGAGCACGCCAGGTAGACCAGGCCGATCTGGCTGACCAGGCGCTTCGGGGTGCATAGGTTGAAAGCGGCCAAGGTCAGCATCAGCAGCAGAGGGAAGCGTCCGAACATGTTTACCACGAGGTTCCAGCCATGTTCGTAGATGCCGCCTCCGTCAGATGCCCGCGAAGTCAGGCTCATGAGGAAGCTGAGATTGCCCAGCGCGGTCGGCATCGATGGCGCGGAGGAAAAAATGATCATGAAGGTCGCGGGTGGTACGACCATAGCCGCCAGGCGCGCCAGGTACCAGGCAGGCCGTTTCGAAGTACGCAGACCTATCAGGATCAGCCCCAGCGCGATTGCGATCGCGCCCAGGGTGCCGGGTTGCTTGGTGATCGCGCCGATACCGGCAAACAGTGCGGCGCACAGGGTGTACTGGTCGATCCGCTCGTCCTGGCGGTCGCAGCAGGTCGCCAGGTACAGCGCCACCCCGGCGATCAGGGTAAGCATCATCACGATAGGGTCGGTGATGCCAGCCAGCAGATGTGGGTTGAGCAGGAATATGCCCCATACCGAGAGGAACACCAGTAGTGCCGCCAGGGGCCGGCGGGCGATGGTCAGCGAGCCAATCTGCACGACCAGCAGCAGCGGGAAGATACACAGCAGCAGGCGGGTCATGACCCAAACCATCGGGTTGGCTTGGGCCTTGTAAATCAGCGACCACAGCCCTGGCAGGAATAGCGGATAGGCGGCGATGTAAGGCGAGTAGGTGTTCTCGAATAACTGCATGGCCCAGTTATTCCAAGAGGCGTTGACATCCCAGCCGGATAGAACGATTTCTCCATCGAGGATTGGCTTAAGCGCTCCCAGCGGGCTCAGCAGCAGGCCGATTGCGATGAGCGCGACCACCAGCAGCAGGCTGCCGAAGCTGAAGACGACTTTGGCGTCGTTACCCTTGAAAAATCGACGCACGGTGATCACGGTTACCGCCAGGAGGATTGGCAGCAACAGGTCGCCGAGATTCAGCCAGTAGGACACGAACACTACCAGCCAGCTCAGCCACAGTGATTTGGCCACGGTCAGCGTGGTCAGGGACAAAATGTCGATACGGCCCCTGATCGGCCAGATGAAGCCGATCAGCAGCATGAATAGCGAGACCGCCAGAAACCCGAAAAACAGCGTCATTTGTTGTCTCCAGTAGCGACATAAGGCACGAACTTGACGTTCGATAGCACCACTGCGGCCCTTGGATCACCGTAGTTGAGGTTGATTGCGATCTTCATGTAGCGAGCGCTGGGCGGAATGCGGTTCAACTCGCGCCCGTTCGGAGAGAACACGCCGCTGAGCTGGAGGCGTCCTGTGGCACGGGTTACTACATCGTTCGAGGCGACGCCGAACATATGCGACTGCGGCTCGATAATGATGTTCTTGTCCTTGTCGAAGAACACCACGCCTGCGTAGGTGGCCGAGCCCTTGTCGTCGGTGCCATCGGTGAGGGTTATCAGTTCGAAACTCATCCGGTAACTGTTGTTGCTATCGATGGGCAGCAACTGTCGGCTGTAGAGGTTGCTGGGGCCGACGAACAGCGCGCCCTTGCGATAGCCCTGGCGCACAAGGAGCAATTGGTCCTGGAATACTTGCTGAGAGTCACGAGAATCGACATAGCGGGAGTAGTTCACCGCATTGATGTCGAAGTGGTCCCAGAGCCCAAGCTGCATGGACAGTTCCTGCCGGTAGAGGTAGCTCGCGCCGGTGGCAAGCCATAGTGCCAGCAATACGGCGACCCAGCGGAAAGTGCGTGGGTGCAACTGCACGTCGTTGCCCAGGGAGGAGGGGAGTGTTTGATTGATCTGATTCATGTCTGGTTCGCAAAGGCAGGGTAGCGGCGGTTCCCTGGGCGGGAGCCGTCAGACTGGAAGTGCTAAAGCATCAGGGTTGGCCATGACTGACCAGCCCTGAGCTGAAAGGAATTATCGAGACGTTTCCACGCTTGGCGGGACGGGGGTCGCAGTTGACGCCACATCCGGGGCTGGAGCGACCTTCTTGAAGATGAAAGCCCTCTGCACGAAGAAGTTGAAGAAGAACAGGCCCAGAGTGCCGGCGATATAGGTCAGCACCTTCGGCATTTCGAACTGTTCTTTGGCCAGATCGATGAGCGGCACCAGGATGGAGATATTCAGGAGCACCAAGATCAGGTACTTCATGAAGGTACTGAGGGTGTTTCCACCCACTTTGTAGATGAAGTTGCGGGCCAGATAAAAATAGCCCAACGTTCCGACCGTGCGCGCCACGACCACGGACAATGTTGTGGAGCCGCTGATCGAATCGACTAGCTGGAAGGTCAGAAAGTCCATCAGGGCGAGGAACAACGACACCATCCCGCCGCGCAACAGCACTGCGTAGATTTTCGCCGAGTCCTGCAGCTTGCGGAAGTGCGAAGACGGGTTGCCCGGCTCGTAGACGGTTTGGATCACGACCTCCTGCAGTCGGTTCCTGCGCGCGAAGATAATCAGGGCCGCCAGTTCGAAGTCGTATTTATCCTTGGTTATGGCTAGCAAGTCTTCATAGAAGCACGCTGGAATAAAACGCAGTCCGGTTTGGGTGTCGTTCACACGTTTGCCATGCACCAGATGGAATACCCGGATGGTCAATTCGTTGCCGAACTTGGAGCGCAGCGGTGTGGACTCGTCAAATACTCGGCGACCGAGGATTACCGAATTGCCGGTTTCGACACCGGCCGCCATGACCCGCAGGATGTCTACGGGGAGGTGCTGGCCGTCGGCGTCGGCCGTCAGCACATAAGGCATTCCCCGATCACGTGCGATAGCGATGCCGGTTTTCAGCGCGCCACCCTTACCCTTGTTTACAGGATGCGTCACAACTTCGATGCCGCGTGCCTCCAGATCGGCAAACACTTGAAGTGCGACTTCACGACGAGAACCATCGTTGATGACGAGCAGGGGCACGTTCTGATTGGTGCTGCGCATCATCTCCAACAGTTCATCCACTAGCTTGACTAGGGTTCCATCCGGTTCGTAAGCAGGGATCAGGATCACGACAAATTCCGCATTTTAGGTCGAGGACCGCGAACTTTATAGTCGAGAGAAGGGGCCGTCAATCTGATAGGCGACTTAAGGATTGAACTTTTGCTCAAAAAAAATGTATTCCAGGCTCCTTTTCGAACGAGTGGAAGTTTGGAGGGGGCGTCGTGCCCCCGGATTACAGCCGAGGGATATCCGGTCATGAGTGCTTTTCCTGCGAGTGGCATCTGAGGTCGTTAGCTGCCAGACACCGCATAAACGGTTATGCAGACTTGATTCGGATTTAGCTGTGCTGGCCTGGGTCCATGGCAATTAATGAATTATGGGCTGAGGCCCCTCATCATCGCGCGGACAGAACGAAAAGCTAAGACAGCGATAAGACGAATTAGAGAACCTTGAGTGAAGAGATTGTTGGCGGGGGGGGGCGGTCGGGGCAGGTGAGTCGCCCCACTCTGAATATGGAGGCTATGCGAAGGCTTCACCTTGCAGAGGCAGACGCGAAGCAATCTGAATGGGTTGAGCGCCTTCAAATGTTAAGCACTGTATGAAATGCATCCGAACTCACCCATGCTGAATTGAAAACAGATTTCTGCGTGACGCTGGTCAGAGTGCTCATTTACACCCATCAAACGTCGAGCGACCCCCAGGCTGTTCCTCGCCTGTTTTCACCTTGGCTGATCGCCTCTCGGCGACGTTTTTTACACAACCCAGGTGCCTAAAAATTCGCCGCTGGACAAGGGGCCGAGGGGAGCCCCTCAGGTCGTCAAATCGTGATTTCCTTCTTGGCGGAATTGTCGCTATCCGAACTCCGCCATAACAGTAATGTAATGCTCACGTAATGGTGGCGATACTTGGAGTCTGGAAGGTCCTGTCGAATGTTTTTTAGTGGGTTAAATAACTTACGTGTCGCGGGTTGTTATTCTGGTTTCTTATTGATTCGGAAATATCGGATTACCATTGGTTGATTGTTCTTTTGTGTGCAAAAGAACCTAATGGCCGCCGAATCCATTTCCAGAGGAATAATGACATGACTGCTGTTTCCATTCTCGGCGCAGGACACTGTGGCTGTGCCTTTGTCGCAGATCTCTCCCATCGCGATATTGATACGCTGTTATATGCGCATCCACAACACAGTGGCAATCTCGATAGTATCGAGGCCGCAGGTGGATTGACCTCGTCCTTGGCGCCCGATAGTCGTGTTCAGCCGCGGTTGAGCACGTCCATGGCCGAGGCCCTGGCGTTCTCCCGCTATCTTGTTGTTACTGTTCCTGCTTATGGCCATATGACCATCATCGATGAATTGGCTGAATTCGATTTGAGCCGGCATGTTGTCATTTGTATTACCGGCAACTTCTTTAGTCTCGTCGCACGAGGCAAACTGAATGCCAGGGCAATCATTGAAACCAGTACATCTCCCTATGCCTCGCGCTTTGATGGCGGCCATGTGCGTATTACGGGAATAAAGAAGCTTCTTCCCGTCGCTTCCCTGCCGGTGGCGCTTGATGCAACTGTCCGGCGCGATATCGAGGCGTTATTTCCGATGCCACTGGACTGGCGGGACAATGTGCTGGAAATCGGGCTCTCCTGCGTTACCGGTGTCATTCATCCGGTACCGGCGTTAATGAACGCGGGCTGGATCGAAACTTCTGGCGGAAACTTCTACTTCTACCGGGAAGGTATATCGGCCTCGGTCGGCAAGGTGGCCGAACAACTCGATCAGGAGCGGCAAGGTATCGCACGTGGTTTTGGTCTGCACACCCGCTCAGTGGTGGACATTCTCAATGGTTTTTATGGCCGTTCATTCACCAGTTTCAACGAGTTCGCCAGTAATTCGCCTGAGCACAATGCCTTGCACATGGCGCCGGACCATATGCGTCATCGCTTCGTTTCCCAGGATGTTCCCTATGTGCTGGTGCCCTGGTTCGAGTTGGGTCAGCAGATTGGGGTGGACTGTTCGATGATTGGCTCGATCATTCGGCTGGCCTCCGCGGTCAACAACACCGATTACCTGGCCCAAGGCCGTAATCTTCGCGCTCTTGGCCTGGAGAACGTCTCGCGGGACGACATTCTCGCCAGTGTCGGAGCGGAAAGCGCAGCGCTATGAGTGCGGTCAGGCGCGCGATTATCTGCAAGCTGGTTTCAGCGCTGTTGATTGCCGGGATGTACGGCTTGATCAAGGGCCTGGGACAGGATTATCCGGTGGGACAGATCCTGTTCGTACGTAATCTGTTCGCCTTGATCCCTATCCTCCTGTTGATCCACTTGCTCGGGGAGTGGGGGGCTCTGCGTACCCGCAATGTCGGGGCACATTTGCGCCGCTGTACCTTCGGCACCGCTTCGCAGGTGCTTTGTTTCGCCGCAGTGGGTTTGTTGCCATTGGCCACGGCCACCGCGCTGACGTACACGGCGCCTCTGTTCATCGGCCTGTTTGCAATGTTGTTTCTCGGCGAGTCGGTCAGCCGTGGCAGATGGCTGTCTTTGCTGTGCGGTTTTCTCGGTGTCTATCTCATCGTGCTGCCGGGCGCGGGCAGTGTCGAGCCGGGTGTGCTGGTCGCTCTGGCGGGCGCTGTGGCCACGGCCGCCGCCCTGCTTTCCATCCGCACCATGTCCGGTGAAGAAAAGGGCAGTGCGGTGGCGTTTTACTTCACGGTGTTCGGGGCTGTAGCGGGGGCGTTGTCGCTATGGTTCGACAGCGTCGTGCCTTCCCTGGAGGAGTTGCCGGTGCTGGTGGCGATCGGGTTGCTGGGCGGCGCGGCGCAGATTCTGCTGACGTTCGCCTACCAGAATGCGCCCGCCACACTGATAGCACCCTTCGAGTACTCGACCCTGGTCTTTGCCAGCCTGATCGGATTCCTGGTCTGGGCCGATGTTCCGGCTGGCAATGAGCTGCTGGGCATCGCGGTAATCGTCGGCGCGACGACCTGGCTGACCCTGCGCGAGCGCAAAGTTGGAGCCTGACTGAGTGCGGGAAGACCTCGTTGAAAAACGCCGGTTCACCGAAACCTTGCTTTTCATTCCCCTGTCCGCTGCGATAAATTAGCGCAGCTCCTGTGCTGATGAGGGTTACTCACCGACAAGTCAGCCAGTTGCTGGTCAACGCCGGAATCATGATGTTCCGCTTGATGGAATTACCCATCACCTACATTTTTTGAAAGGATGTAATTAATGTACGCAAAGCTTCTCACTGCAGCTCTCGTCTTCGCCGCTCCTTTGGCGTGTGTTGCTGCGACCTCTGTCACGATCAACGCCAATAGCAATTGTATTTCCAGTCCATTTGGACCGACAGCAGGCGGTGCGGCGGTAAGAATTCCACTTGCGCCGGGCCGCTATGTTTTTTCGCTGATATCGAATGACATGAGTTGTTCAAACGGCGATCTGTCGGCGGGCTGTCTGATCGACACGGTATTCTTGCAGGGCGGCTGGGGGAGCGCTCGGTGGGGCACGGTGGTCACAGCCAAACCGACTGTGGTCGACATGACTCAAGCCACCATGGAACTCGCGGCCTATGTTGGCGACGACGGTTGCTCCAATAACACAGGAACGGCAGTAATACAGATTCAAACGGTCAACTAACAAGTAGCCGGGGAAACCGTTCATGTGCAGACAAGTAAACATGCTCTGCACATGACTGGAGGCTTCAGTCCACATTGCGCCATTCCATGGTGCATACCCGCCCGGCATCAGTCAAAAATCACTTAGTGCTCGCGCACTGTCCGGCGAATCTCCCCCGACTCCACTCCCGTGTATTGCACCGCCTACGGTTGGGCCTGCCTAAGTTGGCGGTATTGGCAGGCCGGCGACTTGTCCAGCCATACCCGGTATACCGTACGTCGATCAGGACGCTGCAAGGGCTTCGGTGATCTTCGTCGACAGGAGCGGGGCACCATCGCCCTCAGGTAGCAGATGGTCGTAGTCGCCAAAGTGTTCGTCGACGAAGTCAGCGTCGGCGTAGCAGTCGAGGATGTTCATGTTGAAGCCGGGGCGCAGGCAGTCCATCAGCTGCTGCAATTCGAACGCGCCGCGGAACAGATGGGGCGAGTCCGGGCCGGCGACGGCCTGGTAATCGCGGTGCATCGGTGGAATCACCAGGAGCACCCGGTGACCGCGTTCGGCGGCCAGCATCAGCAACTGAGCCAGGTACTGATTGCCATCTTCCTTGCGGTTGAGCCGCAGGTGATCCTCGACCCGCTGTTGCACGCTGTAGTCTGCTGGCATGAAGCCTTTCTGGTGTTGCGGCAAAAAACCGGACTTCCCGCCGAGTGTGTCGTCGATTGCCTCCAACCTGCCTTCCAGTTGGGCAGCAATCTCCATCAGTTGCGCATCGTCATAGCGTTGCCCAAGCCGGAACACTTCGTTCATCAGCGGTGCGAGAGTCTTTTCGCTGGGTGATTGTTCCAGCACGTTACCGGGCGAAAACAGAGAATAGAAAACGATCAGCGTATTCAGGTTTGGTGCCTGGCTGGCGGCGTATTGGTAAAGCGCCAGGGAGTGGCGAAAATCCTGGGAGCGGCTGCACAGGTTGAACGCGCCGGGGCAATACGCAGGATCGAACGCGAAGTCGCCGTGGGAGGATCCGAGGGCGAGGCGGGTGATGCTGTGTTTTTCCCGTTGGAACATCGTCCGCTTGGCGGCGAAATAGGCGATCAGGCCTGGGAAGGGATTGCTGTTGTCCATCAGGTGTTCTCGGTGGAGTAGGTGTCGCGCACTTGCTCGACGCTCGGGAAGTCCTCAGTAATGAAACCACGCTGCATCGACTTGTGCTGAGTGAATGGATACTCGCGTTCGATGAACGTCCGCTCGCTGGCGTTTTCGTAACGGCCGCTGATGGAAATCCGGATACGCTCGTCGCCTTCGCGCGAAGAGCGATGAATGGTGAAATTCGACATCAAGCACACGCCGCCCTTGCCGACACAGACAGGTATGAAGTCTTCGTCGTTGAAATGCCGGTCGTCGACCCGCAGCACATGTTGTTCCTGCGCGCCGCTGAGCAGCCCCTGCACATGACTTTTCGGGACCACTTCCATGGTGAACAGCCTGGCGTCGATATCCATGAACGGAATCCAGGTAGTGATGGTGTCCAGGCTGCCTTGTACCGAGGTCCAGTCCTGATGGGCATCGAAGCCCTGGTAGCCGCCGGGGATAACCAGCCGTTTCGACATCAGGTGCAGCACCGGGGTGGTCTGGAACAGCGGGGTGCTGATGCCCAGGTCGGCGGTGGCATCGCGCAGGCGCTCGGCGGCCATCAGGCGATAGACACCATAAAGTTTCGAGCACATGCGCAGGGTGGCGAGGTACAGCGCAGTGTTGGCGCTCAGCAGAGCGGCCATGTTCTGGTGCAGTGCGTCCAGGGTCGGCCCGCTTGCGACGGGCAGCGACAGGCGCTCCAGTTGTTGGGCGAACGAAAGGCTGAAGTGCTCCAGCGTTTCATCGAGGTGCCGCGGGTCGAAAATATCCTCCGCCACCAGATAGCCGTTTTCCTTGTAAAAGCGGATTTGACCTTGATCAAGAATCTTGCCCATCTGCCCGGAGTCCTATCTCGTTACACCAGTGACAATGTTAAGGTGGGCGCAGTATACACAGCCCGTTACACAGGCCCTTTTGACCTGACTCATTTTTGAAGACCTTGGAGACCACGATGCAGAAAGTTGTGATTTTCGGGGTTCTGGATACCGCGCAACTGGCGCATTACTACCTGAAAAAAGACCCCACGGTGGAAGTCGTCGCGTTCACCGTGAATGAGCGTTATATCCCGGAGTCGAAGTTATTCGAAGGGCTGCCAGTAGTGCCGTTCGAATCCCTCCAAGACTATTTCCCGAGTACCGAATACAAGCTCTTCGCCCCCATGACCGGACGCAAGATGAACCGTCTGCGCGAGTCGGTCTATATCCAGGGCAAGGACAAGGGCTATGACTTCATTTCGTATGTCAGCCCGAATGCCACGGTCAATGACAATGTCATCGGCGAGAACTGCTTCATCCTCGAAGACAACACCCTGCAGCCGTTCACGACGATCGGCAACAACGTGGTGATGTGGAGTGGCAACCACATTGGTCATCATGGCGAGATCAAGGACCATGTGTTCTTCGCCTCCCATGTGGTCCTCTCCGGGCACTGTCTGGTCAACGCCTATTCATGGTTCGGGGTCAACGCAACCATCACCAACAATTGCACCATCGGCGAAGGCACCTGTGTCGCCATGGGCGCATTGATTTCCAAAGACACGCAACCCTGGCAGTTGTATATCGGCGCGCCCGCACGGGCGGTCAAAAGCAGTCAGGAACTGGATTTTTAGAACATGGCCTGGAAAAAACTCGGTAGAACCTTCGACCCCGATATCGACTGGGTCGGCTCCCATGCCCAGGTGCCGACGGCACTGGTGCTGGACGATGTCATACGGGTGTTCATTTCCACCCGCAATGCCGCGGGGAAAAGCCTGTGTTACGCGGTCGACCTGGACAAGCAGGACCCGCGCAAGGTCGTCGCCCGCCACCGCGAGCCGTGCCTCGGTTTCGGCCTGCCCGGCACCTTCGACGACGAAGGGGTGATGCCCAGCTACGCGGTGAAGAAGGACGGTCGTACCTACCTGTACTACAGCGGCTGGAACCAGCGTCTGACGGTGCCGTACCACAATGCCATGGGCGTTGCGGTCTCCGATGACGACGGGCTGCACTTCGAGAAACTGTTCGAAGGGCCGATCATGGACCGTACCGCCACCGAGCCTTACCTGGCCGTGACGCCCACCGTGCTGTACGACGAGGGGCTGTGGAAGATGTGGTACGTCTCCGGCACCCGCTGGCTGGAGGTCAACGGCAAGTATGAGCCGCTGTACGTGATCAAGTACGCCGAGTCGAAGGACGGCTACGAATACACCCGTTTGCCCGAGCCATGCCTGGAGTCGCGCTTCCCCACCGAAGCCTTCTCCCGCCCCTGCGTGATCAAGGAAAACGGCCTGTTCAAGATGTGGTACTGCTCGCGGGCGTCGGAGGACTTCCGCAACGGCGCCGGCTCCTACCGCATCCGCTACGCCGAGTCCGTCGACGGCAAGAGCTGGACCCGCTTCGACGATGACGGCATCCTGCCATCGGAAGAAGGCTGGGACTCGTTGATGACCTGCTACCCGTTCATCTTCGAGACCGGAGGCACCAAATACATGCTGTACAACGGCAACCGTTTCGGCACCAGCGGCTTTGGCCTGGCGCTGTGGAGTGATGATGAGTAATTCGAATATCCAGGACGACGTCTACAAGCTCGAGTCCACCGCGTCGGACCTGCAATACGCCTTCCGCGACAAGTTACGCGACCTGTTCCTCAACAGTCCGCTGTCCGATGATGACCTGCTGTTCAATATCGGTTTGTATACCCGCAGTTCGGTGTTGGTGAAGTTCATCGTCCTCAGCGACCTGTACAAGCGCTTCAAGCACATCCCCGGGATGATCTGCGAGTTCGGTACCTGGTACGGCCAGAATCTGGTGCTGCTGGAAAACCTTCGGGCGATGTATGAACCGTTCAACAAGCAGCGGCAGATCGTCGGCTTCGACACGTTTGAAGGCTATTCCGCGCCGGGGGAGAAAGACCGCAAGGAGAGCGGTGTATGGGTGGAAAACTCTTATTCGACCAAGGCTGGCTACAAGGACTATCTCAACGAACTGCTGCAGGTCCACGAAGGTAATAACGTGCTCGGTCACAAGCGTGGCGTGCACTCGCTGATAGAGGGTGACGTGTGCCGGACCGCGCCGGAATACTTCAGGACCAATGCCTCGGCTATCGTTGCCTTCGCCTACTTTGACTTGGGTCTGTACGAACCGACCCTGGCCGCCCTGACGGCGGTCAAGCCGCATCTTGTGTCGGGTAGCGTATTGCTGATGGATGAGCTGACCTGGCCGGAGTCGCCTGGCGAGGCCCTTGCCTTCAAGGAAGTCTTTCAGCCGAGCGAGTACATCCTGGAGAAGTGTGAGCTGTACCCCTCCAAATGTATTGTCACCATCAAGTAAGGACGACCAGGAACTCCATCGTGGCGCTCGAGCGCGAGCGTCTTTGGCCTGAACCTCAGAGGTAATCGAAGGCCGCCAGGTGCGGCCTGATGCCTTCCGGTCCGACTTCCATCAACGCATCGATGATCGACAGGTACGGCGTGAAGCCTTCGCCGCGCTGCCGGTAGGGCCGCGCGCGCATGGCGATGAAGCGCAGGTCGATGCCCGCTTCGGTGAACGCCGCCGGGTCATACAATGCGCGCCCGCCCTGTGCGTTGATATAGGTCGTGGCCTGCTCCTGGCGACAGATATCGAGGATCCGCGCCTGCGCCGCCAACTGGCTGTTTTGGTAGATCTGGCTACTGGACACGATCCGCGTTTCCAGGCCCATGAAGCCGGCGAGGGTGCGCAACTGGTGGGTAAGGAATCCGGCCAGGTTGCTGTCCTCGTGGCTGAGGATCTGCTCGATCAGCGGAAACACCTCGTCGAAACAGGGCGCCTTGCGGTAGGCCATTTCGATGCTGCGCAGCAGGCGCCGTTGCCATTGCCCGGCGGGTGCGATTTCGATGTCGCGGATCTTGCGGTTCTGCGAGGCCTGCAGCAGCGGCAGGGTGATCAGGCCCGGCTCGTCGTTGATGAGGATCCGGTTGCGGTTGATCCAGCCACGGTTGATGTAGTTCACGTCGTCGTAGACCACGAAGCAGTCCGACGCGTGCAGGAGTTGCCAGTAGCCGATGTAGGGAAACAGGTACGGCTGCATGATCGCCAGTGCGGTCATGCAGCGGCTCCGGCGATAAGGCTGACGATGAAGTCCACCGTTTCGTGTTCCAGGTTCGGATAGATCGGCAGGCAGATCACCTGTTCCACCACCCGGTTGGCCACTGGCAGGTTGGCGGGGCTGGCCGAAGGTGCGTCGCAGTACATCGGCAGGCTGCTGATCAGCGGCTGGAAGTAACGTCGGCCATGGATGTTGTGGGCGGCGAGGTGTTCGAACAGGGCGTCCCGCGCCAGCGGATAGGCCGGTTCCACCAGGATCGGGAAATAGGCCTGGTTGCCGGTGTGTTCGCCGACCCCGTCGATGCAGCGGATGCCCGGGACACCGGCGAGGCCATTGCGGTAGCGCTGGTCGATCTGCCGGCGCTTGTCCAGCGCCGCGTGCAGATGCTCCAGTTGCAGCAGGCCGAAGGCCGCGTGGATTTCGCTCATCTTGCCGTTGCTGCCGATGTGTTCCACCGTGCTGCCGTCGCGGGACAGTCCGAAGTTCTTCAACTGGTCGATATAACGTTTGGTCGCCTCGTCGGGGCAGACGATGGCGCCGCCTTCGAAGGTGCTGAAGACCTTGGTGGCGTGGAAACTCAGCACCGACAGGTCGCCGTGCCGCAGCAGGCTGCCGGCATCGTCGCGAACACCGAAGGCGTGGGCGGCGTCGTAGATCACCTTGAGGCCGTGGCGCTCGGCGATCTGGCGAATCGCTCCGCTGTCGCACGGATGGCCGTAGCAGTGCACCGGCATGATCGCCGTGGTCTTGTCGGTAATCGCGGCCTCGATCCGCGCCGGGTCGAGGTTGAGCGTGTCGGGGTCGATATCGACGAACACCGGCTTGAGGTTGTTCCACAGCAGGGAGTGCGCCGTGGCGACGAAGGAGTAGGGCGTGGTGATCACTTCGCCGCTGAGCCCCGCCGCCTGCACCGCGGTAATCAGTGCCTGAGTGCCGTTGCAGAACAACGAGAGGTGCTCGACACCGAGGTACTCGCACAGGGCGGCTTCGAGGCGCTGGTGCACCGGGCCGCCGTTGGTCAGCATGCGCCGGTCCCAGATCTCCCGCAGGTAGGGAATGAAGGCTTCCAGGTCGGGAAGCGCGGGCTGGGTCACGAAAATCGGTTCCCTGTCGCTCATAGGCTGCGCATCGTCATGATGGTTTTCCGTGGTTGCCGGCGTGTGCCGGTCGACCTGTCTTTCGTCAGAGCCGTGCATGGCCCGGGATGTTCAGAGCGCTTTGTCGAATTCATGGCGGGCCCAGAAGCTGCGCATGATTTCCCAGCACCGCCGCGATTCGCCCTGAGCCGCGGCGCCGTACAACACCTGGCACTGCTCGCCGTGAATGCGGAAGCTGCTCAAGGGCTGGGTCAGGTACACCGTGTTGCCCTTCAACGCGAGGTTGAGGAAGATCGCCACGTCCGAGGCCCAGGCGATGGGCTGCTCGTCCACCGACATGAAGTCCGGGGTGACCTCGATCATGTCATCGCGCCTGAACATCACCGTGCTCGGCTCGCCGACGAAGTTGATCTGCGACAGCATCAGCGCGGTGCCCAGCGACAGCCCTTCGATCATCGAGTCAGCGGCCACCGGCGCCTGGGTCGCGGCGATATCCGGCAGCGGTGCGTCGTACTCATCGATGCGCTGGCGCTTGGAGGTCACCAGGGTGATATCCGGGTAGTCACTGAAGCTCTTGATCATCCGCTCCACGCATTCGGGGTCGAGCAGGTCATCGTCGTTGAGGAACTTGATGAACTCGCCGCGGGCCTCGTTCATGCAGAGCACATGGTTGAGGCGGCCGATGTCCTTGCCGGCGTCCGGGTTGCGCACGTAGCGGATGCGCGGGTCGAACTTGCCGTACTCGGCGGTGATGGTTTCGATGGCATCGGTGGGGCAGTCGTCGCAGACGAGGATTTCCAGGTTGCGGTAGGTTTGATTCAGCGCGCTTTCCAGGGCCTGGTGCAGGTGTTGGGTCTTGTAGGTCGGCATGACGATGCTGACCAGTGGCTCGGCGTCCGCGGCCAACTGGCGCAGTGGCTTGCGGAACTCCAGCACCAGTTGCCCTGGCGCGGTGGACTCCAGGCCGCTAAGGGCCGGGTCGCTGCTCGCGCCTGGCGCGGTAACCGTCAGCGGCTCCAGGCCGACCATCTTGCAGATCCGCGTCAGCTCCGCTTCGTCGTAGGTCCAGGCCTGCTGGCGCAAGGCGTTGTTGAGGCGTTCGCCGCGGCCGATGCCCGGTGCCGAGGGATCGGGGCGGTCGCTGAGGTAATCGTCGATCAGGGCCTTGAGGTCGGTGGTGACCAGGCGGATCACCCCGCCCGGTTGCAGCACCCGGCGGCACTCATGCAGCAGGCGAATGCCCTGGTTGCGGCCGAGGCGTTCGAGCAGATGGGCACTGTAGATACCCGGAACCGTGCCGCGCTCCCAAGGCAGGGCCTTGCCCTGTTCGAGGTGCAGGTCCGCGCCCGGTGCGTCCAGGTCGATATTGAAGAAGCCCTGGCGTGGGTGATCGGCGCAACCGAGGTTCAGGTAAATAGGGTGCATAGTCATCGCTTCGAATTTGGGCGTGGTGTTCAAGGGCCTGGACCCCGTGGCTGCTTTCACGGGAAGGCAATAATCACTGTGTCGGCAGCGAGCGCGGGTTCATGACCACGACAGCGGTTGCCGAGAGTATCTGATTTTCCGCCAGGCCTGACAGGCGCGGATCAACGAAGCTGTCGCCGCGACAGGTGATGGCATTTTGCTTGACGGCCGATGCGCCGGCCCTAGACTGGGCCGCATTCCAATGGGAGTCGGGTAGAGGGGCCAGGGTATGGATTCCAGGTTTTCCCGGGATGGCGCCGCGCGCCGCCCCGCGTTCTCACGTTTGCCGGTGCCGATCGACCTGGCGCCTTTGCTGGCGGCGCTGGCGGATCTCGATGAGCAACTGTGGCAAGGGCATTTCAATCAACGCTATTTCGAGGGCGACTGGAGCGGCATTGCGCTGATCTCCCCGGCGGATGCCACGGGTGAACTGACCCACGGCGACGGCCCCGCGATCGAGCGCCAGCCCTGGGTGCGCGACCCACGCTGGCAGCAAGGCCTGCGCGGGTTGTCGGTGGACATCCGCAATGCCCGGCTGATGCGCCTGGGGCCGGGCGGGCATATTCACGAGCACCGCGACTATGACCTCGGCGGCCCGGACGCCGACATGCGCCTTCACGTGCCGCTGCTGACCCCCGCCCAGGTGGATTTCATGCTCGAAGGCCGGCGGGTGCCGATGCAGGCGGGCGAGTGCTGGTTTCTCGATCTCGACCGTCCCCACAGCGTGCAGAACCACGACAGCAGCCCACGTATCCACTTGGTCATCGATTGTCGTCCCGGGCCCTGGCTCGACGCGGCGATCGACAGCGGGCTGGCCACCACCCCCGCGGCCGGGGTGGGGCGCTTCGCCCAGGCGTTCGCCGACTTCGCCCGCTGGCTGGAGCAACACCCGCAGGCGAGCGCGACCTTGCAGGCGCTGCGCGACAAGGACGCCTTCGTCGAACGGACGCTCGCGCTGGCGAGCGAACAGGGCTTCATCTTTGGCCGTGACCAGGTGCGGTCGGCCATGCGCGTAGGACGTGCTCGCTGGAGTGATCAATGGAAAGTCTGAATTTGCAGGGCTGGTTGCCGATCAGCGTCTGGCAGGACGGGCCGGAATGGCGCGTGGACTGGTGCTGGTTTGGCCAGCAGCGGCTGGACCAGCCGTTTTTTCGCGACTCGGTGGACGATGCCTTGTCCCTGCCGTTCAACCAGGCGTTCCGCCGGCAGACGTCCCTTGCCGCGTTGAGCCAATGGCAGGCGGAGTGTCCGGGCGTGGCGCCGAGCGCGTTCGTCTATCACGCGTCGCGGTGTGGCTCGACCCTGATCGGCCAGATGCTCGCGCAACTGGAAACTCACGTGGTGGTGTCTGAGCCGCCCGCGCTGGACATCCTGCTGCGTGCGGAACTGCCCCATGAAACACGCCTGGCGGCGATTCGCGGCCTGCTCTCGGCCTATGGCCAGATCCGCGGCGGGCAGGAGCGGGCGTTGGTGATCAAGCTCGATGCCTGGAACATCCGTGAGCGGCACTTGTTGCGTGAGTGCTTCCCCGAGGTGCCGTGGCTGTACCTGTACCGTGAGCCGCTGGAGATCGCCGTTTCCCATATGCGTCGGGGCGGGATGCAGATGATTCCTGGCATGCTCGGTTCGGCGTGGCTCGATGGTGACCAGGGCATGGGCGGGCGTGAAGACGAGATCGCCCGGCGCCTCGGCCTGATGCTTGCGGCGGGCCTGGAACACAGCCGCGCCGAGGGCAACCTGCTGGTCAACTACACCGAATTGCCGGGAAGCATGGGCGAGCATCTGGCGGGCTTTTTCGGTCTTGGCCGTGAGGACGCGCAGCTCGCCCTGCGGGCGGCCGGGCTGCACGCCAAGCAGCCGTCGGAAGCGTTCGTGCCGGACAGCCAGCGCAAGCGCGACGAGGCATCGGACGTATTGCGGGAACGGATCGAGTTCTGGACGCGACCGTCTTATGAGGCGCTGGAAGCCTTGCGTCTGGCGTCGCGCTGACGCGGGGAGGAACTCGCCTGCGTCAGCGCCGGGGGCGGGTTCAGGGTTTCAGGTGGGCGACGATCTGGTCTTTGATCAGCAGGCGCTCTTTGCGCAATTTGGTGACCTTGTCATCCGGGCTGCCGTCCCGTTCGGCCTCGACCACTTCGCTGTCCTTGTTCAGGTAGTGTTGGTGCAGGCTGCCCAGGTGCGGGTCTTTTTTCTTGTGGTCCTCGAATGCTTCCCGGGTCAGTTGCAGGTCTGCGAGTAAATCGTGCTTAACCGGCATGGTTACGGTTCTCCTGAGGTTGAGGGCGTGAATCTTCAGGATAGTTGCCTTTGTCGGGATGGGTAGCTGGAGTAGGCTGTGGCTCTTTGTCCCGCCTCAGGAAACCGAAATGCCCCAACTGCATCTGGAGTACAGCGCTAACCTGCGCACCCTCGACACCGATAAAGCGCTGTTGCGCCTGAACAGTGCGCTGGTCGCCAGCGGCCAGTTCAGCGACGAGCTGGATATCAAGAGCCGGGCCGTGGCCCATGAGGTGTTCCGGGTCGGCATCGCTCCGCTGGAGCGGGCGTTTGTTCATGTGAAGCTGGCGTTGTTGAGCGGCCGCTCTCCGGAAATCAAACGGCAACTCTCCGCCAGCCTGCTGGAGGCGCTGAAGGATGTGGTTCCGGCCCAGGCGGGTGTGGATATTCAGTTGTGCGTGGAAATTCTCGATATCGACCGCGATTCTTATTCCAAAGTGCGTTTGCCTGCCTGACGCCAGCTAAAAAACAGCCGCTGTTTCTGAACCGCGGCTGAACGCACGGCGAGGATTAACAAAGCTTCATCCAGAACATTGTTTGTTCGCGCTTTTTTCACGGAAAATTGATGAATGGCTGCTTAAAGTTCGCCCGGTAAAAGGCGGGGCCGCAACGGTCTCGGCGGGGAACTCTACATAAGCGAAACGTCATGTTGAAAATAAAGTCGTTGCGTCCCGAGTGGGTGACGCTGTTTGCCAGTGTCTATCTGTTGCTCGGTTTCAACTCGGTCCTGTGGACGCACGTTTCCACGGTGCTCCAGGGCGACACTCACGGGCTGCTGCTGCGGCTGGCGTTCGGCGTGTTGTTGCTGTGCGCCTTCAACTTCGTACTGACCGTGCTGACGTTTCGCAAAACCCTCAAACCACTATTGGCGCTGCTGTTTATTGTCAGCGCCGGGGTGGCGTACTTCATGAATCAATACGGCGTGCTGATCGATATCGGCATGTTGCGCAATACCGTGGAAACCAACGTGACGGAAGTGCGCGATCTGCTCTCGCTGAAGTTGCTTGTTTATATTGTTTTATTGGGCGTGGTGCCGACCTTTATTTTGCTCAGGACACCCGTCAACTTCCGCAGTCTGCCTCGCGAGTTGTTGCGCAAGTTATGGGTTGGCCTGGCCAGCCTGTTGATCCTCGCGGTGGTGGCGATGCTCAACTATCAGGGCCTGGCCTCGCTGTTTCGCAATCACCATGAACTGCGCCTGATGGTCGTGCCGAGCAACTACATCGGCGCCTCGGTGAACTATGTGCGGGAAAAAGTCGGCGGGGCGACCCAGTCGTTCCGCACGATCGGCGAAGATGCCACGCTGTCGCCGGCCTGGGCTGGCCATCCACGCAAGTCGCTGACCGTGCTGGTGGTGGGCGAGAGTGCCCGGGCGGAAAACTTCGGCCTGCTCGGCTACAGCCGCGACACCACGCCACAGTTGGCGAAAGAGCAGGGCCTGGTGGCGTTCAGCAATGTCACGTCCTGCGGGACCGAGACAGCGGTGTCGGTGCCCTGCATGTTCTCCGGCATGACCCGCAAGACCTACGACGCCACGACCGCGAAAAACCAGGAGGGCTTGCTCGACATGCTCCAGCGCGCCGGCCTGGCGGTGTACTGGCGGGACAACCAGTCCGGTTGCAAGGGCACCTGTGACCGGGTGCACTTCGAGGATGTCAGCAACCTCAAGGAGCCGGGCCTGTGCGCCGACAGCGAATGCCATGACGAAATCCTCCTCAAGGACCTGGCCGCGCGCATCGACGACCTGAAGGAAGACACCGTGCTGGTCCTGCACCAGATGGGCAGCCATGGCCCGGATTACTACAAGCGCTACCCGGCGCAGTTCGAGCGCTTCACCCCGGTCTGCCACAGCAACGCGCTGAACCAGTGCGACCGGCAGAGCATCATCAACGGCTACGACAACACCCTGGCCTATACCGACCACGTGCTGGCCTCGCTGATCGACCTGCTGCGCAGCAAGCAGGACAAGGTGGACACGGCGATGCTCTACCTGTCCGACCACGGCGAGTCGCTGGGCGAGTACAACCTGTTCCTGCACGGCACGCCCTACATGGTGGCGCCGGAGCAACAGAAACATGTGCCAATGCTGGCCTGGTTCTCCGACAACTACCGCAGCAGCTTCGGCGTGGATGTCGACTGCCTGAAACAGGAGCGTGACCAACCGCTGAGCCAGGACAACCTGTTCCACTCCATGCTCGGCCTGTTGCAGGTGAAAACCGCCCTGTACAACCCGCAACTGGACCTGTTCGCCGGTTGCCGGCCGAAAGGGACTACCTCCTGAGTCGGATGCAAAAAGCCGCTTCGTCTGCTTCTCTTACAAACCATAGGGAGAGGGCTGTCGGGCGGTTTCCCGGCAGTGGCCTGTGCCGTATATACTGCGCGCCATTGTTCGTGGGAGAGCCTTGTGGCCATCGATATTCACTGGATTTCTGACGACCGCAGCCTGGCGGAGCATTGCCAGCAGTGGCGTCAACTGCCCTTCGTGGCACTCGACACCGAGTTCATGCGGGTCGACACCTTCTATCCCAAAGCCGGTTTGATCCAGGTCGGCGATGGGCAACGCGCCTTTCTGATCGACCCGCTGCGGGTCAACGACTGGCAGCCGCTGGCCGAACTGCTCGAAGATCCCGCCGTCACCAAGGTGCTGCACGCCTGCAGCGAAGACCTCGAAGTCCTCCTGCGCCTGACCGGCAGCCTGCCGGCGCCGCTGTTCGACACCCAACTGGCCGCCGGTTACCTCAACCTCGGCTTCTCCATGGGGTACTCGCGGCTGGTTCAGGAAGTGCTGGGCATCGAACTGCCCAAGGGCGAGACCCGCTCCGACTGGCTGCAACGCCCACTCTCCGAAACCCAGATCAGCTACGCCGCGGAAGACGCCGTGCACCTGGCCGAGCTGTACGTGCGCCTGCGTCCGCAACTGAGCGACGACAAGAACGCTTGGGTGCTGGACGACGGCGCCGAACTGGTGCTGCAACTGCGCCGCGATGTCGATCCCTTTGAGCTGTACCGCGACGCCAAGCTGGCCTGGAAACTGTCCCGCGCCCAGTTGGCGGTGCTGCGCGAACTGTGTGCCTGGCGCGAGCGCGAGGCCCGGGCGCGTGATTTGCCGCGTAACCGCGTGGTGCGTGAGCACGCGCTGTGGCCGATGGCCCGGACCCAGCCGGACAACCTGGCGGCGCTGGCCCGTATCGAAGACATGCACCCGCGCACCCTGCGCCAGGACGGCGAGTTCCTCCTTGACCTGATCAAGCGCACCGGCAGCCTGCCGCCGTCCGAGTGGCCGCCGGCCGTGCCCGAGCCGCTGCCGATCGAAGCCTCGGCGCTGCTGAAACAACTGCGGGCCATCGGCCAGGCCGAAGCCGAGCGCCTGAGCATCGCCCCGGAGCTGATGCTGCGCAAGAAAACCCTCGAGGCGCTGCTCAAGAGCGGTTACCCCGACGGTCCTTACCAATTGCCTGATTCGCTGCGTGGCTGGCGCCGCGAGCGGATGGGCCAGGCGCTGCTGGACTGCCTGGCCACTGCTGGAGAAGTCTCGTGAAACGTATCTGCTCGATCTACAAAAGCCCGCGCAAGAACGAAATGTACCTTTACGTGCTCAAGGCCGATGGCCTGGCGCGCGTGCCCGAAGGGCTGCTGCCCGCCTTCGGCACGCCGCAACTGGCTTTTGACCTGGTGTTGAGCCCGGAGCGCAAGCTGGCCCGCGAAGACATCGCCAAGGTCCTGGAAAACCTCGACCAGCAGGGTTACCACCTGCAGATGCCGCCGCTCGAGGACGAGTACATCGAGCACCTGCCCGAAGAACTGCTGCGCCGCAACGATCCGGTCTGATCCCGTCCCCGTTTTCGTCTCCATGTGGCCAGCCGCCGTACGCTGGCCATCCCGCCGTTTTGCAAGGTTGTAATCGATATGCGCGTTTTGATCGCCGAACAGGATCACGCCCTCTACACCCGTCTGCTGCGTGAGGCCCTGCCCGATCTCGAGATCCTCACCAGTGGCGATTCCGCCGAACTGTCGCGTCTGGCCGCGGATTGCCCGGTCTGGCTCGGTCAGCCGGACCTGTTGGCGACCTTGTTGCGCCAGGGGCATCGCCCGGACTGGGTGCAGTCGACCTGGGCCGGAATCACGCCGTTGCTGGCCCATGGCCTGCCCCGTGAATACCGCCTGACCCGCGCCGTGGGTATCTTCGGCCAGGTCATGGCCGAATACGTGCTGACCTACATGCTCGGCCACGAACGTGAAGTGCTGAGCCGGCTGATGAGCCAGGTCGAGCGCAAATGGGATGGCCGCCTCGGGCGCAGCCTGGAAGGGCGCCGGGTGCTGATCGTGGGCACCGGTGACATCGGTTGCCAGGTTGGCGAGTTCCTCGTGCCGTTCGGCGTTCACCTCTATGGCGTCGCCAGCCAGCCGCGTGTGTTGGCGCCGTTTATCGAAGTGGCGGGGCTGGACGATCTCGGCCGTCTGGTGGGCGAGGTGGACTATGTGGTCAACCTGTTGCCGGACACGCCGGCCACCCACGATATCTATGACGCTGCGCTGTTCGCCCGCTTCAACCCCGATGCGCTGTTCATCAATGCCGGTCGTGGCATGGCGGTGGTCGATGGTGACCTGGTCGACGCACTGACCAAAGGCCATCTGGCCGGCGCGGTAATCGATGTCTGCCGCCAGGAGCCGCTGCCGCGCAATCATCCGTTCTGGACGGCCCTGGGCCTGCTGCTGACCGGGCACAGCTCGGCGCCGACCTCGCCGGTGGCGATGGCGCGGTTGTTCGTGGAGAACCTGGGGGCGTATGGCGCGGGAGAGGCGTTGCGCGGGGAAGTGGATTTCGCGCGGGGGTATTGAGATCGCCATCGCTGCGGTTCGGTGCTCCGAACCGCAGCGATAAAGCGCTAATGCCTTACAGCGTAAAATCACCCTCGGCCGCCAGCTCACTCAGCGGACGACGCGGGCTCGGCACTTCACGGGCCTGCAGGTACTCGGCCAGGGTCGCCTTGTCGCCCAGCTTGCCGATGGCAATGACCGCATGCAGCACGTACTCGTCAGGAATCTTCAGTTCCTTGCGGGTCAGTTCCTGGTCGAAACCGGCCATGCCGTGGGTATGCCAGCCGCTCAGGCTGGCCTGCAGGGCCAGGTGACCCCAGGCGGAACCGGTGTCGAAGGTGTGCCACAGCGCCGGGGTTTCTTCGCTGGCACCGGGGGCGGTGAAGGTGGTCTTGGACAGCACGATCACCAGCGCCGAGGCGTGCTGCGCCCAGCTACGGTTGAACTCGTTGAGCAGGCCCAGGTAACGCTCCCAGTTCGCGGTGTCGCGACGGGCGAAGAGGAAACGCCACGGTTGCGAGTTGTAGGCCGACGGCGCCCAGCGTGCGGCTTCGAGGAAGCTCAGCAGGGTTTCTTCGGCAATCGGCTCGGCGGTGAAGGCCCGCGGTGACCAGCGCTGGATGAACTGTTCGTTGATGGCGTATTCGGCAACGCGAGGATTGGCGCTCATGCGGGTTCCTGACAGGGGGGTATGAAATGATTTGCAAAACTACGCCTGTCCTACACACCCTGACAAGCGGTCTGGCAAAGGCGAAGCACTCGTCCTAGACTGGCGCCGCTCGATAGAGCAGAAGAATTTTGAAACAGGATCACCGCGACATGCAGGCAACGCCCGAACCGTTCTGGACCCGCAAGACCCTCGAGCAGCTCGATCGTCTGGAGTGGGAGTCGTTGTGCGATGGCTGCGGCCTGTGCTGCCTGCAAAAGCTCGAAGACGAAGACGACAACAGCGTCTATTACACGCGGATCGCCTGCAAACTGCTGGACCTGAAGACCTGCCAGTGCAGCGACTACCCCAACCGCTTCGCGCATGTCCCGGACTGCATCCAGCTCACCCCGGGCAAGGCGGATCAGTTCAAGTGGCTGCCGCCGACCTGCGGCTATCGCCTGGTCAGCGAGGGCAAGGACCTGCCGCGCTGGCACCATCTGGTGTGTGGCGACCGCGAGCAGGTGCACAAGCAGCGCATATCACAATCCGGACGCATGCTCAGCGAGGAGAGCGTGGACGAGGATGACTGGGAAGACTATCTGATTTTCCGCGCCAGCTAAGGCTTGCTGTAGAGCCTGCTTTCGCGGTCATCGCATTAAAACAAGGAGTCGGGCGATGTCTGTGCGTCACCATCTGGCGTGGGTCGTGTTGTTGCTGGCGAGCAACGCCGCCTGGGCGAAAAAAGTCGATCTGGACTACCACGTGCGCTTGCTGCCGCAGACCGGGCAGGCCGAAGTGCGCGTGACCCTCGCCGACGGCGCGCAGGTCCGCAGCCTCGACTTCGACCTGGGCAAGGACGGCCTGTACAGCGATTTCAAGGCCGATGGCCCGTGGCAGCAACAGGCCGACAACCAGCGCGGCGTCTGGCGCCCGGCACCGGGCAAGGCCAGCCTGAGCTATCGGGTGCACCTCAACCATCGTTTGAAGAACGGCAGCCATGACAGCCGCCTGTCGTCGGAGTGGGCGCTGTTTCGCGGTGATGACCTGGTGCCGCCCGCGCGCCTCGACCAGCAGGACGGCACCGAACTGGTGGCGCGCCTGACGCTGGAATTGCCCGCTGGCTGGAAAAGCATCGAAACCGCCTGGCCGCGGGTGGGCAAGCAGCGTTTTCGCATCGACAACGTCTCGCGGCTGTTCGACCGCCCCACCGGTTGGATGCTGGCCGGCAACGTCGGCGCCCGGCGTACCCGGCTGGGCGACACCGAGGTCAGCGTCGCCGGACCTTTCGGCCAGGGGCTGCGGCGGATGGATGCGCTGACCCTGCTGACGTTCGTCTGGCCGCAGTACCAGGCGGTGTTCCCGCGTACGCCGCCGAAGCTGCTGCTGGTCGGCGCGCGCGAGCACCTGTGGCGCGGGGCGCGGGCGGCGAACAATTCGATCTTCCTCAACAGCGCCACGCCGCTGGTCAGCGAAAACGGCAGCAGCCCGCTGTTGCGCGAGCTGGTGCGGGTGTTCGCGCGGATCAGCGACCGCGAGGGCAGCGACTGGATCACCGAGGGTCTGGCCGAGTACTACTCCATCGAACTGTTGCGTCGTGCTGGCGGTATCAGCGATGACCGCTACCAGGCGCTGCAAGCGCGGCTGAACAAGGAAGGCAAGGCGGTCACCAGCGTGCGTGGCGAACAGATCAGCGGCGCGACTATCTCCCGCGCGGTGCTGCTGTTGCAGGCGCTGGACCGGGAGATACGCTTGCACAGCCAGAACAAGCGCTCGCTGGATGACCTGACCCGCGCGTTGATGCGGGTGAACAGCGTGAGTACCGCGGAGTTCGTGCAGTTGGCGGAGAGTGTGCTGGGGCGGGAGTCAGAGGTGTTGCAGAGTTCGTTGTTGAAATAGTGTGGGTGTTGTCGGTCTATGGGGATCTACATACCTAGGTTCTCAGTGCCGGTGCATCGCGAGCAAGCTCGCTCCTACAGGTCCATGGGCGTTGCGATCAATGGATGATGTAGGAGCGAGCTTGCTCGCGAAGCGCCGTCAGCGATACAGCATTCAAATCACGGCTTGGGATTCACCAGCGACACATTCCCCGTCACCGTTACTTCTCGCGTAGCCGCCTCGGCGCTTGCCTTCAACGCCTTCAACTCACTGCCGCTGCGCTCGATGCGTGAGCGGATCTGGTCGAGGTCGGCGCGGCCGCGCTCTATCAGGCTCTTGGCCGCGCAATGCCCGGTCACGCCACGGGCCAGCACTGCGCCGCCAATCGCCATCTGGATCAGGCCGAACAGGCCGCCGCGGCGCAAGCCCTTGCCGACCATCAGTACGCCGGTGGCCACGGAGCTTGCGCGCTCCCAGCCGTGGACGTTCTGTTCTGGCGTGCTCTGGAATGGCGTGCTCGGAATCTCGATCTTCTGGGACATGGACGATGCTCCTGTCGGGTACGTGATAGTCAGCAGACCGCCGGTGCGCGACCGGCGTTCCATCGGTGTGGCCGGTTACTTGAAGCGCGGGCCGGAGCGGGTGTTCAAACCCTTGGCCATGCGGTCGTAGAGCACCACGTTGACGGTGGCCGCGAGGTTCATGCAGCCGTTGGTCGGGATGTAGATGGTTTCTTCGCACCAGGCGCGGACGTCGTCGTCCAGCGAACCATCCTCGGGGCCGAAGATGTAGATGGCGCGATCCGGGTGGGTGTATTCCGGCAGCGGGCGAGCGCCCTCCACCAGTTCCACGGCGACCGGGGTGCAGCCCAGCGGAATGATTTTCTGCAGGTCGTCGATGCCGATCAGCGGAATGTCGTAGTGCACCCGCTTGGTGTCGGTGACGAAGTCGCGGGCGCGTTCATAGCGCTTGCCGGTGTAGAACACCGAGTTGACGCCATAGCAGCCAGCGGCGCGCATGACCGAACCGACGTTTTCCGGGGATTTGGGGTTGTACAGGCCAATGCAACTGTACCGTTTGTTCGCCACGTGCCGGGCCCCTTCGCAAAAAAAGCGCGAGTATACGGGGTCACCGGCATGGCTTTGTACGAAAAGTCGGACTTCAGTCCTTCTTCAGCAATCCGGCGAGCCCGGCGAACGGGTTATGGGTGGCCTTGGCGATGCTCGGGGTGCTGGTGGAGCCTTCGCTGAAGTACTGCTGGTCCGTGTAGCGGGAGTGCTCGTTGTCGTGGCAGTACAGGCACAGCAATTCCCAGTTGGAACCGTCCTGGGGATTGTTGTCGTGGTTGTGGTCGCGGTGGTGCACGGTCAGTTCGCTCAGGCGCTTGCCGGCGAACTCACGGGCGCAGCGGCCGCAGACGTGGGGATACATTCTCAGGGCTTTCTGGCGATAGCCGCGCTCATCGTCGCGCTTGGCGTCGGCGAGAATGCGATCGAGCCGCGCGGTGGCGGCAGCGGAGGAAGAGGAAGTCATTTTTTATACCTGCTCGGGCTTGTTACGGTTTTGACGCCAGTTTAACGCCACTACTCGCGCCTGGGCAGGCAAACTGCTGCGCGGCGGAGTAGCCTGTAGTGTAGAACCTCGACCAGGAGCCCCCCATGCGTCTGACGAGTATCCTGCTGTGTTGGGCCAGTCTCGCCACGGCCCAGGCCGCCGACCCGCAACCGCGGGTCATCGCACCGGTGCCCGGCGCCCCGGGAACCGCCACCCCGACGCCGTATCCGCAGGTGTCGCCGCCTGTCGTGCCGCGCGCCGGTTCCGGCAAGCCGGGAGCGCCGTTGTTGCCGCCCGTGCCGCTGCCCGCGCCGCCGAAGGATCAACCGTTGCCCGGGTTGTCCCCGGATGCCGGCAAGGAGCGGGCGAAAGACGGCTAGACCTGTTGCGACAAGCGTTGGCCATCGAGCATGCGCAACCGCTTGGACAGGGCCACGGCCAGCGCGCGGATGATTTTCGCGGCGATCTTCGGCGCGTCGTTGAGCATTTTTTCCAGCGCGTCCTTGCCCAGACTGAGCAATTGGCAGTCGCTGGCGGCCAGGCACGAGGCCGAACGCCGCTCGCCGTCCAGCACGGCCATTTCGCCGAAGGCGCGGCCCTTGCGCAGGATGGCGATTTCCACTTCGCGGCCGTCGGCGTCGGTCTTGCGTACCGATACCTGGCCGTGAACGATGATGCACATGAAGGTGCCGGCATCGCCTTCGCGGAATATCTCCTGGCCCGCGTCCATGCTGCTCAGGGCGAAATAGCCGGCGGCGGCGAGGAAGTCGCCGGGCAGGAGCTGGTCGAACAGGCCGCAGTCCATCAACAGGTCGCGGATTTCGTTGGTGAGGAAGGTGGCTTCAGGCATCGCGTTCCGTCTTTCTTGTTGTCGAGTTGTGGTGATCGCACCGCGACTGGCGTCGCGGTGCAAGCTCTGACAACGGAAAACGCGATTTACACCACATCCAGCTCATTCAGGATGAAGGCATATTCCAGCGCCACGTCGCGCAGGCCCTGATAACGCCCGCTCATGCCACCGTGGCCGGCGCCCAGTTCGGTCTTGAGCAGCAGGGGATTGTCGTCGGTGCGGGTCACCCGCAGGCGTGCCACCCACTTGGCCGCTTCCCAGTACTGCACGCGGCTGTCGTTGTAGCCGGCGATCACCAGCATGGACGGGTAGGCCTGGGCCTTGACGTTTTCGTAAGGCGCGTAGGCCTTGATCCGCGCATACACCTCCGGCTCCTGCGGGTTGCCCCATTCGTCGTACTCGGTGACGGTCAGCGGCAGCTCGGGGTCGAGCATGGTGTTGAGCACATCGACGAACGGCACTTCGGCGATGGCGACCTTGAACAGTTCCGGGCGCTGGTTGAGCACCGCGCCGATCAACAGGCCACCGGCGCTGCCGCCACTGATCGCCAGTTGCCCGGCGCTGGTCACGTTTTCGGCGATCAGGTGTTCGGCGCAGGCGATGAAGTCGTCGAAGGTGTTCTGTTTGTGTTCCTGCTTGCCGGCGCGATACCAGGCTTCACCCAGTTCACCGCCGCCACGCACGTGGGCGATGGCGAAGGCCACGCCACGTTCCAGCAGGCTCAGGCGGGCATGGGAAAACCACGGGTCGAGGCTTTCGCCGTAGGCGCCGTAGCCGTACAGGTACAGCGGCACCGGGCGGCCGAGGTCTTCGCGGCGCTGCACCAGGCTGATCGGGATGCGCGTGCCGTCGCCGGCGGTGGCCCAGAGACGGCGGCTGACGTAGGCGTCGGCATCGAACGGGCCGAGCACCGGGGTCTGCTTGAGCACGGCCTGCTCGCCAGAGGCGAGGACCAGTTGACGCACCTGTGCCGGGCGGTTCAACGCCTCGTAGCGCAGGCGGATGCGCGAACTGGCGAACTCCAGGCTGTCCTGCACGTACAGGCTGTAGGCGGCATCCGGCAATTGCACGCGGTAGACCGGCAGCCCCGCCGGATGCACTTCAATGATCGGCAGGCCACCTTCGCGCAGGCTCAGGGTCAGGGCGCTGGCGTTGAGGGTCAGGCCTTCCAGCATGATGTCGTCGCGGTGCGGGACCAGCACCTGCCAGTCGGCGCGGCTCGGTACCGCGCCGCTTGGTGCTTGGAACAACGCGAAGTTGATGCCGTCCTGGTTGCTGCGGATGAACCAGCGCCATTCGCCGTCGAGCTGGCCGTGGTCGGGGTAGTACTCGTGGCCTTCGACCCGCGCTGCCAGGCAGGTGAAGGGCTGCTCCGGGGTGTCGGCGTCCAGCACCCAGGCTTCGCTGGTTGTCTTGCTGTTGAGCAGCAGGATCAACTGGCGCTCGGAACTGGCCCGGTAGCAGTGCAGGAAGAAACGCCCGTCGGCTTCTTCGAACACCGCCTCGGCGTCCGCGCTGCCCAAGCGGTGGCGGTACAGGCGGAAGGGCCGGTGGGTGTCGTCCAGTTCAGTGAAGAACAGCGTCTGGCTGTCGTTGGCCCAGGTCATGCTGCCGTCGCAGTCGTCGAACGGCAGCTCGCGGATTTCGCCGCTGGCCAGTTCCTTGACGTACAGGGTGTAGATCTCGTCGCCGCTGGTGTCGAGGCTGTAAGCCAGGCGCTGGTGGTCGGGGCTGACGTTGAAGGCGCCGAGGCTGAGGAAACCGCCGTCGGCGAGGGCGTTGGGGTCGAGCAGCAGTTCTTCGCGGTCCTGATCGACGGTGTTCGAATCGTCCGCCGGGCGCGGGCAGCGGTAGTGCCGCGGATACTCGTCGCCCGCCGTGGTGCGGGTGTAATACAGGTACGGGCCCCAGGGCGAAGGCAGCGACAGATCGGTTTCGAGGATGCGGCCCTTGATCTCTTCGAACAATTGCTCGCGCAGGTCCGCCTGGTCGGCCAGTTGCGCCTGCTGGTAAGCGTTCTCGGCTTCCAGGTAGGCCATGACCTCCGCGGCGTCGCGCTCCTGTAGCCAGGCGTAGGGATCCGGTCCGTCGCCCTGGCGGGCGATCGGTGCAGGGGAAGCGTTGGCGGTAGCGGACATGGGGTTCTCTTGGCTGGGGGGCGCCTGCGCGCGGAAAAGCCGTTATCATAAGCGCCTGTTTGCCTACCTTTCCACGGACGCCATGACCGAAAACGACTATCTGTTCGCCTGGGGCCTGTACGCCCTGGCCGCCCTGGGCTGCCTGTGGGTGGGTTTCCGCATCACCGGCTGGATGTGGCGCTGGCTGCGCGAGCCGCTGCGGGTGTTGATGGCGGTGCTGCTGCTGACCCCGACCATCATCGACCCGGTCAAGGAGCTGTTCGCCCCGGCCATCGCCATTACCGCCCTGGACATGCTGTTCAAGGTCGGCAACAACGTCTGGCGCGCCGCTTCCGATCTGGCCATGTACGGCATGATCGCCTTCGCCCTTTACCTTATCTTCGTCGCCATCCGCCTGCCGCTGGAGGCCCGCGCCCGTGCCCGTCGCGAGCGCGCCGAAGCCGCCGCCAAGCGTGATGCCGACGAAGTCATGGCCGAGCCTGTTACAAGTGCCAGCCGCTACCGCGAGGAGCCGCCGGAATTGCCGCCGGGCGGCCCGCGCCAACGTCTCGAACCGCGTCTGTAACGCCTGGAGCGACCCGAGCAATGTGTGAACTACTGGGCATGAGCGCCAACGTCCCCACCGATATCGTTTTCAGCTTTACCGGGCTGATGCAGCGCGGCGGCCGCACCGGCCCGCACCGCGATGGTTGGGGCATCGGTTTCTATGAAGGGCGCGGCCTGCGGTTGTTCCAGGACCCGGCCGCGAGCTGCGAGTCGGAAGTCGCCAACCTGGTGCAGCGCTACCCGATCAAGAGTGAAGTGGTCATCGGCCACATCCGCCAGGCCAACGTCGGCAAGGTCTGCCTGTCCAACACCCACCCGTTCGTCCGCGAACTGTGGGGGCGCAACTGGTGCTTCGCGCACAACGGCCAGATGGCCGAGTTCAACGGTCAGACGACTTTCTACCGGCCCATCGGCGACACCGACAGCGAAGCGGCCTTCTGCGACCTGCTCAACCGTATCCGCGAAGCCTTCCCGGAGCCTGTGGAGGTGGAAGAACTGATTCCGGTGCTCGAACAGGCCTGCAACGAATACCGCGGCAAGGGCGTGTTCAACTGCCTGCTCAGTGATGGCGACTGGCTGTTCTGTTTCTGTTCGACCAAGCTGGTACACATCACCCGGCGTGCGCCGTTCGGCCCGGCCCGGCTCAAGGATGTCGACATGATCGTCGACTTCCAGGCCGAAACCACCCCCAACGACGTGGTCACGGTCATCGCCACCGAGGCGCTCACGGAAAACGAAACCTGGCACCGCTACGAGCCCGGCCAATGGGGCCTGTGGCGGCGCGGCGAATGCATCGCACGGGGTCAGGCCCGCTAAGGAAAGGCGTCATGCTCAGAAGCTACCTGCGATTGATCCTGTTCACCTGCGGTTTGCTGCTGGGGGTGCAGATTCCCGGCCTGATCAACGACTACAGCCAGCGGGTCGAAGCCCATCTGCTGGAGTCGCGCGAGGGCCTGAAAGGCTTCGAGCAAACTGCGCAGCGCTTCTTCAAGGGCGATTTGCAGGCGCTGGTGCGGCACTACCGCGCCAGCGACGACCCGGTGTTCCAGAGTGACGCCAACAGCATCGACAGCCTGCTCAGCCGCAACCAGATGCTGGAAAGCGAATGGCAGGCGCTGCAGAGCGGTTGGCTGAGTCGCACCCTGCACGTGCTGACGCGACCAGACCCGGCGATCCTCGAAGAAACCCTCAAGGGCTATAGCTACCAGATCCTCCTGACCCCGGACGCTGCGGCCTGGGGTTTGGGTTGCGCGGTGTTGTTCGCGCTGCTGATCGAGAGCCTGTTGCTGCTGGTCGGCTGGGTCATCATGGGTGGCCGGCGAAAAGCTGTGCAGCCAAGCTGGCGTTGAACCGTTAAACCGGAGGCCCGTGTGAGTCGTCTGCTCCTGAACTGCGACATGGGCGAAAGCTTCGGCAACTGGACCATGGGTCTGGATGCCGAGGTCATGCCTTTCATTGATTGCGCCAACATCGCCTGCGGTTTCCACGCCGGCGACCCCGGCATCATGCGCCAGACCGTGGCCCTCGCGGCGGCCAACAAGGTGCTGGTCGGCGCCCATCCCGCCTACCCGGACCTGCAAGGCTTCGGCCGCCGGTCCATGGCCTGCAGCAACGAGGAAATCCGCGACCTGCTGCATTACCAGATCGGTGCGCTGGACGGCATCTGCCGGGTCCAGGGCACCCACGTCGCCTACGTCAAACCCCATGGCGCCTTGTACAACGACATGATGGCCAACCCGGACACCCTGCGCGCCGTGCTCGAAGCCGTCTCCGCCTACGACTCGACCCTGCCGCTGATGCTGATGGCTACTGCTGACGATAGCGCGGCGCAGGCGCTGGGCGACGAACTGGGCGTGACGCTGTGGTTCGAAGCCTTCGCCGACCGCGCCTATGACGCTGCCGGCCGGTTGGTGTCGCGGCGCCTGCCGGGAGCGGTGCATCACGATCCCGCCCTGGTACTGGAACAGGCCCTGCGCCTGGCCCGCGGCGAGCCGCTGACCGCCAGCGATGGCAGCGCGGTGCGGCTGCGGGCCCAGACCCTTTGCGTGCACGGCGACAACCACAGCTCGGTGGCGGCGGTACGGCAGATCCGCGAGGCGCTGGACGCCCTGGCCACGCCATGAAGCTGCGCGTCGAAGTGGTCGCCATCGATTGCCTGATGGTCCGTCTGTTCGATGCCATCGACGAAGCCAACATGCCGTGGATGCTCGCCGCCAGCCAGCGGCTGCGGGCCGTGTTCGGCGAGCGGCTGATCGATCTGGTGCCGTCGTACACCACGCTGATGCTGCAGTTCGACATGCTGCTGTGCTCGCCGCTTGAGGCGCGCGACCTTATCAATAACGCCTTGCGCGACCTGCAGCCAGACACCTGCGCCGGCGGGCGGCGGCTTGAGATTCCGGTGTGGTATGACGCCAGCGTCGGCCCCGAACTGAGCGTGCTGGCGGCCCGTTGCGGCGTGTCGGAGGACGAGATCATCCGTCGTCACAGCGGCCGCGAGTATCAGGTATTCGCCTTGGGTTTCGCGCCGGGCTTTGCCTTTATGGGACTGGTGGAAGAATCCCTGGCCTCGCCACGGCTGGCGACCCCGCGCAAGCGCGTGGCGGCCGGCAGCGTCGGTATCGCCGAGCGGCAGACCGCTGCTTATCCGGCGCTGTCGCCGGGCGGCTGGAACCTGATCGGACGCACCCCCGCGCCGTTGTTCGATCGCCAGCGCGACGGCTACAGCCTGCTGCAACCCGGCGACCGCGTGCGTTTCGTGGCCATCGCCCACGCTGAATTCCTGGCCCTGGGCGGCGACGACACCCCGCTGGAGGAACAGCCATGAGTGTACTGACGGTCGAGGCCAGCACACCGCTGTGCCAGGTGCAGGACGCCGGGCGTTTCGGCGTGCGTCATCTGGGCGTGACCCAAGGCGGAGCGCTGGACTGGGGGTCGGCGCGCTGGGCCAACTGGCTGCTGGACAACCCAGCGCAGGCGGCCGTCGTTGAAATCACCCTCGGCGGCTTTGCGCTGGTGGCCGAGGCGGATTGTTGCCTGGCCCTGACCGGTGCCGATCTGGATGCCCGGCTCGACGATCACCCCCTCAAACCCTGGCGCAGCTTCACCCTGCGTCGGGGTCAGCGCCTGCGCTTCAATCAGCCGCTGCACGGCGCCCGCGCCTATCTTGCCGCGCCGGGCGGCTTCGCGGTGCCGCAGGTGCTGGGCAGTTGCGCGACGGTGGTGCGCGAAGGGCTCGGCGGGCCGGATGGCGAGGGGCGGGCGCTGATCAAGGGCGATCGACTGGAATGTGCTGGCCAGGCGGCGGGCCGGGGCGAGGTGCCGTTGGCGTTACGGCCTTCGTTCGAGGGCGAGCCGTTGCTGGATCTGGTGATGGGCGCGCAACTGGGCGAGTTCAGCGGGCAGAGCCTGTTCGACGCCTTCAACCGTGACTGGACGCTGGACAGCCGGGCCGACCGCATGGGCATTCGCTTGCTGGGGCCGGCGTTGCAGTATCAGGGCCAGCCGATGATTTCCGAGGGCATTCCGCTGGGCGCAGTGCAGGTGCCGCCGGATGGGCAGCCGATTGTGTTGCTCAATGACCGGCAGACCATTGGCGGGTATCCGCGGCTGGGTGCGCTGACGCCGTTGGCGCTGGCACGGCTGGCGCAGTGCTTGCCGGGGGAGAGGGTGCGGTTTCGGGCGGTGGTGCAGGAACTGGCGTGGGCCGAGATGCGGGATTGGCTCAAGAGGTTTGTTTGAGCTGAGGGCCTCATCGCTGGCTTGCCAGCGATGAGGCCCCAAAGAGCAACAGAAATTACTTGGACAAAAACCTCATCCCTTCTTCCAGCCCCCGCAACGTCAGCGGATACATCCGGTCCTCTACCAGCTCGCGCATGATGTTGGTGGAGGCGGTGTAGTTCCAGGTGTCCTTCGGATACGGATTGATCCAGATGAGCTTCTTGAATTTCTCCATGAAGCGCTGCATCCACACGTAACCCGCTTCTTCGTTCCAGTGCTCGACGCTGCCACCCGGCTGGGTGATTTCGTAGGGCGCCATGGCCGCGTCACCGACGAACACCACTTTGTAGTCGGCGCCGTACTTGTGCAGCAGGTCCAGGGTGGAGGTGCGTTCGGAGGTCCGCCGCAGGTTGTTTTTCCACACCGATTCGTACACGCAGTTGTGGAAGTAGTAGTACTCCAGGTGCTTGAACTCGGTCTTGCAGGCGGAGAACAGTTCCTCGCAGGTTTTCACGTGGGCATCCATTGAGCCGCCGATATCGAACAGCAGCAACAGCTTCACCGTGTTGCGCCGCTCCGGACGCATCTGGATGTTGAGCAGGCCGGCGTCGCGGGCGGTGTGGTCGATGGTGCCGTCGATATCCAGTTCTTCCGCGGCACCCTGGCGCGCGAACTTGCGCAGCCGGCGCAGGGCCAGCTTGATGTTGCGGGTGCCCAGTTCGACCTGGTCGTCGAGGTTCTTGTACTCGCGCTGGTCCCAGACCTTGACCGCCTTGCCCTGGCGCTTGCCGGCATCGCCGACGCGGATGCCTTCCGGGTTGAAGCCGCCCGAGCCGAACGGGCTGGTGCCGCCGGTGCCGATCCACTTGTTGCCGCCGGCATGGCGTTCCTTCTGTTCTTCCAGGCGCTTCTTGAACTCTTCGATCAGCTTGTCCAGCCCGCCGAGGGACTGGATCTGCGCGCGTTCCTCGTCAGTCAGCGAGCGCTCGAACTCCTTGCGCAGCCAGTCTTCCGGAATCAGCGCTTCCAGATGCCGGTCGAGGTTTTCCAGGCCCTTGAAGTAGGCCGAGAAGGCGCGGTCGAATTTGTCGAAATGGCGTTCGTCCTTCACCAGGATCGCCCGCGACAGGTAATAGAACTCGTCCATGTCGGCGAAGGTGACCCGCGCCTTCAGCGCATTGATCAGGTCGAGCAGTTCACGCACCGACACCGGCACTTTCGCCGCGCGCATTTCATTGAACAGGTTGAGCAGCATGGCATTCGCCCCCGTTGGCTCAGCGGTTGCCGCGACGGCTCATGAAGGCCAGGCGCTCAAGCAACTGCACGTCCTGTTCGTTTTTCACCAGGGCGCCGGCCAGCGGCGGGATGGCCTTGGTCGGATCGCGCTCGCGCAGCACCGCTTCGCCGATGTTGTCGGCCATCAGCAGCTTGAGCCAGTCCACCAGTTCGGAGGTGGACGGCTTTTTCTTCAGGCCCGGCACCTTGCGCACGTCGAAGAACACGTCCAGCGCTTCGCTGACCAGGTCTTTCTTGATGTTCGGGTAGTGGACGTCGACGATCTTCTGCAGGGTGTCGCGGTCGGGGAAGGCGATGTAGTGGAAGAAGCAGCGGCGCAGGAAGGCGTCCGGCAGTTCCTTTTCGTTGTTCGAGGTGATGATGATGATCGGGCGCTGCTTGGCCTTGATCGTCTCGTCGGTCTCGTAAACGTAGAACTCCATCTTGTCCAGTTCCTGCAACAGGTCGTTGGGGAACTCGATGTCGGCCTTGTCGATCTCGTCGATCAGCAGGATCACCCGCTCTTCGGCCTCGAACGCCTCCCAGAGCTTGCCTTTCTTCAGGTAGTTGCGCACGTCGTGGACCTTGTCCACGCCCAGTTGCGAGTCGCGCAGGCGGCTGACCGCATCGTATTCGTAGAGGCCCTGGTGGGCCTTGGTGGTGGACTTGATGTGCCAGGTGATCAGCCTGGCGCCGAAGGATTCGGCCAGTTGCTCGGCGAGCATGGTCTTGCCGGTACCCGGCTCGCCCTTGACCAGCAGTGGCCGCTCCAGGGTGATCGCCGCGTTGACCGCCAGTTTCAGGTCGTCTGTGGCGACGTATGCGCTGGTGCCTTCGAACTTCATGTGCCCATCCTCAATTGCGGATGCCAAGGGGCATGGCCCTGGCGGAAAATTGTCATGCGCGACTATAACGTGCGTCCTACAAGACTGGGAACGCAGACGGCCCATTCAGTCTCTGAATGGGCCGTCACTCAATGACTCAGTCAGACTTGGGCGGCGAGCGCTCATATCGTGCACTGAAGGCCTGGATAAAGCCGTTGCGCAGAATCTGCAAAAACGCCTCGAAGGCGCTGATATCGCTTTGATGTACGCTGCCGGAAAGCTCGACGCGGGTGGCGAACTGGTTTTTCGGCTGGTTCTTCAGCACCGTTTCGCTGGCGCCGACCAGCGCTTCCCAGATCGAGCGGAAGAAGTTTTTGTCCTTGTTTTCGACGTCCTGCTGCCAGTTGAACACCTCGACATCCCGCAGCAGTGGCTTGATGTAGCCGCTGAGTTTGCCTTTCTGCGCCCGGGCTTCGATCACCAGGTCACCGTGGCCGGCGTTGAAGTCGAACTTGCCGTAGGCGCTGGCGAAGTCATTGAGGCGGCGCAACTGGATATCGGTGGCACGCAGGCGGAATTCGAAGTCTTCGAAATTGCTCAGCGGGTCGAAGGTCGCGGTGCTTTCCACGGCGGCGTCGCCCAGCAGCCGGGCCTTGCCTTCGAAACTGGCGTCGCGGCGGCCTTCCTTGTCCACCACGTTGGTCAGGTTGTGGATGCTGGCGTTGAGCTGGGTGGCCTTGAGCGAGACGGGCGGTTTGGAATTGAAGTTGCGGAAGGTCAGGGTGCCGTCCTGGATCAGCACTTCGTTGAGGGTGATCGGCAGGAGTTTTTCCAGTTGCTGGCGCCAGTTGGTGCCGCGACCGGTCTGCGACGCCTGCTTGTTGCCGCCATCGACGAAATTGAGCTCGGGCTTGAGGAAGGTCACCTCGGCGACCACCGCATGGTCGTGCCACAGCGAATGCCAGCTCACCGACAGGTCGATCAGCGGCGCGTCGAGCAGTGGCACCGGCACCTTGCCGCTGGTCTTGACGATGGTCAGGCCGTTGATTTTGTAGGCGCCGCGCCACCACGCCAGGTCGACATCGGCGACCTGGCCGCGGTACTCGCCCATGTCGGCGAGCTTGTCATTGAGGTAGTCGCGCACCAGCCAGGGCAGGGACAGGTGCAGGGCGAGCAGCAGCAGGATCAGGCTGGCCAGGCCCACCAAGGGCCAGCGGTAGCGGCGTTTCATCGGCGTCTCCCGGATGCGCATGAAGGGTTGACCGCCGTCAAGGGCGCGGAGTTCGGCCGGGGTAGACGCACCCCCATGGCAGGCTTACCCTTGAGCTTTTCGCTCGGTGCCAAAAGGACCTCCTGCCATGAGCCGTATCTTCGCTGACAACGCCCATTCCATCGGCAATACGCCGTTGGTGCAGATCAACCGCATCGCCCCGCGCGGGGTCACCATCCTGGCCAAGATCGAAGGGCGCAACCCGGGTTATTCGGTCAAATGCCGGATCGGCGCGAACATGGTCTGGGACGCCGAAAGCAGCGGCAAACTCAAGCCGGGCATGACCATCGTCGAGCCGACCTCGGGCAACACCGGTATCGGCCTGGCCTTCGTTGCCGCCGCCCGTGGCTATAAGCTGGTGCTGACCATGCCGGCGTCGATGAGCATCGAGCGCCGCAAGGTGCTCAAGGCCCTGGGCGCCGAACTGGTGCTGACCGAGCCGGCGAAAGGCATGAAGGGCGCCATCGAGAAGGCCAACGAGATCGTTGCCAGCGACCCGTCGACCTACTTCATGCCGGCGCAGTTCGATAACCCGGCCAACCCGGCGATCCACGAGAAGACCACCGGCCCGGAAATCTGGAACGACACCGATGGCGCGGTTGACGTGCTGGTGGCGGGCGTCGGTACTGGCGGCACCATTACTGGCGTATCGCGCTACATCAAGAACACCCAGGGCAAGGCCATTCTCTCGGTGGCCGTGGAGCCGGTGGTCTCGCCGGTGATCACCCAGGCCCTGGCCGGCGAGGAAATCAAGCCGAGCCCGCACAAGATCCAGGGCATCGGCGCCGGTTTCGTGCCGAAGAACCTCGATCTATCGATGGTCGATCAGGTCGAGTTGGTCAGCGATGACGACGCCAAGGCCATGGCCCTGCGGCTGATGCAGGAAGAAGGGATTCTGTGCGGTATTTCCTGTGGCGCGGCAATGGTTGCTGCGGTGCGCCTGGCCGAGAAGCCGGAAATGCAGGGCAAGACCATCGTGGTGATCCTGCCGGACTCCGGTGAGCGCTATCTGTCCAGCATGCTGTTCAGTGATCTGTTCACGGATCAGGAAAACATGCAGTAAGCGATGGGCATACCGTTAAATCCTGATCTCCGGCAAATCCACGATCCCGCCGTTGTTACATAATCCTCAAAACTCTCTATCAGGCCCCGGTTGTTTTTACCGGGGCCTGTTCGGTTTATCATGGACGATTTCCGGCGCCGAGCCTGAACGAAAATTCCAGGAGTGATGCATGACTTTTTCCTTCGTCGCCAAGGCTGGCGTACTGCTGTTGTTCTTCGGCAGCGTCCTGTACGTGCACCTGCGCGGCAAGGCACGCCTTCCCGTGCTGCGCCAGTTCGTCAACCATTCGGCCTTGTTCGCGCCCTACAACTCGCTGATGTACCTGTTCTCCGGCGTACCGTCCAAGCCATACCTGGACCGCGAGCGCTTCCCCGAGCTGGATGTGCTGAAGAACAACTGGGAAACCATCCGCGAAGAGGCCATGCACCTGTTCGACGAGGGTTATATCCGTGCCGCCGAGAAGGACAACGACGCCGGTTTCGGCTCGTTCTTCAAGAAAGGCTGGAAGCGTTTTTACCTGAAGTGGTACGACAAGGCGCTGCCGTCGGCCGAGCTGCTGTGCCCGAAGACTGTCGAGCTGGTCAACAGCATCCCCAACGTCAAGGGCGCGATGTTCGCCCTGCTGCCCGGCGGCAGTCACCTGAACCCGCACCGCGACCCGTTCGCCGGTTCCCTGCGTTATCACCTGGGACTGTCCACGCCAAACTCCGATAACTGCCGGATCTACGTCGACGGCCAGCCCTACGCCTGGCGCGACGGTGAAGACGTGATGTTCGACGAAACCTACGTGCACTGGGTGAAGAACGAAACCGAAACCACCCGGGTGATCCTGTTCTGCGACGTCGAGCGTCCGCTGAGCAGCCCGTTCATGACCCGCGTCAACCGCAAGGTCAGCGCGTTCCTCGGCCGCGCCACCGCGCCGCAGAACACCGATGACGAGCGCGTCGGCGGGATCAACCAGGCCTATGCCTGGAGCAAGAAATTCAGCAATGTCATCAGCGCCCGGGTGAAGACCTTCAAGCGCGCCAATCCCAAGGCCTACCGCGTGATGCGGCCGGTGCTGGCGGTGGTTGTGGCTTATCTGCTGTATCGCTGGTTGTTCTGATTTCAATCGCTGGCAAGCGGCGCACCGCTTGCCAGCGAGAGTGTCTTGCTCCATTAAATGGCCACGGTTATAGTCCTCAGCACTTCATCTCATCCGAAGACCTCTTCATGTCCGCCACCCCACTCACCACCGTATTCGACACCGCGCCTCCCGCGGTCGTGGTTGTGCGTGCGCCGGCGGTCATCAGCCCTCCTTCACCTGTCAGCAGCGTCGTTGTGGTGGTAGTGGCCTGATCGGCCCATATCCCATCCCGATCTTCTGAGTGCGGCCCCTCCGGCCGTTCGGCTTACTTGCCCGAATACAGGTGGCAAATTCATGTCTGTTCTTTGCAAAGCATCCGTGGCCTCGGCGGCTACCACCAGCCTGTTCGTCCTGCTCTGGAGCAGTGGCGCGATCGTTTCCAAACTGGGACTGGCGCAGGCCACGCCCTTCGCTTTTCTGTTGCTGCGCTTTCTCATCGCCCTCGGCGGTCTGTTGTTGCTCGGGCCGCTGCTCAGGCTGCGCTGGCCCCGTGAACCCGCAGCCATCCGTCAGGCGCTGATCACCGGTGCGGTGCTACTCGGCGCCTATCAGATCTTCTACCTGCTGGCGCTGGACCTGAAGGTCACGCCCGGCGTCATGGCCACGGTCATGGGCGTGCAACCAATCCTCACCGTCGCGCTGATGGAACGGCAACGCTCGTTCAGTCGGGTGTTCGGTTTGTGCTTGGGCCTGGCCGGGCTGGTGCTGGTGGTCTGGCAGGGGCTCGGCCTGGGCGGAATCTCCCTGGCCGGCATGGGCTTCGCCTTGTTGGCGCTGGCGAGCATGACCTTCGGTTCGATCATGCAGAAGCGCATCACCCGCAACCCGCTCGGCACGCTGCCGTTGCAGTACCTCTCCGGGTTGTTGCTGTGCGGGTTGTTCGCACCGTTCCAGCCGCTGGCGGTGCAGCCGGGCGCGCAACTGTGGGGCTCGTTGCTGTGGATGGGGCTGGTGGTCTCGCTGCTGGCGACCCTGCTGCTGTACCGGCTGATTGCCCGCGGCAATCTGGTCAATGTCACCAGCCTGTTCTACCTGGTGCCGGCGGTCACCGCGGTGATGGATTACCTGATCTTCGGTAACCGTCTCGCCGCGCTGAGCCTGCTGGGCATGGGGCTGATCGTTATCGGCTTGTTGTTTGTCTTCCGCCAGCCGGCGCGGGCTTGAGCACCAGCCACAGGGCCAGGCCGATCAGCAGCCCGCCGTACAGGTGCGCCGTGGAGATCGGCTCGTCCAGCAGCCAGGCGCCCCAGAGCACGCCGAATGCCGGGATCAAGAAGGTCACGGTGGAGGATTTCACCGGACCGATTTCCGTGATCAGGCGGAAGTACAGGATGTAGGCGAAGGCGGTGCACAGCAGGCCCAGGCCCAGCAGTGACAGCCACACCGGCCATCCGCCCCAGCTCGCGGGTGGCTGGGTGGCGACGCTCCAGATGAACAGCGGCGTCAGCAGGAGGGTGGCGCCCATCATGCTGCCCAGCGCGGACAAACGGCTGTCGAGGCCGCCGCGCTGGTCCAGCCAGCGCCGGGCGAGAAAGCCCGACAGGCCGTAACAGGTGGTGGCACCGAGGCAGGCGAGGGCGCCCTGCATCAGCTTCAGGTCGAAGGCCACCGGCCCGGCACCGCTGAGAATCCCCACGCCGAGCAGACCGAGGAAGATCCCCAGCAGCTTGGGCAGCGTCATGGTTTCCTGGAAGAACAGCACGCCGATCAGCACGCCCATCAGCGGCGTGGTGGCGTTGAAGATCGCCGAGTAGCCGGCCGGCAGCACCTGCGCGGCCACCGCGTAGAGCGTCGCCGGAATCCCCGAGTTGATCATTCCGAGCATCAGGGCGACCTTGAACTTGCCCTGGAAATCCCAGCGCACCCGCATCAGCGCGAGGATCACCAGCAATCCGGCGCAGGCGATCGACACCCGGAAAAACGCCGTGGGCACGGTGCCCAGCACCGGGGCGATGATGCGCATGAACAGAAAGCTGGCGCCCCAGACGGCGGCGAGGATCAGCAGACGGGACAAAGCGATGGGGCTCACGGGACTCTCCGGGCAGAAACGGGGGAAGGAGTGTAAGGCATAAGCCGGGGCGATCTCGTCCGCTTTCTTGCGGGCTGAATCCGTTCATGCCGGTTAATGTCGTCCAGCGCGCAAAAACGCCCGTTCGCGATGCTGGCAGAGTGGTGCCTATTTGGCCGATCCGCCCCTGTGCAGCGGCCTGCGCCGCGGTTACTCTCAGGCTTTCGTCCTTTGTGCCAGAGGTCTAGATATGCCCCAGCAATGGCCGGCCGCCGATATCGCCCGGATGATCCTCGAAGGTTTCGACAACTACCGCGAGCACTTCCGCCAGATCACCGTCGGTGCCCGCGAACGTTTCGAAAAAGCCCTCTGGCAACAGATCCAGAGCGCTGCGGCGGCGCGGATCAATCTCTACGAGGAAAAGGTCGCCGAGGTCAGCGCCCGCCTGCACGAGGGCTTTGATGCCGAGGTGCTGCTGGATGTCTCGTTCTGGCCGCTGGTGAAGAGCGCCTATATCAACCTGATCGACCCGCGTCTCGACGATGAGCTGTCGGAGACCTGGTACAACTCGATCTTCTGCAGCCTGTTCAGCCACGACCTGATCAGCGACGGCTGCATGTTCATCCACACCACCCGGCCGTCGCTGCGCGCCCATGAACGTGCAGCGCAGACCCGCGTCTATCGCCCGGACGGGCAACTGGCCGGGCTGCTCGGGCAGATTTTCAACGACTACCGCTTCGATGTGCCCTACGCCGACCTGCCGGGCGACCTGGCCCGCCTGGAAGCGCAATTGCGCGACAACCTGCCGGACTGGATGTGCAAGGACCCGCAATTACAGATCGAGCTGTTCTCGCCGGTGCTCTACCGCAACAAAGGCGCGTACCTGGTGGGGCGGATCTTCACCCAGGACGAGCAATGGCCGCTGGTGATCCCGCTGCTGCACCGCGAAGGCCATGGCATCGAGATCGACGCGCTGATCACCGACGAAGCTGATGTGTCGATCATCTTCTCCTTCACCCGCTCCTATTTCATGGTGGATGTGCCGGTGCCGGCGGAGTTCGTCGGCTTCCTCAAGCGCATTCTGCCGGGCAAACATATTGCCGAGCTGTACACCTCGATCGGGTTCTACAAGCACGGCAAATCGGAGTTCTACCGGGCGCTGATCAACCACCTGGCCAGCACCGACGACCGCTTCATCATGGCGCCCGGCGTGCGCGGCATGGTGATGAGCGTGTTCACCCTGACGGGCTTCAACACCGTGTTCAAGATCATCAAGGACCGCTTCTCGCCGTCGAAAAGCGTCGACCGCGCCACGGTGATCGAAAAGTACCGCATGGTGAAGAGCGTCGACCGGGTAGGGCGTATGGCCGATACCCAGGAGTTCGCCGATTTTCGCTTCCCGGTGAGCAAGTTTGACCCGGATTGCCTGGCCGAACTGCTGGAAGTGGCACCCTCGACCGTGACCCTGGAAGGCGACACGGTGCTGGTGCGTCACTGCTGGACCGAGCGGCGCATGACCCCGCTGAACCTGTACCTGGAAAACGCCACCGATGCCCAGGTCCGCGAAGCGCTGGACGATTACGGTCTGGCGATCAAGCAACTGGCGGCGGCGAACATCTTTCCCGGCGACATGCTGCTGAAGAACTTCGGCGTCACCCGTCACGGCCGGGTGGTGTTCTACGACTATGACGAAATCACCCTGCTCACCGAGGCCAATTTCCGCCGCATCCCGGCGCCGCGTTTCCCCGAGGACGAGATGTCCAGCGAGCCCTGGTATTCCATTGGCCCGCACGACGTGTTCCCCGAGGAGTTCCCGCCGTTTCTCTTCGCCGATATGGGCCAGCGCCGTCTGTTCAGCCAGTTGCATGGCGAGCTGTACGATGCCGAGTACTGGAAAGGCCTGCAGGACGCGATCAGCGCCGGCAAGGTGATCGATGTCTTCCCGTACCGGCGTAAAGGCCGCGAAGAAATGATCGCCTGACGGACCGCTTCAGCTTTTCAGGCACTTCAGTTCACTGAAGTCGCGCCGCACCTGGGCCAGCCGGCTGTCCAGGTGCTGGCGCTGTTGAGCACTGCTCTGCGCCATCAGGTCCACCAGCAAGCTGCGCAATTGCTCTTCGGTGTTCTGGAAGGCGACGCGGTATTCCGGGGTCCAGAATTGTTCGCGGTTTTTCAGCAGATCACCCAGGCGCGGCTCGAAGTTGTCGCTCTGGCGCTGGTCCATCAGGTTGCTGAATTCGTTCTGCCAGTGAGCACGGTTGGCGATCCAGGCGCGGTTTTGCTCGCCCAGGCTCGCCGACCAGGCGGCGACCCGTTCTTGCTGCTGTGGACTGAGGCCGCCGAACCACGGCGACAGGCGTTTCTCCATTCGCTCGCCACGCTGCGCGATCTGCTTCGAGAGCGGTGTTTTCACGTATTTTGCCTGCCGCTCGCGAATATCCTCCGCGAAGCTCTGGCGCATTTCGCGGACCTGCTCGTCATCCATGCCCTTGAGCAACTGCGCCGCCGACGGGGTGATTTGCTCGGCGACCCGGGCCACGGCCTGACGGGCTTCCTGGGTGCGCTCCTGCAAACCCTGATCGGTGACCTGATCGTTGGCGACCATGCCGCGAATGCGGTCCATCCAGTCCAGATAGCCGGGCAGTTGGGTTTTGCAGTGCCAGGCCAATTGCTGCTTGAGGCGCTCGTTGAGCCAGCTTTTCTGCTGGCGGTTCATGTCCAGGTAATCGCTGAGGGACCAGGGCACCAGCACATCGAGGTTGCGGTAAGCGAGGTCCAGCCGGGTGCATGACAGCAGAAACAGGCTGGCGACGATCAAGGCAGCGGGGCGCAGGCAGCGCAGTAGACGAGCGGACATGGCGAGTCCCTTCGGTTGGCATCCTTACTGGGTATAGAACAGGTCTTCCCATACCGGTTCAACCTGATCTCCTTCAGCAATGAAAGCGCTGATCTGTCGGGCGATTCCCATGGTTCGGGTGTAGAATGCGCGGCTCGCAACGAGGATTTTCGGACATGGCTTTAGTTGGGCGTTACAACACCTTGCAGGTGGTCAAGCACACGGACTTCGGTCTGTACCTGGATGGCGGCGCGGATGGCGAGATTCTTCTGCCCAACCGCTATATCCCCAAGGACACGCCCAGTGAGGTCGAAGACTGGCTGAACGTCTTTGTCTACCTGGACAGCGAAGACAAGCTGATCGCCACCACCGAGAAGGCCAAGGTCCAGGTGGGCGAGTTCGCCAGCCTCAAGGTCATCGAAATCAACAGCATCGGCATCTTCCTCGACTGGGGCCTGCCCAAGGACCTGCTGATGCCGTACTCCGAAGAAAAGCGCCAGATGCGCGCCGGTGAGTACTGCGTGGTGCACGTCTACCTCGACCGCCGCACCCGCCGTATCACGGCCACCGCCAAGCTGGACCGCTACCTGGACCAGACGCCGGCCAACTACCGGGTCGGCCAGCAGGTTGACCTGCTGGTGGTGGAAGAGAGCCCGATGGGCTTCAAGGCCATCATCAACAACAAGCACTGGGGCCTGATTCACAAGAACGAAGTGTTCAAGTTCCTGCGTTCCGGCAAGCAGGAAAAGGGCTACATCAAGGAACTGCGCGCCGACGGCAAGATCGCCCTGAGCCTGCAGCCCATCGGCCAGGACGCCGCTCTTGGCCTGCACGAGCAGATCCTGGCGAAGCTCAAGGCTTCCGATGGCGTGCTGCCGCTCAACGACAAGAGCGATCCGCAAGTGATCAGCGACATGTTCGGGGTCAGCAAGGGCAACTTCAAAAAGGCCATCGGCGCCTTGTACAAGAGCGGTCAGATCGTTATCCACGACAACCGCATCGAGCTGGCCTGATCAGCGTTGGCGATAACCGGAGAAGTCCAGGTTGTCGCCACCGGGCCGCAAGTCACGCAACAGCGAGTCACGGTCGGCCGACAGCGCAAGGCTGATGGTCGCGCGGCGTTTGCCGGCGTTACGCACTTCCATCTTCTCCTGGTGCGTGCGCAGGTCGCGCACCGGCACTTTCAGGTGCTGCAGATTGTCAGTCTCGGGGGTGTGCAGGAGCAGGTTGACGAACTCACTGTTCTTGCGCAGCCAGGCCACCGGGACATCGAACCACCACAGGTTGCGCTTGCTGTCGAGCACCGCGAAGAGCGTGTTGTCGCTGTTCAGCATGGGTTTTTCCAGCGCCTGGTTGCGCCGGGCGATGGCGGTGGGTTTATCGAGTTTCATGCAGGTTTCCTACGGGTGACGCTTGAAAGGTCGGATATTGTGCTGGCAATGCTGTGAAACATAAAGCGACCGCTTTGGTTCTCAACGCCCTCTCTGAACTTTTTCCAGAAATGATGTCAATTTGATTGCGCAAAACCAGCGTCGACAATTGAAGTCGCCTTATTTAGTGCCAGGCTGGTCCCTGGTATCGCCATGGAAGAAAAAGAAATGCGGGTACTCATCGCTTTGCTGTTGATGTTCAGCGGGTATGCCAATGCCAGTTGTGGAACGATCAGCGACTCCGATCAACGGACGTACTGCTATGCCAAGACGGGGAGTGGCAGTTGCGGAACCATCAGCAACTCCGATCTGCGCACGCAATGCTATGCAGAGACCGGTAACGGCAGTTGCGGCACCATCAGCGACAGCGATCAGCGTACGTACTGCTATGCCAAGACGGGGAGCGGCAGTTGCGGCACCATCAGCAACTCCGATTTGCGCACGCAATGCTATGCCGAGACCGGTAACGGCAGTTGCGGCACGATCAGCGACAGCGATCAGCGTACGTACTGCTATGCCAAGACAGGGAGCGGGAGTTGCGGGACCATCAGCAACTCGGATCTACGCGCCATGTGCTATTCCGAGACCCAGTGAGTCTCCGGGCAAAAAATAAATGAAACTCTCGGCTTCGTCCGCCACTCAACCACCATGTCAATTCTGACGTTCCCTTCGAGGAGAAATCCCATGAGTGGCACCAAAGATAAAGTCAAAGGCGTGGCCAACGAAGCGGTCGGCAACATCAAGCAAGGCGTCGGCAAGGCTACCGACAATGATCGTCTGCGCGCTGAGGGCAAGGCCCAGGAACTCAAGGGCGAAGCCCAGCAAGCGGTCGGCAAGGTCAAGGATGCCGTGAAGAAGCCTTGATTGCTGTAGCTGTCGGAAAGCGGCCATCTTCGGGTGGCCGTTTTTTTGTCTGCAGGATTGAATCGCGACCATCTGCGTGGGGTCTATTAGACTGTTTTGTAACTTTTCCCAATTTCGACCCGGGAACCAGTGCTTCGGGCAGCGAAAGGAGACGCCATGATTCTTCCCCACTTGCGCGGGATTCCACTACACCGCGTGCTGGTGCGTACGGTCAGCGAGTTTCTCGATGATGAGATGTCCACCTACGCCTCGGCACTCGCCTACCAGATGCTGTTCTCGTTGTTCCCCTTCCTGCTGTTTCTCATTGCCCTGATCGGTTTCCTGCACCTGCCGGACTTCTTCTCCTGGCTGCGCCTGCAGTCGGAGCTGGTGCTGCCGCCGCAGGCGCTGGAACAGGTCAACCCGGTGATCGACCAGTTGCAGCAATCCAAGGGCGGCTTGCTTTCGGTGGGTATCGTCATCGCCCTGTGGACCGCCTCGGCCGGCGTGCGCCTGATGATGAGCGCGATGAACGCCGCCTACGACGTGACCGAAGGCCGTCCGGTGTGGAAGCGCATTCCGCTGTCGATTTTCTACACAGTCGGTATTGCCGGCATGCTGCTGGCGGCTGCGGCGCTGATGGTGCTGGGGCCTCAGGTCATGAGCTGGGTGGCGTCGCAAATCGGTATGGAAGAAATCATCGTCACGGTGTGGACGGTGCTGCGCTGGCCGGCCATCGTGATTCTGATGATGGTGGCGGTGGCGTTGATCTACTACGTGATGCCCGATGTGAAACAGGAATTCCGCTTCATCACCCCCGGCTCGGTGCTGGCGGTGGTGGTGTGGATCATCGCCTCGCTGGGCTTCGGTTACTACGTGAAGACCTTCGCCGACTACAACGCGATGTACGGCAGCATCGGCGCGATCATCGTGCTGTTGCTGTATTTCTACATTTCTGCGGCGGTGTTGCTGCTTGGTGCGGAAATGAATGCGGTGATCGAGCACATGTCCGACGAGGGCAAGGACCCGGGGGAAAAAGAACCCGGTGAAAACGCTGCCGAGCATGATAAAAAGCATGTTTCCGGGCTGGGGCGCGATCATTCCCTGGCTCCCGAGGCAGAACCTGTCAACCGAGCCCCCCATGATTCATGACATTCTCAAGATGGGCGATGAGCGCTTGCTGCGCATCGCCCCGCCGGTCCCGGAGCATATGTTCGGCAGCGCCGAACTGACGCAACTGATCGACGACATGTTCGAAACCATGCGCCATGTCGGCGGTGTCGGCCTGGCCGCGCCGCAGATCGGTGTCGACCTGCAACTGGTGATCTTCGGCTTCGAGCGCAGCGAGCGTTACCCGGATGCCGAACCGGTGCCGCAGACCATCCTGCTCAACCCGGTCATCACGCCGATGGGCAGCGAACTGGAAGAGGGCTGGGAAGGTTGTTTGTCGGTGCCGGGTCTGCGCGGCGTGGTCAGCCGCTACAAGGGCATCTACTACGAAGGCGTCGACCCCGATGGCCAGCCGATCCGCCGCACCGCCGAAGGCTTCCACGCCCGGGTGGTGCAACATGAGTGCGACCACCTGATCGGTCGCCTCTACCCCTCGCGCATCCACGACTTCAGCCGCTTCGGTTACACCGAGGTGCTGTTCCCCGGGCTGGATCCGGCCAGCGACGACTGATCCCGCGCCATCGCCAGCAATGGCTTGCTGCGTCGGTAGCGGGCCAGGCGTTCGGCGAGGACCGCGGGTAGCGTTTCATCGACGACGAAGCCGAGCCGTTCATAGAACGCCCGCAGATCCGGATGACAGAACAGCCAGATGAAGCCTTCGGCATCCTGGCTGGCTTCGTCGATCAGGCGCCGGGCGACCTGTTGCTTGCGCCAGTCCGGCGCGACCAACAGCCCCGTCAGCCACTGACCACCCGGCACCGCTGTCAGGTTCAGCGCGGCGATGATTTCACCCGCCCGGGCGACCCAAACCACGCTGTTCTCGTTGGCGCGCATTGGCGAAGCATGGCGTTTGTAGAATTTATTCAGCAGCGGCCGCTCGGAGGTACTAAGCAGGCTGCACGGGATCGGGCTCGGGTTTGGCACGGGGCGAGGGCTCTGGCACGGGCGTTTGCGCTGAGCGCAAAGCGTTGCCGGCAGGTAAGGATCGGCGATTATTGTTGCGAAAACGGTAACAGTGAATGTCAGGCTTCGCGATTCAACGAAGTTAGCAGATCAGTAAACTGAGCGCATCCCCAGTCAACAACTTCTACCGGGATCGGTACTTCGTGTTATGTCCACTTATTGATATAACAACTTCTCCGCGCCACCTCGGCACATGAAGTCAATCTGTTCGCTCGATTGCTTTAAAGGCCCAACTCTCATGAAAGCATTAATTGCAGCTGCACTGCTTGCCGTCTCTTCGTTCGCCCTTGCCGACACGGCCGTACAGCCCGCCGTTGAGCAATACAGCTACGGCACCAAGCTGGATATCGCCAAGGTCATCAGCCTGTCGAATGTTCCGAATGTCTGTGAAGTGGTACCGGCGACCATGGTCTACGAAGATCATCAGGGCCAGCGCCACACCGTCGAATACCGGGTCATGGGTGACGGTTGCAGCCAGGGTTGAAAGTTGCACTTGGTTGATTCAAAGCCCCCGTTTTAACGGGGGCTTTTTATTGTCTTGAGTTTGCACTTGTAGACGGTTTATTAGGGTGGCTTCGATAACCAATCAGGTTCTTTCCCGCTCCAGCAACTGCTGTTTGCGCGCCACGCCCCAGCGATAACCCGACAGGTTGCCGTCGCTGCGCACTACTCGATGGCAGGGCACCGCCACCGCGATGCTGTTGGCCGCGCAGGCCTTGGCCACGGCGCGAACCGCCTTGGGCGAGCCGATGCGTTCGGCGATCTCGGCATAGCTGGCAGTGCTGCCCACCGGAATATCCCGCAACGCCTGCCAGACCCGCTCCTGGAACGCTGTGCCGCGCAGGTCCAGCGGCAGGTCGAGACCGATCGCCGGCGCTTCGACGAAACCCACCACCCGCGCCACCAAACGTTCGAACGCGGCATCGGCGCCGATGAAATGGGCCTTGGGGAATTTGTCCTGCAGGTCCTGCAGCAGCGCCTGCGGGTCGTCGCCCAGCAGGATCGCGCAGATGCCCTTGGTGCTCTGTGCGACGAGTATTGCGCCCAGCGAGCACTGGGCGATGGCGAAGTGGATATCGGTCTTGGCGCCGCCATCGCGGTAGGTCGCCGGTGTCATGCCGAGGCGGGCATTGCTGGATTCGTAGAAGCGGCTGTTGGAATTGAAACCCGCTTCGTAGACCGCCTCGGTGATGGAGTCGGCACGCTGCAGGTGCTGGCGCAGCTTTTGCGCGCGGTGCGCCGTGGCGTAGGCCTTGGGCGTCAGGCCGGTGGCGCGCTTGAACACCCGGTGGAAATGGTACGGGCTCATGTTCACCTGCTCGGCCAACTGCTCCAGGCTCGGTTCGGTCTCGGCTTCTTCGATCAGCTTGCAGGCCCGGGCGACCTGGACTGCGTGTTGCCGCGCCAGATCGTTCTGGTCGGTGCCGCGGCGTCGGCTTGGTCGGTAGCCGGCGGCTTCGGCTTCGGCCGCAGTGGCGAAGAACTCGACGTTTTCGATGCGCGGCCGGCGCGCCGGGCTGGACGCGCGGCAATAGACGCCGGTGGTGCGCACGCCGTAGACGAACGACGGGTCGGCGGCCGGGTCGCGGGCGAGCAGGGCTTGCCAGCGTGGATCGGATTCGCTGACCGTGGGTTGGGTTTTAGGGCGCATGTTCTTTCTCCGAACGGCTGAAGCTGGAGCACAGTCTAGAAATCCCCAGGCCACGAAAAACTCCGTCGCTTGCTTTTGAATTCACTTCGCTGGCACCCGCCACAGATACCACGCCGCGACCGTGCGGTACGGGCTCCAGGCCGCGCCCAGTTCCTGTAGGTGCTTGCGCGTCGGTTGTGCCGCGAGCCCGTGCAGACGACGGTAGCCTTCGCGCACGCCGAAGTCATCGACCGGCAGGATGTCCATCTGTTCCAGGGTGTAGATCAGCAGCATTTCCACGGTCCAGCGGCCGACACCGGGCAGCCGGGTCAGGCGCTCGATCAGCACTTCATGTGCCAGTTGCCGGGCCTCGTCGTGATCCGGCACCAAACCGTCCAGCCGCGCCTGGGCGACGGCCTGCACGGTGTTGATCTTGCGCCCGGAAAATCCACAGGCGCGCAGTTGCTCCGGCGTGGTCGCCAGCAGTTGCGCGGGGGTGGGAAACGCGGAATCAGGATAGAGCGCGAGAAAGCGCGCGAGGATCGCCTCGGCGGCGCGCGCATGCAGTTGCTGGTAGGCGATGGCGCGGACCAGCGCCTGGTAAGGATCGCGGGTCGGCAGCGGGGTGTGCAGGCACGGGCCGATGGCCTCAATGTGCGCGGCCCACGCCGGGTCTTGCTGGCTGAGGTGGGCGGCGGCCTGGGTGTAGAAGGTTTCGAGTGAAGTCATGAGCGTCCGGTTCCGTAACGGCGGCTTGAGTGTAGGAGGGCCGGCGCGGCTGTCACTCCGGATCCTGCGCGGCGAATTCGTCCAGCACCTGCGCCACCCGTTCCAGCGCCTGCTTCAGTTCGGCCCGGCTGCGGGCGGCCGTGAGGCTGACGCGGATAGCCGGCACCTGGCCCTGCTTGACCGCGAACACCTGGGCGGGCACGACTTCGACGCCCTTGGCCCGGCAGGCTGCGGCCAGCACTTCGCCCGGACGCGGGCCGCTGACCCAGATGTGCGGCGACGGCGTGCTTTGATCGGCCAGCGCCGGGCCCAGCAGCCTGGCCGCGAGGCGCCAGCGTTGATTGACCTCTTCACGCTGCCAGGCGAGCTTGCGCGCGGCGGTGCCGTCCTCGATCCAGCGGCAGGCGATTTGCAGGACCAGCGGGGCGATGGGCCAATGGGTGGCCTGGGAATACGGGTCGATGCGCTCCAGCAACGCCGCGTCGCCGACGATCCAGCCCAGGCGCAGGCCGGCGCAGACGGTCTTGGACAGGCTGCTGACCAGCAACCCTCGCGGGCCCAACAGCGGCAGCAAGGGTGGCTGGTCGCCCAGGGCGCCGTAGACATCGTCCTCCACCAGCAACAGGTCCAGCCGTTCCACCACCGCTGCGATATCGCGACGACGTTGTTCGCCCATGCAGGCGCCGGTGGGATTGTGCAGCGCCGGCGTCAGCACCAGCACCCGGGCGCCGCTGGCCCGGGCGACGCGGTCGAGGTCGTCGGGGAGGATGCCTTCGTGGTCCATGGCGACGCCGTGCAGCGGCAAGCGCAATTGCCGGCAAGCAGCCTTGATCCCGGGAGCGGTCAGCGCTTCGACCATCACCGCTTCGCCGGGCTGGCAGAACGACAACAGCACACTGAACAGCCCCTGCTGAGCGCCACCGCACAGCAGCACCTGCGCGGCGGTCAGGTGCAGTCCGCGCTGCGACAACCAACTGGCGCCGTGCACGCGACCGAGCAGCAACTGTTCGGCGCCGAGGTAGTGTTCAAGGGTGTGGCTTGGGTTTTGCTGCAGCAACTCGCGCAGGGTCCGGTCGAAATCTTCGCTGTCGGTATCGACCACGGGCACGTTGGTCGACAGGTCGATCTGCGAGCTACCGTTGTCCCGCTGTTTGAGGCGGAACAGGGTGGCCTCCTTGCTGCCGGCCAGCACGTAGGTGCCGCGACCGACCTCGCCGGACACCAGATGCCGCGCCGCCGCCTCGCGATAGGCCTGTTGCGTGGTGCTCGGGTTCAGGCCCAGCGCCCAGGCCAGGCGCCGCTGCGGTGGCAGGCGGGCGCCGACCTGAAGCTCGCCGCTTTCGATGGCGCGGGCGATGGCGGCGACCAGGGCCAGGTAGCGGGGTTGTCCGTCGTCGGGAAGGCTGGGGATCCACATGTTTTATTGTCGGCCATGCAATATAAGGTTTTACCCATACAATGCGCGGCCACTAGGATCGGGTCAAATCCCCTGACCCGAGGTGTTCCATGTTCGATCTGCCTGCCTTGCGCGAAGCCGCCCGCCTGGTCCACGCCCAGGTGCCCGCCACCCCGCAGTACGCCTGGCCGCGGCTGGCCGAGCGGCTGGGTTGCGAGGTCTGGGTCAAGCATGAAAACCACACGCCCACCGGTGCCTTCAAGGTGCGTGGCGGCTTGCTTTACGTGCAGTCTCTGCATGGCCGCTCGCCAGCCGTGCGTGGCCTGGTCACCGCTACGCGCGGCAACCACGGCCAGAGCATGGCGCTGGCGGCGCGCAATGCCGGGTTGCCGATCATCATCGTGGTGCCCGAAGGCAACTCCCGGGAAAAAAACGCAGCCATGCGCGGCCTTGGCGCCGAGCTGGTGGAGCACGGCAGCGACTTCGACCAGGCCAGGGCCGAGGCCGCGCGGCTGGGACAAGTGCATGGCTACGAGAGCGTGCCGCCGTTTCACCCGCAACTGATTCGCGGCGTGGCCACCTATGCGTTGGAACTGTTCGAGGCGGTGGCGGACCTGGATGCGGTCTACGTTCCGATCGGCATGGGCTCTGGCATCTGCGGGTTGATCCGTACCCGTGATCTGCTCGGGCTGAAGACCGAGATCATCGGCGTGGTCTCCACCGAGGCCGATGCCTTTGCCCGCAGTGTCGAGCAGGGCCGCATCGTCACCACCGAAACCGCCGACACCTTTGCCGACGGTATGGCCTGCCGCATTCCGCAGCCGGAAGCCTTCGACATCATCCGCGAGGGCGCGGCGCGCATCGTCCGGGTCAGCGACGATGAAATCGCCCGCGCCATCCGCATCTACCACGAAGACACCCACAACACCGCCGAAGGCGCCGGCGCGGCCGGCCTTGCCGCATTGCACCAGGAACGCGAGCGGCAAAAGGGGCGCAAGGTGGCGGTGATTCTCAGCGGCGCGAATATTGATCGGGAGCAGTTTGCGCGGGTGTTGGCGGGTGACTGAAAAGTCTTGAATGGATCTCGGCGGAAAGAGTGCTATCTTGATTTGATAGCATCCGCGAATGAAAAATCGACATCGCAAAACCCTCGAAACCCTCTTTCGGTCACCCACCAGCAGTTCACTGGTGTTCGCCGACATTGAAGCTTTGATCGTCTTTCTAGGCGGCTCGGTGCATGAGCGTGAAGGGTCGAGGGTCAAGCTGGTGCTGGGGCAGGAGCAATGGCGCTGCCACCGGCCACATCCCGGCAAGGAGGCCAGGCGTTATCAGGTTGAGGAAGCCCGGGAGTTTCTCCTGCGGGCAGGAGTTGAACATGAGTAGCATGAGTTACAAGGGCTATGCGGCCCGAATCGACTATGACGCCCGCGACGACATCTTCGTCGGGCGTGTCCTGGGTGTGCGGGACATCATCAGCTTCCACGCCAGTTCCGTCAGTGCGCTGCACGAGGCGTTCCGGCTGGCGCTGGAGGATTACCTGAGCGATTGCGCGGAGCGCGGGGTCGCGCCGGAAAAACCGGCTTCCGGCAAAGTGATGCTGCGCATCCGCCCGGAAGTGCACGCCGCCGCAACCATCGCCGCGCAGAAGGCCGGCAAGAGCCTCAATCAGTGGGCCGATGAGGTGTTCGAGCAGGCCGCTCTGGTCTGATCCGCGCGCAATTTCTTCCAATACATCCCCCACCAGATCCGTTTTAATGCCGGCTGCCTTTTCCTGTAGCCGGTAGCGGATCGTTCATGCCTTTTTCCAACGGATTTCTTCTGAGCCTGTCGCTGTGCCTGGACATCGGCGTGGCCAATATCGCGATGATCACCCTGGCCATGCAGCGTGGCTTCTGGCAGGGCATGTGGTTGGGACTGGGGACGTGCGTCGGCGATCTGCTCTACGCCCTGGCGGCGCTGGCGGGGATGACCATGCTGTTGCAGTTCAGCGCCGTGCGCTGGGTGCTGTGGGTTGGCGGTTCGCTGCTGCTGGTGTGGTTCGCGGTGAAGATGTTGTTGGCCGCGATCCGCGGTGATGCGCATCTGGACACCGAGGCGAAGGTGGTGCGCGAGTCGCCCTGGCGGGAGTTCTTGCGCGGGATCTTTCTGGCCATGTCGTCGCCCAGCGCGATCCTCTGGTTCGCCGCGGTGGGCGGTGTGCTGATCTCTCGCTCCGGCGCCGGTGGGCCGGTGGAGGCGGGGGTGTTCCTGAGCGGCTTCTTCAGCGCCGGGGTGCTCTGGTGCGTGACACTGTGCGGGGTGGCCAGCCACGGTGGGCGGCTGCTCGGTGATCGTTTGTTGACCTGGTCTTACCTCGCTTCGGCAGCGATCTTCTGCTATTTCGCGGTCTATGTGATCGTTTCCGGCTACCGCGAATTCATCCTCGCGCCGACGCTCTGAACGCCTGCCAATAGCTGTTCGGCGTCACGCCCATGACCCGGCGGAAAGCGTTGATGAAGTGGCTCTGGTCGTAGAAGCCCAGGGCATCCGCCACCTCCGCGGGATGCAGGCCATCACGCAAGCGCCGCCGCGCTTCGCTCAGGCGCAATTGCATGTGGTACTGCAAGGGCGCCAGCCCCGTGGCCTTTTTGAAGCAGCGCACGAAGTGGTATTTGCTCAGCCCTGCAGCGGCGGCCACATCCTCCAGCGCGAGTTTGGCCTGCGGCGTGTCGCGCATGAGTTGCATGGCCAGGCGCAGTGAGCCCGCCTGTTCGATGGCTGGCGCCGTCGGTTGTTCGAGCAACTGGGCGAGCAGGGCCAGTAGCGCTTCTTCCTGATACGCCGGTTCGCCGGCGTCCGCTTTGGCGAAGTCGACAATGGCGCGGTACAGCGCCGTGTTGTGCAGCACACCCTGGGCGAAGCTCAAGCTGTCATCAAACTGTTGCAGATTGTTGTCCCTGGCGATGTGGCGCAGGGCGTCCGGGTCCAGGTGCAGGCTGATGTATTCGACACCGTCCTCGGCGAACTCCGAGGCCTGCACCGCCAGCGGGTTGTACAGCGTGACACTGCCGGGCGGCACTTCCAGGGTCTGGCCGTCCAGCCAGATGCGCTCGTTGCCGCGCAGGTTGGCGCCGAGCACATATTCGTCGTGGGTATGCCGCTCGAAGCAGGCCGAACTGGCCCTGACCCAGGACGACTCGACCAGGCCGAAGGCTTGGAGTGGCTGACTGATTAATGCCATTTGGCAGGTTTCCCCGAGTATGCAACGCGGCTACGCTAGCGGAGTGCCATTAGGCGCGGCAACCCATAATGCCGCCCGTCATGGATCTTTATGAATTGACCTTGTGAGGCATGGATATGTCGACCCAAATGGAAGCCGGGTTTGCTCCCGCACGATTCGAACATGGGCGGTCATTCACCATCGCCGGTTTTGGCGAGCGCTACACCCAACAGACCAACAAAAGCATTCCCGCGCTCTGGGAGCGCCTGGCACCGCAAATCGGCAAGATCCCAGGGCAGATCGGTGACGATACCTACGGCGTGTGCTGCAACTTCGACGGCCACGGCGGGTTCCTGTATATCGCCGGCGTGGAGGTGCGCAGCACCAGTGTCCTGCCGCCGTATTTCACCTGGCACACCCTGGCGCCGCAGCGTTATGCGGTGTTCGAACACCGTGGCAAGGTGAGCGGCCTGGGCCACACCTTCGAAAAAATCTGGAAACAGTGGTTGCCGGCTTCCGGTGAACGCGCCGCCGAGGCGCCGGAGTTCGAGCGTTATGGCGATGATTTCGATGCGGAGACTGCCAGCGGGCTGGTAGAAATCTGGATCCCGCTGGAGGGCTGACACGCGGCCAACCTGTCGTCCCAAGCGGCGCTGCAGCGAGCGCCGCTTGCGGGAGGGCGTCAGCCGAAGGTGATCGGCGGCGGGCTGACCAGATCGACGGTCTGCTGTTTGCGCGGGGCGAGGATCTCGGCTTCGCCGTCCACCACCAGCTCTTCGTTCTGGTTGAACACGCGGGTGGCGATGCGCACGCGGAATTTTGGCAGTTTTTCGAGGATTTCCAGGCGCACGGTCAGGGTGTCGCCGATCTTCACCGGCTTCTGGAAGCTCATTTGCTGGCCCAGGTAGATGGTGCCGGGGCCTGGCAGTTCACAGGCCACCGCCGCACTGATCAGCGCGCCGCTGAACATGCCGTGGGCAATGCGCTCCTTGAACATGCTCTTGGCCGCGAACTCGGCATCCAGGTGCACCGGGTTGTGGTCACCGGACATCGCGGCGAACAGTTGGATGTCACGTTCTTCGACGGTCTTGCTGAAGCTGGCGGTCTGGCCGACTTCGAGGGATTCGTAAGGCGTGTTGGTGACCTGGGTCATTCGTGGTGCTTCCTTCAGGGCGCGACGGGGGCGGGCAGTATTACTCGCTGCGGGCTGGCCGGCCAAGGGCCAGGGTCTGTTCCAGCCAGTCGATAAGCTGCGCGGTAACCTCGTCGCGGTTGGTTTCGTTGAGCAATTCATGCCGTGCCCGCGGATAGAGTCGCAGTTGCACGTGCTGGTTCCCGGACAGGCGCAGGGCGCCGGTCAGATCTTTCAGACGCTTGCCGGCACTCACCGGATCACATTCACCGCCCATGACCAGAATTGGCAGGTTCGGATCGATCTGCGCGAGGTTGGCGTGGCGGCTGATGTGTTCAAGGCCGGTGAGCAGGTCGATCCATAACCGGTTGCAGCAGCGGAAGCCGCACAGCGGGTCGGCGACGTAGCGGTCGACTTCGGCGGGGTCGCGGCTGAGCCAGTCGAAGGCCGTGCGGGTCGGCTTGAACGCCTTGTTGAACGAACCGAACGACAGCCATTCGATCAGCGCGCTGCGCCCTTGCGGGCCCTGACGCCAACTCTCCAGACGAGCGATCTGCCGCGCCGCACGGTAGAGCTCCGGAGGCTGGAAGTTCGAGCCGCTGAGCACCGCGCCTTGCAGGCTGCCGCTGTGGTGCAGCAGGTAGGCCTGGGCGATGTAGCTGCCCATGCTGTGACCGAACAGAAATACCGGCACCCCCGGGTATTGCTGGCCGATGTGCTGGTTGAGCAGGCCCAGGTCGTTGACCACGGCATTCCAGCCATTTTCACGGGCGAACAGGCCGAGGGTGCCGAGTTCGGCAGTGCGGCCGTGGCCGCGCTGGTCATGGGCGTACAGCGCGAAACCGGCACTGCTCAGGGCCTCGCCGAGGCGCTGGTAACGACCGGCGTGCTCAGCCATGCCGTGGGCCAGCAACACCACGGCGCGGACTGGTGTAGTCGGCAGCCATTGGTGGACATACAGGCTGCAGTGATTGCTGGCCGGCAGCCAGAAGGCGTCGTGGAACATGGCGGATTTCCCTGTGCGGATCGCGGGTGCAGCTACTGTATAGCCTATAGCCAGCGCCTGGATCGAGCCACGCGGGGCGCCGAGATTCACACAATCAATGACGGTCCTTGGCGTATTTGCCGCCTGTGGCGGAGCTGCTAACGTCGGCAGAATGCCGTTTTGCAAGCAGGCAACCGGCCCCGTCAAAGGCTCAGGAACGAGGACAATAATAAATGCACGCCGATTTCTGGAACGACAAGCGCCCCGAGGGCGTCCCTTCGCAGATCGACATGAGCACCTATAAATCGGTGATCGAAGTGTTCGAGCGCTCCTGCAAGAAGTTCGCCGACCGTCCGGCCTTCACCAACCTGGGCGTGACCCTTACCTATGCCGAGCTGGACCGTTATTCCGCGGCCTTCGCCGGCTGGCTGCAGCAGTACACCGACCTGAAGCCGGGCGATCGCATCGCGGTGCAGATGCCCAATGTCCTGCAATACCCCATCGCCGTGTTCGGCGCGTTGCGCGCCGGGCTGATCGTGGTCAACACCAACCCGCTGTATACCGCTCGCGAGATGCGCCACCAATTCAAGGACTCCGGCGCCCGCGCGCTGGTCTACCTGAACATGTTCGGCAAGCTGGTGCAGGAAGTGCTGCCCGATACCGGCATCGAGGTGCTGATCGAGGCGAAGATGGGCGACATGCTGCCTGCCGCCAAGGGCTGGCTGGTCAATACCGTGGTGGCCAAGGTGAAGAAGATGGTCCCCGCCTATCACTTGCCGCAGGCGTTGCCGTTCAAGCAGGTGCTGCGCCAGGGCAGGGGCCATTCGCTCAAGCCGGTGCAGTCGAACCACGAGGACATTGCGGTGCTGCAATACACCGGCGGCACCACCGGCGTGGCCAAGGGCGCGATGCTCAGCCACGGCAATCTGGTGGCGAACATGCTCCAGGTGCTGGCGTGTTTCTCGCAGATCGGGCCTGACGGGCAGAAGCTGCTCAAGGACGGCCAGGAGGTGATGATCGCGCCGCTGCCGCTGTACCACATCTATGCCTTCACCGCGAATTGCATGTGCATGATGGTCACCGGCAACCACAACGTACTGATCACCAACCCGCGCGACATTCCCGGCTTCGTCAAGGAACTGAAGAAGTGGCGCTTCTCGGCGCTGCTGGGGCTGAACACGCTATTCGTTGCGCTGATGGACAACCCCGGTTTCAAGGACCTGGATTTCTCCGCGCTCAAGGTCACCAACTCCGGCGGCACCGCGCTGGTCAAGGCCACTGCCGAGCGCTGGGAGCAGATCACGGGCTGTCGCATTGTCGAAGGCTACGGCCTGACCGAAACCTCGCCGGTGGCCAGCACCAACCCTTACGGGCAACTGGCGCGCCTCGGCACGGTGGGCATTCCGGTGCCGGGCACGGCGTTCAAGGTCACCGATGACGACGGCAACGAGTTGCCGCTGGGCGAGCGCGGCGAGCTGTGCATCAAGGGGCCACAGGTGATGAAGGGCTATTGGCAGCGTCCGGAGTCCACCGCCGAAGCGTTCGACGCCGAAGGCTGGTTCAAGACCGGCGATATCGCGGTGATCGATCCGGACGGCTTCACCCGTATCGTTGACCGCAAGAAGGACATGATCATCGTCTCGGGTTTCAACGTGTACCCGAACGAAATCGAAGACGTGATGATGGCGCACCCGAAGGTCGCCAGTTGCGCGGCCATCGGCGTGCCGGACGAGCGTTCCGGCGAGGCGGTGAAGTTGTTCGTGGTCGCGCGCGAGGGCGGCGTCAGCCTTGAAGAGCTCAAGGCCTACTGCAAAGCCAACTTCACCGGCTACAAAGTGCCCAAGCACATCGTGTTGCGCGACTCGCTGCCGATGACGCCGGTGGGCAAAATTCTTCGTCGCGAGTTGCGCGAACCGGCTTGAGCAGCTACAAGCTATAAGCTGAAAGCGGCAGGATAGAGCGGTTTGTCGCACTATCCTGCGGCTTGTTATTTATGGCTTTTACTCGCGCCTAGAATCTTTACTCTAAACATGACCAATGATTATTCATGAGTCATTTTAGTGACCAGTTGGGCCGCTTTAGCTCTAGGCGACCCCTGGTAAAGCTGCTACTCTCGGCGCGCTTCTGATCAATCGGTTTGCAATAAACCGACATCAAATATCAATAATAATCGCATCGACGCGGTGAAGAATTCGCTGTGCTGGAGGAGTGGGCTTCCATGATTGAAAACTTTTGGAAGGATAAGTACCCAGCCGGGGTTGCCTCGCAAATCAATCCTGATGAGTATCCGAATATCCAAGCGGTGTTGAAGCAGTCCTGCCAGCGCTTTGCCGATAAACCGGCATTCAGCAACTTGGGCAAGACCCTGACTTACGGCGAATTGTACGAGTTGTCCGGTGCCTTTGCTGCTTATCTGCAGCAGCACACCGACCTGCAACCCGGCGACCGCATTGCCGTTCAACTGCCGAACGTTCTGCAATACCCTGTCGCGGTCTTCGGCGCCATGCGCGCCGGCCTGATCGTGGTCAACACCAACCCGCTCTACACGGCGCGGGAAATGGAACATCAATTCAACGACGCGGGCGTCAAGGCGCTGGTGTGCCTGGCGAACATGGCGCACCTGGCCGAGAAAGTCGTGCCCAAGACCCAGGTCAAGCACATCATCGTCACCGAGGTTGCCGACCTGCTGCCACCGCTCAAGCGGCTGCTGGTCAACAGCGTGATCAAGTACGTGAAGAAGATGGTGCCGGCCTATCACCTGCCTACCGCCGTGAAGTTCAACGATGCCCTGGCCAAGGGGCGCGGCAAGTCGGTCAAGGAAGCCTCGCCGGCCCATGACGACGTTGCCGTCCTGCAATACACCGGCGGCACCACCGGCGTTGCCAAGGGCGCCATGCTGACCCACCGCAACCTGGTGGCCAACATGCTGCAGTGCAAGGCGCTGATGGGTTCGAACCTCAATGAAGGCTGCGAAATCCTCATCACCCCGCTGCCGCTCTATCACATCTACGCCTTCACCTTTCACTGCATGGCGATGATGCTGATCGGCGGTCACAACATCCTGATCAGCAACCCGCGTGACCTGCCGGCGATGGTCAAGGAACTGTCGAAGTGGAAGTTCAGCGGCTTCGTCGGGCTGAACACCCTGTTCGTTGCCCTGTGCAACAACGAAGGTTTCCGCGCTCTGGACTTCTCGGCGCTGAAAGTGACCCTCTCCGGCGGCATGGCCTTGCAGTTATCGGTCGGCGAGCGCTGGAAAGACGTGACCGGTTGCGCGATCTGCGAAGGCTACGGCATGACCGAGACCAGCCCGGTAGCGTCGGTCAACCCGGCGCAGAACATCCAGGCCGGCACCATTGGCATTCCGGTGCCCTCGACCCTGTGTCGGGTGGTTGACGATGCCGGCAACGAGTTGCCGCTGGGTGAAGTGGGCGAGTTGTGCGTCAAGGGCCCGCAAGTGATGAAGGGCTACTGGCAGCGTCCGGACGCCACCGCCGAAATCCTCGATGCCGAAGGCTGGTTGAAGACGGGTGACATCGCGGTTATCCGGCCGGACGGCTACATGCGGATTGTCGATCGCAAGAAAGACATGATCCTGGTGTCCGGCTTCAACGTGTACCCCAACGAGCTGGAAGATGTCATGGCGACCCTGCCGGGTGTGCTGCAATGCGCGGCTATCGGCGTGCCGGACGAGAAGTCGGGCGAGCTCATCAAGGTGTTCATCGTGGTCAAGCCGGGCGTGACCCTGACCCGCGAGCAGGTGATGGAGCACATGCGTGCCAACGTCACCGGCTACAAGGTGCCGCGCTTCGTCGAGTTCCGCGATACCTTGCCGACCACCAACGTCGGCAAGATCCTGCGGCGCGAGCTGCGGGATGAAGAGTTGAAGAAGTTGGGTCTCAAGAAGATCGCTTGATTCAAATCCTTCGCGAGCAAGCTCGCTCCTACACTGTAGGAGCGAGCTTGCTCGCGAAGAGGCTTCAGCGCAATTTCTCAAGCATCTGGTAGTACCACATCCCCGCCGCCAACAGCGGATTCCCCAGCACATCGCCCAGCGGCACGCGCACATGCGAGCAGCCGGCGAAGGTGTCGAATTTCTCCAGCGTCCCGGTAATCGCCTCGGCCATGATCTCGCCCATGATGTGGCTGCTGGCAACGCCATGCCCGGAATAGCCCTGGCAGTACCAGACGTTGTCCGACAGCTTGCCCAGTTGCGGAATGCGGTTGACCACGATGCCCATGGCGCAACTCCACTGGAACTCGATCGGCACGCCTTTCAGCGCCGGGAACGTGCGCTCGATGCACGGCCGCAGTTCGCCGGCGATATCCCGTGAGTCGCGACCGGAGTAGTTGGCGCCACCGCCGAACAGCAGGCGGCCATCGGCGGTCATGCGGTAGTAGTCGAGGACGAAACGGCAGTCGTACACCGCCAGATCCTGCGGGTTGATCTGCTTTGCCAGGTCGCCCAATGGCGCGGTGGTGACGATGCCGCCCATGGCCGGGAAGATCTTGCCCTTGAGTTGGCCCGGCTCGAGCTTGTGATAGACGTCGCCGGCCAGCAGCACCTGCTTCGCGTTGATCCGGCCCTGGGCGGTGACCACTGCCGGGTTCGCGCCATGCACGATGTCCAGCACCTCCGAGTTCTCGAAGATCAGCGCGCCCAGGCTGTGGGCGGCGCGGGCTTCGCCCAGGCACAGGTTGAGCGGGTGCAGGTGCAGGTTGCGCAGGTTTTTCAGCGCGCCGAGGTACAGCGGCGAATCCAGGTGCTGGCGCATGCCTTCGCGGTCCAGCAACTGCACCTGATCGCCCATGCCGCGCCGCTCGGCTTCTTCGGCGAAGGCGCGCAGTTCGGCCATGTGCGACGGCTTCATCGCCGCGTGCAGGTGACCGTGCTTGAGGTCGCAGTCGATGCCATAGCGCTGCACCCGCTGCTCGATGATCTGGTGGCCGCGAAAGCGCAGGTGCCAGATGAAATCATCGACGTCATCGCCCAGTTTGCCGCGCATCTGTTTACGCATCGCTTCATCGCCGGACAGGCTGCCGGTGACCTGCCCGCCGTTGCGCCCGCTGGCGCCCCAGCCGATGCGGTTGGTTTCGACGATGGCGACTTTAAGGCCGCGCTCGGCCAGTTCCACCGCGCTGGCAACGCCGGTGAAGCCGCCGCCGATGATCACCACATCGACCTCGACCGTGCCTTGCAGGGTCGGGTACTGGGTCGGGTCGTTGAGGCTGGCGGCGTAGTAGGACGCGGCGCGCTGCGCGGTACGCGAGTTCAAAGCTGCATTCATGATTCGGATCCTTGGCGGAAAAAGAGAAGTCGGTTCAGGCCTGGGTCAGGTACCAGCGCCAGTCTTGTTCGCCGACTTCGGCCATGAACTGGCGGTACTCCGCGCGCTTGACCGCCAGGTACACGCCGAGGAACTCGGCGCCCAGGGTGTCGCGGGCCCAGGCCGAGCGTTCCAGCGCGGTGAGCGAGCTGAGCCAGTCGGTGGGCAGCAGTTCGGTGGCCTGGGCGTAGCCGTTGCCTTCCACCGGCGCGCCGGGGTCGAGCTGCAAGCGCAGGCCGTGATGGACCGCGCCGAGCAGGGCGGCGGCGGCCAGATAAGGGTTGGCGTCGGCGCCGCAGATGCGGTGTTCGATATGCCGGGTCGGCGCCGGGCCGCCGGGCACACGCAGGCTCACGGTGCGGTTGTCGATGCCCCAGGTCGGCGCCAGCGGCGCATAGCTGTTGGCCTGGAAGCGGCGGTAGGAGTTGGCGTTGGGGCAGAACAGCAGCAGCGAATCGAGCAGCGCATCGAGCATGCCGCCCACGGCCTGGCGCAACAGCGGGGTGCCGGCCGGGTCTTCGCTGGCGAACAGGTTATTGCCGTCGGCATCGGCCAGGCTCACATGCAGGTGCATGCCGGTGCCGGCCAGGTGGTCGAACGGCTTGGCCATGAAACAGGCCTGCATGCCGTGCTTGTGCGCCACCCCCTTGACCAGCCGCTTGTAGCGCACCGCCTGGTCCATCGCCAGCAGGGCATCGCCGTGTTCCAGGGTGATTTCCACCTGGCCGGGGGCGTATTCCGAAATCGCGGTGCGAGCCGGAATGCCCTGGGCCTTGCAGGCGGCGTAGAGGTCAGCGAGGAAGGGTTCGATCTGTTCCAGTTCACGCAGGCCATAGACCTGCGTGCTTCGCGGTCGCCCACCGTCGGCGTCCAGCGCCGGTTGCGGTCGGCCTTGGTGGTCGCGCTTCTGGTCGAGCAGGTAGAACTCCAGTTCGCAGGCCATCACCGGGTGATAACCCTCGGCCTTGAGCGCGTCGACCACCCGCACCAACACGTGGCGAGGATCGGCGATGGTCGCCGGCAGGCCCTCGCTCGGGTGCATGCTGACCTGCACCGCCGCCGTGGGAATCTGCCGCCACGGCAGGCGCACCAGGCTGCCTTCCAGCGGATAGGCGCGGCAGTCGATATCGCCGACATCCCAGACCAGCCCGGAGTTTTCCACATCTTCGCCGTGCAGGGTCAGGCCGAGGATGGTGCTGGGCAGCGGCCGCCCGCTTTCGTAGACCGCCAGCAGTTCCTCGCGGTGCAGCAGCTTGCCGCGAGGCACGCCATTGGCGTCGAGGATAAACAGCTCGAACATCTCGATATCGGGGTTGGCGGCCAGGAATGCCCGGGCCTGTTCTACAGGGGCAAAGTGCATGGGTGCTCTCGCTTGCGCCATGGCAGCGCACAGGACCGGCCGCGCAACGGCGGGCGGTCATCGACGGAAAGGCCGGCGCACGGGCGCGGCCGAGGAATCGGTCAGGAGAGCGTGGTGTCTGGCGGGCGGGCGTGGCGGCAGTGCCACAGCGCCCAGAAGGCGAGGATCACATTGAACAGCGGGTTTTCACCACGGCGGGCCCGCACCTTCGGGAACGAAGGGGCCTGGTTGGGACGGGGCACGGCGGCGGGTGAAGTCATGCAGCGATACTCCCACGCCGTCGAAGGTTCATTAAATTGGCGTTTGTATACCTTCAGTCAAGCCATGGCTAAACAATCCCGCCGGCCCCGCAGGCCGTGCCGAGGCGGGGCAAATCTGCGACAATCGCCGCCCAACCAAAGCCGATAAGTCCAGGCAGGGCCCACCTGCCCCTCGAAAGACCTCATGACTGACCAGAACGCCGCCATCGGGCAACTGTTGAAAAATATCGACCACGCCATGATCGCCGAGCGCCATCGCCTGCGCCGGCAATTGCACGAGCTGCGCAAGCGCCCGGACGAGGCAAAGCTTGCCCAGTGGGCTGCGAAGGTCCAGGCCTCCTGCGACCAGGCCGCCGCACGCCAGGCCAGCATCCCGCGGATCCGCTACGACGACAGCCTGCCGATTGCCGCCAAGCGCGACGAAATCAAGAAGCTGGTGGCGGAAAACCAGGTGGTGATCATTGCCGGCGAGACCGGCTCGGGCAAAACCACCCAGTTGCCGAAGATCTGCCTGGAGCTGGGCCGTGGCCAGTTCGGCCAGATCGCCCATACCCAGCCGCGCCGTATCGCGGCGCGCAGCGTCGCCGCCCGGGTCGCCGAGGAAATGGGCACGCCGCTGGGCGCGCTGGTCGGTTACCAGGTGCGTTTCGAAGACCAGAGCGACGCCAATACTCTGGTCAAGCTGATGACCGACGGCATCCTCCTGGTCGAAACCCAGCACGACCGCTTCCTCGAACGCTACGACACGATCATCGTCGACGAAGCCCACGAACGCAGCCTGAACATCGACTTCCTGCTGGGCTACCTGAAAACCCTGTTGCCGCGCCGTCCCGACCTGAAAGTCATCATTACCTCGGCGACCATCGACCTGGAGCGCTTCTCCAAGCACTTCAACGACGCGCCGATCATCGAAGTGTCCGGCCGCACCTACCCGGTGGACACCTGGTATCGCCCGCTGACCAGCGAGCAGGACGAGGAGGGCAACCGCGTCGAGGACGACCTGACGGTGGACCAGGCGATCCTCGCCACTCTCGATGAAATCGCCGCCCATGAGCGCAGTGTCGGCAAAGGCCCGGGCGACGTGCTGGTGTTCCTGCCCGGCGAGCGCGAGATTCGCGACGCCGCCGAGATGCTGCGCAAGGCGCAGTTGCGCCACACCGAGATTTTGCCGTTGTATGCGCGGCTGTCGCCGGCCGAGCAGCAGCGCATTTTCCAGTCCCATCCGGGGCGTCGCGTGGTGCTGGCGACCAACGTCGCGGAAACCTCGCTGACGGTGCCGGGTATCCGTTATGTGATCGACAGCGGCACCGCGCGCATCAGCCGCTACAGCTACCGCGCCAAGGTCCAGCGCCTGCCGATCGAGGCCGTTTCCCAGGCCAGCGCCAACCAGCGCAAGGGCCGTTGCGGCCGGGTCGAGCCGGGCATTTGTGTGCGCCTGTACAGCGAAGAGGATTTCAACGCGCGGCCGGCTTTCACCGATCCTGAAATCCTGCGCACCAACCTCGCCGCGGTGATCCTGCAGATGCTGCACCTGCGCCTCGGCGAGATCGACGCGTTCCCGTTCATCGAGCCGCCGGATGGCAAGGCCATCAGCGACGGCTTCAACCTGTTGCAGGAGCTCTCGGCGGTCAACCGCGAGAACCAGCTCACGCCGCTGGGCCGCCAATTGGCGCGGTTGCCGGTGGACCCGCGGCTGGGCCGGATGCTGCTGGAAGGCGCCAAGCAGGGCAGCCTGCAGGAAGTCTTGATCGTCGCCAGTGCGCTGTCGGTGCAGGACCCGCGCGAGCGGCCGCCGGAACGCCAACAGGCCGCCGACCAGGCCCACGCGCAGTGGAAAGACGCGGATTCCGACTTCGCCGGGCTGGTCAATCTCTGGCGTGGCTTCGAAGAGCAGCGCCAGGCGCTGACCGCCAGCCCGCTGCGCAACTGGTGCCGCAAGAATTTCCTCAATTACCTGCGCCTGCGTGAATGGCGCGATGCCCATCGCCAGCTCGCGCTGATCTGCCGCGACCTGCAACTGAGCATCAACAAGGAGCCGGCGGACTTTCCGCGGCTGCACAAGGCGATCCTCTCCGGCTTGCTCAGCCAGATCGGCCACAAGGCCGAGGAAGGCGACTACCTCGGTGCGCGCCAGCGGCGCTTCTGGATTCATCCGTCTTCGGGCATCGGCAAGAAGCGTCCGCAGTGGCTGATGACCGCCGAACTGGTGGAAACCACCAAGCTGTATGCGCGCATGGTGGCGAAGATCGATTCCGACTGGATCGAACCGCTGGCCGGCCACCTGCTGAAGAAAAACCACTTCGAACCGCACTGGGAGAAAAAGCGCGGGCAGGTGGTGGCGTTTGAGCAGGTCACTCTTTACGGGCTGATCGTGGTGGGCCGGCGTGCGGTGCACTTCGGGCCGATCGATCCGCAGATGTCTCGCGAGCTGTTTATCCGCGAAGGCCTGGTGGGCGGCGAGATCAACTCCCGGGCCAAGTGCCTGGCGGCCAACAAACGCCTGCTGGAAGAGCTGGACGAACTGGAAGCCAAGGCCCGCCGCCGCGACATTCTCGCCGACGAAGAAACCCTCTACGCCTTCTACGAAGCGCGGCTGCCGGCGGAGATCCACCAGACCGCCACCTTCGACAGCTGGTACAAGGTCAACAGCCAGAAAGACCCGCAGTTGCTGATCATGCGTGCCGAAGACGTGCTGGCCCGCGAGGCCAGCGAAGTCACTGCCGCGCAGTACCCCGACACCTTGCGCCTGGGCGATCTGAGCCTGGCGCTGAGTTATCACTTCGAACCCAACCATCCACGCGACGGCGTCACCGTGCGGGTGCCGGCGCCACTGTTGCCGAGCCTGCCGGGCGAGCGCCTGGAATGGCTGGTGCCGGGGCTGCTGGAAGCCAAGTGCATCGCCCTGGTGCGCAACCTGCCCAAGGCGCTGCGCAAGAACTTCGTGCCGGTGCCGGACTTCGTCAAGGCGGCGCTGTCGCGCATGACCTTCGCCGAGGGCTCGCTGCCCCAGGCGCTGGGCCGCGAGCTGCTGCGCATGACCGGCGCGCGGGTCAGCGACGAGGCTTGGGCCGAGGCGGCGGAGCAGGTGGAAAACCACCTGAAGATGAACCTGGAAGTGGTCGATGGCGAGGGCAAGTTCCTTGGCGAAGGCCGCGACCTGGCCGAGCTGACCGCGCGTTTCGCCGCCGCCAGCCAGGCTGCGCTGGCCGTGCCGCAGTCGGAAAAGACTCAGAAACCGGTGGAAGCCAAGGTCTTCAGCAAGGTCGAACAGACCGCGCAACAGAAGATCGCCGGGCTGTCGATGACGGTCTATCCGGCGCTGGTGGAGGAGGGCGGCACGGTCAAGGAAGGGCGTTTCTCGACCCAGGCCGAAGCCACGTTCCAGCACCGCCGCGCCTTGCAGCGCCTGCTGTTGCAGCAACTGGCCGAGCCGGCCAAGTTCCTGCGCGGCAAGCTGCCGGGGTTGACCGAACTGGGCCTGCTCTACCGCGAGCTGGGCCGGGTCGAATCGCTGGTCGAGGACATCCTGCTGGCCAGCCTCGACAGTTGCGTGCTGGAAGGCGAAAGCACCTTGCCCCGCGACGGCGCCGCGCTGGCCTCGCTGGCCGAGCGCAAGCGCGGTGACTGGAGCGAGCACGCCGAGCGGCTGGCGCGGCTGGTGCTGGATATCCTCAAGCTCTGGCACGGTTTGCAGAAGCGCTTCAAAGGCAAGATCGACCTGGCCCAGGCCGTGGCGCTCAACGACATCAAGCAGCAACTGGCCAATCTGGTCTATCCGGGCTTCGTCCGGGAAACCCCGGGGGTGTGGCTCAAGGAACTGCCGCGCTACCTGAAGGCGGTGGAACTGCGTCTGGAGAAACTGGGCTCGCAAGTGCAGCGGGACCGGGTGTGGAGCGGCGAACTGAGCAACTGCTGGGCGCAGTACAAGGCCCGCGCCGACAAGCATGCCCAGGAAGGCAAGCGCGACGAGCAGTTGCAGTTGTACCGCTGGTGGCTGGAGGAATACCGCGTCTCGCTGTTCGCTCAGCAACTGGGGACCAAGGTGCCGATTTCCGATAAGCGCCTGGCCAAACAGTGGAGTCAGGTGGACGCCTGACGACGCTTCCGACACTGTTCCGGGTTGTCGTCTGACAGAGGCCAACCCGGCGCAGTTGTGGCACACTTGGCGGCATTTCCCGCCGCCCCGGCGCTGTTCCGACGGGGTGGCCGACAACCCAACACTGCGTAATGCCCCTGGCGTCGGGGTCATTGCCTGTACGAGTTGGCACCTTGGTGCCAGCTCGCCGAACCGAACAGGCCGTTGCCCGGCTGGCAATGGCCCCGAACAGAGGATCGACCGTGCATAACGTCGTCATCAGCGGCACTGGCCTGTACACCCCGGCCAACAGCATTTCCAACGAAGAGCTGGTGGACTCTTTCAACGCCTACGTCACGCAGTTCAACGCCGACAACGCCGAAGCCATCGCCCGCGGTGAAGTCGAGGCCCTGGCCGAGTCCAGCGCCGCCTTCATCGAGAAGGCTTCGGGGATCAAGAGCCGTTACGTCATGGACAAGGACGGCATCCTCGACCCGCAACGCATGAGGCCGCGCTTGCCCGAGCGCAGTAACGACGAACAGTCGATCCTCTGCCAGATGGGCGTGGCCGCCGCCGAACAGGCCCTGGCCCGCGCGGGCCGGACTGCCGCCGATGTCGATGCGGTGATCGTTGCCTGTTCCAACCTGCAGCGCCCTTATCCGGCCGTCGCCATCGAAATTCAGCAAGCGCTGGGCATCAAGGGCTTTGGCTTCGACATGAACGTCGCCTGTTCCTCGGCCACCTTCGGCATCCAGGCCGCGAGCAACAGCGTGCAATTGGGCCAGGCCCGCTCGGTGCTGGTGATCAGCCCGGAAATCTGCACCGGCCACCTGAACTTCCGTGACCGCGACAGCCACTTCATCTTCGGCGACGCCGCCACTGCTGTGCTGGTGGAGCGCGCCGACCTGGCGACCTCCGAGCACCAGTTCGACATCGTCAGCACCAAGCTGCTGACCCAGTTCTCCAACAACATCCGCAACAACTTCGGCTTCCTCAACCGTGCCGCGGAAGAGGGCGTCGGTGCGCCGGACAAGCTGTTCGTCCAGGAAGGCCGCAAGGTGTTCCGCGAGGTTTGCCCGATGGTCGCCGAGCTGATCGGCCAGCACCTTTCGGAAAACAACCTCAACGTCAGTGACGTCAAGCGCTTCTGGCTGCACCAGGCCAACCTGAGCATGAACCACCTGATCGTGAAGAAACTCCTGGGCCGTGATGCGCTGGAAGAAGAGGCACCGGTGATCCTCGACCGCTACGCCAACACCAGCTCGGCCGGCTCGGTGATTTCCCTGCACACCCACCAGGACGACCTGCCCAAGGGTGCGCTGGGCGTGCTCAGCTCGTTCGGTGCGGGTTACTCGATCGGCAGCGTGATTCTGCGCAAGCGCTGATCCGCCGCGAGGCCGAAAGACCAAAAACGCTCGATCCGGGTTACCGGATCGGGCGTTTTTTATCCTGGTGTAATCTTCATGCGATGAAGGCAAAGTGCCTTTAATGGCTCGCAAAGCCCCGGAAACCGGGCCTTTTGCATATGCCTATTCGAAGTAAAAAAGTTCCCCTGTCACAAAACATTTATATAAAAGCCACTGATCTGAAATAACCCCCCGCCAAGATTCCTCCCCAGCACAAGTGGCCTAAGCCGCGTGTTTTTTCAACGTAATCAAGACCATAAACGTTAGGGGAGCTTCATCGATGATCCGTAAGCACTTCGCAGGTTTCGCAGCCAGCGCATTGGCAATGGCCGTTACCGCCCAGGCTTTCGCGGGTACCGTGACCACCGACGGCGCCGATATCGTAGTCAAGACCAAAGGCGGCCTCGAAGTCGCTACCACTGACAAGGAATTCAGCTTCAAGCTGGGCGGTCGCATCCAGGCGGACTACAGCCGCTTCGACGGTTTCTACACCAACAACGGTAACACCGCTGACGCCGGCTACTTCCGCCGCGCCTACCTGGAACTGGGCGGTGTGCTCTACACCGACTGGGCTTACCAGATCAACTACGACTTCTCGCACAACTCCGGCGGCGACAACCGTTCCGAAGATGGTTACTTCGACGAAGCCTCGCTGGCCTACAACGGCTTCAAGCCGGTCTCGATCAAGATCGGTCGTTTCGACCCTGAGTTCGGCCTGGAAAAAGCCACCAGTTCCAAGTGGGTGACCGCGCCTGAGCGTAACGCCGCGTACGATCTGGTTGACTGGACCAACGGCCACAACGGCGGCCTGGGCATCCAGGCGTCGGGCAACGCCGGCGACTCGCTGTACGGCTCCTTCGGCGTATTCGCCAAAGACGCCACCAACGCCGACAAAGACGGCGACAGCACCAAGCAGTTCAACCTGCGCGCTGTCTTCGCCCCGATGCACGATAGCGGCAACGTTCTGCACTTCGGCGTCAACCTGGCCCAGCGCGACTTGTCCGACACCTCGTTCGACGGCCGTATCCGCAGCCGTCTGGGCATGCGTGGCGTGAGCACCGACGGTGGCCAGGATGCCGGCACCAACGGCAACCGCCTGACCCTCGGCGGCGCCAACAACACCCCTGCCGGTGCCTACGACACCGACCGCGCACTGGGTCTGGAAGCTGCCTTCGCTACCGGTCCTTTCTCGGTACAGGGCGAATACATCAAGCGTAAGGTCGAAGCTGACGCTGCCGCTTACCAGGACATCAAGGCTGACGGTTACTACGCTCAGGTTGCCTACACCCTGACCGGCGAAGCCCGTGCCTACAAACTCGGCAAGTTCGACAGCATCAAGCCTTCGAACAAGCAGATCGGTGCCTGGGAACTGTTCTACCGCTACGACCACCTGAGCGTCGATGACGACAACGGCGCCTTCGCCAACGTCAGCGACATCGAAGCCAAGGTGCACAACCTGGGTCTGAACTGGTACGCCAACGAGTCGATCAAGCTGAGCGGCACCTACGTCAAGGCCAAGGTCGACAACGCCCAGAACGCCAATGGCGACGACGATGGTGACGGCTTCGTAGTTCGCGCGCAGTACGTGTTCTAAGCAGCAACGCTCCTTCATCCGTTAAATTTCAGCCCCACTTCGGTGGGGCTTTTTTTTGCTCGACGATCAAGCCCCTGATACTCAACAGAGAATCTTCTTTTCTGCCCGCCAACCCGGCACACTCCACTCCATGCCGATCCTGACCCTGAATCACCTCGCCGATCTCGACGCCGCCACCTGGGATGCCCTGGTTCCCGGTGACCAGCCGTTCCTGCGCCACGCGTTTCTCACCAGCCTGGAAGACAGCGGCAGTGTCAGCCCGCGCACCGGCTGGACGCCGTCCCATCGCATCCTCACCGCCGCCGACGGCGCGCTTCTCGCAGCCATGCCGGCCTACGTCAAAACCCATTCCTTCGGTGAGTACGTGTTCGACCACGGCTGGGCCGATGCCTGCGAGCGGGCCGGTATCGGCTATTACCCGAAGCTGCTTTGCGCCGTGCCGTTCTCGCCGGTGGGCGGGTCGCGCCTGCTTGGGCCGCCAGAGGCGCTGTCCGGTTTGCTCGATGAGGTAGAGGAATCGTTGCTGGAACAGGGGCTGTCCAGCCTGCATGTGAATTTCACCGAGGATGCCAGCGACGACGCCTTGCGCCACCGCGACGGCTGGCTGGAGCGCCTCGGTTGCCAGTTCCACTGGCGCAACCAGGGTTACCGGGATTTCCAGGATTTTCTCGACGCCCTCAGCTCGCGCAAGCGCAAGCAGATGCGCAAGGAGCGCGAACAGGTGGCGGGGCAGGGCATCGAGTTCCGCTGGTACTGCGGTGCCGAGTTGAGCGAGGCGCAGTGGGACTTCGTCTTCGCCTGCTACGCCAATACCTACGCAGTGCGCCGGCGCGCGCCGTATTTGACCCGTGCCTTCTTCAGCCTGCTGGCCGAGCGCATGCCCGACGCCATTCGGGTGGTGATGGCGATGCAGGGCGGGCGCGAGGTGGCGATGGCGTTCAGCCTGGTCGCGGGCGACAGCTTCTATGGCCGCTACTGGGGTTGCCTGGCCGAGTTCGACCGGTTGCATTTCGAAACCTGTTTCTACCAGGGCATGGACTACGCCATCGCCGAAGGGCTGCAACGCTTCGACGCCGGCGCCCAGGGCGAGCACAAACTGATTCGCGGGTTCGAGCCGGTGATCACCCGGTCCTGGCATTACCTGCTGCATCCCGGCCTGCGCACGGCGGTGGATGATTTCCTGCGTCAGGAACGTGTCGGGGTGCTGGCTTACGCCGAGGAAGCCCGTTCAGCCTTGCCGTACCGACAGGGCTGAACGCGGCGGTCGTCAATCGACGCCGACGAAACCGCCGGTCTGGTGATGCCACAGCCGCGCATACAGCCCTTGATGCGCCAGCAACTCGGCATGGCTGCCCATCTCGGCGATGCGGCCTTTTTCCAGGACCACCAGACGATCCATCCGCGCGATGGTCGAGAGGCGGTGGGCGATGGCGATCACGGTCTTGCCCTCCATCAGGGTTTCCAGGCTTTCCTGGATCGCCGCCTCGACTTCCGAGTCCAGCGCCGAGGTCGCCTCGTCCATGATCAGGATTGGCGCGTTCTTCAGCAGCACGCGGGCAATGGCGATGCGCTGGCGCTGACCGCCGGAGAGCTTCACGCCGCGCTCGCCGACATGGGCATCGAAGCCGGTGCGGCCCTGGGCATCGGTCAGGCTCGGAATGAACTCCTCGGCCCGCGCCCCGCGTACTGCGGCCCATAGTTCTTCATCGGTGGCGTCGGGCTTGCCGTACAGCAGGTTGTCGCGGATCGAGCGGTGCAGCAGCGAGGTGTCCTGGGTGATCATGCCGATCTGTCCGCGCAGGCTGGACTGGGTGACCTGGGCGATGTCCTGGTCATCGATGAGGATGCGCCCGCCTTCGAGGTCGTAGAGGCGCAGCAGCAGGTTGACCAGGGTCGACTTGCCGGCGCCGGACGGCCCGATCAGGCCGATCTTCTCGCCGGGGCGGATGTCCAGGTCGAGGTCGCTGATGATCCGGCTGCCCTTGCCGTAATGGAAATCGACGTGCTCGAAACGCACCGCGCCGCGCTCGACTTTCAGCGCCGGCGCGTCGGGCCGGTCGGTGATGCTCACCGGCTGGGAGATGCTCTGCAGACCGTCCTGGACCATGCCGATGTTTTCGAAGATGCCGTTGACCACCCACATGATCCAGCCGCTCATGTTGACGATGCGGATCACCAGACCGGTGGCCAGGGCGATGGCGCCGGCAGTGATCAGCGATTGGGTCCAGAGCCACAGGGCCAGGCCCGTGGTGCTGACGATCAGCAGGCCGTTGAGGCTGGTGATGACCACGTCCATGCTGGTGATGACGCGGCTGGCCAGTTGGGTCTTTTCGGTCTGTTCGCGAATCGCTTCGCGGGCGTACTGCTGTTCGAAGTCGGTGTGGGCGAACAATTTGAGGGTGGCGATGTTGGTGTAGCCGTCGACGATGCGCCCCATCAGCTTGGAGCGGGCGTCGGAGGACACCACTGAGCGCTCTTTCACCCGCGGCACGAAGTAGTACAGCGCGGCGATGTAGCAGGCGATCCAGGTCAGCAGTGGAATCATCAGCCGCCAGTCCGCCTCGGCGAACAGCACCAGTGAGCTGATGGCGTAGATCGATACATGCCAGAGCGCGTCCATGGCCTGCACCAGCGAATCGCGCAGCGAGTTGCCGGTCTGCATGATGCGCTGGGCGATGCGCCCGGCGAAGTCGCTCTGAAAGAAATTCAGGCTCTGCTTGAGCACATGGGTGTGGTTTTGCCAGCGGATCATGCTGGTCATGCCCGGGCTGATGGCCTGGTGCACCAGCAGGTCATGCAGACCGACGAATACCGGCCTGAGGATCAGCGCCACCACTAGCATCCAGGTCAGTTCGCCCGCGTGTTCACTGAACAGATTGACGTTGGGCGTGCCCTGGGCGAGGTCGATGATCCGGCTCAGGTAGCTGAACAGCGCCACCTCGATCAGCGCCACGATCAGCCCCAGCACCATCAGTACCGCGAACGTCGGCCAGACCTGACGCAGGTAATACAGATAGAAGGGCAGGACCGTGGTGGGCGGCGCCGCGGTGGGCGCCTCGCGGAAGATGTCGATCAACTGCTCGAAACGACGGAACAGCATGTAGAAGGTCACTCCTGTTTGAGGGCTCGCGCACCGCCCGCGGGTCACATCCCTGTGACACGGCGATCAATCGATGCGCTTGGCCGATTTGATGAACACCGGATCGGCGGGCACGTCACGCATGCCTTTTTTGACGGTGGTCGGCGAATTGACGATCAGGTCGACCACGTCCATGCCTTTCACCACTTTGCCGAACACCGCGTAGCCGGCGTCGCGGCCGGGATCGAGCATGGCGTTGTCGACAACGTTGATGAAGAACTGGCTGGTCGCCGAGTTGGGGTTGGAGGTGCGGGCCATGGATAGCGTGCCGCGGGTGTTGTGCAGGCCGTTGCTGGCTTCGTTGCGGATCGGGTCCTTGGTGTCTTTCTGCACCATCTGCTCGGTGAAGCCGCCGCCCTGGACCATGAAGCCCGGAATCACGCGGTGGAAGATGGTGTTGTTGTAGAAGCCGCTGTCGACGTACTGCAGGAAGTTCTTGGTGCTGATCGGCGCCTTTTCCGCATTCAGCTCGATTTCGACCTGGCCGAAGCTGGTGTCCATCAGCACATGAGGATTTTTTTCCGCTGCCATCAGGCTGCTGGCAAAGGCGACCGAGCAGGCGGTCATGAGGATTTTCTTCAGCATGAACTCAATGATCCTTGAGAGGTGGTTGGCGCCGCAGCGAGAAACTGCAGCAGGGTCTGGTTGAAGTGGTGTGGCTGGTCCAGCGGCGTAGCGTGCCGTGAATCGGCAATGACCGCCAGTCGTGCCCCGGGAATCAGGCCGACGTAACGCTCCTTGAGCGCCACCGGGGTGTAGTCGTGGTCCGCGCTGATGACCAGGGTGGGACAGTCGATCCGCCCCAGGCGTTCCTCCACGCCCCAGCCGACGATGGCGTCGAAACTGGCGAGGTAGGCGCGTTTGTCGTTTTTCGCCCAGCGCTCGGTCATCTTGCGTCGCAGCTCGGCCTGTTCCGGTTTGGGGAACAGCCGCGCGGCGAGGCCCTTGCCGATGGTCCTGAGGCTGAGAACACGGGCCAGGGTCCAGCGCTTGGCCCACTGCCAGTAATCGTCGCGGCTGCGCACTTTCACTGCCGGCGCGCTGTTGACGATGGTCAGGCTGCGCAGCCAGCCGGGGTGGTCCACGGCGAACTGGAAACCGACCATGCCGCCCATGGACAGGCCCACCAGATGCACCGGGCCGGTGTGCAGGTGTTCCAGCAGGGCCATCAGGTCGGCGCTGAAACCGGCGATGCTGTAGGACTCGCGGGGTTTGTCGGAACGGCCGTGGCCACGCAAATCGAGGAGGATCACGCGGTAATCGGCGGCCAGCACCGGGACCTGGAATTCCCAGTCCTGGCAACTGGAGCCGAGGCCGTGCAGCAGAACCAGGGGGGCGCCCCGGCCATATTCTTCGTAGTGCAGTGTGCAACCTTCATGTTCGAAGTAGGCCATGGGCGTTACCTGTCAGGCTTGGGCGGGAGCGGCGAAGGGCACGTCCAGCGGCGCGGTATCGAAGTTGCGCAGCAATTCGATGAGGATCTGCGTGGCCGGGCCCAGGGGCTTGTCTTTGTTGGAGTAAAGGTAGAACAGTGGATGGCGGCTGCCACCCTGATCCAGCGGCAATGGCTTGAGCACGCCTTCGCGCAGCTCGCGTTCGATCAGGTGGCGCGGCAGCCAGGCGAAGCCCAGGCCGCTGCTGACGAAGGTGGCGGCGGTGGCCAGGCTGCCGACGGTCCAGCGCTGTTCGGCGCCGAGCCAGCCGACATCGCGGGGCTGCGAGCGGCCGGAATCGCGGATCACCACCTGCAACTGGCTTTCCAGGTCCTGGAAGTTGAGCACCCGGCCCAGGCGGTGCAGGGGATGCTCGGGGTGAGCGACGGCGACGAACTCCACCGCGCTCAACTCGGCGCCGAGATAGCCGGCGATGCTGAAACTGCTGATGGCCAGGTCGGCGATGCCTTCGTGCAGCACCTCCTCGACGCCGGACAGCACTTCTTCGCGCAGACGCACCCGACAGCCGCGGCTTTGCGGCATGAACGCGCTCAGGGCGCGGACCAGACGAGCGTTGGGGTAGGCGGCGTCCACCACCAGGCGGACCTCGGCTTCCCAGCCCTGCTCCATATGGTGGGCGAGGTCTTCCAGTTGGCTGGCCTGCTTGACCAGTTGCCGCGAGCGGCGCAGCAACACGCCGCCGGCATCGGTGAGCACCGCCTTGCGCCCGTCGATCCGCAGCAGCGGCACCCCCAGTTGGTCCTGCATCCGCGCCACGGTGTAGCTGACCGAGGATTGCGAGCGGTGCAGGGCTTCGGCGGCCTGGGCGAAGCCGCCGTGATCGACCACGGCTTGCAGGGTCCGCCACTGATCCAGGGTAACGCGCGGCGCTTTCATCTTCGGCTCCTGTTGTCCTAAGCTGCGCTCTTTGCGTGGAGAGCGCCGTATGAAGAAAAGTTGTCTTGCCTTGCTGGCCTTGCTTCCGCTCACGGCGCTGGGGGCCTATCCCATTGATGTGGAAAAGCACCTGGAAAGCGGCATCAAGATCGATACCACCACCTATGACACCGCTTACGACATGGGGTCGATCACCCTGAACAACTACGGCGACGTCGCCGCGCAGTGCAAGCTGACCTTCCGCAACGGCCCCGAAGCGCCGCGTGTACGGCGGGTGCAGGTGCCGGCGAAACAGAGCGTCGACAGCAACGTCAAATTCAACCGCGAGATTCTCAAGCTGCGTATCGCGGTGGACTGCAAAGCGCAATAAACAAATTAACTGATAGATTTAACCGAGTTTTTACGCTTTTTTATCGATAGGTCAATCATTAATCTTGCCTCCATCGACTTAGCGACCTTGCCGATGGAGGCAACCTTCATGTCCCGCGTACTGATCATCGAAAGCAGCGCCCGCCAGCAGGATTCGGTGTCCCGCCAACTGACCCGCGATTTCGTCAGCCAGTGGCAAGCCGCCAACCCGTCTGACACGATCACCCTGCGCGACCTGGCGGTGAATCCTGTGCCGCACCTAGATGCCAACCTGCTCGGTGGCTGGATGAAGCCCGAAGCCCAGCGTAGCGCTGACGAACTGCAGGCCCTGGCCCGCTCCAACGAATTGACCGACGAAGTACTGGCCGCCGACGTGCTGGTGCTGGCGGCGCCGATGTACAACTTTGCCATCCCCAGCACCCTGAAAGCCTGGCTGGACCATGTGCTGCGCGCCGGGATCACCTTCAAGTACACCGAAACCGGCCCGCAAGGCCTGCTGACCGGCAAGCGCGCCTATGTCCTGACCGCCCGCGGCGGCATCCACGCCGGTGCTTCCAGCGACCATCAGGAACCTTACCTGCGCCAGGTGCTGGCCTTCATCGGTATCCACGATGTGACCTTTATTCACGCCGAAGGCCTGAACATGGGCGGCGACTTCCACGAGAAGGGCCTGAACCAGGCCAAGGCGCAACTGGCTGCGGTGGCGTGATTCAACTGTTTTTCCCTGCCTGACACCCCTTTTTGCTCCTTTGGGTGTGCTGCCCGGTCGATTGCCTCGCGCTCGACCGGGCTTTTTTATGGGCGTTTCGGGCCGAACCGCAGCGATGAGGTCCTTGACCACACCGCCCAAACCAATCCCGACAATTGCACCCGGATACCCCAACCCGCTAAGGTCGCCGCCTTGATCCCCGAGAGGCCGCCATGCACTACCTATTGATCGTCGCGCTGATCCAGGCGTTTTCCTTCAGCCTGATCGGCGAATATCTCGCTGGCCATGTCGACAGTTACTTCGCCGTGCTGGCCCGGGTCCTGCTGGCTTTGCTGGTGTTCCTGCCGCTGACCCGCTGGCGCCAGGTGGAGCCGCGTTTCATGCGCGCCATGCTGCTGATCGGTGCGCTGCAGTTCGGTATCACCTATGTCTGCCTGTACCTGAGCTTCCGCGTGCTGACAGTGCCGGAAGTGCTGCTGTTCACTATCCTCACGCCGCTGCACGTGACCTTGATCGAAGACGCGCTGAACCGTCGCTTCAACCCGTGGGCGTTGATCGCGGCATTGGTGGCGGTGGCCGGCGCGGCGGTGATCCGCTTCGACAGCATCAACCCGGACTTCTTCATCGGTTTCCTGCTGCTGCAACTGGCCAACTTCACCTACGCCGCCGGCCAGGTCCTGTACAAGCACCTGATCGCGAGCCACCCCAGCGACCTGCCGCATTACCGGCGCTTCGGCTATTTCTACCTGGGTGCCTTGCTGGTGGTGCTGCCGGCGTTCCTGCTGTTCGGCAACACGCAGCACTTGCCCACAACCGACGTGCAGTGGCTGGTGCTGCTGTTTCTCGGGCTGTGCCCGACGGCGCTCGGGTTGTACTGGTGGAACAAGGGCGCTTGCCTGGTTTCCGGCGGCACCCTTGCGGTGATGAACAACCTGCATGTCCCGGTGGGGTTGCTGCTCAACCTGCTGATCTGGAATCAGCACGAGCCGCTGGGACGGTTGTTCATCGGCGGGGCGGTGATTCTCGCGTCACTGTGGCTCAGCCGGCTCGGCACCCAACGCCCGCTGCTGGCCGGGAATACTGGCCGGTAGCAGGCCGGCGCGCAGGTCGTTGCCGCTGGGCTGCTGGTACAGGCTCAGGCCGAACTCCGGCAGCACCGCCAACAGGTAATCGAAGATATCGCCCTGGATTCGCTCGTACTCGGCCCACACCGTGGTGCGGGTGAAGCAGTAGATTTCCAGCGGAACACCCTGCGCGGTGGTCTGCATCTGGCGGACCATGCAGGTCATGTTCGGCTGAATGTCCGGGTGGCTTTTCAAGTACGCCAGGGCGAAGGCGCGGAAGGTGCCGATATTGGTCAGCCGGCGGCGGTTGGCCGACAGTTCCGCCACCTGGCCCTGGGCCTCGTTCCAGCTATGCAGCTCGCTGCGCTTGCGTGCCATGTAGTCGGTCAGCAGGCGCACTTCGCCCATGCGCCGCTCTTCCTCGGCGGTGACGAAGCGCACGCCGCCGGCATCGATGAACAGGCTGCGCTTGATCCGCCGCCCGCCCGATTGCTGCATGCCGCGCCAGTTCTTGAACGACTCGCTCATCAGGCGCCAGGTGGGGATGGAGACGATGGTCTTGTCGAAGTTCTGCACCTTCACGGTGTGCAGGGTGATGTCCACCACGTCGCCGTCGGCGCCGACCTGGGGCATTTCGATCCAGTCGCCGACCCGCAGCATGTCGTTGCTGGTCAACTGCACGCTGGCGACGAACGACAGCAGGGTGTCCTTGTAGACCAACAGGATCACAGCCGACATCGCACCCAGGCCCGACAGCAGCAACAGCGGCGAGCGGTCGATCAAGGTGGCGACGATGATGATCGTGCCGAACACGTAGAGCACCATCTTCGCCAGTTGCACGTAGCCTTTGATCGAGCGGGTGCGGGCGTGTTCGGTGCGGGCGTAGATGTCCAGCAGGGCATCGAGCAGGGCGCTCAGGGCGAGCACCAGGAACAGGATGGTGAAGGCCAGCGCCACGTTGCCGAGGAAATGCTGGCTGGTGGCGCTGAGTTCCGGCACCAGCTTCAGGCCGAATTGCACCACCAGTGACGGTGTCATCTGCGCCAGGCGGTGGAACACCTTGTTTTGCAGCAGGTCGCCAAGCCAGAGCAGCGCCGATTGGCGGCTCAGCAGCTTGATCGCGTGGAGGATGAGAAACCGCGCCACCCGCCCCAGCACCAGGGCGATGACCAGCAGCACCGCCAGGCCGAGCGCGGCGTGCAGCAGCGGTTGTTGGTCGAGGGTGCCCCAGAGGTCGAGGGCGTTTTGCCAGAACTGTTGAATAGCCATGCGCTGCGGAAATTCTCCGTAACCTTTTAAAAGAAGTGCCAATTAGAACGAATGTACCGGGCCTGCGGCAAAAAGAAATTCGGCTCGGGCGCCGGAAAACGTTACCCTATGTGGCTGAATTTCCGCTCATGCCCGAGGTTACATCCGTGTTTTCCCAATTCGCCCTGCACGAACGCCTGCTCAAAGCCGTGGCCGCACTGAACTTTGTCGAGCCTACCCCTGTGCAGGCGGCCGCCATTCCCTTGGCGCTGCAAGGGCGCGACCTGCGGGTCACGGCGAAAACCGGTAGTGGCAAGACCGCCGCATTCGTCCTGCCGCTGCTCAACCGTCTGGTCGACCTGAACCAGAAACGCGTCGAGATCCGCGCACTGATCCTGCTGCCGACCCGCGAGCTGGCCCAGCAGACCCTGAAGGAAGTGGAACGTTTCTCCCAGTTCACCTTCGTCAAGGCCGGGATGATCACCGGTGGCGAGGACTTCAAGGAACAGGCCGCGATGCTGCGCAAGGTGCCTGACATCCTGATCGGCACCCCGGGCCGTCTGCTGGAGCAACTGAACGCCGGCAACCTGGACCTGAAACACGTGCAGGTGGTGATCCTCGACGAAGCCGACCGCATGCTGGACATGGGCTTCTCGGAAGACGTCGAGCGCCTGTGCGGCGAGTGCCCGAACCGTCAACAGACCCTGCTGTTCTCCGCCACCACGGGTGGCGCCGGTCTGCGCGACATGATCAGCAAGGTGCTGAAGAACCCTGAGCACCTGATGCTCAACAGTGTCAGCCAGCTCAACGAAGGCACCCGCCAGCAGATCATCACCGCCGACCACAACCAGCACAAAGAGCAGATCGCTCAGTGGTTGCTGGAAAACGAGACGTACCAGAAGGCGATTATCTTCACCAACACCCGGGTCATGGCCGACCGCATCTACGGTCACCTCGTGGCCAAGGACATGAAGGCGTTCGTGCTGCACGGCGACAAGGACCAGAAAGACCGCAAGCTGGCCATCGAACGCTTCAAGACCGGCGGCGCCAAGGTGCTGGTGGCGACTGACGTGGCTGCCCGTGGCCTGGACGTCGACGGCCTGGACCTGGTGATCAACTTCGACATGCCGCGCAGCGGCGACGAGTATGTGCACCGTATTGGTCGTACCGGTCGTGCTGGCGCCGAAGGCCTGGCGGTGTCGCTGATCTGCCACGGCGACTGGAACCTGATGTCGAGCATCGAGCGCTACCTGAAGCAGACCTTCGAGCGTCGCACCATCAAGGAAGTGAAGGGCACCTACACCGGCCCGAAGAAGGTCAAGGCGTCGGGCAAAGCGGTTGGCGTGAAGAAGAAAAAGACCGACAAGAAGGGCGACAAGAAAGCCGTGGCCAAGCGCAAGCCGACGGCCAAGCCGAAGCCTAATGCACCGCTGACCAGCTCTGATGGCCTGGCGCCGCTGAAGAAGCGCAAGCCGGCTGCTGCGGCGGAGTAAGGCTCAAGGGTCTCATCGCCGGCTTCCCGGCGCTGAGACCCTCAAATTTTCCAGCACCCTCACGTTTTCTTCTCGGCCTCCCGCAATTCCTGCAGCCGCTTGTCGATCAACTGACATTTGTCCGGCAAATCACTGGCCTCCGTGCCCAGCTTCATTCCCTGCAACTCCTCGTTGATTTCCTTGGCCTTCTGCGGGTTCTGCTCAGTCAGGCGGGTCACTTCCTTGGCCAGTTCCTCGCGTTTCTCCGTGGCTTCTTCCAGCGTGCATGCCCAGCTCGGCAGGGCGAACAGCAGGCTGGCGGTGGCGGTCAGCATCATCAGTGTCTTCATGGTCGGGCCTCGTTATCCATGGCGGGTGATGTTCCCGGTTGAGGGGCGTGCCATCGGGAAAGTTCAGTCGAACCGTGGCGCATGCGGCCGGTCACAACCTTACATACCCCCACCGAGGCCGCACCCATGAGCACCGTGTATGACTGGGACCTGATCGAACGTCTGCTGCATGAAGTCCAGAACAGTGCCGGACACAACTTCACCCCGCGCCCCTATGCCGAGCAGCACGCCGCGCAGCTTGCCGCCGATGGCGACGCGGTGCCCGACCTCGACCACCTTAAGACCCGCGCCTGCGACTATGAGCGGCTGCTGGTGGAACGCGGCTACATCGTCAGCCGGCCCGAAGAGGAGGGCGGCAACGGCGAGAACTTCGTCCTGACCGAGCGTGGTTCGCGGCTGTTGAGCCTGATCGACAGCAGCATTCCCGGCAACGATCACCCGCGCCAGGTCCTCGATGAGCAGGCCGATGCGCTGGACGAAGCGACCTTCGACGAGGTGGCCTCGAAGGCGCAGATTGCCTGAGCGAGTCAGACATATCTGGTAATAGCTGACGACAACCATCAATAATTGGCGCCAATTCTTCGCTGCCAAGAGGTTGTCATGCCATTGCCAGAAGTGGGGTGCCGCCAATGAGCGCACCCCGTCGCGATCCCGATGCCTTCGCCTTTCAGGTCATGCTGGGGCTGTGCCTGATCTGGGGCGTGCAGCAGGTGATGGTCAAATGGGCCGCCGCCGATGTCGCCCCGGTGATGCAGGCGGCGACCCGTTCGGGGATCGCCGCGTTGCTGGTGGGCCTGCTGATGTGCTGGCGTGGTGGCTGGGAGCACGTGGGCACCACCTGGCGCGGAGGGCTGCTGGCGGGCGCGTTGTTCGGGATCGAGTTCCTGTTCATCGCCGAAGGGCTGACACTGACGTCGGCGGCGCATATGTCGGTGTTCCTCTACACCGCGCCGGTGTTCACCGCCCTCGGTTTGCATTTCATGCTGCCCAGCGAGCGCCTGCGGCCGCTGCAGTGGCTGGGCATCCTGCTGGCCTTTGGCGGGATTGCCCTGGCCTTCGCTGGCGGTATTTCCCTGGATGATCTCAACGGACCGATGCTGCTCGGCGATGCCTTCGGTGTACTCGCTGGCGCGTCCTGGGGCGCCACCACGGTGGTGGTGCGCTGCTCGCGGCTGTCTGAAGCGCCTGCGACCCTTACGCTGTTCTATCAGTTGGCGGTGGGCTTTGTCGGTCTGCTGTTGATCGCTGCCTTCAACGGCAAGCTGACCCACGTCAGCCTGACGCCCATTGCCATCGGCAGCGTGCTGTTCCAGGCGCTGGTGGTGTCGTTCTTCAGCTACTTGACCTGGTTCTGGCTGCTGCGCAAATACCTGGCGTCCAACCTTGCTGTGTTTTCCTTTATCACGCCGATCTTCGGCGTGACCTTCGGTGTGCTGTTGCTGAACGAACCGCTGAGCCTGAACTTCGTGATCGGCGCGCTGTGTGTGTTGCTCGGTATCGTCATGGTCAGCGCCGAGCAGTGGCTGCGCAGGCGTCTGCGTTCGTTGCTGGGGCAACGCTAGAGGGTGGTTGGGTAATACGGGTACAGAGACGCCGCTGTCGAGGAGAGCCCCTGAACCTCTCCACTGCGCTGTACTATTTCTGCCCGCAGCGCGGACGGCAGCAATTGAAAGTGGATTTGTTGTTCTGCTCTGATTCTCTGGGCGTTGTTGGCAAGCGCGTCGGCTTTTCCTCCGTAGTCCAGAGCGGTCCATTCACTCCTTCGAAAACGGAGCGGTGATGCTCGTTTATGGCACTGATCAGAGCCTGTCAGGTGCGGGCGAATGACGAGTAGGTGCGTTCTGATAGGTTCCAGGCCCCCAGCTCAGGGCACCGGCCAGCATCAGCCCGGCGCCAGCGACCAGCAGCGCCGGTTGCAGGCTGCCGGCGAACAGGTTGCTCAGCGCCGCCAGCAAGGGCCCGCCGAGCTGGCCGATGGCGAAGCAGGCGGTCAGCAGGCCGGCATTGCGTTGGGTAGCGTGGGGCGCCAGTTCCCGCGAGCGCTGCATCACCAGTTGCATGCAGGCCAGGAACGGCGTACCGCAGAAGATCACCCCCAGCGCCAGCCCCGGACCGTCGCCCATCAGGCAGGCGAACACACCGATGGCCTGCAGCCACAGTGTCACCCTCAACCAGCGTGAGGTGCTGCCCGGTTGCGGCCGGCGCAGGCTCAGCAGCATCACTCCGACCGCGGCGGCGAGGCCGAAGCCGGGCCAGAACAGGTCGGCCATCCACTGCCCGTGAAAGCGCGCGCTGGCCATCTGCGACATGAACGTCGCGGGGATGATGTAGCCGATGCCGTACAGGCCGTAGATCAGGCCCAATCGCGGGATACCCCGCGAAGGCGTGGCGGCCAGTGTTGGTGTTGGCGTGGCTGGCGCCTCCTCCGGCTGCGGCAGCATTGGCCGCACGGCCAGCAGCATGACCAACGCGGCAGCGGCATAGATCAGCCACAGCGGCGCCGACCCCAGCCCGTACAGGTTCGAAACCAGCGCCAGCAGCCCTGTCAGCATGATGCCCAGGCCGGGACCGGCGAACACCAGGGCGCCCAGTCGCGGCAGGTTGCTGCGCGCGGCGAGGGGTTGGCTCAGGCTGGTGATCATCACCATTACCCAGGCGCTAGCCACGCCGGTGCCGAAACGCAGCAGGGCGTGGGTGATAAAGCTGTCAGCCCAGAACGACAGCACCGTCAGCAGCACGCACAACCACAGCCCGAGGTTGAGGCGCAGCCGCACTTGTTGTGGGCGGCGGGCGAGCATGGCGTCCAGCGCGCCAAGGAAGTAGCCGAGGTAGTTGGCCGCAGCGACCAGACCGGCGGCGGTCAGGCTCAACTGGCCTTCGCCGACCAGATGCGGCAGTTGCGGGGTGAGGGCGAAGCGGCCGATGCCCATTGCCATCATCAGGGCAACGAAGCTGGCCAGAAGACGCAGTGTCGGCGACATGTCCGGTATTCCTCTGCAAGGCAAGTGATGCGTTCAGACTACCGGCGGTTGCTTTTCTTAAAAATTGAATAATGATGAGCAACTTGTTCACTTTTGGAGAACGGCTATGGAACTGAGCCAGTTGCGCATCTTTCAGGCGGTCGCCGAGACCGGTTCGGTGACCCGCGCCGCCGAGCAATTGCACCGGGTGCCGTCGAACCTGTCGACGCGTTTGCGTCAGCTCGAGGAGCAACTGGGCGTGGAACTGTTCCACCGCGAGCGTCAGCGTCTGCAGTTGTCGCCGGCCGGCAAGGTGTTGCTGGACTACGCCGGGCGCATGCTGGCGCTGCACGATGAGGCGTTCGCGGCGGTGCAGGGCGGAGAACCGGCCGGCGAGTTCATCCTCGGCAGCATGTACAGCACCGCGGCGATTCACCTGCCGGGGTTGCTGGCGCGGTATCACCGGACCTATCCGGCGGTGAACCTGCAGGTGCAGACCGCGCCCAGCGGCGAGCTGCTGGAAGGGCTGCTCGCCGGTCGGCTGGACGCCGCCATGCTCGATGGGCCGCTGTCGCTGGCCGGTCTCGACGGCGTGCCGCTGTGCGAGGAAACTCTGGTGTTGATCACCGAGTCGGACCATCCGCCCGTGCGCAGCGCACGGGATGTGACGGGGCGTGCGGTGTTCACCTTCCGCAAGGGCTGTTCCTACCGCATGCGGCTGGAGGCCTGGTACGCCCATGATCACGCGGCCATGGGCCGGGCCATGGAAATCGAGTCCTACCCGAGCATGTTGGCCTGTGTGGTGGCGGGTTCCGGGGTGGCATTGATGTCGCAGTCGATGCTCGACAGCCTGCCGGGGCGCGAGAACGTCGCGGTGCACCGGTTGCAGACGCCTTTCGATCTGGCGACCACCTGGCTGGTGTGGCGGCGGGGCATGCGCGGGGCGAATCTGGATGCCTGGGTGAACCTGCAGGAAGAGGGGCGGGAAGGACCGCCTGTCGGAACGGCGCTCAGCGCTTGATGCAGGTCACAGGTGTAGGAATTTACGCAAGCGATTTGTAGGACTTGAGGCTATGATTGCTAGGAAACATCGTAGCCAAACTGGATTGGACGATGACCCTCAAGGGGGAATTATGAAAAACCTGATGATGAACTGGCTCCATGACCTCGCTGTTGCCTTGGGCCTGATCCCGCCGATGCAACCGGTACCGATCCCCAGCGACGACGAGAAGCGCAAGCGTCAGCCTCGACGTTGAAGTATTCAGAGGCCCCATCGCTGCTGTTCGGCGCCCCGAACCGCAGCGATGAGGCTCTTCATCCCAAAGAAAAAGGGCCTGCTTTGCGCAGGCCCTTCTTGTTTCAAGCCAGTTTCGCCGCATTCACTTCCGAGCGGGACATCAGGCTGACCACCACGAAGCTCACCAAGGCGATCGCCAGGCTGTAGTAGATCGGGGTGTTCGCGTCCATGCCGTCCTTGATCATGAACACCAGCGCGGTAACGAAGCCCAGCGCCATGCTGGTGATCGCGCCGCGAGTGGTGGCGCGTTTCCAGTAGATGGCGCCGATCAGCGGCACCAGCATGCCGCCCACCAGCAGGTTGTAGGCCAGGGTCAGGGCGCTGATCACGTCTTCCACCACCAGGGCGATAGCCAGCACGGCCAGGCCGGTCAGCAGGGTGAACAGGCGGTTGATCGACAGGCTCGACTGTTTGCCGCCGCGCAGCCGTGGCAGCAGGTCTTCGGTCAGAACGGTGGACGCAGCCAGCAGGCCGGCACTGGCGGTGGACATCATTGCCGCCAGCGCAGCAGCGATCACCAGGCCGCGGATGCCGTCAGGCAGGGCGGATTTGACGATGGCGGCGAAGGCGTTGTTGGCGTTGCCCAGGTCTGGCAGCAGCACGTGAGCGGCCATGCCGATCACCGCGCAGACCAGGCCGTAGATCACGCAGTACACGCCTGCGGTGGTGCCGGCGTATTTGGCGACCTTCTCGTCACGGGCGGTGAACACCCGCTGCCAGATGTCCTGGCCGATCAGGATGCCGAAGAAGTAGATCAGGAAGTAGGTGATGATCGTGTCCCAGCCGATGGTGGTCAGGCTGAAGCTGGACGCCGGCAGCTTGGCTACCAGTTGATCCCAACCGCCAACGCGGTACAGGCAGATCGGCAGCAGGACGAACATCAGGCCGACGGTCTTGATCACGAACTGGACGATGTCGGTCAGGGTCAGCGACCACATGCCGCCGATGGTCGAGTACACCACCACCACGCCGCCGCCGAGCAGGATCGCACTCCAGAACGGCAGTTCGAACAGCACTTGCAGGACGGTGCCGATGGCCAGGGTCGAGGTCACGCCGATCATCAGCGCGTAGGCCAGCATGATCACGGCGCTGGCCTGACGGGCCATGGGGTTGTAGCGCTTTTCCAGCACCTGGGTGACGGTGAAGATGCGCAGGCGCAGCAGCGGTTTGGCGAGGAACAGGTTCAGGGCGATGATGCCCAGGCCCAGCGCCGCGCACAGCCAGAAACCGGAAATACCGTGCACATAGCCCAGTTTCACGGTGCCGACGGTGGACGCGCCACCCAGTACCGTTGCGGCCATGGTGCCCATGTACAGGCTCGGGCCGAGGTTACGGCCGGCCACGAGGTAGTCCTCGTGGGTCTTTGCCTTGCGCATGCCGTACCAGCCCAGTATCAGCATGCCGGCGGCATAAATCAGTACAACGAATATGTCCAAGGCCATGGGTGTCTCCAATTATCTTTTTTATGTGAGATCAATCTCGCGGTCGGGTAGGCCGCCGCGGGTCATTCTTCGTAGTGCGGCCCGTTCTTCACGGGCCGCCGTCATGGCTCCTGCCTGATATCTTTCCTTGCCTTGGCTATTAGCGACGTGCAACGCCGGGCAGAACGCAGAGCATTTCGTAAAGCAGGTTGGCGCCGAGCAACGAGGTGTTGCCGGTGGTGTCGTAGGGCGGGGACACCTCGACCAGGTCGCAGCCGATCAGGTCGAGGCCCTGGCAGCCACGGATCACTTCGATCGCCTGGATGGTGGTCAGGCCGCCGATTTCCGGGGTGCCGGTGCCGGGCGCCCAGGCCGGGTCGATGCCGTCGATGTCGAAGGACAGGTACACCGGGCCGCCGCCGACTTTCTCGCGAACTTCGGCCATCAGCGGTTCCAGCGACTTGTGCCAGCACTCTTCGGCCTGCACCACGCGGAAGCCCTGTTTGCGGCTCCAGTTGAAGTCTTCAGCGGTGTAGCCCTGGGCGCGCAGGCCGATCTGCACCACGCGGTCGCAGTCCAGCAGGCCTTCTTCGACGGCGCGGCGGAAGGTGGTGCCGTGAGCGATTTTCTCACCGAACATGTGGTCGTTGACGTCAGCGTGGGCGTCGATGTGGACCAGGCCGATCTTGCCGTGCTTTTTGTGCAGGGCGCGCAGGATCGGCAGGGTGATGGTGTGGTCGCCGCCGAGGGTCAGCGGGATGACATTGTGTTCGACGATGGTGTCGTAGGCCTCTTCGATGATGCGCACGGCGTCGAGTAGGTTGAAGGTGTTGATCGCCACGTCGCCGATGTCGGCCACCGACAGCGAGTCGAACGGGGCGGCACCGGTGGCCATGTTGTACGGACGGATCATCACCGACTCGGCGCGGATCTGCCGCGGGCCGAAGCGGGTGCCGGAGCGCAGGGAGGTGCCGATGTCCAGCGGCACGCCGATAAAGGCGGCGTCGAGGCCGGCGGGACTTTGCAGGTGGGGCAGGCGCATCATGGTTGCGATGCCGCCGAAGCGCGGCATTTCGTTGCCGCCCAGTGGTTGGTGCAGGATCTTGTCCACGGTTTCGGGCCTCATCGGTTCGATTGTTCTAGTTGTTGAAACCTGTTCTCAACACCGGCCAGCCAGCCGAAAGTGCCCTGGAACAGTTGCAGTGCGGCAAAGTCTGCAAAAGGTAGTGCCGTAGAAGAATCGCTACAGGCAAATACTTAGTTCAGGTTTTTCTGAACTATCGCTGGGAGCGGGGTTAGACTGTCGCCATTTCCGACCTGCGGACCTCCGTTTTCATGGCCTCGAACCTGCCCGATCTGAAGCTGCTGCGTATCTTCGCCAGCGTGGTGCGCCACCAGGGTTTCGCCAATGCCCAGCGCGACCTCAACCTCTCCACGTCAGCCATCAGCACCTACATGAGCCAGCTCGAGGCCGCCCTCGGCATCGTGCTGTGCCATCGCGGCCGTGGCGGCTTCAGCCTGACCAGCAAGGGCGAGCTGTTTCACCAGGAGACTTTGCGTCTGCTGGCCGAACTGGACGGTTTCGAGCAATACGCGGCGGCGCTCAAGGGCGAGCTGCGCGGCACCCTCAACCTGGGGGTGATCGACTCCACCGTGGGCGATCGCGCCTTGCCGCTGGCCGAAGCCATCGGCGCTTACAGCCAGGAACATCCGGCGGTGCACCTGCATTTGTCGGTGTCCAGCCCCTACGAGTTACAACTGGGCGTGCAGGACAACCGCCTCGACCTCGCTATCGGCGCTTTTTCCACACGCATGAGCGGGCTGGTCTACCAGCCGCTGTACCGCGAGCAGCACTGGCTGTACTGCAGTAACCGTCACCCGCTGTTCAGCGAGCGGCGGATTCCCGAGCAGGTCATCACCCAGCAACGCATGGTCGGCCGGGGCTACTGGAGCCAGGCGGAACTGGCCCGGCACGGCTTCAAGCACAGCGCCGCGACGGTAGAAAGCATGGAGGCGCAACTGATCCTGGTGCTGTCCGGGGCCTACATCGGCTACCTGCCGGAGCATTACGCCCAGGCGTGGGTCGACAAGGGCGACTTGCGGGTGCTATCTCCCGCGACCTTCGGTTATCAGGCGCCGTTCTCGATGATCATCCGCCGTGGCCGCAGTCGCGAGCCGCTGATCCAGACCTTCCGCGACCTGCTGCGGGCGCAACTGACGCCAGCATGAGGCGAACGTCGGCGAAAATTACTTTGCGCGGGTGGTAAAAAGCACCACGAAAGCGTTAATGCTCTGCTACTACTTTTCTTGCCGTGATGAAACTTCCTCCCCACCTTGTCAGCAGGGAACGCCCAAGATGCGCATGAATTTGCCCGTCACTGAGCAGGAAAGAACCTTCCCCCAAGAGCAGCGGCTGATCTCCACCACCGACCTGAATAGCCGCATTACCTATTGCAACGACGCCTTTGTCGCCATCAGCGGGTTCACCCGCGACGAACTGCTCCACCAACCCCATAACCTGGTACGCCATCCCGACATGCCGCCCGCGGTGTTCGCCCATATGTGGGAGACCATCAAGGAGGGAAAGCCGTGGATGGGCGTGGTCAAGAACCGCGCCAAGAACGGTGACTTCTATTGGGTCAGCGCCTATGTCACGGCCATCTACGAGAACGGTCGGATCAGCGGCTACGAGTCGGTCCGCTCGCTGCCCAGCCGGGATCAGGTGCAGCGCGCCGCGGCCTTGTACGAGCGCTTGCGTGCCGGGCGCTCACCCACCTCCTGGGCGGCGCGCACGCTGGATGTGCTCGAACATGGCTGGCCGTTGGTCGGTGCTGGCGTGGTATCGGTGATCGCCTACCTGGTCTTGCCGCAATACGCCGCTCTCGGGGTGTTGATGGCTAGCTTGCTGTCGGCCTGGTTCCTGTTGGAAAACCGCCAGAGCCGGGTGATCCGCCGTACCCTGGCCGAGCACCCCAAGGCGTTCACCAGCCCGCTGGTGGCGCTGACCTACAGCCGCAACCTGGGCCTGCAAGGGCAACTGGACCTGGCCATGATCAGCGAGGAAGCGCGCCTGCAAACGGCGCTGACCCGGCTGGTGGATGCCGGCGTCAGCGTACGAACGCGGGCGTCGCAGTCGTCGGATTTGTCCGGTGCCCAGGCGCAGATGCTCGATCGTCAGCGCAGCGAGACCGATCAGTCGGCGACGGCTATCGCGCAGATGGCGGCGACCATCCAGCAGGTGACCCAGAACGTGCAGAACACCGCGCACGCGGCGTCCGACGCCGACGAGCTGACCCGTCAGGGCAGCACGCTGGCGCAGCAGAGCTTGCGGGCGATGAGTAGCATGGCGGATGCGGTCAACGATATCGGGCAGGCGGTGCACGCCCTGGCCGAGCAGACTCAGTCCATCGGCAGCGTGGTGGACGTGATCACCTCGATCGCCGAGCAGACCAACTTGCTGGCCCTCAATGCCGCCATCGAAGCGGCACGGGCCGGCGAGCAGGGGCGCGGCTTCGCCGTGGTCGCCGACGAAGTGCGCTCGCTGGCCCAGCGGACCCGCGCCTCGACCGAGGAAATCCACCAGATCATCGCCTCGCTGCGTGCGGGTGCCGATCGGGCGGTGACCAGCGCGAACAAGGGCGAGCAGATCTCCCGCGACAGCGTGCACAGCGTCGAGGCGGTGCAGAGCGCGCTGAGCGGGATCAGCGAGGCGGTCAGTCGTATCACCGGCATGAGCCAGCAGATCGCCACGGCCTCCGAGCAGCAGAGTCATGTGGTGGAAGACATCAACCAACAGATCGTGCGCATTGCGCAGTTGTGCGATCACAGTGCCGGCCAGGCCAGGCAAGGGGCCGAAATCAGCCAGGAACTCGAACGCATGGCCGAGTACCTGCACGACCTGGCCGAACGGTTCAACCGCTAGTCGTACCATCCTGCCCACAGGGATGTGGGTCTTTTCCGGGACTGCTGTGGCACACTTTGTCCGCCCAGGAGAACCCGATGTCCAGAATCCAGTGCGAGCGCTGTCAGCGTCCGCAGTCCCGTTGCCTTTGTCCCTTGATCCCGTCGCTCGACAGCCGCACCCGCGTGGTCCTGTTGCAGCATCCCGATGAAGTCCGTCATGCCCTCAATACCGCGCGCCTTGCCGCCCTTGGCCTGCGCAACGGCGAGTTGCGGGTGGGCGAGGTGTTCGAGGGGCTGGCCGAGCTGATTGCTGCGCCGGGGTATCGGGTGGGCTTGTTGTTTCCCGGTGAACAGGCGCAGCCGTTGCGGGCGTATGGCGAGGATCCGGATCCGCGTCCCTGGTTGCTGATCGTGCCGGACGGCACCTGGCGCAAGGCGCGCAAACTGCTCTACCTGAATCCGCTGCTGGACGCATTGCCGCGAGTGACCCTGGCCTGTGTCCAGCCTTCCCGCTATCGGCTGCGCAAGGCGCCGGAAGCGGGTGCGTTGTCGACCATCGAGGCGGTGACCCAGGCGCTGAATGTGCTGGAAGGGGAAGGGCGTTTCGATGAATTGCTCAGGCCTTTCGATGCGTTGATCGAGGGGCAGATTGCGGCGATGGGGCGGGAAACGTTTGAGCGTAATCATTTGCGCTGATTTGTGAGGGCTAGACACCGCATCGCGAGCAAGCTCGCTCCTACAGTTCATTGCACCATGCCGTGGACAGTGTAAGAGCGAGCTCGCTCGCGATGGCCCTCAGCAACCCAGCCATTCCTCAGGTGAAGTCTGTGGTCGGGATCGCCTTCGCGGGGATGGGACCACTGACTAGCGTTCCCGCAACGCCTCCGTCCGCGCCTTCAGCACCGGCTTCAGCAAGTAATCCAGCACGCTCTTCTCGCCGGTAATGATGTCCACCGTCGCCACCATCCCCGGGATGATCAGCAGCGGTTTGTTGTCCCCGCCCAAATGATTTTTGTCGGTGCGCACCTGGATCATGTAGAAGGCGTTGCCCTTGTCGTCGGTGACGGTGTCGGCGCCGATCAGTTCCAGTTTGGCCTTGAGCCCACCGTAGATGGAGTAGTCGTAGGCGCTGAACTTGACCATCGCGCTCTGCCCCGGATGCAGGAAGGCGACATCCTGCGGACGGACCTTGGCTTCGATCAGCAGGTTGTCTTCCAGCGGCACCACTTCCACCAGGTCGCTGCCGGGCTGGACCACGCCGCCGATGGTGTTGACCTTGAGCAGCTTGATGATGCCGTGCACCGGTGACACCACGGTGGTGCGGTTGACCCGGTCGTCGATGGCGACGCTGGTGGCGGTGATTTTCGACAGGTCGGTGCGTTTTTCGTTGAGTTCCTTGGCCGCTTCGGAGCGGAAACCCGCCTCGGATTCTTCGATCTTGCTCTTGATCTCCGCCACGGCCGATTCGGCCCGGGGGATCGCCAGGCTGGTGGCGTTCATCGAGCCGCGGGCTTCCACCGCGCTGCGTCTGAGGCGAAGGATTTCCACCGGCGAAATCGCCCCGGTTTTCACCAGCGGCGTCGACATGTCCAGCTCCTGCTGCAGCAGGGCCAGGCCCGAGCGGTACTGGTCCAGCTTGGAGCGGAACTCGGCCAGTTCCTGGGTCTTCTGCCGAAGTTGTTCGTTGAGGGTCTGCTTCTCGCTGTTCAGGCGGCGCTGGCGCGATTGGTACAGGGCCATTTCGTCCTCGGCCACTTGCGGCGCCTTGCTGCGCACTTCCGGGGACACCTGGAACGGCTTGCCCTCGGTCTCGGCGGACAGCCGCTCGACCTGCGCGGTAAGGGCGTAGCGGTCGGCCTCGCTTTCGCCCTTGTTGGAGCGGAAGCGCGTGTCGTCCAGGCGCAGCAGGGTGTCGCCCTTGTTCACCATCTGGCCTTCGCGGACGAAAATCTCGGTGACGATGCCGCCTTCGAGGTTCTGGATCACCTGCACCTTGCTCGACGGAATTGCCTTGCCTTCGCCGGTGGTCACCTCGTCGAGCACGGCCACCTTGGCCCAGACCAGCGCAACCAGCAGCAGCGCCGCCGCCAGCCACACGGTGAGCCGCGAGCGGCGCGGGGAGTCCTGCAGGGTGGCGTTCGTCAGGTCCGGCAGGTACTCGTGCTCGGCGGTCTTGTTGAAACTCTGGAAGTAACTGCGTAGTGCGGACATCTCGCACCTCTGTGTAGGACTAAAGGGCTTGACCGATACGGCCCTTGCGCAGGGCGTCGATCACCGCATCCTTGGCGCCGTCGGCAACGATCTTGCCGTTGTCCAGTACCAGCAGGCGGTCAACCAGGCTGAGCATCGAGGTGCGATGGGTGACCAGCAACAGGGTCTTGCCCTCGATCCAGCCGTGCAGGCGATTGCGCAGTTGTTCTTCGCTGCTGTTGTCCATGTGGCTGGTGGGTTCGTCCAGCACCATGATCGGCGGCTCCAGCAGCATCGCCCGGGCCAGCAGCACGGCCTGGCGCTGGCCGCCGGAGAGCAGTTGGCCACGCTCGCCCAGCGGACGGTCGAAGCCGCGCGGGTGTTGCCGGGCCAGCTCGCTGACGCCGGTCAGTTCGGCGACTTCGAGCATCCGCGCGTCACTCACGTAGCGCGCCCCCAGGGTCAGGTTGTCGCGCAGGCTGCCGGCCAGCAGCGGCAGGTCGTGGGCGACGTAGCCGAGTTGCTGGCGCAAATCGGTGATGTCCAGTTGGCGCAGGTCGAGGTTGTCCAGCAGGATCTGGCCTTCGTCCGGCTCGTAGAAGCCCATCACCAGCCGCGCCAGGGTGCTCTTGCCCGAACCGCTGCGGCCGATGATGCCGATACGCTCGCCCGGCTTGACGCTGAAACTGACGTTGTTCAGCGCCGGCGCGGTCTGCCCGGGATAGCGGAAGCTCACCCGGCTCACTTCCAGCGCCCCTTGCAGGCGGGTGTGCTCCAGCGGTTGCTGGTCGCTGCGACGTTCCTGCGGCAGGGCCATCAGGGCGTCGGTGCTGCGCATGGTCAATTGCGCCTGTTGATAACGGGTGATCAGCCCGGCGATCTGCCCCAGCGGCGCGAGCACCCGGCTGCCGAGCATATAGCAGGCGACCAGGGCGCCGACGCTGAGGCTGCCGGCAATGATGCTGTAGACCCCGGCGACGATGGTGGACATCCCGCAGAACTGCTGGATGAACAGCGTGCCGTTGGTGGCCAGGGCCGAGAGTTTGCGGGCGTGGACGTCCAGTTGGGTAAGGGCGCCATGGGTGCTTTCCCACTGGTACTGGCGCTCGCTTTCGGCGCCGCAGGCCTTGAGGGTTTCCAGGCCGCCGAGGGTTTCGATCAGCAGTGCCTGGCGCACCGCGCCGAGGCTCAGGCTTTTCTGCACGGTGTCGCGCAGGCGCACCTGGATCAGCAGGGCGAAGACGATGGTCACCGGGAACGCGATCAGTGGAATCATCACCAGCCAGCCGCCGAGCAGGCCGATAACCGCGAGCATCAGCACCACGAAGGGCAGGTCGATAACGCTGGTCAGGGTTACCGCGGTGAGGAATTCGCGCAGGCCCTGGAAGTCGTGGATGCTCTGGGCGAAGCCGCCGATGGTGGCCGGGCGGGCTTTCATCGACATGCCGGTGATGCGTTCGAACAGGGTTGCCGAGAGGATCATGTCGGTCTTCTTGCCGGCCTGATCGAGCAGGTGCGCACGGACCACGCGCAGCACCAGTTCGAACAGGGTGCCGATCAACAGACCGATGACCAACACCCAGAGGGTCGAGGTGGCCTGGTTCGGCACCACGCGGTCGTAGGTCTGCATCACGAACAGCGGCACCATCAGGCCCAGCAGGTTGATCAGCAGGCTGGCCAGCAGGGCGTCGCTGTACAGCCAGCGGGATTGTTTGAGGGTGTCGCGAAACCACGCATTGACCCGCGGCACCAGCGGGTTGCGCAGGTCTTCAAGTTCATGCCGGGGGCGGGCGAAAAGGACCTGGCCCGCGTAGGCCTCGTCCAGTTCCTGACGGCTGACCCACTGCTCGCCGCCGTCGGCTTCGCAAGGCAGGATCAGCGCCTGATCGCCCTCTTTCCAGCGCTGCAGCACCGCGCAACGGCCATCCTTGAATAGCAGCAGTACGGGCAGGTTGAGCGCGGAAATCGCGCCCAGCTCACGGCGTAGCACGCGCGCCTGCAAGCCGGCACGCGCCGCCGCGCGCGGCAGCAGATCGACGCTCAGGCGTTGTTGCGGCAGCGGCAGGCCGCTGCTCAGGCTGGCGCGGCTGGCCGTGCAACCGTGCAGCTTGCAGAGAATCAACAGCCCATCGAGTAACGGATCATCGAAACTCTGGCGTTGGTCCGCCGAGTTCGCCGGTTGCATGCTGGTCACAATGGCCTACTCCTCAGTCGAGGCGGCGGAAAATACTCAACGCATTTCAGGCAACCGCGCGTCGGTCTTGACGTCGCTCTGGGCGACGGCTTCAGGCGGCAGCGAGATTTTCTGCTTGCTCAGCAGTTCGCCCATGTTGGCCAGCAGCCGATAGCCGGAGAACTCCTCGATGTAGCGCACTTCGACGTAGCGCCGGTTGGCGTTGTACAGCTCGTTTTCGCTGTCGAGCACGTCGAGCAGGGTACGTTGGCCGAGGCCGAACTGGTCCTGGTAGGCCGCGCGCACACGGGTGGTGGTCTCGGCGTACTGGCGGGCCGATGGGGTCTGTTTGGCAGCGTTCTGCAGGGCGTTCCAGGACAGCGACAGGTCCTCGGTGAGGGTGCGCAGCGCGTTGTTGCGGATGTCCATGGCCTGGTTGATCTTGTGCGCGTCGGACTGCAGGCGGGCTTTGTCGCTGCCGCCGCGGAACAGGTTATAGGTCATCACCACGCCGGCGTGCCAGTCGGTGTTGGCATGCCCGGGCTCGCCGCCCAGGTTGTTGTTGGCGGCGGTGGACAGCTCGGCGTCCAGGCGCGGGTAGAACGGCGACTTCGCCACTTCATATTGTTGCTCGGCAGCCTGGATGTCGGCCTGGGCCGATTTCAGGTAGGGGTTGTTCGCCAGCATGTCCTGGCGAGCGTCGACCAGGCTGGTGGGGATTTCGCCCTTGATCGAGGGCGGGGCTTCCAGCTCGTCGGCGGTGCGGCCGGTGACGCTGAAGAAATTCGCCTCGGCATCGGCCAGGTCGACTTCCGCGGTGTACAGGTTGTTTTCCGCCAGTGCCCGGCGGGCGGTGGACTGGTCGAGGTCGGCGGTACTGCCGACGCCGCGCTCGCTGCGCAGGCCAATCTGATCGTTGACCCGCAAGTGGGCCTGCAGGTTGTTCTTGGCCAGGGTCACCAGTTCGCGGCGCTTGAGCACTTCGAGGTACACCTCGATGGCGCGCAGGGCGATGGTCTGCGAGGTGGCTTGCAGGTAGTAGGCGCGGGAATTGACCACCGCCTCGGTGCGGGCCACTTCATTGGAGGTGTTGAAACCGTCGAACAGCATCTGCCGCAGGCGCAGTTCCGACTGGGTGTAGTTCAGGGATTCCTTGTTGTGGTTGCGCGTGCCGTCGGCATTGATACCGCGGGTGTTGGTGTTGTCCGAGCGCTCACGGCCGTAGCCGGCGACCAGATCGACGCTCGGGTAGTAACCACCGCGAGCGAACTTCACATCTTCATCGGCGGACAACCTGCTGTTTATTCCCGCCTTGGCTTCCGGGTGGTAATCCACCGCGCTTTGCACTGCTTCCTGCAAAGACATTGCCTGGGCATTGGCACAGGTCATGGCCAGTAAAACTGCACTGGTGAGGGGGGTCAAAACGCGCATGGGTTACTTCTCCCTGAGTTTCATTTTTAGGTGCTGCATCGCCAATAAAATGACGAAAAATTGAGTTCAAACCGTTTCAGGCTTGTAACAACAGAGCTAAGAACATTTGCACGCAAAGCTAAGAAGAAATTTTCATAAGGGTTATGCGAAAAAAAACTTATGCGGTCTAAGGAAACCGGCACATTGTTTAACCCACGCGCCACGTATACCGGGCGCTGAAGCGCTTTTTTACTGGCGTCAGAAAGTTTTCAGATGGTTTTTCGGCATAGGGCATGGAAAGAGTGGAGGGGAGGGGAAACACCGCAAATCTTGGCGACGGAAATTTGGCGCAAGGCCAGTTGCCAGTAGGTGTTCTCTATCCGCTGCGGCGACATCGATCGGGATCGTGGATTTCCCCTGGAATCCCCCGGTCCTGATGGTCGCGGGTACTTCGAATCGGGCGCTGATGGATTTGGCCCGCACACGAGATACCACGCACTTTCCTGCAGAACTCGGCGGTGGAGGAGTGGGTACATGGCTCAGTCAATCGGTGTGGTCAGCAAGGTGGTCGGTCTGGTGTTCGCGGTCGCGAGTGACGGAACCCGGCGGGCATTGGTCGAAGGCGATCGCCTGTTCGTCGGCGAACAACTGGAGACCGGCGCGGCTGGAGCGGTGGCGGTCCACCTGGCCAACGGCGGGGAACTGACCCTGGGCCGCGACAGCAGCCTGACCCTCTCCAGCAACCTGCTGAACCATCACGCGCCTCATGTGCAAGCCCCGGATGTCGTGACCCCGACTGAAGCGCAATTGAGCGACGTCGAGAGACTCCAGCAAGCCATCGCCGCCGGCGGCGACCCGACCCAGGATGCCGAGGCGACCGCCGCCGGCCCGGGCAACGGCGCGCCCGGTGCGCTGGGCGGCGGCCACAGTTTCGTGCTGTTGACCGAAGTGGGCGGCCGGGTCGATCCGGTCATTGGTTTTCCTACCGCCGGCTTCAACTTCCAGGGCGACCTGGTGGACCTGCGCACCGGTGATGTGACGCACGACCAGCCTTTCGCTCCCCAGGTGAACAACCCCATCAGCCTGAATGGCCTGGCGGTGCAGGGCGGCGAGGTCATCGTCAACGAAGCCAACCTGCCCCTGGGTTCGGCGAGCAATGCCGGGGCCCTGACCCAGGGCGGAACCTTCACCGTGGTCGCGCCTGATGGTGTCTTCAACCTCAATGTCGGTGGCGTGAATGTGCTGACGGCCGGTGTTGTCACCGGCGTAGGACAGTCCTTCATCACTGGTACAGGCAACGTCCTGACCATCACCGCCTACGACCCGGCCAGCGGCACCGTTGGTTACACCTACACCCTGACCACCGCCGGCAGTTCGCTGGGCGAGAGCATCCCGGTCACGGCCAGTGACAGCAATGGCGATGTCACCAGCGGCAGCCTCGATGCAACCATTCTCGACGACGTGCCACGGGCGGTGGACGACACCAATGCCTCGGTGGCCACGGAAGCCTCGACGGTGCTGACCGGCAACGTTCTGCCAAACGATATCCAGGGCGCCGATCGCACGCCCAATCCGATCATTCCGGGGACGTTCACCGGCACCTACGGCACGCTCGTACTGGCGGCGGACGGCTCGTACACCTACACCCTGAATCCCTCGGACCCGGACTTCATCAACCTTCACGGTGGTGGTCACGCGACCGAGACCTTTACCTACACGCTGACCGATGCCGATGGCGACACCAGCAACGCCAACCTCGTGCTCAACATCACCAACCTGGATGATCCGGTTGTGCTGGGCGGGGTGGGGACCAATGCCGGGGCGATCACCGTCTTCGAGAAAAACCTGAGTACCGGCAGCAGCCCGGATGCGGCCGCGCTGACCCAGACCGGCAGCTTTACCGTCACCGCGGCGGATGGCCTGCAGACCCTGAGCGTGGGAGGTATCAACGTTATTTCCGGCGGCGTGGCGGTCACTTTCCCGCAAACCGTGACGACACCTTTGGGCAATACCCTGACCGTCACCGGCTACAACCCGGGCACCGGCGTGGTGACCTACAGCTACACCTTGCTGGACAGCGAAACCCATCCGGCTGGCAACGGCGCCAACACCCTGACGGAAAGCTTCACCGTAGTTGCCAGCGATACCGATGGCAGCTCCAGCACTGCCAACCTGAACGTGCTCATCGTCGATGATCAGCCTGTCGCGGCGGCGGACAGCAATGCGTCGGTCGCTACCGAAGTATCAACGGTGCTGACGGGGAATGTGCTGACCAACGACATTCAAGGCGCCGACCGGGTAACCGGACCGATTACTGCGGGCACCTTCACCGGCACCTACGGCACGCTCGTACTGGCTGCGGATGGTTCCTACACCTATACGCTGAATCCTGCCGATCCGGACTTCTTCAATCTGCATGGCGGCGGGAATGGGACCGAGACCTTTGCCTACACCCTCACCGATGCGGACGGCGATACCAGTACTGCCAACCTGGTGCTGAACATCACCAACCTCAACGATCCGGTGACGCTGACGGGCCTGGATAGCGCCGGCGGCGAACTGAGTGTCTACGAGAAGAACCTGAGTGATGGCAGCAGCCCGGATGCCGGGGCACTGACGCAGACTGGCACCTTCACCATCAGTGCGCCGGATGGCCTGCAGACCCTGAGTGTCGGCGGCATCAATGTGATCAGCGGCGGCGTGGCGGCCGGCTTTCCGCAATCCACCACCACCTTGCTCGGCAACACCCTGACCGTCACCGGCTACAACCCGGGCACCGGCGTGGTGACCTACAGCTACACCCTGCTGGATAACGAAGCGCATCCGAATGCCGGCGGCACCAATAGCCTGACCGAAAGCTTCAGTGTTATCGCCACCGATACCGATGGCAGCAGCACCAGCGGCAGTATCGACGTGAACATTGTTGACGATGTGCCGACGGCTGTGGCGGATACCAATGCGTCGGTTGCTACTGAGGTTGCCACGGTCCTGACGGGGAATGTGCTGACCAATGACATTCAAGGGGCCGACCGGGTTACCGGACCGATCACTGCGGGCACCTTCACGGGGACCTACGGCACGTTGGTTCTGGCTGCGGATGGGTCTTACACCTACACGCTGAACCCTGCGGATCCGGACTTTTTCAATTTGCATGGTGGCGGTACGGGGACTGAGACCTTTGCCTACACCCTGACCGATGCCGACGGTGATACCAGTACTGCGAACCTGGTGTTGAACATCTCCAATCTGAACGATCCGGTGACGCTGAGCGGGCTGGATAACAATGGTGGTGAGCTTTCGGTTTACGAGAAGAATCTTGGAGATGGCAGCAGCCCCGATGCGGGGGCGCTGACCCAGACCGGGACCTTTACCGTCACCGCTCCGGACGGGCTGCAAACCCTGAGCGTGGGTGGGATCAGCGTTGTTTCTGGCGGTGTGGCTGCTGGTTTCCCACAAACTGCGACGACGCCTTTGGGCAATACGCTGACTGTTACGGGGTACAACGCAAGTACCGGCGTGGTGACCTACAGCTACACGCTTCTGGATAACGAAGCTCATCCAAACGCAGGTGGCATCAACAACCTCACCGAAAGTTTCACCGTCACCGCGACGGATACCGATGGCAGCACCAGCAGCGGCAGCCTCGACGTGAACATCGTCGACGATGTGCCGACGGCTGCGCCGGATACCAATGCGTCGGTTGCTACCGAGGCGGCGACGGTATTGACGGGGAATGTGCTGACTAATGACGTTCAGGGCGCTGACCGTGTTGTTGGACCGATCACTGCGGGCACCTTCACTGGAACCTACGGCACGCTGGTTCTGGCTGCGGATGGGTCTTACACCTACACGCTGAATTCTGGCGATCCGGATTTCTTCAATTTGCATGGTGGCGGTACGGGGACTGAGACCTTTGCCTATACCCTGACCGATGCGGATGGCGATACCAGCACTGCGAATTTGGTCCTGGATATCAAGAACCTGAACGATCCAGTCACTCTCAATGGCCTCGATGCTGTGGGTGGCGAACTGACGGTTTACGAGAAAAACCTCAGCGACGGCAGCAACCCGAACACACCGGCACTGACCCAAACCGGCACCTTTACCGTCACCGCTCCGGATGGTTTGCAGACCTTAAGCGTGGGCGGCATCAACGTCGTTTCTGGTGGTGTAGCCGCTGGTTTCCCACAAACTGCCACGACTCCGCTGGGCAACACGCTGACCGTCACCGGTTACAACGCAAGCACCGGCGTGGTGACCTACAGCTACACCCTTTTGGATAACGAGGCGCATCCAAACGCTGGCGGCATCAATAACCTGACCGAGAGCTTCACGGTCACCGCGACGGACACCGATGGCAGCACCTCTAGCGGAAGCCTCGACGTAAACATCGTCGACGATGTGCCGACGGCTGCGCCGGATACCAATGCGTCGGTCGCTACCGAAGCATCCACGGTGCTGACAGGGAATGTGTTGACTAATGACGTTCAGGGCGCTGACCGAGTTGTTGGACCGATCACTGCGGGCACCTTCACTGGAACCTACGGCACGTTGGTTCTGGCGGCGGATGGGTCTTACACCTACACGCTGAATCCTGGCGATCCGGACTTCTTCAATTTGCATGGTGGCGGTACGGGGACTGAGACCTTTGCCTATACCCTGACCGATGCCGACGGTGATACCAGTACTGCGAACCTGGTTCTGGATATCAAGAACCTGAACGACTCAGTCACCCTCAACGGCCTCGATACTGCGGGTGGTGAGCTGACGGTCTACGAGAAAAATCTTAGCGACGGCAGCAACCCGAACACGCCGGCACTGACCCAAACCGGCACCTTCACGGTTACCGCACCGGACGGTCTACAGACTCTGAGCGTGGGCGGTATCAATGTCATCAGCGGTGGCGTGGCTGCCGGTTTCCCACAAACCGCCACGACTCCGCTGGGCAATACGCTGACCGTCACCGGCTACAACGCAAGTACCGGCGTGGTGACCTACAGCTACACCTTGCTGGATAACGAAACCCATCCAAACGCTGGCGGCATCAACAACCTGACCGAGAGCTTCACGGTCACCGCGACGGACACCGATGGCAGCACCTCTAGCGGAAGCCTCGATGTAAACATCGTCGACGATGTGCCGACGGCTGCGCCGGATACCAATGCGTCGGTCGCTACCGAAGCATCCACGGTGCTGACAGGGAATGTGCTGACTAATGACGTTCAGGGCGCTGACCGAGTTGTTGGACCGATCACTGCGGGCACTTTCACTGGAACCTACGGCACGTTGGTTCTGGCTGCGGATGGGTCTTACACCTATACGCTGAATCCTGGCGATCCGGACTTCTTCAATTTGCATGGTGGCGGTACGGGGACTGAGACCTTTGCCTATACCCTGACCGATGCCGACGGTGATACCAGTACTGCGAACCTGGTTCTGGATATCAAGAACCTGAACGACTCAGTCACCCTCAACGGCCTCGATACTGCGGGTGGTGAACTGACGGTCTACGAGAAAAACCTCAGCGACGGCAGCAACCCGAACACGCCGGCACTGACCCAAACCGGTACCTTTACCGTCACCGCTCCGGACGGTCTACAAACCCTGAGCGTGGGCGGCATCAACGTTGTTTCTGGTGGTGTGGCGGCTGGTTTCCCACAAACCGCCACGACGCCTTTGGGCAATACGCTGACCGTCACCGGCTACAACGCAAGTACCGGCGTGGTGACCTACAGCTACACCCTGCTGGATAACGAGGCTCACCCAAACGCTGGCGGCATCAACAACCTCACCGAAAGCTTCACCGTCACCGCGACGGACACCGATGGCAGCACCACCAGCGGAAGCCTTGACGTAAACATCGTCGACGACGTACCAACCGCTGCGCCTGACACCAACGCCGTCACCGCAACCGAAGCCCAACTGACCCTGACCGGCAACGTCCTGACCAACGATACCCAGGGTGCCGACCGTGTCACCGGACCGATCACCGCCGGCACCTTCACGGGCACCTACGGCACGTTGGTTCTGGCTGCGGATGGGTCTTACACCTATACGCTGAATCCTGGCGATCCGGACTTCTTCAATTTGCATGGTGGCGGTACGGGGACTGAGACCTTTGCCTATACCCTGACCGATGCCGACGGTGATACCAGTACTGCGAACCTGGTTCTGGATATCAAGAACCTGAACGACTCAGTCACCCTCAACGGCCTCGATACTGCGGGTGGTGAACTGACGGTCTACGAGAAAAACCTCAGCGACGGCAGCAACCCGAACACGCCGGCACTGACCCAAACCGGTACCTTTACCGTCACCGCTCCGGACGGTCTACAAACCCTGAGCGTGGGCGGCATCAACGTTGTTTCTGGTGGTGTGGCGGCTGGTTTCCCACAAACCGCCACGACGCCTTTGGGCAATACGCTGACCGTCACCGGCTACAACGCAAGTACCGGCGTGGTGACCTACAGCTACACCCTGCTGGATAACGAGGCTCACCCAAACGCTGGCGGCATCAACAACCTCACCGAAAGCTTCACCGTCACCGCGACGGACACCGATGGCAGCACCACCAGCGGAAGCCTTGACGTAAACATCGTCGACGACGTACCAACCGCTGCGCCGGATACCAATGCGTCGGTTGCTACCGAAGCATCGACGGTGCTGACGGGGAATGTGCTGACCAACGACATCCAAGGCGCCGACCGTGTCACCGGACCGATCACCGCCGGCACCTTCACGGGCACCTACGGCACATTGGTTCTGGCGGCGGATGGTTCCTACACCTATA
>NZ_FYDX01000012.1:228893-233906 GCF_900187455.1 Pseudomonas sp. Irchel 3E13 | reverse complement strand
CTGATGCCAAATGAAGAGCTGCTGCAGAATGAAATCGATCTGCTTCCTGAGGAGTGCCAGTTGCTCGGCCTCGAATGGTTTCACCTGCCGGTAGAGGATGACGAAGCACCTGGTGAGCCCTTTGCTGTCGCATGGGAGGCACATCGTGAGCGCCTGAAGGCGCTGGTGATGAGCGGCGAGTCAATCGCCATTCACTGCAAGGGCGGCTCCGGCCGTACCGGCCTGTTCGCAGCCCGACTGATGATCGAGTGTGGCATTCCCGTACAGGATGCGATTGCACAGGTACAGGCCCTGCGTCCGCGAGCGATCCAGAACCCAGCACACGTTGCCTACATCAATCAGTTTAGCGACACCCTCTGACTATTCGCTTATGGCCGTGCTGCGGAGCCTGCTGGAAGGTTTCCAGCACTGCCGTCTTTTCTGCTGCATTGAATCGATCGCGCTGCTGAGGCGCACCGATATAGCTCAGCAACCCTGTTCCTCATCTGGTGAGACACCTGGTTTCGAGCGATGCGAATGACCGGTCAGATCGAATGCAATTGGGTGGTCACGTCGAATGCAAACAGCTGGTCACCGTCAGTGAGACTCACTGGTCAAGTGGTACGCAATTTCCCAACTCGACGACGTCATGCCCCAGATGCGTTATGACTTCAGTCATCAACCATCGGAGGATGTCGTCATCCTCGACCACCAACACTAGCCCACGCATAGATTCCCCCCACCATTTCCCTATTGGTGTCAGCACATTCACCATTGTTTCCAAGGACTGACAGAAGGAAGGACAGACGGCGCATCAGCGCAAGCTTCCCCACGTTGGAGGATATAGCGATGTCCGGCCGGACGTTCCGGTTAAGCCACCATGCTGAAGTGGAGATTTGACCTGCAAATGACGAGTGGTGACCCGCCGATTGCATTCGACGTGACCTTACCATTCGTGTTCGATATGACCCGCTGCAAGCATGCTAAGGGGCGAAAACGATAATTCACAACCGGCCGCAGACGACCTAAAGCAGACGTTGGCGAGAGGCGGAGATCGGCCAGAGACGGACATTCGCCGCTGCAATCGAGCGCCTTCATCTTGAGGCTGAAAGCTATTTCCAAGTGTTCTCTGAGTGTCAGGCATGTGCACCTGCGGCGAGTCCCTCGACTCGACACTGACCCCGATCGAGAGCACTCACCCTCGCTCTACGTGCAGCAAATCATTACGAGGCGAGATGAAAGGCACTTAAGCCCTAGCAGGCACGCCTCGATTTGTTGTCAGCGTCCGCGAACCCGCCAAGCACCCCAGGCTAGGCCCAATGCAGCGGCTACTATCGAGGCAGACAACACGCCGAGCTTGGCTGCGCCCAATGAGGCCGGATCGGAGAATGCCAAGTTGGCGATGAAGATGGACATAGTGAAGCCGATGCCTGCGAGCAGACCTATCAACGTAATGCTGTTCCAGTTGACTCCGGTCGGTAGTGTGCAAAGACCGATGCGCACCATCAGCCAGCTGACACTGACGATTCCCAGCGGCTTACCAAGCACCAATGCGATTACGACAGCGGTCATTACCCACTGTGGCGCCTGCGTACTTAGGTCTACACCCGCCAGGCTGACGCCGGCATTGGCCAGAGCAAACGCTGGCATGATTCCATAGGCCACCCAAGGATGCAGGGCGCTCTGCACACGAACAACTGGCGGTACCAGCTCTCGCTGAGCCAGTCGCAGATTCTTTAGAGGGCTGATCAGCTCACTGGCATCCTGCTCGGGAGACCGCGCGCGCCCGAGCAACTCCTGGGTGAATCGGGTGACCGCATCGAGCGGTCGTTCTCGCATAGGCATGGTCGCGACCGGCGTCATCAATCCCAATACCACTCCGGCCAGAGTCGGATGTGCACCAGTCATCAATATGCCGACCCAGGTAATCGCACCAGGAACTACATAAACATAGGCCGAACCTACCCCTATCCGCTGTAGCCCCAATACCATCATCAAACCAATCGCAGCGATGCCGAAGCCGCTGTAATCCAGGCCTCCTGAATAGAAAATGGCGATGATTAGGACGGCGATAATGTCGTCAATGATTGCCAAGGCGAGCAGGAACACACGTACGTTCGACGGAATGGATTTACCGAGCAGCGCCAGTACCCCCACGGCGAATGCGATATCGGTGGCCGTCGGCACCGCCCAGCCTTGTTGCTCGGCCGGTGCATGGCCGAAACCGAGGTAAACCATTGCAGGTACCGCCACTCCACCGATTGCCGCTGCCATTGGGAGGGTGGCCTGGCGCAAGCTGGCCAGGGCGCCTTCATGGATTTCACGGCGAATTTCCATACCGACCACGAGGAAGAAGATCGTCATCAGCCCATCGTTTATCCAGAAGTGCAGCGACTGAGTGAATATCAGCGAACCGACGCCAATCGTGATGGGCGTGTGCCATAGAGCTTCATAGGTCGCGGCGGCCGAGGAGTTGGCCCAGATAAGCGCAGCGATAGCGGCGATCAGAAGGACTACACCACTGACGGCTTCAATGTGCAGAAAGCGCTCGAGATTGGCGAAGGCACGCTCCGCAAGCTGTTGGGCACGGGGCAACGTTGTTTTTTGCATAGGCGCAAGAACTCCCGCATGGCGGCCCGACCTGCGTTGTTCTTTTAACCTGCGTCACTGCCCCTGCAGCTAGCACCCGCGAAATAGTCTAACGTACTCGAATGGAGTCAAGGGTAGTTAAACTCCACCATAATTTTCGAGGGTGTACTCAAAGCCTTTTCTTAGTTTCCTGCTCAAGACTTATCGAGCGGCCACGGAGAGCTTGGTCAGTGTTTCGAACCACTGAGCGTAAGGTGTACGGTCTACTCGACGCCTGTTGAAGTCAGGTGCACCATCGGTCCACCAGGCAGGACCGCGCTCTCCCAAAGCCACTTTTGCCTCCTGAACAGACGCCCGGGCTGCGGCCAACTCTTCGACATCATTCGCCGACTTCGCTGCTTTGACCTGACGGCGCGCGGCCATCAAGCTGTTTACCCAGTGTTGCCGCTCTGCCTCCGTTAGTGCCGGGTTCGAGCAACGCCAAAGCACACCATTCACAACGAAGTACCGACCATCTGGCGTCTGGGGATGCATGGCGGTCTCCCGCGGTTCAGTCATCTTAATCTGAAGGAAGACTCAGCGGCTCGATCAGCTGCGAGCCCTGATTGCGAACATTGCCAACCGCTTTTCCGACCTTGTACCAGTGGAAGTCTTCCACTGGGCGGCAGTGCTCAACCGCGATCTGGCGAATGCGTTCTGGAGAGGCCTCCGGGTGTACCCATTCGCGGGCATGCTCGGGCGCGAGCACCAACGGCTTGCGATCATGGATATCCACCATCCCCTCATCACTTGCGGCAGTGATGATGACGAAGCCATCGCGTTCGTCCGGCTCTACCCCACGATGCACTTCGGCCAGACCGGCGAAGAACATCGGGATCCGATCTTTCAAGGTGATGAAGTATGGCTGTTTCCTTTTGGGGTCCAGTGGATCTCGGACCCATTCATACCAGCCATTGGCGGGGGCCAGGATCCGACCGTTGGGCCAAAGCTGTTTGAAAAACTTCCCGGTCATCACGGTTTCGACCCGTGCGTTGATGGGTTCTGGGCGCTTGCCCTTGGCCCAAAAGGGTGACCAACCCCATCGAACCTTGTCGACGCTCAAGCCTTCGTCGGTTGGCCGGATGATTTCAACGCGGGTGGTAGGCGCCACGTTGTAGCGCTCGATGGGCCATAGGTCATAGCCGTTGATCACCAACTGCTCTGAGGCGAGCTCTTTAAGGTAATGGTCCATCGGCTCATAAATTGAGTAACGGCCGCACATGGGTGTCACCTGTCGAAATCTTCTCCTATGAGATTGACCACAAGCAGCCAAGATCGTTAACTGTATATACATACAGTTTTGAATAAAAAGGCCTGCGTCATGAGCTTCAGTATTCTTGGGCAGCTATCAAAAGGTGGCCATCGGCTGCCGCTCTACTCGTTCCAGGTGCCGGCGGGTTTCCCATCGCCTGCCGCTGATCACATTGAAAAGCACATCTCGTTGGATGAGCTGTTCGAGATTCGGGCTCCCCATGTCTACCTAGTGAAGATCGAGGGCGACAGCATGCAAGGGGCCGGTATCTACAGCGGAGACCTGGTGGTGGTCGACCGAAGCCTCTACGCAGAACATGGCGATATCGTGATCGCAGCGCTGAACACCGAGCCCGTATGCAAGCGCCTGCACATGCGTGACAACGTTGTGATCCTGATGTCCGAGAACCCAAAATTCCCACCGCGTCATGTGATGGAAGGTGATGAGTTGGTCATTTGGGGAGTGGTCAAATACAGCGTTCGCGATCATGACAAAGCCTGATTCCGTCTTTGCGCTGATCGACTGCAACAGCTTCTACGCAAGCTGCGAGCGCGTGTTCCGGCCAGATCTCATGAAGACTCCGATTGTAGTCTTGAGCAACAACGATGGCTGCGTGATCGCCCGGTCTTACGATGCCAAGCCCTTTGTCAAAATGGGTCAGCCGTATTTCCAGATCAAGGACCATCTCCGCCGGCACGGCGTGGTTGCTTTCAGCAGTAACTACGCGCTGTATGGCGATATGAGCGAACGCGTGATGGCGACCATTGAATCGATGGTGCCATCACTTGAGGTCTACAGCATCGATGAAGCCTTCGCTGATCTGACGGGCATACCGGGTGACCTGACGGCCTTTGGCCGGAAGCTACGGGCCACGATCTACAAGCATACCGGTCTGCCGGTCGGCGTCGGGATTGCCAGGACAAAAACGCTCGCGAAGCTGGCCAACCATACGGCCAAGCGTCTGCTCGACAAGACTGGTGGCGTAGTCGACCTATGTGATGAGTTCAAGCGCGACTGGACGCTACGCAATACCGACGTGGCAGAAGTCTGGGGTGTCGGCAAACGTATGAAGGCGCATCTGGAACTGATGGGCATCAAGACGGCCATGGACCTTGCAAAAGCTGATCCCTGGACCCTGCGTCAGAGATTCAGTG
>NZ_FYDX01000012.1:32401-228795 GCF_900187455.1 Pseudomonas sp. Irchel 3E13 | reverse complement strand
GCAATACCGACGTGGCAGAAGTCTGGGGTGTCGGCAAACGTATGAAGGCGCATCTGGAACTGATGGGCATCAAGACGGCCATGGACCTTGCAAAAGCTGATCCCTGGACCCTGCGTCAGAGATTCAGTGTGGTGATCGAGAAGACTGCCCGTGAGCTCGCCGGCACTTCCTGTCTAGAACTGGAAGAGGCTGACCCTGGAAAGCAGGAAATCTGCTGCAGCCGCATGTTCGGCAACCGACTGACCGACATTGCGCCGATCAAGGAAGCGGTAGCCACCTATACCCAGCGGGCGGCGGAGAAGCTCAGAACACAGAACTCATTCTGCAAAAGGATCCGTGTCAGTATCCGTACCGGCATGTTCAACCCAGAAGAAGCCAAATATGCCAATGGCGCCCTGGTTGAACTGCCCTATCCAACCAACGACGTTCGGCTGATGACAAAGGCGGCGACTGAAGCGGTCAAGCGGCTTTATCGCTCTGGGTTCAAATACAGCAAAGCCGAAGTGCTGCTCATGGATCTCCGCCAGCCTGGCGAATTCACCGATGACCTCTTCGCGCAGTCGCAACCGGTTGTGGCGGAGAAGGTGATGACGGTGCTAGATGAAATCAACGGCAGGTGGGGCCGGGGGACCTTGCGGGTAGCCAGCGTGCCGACGGCTCCTGAATGGGCCATGAGGCGAGACTTAATGAGCCAGAGCTTCACCACGAGGCTTGATCAGCTTTGGACCGTGAGAGCTTGTTAACCTTCAGCTGAAGACGCTCAGATTTTTGCGCAGTCGCGGATCTCTATCTTCGAACAGACGGTCTATCAGCCATACTTCAGCGATCTCTCTTGGGAGAGACCGGTATGCTTTCAACTGAATCTGCCACTGTCGGAGATGGATATCCATGAAGGAATCACTCAGCGAGGCAATGGTTTCCTTGGAGCCTTTGACCAAAAAGGCGATAGAAGCCCTACGTCGGTATCACGAAGCCAAATCTACTGGATCTTCAGCAGAGAATATCGAACGCCTGCGGCTTGAGGCTGAAAGCCTTTTCCAAGCGATATCAGAGTACCAGTCCGGCGTGCTTGGAGCTGTCCAACCGACCAGGCACTGATAGAACGACCTGCATTCAATCTATTGCCCCGGAGCCGAATCCGCATCGATTTCACAACCTGCGTGGGGCTAACCTTTACTGTGCTCCTTCGACGTCGGCCCGGTTCCACGCTTTATCCCGCGGGGACCAGCCACTCCCCAAATCGCGAGCCCAACAACGGGCAACACCACCAGTATCAAAGCCCACATCGCCTTGGTGGAGTCTGTCTTGTCACTGCGAAACACGCTGACGATTGCCCACAGGTCCACTAATAAGATGATTGCCGTCAGAGCAATCCAAAAGTACGTCACAGGCTCACTCATTGCATCTCTCCCTACGCTTGAAATGGCCGCCTGGCTGAGCGATTGCGACCCTCATATGCAGATGAATTCTCAGCGCGGGGTAAGTTCACGCGAAGGCCAATGAAGGGGATGATCGGTGCAGATCCTATGAGTCAGGCCCGGCCGGCGTCGTACTCAGCGGCGTGAAAAACCTTTGCGTAGTCCTGCTGCAACGCGCTTTGCTGCGATCCCCTCGCGAATGCAGTTCGTTGGCCTCGTCATGGGCTTTGCCAACCATCAAAGGAGTGGAACCCAGCTGATAGAGAGCAACTCAACCATAGGCAAGAACCTGTGTTTAGCCTGTGATGAGGTGATTCAATGAATGCAATTGACCTACTGATTCAAGACCACAAATTGGTGAAGAAGCTGCTCGAAGATCTCTCTAACACCACGGAGCGCGCTATGAAGAAACGCGCTGATTTACTTCATCGCATCGAGCATGAGCTGCAGATCCATACGGCGCTTGAGGAAGAGATTTTGTACCCGGCCATCAAGCAAGCAGGTGGCAGAGAAGAAGCGAAGATGTACTACGAGGCCAAGGAGGAGCATAGAACCGTTGACTCCCTGGTGCTCCCTGATCTGCTGCATACCGGAACCGGAGCCGTCGAGTTCGCAGGCCGAGTAAAGGTCATGAAAGAGTTGCTGGAGCACCATATCGAGGAGGAAGAGAGCGAGCTCTTCCCGACCGCCAAGAAGCTGTTGGGTAAAGACGCCCTTGAGGAACTGGGCCGAGCCATGGAGACACATAAGAAAATGCTCAAGGGCGAGCAGCGAGCCGCCTGATTCCGCATTGATGTGCCGGTCCGTGTCGGGCTCGCACATCCTTCTGATCAAACCGAACCAGCGATTGGGTCGGGCATGGTGATGACTGTCCTAGCCGAGTGGTGCATAGGTGGTTCCGACCTATCACTGTGGCAAAGCGGCCAAAGCCGCGGTAATTCGCTCATGTAGTGGAACGACCTGATATCACTTTGATTCAGATCGGTTGCTAACCATAACTACCGTGGACTACCTGCATGAAGCACTTATTTATCGGAGCTCTTCTCACAATGGCAGCCTGTGCTGCCTCTGCAGCTGAGCTATCTGGCTCCTTGGGAGCAACAAGCCAGGGTGGCCTTACAGCCAGGGTCGGCATGGGAGTGGGGTGGGGCAACAGCTGGCTTCAATCCGAGACCGGCAGGCTGACGGGATACTGGGATGCCGGCTACACCTATTGGGAGGCGGGCGATGCGGCAGGCGGCGCTCATTCGCTGTCCTTCTCACCAGTATTCGTTTACGAGTTCGCCGGAGGAAAAATCAAACCCTTCATCGAGGCAGGCATTGGCGTAGCGGTCTTTTCCAGCACAAAGGTCGGTGACCAGAATCTTGGCTCAGCCTTTAACTTCGAAGACCGAATTGGGGTAGGTTTGAAAATCGGTGATGAGCAGCGTGTAGGGATACGGGCGGTTCATTATTCCAACGCCGGAATCAAGCAGCCGAACGATGGCATCGAGTCATTCGCCTTGTTCTACAGCCATCAGATTTAGGATCGCTTGAGTGATGCGCCTGGCAGCAGGTGCATCAGAAGGCATGACATTCTGTCGCGACAGTCTGCTCATGGAAGTGGTCGGCAGCATTACAAGCCAACGACCACTTTGATCTAGGCTGAACTTCTAGGCCACTTGTTTCAGCACAGGACGTTCGTCAGAGGCTAGACGCCTTGCACGCCCAACCCCCCAAGCCAATGCTCGGGTCATAGACTCGCCTGGGGAATGGAAATCAACATTTCTCACCATAGCCCATGCGAGTTCGTCGCTCATTTACACATGCTCCTACAGCGTCCAATTAATTAAATAATCGATCGAGCCCTTATTGCTTGCCAGGCGGATATTTAAATAAACAATCCGATTCCATTTCATCTACATAACGACCTCGTGCATATGCATTTTGGCAAAACACTCTAGACTTGAATTTATAATTTAAGTAGTACTTTATCCGACATCTAACCGGGTTTTAGATTTGAGAAGGCGCACAACGAGCGTTTATCAGAATTAGACGAAAAATAACCCGTGATGGGCGTGCAAGCGCATATGTCGTCGAGAACGTCAGTCTTTCGTCAGTCCTCACCTTGACGAACATTCTCCTAATTCATACATAGCAGCAAGTAATTCAACGAGCGGATCAAGCTGCCAAAGAGTCGGGGACCGCTATTCGCCACCGGCCGCTTTGGGTCGACAGCGGCCTCTGTGGAGGTTGGTGTCAACGGAGCCGGTTTAGTCATTCTGAATCACCAGTGTAACCTTTGTGAGGCCGGCCACTGCCATGCATCAGATCTTGATTGACACGCATGCCGCCTTGGTTAGTCTTGCAGTTGAGGGCTGCAACTGAGCATTTATCGGGCCTGGGTACCAGCATGAGCCCCCGCAATTTTGGCAGCAGAGGAAGCTGGTTCCTCTGAAGTAGTGACGGCGGGCATTGCCGGTCGGATTCTGAACCCATGGTCGCCAAACTGGGAGCAAAAGGATCGCTGCGACTACTCCTCACCACTTACCGAAAAGGCACGCGTCGGTCGTGAAGGGAGAACACACTTGCCCTTACTATGCCAGTCAACTTTTGTGAGAGGTGATTAAGATTTTCTCGGCTTTTCCGTGAAAAGCACCCCTTCATTTCACAAAAAATGGCCAGGCTTTTCATCTCACGAGGCCTGGCGTTGCCAAGGCCGCTTGTCTTCTGCCAATGATGACCACATCCCACAAGCGCTCTGCATGAGTTTTCATCTCGACAAACCCCTCGATCCATTGATGAGGCTATCTTTCCAGATGAGGAAGATTATTTCTAAGAGTCTGATTGGGTGCCAGTATGATTCTGAAATAGGATGGAACATCCCTACTATTCCAACGAAGGATAGCTACATGGCTAAAGGATCTGGTGGAAACGCAGCACCGTTACAGACATTCACTGATCAGGACGTGTTGGATGCGTTTTTTCGCTTGGAGATCGTGACAGAGCCGGAAGCGCCAGCGCGCAAACTGTATCTCCGGACATACGAGCTTACGGACGCAGACGCTCGGATTTGGCATGCAAGACCTGAGAGCGAATGGCCACTCCTTGCTTCCATTACTCCCAACCAGATCCTCATGCGGCCTATCCATGTAAACCCACATGCACAGCGCTACCTGTCGCCAAAGAATGGTCGGTTTACGTCAGTCATTTATATGGCTGAAGTCGGCACCGAATTGCCGAATGATGCCGCGAAAGCGACGAGCCTCATTGAGAGGCAACTACCTTGGAAAGTCTTTGACTCACCGGATCGCGGCCTGGGTTTGCACGGTGATCTCGATCAGGTGTGGCGAGGTCTCTCGCGAATTCCTAATGCAACGACCCTAATCGTTAGCCGAAATCCGGATCAGTACGCGGACGACAGAGTAATTTCCGTAGGTGAAGAGGAACTCGACAAGCTGCGTCGGGGTTTTAATAGGGTGAGAACGAACGGCCGTAAGCTAATTCGCCACAGTCAGCAAAGTCTCGTGCACGATGGTGTGCTAAACCGGATTGACCCCGAGCAATTTCCACGCATTGTAAGGGTGACAACTCCCTTAGTCGAAGTTCGACGTGAGGGTTCAAGGCAAGCTGCAAACCGGGCGCGTATCGAACGTAGATCCAATGTGCAGACCGTTCGCAGGCAACTCGATGAGTTGGTGACCGAGGCCCCTAGGGAGCTGATGTTGCTGCATGCTGAGATCGAGCGAGTGACCCTCGCCAAGATGATCGAGGCTTTCCGTGAGAAGCTCGCGGGCAAACTTACCGAGCCCGCGTGGCAGATGTTCTTTGAAATGAACAAGTTTGTCCTGAGCATGGCATTTGCACGCCCTGTTGAGCTGGCACATACGCAATTCCATGCCAAGGGATCTACCTTAACCGGCTCGGGTGCTCAGATCGGTGACTTCCTATTTAAAGAGCGTGGTCAGGCGCTGGCTATAGTGGAAATCAAGACTCCGGAAACGATCTTGTTGAGAGCCAAGGCCTACCGTGGACAGGAAGTATTCGGACCGACCTCTGATCTCTCTGGAGCGATGACCCAAGTCCTGTTCCAGCAAAATGAGCTCAAGCAACGTTGGGCGCACCATCGGCACGACACTCCGGGATTGCAACAATCAGGTGCCGATGTCATTAAATGCGTGGTCGTTGCAGGGACCTTGCCAACCGATCCGATTCAACTGCGCAGTTTTGAGGTGTTCCGCAACGCCTGCAAGGACGTGGATATCGTCACTTTTGACGAACTTCTTGCGAAGCTAGAATTTCTGGAGAAACACTTGAACCCGGAACCTGAGCAGGATCTTTATTGATGGATCCACGCAGTAATCACAGGTGAGGTCTGAAAGGGTCATGATCTTAAAGGCGGGAGAAGCGGAATCCCTGAAGAAACTAACCCCTGGTGCGCAGTACAGATTCAGCGATCTGCCCGAGGCGTGGGGGCTATTCTTGCTAGGCAGCGTAACACGACGAAGTCACCGGCTACAGTAGGTTCCGACAGTGGGCTGTAATTCCAGCTACCTGAGCTGAGTGGGTTGAGCCCGCCGTGCCACTGTGAGAAACGGGTTTCACTCGACCTTGAGGGCTGTTTTGACGCGTTTCTCCGCCTTACCGGCTGGCACCTCTGTGAAGCCAGCCTTGATGAGGTCTTCTCGTACTTCGCCTAAGCAACTGTCTGGAACGGCGAGCCAGAAAAGGTTTTTCGCCCTCGTCAGTGCCACATAGCCGATGCGGCCGTCCTCCGTCCCTGTGCCGCCCAGCATTGCGCGGATGTTGGCTTTGGTCGCGACGTAGAGCACGGCTCCTATGGATTCGCCTTTAACCTGGTGAACAGTTTCAATCCTCAAGCCATGTGGCTCCTGCTCAACAGCTTTGGCGCCAATGAGTGGGATGTCATTCAAGCGCTTTTTGGCCATCATGTTGCCAAAGGTGGCAATCGTTTTTAGCGAGAACTGTTGGTCAATTTTTGCGAGCAGTGAGCGCAGATTGCCCAATAGCTTCGGATGCCACTCTGCGCTGGCTTGCAGCGACGAGGAGGGAAGCCCGGTCTCGGCATCTCGGACAAATGCCCACAATAATCGCCTGAGCATCAGCAGCCGCTCTTCGTGGGGCGAACCCTGTAGCGCAGAGCTGAGGCCATGCGGAGCATCGTCGATAAGGCTAACCACCGCGCTGCACACTAGGCGGAAAGCATCTCTTAACCGACCCCGTTGGTCACGGGCAAGTGAAGCCTCCGCGAACAGCTTCACCGTACCTTGTCCTGGAGCCGCTGGCTTCCCTGAAAGCTTCGCGGCTCGATCAGTTCCTCTGCTTAGAATGACGGAATCTGAAGCCTCAATACCCAACTCACTGAAGCGAGCCTTGAACGCCGTGATGAGATGGGGAATTCGGGTGCCTTTGTATCCAATAAAAAAAGCTCCGCCTTGGTCAGCTTCCCTGTCTGGCTCATCGTTGCGGCCGCAAAGCCGGTTGGCAATATCTATGATGGGAGGGAGGGAACGGTAGTTGCGGGTAAGATTGTAATCTTGTACTCCCGGGCGGTCGGCGTAGGTTTTCAAAAACATGCCATCGGCGCCGGCGAAAGCGAAGATGCCTTGGTTAACGTCACCGATCAACGAAACCTGGGCGCCCGCATTGATCAACTGCTCAAGGATCGCCTGATGCATCGACCCCAGATCCTGCGATTCATCTACCAGAATCTGGGGGTAGCGAGCGACGAGCGCTCGCAGAATTGCAGGTTGTTGAATCAACGTTCGATAGACCCAATAGCGCCCCAACTCATGGGTATACGCGCCAGTACGCCCTAGCTTCTCTATAAGCGCTCTGGCCTTCCCGCGGTCAAGCTTTTCGACGCCAGCATGAGTTTCGATGAAAAAAACTGCTTTTCCAGCTTCTACTCTCACTTGCAGATCTTTTAGAGGGATAGGGCGCTCCTTCTCCTGCTCATTCCTCCAGTACTGGAAGCTGTTCAAGAAGGGTTCTGATCCTGACACTAGATAAGCGGCTTGCGAGGCGCCCATGGATCGGGAGGCATGGGGACGTAGAACATGCTGAGTGAAGAAGCCATCCAATGTGTCCACCTCTACGCGCTTACGATTGGCGTCGTCTGGCAGCCCTGAAGCGAGCTGCGCGTAGCCTTTGTTGAAGGTGTTCACAGCGACATTGGAAAACGACAGCAGCAACACCCGTCCGCGGTGATCTGCGAGCTTTTCCCGAATCGCGATGAGTCTGCGGATTGCCGTGGCAGTTTTTCCGCTACCGGCGCAAGCGGTAACGGCCATGGCCTGTAATGGCGCGTGGATCACAGCCTTTTGCTCATCGGACAATTTCATAGTTTGCCCGCCCCTTGGCAAACATGCTTGATCGCCTGCTCAAGATACGCAGGAACTTTGCACCCAGGTGTCAGGGAAATCTGCTCGGCGAGCGCTTGACCGAAACGGCCTTTCTGAACGTTGCTACGGCTGTCCTTGCGCTCGAACATACCGCAGAACAGCGCCTTCGCTTTCGCAGTGTTGTCTGGTTCAGCATCTACGATTTTACGCAGCGCCTTTGAGATATTCGGATGAAACTCAGCCAATGCCTTCAGCATTGCGTCTCGATTTTCCTCATACAGAGCAAGGTCATACTCAAGGGTCTTAACGCCGTGGTGCACTTTTACATACTGGTCTTCTGACGCCTTCATCTTCAAAGTGTTGCTCGATACCTGAATGGCTTCGCCTAGCCCAGGATAGACAGCCTTGCGTTTGACCTTTTTCTTCTTCCCCTGGCCATCATCGGCCTCCAAGTCGGCAGGCTCTTCGATTTCTTCTTCGTTCTGTGCGTCGGCCTCTTCAAGATACGCCGCCTCTGCGAGTAGCTCCTCCGCGACCTCCGGGTCTGTCAGTTCTGCTCCCGCTAATTCAGCTACCTCTTCCTCTTCAAACGGGTCGGCATCTGTGACCACAGACACAGGTATACGCAATCCTTTCTCACCGAACAGTGGGAGGAATGAGTCGAAGTTAAGACCCTCGACGCTGATGAGGCTGATGCCGTAATCTTTCAAATCGAAACCCAGCCGTTTTGCGAGAGCGTCCACCAGCATGAGCTCGGCGGCGCCTTCGACGAAAATGACGCGACGGGAGAAAAACAGCTCTGCCCGGGTCACGTCCAGGTAGCGTTCGAGCTTCTCTCGCTTACCCTTTTCAAACTGGACATCGCGAGGGAAGAAAGTCTCTACTCCTGCATCGTTCTCGACCAAGCACACCAGGGACTGGAGCTTTGAATTGCTGGCGAAGTTTGGCGAGTGGCTGGTGACGAACAATTGCACAGGCTTTTCACCTTCATTCGTAGGAATGCCTGCCAGGTAGCTCAACAGCACGCGCTGCAGTTGGGGGTGCAGATGCGCTTCTGGCTCCTCGACAATCAAGCTACGGTAAGCAGCATCTGGGTTTTTGGCCAGCTCGCTCAGCACCACGGCCATGAAGATCAGATTGTTGAAACCAAGGCCGTTCTGCTCAATTTCCATTGACTCCGCTGTCATGGAAAGGCGAGCAGAAAGACGCTGGAAATCTGTTGCACTGAGCCCCACGGCAAGCACTTGCGCCAACTGCTCACCCATCATGGCGCCGTGGCGCGCTGAGATCGCGGCATGGGTGCTTTTGATCGAGTCATTCTGCTGCAACTGGTCATCTAGCTCTTTCAGCGCGGTGTTGATTGCCTCTCGGCCTTGGTCATCGGTCAGTAGATGGAGCAATCGAGCCAGCTGGCTGTTGCGGCTGGGACGAAGTCCCTGAGCGGCATCCCGCAGAGGCTGAAGATAGACCCCACGCAGGTTCTCCATCATGTCCGAAGTAAGAGCAATGTCCTGGTGATCTCCGCACCATCGTTTAACCCTGAAGCGACCAGATTGATCGGCATCGGTGTAGAGGACGTGGATGTGCGCTTCCATAGAGTTGTTATCTGAGGGTTTCAGGGCCGCGATAAAGTCTGCCTCGTCATCGTGGCTCAGATCTTTGAAAACAAAATGGAAGCTGATGTCACCACCTGGTTCGCCCTCAAGTGGGCGGTGGCGATCGGCAATATCAAGACGTGGGTACGGCTCTTCATGCCCGGCCAGAAGCGTCCGCAGCGCATCGACAACGGCGCTTTTTCCCACGTTGTTGGGCCCGACCAGAACGTTCAACCCGGGCTGAAATTTCAGTGTTGTGTCACGCAGCTTGCGGAAGTTATTTATGGTGAGTTCAGCGAGGTACATGAAGATCTCCATCCTTGATTGGCGGATGAAATCTCATTCGGAGTGGGATGTGCAATAGGGGTGTGGTCAAGCCCTAGCCGGAAAAAAAACGCGGAGCGTTTGTGGATGCCTGCCATGGACATCACAACAAGGTTTCATTCACAAAACGGACGCATCCTATGGACATTGTGAGGTCCGAGAAAAGCCCGGCCCGGCCTGGCCTGTGGCGATGTCCATACCCGCTAAACTTTCCTTTACATTGATGAAGCCTTCGCTGATCTGACGAGGATACAGGGTGACCTGACGGCCTTTGGCCGGAAGCTACGGGCCACGATCTACAAGCATACCGGTCTGCCGGTCGGCGTCGGGATTGCCCGGACAAAAACGCTCGCGAAGCTGGCCAACCATACGGCCAAGCGTCTGCTCGACAAGACTGGTGGCGTAGTCGACCTATGTGATGAGTTCAAGCGCGACTGGACGCTACCAATACCGACGTGGCAGAAGTCTGGGGTGTCGGCAAACGTATGAAGGCGCATCTGGAACTGATGGGCATCAAGACGGCCATGGACCTTGCAAAAGCTGATCCCTGGACCCTGCGTCAGAGATTCAGTGTGGTGATCGAGAAGACTGCCCGTGCTCGCCGGCACTTCCTGTCTAGAACTGGAAGAGGCTGACCCTGTAAAGCAGGAAATCTGCTGCAGCCGCATGTTCGGCAACCGACTGACCGACATTGCGCCGATCAAGGAAGCGGTAGCCACCTATACCCAGCGGGCGGCGGAGAAGCTCAGAACACAGAACTCATTCTGCAGAAGGATCCGTGTCAGTATCCGTACCGGCATGTTCAACCCAGAAGAAGCCAAATATGCCAATGGCGCCCTGGTTGAACTGCCCTATCCAACCAACGACGTTCGGCTGATGACAAAGGCGGCGACTGAAGCGGTCAAGCGGCTTTATCGCTCTGGGTTCAAATACAGCAAAGCCGAAGTGCTGCTCATGGATCTCCGCCAGCCTGGCGAATTCACCGATGACCTCTTCGCGCAGTCGCAACCGGTTGTGGCGGAGAAGGTGATGACGGTGCTAGATGAAATCAACGGCAGGTGGGGCCGGGGGACCTTGCGGGTAGCCAGCGTGCCGACGGCTCCTGAATGGGCCATGAAGCGAGACTTGATGAGCCAGAGCTTCACCACGAGGCTTGATCAGCTTTGGACCGTGAGAGCTTGTTAACCTTCAGCTGAAGACGCTCAGATTTTTGCGCAGTCGCGGCTCTCTATCTTCGAACAGACGGTCTATCAGCCATACTTCAGCGATCTCCCTCGGGAGAGACCGGTATGCATTCAACTGAATCAGCCACTGTCGGAGATCGATATCAAAGCTTGCGCGGAGCTAGCCTTTACTGTGCTCCTTCGACGTCGGACCGGTTCCACGCTTTATCCCGCGGGGACCAGCCACTCCCCAAATCGCGAGTCCAACAACGGGCAACACCACCAGTATCAAAGCCCACATCGCCTTGGTGGAATCTGTTTTGTCACTGCGAAACACGCTGACGATTGCCCACAGGTCCACCAATAAGATAATTGCCGCCAGGGCAATCCAAAAGTACGTCACAGGCTCACTCATGACTGTCTCCCTACACTTGAAATGGCCGCTGGGCTGAGTTATTGCGAGCCCGATATGCAGATGAATTCTCAGCGCGGGGTAAGTTCAGGCGGAGGCTGGTGAAGGGGATGGTCGGTGCAAATGCGATGAATCAGACCCCGATCAGCGCTGCATCCAGCCGCGGAGAAACCTTTGTGCAATCCTGCCGCAACCCGCTTTACTGCGATCACCTGCACGAATGCAGCTCGTTGACTCATCATGGCTTTTGCTCAGAGGTCAAAACGACAGAAACCAGCCTCGCTTCGGGACCTCGCTGGGAGGGCGGCAGAGCTTGAACGGCTCCCGCCGACGGATTCCGGACACGCGTCGTCTGATTTCTGATGACACTGCGAAGATGATGGAAGATTGGGGACAGAGGACTCGGACGCGGGTGCTGGCTGAGGTATATCCGTGGAGTTTGGGCTCGAAGCCCCGGCCATTCACCTGGTGTTCTCAGAAGGTCGGGGCGGGTGCGATGAAGACCGGCTTAAGATTTGTAGAAAAATATTAAAATCAACAAATTAGACCGGGCTAGACAGTTTTATTTTGCCAGGACTTCGCTGGATTCTCGCGTTCTGACTAGCGGGACGGTTTTTCGCGACAAGGCCTGCTGCCGTAGGCCGCGGATTCGCGGGGCCTCTGCGACAGTTTTAATTCTCAAAATCCAAAAGTTAAGTTTTGGGCCCTAAATTTGGCCAAAATCAGCAAAAGCTAACTAAAAGCTCTGACCTGACACAGGACTGAGAAGATAAAGATGGTGGGCAGGCCGGGAAGCTAGTAGCCAGGAGGGCTCTATTGCAGATCATAAACGTGACTAAAACTTAATAGGGCAGATAAACGTCATGGGGGAGGGGAAGCGTTGTTCTTGATGTCACCCGTAGAGCGTTGAAGAGGACCGTCGCATACTGCATGCCGAGTTCCGCTACGACGGGGTCCCTCACCCAGGATGGGACATGTGCTGTTGTTAAGGTCCTATCAGCGCTCGAGCAGTACTTGCCCACTACTCCAATAATGATCTTCGCGAAGGACTGAATGTCGATGGGCAGCCTTTTCTTATTAAGATCAAAGGCTTGAACTACATGGGATGGATAAATCTGCCCGATTGAGCGTACATCTGTGTGGGCCCTGACGGACTCAAGCGCAATGCTGTTGAAGGTTCGAACGATAGCGCAACTACCAAATGCGGCTTGCATCTCAGTGATAAGTGGTTTGCTATAGGCCAAAACCAGAAGCCGGCTTGCGCCGGCTCGACTGCAGTCGCTTACTGCGCCCTTCAATGCAGTTGTTTTCCCGCAACCGGCCCCGGCTGTCGATTTGATAATCCCCCTAGGAGCCCCAAGCAGGCTCACGGAAGCCAATTGAAATGCCGCCTGCTCATCTGTAGGCGTATGCATTTCAAGCTGCCAACAAGGTACGGGCCTGTGTCGTTGATGCTTTGATCAGGTGCTTCACCAATCGATCGCCAGTCGAATACTTGGCGCATAGGCGACTGATGTCGGCCTCGGTGATGGATAGGATCTTTTTACAAGCTGTGAACTCGTGAACTGAAAGGGACAGTTCATGCCGAAGCTCTTCGGTCGAGTACCCCCAATTTTCCCACTGGCTGACTTTCTGGGATACTTCCAGGAGTTCACCAACACTGCGAGTGGACACTGGACGGTCGGCGAAATCACAGTGGAATGGGTCGCGAACCTGCACCCCGTCACACAGGGGGCAGGCGTGTCGCCGATGGTTGATACTGGCTACAAATTCGACGTGGCAGGAGTTACATGTGCGCATGGTAACTTCCTGGCTTCGGTAGTCACGTGCAACCAGCCAAGCGTCATCGAGCTCGAGGATGTTCTCCAGGTCCATGTTCCCGCCCCTAAGGCTGGCGTGGCTGTCCAGGTACTGGGTGTGCGCTGCCATGACTGCGTGAATATCAATGGCTTCACGCGGTTTAACGGCGGTAATCAGATAGGCCAGCATGAAGAGGGATGCCTCCAAGCTGACGGCACGTTTCACAAGAAGGCTCTCTGCGTTTGGCAAGGGGCCAGATTCTGAAGGGCCACAAACCCCTAGCTTCTTTCTCAGGCTTGTCACTTGCTTCCGAGTCAGGCCGGTGTGAAGCCGAATGATTGCTGATCGGAATCCTGCTTTAACCAAAACACCGGCAAGCGCTTCGTCCATTTCAGTGCCCCTTTACGACGTTAGATAGGATTTTGTTTAGTAGTGATATCTGATCTGAGCTTCGCAGTTCTCGAGCGAGAACCCAGGCGTCGTTCAGTGAAAGAGGGGAGGTGACACTAGATTGGGATACAAGCCGGCATTCGCGGAGGTAGTCCTCGTACGCGCTGACAAGCTTATCGATGTCGACCTCTAACTCAGCACGGCCTGTTTTAGCCGTGTAAAGCAGCAGCAGAGCAGCTGCATCGGAAGCCCCGTGCGGAGCTGCGAGAATGTCGTCCAGAGTGGAGATCTTTTGGGCGCCCAGGTCACAGACCACTTGTGCCTTCAAATCGGCCGGCATCAAGATTTGGTCAGTGGAAAGTCCGGTCTGAATGTTGACCAGGATTGGGCTGAGCCCAGCTTTGAGCAAGCGTAGTGCCTGACGCTGTTTATTCACTCCGGCGCCCCCCTGAGAGTATTCGCATCAGGTTGGCAATTCGCACTGTGCTATCAGGAGCACCAACGATAATTTTGCAGAATGACGTACGTGTAGCGAAGGTAACCTTCCCTAACGCAGCTAGACGTACGCGATCCTTCATCTTGCTCTGCGCAAGCCAGCTAGCTTTGTCCGGGCAACTGATTCCCCAGTCAATCATTGCAACCCGGCCTCTCACCCGAAGATCATCTGAGATCGCCCCTAGCAGCTGACTGACCGTCGAGACCGCATGGGAGGGGGTATTAAAGCCTGTGCAATTGTCGTCACTCAGGGTGCCGATTTTTACAAGAAGAATGGAGGAGGGCAGGGACGAGAGCTCAGTTAAGTCGCTCTCAGAGGCCTGAATGAGCCATTGACGGTCGACAGGTGCTAAGTCAAAGAAACGGCCATAGGCAGGGTCGTTGTTGATTGCCCATTCTTGAGCAACCCTTAGCGCCAGGTTCAGTGCGTACGAGTCCATCACGGTCAGCCCTCCTGCTCGAGAACGATGAGGCGCCGCCATACTCGGAGGACATTTACCCCATAGTCACGTGCAACGTGTTGCAGTTCAGGGTTCGGCGTGTGATACCGGCCTAACGCAACAGCCAGGCTGTGGTCGTCGCCTTTGCCGCCTTTGATGAATTCGCACAGTATCTGTGTGCCGACGCGTACGTTTGTCCGGAGGTCCAGGAGATCCTCGGGATTTGAGACACGATTACCGTTCCAGCGAATGCTCACCTGCATGGCACCGACAGCTATGGACTTCGTCCTGGTCAGGGCGCTGTTGAGCAGATCTGCGGCCTTAGTGTGCGTCGTTGGGTGATAGGCCTTGTTGTCGATGTTCAAGGCGTAAGGGTTCGGTCTGGCGACGGGGCCGGAGATTTTTTTTGATTCGACAAGAGCTATTGCATACAGAAGCTTTGGGTCAACCTTGCAGGCTCGACTCGATTCTTGCTCCCAGACGGTACCTTCAAGACTGAAGGCCCCTGCGACCAGCGGCAGCAAGGCTATGCCAGCGCCTATCGTCCTTGTGAGTCGTGGTGTGCAATCCATCGAAATATGACCCTATCCTAGTGCATAAATACGCCCAACGTCGGGGCGCATTCTACCCATGGTTCAGGATGTTTCAAGATGGTTCACCATAATATGACCCTCTACCAGTGTAGACAAGCGCGAATATTCAGACGAACGGTGGTACTTGCGGCAGGATTTTGACTTGTTTTTGTAATAAACGGCTAAAAAGTGGCATGGTGCCACCATTTTGACGTGATTTTGGCGTCAAGGTGCTACTACAAAATTCTACACTGCTATGAGTAAATTTTACCCTAAAAGGGTCAGATTTCACGGTTTTGATTTACACCATTGAAAGGGTGTAAATTGACACACCTATAAATGAGTTGTTTTGATCATTTGAATTTTAACCAAGGTGGAATTGCCGAGGACCGCACTACATGCAGTACGCCGCTGAAGCGACTAGCCATCAAGCCTTTGTCACTCGTGTGAGTGAGTTGATGAAGGCCCAGGAAATCTCAGCAACAAAGCTGGCACAGCTGCTGGAAGAATCTGAATCCACAGTCAAGAACATGCTTTATAAAGGTACCTCTTGCACTCGTGAGCGGCTTGTTCAGTTGGCCCGAGTATTGGAAACGACTGTCGAGTACCTGGGCACTGGCTCCGACGTTACGAAGGCAGGTGACTCTGCCTCTTTGCTGGTGCAGAGCCCGGAACAGCTGGCCTTCACCCAAGGCGTGCTGAAGAAAGAGCCGCCTGCGATAGTCGTAGAGTCCGTTCTTCGAACCCTACCAATGCCCCTTAGGTTATTATCGGAGTACGGTTTAACACCAGAGAACACAAGGGCTGTTTTGGTAAACACAGATGCATTAAAAACGGTGATATCCAGAAATGACATTATTTTGGTTGACATATCACAGAAAACGCTTCACGAAGGTGTCTACTTAATATCAATTCGTGAATCGGTTGTTCTTAGGCAAGTTTCACCCGTGATAACTGGTTTTGCTCTTACCTCTACAAATCCCAACATCCTCGGCACTACAGTTCCGATCGACCCTGAAACAGGGCTACCAAAAAATAGTGATACCCGGGTGATAGCCAAGGTTGTTTGTCGGATGTCCTTGAGCGCACTATAAAAAAAGCCCCTTTGTTAGGGGCTTTCTGTTTCTATTGAGTTTAAAGTTTAAAACCAGGCTTCCTGCGGTTTAAAGGCGGGTTTATGGCTGTGTCAGCAGATGGAACCTCGTTCGCAGGAGGATGGGACTGCTCCAATGGTGTAGCGTCAACCACCTGGTCGCCGGCATTTTTGCTTTCCGTGGCGACCTGTGCACGTTCAACTGGTAGCTCAATCTTCGGAAGGGTAGGGGCCCCAGCTGACTCTACATGGGGCGGCTCACCCGCTGCCTTCGATGGCTCGTCAGAGCCTACTTCCCCTGGCCCGCTAGGCGCCATGGGCACCAATGGCTTTACCGGGATTTCGGCGCCAGTCGACGTTTTTTCTTCAAGCGTTCTTTCAAACATCAGGCCGAGCTGAGCGAGGTAGAGGATACGCCTGGCCCGCCGCATTTTTGAGATGCTTTCGAGATCGTTGTAAAGCATCTTCGATTCCGAAGTCAGCTTGACCACCATTTTCAGTGTGTCGTCTTCCACTACCTCGCTCATTTTTGTCATCTCCCTTAGCCGTGATGCAGCCAGTACCCAAACGCATTCGAAATGACCGGGCGGTCGGAGGTGAGTGTTTTGGACCGAGGGAAGACCTGCTGCGCGGCTGGCATGTAGCATTGCCCGCCGCCGCCGCCCAGAAGGACGAAGTCCATCGCCTCTCCATCCAGGAAGCGCATCTGCTGCTTCATGTTCAGCAGGGCTTTAGGGGCCACGATGCTGCAGGCCTGATCAATGTAGGGTGCAAGGTCTACCTGCTCGCCAAAAAGGAGAACTTGGCTTCGGCCGTTCTGCAATGCGATCTCAATCTTATCGCGGCCCGGTCCATTGCCACCGTAGTCTTTGGCGATCTCTGCGTTGATGGCATCCAGAAGGGCGCTCATGGCTTCCATGGACGAGTCAGAAGAGTCGCGAACGATATCTCCCCGGCGGAAAACAACCCAGTCAACCGAGAAAAACCCAGGGTCGAGCACCAGCAGTACCGACTCCTCGAGGATCTCTGGGTTCTCATAGGTAGCGCAGATGTAGTTCAAGGTGCCGACAGGTTGAGGCAGGACCGTGACGCGTTTCACGGTGATCTCTCGCTTGGGGGAGACCTTGTGAGTACCGGTTAACTGAGCGATGAGCCGCTCGACCAGCCGCTCATCACGGGCTTGCTTCACCGGGAGGCCTGTAATCAGGTGGTCGATCTCAGTCTGGCCGTCCTGACACACTTCGCTGATAGACGCGTTGAAGAGGGCACGGTAGGTGTCGGTGGACGGATAGTCCGCATGAAGCTCGCGCTTCACCCCCGAGCGACCTGGATTCACGAATCCGACCCATTGCTCGTCATTCAGAAACACGTAGTGCTCACCGTCCTTCAGATCCACGTTGCCATTGAGGCTTGCCACTGGGGCTGCCTGAGCTGGGCGGATGATCAGGGTTGGCCGGTCTTGCTCCGCATGACCGAATGCAATTTTCACGTTCGAATAGCCGATGTCCAGGCCTACCACGAAGTCGCCGGTTGGTTTGCTTTTACTGGCCATGTTCGCTCCTTAAGCGTTTGTATGGGATTGCTGTTGGTATTCAAGCAGCCTTCAATCGGTCGACTAACGGTCAACAATTGCAACTGCTTCGAAAAAAGAGATTCATTGTGAGGTGGTCTGTACCGATGCCCCGAAGGTCTCGCAGGAGCACAATCGGTCGAGAAACGCACCTCTCATCTCAATCCTGCCATCGATTTCCAATATGCAACCCCCCAATCTGCCCCTCATTTCAGACCAGCGAAACGCGCACCCGAGTTGGCTAAAAATCGTACAGATTGGTCAATTTTGCTGATAGGCGTGGAATTTGCTGAATTCTCCTTATAGGGGAATGTAGGCCTCTACTACTCAGAAGCTGAATTGCAAAAATATTGAGTGCTAGATTCCTATATAAAGGAATACAAGAAAAATCTGGCGATTTGATACGGTGCGTTCACGAAAAAGCTACATTCCCCTATAAGAGGAACCTACATTTTTCTTGAAAACCAGGATTCCCAGGTCTTAAACTGCTGATTTTCTGCCATTTCCGACTACACGGATTAGTAGGGGAATCCAGACTTCAAAATTCCTATTATAAGGATAGGGTAATGATTGATCCGATCAGTGGTTCTGATGTCCGCGGCGAGATCAGCGGGATCTACTCCGACGTAATCAAGAAACTCGACATCGTCCATGAGAAGCTCAAGCTCGAAGCCCTTCAGTTAAGGGATGAGTTCCTGGAGGCTGCCAAGCGAGAGGGGAAGATCCAGTACCGCACGGTTCAAGTGAAGGTGAACACGGCGGGATCAGTGTCGATCATTTGGAAGCGTGTGACGTTCCAGAAAACCAGCGGAGGCTTGAAGGCGTGGTCCGTTGCCATTCCCAAAGGAAAGGCCCATAGCTACAGGGAGGCGTCGGTTGTCAAAAATGCCGATTTCTGGATCCAGCAGCTCTTCCACGCCTACGAACCGAAGTTCGCGATTATCCGTGAGAGCCTTCTAATCAACATGAAGGCTCGAAAGCAGCTCCTGGATCTGCAGCGCCGCGTAAACGCCAACCCTCCGATCAGGGATGGGTTGCATATCGTGGATGGCGTATAGAGTGGATTGCATAACCCACACAGACAGGGCTCATGATGACTTCCACTCCCCGCGACACACATATCACCATCGACAAGGTCGAGCTGGACCTTTGGGCTGATATTTACTGCAAGGCCAGGCTTGCCCAGCTGTGTACCGTTACGCTGTCGGAGTTTCTGCAGAGCCCCTATGACTACCTGGACAAGTCAGGGCAGTCATCAGCGCTCGACTGTTTGGAGAACGGATTTCTCCCACTGACGCCGGACCAGGTTAGAGCTGCAACGGATCTTCAGGCGGTATGGGCGGGCAGTGATGAAAAGACCAAGGTCGCGGCCCGGCACCTGAAACTGGTTCACAGCGCCAGGCAGAGTGAACGCTGAATCCAAGGCTGAGGAAAATGGAAAGGGACTAGCAGCAGCGCTGCTAGCAGTAGGGCCGGAGCAGCCAATGATGGCCCAGATCAGAAGACGACTTTGAGGTCGGATAGTCGACATGAGTACGCAGGGCTCAGATTGTCCGATCTGGGCTTCCACCCACCGGCAACGATGGTTCTCCCCAGTTTCACCGTACCGCGGCCAAACCTGGAGTTGATCTCGTCCAAGGTGGACATCAACCGATCCTGCAATCCCGTGTCGTAACCGAACAGGTCCTGCTGGGACATTGCCGATGCTGGCTGAACTCCCATAAGCAGAACGCCCGCCTTAGAAAAACGAACCCCGGACCTGAATATGGTGCGCGCAGCTTGCGCAGCGGCCCTAGCGAAAATGCGTACATCAGACGCTGGCTGAGAGAATGGGACGGTGATCGACTTTGCGTACGGAGCATCCTTGTTATCGTAAGGACTTGTCCGGGCGTAGACCCTCATCGCTGAGGCTGCGGACCCCTGCTTCCTTAGTCTGCTGGCTGCCAGGCTAGCAAACTCAACCAGTGCTGCTGTGAGCGAATCCAGCGTGTCTATTCGTGAACCGAAGGTTCGACCCACGTTGATCATCTCTCGAGGGCCATCGTTGCCCTTGAGGTCCACAGCGCAGACGCCATTCAGTTCCAGTTGAGTACGGCGTACGGTGATTGGGAACTCCCTTTCGACGATGTGCTTGGGGAGCATGGCGAATTCAGCAGCTGTGGTCACCCCCATACCGGTCAGCCGCGAGGCGGTCGCTGCTCCGATTCCCCATACCTCTCCGACTGGAGTGAGCGCCAGCAGTTGATCTCGGTCGATCGGCGACATCAGGTTGCAGTAGCCAGTCTTCAGTACGCGCTTAGCGCCGTACGAGCCTAGCTTTGCAAGGGTAGGGGTGGGGCCGACTCCAGCGCCTGTGGCAAGACCGGTCCAGGCGAGGACGCGGTCCCTAATCTGCATAGTCAACTGGTGAAGTTGTTCGTCAGACATGCCATGGGCAAAAACGAAGGCTTCATCAATTGAGTAGGTAAGTATGCTCGGCGCGAGGGTCGCAATCGATCTCATCATTCGTGACGACAAATCACCATATAAAGGAAAGTTAGCTGAACAAATAATTACGCCGGAACGCCAATGTTCTTGACGGACGAGGTGAACAGGTTCAGACATTTTAATGCCAAGTTCCTTGGCTTCATTTGAGCGAGATATAACACAGCCATCGCCGGATCCGGCGACCACAACAGGCTTGTTCTCAAGTTCAGGACGCCACACGCGCTCAGCAGAAACATAGAAATTGTTCGCATCGAACAATATGAATGCCTGGCGTCCGTTCATACCGGGCAAAGCCTGTGAAGATTGAACGTGCAGACCCCCCAGACAATGAGCGCCTCTTTGTCTGAAATTACTATTGGTGCGTAACTTGGATTCTCCGGACAGAGCAGGACAACTTCACCTGCAATGACCAAGCGCTTACATACAAACTCGCCCTCGTGAATGGCGACAACGATTGAGCGATTGACTGCTTTCTTGGACCTGTCGACCACGATCACATCGTCCGGCCATATGCCGGCATCGATCATCGAGTCGCCACCACTGCGCACCAGGTACGTTGCGGGAGGGTTGGTAACCGCGATGTCATCCAGCGAAGACATTTCCTCGACGAGGTCCTCTGCAGGGCTCGGAAAGCCGCAGCTCAGTCGCGAACTGAAAAGCGGCAGCGGATTGGTTGCAGGCTCCAGCCGAATACGGCCGAGGATTGAGATGGTATGCATGGCTAACCTGTATAAATGTACAGTATGTGTAAACATCATACACGCGAAGCTGTGGTCGACAAGGCTGACGCGCTAGAAGGGGCCGAGTGAAAAAATGGAAAGGGAAAGCCCGCCCTGCGGGCCGCCCGGCGCAGCCGGAAAAATGGAAAGGGAAGGGCGCAGCCCCTGGAACATGGTGTGCTTGGCTGGGGTCTTGGATTTGGCATGGCCGGCGGTAAGCGGTGCACAGTCGAAGAGGGCACCCAACGCACTCAGTCCGGCTAGTGCGATGTGCGCCATTTCCCGGTGCCAAACCCGCGCGCATGCCTCACAAAAAGGACAGCGGGCGAATCCTGCCGTCATGGTCCGTTGCTTGCGCCCAGCAGCACCGCCGCTGTTTCTGGAGAATTAAAACTGTCGCGATGTATTAAAATCTGTCGCAGGCTGGCTGTCCCAGGCTTCGCTTCTGACAGACGGTTCAGGTGGCTAAGGCACAGATTCTGGCGCTCTGAATCTTAACTGCGTCTTTGTGACATGGAGGTTGGCTTGGCATGCGTGGGCTTAGTGGACGGCTGCCGCACTGTGGCGTCTGTGCTTAGCGATGAAGACTGGAAGAAAGTAGTGAAGCTGTCGAAATGCCGCCAGGTGCTCATGCCGGATACGAAACTTCCTGCGCAGGCCAAAACTCGTAGATGGAATGGCGGCATCACCAGGTACTTTTCCCATTTCCCTGGGGAGAGCCCAGAAGGCTATACGAACACTGAAAGCCCAGAACACATCGCCATGAAGGTGGCCATCTATAAAGCACTGGTCGAGCTAGGCATTCCAGCCGAGCTTGAAGACGGTTTAGACGATTGGCGAGCTGACATCCTTGTTGGCGACTCAGCCTTCGCTCCGCGCCTAGCAATAGAGGTACAGATTTCGACTCAGTCAGCGCAGCGGACATACGAGCGTACTGAGCAACGCAATCGGTCTGGTGTTCCTACGCTATGGATATTCGGCAGTGCCGGCCAGACGGGCGTAATCTCCGAAGATCTGGCACGGAGCAACCCCGTCTTCGTCGCAAACACGCCCCAGGATGCAGCCGTTATAGCTAGCGCTGTGTGTCGTGGCCAAGCATTCTTCGATGACTTGTTGCAGTATCAGAAAACGCCTGCCAGGCCAGTTGCATTACTCGTGAACTGTGCATGCGGGGGCAGGTGGCTCTACCCGTTCGGTTCCGTTTTGCTTCTCAACAGAATCTCTGGGGAGACAGCACCAATGTTCATCAGCTGCTTTAGTACTAGCAAGGTTGGCAAAGGGCTTCTAGCTACAGCCAGAATGAGGGCCGTGGAAAGATATTTCGACCTGGGCATGTCTTCCGTGAAAGCTAGCGCCGAGAAATATGGTGTTGGAATTGGACAGCCATCCAAGGTCTGGCATCGCTACGGGCGATTTGGAAGCTTGGAAACTGGCATTCGGGTATGGGAGCGCAGCTATAGCTGCCCGGCCTGCGCCAGTACGCCTGAACCGCTGACGCGGGGTTTACCCAAAGGGGTGGCACTGTTGATGTGCCCAGTCCCAGTCGCCACCACCGTCGATGCGCGTTCTGTTCTTACCGTCAAATCGTGCTGGAGAGTGTACAGAAAGGATTGCTGGGTTGAGTCTGTAATGTCTGAGCGTAGGTGGAAGGATGAATTCATCTACCCGCTCAGGTCAGCGATTGCACAGGCGTGACGGGCTGAACCGTTGCATCGTGCCATACCTGCTGGTTGCGACAGTTTAATTCTCCCCGCCTCCGCTCCGCAGGAGCGGATCTGAGGTTCGGTGCTCTCTGCGCTCCCAAGATGATAGGCACACGAGGTGGCAGGCCGCCTGGTGCTGTCCACATCTGCTTGACCGCTTGTAAGAGCCCGAGCGGGTGAAAGCGTCAGAAAGGTAGTCACTAAGCGCATCCCTCCCTGGTCGTAATTGGACGTTGGCAAGCGGCATCAATGGCCTGTCTGGCGGACGCAGTGCTGCGAGTGAATGTCGGACGCGTTGAGGGCGAGTTTGCCAGGCCAGTCACAAGGGACATGGCACCAGGATTGAGCCCGATCTGGCGGAGCGCTTGGTGCACAACCCGGGCACAAGCAGAAAAGCTCCAGTGTCAGAAAGCGACAATGCCGGCGTTCAGGCCAGCATCACCAGCCTTTGCGGTGACGGCCAGAGTGGCAGGTTGCGTTGCCCTTGCTCCAGAAGGTTCTTCTTTCGGCTGAAGGAGAGTCTGCGCACGCCTCCATAAAAGTGCAGCGCCCGAAAACGACCGTCCGAACAGGACAAGAGAAGGCGATGGCAGAATCCGCGTTGCAACAGGTGCGACAGGCTACCAACGCGATTGGAACCTGGGGTGCTACGTTGGCCGAACGGTACAAAGCTGAGCGCAACCATGCCTGGCTGTGAAGCCGACCGAACATTGAGCAACGTCGAGGCGTGGAGGGTTCCAGAGTGGCGTTGAACAGGTGAGCTGGTGTCAACTGAGGCGCATCGTCCGCATAGGACATGATTCCCCCTTCTGCCTAAGTGGCGTCGGGTCAACCTCGGCCTTGTGATGAAGGTGCTGGGTGGACCCCGGCTCAACGACGGTCACTCTCGGGCAAGTGAAGGCTCAGATTGGGGCCGCTCTGTTCATGTTCATCCCGGTACCGAGCAGTACCATCTCAAGCTCAGCCGTACGTTCTGTACCTTGTCCGTCAGCGAGATGGAATGGCTACTGGTGGATGAAGCGGGGCAGGCTGCAGTTGGCGGCCTCTGGTCACTACGCCCGTTGTGCCGTTGACGGACCCCGTACCAGCTCAAGCCTGCCCCGTCCGCATCTGACCCGGTACCGAATGTCAGCGCCAGCCCCCCCGGTTGAGCCGCGGGGGATCCCCACTGGGTAGTCGGCGCAGTCGCTGGCTGATCAGGCCACCACCGGTTCCTGCTGCTCGGCTTGGCCGGCAACAGGAACCAAGTCAGACCTAGCCCTATCGTCGATGGAGGCACTGATCAGTGGGAAGCCAATTCAGAACAACTCCCAGGCCATCCAGGACGCCCATGTCAAGAAGGAACGCTTCCTGAACAATGACGAACTGACCTACCAGGATGCTGTGGATTGACCGTGGTGACGGAGGAGTTCTCGCTGAGAGGTGAAAAAATTCTTCCGCGTGGGGCAGCATTTTTTCATGAGGCTGTTGTGGCGCTCACCCCATGCTGGCCTGGGTGGCGGGTCAGCACCAGAACACCCTGGACAACCCTTGGGGCGGGTCTTGGGTGTACCTGGTGAGTAGCCCGACTTGTCGGCGCAAGAGTGAGGCTCCGTCAGCTTGATTGCAACTGAGCGGCGGTTTCCGTTTACTTCCAGGGGAACTGGTATTCAGGGACCAACTGGGCCATCGTTTCGACCACGACAAGCATCTCCGACTCTGGAGCACGCTGGCCGGCAGAACCTTTCACCAGGTCGAGCAAAGTCCGCGGCCCATCTTCATTGGCCCCGGGATCACCTTGAGGTAACAGGCCGTCATGGCTTTCCGGTGTCAGGCACTGCTGCTTGTAAACGCGGTTTTCTCAATCAAACGATCGCACTCCGCAGTCAGGTCGAACGTCGGGTCATTCGCTTTCCGGCTAATTGCAACCGCTTCGCGGATCGGGCAGTCGACAATGAATCGGAAGCGAGTAGCATCCTGCTTCAGTTCAGCCATTGCCTGGATGATTGCCAGCAGACGCTCGGTACCAATCTCGTCGGTATCGCCCAGACAATAACGGTCACCAACACTCCGCGTGCACTGGCAGTCGTCGGTAAGCTCTTCAGAACTGCCGACCCACCCGCAAAGGGTGCACCCGGCGGCATAAAAGCCCCCTACCAGCGGCACACGGCCGATATAGGGCGGAACGGGATTACTGGTGGTCATGCGATTTTTCCTCTAATTCGTCAGGGGGAGACGGAGCTCGCCAACTACGAAGCAAAGCCACAGCTTCGTCCAGCAGCTCCTTCCATGTGTCCCAATCAATGATTTCCGCATCGTCCATCGCCTTGAGATAGCCCATCGCCTGGCTGTATTCGGAATCGAAGTGGAATTTATTCGGGGCCAGTTGCGCCAGCGACAGTTTCAGGCGATAGGACCGCACCATTTTTGCGGTGCGCGGTGCCATATTGGTCGGCAAGAGACAGGCCAGGCGCATCGGTAGCGGCATTTCCCGCGGCATGTTCACGTTATCCTCACACCTTGAAGTCAGGGTCGATGACCCAAGTTTTGCCTTTGCTGGCCACGGCCACAGGTCGTTCGCGAAGGGCATATAAGGCGTGCTCGGTGGTGAGTTTTCCGGCCAGGTAGTGGCGCACAACGCTGAGTACGTATCGCATGGGCTTCCTACAGGAAAACAGTGTCAGTAACGGTTTTGCTCCCATCGGCGTCGATGGTGGTCATCCGCATCCGGGCACCCTCGCCACCGCGAGTCTCAAACCCCTCAGGCGGTTCGACCAGGAAGCCAAAGGCTCGAGTTCCTTCGCTGCCAAGGGTATAGCCATGACTGAAATCTTCGTTCTCTGGCAGACGATCAGCAAAAAATGGTCGGACCAGATCAACTTCCGCAGGCGTGAGCGGATAGAAAACGTTGTTTGAATGCTGCATCAACCACCCGCCGTCGCCGGCGTGACACAAAATGTAGTTGTCTGAACCGAACTGGCCCTGTTTCAGACGCACTTGGGCAACCCAGCCGATAGAGCCGCGCAGCGATCCACCATGCGGTCCCGTTTTCACGAACATGCCTTGCTCGGGCATGCGCCGCCCCGAGAAACCGCCTACTGTCTGCATCCAACGAACCTCATGGTCAGCGTGGATTGCGTCATGGATCTGCGTGTGCAGTTCATCGAATTCGGCTTGGTTGGTTTCGTCAAGCGGCATGGTTGCGTCCCTTAGGTTTCGGTAGGATGGGCACAGTACGGCGCCCTTCTACGGGCTCGGCCCAGCGCGTGGGCTGGGCTTGGGCGGTACCGCGGGTTCCGAGATCAGTTCGTGACAACCTTTAGGCCAAGAGCAATGGCTTCTTTCGCTGCCTCTTCAGCAGTGTCCCAGCAACCGATCCAGAACTCCTGGTTGTCCTTGGGCGCTACGGCAAACGGCGGGACATCGACACCGCATTCGTTCTGAAGATAAACGACAACCTCCACGCGCTCTTCCAGGTACATCTCCATCTGTTCGCGGCACTCAGGGAATACCTTAGCCACATGAGCCTGCTGGTGATTGCTCAAAGTCATGTCATCTCTCCTTCTAGGAAATGAGCCCCAAAGGGGCGCCCTTTACGTCCTTCGCCCCGGTTTGGACTGCGCCGGGGCTTAGGTGCAACGAGCAATTTTCGTGAATGGGTATGGGCCAGTCGGTACGCAGCGCAGGGTGCCACCCTCAAGATCCACTACGCGGTGGCGTCCTCGCACACGTCGCTGATCGCCTCCACTTCGTGCTGGCTAAGCGCAGCGACCAGGGCAATGCCCAGGCTGGCACATGCGGCCTTGATATCGGCGGCGTCGATCCGCTGCGGCAGCATGCCACGTTCGGCGCACCATTCGCCGACGGCGTGAATCTGTGAGGTGGTCAGGCTGGCCATGCGGTGATTCTCCTGTCAGGCGCGGCCGCGTCAGCGACGGCGGGTTCCTCGCCATAAAGTAGGGTGGGGATTCAGTTCAACGGCCGGCGCCGCCATCGGCGTTCAGGCCCAAGGCAATGCGAGTGGTGCACTCCTCGAACCATTCGCCACCCACAGACCCAAAGTCGCCATAGCGCGGATCGTTTAACGCGTCCTCGCACAGCATCAGCACCGCACCATCATAAACGCGCAGGGCCAGCCCGGCCTTCTTGGCGTCCTTGAAAGCGCGATCCAGGCGGTTGACGATGCGCTGTTGCTCGTCGGTGAAGGTGGGCATGGGTGGAGCTCCTTGTAGTAGTTAGGCCGGCACGCGTGGCGGGTTGGGGCTTCTGGGCGGTTCGTTACGGTAACCCTCAGGGCTCGGCCAGCAGGCGTCCGACCAGGTGGCACAGCTCCTGGCTGCGGTCGTGCCACTCGTCGTGCGCCTCGAGGGCTTGCTGGTAGGCCGCCTCCGAGGCTGGGCGGTCGCGCTGCGCCTGGGCCTCACTCATGACCCGCGCGGCCTGGCTGTACGCGGCCGACGCTTGCATCCAGGCAGCATGGGCGGCTTTCAGCTGATCGGTGTCAATCAGGGGCATGGCGGCGGCCTCGATCTAGGGTGGGTGGAGCTCAGCGTCGCACGTAGCCGGTTCGGCTCGAAGCATCCTGCAGCTTGCGGGCGGCAGCCATGATGCGGTGATCCACGGCACTGCCGCGGGATTCGCTCCAAGTGCAGCGCTTGAGCAGCTGGGCCTTTCCCGTGAAGGGCCTCATGCCGTCAGTTCAAGGAGAGGGATGCGGTTCATGTGCATGGTGTAGCCCGTACGCTGCTCCAGTGCGACGTATTGCTCGAACAACTCAGGGTGTTGAGCTCGCCCATTCCGCAAGTCTGGCTTGGATGCCATCACGCAGAAAACGCAGGACAGTCGATCATTACCGAGGGCGTAGGCGTAATGGGGTTGCTGTCCAGCCGCAGCAATCGCTTCGAAAACCTCAGTGGTGCGCATGTCATGAACTGGCAACCACTCGTACCAGGTGAGCACAGAGTTGCTGATACCCATGCGACTGAAGACCGTACGTTTAGCACGGTTTGGCGACTCCTGGGCGCGAAGCCCCAAGCAGTTTACGATCGTCTTGAAGCCATTGGCTTTCGCGTAACGCCGCACTTCCCGCTGAATAGGCCCACGTTTCAAATCGCTGGTGCATTGTCGGGTCGATGCTGACGGCCAGCTAGGTACCTCGGGTCGGCTTTCAAACCGCCGTTCAACCATTTCCAACAGGGTCTTGCCGGCCTTGGCGACGATGAAAGGCAGGTCTGCAGCAGCAGCCTGGTCGCGAGCCAGCTCCATGGCCCCCGGCCATTCCATCGGCCCAAGCGACGCATGAACCACAACCAGCTGGTTTGCTGGCACGCGCTCAAGGAGGCGGATCAGTTGTACCTGGGAATCCTTGCCGCCCGAATGGTTCGCTACAAACAGCGCACCACTACCGATCAGACGGTCAACCTCAGATTCCCATGCGGCGCGAGCATCGAGTTCATCTTCGAAAAGCATACGCTGCTGCTGAAATTCCATTCCTGCATCCTCAGGTAAGAGCAGCGTGCACTGCCCGTGTTTCGTAATGGATTCAGCGTCTCACGCAGCTTCGAGAATGCAAGTTGGCGGCCGACCAGATCCTTGTCCCACGGCCCAAGTCGCTACCAGGAATGGAGCGTCTGTGTACAACGCTCAGCCCATTACAACCAGATGCGAAAGCTAATTCGCCCAGGCCGGGTGTGGTGGAGGTTGCAGATTTGGGATCGACGGTAATTTGAGGATGTCAGTCCAACAACGAGCCTTCGACATGCACCTGATCCCAACCGGCCTTTTCGAGCCAGCAACCCCAGTCACCATTCGGGAAGCGGCCGTCGTGACAGAGCGCTCGTTCGACGAGAAGGTGCTAGCCGCAGTCGAAGTCATCAAATGTCTCATCCGCAATGGCAAGCACCTCGTCGTGGCGTGCTCCTTCGGAAAAGATTCTTCCGTAACCCTGGCGCTCACCTTACGAGCGATGAGCGAGCTGAAGACCGCTGGCTTTGAAGTCCCTGAGCTGAGCGTCATGAACAGCGACACGCTCATGGAGAATCCATCTGTACATATATACAGTAAGACGGAGATTTCCGTACTGAAGGCCTACGCCAAGGCCAAGGACTTGCCGGTTCGCGTATGGGTGTGCCGCCCGAATCTTTCTGAAAATTGGCTCGCAAGCATTATCGGTGGGCGAACTGTGGCATCTCTGCCAGGCAACTCTGCCAAATGCCAACAACAGCTGAAGAAGGCCCCGCTCGACCGAACCAAGCGACAGATCAAGGCAGTCATCAAGCAGAAGGTGGGAGCGGCCTACAAGGAGGAGGATGTCATCGTCCTGATCGGCACCCGACGCGATGAGTCGGCTGTGCGGGAGCGCAACATGGAGGCTCGGGGCGAAAGCGCCTATGAACCGGTTAACATGGCAAGCGAGGGTGAGAAGCCAAGCTGGGTGCTTAGTCCGATCGCGGACTTCACCACCATGGACATCTTCACCTTCCTGGGCCGAGTTACCAACGGCCGCTTCGAAACGTACTCAGACTTTCAGCAACTGACCGAAATCTACCGCGACTCCGCCGGCGGGGAGTGCATGGTCAACGTGTTCATGCGAGAGGGTGGGGTAGAGCGCCGTACTGCTTGTGGCAGTCGTCATGGATGCTGGGGCTGCCTGCGAGTGAGCACGGACCGGTCCATGGAACAGATGCTGGCCGAGGAGACTGGCAAGCACGCTCACATGCGCCCATTGAACGCGTTCAGAAACTACCTGGGTGCGAGGCACTATGATCCCGCGGCCCGCAACTGGCTTGCCCGATCGATCAACCCCGACAACGGCTACATCAAGATCGCGGCAAACGCCTACTCTCCTGACTTCTGCCTCGAACTGCTGCGTTACGCATTGACCATCGACGCTGATGAAGCCGAGTGGTCCATGCGCACCGGTGAGGCTGCGCGGTTCCAGATCCTGGGTATGCGTGAGGTCTTGGCTATCGATCTTCAGTGGGCACGGTACAGCTACCAGAAGCCCTTCACGGCCCTGGCCGAGTACAAGGCCATCTTTGAGGATGGCAAGCGGTACTACATCCCAGAGGAGTACAAGGCCTTCACACGCTCCGACCTGGACGTGTCGAAGTCGGTCGAGGTGCCATTCGCCGATGAGCATTTCAACGGCTTCTACGAGGGCCTGAGGTCGGTTACAGCCGCGGCCGCCGGCTGCGAGTCGGTGATCAAGAAAAACGGCGTCTACTACACCAACGTGAATGAGAGCACTGAGTACGATTTGGACGCTGAAGCGGTGGAGCTCTTCTACGAGTTCGAGCTCGACCGTGCCCTTGAGTACTATGGTCCACACGCTGACGTGGCGCCGTCGGAGGCCGTGCACTACCTGGCACGCTTTGGGGTGGTCTCGTTCAAGAAAGGCGGACACTCCGAATGGGACCGCATGCTCCGGATCGGAAACCAGCTGCACCGTCTGGGGCTCCGCGACATCCTGAACAATCCTGAGGCGTTGATTGCCAGGCTAACCGGTACGGCCCGGGCTTGTGACCCAATGATTGGGTCGGTGGAGGTTACGCCGTTGCCTCCTGTGGCTGAATGTGGTCAGTACTTGATGCAGTTCTGACGGCTGTGCGGGTGAGGCCAGGCAGCAGTCCTGCACGAGTGTATGGAGGTGCAGACCCGCCAAAGGAAGGACCAATCATCCGGCCCAGTTACTGGATCGGATAGTCCCTTTCATTAGGCTAGCGGGAGGTAAAGTGCCTTGAACCCTGACCGCCCACGCCTGCAAGTCGTCTGAACCATCAAGGAACACCATGAGCTACTCCAACAAAGTGCTACGCCAAATTGCTTTTACCCTTGGTAATCCCATTGGCTATATTGGCTTACCATGGATGATGGCCCTCGTGACAGTAGGGGTCACCATGAAACAGTTCAATAATGGGGTTGTTTCAATCCCGTTCTGGGTGGGGGCCTCCCTGATCCTGACCTTTTTCGCGCTCCCCTTTTATTCGGCTTACACCGGTAAGCGGATTCTCCGGGCTATTGAGAAAGACTACGGCCCTCGAACCCGCCAGGCGGTGTACGACAAGTTCGCCATGGCAAAAGAGGGCGAATTGTTCTCGCTAAACATTCCATGCCTTGCCAAGGGGGTCGGCGAGGGGAAATAGATATAGCTTGGGCGCCTGATGCCCATAGCTTTAGGAGCCCGCCTGATTCAGCCCGAGCTTCGCGCCAGACCGGTTCAAGCTCGGCAATCACTATGCCCGAGGCCCCTGCAGTTCAGGAGACCTTAACCAGGCGTTCGTTTAGTACGGCATAGCTTCGGAGTTGGGGCTTACTGGAGCGCACACAGACCTGGACCTTGCGTATGCCTCCAAGCGATGCGTACCCAAGGATCACAACCAGCAATCGATGGCCATCGCCATCGCCAATGTCACGTCAGAATATGACGATGCACGTGATGCGCTCACGTCAAAACTCAGCCCAGTCCAGCTGGCGCGAGCTCAGGCAACCACCGGGCAATAGTTCGAGCTCTAGCGCTCGCAGAACTGGCCAGGAATGTCGTTCGAAACCTTGTGCACGGTCAACGCCCCCCGCTCTATAGCTCTTACCGGGCAGGGATCAAGGACGCTTGCGCGTGTCTCCCTGCACCCAGCCAGGCCGGAAGCATTCGATAAAAATGACTTGGCTGCCCCTTGCGCATTCGACTTCTCAGGAGAGACTTTTTCATGAAGCCGGATTGCGAAGGATGCCGAGACATGACCCAGTTCAAGAACGTTGTAATTCACAAAGACTACCGAAACCTCCACGGCGAGCTGATCGCCACCGCCGGGGCAAAGGGCGTCATCCGCAGCGAAGATCGTGGCCGGCTTGGCGTTGACTTCACCGACGACGTCAGCAGCTGCTTTGTTGCCGACGATGCTTGTGGCCGCAAATTCCACGAGATCCCGGTCTACCACATCAAGTACCTCTATTCCTGAAGGTCGAACAGATCCCTTAGGGGCTATTGCAGACCGCCGAGAAGAATCTTCGATTTCACGCTGACGACGACCACGCCTCCTTCACTGGGGGCTTCTGCAGTACTGAAACTTTCTCGAGATACTGCCCATGACTGACCTCTCCCACGCCCAAATTGGTGACCTTGTCGAAGACGCTTGCGAGTTCTTCGCCCCGGTCGCCTCCGACCTGGTAGACGGTCTGATTGGTGGTTACCAGGCCGAACGCGCCCGTATCGAGCAGTTGCACGAGATGATGACGGGTGGTGGCTACAGCGTGGCGCTCCATCACTTCATGGAGGGCAACACCAGCGAACAGGGACGCTACTACACCACCAACATCGCGAATTTGATGCAGCTGGAGCCGGCCATAGGATCGCTCAACGCGTCCTACTGGGGTAAGGCCCTGGCACTGACCGACGTCTATGATTGCATGCCCCAGAAACGCCGCTCCGAATGGCAGGAACAGATCCGCAACCCATTGGGCAAGAAGGCTCACAGGCGGCGGTCGTCGGAACAGGTCGAGGAAGAGTGGGAGATCCACCCTCTGCCTGATTTCGAAGAGATGAGCGTGAGGTCCACTCTCAACGAGTTGCTGTTGTCGCGCTCAAGGTTCTTTGCAGAAAGGGTCGACGGTATATTCCGGGCATTGTCCGGCGATCACGTCACAAACCAGTCTGGCGCCTTCGGCAATCGGTTGATCGTCGCCAACATGATCACCAGCTATGACACCATCGATCATGACCGCTCTGGATACCTGAATGACCTGCGCTGCATCATCGCTAAATTCATGGGGCGCGAGGAGTTGAAACACGGTGATACTCAGCCACTTTTGACCGCGTTCCGTCGTCGTACGGGCGAATGGTTCGACGTCGATGGTGGCACCCTGCGCATGAAGCTGTTCAAAAAGGGGACCTGCCATATCGAGGTCCACCCGGAAATGGCATGGCGACTCAACGCGGTATTGGCCAGCATCTACCCATCTGCCATCCCGGCAAGTTTCCGCACCAAGCCAAAGGCCAAGGCCAAACAGCACAAGGTTTTCGTGAAACCGTTGCCGTTCCCGGTGATTGCCATGCTGTCGGCTATGCGATCTGAGCCGAATAAACCTGTGAAGTGGGATCGGTGGCAGGAACCACGGCAGCCGCTGACGGCAAACCCCTACGCTCTCCAGTTCTATGGCGATCGCAACGCGGCAGTCCAGGCCGAGGCAGAAAAGGTCCTGGCCATGATCGGTGGTGTGCGCCATAACAAGAATTCGCACGTATGGTTTGAGTTCGCTTTCGACCCCCGGGAGGCGCTCGACGAGATCATCATCAGCGGCTGCATCCCAGATACCAAAGGGCATCAGTTCTACCCAACCCCCGGTACTCTCGCTGAGCTGGTAGTCGATCTGGCCGACATCCAGGAGGGGCATTCCTGCCTCGAGCCGCAAGCAGGGGTAGGCGGCCTTGCCGATCACATGCCCAAGGACCAGACCCGTTGCATCGAGATCAGCGAGTTGCACTGCAAGGTGCTTGCAGCGAAGGGCTTCGACGTTACCCAGGCTGACTTCCTTGAATGGGCGAGCACGACTGATGAGCGATTCGACCGGGTCGTATGCAACCCACCATTCAGCGAAGGCCGCTGGTTGTCACATTTGAACGCTGCAGCAGGGTTGCTGGCGGATGACGGCCAGATAACCGCGGTTCTGCCGGCCATCGCTAAGCACAAGGAGTTGCTCCCAGGCTTCGAACTGGAGTGGTCCGGCGTAATCGAGAACGCCTTCGCCGGCACTGCGGTATCGGTCGTTGTCCTGGTGGCAAGGCGTAAAGCGGCCTGATCCTGGACTGGAAACGAGGCCTAGAAGCCAATTGCTAGCCCCGATTGTCAGACCGGGGTTGGTGCCACCTGCAGGGCAGAATTGGGGCTTGCGAGATCCGCGACTGTGGGAAAATTTAAGCTACAGGGCAGCGACTCGATGGGGGCAGAGAGCCTGACCAAAGGGTCTTTCAGAGGGCCTGAAACGTGAAGCAGGCCGCTCACATAGGAAGGCAAGAGGAACGACCATGAAAAGCAAAGTCATGCTCACCGGAGCAGTACTCGCCGGCTGCGCATTGGCAGTAGTTGGTGTGCTGTCGGTCGCAAGCACATTTAAGGCTGCAACCGTTTCCGAAATTCAAGCGGCTATGGCTGGGTCAGACTGTGCCGCCAAACTGCTCATGCAGGCCAACCGCGGTGCGATCGAGATCCGACGCCGGGACCTGGTAGGTCTCAAAAAGCGGTGCCAGCCAATTGACCAGCAGGCGAAAGCCTTCTGAGGGTGGGGGGCTGGGCGTTAGCTGTGGTGCGAGTCAGCGCCGCGGTGTTCCTCACTTTCGGCAATAGTGCTGGTAAGTAGGAAACCGCTCAGCTACACCCATAAGCCCTGTGATACTGGGGCTAGGTATTAAGAGAAGATGCGATTTTCGCGCACACGAAATGATGGATATTCTGATGAGACTTGAAGCCACACCTTTAAACAGCCCTGCTTGGTTGGTTTTTTACTCGGTCCTAACGACCTGGAGTTGCGCGAACATACCTACGGCGTTTGCGATGGAATGGTGGTTTGGTATTGGGGCAGTAGGTTTTGCTGCTGTGGCGGTCGCGTTAGTGATTGTTTCTTGCCGAGAGCTAGGCAAAGGTCTGTCCGGTACCCATCCGCGCCCTCCGTTAGTCGAGGATGTTTCGGCAACGCCAGCGGTTCAGGCTCTTGAAACTAAGCTGGATGCTCTTTGTAAGCACCTCGGTGTCAACACCGTAAATTGAGGGAAAACGCATGTTCTACGAGAGCGTCAAAGCAGCTTGCTAGGTCTGGAGGACACCGCCTCAGCAGCATCCCAATCCCCGGCCTAGAAAACTGGGGCCAGGCGCCATGGTGAATCACAATTCGAGCAGTGGAGTACCAGCTTCCCGGCTTAATCACGGAAACGGAGAGAACCTTGCAGTCCTTACTTAAAAAACGTATCGAGAAGCTCAGTCTTCTGCGCAACGCCCTGCTTTTAACAATGGCCGTATACTGGGCAGGGCTAGTATGGTATTTCCCGCTCGCTCCGGGAGAAACCATTCTTTCATCGAGTTTGAAATGCGGCACGGTCATAGCATTGTTACTGACCGGATTCGTTACGAGATGGAAGCCCTCGACAAAGGCAGTCTGCGCTAATTCAGCAATCTTAATTGGGCTGTTGATTAATCCGCTCAATTGGGAAGCAACATCAGGTTATGAGAACTGGATATCGATACCAGCTGTTGCATTTTTTATTGCTTCACTACTCGTCGAGGCTCGCCGATTCCAGTTGTCTCGTTATTCTGACCTTCGACTCAGCTGATGCATTCTCTCGTTAGATCAGACCTTCTACTCACTTTTGTTTAGGAATCCCGAATGAGCATCACTCGCTACCATGCCACTCCACCCGGTCAAGCTATCGGCGAGCAAGTGCTCAAGCTCGTGGAGGACAACATCACTGAGCTGAGCATGCTCGCTGTACCGCCCAGCAATCTTCTCTACGAGATCTATCGTTGGGCACTACCCACCGAAATTGGGGCGTACATCAGTCGCATAGGCAAAGTCGCCAGTGAGCCGGTAGAGCTCCTGGTGGCATTCGATGACGCAGCTCCGCATGAAGTAGTCGGATTTCTCCTGTTCTCTCCAGTGCCCACCCACCCTGAGGCGTGCGGGGTCAACTACATGGCGGTCAAGCAATCCCATCGCCGCCGCGGTATTGGTACCCAGTTGATGAAGATGCTGATCGGACAGCACCCCCACACTGAGCTCACCTGCCAGATCAAAAAGGTACCGTTCTACGAATCACTTGGCCTTCAGGTGTTGGACTCACACAACACTCAGGTGGTGATGAACACGCGTTCGGCGAGCACTACAGGGCTGATGGCTGTTCTCGACGTGAGTCCGATCTATGAGTCGAGCGAGGTCAGTGCGCATCACAGCGGCCTGGTGCAGCGCTGGGGCCTCAGGGCAATGACCCAGGCAGAGAAACAGCTTGAGCGCCACGTTGCGCAGCTTGCGCGACATGCCAAGGCATTCGCTGACGCCCGTTCTAAAGCTGTCCAAGCCCCAGAGTGACTTCAGGCATATATCAGCGACTGCCTACAGGCATTGAAACGTGAGGTTGCGGCAGGAGGGTAGGGCGCGAGCATCGCGCCCAGGACTGGCCGTAGTTTGATCCACAAGCCCTGGCCAGGGGCATGACCGACGGCCTCAGTGTGGGGCATCTACCGATTCGGCATGGGCCTTTCGCAGGGCCGCGGTGAAGCTTGCCAGTGATGGAACCTGATCAAGGGCAAGGTACAGCTCTTCAATGCTCGCACCTGGAGGAAGAGCGGTTATCGTGTCATCGAGCGCGAGCTTCTGGTCTGGGCTGAGCGTCAGTCCAGCAGACTGCTCTAAGTAGCGAGCCACAAACTCCCGGTTGTCCTTCAGTCCACCCGCTCGGAGCGGTGCAGCTGCGATTGGAAAGTCATCAGCCCGAATACGGCCGCTTTCGATGCCTCCAATCACATTCTCAAAGGCAGCGTTCAATCGTTTCTCATCAGCGGCGAACGCCGCGATTTGCTGAAGTTTTTGCTTGTCCACCGGTAGTTCTCCTTTGAAAAAATCAGCCCTAAATTTCGCATAGCAGCGTAGGAGGAAATTGTCCTCAGCGCTACACCTGGTGACGTCGACTATCGGGACGCTACGGTCACCACGCATCGGTGCTTGAGTCCAGGTACGCAGAACAAATAGCACAACCGAATTACCGATTAGCAAAGGGAACGTGACTCCAGGTAGACAATTGGCCCAACGAGTCAGCACCAGGCCCAAGTCTTTGTAATTTTCTCCTTATCAGCAAACGCACCCAATGGGGCAGGTTGTTTCCGCTGATCGACCAGCACAAGTTGAACTCCCCCGGCAGGAGAGTGGAGGCCGCCCGGCTATCAGGCCCTTTTTAGGTGGCAGATTGCCGATTCATGGCTCCCCTAGGTCCGTGACAATACCGCCGGCACCGGTGGTGCTGATCGTTGATTCTGTTCGCCATTCAAGCTACCGGACCGGTCAATCGAGTCATCTCCACCAGATCAAGAAATCGACTAAGGGTTTGGCTATGAAATTCATCTACAAATTCAGCAACCTCATTGCCTTCGCAATCGCCACCGCACTTTTTCTTTGGATCAGGCCTGGGGAGGAATTCCTTCGCGAAGTCGGCTTCCAAAGCGACTTGATCCGGATGACGATGCTCGCTTTTGCCTTCGTTCCTGGCATTGTGGGCGGCGCAGTAATTCGACTATTGGTGGCTTCGGAGGATGTTCCAAGCCAGCGCTGATACACGTGACGCCTTTCTCTGAGGTGGCCCGGCGACTGCGCATAAAGGCGATAAGCTGTTCCAGCCCAGTCGATCTCCCAACGCAAAGTAAACTTTCGACACGCGAAAGCGCTGGAAACCACGGGTATCAGACCCTTTCCAGGTGGCAGATTGCCGATACATGGCTCACCCAGGTCCATGACAATATTGCCGGCACCGGTGGTGCTGATTGCTAAATCTGGAGGGTCAGGATGAGTCGTCTTATTTGTAAGGCTGATTGGAGTTCACAATGCCAGTGAATCCGAAACACCCAGTCAGCCAAGCGCTCCGGAAGGTCGGTTGCGCAATAGTGATCTGCGGCCTTGGTGGCTATTCCCTTTTCACGTTCCTTGGTCCTCAGCCGCCTAGACAGCTAGAACTGCCTGGCGTGACTGTCTCTCAGGCTGATCTGGCTTCAATGACGACTTGCGTGGATGGGGTCAGCTACCTGACTCGCTTGGGGAACCCTGTTACAGCACTGCTCGATGCGCAGGGCCTGGCGATAGGTTGCAGTGGTGGGCAGAACGCAGGTTTTGAACAGTTTGGTGTGAGGTACAGAACCTACTGCATCAACCGCATACAGGTTGTGAGGCTGATTGAGCACCGTAGAGACAGCACGTTCGTCCGGTACAGTCCGGACACTGGCCGGCCTCTGGTCTGTGACTCTGTTTCAAGTGAGAACGGATCCTCGTATAGCGAGCGGTAGGGGCATTAGGCAGCGCCCCTGAGTTGCTCGCCAATGTTGATGCCTAGGTCACCCTTCGATGGGTCGCCCGGCGACAGTGAATCACGCCGCTAAGCTGTTCCAACCGATTGCCCAGCAGATGGGGAATCGGATGACAGTTCGGGCGGATCTACCGGCCAGCCGTCACGACAGCCAGGGCGCTGGCAGCGCAGGTTCGTTGGAACGTCAACTGCTGCCATTGGATCGCCGAGCAGGGTCCTTAGGCGACATTTCGGGTCGCCGGTTAAGCTGACAAGGTGGTAACGCTTGGGCGAACGAACATCCGGGCGGTTGAACCAGCTGGCATCACGTGTTGCTGCCATCAGGGGGGAGGGTGTGGTCATGATAATTGCGCCCTGTTCAGACTTGTTTGTATTGGTACGCTTCTTCGCGTAGGACGGATCGCACCGCGCGAGCTCGTGACGTATCAAACGGATTGCGGGTTGGTTCATGCCGAAGCCTTTGCGCGGCTCGGCTGATCTTTTGAATGCGCGATCGCAGCCAGTTGGCATCTGCGGTGTACGTGGCATCTTGATTATTCGCCAATAGCGCCTGCAATTTGTCCCACAGTTCTGGGGTCAGGATCACCCGTCCAAGGACATGGAAGTCATGGTGGTGCAGCGTCGAACAGTCCTCGGCGCTCATCGCCTCCAGGTTCGATGGGATACCCGCGCAGAACCGGTCGGTTTGAAAGATGCGTTTGGCATGGGCGAGCATCGTGCCGGCCGACAGCTTCCCTCGCTGCAGAGGAACGATCACCCGGGCACCGTCGGCGATCCAAGCGCCTACTCTTTTTGCGTGCACCTCCCACAGTGCTAGCGTTGCGGTCTGGTCACCAATGACATCAGGCGCGACGATGCTCAGGCCATCAGGCCGATCGGTGTGACCCAGGACCGTTTCATACGCAGAGAACACCCGAGACCAGTTCACCACATCACCTTTCTGGAAAGCTGCAAAGGCCCCAGAGTCGATGAACACGGCACCTCCGGCGTCGAGGTGGCGTGGTACCACACGGATCAATTTGAGGGTGTCCAACAACGTTGCAACGACCCCAACAGGAATGCCTTCGTCGACTGCCGCTCGCAGGTCGCTGCTCGCACTCATGCCCGAGTGGTACGCCAACGCCCAAGTAAAGTCCATGATCTCACCACCAGTTTCGTGGACGCGAATACCGCGCCCCTCCACGACCACAACCCCGCATGGCAGGGGACGTGTGTGCCGGCGGCAACTTGGTCGATCAGTCGATATCGGTGTCTGGGGCCAGATCCATGGTTGTTCCGCTCGCGACCATTGGCGATTCATCTCGAGATTGTTGTGCCGCCTGGACAACCGCCGCAATGAAGGCTGGCGAGGCATCGTTGAACGCCCGCTGCTGATCGTCGATCGGCAGCTTGATGATCTCCTCAAGAGTCAGAATGCGGCCGGCAACATAGTCCTCATAGCCACAACTGGTGCAGCCAGTGTTTTCGACTGGTAGGGCCTGAGCGCACCCCGGGCAAATTGCTGATTTCAGATTGAGCATGCTGGCGCATTCCTGCAGGTTCACGGGCGCTTGATTAGCACCCTGGCGCTGACGTAGTCCCGACGCCCGGGACTGTTCGATGAGGGTGATGTTACCGAAGGCAAAAAAAGTGCAAGTCGGCGATGAGTGGTACCCAAGTGGGCAAAGGCTCGCAAGGGTAGGGGGCAGGGGCGACATTTGTCAGCTGAGTGTCCAGGTCCAGGTTTGCTTGTCGAGGACAGGGATCCTCTCTGACCCGTTACTGGACGTGTTAGCTGAATGGTTGCTGCTCGCTGAATTCGGCGGCGATGTTTTGGGCTGGGTCAAGGTCGGTGGCAGACGCGAAACTCGCACCCCGCTACTGCTGCCCAGCAGAGGCATGGCTTGGGCGGTACCATGCATTCCAGAAACGCCGAATTCGCCAAGCCTCACCATCTCATGATGAAAAGCGGTCCACCCGGGCCGGGCCATTATGGTTACCGGAAATTCCGCCGCGCGCACGACCTGGACCACGGCGGCGAAACCGCGCTCGATCACGCCGGCGGCGCCTGCAGTCGATCGGCATCGATCAGTTGGTCGCTCGCTTCGGCGCTGTGTGCGATCGGCACCCCGGGCCGCTTGTAACGTAGGCCGACGATATCGCGCAGATACCGGTGCCGAGCGGCATCAGCGCGCAGTGCCTCGACCTCGGCTAGCAGGGCGTTGTAGTCGCTGGCCAGCACCACGGCTTCGCCGGGCGGCCAGATCCGCGGGTCACCCTGGTCGACCTGGACACGTCGAGCGTAGAAAGTTTTCCCGGTCATGCTGCCACTCTCCCCGAAGCCGCCTCAACCCGCTTGAACTCAACAACCCATACCCACGGATTGCTCGCCCAGTCGCCGCCGGTGGATTCCCACAGCTGCCGAAACGCGCTAATCGCGTCGGTACCGGACGGCGTGAAAACCTGCTGTGTGCCGGCCGGAATTGGCGCCGGCGTGCTTGCGCTGTAGAGCACCCGGCCATTAACTTCGCCGGTGACGACCAGGCCCTCGGCGATGGCCTGGTCCTCGGTGATCGCCTGCAGGCGCTCGATGCGTCGCTCGGTGACCTCCAGCTCGATGCGTGACGCCCAGCGTGGCATGTGAATTGAGGGCCGCGTCTTGCCCTTGGTAATCATCGCGCAGCCAGTCTGCCGTAGCGCATTATCGGCCAGGTAGACGATCGGTTCGCCGTGACTCATGTCGCGGGGTGCCACGCCGTCCAACTGCTGATCAGCCGCCCAGGCTTCGCGACCCCACAGCCGATCGCCCGGGCGTCCATAGGGGGACTCGCCGTGAATACCCAGCAGTTCGGCGCATTCCTGCTCAGTGCGTGCGGAGACGACGAATCCGTAGCGAGGGTCGTATTGGGCCACAGCTGTCCAGGGCCATTCACTTTCGATGGGACTGAGGTGCGGAATCTGGCCACCCTTGACCAGGCGGCGGGTCACGGTCTTGCGGCCGTCAAGGACTGCCTTGGCCATCGGCCCGTTGAACAGTATCGGTATCTCTTGCATGCGGTGGTGCTCCTGGGATTGGGCTTCAGAGGCCCCGGCGAACCGAGCAGGTCCTGGTTTAACAGCCGAAATGGCGCTCTGCGGCCAACTCAGCATCGATTTCAGCATCCAAGCGAGCTTCCTCCCGACTTTCGCGGCGCTCGACCACCAGCAGGCGCTTTTCGGCAAACGTCATTGCGGCTACGTTTGGAACCTGTACGCGACCCAAACCTTTGCAGTCCTGGCACTCAACGTCATAGTCGCCTGCCATGTAGCTAGCCTGCTCGTCGTCGTGCATGTCGTGCCATTCACTGGAAGTAAAGCCGTTCGAGAACGCTGGATTTTCAACCTTGCCATTTCCTTCACAGCAATCGCAGATGACCCATTTCAACTTCTTCATGGCGATTCCCTATCAGTTCCGCGGGGGCGAAAGTCGCCACAGCTTCTACGTCCTCGGCCCCACTCAAGGCGGGGCTTTTGCAACCTAGGGTTGGTCAGCAGCGGTTTGCAGCAGCCTCAACGGCCAGATCCGGCATCGCCAACTCAAGCGCTGCGTGGTTCGGGAACTCGCGGTACAACTCCAGGAATTCGTGGTCTTCGGCGTCGAACGCATGAACCAGGCATGCGGTATCAGGATGGGGCATCCCGGTACCGTCCGGATCAGTGATGTGGAAACGCACGCTGCCAACCACCTTCGCGGCGCACACTTGGAAGGCGTCAGCATCTTCAAGGTCGTAGCCAGCAGCCGACCACAGATCGCAAAGCTGGTTGATCGCGCGCTGATCCCACTCCGCCTGAGAGTAGATACCAAAGGCGCCTTCTTGAACGCTGCCGGAGGACACCCAGGAGAACGGCACGTCGCATTGCATCGCATGCTTGAGTTCATCGGTCATTAGGTTGTGAGCATTCATCGCAGATTCCTTCACTCAATCGTCATTGACTAGGCATCGTTCCAGTCAGCTGGTGATCAGTTGGCTTTTTCACCGGGGTACCGCTGCTGCTCTTTGGAGTGAAGACTCGTTGGCCTTTTGGCTGAACATCCAAACTGCGAGCACAGTCCCGACTTGTTACTGGCATTATCCAGCATCACCTGGAAGCGCAAGTAGCAGACTGATCTCGATACTGGGTCGAATAGCTGGATCTCGGGCTGTAAGCGAGCGTCACCCATTGCAGGATCTGCACCCTTACTAACGGCGGTACCAGTTGAGTTGATAGCATCTGGCATCCGCAGGTATCTGGTCCGATACCCAGCGCAGACAATCCAGATACAAACGTTCAGGCTTGCTCGGACTGGGCCGAGTTGCTTGGACCAGATAGGCCGAACCACCAGATGTGACGATGTAGTCGCCGGCGCTCAAGCCTTCTGCACCGTCGATGTATAATTTACAAGGGGTGAAGGGCTCACGGCGGCTAGCCATAGTCGATTTCCCATCTATTCGTCGTAATCCGGATTGGTCCAGGTGTTGTCAAAAGGGCAAACCCAGATAATCCGGGGAAAACGGAATCGCGGAAGCATTTCAGCGAAGGTCAACATAACATCCGGCGCATCATCGAAACTCATACGCCGCAAGCTCGAAGGATCAGGAATGTGCTCTTCCACCAGCCTCGGATCAGCCCATCCTCCCGGAAGCTCGGCGCCCTCTGCTTCGACCACGGCCAGCGCCTGTTCAACAGAACGTGCGACGACCACAAAATCGTCGCCGATGTGCCACGCTCGTAGCGGCAATTGGCGCTCTGACGCCTCCAGTTCCAGTAACGCCTCCACGCGCTGCAGCGCCGCACGGGCGTCCACATCATTCGGAGCAGTGTCTACCGCCCGGTGCCGTTCGGCGAGCTTATCGAACCAGAAGAGGTGGTTGTGATAGACCGCCGCATCGGCCGGCTCCAGCGCCTGGGCGGCCTTGCGTGTTGCCCAAGCGTTAGCCACCGACTCGGTGTCTGACGCGGCAAGCCATTGGCTGCGCTCGTCGTCGGGAATGCAATTCCACCACGCGATACCCGCCGCCTCATCGGCTGTAGGCGAGCGTTCTGGTGACTCAGTGTGCGGGGGGGGGGGGGCATCAGGCCTCCTGTCGCATTCAAATGGCGTGGCGGAAAAGCCCCGCCCTGGTACTGCATTTATGCGGACCAATTCTGTAAATAAAGTCCGCACCTCATTGAAAATAGCTGATTTTTCTACACCTGATGTGGGAATTAACGTCACATATCAGGCATTTTGATGAAAAAGTTTACAATTCCAGATCAACATTTGGCAGCGCGCCTAGAGGTTTTGAGCCATTTACGACACACATGCTCGAAGGCTTCACGCCAGTCAAAAAGAAAATAAGATGCACATCGGCCTCGCTCAAATTCGGGAATTTCCCTTGCCGAAATCTTTAACCGGGAATCGAAACCACAGCTCTACGTTCGAGACCGAGCCACACATCACTGTGGATGTGCAGACTTAGCATTAATGACGCGAGCGATTGTGAACTGTCCGGTGCGCTGCAGGAAAAACGAAATTGAATGCTGTAACCCCTTCGGACGAGGTGCACCAGACTTTTCCATCATGCGCTTTTACGATGGAACGGGTAATGGCCAGACCAAGCCCTGCATTGTTAGGCCCCCCCTCTCGCCTTGCCGGGTCGGCCCGGTAGAAACGATCAAAAATCTTGTTGATGTGTTGAGGGTCAATGGTGGCCCCACCGTTTTTGATCGTAAGGGTTACTTTGTCTGCGGCTTGCTGAATTTCTACCGAGATCTCGCTTCCGTCCGGTGTGTATCGCACGGCATTGGAGAGAATATTGGATACAGCTCGATCGATCATGAGCCTGTCTCCGGAGATAGTACCTTTCCCTTGAAGCGTGAGTCGTATGCCTCGATCGTCCGCCAGCAGCTGGTAGTACTCAAATAACTTGGAAACGAGGTCATGAAGCTGGATGTCAACCTGCTCAGGGATGATGAGGCCGTTGTCTGACTTGGCGAGGAAGAGCATGTCATCGATCATGCGTGACATTCGCTTCAGATCTTCCAGGTTTGAATACAGGTTTTCTTCATACGCGTCGACGTCGCGCTTCCGGGTCAGCACCACCTCGGTGTGCGTTAACAGGTTACTGACAGGTGTTCGCAGCTCATGCGCGATATCAGCTGAGAAATTGGATAGACGAACGAAGGCATCTTCCAGGCGTGCAAGCATCCCGTTGAAGGACAAGATCAGTGTTTGCAGTTCGAGTGGTACAGGCTCCAGAGGGATGCGCTCTTGAAGTGACCTGGCAGATATGGACGTAGCAACCTTCGTGATCTGTTCGACGGGGCGTAGACCACTTTTCGCGACCAGCCAGCCTATACCAGCACTGACCAACGCACTGATAACCAAACCAATCGCAAACCACCGTTGCAGGGTTTCGAAGAAGTGCGCATGGCTGGTGATATCCAGCATCAGCATGACGGTTCCGGGAGCTGGTTGGCCCAGGATCTCAACGTCAGTGGTGATACCACGGAAATTATGGGATTCGTCCTGCCATTCCCACATCTCTTCCTTGTCGGCGCGCTTGTAGTTATCTGGAACTTGTACTGCTTTGAGATCTGAAAATAGTACCTCACCCTCTGAGGTCAGAATCTCCGCCGTCAGATCCTGATGAGCACCCAGCAATGCGCGGAGTTGTGGTCTCAGCTCTTCCATTCCCGTTCCAGGTGCCTGGATTGACAGGATGTGTCTTGTTGACTCCAGCTTTTCAGACAGCGCTTGTTCATCGAGCATGCGGAAGTGATGCTGGCTCAGCATGTTGAAGCTGATGCCTGCGACCACAAGAACAGCGATGACCGCGAACATGATCATCAGCGTCAGGCGCTTGACGAGCGAGGAACGGGTCAAAATCACTCCGGTGCATCCATCATGTAGCCCATTCCCCGAGCGGTATGTATCAGCTTAGGGGCAAAGTCATCATCGATCTTTGCCCGTAGCCGTCTTATAGCCACCTCGATCACATTGGTGTCGCTGTCGAAGTTCATGTCCCACACCTGGGAAGCAATCAGAGATTTGGGGAGCACTTCACCGCGCCGGCGCATCAAAAGCTCCAGAAGCGAAAACTCTTTAGCGGTCAGGTCGATTCGCTTGCCACTTCGAGTAGCTCTTCGTTTGAGGAGGTCTACCTCAAGATCCGCCATTTTCATGGTGGTCTGGGCTGCTGTGCTGGTGCCCCTGCGTAGCAAAGTCCGCACCCGAGCCAGCAGTTCTGAGAAAGCGAAGGGTTTGATCAGGTAGTCATCGGCTCCCAGCTCAAGGCCCTTCACTCGATCATCCACACCATCCCTGGCAGTCAGAAACAATACGGGGACGTCTTTGCCGGCTGCGCGGACCATTCGCAAGACTTCCCATCCTTCTAGCCCCGGCATCATCACGTCGAGTATCAACAAGTCATAGCTTTCGCTGAGTGCATGTTGAAGGGCATCGGTACCCGTGAGGACCCGGTCAACAGTGAAACCCGCCTCTGCAAGGCCCTGTTGCAAGTAAGCACCGGTTTTCGGTTCATCCTCAGCTACGAGTAGTTTCATGTGCTCAGCTTCCAAAGGTGTACACACCCAGTGTGCAGCAAAAAAGTGAGCTAACCAGAAGCTGACGTAAAAGTAATGTTGGTATCAGCCAGCTGTCAGGGCCTGCCGTCTACGGTCATTGAAGACGGGCGATGCAGTCACGCCTGCCGTTATCGGTAGCAATTGCTTCAACCCCCCTGATGGAGATAGTCCCGTGAAATCGATCAGACTTTTGCTTGTGGCTACATCTATGCTGCTGTCGTCGGCCGTTTTTGCTGAAGGTGGGAGCGATCGGGCAATAGAGCGGATGCAGCAGCTTCGCGACAAAGCCGAAGCGGTTCTGATGAGGGCGGAAAAAGCTGAGCCCGGCCAGCGACATGTGCATATGAAAGAGCACATGACCATGCTTCAGGACCTGATGGGCCAATTGCACCAAGATCACCCCAAAGCGGGTATGTCCAAAGAAGATCACCTGGCGTGGATGGAGAAACACGACAAGATGGTTGATGACGTACTCGATCAAATGGTTCGTGAACACAAATTGATGATGGCGGACAAGGAGTGTCATCCATAACCCTGGATTCGTGGCCGCTCCCCTTCTGCTCCTTTGGCCTATCGGCGCCCACACGGCGCCGTTTTTTGGGGGCCGCATGAAGCTGACGAAACTGTAATGCCGAGCTCAGCTTTCTGAAAGCGCAGCCTGGCTAATGTGACCCTAAGCCTGAACTCCATGGGCCGCACAGTAATCCGCCGAGGAACACCAGATGAACTCGATCAAAGCACTCGTAATGGTTATCACTTTTGGAATGGCCGGCGTCGCTCTGGCTGAAGGTGGTGGCGACCGTACCTTTGCGAAAATGGAGGCTGCCCGCCAGACCGCAACAGAGGCGTATCAGCTCGCACAGCAGAAGACCGACAAGGCGCCGGTGGCAAGCCAGGGCCATAAACACGGGCAGCATGAGAACTGCTGATCCGAGCTTACGGAAATGTAATCACTCGGGAATCTTTTATGTGGCAGTTTCAAATCGCTTTCTCCCACTGTGGCTTGCGCTTTCGAGCAAGTCCCTAAGACTTGTGGGATCCCCAAGGAAGCCGGGCCTGCGACCAAGCGACCCGGATATCAGCGAACTATCTGACTGACTGGACACTACGGCATGCAAAGCAAAACCACGAGACGATCTTTCGTCAAAGGCCTGGCCGCTACTGGATTACTGGGTGGACTGGGCATGTGGCGCGCGCCGGTCTGGGCTGTGACTAGCCCTGGCCAACCGAATGTTCTGACAGGCACCGATTTTGATCTCTACATCGGTGAGTTGCCGGTCAATATCACCGGAGCAACTCGCACAGCCATGGCAATCAACGGTTCGCTGCCGGGGCCGATCCTTCGGTGGCGTGAAGGAGACACTGTCACACTCCGAGTACGTAACCGCTTAAAGCAGGACACTTCTATCCATTGGCACGGCATCATCCTGCCGGCGAACATGGATGGTGTGCCTGGTCTGAGCTTTCATGGCATCGCACCCGATGGCATGTATGAGTACAAGTTCAAGGTCCATCAGAACGGTACCTACTGGTACCACAGCCACTCTGGACTCCAGGAGCAGGTCGGGGTGTACGGTGCCCTAGTCATTGATGCCAAGGAGCCAGAGCCATTCACCTATGATCGCGATTATGTGGTCATGCTTAGCGATTGGACTGACGAGAATCCTGCCAGGGTTCTGTCCAAGCTCAAGAAGCAGTCTGACTACTACAACTACCACAAGCGCACCGTGGGCGACTTCGTCAACGACGTAGGCGAGATGGGATGGTCGGCTGCGGTGGCCGATCGGAAAATGTGGGCTGAAATGAAAATGAGCCCTACAGACCTCGCTGACGTGAGTGGCTACACCTACACCTACCTGATGAACGGCCAGGCCCCGGACGGTAACTGGACGGGCGTGTTCAAGCCGGGCGAAAAAATCCGCCTGCGCTTCATCAACGGCTCGGCCATGACGTATTTCGATGTGCGAATTCCCGGCCTTAAGATGACGGTAGTCGCAGCGGATGGGCAACATGTCAAACCCGTTGCAGTCGACGAGTTCCGCATCGCCGTTGCCGAAACCTACGATGTCATCGTCGAGCCCGAAAGCGAGCAGGCTTACACCATTTTTGCTCAATCCATGGATCGTACAGGCTACTCCAGAGGCACTTTAGCCGTTCGCGAAGGTATGCAAGCTGCAGTTCCGGCAGTTGATCCTCGCCCTCTCATTTCAATGAGCGATATGGGTATGGATCACGGCAGCATGGTTGGAATGGACCAAGGCAGCATGGCCGGTATGGACCACAGCAAAATGGCTGGGATGGACCATGGCAGCATGGCCGGTATGGACCACAGCAAAATGGCTGGGATGGACCATGGCAGCATGGCCGGTATGGACCACAGCAAGATGGCTGGCATGGACCATGGCAGCATGGGAGACATGGGCGGCGCCATGCAGTCTCACCCAGCCTCAGAAACTAATAACCCCTTGGTCGACATGCAGACTATGAGTCCAACGCCTAAGTTGGACGATCCGGGAATCGGCCTGCGCAACAATGGACGACGTGTCCTGACCTATGCGGATCTGCGAAGCACGTTCATTGATCCAGATGGACGTGAACCAGGGCGCACCATCGAACTGCATCTCACAGGCCATATGGAGAAGTTCTCCTGGTCCTTTGACGGCGTTAAATTCTCCGATGCTGAACCCCTGCGCCTCAAATATGGCGAGCGTCTGCGAATCACATTGGTCAACGACACCATGATGACTCACCCCATCCACCTCCACGGAATGTGGAGCGATCTGGAAGATGAGGACGGTAATTTCATGGTTCGAAAACACACCATCGACATGCCTCCAGGCTCAAAACGAAGTTACCGAGTAACTGCGGATGCTTTGGGCCGTTGGGCCTACCACTGCCACCTACTGTTCCATATGGAAATGGGCATGTTCCGAGAAGTCCGCGTGGACGAATGAACTGGAGATCCAAGATGAGCAAACCAATAAAGCGAAACGCCTTTTTCCTCTCTGCTGCGATGGCTGGTCTGTTTGCTGTTTATGCTCCTTCGTCGTGGTCCAGCGACAACCATGAACAGCACACCCAGAAGTCTGCCGATGCCGCGAAATCGAAGGGCTCTCAGGGCATGGATCATGACTCGATGAAGGGTATGGATCATGGTTCCATGAAGGGTATGGACCACGACACCATGAAAGGTATGGACCATGGGTCGATGGAAGGTATGGATCACAGCAAAATGATGGAATCGCATGGCAGCGATAAAGCTAAGGCAGGGAAAGATGACCAATAGCCTGGCACGACCATCGCTGCTGGCATTGACTGTTTCATTCAGCATGCTGGGTGCTGCACCCAGCTTTGCTGCTGAGGAGATGGACCATTCGGCAATGGGGCACGGGGCCATGGAAATGGATTCCGCCCCTTCTGCTGACCCGATGCCAGGCATGGACCACGCTCAGATGGGCGCGAGCAAGCAGCAGAAGAAACCCGCGCCCATTGATCACAGCAAGATGAAACACAGTCAACCTGCGGCCAAACCTGCGCACATGGACCATAGCAAGATGGATCATGGCAGCATGCAGGGGATGGACCATGGGGCCATGGATCACTCAATGATGAACAATGGCTCTGATGCCCCAACGACGACTAGCCGTACTCCGATACCTGCGCTGACGGATGCTGATCGCCAAGCTGCCTTTCCTCCGTTGGGCGGGCATCAGATGCACGACAGCGCGATCAACAGCTTCTTCCTGCTAGATAAGCTTGAGTACCAGGATGCAGACGAAGGAAGCGCGCTGGCTTGGGAAGCTTCTGGATGGGTTGGCAGCGATATCAACCGGCTGTGGATCCGCTCCGAAGGAGAGCGGACGAACGGCGTCACCGAAGACGCTGAGTTGCAGCTTCTGTATGGGCGATCCATTAGCCCATGGTGGGATGTGGTCGCTGGGGTGCGCCAAGACTTCCAACCAGGATCTCCTCAGACATGGGGAGCTTTTGGTATCCAGGGCATGGCGCTCTATGACTTCGAGGCCGAAGCCACAGCGTTCATCGGTGAGAATGGCCAGACAGCTGCTCGGTTGGAGGGCGAATACGACATTCTCCTGACCAATCGCCTGATCTTGCAGCCAACCGCTGAAGCTAATTTTTATGGCAAAAACGATCCCGAGCGCGGAGTGGGTTCTGGCCTGGCAAACACCGAAGTCGGCCTGCGCTTACGGTATGAGATCGTGCGTCAGTTCGCACCCTACATCGGCGTAACCTGGAACCGCTCCTATGGCAAAACAGCAGACCTGATTCGCGATGAAGGCGGGGATGTAGATGAAGCACGTTTCGTTGCCGGCATTCGGATGTGGTTTTGAGAGCCTGACATGAAGAGAACAATTACAACGTTGGTAGCAGCAGGCGCCGTGGGTAGTGCGGCGGCGTTGGGGGCCGCGTATTTTGGCCTGGTCAACGTCGGTGCTGATGATCCTCACTTCCCTGCCGTGCATGCTTTCCTCGCCATGGCGCGGGATCGCTCTATTGAAGTGCGCGCACGGGACATAGAGGTCCCGAACCTGAAGGATGAAACCCTTATCCGTACTGGTGCCGGTAACTACAATGCTATGTGCATTGGCTGCCACCTCGCGCCTGGGTTGGAAAAAACCGAGCTCAGCCAAGCGCTTTATCCGGCACCGCCCAATCTTGCCAAGATTGGTTTAAGCGATGACCCCGCAGCTGCCTTCTGGACCATTAAACACGGTATCAAGGCTACCGGCATGCCCGCTTGGGGCAAGAGCATGGGTGATCAGTACATCTGGGGTATTGTCGCTTTCCTCGAGCAAATGCCGCAGATGAACGCAGAGCAGTACAAGGCCCTGGTAACAACCAGTGGCGGCCACCAGCACGGTGGTGGGGAAAGTGAGATGCACAACCATGAGGGCCAGCATGGCGGCAATGACCCAGACCATCATGGCAAGGTTTCCTCAGAGGCTGGGCACCACGATATGGAGCAGTCAGAGGCTCATCACTCACACTCGGCAGACTCCGAGGGTCACGAGTCTGAGGGCGGCCATCATGATGCTACCGAATCCGATCAGCATTCCAAGCCAAGCTCGAAGACGCACACACACAAAGATGGAAAGGTACACACCCATGAAGGCTAACAGCCGCTTTCTCAGGTTGGCCGCCCTCGCGACATTCATCGCGCTGCCACCAGTCTACGCAGCCGTGCCGACCACGATTGATGTTCATCGGGAAGTGGATGGTGTCACTCATGCATACCAGGTCATCGCTCTCAACAAGACCGGGCAGGATGAAGTGGTTGCTGAGTATCCAGGCCACTGATCGACGTATTCCCAACGCAAACGGCGCTTTTAAAGGCGCCGTTTTCGTTTGGATAGCGTCCAAGATCTCAGTTCTGTCCGCGGCAATTGATGCCAGCTGCACGGTATTCGAGAATGTTGAGTTTGCCTGTCGAGTCTTCATAGGTCATTTGCGCAGGCATCACATCACAGCTTCCCCGGTTCGAGGTCACAGCAATCACTTTTGCTACATCGAGCTCCATGCCGTAGCGGTAGTGGACTACCTCAGGGGGATTTTTACCGATGGAGGCTGCGTATGCGCGCATGGCCTGCTCATTCGCCTGAATCATCTTCCCGTGCAGGCGGTCGGACCCGCCCTCAGCCATCGCGGCCGTGGAAGCGATCAGAATTAGTAAGGCGGCAATGCCGTTGAGAGCTTTCATGTTCGTCACTCCGATTTGGTGTGACTGAATCTTAGGGGGCAGCACCTGTCTCTCGGGTGATCTGTGGATTACATCTTTGTCAGTCGGTAAGGGTGTTGCCGCTGACCGAAAACTGACCCAGTAAAGGCTGTTCTGCCGACTGAAAACTGATCCAGATGTTCAACTGCTTCTGCTCGCTTTCCGAGCAGGAGAACACAGGGTGATCAGCATGGAAATGTTGGGGAAAATTCGGCGGACGTACTTTCGCGACAAGCTGTCGCTGCATCAGATATCTCCTATGTACCAAGCGGCCTGGAGAGTTTGGAAGTGCGCAAAGCGGTATGTGAAATTCTGGAAGGCGGTAACACCGCGTTTCAGGAGCGCGCCCGACGATTACGAGTCCGCCCGTAAAGGTGAGGCCATGGTGGGGGGAGTACTTTCTCCTCCTAGCCACCGCACTCATCTCACCGCGCTCATCTCGGTGAAGCTACCTACCGTGTCTGCTGACGATTGATCGTAGGCAAAGGGCGGGAAAGAAACTGCTCATCCAGGCCTCGGCTATATGCGTTATACGCCCACCTCACGAACTGTTCGAGCAGTCGATCATTCTCCATTTGCAGCCGTTGATTCTCGCCTTCCAAACGTGCGATCCGCTCGTTTGTCGCTTGAGACTCTGGGTTTATGGCCTTCTTCTGCTCAGCCGAAACGAGAAGTGTTTTTTTACGTAGAGAGAAAGCACGCCTAATCCGCTCATGTTTATGAAGCGCCTGACGTGTATAGGTCACCCGCAAACGGCGTGCGACACTTTGGATTAACAGTTCCCAAGTCAATTTTCCTGACCAGCCATCAAGGATCGACACGATCTGCTCTATAGCGCTAGGGGTAAGGTTTCTCGAACGAGACATCACTGCTCCTCAGACTCTATGCGTTGCACATTTGGATCATCAATGGCCGAGGATTGAAGTTCACGCGCCTTCACAATTTTATGATGCGCCAGTAATTGTTCCAATCTCGACGCGGGTACTACTCCACTCGGCTGGATAATCGCGTTCGCCGCAACGGAAGGGTCCTCAAAAATCGCATGCAGTTCATCCAATCGTTTTAAGGTCAGCGTCTGGTGTTCGACCCAACGGTTGGCACCAAACTCCTCTTCGCCCAGTGCTTCTAAGGCTTTCGCAAGGAGGACCTGGGTTTCCTGACGATGCTGACGAATAGCCTGCTCTCTAACCCCATCACCTTTGATGCACACATGCTCATCACAATTAAGGCAATCACGATAAAGCTGACAAGGCAGCATGGAAAAATCGTGCAGGCAATATCCCAGGTCTGTTGTATGGGCGGTCACGATCTTCAGTGCTGCAAATTGATCCCGTGCAATCAAACTATTGGGTGGAATACTCGCGACATGCCCGGCCGACTTTTCCGGATCACCTAAAGCTGATCTGGCGAGTGCCAGCACATCCCTGTCAGATTGATGGTCATAGCAGCTATTCTGTCCAACCTTGGCGCGACCGCTCCACTTAGCTATGTCGAGTTGTGATAATCCGCCCATCTGCGCTATGGTATTCAAAAAATGGCGAAATTGATGCGTCGTAATTTTCATTGGACTGCCATCAGGCTCACTATAATCGAAGCGGTCAAAAATATTGAGAGACCTTCGCTGACTGGACAATTGCTTCTGAATATAACTAGTGTCTGGTAATACAATTACCCCACGGTACGTTCCCCAGGCCTCGGTTAACTCATTGAGGCGCGTCAAACAAAGCGTTTCACTGTACTTTAGGTTGTTCTTCTGGTCCGCCATCGGAAAGTTTAGTGGCAGCATCGATGTGATCACTCGCTCAACGTCCGCGAACAAGAACCTAGGGGCATTTTTATGCTGAGGGTCATACGGAATGTGCTCAACGATCCCTTGCTTCCTGCACCATCCTGACCCGCGCTCGACTTGATTACCATTGGGCAGCGGATTGAGAAAAACAATCGCACTCACTTGCTCTGGACTAATTAACGACGTCCCTCGGAGCGCCTCCAACTCAATGGGTAAATATATCGCGTTAGGATACTGCTCGTACCACCGAGCCACTTCTCGCGCAGGTGCAGAAATAGCTCTGAGTTTACTCACTGCCTCACGAGCAACACTGGCCATTGATTGCACCACCCATTTGACTTGTGCCTTTCCACCCTTTGAAGGCATCCAGCGCAATCCATATAATTGTTGATTTGTTTTTGGATCGAATTCCTCGACTTCGCATTGGTTTGAAATAGATAGCACCTCATTAATGCGACTCGGTGCCGACGCTAGCAATGCACACACACTGGAGGTGAAGACATCATTTGGCTTCTCGGCGGTTCTGAAGATTTCGGCAATCGCTTCTAACGAGCTCGGCGAGGGCAGACGTGCCTGGCGCGATGCATCAAACTCCGGGCCCACGCGACGTTCAAATGTTGTTGGCGAGCGAAGCGGATTTTGCCACTGTAGAGGCATCGCGCAGAGTCTATGCTCAACTAGAAACTGCGAGATGCGTTTGAGTTCAACGCCGGCAAAAAAAGCGGCAGAGGCTTGGTAACGCTCATTGAGTATTGCACACGCGCGATTAAAGTGCCCCAGCCCTGCCTTGATAGGCGTGACGCAACCTTCCGTTTCTTCCAAAGCTACAGCCAAGGAGCGGAGCGCGGCCAATCGTGAACTTACGGTTGTATAAGCACACATCGCATAGTCATAACGACAGTAGGCTTTGGCAAAGTCTTTGAAAGGCTGCGGTAAACAACAAGAGTCCTTTTGCCCTCGCCCACTGGGGAAGCCATAAAATCGGATACTTGAACGAGAATTACGTCGCTTCAATCGAACAAAATTGGTGACGTCCCAACTGTCTGCATCAAATATCAGCCCACTACCAAAGGCAGTCAGAGAATCTCTGGCTAGACTAATGAAGTCTCTAAGGTTTTCCTCAGCCGCCTGTTCTGCTCGGGGCTTGAACAGAATAATCCTATCGTCCAAGAGTCTGCTCCTTTCTGGTGCGGCATAGTCGAATCACCTCTGCCACTGCGAGCAACGTTCGATCATTGACCGCCGCAATACGCGCGTCCGAATAGCGTTTAGCGTCCTCAAGCAAGAAATCCAGGACCGCCTCATGCGGTCCATCCAGCCAAGGTTGAAAACATTGACACGTGTAACAGGCCACGGGAGCATTCAATCCACAGAAACTAAAGCTTCCACAAGATCCCATCGGCCGTGCGCTTTGATCGATACGCAGATCAATAATTCGGCTGGAACGGTCTGCCCCACGGACAGCACTGCCCTCATGAGCTATCAGTTGACCTTTAAAGGCTTGAGCTAGTGGCGCCATGTACAGTGCTGTCGCCTTTTCAATGCGCATCGCAAGCTCTGGTGTAGCGGCGACATAGACCCCAGCAGAGTCTGTCCGCGAATGATCAAGCAAGTCCGCGATGACCAACACCCCATGGCCTTCCCGCGCAAGATTTGTCCCTAAAGTGCGCCGAAAGCGCAGGGCACAGATATTAATTACGGCCCCTGTCCGCTCAGATCGAACGGAAAGTTTCTTCAACCCAGACACTAAAAGATTTCTTATATTTTCACTGGTACGATGGAACCTGCCCCATCCTGGTACATCCGCCCGATACTGTGACTGCCGGGGTAAAGGAAACAGGGGTGCCTGCTGGGTGTCTGGAAGCTCTCCAACAAAACTTTCACTTACGCGTTGAGCGTAATCAAACAGAGGCCGGCCAATTTGATGAACTAGCGCTCTTGGCTTTAGCTCCTGACGTATCGATTGGTTTTGTTGCTTCGCACGCGGAATGCGCAAAATAAAAGACTCTGTCCCATCCGCAGCCACAGAGCACACCACATCACAAACCTTCAAGGCCGCCAATTGAATTGGGCGGGAACCCAACGCAATAAACAACCATCCCAGTAGGTAAATTTCCTCAGACAAAAGTCCCGCCCCATAAGCGTCATTCAAGGCATCTTGAATACCTACTTGCTCAATTTCCGTAAAGGGGCCCAACTCGGGGTCCCACGTCAACACGGCAATCCCAGTTTCTCGTTTTCGAAGCTTTTTCATGTCTAGGACGTGCGTAACATCACCGTGAATACCTGGCAGCCCCATTGCATGCCATCGGCGCAAAAAAGCAAAGAAATTGCGTGTTCGAAAGTCATTGGCATCGCAATGTATCAATACGTCATTTCCGCTGATCAACTCTAACGGTTCAATACACCGCTCCTGCATTCGCAAAGCAAACGCTTTCAAACCTATAAAATGCCCCATCAGGGTGCTCGGCGCTCTATTTTCAGCAAACCAAATCAACGTAAGGCGAACTGAAGCCAGGAGCACGAGGGAAAAATTCAGCCCAGAGAAATTCATGTAAACCGAGTGCACGCCGTCTCTATACGACCAAATTGGCTGGTTAGGGTCAAACACAACTCCGCCTTTGCTCCGAACTACTGAGGGGAGTGACGAACAGACATCACGTCTAGGGATTACGAGGTCTATCTCTGGACTTCTACTCATCCGAATGCCCCCCCAGACGCAATTGTTTTTGCAGTTGCAAGGATACAGCGGTGGCCTTTTTCTTGATGTGGCGCTGGTTATATACAGCCGCCATCCCAGATGCCTCAGACCATCCCATCAGGCGCGATCGCAACTTCTTCTCCAAGTCCGGTGAAACATTACTTCTATCGACTTCCTCCGAAAAGAGATAATTCCACGTATGGCGAAGAAGATGAGGGCATAGATTTGCCGGCAATTCCGGACAGTTTTGTCGAAGGGTAACGAAGATTTTATTTAGCCCAGCAAGACTCAGCGGCTTACCGGTCCCGTCGGCCACCCAAAGATATTCATGCCTTCGCGCGCCTGCGATATTACGACGCACGGACATTACATACGACCGAGTGAGTTCCGCCAACTCTGTATCTAACGACAATAAGCGACCGCTAGTTTTAGTATTTGGTTGTCTCAATCGGGGATCCGCAGGATCATCTGCCCTTCTGGAAATTAGAACCTCATTGGTTTGAAAGTTAACATCCGAAATTTTTACACCAAGCAACTCAGCTCGCCGCACGCCCAAGGACAACAACCAGCGAATCATTATGTAGTTTCGATACCGCACACCGCCATGCAACCAAGGATTATTCTCAAATTTCGGATCAACGATCTTTTGCAGCAGCGATAACGCTTGCTCGTCTAGCCCCTCGCGAGGGGCAACATTTGAAAAGCGGCGTACTGAAGGGATGCGAGCTTTTATGGATGCGGATACTCTCTCGCGTAACTTTTCTAAACCAGAGAAGTGTGGGTGCCCAGCCCCTATTTTTAGCAAGTAATCGGTAACGGCCCAGTTGAGGTATCGGATTATGTACAAAAGCCGTATGGCAATAGTGGGAGGATTAATTTCTTTTGAAATCTCACCCCCCGTATAACATGGCCATGTAAACATACCATCCCCACATTGCTCCTCAACGCTGGCTGATATTGGTAACTTACACGCACCAACAACAGCTTCTATATCTCCTGCAGTTAGAATTTGGCCGTCACGCAACCGGGCATACAAATCTATTTTTAATTTGTCCAAAGTAATAAACAAAACCATCAGAGAGCGAAGTGCTTGATGGAGAGTGTTCACTGACAAGTTAGTTGCTCTTAACTCTGCAAGAGCCCAAAGCGTGGCACTGTGTACGGGCATACCATCTTGCCGAGTACAAAGGATGGGGAACCGTTCACCACTATCGAACCGCACAAGCTTGATTCTATAAGGGTTCATTGTTTACATACCCAACAGGTAAATAATAATCAACCTTAGATCACAATTTAACCTTGCGCAAAAAATTACAATAACTATTTGTTTTTATTGTCTATTTTATAGATAAGTTTACATTCCAAAGAATGGTCATGCTGACTGCAAAAGTCCGCGACTAGGCGGGCTGGTAGGGCAGGGCGATTTCATACGTGTCCTGAGCAATGCTGCAAATAGCCTCACCACTTCGGGTCTACCCACTCTGCATCTTCGTAGGAATCCAGTATGTCGGGGGCTATCAAATGCTTTGCCCCATTACGCTCCCAAATGGGGAACAGCGTGGGGTACATAGGATCTAAGCTGGCAAGCAAGCCTGCTAGTCTTTCTTTACGCTGCTTCTTTGACCAGCTACAGAAAACCGCACCACGGCTATCTAACTTTTGTCCTGGATGCGGATGACGGCAATCAATTCGTTGCCAGCTTTCAATAATTGCTTTCGCTTGAACACCAAAGTCATCTTCCAGCGCGGCTAATACGATGTACTCCAGCGCGTAGGTCATTGCCTGTTCTAGTTTCGTGTTATCGAATGTTTGGAGCGACGCACGCAGCATGCTGCATTGGAGGAGTACAACAGGCCAGAGAATCTCAACCCCGTAACGGACACCCTTTTCAGGAAAGTGCGCCGGAGGTTGAAAGATCTGGCGCTGCTTTTCGTAAGCTTTTCTGACATCAAAGGCCAAGCCTAGGAACCAGCTCTCTTTGTCCTCAAGGAGCATCGACTTTTCGTTAACTACGTGTACGACTTCGTGGAGAGATTTGAGTGAGGAATAATCACCACAAAGAACGATCCCGGCATGGTTCTTCAAAAGGCCATAAGTGAACATTGTCCTCTCCGATTCTGAAGCTTGGTATGTGATCCGCGGTTGCGCGTAGCCCCGATCAGTTGTGTCATGGTCGCTTTCCTATGACTTAGTTCAAGACAGACTGTTTCGCAAAATGGTCGCCACTTTTTGTGCAGGTGTTTCGGTACTCCTGCTTGGAGTGGATCCAGTATGCGAATCAACGCAAGCCCCTCTGCACAGCGAAGCTTGTTCTCGCCGGGCTGCACGTCCGCGGCTCCGAACATGTAAGCCATGCCTGCCGCGCCTTCTTCGACGAAGACCGTGGCGGCCATTTCTTCAAACGGGACTTCAAACATGGCTCGGTTTCCTTGATGCCTACTCGGACTTGCTACCAATCATCCCAATTGACCATCCGCTGGGGTTTCCGATGCTGTTCACCGTGTATTTTTGGAAGAACTCCGCGCTGGACTCGCACTGGGTCTGCACCATAAAGAAGCGAATCGTGCATTCCGAGCCTTTGTCCTGAAACTCCGGCCCTGGCTCGTTAATGTCCAGTAGAGCGGTTGCTGCGTGAAGCATCTTCTCGAAGGAGTCGAGCGATCTGTTCAGGAGCAGATCGCGCCAAGTCCCCTTGTGATGAATTTGGCCAGCGTAGGTGAACCGCTTGCCCCCAAATTCTTTTTGCTGCAAATGGCCCCAGCAGAGGAGCAGGGTATCCGCACCAGTGCTCGCTTTGGCGCTCTCCAGCATCACTCGACGGACCTCATCTGCCATCTTGTCATGATGATCTAGCGGCATGTAAGCAAGGCTGGTCAGGAAGACCGGCACCTTTTCGCTCTCGGATATTTCACTGCTACACGGCATGAAGAACGATGGAGCACCGTATTCATAATCTTCGACATAGGTATCCTCGATCAGGTCGAAGCCCTGATCGCTGTAGAAGTCCCAGAAAACCCCTGGTTCAACCGGATGAGAAATGCGCAGACGGTCGGTTAAGTTATTCAGATTGATGCCTTCGAGGCCTGGCGCACCTCCGAGCAAATCTTTGAGCATGGCATCAGATACCCGAGGATCATCAAAGCCCGGCACATAGAGGCTCAAATCATCGTCTTCGACCGGAGAATGCAAGGTATTCCGGTCGATGGATATGGGCTTGGGCACTTTGGCGCTGGAAGGACTGAGGTTAGCAGCCAGATGGATGGCCATCGCTGGGTTGAGCGCAAAAACATCAATCATCACAGCGATATAGCTATTCCGTCGAGCCATCAACTCGGGTACCTCTAGTTGCTCGTCTGGAACACTGGGCTGCCTATTCCCTATCGCGCTGGTAACTGCATCCCAAGTTCGGAAACCGCACAGGTTTGCATACATTGCTGCGGCCTCTGCACGCTCGATCCCCAAGCTCTTGCCGCAGGCCTCGACCCATAGGCGAGCCAATTTGTGTTCAGTTGCGATGAATTGCGTCATGACGGGGGGGCCTCATTACTCAAACAGGACTGGAAGCGAGCCGCGACATAATCGATTGGGTGACCATGGTCACGGTTTCCGCGATCAATTCATGGTGGGGGACTGGGTATCACCTGCCGCTTTCATCGGGAACAGGTAATAGTTCCGGCTCGACTCCGTGAGCCATTCAGTAAAGATGTTGCTAGTCAGTGTCTCGGTGAAACCGGATTTGCGATCCAGGGGAACAACCAGAGTCACCATAGTTGTGACGCCGGGGCAGATTTCCCGGTCGATTACCTCCAGCCGTTGGCCATCCACAGTGCCTGTGTAGATGCACCCCTTGGCGCCCTCGAAAGCGAGCTGATCCCCGTTGCTTGGGGCAGAATGGTCGCCCACCATCACTACGCGCTCCGGCACAATCTGAGCCGCAGCGGCATGCACTGCCAGTGAGACAAAGCAGGCACACGCAACAAGAATCTTTTTCATGGTCTTTCCCATGCTTGGAGGCTCTGAATATAGTTTGACACAAGCAGCAAATGGTTCCTTCTAACCCACCCAATCCGAATGTAATAGGAAAACAAAGCGCGGCCGAGCGGTCACGGCGAAAGGCTTCCTGGTCCGCTCTCGTGAGAAGCGTGGAAAACTTCCTCGCAATATATCCTAACCACCTAAGCCGCAAACCCCCGTAAACACGGGGTTTTGAGCCTTGTGTCAAACTTTATTCCTGTGTGTCAAACTTTATTCCGTGCTGCCAAACGCGTGCTTCACCAGGTGTTGGGTGAGCGGCCATGTTCGTTTTCCTTCTTGTCTGGATCAGCGACCCACACCCTTGATGTCACCCGACATGGTTTTGGCATTGCCTGCAATTTTCTGGCAAATGACATCACCGGACATGGTGCCTACGTCGCCGGAAACATCCGCACAATGAACGTCACCACTCATGGTTTTGATTCGACCAGCTGAGCCTGTGACCTCGATGTTCCCGGAAGTGGTTTCGACCGACTCGGCGTTGCCGTTGACGACGACACTGATAGGCCCGATCAAGCTATCACCGCACTCAACACCGTCGATCACTATTCTGTCGCCAGTGACGCTGATGGTGCCTCCGGTAAAGATTTGACCGTTGATTGTGACGCTGGAACCGCCAGTTTTAATTTTCATATCGTGTCCTTTTCCCTGTGGCGTGGTGTGGTGTTGCGGGCCGGCATGCAACGGCCGAGCGAATTCCTCGAACTGGTCGACGGCGGATTACGGGCGTAGCTGCTGCAGGCGCTTACGGGCGGTCAGCGCCAGTTCAAGCTTGAGGTCGGGAAAATCATCCTCAGCGACCCGCCCGGCCCCAGCAGTCGATAATCAGGTCATCGGCCAGGCGCAACCGCCCCTCCAGCTCGCGCTCATCGAAGGCCTCCGCCACGGCCTTGATCGCCTGGCGAATGGCCCCCAGGGCGGCGTTAGGGTTGTGCGGAACTGGGATACTCATGGCGGTGCCCTCGATCAGGTGGGGTGGGGTTCAGTTTTCCTGGGTCAGATTTCGGTACTGCCCATCCATTTTCCACCGAGGTACCCATCCGCGCCGTCGTGGGTGATCGACTCGTGTTCATCTGCGAGTGCCTGGAGGCTTTCGTGGGTCCAGCCGGAAGCCGGGGCTAGGAACGTTTTCAGCACCTGGCCGGCAAGCGTGCGAATTTCAAAATCCCCGTGGACAAGCGGGCTTAAAATGTCGGGCTCATCGCCCTGGTGATCTGTGACAAGGCACAACATGAACGTCCTCTCCTGATGACTGGCTGCACTGGCCGAACCAACGCCTCTACGTCTTTAGCCCCGGATGCCCGGGGCTTGGGATGCAACTGAGCGTTATCCCTCTTACGCGGCGTCGGCGTCTTCGTCCATGTCGGTCGGGGTGTTCTTCTGGATGGCCAGGTGGGCGTCGGCCGCCCAGGCCTCGAACCAATCAACATTGGCGCGGTACACCTGGGCGAAGGTCATTTCGCCGCTGTCCAGCTCCTCTTGGTGCATCGGCTCAAAACCGCAGGTGTTCTCGTACTGCTGCAGCCAGGCGCGCTGCTCGAGGGTGGCGGTGGTGCTGTAGACCGGCATGGCGGATCTCCTTGATCGGGTGGGGTGTGGTTCAATCGGTGATCAGTTCGCCGCGCTGGTGACGCACCTGGGCACCGACTACGGACGCCAGGAAAATGGCCGACTTGCACATCTCCTGATGCAACACCTCCAGCGCCTCAGGCGAAGCATCGCCCGGGGCATGGATCGAGGCATGCAGGGCCTGCCGATAGGCATTGAGCGCCGCCACGGCTTCAGATAACTCAAAGGTCACGTTCACAGGGCCGGCCAGCAGTGCCGGCGCAGGGGGCGCAGGCTTGGGGGGCTTCGGGGTCGTAGTCATGGGTGGGGTTCCTTTCCAGGGTGAATGCCTGGCGTATCGGGCGGGGCCTGAATCAAGCTCTTGGCCGCTCCAAGGATTTCAGAAATCAACGTTTTCAGGTCTTCAGCGTCTTCAGGCTTGAGGGCGATTTTCCAGGCTAGGTCGCTGTCACTACCGCCAGTCACATTGACCCCCCGGAGTTTGTCGAAAGTCATCGCGGCTTCCTCGAAGCGCAGATCACTCAGCTTGACCGTCATCTTGGCGTAAGGCTGGCCAATGCGGCCAATTTTTACATGCAGGAATAACGGCGAAACCTCGAATATTACTGGGTGACAGTTCGCCAACTCGCCAACGGGGCGAAACTCACGGGTTTGCATCAGCATTACAGGTTTTCCTGTTCGATCCTGGGCACGATCATCATGTCCCTCTACGTCCTCGGCCCCACATTTTGGCGGGGCTAGGGCGTCCTGGGGCGTTGTCCTTGATCAGTGAACGTCGCGGGCAATGTCAAATTGCATCAGCGTGGCTGAGCCCTGATTGACGTTTTCGCACATAGGCCTCCACCTCGGAGATCTTTTGCTCCTGTACCCGCCCAAGCTCCGCAAGAATTGCTTCCGCTCTGCCCCCAGAGTTGCGCTTAAAGGCCGCAATGGCTGTCTGGATCGGCTCGCTGTTATCGAAACCCAAGACGTTCATCACTCCGTGAGGCTTGTCCACTCCCCAGCTCATGCCAACCTGCATCATGTCGCTACCGGTAACCCTAAACCCCAAAGCCTCGTAGTACGGCACTTTGTCCACGTTGCAGGACAGGCCGATGAAAGTGAATTTCTCCATGATGACGCCAAGCATCGCCTTCATGATCCCCTGTCGACGATGACGCTTGTCAACCACCACATAGTTGAGGCCGCAATCCGTCGGCGGGGTCTTGCCACCGAGGTAGGTGGCGAAACCAATAACCTCTCCCGTAGCTTCATCTCTCGCGAAGACCGCACCAGCACGTACCTGGTAGCACCCGGTACGTGCATCATCAAGATAAGCCTGCACCTCGGTCTCCACCTGAGCGATACAGAGGCTACTGGTGGGGCCGTGCGGCTTCACGTACTTGTTGATCAGATCTACGTAGTAAGCCCGAGACAGGCGCAAAGCCTGCGCTTGGTCGGACTCTGTGAACGTTGTTGAAAGCGTGAACATTTGTATAACTCCCGTGTAAGTGCCGTGACTTTTCCTGTTTGATCTTGGGCACGGAAACCGCACCCATTCTACGCTGCCCAGCGATGGCTGGGCTTAGGCGTACTTGGCCGTGTTTTTCCTACTTCTGAGCTGGTTTAAGCCGGTCAGCCTCGACCGAGAAAGCTTCCGCATCACGCGCGTGCCTCGCTGCGTCCTTCATTGTTTTGGCAACCTTGCACTGGTCCAAGCTGCCCAAACGCAATTCTTCAAGCAAAGCAATTTTGTATCCAAGAGTCATAGCAATTTTCCTGCTCGATCCTGGGCACGGTTACCATGCCCCTCTACTGCCGCTGCCCAGCACTGGGGCTGGGCTTGGGCTTGGGCTTAGGGATCTCAGTTACTCATCGGGCCAGTCTGGGTAGATGGCCATGCACTTCACCTCTTCGCCAGAGTCCGAATTCTCAGAGGCGGGAAGGTCGAGCAGCCCCCTCTCCTTGGCGTCATCAAAAGCTCTATGGAAAATGGTGCGCAGGTCTTCAAAATCAAAGGCCTCGGGATAGGCCACTCGGAAGGTGATATCTGCTATTGGCATCGTAAGTTTTCCTTTAGCCCGCGAGTGGCAGGCGGTTGTTCAGCTCGATCAGCTTCTGGTCGTACTGCTCGACCAACTCGCTGTACTCCTTCGATTCCCAGCTTTCCAGGCCACCGGCACCCAGCACCGAAAGGCAGTAGTCTTTCTGGCCTTGCACCGAGAGGATTTCGTCAGCGATTAGCTGCTGGTAGTGATTCATCGTCGCGGCTTCCTTGGGGAAGACGCCCAGCCTCAGCTGGGCGGCATGGTCAAAGGGTGTCGTCACCTTCAAGGTCCGACAGGCTGTCGGCCAGGTCGATATCGACCTTCACCAGGTCAGCATCATCGACCACTACGAACGAACAAGCGCTGTCATGCTCGCCTGCTGCATCGCTTCAATGAGGTTATTTTACCTTATATGGTAAAGCTGGCAAGCTTTATTTTACCTTTAAAGGTAAAACTCGCTAAGTGCCGCTGCGCGCCGATGCTCAGCCCGGATTACGTCCAGGCGTCGTGAGAACTGGCTCATGTTCACACCATGCTTTGTCCAGGCCTCACTGGCGGTCAGGCCATCAACAAGGTGCTCCCGTAGCGCCTCGATCAGCGCGGGGGCGCGAATGGAAGTACCTTCCAGCAGTAGCTCAAAATGCCGGGGATCGACCTTGCCAGCGATCAGCCCCGAATCAGTATCAACCATCAAGAATCAGCCTTGTGCGAATGAATGTAGCTTTACCCTTTATGGTAAAGCCCATGACGGCTACAAAGCAACTTCAAATGCCTGACGAATCGTCGCTTGATCGACGGTCAAATATCGCCAGGGTGCAGATCTGGTTGGGGCGCCCGAGCATCAGCAAGATGTGACTGGATGAAAAGCGCGGCCAGTGCGTCGAGGTCCCATACACGCACAAGATCCGCTGCCCTGTGGAGGGCTCTGATTGCCAGCAAAAGACAGCACCTGTCCGGCAAGATGGTGTTTTTCTTTGCGGAGCAACGTATGGCCCGGCGGCGTAAAACCTCGACTCTTGATGACCTGCTGAACATCGCCATGAAGATGCCCCTTTGGGCGAACCTGGTTATTGCTGGTGGTTCTTTTGCCCTACTGCGGTATTACGCTGGCTCCTCTTTACCAGTGATGCAGCACGCGGCCACCGGTGAGCTTGCTCAGGCTTACGTGGACTACTTCCTCAAGCTGATTGCCTATTTAGGCCAGTTTTTCATCCCCGCTGTATTCGTTCTCGGCGGTATTTTGGGTTGGTTGCAGCGCTCTATCAGAGCGTACAAGTTCAAAAGCATATCCAGGGCCAAGGAGCCGGGTATGGCTTTGCGGGACCTGACCTGGGAGCAGTTTGAGCGCATGGTTGGGGAAGCATTCCGCAGGCAGGGCTATAGGGTTGAGGAAACCGCGAAAGGTCCGGACGGCGGGGTCGATCTAGAACTTCGCAGGGGAGGGGAGCTGTTCCTGGTCCAATGCAAACAGTGGAAAGCCGCCAAGGTAAGCGTTCAGGTTGTGCGCGAGCTATTCGGCGTCATGTCTTCACGCGGTGCTGCAGGTGGTTTCGTAGTGACTTCAGGGGTGTTCACCAAGGATGCCTGGGCGTTTGCCCGCGGTACGAGTGTGGTTTTGGTGGACGGAGCGCGACTCGTTGAGATGTTCAAGCCAAGCGCCGCGGAGGAGCAGGCTCAGCGCTCGGGTGGTCCAGCGCCCGCTGGCAATCCTACGATCGGAGAGACGGCTTCGGTTATGACTGTTGAAGCAGTCGTCGAGCATTCAGCCCACTCCAGCGATACCGAACAGTTGATGGCTTGTCCACGTTGTGGAGGAAAGATGACTCCTCGTTATGCCAGAGCCAAGAACAACGGTATTGCAAACAACGTATTCCTGGGCTGTCTTAACTTTCCCACTTGCCGCGGCACTCGGCAGCTAGACGGCTGGTCTCGCCAAAGCGAAAAAGTTAACCGGGCTTAAAGAGTTTGCTTTGACATTGCTGACTTGAACTGCGAGCCCGATCACGTCGCCTACCAGGGTAACTGCTTCTTAAGCGTTGCCCTCGGTGATCGTTTCAAATTCTCTGTGCGGGATGATGCGTGTGTAGATGAACTGGATGAGAGCCAGCAGCATGTAACGTTTACTGCCAATAGGCCGATTGGCGATCCCTGCAGAGTGGCGTCACTAAAGGTGGAGAAAACCCGGGACCATTCACTTGTCAGAACTCATCAGAGGGCAGGGCGGATACTAGCAGCCACACCACCAGGTTGGTGGGCTGGCTGCTGTTGAGATAGGACGTAGTGAGGAAGGATGTTAAAGACCACCAGGATCAACGTGAGCAAGTCATCTTTCAACGTTCGCGTTCGGGTTTAGAGGGGCAACATGGTTGAGCGATAGAGAGCAGACCATGACAGCAGCGTCGCGCTAGGATGCTCCAGCGCAGAACGGACCATGTCCTCTGCATTCTGGCCGGTACTGCTGTGGACCGCTTGTCCGAGTCGCACCAGTTCAACTGCAACGGCCTGAGCTTGGGCTTTGGTCGCGAATTCAAACTCCTTGGCCTGGCCGTAAACCAAGACTGCATTGAAGCGCGATTGCAGCATTGCGATTGCCTGTACCTCGGCCTCAGGCACCAGGATCTGTACCCCGTCAAAAAAGGCAAGTCGTACACCTTGCAGTGCACCCACTGCGTCCATGTAGCGCGACTCGTCGACCTTGGCCAGGACTGATGGGTACTCTGGGTAGTCGTGCGTCATGACAGGCTCTCCATCAGCTCGTAACGTAGTTTCGGGAGCACGAACAGTGCTTTTCGTAGAACTCCACGGCCTTGAGGTCAGGCATGTTGGTCGGACACGGCTGCAGAGTTTTGTTCTTAAGGATGCACGCACAACCTTCTTCGAAATACTCCCTGTTGAGTCGAAGGCGTTCCTGCTCCTTGATCGGGTCGATCTGCATGGCTTTCTCCTATGTCGGCGCAGAAGCGCCCTTTAATCAGCGATAACTGAATGGGGGTTGGTTAGGTCTCTCGCTCTGCATCCCGTTGTTCATCTGGGCCATGCGCCAAAGTTCAGCATCCCCCCACGGTCAAAACAACCCACCAGGCAGAACTGGAGCCGTATCAGGCCGGCGTTTGGTAGTAGCCCTACTGGCTGTCCTTTACTGGCGGTGTAGGCCCAGCACCACAGCGCTGTCAAAGTATGACTACCAAAGTTCTGAGGGGCCTTGCCTGAACCGGTGACATCTTGATTTCCTGCAGGGGAGTTTTGCCCTGTACGTTTGTGACCTTGGCCCTCCTAAGAGTCGACGCTGGCCATGAGGGTGGCGTTGAAGCGTCGCCTCAGCACGTCACCGAGTTGTTCGGCATCGTTTACCGCGTCGGCGCAGTCGCGCGAGACTGCGCTGGCCAGCGCATCATGAAGCCAGTGGCTCGTATCGGGGCTACTCAGGATATTCTGAATTTCACATTCAATCGCTTCCGGTGTCGAGTCACGTTGCTCTTCAACACCAGACCAGTAGGCGGTTTCCCAAAGCTTCTTCGGGAAGCCGTTCATGAACTCTGGGTGGAACGGTGCCTCTTCCCGGCTGCCGATGCGTGCTTGGTTGGCGTCATTGAACCCCTGGCGTTGGCCCTCGTCTTCACAGAACCTGAGAAGCTCAACCACCTCCAGTCCGGTGAAAGCGGACTGGTGGCGGCCGCTCCACGGCATCTGGCCGCATTCATTGAAAAAGATGATGGGCGCGTGTTCAGACGGTTTTTCATGTTGCTGGATAAAGGTCATGCTCAGTTCCTTTAGTGCTGTGGCTGGGTGCCTTCGTCTGCTTTGGCTTCATCCTGGGCGCGAAAATGCTCGATCAACTCTGCTTCCGCGCCAGCCCAGGTCAGAGCCTCCGACATGTCCTTGAATGCGCGCATCTGCTTGTCCGTCTTGCTGATGCTGAGCTCCCGTTTTTCGACTTGTAGCTGCCACTCCGTGTCGGTCTCACTGACCAGTTTCGCTGCTGAGATGTTTCCTGATTTGGACGCTAAGAGCATTGCTTGACCCTCCATATTCTCGCGCGAAAACCCGAGTTCACTACGTCCTTGGCTCAGCGGTTTGACGGCTGGGCCTGGACGGGGTTTTGTTGTTCGATTCACCTGATGTAATTGATGCGGCTAATTCCGGATATCGACTGCGAACGCCTCGCGACGTCGTTTGGGATCCGCGCTGCCGCTCAAGAACAGCGTTCTCGCTCCCCCCATCGTGGATGATGTTGGCATCGCGAAGCCGGCGATCCAGGGCGGCACCGGAAGATTCTTCGGCCAAGCTCCAGCGAGAGATATTGAGCATCCCTGTTTTCGCCAGTGGTCATGTACGACTCCGTTGTCATAGGGCCGGCATCGGCGGCAGTTGGCACTAGGGACTTCACTGCGACCTAACACAACCCCAAGCCGGAGTGAATTTTCTCACGCGCCAGGAATACACAAGCGCCAGTCGACCCCCTCGAAAGGGGCGGACTAATTGGCTATCCCGATTGGCAAAGCGATGCACTGGTCATTCCAGAAGAATCTTTGGTGCGTCGACTGGCGCCCGGTGGGCGCGACAAGTACAGCCTGGCTCCCATCGGTGGCTCTGCCGTTTCAGCACACAGTCATTGGAAGGGAGAGGGTTCCTGGTGTGATGAAGTTGCAAGTTGTGTGCGCAATCTGGAGGACGCCAAGCGCCGTCAGGCCGAGTCTGCCCGCAACGCCGGATGACTTCCCAGGTGACGTTGTGAAATTTGTACAAGCCGCGAACGAAGACACCGGATGGTTCATGCAAAAGGTGCATGGGGGCGATAACGCTCAATTTTACGAGGTGGCAACGTACCGGTACCACTTTGCTTCAGCAGTAGCTCAATTGCTTTCCTGCAGAGCGCGGGTGATATACTGGCTGACTCAACGTGCCATACCGGCACATGCGGCTAGCTTTGCCCGACCTCGGTCGAATAAGCACCTTACACAAACCCATCAGGGGCTCAAGCCCCTATGGGGACTGGGCTCCTTCCAATAACTGAAGGAGCTTCACATGCAGAAATACACTGTCATCGCTATCGTCGAGACAACTGGTCAGATCGTCTCCAACCACGTATTAGCTGACCATCCTCAGAACGCTTTTGCATCTGCCGCAGCGATGCATGACAACCTCACCTTGATCGTCGCCCTTCCTGGTTGGCAGGTAGAAGACAAGAGTGTGCACTTCCCAGGGGAAAGTTCAGTGGATAGCGCGACTGTACTCGGGCAGCCTGAGGTTTTCGGTGAGCCGCCGTGCAAAGTCACAGCGGGGGAGGTATCTGCCGTCCTCAAGGCCTATTCCCTGCGTGTGTGTAACACCAACGGCCTCTCATTCGACGACATGGCGAAAGAGTTGGTCCAAGATCTGGACCCTCGTGAAATCATCAGCGCCACCTACACGGATGTGCCGAATGGAGCAAGTGCGGAGATCTGTCAGCAAGTAACCTTCGATGGTATTCATGCTGCCTTAGTTGCAACCGGCACCATCGAGTTCTGATCCAGACCCATAACCCTAGGGGGTTCAAGCCCCTTTAGGGCTTGGCCTCCTACTTACCAGAGCAGGAGTAGCTATGAATAATTCAGCAGTAGACCAAGCCATCATGGCCAGTGAAGCCCGATTCATTTTCGGGATCAAGCTGGTGGTGCCTGAGTTGTTCGCTGATCCTGGGTTTCAGGATTTCGTGAACAGCTCGCAGGTCATGACCTGGCACAACAAGAAAGGTCCGATCGACCCAGATGATCTGGCGGACGTCGTAGTTTTCGTCGACCCCAGTCTCAGTGGCGAAGGCACCGATAGCGACATGCCCTATTGGAATGCCATTGTCGAGAAGCTGAAGGCTGCTTTGTGTGAACGTCAATACCGTGCGCAAGCAATGATGCGCGAGCATCTGGTTGTGGTCCTATCCAACAACTAAACAGAAGCCCCACCTCGGTGGGGTTTTTTGCTTTTTGCTACGGTGCGAAGTCACTTCCCGCCAGCCACGGGCAGGAACCTCCGGCCAGCTGCGATCAGCTCCTGGGCCGTTATGGGGCTCTGTCTACTCATCCACGCCTCATACCCTCTTCCAACAAACCATCGTCTGTCCCTTGAGGCCTTCCCCGAAGGCCACAACCTCCAACAACTTCTGAAACCGGCTAAACAGGCTTGTTGTTAGAATGATCGCCTAGCCAATCCGCCAGAGAATTAGTGATGGCACGCCAAAAGAAAGACAACACATCCCAGCGTTCCGGCAGAGTTGTTTCTGATGAGATGGTGATCTCGATTGCCACAACCCCTACCTCATTCATCCACCCACTCACGTGCGACAAAGCTTGGGCCAGCTGGTATGGCTCATTGGAGATGGTGGTCGCCATCAGAAACGAGATTATCGGGTCGGGCATTAGACTTGAGGGTTTCACGCGTAGTGATCTCAAGCTGATGGGCGCAGGCATGCTCATTTCTACCGTGTTGCTCAATCAGGACCGGCGTGAAGCTCTCGAAGATCTGCTTGGACGGCAACGCGTCCTGGAGCTAATGCCACTGAGTAACCTTTACGCAAAAACCTGCGACATTATCGGTGCCAAGACTCTTACTGATCTCCAACACCAACTCATGTGCGCTTCTTCTGTTGAACTTCTTCAAATGGCTCACGATGCATTTCCGCAGCTGGGAGAGGTGATTGAAGTTGGAGGATTCAGCACCGAACTGATGACTGCCTGCGTCATGCTGCGCGCCATTTTGGATTCGAACCTCCCCCAGACGAACTCGTGGGAAATGCGCTACTGCGTAGACATGACCGTTCACCTGTACCTGCAGATGATCCCAGTTGCTGGTATACGCACTGCCATCCTGTATGAGTACCCACGTTTTTCAGAGATGTATCCGTCGCCTTTCGGACTGGAAGAGGACCTGAATCCAGAGTCACCCGTCTTCGGTAGTAACCCGTTGGTTGCCGGCTCAATGTCCGCCGTCATCGCTTTGTTGACGGTTGAAAGCAGGATCTCCAGGAACAGTGATCCTGTGGACTCGATGCTGGAGACTTTGCAGAGCTTCGCTTTAGCGGCATCGCCAGAATCGAGGTTCACCTTGCACACAATCCTGTGCCTTGTTGACGAGCTGAATAATGCTTGGGCATCTGTGATAGGCGCCTTGGTGGCGCTTGAAGTCAATTCCGATGAGCTTCGCGCGGCCGGGATCAATCTTGACGACGAACTCATCCAAAGCTCACTCCCGTACACCGCCCATTTGAATCTCCTTGTGGTGGATAGCGCGCGAATGATTCGCAGGGCTGCTTTGCCGATGCTCACCAACCAGGCATATCTCGAGCAAGCTGTAGAGCTGAATAACGCAATCCACGACGTGAAAAGTGAGATATCCGCGGTTACAGCCACAGGTAATTTTGCTCTGCTATCCGACCTGAGCAAGAAGGGATCTGATCTTTCCGGCCGGCGATCCCAGCTGGCAGCAGACGCTTTGCGTACTGCGACGAAAGTGATGAGCCTTGTGAAATTCTTCATCGACGTGGCTAGTCGTGCCGGCGAGCCGGATGCAGTCCCTATTGAAGCCCAGGCCGGTGGGTGCGCTTCTGTCCAACCTGCCTCCAGTGAGCTATCGCCGTTGCGCGCAACGGACGAATTTGAGGGAGAACTGCTTGAGATCAACGCGCAGCTCGAAACCGAGCTTAAAGCAGCACAAGCGGAAAACTACCGTCTCTCTTCCGCGCTCGATGTCCTCCAGGTTCGCCTTGATCAGCCAGCTGGCACGGTAGATCAGGATTTCCAGGATCTGACACGCCGGCAGATATTTGGGCAGCGATTGAGCCCTGTAGAGTTGTTGCGGTTCTACAGCTATCTAGCCCCGGATCGGCTGGTCGTCCTCGAGTCTGCTTGGAAGTCCTCCCGTGGTGCCGAAAACTTTGCTTACCCTGAGCGCCTGGCTGAGCAGCTGTGCAAGTTGATTTACGATTATTTAGACCAGGTACGAAATGGCTCTCCCATGGGGCTCACTGGTCGAGAGCTGTTTGCTGGCGCTTTCTCGGCAAAGGAATCCCAGACCGTCGCGCAGGACCATTCGATGCGCGCCCAGCGAGAGTTCAACTACAACGGGGAACTACGGTTTTTCGAGTACCGGCTAAGAACAGGTAACGGCTGGGGGGCTGTAGAGGGAATGCGTCTCTACTTTGATGTCATAGATGACAAAGTGGTAATAGCTTACGTCGGACCACACCTGGACCAAGCGAGCACCAACTGAACCTCCCGGCCGGCGGTTACGCTCCGCTGCTTCGAAATGCAAGCCTGTGCCGGCAGCTCATACAGTACACACCATCGCATCCGAGGCAGTGGGCAGGCTGCCGGCGAAGTTGCATGGGTGCCCAGGTCATCCACGATCAGAGTTGTGGCGTGCTCGCTCAGCTGCCTTGAGGTCGGAGACGAACTGCGCCAAGGGGCCTTCCGGGGCGCCGATATGGACCAGGTTGACGATGTTATCGCTGGTGAAGAACTTCCGGCCAGCTGCGATCAGTTCTTGGGCCTTGATGAGGCTTTGGGGGACCTCACCGACCCATTTGGCAGTTTTCTGTAGCTCCCGTGCTTTCCACAGCTCTACCTCTCCAGGTTTGCACTTGCTGAGCGAATGGAGCGGCTCCAGCAGGTTCGTGATCAGCAGGTCCTTGATGCGCGCTTTGACGAAGGCCAGGCCTTCCAGAGTGGCAACCAGTTCTTCTCGATGTGGGGCATCGCTCCGTCGCCCCCTGAGCTTGTTGGTAGTGGCGTAGTAGGCCTCCAGATCTTTGCCTGTCAGCTGGACACTGCGCGTGATCTTAGAGCCATCCTTCTCTGCGCGTTGCTTCAACTCTGCGTAGATGCCCGGGCCTATAGCCCCCATCAGGCGCTTCTTTTGATCCTGCAGGTCCTGGTAGTCGGTTTTGATCTGGGTCAGCGTGGCGACCATCGACGGGAGCTGCTCGATTAGATCCTTGATCGACCTGACACGCCGCTGTCGAGCGATCTCCTGGTCGACACGCTGGCGCTGGCGGGTGAACTTCAAACCGAAGTGTTTTCGCCCGCAATCAACACCTATGCCTGTCTCAAGGCCGTCGCTGGTCTTGATCAGGTAGCCGTGATAGTGGAGTTGGCGGCAGGTTGAAATACCGCAGTTGACCTTGTCTAGGAACTTGTAAGGCCAGAGCACCTCGCCCATGGTGCGCTCGCCTTGCGGGTGAAACTCCAGTCGTGGGTGAAAGCCTTCGCGCTTCTGCAGGTCCTCGAAGCGTTCAAACTGGGGGTATGCTTGATCCAAACTTCATCTCCTCGATCGGAAGTCTGATAGTGCGGGCCGGCCTTATACCGTCCGTGATTTTGGGACTGTATGGCTCGTGGCTACTGCTGCGGATGGGCCGGCACCAGAGCAGTGAACACGCTCGCCAATGCCGGCCCTCCGGTTTGCTAGCCACAAAGCGCTAGCCGCTGTCGTGCTTTCCAAGGGTCATTCGCGGCGGAAAGTCGGGCCATTTGTAGAGGGCTGACAGAATTGCCAACCATGTGCGTTTGCTCGGTGATAGTGAGTTGTCGCCCTTCCGGCCCTTTGTCGATGTTGTACGTCTCGGGGAAGCCCTGGGCACGATAGAGCTCCCGCGGTTTCAGCATGCGGAGGCAGATGTCGACCATCAGGTACTTGATGCCATCCAGCACGACGGTGACCAATTCCAGCTTCTCGGCAATGCTGAGCTGTCGGCCCTGGTGCTGTGAGGTCCCATGCTCCAGCATGAAATCGGCCACGCGAATGGCGCAGGCTAATAGCTCCTCGCTGATGTGCAGGCCCAGATCCGACGCGACCTTTGCCAACGAGGCTGTGGCGAGCTGTTGCTGGCTGCCGGCACTGGTGATCGTACTGAACGGGGACAGAACGCTACGTGCCGGGGTGGTGTTCTTGCCGCCGTTGGCTTGGACGATGATCGGGGCAACCAGCGAAAAGTGACCACCTTTCACCTGGGCACAGATTGTGCGCAACGGGCTGTTGGCGGCCATGTTGCGTTGGTGGGTTGCGTTGGCATGTTCAGTGATGAACGGCGTCACCAGCGGAGAGCCAAGCATCAGCTCCCCCCGGTTGGCAGCGGTGACCGTGCGCATAGGCTCGTCGATACTGTGAATGCGCACGCCGCCTTGGTGGGTGACCGGTACAATGAATGGCCGGCCGTTTTGGACAAACCGTTCTATGCCGGCTGCGAGGCGCGTATTGGTGGACTTCACCAGTTTGCGTTTCCGTGCCCAAATACTCGGACCCAGGTCACTCCAGTCAATGCATTCAGCGGCTGTGCGGAAGGGCAGTTGACCCTTCTTCGGTTCGGCAGCATGGGACGGTTCGGGCCAAACAATTGGATGGCCATCACGACGCGCCATCAGGAAGAGACGTTCACGAATGGTTGGTGCGCCATCATCGCACGCACGCGATACGCGCCATTCCACGTGATAGCCCAGGCTGCGCAGGCTCGCTACAAAGTGGTTCCAGGTTCGGCATACCGGGCTGCCATGGCGCTGGTACTTGCGACGCTGCTTGCGGCGATGTAGGGCGTTCCCGGTGATCTTGCCCTTGTCCGGAACCAGGAACTGCTCCTGCCGTGGCACGCGCTCTCCAGGCTCGGCAATGGTCCCGTCCAGTTTGACAACCCGGCCGGTTTGCGGGCACCGCTTCGCAACCAGGGGCGACCACAACTGCATCTGCTTCACGTTTTCCATGCTGATGACCAGCGGTTTTACTTTCCCCGCCCACTTGAGAACGACCCAGCCAAGGTCGCGAATCTCTTTCTTGCGGGATTGACCACCAGCGGCTTGGGAGTGGTGAGTGCAATCTGGCGATGCGTGGAAATAGCCAACAGTGCGACCACGGCATGCCTCCACCGGGTCAACCCCCCACACATCCGTCTGGTGATGGTCCGCATGAGCATGGTTCGCGGCATGCATGGATATCGCAGCCGGGTTGTGATTCACGCAAAGGGTGACGGGTCTTCCAAGTCCCATCTCCATACCTGTTGATGCACCTCCGCCGCCAGCGAACAGGTCGACGATGATCCAGTTGTCAGATTCGTCGAGCGCCAGGCCGTACTGGGTTGAAAAGTCGAGGGTCGGGAATTTTTTGGGGAATGAACTCATGTCTACGCATCTCTTCCAGGTCAGTGCACGGCGGTACGCCCGTTTCTGACCCTCATCTTCCATGCATAATCAGAACTGCAACCCCAGCGCCATTGGCAGTTAAACCTAACGCTTCAAATACCCCAACGGGCCTTGGTGGGGTGTTTGAAGCGTCTTCACACGGTGGGGTGGGTGCTAGCGCAGTGATTGGCCAGCGAAGCCCAGCGTCAGGGAAATTTGCTGCGCAACGGACGTGCCGATCCGCTTGGCAAACCGATCGAAGGGGTTGTCCTTCGTTGAGAAGTCGACGACTTTGCTGGCGCCTACAACCTCCCGGGCCACGTAGTCGATGTCACCCAACCGATCAATCAGGCCGAGTTGTAGCGCTTGTTCACCAGACCAGATAAGTCCCGAGAACAGTTCAGGGTGGCCTTCGGTTTTCAGGCGTTCACCACGCCCCGCTTTGACGGCCCCAATAAACTGGTCGTGGGTCGTCCTGAGAACGCCAGCCCAGAATTCCGTCTCATCGGCATTGCGGGGTTGGAACGGGTCCAAAAAGGCCTTGTGTTCACCGGAGGTGTACGCGCGGCGCTCAACCCCCAGTTTCTCCATTACGCCGACGTAGCCGAAGCTTGCGGCCGTAACCCCTATGGAACCGACCAGGCTGGCTTTGTCGGCATAAATTTCGTCTGCAGCGCTGGCGATGTAGTAAGCGCCAGAGGCCCCCAGATCGGTAATGACGGCATAGACCTTGGTACCTTCGTGCAGTACCCGCTGGCGCTTGATTTCGTCGTAAACGTAGCCGGCCTGTACGGGGCTGCCGCCTGGGCTGTTGATTTTCAGCACAACGGCTTTAGTGCGCGTGTCCTCGAACGCTTGGGCAATGCTCTTCTTCAGCGCTTCGGCGTTTGCGGCCTCACCCTCAGCAATAGGACCATTAACATCCACCCTGGCGGTGATTCCTGATGGTCCACCGTCATCCGTGTTGACGTGTTCGACCACCATGGTTGTCGTAACAAGAGCAAATGCGCCCAGCCACATGACGTATTTGAAGCGCCGCTTGCTCCGTTGCTCGCGGATCATCTCGCGGACCAGTTGTTCGAGCACCTCAACAGGCTCGGTCATACGCACCTCGAAAGTAATTGAAAATACTGACGATGAAGATGCCTCAAGGCTCCAGGTAAGGGGCGGCTATTGGACCCTGTTTGCAGGGCATCAGGTCGCGGGCAGGGTAACGCTTGCAGTTACGCGATCTGTGGCAGAATCCGGATAGTTTTTGGCGGCAGTCATTGGACAGCGTACTTTTCCAGTGAAGTCCTGACCGCCTGGGAAGGGAAAATCGAGGTCAGTTTATCTGCCTCACAACGAGTGCAGGTACCATTGAACAATCCTCTCACTACAGCGCCCAGCGAGACGCACCCAGAAGCGACGCAGCCAGAAGCATTGCGTGAGCCTCCGTACTCTATGGAAGCAGAGCAGGCTTTCCTTGGGGAGCTCCTGCGCGACAACTCTGGGTGGGTGGACTTGTCCAATCTGGTGTCCGAGAGTGACTTTTTCTTCTCCGAACACCAGCACATCTTCCGAACCATCGCTCAGTTGGCCGATCGTGAACGTCCTTTCGACGTGCTGACCGTGAAAGACCAACTGATCCAAGCGGGCCTCGAGGACGCGTTCGAAGACCTGGAGTACATCCAGGAGCTCGCTAGGCACAACAGTTCTTCGGTCAATGCCAGGTCCTATGCGGAGACCATCCGTGAGATGGCAAAGCGTCGCGAGATCATTTCCACCTGCATCGACATCCAGGATCACGCGCTCAACCCAGAGGGTCTGTCCGCCTCCGAGCTTGTTGAAGAGGCAGAGCGGAAGATCCTTCTGGTGGGGGGGGACCGCCCTAAAGAGGGTGGGCCTGTTCGCCTGAAAGAGCTCCTGGTCAAATCCCGGGAAAAAATCGAAGCGCGAGCAAAAGGCCAGGTGGATGGTCTGCGCACGGGGTTTGCGGACCTGGACAAGGTCCTCGACACTCTTCGACCAACTGATCTCGTCATCGTCGCCGGCCGCCCTTCGATGGGTAAGACCACCTTTGCCATGAACCTAGTTGAACACGCAGTGCTCAACTCCGAGAAGGTGGTGGTGGTTTACTCGCTGGAGATGCCTGCGAACACATTGATAAACCGGATGATCGCGTCGGTGGGGGGTATTGACCTGACCAAGGTCAGTACTGGGCGACTGGAGGATCAGGACTGGGGAAGGCTAGTCAAGGCTGCAGAACTGCTGAATCAGCCCAACCGGTTCTTCATTGATGACACTGCCGGGATGAGCCCTTCGGCCATGCGTGCTGAAACCCGGCGAATTCTCAAGGCTCACGGGCCCATCGGCTTGATCATGGTGGACTACTTGCAGCTGATGCGGGTACCTGGTGCAAGCGGGAAAAACAGGACGAACGAGATTTCCGAGATATCCCGGTCGCTCAAGGCCCTGGCCAAGGAGTTCGACTGCCCAGTAGTAGCCCTCTCCCAGCTGAATCGGAGCCTGGAGGCCCGACCTGACAAGCGTCCACTTAATTCTGATCTGCGTGAATCCGGAGCGATCGAGCAGGACGCCGACGTGATCATGTTCGTTTACCGCGATGAGGTGTATTACCCCGAATCGAGGTTTAAGGGTACGGCGGAAATCATCATCGGCAAGCAGCGCGAGGGCCCGACCGGTTTTTGCCGTCTTGCCTTCGTTGGTCATCTCAGCCGATTCGAGAACCTTGCGCCTGGCAGCCATCAGTTCACCGAGCTTGAGATGGGGCGCAAGCCCCCGCCAGTGTCGCCGCGTGTCGGCCGCGTCCACGTGCCAGAGGTGGCCACAGTAGATTTGGTCAAGAAGCCTCGACGTAGGCCGCGGGTGAAGTAGTCGAACAGCAAGCCATTGGTACCGTCTGGAATCGGCCAAACACGGGGACATTTGAACACGCATACGGTGCCTGCGGTTTGATCCGCCCCGCGGGTACCGGATCAAAATATTGGCAAGGTGTGCCGTCGGTATTGGCCAGTCACCGCTGAGACTTGCCCCTGCCAGGGTAAACACATTGGCTCAATCGCTCGTGGTCTGTAGTCCCGGTACCGTCTGCAATTGGGCACAGCCATACCACTTATTCCATCGATCCGTTGTCAGCAACGGGTTTGGTGAATTCACCCATCCTCTGGTGTAGATATTCGAACCTTATGAACGAGCACACATCCCCAGAACAATACGATTTGCAAACCGCTGCCCTGAAGGTGCCGCCTCACTCCATCGAGGCCGAGCAGTCCGTGCTCGGTGGTCTGATGCTGGACAACAACGCCTGGGAGCGGGTGCTCGATCAAGTCTCCGACGGCGACTTCTACCGGCATGACCACCGCCTGATCTTCCGCGCCATCCACAAACTGGTGGACGCGAACCACCCGTTCGACGTAGTTACGCTGCACGAGCAACTGGACAAGGAGGGCGTCTCCACCCAGGTCGGCGGTCTGGCCTATCTGGCTGAGCTGGCAAAGAACACGCCCTCGGTGGCCAACATCAAGGCCTACGCGCAGATCATTCGCGAGCGGGCCACGCTGCGCCAGCTGATCGGCATCAGCAATGACATCGCCGACAACGCCTTCAACCCTCAGGGGCGTAACGCCGAAGAGATCCTCGATGATGCCGAGCGGCAGATCTTCCAGATCGCCGAAGCGCGTCCGAAGACCGGCGGCCCAGTGGGCGTCAACGAACTGCTGACCAAGGCCATCGACCGCATCGACACGCTGTTCAACTCCGACAGCGCGATCACCGGCCTGTCCACCGGCTACACCGACCTCGACGAGAAGACTAGCGGCCTGCAGCCGGCCGACCTGATCATCGTCGCCGGTCGTCCGTCCATGGGCAAGACCACCTTCGCCATGAACCTGGTGGAAAACGCCGTGCTGCGCAGCGACAAGGCGGTGCTGGTGTACTCCCTCGAGATGCCAGGCGAATCGCTGATCATGCGTATGCTCTCGTCCCTCGGCCGCATCGACCAGACCAAGGTGCGTTCCGGCCAGCTGGACGACGACGACTGGCCGCGACTGACCTCGGCGGTCAACCTGCTCAACGACCGCAAGCTGTTCATCGACGATACCGCCGGCATCAGCCCGTCGGAAATGCGTGCGCGGACCCGTCGCCTGGTCCGCGAGCACGGCGATATCGCCATGATCATGATCGACTACCTGCAACTGATGCAGATCCCCGGCTCCAGCGGCGACAACCGGACGAACGAGATTTCCGAGATCTCCCGTTCCCTCAAGGCCCTGGCCAAGGAATTCAACTGCCCGGTCGTCGCCCTGTCCCAGCTCAACCGCTCCCTGGAACAACGGCCCAACAAGCGCCCGGTGAACTCCGACTTGCGGGAATCCGGAGCGATCGAGCAGGACGCCGACGTGATCATGTTCGTCTACCGTGACGAGGTGTATCACCCCGAGACCGAGCACAAGGGCATCGCCGAGATCATCATCGGCAAGCAGCGGAACGGCCCGATCGGCTTTATCCGCCTGGCCTTCATCGGCAAGTACACACGCTTCGAAAACCTGGCGCCGGGCAGCTACAACTTCGATGACGACGAGTAGGACACGGGCTTTGCATGCGCTCAACTGAGCCCCTCTAGGCGGCGAGGCAGATACCCATCTGCGAAGCCCACCAGGCTGCTGGCGGGCTCGTGAGTGGTGCCGCGGTCGTCTTCAAGGGCAGCGTCTGTAGTTCGTGGGCGTTGAAGCCCTGGGCCCTGAACCTTTAGCAGAGCCCCACTGCCAAAGTGGGGCGAGGAGCACGGAACGTCGAGCTCACACGGGGTTCGGACTAGGTCGGGGTGGCCGCAGCGTGCAAGGCACGGGCGGGCGCTTTGAGTGGGCGGAGGAGAGCGGGGGAATGATGGGGGGATCCTGGAGCACAACCGCCCCCGAAGGGGCGACGTTGATAGCCGTGGGGGTGAACCAGTTGGTTACGCCCCGGCCTCTTGCGAATCTGAATCCTTGCCAGCGTTTTTCGCCTCCAGCGCCTTGGCTTTTTCTTCGGCTTTTTTCTCTTTGTCGCTGATTTCAGCTAGCAGTTTTTCCATCAGATCCCGGTTTTCTTTGCTCAGGCCTTTGAATCCCGGGTCCTCGGTAATTTTTTTGGCCGCGTCATAGAGTGGTTTAGCCTGCTTCTTAACGACCTTTTCAAGGCTGGCGCCCGCGATGAAGCTTTTGGTGACGCTTTTCTTGCCAGCGCGTTGGGCGCTCTCCAAGCCCGTCTTGAGCACGTCTACAGCTCCACCACGGTGCTTGCGCAGCATGTCGAGCGCCAGTCCAACGGAGCACTCGCCGTTCTGGATCATGGTGACGATGGTGACCGGTGCGCTGACCACCTCCAGAAGCTGTGCAATGTACTCAGGTCCAAACCCCAGTTTCGCGCCGATCTGAACTTCGCTCCAACCGAAGCCGGCAAGTCGCTTACAGACCAAAGCCGTCTCAAAGGTGGTGAGGGTCTTGCCGGTGTTGCTTGTGTAGAGACCGGCGATGATGTCTTCCAGTCCAATGCCCTTGGTGGGCAAGGTTACAATCGGGATGTTCTTGATCTGGGCGCCTTCAGCAAGCGCGATACGAAGTGCAGCCAAACGGCAGTGGCCATCGGCGAGATAGCAGATGGATTTCCCACCGTCCTCCACGATGAAGACTTCGAGAGGCTTCGAGCTCTTGAAGCCGTTCACCTTCATGCTGTCGGCGATCTGACGAATGTGAGCCTGGAGGCCGGCATCATCCACCCGGACGTTTAGTCCGTCCATGATCTGGATTTTGTCGATTTCAGATACCAACGGCATCCAGAGGTCGCGGGATTTTGCACCCATGTCACGTTCGAGCGCGCCTTTGATCGATCCGAAGACGAAATCTAGCGAGAACTCGCTGGCCGGGATTGCGGTTTGGTCGAGGATGGCAACGTTTTCAGACATGAGGCTCATTCCTAAGTCGGTTTATCGTGTCGGCATTCTGCCTTTCATGGTGTTGAGAATACAGAGGTTGCCAGAACTGCAACCCTGAATCCGGAGGGAATTAAGGGACGAATTGGGGAGCGATATCGATGCCAGGCCTCTCGACCGATCGCCGAAAGGCGTGACTTATGGGGGCAGGGGCAATAGCCTGGAATGCCACGGGCCGGGCAAATGTTCAACTACCTGGGGCGTTGGGAGGCGGACAAGTTGAGATAGCTCAGCAAGTTATAGAGCTCACTGCAGGCCAACTGCAGTGAGCTATGACGTGACGAAAGTGGTCGACAGCCGCGGGAGATATTAGGACAGCGGCTTGGGGCTACTTCCTTTTGAGTTGATCGGTCAGTTGGGTTGGCAGGCCCTTGATGATCAGGGTCCCGGCTTCCTCGTCGTACTCGACCTTCGAGCCCAGCAGATGGGCCTCGAAGCTGATCGACAGGCCCTCGGCGCGGCCGGTGAAACGGCGGAATTGGTTGAGGGTACGCTTGTCTGCCGGGATTTCCGGCGACAGGCCGTAGTCCTTGTTGCGGATGTGGTCGTAGAAGGCTTTCGGCCGGTCTTCGTCGATCAGGCCAGAGAGTTCCTCCAGGGTCACCGGTTCGCCGGCGCGGGTCTGGCTGGTAGCGTAGTTGACCAAGGTCTGGGTCTTCTCGCGGGCGGCTTCCTCTGGCAGGTCCTCGCTCTCGACGAAATCGGTGAAGGCCTTGAGCAGGGTGCGGGTTTCGCCAGGGCCGTCGACCCCTTCCTGGCAGCCGATGAAGTCGCGGAAGTAGTCCGAGACCTTCTTGCCGTTCTTGCCCTTGATGAACGAGATGTACTGCTTGGAGTTGGCGTTGTTGCGCCATTCGGAGATGTTGATCCGCGCCGCCAGTTGCAGCTGGCTCAGGTCGAGGTGGCGCGACGGGGTCACGTCCAGCTCGGCGTTCACCGCCACGCCTTCGCTGTGGTGCAGCAGGGCGATGGCCAGGTAGTCGGTCATGCCTTGCTGATAGTGGGCGAACAGCACGTGGCCGCCGACCGAAAGGTTGGATTCCATCATCAGCGTCTGGAGGTGTTCTACGGCCACCCGGCTGAAGGCAATAAAACTGTTGCCGCCGTCCAAGTACTTCTTCAGCCAGCCGCTAAGCGGGTGGGCGCCCGACTCGGCGTGGAACATGCCCCAGGCCTTGCCCTGTTTGGCGTTGTAGCTGTCGTTAAGGTCGGCCAGCAGGTCGTCGATGGCCTGGCTCGGTTCGATCACGCTTTCACGCGCATGCAGGGTCGCAGGGGTGCCGTCGGGCTTTTTGTCGATGTGATGAATCACGCAATGTCGGATGGGCATGGTTCTTCTCAGGTTGAGGAATGATGGAAGGCTCTCACAGATGCTCCTCCATGGGAGGGGCATTTGAGCTAAATAGCGAATCCAACACGGTGCAGCGACCCCGCGCATGGGGAGCTTCAGTTGGACCCAGCACCCCAGAAGGTTCTTCTTGAAGGTGTTTTACAGTCAGTTACGGTTGGGCGATCTACACGCCAACGATTTCATCAATGAGTCTTTTTGCGGCCAGCCGATCACGCAGAGGGACTTCCAGTGGGTCCAGAAAGACGCTGCGCTCGAAGGTGATGATGAGCTGAGCCTTCCAGGTAATCCCGCTGGATGTCGAGTCTGGTTCCTGCTGACGCCGCATTCGCGCGTGACGGTAGGCTCTCTTCCACTCTTCGAGCGTTGCGTTGTATCGGCCAAGGCCGGGTTGTCGGGTTAAAGGAAGGCGCCTGAAAACCTGGTTGGGTTTGCTGGGCGAAAAGGACTGCTTGGGTTGAAGTGCGCCACTGCCTTCAGCTTCAACGGGGTGTGGCTGGTGCTGCTTGGATTCCATAATCAACTCCGGACTCATCGCTTCTTCGGATCTGATTGTCCACGGAGTTCTTCAAGTGCAACCTCACAGTTCCTGGGGCCGTTCACCGGCCCGCCAGCAACACGGCGCCGCAGAGCCTATGGAGACGACCACAGCGCTTGCGAGCGTGGAAAGCACTCACAGAAGGCGGGAGGGTTTCTGATGCCTGGGGCGGATTACGACCCCGGCCAGTTGGAGACCTGAGATCATTCTTGTCTTGGCGCTACAGCGTCGCACCTATACAAGGAGCGCATATGTCCACCGTCCAATTCATTTCGAAGCTGGAAGTTCAACGGTTCATCCCCACCCGCCCGGCACATTTGCTGTCCATTTCGGACGGCGAGGATGACCAAGCGATTGTGAACTGCGAGTGTTGGGAAAGTGTTGAATTCCACCACTTCGTCGATGGCGATTTCGATGAAGAGAAAATCAAGATGTTTGGGAATCAGTTCGAACATCTTTTTCGCGACTATTTTTTGAGTCGGAAGGCTGATCGTCTGCGTGCATCCATCGAGCGCCTGGTCGCTACTGGCGCCGACATCGTTGTGAATTGTCAGGCCGGGCGCTCTCGAAGCGCTGCTGTATCACTGTTTATCAACGAAACTTACGGCTACTCCCTGAACCAGGACACCCCAGGTGCGAATCAGACTGTGCTGCGCATGTTGCGAAGGGATAGCCTCCTGTTGGCGGCATACCGAGAGTCGCTGACACCTCCGCCAGTAATCTCCGAAGCCAGTCCGGGGGCTGTCAAAAAACTGCTGGGGTTGCTTCGGTTATGGCGGCCGGCCGGGCACTGAATCGTTCGCCTTTGACTACTGATAGGCGGGTAAGGAAAGTTATCAATCGATTTCAGGCTTTTTGATAACACGATAATGATCGTCTGAGGCGATGATGAAAGCTGGTATTTCATTGCCTGGCAAGTAGTCATACTTTAAAGGTTTAATATAGCTTTGGGACTCGCTACGGAATGAGGCCTCTTGATCGATGTCGTCGAGCGAACTCACAGGCGTCCAGGCTTCACTTACAGCCATTAATGCTACTTCGGTTACTTTTGCGAAATTAAAATCGCCATCTTGCTGAGGTGTGATCCGAGCTAAGGCAATTACATTGAAGCCTTTTTCCCAGATTTGAATTTCGGTAGAGAATCTGGACAATGTTTTGTTCCATACATGCTCAGGTAGGAACATGGCTTTCAAGCCAAAGTTTCCAACAACAGGAAGCTTCGGCTTCCCCCCTATTCGAACGAGGTGTGATGGTTTCAGGGGCGCGATGACTAGCAGCTTACTCTCATTGGTTAATGCGGAGTTGACAATCTCAGAATTTTTAGCCTCTAAGTTTGATCCTATAGGCGCATGAAGAAGAAGGTTACGACTCAGCGGCGTTTCCTGGGAGTAGATCCTCGAAGCTGCTTTAGAGATCTCCGCACACACCAATCCAAGGCGCCTCTCGCATTTTGGGCTAGGGAACCAACGATTCAACCTTGACTCGGTCCAGATCAGGTCTAATACGGCCCTCAAGGAAAGGCACATGAGTTTGTCGCTGCTGGTTTTGGTTGCGTAAGAATTATCTATGTGGGGGAACAACTTTTTTTTGAGGATTATTTTAATGTTCCCATCTTCTGTTTCTTCAACAACCTTGGAGTCGTATGCCTGCAGGCCAGTGTAAATATTTGGAATGGAGTTGAATATGCAAAAAATACTATGGGCTTCCCCTGTGTTTGGGGATCTGAGTATGGAGAAGCCATTCCTATCGATACGCCGACTTATAAGGACTGTAGGACTTTTTTTTCCGCCGCTTTGCTTGCCGGCGTTGCAGAGGCAATCGGCTTCAAGCGTATCAGTAGAATTACTGCCTGCACCGAACAGGCTTGAATATGAAAATCGCTTCTGCTCTTCGACGGAAAATATATGGCCTTGGATGGATATGGGGTAGCGACGGTTCTGCATTTGATTTCCTCATCATTACAAACACAAGCATGGCGTGTGCAGGCCTTCCTTGTGCTCCCCGGGAATGATACACAAAAAGAATGGCAAGCCCCAACCATACCCGGAGAGTGCGGATTTCTTCCCCCCTCTCGCCGACGTAATTCGGAACGTGGGGCCGCTCACCTTGACGGTCGCGGTGTATTCGTTCGGGATTCATTGGGTCCAGCCTTTCGGAGGGATGGCCATGCGTCGAGCTGTTCTGCGGTGGTCATGTCCGGTTTTTCAAGGGTGAAAAAAAATTCTAAAAAATTGATTTTTAGGGGGTTGCATGTAGGGCGAGGGGGGTTAGATTAGTTTCGTGACCAGGGCAAAGACGCCTTCACTAGACAAAATTCTGATCAATTTTCAAAGGAGCAACACTCATGGCTATCAATAAAAAATCGCTCGCAATCGCAATCGTTACTCTCGTCATCGCCTCTGGCGCAAATGCTGATGGTAATGGAAGCGGCAACCCAAAAAATGATCTTGGCTACAGTACCAAAGCGCCAGCTCCTCACTTCCTTTGGAAGGATGGTAAGCTTGTCCCGAATCCAAAACGTGCCGAAAGTCGTAATGACGGTGCGCGTTTCGTAAGTAAGTAAAACGTCAAAGCCCGCTACTATTGAAACCCCTGCATCCTAAGGATACAGGGGTTTTTTTGTATTCGGAAAATCTCGGGCTAGTTCACCTTTATCTCCGAATCCTCGTATAACAAGAAGCCCCACAGTGATGCAGGTGCCGGACTTCCTGGCCGGAGAAGGAGGTGGGATGGCTGCTGTGGCGCGAACTGAGATGGCGGCCTCAGGGGCTACACAGCCAGGTTGCGGCAGCGGGAGGAGAACTACTCAAAATTGACGTATACAGCATCCTAGGTTTAGGATCCATTCAACGCCTGTGGCTGTGCGCGATGACTTTTTCCGAAAGGCCCTACTCCTCGACGTAATGCTGTCACTCAAAGGAAAGCGGCGCTCCCCTGTGCAGGGGGCGCGTCGTCTTTACTTGGGCTTCAAGATCAACCTGAGCTAAGTCTCCCGTTGAGAAGCTTGAGTGAAACGCAACACTCGTCCTGGAGCAGGGCTTTTTCATTTTCGGATGCCACGCTTCGATTGCTGAGCCGACCACAGCGCGCCTCTAAACGTATAAAGGAAAAAAAACAAGATGTTGAAGTCGCGAGTAAGTCTGTTAGTGCTGGGGATCATGGGGGCTGCACAGGCTCTGGCTAACGATCAAGCAGAGTCCAAGGGTTTCGTTGAAGATAGCAGCCTGAATGTGCTGCTGCGAAATGCTTACATCAATCGCGATTACAAGGATGCTTCCGACAAGGCCGAGTGGGGGCAGGGCTTCATCGGTACATTCTCCTCGGGTTTCACTCAGGGTACTGTCGGTGTTGGTGTAGATGCCTTCGGCCTGTACGCCATCCGTCTCGATGGTGGTAAAGGTCGTGTTGGTGCTCAAGGCATTGACTTCTTCAAGCCTGGCGACAGTGGCAACGCGCCTGATGACCTTTCTAAAGGTGGGGCAGCGATTAAGTTCCGTGTGTCTAACACCGTATTGAAGTATGGCGACCAGATGCCAAGTCTCCCGGTGTTGAGCTACGACAACGGCCGTCTTCTCCCAGAAAGCTTCACTGGCACTCTGATCACCTCCAAGGAGATCAAAGGGCTGGAGCTGAACGGTGGACGCTTCACTGCTGAGTCGCGTAAAAGCGCCGAAGGTCGCGACAGTGGCGGCCTGAAATCGATCAATGTCCTCGGTGGCAGCTACCAGTTCACCGATCAATTCAAGGCCTCGCTGTACGCCTCGGACGTAGAAGACGTACTCAAAAAGCAGTACCTGGGTGCCAACTATGTATTGCCGCTGAACGACCAGCAATCGCTGGCATTCGACTTCAACGGCTACCGCACCAAGCTGGAAGACTCTTACGTTCGCCAAAATGGCTTGACCGGCGACGACAACAAGATCTGGAGCTTGGCGGCAACGTTCGCGACTGGTCCACATACCTTCACGGTTGCTCATCAGCGTTCCACCGGTGACAGCAACCTGGGTTATGCCTATGGCGGGTACCAGCGCGACCAGCGGCGGGTTGGCGATGGCGGTAACACGATCTACCTGGCTAACTCGTACTGGTCGGACTTCAACGCCGAAGACGAGCGCAGCTGGCAACTGGGCTACGGATTTGACTTCTCTGCGGTTGGCATCCCAGGCCTGAGCTACAACTTCGCTTATGTGCGTGGCGACAACATCACAACCTCCACAAGCGAGGGTGGCACAGAGCGTGAGATCTTCAACCAGGTCAAATACGTCGTTCAGAGTGGCCCGGCTAAAAACCTGTCCGTCAAGGTGCGGAGCTCTGTCCTGCGCGTCTCCCAGAAATCGAGTGAATACAACATTAGCGGCAACGAGCTGCGCGTATTCGTCGATTACCCGATCGACGTCTTCTGATCTGCACAGCCTACTCGAAGCCCCGTTAATTCGGGGCTTTCCATTTCTGACTTAGGCATGGCGTTGTTCGGTGATGCGATCCACGTGGCTACGGTTGTAGCCTGCACCCGTACTCCTGCAAGTCACTCTACTCCAACCATGTGCTGGCCAGCTTGTGGGGCAGGCGACGGGCGGGTCAAGGTGATCGGATGACCGTGAGCCCTTGTGATTACGAATCCGTCCGCGGATGGCGGATGAGGTCTCACCTGTGTTTAACAATAGCTATCCTGTCCCTGTTTAGGGGCTGAATTGAGCACCTTCATCGAATGCATTCGGGAAAAATAGACTGAGCCAATTTTGTGTAAATGGATGGTTGTCTATGCCGAATGTGATGAGAAGGATAGCTAGCGCCTGTAGATACACCCTGCTGGTGACATTTATCTGGCCTTTCATGAGTTACGTCAATGCGGACGGAGGGAGTGGTGTCGACTCTCCGTATACATGTACTGGTGCATCTGCTTGCCCTGCAGGTTATGCAGGCTCAATTTCATTTAGTTACAGAGTATACAAAACTAATAGGGATCAATGCCCTGCAATAAGCGCAGAAGTCGCTAGGTTATTGGAGGCAGGGCAGAGCGAAAATGATATTAACTACTATTTGGAAAAGCAGACCAGCTATAAATATGGAACATTTAATCGAAATTGTGTAGTTTCAAATACTCCTCCTACTGTGTCAGATGTGGTCATGAGTCTAAATGAGGACACTACAGGTAGCATTACGCTTTCTGCTCACGATTCTGACTCACCTCCACCGACAGTTTTCGAAATTGTCACTCCTCCAAATCCGGCATTTGGATCTGCATATATATCCGGCACTACGCTTTTTTTTACCCCATCGGCAAACTGGTCGGGGACAACATCCCTCACCTATCGAGCGCAAGACAGCGCTGGTGCCTGGTCTGCGCCAGCCACGGTCACAATATCGGTAAATCCGGTCAACGACCCGCCTGTGGCCGAACCTAAAACCCTCATTGTTGACGAGGACACAACGGGCAGTGTGGTTCTGTCGGCCACCGACATAGATTCACCACCTCCCACAGTTTTCCAGATTTTCTCCGCCCCTAATGCTGCGCATGGGACCGCTTACATCTCTGGTTCGACCCTGGTTTTCACGCCCGCGAAGGACTGGAACGGCGCCACCACGCTAACCTATGGTGCCCAGGATAGCGCAGGCGCATGGTCCGCTCCGGCAACGGTCACAATCGTTGTGAATCCGGTCAATGACGCTCCAGTCGCTCAGCCGAAGAACCTTGTTATTGACGAGGACACTACAGGCAGTGTCGTTCTGACTGCGACGGACATCGACTCTCCGCCGCCCAGCGTGTTCCAGATTGTTGCCGGCCCTAATGCCGCCACTGGAACAGCCTCTATCTCCGGCTCGACGCTGACTTTTACCCCCGCGAAGGACTGGAACGGTAGCACCTCACTGACCTATCGTGCCCAGGATAGCGCTGGCGCCTGGTCCGAGCCGGCAACGGTCACGATCGTTGTGAATCCGGTCAATGACGCTCCAGTCGCTCAGGGGAAGAACCTTGTTATTGACGAGGACACTACAGGCAGTGTGGTTCTGACTGCGACAGACATCGACTCTCCGCCGCCCAGCGTGTTCCAGATTGTTGCCGGCCCTAATGCCGCCACTGGAACAGCCTCTATCTCCGGCTCGACGCTGACTTTTACCCCCGCGAAGGACTGGAACGGTAGCACCTCACTGACCTATCGTGCCCAGGATAGCGCTGGCGCCTGGTCCGAACCGGCAACGGTCACGATCGTTGTGAATCCGGTCAATGACCCTCCAGTAGCTCAGCCGAAGAACCTCGTTATTGACGAGGACACCACAGGCAGTGTTGTTCTGACTGCGACGGACATCGACTCTCCGCCGCCCAGCGTGTTCCAGATTGTTGCCGGCCCTAATGCCGCCACTGGAACAGCCTCTATCTCCGGCTCGACGCTGACTTTTACCCCCGTGAAGGACTGGAACGGTAGCACCTCACTGACGTATCGTGCCCAGGATAGTTCTGGCGCTTGGTCCGAGCCGGCAACGGTTACGATCATTGTGAATCCGGTCAACGACCCTCCAGTCGCTCAACCAAAATCTCTTACAATCGACGAGGATACGCCGGGTAGCGTCGTCCTGACAGCCACCGATATCGATTCGCCAGCTCCAACTATTTTCCAGATCGTTACCCCTCCGGATTCCTCGCACGGCACTGCAACGCTCTCTGGATCAACCCTTACGTTTAATCCAGCGCAGGATTGGAATGGTTCGACATCCTTGACCTATCGTGCCCAAGACGATGCTGGTGCCTGGTCCCTTCCTGTGACTGTTACGATTGTCGTCCGTCCGGTAAATGACCGCCCCGTCAAAGTTGGTGGGTTAAAGATACAAACGAATGAGGGCTTCCCAGCCACTGTTCGCGCTACTGTGTTGCTTAAATAGGGACATGATCTAGCAACATATAAAAGCCCGCCATGTGCGGGCTTCGCTTTATTAAATGCTTGGCGTTCCTGTTGTTATTCCGCTCAGTAATGTTTGACCCCGCGGCTAGGTGAACCGCGCTCCGGTCCAGGTGGCGGGAAGGGGTGACTTCAAGATCTGCGTTCACTGCCACGGCTTGGCAATGGTGTAGCTTCGCCGTCCAGGTATTACTTCTTCAGTCGGCCGCTTAGCTTTACGCACACGGACTCCGTGGGGAACAAGCCCTAGACCTTACCTTTTTTGGCGTTTTAGCTTTCGATGAGGCCCGCGCCAGCAGATTTCAGATGGTTTGGTTCAGCCACTCTTTCAGGTGTAAGCAGGATCGAAGGGGTGCCCCTTGCACTTTGAATTTTTGGGTGACACTGGATTCACATTTCGAAATCAGGGGTTGCACTATGGCCGTCAATCATCACGGCGCACCAACTCGGCGGGTGTGCGGGCACACCGACGTATTTACGTTCCACTACCGTGGCAAGCAAGGTCGGGCCAGCGACTTGAACTATGCGAGCTCGACCTTGTGCAGGGCCTGCGGGCAAAAGGTTGACGATTGGTTTGGCTACAGCGGTAAGGGGTTCCACCAGGTGGCTTTGCCCAAACTGATCGGTCGCACCACCGGCGCAATCAGTTGGGGGAACCGTATCCGTATCGAACGCCTCCGGGCCTTGGGGCCTTTGATGAGCGTCCTCAAGGCATCTCCTGACCCTCTGGCTGGGGTGGTCCTTCGCGTACTCGATATGATGTTTCAGGTGGCTAGTGCCAGTTACTGGATAGACGTTGAAAAGCAGGGGTACGATGTTTACAGCCTTCGTGGAGACGTGGAAATCCTCTTGCGCGGGTCTAAATGTCGGGACAATCCTCAGCCTAATTCATCGGTGATTGGATACTGGCTTCTCAACCACCCGAGGGCTGCTGCAGAGTCGATTGGCTACGTTCGTGAGAGTCTGAAAGCTGCTATTGCCGAACCGGTGTCGGTTGAGCTGCCCCTTAAATCACCTGGGCTGGAAACCGGCGAGGTTAGCTGCACAGCGGGCTGACCATGCTCGCCAGCGCCACAGAAGAATCTTTCGGTTTCAATGGGTGGGGGGCGGCTAAGCAGTAATAGGCGTTTTGCAAGCTGGGCTCGGCCTGCAAAACTGCCTCAGAGCTGGATCCATAGCACGCAGAACTGGCGGTGCTCGATGCGCTCGTTGCGGTGGGGATCTGCGCTTTTTCACTCTCTGGAACCGCGACATGCTGGGTGTGCGCAATCTGATCTCCCAAGATTCGGTGAGGGTCGGTGGAGGAAAGGCAAGGATCCCATCAGCGCGATGGTGGGCTTACCCCAAAATCAGTACAGACCGGTAAAACCAGCACTTTTGCCCTCACATTTGCCTTTGGCGGCCAATCCGGAGCCTCCGAATACCTACGAATCTAACTATGGGGTAAATCGCTGTCCTTGGCTGGCGGCTCGATTGCTTTTGAGCCACAACTAGGGGCTGATTCACGCCATAACCCATTCCTTATCGGTGACTCTATCCCCTATCCAGGGTGAGTAGAGTTTTCTGTCATGAAGTACGTCAAGTCAATCATCTGCATCTCATCGTTCTATGTTCTGAGCCAACTGCTTGCAATCAGGGGCGGGCAGGGGGGCACCTACTACCTATCGGCAGGATGGATCGAATACCTGGTTGCTGCATTGCTAATCATCTGCGGCTTGTACTTGACGCATCGTCTCAATGGAACCCGACTGCTGATCGTGCTCAAGCTTTTGACCATCGCGGTTTTGGCCTGGGCGATTGGGCTTGCTTTCTACGCAATTGCTGGGCGTATGGAGCTCTTGAGCAATTTGAATCTGCTGACTGTGGTCGCGTCCATCTCTGTCCTTCTGGGCACCAGCCTCGTCCTGTTCTATTCCGCGGCCGTCATAGCTTGGGAGCAACTGGTGGAACGGGGTGAGTAGAACTTCCCAGTACGCCTCGCCTGTGAAGGGGGCCAGTCTGCCATCTGCGGCGCCTGGCCCTGACCTTGATGTCCTGTTGGGTTCGTAGGTCCGCCCCAGAACTGGGTCCGGATTGGAAGGGTTGCCGGCCGACATCCACTGCACTATGAAAGTCAAAACAAGCAGGATGCTATCGTGAATAACCTCGCGCAATTCGCTCCGCCCACTGACTCGCACGATCACTGCTGGGCTGCAGCCCGTGGGGCTGATGTAAGCTGGCCAAAACGTGCGATTCATCTTGCGCGGCTCTGGGTTGCCGGCATCCTTGTCAGCGCAGCACACAAGGCTGCACCAAGTGAGTTGAACGTAAAGAGTCCTGGATGCGCGTTTGGATTAGAGATGCCCAACAAGCGAGACCTGGTAACCGGTTGCCTCAACCCTACCCGGTCCCGCGAGGTAAGGTACGACCGCCTCTACAAGAGTGTGGGCATGACGCATCGAGTCCAAGTTAGGATGCTGCATGAGATCGGACAAGCCGAAGTGGTCTTCTGGATGCGTAATCCAAGCAAAAGAGTGATCAGTGAAGTTCTGCAAAGGCGCGGTGTGCACCATTGCTATGACACGCAGCTGATCGAGTTGTAGGAGGGTGCCATTCCCATTGTGGGAATCGTCACCTGACTATGGGGTAAACGTGTTCGACAGATGCGTGTTCCTGACGCGATCTCCCGCTTGAAAGAGCACTAGACTCCGTGGGCTGAGCCGGCCGACTGCGAGGGATATCTCAGCGCCACCTGGTGGGGATGCAGATGAAGTCGTCCCCCGCGCTTGCGCCGACCAAACTTGGATCTGATTTTTCTCTCCTGGGTGTTGTCGACGGCTTCACCACCAGGCTAAGATCCGCTAATCACCTTCTACACGTGCTAGTGGGTTTTCACTATCTATTAGCTTGGAATGCTCCAGGCTAATCGAGGGCAGTTTATCTGCCACCAACGCTGCTCGCAGCACTTCAATTTGGGGTTCGTTATGCCGGCGTAACCCTACGAAATGTAAACCCTCGGGGCTACCTGTCCCCTTGGGGCAGGTGCTCTACTTGATGTGGAGAACACCATGACAATTTCTAAAGACCAATCTTTTACCGCTGTATATAACGGTGTTGAGTTTACCGCGACGATCGACCCCTGTTCCTGGATGTATCCTGGGTACGGTGTTCAGCTCACTGTCAAGCTTCAGAATGGTAGTACGGGCTCGTTGAATAACAAGCCTTTATCGTTTAACACCGCAACCACTGACGATGTTCAAAAAATGCTTAGTGGTGTGCGGTTGCTGGCGTGCAAAACATGTGATAGTTCGTGCTTTGACCCAGCCTCGGTAAAAACCAATCAGGACGGGAAGTGCTATAGCTGCATCATGCGCGAACTTCGAGCTGAATTGGATGCGGATACTCAAAATGAGAACGCTGAGATTGCCAAGCTGGATGCAAAGTACAAAAAGCAGGGGTGCACGCATCGAATCGATGCATGGATACATCCAGCTCGGGGAGATGATTTCTCCATCTCCTTCTGGATGAAAAATCCAACTGTCGAAGAAATCCAAGCCACGATTCGCAAGAATAAAAGTACGGTGCTGGATGACTACAATCTTGTAGCGCTGTGATACCTGTTAGGGTTCCACAGTACTGTTCTTAGTTATAGAAAACCGGCGCCTGGCGCCGGTTTTTTTTCGACCGTGAAATTAGTAGTCCAGTGCCTGGGGAGCTTCCCCATGGTTAAGCAAGGGTCAGTGGGCAGGGGCAATCGGACAATTGGTACCAGTGGTACGGTCAGATTGGGTGCTGCTGCGTGGCGCTCTAGTGTGATCCTTGTGAAAAGATATCTGGAGCATGCACGTGTCGACTCAATCGCTGTTCAACGACCTCAAGAAAGCAGGGCTGGATGTCGTCATCCTTGATCAGGACCATTTCGCCGCAACTGCAGAAGACCGCAAGAGCGCTATATCGGCAATCGCTAGCCTGTGCACTGCTGCTCGGCGAGAGGGGTATTTCGTTCGATGTGCAGATTTTGAGCCCGCTCAGGTTGAGCAGGTCCTGGGCGAGTGGGGTGGGGAGGAAGCGGTTGCCAGGCTTGCCCGACCCATGATCGATAATGCGTTGACGGGTCAAACTGAGCTTGGGGTTCTTCGAGGCCAGGCAGCTCACCTGCTGCATGAGGGGCTCGCCAGAATCCGCATTGCGGCCAGCGCCGATCGGGAGCTCGTGGAGTCGATTGCAGCAACTCTCCAGGAGCTACCGAACAACGTTCTAGGAGATGACCATCGAAGTCGCGAAAACCTTAGGGAGTTGATTGGCCCCGCGAGGAAGCTTCTTTCTGAGGCGAGGGGCAATAACAAGTGGAAAAAGGGTAAAGGAGGAGTGCTTCCATCGCCGTTTGCCTTCTTGGTGATGGCCGCCATTTCCGCTGCTGACGCATTTAACTCATCACTGGATGGTAAGATCTGGTACGCGAGTGCTATGACCGGAATTACCGTCATTTGCATTGGGTTCGCTGTTTTTGCTTGGAAGAAAAAGAAGCCTTAATAGGCATATTTTGCGGGAGTTTAACGATTTTCATCGTCAAAATGTGGTAGGGCGATTTTCCTGCGACGACGACGGTGCTTAATCGTACACTAGGGCACCGATCCGCCTGCAGGACGCAATGGTGGGCTATTACACCGTAGTGGAGCCCGGTCTTGCACATTAAGAGCCTCGTGAGAGGGTCGTACCAAATACGCGAGGTGTTTGGTATGACAACTAAAGAACTATACCCCGAGTTCCCGCAGGAAATTCGTTGGCATGGGATCAAGGTAGCCCTGCTTGCGAAAGGCATAACGCTTTCTTCACTCTCAAAGGCTTCGGGAGTGACCGGTATCGCCTCAGCCGGCAAGAAGAACTACCCAGCGGCTCAAGCTGAAATCGCAAAGGCACTTGGAGTCTCCGAGCGGGCCCTTTTCCCGGATCGCTATAACGTAAGCTGGACTGATGAACTCCAATCACAGATTGAAGCGCTGATGCCGGGACTTTTCGGGCTTCCAGGCGCAGAACCTATCCAGCGTCATTTCGCCGATCAGCTGGATTCACACTCCAGGAGCCCGGCTGATCTGAGCGAGCTACCTACTGAAGAGCCGGCTCGCTTGGTATGGGTTAAGTCTGCCCTTCGGGAGCGAGGCTTCGTGCTGGGAGCTCTTACGACGTTCTTGGGCATTCGACGCTCGGCGCTTGATAACCTGGGGATGACTCGTCTGGATAGCCTGCAGCATCTGGTCGCCAAATGCCTGGGGGTGAAGCCAGAGCAGATTTGGCCTGAGCGCTACGACGAGGCCGGTGGGCCAATTCCAAAGGAGAAGACCCGTTCGGCATCGGTGCACCGCGAGCCTCAACTGGTGTACCGGCTCGACCTCACACAAGGGCTCTGGCTACCAGTGAGAGATCTGGTAGGGCTTCCTGGGATGGCTGTTGACGAAACCTTCATTGAGCACCGAGCACATGTCCAAGGGTGGCAAATGCGCCAACGCTTCGGGGTGAACGAACTTGCATTCGGCTCACTGCCCGAGCTCACCAAGCAATACCTGCTTTCGCCAACCACCTTAGGGCCTGAGGAAGCGCTTGTACGTGCCCGCCGGCGTTCCTCGGGTCCTGTGACGATTGAGCTTGCCAGCAAAGGTGGTGCTACGCCCGTGGTTGCCCTCCAGGTCGACGTGGTTGAACACCACGTAAAGGTGACGGCTGTACCGAGCGGGGAGACTGCGATGCTGAACCGGGAAGAGGTCTCAGTAGTAGCCGCAGCTCTGCTCGATGCCAGCCAAGAGATCCCGCAATAAGCGGGCTGGCTGTGGGCCTTCGACGTTAGAAATGAAGTCGACCGAATATACACTCGAAGGTCCGTCGGTTGCATTTTCGGGTTAGGCGGTATCGTCAGCCCATACCTTTGCGGAGCTTTTCCATGACCCCTTTTTTGAATCTCGCGCCACACTTGGCAGCGTTGTCTGCTGCCATTTCGATGGATGTGATGTCTGTGACTGGTGATGAGCTGCAGTCGCTGTTCATCGAAGCCCTGGAACAGGGTGGGTGCAACATTCTCTACCGTATCAGCGGCAATGACCTGCATGTGCACTCGTTTGCCGCGATGGCTGTCTACTCCGATTGGCTGAGGCGCGTCGGGCGCTTGGTCTGCCTGGATTCGGATGGCGAGGAAGGCTTCTACCTCGGCGTCGACTGCAAGCTTTCTGAGGCGGTCCTGGGAGACCTCATGCGGGCCTGTGCTGAGGCCTTGATGAAAGCCTCGGATGACATGCGGCGAATTACTGGTGCTGGCCTTGTGGACGCTGTCAGGCTTTCATCGAGCACTGGCGAGCCCCTCGCACAATCGCAGATTCGTCTTTCACACATGAGCCGCGGACTTCGCCTGGTCAGTGCTGCCTAACGGGTCGAAGAATCTTCTCGCCGGCTTAGTTATCAAGCATTTCACACAGCTACCTTGCCAGGTGCTTTGAAGCGGCCGAAGTTTGATCCTCGATCAGGTGCGAACCTAGAACACCTCGACCGTCCGAGTGTTTACAGTTGCTTACACCAGCCGTCTAGCATCGCTAGGCACAATGTGAAAAGGCAACCTCGTAGATGCAGATTCGATTCGGCCTTGACGCCCAAGAATTAAAAAAGGGGAACAATGTTCCGATCGTCTGGGACAGTTCCAAGCTTGTGAATGGACACAGTCTGCTGGTCGGCATGTCCGGCTCGGGCAAAACCTTCACGCTGCGAAAAATGATCTCCCAGGCACTGAGAACCGCAGGGGAGAATATCCCACGAGTGCACATGTTCGATGTGCACGGAGACCTGGAGATACCAGGCGCATCTGAGGTGCGGTTTTCCGAGCAAACCCGCTGGGGCCTCAACCCACTGAAGGTCAATCCGGATCCGCACTTCGGTGGTGTGAGAAAGCGAATCCAGGCGTTCATGACCACCATGAACAGGACGATGCGCAGCATGGGCCCAAAGCAAGAGGCTGCGCTGCGCAATATTTTGACCGACGTCTATGCCCAGTATGGGTTCAAACAAGATGACCCTTCGACTTGGTACGTCCAGGACGAGACCGCCGTCATGATGAGTGACGGGCACGAGAACAGGCTATTTCTCGACGTGCCCAAGGCCGAGAAGGATGAGGCAAAGGCATTGGGCGCGCGTTGGAGCGGTGGCCCGCTCTACTCCTGGTACATCAATCAGGACCAGTATGAGGGGGCTTTGACCCGTTGGCCGCCAAAACTCATGGCCAGGACCCATCCGTCGATCAAAGACGCGTTGCGGATGGCGCAGAACATCCTTCAGCAGTCATTCCTGGGGTCTGGTGCAGACGCTGTGACCTACCTGGAGATTGCAAACCGCGCGGCCCAGTCCTATCGCAAGAAGGTGATTCAAGCCCTCCGTAAGGGTGAGGCCAACTTTGCAGAGGAGGCCGAGAAACTTGACCTGGACAAGGCGAAGAAGAAGGCGATCGACGCGTTCTCGACATACGTTGAGTCGATTGAGACCGGGCGTGAGCTGATCTCCCTTATGAAGTACGACAGCACGGACGTCCTCAAGTCCGTGGTGGACCGCTTGCAGAATCTCGACGCGATCGGGATTTTCAAGCCTGCGTCGCCACCGTTCGACCCACGCAATCCAATCTGGCGGTACAACATTCACGCCCTGTCCATGGAGGAGCGGAAGCTATTCGTCCTCTTCAAGCTCGAGGAGCTCTTCATGGCGGCCGTGGAGCGAGGACCACAGGAGCATATCCAGGACATCATCATCCTGGACGAGGCCCACATTTACGCTGACGACGATCCTGACAATCCGATCAACACCATTGCCAAAGAGGCGAGAAAGTTCGGGATTAGTCTGATATGCGCGTCGCAAAGCCCGACCCATTTCCCTGAGGATTTCGTCGCTTCGGTGGCCACAAAGATCGTGCTGGGTATCGACGAGATTTACTGGAAGCCCTCAGCAACAAAGCTACGGCTTCGAGAAGACGCGCTTGCGTGGATCACGTCGACGAAGACGATGCTTGTCCAACTCAAAATGAAAGGCGAAACCCAAAACGACTGGGCCTGGTGCCTCATAGCCTAACGGATCAATGCAATGAAAATGCTCTCCATTCTTGTGCTTTCAACACTTCCGGTTCTGACCTGCGCCGGCCAGGCCCCTGTAAAGGAGCCGGTACCCGAGGCCGCAGTGCTCGACCGGCTTGAGCGGATTGCCTTGCCGATCGGGAAGGGGGCAATACTGCAGGACCGCCACGGCTGCTTGTGGAGCGTCATGGAGGGGGAGAAAGCCCCGCGGCTGGTCGCCTTGACCAATGAGGCGAATAAGCCGCTGTGCCGTTCTGAAGCTGAGCATGCGGCAAGCCCGGTGCAGGCGCCGGCTCAGCAGTCACTTCCAACGCGTTTTAAGATGTGAGGTTGTGGGCCTCGCACTTACGTGTTCTCTGGCCTGGTCGTCAGCCCAGGCGTCCATGGCCCTGGCTGATATCCATTATTCTTGGAGCGCTGTAGACTCACCCCAGTTCTTCGAACCTGGTTGACCAGGTACGAGAAAACCCAGCTGGTGGTCACCAGCACACCTCAAAACCCCCGCGGGCTACCCCCGTAAGGGGTTGCTCCGCGGTAGCTACCTATGGAGCAAATCATGCAAATAACCGAATCCCTCAACGACACCGAAGCCAAGATCTGCGATTTCGGCACAGCTCCGGCACAAGCCTTGGCCGGCTATAAGATCCTCAATACTGTTGTGGAAACGGATGTGGGAGCCTTGGCGTTGTTCGCTGGGCAGGATGTTCGCCTGGTCCGAGGAGCTCGCGTTTATGGAGCGGCTGGCAAGCAAGAGTTCGCGGTGATGGTTCGACTACCTGTCCGACGGATGCTGTGTTCTTGCTGTGGAGGAGTCACCATCGGGCGTCAGTGGCACAACAGGGACGATGGTTTTGGTCTGTGCGTGGATTGCATCGATTTTTGCCATCGCAGAGAAACCCCTGAACGGTTCCAGAGCCTCTACGGGGCTCGTGGAGTGCATTTCGATGTAAAGTCGACGTGATTTCAGATCCGCTTTGCGCATGTTGTGACTCGATCTAGGCGCTGACCGCGCCCAGGGTCAGGAGAAATAAAAAACCGCCGGCACTTTGATCTGGCGGTTTTTTTTGTGCGCCGATTGGGGCCCTGGCAGCCTCCACAAGGGCAACCTGGATTTTGTCGCTGCCCAGATCGCTGGCTGGGCACTGCGTCTACCTGGTGTGCATCGCACCCTTCTCTACGTCCTCAGCCCCGATCGCCGGGGCTGGGGTATAGCTGAGCGATTTCCTTGAACTCAGGGCTAGCGCTCTTCCATGTCCAACTTGTGCATTTGCATGGCAATGACGAAGACGACTCCGATGTAGAAAACCCATTTCGCTCCGGCCACGGTATCTGGCAACTCAATACCCAAAAGGTGTGTTGTGCCGACTGCCACTGCCACGGCCACACAACTAAGAATCAGGTGCAACAAAAAATTCCCCATTTCGGGTTACCTCTCCGTTTCGCGAATGCGAAAACTGTTTTAATTCACGCTTGGGGGTCGTGATAGGTGGAGTTCATTGCGGGCAATTGCGCTTTAGTCGGGAAGCAACACCCAACACATGGATCACCTTCATAGTCGTGACCAACGCCGTAGCACCAGTCGCAGTCTGCGTTCTCCGGGGTGTCTGTCCTCGGCTCCAGCATTGCCTTGTACGCCTTGACTGCTTCCTCTTTCGAAAGCGGATAACCAAGGCCGGCGGCAACCAGCTTTTCCTCAAGGTCAAGCTCCATGCGCCAGGCTTTCTCAGCGACGGCCTGAGTCTTTTCTTTGGTATTCATAAACAAACCTCCTCGCCACGGTAAGCTTTCCTGCAGTCCGTCCCGTCAGTGATGCCGCGTTTCCCTGCTTATTTCGGGGCCGTGCCTGCGGGCACAACGTTCGACGGTGAGTCGGCCATTTTGAATTTGTATACGAGGAAACGACCGCGCTCGCTGTCGCCCCAGTATGTGAATTCGCTCCCCTGATCCGGCACCACGAAAGTCCGCAAGGATTCTGTCAGCCACTTGGCCATGTCCAGCAGCCAAGTCGGCAAATAGTTCCGATCTGGTCGGCCATCATCAGAAACCAGAACATAGACGCAATGGTCTTTCACACTGAAAGCAATACCAACGTTCTTCCGGCCCATTACCACGGAAGCACAGGCCAGCTCGTAGTCGTCTGCTTCGTTGCCCAACGAATCGGCCAACAGATTTTGATACACCACAAGCGCGGCTTTGGTCAGCTCGTAAGCATCTGCGATAGGGCTCTTGCCTTTGCCACTGAACACCGGCTCTTGCAGTACAAGCGCGGCTGGATCGTTGTTATTCATCGATGTGCTCCAGTTGGTACCAAGTAGTGAAATTGCTCTTTTCGACTGCCGCCGCCCAGCGAGGGCTGGGCTTGGATAGGCCTGGCGTTAAAACTCCGGGAGCGGGCGCGACCGGGTACTGGTTGAGATTTGCGGCTAAAATCGGGCCGGGCGTGTGGGGGGGGTGTAGCAATAACCGCCAGCGGACCCGTCAATCACATTCCGGTGGTGATAGCTGAGAAGCTGAGCAAGCGCCATCTCCTGCGCCGGTTGTCCCTTCTCATCAATTTTGGTCAAACACCCCTTGGGGTCATCCCTCAACCCATAAAGCGAGCCAGGAATCTGTCCGGCCATCAGGCCGGTGCTGATGACTGCAGCAAACCCCAGCGCCAGCAGCGCCGAAATGCCCATAGTTGCGATTTTTATCTTGATAGCCATATCGAAGGCCTCGTCTATTCAACGACCTCGAGGCTACAGACTGCCCAAATTACAGTGGTGCGAGTCTGCGCCAATCCGGGGCCGCAGATGGAGACCGCGGTTGAACTTGTAGCTCAGTCGATGAATCGCAAGATGGCGTCCGATTCGGGGTGCGGTTTGACTTCAACCAGAACCTTGGCCATCTCCGCTTCGTTCAGTGGCCGGGTGCCCTCCGGCGCGTTAGCGTCAATAACAAAGTCGTACCGGCCGGAAACCGCATTCTTCAGAGCGAAGTACAGGTCATGCAGGGTCTGATTGCCTTCGGCGTCATCGTTCTCGAAGGCAGTGGCATTGCAGGCCGAGAAGGCGATGAGATTCGCGACAAACGATGCGGCCTCGAGCGTAATTTCTTCCGCATTGTGCCCCAGCACGATGACGCTCTTAGGCCCTTCCTCTGGGAGCACCATTGCGATCGCGCCATTGAGGTATTGCCGGATTTCATAGGACCCACCCTCGTAGGCCTGTCCGAGAAGCCCGCGCATTGCATTGAGCACAGTTCGCTCCCAGGCGACGCAGTAGGCACCCAGTTTTTGGTGGAGCGTTGCTGGGGTGGTAGGAAGGACGGTGTAGGGCTGAGCTGTGGTGGTGGTGGTGTGCGCCATCGTTTGAAATCCTCGAGAGGTAGTCTGTGATACCACCCTCCCACGTATTTCCCAGATGCAAGGCGTCTACGAGGTGTGCCAGTTGGCGCTTGGGGTCGTTGCCCCACAGTTTGATAGATGGTAAACAGGCCGGCACAGCCCTGGCAGGCTCGCAACACTGAGTACGAAGCATACCGCCTGGACTCGAAGGAACGCATATTGAGAAATATCGAGCACAACCTGACCTCAGATATCACGATTGCCCGCTGGATTTCATGGCTGGCTGGTGCGGTCCCCATATTTTTCCGAGTACTTCCCCTCTACATCGTGGTGACCACTTTTGCGGCGATGATCGCGATAGTGCTATTGCTGACCTTAGGCAAGGCCGCGTTTCACATCTTTAGCCTGGCAAGCCCTTTGGTCTTTATCGTCTTGGCCATGTGCCTGTGGCGGACAGGCGTTTTAGAAGGGCGTGGGGTCACAGCTCGGGCGATCGGACCGGGTTCACCTTGGCGCCAGTTTTTCCGGTTGGCCTCGCCACTGGCACTGGTAATTGGAGGCCTGCTCAACCTCATTGCTGTTGGTGCGATGCTCAGCTCTGACATCTTGGCTTGGCAGTCCGGTTCGCTCCCGCGACTTGAAGTACCAGACCATCTGTTTGATGAGGGAAAGCGGAATTTACTCGTGATCCTCTACACCAGTGCTGTTGAGCAGCAGCTCAGCATAATGCCCCTGTTCGTCATCATGGGGGGTAGGGTGGAGCCCTACCTGGTCGCGGCGATGATGTCAGGTCGATTGACCTGGGAGAAGGCCAAGGCGATTCAGGCAAACCTGACGAGACGCGAAAAATTCATTCTCAGCCCCATGCGGCTGCTGGTGCTGAGCGGTGTTCTTCTGCAAGCCTCGGCGAGATGGGTGGACGCTTCGACCAGTGCGCTGGGGGTTGCTCTTTTGCTGACTAGCATTTGTGGCTGGTTGCTGTATTGCAGCCTTCTGGCCTCAGCTGCAAATGACTTAGTGCCGGCAGATCGTTGAGAAAGTGCAGGCGAAAAAAAACCGCCTTGTGAGCGGTTTTTTTTCAACCCCGCTTTCGCGAAGTTTTTGCTTTAGCCTGGTATGCCAGTTGCCTGGATTAGTCTCTGCAGTGCAGAGGGAGGCGAGCTAGTCCTTTCGTTCGGGAAACCCCTACTTGATGTAACTGTCTCTCATACCATCTGCAGCTGCAGTTGTTTTGCGGGATCAATTGCTTCCCGAGGCACCGACTGCGGACCTCACTGATCAAGTACAACGTCTTCTTGACCTGGAACCTTGCCGAAGCGCAGTTCCCACACTTGTGGCAGTGGCCGCCTTCTGAACGTCTAGAATGAGTTCCTGCTGGCGCAGGAGCAGAGCTTCCATCTGGAAGCATTGCTTATTTTGGAACCATAGAAACCAGCACGGTGAGCCTGCTATTGCAATAGCAAACGACCGGATGCCGGGATGATGATACGACTGTCTGCTTGAGCCGACTGGCATTATGCAGGGGGAGTCAAACAGCTAAGAAGAAACTTTTTAGCGACCTCGAAGGTGTTCAGGAGGTGCCATGTGCGGCGAGAACCGCGGGTAGGTGCTGCAAGCAGCTTGGCTTTCGCCGAACTGATGCACAAGCATCAGTGGAAGAGTCGCCATCATGCCAGCGGTGAACAGAACAGGCAAGAAGAGAGCTGGGTTGTTTTGAGGACGCAGATCCGGTGGCACGAAAAACCCTGAGCTGGCTCAGGGTTTTGATTTTACGATCAGAGTTACACCTGGGCAGGATGGCGCCAGGCCTCAACATTCTCGGCGCCGTACTCGGATTTCCACTCCTTCAGGCGCTTGTGGTTACCGCCTTTGGTTTCAATTTTTTCACCAGTATGAGGGTTGCTATATACGCTGACCACGCGCTCGCGTCGGGTCTTCGCTGGGGGGCGTGCAGTAGGCGAGCGCTTAGCCCGGTCAGGATCCAGCAGGCCGATGATGTCGCCCAGGTTTTTCCCGAACTCCGTCATCAAGACGCGCAGCTCCTCCTCGAACTTCATTTCAACCTTCAAGGCATCGTTGTTGCCCATGTCTTCCAGGCGCTGTTGTAGTTCTTTGATTGCTTGTTCGGTTGCGCGGTATTCGTTGATCAGGGACATCAGTCAGGCTCCTTGAATTTGTACAGGAAGACGTGAGTAGGCTCTAAGTGCAGCGGTCCGCTTCCAGCTTCGTAAAGGTGTGGCGTCAAGGCATTAGTCTACACGAGGACAGATGCTGCCATACCTTAGTCAGCGCTGAGACCCAAAACAAATAGAAGGGGTGGCATTGACCAAAGAGCCGCGTGGAGCAAGGTAATTATCTGCTGTCCGTTTTAATCGATGTGCAACGTGCAGGGACGGTAGGGAGCGAGCGCAAGCTTGCATATCTGGGACTGGTGTCATCATCCAACCAATATTTTAGAGGTAGAAATGATGACGGGTGTGTTCTACCACGGCCTTGAGATCCTGATATGGGCTGTACCGACGCTTTATCTCACAGCGGATGAGCTCGAAGCCGGGGGTTCAGCGCTTGTCGCAGCTAGTGCCCCCGTATTTCGCTGCAAGGCAATTGAGCTCGGCGAAAGGCATGCCGCACTGGCCGTGACTGCGATCGAAAGGTTGGCGGGGCCTGCGGCTCGTGATATTCCACCCCATAGGCCAGCCGATTCGAACCTGGGCGGGCATCTGCAGGCTATTCAATATTTCATCCAGTGGATATGCGATTCGGCCAAAGTCGGCGGGACATTTTCATTGGAACAATTAACCGTACCTGCCAGTGAATGGGTCCCAGAAAATGATGCTTGAGCAACAGCCAAACACACCGAATGATTGGCCTGACTACACGGACTCAGCCTTTGACCTTCTTGCCAAGGTCAAAGGGGTTCTTGAGGTGGCTCATGCCAGGCACAAGGTGCACCGTGGGGAACCTGTACCCAGGGTAAACACACGGGGAGGGCGCAGCATTTCCTGCGATGTTGTCTTCTCTGAAGTCCGGTACCGGACCGATCGCAACAATGCACTTCGCTTCGACATGAGCCTCTATGTTGGGCATGGGGTGTATGGGACTGTTGAGACAGTCGGCCTAATAACGGCCCTTCGCCAGGATCTCTTCAAGCGCGTATCAGCAGTTGTAGATCAGTCCAAGGTCACAGCCCAGGCCACTGGCTTCGAGGTTTTACTTCGCGATGGATCCCTCACGGTCGAGAGCGAAATGAAACAGGCCGGTGCCGTAATCAAAACCCACCTTTGGATTCGAGCCAGCGCACTGGACCAGGCCATGAGGTCCGCTTATGCTTGCAGCTCCTAAAGCAATCCACAGTTTGAACTGCGGCTTGCGGCCATTTGGCCATCAGCTGTTCAACAGCAATCAGATCAACCCTTGCGGGTCACTTCCCGCATGGGGAGCGGCTCGTGATTTACTCTGGAGCCTCTCAATGAAAAATTTTCAGTTTTTAGTTCTGGCTGGCATCGTTCTTTCTGGCTGTATTGAGATGCGTCCAATCGGGCGTATTCCACCAGAGGTCGAAGCCAGTACTGCACCCGTATGCCAGCAGAACGGCGGCGTCTATGACTGCCGCTGGGTTAAATTGACACCCCAACTGGCGATCCCAGTTCAAGCGTCAACTTCTCGGATCGTGTTCTAACTGGAAAAATCTGAATTAAGCCCATAGGCGACTTCAGCGCGGAGAACCCCCGGTCCTTTCAACAAGGGTCGGGGGTTTTTCGTTTGGCCTACTTTTGCCCGTAGGAGCAGGGCTGTTCTGGCCATGAGGCTCGATGGCACCACCGGCCCGCCACCTCGTGACACAAGTAGATGAGGACCAGGTCGGGTATGTGCATAACAGGGCGGCAATTTGCATATTTGCACTGCACCAGACCTGTAGTCTCATATCTAGAAACCAAGAAGAGGTCCAAGAATGAAATCCATCTGCTTTTCACTGATCGCTGCGGCAATGGCATCCCTCGGCGGTTGCGCAACGTACGACAATGCCAAAATGGCGCAATTCGAAGGGGTCGGGACAGCGCAGTCAGCGGCGATTGATTACGAGTTCAGGGCAAGTGATCAGATGACGATCAAGCATGCCAATAGTGCACCGCAGAAGTTCGCAAGCACGGCCACTGCAACTGACAAGGTCTTCGCTGTATTGGGTATGCCCTCACTCAAGGCCGCTCCTCCTGGTACGTTCAACAGTGGGCAGCTCATTCAATCGACCAGGGAAGAAACCATTCGCTACATGTCCAGCGACGCTGCCTCTCACAGTTCTACCGGTAAGGATCTGGAAGCCATTGGCTTGAACGCAATCGGCGGTAACGTTGGTGGCGCCGGCATGGCGTTGAACTTGGTTGGCGGCTCTCCAAAGGTCGATCCTCGAGTTACCGTCGGGTTCGTGATCTGTTTCATGCCTGCTGTTGAAGGCCAGGACATGGCAGCGGCCGTGGCCGGTTGTGGGGCCAAGGTAGAGGCAATGTTCAATAAGACCATGAAAGAGATCAGCAAATCCTACGTGCTGCCTAACGCTGAGTACCGACTGGGCAAGATCGATACGCCTGCAGGTCTGAAAGCGGCGAAGGTGTTCACCGGCCGACGGGGCGTCCTTGCCGCTGAAGGTTTTGCACCTCTTGATCGCGGTGGCTTCCCTGCACGAATCGTAGCTATCCCAGTGGGCCACGAGACCACCAACGGGTCTTCGTCGGGAGCACTCATTGACACCATGTTGTTCAAATCCCGCGGTGAGGTGACCTCGGAACAACTGGCTGCCGCCCTGGCCAAGAACTTGCCGAAAGACTCGGCATTCTACTTGCCAGACCGGGATCGTGGCCCAGCATCTGTTTACTGACCGTAACCCGAGAAATCCAAACCGCTTTCGAGTTGGAAGCGGTTTTTTGTTGCCGGCCAACTTCAGCGCTGCATGCAAAAGATTCTTCTCGCTTGCCAGGCAGTCCTGGTCCTTCACATAGCAACGGTTCCTACCTTCTCGATTCTATGGTGCTGTCCTTGGCAGTCATCTACTGCTATGGGTCGCCCGCCTTTAGGGGCTGGATAGAGGGTTGCATATCTGAAAGTCGGGGCATCATCCAGGTGAAGAAATAATCACTCTGGGACCCTATGTCGTGAACAAAAAAGACCTTCTATCGATGAGTTCTGACGACTACATGTCAGAAGTGCAGCTGCAGTTCTTCCGAGATCTAATCAATGTACAGATCAGTGAACTGCGGATGCGAATTGGAGAAAGCCGATTTGAGCTTGAGCGTTTGGAAACTGTGCCTGACCCCGGCGACGCCGCGACGATTGAAGAGCAGCGGCAAAAAGTAACCAGCTCAATCAATAGGGACTCGAAGGCTCTTGCTGAACTTTCAGAGGCGCTGAACCGGATCCAGGATCAATCCTACGGGTATTGCGAATCAGGGGCTCAAATCGGTCTGCAGCGGCTGCTAGTGCTCCCCAGCGCCAGGCTTTGCGTGGAGGAGCAGGAGCGGCGTGAATCGCGCGAACGACATCACGCGCGATGCGCGAACTGACCCAATAGCTTCATACCCCATGATGGCTTCGCACAGCTCGAAATTCGCGTAGCCATCAGTCCACAACAAAGGGGCAAACTCGCCCAGGCACAGTTCGCAAGAGGTTGATAATGACAATTTCACGGCTAGACCACGGGACCATTCATTTGAAAGAATACTCAGATCTCAACGCGGAATTTCTGCTGATGCGCAAAGAGGCACGCTGCGTACTTCAGTTGTTCCTGGACGAGCGTCAGAAGCTCCGCGCCGCTGAGCGTGCGATGGGCATTCTCGACGCGAAGGGGAAAGGGCAGGGCCTTCCCAGGGATGAGATCTACATCTACCACAGCCATTTGACGCAAAGCCGCTTCTGCGCGGGGCGGATGAAAAACCTTGCAGCAACGCTCGCAGCTTATGGTCACCGGTTGATCGAGCTGATGGACGCCCTCTCGCCCCTTCTATCCATCGATCAACGACTGTCACTTATAAGCGCCAAGGCACAGGGCTTGCCGGGTGAGGCCTGGAAGACTTCGCCCCTCTTTCAGTTGGTTACTCGTTACAAAGCCGAAGATTCTTCCGCGTTTAGCCGTGGGGTTATGGGGCCACTCCAGGCATGTGTTCTCGCCAGCCGCGGTGATCTGATCGCCACCCAACAATCCGCGCGTCAGGCCGCCCAGCTTTTTGCCCCGGCGCACCCTGCTGTTGGTCCACTTACACTGGTTGCCTCTCGGTAACCGAGCCACTTTGAGGGGCTGATTGGCCCCTTACCACTTCCCTCGCTGCGTATCGTTCCTTGCACTAGATACCACAGCAGGAACAGCCAATGCTCAACTTCAAGACCACGAAGACGATCGCCCTTTCCGTTTTCTTTTCGCAGGTAGTGACCGTCGCTGGGTTCGCTGCATTCAACGCCTGGCATGGTGGCCACTACTTCGATGACAAGGTCGCGGCCGCAGTCGACGATGTGCTCGAGCAGCGTGAGCAGAAGGAGATCGACGCCTACGCGAATGCACAGTTCAGCCGGTTCCCCAACGCGGTCGACAAAGTGCCAAACGACGCCCGGGTCTATGGCGATCTGAAAGCGCGTTTCACCCTGGTCGAGTTTTCTGACATGGAGTGCCCGTTCTGCAAACGCCTCCATCCAACAATGAAGGAAATTGTTGATCGTTCGAACGGTGCGGTGAATTGGCAGTGGCGCCACCTCCCATTGCAGTTCCATAACCCGGCCGCGCACGACGAGGCGAAGGCCTCCGAATGCTTTGCAGAACAGAAGGGTAACAAGGGCTTCTGGGTGTTCATCGACCAAGTATTCGAGCTCTCGGCGGGCAACGGTGGTGGCGTGAAGGACTTGCCGGAAGTCGCAAAACGCCTGGGAGGGGACAAGGCCAAGTTCACCGAGTGCATGGCTAGCGAACGACACAAAGATCGCATCAACGAGCACATGCTGATGGGCGAGAAGATCGGCGCGACGGGTACGCCCGCAACGATGGTCATCGACAACCTCACCGGGGAGAAGGAGTTCGTGAAGGGCGCCCAGCCAGCGAGCGCCTTCATCACCATCATGAAGAGAATGATGGTCAGCGAACGAGCAGACGCTCAAGCCGAAGAACAGAAACAGAGCGGCGAACAGGTCGACGGTGGTGCGGTGGTGACCGAAAAAGTTCTGGGCTTCGGCGCTCAGAATGGTGCAGCGGTGGAAGAGGAAAAGCCTTTGGCGGAAGACAGCAATTAGGGCGGTAGATCTGATTCCGGGGCGTCCGTATGGCTCTCTCAGGTGTACCTGGGAGGGCCATTTTGTTAGGAGAGGTTCATGGTCCATCAATGCATCATCGCGATCCTGGGAACTGGAGCTCAGCTATGAAGAACGCTCCATCGTCGAACCCTCAAGTGCTCGGTCTGGGGATTCGGGTTCTTCTCCACCTGGTAATCGCCGCCATTGTCTACGCCACCGTTGCGGGGCTGCTGCCTACGGCGCTGTTGCATCACGGGGTACAATGGCCAGCTAAGGCTATACGTGGCTTTGGGATCGCCGTCTCGTTCATTTGGGGTCTGTACGCCCTCGCGGTTGCACTTCTGTGGCTTTGGAGGAAGGCTTCGAACGTTGTCACAGCGCTCCAGCGCGATCCACGTGAGAACCTTCGTACGCTACCTCCGCTGAAAGGCGAGCTGACGGATCTGCAAAAAAACGAGCTGTTGGTGCTGACCAAAACCTCAACCAGTTGGGGCGGGCTCGAGGCAGAACTGAAGGCCCGCGGTTTTCGTTTGGTCCCACATAGCCACGACCTCTGTTTGGCCACGCTGAACTCGACGATCGAAGTACTTTGTACTATGTCGAGCCTGGGATACGGCGCAAGCTACGAGTCGCTGTGCAAGCGCTGTGGAGCCCCGCCCGAGCACTTGGTGCCGCTACGCCGGGCGATGTGAAATCGGAGTGGTCAGGCCTGTGATTGGCTGGCCGCTAATCTCTGCCTGTAGGTACATTCGCGCATCAGGCCGATAACCACCTGGTTGACGGCCAACTGGTGACGGGCACGGGTTGTCGCTACGTACAAAAGCGCTAGCTCGTCCTCCCGAGATCCATGGTCCATCAGGGGATCTAATGGATCGGGGAAGTCGTCCATCAGCGCGACGTTGTCCCACTCCAGGCCTTTTGAACGGTGTGCCGTCGCCAGAGTAATGTCTGCCAGGCTCTCGTCTTTCACGGTCATCGCACGCATCTGCCGAAGTTTGCCCTCAAGGTCATCAGATCCAGTGATGATTTTGATAGCCCTGACCATTTCGCGGTCTTTCGTCTCCTCGGCGATGGCCAAGTACTGATCCCAGTCGTTGAACTCCTTGAGCAATCTTTTGTTTTTGACCTTCTGGGACTGACCTTCACTGAACCAGTAGAGGTCCTCGATATTCGAGATCTGGTAACCATCAATCCCACCGACCCAGTACACTTTTCGGCCGGCCGCGGTGAAGTCCAGGGCCGAAGTAATGACCCCCATGACAGTCCTATGAAGTAATGCTGGACGCTTGGCTGTACTGTCGAGCGCTGTCTTGATTTTGGTGCGTGCACCAGCTCCAACGACCTTCAGAGTTTCGCCCTTGAAGCTCAGGATCATGTTGGCCAGGGAGGCAGTAGCCGGGCCGAACCGGAACGACCTGGTCAGGTTCAGGTCAACAGCATCATTAAGTTCTGGGTCATCGAGCGCGTTGTCTGCACCCCTGAAGCGATAGAGCACTTGGTGCCGGTCACCAACGAAAATTTTCCTGCAGCTCTGCATCTTGATGAGCTCAAGAGTCAAACCGTTCAGATCTTGAGCTTCATCCGCAAGGATGACGTCGTATTGCCTACTGAGGTCTGGCTTGCTGAGTAGATACAACTTCAAATAACCGTCGTGCAAAATCGGTACAGAGCTGTCCTCAGGGTCGATCATTCGGGCCCAGAGGTCCTCGGCCATCTTGAAGAGGACCTCTAGGAAGCTCGGCGGCATCTGCGACCCGGGCTTGCGATTGATGATGGGAATGTGGCTCTCATGGAAGACATCAAGGGGGCTGCAGAGAAAGTTGCTGACCATGTCGACAACAGCTCGTACAAGGGTCCAGTCGTTCGTTTCCAGAACCTTAGCCATGTCTCCCAGGCGAAGTGCCCCCTCAAGCTTGTGTTCGAACTTCGCTCTGTAGCTTCTGTATGCGAGCTGGTGGGTCGTTGCGCAGAAGACATTGCTTGGGAATCGGTTCTTTGCCTCATCACGAATCGACTTGTTGTACGCCAGGTAAAGGAAGCGCAGCTTTGGGTATCGCCGTGAGTAGCCTTCCAGAGACGTCGTTTTGGATGCGCCTGCAAACGCGCGGAGCCGGATAAGTGGCGCCGTGCAGTCGAGAAACACCAGTTGTTCCGATGTCCAGTTAATGTCCACGGCCGATCCCCTAGGTTCAATCCGGACAATCTACCAAGCCGCCCTAAGCTGATGGGCTGAGACCGAGCCATATGAGGGGCCGTGCTTGCCAGTGCCCGACCCAGGGTCGATTAGCCAACCGCGCCTCGCCACCAGTGCCCAGAATCAAGCTAGTCAAATATCTGTGAGCCCAGAATGTTCAACGAGTCCAACTGGCAGGTCGCACTGTACCTGGCCTACGCCTTTCTGATACCACCGCTGTCCATCCTGATCATCGACAGGTTGGTACGAACCCTGGTGCGCAACTTATTCCGGTTTTATGCGATCACAGGTTTGCTCGGTACCCCCGTACATGAGCTTGGACACGTGCTAGCGTGCTTGGCGTTCGGTTTGAAAATAACCAAGCTTCGGCTCTATTCGCCCGACCCGGCCAGTGGCCGACTCGGATACGTGGAGTTTGCCTATCGGCCTGCATCGATCATTCACGCAGTTGGACTGGTAGTGCAGGGAGTAGCCCCAATGTTCGCGGCCTTCGCTTTGTTCGAGTTCGTGTTCCCCTCACCGCAGGCCCTTGCCCCGTGGTCGACTTGGGGGAATGGCAGCTCTGTAGTCCTCGAGGGAGTAGCGGGGGCCTGGATCCTGGTGGTGGGTAACTTCCTTGCTGATGGACAGGGCTTCCTGTGGAGCGTGGCAGCTCTTGTCATCGCCATGCATTGCATTCCCTCATGGGCTGATATCCGCTTAGCCCTCAGGGGAGGACTGGTCCTTCTGGCAGGAGCGCTGGGAGTCAGTTTCCTTTCCACGATGGACTTGGGTGACCATCTCCCAAGCAGCATGAACACTGTCTTGTCAGTAGTTCAGTCGACTTCGACTCACTGGGGAATGGTAGCGCTGGAGTGGTTCATCTACGCGGTGACCCTGGTCACGGTCACGGCTGTCGCAGGGCTGGTAGTTCTTTTGGTCCTGCCCGCTGCATGCGTGGCGTTGCTCAGGCGCGTGCGATCGCCCAGCGATGGTCAACGAAGGTCTGCCGCACACGATCTGAAGCCGGCCGTAGAGGGCGAATTATCAGGCTCTGAGTGAGTCGTGTGCTCTGTCACCCTGGTTGCCATGGAGCTCAGGGCCCCGGTTCCATTTCAGAAGGTGGTAGAGCGAGATAAATCTGTGTCCCCGCTAAAGCCGTGATCAGTTCGCCCCTGCCCAGGGGGCTATTTGCTGACCTATCAGTACAGGTACTCCCTATATTCGTCAGAACTTCACAGCGAGTGCCATCCATGCGGTTTGCAGTCCTTCTGATGCTGCTTTCGATGTCCGTTACAGCAAGTGATCCGGTTTCGCTCGAAGCTGGAATCGCTGATGCCGTCTCGCAAGGCGATCTGGATGCCGCCGGCGTAGCGCTGGCCGAGCTGAAGCAAATGGCTTGCAGCGGTAACCCTATAGCCGCTGCAAAGGTCGGGCGATTCTACCTGTTAGGGAACGGACTCTTTGAGCGCGATGTAGAGAAGGCGAAGCCCTTTTTGCGATTCGGTGCGGAGAGTGGGGCACCCAGCTCCGCGGCTGACCTAGCTGTAGCGATAGCAACCAATCCTGCGAGTGTCGAGGCACTGGAGGAGGCGGCCAAGTGGGCAAAGGTCGCGCAGTACGTCGATGGCGAGGGGAACGCGGATGTTGTTGCCCAGTTGGTGCGCCTGGCGGCTGCTGGGAGTGACTTGACTGAGGGTATACAGGACGGTGCTCGCTGGATTCAACTGTACAGAACAAGAGGTACTGCTTTTGAAGGATCACCTTGTCAGCCTGGCTAAGAGCGTGAAGCTAGGGTTCACCATTATTGGCCTGACCACGCTTGTCTACATGTTGTGCCAAATGCTGGCGCCGGCATTTCCTGTGGTCATGGCCATTGCGGGGCTGGTACTGCTTTTTGGGTGGCTCTTGGTTATGCAGGGAGTTGGACAGTGGGCCATTTCGACCTTCGATAACAGGTTCAAACGTGCGGACTTCAAGTCAAGGTGTACGTATTTGTGGGCGCATGAGGCCCCGCCCCTGTGCGATCACACAAACGACTGGATCATGCACGGATTGGTGCACCAGGACCTGCCTGTGGACGCTAGTGGCCGTTGCTGGTCCTTCGGGATTGATACCTCTGGGTATCCAGGGTATGAGGCGCGAGGGTATCTGCTAGTAGTCGGGGCCATGGTTCACTTTGCCGTGGTTGCAGGTGTTCGAGGCAAATGGCACATCGACTCTTACTGTCGCGCCTCATGCTCTGTGGAAGGCTCGGTATTCACGGTGGAGTCGATTTGTGGACCCCTGACCGGCTGGGTAGGGGTGGGTGCAAAGCTGGGTGTCGATCTCTCTCACGCTGGCGATGAAGGGCTGCGTGGAGGACCATTTGGGTATGTTCAGCTGGCGAGTAGCGGTGTACCTCAGGTGCTCAAGCGGTTTTGCCTGGGGGCGACACACCCGGGTGAAATCCAATGAAACGCTCCGACGTATAAGTCCACCCTACGTGCTCGTGGGTGGACAGCTATGACTGATTTTTGTTCTACGTCGGCTTCACCCATCATTACCACTCATCGCTATCACCAGACCCCGTTGTGGGCTGGTTCTTTAACAACAACCATTTCTTCTTTCTGGCCATTTCCTCCTGGGCCTTGGCGATATCCGATTTAGCGATTAACCGGCGCATGTCGAGCGCGGTGAGTCGGTCCCGCCGGCTGATATCAATTTCGCTCTTTAGGAGAATCTTCATGTACTTGAGGTGGCACTCACGCACGACCCGACCAAACAATGTATCCCGCGTTGCATCGTGGAACCGCTTGTAGAATTCAAGCCCGTGCTCGTGTTCATCGAGAGAGCTAGCACCCTGGTGGCAAAACTCATGGACGGCCAGGGAAACCAAGCCTGTAATATTGGTAAATGCATCATCCAGTGCAGTCACATTGATCCAAATGAAATCGAACCCATTTGTCCAGCCATTGGCGAAATCTGAATGGCCGGCAGAGATTTTCCTGACCCGTGAGGAGGGGTCGTTGGTCAGTCGCGAAATGTCCGTTGCTACATACCTGAGAGCACGAAGAGCTGCAAGTTGGCGTGGTGAAAGATCAGCATCAAGAACCGACTTTGTAGTGCCGGCGTAGCTCTTTTTTATTTTTTCAAATTTTATAAAGCGTCGATCCCAGTTTTCTGTTATGAACACATCGAATAGCCGACAAATTACGCAAAGGAAGTCATACGCTGCATCTTCGTTACACTCCAGTTCTGCCAAGTCGAACATCCTTGGAACCATAATGGCAAAACGGCCCTCAGTAACAGCACGTTCAGCTATGAGGCTCGACCTTCCGTCATACAAGCTGAAGCGGGAGTTGGACAAGAATTCGCGCGGGGATACGCGCTTGCCTGCAAGGTCGAGAATAAAGCGCATATCACACAGTATTTCGGCTTCTGCGGGTTCGATGGAATGATGTTGCCTCGCAATCTTGAAGACCAGCGCTCCAAGGTCTCTGTCGCTCATCTGGGCTGACTGTCTGATGGAGGTACGGAAAGCCTTTTTCCCAACAGCTCGCATGTTCTCTAGGTAGGGACACCCATACAGCCAGCTATTGCGTGCCATGTTAAGCTTGATAGGACCTTTAGAGACGAAAGTTCCGCCAACACCGAACTCTCGTCGCTTCGTAGATAATGCGTAAATACCTTGGTTGTAGATCTTTAGTTCTGATGATGAGTCGAACAAGTAGTAGCCGAATTCATCTTCTTGACTCCAGGTGCATGAGTCCGGCGGGGTGTTCAGCTGCTTCCCAGCTAAGTAAATCGGAATTGTTATGTATTGTGTAGATTGGACGAAAGAATCATGGCCTGAGTAATGCCAGTCATCGTGTTTTTCACTCAGAAGTCCTGATGATTGGAGCTCCTTAAGTGCTGACTCGTCAGTAATCACACCTTCGATCAGGCATCCAGCGTGCTCGATGTCAGTCTCCACGAGGGTGTAGCCGAGAGGGGCGCCGTCATCGAGAAAGCGAACGTCCATGATGAACTGGCCGCTTCGCCACGTGGTATGAGCGAAGGCCATGATTTGGCCCCGGCCAATGCGGAATCGCCCGAATTGTGCGTCACCTTCGGTATGGGGTGTCCCGAATGTCTCGAAGAACTTTTCGATTTCATCCCGACTACGGAAGCCTTTCCCGTCGTCCTTCACGGTAAACGTTCCGTCACTGCGGAAATGCAGGTCGATTTGGGTGGATCCAGCATCAACGCTGTTCATGACCAGCTCGGTAACTGCTTTTACGAGAGTGCCGGCCTGCTCTTTGATTAGGTGCCGGATGATTCCTGGATGGACGTTGAAGTTACGCTGCTCAGTAGCACGAGTCATTGGGGGGGGCGCTGTCTTGGGTTTCCATAATTTGTTCACCGAGTGTTTAGCGATCGTCATCCCTTCAGGGTGACCCTACGAACGTGATCCGCTAGGGGGACGGAGCCCGAAGAGTGCTACCAGATCCCCAAATTCCCGTCTCCCTTCACCCAGCAGTTCGAAGTCTTCAGTCGTTGGCTGTTGGCCGTGTAGAACCTTGGAATTGACTCGTTCGAGCGAGGCGGTTAGATCCAGTAGGCGCTGAAGTTTTTCCCTTGCCTCTGGAGGAATGTCGTCGTTGGTGAACACTTGATGTGGCCCCGTTACTTTTTTGTTTGGCAATGAACACTAGCCGGCGAGCCTCCATCTCGACGCACGCTCCCATGTCGAGGGTGGGCACCGAAACATTCAGGTCGCCCAGTTCCTCGAGGGTGAACTCCATTTCACAGCCGGCGATGTGGTAAAGCTGCTGCAAGGCTACTTTGACGCGTTCCTCTTGGCATCCTACGACGCCACCTAGCAGGAAATCATTGATCAACTCGCATGCCCGGTGCGGCGCAACGCCGACGGCTTCCATTTCCAGCGAGCTCAAACCGGCGCTTAGCTCATCCTCGGGGTGAAGCTCAATGATCCCTGGCATAAGCCCGATCACCACATTCAATGTGTTCGTAGCGGTGGCGATGCCGATCTCAATTGGCAGCCTTTTATCAGCTGATGAGTAGCTGGATACCGCGATTGCGCCGTCAATACACATAAAAAGTCCATGAGCGTCTGTCCAATCGGAGCATTATCCAGACGCCCTGGTGCAGGGGGACTTAGATCTATCCCCCAAACAGGGGCGAATTTAGACCTCCTGGGGTGCACTTTCCGAGGAATCAACGCCCTCATAGGGCGCAGTGCCCTTACACTTCGGATACCCAAGGCAGCCCCAGAACTTACCCTTTGCGCCTGTCCTCAAGGACATCTGGTGCTTTTTGCACTTAGGGCAACGATCCACCGAAAGGGTCCGCGGCGGTTTGGGGCCGTCAGTGTCCGGCGTCGTGTCCTTGGTGCGGATGGTGGAGAGATCAGGTTCAGGCGGTTTACCGCGCGGCTTGGTTTCATTGCAGGATGCCGTACAGGCCGGGTACGCGGTACAACCCCAGAATGCCCCTGAGGATGTAGTTCGGCGCCGAAGAACTCCAGTGTTGCAAATAGGGCAACTGACCTGGTCGCCAAACATCTTGGCCTTCTCCTCGGAAACCACGGCGGCTATGGCCGGATCGGATTTGATCTTTTCAACCTCACCAGTGAGTATCTGGTGCTGATAGCTCACGACGGCTAAATAGGACGCCTTGCCTGTGGCGATCTGGTCGAGAGCGCCTTCCATCATCTTGGTGAAGTCGTAGTTGATGAAGCTGAATCGGCCCCTGAGAATCGAGATCACGCCCATGCCTAGTGGGGTCGCAAAGAGCTTCCGGCTTTCCTTGCGGATGTACTCGCGCTTGTACAGCGTGGCCACAATCGAGGCGAAGGTAGAGGGCCTTCCAATGCCCATGGACTCCAGCAGCTTTGTCAGTGAGGCGTCAGTCAGTCGAGGAGGGGGCTTGGTGGCGGTTGTAATTGGCGTCACCTCGCAGCACTGTAGCCGGGCTTGCTCCTGCAGGTCGGGGAGCGACTTGTCGTCCTCGTCGTCCTTTGCCTCTTCCTTATCCTCAACCGCATCGTCTGGGGTGAGAGCCATCCAGCCTGGGCTCAGTAGTACTCGCCCCTTGGCCAGGAATTGAAGATTCGAGCCCTTCACCTGGACGGCAGAAAGTAAAAGGGCCTTGGTCGCATCATATCGAGCCGGGACCATTTGACTTGCTACAGCGCGAAGCCAGATCAGCTTGTAGAGCTTCATCTCGTCGCTATCAGGCGCAAAGTCGGTGGGTGTGATATCAACGGCAGTGGGCCGGATAGCTTCGTGTGCTTCCTGTGCGTCAGCTTTCGACGCCCATGTATTCCGTTGCGCTGGCACTGGGTGCCCTTGACCAGTAAGCCAGGCACGAATTTCTTCCGCCGACTCCTCGTCGAGGTTGGGGCTATCTGTTCTGTGGTAAGTAATCAGGCCCGCGTCGAAGAGTGCCTGAGCCTTCTTCATGGTCTGGTCGACATCCATTCCAAGCTTCACGCTTGCAGCTTGCTGGAGGGTGGATGTCGTGAAGGGAGCTGGCGCTTTTCTGTCTTCTTCCCGGCGGTCAACCTTGTAAACCATGAAAGCAGGTTGGTTCTTGATGGCCTCTGCCAAACTGGCAATGTACGGTGCGTGCGTGAACAAGTCGGTGGCCTCAACACCCATCGCTGTTTGTAATGTCTGGTGCTGCCATTCTGCGTGCCACACCGCTTGCTTGCCGGGCCAGGGGAAGCCAACCTTGAGCTTGTAGTGTTCGACCGAGACGAACCGCTCAATGGCTTGTTCACGATCGACCAGGAGCAGCAATGCGGCCGATTGAACGCGGCCGGCAGACAGGTTCACAGCGGCGCCGGATATTTCCGTCAGGAGGGGGGAGACCGTGTAACCCACGATACGGTCAAGGACGCGCCGGGCTTCCTGAGCAGCCACCAGCATCATGTCGAGGTCGCCGGCATTGGAAATGGATTCCGTAAGGGCTTTCTTGGTGATGGCGTTGAACTTGATTCTGCGGTACTTCGCTGGCTTTAGGACTTCTCTCAGGTGCCAAGCGATCGCTTCACCTTCTCGGTCAAGGTCGGTGGCCAGGTAGACCATGCGAGCCTGCTTGATCAACTTCTTCAGGTTTGCCACGACCGATTTCTTGTCTTCATTTACCTCATAGTCAGGTACAAAGTTCGGGGCTTCTACTCCCATTCGCCGAAGGGGTAGGTCACGGAAGTGCCCAACGCTCGCGGCAACTTTGTAATTTTCACCAAGGTACTCTTGCACCTTTTTTATCTTTTTCGGACTTTCGACTATGACGAGATCGAACACGATATTCTGTTCCTAGGAAACCTAGTGCAACAGTGCCTTGCGGATAATGCTGAGGGGCGCCGATTCGCCCCTGTTGACGTCACTTGCGCAGCCGAGCGACCTCGTCGGCTGTGCCAGCGTTGAGGACAGCCCTCAAATGGAATCGGTCATGCTCCACCTCGCCTTGGCGGCTGAGTTCCTTCATCGCTTGGGTCGGTGCGTCTGCCAGGTTGAGGGCAACCATCAATTCGCATTGGCCCAGTTTGGAAAGCTCTGTAGCCGATACAGACTTTGGATGGCGACCGTTGCGTCTCCCGCTCATAAATCACCTCATGGTCTCATTTGTCACCTGTACAGATTCTCATGCTTCTCAGATAAGCAAGCTTTTCAGCTGGTGGCCGCTCCCGCGGGGTTGCACTTTCAGAAGAGGGGGTACTGTAGTGGTGTGAAGAAATAATTGGTGAGTGTATGAATCGTGCAATCGGTGCATGGAGTGAGAACCTTCCCGACGCGTTGCGTGGTGGTCGGGTAGTGCTGTCCGAACGCGATCTGGCTACCGAAATTCCAGTGCCTTTGCACGGTCGTGGGGATCAGGTGTTTCTGGTTAATGGCTGGCTGGTGCCTGTGGACACCAAGCGCAGGCGGCGGGAGATGGTCTACATGAAGGACGTGATCCAGCTGAGCGTTTATGCCTTCATCTTAGCTCGCCAGTCACAGGCGTTGTTCGGGAGGAATCTACCCGTTTCAGGTACAGGTTACATCCGGATCGCCGGCCCCTCGCGCACGATTTACAAACCTGTAGCACTGCTCAACAGCGCTCAAATAATTTCGCTATGGAACAGGTATTGGGCGCTGCGTTGCGAAGGCCTTCGGGCCGCGCCAAGACACCCGAATGAGACTGTCTGTGCGGGCTGCTCGAAAAAGGCAATGTGCCCGGTAGGCCGCAGGGTTCGATAACCTGCCAATGAAAAAGGGGGAGTCAGAAGTATCTTCTGGCTCCCCCTTTTGCGTCACTCCGGTTTAGCTGGCGAGGCTCATATTCAGCTGGCTCTTATCCTCGCCCACGGCGGGTGCACCGCCATCATCGCGGTGCGTAGACACCTCATTGGAGATCGAGATAAAGCGTTCGTACTCTTCGATCGGAATTTGAACCGAAACGCTCCCCGATTGGGCGTTGATCACCGCTGACTCGCGCATGTGCCGAGAAATGCCGGTCATGGTGGTAGTCATATTCGTGATCAGCTTTTTGCCGATGCGCTTCGTCGGGGCCTGTATGTTGCGACTGGTAAGTCGGATTGGCGGTAGGACCGGCGCTGCAGGTTCAGCAGAGTTTTCAGCCTGGGGAGGGGCGGCCTGGTCGGGCTCGTTACCAGCCTTCTCAGTGCCATTCGGGGTGGTCGCGTTTTCAGTTGTGGACTGGGCAGAGGGTGGTGTCGTTGCAAGTAAAAGCGCCTGCTCCTTCTGGCGAGCCTCATAGGCGTCGAGGATGATTTTCTCGCTCGCGCTGCCATACTTCCGCCAGAGATCCAGGGCAAGGAATGGCTTGATGATCCCCTTTTCAAGCAGTTCCTGGACTGACTCAGGTAAGAGCAGCAAGCGTATGCTTTCGCGAACACTGGTGTCGGTCCTGCCGACGTACACTGCGATCTGGCCATCAGAAAATCCGAAGTCACGCAGACGTTGATACCCTCTGGCGCGTTGGATGATGGTGATTTTCAACTGTTCGTTCGAAGTCAGGATGCGAACGGTGGCCAACTGATCACTGCCCTTGAGTTCGATGACCGGCAACCGTTTGATTGGGGCCCCGCGTTCTGCCGCCAGTTTCGCTGCGCGCAGCCGGCAGTGACCGTCACGGACGTAGCAGTGCCCGTTGACAATCTTTACCTCCAGAGGCTGGAACTGTTCACTGCGCGACCACGCGGCAGCCAAACGTTCGATGTGTTGTATTGTGTCCTCCCGGCTGTAGTCACGTAGGTTGAAACCCTCTTGTTCCTCGATCAGTTCCAAGGCCAACCAGGTGAGGTTGGTCTCCCCAACGCTTCCGCTGTTACCTCCTGCGACAGCTGCTTCGCAAAAGGTCGATAAGTCATTAGCGAGCTGGGCTTGTTCACCGTGCTCTACGCTGTCTTCGTCGTACTGTTCAAGATCCGTCATCGTCGTAGTTCGCTTATGTAAATGTGAGGCGGCGTGAGGTGGAATCAAATCCACTGGGCCGAACACGAGAGCGATGTTCATCGAGTCCCGGTCATCTCAGCGTGCGCGGGGAGCCATCGAAGTGCTTCTTCGGTTCTCGGCCAACCTTACCGTCAATTCTGTATATGCAAGGGCCACTTCGGACCCCCGAATGGTGGCGAATTGAGACTATTACGGGGTTGATTTTTGTTACGGTCCCTGAAACACAACAGGTGAGGTGCTTTGATGGGACGCGCAGGAGTGGCTGTAAAACATCCGAAACCACTCAAGGTGAGGGTTTCTCTGAGATCCTTGGTTAGGGCTCATGAGGAATCTACGGGCAGCAAAGCAACCCTCGGGATTATTGAAGAGATGGTCACTGCTGATGCGGTCAGCAGTAAACGCATGGCTTCCCTGGACCTGCTGATCCCTGACGGGCGTTGGCACAGGTTTGCGGAGCGATTGAAAAGGGCGTGGAGTGGCCAGTTGCTCTGGGGGGTGCCTATCAAGCAGCTGCTGGTAGTTGTTATGGTGATCGGGGCCTTGGCCGGGGTCTTGCTCGGGTTGGCAACCTTCGACTCACGCGCCTATTGGCGGCTTATCGGGTTGATCCCAGGATAAGAGGGCCCCTTTCGGGGCGGTGTGCGGTACCGGGTGTCATTTGCCTTGGAAGCATTTACCTCGCAAGGATGCGGGGATTCCTTTAGGGCCGCCCTGAGCGACAATTTCCCACTCTCGCTCGGTCATCTCCATTCCAGCACCCCGGCAAAGTTTCCGATAGGCCCGCTCGTACTCATCTTGGCTGGAATTTAGTGCTGCAACCCGTGGCGCTGGAGCACTCGCCGCGGGAGAGATGATCAAGGCCTGGTCAATGGCCTTGTTCAAGCCGTGATTCAGCGCAGTGACCACAACACTGCTGCCCTGCCCAGATCGCAGCTCAGCGTAGTTCCCCTGAGTGGTCATAACCACGTCTTCGCTGCCCATCACATGCTGATAGGCCGGTTTTCTCAGAGCCGCTCCACCACGGCCGTCATGACCCCAACTGCTGTAGAACTCATGGGCGATTCGAACCGGTACGTAGGCCGCGGCGTTATCGGTCACATGGTCATATTGGTGTTTGTGCGAGCTGGAGCAAGCCGCAAGAAATGCAGCTGCCGCGATCAGTATTGCCTTAGTCCGGAGCATATCGCCCTCCCGTGGTGTGTGAGAGGGATTATGTGGGGGAGAGCATGGGAGGGTGGGCGTAGTCCGACCCGCGAATTGGTATGGATTAAGGCTCTCCTCATCCAACTTGTAGACAAAATGCATGCATGAGGAGGACTGCAATGCAATTTCTAAAATTTTTAAGGGGGTTGATTTCTCCGGCCCCTGTAAACACTGAGCGTGACGGCAAAGGCAGTCTTTCCATTAGCCAAATGCAAGAGCTGGAGCTCGAGGACCCGGAACTTCAGAAGCATCTGATGCATGGTGACGAATCCTTGCTCAAGTACCCTCCGTTTCTGAAGGGGCTTCCGGCCAGAGTTCCGGGGAAGTACCTGCTAAGCAACCATGCCGCCAAGGTACGAGCAATTTCCAGCGGTATTGGACTAACACCCAGCGAATTCAACCGACTGATCATGCCTGTCCTAGACGGATTCGCCAGCTTCGCACACATGCTCCCGGCGTCCCAGGCGCATCACCACCGCGGCTCAGGCGGCTTGCTCGCTCACTCCCTCGAAGTGGCAGTCCACGCTCTCAACGCTTGTCAGGTCACTGTCTTTGACCATGATAAGTACCCGGCCTTGCGCATCAAGCGAAGGGATAAATGGAGCGCTGCCGCCGTGCTCGCTGCGCTACTGCATGACGTTGGTAAGCCGCTGTTCGACCTGCAGGTCACCGATGCATCCACGGACAAGATCTGGCAGCCCGTGGCCAACACGATCCCTGAGTGGGCTGAAGAAAATAACGTTGACCGCTACTTTTTCCGCTGGAACCCCAATCGCCACGATGTCCATAAGCATCTCTCGACGACCATGATTGACCGGTTGTTGCACAAAGATTTGCGGCTATGGCTCATGGAGGGTGGTCAGGACCTGTACCTGGCAATGATCAACGCCATAGCGTGCCAGGACGAAAAAAGCATCCTGACCGGCCTGGTGATCAAGGCTGACTCTACCTCCGTGGCGGCCGATCTTAGAAAGTACGGGGGCGACGCATCAGGTCAATCTGCGATGGGCATCGGTGTGCCGGTTGCCTCTTTGGTCGTCGACACAATGCGCCACCTCAAGAGCAATGGCAGCTGGTTGGCCAACGAGCCGGGCAGTCGGATTTGGATTCTGGGTGATGGGATTTACGTCGCCTGGGTGGCAGGCGTGAAGGACATCACTGAGGAGCTGTACCAGAAGGGCGTAAAAGCCGTGCCACGCAGTGCAGATGCACTGGGTGAGATGCTGCTTGACCATAATATTCTGGAGCGATCGCCTGATGGGTCGATTTACTGGCCAGTGTTCCCAGACGTGCTCAGCAAGGGCGGAAGCAAGCCGATCAAGCTGAAGTGCGTCAGGTTGGCGGCCTCCAACCTGCTATTCCCGTTCGAGCCAGTTCCACAGTCCATTTCTGGTGTAGTGGGTGAGGGGGAGCATGAGTTCAGGTTCGAGGCAAATTCAAACGCAGGCATTGGTGTGTCGGGCGAAGGCGGGCTGCCATTGCAGGCGGGCGATTCAGGGGTTGCATTCCCGGCTCCCGGCGCAAGCGCTCCTGTATCTATGGAGCCAATGTTCTCCTTGGACAGCGCTACGGTTGATACCTTTGCTCCAAGGCCAGCCTCTGAAATTTTCAGTGCACCATCCTTGGCTGTTCCGGATTTCTCTGCTCCTACAGGGGCCCCCGACCCGTTTGGGAACCTGCCGCCAAAGGCATCAGCCCCAGCTGCACCAACACCAACACCAACACCAACACCAGTGCCATCACCAGTTCCAGTACCAGGACAGCGTCCATCGACCGCCACCACAGGGGCGCCCCCGCCGGCGCAGACAAACCAGCGGTCAAAGCCGGTCAGCGCCACGCTTGAGAGAGTGGCGTTGGGGGCGCTACCAGCTCCGCAGATCAAAATTGTAGGAGCCCCAACAAAAGCTGAAACAGCTTTGCCTGGTATCGTGGTGACTGGTACACATCTGCCCAGCGCCGACGGTATCAAGGTCGGAGGTCGGGAGGTTGCCGCCAAATCTGTCGGAAAGGCCAAACAGCCAAGCCCGGGTAATAAGAAGCCAAGCGCTCCGCAGCTTGTCCACAATACTGAGAACAAGCCGGTCAACGGACCTGCAGGCGAATTGGCAGACTTACCGTCGATTGGTGACCACGATGCTCAGCGTTTCTCTGGGGATGATGAGTGGTCGGGACTGCCTGCACCTTTCCAGGATGCGTTGCCACAGACAGATGAAATCGAATCTGCCTACAGCACCACCTCGGCCATGGGCAGGGTGTCGTCGGGTGCTGCACGACCTGATTCTGATTCTGCGCGTGATGCTGAGTACGCCTACAACTTCGCAGACATCGATGATGACGTGCTTGAGATGGCGGGGATGGCAATTCCAGATCGAAGCCTGGTACAGCACCCGGCCGAGAAAGAGTCCGCTGAAAAGCATGCTGCGATTGCGTCCAGGACAACTGCGGTGCATTCCAGCACGGGGCCGCAGGAGCGAGGGCTGGAAAATCCAATTCCGGTCGAGCGCCCTGTCCATCCCGCGGCGCAGCAGACTCAAAAGAGCGACGTACGAATGGTCATTCCAGCTGAGCTTGCTGGGATGGACGAATTTACGTTCGGAGACCTCACGCTCGACGTGTCACTTGATCATCTTGGCGATCTGCCGGCCGGATCGCCAATTTCTGTCAGTTTGCCGAAAGACATGGAGCGGTTGCTGTATGCGTCGGATGTGAGCGCGGAGACTGTGCACGAGGAGCCTATCTTTGCTGTGAGTCTGGCCCATCCACCGATTATCCATGACCAGGCGCCTGAGGGGTTCTACGGGGCTGAAGGCTTCGATCAGGAGCAACGCCCGATTGGGGCGTTCGACTTGCCTGTAATGAGCTCCAGCGTGATGCTGCCCGAGCCCGAGCCCGAGCCCGAGCCCGAGCCCGAGCCCGAGCCTGTCGCCGCCCCACTCAAAATGGAACTGCCGCCACCTCAACCGGTACCGGAAGCTGCCTTTGAGTTTGATGTGGTGCAGCTGCAGGTGGCGCAACCAGAGCTTGGGGGCAAGGCTCCGGTTCGAGAGGCGACCAAACCCAAAACGGTACAAAGGGTGGCCCAGTCTGGGGTTGGGCCAGGTATCAGCATTTCAAAAGATAACGCTGCAGCATCCACAGCAATCAAGGTAGGTCAGCCAAGGAAGCCTCGAAGTCAGCTTCAGCGTACCCCCGTCGATATTGTGCCCTTGCCAGAAGAATCTTTAGCCCTTTCTGGACCGTTCAATGGCTATGAGTGCTCGGCACAACGAGCCGCCGAGTACGAGGAGTTTCTCGCCCTCACGCCAGAGCTGACCAGGTCGCTGAGATGGTACGCAGAGCACCTGGACAAGAACGTATCGATGGTTAGCTTCAAACCAAACCTCGAGTTCGTCGGCCCGGGTTTTATCTTTGATGATTTGCCCAGGTTGCAGAAGGCTATGTGGCTTTGGGATGACTTCACCGGGACCATGAATCGCAAGGCGCCGAAAAGCGTCATGCTCAATTGCTACTTGGGGGAGGTGTTTGAGTACCTCACTAACGGTAAGTACCAACATTCTTTAGCAACTGCTAGGAACGAGGTTGAGGCGCAAAACCTTAGACGTATAGCTGTAGCTGCACTGGCGCTCTGCAAGGAGTCTGAGCTCAATGGGAGGCGGGTTGTCAGCATACCGCCGAGGAAGCTCAGCGAGCTTTCGAATGCTCTCCAAGTTGATGAACCGACCCTAAAGAGGGCGCTAATAGCCACCCATCAATACCTCTTAGTCAGGAACAATCACGTCATTGAATTGGCGGACTAAAAGCGATGAGTGAATGGGCGTATGAGATGCCATGGAGGCCTAACTTTGAGGCCTTTGAGGCGAGCGGTTGGGTCCTGGGCATGGCGGCGACGAGCGCCGTGCACCTGCTCACTGATCTTCCTCCGCAGCCCTTTTATCTATCGATGTTTGTTATGGGTGGCTTTGCCTTGCGGCGCATTCCGGCTGCCGTACATCTCTACCGGGTGAGGCAAGGACTGAAAGCGAAACCTGCTGTGATGATGGGGCAGGATGAGTTAATTGAGCAGATGCTCACAAAGCGCGGGAGCCTCTTTCTCGGCACAGGCTTCAGGTGGACGCAGAGTGAAGGGCAGCAGGTGTTTGAACTGCTCAAGCGCGACATCACGAAATTGATGCCCAAGGTGCCCGAAGGCTTCATGGGCTCGTCATGGATTCACGGCATCTCGATGCAACCAGATAGGCCTATTGAGTTGAAGGAAGACCTCTCCTCACTTCATATGCTGATTGCCGGCACCACAGGCTCGGGTAAGACCCGGCAGTTCGATATTTTGATCAGCCAGGCCATCTTGCGCGGAGAGGCTGTAATCATAATCGACCCTAAAGGGGATAAAGAACTTGCGGAGAACGCCAAGCGGGCTTGTGAGCTTTCGGGGCGGCCGGAGCGGTTCAAATACTTCCACCCAGCATTCCCAGAGAAAAGCGTTCGGATCTCGCCAACCAAAAACTTCGGTCGGGCTACCGAGGTGGCATCGCGCATTGCCGCACTCATGAAATCCGAGGGCGGGGATCCGTTCCAGGCCTTTGCGCAGATGGCTCTCAACAACGTTATCCAGGCTCAGTTGTTGTGCGGGACGCTGCCGACACTGGTTGAACTCCGACGCACGCTCGAAGGTGGTCTGGCACCGCTAGTGATCCTCGCTATCACGGCTTATGGATCCAGGGTGCACCCTCATTATGAAGTGCTAGCCCGGCTTGCATTGAGTAAAGCCCAAACAGACGAAATGCGAGCTAAGGCTCTGTTGCAGCTGTATCGGACTGAAATCGTTCCGCTTGCGCCGAGTTCAGACCTGGAAGGGCTGCTCTCCATGTTCGAACATGACAAGGCGCACTTCGGCAAGATGATTGCCTCGCTGCTGCCAGTACTGAACATGCTGACTGCCGGACACATGGGCCCCATCCTATCTCCGAACATGGATGACCCTGAAGACGAGCGTGACATCACAGACTCGAGCAAGGTTATCCAGGGCGCTGAAGTGCTCTACATGGGTCTGGATTCGCTATCCGACAACATGGTCGGTTCGGCCATTGGCTCTATTTTCCTGGCTGACTTGGCGGCGGTTGCCGGACAGCGCTACAACTTCGAAGACCCAGAGGTCTTGAAGCGCAGGCCGGTTAATATCTTCGTGGATGAAGCAGCAGAAACCGTAAACGACCAGCTTGTGCAACTTCTGAACAAAGGCCGTGGTGCGGGCATGCGGTTGTGTGTCGCTACCCAGACAATTGCGGACTTTGAGGCTCGGATGGGATCGCCAGCAAAAGCGCGACAAGTGCTGGGTAACGTTAACCATGTAATTGCACTTCGTATTACTGACCAAGAGACACAAGAATATATTGCGAAAATGATCCCGCCGACATACTACAAGTACGTCATGAGGACTCAGGGTAACTCAACTAAAGATGATCCGCACATGCACTCACTTAATGTGGGTGAGCGCTTGATGGATGAAGAGGGTGAGTTGTTCCCGTCGCAACTGTTTGGACAGATTCCAAACCTTGAGTTCTTGGCAATTCTTGCCGGCGGAAGAGTCGAGAAAGGGAAGATTCCTGTTTTGACCCGTCCTAAAAATTACGATAAAGCAGTTGAGCGCGCAAAGCTGCTAGTTAAAGAGGCTGCATAATCGTGCGATCGCGTATTAAAACAGTGACAAACATGGTTTCCAAGGATGAAAAAGCACGACTCATCCTCAATATCCTGGAGGCGGACTGGCCGACTGCAGTAGATATTGTCCCCAAGGCACTGGAGTTGGCCGGGTTGGAGTCAACCACGCCGGAATGTGTAGAGCTCCTGAGGCGGTGTTTGGCATCCTACCAATCGTACCTGGGTGAGAGTGACAGGGCGCGCTTGATATCGTTTCTCGACCCATTTTTGAGCGGTCTTACGACCATTCTCCTTAAAGAGCCAACGCCGACGGATACAGTTTTAGAGATCAAGGGTTTGCTGGATGGCGTTGTGAAAAGTGAGTGCCACTCCGATGCGCGGTTGAGGATCGAACAGATCCTCATGCCAGAAGGTTCTTCTATCGGTAGAGTCTGGCAAGCCATTAAGGAAGATTGAAGTGGCAGATGTTGAAGAGAAAATGCCTAAGGGACTATGGACAACCATAGTCTTCATTTTTATCGAAATTATTCTGATCGTGTGCCTGGTGCCAAACCAATTCATCGATACTGCAATCATTATGGAGCAGGACTGGGGGGAGGCGCTTATGGGTAAAGAGCAGCATGATAACTTGATTGGTAGAACCAATGCTCTTTACACAAAGGTGAATTTGGACTCAGGCCTCAACTCAATGGTGAAGAGCTTTTTCGTGCCTACACCCGAAGAGCGCGAGCGTTCAAAGGCGTGGGAGGGCCTGGGTAGGGTGTGGTTCAGTTTTATTGAAAGCCGTGGCGAGGCTCTTTCGAAGGTGATATACCATGTGTATTACCGGATACTATTGCTTTTGATGTGGTTGCCTTATATGGCAGTGATTATTCTCCCGTCAATTTTCGGCGGTTACATGAGCTGGAACATAAAAAGGTACACGTTCCGGCATACGTCACCCTTTCTCAACACGTACAGCTCAAAGATCATCGCCTTCATTGTCGCGAGTTTGTGTGTGAGCTTCATTGCACCTGTACCCATTCCGCCAATGATCATCCCTGTTGTGATCATCACCATGCTGCCGATCGCCTGCGGGCTTTTGATAGGCAATCTGCCCAAACGCTTGTGATGTGCAGTTGTAAAAATGCCCTGATTTGCGGGGCATTTTATTTTGACCCTTCGAGTGGGTCGGACTCAGCCCAAAACGCTTGCGGTGGACCTCACCATGATCTCAATGGCTGAGGTATCTCATGGAAAAAAAAATCGTCGTAGCACTCACCCTTTCATCCCTGGCCCTTGTGGTGTCCGTGGCTTCCCTCGCCCTGGCTAATCACAAGGTTGAACAGGCCGTGGGTCTCTCTAACCAGGTCAATGATCAATTCGCCAAAATCAAGCCCTGGGCATTCAAGCGTGATGCGCTCGACTTGGTTATCGAAGAGAGCCGTATTGCAGCAGCGTTGCGTGGAGAAGATTCTTCGACGCCTGGTCGGCCGCAAAAGCGAGAGGTCCAGCCGGCAAAGATTGACCGCCGTTATGGCGACCCTAACGCGCAATTCACGCTGATCGAGTACTCGGATTTCGAGTGCTCATTCTGCAAGCAGTATTTCCCCGTCCCCAAAGCACTGGCAGACGGTTCCAGAGGCAACATCTCAGTTGTCTTCAAGCACGTTCCTATCCACGGCGATGCATCTCGGCGCGAGGCATTCGCGGCAGAGTGCGCAGCGGCACAGGGCGGGAATGATGCGTTCTACCGCATGGCCGGGGCCATCTTCAGTTCAACACCAGGTAACGGAACGGGTACTGAAAAGCCGTTGAGCGTGATCGCCGAAAGTATTGGCCTGAATGGGGCCGAACTTTCTAAGTGTATGGACAACGAAGACTTCTACGAAAAAGTTAAATCTGATTTTCAAGAAGCAATCGCTCTCGATATAAAGCAGACCCCGACGACAATTGTTCGCCATAACCCAACTGGCAAACAGGTCATCCTCCCTGGTGCGGTAACGCCAGAAGAAGTTATGAAAACCATGACGAAAATTGTTCAAGGTTCCGGAGCTAACAACTAAATGCAGCCAATTCGCATTCCTCAATATGTTGACGATCCTCCCCATTTGCTCTTCTGGCAGGCTGATGAAGTTGCACCAATTGGCATTGGCCTTGTGTTTGGGATGTTCACTGGTTACGCGGCGGTTTGTACTATCGGCGGGTTCTTATTGACCCGCTGGTATCGAAAGTACCGCGATGATCATCCTGATGGTTTTATGGTGCACATGATTTATTGGTTTACCGGATTGACTGGTGCGAAGTCCCGTACGATCCCTAACCCATTTATCCGTGAGTTCCATTGAGGCGTCCATGCTGATTGACAATTTTAAGCGTACGTTCCGAGGAACGGTGTCGGAAAACAAATTCCTGCGAGGGATGGTCATTGCCTTGTTGGCGATCGACCTGCTAGCCATTGTTGGCTGGTTGAACAAAAATACCGTGATCGATATGCAGCCGCCAACTTTGGCGGAGCGTGCCTGGGTAGATGAGTCATCTGCTTCTGATGAATTCGTAGAGGGGTGGGCTCTCTATATTGCCGATCGACTTGGGAACGTTACACCTTCGTCTTCGAAGGTGATTCGTAAGTCGATCGAGCCGTTGCTGGATACTGATATTTATCAGGATGTAGTGAACAAAATCGAAGCTCAGGTCCTGCAAATTCGTCAGGACCGCGTAACGCTTCGGTTCCAGCCCAAAGATGTTCTTCGCGATCGTGAAAATAACAAAAAGTTTTACGTGACTGGTCGTTCCTTCATGACCGGTCCGAATGGCAAGCCTGTTCCGAAGAACGTCACTTACGAGCTGGATTTGAAAGTTAAAAATTACAAGCCTGTTCTTACTTACATCGATACATATGAAGGTAAGCCCAAAACAGAAGACGTAATTCGCCGACAAGAGAAAACAGCCCAAGCACGCAAGCGAATGGAACAAACGAATGAAATGTAAACAAGTGAAACTGGCCCTGATAATCACTGCGTTTGCGGCTGTTCAATCGGTCCATGCGCGTGAGCTTAAGATCCCTCAGATGCCTAGTGCATCGAAGGAAACGATGGTTGTCGAAGCTTCGCCGCGGTCAGTAAACCCTGCCGACTATGGCATGGAGGATGGCGAGGCGGCTGCGCGGGCGGCCCTTGCAGAAGCACCTGCACAAAACCCACCAGTACATCCGGCGCCTGCTGCTGCAGCTCCAGCTCCAGCTCCAGTAAAGCCTTCCAGTCCTGCGGCGAAGAAGGACGGCGACTTGATGCAGGTTTCTGGCGGCGGCCGTGGGGGTGACTTGCAGGAGGTTCCAGCATCAGTAGCCAAAACCTCGGCAGGGGGCGGGGAGTCGCCGGCGACGGTTTCCTCGCTGGAGGACGTTGTCGTCCAGCCTGGCGTGAATACCATCGTTCCTGTGGCAGTCGGGCACCTTAACCGAATCGTCACTCCCTTTGAGAAGCCAATCGTGCAGACGGTTTCGCAGAGCGTCTTCGAGGTTAAGGGCAACGTCGTTTACATCTCGACTCAAGACCCATCTCCGATCGCCATGTACATCACGCCGAGTAACGATGAGTCGGTGGCCATCAGCCTCACACTGGCGCCGCGAAAGATCCCTCCTATTCAAGCCAACCTGATCATCGGGCAATTGCCTAGTGCCGGCGGAAGTGGCGTGCCGGCAGGGCAGGGTGGGTTCCGCTATTCGGGGCAGGCTAAGAAGTGGGAGGAGGGCCAGCCCTATATGGAATCCATCAAGGGGATCATGCGTGCTCTCGCCTTGGGCGGTATTCCCAAGGGCTATTCAATGGGCAAGTTGAACCGCACAGACACGATTCCAGCCTGCTTCCAGGACGGTATTAGTTTCGATTTTTCGCGGGCACAAATTGTCATGGGGCACAACTTCAAAGCTGTGATCGGCGTAGCGCGTAACGCGTCTTCTGTGCCGGTCATGTTCGATGAGACCTCGTGCACGCACCCTCAGCTGGCAGCAGCTGCAGCATGGCCACGGAACATGCTTGAACCAGGTCAGGCGACAGAGATTTACATCGTCACTCGGGTCGGTGACGCCCCTGCAGAAGACTCTTCCAGGCCGAGCCTGCTGAACTAAGGGGTGGGTATGATCAAGTCAATGTGGTCGGGCCTGAGTCCGAAGAACAAAAAAGCGGTGGCAATTATTGGCGGGGTTTCGGTGCTCCTCTGCATTGTCTACTTCCTCAGCTCAATCGGGGGGGATCAAAAGCAAAAGCAGGGTGGTAAGCAAGCCATCGGCCGGGTGTTGTTTGACGCAGATCCACGGTCGGTGGGTATCGATTCGCTCAACGCGAAACAGCGAGACCAGGAAAAGTCCATCGATGAGGTCCAGCGCAACCTCAAGACGCTGATGGAGCAGAACGCCAATCAGCAGGAGCTCAAGGAGGGGATTAAAACCCTGCAAAAAGGCCTTTCTGAAATCCAGGGGCAAGTCGCTCTAACAAAGGAGCAGGCCGATAAAGCCCAGCTGGAGAGTCAACGTCTTGCCGAGGAGCTTAAGAATGCCCAGGCCAAAGCCCCGCCACCTGAGAAAGAGGCTGAGCTCAAGGAGAAGGAGGCCCGCCTGCAGAGTGAACAGGTGTCGGCCGCCAAGTTCAACGCTGTCGCTAATGATCCGAACAAGAACCAGGCTGCCTTTTTCGCAAATGCCCCGGCCCCGGCTCAAGACCCAGTGAAGCCTGGTCAGGCCGCGAAGAAGGAGGAGAAGCTGACGATCCGTTCCATCGGGAATGAAGAGCCGAAGGAAGACGACCCCAAAAATCAGAAAGAGGAGGAGGTTTACTTACCGGCGGGTTCGATCATGTCGGGAGCCTTGATCACCGGTCTGGACGCGCCGACTGGCTCCAAGGCGCGACAAGACCCGTTCCCGGTTTTGCTGAGGATCAAGAAAGAGGCCGTACTGCCCAACCGCTTCAGGGCGGATGTGCGTGAGTGCTTCCTGATCGCCAGCGCCTTTGGCGACATGTCCTCTGAGCGGGCCTACATGCGCGCTGAGACCATCTCGTGTGTCCGGGATGACGGGGGCGTTATCGAGACGGGCCTGGACGCATATGCGTCGGGCGAGGATGGCAAAGCAGGCGTCCGTGGTCGGTTGATTTCGAAGCAGGGCGCGATCCTGGCGCGGTCTCTTGCGGCTGGTTTCATGCAGGGCGTGAGCGAGGCCTTCAGTGTTCGCCAGGTACCGAGCATCAACATCACCGGTTCCGGTTCCGGCTCCGGTAGCGGCCAGAGAGGGGTAGTTGATCCGGTCTACCAACAAGCCTTCAACTCAGAAGCACTGCAAGGTGCTGCAATCGGCGGCACCGGCAAGGCACTGGAGCGCATCGCCGACTTCTACCTGGAAATGGCCGAGAACCTCTACCCGGTAATCGAGGTGGATGCTGCCCGCGAAGTCGATTTCGTGGTCAAGAAAGGCGTACAGCTGAAGCTTATGACCAAGGCTCCTCGTCGCTGACCCTCAACAGGGGCGGATTCGCCCCTGCACCCAATTACAAGTTTGGATACTACGAACATGAACTCGATTTCAGCTGTGAATGCATTCCGAATTCTGGCCCTGGCAGCGTTAGCGTCGGGCGTCACCGGCTGCTCGTTCCTGCAAATCGGCGAGTCCGAATATTCCTGCAAAGGGATGCCAGACGGTGTGACCTGTATGTCGGCACGTGATGTGTACCAACTGACCGACAACGAGAATTTCCGCCAGGAAGTAGAGACGCGCCAGGCCGCCAGGGACAAAGCGATGAAGGAGGGGAAATCAATGGATGAGGTTCTTCCAGCTGTCCAGCCCCACATCGCTGCAGGTGAGCGTTACGTGGTGCCTAAGCCTGCTCGCAATCCGATTCCCATCCGTTCCCAAGCCACTGTCATGCGTGTCTGGGTAGCCCCTTGGGAGTCGGACGTTGGCGACCTGAACGTCCCGGGATTCATTTACACGGAGATCGAACCACGCCGTTGGGAAATCGGCACCCCTGCGGCAAAGCCAACCCCCTCGATTCGCCCGCTTGAATCGAGGAAAACCCCCGCTTCACCCGCAAATTAAGCGTACCCCAACCAGCACCATCAAGGAGTAAAACCCATGCATATGAGCATGACCCCAAACCAAGTTCGCCGCACCAAGGAATCGATCAAATTCGGTGTAGCCCTGATGCTCACCTTCGCAGTAAGCAATGCCTTCGCCGGCACCGGCGGTGACAGTTTCGACTCGATCTGGGTAACCCTGACCGACTGGATGCAAGGCACCCTGGGCCGGGTCGTCGCGGGCTCGATGGTACTCGTGGGCATCGTATCCGGCATCGTGCGCCAATCGATCATGTCGTTCGCCACCGGCGTCGGTGGCGGTGTTGGTCTCTACAACACGCCAACCATCATCGAGTCGATCATGACGGCCACCCTCCCGGTCGCTCACTCCATCATGTAAGTAACGCGCAGGAGCAAAGCCGGCCATCGCCGGCTTTTTGGCTTTCACACCAGGATCGGGAAACTCAATGTGAACTGGACAAAATCGACAGGCCTTTTTTCGATGACGTTGGTGTCGGCGGTCTTCGCGACACAGGTTTTCGCGGCTTCACAGTGCGTCGAGAGCGGTGATGCGCTGACGATCAATCCAGTGGTCTCTGTGGTTGGCGAAACACTCGACGTGAATTACACGCTGAGTCGCGCGGGGTGTGCCACCACCGGTTCCTACAGTCTACCGATCACCGTGGGTACGCCCAAAGGCGCAGCTATCGGGAAGTGTGAAGGTGTTAGGACCAAGGAGGAGTTCAGTTGTAAAGGTGTGGCCACCTTGCCCGCTGGATTCACTGGACCCCTAGTCATCAGCGTCGGCAAAGCGATTGCCGAGACTATAGTCGAGGAAAAAAAGAATCTTCCTCTCGCTGAAGATATGGAAGTTTTGAATAACGAAGATGAAACCCTGGAGATCCTTCTTACTCTTTCCGGTGATGGAGTGCAGGCCGAGTCCTTCGAGCTCCTGGATATGCCTGCTGAAACCATTGGCCAGTTCCTGCTGAATGGGGCGACGGTGACGTTCAAGCCCTTTCCACATTGGAGCGGTATTGCCTCCTTCAGATACCGCGGCAAGGACACCAAGGGCAACTACTCCAATGAGGCTACCGTTCGTGTTGTTACCAGTTTGGTCAACGATCCCCCAGTGGTCATTGCTCATCCCGCGATCGGGGTTGAAGACAAGCCTTTTGTGTATGTACCTGTCGTTCAAGACCCCGACCGCGTAGACATCTACCACCTGGTGGTTGAGGCCCAGGGAACAAACGTAAAAGCTACTGTTGAACCTGATCTGCACTCGTTGAAAATTGTCCCAGACAACGATTGGTACGGGGAGGACACGATCCAGATCTCTGCCGTGGACGGCGCAGGCGCCAAAAGTCCGGTTGCGACCGTCAAGGTTATCGTCCAGCCGGAAAACGATGCGCCGGTGGTTGCTCCGATCGCCATGGTGGCAAACGAAGACACTGAAGGCCGAGCCAAAATCCTATTCTCGGACCCGGATGGTAAAGCTCCATACAGGTTCTTGATTGATAAGCAGCCGCCCCCATCTATGGGCGGCTGCGGCATTGAGGGCGATGAAGTTGTCTTTACCCCGGCCAAGGACTGGAACGGTGTTACAGAGTGCTTTGTTGTAGTCGTTGATGCTGACAGCGGTGCATCGTTGCCGGCCAAGGTTGGCATCACAGTGCTACCGGTCCCTGATCCCCCTGTGGTGGAAAGTAGGACCCTGACTCTGAATCAGGGTGACACATCAACATTTACCCCCTCTGTTACCGACCCCGACGCAGGCGATGGCTACAGCCTCGCTTCGACGTCCTCACAGGATCCTGTATTTGGGACCTTTACCTTTGCGGGTTCGAAGCTGACTGTAGCGCTTAACCCAAGCTTCGTCGGCACTAGGTCCATCTCCTACACCGCCAAGGACACATTCGGATTGGAGTCGATCCCAGGGGTGTTGACCATCAAAGTCCTACCCGTGGCTAAGCCGCCGGTTGTCGACAGCGCCCATGCCACGACGGCGATTGCGACGCCCGTTTCATTGGAGCTTACCGCTACTGATCCAAACCACGATACGCCGCTCAGTTTTTCGATCGCTCAAACGGTTCCTGCGGCAGCTGGGACGCTCGCTATCTCGGGCAACAGACTGACCTATACGCCTACGGCCAGCTTTGTCGGAAAGGCGACCGCCTACGTGGTTGCAACAGATCCAGGTGGTCTGGCATCGGCACCTAAAGCTGTTTCGTTTGTTGTTCAGGCTGACCAAGTGATTGCCACTGATCCTGATACGCCGGATAGCCACACGGTGATCATCGTTCAGCAACCTGACCCGTCCGCCGGCGTCATAAGTGTCGATGGTTTGAAAGTCACATTCACGCCGGTTCAAGGTTTCATTGGCACTGCCACGTTCACCTACAAGGTCCAGGACGCTGGGGGGTTGGAGTCGGAGGTGAGTCAAGGCACAGTTGAGGTGCTAAAAACCAACTACGCCCCGACGTCTGCCGCAGTGGCGATCAGCGTAAATGAGGGCGAGGCTTCTGCGCCGGCAGTCCCAACTGTAGTAGACAAAAACCTCTATGATGCGGGTCTACACACCTTCAGCATTCCGATTCAAGCCATGACCGGCGTTGCGGAAGTTGTCAACAACAGGATCGTTTACCGTGCCCCGTACGGAGTAAGCGGCAGCCTGACCTTCAGTTTTATCGCAAGGGATCCCGCTGGTGCAGAGGTAGTCGGCCTGGCCACAGTGAGCGTTCAGCCCAAGAACTACTCACCCACCTCAGTGGAGTTGTACCTAGACACTCTAGAGTCCACACCAGTAAGTGGCGTACCGGTCGTTGTCGATCCGAACCCTGCAGATACCTTCACATATAAGGTCGACTCTAATCCGATAGGCGGCACTGCGGCCGTCGCTAATGGCAAAATCGTCTACACCCCTTACCCGAACTGGGTGGGAGTGGACCGTTTTGCTATCTCGGCCTTCGATGCAGCGGGGGAGAGGGTTGGGGGGATGGCATATGTGAATGTGCGGCAGTCCAACGTCGCACCTGAAGCGGTTTCCGGCACTATCTCTATCCGGGAGAACACGACAAGCGCCCCATACTACCCAGTCGTCACTGACAAGAACGGGTACGACGCCGGCAAGCACCAGTTGACCATTAAGGGCCAGCCGGCGAACGGGGTTGTAGTACTTGAAAATAATCGCCTGGTCTTCACGCCGGCCAAGGACTTCATCGGTGACGACACAGTTACCGTGGAAGCCAAAGACCTTGGTGGGCTGATTGTACAAGGCACGATTGCGCTCAACGTCTACAAGAACAATCTGCAGCCGGAGACAGCGAGCCTAACGATCTCGACGTCTGAAAACACGCCTTCGGCAGAGACCGCTCCTACTGTCTTCGACCCTAATGCCTGGGATCACTTTACCTATGAAGTCGTAGCTCAACCTGAGCATGGGACAGTGGTGGTGGGGGCAAATGGATACGTCTACACACCGCTTGCAAAATACACCGGCAATGATGCTTTCGTGTTTCGTGTCGTCGACTCCCAGGGCCTTTACGTCGAAAGCGTTGCCAAGGTGGCCGTGCTTCGCAAGAACACGCCTCCAACAGGTGCTAAGCCTGACGTCCTGTATTTCTATGAGGGCATTGGTGGCAAGCAGCGGCTCACTGCGCTTGATGAGAACCTCTGGGGCTCTCACACCATTGAGGTTCAGGCACAACCAGGTCATGGCTTCGCCTGGTTCAACAACGACGAGTTGAATTTCAAAACGGACGGTAAGACTGAGACCTCTATGACCGTAAAGGTGACGGATCAGGATGGACTGTCTGTCGTTGCACCTATTCGTCTGGTGCCCAAGAGCATTGAAGAAGTCATCGACCAAATGCCGGTTCAGGAGATCGCCAACTCTAAAATATCGACCCCCGCGATCACCAAAGATTTCCCGCGCCTTGATGGCCGCCCGGGCTTCTTGATCTTGGACAAAGATGCCATTGCTGCATTGGGCACTGACATCGTGGCAGTCGTCGAGAAGACTTCCTCTGTTGGCCTTAAGATCGGCAGGAGGCCAGTCGAACCGAACCAGGGGACAAGGTTGTCCGTGGACTACGTTGCCGCGGACGGTATCGGCTCTGCCTTGGCAGGCATCCAGAATGCTGTAAGTGGAAAGGGCCGGGTACTTCTCATGAGGGCGGACCTCACCGGTACCGCTTATGCAATTCCCTTTGAGGTGTGGAAACTGGAGGGGGCGGTTAAGACGTCCGCAAGCACTGTCCCCCTTGGCCTACAGCCCGTGCGTGCGCAGTTTGCGCCGTCGAATACCGTGTGCTTGAACACAGTGCGGCAGGCTTCGGCAGTCAACGGCAACCCCTATGACAATCCTGTGTGCCTTCTGGAGTTCACCAAGAGCCTGCCGGAGTATAAGGACCTGTCCAGTGATTCAACCCTGGCGATGTCAGGCACTGCAACTGACGTCGGTACCTATCCGATCGAGGTTTCGTCGTACATCGTTGGAGCCGATGGAGAAAAGAATCTTTTGGGTGTCTACAGTACGGACGCCACCTTCCAAACGGCTTTCGGCTCGGTGAAAGTTGGGCCGAAGTACCCATTCACAACCGCCTACTACAAAGTCGAGGAGCTGGATGTTGAGTATGTGCAGCAAGCCGGCCCACCCTGTGACCTGACGATTATTGAGCGTCGGGCAATCAGCGCTGCAGCTTCCTACTCAACGAAGCCGATGTGCCTACTTGAATGGGCTGATATCCCTGGTGGAATGGCAATTCGCCCTAATTGGGAAAAGCCCTACCTGCAGGGTACGGCCATCATGATCGGCCTCAACAAATCAAGCTGGAGACTGTCTGTTTTCTCGCCGTCTGGGAAGAAAATTGATCTCGGCCCGGACGAGTTCAATTTCACTGCAGTCGAGCCAGCAAAGGCCACAGTCACCTACGATTCAAGCGCGAAGGTCAGTGATACCCTCCTGACTTCCCCGTTGGCAGGTGCGTACATCGGTGACGCCATTATCCAATCCGTGAATGCGAGGCTTCTGATCAAGCACAACCTCAACCTTGGAGTTGAGCAGTCAGAAGACACGCCAGCGGCCTATGGTGCAATCAGCAAAATTTATCGCAGGATCTACACGGCCCAGTTTGATGCCTTGTGGCAAAAGAGAAGGCTGCATACAGACGTGGCATACAAGGTGCTGCCTGACATCGCGACCCGCGCTGAAATTGATGTTCTGGCAGTTCCTGACGAAAGCGTCGTCCCTATCATCGACAACGAGAATGACAAGATCCTTTCGACCAACACCCTCGAGGTTGGGGTGACGATGGGGGATGCCTATGACAGAACCAAAGTCTACTCGGCGGACAAAATGGGTGAATGGGAAGTGCGCCTGGTGCTTAAGCCGACCTGGAACACGGTGACCGAACTGGCGCCTTGGACGAGGACTGATGGTAGCGGCCACGCATCGTTTGCAATTCCGATCGAGGAGTTAGCTGGCAAGACACTCCGGATCTACGCGGAAGCCCGAGTGATATCACCGGTAGACGAATACAAGGTGACCCGTACTTCCCCGCGGCCCCTGAGCCTCGTCATCCTAAACGGTGCTGCGCTCGACGGTTCTATTCGAGCCCTTCGTCTGACAGGTGAAGCTCCTCTGCGCATTACCCTGTTTGCGGATGTGACCAATCGGGCCTGGACAAAGGACCTAGGGGCGGTTCGATGGGAGATGTCGACTGAAGGTGGTCCTTATGTCGATTTGCCAAACAAGAGTAGGACGACTCAACGTATTGCGCTGACGCTACAGAAGGGCAAATACAAGATTCGTGCAGAACTCACAAACAAAAACTCTGGTGCGAAATCGATGACCGACGAGATCGAAGTCATCGCCTACAACGTACCTAAGGGTTATCTGAAAGGACCAGGAAACACCTTCCTGGATGCTGATGCCAGCTTCAGGATCCTGCAGCTCGACGCCAAGCCCATCGACCTTTCCAACATCGAGGTTGAATGGAGCTTGGACCGCGGTAAGACCTGGGCAACTGGTACGGACACGATGGTCCAGAGCCGTAGTACCGAGCAGCGTGTCTACGTGTATGGGCGGATGCGCTACAAGGACGCCCCAGTCGAGGATGATAGGGTATGGAAGGTATTGAGGTCCGGTGTTGCGTTTCGGAAGGTTCGGCCACCTCGCGTGCAGATTATTGGCCCTCGTCGACCTGAGGTTGGTAAGGAGTCGACATGGGTGGCGAACATGTTGATGCCATACCCGAACATGGACCTGAGCATGGGCGGTGAATTCATCCTGCCCGATGGCACGACTATCGTGCCTGGCCAGGAAGCAAAGTACACGCCGGTTGATGCGGACGTAACGGATGAAAAAACGTACCTGAAATACCGGGCCTGGATTGACGGTTACCGGGATCGAGGCGGCGAGGGTATTACCGAGCAGCGAATTACCTTTTGGGTCTACGATTGGCCTGCGTGGGCAATTCAGCCGACCTTCAGCGCAGAGTACGCGCCGTCAGATCTGACGCTGCGTGTGCGGAACATCGGCGAGTTCAAGGCGGTGGAAGGGGTTTATTACGACTGGGAACTGCCGGCTATGCCTGGGTATCAAGTCGTGAAGGACGATAACTCCGTCCTCAGGATGCTCAACATTCTTGAGCCGGCCGTGTACCCCTTTAGAGTCCACGTCTACGACGCCCGGGGTAACTACTCGATGGTCGAGCGACTGATGACCTTCAAAGAACCGCCACCCTGGACAATCAATTTGCTGTGGAGTGGCGACAACAATGCGACGCGGGCCCCGTTGGGAATTATGATTCGGCCGCAGATTGCCGGCGGCCACCCCAAGGACCGAATCACCAGCTTAAAGTACAAGCTGAACGGGGAAGAAATCGATACAGGTGGATCGCGGTACGCACGGGCGACTCTGCCAACAGAGGGGCAGTACCAGGTCGGCCTGGAAATCGAGACCGAGATGAACAAGGGCTCGGATGGAAAAGTCGATATTGAAGTGAAAAAGAATCAGCCGCCTACCTGCGAGCTGCAGGTGAAGGAGGGCGGCTCGACCTGGACGGCGGTAGCCAAGTGTGTGGATCCTGATGGCAGGATCGCGCGGCACAACTGGTATGTCGATGACAAGCTTCAGGGCCTGGGTGGCTCAATGATCACAATTTCCAAACGGACCTACCCAGAAGCACCGAAAATTGTGGTCTACGCAACCGACGATTCGGGCGAAGACTCACCGCCGGTTATCTGGTGATGCAATAAAGGGCGCTAGGCGCCCTTTATTTTTGACCCTGCGATAGGGTCAGATTCGAACCCTGATCTTGGTCAAAAACTCTAGCCTGAGGACATCGATATAGAGGTGTCCTCATGTTCAGAAGAATCTTTTTTGCCCTCTTGGCAAGTACGGCAGCGACTGTATCAGCAGCCGACCAGGCTGACAGCCAGCACAATCAGACCGCTCCGATGCCAATCAACGGGATGATCGCTGCGGTCAAGAACGGAAAGCTGGCCTTTGTCAGTGATAACGGACGATTCGTATTTCGCGGCTCCATGTACGACACCTGGTCGCAGCAAGAAGTGACAACTCTGGCTGAGGCAGAACAAGCCTCCAAATACATCGACCTCAAGAAACTCAAGTTCAATATTGAGGATCTGGTTCCCTTTACCGTAGGTACCGGTGCACGGACTGTCGTGGTGTTTACTGACCCTCTGTGTCCGAGCTGTGCCCTCCTGATATCCGATCTTCAGAAGATCGAGGGCTACAACTTCAAAATCGTTGAAGTACCAGCCCTGGGTAACGACAGCGCCAAAATTGTCCGTAGCCTTCTCTGTGCCAAGGACAAGGAAGAAGCCTTTGGCATCGCTACTGGTAAAAGCAAGCCGCGGGTAGTCGACCAGCGAGGTAACGACTGCGACACCTCGCCAATTGGCAAGCGAATCATTTCGGCCCAAATGTTCGGCGTGAAAGGGGTCCCTTTTATGATCCGGGACGATGGGCTCATCAAGCACGGGTACGAAAAGGGGACTCTTTCGAACTGGTTGGCGGGGGCGAAATAAGTGACCGCTCAATCGAAAGCCAACTTCCCCCTAGCCGACTTGCTGAGTGTGGTCGCCTATGATCCCGAAAAATACTACTTCGCCTTGGACGACAACTCGATAGGGTTTTCGTTCTTGTGTCGCCCATTGCCCGGAAGCGACGGCAAAGAAGGCGATCAGTTGAAATCAGTTATGAAGCAGGCTTGGCCGGCGGGAACAACGATCAACTTCAACCTGATCCCTTCCCAGAATATTAACAACCAAGTCAACGCCATGCTGAGGATGCGCTTGGGCTGTGAGGACAACATTGCACACCAAGCGATCAAAAGCCGTGCCGGATATCTGATGAATGGCACCTTGAAGCCAATCGACGACTATTCAGGTATCAAGGTTCGAGAGATACACGTCCTAATTACAGTCGTGATGCCAATCGCTGATGTGATTGCATCTGATAAAGAAATTCAAACGATGTCAGAGCTACGGGCACAGTTCGACTCGACATTCAAGAGCATTGGGTTTGCGCCTCAGGCACTGACCAATCACCTCTACCTTGAAATCATGTCATCGGTCCTAAACCAGGGCGAAAATGCTTCCTGGCGCGATCGTATGCAGGTTGAAGCAGAAGACGACAAGCCGTTGAAGTGCCAGATACTTGATTATGATCGTACGGTGGAAGTTTTCAGTGATCACCTCAAAATCGGCGAGACACTGGTAAAAACTTTGAGCGTGAAGAAGTTCCCGCGCCACACACTCCAGGGTGCTGCAGCTTGGTACCTCGGAGATCTGCTCACCGGTGCTAACGGGATTCGCGAAAACTGCATGATCAGTTTCACCGTATACTTTCCAGAGCAACAGGCTGCTAAGGACAAACTTAATACCAAACGCCAATGGGCAAATAACCAAGCCTACGGGCCACTGTTGAAGTTCGTGCCTAAGTTGGGTGCGAAAAAACAAGGTATGGATGATCTGTTCAAGGAGCTCGAGGAGGGCGAGGCAGCTGTAAGGTGCAACATGACCGTTGTCATCTTCGCCAATGATCGCGATCGACTTGTTCGGGCTACGTCGGAAGCCCGTAACTATTTGGGAATTCGGCAGTTCACACTGCTCGAGGACAAATACTTTGTATTACCGCTATTTCTAAATGCGCTCCCATTTGGCGCCGACCGAAACGCAATCGACGAAACATACCGCTACAAAACTATGGCGATCACCCATGCGCTACCCCTGCTTCCAATTTACGGGGATTGGAAAGGGACCGGGTCGCCAATCATGCAGATGGTTTCACGCAACGGGCAGTTGATGTCGTATTGCTTGTTCGACTCGGAAACAAACTATAACGCGACAGTGGCCGCACAGTCGGGCAGCGGCAAGTCATTCTTAACGAACTACTTGATCACTGCGTACGTGTCAGCTGGCGCTCAGGTGTGGGTAATTGACGTTGGACGCTCGTATGAAAAGCTGTCGAAGGCGTTTGGCGGTGACTTCATCGAGTTCACACCAGAGTCCAACATCTGCTTGAACCCGTTCGAACTGATCCACGTTTACCAGGACGAAGAAGACGTCCTGATTGGGCTCCTGTGTGCCATGGCTGCGCCTACTCAACCACTTATCGACCTGCAGATTGCCGGACTACGGCAACATTGTGGCAAGGTATGGGCCGAGAAAGGCAAGTCAATGATTGTAGACGATGTTGAGAAGTCCTTGCTGCAAGATAGCGACTCTCGTATCGTCGACATCGGCAAACAGCTGTTCCCGTTCACTTCGAAAGGTATGTACGGTAAGTACTTCAACGGCAAGAATAACGTTGACTTCAAAAACCCATTTACCGTTTTGGAACTGGAAGAGCTGAAGGGGCGTAAGCACTTGCAGCAAGTTGTGTTGCTTCAACTGATCTATCAAATTCAACAAGCGATGTTCCTGGGTGACCGGGATCGCAAGAAAATCGTTGTGATCGACGAAGCATGGTCGCTGTTGACTGAAGGGGATGTTGCAAAGTTCATCGAGCACGGATATCGCCGTTTCCGGAAGTACAACGGCGCAGCAATCACTATCACCCAGTCAGTTAACGACCTGTACGCCAGTCCAACAGGAAGGGCTATTGCAGAAAACTCCGCTAACACGTTCCTGTTGGGTCAAAAGCCCGACGCCATCAACATGATTAAGCGTGAAGGGAAGTTAGCGCTTAGTGAAGGTGGTTTCAGTATTCTCAAATCTGTCCATACCATTCGTGGGCAATATTCTGAGATCTTTTTCCAGACGGAGCAGGGATCCGGTGTTGGTCGCCTGACCGTGGATGACTTTTCTAAGCTTTTGTACTCAACCACACCCAAGGACGTTAGCGACATCAACGTTTACATAAAGCAAGGCAAGAATACTGCTGAGGCTATCAACTGCGTGATGCGAGATCGTGAGGTGGTACATTGAAAGCCATGTTGCTTAATGCATTAGTTTCATTCGTTGTTGCTCTCGCAGTGGTGACTATGAAGGACCGATTCTATGGTGATGAGAACGGTACCTTGGTCGCTGTGATGAACTACGATGTTGTTACGACACAGGCCAGCCTGGATACTCCAGAGAAGACCGAGAAGGCATTCGCCAGGTTGAACGCCTCTGCGACAAAACTTGCTGCGGCAGGATATGTGGTGGTCGACTCGCGAGCTCTGGCGGCATACCCGCCTGATCTGGAGGTGCCTTCTCCGGTAGAGCAGGATCAAATGGTTGAGAGTGCGCACGATGAATAGTCACGTGCGATTCTTGGTTCGCGCATTGCCCCTTACCTTGGTCATGGTTGGGGGAAGCCTGTACGCAACCACGCGTTTCGGCATTGGTGTTGATCCGCAGAAGAATACTTGCCTTGATTGGCGAGTTTTCCTAATTGATAAGCATAATACTGTCGTCGAAAGAGACAGTATCTATGCCTTCAGATCGACCCAGATGGAGCCGTTCTTCAAGAATGGAACTACTATTATCAAGTATGCCCGCGGGGTTGCTGGTGATCGAGTCGCAGTAAACGACTCGAAAGTTCTGATCAATGGTAAAGAGCAGGGCGCTGGCCTCCTGTTGTCTGATGCTCTTGGGATGCCGAAATCACGTTATATCCGGGATGAAATCATTCCTGGGCATAAGTACTGGTTCATGGGTACTTCGAACGACAGTTTCGATTCGCGCTACTGGGGCTATGTAATGGAGAGTGACGTTATCGGGAAGGCATACCCTTTATGGTGACCCGTGTAATTGCACTGTCTCTTTTTATGATGTTGCCCACGGCAGGTTGTCTGGCTGATTTGAATTTCGCCGAGCAGGAAAGGGCTGCAATCGAACAGTTTTCTTCAGAACTGAATCAAATCAAGCACAGGACAGACCAGCGGGTTGATTTTACGCTAAAGCACGAGGATTTCGCTTTCGTCAAAGAGTCCGCCCCGCAGTCATCAGGAACTGACGCACAGCCTGTGGCTGACAGCCGTAAGGTGATCTACCAGGTCTTTGTGTCGTGGTCTCTGGGCGAGCACGAAGTTAAGGACATGTTGGTCCGCTACAACGGAAATAAATCGGTTGAGCTAGTGTTCCGCGGCATTCCGGAGGGTATGCCCTTTCCACAAGCTTTGGCAAAACTTCAGAAGCTAGCGTTAGACACTAAGTCAGATACGCCAGTTCTGATCAATCCGGTAGTGTTCAGTGAGGCATCGGTCACTGTAGTTCCGCAAATCAGGAAGCTTGAGGAAGGTAAAGTAATTTACCTTGTGGCAGGTACAACCTCAATATCGGCCGCAGACAACGAATTCAACGCGCGAACGAAAACAAATCTCGGATCGATCGGCCCAACTGAGAATATTGCTGAGCGCGATCTAATTGAAGTTCTTAAAGAGCGTCTGGCCAAGCTTGATTTTAACGAGTTGAAAGAAAACGCGACAAAGCGTTTCTGGGATAAACAGACATTTGTAGACCTGCCGACAGCTACCACTCACAGGGTGAGAAGGCTAAATCCAACCATCACTGTGCCTGAAGACATGATGGCGAGTGATGGAACGCTGATTCATAGGGCGGGAGAGCAGATAAACCCGCTTTCAATTCGTCCATTTACACAGCGTCTCGTAATTATTGATCCTGTTGACCCTGTACAAGTGGCTCTCGCTAAAGAACAAATTAAGAAGAACGCAGACCATCAAAACGTGGTTGTGATTCTCACTCGAGTTGATAGAGCGCTGGGGTGGGATGGATTCACAACCGTCCAGGACCAGATTGGTCGGGCTGTATATCTGCTCCAAGACGACGTTCGTACGCGTTTCTCCATAGATTACGTACCGTCGGTTGTTACCGCCGATACGACAAATTTCTACATTGAAGAATTCCCAGCAGGGGGCCTCAAATGAAAGCAATTGCGCTGCAGGCAATCCACCTACCTAACGGCTCGGTTCTTGGGCATGAGGTGCTCGCGCGTGAAGCCGAGGGTAACTCATGGGTGGGGCCTGGAGCGTTCATGAAGGGGTGCGATGCTCACTCCTGGATCGATTTGGACCACGCAGTGGCGGAGCTCCTGGTTGAACACTCGAAGATGCTCAACGGCCGCGGTGTGGCCTTTGTGAACCTCAGCGCACACACCCTGGAAGAAACAGCAGCCCTTGAGTTCGTTTGCAAGACTTTAACGAAGGCTGTTCGGTCTGGAATAAAAGTGTGTATCGAAGTTTCCGAAACCTTTAACGCTGAAGGTTTGGCGTTACTACAAAGTCTAGATTTGATTAGAGGCCATGGGCTTCTTTTGGCAGTTGACGACTATGGCAAGGATTGGTCGGACTTTAGCCGTTTGACCTCGTACCCTTGGGATTTCTGCAAGGTTGATCTTCCTGCGGTTTGGGATAGTAGTAATTTTGACTGGGTAATTGAGGTGAGGGACTACTGCGCAGTCAATAACATAGGTCTGATTCTAGAGAAGCTCGAGTCGACTCAACTGTTAAATGGGCTACTTAAACCCTTGAGCGCGGCTGCCGTTCAGGGTTTTGCAGTATCCATGCCATTCATTCTTCAAGCGGAATCGCTCGCAGAGCGTGCGTCGTTGAGTAAGGCCGAGTCATGAGAAACTCTCTATTTATTTTCACCTTACTGTCAGCGCTTCTACTTTCTCCTTTGGGGCGGGCTGATCAGACTGTAACTGATTCCCTTTCATGCCCTAATGCTGAACTGTTTAGTGCGAAACTGTTCACGGATTTTTGCTGGGCGTGCCTTTTCCCAATCCGAATTGCTGGTGTAAGTATCACGCCAGGTGAGGCACCCTTCGGAGCTTCAAGCAAAAGCCTATGCATGTGTGAGGACAAGTTAGGGATATTCATGCCTGGCATTGTCAACTCCATGTGGGAGCCGGCGCGACTTATCGAAGTAGTGCGCAAACCTGGGTGTTCCTTGGCGCTTGGTGGAGTTACTTTGCCCATTGGGGACAAGCGACTCTGGGGCACGCTTTCGGATGCGACGGCGGGTAACTCTATTACCAAAGAAAGAATGTCGTTCTACAACGTTCATTACTATGCATTCCCCCTTCTTTCGATTCTAGAAATGTACATGCCCAAGCGCTGCTCTCCAGATGGGTACGCAGACTTTGACATCATCCAGCTCTCGGAAATTGATCCGACTTGGACCAATGATGAACTGGCATTCTTTGTTAACCCAGAGGCGGCTGCCGTTGCCAACCCATTGGCTCAGGCTGCGTGCACAGCTGATGCTGCACTCGGTGTAATAGGCCAGGAGCCATTATCATCTTTGTGGTGGTGCGCAGGGACCTGGGGTGAAATCTACCCGATGGCCGGAACTGCACTACCTAACGATTTCGGTCGAACGACTTCTCTTCTGGCGACACGTACTCTTGCAACCCAGCATCGGCGAGGTCTTGCGCACCTGACTATGGGTGACCAGACAATCTGTCGCGGTTCAATATTTCCAACAGTTCCAAAGTCACAGTACAAGATCTCAATGTTCTATCCACGCGCCGAAGCAAAGCGCAGCCATTGGATAGGCTCACACCCATTGACCTGGCAGGGAGGGGAGGGCCGGGTTATTCCTCAGGTTGGTGAGGATGCCTTGTACATGCTGTTCCGCTGGAACGACTGCTGTAATACTTTGTGAGGTTGTCAATGAATATCGCTGGAAGAACAACAGCGGCGCTTACGCTTCTGTTCTACACCTACTCATCTTTCCTGCCCGCTTGGGCCGATAACATTGCAGCCTCTGCTTCGTCCGGTAATGCGACTGCGACAGAAGCGATGTCGGCCTGGGAGCCACCATCGGTTTCAGATAGTGCAATTAGCTACGGGTCCGGGGCTGATAAGCAGTCCATCAACCTATCTGATCTCTTCCCAGGGGCTGGGGAGAACAAAGGTAATGAAGACCTCACAAAGCTCTATGGCGACGATGAGGGGACGTTGAGCGCGGGTTCAAAAGCGAACACAGCGCTCGGCACTGAAAACTCCATGAGCGGAGATGCCTATCGGCTATTAAAAGGCTCTTCTACCCTCGCTCGGCCAAGCCTTGCCAATGACCCATTGTGGACCAATACTGACAAGGCAATCGACAATCAAGACGTTTTCAATAAAGAATTCTCTGATTGTAAGCAGGTAGTAGATGTCAAGAATACAACAATGACTAAGCACGTTTCTCAGATGAAAACCTGTGAGCGAGTGACAGATCGCTCTGGGAATTTTGTTTTGAAACACGATTACGATGCGGGTGTGATCAGGTATGCATCCGGTCCTACAAACATTCAGTCCTGTGGTACTGGCTGTGTTGACATCTGGCTTGGTCAAGTTGGGGACAACTACTGGTCTGGCTATTGCATGATATATGAAAATCAAATGGAGTTCGAAGTCATCAAGCCTGAGGCTGTCATCGATGCAAAGCTAGTTTATGCGAAGTGGGATGACTACATGCAGGTTTGGGTTGGTGGTACGAAGGTGTGGTCTGGGCCGAATGGACTCTTCCCACCGGAAACAGCCGGTAAATGTGAGCTCGCTACAGACTGGGCGGCAAACCCCGATGTTGACATGACCTCCATTGTGAAACAAAAGGGTGTTCTTCAGTTCAAAATACGAGCGTCTGTTACCGGCTCAGGTGAAGCCTATGCCAAAATGCGCGTTCACTATGACCCGACCAAAGTAATTAGTGATGAAAAATGGTACCCGCAAGAAGCATTGGACGCGCTTGCCAGCGTAAAGGACGGTGCGTGCGAAGGTAATTTCGTTTGCACCAAGATGCCTGCGGTGTCTGACGACGGCTGTGCGGTGATTAATGGTGTTTCTGTATGTGAGAGCTCATTTGAAAACTCACCAGTTCCAGGTGTCTCCCCGTTATGCCAAGAAGTGACAATTGATAACCAGTGTAATTTTTACAAAGGTCAAATGGATTGTTACACAGATGCACAGGGACAGCAGCAGTGCCCCGTAAACTCAGACAAAATATGCTCAGTCACTCATAGCCTTAACGTCATTGAAGTTCCATTTGCCGCAAAGGTTGCTGTTGAGGATAAACCTGGAGCGGGTGAGAATAATCGTGTAGTGGTTGATTTTCTCGCAAGCTCTTTCGCTAACACAACGAGTGCGCTGCGCACGGATAGCTCAATTGACAAAGTCACTTTCGATGCGATCTGTAAAGGTGGCCCTGGCGGAAAGTCACTCCCCCAGAAAATTGCCGTTTCTTCTATTGGTATTTGGAATGGGCACAAATTTGCTCCTAATACGCTGGTGTCTGACTCTGTAAATATTGTCCAGATGCCTACATGTGAGAACGGACTAAAGATGGTGGCCGACATCCAAGACACTGGTGGTGGCACGCCGGGTTCATTCTATGCGCATGAATTCAGGTTTAAGGTTGTCCGGGTTAATGCTGAGAGCTACGGTCCGCAATTCTGTATCGATGCTGCCAATAAGATTCAGAACGGACAATGTGAAACTGGTGGAAGTGTCTCGGTTACAAAGGGCGTTACTTCGGGCTGCCTGCCACTTAACGGAATTCAAGTTTGTCCAGGCGACGAAATGTATAATGCTATGCTTCCGGCTCCAGTAATGGGCTTTGATAAGCTGGCACTTAACCTAAAGGTGGAAGGTGAGTGTGTTAAAGGGGGTATAAATCTTAACTCATGCCAGAAGTTCGAGGATGATAAGTCGTGTGGCTTCATTTCTCAGAAATGCGTTTCAGGGGCAACTGGTAGCTCTGGCCAGTGTTATGTAACTGAGGAGGTATGGGACTGTGGATATGAGGTCGAAGTTCCTGCTACTGAGACAAGTTCTTCCTATCAGTGCGACGGGCCCGTGCGTTGCCTTGGGACAGAGTGCTTCAACCCGGTAGATGAGAAATCCACCGAATTCGCCTATGCAGCAGCAGCCCTGCAGATAGCTCAATTTGCAGAGCATGATCTTGACTGTGGCGATGACCCCACAGGCACGACGTCCGACCACACCTGCAAGGTTTGGAAAGGCGAGGCGATGGAATGTAAGAAGGCGGTCGGTGGTTGGGTGGATTGTTGTGAGGCGCCCGATGGGATTTCGGTCATGGACTATGTGTCCCTTGTCTACAACACGATCCAGCTGAGCGAGAAGGTCGGTATCATCGATTATGCCCCGACCCTTGAAAGCGCCTGGGCCTTCAGTAAAACGTTGGTTTCCAGCGGTTGGGATGCTGCGTGGAGTGCGGCCGGCGCGACCAACGCTGCCATCACCAACGCCGCCCAGCTTGGCGTCATCGGTGCTTTCAAGCAGCAGATGATGAACTATGCCGCGAACTGGACGGCGCAGACGTTTGGCCCTGCCGCTGCGAATATGGTCTTTGCCAGTGGATTTGCAGCCAACGGTGCCAGTGATGTTGCCTATGCTACGACTGACGCTGCTACAGGAGCGGTGACACCCGCTGCAAACGCGACTTGGGCCTCTAGCCTTGCGTCCGTGGTCTCGGTGGTGATGATTGCCTATCTGATCTACCAGATCGCCAATATCCTGGTGCAGATCATCTATGAGTGCGAGCCGGAAGAGTTCGAGCTTGGGGCCAAAAAAGAGACTCAGGTTTGTCACTTTGTCGGTAGCTACTGCGCATCGAAGTCGGCTTTTGGCTGCATTGAGAAGCGTGAATCCTACTGCTGCTTCAACTCTCCACTTGGGCGAATCGTCCAGGAGCAAGCGAGGCCTCAATTGGGCAAAAGTTGGGGCGAGGCAGAGAACCCAACGTGCGAGGGTTTGGAGGTCGAGGACCTCAGTAAGCTCGATTGGTCCAAGATCGACATTTCGGAGTGGATTGGACTGCTTCAGGTAACCAACTTCTACCCGACGGTGTCGAAGTCAACTCTTGAGAATCTCACAGGGTCGGGCACTGCCCTGAACATCACTGGTGATCGGAAGAACACGCTAGAGCGAAATGAGGACCGGCTAGAGGACCACGATTTTGGGGCCTCTCGAAAAGAGGCTGAAGACAAACTAAGGGGTAAATTCTCACAGTAAAAAGAAAGGCGCCATATTGGCGCCTTTTCATTTTCATTTAGAGTTGCAGGCTATGCGGCTTGCTCTTCTTCTTCAGCGATCGCTTTCGCCGTCGAGGTGTCAACTTCTGATTCTTCCGCGGCGTCACCGAGGGTTTTCGCGATGTCGGATGCGGTCGGCTCCTTGCGAGCCTTCTTGCGAGCTTCGCTGGCCATGTTCTGCAGTTTGCGGATGACTTTCATCACCTGACGCATACGCTCGTTTGCCACCAGGCTGTTTTTGTCCGACGGCAGAATGCAGAGCAGCCAGGCAGTTTGGGCCTGGACCAGCATCTGGTCAAACGCCTGGATGATCTGCGCGAATCGCATGATGGCCGGCGTCGATACGGTGAATTTGTACTCTTGGGCGTTGTCGAACCTGGCAACCACGCCTTCTTGGCCGGCCGCGACGATCATGTGCGTGTAACGGTCGCGTTCTTTGATGATTTCGGTTTCCAGGTTCACCATCATCGTTCCGACAGCGTTGATGACTTCGTCGTAGTTAAACGCCTTGTTCGATTGAGACATGGCGCGTGCGACCACGTCCACGGTGAACAGGGCACGGGCCGCCCCTTCGAAGCACCGTCGATGAACACGCTGGGCTTGTTCAGTGCAGAGGGTGTAGGTCGACTCGAGGGTCGCGTTGGAGTAGGTGCCTTCGGGTTTGAAATCGTGTCCGTTTGCCATTGTTGGGATCCTTGGGTTGGGGAGCCTTCACAATATTCCCTGGGACACACCAGGTAGGTTGAATCTGACCCTTTGATGGGGTCAGAAACTGGCCTGGTCGCTTTACACCCGAGAAAAGGGCAGTTATGCTCGAATCTAATCACCACCCAAGCATGTGCTTGAGTGTTGTCCTAGCGGGTTCTACCTGCTGGGGTTATGTGAAGCTGGGCACTATACCCAGCACTTAATCGATCACGATTCGCGGTTGTGATCATACCCAGAGGGGCTTCTATCCCTTTGGGGTGGAGGTTCCTCTTTCTTTTGGAGGCCTCCATGAAAACTGCTTTTATCTCTACCATCCTTTCCGCCCTCGCGCGGATGGCCATGGTCCAGTCCCCAGACACCGGTCATGCTTTCACTTCTTTCGTCTGCCATGTAATGGCTAACGTGGAGGAGAGCAAATGAATAATGCCCCTATCGTGGTGCTCATTCTGCTGGCTGTTGTCCTCTACTTCTACCTAACTCGTTCCAAGAAAGTCGTTCCTCGCCAGGATCCGAAGCTTGGTAATGAGAAAGTAGATGATCTGTCTGCGTCGCCTCCCCAGGCCGCGCATGCAAAAGCAGCAACTGCTTCGCTCGGGCTTAGCGCCCAGGACTGCCTCGCATTGCGTGGCGCCACCCGCACTAATCGGCTTCCGAAATCGATCGATTACTCGGTCTATGACAAGCCGACCTTCGAGCGGCTCAACATCAAGTTGAGCTTCTGAGCTGATGGACTGCCCACTCTTGGAGTGGGCAGTGCTGCAAGGGCCGCCCCGTCAGGTGGTCCACCAAAGCCCTCTGGCCGAGAGCTTTGGTGGACCACCTGGCGAGGAACCCTCCATGCAATATCCAACACAAGCTTTCTATCTAATGGAATTACAAGAGCTACTGCTAGGCGGTCAGACGGTACGTGTGCCTGACAATATCGCCCAGACGGTGACTCCTGAGGTGATGGACATCCGCTACGTTAAGCGGTGGGCCGTACACAACAGGATTCTTCCCGAAACCGCGGAAATCGGGATCTCGATGTAAATTCCACCGATAGCCGGGGGAGGTGACTCCCCCTTGAAGCTTCTTTTCAGTGGCCTTGCACTGAGCCCACTGAAAAGAATCTTCTGAACCCCATTCCTGAATTCCTGATGGTCATTGCTGACCTTCGGATGCAGTAGCTGGACTGCCTTTCCCAGCATTCCTTACAACCCCCCAGGGGCATTCGACCCTTGAGGGGAGGTGCGCCCCGAATCAATGTGGAGTGAACGACATGGCTCGTGGCGTAAACAAAGTAATCATCGTTGGCACCTGTGGCCAAGACCCAGAAGTCCGCTACTTGCCCAACGGCAATGCGGTAACAAATCTCAGCTTGGCTACGAGTGAGCAGTGGACAGACAAGCAGACTGGCCAGAAGGTAGAGCGAACCGAATGGCACCGCGTTTCGATGTTCGGCAAGGTTGCCGAAATCGCCGGTGAGTACCTTCGTAAGGGTTCTCAGGTGTACATCGAAGGCAAACTTCAGACCCGTGAGTGGGAAAAGGACGGCATCACGCGTTACACCACTGAGATCATAGTTGACATGCAAGGCACCATGCAGTTACTCGGCGGCCGTCCGCAGAACCAGGACAGCGGTGCACCGCGTGACAACTACAATCAGGCGCCACCGCAGGCTCCGCGCCAACAGGCTCAGCGTCCGCAACAGGCTCCACATCGCCCGGCCCCTCAGCAGGGTGACGATTACCGTTCTAGGAAGGGATAACCAAACCTTCAGCATTAAATGAAATCTAGCAACTAACCCTCGCGGGGTGCCAATCCCGTTTGGGGTTTGCCTCCGCCTCTCATACTTGGAGGTTGAAATGGCTTATGGCAAACAAGTTTCTAGTAAGCAAGCCGGCGTCGCGCCTGAACAGATCACACAACTGGTCAGAAGCACGGAGCAGGAATTTGCAAGCATTGTCGCGGCAACGAACAGTCGAATTACCTTTGCCCAAGAGGCGCTGTATGCCTACCAGGCTATGCTCGGCAATTCGTATCTCGCGTCAGTTGCAATCAACAATAAACCCAGCTTCGCCTTGGCGATGCAGCAGATCGCCTCTTCGGGTCTGACGCTGAATCCTGCGATGGGGCTGGCCTACCTGGTGCCGCGTGAAGGGAAGGTGATCGCGGATATCTCCTACCGGGGGTTGATGAAGATCGCCACTGACAGCCGCGCGGTTGATCTGGTTGTTGCGTGCTCTGTCTACAGTCTCGACACCTTTAGCTACAACGGTGCCAATGACGAGCCAGTCCACATCTACGATCCGTTTCTCGCAAAGCATGATCGTGGCGAGTTCCGTGGGGTTTACGTCAAGGCCTATCTGTCGATCGGGAAGCTTCTGGTTCATCCAGTTAGCGCTGAAGACGTGTACGCTGCTCGTCAGTTGTCGAGTGCCTGGACCAACACGGACCCGACCAAAAAGAAGGGCCCTTGGGATACTCACTTTGACGCCATGGCGATCAAGACGGGCATCAAAGCGGCCCGCAAGTACTGGCCAATGACAAGCCCTGTCCTGGATAACGTCATTTCCTATCTCAACGAGGAAGGTGGTGAAGGGTTCATGGGTGCGCCCGTTACGCTGGATACCGCTTCGCGTGAGATGAATGGTCCTTCGGTGGCCTCCCAGGGCACTGTAGTCAACTTGCACGGGGGGGCTGTATACGAGAATGAGCCAACTCCAATGGGGCAGCCTCAGCCTAGTGCTGAGCCGGCGTCGGCGGGGGAGGTTTACGACCATCGCCAGGATCCGGCTCGTAACCAGGGCCCGATTCAAACCGAAGGTACGGCCAACGCTCGATCGGCCGGTCGTGATGAAAACGCGGTGCTCATGGAGCGAATCCAGCAAGTGCACGATCGTTCGATGCGCACCGGTGCTTGGCAAAGTGCTTTCGATTGGGCTCATGCCCAACTCAAAGGCGACTTGCTCGAGCATGCTCAGAAAGTGTTCCGTAAGGGGCAGTCCGAGTACCAGGCAAAGCAACAGAAGACTGCTTGATGAAGATACCTAACCCTAAAGGGGGCCTTGCCCCTTTGGGGCAGGTTCCTCCTCACCTGGAGGCACGATGAACGTCATTAACTTGCGCCAACGGAGCCCTCAGTGGCATGCCTGGCGAAACGAAGGAATATCGGCAACGTCCACCGCGGTCATACTGGGACATCATCCCGAGAAAACACGGTGGCGTTTGTGGGCGGAATTGACCGGTAGGGTTGCCTCTATCGACATTTCAATGATTCCTCAGGTTCGCCTGGCAATCATGCTTGAGCCGCACGCTATCGCTTGGTTTCAGGATCGCTACGATACCGTCCTGCTCCCGCTCTGCGGCCAATCGTCAACGCACCCGGTTCTCCGGGCAAGCTTTGATGGTGTGGACGGGGAGAATCGTCCTGTCGAAGTAAAGGTCCTCTCAGACACGAACTTCGATGAGGTTAAGAACCAGGGCGAGTTGTCATCGCACTACAAGCTCTACTGGTGGCAAGTCCAGCATCAGATGGCTGTATCGGGGGCAGATAAGGGCTTTCTGCTTTTCTACCACACCCGGCAGGTGCCGATCGTCTTCGAGATTCTTCGTAGCGACCCGGCGATCAAGCTGATAACCAGGGCGGCACTCCAGTTCTGGGCGTTGGTTGTCTCTGATACAGAGCCAGAAAAGGATCCCTTACGCGATTTCTTCATCCCCGAGGGTGAAGTGCTTGCGGATTGGGTCAAGCATGCAGCCGAGGCCCGGAGAATTGACCGTCGTGTCAGTGAGCTGGAGGCCGAGTTGAAGTTGTTGAAGTCGCAGAAGGAAGGCGTTCAGAAAGGCCTTGTTTCCCTCATGGGGGATCACATGCTTGCTGAGGCGGAGGGCGTTCGAATCTGCCGGTACCAGCAGGCGGGTAATGTGCGGTGGAAGGATCTTTTTGCGAGTCTTCACCCGGACTACCCAGAGAGTCTTTTGGGAGCGTTTCGCGCAGCAGCGTCTGAGCGTTCTCGAATGACGATAGATTCTGAAACGCCACTTTCGGATGCGACATTAGCGCACCTTTTCGAGGCCGAAACAGTTGACCTGGACGGAGGTACTCAGGCATTTTGCATATAGAAATCGGGGGCCAGTCGGCCCTCGGTTTCTCTCTCAAGAAAACTGCGGTAAGCCAGCCCTTACCAGAGCTTTCTGGATTTGTTCCTCGCCATGCGGCATGGAGCGATAACGCAGCTGTTCGTTCTAACAGCAAACCTTAAACCCTCTGGGGCATCCATTCCCCAGAAGGGGAGTGGTGCCTCTTCTTACTGGAGTTGCACCATGAATTTTCAAGAAATTGTCCCAATGAGCGTGTTTGGCACTGTTGGAAGCGAGGCAAGCGTAATGGCTCCCGGCTTCCCTCCAGATCACGACTTGATGGACCTTGTTCCATCGCTCAATCCTCATTACTTCTTCCGCACTCACCTGCGGATGCCGGTAATGAACTTTCTCTACTCACCAGGTGGCGATGCTCTGTCGCTCGTAGGTCCTACCGGTTCTGGTAAGACTTCCTTGCTCGAGCAGATTGCGGCCAGGCTTAACTGGCCGTTTCGTAAGGTGAGTGCTCACTCAAGGATGGAAATCCCGGAGTTGGTAGGGTCCATTGGACTTGAGTGTGATTTAGCTACTGGTGATCAGCGGACCGTGTTCCGCTATGGCCCTTTGGCCAAAGCAATGCGGGAGGGTGCAATATTCGTCTTGGACGAAGCTGATGTTCTCGATCCAGCGGTGTTTGCAGGCCTTAACGCGGTGCTTGAAGGTGGTGCGTTGGTGCTCGCAGAGAACGGCGGCGAAGTCATCTACCCTCACCCAAACTTCCGCGCGGTCATTACGAGTAACACCCGTGGTCAGGGTGATGAGCATGGCCTGCACGGCGGTACCATGGCGCAGAATATTGCGACTTGGGACCGGTACCGGATGCTTGAGGTTCCTTACTTGAGCAAGCAGGAAGAGATGTTGATCATGACTTCAACGATGCCGAAGGTAGACAAGGTCATCCTTGAAAAAATGGTCGACATCGCCAACGATGTGCGCAAGCAATACATTGGCAACCCCGAGATGGAACTGAAGCCTGGTCAGCCTGGCCTGACTATTACGTTCTCCACGCGCTCCCTGCTGCGTTGGGCACGTATTGGTGCTACTTACAGCAGCAACAAAAATGCTCAAGTAGCCTTCCCCTCTACGATGGGGCAAGCGTTGCGTGAAGCACTTACCAACCGTGCAGATAAAGCGATGCGAGTGGTGGTTCATACCATTGCCAAAGACGCGTTTGGAGCCGCTTGGGGCGCAGACCCGGTGCTGGCATAACTATGAGCATCTTCTTCTCCTGTGCTGTTGCAGAGGCAGAGCGGGAGCCCATCCGCCAGGCACTGCAGAGTCTTGACTCTGCAGCTGCCTCGTTGGGGCTTTCTGCGTCACTCCAATCACTGGCCGAGCATTTCGAAAGACCGCTCGCTTCAGGCGAACTGGAACCTACAGAGGACTTTGAAAAGTGTCTTTTGTTGGCGGCTGTGTGTGTCAACCTTGGTGCGGTTAAAACCCCTGCACCGCTGATACACGTTGCTAGTGGAAGCGGTGATTTCATCGCCCTGGACAACGCTAAGGAATGCGATGCTTTCCTCCAGCGTTCGTTGGACCCTGAGCAGTACAAGTCAGGGGTCGAAATCTTGATAAGCCTGGACGTGCTGCCAAAACCCTTGGACCTAACTTCTCTTGCGAACGCTTTTGAGGCTGGGTCATTCTGTCTCTAACCCTAATGGGGCTTGTCCCGCTAGGGGCGGGCTCCGTCCTAATATGGAGCCCAACTTGGATTTTTTGATTGGTGAGATCGCGGGGGCCACTGGCTCCCGCCTTCGAGCCTGTTTTGCTATAGTTCGCCTATAGCAAAACAGGTTCTCAGTGTTGCTCATGTGAGCGACCTGTGAGAAGTGATAGCTGCTCACTTAAATCCGCAGCATTTTTAACTAAACCCATTGGGGGCGTCCTTCCCCATAGGGGCAGACCGCCTCCTCAACCCGGAGGTGCGTCATGCAAAATTCTAATCTCGTTCAAGAAACTCAAATCCTCAGCAAGCTTTTGTTGGTGGATTTGAATGTAAGTATCTGGTCTGGCCGCAAGAAATTGCGCGCAGAGGACCTGGGCTTGGATCTCAACTTGCCACCTTCGGAGCTTGCTTCCTTGGGCAGCAAGCGGATCACTGATCCGGATGAGATCAAAGAGTTCGATCGGCTAAAGCGTCGTGCGATTCGATTGCTTGAATCCAACGGTGTTCGCTTCATGGGCGGCTATGGCCTACCCAATGATGTGGCACCAGCGGTTGCAGCCGAGCTGGAGGAAATCCGCCAGTTGTTCATGCAGCAAATACAGACCTTCATCGGTAAGTACGATCAGATCTGCAAAGACTGGATGGACAAATGGAACGGTAATGCTCAATGGCGTAAAGCGATCGAGAATGCCATTACCCCAAAAGCTGTCGTGGAACAACGCCTGGGCTTTCGCTTTACCCTCTGCCGAGTGGTTCCTGATGCGTCAGATGCCGCCCTGTCCAAGGGGTTGGAGAATGAGGTACAGGGGTTGTCGGGGCAGCTGTTCCGGGAAATTGCCGATGCAGCTGGAGATCTTCTTGATAACAGCTTCGTTGGCAAAGGTTCGGTTAGCCGTAAGGCTGTCAGTGCCATGCTCAAGATGCACAAGAAGCTCAGCTCGCTGGCATTCTTGAATCCCAAGGTTCAAGACGTAGCCGATTACATGATGTCCGTGATCGGTAAGCTGCCGAAAAATGGTCCTTACGAGGGTTCGCAGTTTCAAGATCTGATGGCATTGATCATGAACCTGTCCGACGAGACCAAAATTCTCAGAATGGCTGAGGTCTTCTCGAAGACTGCAATTGACGTCCAGTCTTCGTCGCAGGTTTCGGTTCAGCAAGTTGTGGATGTGGAGCTGCCCCGTCAGGTTGCAGCCACGTCGACGGAGCCGGAGCTGATCGATGATGACGAAACAGCGTTTGACCTGGCTAGCGCAAGCGTGCTGGCAAGCTCTGGTTCCGCGGATCTCCTACAGACCGATCCTGGTGTCACCCTAAATGATCTGATGACTGATAGCGCCCTCGAGGGCGAGATGAGCATTGGTGAGTTGTCGGAGTTGGCGAACCAAATCCAGTCCAATGCAGTTCAACCTGAGCCCGTTGCTGTAACTAGCGCTTTGCCCGTGGCCCACTTTGTGGCGCCAGTGGTTCAGCAGCAAGATGGCGGTATCCAGTTCTGCATGTAATACCAACCCCTCGGGGGCACATCAGCCCCGTCGGGGTTGGTGTGTCTCCAAAATTACCTGGAGGCAGTACCATGAAAAATTCTCTTCACAATGCGTTCCCGATCATCGCGCGCTATTACTGCGATGACTTGGGCGTAAAAGTTGTTTGGGGCGGTGATCAGCCGTGCACAAAGGACAACATCATCTACATGCCGATGCTTGAACCGTCGCCGGTAATGCTCAATGTTGCACTGGGCTTCACGGCTCACGAATCGGCGCACATCAAGTACTCCGACTCGTCGGTTTATGACAAGGCGGCTCTCGAACAGCCGTTTGTGGTCCGCTTCATGAACATGCTTGAAGATGTTCGTATCGAGAAACGGATGATGTTGGATCACTACTCCACGATCCAACCGCTATCAGTGATGGCCAAGGAAGTCCTGGGTGGTGACCACGATCTTTCTGGATTTTCTGAAGCGGTCCTTCTGCTCAATGGCTGCTTGATGGTTGGGCGGGCGAAACTGCTTAATCAGCCAATCCAGCGAGAAGCCGACAACCTCATGCACAAAATGCGTGAGGTTTTTGGTCCCGGCCGCAGCACCAAAATTTTTGGTTTGCTCAGCCAGGTGATAGGTCTTCCTGATACTGAAGCTGTTTATCAACTGACTCACCGCATCCTGAATGTTCTGGATGAGGAGGAGCCGGAAGACCAACATAGTCAGAACCCAAGTCAGCAAACACCAGATCCTGGTCAAGGGGATAGCTCTCCCGGCCAGGGTGATCAGTCCCAAAGCTCACCAGCCAATGGTTCAGATGACAGTTCCCCCGATGGAAACACCGGCGGTACTGATACCTCTAATCCTGATGCAGGCTCCGGCAGTGGTGGTCACTCCGATCCCGATGACTCGGGTGGTGGTGATCCTCAGTCCGCTGGAACTACGGCAGGTAAGGGTCCGAGCGATGGTTTGAAGCAGAAGGTTCTTTCTGCGTCTGATGCGGAGCTCGCTGATGCCCATTCGGACCTTGGCAGCGAAGCAGCAAAACTGATCAAAACGGCCATTGACCGTACAACGCCTACACCTGCTTCGGTAGTGAAGGGCGCGATGGGATCCAGCCTGCTGGGTTCGGTCGTCGTTAACAACGGACAGCTGGCTTCCATGGGGCTGCGCCAGGTGCTTAACGGACTGATCCAAGGGTCGCGCGATGCACGCGTAAGCTTGCGTCGTACGGGGAGCAAGATCGATTCGTCTCGCTTAGCTCAGGTTCGGGTTGGGGAAAACCGGATCTTCCGGCGACAAGAACCTGTGCAACGGACAAACGCTGCAATCGAACTGCTACTCGACGGCTCTGGATCAATGGGGACGAAAGTTTCCGGGACTCCAAAGGGACCTGGCTCTGCTACCCAGAGGGCAAAGACGGCAATGCAAGTTGCTGAAGAGGCAACCCTGGCGATTCTGACCGCATTGGAAGGCATCCCAGGCGTCTCAACCGGCGCGATGGTTTTTCCTCGCAATGATGGTCGTGGCACCGCGGTGGGGATATTGAAACGGCACGACCAGAGATTGATGAGTGCAATTCAGGAGGGGCGATTTGGCCTGACCGAAACTGGCACTACGCCTTTGGCGAACGCTATTTGGCCTGCTGCTGGTGATCTGCTCAAGGCAAAAGGGGAGCGCAAGGTGATGATCGTGATCACCGATGGCGATCCTGATAGCCCGGAGCAAGCAAAAGCTATGGTCGATCGCTGCAAGGCTACTGGTATCGATGTGTTCGCAATTGCCTTCGGGACTGCGAACAAGGCGAGTCTCCAGCAGATCTTTGGCGCCGACAAATGGAAGTTCTTGAGTGACCTGGCTGAATTGCGCAACGCGTTGAACAGCCTGGTCCAACAGGTTCTAACAAAAGCCGCATAACGCGGAATCAACCCACAGGGGGTATCTCACCCCCTAGGGGTGGCGTACCTCCTTCCACCTGGAGGTATACCAATGCAATTAGCCATGTCGTTCGCTGAACTCTCTCACGCTGAGCTTCCTGAAAATCTCTGCAAGAAAGTCCGCCGTGCGCGTCGTCAACCATCGATCAGCGCCGGCGAGGTTCAACAGTTTTCAATATTCGACCTCCTGGCTTTACCGGAGGAAGAGCTTGGGCCTGTTGTGTGGACCGATGACGATATCGACGTTCTCAGGGAAAAGTTGCTGTATGAGGCCTGCAGTGTCTTCTTAGACAAGCGTGCCTCACCCAGCACTCAGAAGGATCGCTGGGCATGGGTCATGAGTGAAGTGCTTTCGCCGTTCTCGTTCAAGGTGTGCATCAGCGCAGCTGGTGTCGACTGCGACAGGTTCCGTGAGAGCTTGATCGATCTATGCCGCCGGCAAGGGGTGCTTGGTCAACTGCAGGTTGCTGCATAACAAATCTCTCCCCTACATGGGGAGATCATGATCGCCGGGGCTGATACAACCTGGTGTTCGAGAAAATTAAACCGCTGGGGCGGTACCTCCCTAGCGGGTGGTGCCTCCCTCACATGCTGGAGGCAACATGCGCTATCACACAGAACGTAAAATCGCTCAACCAATGGTTGAGCTGTTCCCATACCGGGCATCGGAAGGCCCTCGTACAAAGCACGACATCGTGAACCAGGCCGCAAGCTTGGAGCACTTTGAACGGGAACGGCGGAGCGAATTCCTCGAGCGTTTAGCAGTGTTCAGGCAGGCCGGGAATGAGTCGATTCGATCTTTCCCAGCTCAGTTGTTTGAACCAGTATGCAATTACGAGATGCCACCAGCGCCACGTGTGCAACTCCACCCCGCCAGGGAGATGGAGACACACGCAAGTCATCACGTGTTCGACGATGCGCCTTTGGCGTCAATCAGCGACTGCGGTGATTACGGCCTGGAGCCTACTCCATACCTTGATGGTATGGACGGGCTACAGTCGGGTCCCTCCTTCGAGGAGGTTCCTCCTGGGGATTACAGTGATTTTTCCATGGGCGCCAGTGCTGCGGAGTTGCCGGCGGAGGTTCTAGCCGACGACACCAACATCGATTGGTCCCGGGCGAAGGAAGGGGTTGTGTCGCAGCTCGGACGCTACCACTACAAGTTCGATAAAGACCAGTCATTGTCGTACCTGGTGCGGCTTGGCCGGAATGAGTATGTCTGGGGCATCGATCTCGAGCGAGCCATTAACCAACACAAGGTCAAGAAGGGCGATCGTGTCCTTCTGAAGTGTATTGGTAAGCAGCCGGTCGAGGTGGAGGTGAAAGTGAAGCAGCCTGACAATTCGATCGTAATCGAGAAAAAGACGGTGCGTCGAAACACCTGGGTTGCACGCGTCCTTTCACGTGGGGCTGACAAACCACAAGCGTAATACACTCATCCAGGGCCGCCTTCGGGCGGCCTTGGCCTGAGTCTCTACACGATAGGGGCAAGCCCTATCTTGTACAGATTCATGGCACCGGAGTGATCCGGCGCACTTGAGCTGATTTCTCAGCACACACACAACCCAGTGGGGCTTCATACCCCATTCGGGGGGTATGGCCTCACTCCGATTTGGAGATAGAACCATGCTCATTACCCAGAACCTGCAATCCCTCTATACGTCTGCAGAAGCTCATGGGATCACTGTTCCAGGCTCACTGAAAAGACTGCCAGACGCCCTCCATGAGTTCCTCAATCGGGCTGTTGATCTGATTAACTCCGCCGACGCCACAGGGTGTTGTGGTGAGTCGACCGTCGTCGACGCAGAGAAGGTGCAAGCACTCTCGGAGCTGGCGAACGCGTTTCGTGATGATTGGGCCACAGCCAATCCGCCGTCGGTTGAAGTTTCCCTGTCGATCTTTGATCGTCATGGTGACCCATATGCTCAACGGTCGTTGCCTCTGGCTGCAGCAGCTGTATCAGACATTGTCGACCATGCCACACAAGCTGTACTCCTGAGCCGATCTGGCCAGCCCATGGGTTCTGTCCTGGATGATTTGGAGTCGGCACTGGTTACATACGACGTGATTCCTGAAGAGGGCGAAGTGCCTCTCACGGGCTGCACAGTGGAGGTGCTCATCGAAATCGAAAGTCTCGACATCCAGGACGGTCCTCAGTACGGCGGGGCGGTGCTTGCAAGTGGGAAGCGAGTTTTGGTTGATCGAGGACAGCTTCCAGGTGCACCGGTTCGTCTGATGCATGTAGCTCACCCTGATGCACGTAAGTACGGCATTCCGGATGAAGCGACGTATGACGGCGCCGAGCGCTTACTTCGAGACCTCAAGTTGGTTCCGGAGAACCTGAAACTGGAAACCCGCGATCTGCAGGATGACAGCGGTGGCGAAATTACTTTATCGGTAAAGTTGCCGGCCTGCGCTATCTACATCGGTGACTTGTCCGTGGTACGGAAGTACGCGGCGACTCACTGGGACCTGCGATTTCATGCACACAGTGCCGCGGAGCAAAGCGAAATCGTCGATCGCTTCGTTCGCACTGCTTGTGCACCTCAGTAACGGGGTAGGCCCGGTGCTTTACGGCCGAGCCGGTACCAAAGCCATCTGCTAACAACCCATGCGGGGCGAGCCCCGTCTGGGGCTGACCCCGCGCACTAACTGGAGTCAGTACAATGAAAACGAAAATCACCTCTAGCACTCAGATCAAGTTTGCCCAGCGACTTCGCTACAACGGTGTCTGGGTTCACGACGTGTGGGTCGACGGCGAGTATTTCCAGATCGAAGTCGGGGATGATTCGTACAGCGGCAAACGAGACCTCTTCAGCGGCTTGTCCGATGAGGAGTATGAGCGGGATGTAGTGGGGCGTACGAACACCGTAACGCTGATGGATCGTACGGCGCCTCATGAGGTCCTTGTGGCCGCATTCAACCAATGGCGCAGTAAGTTGCATGCCGAGCGCGTGCAGCGCTTACGCAGCCAGCCAGAGCGGTTTGGCGTCATTTCGGAAGATGATCCGTCTATTCAACCGTATCCAGAGATTGTCCCAGTTCGATATGAGCAGGGCCAGGGATGGGTAAGGGCAGGTGGCGTTGTGTAAGCAGCTGCTTGATGTGCTTCTTCGATCAATCTATCCCCTCAAGTGCATCCCCAGAGTGGTGCACCATGAGGTATGGGAGTCAATATGCATCCAGGAACAAACTCGCCAGCCCCGATCAGCTTTGTGGGGCAGCTCTCGGTTTTTGTGAGCCCTCATTCGACCAGAGTGCTGCTCGTCGATCGTGCCGAGCTCGACCGCTACAACAGGCTGGTTTGGGTGGCGCTGCTACCTGATGATCCCGCTGCGTTAGATGCTATTGCCGCGTACAAATCCGCGAGGCGTTAGCGTTCACAAATGAGACGACCATCCTTGGCCATGCCAGGGATGGTAATTCCGAGATCACATTCAACAGACCCCTGTCGAATGTGATTTCCCTTCCCAGCATGAGTTGGAGAGGAAAGCAGCTGCACTTGCAGCACAGGCTTCGGCCTTTCAAAACCCTTGCGGGCACCATCCCCGCTCGGGCGTGGGTTCGCATCACTGGAGACGACCCATGACTATTTCGACAGAACCCCACAATCCAGCCTTTCGGGCGCGTGTGGCCTGGCGCCTCTCGTACCACGGGAAGCAGGAGTACGACTGCTTTTTCGAGGGCAGTGAATTTCGTGTCACGGTTCGAGCTTCCAGGGAGGCTTATCCAGCGCACTGCAACATGAGCGAGCTGGATTTTGAACGGTGGGAAAACGGCCAGCTTGGCTATGTGACCCACGGCGAATCTTCCAAGCTCACAAAAGAATTTGTGGCCACTTTCAATCGGTTGCGCTTCGACGATTGGCACAAGCAGGTGAAGACCATGCTGAGCCAGCCGGAAAAGTACGCCGGTCACATACCGGAGCATTTCCACGTCTACGTGGGGGCTGCGTACGACAGAACCAAAGGCTGGGTTCGCCTGCACGACTTCGCTGAAATCCGCGCGCTTGCCGGCATTCCTGAAGACTGTGCAATCGACCCGACCGTTGTTCACTAACCCATCCGTCGGCCCGATATTCCCGCGGGAGGGGACGCGGTCGGGGGCTTCGATCACCGCTCTATGTGTAGCCCATGCTTTACGCTGAAGGCTCATGCCTCGTTAGCCCTCTAGCGGCTCATTGCCAGGTGCTCCACCAGCACTGTCAGTTCTGCCGACCGCAATTCAGGTCTTCACCAACTTAATCCCATGCGGGGTCCGTCACGCTTGGGATTGACCCCGCTTCATACAGGAGTTAGCCAGATGCTCACCAAAGGAAACATGACAATTTTCTTTTCTGCAAAGGATCAGTTTTCAAACTGGTATATTTCAGATTTTGAGGTCAAAGGTGTGCGCTTCAACTGTGTTGAGCAAATGATGATGTTTTGCAAAGCGAAGCTATTTGGGGACGAGTTGACGGCAAGCAAAATCATGGCCGCTACTCATCCCCGGGATCAAAAGGCGCTCGGTCGTTGCGTGGTTGGTTACGACGATGATGCATGGAGTGAGCGCAGGGGGCGAATTGTCGCCCGTGGCTGTTACGCAAAGTTCAGTCAGAGCTTAGTCTTACGCGATGCTCTCTTGGCTACTGGCAACACGGTGTTGGTCGAGGCGAGTCCATATGATTGCATTTGGGGAGTCGGTCTTGCGGAGCACGACCCGCGAGTCCTTGATCCCAGCCAGTGGAAAGGTTTGAACCTGCTTGGTATTGCACTGACAGATGTGCGGGCCAAACTGCATGCCGGCGCATCAGCATAAACTGCTGTGATAGGCTGAATCCCTTGAGCATTTCATGGCCAGCGCAACAGCAGTGGTTCTTCTCGCCGGCCTGTTTGTGGCAGCGAGATACGGGCCCCTCCTTATGGAGGGGCTTTGTGTCCAACCTTGGCGGAGGGTGTAAGTTGCTCGTCGGCGGAGTCGGGCAGAATGTCAAGGTTGCACGCCGCAGTTGTCCGAGGCAAAATCCCGGACAGTTACCCAGTCGCGTGTGCTGCTCGGTAAAAAAAAGCTGGTATGCCAGCAATTCCTATACCCCGGCGTGTTCATGCGCTTGGGCTCTCGCTCGAACCAATCGAGCATTTTCTATGCATCGTACTCTCGATCAATACACTCGCAGCGAATTGACATCTGCGTGTGTCACCCTGGTCAGTCTGTGCTGATTGCTTCCAACATAACCTGCGGGGCCTATCCCCTGTGGGGAATGGTTCCACTCCAATCTGGAGAAAACCATGAATCGTCAAACCCAACATCATTCCGATTTTGCTTTCAACAGCAGCTACCGAGGGGAGCAGCAAATGTCTACCTGCGACTGCATTTTTTGCGCCGGAATTGTGGCGGTTTGCTCCGGTTCGAGCAGTCGTGGTGTTTGTACTTGCGGCTTTTGTTGCGAACCAATTCAACAGTCCTTTGGTATGACCAAACAGGACATGCTTGATGAGGAACGCCGCATCGCTGAGTTCGTAGAGAACGAGCTAGAAAGAGAAATTTGGATTGCTGAAGCCATGTGGCTCTCACTGGTCGATTTCAGAGGCTTCCTTGCCAATCGACTTGGTGCCGTCACTGTCCTCGGACAGAAAGGATAAGCCGTGCTGTTGACGACATATCCACCTGAAGTGCTCAAAAAAACGTTTGTATCTGCATTCTTCGGCGACCTTGAGGTCTCCGGATAAACCAGCTGGTGTCGCCAGCACTACTAACCCACTGCGGGGCTTCATGACCCCACACTGGGGTCATGGCTTCGCTTCCAACTGGAGTTCCATGATGAAACTTTACGCATACTTCCAACAAAGCGGTGATGGTGTCATCAACGTGTTTGTCGCCGGCCAGCCTCACGTCGGCGGTGAAGATTGGTGGATGGCAGCTGTTGTGCAAGGTACGAAGAACCTTTTCGACGGGTTCCGTCTTGCTTTGAGTGAGTTCAACGCAGGCGAGCTAAGCGGAGTCAAGCTGGCGAGTTACGAGCTCACTTTCCTTGGCGAGATCATCGATGGTGATGTCTTGATCGGCCACCACAATATGTTCCTGGTAGAAGCTGATCAGCCCTACTGGTTGGCGAACAGGGAGGGGAGGATGGCCAAGCTGGGGGATCTTGAAACTATCCTCCAGTCATACCTCGGAACCTCGGCCTGTATGCTCACCCCAGTGGGTGATTCATACATCGGAGCTGTAGTGCGCAACCACGCACCAATCGAGAATCTTCGTCCCCAGGTGTTGATGATCATGAAGGACGGATCACCAGTTGATGTCCAGCTTTTTGGATTGCCCTCTTCGACATTGGTCACCGTTGTTGATGTGCTCCATCCGCAGAGTGTCAGTTACTACCAGGATGAGAGTCTCTTAGGCTTGGTGTACCAAAACGGGATCGTGGAAAACAACGTTCGCAATGTGACCCCCTCGGTGGATCGCCTGGCCAAGTTTTCCCAAGTCGCGAAATTGATCTAACCCATTCGGGGCATTGTCCCGATGGGGCATGCCCCGTACCTCACTTTGGAGATACGACATGGCTACAAATTCCAAGCTTCACATCTCGCTCGACACCATGTTCATTGGCTGTCATACGGAGGTGGTCAAGGTCCCTGCTGACATCACGAATGGTGAAATTCAGGACATTATCAGTATGCGATTCGAAACGATTGACCCTGAGTGCTTCGAAGTAGATCTCTCTCAGGGCAGCCGTTATGGCTCACATGCGGAGCTGGTCGATGACGCTGAAGAGCACACGGTGGAGATCGTGCGTGGCGCCACCGGCAAACTGGAAGTCGTCAAGCATACGAGTGAGGCGACTCAACCGGTTTTAGCCTCTAAAGAGGGCTTGGTGTTTATTCAAAATTATGAGGACTTGCACACCATCATTGCGGCGCTTCGCTTCTGGAAGGAGCAGGGTATGTGCGAGGCGGCTAATCGCTCTGACGATATGCACCGGCTTTGCACCAACGACGATGAGCTGACGTCTGCCGATGAATCTGACGTGGACGATCTGGTTGAACGCTTGAATGTCGAAATGAGGCCCGCGGCTTTCATGGCTGACCTCCAGGCGATTATCTGATGCAGGGGTGGCCGGTCCGATAGGGCTGGCTGCTTTCAGAATGCTTCTGAGTGGCGCCTGGCAGGACTCAGTCACGAGCATTCTTTGGACCCTCATGTGAGGAGCCAAGATACCCAGCTGGTGGTAACCAGCAAGCAACTCAAACCCACCTGGGGGCAATCATCCCCAGTGGGGGTGGTGCCTCCAATCTACTTGGAGTACCACATGACTACAGTTATCAACACTACGATCGGTAAAGCAAAAGGTGACATCGCTCGCCTCTGGCTGGAGGGCCAGAAGCTGCTTCACGCCGGCGTCAAAATCGGCAGCAAGTATTTGCTTCGCAGTGACAAGGCACTCAACCGCCTCGAACTGGTTCCGCTTCCTGTCGAGTCGGCTCAAGCCGGCGACTTCACCGTTTCGAAGCGCGAGCGCAATGGTGTGATATCACCGTTATTGGAGGTGCGTACAGATCTGCTCAAGACCTTCTTCGAAGGCTGCGAAAAGGTTCGTGTTGCCATCCGCAGTGGTCGGATTGTCGTTACCGCTCTGCAGGTGGACTTGAGGATCAAGGAGCGTGTGGAGCGCATCAAACGCAAGCTGGCGGCAAAAACTGCGCTGGCCGGGGGATCGCTGTTCCATGGTCTCGGCATCCTGGACAAAGCGCTCCACACAGGACTGCTGGCGGCGGGGGTTGCATCGTTCATCCAAGTCGGCGTCGAGCTTGAGTCGGCGTACCTAGATGCCTCGCTGGCTAACAATCCTGAGCTTTGGACCGAGGACTCCATCGCTATCAACTCCGATATCCGCGACCTGGCTCTTTCTGGTGCGGTACCGCAATTGGACTGCGTCTTTGCCGGAATTCCGTGCACCGGGGCATCTAAGAGCGGTAAAGCGAAGAACAAGCTTCAGTGTGCAGAGGAACACTCTACGGCTGGGACATTGTTCTTTGATTTTCTGGACTTCGTGAAGTCGTCAAACCCAGCGATTTGTCTCATCGAAAACGTACCGGACTACCTCGACTCGACGTCGATGGTGGTCATTCGAAGCGTACTCACTTCGCTGGGCTACGAGCTACACGAGACCGTGTTCGGTGGTGCCGAGTTTGGTGCCATCGAGGACCGGAAGAGGATGGTATTGGTTGCTGTCACCAGAGGTCTGGAGGTGAGCTTTTCATTTCCAATCCCGGGTAGACACTCTCCGAGAAAGGTTGGCGACATCCTCGAGGATATCCCGCTTGATTCGCCTCGGTGGAAGTCTTACGACTACCTTGCGGCGAAAGAAGAGCGTGATATCGCCGCTGGTAAGGGCTTTAAACGGCAGTTGGTTACGTCTGAAAGTGCCACTGTAGGCACCTTGGGCCGCGGCTACTTTAAAGGACGATCCACCGAACCGTTCCTGCAGCATCCTGAAAACCCCGAGTTGAGTCGGTTGTTCACGGGTGTTGAGCACGCCCGGTTGAAAGGCATTCCTGAGTCGATGGTTGCAGGGATGTCCGAGACCATTCAACACGAGGCTATAGGCCAGTCTGTCGTGTTCAATGTCTTCGTGGAGGTCGGCAAGGCCTTGGGTCGTGCTTTGACCCATCAGGCTATCAACCCTGACCATGTTGCCCTCGAGGAGGAGGGGATCGATAGCTACTGCCAACAGGTATGTGGCGGGGGAATGTGTGGCGTGGAGCCGCTGTGTCATAACGGCGTCGACGCGACCACCGAAATGCCACCAAAGTACGTCCCAAGCAAGCAACAGGCGCTGGCGCTCGTATAGAGCGTTTCAGGCCACATAACCAACCCTGGCGGGCATGTTCCCCGTCAGGGGCGCATGTCCTCCGTACGCTCGGAGGTACCATATGACTAACGTTATCGTTCAAGCTGCACGTATGATGGGGACCCGAACTATCGTGCGAAAGGGGACAGCCAAAACCCCGGGAAACACGATTTTTCTGTGGGAGCTCAGCGATGGTAAGACGCTGGAGCTTTTGCGACATGAGGGGGCGAAAGCTCCCGCGCATTTCGTAAGCGTTCGCGAGCGATCGGAGGAATTCGACGCGCTTCTCGAATACTACGAGCGGCGCGCAAATGTCTTCAGCCCTAATCGACATGCAGCAGCTTGATTGAACATCACTTCACCGACGCGATTATGTGTCGGTGAAGTGGTGCACTACCTAGCAATAATGTACTGTCGTACAGTTGCTACGCACCACGATGCGGGTTCCGCATGTCCAAGCTGTTGAAACAGCACTTCTTCCAGGTCAACCGACCTTCCGTTTCATGTGAATGTTTTCCCAAGCAACGTTTGCGAAAGCATTCAGTTCTTCGCTGCCTTATGCAAGGCGGTGAGATAACCAGCTGGTGGTTCACAGCAACCTAAATCCCCCGCGGGGCTTCTAGCCCCTCAGGGGCTTGGCCTCGCTCCAACCAGGAGTTAGACCATGAATATTGAAAAACCGACCGTCATCGTTCGCCGGACTAAAGACGGTGAGATCCTTGTCGAGAGTAGTCACGCTGTCAGGGTCGTTTACCTGGAAGACGACTACTCAGGTGACTGGGATATTGAGAGCGACTCAGCTGTTCTCGTGGATGGCAAGGAAATGTGGGTTCAGCGTTTCGACGTCCAACCCACTGACGTGGCCCGGGTGCTCTCCGATATGGAGTCGCACCATGAAATTTAAAAATTCTGTAGTGAGCTATCCGGAGCGCGGGCACTGGGGTGACAGTCGATACCGTGGCAACTGCACGGGCGCGATCGTTAGAGATTTTTTCGGTACCTATCACACCCGAAAGGATGGGCTTGCGTTCGACCCAAGCATCGGTGGCGGTACCTCTGTCGACGTGGCCGCTGAAATGGCACTGCGGTTCAAAGGGACCGATCTTCATCAGGGCACCAACCTGTTGCTTGACGATATGCGCAGCTTCCTTGGCGAGGAGGCGCATACCTGCTGGTGGCATGCCCCCTACGCCTCAATGCTGGTTTACAGCGGTGAGGTTTGGGGTGAGCCAAATAGATGGGACATGAGTCGAATGGCGCTGGCGGACTTCACTGAAGCCCTGGAACTCTCGATCATGAACATCCACGATGCTATGGAAAGAAATGGTCATTACGGGATCCTCATGGGGAATCTTCGCCGTAATGGCCAGTACTTCAACCTGTCCTCCTTGGTCGAGCGTGTTGCGCCCGGCCGACTGGTGGATGAGATCATCAAGATCCAGCACAACTGTGTTTCTGATAGCCGGGAGTACCGTGGAAATATCGTACGCATAGCGCACGAGAAACTACTGGTCTTCAAGAAGAACAAAGAGTCCTTGTTCTTCCTCGGGCAGATCGATCGCCGGGCGGCATCGTGGGTGGGAACGACTTGGAGGGCGGCGATTCGGCGCATTCTTCAGGGAGGAAAAGTTCTTCACTTAAAGGAAATCAACGAGCTGATCGCCCCCTATGCCGGCACGCGCGAAAATCAGCACTGGGAAGCTAAGGTTCGTCAGGTGGTTCAGGATGCACGCTACTTCGAGCGTGTTGCACCTGGCACCTACCGCCTAGCTGCGTAATCATTCCTGCTATCCCTGGACACTCCTGTCCAAGGCGACAAAGTACTCACAAACCCTGCCGGGCTATGCCCCCGGACGGGGGCATGCTTGGCTCATCTAGGAGCCTTACATCATGAACAATCAACTCACCCTGACCGGGCATGAATCGATGAGCCCTCGCATCGTTGCGATGGACTCGAGTTGTAATGATTCAAACCTGGTACAGACCGATAGAACCCCGCTGGATCTCCTCAAGGATGCAGTCGAAGCAGGGTTGACGTTTGCTGACTGCCTCAACCATTTCGGGGTCGAGTCCAGTTCCAATCCCTTCGCCCGAGCGGCGCGTGAGATATACGCCGCCAAGAGCGACAACAACATTGAGATCGATGACAAGGTGATCATTTCACGGTGCGAGTATGGTGCTTTTGTGGACGCACGACTATTTGTCCGCGACTGCGAAGCCGGCCTGCCGGGTATCGTTGATCTGATCGATCTGCTGCTGCAGCACATCTTTGCTGACCAGGGCAAAGCGTTCGCAGGGAACAACCCGCGGGTGCACGATATGGTCAGGATTGTCGAAGACACATTCGGCAATCACGGTGATGTGATCGAAGAGCTTTCAGGCCACGCGGCCGACATCATTCCAAAGGAACTGTTTGTATTGGGTGGCCATGTGGAGGAGGGCAGTACATCCGGGTTGGTGAAAGAGCTGGTTGAATTTGGCGCGAAGTCAGGTTTCGATCTCGACTTTTGTGAAGCGATCAACAACTGGATCGACTACAAAGGCAAGCTTTTGGACGCCAGTCTGGGAGCCGCCAACGCCGTCTAAAAAGGTTCATTTTCAGGGCCGCTCCGAGTTGTGGTCGGTCCCCCGGGAAGGAACGTAGGAGAGTCACCCCGTTTGCCTATGCAAGCGGGGTGGCTTCCATCCAGATTCGGGATATGGCAGTGTGCAGCGGTGAAACGATGGGCAAGGCCATGGTTCTGGGCTTACTGCTCTTGTTGAGTCTTTTTCCGACAGGCATCCTTGTCGAAAGAAGATTCTTCTACTCGGTCATGCGACCTTGTGGAGATTTGAAGCTGATCAGTCTGTCAGCACCATTGGCAATACCCACTAAACCCAACTGGGGCAGTTATGCCCCGTTTTGGGGTGTACTGCTCTAAGGAGCGCGCATGAAATCTGATAAAACCCCACACACCCACACTGGTAAGACCGCTGCAGAATTGGTGGTCGAGTTCGGTGTTTCGGGCTCCAAACTCAAAAACACTGTCACCGTTCCCAAAGGTACGCGTGTTTGTCTTCTCGAGGGTGGCAGTCCCACCTGGGTCGTGGACGACCTGAGCTTCATCGACGATCGCAATTCGATTTTGTACCACGATGCTGAGCACTACGGGATCAAAATCCCTGTTGAGTCCATTCAGGACATCCAACAGGTCTAAGCAGCAAAGGTGCAGCTGAGCACTTCAACTTCAGCAATCCACCAACCGCGGGGAGCCACTATCCCTGCGGGATAGGGCCTCCCGCATGAAACAGGAGTGACCCTAATGGAGAAGCTACAAAAAACTCCCCACGACAAGCCTTGGTATGCACCTTTAGTGCACTTCCTGGCACACACGCTTGTCGGTAGCGGAATTTTTCTCATCATTGCTGCACCTTCGGTGTTCCTTGGATGGCTAGTTCACAAACTTCGCGAGTACCACGTTGCGGAGTTTACGCTCAGCGTGTTGACGTTTCTCGAACACACCATTCTATTGGTTGACGCCCTCACGTTCCTATGCTTCATCGGAATCACGTCGTGGTCGGCAATCCGGGAGATGCGTAATGAACAAGACCATTAAGCAACATCTGGCGATTATTTTTGCGGAATTTGTGAAGGCAGTTCGCCAGGTGCCGGCTATCTACTTCGCACCCATTCGTGGTGCGATCATGGGTGTCATCAGTCAGTGGCGTAAGCTACAGGCGAATGATGCTGGCGGCGGCACCCCAAAAGCGGCCTAATTCGCGTTGAGAGATGTTCGATCAAGGTATATGCTTGGATCATGTAGAGGTGAGGAGCTGATCATGATTCGCAAAGCTTTGAAGGACTTCATCCAGGGTTTCACGGCTGAATTTGTCAGTGCAGCGAAAGCTGCACCGGCGATCTACTTTGCCCCACTCAATGGGGCCGTAAAAGAAGCCCGAAACCAAGCGAGTAAAGGTCAATAACCGTTGCGCTTGCCCCTCGAAAGAGGGGCATCTCTGCGCCAGCGGTGTAGTGCGGCTCAAGGAAGTTCGGTTTCAAAAGCTCTCTTCGGTAGGGCGTTTTTTAAACCGAATCCCACCTGTGAACTGTGTTCCAGGACGATAGTCAGCTGCAACTCTATGCAGCATAAATTTGGCGATCGCCATCAACCCATCGGGATCACACTCCCGTTTGGGGATGTTGTCTCGAGCTTCCTGAGGCAACATATGAACATTTCCCTGCAGCTTCAAAAAGCTGGTCTCGATGAAATCGCTCAAGCGCTTTTCTTCCGCAAAGAAGCTCTGCTTTTGAACGGGTTCGAATGCGATGACGCGAGTTTACTGACGACGGCAGAGCGCGACGAGTATCGCTGGGTCAAAAGCCAGATGCGAGTTGCGAAGGTGGCCAATGTCGCTGAACTCAACGAGCATGGTCGACTGGTTAACTTGCTGGTCAGAACCACGACCGAATCACGTGCTTGGTTGAGCACACTGTCTCTGCTGCGTTTGCAGTCGATGATGGATGCGGTCGAGGAGTCGTGCTAATCAAGGTTGCCACTGTTGTGGTGCCCTAACGCTGCGTAAGCAGCATTCCCGGTCGGGGCTATTCCCGATTGGGGATAGCCCCGGCTTCATTGTCGGAGGCTTCATGAAAAATTCTGCAGTTGAACAACACTCTTACTATTCGGAGCTCATGCTTTCTCAATTTGAAGAAATTATTGAGCAGCGAAAAAAGAACCTCTTCCCTGAGGGTGGTTCCAGTGGGGTGTCAGACGTTCTGCTACTGGATGAACGAGACCGTCCCATCTACCTGGCATGTCGCGCAGATGTTTCTCAACTTGAGATGAATGCCAACAGCACAGGGCGCGGGATCACCACCACGGCGCATCTTCGTGAATTCATTGAGTTAGTTCACTTGATCTCGGCGGAGTGCACCAGCATTCCGGCTTCTGAGCTTCGTCGCTATCACCTGGACCTGCTTCGGGCAATGGGTGCCGAAATGCTCCAGAAACGTGCGTAGGTGAGTTGGCGGGGAGGGTATTCCTCCCCGCTTCCATCTAAAAATTCGTGGTGCTATATTTCGTTCAGCTGGTAACAGCATCCTCTCGGCCGGCAGGCCACCGTTGATCAGAAGGTTGTTTTGGAAAGCCTGCGTTTTCCCAAGCAAAGATTCTTCCCAACGCCATGTGGCGCTCGGAGATAACGTCAGCTGCGCGTACCTAAAGCAGCATGCCATTTCGGCAAACCAACCCTGCAGGGGTTCTCCCTGTTGGGGGATACCTTGCACTAAAATCCAAAAATTGAGGTGCAATATGTCCGATCTACTGAATCTCGTGATTATCATCGTCGACTTCGTGTTCGACGTGCTTTAACTCACGCCTGCTCAGGTCTTACGCTTCCTCGGAAGTACTGTGACTACTTAAACCACCTGGTGGGGACTTACCCCGTCAGGGGTAAGGGTCTCACCTCCTATTTGGAGGTACTCATGACTTTTACACTTCGGTCGCCTTTGTCTGTTCAAGCCGGGAGCCAAGCGCATGAATAATGCTCAGAAGCCCCAGCCAGTCCCAGTCAAGCCAAATGTCGAGAATCGAGTTGCCCACCATTTCGAAGCTCTCTCCGATGAGCGTTTTATCGACTTGATGAGCAACATCTGCGGTTTGCCGGTCAAGAAGGATAGGGCAAAGAAATGAGGTCCTATACCCGTCTTATAACGGTACTACGCGAGACGATGAATCTCACCTGGGGCGAAGCTGAAGCGTTGACGCGTGGCGTTGAGGCTGAAGCTGTGTTGAGGTGCGGGGGCAGAAAACGTGTTGTCCGTCGTGCTTTTGCACTCCGGCACTATGTAGCGCTTCGTGGTATTAGCGCTCGCTACCCCAAAGCCTTAGACAAGACTGTTTACGCCATCGATCTTGGATTCACCGGTAAGCGCCGGGTTTTGGTCGATGATGGAAAGGTTGTTTCTCATGGCCACCTGGCCTGGGAGGTTTTTCTTTCCAAGTTCTGCGTAATTCAAGTTCGCTAATTCAAACCCTCTCGGGGCTTACATGCCCCATGGGGGTATTGAGCTCCAAAACCTAATGGAGTTCTAATAATGTCTATTAACAATGCAATCGGTGCCTTGATGAAACGCCATCTGGTGTTGCAAGGCTACCCCGCCGATGAGGTGCGTTTCGATCTTGGCTACTGCCAAGGGGATGGTGCAAGCTTCATCGGAAGACTGGATGTTAAGAGACTTGCGGCGCGGCTGGCCCCTGAGATTCATCCTGCAGTTTGGGATGGGTTGACGCTTTCTGACGCGCTGGAAATCACCCGAGACAGTGGATGTCGCTACGTTCATGAGCGCTCGACCTCTGTGAGTATCGATCCAGTGCAGGTAGAGCTAACTCCTGCCGAAGAGCTCGGTGGGCCAGCTCAGAAAGTAGCTTTGCACCGCTTGGTAACCGCTCTGGTCGACGATGTTGTCAGTACCGGCGCCGAACTTGCGAGGCAGGGCTACAAACTTCTCGATGCGTATGTATCAGAAGAATCTTCTCTGCGAAGATTTGAAACTCAAAACTTCCGTGTAGAGGTGTCTAAATGTCCTGAGGAGGATTACGACATCTTTGAATCGGATACTGATCTCGAATATCTCGACCATACCATTCAGCAAGTCTTGAGTGAGGAGATCGAGTGTTTCTGCGTCAAAGTGAAGGTCGCCATGCTCGGCGAGAACGGAGATGTTATTGCTGTTCTGGCTGAGCGTAATGTTGGCGGGCTAACCCGTGATCCCGCTATCAACGGGCTCTGCAGTGATACGCGAGAGATGGTGCGCGAAGCAATCGCTGAAGCGCGCGAATCCTACCTGAAACTTTTGAAGCCGCGGTTGCGGCAAGCAGCTTAATCATCCCCTGGGGGGCTTCTACCCCTCAGGGTCGGAGTACCTCTAGGCGACCCTATCCCCCGGCTCGGGGCTTCCCCAAGCTTCCGTTTCGGCGGCTTGGGGAAGTCCCGATTCGGGCTTTACCTGGAGGTGCACCATGAGAAATTTGAAGGCCGAAGTGGTTCGCAATGCTGCAAAACTAAGAGGCTGGGATGTAATACTGAAGGAACTGTGCCCTGAGATCGATGACAGAGCATTTCAGAAGCCTGGCCGACACACCAAGTGCCCTGTTCATGGGGTAGCTGGGCGTGGCGGAGATGGTTTTAAGTTCTTCCGCAAAGACTTCCAGGATTCTGGCGGCGGCATGTGCAACACCTGCGGGACGTTTCCCGATGGGTTCAAGATGCTCATGTGGCTGAAGGGTTATGGCTTTGCTGATGCTGTTGCTGAAGTAGGCGCTTTCTTGGGGATCCACTCGACTGCAGATGAAAATCAGCAGGCGAAGGTAAACCGGGCCAACGAGAAAGCGCTGGAAGCTCGGCGCAAAGAAATCGCTGATAAGGAGGCTGCGTCAAACCTCTACCACAGCAAGCGACTCAACGAGCTCTGGAAGGCAAGCCTTCCTCTGACACACCCAGATGCTGAACCGGCCCGACTGTATCTGGCCAGCCGCAAAATCCTCTGTTGGGATCGTGTGGGGGTCGACAAAGTGGTTCGGTACCATCCAAGTCTCGCAAGTTACAACGAGGATGGTGAGTTCGAGGGTGACTTCCCGGGCATGGTCGCGAAAGTGACTAAAGCGGGTAAACCGATCACTCTTCACCGCTACTTTCTTACCCCCAAGGGTGAGAAGGCACCGGTTCAGAGTCCAAAGAAAATGTGCATGTACCCTACCGACCGGCTTGTAACAGGTGGTGGCATTTTCATAGGGAGCTGGGATGAAGTGGTGGTCGACGTTTGTGAAGGCCTGGAAACAGCTTGGGCTATCGAGACTGGAACCAACTTTGCCGTGCGCGTGCACCCTCTGGTTAACGCGACGCTGCTGGAAGGTTTCGAGCCAGGGCCAAGCACCAAGCTCGTTCGGATCTGGATCGACAAAGACCGTTCGGGCCGCGGTGAGGAAGCAGGTTTGAACCTGAAAAAGCGGCTGTGGGAAATGGGGATTCAGGCTCAGTTGCTGACCCCATCTCTTCCGCTGCTAGAGGGTGAAAAATCGGTCGACTGGAACGATGTGCTGCTCAAGCTGGGTCGAATGGGGTTCCCACAAGCGAGGAGGGCGGCTTGATGTGCACTTCACCATTTGTTGCCGACCCAGTGAAGGTTGTCACTACACCTGGTGCCAGTGACTTGGACCCATTTTCTCCGCCAGGCGGATTCAATGGGTCCAGGGGCGAGTACCGGCTTATGGTGGTAAGTCGGTACCGTGTACCGGCATCGCGCCTCTACATTCTGGCGCAAGCGAGGGCCCTTGAGGATGGACACAACGTCCTCTTCGAGGGCCCCTATATGGCGGAGGCCGCCGACATTCTTGAAAGGATTGTCGCAAGCAACCACAAACAAGGAGTGAGAAGGGCCGGCTAATTGCCGGCCCTTTTTTTATCGCCACGGAAAAGGTCTGGAGTGGGGTAGAATCGCACGCTTGCAGTTCAGCAACACGTGCGACTCTGCAAGCATCGCTATTGAGATTCGAAACATGACATACAAAGTCGTCAAGCTCAGCACAACCGCCACCGACACGCCTGGGATCTACCAGGTAAAGTTCAATGGAGATGATCGGTTCTTCCGAACCATCGACATCCACGTGTCAAAGGACCTTGGCCCCAATGTCCTCGACTTCGTTGAGCTCTATGGGGCCTGGTGCTGCCTGATCTGGTTGGAGCTCGCTGGATCGAATCGTACCTCCCGCAACTTGAAGCTCATAGTGTCCCGCGGCGCTGTTAAGCGACTCTTGCTCGTGGCCAGCTCCAAGGAAGAGCTTTACCAGTATGCCTATGCCCTTCGGACCCAGCTGCTGGGCCTGGATAACATCTCGGTGGAGAAAGGGAAGGGTTGGACTGCAGAGGAGCATCCAGGTATCTGCGTCAAATGGGATGGTAAACCTCCACCGCAACCTTCAGTCGAAAACCCGACCTTCGGCCGCATCTTTCTGACCTACCATAGCGTCATGGAATACCTGGACGAAACGAAAGGTGGGTGCAAGCTCGACAATGTTTTCTCGCGGATTGTGCGGATTGTTCGTGAAGCGGACAGAGAGCCTGTGATTCCAACCAAGCAGCAGGCCCACAAGACCCGGCGGTATGGTGAGTCGCAAGTCGGCGTGAGGTATTTGGGTACCGCATCCGGCTGGCAAATCGTTACCCGACCAACATCAGATGGGATGGGCCTAGTGGCCCTTACGGTATACCAGCGAACCGAATAGAAAAATCTGTGGAGCAGGGTATGGCGCTTGTGAAGCGGATGAAAACAGAGCTTCTTGCGCTGTTAGATGACGACCCAGTGAGCTTGGAACACGCGAAGAATCTTTCCCGAGCCGAGCTGGTGCCCTTTCTCTTGGCTCGACCAAAGGTCATGCAGGCGATTTCATTTCGTATCCTGACTGAGGCCGGGTTCGGTGAAGGCCACTACCTGCAGAGGTCGCGTGACGGCTTGATCTTCCGCCTGATCAGATGCCAGGTCACGTTCGATGAGAGAGGCTTGCCGCTGACTGTTGGGTTAATCGGTGTCCAGGATGGCCTGGACGAAAAAAAGGCTGGTCATATTGGAAGAATTGAAGAGTTCACAAGCATGGAAACTGGGCTTCAACTTCTAGGTTCAGAATTGCTTGAACTCTTGGACTGAGCCGCCAGGTCCCAGCCGCCTCGGCTTTCAGCTACATCCCTCTCTCGGTTTCCTAGCATCCTGCCAGAGCCTACACTGGGCCCCAGAACGGCCGGCAGTCGCCTCAGTCCTGCGACAGTCGAAGCCCTCGAGGCCTAGAGTGTGGCATTTTTACCGATGCATGCGGGCATTGGCTGAGCATGGGGTGTAACGCCGATCGTTGGCCAAGATCCAGGTGAGCGCTGCTCGGCACCAGTGTCGCCACCACCGGCCGGCAGCAGCTAGTGCCCTTTGACGCGGAGATTCCGCACCGATGAGGCCCGCTTCCCATCCAGGGAGTCGTAGTAGTTGTCCTGGGTTGTGGACAGGCTTTCGTGACCAAGGTCCGCCTGCAGGTCTTTCATATCTCGAAACTCTGCATCAAACGTCGCGCTTGTATGCCGGAGCCAGTGTAGTGACGCAGCCCGGAGGTTAGTGATTTCGTCCTCAGGCTGACCATCGGCCTTCATCCTGTCGACGGCCCGATCGAACACGCCTTGGATCAATGCTCGTACATGTCGATCAGACAGTCCCGCTCGTCCGTTAAGAGTTCTCAAGAGAGGGGCCTGTTCACCCGGGTATGGAAGCGGGGAAAGGGAGAGCGTAGCCCTGTAGCGCTTCAGGTACGCCAGGTAGTCGTGTCGTACACTGACTTTGTCCTTTTTGTTGCCCTTCCTTATGGCATGGAACCACCAATCGTCACCTTGCTTTTGAAAGGATCCCATCGTCGGCTCCCAGCCTTCACGGCCCACCAAGTCGGAGATCCGGAGATACAGCGAGAACAGGGTCACCAAGATGAATAGGGTGCGCTCATGCTCTGGGTCTTCGTCAGCCATCAGCTCCGCGGTCTCAATCACGAAATCCCATTGCAGCGTTGTTAAGGATCGCCCACGCACTTCTCGCGTGTTGCGCTGTGTGAACCGAGATTTTTGTTTGACTGCCCTGAAGGGGTTGGCGTCCGCCAGATCCTCGTCGGTACAAAACTGAAAGAAGCTCTGGCAGGCGGCGAAGACTTGCGCGACCGAGCCACTCGACATCCTATAGGCAGTGGGTGCGGGAGCTTCCACGTTCGCTTCGTCAGCCAATTTGCGAACGACCTTTGGCTGGGTCAGGTTGAACGGGCGCCAGGCGTCGTTGATCACATAGACATCGGTGGGGGCTTTTTTCCGGGCGCCAACGCGAACGAAGCGGGATTTCACGACTGGGCCAATCCAGTGCGCCGGCGGCTTCAAACAGAACTCCATGAAAGCCTCAGCATCGGTCCTGCGCATGGACAAAATCGGCTGCTTGGCCACGAGAATGCACCACAGGAGTAATCGCTCAACGTGCGTACGGTACGAGTTGAAGGTCCCCTCGTTGCCGTCATACGAATGAAGGAAATCTCTTACTGCGAGATAGCTGCCAGTCGGGTCAGTGGACTGGTCAGCCTGGCGCAGCAAATCCAGGATAACCGGACGTTCTTTGGACAGGTCATTGAAGTTCAACTGTCGGAACTCAGGATAGGAGTCGAAGAGTGGGAATGGCTTTACGATTCCTGCCGACATAGAGACAGTCCAAATTCCAATTAAAGTGACCCATATCCTCTCGCACGAAGAAGCTATGTGCAAGATCCGGGTCTACCTATTATCGGAAATTACACATAGCAGTTCCCCCGCCTCAGATAACAAGGCGCCCAAATCGCGGTGGCTCGCGGACAGAATAGTCGTGGAGTCTCCAGGCTCACCCGCGATTTCATCGTTCCTACATTTTAGCGCTCACGTCCAAGCAGTTTTCGAATCGCGACGGGCGGTAACAATTACTGCCCCCCAGATCGGGCCGGATTGGCCGCCTTTTAAATGGCTTCAGCCCTAGCATTGGAACATCAGATTTCAATGAGTGGAGTTGAGATGCTTCAGATCTCGCAGGGCCATGGCCGGCGGTCACAAGCCGGAAGCGGCGCCAAGAAAAAAAACGAGACCACCCATCAGCGGTTAAGCCGGCTGTATGGCGCCCATATGTCCGTCACCGAGGTGGCCAAAGAGCTGAACTATTCAGTGATTTACTTTCGGAAGAAGATCGGAGCTGCCGACTACCAGCACCTCGAGTGGGTGAAGGCAATCAACCCTGCGCGAAAAAAGTGTGGGCGCTTTTGGGTATACCGTACTGATGCCGTCGCAAGCTTCCTGGATAAGGGGAACTGACATGCGACCTCCGATTCTCCTCATCACTATTGCGCTCGTGGCCATGGCTCAGATTGCCAGTGCTAACGACAGACCAGAAGACTCTTCTTTGCCCGCTGCTGGCGGCAGCAACTACTACAAGGGTAAGGCCGAGGGGTGGTTCTGGTACAAGGACCCACCTAAAGAAGAAGAGGAGCCGAAGAAAGAACTACCGCCGCCTCCCCCCCCTCCTCCTCCTCCCCCTCCCCCGGCGCCACCAGAGAAAGCTGAGCCTACAGCCCCTAAAGGGCCGGCAGTGTTCAGTGTGGCCTGGATCAAGAAGAACCTACCTAAGTACCGTGATCGGGCGATCGATAACCCTACAGATGAAAACGTCCAGGCCTATTACTACCTGCAGCGGGTGATGATGGACAAGGCGTCGAAGTTTTCTGAGGCTTCGTCTCGCGCCATCATGAAGGACCCCTTCCTGGATGAAGATAGCCGTCGTCCAGTAGCTACCTATGCCGCGAATGCTATGAATCGCGAAGTAACAGCAAATAAGGACAAGGTGCTTCGAGGCCTTGCCGACAAGGTAGGTCTCTTCTTCTTCTTCAAGTCCAACTGCATGCTCTGTGCCGAGCAGGCGAATGTTCTTCAGTCTCTGACCACCTCAACAGGGATAAACATTATCCCAATCTCTATTGATGGTGGGCCGCTCGATAACGATGCGTTTCCGGAGTATCGCATTGATGATGGCCAAGCAAAAAAGCTAGATGTTTTTCAAACACCTGCTTTGGCCCTGGCAATGCCTCCAAAGGAAACCGCCATTGTTGGCTACGGTGCAATCACACTGGATGTGTTGTTCAACCGGATTTTAATCGCGTCAAGAGACGCGGAGATTATCGATCACAAAACCTTTGCAAGTACTCAACCGTTCTTTGACAACGGGCTTCTCTCGATCGACGACTCTGACGGCGTTGATGAAGACCTTCTCAACGATCCGAAAAAATTTGTAGAGACTATGAAAGCAAAACTGGCTAGGAAGGCAATTGACGTGGAGGTGAATGATGCGACTGAACAGTAAATCGATGGTGTTGACATTTGCCATTGCCATGGCGCCGCTTGGAGTGCACGCCGACATCCAGTCACAACTCGACTCCATGTTCACATCCATGTCGAATACCACTGAGCCAGGCGCTTATGAAACTGCAACTCGTGGAGTGATTACGGGCGGCTCACTGCGTGTGCGTAATAAAATTTCAAATACCCCGATTGTCAACTTCCGCCCGCCTTCATTCCAAGCTGGATGCGGCGGCATTGACATGTTTGCTGGTTCGTTTTCGTTTATTAATGCGCAGCAATTTGTGCAGGCTTTGCGGTCTGTTGCTTCAAACGCTGTTGGTGTCGCCTCTGGCTATGCGTTCAAACTTGCGTTGAATGCAATGGGGCCAACAGTGCACAACGTGATTCAGAACCTTCAAGAGGTGATGCAGGACATCAACAGCTTGATGTCGAACTCGTGCCAATTGGCTCAGGGTCTAGTGACCGACGCCTTCAGCTCGTTCACCTCCAAAGAAACTATGCGCGCCGCTAATATCAACGTCACCGGCGGCATAGGCGATGCATTCTCTTCTATTATGCCAGGGAGCCTGACCTCGAAGTCACCTAAGGAACAGCAAAGTGATGCTGGTCTTTCGAAGTCATGTGAAGATGTGGGTAACGTCCTGTGGTGCGCAATGGCACAAAACGGCGCGAGAAGCTTCTTCACCTATGGCTCACGTCAAACCGATGAAATGATCATGTCCTTAACCGGCACAGTTCTGATCACTGCCCTTGAAGACGCCGATGATGGTAAAGGCAAGGTACCGGTAACTAAGAGGTTTGGGCCAACCTCTCTCACCCTTCAAGATGTAGTTGAAGGTCGCAAGCAGGATACCGTCACTATCTACGACTGCTCTGGTGATGAAGATACCTGCATGACCATGAAAACCCAGGAAATCGCTTTCGACGGGTTAGCCCAAAAAATACTTTTGGCATTCAACGGAAGTGCCAACTCTCCGGGGATTGTATACAAATGGGCAAATAACGCCGGCACCTTTAACGCTGAAGAAGTATCGATTATTGCAGCTCTCCAGAAGACTGGATTCTCAGGAATGATTCAGCGGATTGCACAGCATAGCGAATACATGGCGAAAGGATTTGTCAGCGCCCACTCCAGAATGTTGGCGCTTGAAGGTGCTCACTCTCTTGCGGACTCGTATATCACAGCCGCTGCTGATGTACTGCAGAGTGGCAAAATGGTTGATCAGCTTGGTGAAACCAGCAGAGACTTTATTTCCGACGCCCGTGTACGCCTAACGGCTGAGCATCAGGCCTTACTTTCAAAGTATGGCAACGAAAACGACATGGCGAAAGACTATCAGGTCAGGATGCAGATAATGCCGCCACCTAACTTCATCTCTACTATGGGTTCGAACCCGGTGAGGCCAAACTGATGGAATTCACGATCTACTCAACTGGCTCTGCTATTTACCTAGAAGAGATTTTGAACTCTGTTGCCATGATCTGTGGCACTGGTGATGTTGAGTCCCTTGCTAAAATCGGATTCCTGATTGGAGCCTTGCTGTTGGGCTTTCAAGCGGTTTTCAACAACACCGCAATCTCCTTCCAGAAGGTTCTTGTTTGTCTCATTCTTTATTTGGCCTTGTACGGCCCATCTGGTCGCGCAGTAATTGAAGATGTCTATAGTGGTGAGGTCGCAGTTGTCGATAATGTGCCTTTTGGTCCACTGGTAGTTGGCTCTATAGTTTCAAATATCGGATACAACATCACAAATATTTTTGAGCAGGCGTTTTCGACTCCGGCAATGACCAAATATGGGTTTGCTGATCCGATTGAGACCTTGATGAAAGTAAGGTCTGTGACCGGCAATCTCATGTCTATTCCGTCGTTTACGAATGGACTTGGCACTAACAAAAATCTTGTCAACTCCTGGTCAAATTATTATCGGGAATGCACCTTGCCGAGCCTCGGGACTGACCTGAGCGGATATGCCGATCTGTTCCGATCCAACGACCCTATCGGGGCATCACGCTTTAGCAGTGGCGTTTATTACACGCAGATTTTCGATGGAACACCTGGTGGCCGGACGCTCAATTGCTCTGACGCGCATACAGCTCTGGTCAACCTGACGGATTCCGCGACCGACGGCGTAATGGCAGAAATCGCGACGGCTGGTTTTAAACGCCCAGGAAAGAATGTCGACGCCGATGCAGTTACCTCTCGCATTGGTGACTCGCTCTATGCGCTAAACATGTCTGCGACCGATGCTCGCGCCTACACCATGGCGTCCATCCTCTATCCGATCTTCTTGCAGGCACCAGGCCAGAAGGCAGTGGAGGATCTGCAAGGGTCATATGGCGTGATGATGGGCCAGGCTATGGCCCAACAGAACACGCAATGGGCCGCTGAAGGGACTCAATTCACCAAGTACGTCCGGCCTTTCATGACCTTCTTCGAAGGTCTCATTTACGCCATTACACCGTTGATGGCGTTCCTGATCGCCATGGGTGGCTTCGGCATCAACTTGATCGGCAAATACCTAATGATGCTGGTCTGGATGATGTTATGGATGCCGGCGTTGGCGATTGTGAACCTCTACTCTATCTCCTCGACCGCAAGTGCGATGGAAGCCATCCTGCAGACGTCCTCGTTCGATGCCGGTGGTACTGGGGTATCGTTTGAGATGCTCAAGCAAATGACGCCAGCCTTGGAGCAGGCTATTGGCGTTGCGGGGTTGATGGCCTCCTCGATCCCAGCTATCTGCTTGTTCCTGGTAACCGGAGCGACAGTTGCAGCTTCGGGCATTGCAAGTCGGATGAATGGCTCTGATACGATCAACGAGAAGATTGCCGCCCCTGATGTCATTACACCCTCTGCAGCTCTGCAGACTACCCCGTACGCTTCCAGTGACTTCGACAAAGGTGTTCGAATCAACGGATCTGAGAATCAGAGGGGGAACATCAACATCGGCTCTATGCTGAGTGATACGGTGCAGAGCTCTCGAATGACGGCAGAAGGATCTTCACAGAGCTTCTCTCAACAACTCACAAGCACCCTTGGGCGGTCACTTGAGAACTCAAAATCCATTGGTGAGGCTGCCAATGTCGGTCATTCGCTTCAATCGTCGCTTGGCCTGGAGAACAACGCCGCATTCCAGCAGCAGTACAGCGCACTCCAGGCACAGGGTTACAGCACCAGTAACATTGATTCGGCCATTGCTGCGGTTTCGCTCAATGGCGGTGTGAACGGTAATGTTGGAGCGAAAGCTGGAGCTGGTGTTGACGGCATTCCTTCCGGTGCCAACGGATCAGTTTCGGCAGGGGCAGCACTTACTGGGGGGGCATCTGTAAGCAAAGCTGATCAGTCTACCCGCTCTGATGGCTCCTCTTATAACGATACCCTCTCGGCTGTGAAGTCTTCAGGTATTGGAGAGACTGTGAAAAGTGCACTTCAACGCACCGATGGCACTACTCTCGCCAAGAACTTCCAAAGTTCGGATCAATCAAAACTTTCGAGCGCTGATCAAGAAAGCCTTTCGCGATCAGCCCAGCAGACCATTAGTGATCAGGCTGCCTACCAGAAGGTCAGCGGCTTGGCCAATTCCTATGGCTATTCGGAGGACATGAAGCTTGACTCGCTCGCAGGCAAGCTCATCAATGAAGGCCGCGAGAGTGCTGTCGTAAACGATGCGATGAATAAGTACGGACCAGAGTATCAAGAAAACCAGAAAATGTTTGCTTCAACCATGCTTGACCCTAATCGAGCGAGTACCGCGGCCGCGTTGTATACCTTGGCCAAGAACCATGACTTCGACGCCTTAGCTGGTACAACGGTTGACTACAATAAAAACGCAAACCTCCAAGCGCCATCTGTTGGAAATCTCGAGGGGATAACCGGCAATGCAGGTCACAGAGTTAACGCTGAAGCGTTTGACTCCCAGTACCAGGATGCAAAGGCTGACGCTTTGACCAATGCCAACATCGGCCAGAAGCATGAGCGTAATCATGGCATCGTTAAAAACGATGGTGAGGTATACGCCAAGCAGGCACTCGATCCAATAGCCGACAGGGCCGCCGATCGCATCCGAAACAGCAGTAAAGAAGTCAATGACAAGGGCGAGTCATCTTACGGCATCCTTTCAGCGGCCTCTAATGGCATAGGCCAAATGGTTGGCACGCGTGCTTCACGTGATGATTACATGCACGAGGGGCAACAGTTGGGGTTGAATGAGGCTCAAGCAGACGTGTTCGCTGCTGCAAGATCTGGGGCTCTTACTGACAATTCAAAAGACCGCTGGGATCAATATGCCGACTCGGTGAACATGGACAAGCATTTGAGTGAGGGCATGTATAAACAGCTTGTTGAAGCTGGTTTGCATGATAATGGCTCTGGCGGCCACCTCTCGGACATCCTTACAGTTAATCAGCGTGACAATATTTCATCGGTCTCAAACGGTGTAGGCCAGGACGTTGGCGCCGGTGCTCCACGGCAAGACCACATGCGCGAAGGTAAACACTTTGCATCAACGTCGCCCTCTAACGGTATGGACCAAATGGTCGGAGCGCGTGCCTCACGAGAAGATAACAAGGGTGAAGGGCAACAGTTGGGATCGAGCTCCTTCTCAAACGGTATAGGCCAAACGGGTGAACCGCGTATTTCACGAGAAGATTTCATTCCCGAAGTGCAACATCTAGCGTTGAATCAACCCCAAGGGGCCCTGGCCGACAACTCAATTGAGCGGTTTGATCAACCGGAAACCTTTGCAGAGAATCACCAGGGAAATCTTGGACCGGTCTCCACCGGTGTAGACCAAATGGTCGGAGCGCATTCTACACGAGATGACTTTATGCACGAGGGGCAGCGGTTTGGCTTGAATGAAGCTCAATCCGATGTGTTTGCTGCTGCTAGATCTGGATCTCTTAATGGCAATTCTAAAGAGCGCTGGGACCATTATGCCGATTCGGCGAACATGGATAGGGCTCAGAGTGATGGCATGTATAAACAGCTTGTTGATGCTGGTCTACATGACAATGGTTCTGGCGATCACCTCTCGGACATCCTGAAAGCGAGTAAACGCGACAATATCGGGCATTAAGGTTTCTGTGTAACAGGCTGCCCCTGGCTTAGCCTGGGGCGCTCAGGCCTTCAGACCCTTCTGGCTTTACCTTTTGTCCAATTTCTGACGACCAACCAAAAAACCGGCCTCGAGGCCGGTTTTTGTTTACAGCAGATTTTTTATCGTCTGGGTAATGTCATTGCCAACTGTTACTTTGTACAGATTGTAATCCTCAGTCTCCATCGGCATAACTTCAAAGTCGTCTTGCAGTGCATTGTTTCTTACTGCCCTGTCGTTTGCGCCCAGCAAGCTCAGTGCCGACCCGGCCATGAAGATGGTCGCACCGACAAACAGCACCAGAAAGCCGATCGCTGGTCCATACACCGTGTTGAGCACACAGAACATGCTCAAACCTCCAACGGTGTAGATTGGAACGCGCGTGCCTGCATTTTTGCCGTGGGTAAGGTGCAACGCCCCGGACGCCACCACTACCACCAACGCGAAATAGGCAAACAGCTCCCACCCTAGAGGAAGCGTCTTACTCGTGCCGACCAGGACGCCAGCAAAGGCAAGCGAGACAGTTACCAGGTGCTTGAACGTCCACGCAGCGCCGGCGTCACGAATGCCCTCCTCTATCTCCCACATTTTTTGGATCGGTGCCGGCAACTTTGGGCGCTGCGCCAGTTCAGCGATGAGGTCGACCACGTTCACGGCATAGGCAGCATGCTCTTGTGTAGGGTTCTGAGCCCGGGCCACCCGATTAAGCGCTTTGAGGGCCTTGGCTAAGTCGTCAGGTGCATTCCGCAAGGCATCCGTATTAAAGCTGTCCAGGGTGATCGTCTCAGGCGGCAGTCCCATGTAGCCTTCGACCAGCGCCTCAGCACGTTTCACCTCTGCCTGAATGATTATCTTCATCCCGTGTTCTCCCTTTTGATGAATACATCCTACCGCACCTGCAGAATGTGCAACCCCCTCACTGGTTCGTGTAGGTCTGGCCGGCCAAGCGATACGTCGACGCGACTTCTTGCCGATTTTGTGCCCCATCACGCTCAACCTGGTTGGGACTGACCTTTTCAGTGGGGAGGTATATGTCCCGCCCTGTCAGAACTTCCTGCCGTGATTTCTCATCCACTCGCTTCGCCCGCCGCTTCTGACGATCGAAGCATTTGAGTCCGCTGACCTTAGGGGGCGTTTCTCCGGCTAACACGAACACCGGAAGGTTGGCCTTGATCATTGCGTCCCATCGAGCACTCCCCGAAAGCCACACCATGCACCTTGGATGGGGGGCTACTACTTTGTGCTTGATCAGGACCTGGTCCTCCGCCAGGTGAACGATCGAGCTGAGGTCGAAATACTCTGGGGTTTTTTCAAGGGGAATGTCTTCGGCGCCGGCGCGGATTTCTGCTTTGGCTTGGAGCTGGGCCCGAATTTTCGCGACGGTCACCCTTTCGTTACCTGGTGAATGCCCGGCCCAGGTGAAGGTAAGTTTGCGGGTCGTTCCGTCGAAGGCATGAATGGAGCGCTTCAACTGGTTCGTATTGAACCCGGCACCGAGTGCGCGCCGCATGATCCGCGGCCGCATTTCTGGCGTGAGGTTCTGCTCGAGGCGCTCCGCCTCTATAGCGTCGACCAGCATCTGCTTGCATGTATTGATCGCGAGCACGTGCTCGAGAACCGAGTTGGCCACGATGAAATAGCCAGGCAAGCGCATCACGGTTCCTGGAGCCTGACCCAAGTCGCGTTCAAAGGCGCCAAATGCATCAGTGGCCAAGCTGATAGCCCGGGCTCCCGTCACTTCCTCGACCTGCAGTATGTCGGGGGTCTTCTGCTCGTTGAGTAGCGGCACAAGATAGACAGCACCATCGACCACCAGCGGGGGCCATGCTTCGTTGAACACCCTTACGGCAGATGCTAGGGCTTGGTATGCATACTGGATACGTTCGTACATGGGGCCTCCTTTGATTGCGCACGCATTATACCACCCCTGCATGGCTTTGCCATTTGTACCCAACCGATCTACCTCATACAACCGCACCTTCCCATTGGCCGCTTCTCCCTCACATACACCTACCTTCCTTTTACCTCCCTCTTCCCTTACATCGCGCTGCGCGCGGGTCGACCAGGGTGGGGGGTGAACTCATCCCTTGCTTTTGAGGGTTTAATGCCTGGCGGGGCTCCTGAGGCGGTCACAGCGGGGGTTGCCGTTATGGGATGGCGCAGGATGGGCACGTGATGCAGTTCCTTGTGCACAGGGGTGGTATAAAAGTGTTCTTTCTCTGTGCGTTCCTCGCCCGATTGTCGTCCCTTTGTCGATTGCATTTTCCTGCGTCCATTGGTGGCCCAGGTGGCGTTGTCATGTTGGTTGCCCTGGCTCCTGGGCCTCACCTCACTGCGCATCAAAAGTTCATCACCTGTCTCCTCATATCTAAGGTCGAGTGCCGCGTATTCCCGCTTTCATTTCTGCGGACCTTCTGTGGTCGGGTATCCCTATGGCGGCCCTGGCGCCACCGGTGGCTCGATCGACCATGTATTGGGCTACCGCTATTTCTCTGGCCGAGCGGTACCGGATGGCTCGCATGCTTTCGCTCCATTTCAATGTATGTTTGTATGTTTGTATGTTTGTATGTTTGTTTCTATAATGTCCCCACCCTTTTTCATGGAGTTCGCTCATGCGCGAATCCTCGATCACGATCGAAGACGTCCTCACCGCGGGTCGTGCTATCCAGGCCGCTGGTCGGGCTGTCACGGCCTATTCCTTGAGAATGCAGATTGGGAGTGGTCGTTCTGATCGGCTCTTTCGCCTCTGGACTGAGCATGGGCTTGCTCAGAATGGTGAGGCTGGTGGATCCATTTTGCCCGCACGAGCGAACGACTTGATCGCCACGCACCTGAAGAAGACTCAAGCTGCCTTGAGCTCGGTGTTGCTTGAACTCTGTAGCGTTCTGGAGCACGACAGCCGTTCAGTTGTGCTTGCTGAGCTTGAATCCCTCCGCGGAACTGTTGATCAGCAACAGGTTGCATTGGCGGACGCACAAATTTTGGTGAGCCGTCTCGAGCAACGTAATGAGGAACTGGAGGAGCTGCTGGAACAATCGGAGCAAGACCGAACTGAGCTGCGGGCTTGTGTTGACGGGTTGAAGGCGACCGTCGAAAAAGATTCTTCTGCACTGCTTGAGCTGACTCAAAAATTTGATAAAGCCGCTGATGCAACGGCTGCAATATCTGCGAAGTTTGAGGATGGCCAGGTTGCGCTGGGGAAGGCTGAGGCTGAGAACATTGCACTGCGGGAGAGGGTTGAAGGGCTTTTGCAAGCCGGTGTGCAGAAGGAGAGTCAGTTGCTGGATGCTCGCCGTGATGCTCAGGGCTCACGAGAGCGAGAGGCCATTGTGAATGGTCAACTGCTCCAGCTGCAGCGTGATCGTGATGATGATCTTCTCCACATAACCAGGCTGCGTGTTGACCTGAGTGCTTCCGAAGCAAAGGCCATCCAGGGCCAAGCAGAAGCTGAGGTTTATAGAGCCCAACTTGCGGCACTCAATGAGCGGTTAGGTTTGATCGTCCCATTGAACAATTCAGGAGGTGACGATGACTGACTCATCCTATGACGGTTTTCATGTTTACGGCGGGTCTTGTGCTTTGAAATTTGAGCTCGGCAAGAATGCAGCCGGTGAAACGGTCCTGTGCATTGACGGTGCTAACAAAGGAGGTGAGTCCTTCGATTGGGCGGACAAGCTGATCTTCCAGGTGACTCCAAGGGAGACAACCTTATTCCTATGTGCGGTGATGGGCCTGGTGCCCTCCTTCGAAGCGGCAAACCACGGCTCAAAGCGGTCGAAGTCGCTTACGTTGAAGAATCAGCTCGACAAGGGTGTGCTGTTCCTAAAGATGCAGGCGCCTAAGCGATCGGTTCTCGTGCCGATCACACCGGACAAAGTGTTCGAGCTTGGGTGCCTGACAATGCGTGTTCTGTCAGCCCAGGTTAGTCTCGACCCTGCCACGTGCCTGACGATGCTGCGTGCTACTGCAGCCCGCTTCTATCATCACAAAGCCCAGGTGGGCAGTGCCGGTTAAGAGCGGTTAAACAACTGTTAGAAGCGGTTAAGGGGCTTAGCAATATCGCTCAAGGCCTTGTTTTACAAGGCTTTCAGCCTAATGACTGTTACCTCACTATGAGGTTTTTTTACCTGATTATGAGGTAACTGTACCTCACTATGAGGTAACTGTACCTGATCATGAGGTAAGCGCTCATTATTCCATCGAAACAACCTTATGAAATACCAATAAGTCATTGATTAATAAGGATTTCTCTATTTTTTCCTGTTATCTGATTTTGGGGTAAAACTATCTGACTATGGGGTATTCTCTGAGGCAGCTTTCTCAACCTACCATAAGTCTTTGATTTACAAGGTAAAAATACCTTTCTAGGCTCGTTGCTATTCCTGTGGCGTCTCGGCAGGCCCCGTAACTGATTTTGGGGTAAAAAAGTTCGACATATTAAGGTGCTGGGCTAGCTATGAGTGGTGTATTCGCCCTGATTCCAGGGTTCTGAACGGTGCTACAGCAGGCGTTGTAGCGCTTTTTAACGAATTTTTGCTGTTTTTTTTCGCGCCTTATGAGCGCGTTTTTACTGCGGTTTTCTGTTTTTTTACCCCTTGGTTAGCTCCACGGTTTTTGCACTCGACCTGTTCGTACCCCTTAGTCAGTTCATGGCACATGCCGATTTACCCCTAAGTCAGGTAGCAGTTTGATGCTCAGAAGACACCACTGACCCTCAAAGCTTGTTCCCATTGCGTGGCATCATGTGTCGATTTTGATCTTGCATCGTTGGTTGATACATTGGGCGTCGACTTGAGCTGTAGTACGACCAGGCCCCCCGCACTGGCTGTAGTAGGCAGGCCCACGTCAGCCAGTGCAGGCCATTTCTCGCCGGCGGGACGCCCCCCTCCTCCACCGAAATTCCGCAGGTCACCAGCGTTGAGCTGTCATCCAACAGTTTGGGTTGGCCAGGCGTTGGTCCACGGCAAGGCGCACCAGGCCTCCGATCGTCCACGATCAATAAATTTGGTTTGGCATAACAGGCCATCGATTTGGCGATGCGATCGTTAAAGTGGGTAAAGCCAGTTTCTCCTACAGGCGGACAGGTGCAGGTATCTTGCAGTAGCCGAAGCTGCTGGCCTTGTGGGGCAGTAGCGAGCAGGCGAGTTTTGTTCGGCATATGAATGCCTTGTCTGGCATTGAGGCCTGCGGTTGTCGACGAATTCCGTGCAAAACGTTGTGGCGCAGCCGAGCGGCTCTCAAGTGAATCGTTTCGCGTTCGTCTCTGCGATCTGTCAGCTTGCATGCCTGGCCGCGGTATTCGAGGATGTTGGTAAATGACACCTGCGGTACTGCACCTGGTTTGTCCTGGCCAGGGTGATTAGGCGCTGTGTTGTCCATCCGGCTTGTTCTTGATAACTCCTGGCCATGTGCTCTGTTTGTGCGGTGGCCACCTCTCTGTAGTAAGCGCAGATTCTCGGGGTGTAAGCACTTGACGGGGCTGGCCCTGAGCCGCACCTCGAGTAGTTGCTTCACAAATGGTCGGGCGCCGAGTAGAAGTGGCCATCGACCGCGACGTTGTAGTCGACTTGGACGCGTACCTTTTCCCATTCGTGTAGACGTAGGGTGTGCTTTGGCAGCGCCGGCTGGTCTAGGTCCTCAAGGGCTCAGCCTCCTAAGCTGGGCAGCCTTTGAAGTACTCGCCATCGAGCCCGCACTGCCAGGATCCAGCGTTCAACGACCTGGACGCAGTCTTCGACCTTGGCTTTGTCTCTGGTTCTTCGTGAGTCATCAGGCAATATCTCGACGCCGTATGCCCGGGCAAGTTGCGACAACAGGGTTCGTAGCGATGAGCCTTACTCACGCCACTGCGTCGATAGTTCGGTACCAGGATCTGCAATGTGGCGCCCAGAAAAGCGATACAGCTAACGTGCAAGCGCAGTCCGTCAGGCGATCTTTGCGACCAACTGATCCGGCGAATGCGTAGCTGGACTCGCCGAGGACGGCTACGAAAATCTGGTTCTGAGGGATCTCCCCGGTTCGCCAGTCAAAACGGGTGCGATCAGTGATCTGCCGGCGCTGTGCTTCTGGGCATGACCACGTCCACCATGGCGCTCCAGAGACAGTAGCGCTCGCGGAACCTGTTGTACTAGATTGAGGAAGATCTAAAGGCGGGAATGGCAGTCGATACAACGGCAAATTGGAAATATTGTTGGGTCACTGAAGTCCGCCGGCGGCGGATCTGAAAGCAATCTTCTGCAGTCGAATCGCGGTATTGATGGTTTTCTTGATGCATTTTTTGTGGTGAAAAACCGCCAACTAGGTGGCGGTTTTTTTGGATAGTCCTTTGTTTCTTTCGACCGTCACCTTGCCTGATCGGTCGCAATGCGCTTCTTTTAAAAAGCCCACCGTAACGAGTTCGTTTAGCGCCTCCTTGACCATCTGCCTTGCCTTTCCTGGCGTGGATACCTTTGATCCAGCATGCTTTAGAAGGGTCTCTGCGTGAAGGGCGTATGGTTCGCTGTGAGATGCGTAGAACCCATGCAGCCACTTGGCAAGGTTTCCGGGTAAAGCCATGCGCTGTTGCCACTCTAAGCGAGTGCTATAGAACCCACTACCGAACAGCGTTGCGATTTCAGGCTCAAGTTCAACCGTCCACTCGTCATCACCCCGCTTACCAGGCGTATCGAAGCCTTCGGTGTATTCAAATTTCCGTACTAGCGAAAGGAAGACGCCCTTGGCCAGTCGCTCGGAGTGAAACTGAACTGCTGTTGCTTTCAATCTTGTGAGAATGGTCATAAGCCGTGCAGTGTGTTTCACGCCGTATGGCCATTTCAGGTCTTTCTTCATCTGAGCTGGACTGAAACGAATTGGCGTTCCAAGCTCCTGGAGACGGGCGAGATGAAGCACCTGCAACCACACATCCAGGTCGTCCTGCCTCAACTCTTCACCGGTATAAAATACCTTCGAGTTTCCGTAGCTTGAGACCTCGTACGCTTTCAACTGTTCTCTTTTGACGTTGCGGTTTCTTGCTGTGAATAGAGCACAGCGTAACGCTTCGTTTGGTGCTTCCCTGAGCTCTTCCGCCCATTTGCTCAACCGTTTCTCAGCATTCTCCTGTGCTTCTTGTGCTCTTTTCTGGGCAGCTTTTAATCCATCACCCTGACGCCTTGGTGTCGGTTCGGCCGCTTTTTTCACGTCGGGCGCCGAACCTGCCGAATGTGCACCAGTACTGCGGTTTCTTTCATCTTGGTCAGCTCCGAAGGGCATGGAAGAATCTTCCGTGAGCTCAGCTGCTTTGTTGGCAGCTTCAGCTCGGCGGCGAGCCGCCTTAAGGCCGTGGCCTGGTTTGGGGGGACTGCTCCCCTCCACTTCGCCAATCTGGTTGGCGAAGAGATCCCCATTGGTTGGCTCATCCGGTTTCGTGTCTTTCACACCTGGGTCTCCTATGCCGATTTGAGGCTAACTAGGAATTCTTCAATTTTTCGAATTTGCTCATCTGATAGTTCAGCTCGAACCAGCTTCACCTCATAGAATTTTTTGGTTAGCTTCGACTGCCCCAGAGTTGTCTCTCCGTATTTAATCTGTTTACTTTCTGAGGAGGACTTTGCAGTTGCGAATTTTTTTTCAAGTAATTTCGCAAGATTTCTAATCGGAGCACCCTTCGACATACCAGCTTGAAGAATCGTAATTAGTGCTTTCTCAAGTGATTCCTTAGGATGCCCTGCATTTACCTTTTCGTTGATGATTCTTACAGTTCGCTCTGCAGTTGCTGCTGTGATTAAAGCAGGTTTTTTATCCAGCAGGGTATTTACCGCTTCTGGCAAGTTCTCAAACGCCATGAACCGGTAGTATGTTGACGAGGTCATCGAGAATTCTTCATGGGTGGTGCTTGTGCTGCCGAAAAGTCTCCGATGTCGAATCATTCCCCAAGCGTTTTCGTAGTCAGTTAAGTCTGTGCGGCCCTTATTCTCACCGATTGCTCTTTGTGAGCTTTCGCGATCGGTAATGTTGACCACGTGAGCCATGATGCGAGTTTTGCCAAGCTTTTTATGAGCTCTTAGTCGGCACTCGCCTGAAACGAGCTGATAGCGATTATCAGCAGCTGGTCGTACTTCGATAGGGTTAATCAACCCTTGCTCATCGATGAGCTGTGCCAGCTCATCGATACCATCAAAGACTTTGCGTGGTTGGTATGGATTTGGGTCGATAAGGGATACGTCGATTGGTCGTGCTATCCAGCTTTCTGCTTCAACTACTGAGGCCTCTTCGATGTTTTGTCGGTGGAGCGTCAGGTTGGCACTAAGTGATCCCGTAAGCTGATCTGTTAACGATGGGCGCTTCACTCTAGCCTCAGGGTTTTTGGTGCTAGTTTTTCGCGTCGGCTTTGAAGGCGCAATTGCTCCCGTCATTATTTAGACCCTCCTGTCGCTTCGGCCACGTAAGCTGCAAGTTCTACATACTGTTTCGTCACTTTGTTGTTTCGATCTAGCATGCGCAAGCTTCTGCTGATTGCAATCGATTGATTGACTTTGCTTGTCTGGGAAATCCTCACCGGGACCACAGTTCCAAACATGCTGATCGCGTCGCGCTCATTGTCCTGGCAAAGTGTGAGACGCGAATCATGTTTGACTAATAGGGCTCCCAGAAAACTTAACTCTGGATTGATTTTCTTGATTCGATTGATCCTTTCTTGAAGATCAGCGAGCCCATACAAACCATAAGCAGCCCCTGACTCCACTGGGATGATGTAATGAGTCGCTGCGGCTAGAGCGTTCATTGTCAGCAAGCCAAGATTTGGTGGGCAGTCCAAAATAATGTAGTCAACTACACCAACTAGCGGAGCAATTCGTGCTTTGAGGACCTCGTTAGGGCGAGGGTCTTCTTGCTTAATAATATCTGGAACGGTCTCAAGGCTGAGTGAGCCATAGATCAAGGTCACTCCTTCAATTTGGGTATCTTCGTACAGAAATGCTTTGAGATCGGCGGTAGGATTCACCAGAAGTTCTGCAAGGTTAAACGTGATTTTCGCCGGGTGGTCTAGGCCGATATGCTTTGAGGCATTTGCCTGGGGGTCCATATCGATCAGAACGACTGTGTTGCGCTCATTAAGTTGAGCCAGGTTGTCACAGAGGTTGATCGAGGTGGTTGTCTTCGTTACGCCGCCCTTGTGGTTGGCGATGGCGATAATCTTCGTTTTAACGACACGTTGTGCCATTGCTTGCTCCTTAAGAGGTCCAGGTTCACACCTGTCATACATCATTTTTCTATTATGCAATATTCAAGAGGCGCCTACCTTGAAATTTTGTCTTTTTTTGGGTGTTTCGTTTTTAGACTGATCCGTAAATTCTTGGAGTGTAGCCGCGAAATTCTCTTGTCACGTGTGGTTTTGCCCCGGAGATGATCGTTACGGGCCATTTATCATCGGTGACGCGCTGTTACCAGGGCATTCCCACGATGGGAATGGGAGCTGCACGTGCCCTCCCCGTCGACCCCGTCGATGCCCTCTTGCTGAGATGAACGGCCTCCAGGGCTGCCGGCGATGGCCGCGGCCTGTTCCGGTATCGATGGCCTCATCGAGCAGCCTGCCCGGCCCACCATCCAGCATTATTGACCTGGCGCTGCCAGGGTATTCCCACGATGGGAATGGGAGCTGCACGTGCCCTCCCCGCCGACCCCGTCGATGCCCTCTTGCTGAGATGAACGGCCTCCAGGGCTGCCGGCGATGGCCGCGGCCTGTTCCGGTATCGATGGCCTCATCGAGCAGCCTGCCCGGCCCACCATCCAGCATTATTGACCTGGCGCTGCCAGGGTATTCCCACGATGGGAATGGGAGCTGCACGTGCCCTCCCCGCCGACCCCGTCGATACCCTCTTGCTGAGATGGACGGCCCCCAGGGCTGCCGGCGATGGCCGCGGCCTGTTCCGGTATCGATGGCCTCATCGAGCAGCCGGCCCGGCCCACCATCCAGCATTATTGACCTGGCGCTGCCAGGGTATTCCCACGATGGGAATGGGAGCTGCACGTGCCCTCCCCGCCGACCCCGTCGATACCCTCTTGCTGAGATGGACGGCCCCCAG
>NZ_FYDX01000012.1:0-32392 GCF_900187455.1 Pseudomonas sp. Irchel 3E13 | reverse complement strand
TGCCCGGCACACCATCCAGCATCATTGACCTGCCGCTGCCAGGGCATTCCCACGATGGGAATGGGAGCTGCACGTGCCCTCCCCGCCGACCCCGTCGATACCCTCTTGCTGAGATGGACGGCCCCCAGGGCTGCCGGCGATGGCCGCGGCCTGTTCCGGTATCGATGGCCTCATCGAGCAGCCGGCCCGGCCCACCATCCAGCATTATTGACCTGGCGCTGCCAGGGTATTCCCACGATGGGAATGGGAGCTGCACGTGCCCTCCCCGCCGACCCCGTCGATACCCTCTTGCTGAGATGGACGGCCCCCAGGGCTGCCGGCGATGGCCGCGGCCCGTTCCGGTATCGACGACCTGGTCGAGCAGCCGGCCCGGCACACCATCCAGCATCATTGACCAGCCGCCAGTGGCATTCCCACGATGGGAATGGGAGCTGCACGTGCCCTCTCCGCCGACCCTGTCGATACCCTCTTGCTGAGATGAACGGCCTCGAGGGCTGCCGGCGATGGCCGCGCCCGTTCCGGTATCGATGGCCTGATCGAGCAGCCGGCCCGGCACACCATCCAGCATCATTGACCAGCCGCTGCCAGGGGCATTCCCACGATGGGAATGGGAGCTGCACGTGCCCTCCCGCCGACCCCGTCGATGGCCTCTTGCTAAGATGAACGGCCTCCAGGGTTGCGGTCGATGCCGCGGCCCGCTCCGGTATCGACGGCCTGGTCGAGCAGCCGACCCGACACACCTTCCAGCATTATTGACCTGGCGCTGGCAGAGGCATTCCCGCGATGGGAATGGGGCCTACGCCTGCCCTAGCCCGTTGATCGGTTGCTGCCCTCTTGCTGTGTTGGATGGCCGCCAAGGCTGCCGGGCGATGTCCGCCCCCGTCCGGATCCGCGGCGCCAGATCCAGCAGCCAGCCTGTCACACCGTCCGGTATCGGTGACGTGGTAATGTAAGGGCCATTCCCACGTTGGGAATTTGAACACCACGTGCCCTAGAGCGCCGAGGCGATCGGCGCCCTGGGTGGCCTACGGAGCTGCCGTGCGAAGGCCGCAGCGCTTTCCGATATCGATAGCGCGATGTCTAGCAGCCGGCCTGATACATCCTCCAGCATCGGTGAGGTGTTGCTTCCAGAGCCATTCCCACGATGGGAATGGTACCTCCACGAGATCTTCCCCTTCGCCCGATCGAAGCCCTCTTTCTGGCTCGAATGGCCTACATGGGCGCTGGGCGCTGAGTTGGGCTTTGCCTCGTATCGAAGAAGGCAAACGAGCAGATGGTCTGGCCTACGGCCATCATCAGTTAGGCTGCGTTACCTGGAGCATTCCCACGATGGGAATGAACCATACAATCGACACCCGCGCACCTGGCCCCTGGTGGCCCGTCCACGAAATGGTTTCTTTGTGCCTCACAAATAGTAAGAAACTGCGGATGCCGTTCGATAGGCGATCGATTGTAGAGCGGTCATCCTCCATGTTTTGGGTCGACCGATTGTCGCTCGATTCTAATTAGGGATATGCCACTGCTGAGCAGCGCCGACAGCCGCATTGAATTTATCCCTGAGGGCGCCGGTTACCGGCGTTGCGGTTCAACCCTCCTGATCGTATCCTTGTTGGCTGCGTATATTCCCGCGTTGGGAATAGCGGGCCCTTGCGGCGAAACCAGCTGTTTGACACCCAGCAGGGGAGGGCCTTGCAATTGGCTACCCGACGCTTCTCGTGAACTTGGGGCGACAATCGGTCGACAAAAGATTCCTGTCACTGTGCCCAAACTTGTTCGGGCGACTATCGGGTGACAATCGATAAGCATTTGGTAAGCCTCGCTATCTGCGGGAGACAAAAAAACCCGCATAGCGGGCTAAGTCAGCAGGGGAGGGGGCCTTAGATGTTGAGCTCCGAGATCTGGAGTTCTACTGCCGATTTGGATCGGGACGCAGCCACGTAGAGGAGGTTCAGTTCATCGTCGAACTGGGAGACGCTTCGGCGCCGTGCAATTGATAGGCTTTGGTCGAAATCCTCACGAACTATCACGTTAGCCCACTCCCTGCCCTTTGCCTTGTGACATGTAGTAAGCGTCACTCTTCCTTTCGGGGTCTGGCCTCTGCCCGATAGGATACGAACCAAATCATTTTCGCGGAGTTCGTAGTCTCTAGCGAGTTGATAGACCTGTGCGGTATCTGTGCCTGGATGCTCACTGGCCCATTCAGCCAGAGAATCATGAGTTCTGAGGAAGGAGAATGCTGGATGCTTAACCTCCCTAGGGGCATTTCTCATCAGTGCGAAGACGGACTCAACTCTGTCGCGTAAATCATTGGTGTCTCCGACAATTGAAAACGACTCGCCCAAATCCTTCAGGGTGATCGCATCACGAATAAGCGCTGTATTTGTCCGGAAAATCCTGGTGTGCTCATCCCGCGGGGAAATTGGGCCTACCCTGGAAGGCTTGGCAGCAAGGCCACGAATCTTTATTGAAGGCGGGGAGGACTTGAACTGCAGGATCCGGTTCAGCAGATCGGCTATGGTAGGCCCAAAGCGGAAGGACAGGGTAAGGGGGTATTCTCGACCAGGGACCTTCAGCATTGCGTCCTGGGAGCCCCTGAATTGAAAGATCTGCTGGCCTGCGTCACCGACGTAGGTGGCCCTCTGGGCATAAGCGAGACAAGACAGCATGACGTCAGATGCGTCTTGAGCTTCATCCAAAAACACTTGGTCGTAATTGGATAGCCCCGGGCAACCTTGTAGATGCCAGTCCTTCACATAGACGTAAGAGCCTGTTTTGCCTGCCTTGTCACTTTTGGACACGGTTTGATTCTCCTTTAATCCTGTATTTTCAATGCTTTGAGGGTCGAGACAGGCGGTTAACCCCGGGAAGCAAAACGTTAGGTTTTTCGCTGACTGTCCCATGCCCCTGACTATACTCAGAAAAGTCATGTTTTATGAGGGAGCAACATGGGTTTCCAAGTCATAGAGCTGGTGGTGAATGCTGCTCGAAGAAAGCTGCTGGTGCAAGACTACATCCCTGTGTACTACCCCAACCTATACATCACGATGGAGCATTCGGGCAGAGCCCTCGATACGACCAAGAAGTACCTTGAGCATCTGGCTGTGTTTGAGGAATTTCTGGCTTTTTCCTCCATTGATCTGATTTTCCATCTCGAACAGCGCCCTTACAGCCAATACCTGACAGATAGTGAGCTTTCTAGGTTTGTGTCGGATGCAGGGTTTAGCAAGGAAACCTTGGCCATGAAGTACACGGGGGTACGGTTGCATCCGACTGCTTACAAATCCGTTGGTAAAGCCCATGCGCAGCAACGAATCGAGGCTGTACGCGACTATCTGGCCTTCCTCTATGACAAGTTGGGTGATCACGCAAAACGGTATGAGGCGATAGACGATCTGACGAAGCGCATCAACCGCAAGATCAAAGCGGCCAGCCCTGCGTGGAAAAAAACGCGAACGGACGAAATGAAAGGGCTTACGAGTCAGGAGCGAGCTCGATTGCTGGAAATCATGCATCCGGATAGCGCCAAGAACCCTTTTTCAAGTGAAGCCATCAGGCTGCGTAACTACATCATTTTGCTGCTGGGTCTCGACATGGGGTTGCGACGCTCCGAGATGCTGCTGATCAAGATCAGCGATATTCACTGGCACAGTCGTCAACTAGCGGTGGTCAACCTGGACGATGAGAGCCTCGATCCACGAACCATGGCCCCACAATTCAAGACACACGAGCGCATGCTGGTGATGACCGATGACCTGTATGACGCAATCACTGAGTACGAAGCGAAATATCGCCACAGAGAGCCCCGCAACAGCTCATCGCGGGCGAGAAGACATCCGTTTTTGCTGGTGGCGCACAGGCGAAATGAGGGCGGACCTCTGACCATTAAGGCAGTGGATGGGGTTCTGTCCAGGGTCAGAGAAATAGCGCCGGAACTGGCTCATGTGCACCCACATATTCTGAGGCATGACGCAGTCTACACGATGCTGGAAAGCATGCGTGAGGAACTGGCAGTGCTCACGCCGGAGGATCGCACCACGCAAGTTCAAAAGACTCTCACATGGATGTTCGGCTGGAGCCCGGAATCAAACATGCCCGGTCTCTATGGCGCGAAATTCTGGAAAGAGGAGGCAGACAAAGCAATACAGAAACGAGCCGAGCGGTTTATGGCCAAGCGTCAGAAGACCGGCACGACACAAGGAGGTTCAGAGTGAACATCGCCGTCGAAGCACTTCAGGCCCCCACGAGAAACAGCCTCGACGCATGGCTGAACACACCTCGGCTGGCCAAGTGCGGGGAAGTTTTCACACCTAGTCACCCCATGTGGAAACCGGATAAATCGGCTAATAGCTCAGTCAACTGGGAAGCAGCTATTGCGTGCGTTTCGCCGGATTGGCAGCCCTGGTTGCACGCCGCCTTGGCGTACCGAATGGCCGATCTGAAAGCGGGGACGGTTGCTAATACCACAAGTGCGTTGTCGCGGGCTGCTCAGGCCGGGATTGACCTGCTCAACGAGGATCACCTGACCTCTCTTCGAGAGCGCTTGAACAGTTCTGAATTTAGTGCCATTGCCGCTTTCATGGTGTTCTGGCGTGAATGCGAATCCCTCGAACAGCGCCCGTCGCAATCCTTAATCGATGCCTATCAGGCACTCCCCAGGAAAAAGCATTCCAGCAAAGATGTGATCCTCAGCCTGGACCCCGAAAAAGGCCCATTCACGCAGATGGAGCAAGATGCGCTGTACCAATGGATACATGAGCAGTTTGGTCACGGGCAGCTAGATTTCGAGCAATACCTTTACCTGCGCATGTTGATGATTTATGGGCCGCGTGGCGCTCAGGTGCGAATGATGATTTTTGGTGATTTCACGAAGAGCGATCAGGGCTGCAAGGTCAAGTTTCATTGGGCAAAGCAAAAAGACGACGAGGCAGGTTGGCGAGCAAAGTCCGAAATATTCAGTCTGGATGAGGACCTCTACAATACCGTACAGGCCTACAAGGCAATGGTTCTGGCGCTACTCTGGCAAACGTATCCAGACGGTGCCGACTGGAATGCAGCCATTGAGAATGTACCCCTCTTTCGTCGGAAAGTGGATGATGAAGCAAGTCCTTACGAGCGGGTGAATCCCCCGATTTTGCTCGATAGCCCCCTTCAGAAAGGCCTAGAGGACTCGCCGCAGCCGATCTTTCATGTGGGATCATGCACGATTAAGTATTGGCTATGGTGCATCGAGCGAATGGAGGGCTTTCCGATTTCGCCTCGCACCCATCAGCCGCTGAAAGTGACGAGGGGGCACCGGTTCAGACACACCCTCGGCACGGATCTTTCCAATGCGGGGTTGGATGAGTGGACGATGGCCCGCGCATTGATGCACATAAATACTGGAACAGTGCGTAAGTACCGAGCTGTGTCGCCGGAGTTGCTTGCGTTGATCGACGCGAAGATGAGCGACCATCTGGCCTTGGTTGTGAATGCGTTTACCGGGGTTATCGTCACGGATCGCACCTCAGCGAAAAACTGGGATCGCGCAGATCGACAAATCGAGGACGTGGCAATATGCAGTGCCACTGCCGCCTGCCATCTCGATGCGCCGTACACCTGTTACGCATGCGGAAAATTCCAACCCCTTCTGCACGCCAATCACCGCGCGGTCCTTGAGCGATTGGAACGGCGTAGGGCGCAAACCATTGCAAAGGATAAAACGACCGGCGTGCTCTGGGATCGGGCCATTCTGGCTTGCCGCAAGGTGATTCTGGATTGCGAGGTCATGCTGCAATCCGGGAGGAAACCAAATGACCGATGCGTCTTACTCTGAACCGTCGAACAATATTGTCGATTTTAAGCCCAGGAGCCAACTTGCCGCGGAGGCTCAACTCGCGGCGTTTATCGAATGGGCAAAGCAGACCCTGCCCAAAGGCATTCCCAATCGAGTGCACGCGAGTATTCGCTGGGAAGACGGCAGTTGGCACCAGCACGGCGTCCATTCCTGTAGCTTCACGGCGCACGGATCGACCATATCTGCTCCTGAAGCGATGCAGGAACCTTTCGCGGAGTTCGCCAAAGCCATGGTGGTGTACCGGCGAGTGTATTTGAAGAAAAAATCACTTAATAACTTGCTGAATGCCCTGAAGGCCCTGGAAGTCGCTCTGTTCGAGTTGACCTGCACGCGGGATGTGACGCGGGTGTCCGCCGCTGTCTGCAATAAAGCGTGCGAGCAAATGAACCGTCACTGGACAAAAGGCAACACCGCCTACCAGCACGGCCGGGCACTTGAGACCCTCATCACCCTGATGCGGGCCAAAAAACTGCTCAAGTCGGATTTCCGGTGGACCACTCCGCTGAAGCTGAGGCCGAGGGGCACGCTCAAGCAGCAGAAAGCGGATCAGGAACAGAAGCTACCCAGCCCTGACGCGATCAGAGCCCTCGGGCAAGTGTTCGCTAACGAATTAACTCGCCCCCTCGATATTGTTGTGACATCCGCCTGTGTGTTGTTGCTGAGCGCACCCAGTCGCGTGGGTGAATTGGCAGATGTTGAATTGGACTGCCTAGTATTCAAGGAGGATTCACAGGGCAATCGGCGCATGTTCCTGCGCTGGTATGCGGAAAAGATAAACCAGGTGATGCTGAAGCCCGTCGTTAAGCCTGAGATGGAGCAGGTTGTCGAACGGGCGATCGCATTACTAAAACCGATCACTGGTGAGGCGCGGGCCTACGCCGCCTGGCTAGAAGACCACCCCGATGAGTTTCCGCCCCATGAAGGACGGCCACCCAAGGGGCCTGATGAACCGCTCACGTACGCCGAAGTCTGTGCCGCGCTGAATCTTACCGTTCATGAGGACTACAGTTCACGACAAGTATTCTATGCCAAATTCCTGAAACCCTTGGAGAAGCGAAAGGCGCTCAGCCCCGCCGTCCGGAGCCTCTTGGCCGAGATCCGTGACGGGTGGAAAACCCCAAGGAAGGCGATCACCAAGGGCCGGCCAGAAGTCCAGAGTGTTGAGCTTAACGACCTGTGTGTAATCACGCTGCGCAAGCTCAATTTGCTATTGCGGGAAAAGTATCTTCCAAAGGACTTCCCGTATACCACGCAGTACACCGAGGGCAAAGCCCGTGTGAGGTATCGTGATGCGTTGTTCACTGTGCGCACTGGAGCACTGAATAAAGACTCAGGTCATGTTGTTGTGAAACACGGGTTTGGCGTGGAGATCGCAGCGAACACTGGCCGATTAAATGTGCAATTAGGCGGTAGTAACACTCTGAGAACGAAAAGCTTGTTCGAGCGCCATGGCTACCCCGGTGTCAAGGTCAACACGCATGCGTTTCGGCACGAATTGAACACGCGGATGCACCAGGCCGGTCTGTCGCAACTCCTGATTGACGCCTTCTCCGGGCGCACGACGATGGGTTCGGTCTACAACCATGAAACCATCGAAGAGCGTACCCAAGCGGTTGCGGCTTACCACCCCAAAACGAAGCACAGCACCGCTACTCAGCGTCTGGAAAAGGTCAAAACCAATCAGCCGCTGAGCCTGGTTGATGTGAGGGAACTGCGCGAGGGTGAGCAGGATCGCATTATCCATCAAACCCATCTCGGCATCTGTGTGCACAACTTTGCTTCCGAGCCCTGTCCGAAAATGGGAGCCTGTTTGGACTGCGGGCTGCTCGGTTGCGTCAAAGGAGATGACGTGAAGCTTGGCAACCTAATGGAAGAACGCGACGACCTTAAACGCCGTCTCGATAACGCCCTGAATGCGCAGTCTCGGGGTGTGTTTGGGGCATCGGAGTCGGCCCAAAAACTGGGTGAGAAGCTCTATAAGTGCGAGGCGTTCATCCAAACGCTGGAAAACCCCGAACTTGAAAACGGTGCCATTGTGTGGAACGCCGATGGAGGTTGGACGCTGGCCAAGAACGCCGCCGCAATGTCGGGGCTGGTAGAAATCCAAGTCATTGAAGAGAATCAGGCGCAAGAGGCGTTGCCATCGTTGGATGACGTCTTGAATTTCTTGGATGAGCTTGAGGGTTAGCGATGGGGCATCTAACGCCAAAGGATGAGAAAAGCATCATTCAACTAATCGAAGAATGGTCAGAACCGAAACTGACCTGGCCTTTGCTCGTTGAGGCCTGCAAAGAAAAACTGGGTATCAGTCGTGCTCGCCAGTCACTGATGAATCTACCTGCCGTGAATTTAGCGATGAAAAATTGCAAGGTAGCATTGAAGGCTCAGAAGTTGAAGCCGGGCTGGATTAGCGATATTCAGGCAGCCAACGAGCATATTGAGAAACTGACAGCGACCAATCAGAAGCTGCTAGCTGCTGTTCGAGATATGCATAGCCGGTTTTTGATCTGGCAAGCAAATGCGGATATGCACGGGCTAACGCGATCGATGTTGGAGCGCCCGGTTTCACAGCTTCAAAATAAGGTGGGCGGGAAGCAATAGCCCGATTGGGACTACGCTCAACATGTATTGGGCCGTGGCGGAGTTGATCGCCCATTACAGCGTCAACAGCTGTCAGCTACACCACGCGACCTGCTCGGGTCGGGCACCTCATCCGGTTCCATCCTGGCTCGTTCGGCAGCATGCTGGAGATTACCGATTACGAAAATACCCGGTGAAGCTGGCCAGTGGGGAGATGCGCAAGTTCCTTAAGCACGGCGACGAAATCATCCATCGGATTCGTTGCGTGCGCGATGGCGTGACCAGCATCGGTCTTGGCGAATGTCACGGTCGGATCACCGCCTCCAATTAGATACTTTAAGTCAATGCAGGTATTAGGCACCGAATAGCAGATGGCGCCGTTAAGGGGGTCTGCTACGCGGGCATTTGGGGTTGATGCCACAACCATGGAGACTACGGCCCGTGGTTCTGCAGAGGACGCTCAATAACAAGAGCCAGCTAGGCCGGTGACATCCACCTCGCTGTGAGGCATAAGGCGCACAGACAGATTTCGGTTATAGCCCAATCTCTCTCAACTCCGCACGAATTCGCTCAAGAGTTTCGTCCGAACTCTTAGCATCCTCTGCGGTGAGGTAACCGGCGATGATGATACTGGCGGGGTGTACGCCCAGAACATTAGACATCTGCTCGATTTTGTCGAGTGACGCGCTCCACCGGCCTCGTTCGATATTGCTGATGTAGGTCTGGCTTGGCCCCATACCTTCTTGAGAGAAATTCCGATTCAACCGGTACGACTTGAGCACCTCTCCCAGCGCTTGCTTTAGTTCCGCTCGCATTTCAACGACTCGCAAAGGGAACGATGAAGCCGTTTCGACGTAACAGTTTCTATGCTATAAGTAGTATATTTTTAGGAATGCGCAGATGTTTTTGACCCACGAGCAAGCGAAAGTCGACCTATCCGGACTTTTTGGAGAAGGCCCCGCTACATGGAGCTACGTGGAACACAATATCCATCGCCCGTGGTTCTACGCGGCTATGTCCGAACAAGTCGAAGATTTTCCGCTGCATTCGATGGTAATGCTTAGCAGCGATCAGTTGCTGCGATCACTGGTGGATAGTCAGGGGGAAGGATTGCTGCTGGAAAGCGTACTGCTCGTTAGTCCAGATCACGTTAACAACTCCGGACGATGGATGATGGAGCCCCTAGAGGCCATCCTGCGTTATGAGTCTGCTGAGGGTGTAGCCCACGTTTATCAGGTTCTTGGTGACCGGACCTACATCTACGGGGATGCAGAAGTACTCGCCCAGGAGGGGGCGAGATCTGAAACATTGTTCAGCTATTCTATGCTTTCTGGTAAGTCTCTCTGATATCACGATTACTGGGTACTCTTAGGTCGGCTGGCTTCGATCTGCAGACTATCAAAGCGCTTTTTCACAGAGGTTTTATAGAGTGAATCAAGGAGTGATCGGGATAGTATCATTCGATTGGCTTCGCTTCCCGCCCGGGACGGATAGCTGATCCTTGAGCTTTTAGGAGCGTGCTGGTGATAGATGCCGGAAATGCGGCTCGTGATCATGGGGGAAATTTCTGGTGAAAAACACAAGCAGGAAACGCCCGCTCCCACGGAAGAGAGGTTGCGAGTCGAAGCAAGAGCTGTTTTAGCAAAGCGATCTTTAAGAAGCAGTCGCTTTCTAGATGCTGCCCTTTCAAGCTGCCCTGACGTTGAGCCTGTTGGGCGGCTAGCAGGATGAAGTTCCGCGTTTTTTTGAGAGCGTCCTCAAATCCGTCAATATCTAGAAAGCTTCGACTGACGGCAGTGGCGAGAGCCACGGGTGCTTGACCACTCAATTGCATTCGATCTGACCCGTCATTTGCATCGGCGGGTACCAGGTGCGGGTGTTGATGATCGATGGGGCGGATACACAACCTGATCGTCGAGCTATGATTGGCCATGCCTTTACGGGCTTCCAATTCTGGGCTTGATCGCTCGCTCATCCTAAGGTGGCCGTGCTTGAGCATTGAAAAGACAACAAAGCTGATCAGTACCCGCAGCGAGATAAATGCCAACAGACTCCTCGTCGCAGGGTGGACGTTGTTACTAGTGGCTGATCGACATCAAGGCGATATTGAGTGGGTGCATTATCTCTTCGGGTGGCAACACGAGAGCGAGCCCTTGGAGATAACGTTCGTTGGAGCTGAAGAAGGGCCGGATCCGTTTTGAGTTGGCTCGGATGAACTACACACTACTCGAATGACTCGCATCAGCTGCAATCCAATTTGTCATAGTTGTCGGATTTCGAATTAAATGCGAATTTTTCGAAATAAATGCGACTGAAATACTGGGTTCCGATGAGTCCGCACTGCGTGCACCCTGCAGAAACCCAGCTCCTGGAAAGGGAGTGGATACCGAATCCTGACCGCTGACCTCATTTCCCTGAACCCCTATTGCGTGCTGACTCTCCATTGCATAGAGCGAGGGTACAGCGATGAATGCGAGAAGCGGATCAGTGCGGCGTACAGATAGTGTGTCCCACTATGTGGATGACTGGTTCTCCATCTATGACGATCATCGACTGCGCCGGGACTACCCGAACGCGTATCACGATGAGCTCCTAAGGCGTGCTGACGAGATGGATCGGCAGGGACTGGTTGACTGGCGGCAGTGGCGAGATCTACGGGTGCTTGCTGATAAAAGCTACTTGGAGGCCGTGGCGGGATCCGAGTTTAACGCTCCTACGAAAGAGGATTACGGCTGCTGATAATCTGCGATGTGTGGCCGGGTTTTGTGCTGGATTTCGAAAAAATGCGAACTTGCAAGATATGAGACTGGGAGGTTGGATAGGGCCCCAACCGCTACCTGGAGCCCTGTCGCTTAGGCGTTGATTACTTCTGAAGTGTTGCCGCTTGGTTGCCGCCCTCTTCGGCAATAGCGGAAAGCTTTTCGTCGGTGGACTTCTCTTCCGCTAGCGTGTCGGCGAGTAAACCGGCCGCTTCCTTCATGCCTAGATGCTTGGCCATCGCAATGAGGGTACCGTAAGAAGCAATCTCATAGTGCTCAACCTTCTGAGCGGCGCCGATCAACGCTGCGTCGAGCACCGGCCCTTTTTCGATTTCATCGAGCAGCTCTTTACTTTCCTCGACGAGCCCCTCCATCGCAACGCACTTCATGCGCTTGAGCTTCAGCCCGCTGATTTCGATCAGTTGGTCGATCCGCTCTATCTGGCCTTGGGTCTCTTCCAGGTGAGCGGTAAATGCATCCTTGAGCAGCGGGTTGGTGGCAGCTCGAGCCATTCGAGGCAAAGCCTTGGTAATTTGCTTCTCGGCACTGTAGACATCCGAAAGCTCGTGAATGAAAAGGTCTTCAACGGTCTTGCGTGCAGCCATGATGATTCTCCTACGGTGGTGTTCAATCCGTGGTGTGTGCGGAACGCCTCAACGATCCTGCGTTGCGCCTGGATTCAAGTGGTAGGTCGTTTGGAAGCAGCGTACCCAAGCCAAATTCATGAATGGCCCCTCGAATGCGCAGCGCTCGACAAGCCAAACGCGAGTCCATTTCAAAGTGGGCCAGCGCGCCTTCAAGTTTGGAATGCAACGGGAACTCCCCCAATTTCCGACCTTCAGTGCTTCGCGACATGACCTTCACTCGCTGTCTGGGCCTTGGACGAGACCAGATCCGAGGTCAGCGCCTGTAACCGGGTTTGCGTTGGGGTTGGAGGCTGTCCGAGACTTCATCGCCTCAAGCAATTGCATGTCATCTGCTGGGAGGGTGACCGATGCAGTCCCATCACCACCGTCCACTGCCGTAGTCGGGTTCTCGACATACTCCCATTCATCACCCTGATTCCAAGGGCCTCGCACATTCGGCTCGCCGGACATGTTGAAGTACTTATTGGTGAACTCAGGCATTCCTGGCAGCTTGCCCTGAGGGAAATTAGGCTGGATGGCGTGCAAGGCTTTCTCAAAAGAAAGCTGATGGGCGATCTCGCGGGTCATCAGGAAACCCAACGCCTCTTTCACACCTGGGTCATCGGTCACATTCATCAGCCGCTCATAGACGATTTTGGCGCGGGCCTCAGCAGCGATGTTCGATCTGAAATCTGCTGTGGGCTCGCCTATGGTGTCGATATAGGCGGCGGTCCAAGGCACACCGGCCGAGTTGGTGAGCGGGGCACCGGCGCCGTACAGGAGACTGGTAATGTGAGAGTCGTTGCCGGCGCCATTGATCGCTCGATAGAGCTCACCCTCTTCTTCCACTCCTTCCGCCAGGCGTCCCTTTGCACCCTTGTTCAGCATCACAATGATCGAGCCCACAATCTCGAGATGGCTGAGCTCTTCCGTCGCGATATCCATCAGAAGATCTTTGCGTCCCGGGTCATCCTCTGCCAACGCTTGAGTGAAGTAACGGCTGGCGGCGGCGAGTTCCCCCTGAGCCCCACCGAACTGCTCCAGCAGAAGGTTGGCAAGACCAGGGTTAGGTTCGGCGACCCGAACGGTATATTGCAGACGTTTGTTATGAATAAACATACAACCTCCCAGGCTTATACGATCAATTAACGTGATAACTGGTCTGAATGCCCCGGCTGCGAAATGTGCAGATTGAAACAGGGCTACAAGACGAAAGGTATGGTGTCAGCAGTTCACTTTTTCGATTAGCGCACAATTAATTAGTTAGTGTGATCCGTTCGTCGAACACAATGAACGTCCCTCTGGTAGGTGGTTCACAACTATTCCGACCATCTATTGAGGGACCCAACATGACCCTTCCTAACGAGCATCTCCTGGACTGGCTACGTGACGCTCATGCAATGGAGCAACAGGCTGAGAAGATGCTCACTGCACAAGCAGAGCGTCTGGAGCACTATCCTGAGCTGCGCGAGCGCATCGAGCAGCATATAACTGAAACTGAGGGACAACAGCGCTTATTAGTGGAATGCATCGAACGACTTGGAGGCACTACTTCGACACTCAAAGACTTGGCTGGCAAATTGATGGCTTTTGGTCAGGCCGTCGGAGGAATGACTATGAGTGACGAAGTCGTAAAGGGCGCCATGGCCGGTTATGTTTTCGAGAACCTGGAGATAGCGTCCTATACCGTCTTGATTGAGGCTGCGACTCATGCGGGCGATACCGTTACGGCTGATGCCTGCCGCTCCATCTTGAAGGAAGAGATAGCCATGGCTGACTGGCTAAAAGATCATCTCCCACAGATTACACACGCTTTCTTACAACGTTCAGCCGACCCGGATCAAGAAGCAAAACGGTAGCTCTCAGGGCCATCATTATGGTGGCTCACCTTTGATACAGAGATGAGCAATGAAAATATTATTACAAGCACTGCCTTGTAAATCACATGACACAGCCGGACCTCTAGCCAAAACCCTGAGCTTTAGTGTGGTTCATTTTTCCATAGCATTTACCGTAGCGTACCTGTTGACAGGCTCAGTTTTAACGGGAGGACTAATCGCACTCATTGAGCCGGCGTGTAATACCGTAGCCTTCTATTTTCACGAGAAGCTATGGCTTCGGTTCGGGGGTGATTCGTCTTCCCATAGTGGCAAACCTCCTGAGTCACCGCTTGCCGACACGTAAGCAGGACGCATTAAGTTAAACCTCGCGACGAACTTGATTTATTGGTTGGCAGCCTCAGTCGAAGTTCTTGATAACCGAGGTCCGACCATGACAATAAAAAACCTGAGAGTCTTGAACAAAAGTTGTGTCCCCATGTTTATATAAGGAAGGCTTATTATCTGGGTATGGAGGGGGACGATTACGTGTGCGTAGTCTGCGGCTTCCACCAGCCTCAAGAAGCGTGGACGAATTTTCGGCACCGGAGTGATCCCATTCGAGCCTACGAAATCCCTGGAAACTCCCTTAGGTGAGCGTTGCATCTACTTATTTCTTTGGAAAATCCCTGGAGCCCCTACTGGTAACGATGACCGGGGCAGCCACGCGGCTGTTCATAAAAACCAGTGTGGAGTCGTCGCGGGAAAAATCATGCGCCACCCTTGGACTTGGGGTTTTCCAGTCAGACGGAGACTGAGCGACGATTTGAACGGAATTATCCCTTTGGCGGTTCCCTCCAAACGAGATGGAAAAGAGCTTTGGCTATTACTGACTCGGAGAGGGCCGTCACATGGAGGACTCGACACTGGCATTCGTAGTTCTCGCCGCTTCTGACGAAGAGGCTTTGTCCAAGATGCTCTCCTTGGGAGAGGGAGAGTCATTGGAGGCCGGCGAACCGCTGGAGAATCTGAGAGACACGATGGTCGAGCAGATATTGAATGCCGAGGCGAAATCCCGCGGCCTGACGCGCACTCAACTTGTAAATGACTTGCTTGGTCGAGCTACCGATGACGCGGCAGAGCAAACCGATACCAGCGTGCCGGGCCTGGAGAAATACAACCAGATGCGCGACTTCTCAGCGACCCCTGAGCCGTCCGGATCATCTGGTCCGGCCAATCACCTTAGTCGCAACGAACCTCACGCTTTGCAGTTCTGCGTTCAAAAGCACGATGCCTCCCGGCTGCATTACGATTTCCGACTGGAACTCAACGGTACCCTGAAAAGCTGGGCAATACCCAAAGGCCCCTGTTTCGATCCGAAGGTAAAGCGACTCTCGGTGCATGTTGAAGACCATCCCCTCGACTACGCCACCTTCGAAGGCACCATCCCCAAAGGGCACTACGGCGCGGGCGATGTGATTGTTTGGGACAGAGGCCTGTGGATACCGCAAGGTGACGCAGACGAGGCCTATCGCAAAGGTCGTCTGAAATTCGAGCTGAAAGGGGAAAAGCTATCCGGCGTATGGAATCTGGTAAAAACTCACATCGAAGGCAAGCAAGAGCAATGGTTCCTCATCAAGCATCAGGACCAGGCAGCTCGCCCATTAGCCGAATTCGATGTGGTGGTTGAGAAGCCCAACAGTGTTCTAAGTGATCGGACCCTCATTCCCAGGAAAAGGGGCCAATCCAAGTCCGCTGACCAAAATGAAAGCCAGGCTGGAGTGCGCCCGAGCGGGAATCTTGAAGCTGTCCGGGCGCCTCTACCCCAAAAGCTGGCCCCACAGCTGGCAACCCTGGTGGAGTCCAGTCCACAAGGCACTGAATGGCGGTTCGAAATCAAGTTCGATGGCTACCGCATGCTTTGTCGGGTTAACGGGGACGAGGTCCGCTTCTTCACGCGCAACGGCCATGACTGGACTGACAAGCTGCCAAACCAGGCTGAGGCCATCAAGGAGCTTGGCCTGGAGTCCGCGTGGCTGGATGGCGAGATCGTTGTCCACAATAGTGAAGGCGTACCTGACTTTCAGCTACTGCAGAACGCTTTCGATGCCGGCAAAAGCCACGGCATCATTTACTACCTATTCGACCTGCCCTACTTGAACGGCGGCGACCTGCGCGAGGTTCCGGTTGAGCGGCGCAGATCTGCGTTGGGCCAACTGCTGGAAGGCAATCAGAACCCCTTACTTCGATTCTCTGAAGACTTCACTGAAGACGTCAATGCCTTGATGAACAGTGCTTGCCAAATGAGGATGGAAGGGCTTATCGGCAAGCGGTCCGGAAGCCCGTATGTATCGAGGCGCAGCGACTCCTGGATCAAGCTCAAGTGCAAGCATCGTCAGGAGTTCGTAATCGTGGGCTATACCCATCCCAAGGGTGCCCGAAGCGGGTTTGGGGCACTGCTGCTCGCGTTAACCGACCAGGCCAGCGGCGAGCTCCGCTATGCCGGCAAGGTAGGCACCGGTTTCACCGAGTCGACCCTCGCCACCATTTTGAAAACGTTGCGTCCCTTGGAGCGGAAGAAGACGCCCGTGGCTAATCCCCCCAAAGGCGTCGATGCCCGAGGTGTTCATTGGTTGATGCCCAAGCTGCTTGCCGAGGTGACCTTCGCGGAAATAACGGCTGACGGGGTGGTAAGGCATGCAGTCTTTCACGGTCTTCGCACCGATAAACCAGCTCAGGACATCACGGTCGAGAAGGCAGCGCCGGTCCCGGAAGACGTGGTGCCGCGCAAGGCCAGCAGCGCCACGGTCGCCCCGGGCAAAGTGCGTATCACACACCCAGATCGTGTCATCGATCCTAGCAGCGGGCTGACCAAACGAGACCTGACCGAGTACTACGCCCAGGTATCTCCGTGGCTTTTACCGCATCTCAGGGATCGCCCGATCGCTCTGGTGCGAGCACCGGAAGGTATCACCGGGGAGTTGTTTTTCCAGAAACATGCCGAACGCCTCGCCATACCCAATATCACCACTGTGCCAAAGGCAGAAGCAGGCAAAGCCGGGATGGTTATCAACGGAGTGGAAGCGCTTGTAGGTGCCGTGCAGATGAACACTATCGAACTTCATTCCTGGAACGGCACAACGGCTCACATTGAACAGCCGGATCGCTTTGTGCTCGATCTTGACCCTGATCCAGCGCTGCCGTGGAAATCAATGGTCGAGGCTACTCAACTCACCCTGGTGGTGCTCGACGAGCTTGGACTGCGGTCTTTCCTCAAGACAAGCGGAGGCAAAGGTATCCACATCGTGGTGCCACTGACACCCCAAGCAGGTTGGGAAGAGGTGAAGTCGTTTAGCCAGGCGGTGGTGCAGTACATCGCCAAGCTCATCCCAGATCGATTCTCGGCGGTACTTGGGCCTAAAAACCGTGTAGGAAAGATCTTCATTGACTATCTGCGCAATGGTAAAGGGGCCACTACCGCGAATGTGTTCTCCGCCAGAGCCAGAGAAGGGCTGCCGGTATCCGTTCCGATTTTCAGAGAAGAGATTCAAGACCTGCAATCGGCAGCCAGGTGGAATATTGCCAACGTTCAGGAGCGCCTGGACGAGCTCGCAGGCGACGATCCCTGGTCAGAATTGACGAACACTCACCAACACATCACCTCTGAGATGGCGCATCGCATCGGCATGAGAGAGAAGCGCTAATCGCCATGGCCGTTAGAACATAATCACCCCCCTGAACTGTATTTTGCATCTACCTCATGCGATTAGGCGACCGCCCCGCGACGATCTTTGCCGATGATGAAATTCGAGTGAATTCCGTGACCTCTCATAGCTCCATACATGGGGTGAACAATGGAGAGAATCCGATGGCAGGATCACAGCTGTACGTCATTGAATACGAGCTGCACGGGAGCTATAGAACATTCATCATCCGTCTCGAACGAATGGACAACGCCGAAGCCTGGCACTGGGCCAGTTGCGATGCGGGAGTAGGGATGATTCCGAGGTTCGGCCAGCACTCGCTCAAGAAGGTGAGCAAGCCGATGGCTGAACGTTATGGCATCACAAATGTGAAATGGCGGGTGTCAGGCCAAGGCCCCGCGTTTGTGCCCCAACCGATAGATGTGGGCAAGTTCTCTGCAACGTGAGAGAGGACCATCAGGGTGTGATTCACGTTGGTACATCACCCCGATGATCAGCGATTGCTGTTTATTGGACTGTTGCCGCCGCGGCTGCTGTTGGCGACGGCAAACAGCGCCAGAGTCGGATTATCCGTCGGCTTGGGCGTAGCGGAATGGAGCGATCATGGAACTCGAAGGACTGCTTGAAGAGCTGCTGATTGCCAGGGGGCCTGGCGGTCAGGAGGATGAGGTTCGCGCAGTTTGTGTGCGAGAGTTGGAGCGTTGGTGCGACAGGGTGGAGACCGACAATGCGGGGAACGTGCTTGGGGTTATCCAGGCACCAGGGAACGTAGATCCGGACTCGGCCATTCGCGTAATGGCTCACCTCGATGAAATTGCGATGATCGTGAAAAAAGTAAGGGAGGACGGCCACCTTGAATTGGTAGCGCTGGGGGGAGCCCAGCCCGTTTCATTCGGGGTCTGTCCCGTCGATATACTTGGGGATCACGAAATTCTCCCTAGCGTCCTCTCATATGGTTCGATGCACAACAGTGGTAGCACGCCTAGTGGCCGAGATGTGCTGTCCGGCGATGTGCAATGGCGAGACGTCTACGTCGTCACCCGCAAATCAAAGCAGGAGCTGGAACGTGCAGGCGTCCGCCCAGGCACCCGGGTGGTGCTCAGTCAGCATTGGCGTAAGCCGTTCAGGGTGCAGGATTGCATCGCGGCACATTTCCTTGACGACAGGGCTCCACTGGTCGCGGTGATAGAGACCGCAAGGCTACTGCAGCGACGTCGCAAGCAACTGAAGCAGGACGTGTGGTTCGTGTGTACCACACTGGAGGAAGAGTCGAATGCCGGCGCCCTTTACGCCGCATCCAGGCTACCCGGGGACACCACTATTGCAGTGGAAGTCGGGCCGGTCCTGGAGGAGTACGACACCTCATTGTCTGCACACCCGATCATCAATACCGGCGACCAGAAAGGTTATTACAGCCGCTCCGTCGTTCAGGCTCTTATGGCCGCTACCGTCCGCGCCGGTTACCAGCCACAGCCAGCATTGCTCGTGGATTTCGCCTCCGATGCGAGCGCCGTACTGAGTACGGGTATCGACGCCAAGGCGGGATGTATCGCCATCCCAACTGAAAATACCCATGGCTTCGAAATGGTGCTGGTGGAAGGCATTTCGGCATGCGCGGCTACGCTAGTCGAGTATTTGCTACAACCGTCGTCTGATGTCGTCAGCTCGCTGGAGCCGTCGTAGCCATCAAGTTCGGGTAATGAGCACGGGGAGCCGCATGAAGGTTGAGAACATGCTATGGAGTGGCCTTCCCGCCTCGGCCGGTCGGGATCCGGGCGCAGGACCTGTCCCCGTTTCGCAAGTCATTCCTCGGGTATGATCGATATCTTCCCGTTGCGCTCCACGATCGCGAACTTGATCTGTTCGACCTTCTCCACGCCCTGACTGGTGCGTGCCGACTCCAGAATATCGTCTTCGGTAAGTCGCGCCCGGCGCATCCTCTCGTGAAGAAAGCGTCCACGTTCGACCACTAAGGTCGCATGTCCGTCGAGAAATCGAGCGAGGGGTCGGGAGTTCAGTTTCGCCAAGGACAGCCCGACGTCTAGAACGATGAGCGTGGCGATGACCAACATGGCGTTGGTGAAGGAAAAATCCTCCCCCAGTAGGGCTTGTTGAGTCGCTTCGCCAATGATCAGCAGCAGCACAAAATCGAAGGTGGTCAGGTCCGCCAGTGAGCGTCTGCCGGCAATCCGGAATAGGACCATGAGGGCGATATACATGCCCGCGGCGCGGAGGATCGAGTCCATGAAACGCTCCTCAGGGAAAGAGAAAAGTGGAAAAGCTGACAGCCATGCCCGGATCAGCCTCGACCATCCCCTGCAGCGTGCCAACATACTCTGATCGAACGGTAACGTATAAGGTGGCAAGGCCATCGTCGCTCGTACCAAGCTGGAGAAGCAACGCTTGGCCCTTGGACATAGAGCTCAGTGGCGCGGGCTGCATGGTCTCGATACTGGCCTCGCGGAGCAGAGTGCCGTCGAGCGTCACCGTCACCGGTTTTCCCGCTGATCCCTGGACCATGATCCGCATATTGTCCACCGTCCCCGTTCGGCTCAGCCGCTGGTACTGCACGCGCAGCTTGCCATCGGCGCTGACCGCCTCGGCATTGCTCAACGGCCCGTTGCCGAACACGCCAGCGAGCGCAAGCAGCACGATGATCACCAAGGCATACCAGCCGACGCGCTCGAAGGTCCAGACTCTCTGCTGCATACGCATGTCTTCATGCACAGGGGATACGCGGGAGTACAGTTCGTTTTTACTCATCAGCTTTGCCTTCAGGCTCGCTCCCCACGAAGCCATCGCCGGTGGTAATGAGGGATCTGAGTAAGTCCATAGAGCGCCGCTTCGCGCATGACTTCGCTACGCTCGCCGAAAAAGCGCTGGCAGCGGGTAAAGACTGCTATTGGCTCTCCGGCAAAAGCCCACGCAAAACATAATGTTCCTGGAGCAATACCCGACTCAGGCTCAGGTCCAGCAACGCCGGTAGTTGCGATTGCAATATCGACCTTGCTGTCTTTTAGTGCGCCAATAGCCATCTCCCAAGCGACTGCCTCGCTGGTCAAGCCATATCGTTCGATGGTTTCAGGGGTGACACCCAGGAGCCGTTGTTTGGCTTGTGGGGAATAAACCACATAACCGCTCTCCACCACCTCGCCGGTTCCAGGCACCGTTGCCAGCAGGGAGATCATGTAGCCAGCAGTACATGACTCAGCGGTCGTCAGCAGAAGGTCATTTTCCTTGCAGTATGCCAGCACGTCCGCAACGGGATCCTCAAGCATGGCTGTAGTCCACTTGGCCTGTTTCTGAATTGACGTTTATCCAAAACGATTGGTTCAGCAGACCTCGTAGACGGTTACGTGTCGCCTGCTCCGAATAGAGAGTGGCGAGTGTCCCAGCCCTAAAACTCCTTCACAAAGGACTGAGCGCTCCTCGCGTCTGAAGCAGGTCACATAATTCGGCGACGGATTTGAGAAGACTGGTGCCTCCGCTATTTTGTCAAAAGACACACAGCAGCCGAAGCGGAGGCAGAGACAATGAAACACCGGGGAAAGGCCTTTTTGCAGTGGGCGGATCCTAATCTTCATCACCGAACCCACAGTGAGAAATTGGATAACGGGCGTTTGATCGATGTACAGGTACGCTTGGCCCGGACAGGAGAAACCCAACTCTTCGTCGGGGTTTACGATGAGCTCGGTCAGCCGCTCTCTGAGGAGGGCTTCGATAAGCGCCCCGGCGAGACAATGACCCGGGCGATGAACTGGGGGGTTGCACGTGCTCGCCACCTTGGCCAAGCCGCCTCAACATCGATTGCGAAGCAACATGGCCGCTGAACACGTCTACCAGCAGCATAGGATCGGAAAGACGGTGCAACCGATCGAACTGAACGTAGACGCGGCGAAGCGCTCCAACCGTGGGTAAAGGAGGGTGCACTATGCAGCCAAAAACAGAAGGTTCTGAAGAGCAAGGGCCGAGCAAGGTCCCTTTCATCAACGACCCGGAGAAGCCTACATCTCCACCGTTGAACGATGCCGACGCCACGGATGCAGCTGAAGCTGAAGAAGACATCCAGGACGATGGCGAATCAATCTAATCTAATAGGAGGATGAGCCGTGGAAAATTATCACGTGAGCCCGACCGCCGATGGTTGGGAGCTGAAGAAAGCCGGTGCTGAACGTGCTTCCAAGCGCGCTGCTACGAAGGCTGAATTGGTCGGCCACCTTTCCGAGTTCTTCGACGGGAAAACCGCCTCGGTGAAGATCCACAAGGCCGACGGGACAATCGAGGAAGAACGGACGTATCCACGTGCCGCTGACCCGAAGCGCACCAAGGGGTGATCACGGTTACCGCTGCCACTTTGGGCATCGACATTTCAGAGGCTTATGAAGTCGGTGTTTACAAGTGGCTGCTGGCCAGCTTTCTGATTGGAAAGAGGATTCGGTCCAGCACCGCAGTGGAGGCCTATCGTACCCTGGTCCACAGACATGGTTTGGATTCACCGAGCAAGCTGGCCGGATGCTCGCACCAGATCCTTGTAAAGTTGCTGGGCCAGGCGGGCTATGCACGTTATGACGAATCAACAGCCCGCCGGCTCCACGCTTTAGGGCTACGCCTTGAGGCAGAGCTCCACGCCAAACTTGCAACTGTCGTCACAGCATCCGACACCGGTCAATTTGAAACTTGGCTTCTCAGCCTGGACGGGATCGGGCCGAAAACCCTCGAAATTTTTCTGCGAGAGTTCCGCCCCTACCTCGAGCGTACCCATAGCGCCGAGTAGGGAATTTTGTCATGCCGCTTCGCTCAGAATATCTCTGGACGTGGAGGCTCGCATCCACACACCGAAGACGACCTTCTTCGCAACCATCTTCCTTTGGTGTTCTGTTCAAAAATAAGACGGTGCGAGCAGACGCGATGGCTATACGCTACCGTCGATTACCACCCAGGATCATGAAAAACTCTCTTTTTTGCAGGCGAGAGGCCTTATGGAATTCGAGACTAAAGGACTGTCTTTGACCGGAATGAAGGTACTTGTTCTGGAAGATGATCAGACGTTGAGGACATTGATGTCCGATATCATTCGGGAGTTGGGAGGTGACTGCACCACATTCGATAACGCCGATGACGCGCTCATCGAGTTACTGGAGCAGCACGGTAGCTTCTCTCTGGCCATCGCCGACCATGGGCTACCTGGTAGCATCAAAGGTATGGAGTTCCTTTCCATGATCCAACAGAAGTGGCCCGATTTGCCCTGTATCTTCACGTCCGGCTTCAACCTGGACACAGGTGGGCTCGATCCTCGGACCATCTTCCTTTTCAAACCTTGGGCTCTTGAACAACTCATTGACGCCATCGGACAAGCCCTGAGCCGGTAACCCACTACTCTGGGTACATCCGCTTGCTGAACTGTTCGAGAACGGGCATTACCAGTTGGTCAAAAGACTCTGAAGGCCACGGCTTGGGCAGGAAAGACACTCCCATTGGCAGTGATCTTCCCATCTCTTCATAGAACCCGCTCATTACTATGACCCCAGCGGCCGGCAGTCTTGCCCTAGCTGTGGTTGCAAGAGCAAGCCCATCGACAGGCCCTGGGGTTCTAACGTCCGTCAGGACCAACGCCCAGTCATGAGCACCTAGAGCGGCGAGTCCTTCAGCCGCGGTTGCAAAGCTGGTCACCACAGCGCCGAGATCCTCCAGCATAAAGGTGAGGATTTCTATTAACGCAGGTTCGTCTTCTACAAGCATCACGGGGGGAAGCGGTGGAGGGGAAATCGTGTGTTTCATCATCTGACTCGTGTAACGCGCACCAGGTCGGAGTTGACATCCTGTCGCCGTCTTCAAGGCGGCTTGGTGCGCGATGTCATTACGACATCGCTTGTACCAGAAAAATTCATTCTGACTCACTTAATCAATCAAACGCCCCAGGCTAGCGTTGTTGATCGATATTTCCGCGCTGCTCTCCATCCTCAGAAGCGCTTGGCTCCTGCAAATCCGCTTGACCGCAATTTTCAGCCATCGCGCGGTATTCCCTGCGCAGCGCGCGAAGCTCTTTGCTGTCCATATCTTCCAAATCCAAGACAGAACGTTGAGCCGACTTGGTGGCGCGAATCAGCTCGTCCAGCTTCACGTGGATGATGTCGTTATCCCTGTTCTGCGTGTTCTGGATCAGAAACACCATCAGGAAAGTGACGATCGTCGTAGAGGTGTTGATGATGAGCTGCCAGGTGTCGTTGTAGTGGAACCAGGGCCCTGAGATAGCCCATAACCCAATGAGCACCACGGCGATCAAAAATGTACTTGGCTTCCCCGACCGGTTGGCGAGCCATTGGCAGAACTGCGCGAATTTCATGACTTTCTCCTAGGTGTACTAGAACGTAGGACCGTCGTGAGAGCCTGAAATCTTTTTTTACATTTGGTCGGCTAGACAAGTGACATCTGGAGACAGGCTGAACGAGCCGCTTCGGTACCCACTCGAACGCTCACCATCTGAGTTTCAAGGCGTTTGGGTAATGACCTTCATCGTTTGGTTCGCCATGCTGGGCGCAGTGCTCTTGGTCCTAGCCCTGTCATCGTCCTATCTTCGCTGGGCACCGGTTACCACCTCGGTGGTTTGTCTTGGCCTTGGCATTGCGCTCGGCTCACCTGCTATAGGGTTGCTACAGTTGGACCTTTCTAAGGCGAGTGGTTGGCTGGAACACCTCACCGAAGTGGCCGTGCTGTTCTCTCTTTTCTTCAGCGGCCTCAAATTGCGTTTGCCACTTCGAAATCCCAGGTGGCGGACAGCGTTCTACCTTGCGGGCCCAGTGCTCGTGCTGTGCATAGGAGGTGTAAGCCTCCTGCTTCATTACGCACTCAACATGAGTTGGGGCGTTTCGGTGCTAATTGGCGCCATTCTCGCCCCCACAGATCCGGTGCTTGCAACCCTCGTGCAGGTGGTAGATGCCCAGGATGATGACCCTGTGCGCTTCGGCTTGTCGGGGGAGGCCGGGTTGAACGACGGTGTGGCCTTTCCCTTCGTAATGCTGGGGCTGCTGTTACAGCGAGACCCCGGGGAGCCGTGGTTCATCCATTGGGTCTTCGGGGATGTGCTATGGGCAGCCTCCGTCGGCGCATTGTGCGGGTATTGGATGGGAAGAGGCCTAGGCAAGCTGACCCTCTACTTGCGCTTGCGCAACGACGACAGCACTGTCTCGCCTAATGATTATCTTGCCCTAGCTCTCGTGACGCTTGCTTATGTCATTACCGAGGCGATACAGGGTTATGGCTTCCTGGCCGTGTTCGCCGCGGGACTCGGGCTGCGGCAGGCCGAAGTGCTTACTGCTGCGAGTCCTTCAGATCCTGCGGCAGAACATCTGGTGCAGCCGGTGGTGGGTCACCAGCATGTGGCACCAGAGCTGGCCGTAAAGGGGGATGTCGTAGAGCTCGACGACTCCCGCGTCGCGGCAGCGATCATGCTGGGTGATATGTTGGCGTTTGGCAGCCTGGTTGAGCGAGCATTGGAAGTCTTTCTGGTCACGCTCTTGGGTGTGGTGCTGCTGGAGCATTGGGATTGGCAGGGGCTCATCGTAGCGGGCGCATTGTTCTGTATCATCCGACCACTCAGTGTTTTTCTCACACCTTTGCGCCAAGGTTTGGATGCTCCTCAGCGAGGACTTCTGGGCTGGTTCGGCATCAAGGGAATCGGCAGCTTGTACTATCTCTTCTACGCGATAAATCACGGGCTTCCCCCAAGTGCTGCAGCGCAGAGTAGCAACCTGGTTCTGTCAGTCGTTGCGCTGAGCATTTTGGTTCATGGTCTCTCTGTTCAATCTCTCCTGGCACGCTATCAGGCCCGGCGAAAGCGGACGCCTTGATCCTCGACAAAACCTTCTCCTAAAGGTCCAGGACCAGGACATTCGCTCGACGGCTGAACTATGCTGGAGAGCTGCCCAAGTGCCGCTGAAGCTCCATCATCGATGCGATTGTTTTCTGTAGTGCGCCGGTGCGACGATAACGACCCCCCACTCCCGTTGTGGAACACCGTTTATGGAACACTCGACTCCTGATGAGACGATTCGGGCTGCGCTACGAAAGACTCATGCCCGACTCAAGAGACAGCATGAATTGGTTGTCGAGTTTGGTGTTCACTCGCTGAAATCGAACAGCCTTGATCCGTTGATTAATCAGGCATGTACGGTGGTGGCAGAGGGGATGCAAACGCGCTTTGCCAAGGTCCTTACTCCGATTGAGGACACCAATGATTTCCTCCTCGCTTACGGGGTCGGCTGGGATGAGGAGGACATCGGTAGGGCGGTTGTAGGCGGCGATGTCGCGAGCCCGGCCGGCTACGCGATATCGACCTACCGTCCAGTGCTTTCCAACCATCTCGGCCAGGAAGAGCGTTTTCGGACCCCAGAGCTGCTGAAGAGATACGGCATAGAGCGCGCGATCAACGTACCTATCCGGGGCATCTCGGTCCCTTTTGGGGTATTGGAAGCTGACAGTAGTGACGGTGATGACTTCATCGAAAGCGACCTGGTCTTTCTCGAAGGTATATCCAACGTTATCTCGATGACCTTGGAAAGACTGGCCGCCGGCGCTGACGTTCCCGCTTCAAACCCCTATTCGGAAAGCATGCTCAACGCCAGTCCCGACTGCGTGAAGGTCCTTTCGACCGAGGGGGAAATCGAATTCATGAACGACGCCGGCCTGTGTTTGATGCAGATTGGCGACCTGGCTCAAGTCAAAGGCAAATCCTGGTGGCATCTATGGCCTCAAGAGTCTGAATCACTGGTACTTGATGCATTGGAAAAGGTCGTGAGCGGCGAGTCCACACGTTTCGAGGCCCTCTGTCCTACAGCACTCGCTGAGCCCAAGTGGTGGGATGTGACTGTCGCCCCTATCTTGGGTCCTGAAGGCGCTGTAGAAAAAGTGATTGCGGTCTCCCGGGACATTACTGAGCGTCGGCATCACGAAGCCCAGTTGCTATCGCTGATAGAAGCGCAAAACACCCAACTCAGCAGAAGCAACATGGACGTCGAGGAGGTCCATCACCGGGTCAAGAACAGCCTCCATCTGGTCAATACCTTGCTGCTCCTACAAGCCAACCTGACTCCCGATGAGGCTGTCAGGATTCAGCTTCAAACAGCGGCCGGTCGCGTCGTCACCATTGCCACCGTGCATGAGCGCCTATACAACGCCTCGCAAGAGCAAGCCATTCTGGCATCGGACTACCTCAAGGCGTTGCTGGGCGACTTAGGCCGAGCACTGGCTGACCGAAAAATCGAGCTAGATGCCGACCCATTGGTGCTTCCTCCAGAACGAATGGCGCCGTTAGGCCTGGTGGTTTCGGAGTTGATCACCAATGCGCTGAAATACGGGAAAGGGACCATTGAAGTCGAGGTGAAGGATGCCGGCGATCACGCCCTGATCAGCGTTTCAGACGAGGGGGATGGTTTCCCGGACACTTACCCCAAGCCAACCGGTACCGGCCTTGGTATGCGTCTGGTCAAAAATTACTGCGGATACGGGGCTGCGGCCATCTCGATCGACAGACAGTCCGGAAAAAGCACCATCCGCGTGCGATTCAAGGTGTAAGGGCTCGACCGCTAACTCTGTGCTTCAGAGGCCTAAGAGCTCATTGATCGCGTGGCTTAATGCATCCAGAGTGCATGGTTTGGTGATGAACCGAGCGTTGGCTGGAAGAAAACCTGGCTCGAGCACCGTATTGCCGGAAACGATAATGACCGGAAGCTCCGGGCGCAAACCCCAGACCGCTTTGGCCAGATCGAGCCCGTCATAGTGACCGGGCATGCGCACATCGGTAATCAACAACGCCAACGGTTGACCCTCTCGCAGTTTTTGCATTGCGTCATCGGCGCTTGCGCACTCGTGGGTAATTGCATTGACTTGACCAGCTGTTTGCATTCGATGTGACCACCCAATTGCATTCGATCTGACCAGTCATTCGCATCGCTCGAAACCAGGTGTCTGTGCTGAAATCAGGGATTAGGATTCGTAACTCCAGTGCCAGGCTATGATAGGCCGTAGCGTTTGCGTGAGTCCGGTCATGGGCTTGATCGCACTCTCCATTCTGAGGTGGCCACGCTTGAGCATTGAAAAGACGACGAAGCTGATCAGCACGCGCAGTGAAGAAAACGCCAACCGGCTCCTGCTCGCGGGGTGGACGTTGTTACTCGTCGCTGATCGACATCAAGGTGAGTATCAGTGGGTGCACTATCTCTTCGGGTGGCAACACGAAAGTGAGCCCCGGGAGATCACATTCATCGGTGTTGAAGAGGGACCGGATCCATTTTGAGTTACCTGGATAAGCCTATGGAAATCCAGTCGAACCTCGGCCCGGCCATATCTTGAAAAGCGATTTTCCCGCAGATTCAACTGATTGCATTGCACTTGACCAGTCAATTGCATTCGATCTGACCAATTGCGTCCGACGTGACCACTCAGGCTACGAGCGCTTTCTGCTTTTCAGTCTGCGCATCGATTCGCCTTTGAGCGCTATCGTATGCGCCTTGTGCAAGACACGATCAAGAGTGGCGTCTGCAATGGTAGGGTCAGTGAAAAGGTCATACCATTTTTCCTGCGGATACTGGCTCGTAACCAGCAGCGATCCGTTTTGTGACTGCTGATCGATCACATCCAGCAAAAAACGTCCCAACTGATCGTCGATCCCTCCGATGCCCAGGTCATCGATGATGAGCAGTTCCGCCCGGATGAGTTGGCGGCGAAGTTTCGGGAACGAATGATCAGCATATGAAAGCGCGATGTCTTCGAAGAGTTTCGACGCGGTTCGGTAGATCGTGTGCATCCCTTGACGGCATGCTTGGTTCCCCAGGGCACACGCGAGCCAGGTTTTGCCGGTACCAGTAGCTCCTGTGATGATGACGTTCTGCCGACGACGTAGCCATTCACATTCGCCCAACGTCATGACGACGTTCCTGTCGAGCCCTCTGGATGCCTTGAATTCTATGCTTTCCATCACGGCCTGTGATTCTCGCAACTTCGCTGCCTTGAGCAGACGTTCTATCTTCCGCGTTTCGCGCTCAGACCGCTCAGCGTCCATCATCAGACCAAGCCTGGTATCGAACGGCTGGGCTAGCAAAGCGGGGTCTTCGAGCTGACGTTCGTAGGCCTGTGCCATTCCGCTCAATCCCAGATTGCTCAATTCCTCGGTCGTACTGGCGATCGTTCTCATAGCGGTTCATCTCCTTGAGAGGCGTAGTACTGCGCACCACGAATATTGTCGTGCTCAATGGGTAGGACTGGCTTTCGGGCAACGGTTCGTAAGTCAGACTCGTTGCGCAGAATTGATCGCAGCCGTTCGGAACCCAAAATGTTCAATGAGTTGGCGTAGGCGCTGGCTGACTCTAGTCGCAGTGCTGGGATAACCCCTCTGCGGACATCTCTCATAATGCCTATTACGGCCTTCAGTCCAGAAGCGAAGTCTCGGCGCTGCTCAAGATTATTTCTGACATAGATAAGTGTCTGTGGGCCGATGGTTTCTGCCCACGCGATCAGCATCTCTGGCTTTGAATCGTGGAAATGGCCATGGCTTGGCGATAGATGCTCAAGGTGTGTACTTGTGCCGCGTTCGCTGTTGACCCTGTGCGAGCTGATCACTTTGTGTTTATGAAGAATTTCGAGCCACTCTCCGTGCACGCGCATATCAACAAGCTGGCTTGCATAGTGATAAGGGACGGAATAGCTATGCTCGCCAAGTGCGACGTGATAGTCATTACCAACCCGCACTTGATAGACCCATTGCGAATAGGAGTACGGTTGCTCCGGAAGGCCTTGCAAGGCAGGTTGCTCGATTTCACGGAATTGTGACGTTCGGCTTTTCGGATAGGTCCTGGTTACTCTATTGTTCAGCTCCGAGACCCAATACATGATTTTTTCATTCAGCTCTTCGTACGAGAAAAATGTAGTTGATCTAAGCCGCGCCAAAACAAAGCGCTGGACAATCTGCACGCCTATCTCACCGAGTGATTTGTCCTTGGGTTTACGAGGGCGAGCCGGAAGTACCGTAAAGTTATAGTGATCTGAAAACTCCGCATACGCTCTGTTGAGTACGACTTGTTCACGCGTATTCTTGATCACCGCAGATTTGAGATTGTCCGGCACAATGTAGCGGGGAACACCGTCGAAGAACTCGAGGGTTCGCTTATGACACATCAGCCAGTCTGCAACCGATTGGCTGGGGACCGCTGTGGCAAAAAAGTACCCCGAGGCCCCGAGTGTCGCCACGAAGATCTGCGCATTCGATTGAGCACCGGTTGCCGGATTGGTGATCGGGACTGTTCGACCGCAGAAGTCGACAAAGCACTTGTCGCCGGGCAGGTGGATCTGACGCATGCTCAGCTTCTGCAGTTTGACCCACTCTCGGTACAGACGCGTGTACTGTGCGTAGGACAGCCCCTCTGGCTCTGATTCCCGGTATTCCTGCCAGAGCAGTTCCAGGGTCACATCGGCTTGCTTCATTTGCTCATGGACATTGATCCATTGGGGCCTGGCTTTCCGGTTCACAGGCGCTTTGCGGGAAAGCCATAACCGACCCGCTAGAGCATCGTCGCCCAAGCCTCTCAAGTCCTCCCACAGCTCGCCACTTAGCGCCAAGTGGTCGCGAATCTTGCGAACCGAGTTGTGGGATAGCTTGGCCATACGGCCGATGGCTCTGTTGGAAAGCGTTGAATCAGTGGCGAGGCGTAACACCTCGCGTACTGCATGCATTGGTAGTTTCATGCCACCTCCCGCGCGGTGGGCATAGCTGTTCCTCACAGAACACGCCGCGTGATTTTCATGGATGAACGGGGGTTGACCGGCTTGACGCCGGGCGCGGGGGGACACAGAATGGTGGCGTATATGAAGCAATGCCTCAGATCACCAAAAAAAGCCTAGGGCTCCACCCCTGGGCTTTTTTGCGTCCCAATGCCGCCAATTACTTTAGGCCGGTCTCATGGCAGATACCTCTACGGGGTCTATGGGATTGGGCTCATTGAGCGGGTTTTTCGCCGGCAGGTGAGCAACGCTGTCGAGCGACCCAACTGGCGACTTCTTTTGACAGCGCGAATGAGCCTCTACGGTTCGGTACGTCGAACAGGGGCACCTCAATCGTCCCCCTCTGTTTCGCCTTGCGGAAAGCCTCATAAGACGCATACCCAAGCTCGCGCCATAGCGCGCTACTGCCGACCATGAGGCCATAACGATCTTTCAGGTCGACCTCCAGCTCGAAAGCGAGGGCGTCTACTTCGGTGGGCTCTTCCATCGTTGTATTTGTCCCGTGTAGTCACAGTTCATGGTAAAGAACCATCGTCTTGCGCACCAGCCGTAGGACTTCTACATTTCTTACTGCACAAATGCGCTGAGTGCTCACTCAAATGATTGATGCAGATAGAATTATTCAAATCTACGAACAGTTCGCAAAGAGCTCGCGCGATAAAATCGTTGCGCCAGGAGGGACGCGGAGAACTCCGCTGGAGAACCTGCGTGTCGCCTATTGGTATGAGGGGTTGAAACAGCGTACCGGAATAGAGTCGCCCTATGGCTTGGAGTTTTACTTCGAAGAAGATTCGTTTAAACGAAATACTAACGGAACGATAAGGAGCTACCCGAACAAGTGGTCAAACTATGAGCGAAATGTAGTTACACCACAGGCTAAAACATTGACACGGGTTGAGCGTCTCGCACCTGGTTCTACTCATGACTTGAATCATCCTTTGTGGAAACTCATGTCCGAGCTCGGGGAGCGGGACAAGCCAGATTTCGACGGACTACTCAAAGGCCTGAGCATAGATATACTTAACGTTTTGTTCACTGCGGAGAACACAGGATTCTCTACATACTCTGTTCGTGAGCCTAGCTCTCAATTGATACTTGATAAGTTGGAGCGGCGTGCCAGCCTGGATGCGTTGGTTGGGTTGACAGTCCTGGTGCTTGAAGCAAATGAGCTTAAACAAGATGAGTTTCTGAGCCGGGCCACACTAGCGACTCACAATGTACTTACGATGATCGCCATCGAGCTCGCATCTCGGAAAGTAGTTCATCAGGTCGTGAGTTGGGTGATTGATAATATTCTGTGTCTGGGCACACCACGTAATCTGCAGTTATCCATGGACAGCTACGCCTATATCGAAGCTTCTGCTTTTTTAAATCTGATGGTCTATCAAAATCCGAACCGCAAAGGGAAATGTCTGACGTGGCCTCAGCGCGTAAAGGTCATGACGCAGTTGATTCACGGAAAAATGGGATTCGACGTTTACCATGCAATGCGCCCCCGCTATGAATTGTCCCCCAGCCGCAGGGGAGTATCTGCCGAATTCATGCGCGACTTTGAGCGCAGTTCGGCGTTGCGAAAGTGGGGTTGGAAAACTATCTGGAGCGGAAAAGTAGAGCTGTTTCCTCCTGCGCGCCTGCCTCTCGGCGTCGACTAAGACGGCTTCACGCTTTGCCTGCCACGCTGCTTCGAGCTGATCGGTATCGTTTGCTAAATAAGGCGGTGACAAATGACTGATACCACGAGGCGCCATCACTGCCAGGCCTCAGAAAAGCGCGCAATTCGGTGTGCTGCCAGCGGTGTAGGGCGCGATGGCCGTACTTGTAGCCGTGATTTTTGTCACCTACTTAATTTTTCTTGTCACCGCTTTTTTAGGAAACAAAACGGTACTCAACAATATCTGATCGCCACAAGGTACTCACCGAACATGTATCCTAGGGTAAGCAACTGCTCTGAAGCCAAGCGTCTCTCTCCGTCGCGCCAACCTCGCTCAGGTGCTCAAGCAGCCTGGGCATCAGATAGCTAGCGTCATCTCCTACGCCCCTGAGTGTCGCCGAGGCGAAGTTCCTTTGCTTGGGTAAACCCACAAAGTACAAACCAGGTACCTGATCAGCCACCCCGTTCCGCTGGAGGACATGCCCTTGCTGATCAACAACCGGAAGCTGAGCCAGAAACTCCAGTGAATCGCCCCTGGTTTCCTAGACACTCTCCAAGCTCAGGAAATAGCGTTTCTCATACTCTACTGGAGACAGCTGCATAGCACTGCTGTGTCGGCGTTTAGGGTTATAGAACATCTCGATGTAATCG
>NZ_FYDX01000030.1 GCF_900187455.1 Pseudomonas sp. Irchel 3E13 | reverse complement strand
CGATTACATCGAGATGTTCTATAACCCTAAACGCCGACACAGCAGTGCTATGCAGCTGTCTCCAGTAGAGTATGAGAAACGCTATTTCCTGAGCTTGGAGAGTGTCTAGGAAACCAGGGGCGATTCACATTCATGCCGAAACGCTATGCGAGCGCGACTTGCCACTCACCTGTGTGGGAGTGAGTTTTTCAGCACAGGCTCAGTGCGATGTCTAAATCTGTACGCAACCTTCGACCGGCCCCCATCAGCACATAAACTGTGTTTTTTGTTGGAAACAGGCAGTTGTGGGTGAAAGAAACACCCAGTGTTGTTTTGACCCAATCACCAGGTGCGAAGCGACCTTTACTATCTTGGATAACGGTCGAAGCGTAAACGAGAGCAGGAATTAGCTCCCTGTCCTTAATGGCTTTCAGCTGACTTGTTGTGACGTCGAGATCCAATATTGCCCAATCAGCAACAAGACAATAGGCACGGGAAGGGAAATGCAGGCGGGCGAGCGCTACAGCATCTGGTGTGGTGAGTTGGCATCCGTCTATTTTCTCACCATCAGAAAGCACTGAAATATAATCTGCCAAATTCATGACTACCTCCTGCCGATTAAAAAAACCGATTCGAACGAGAAGCATCACTCAGCTTAGCTGCTAGCGGATCACCAGGTTCCGATGCCGACGGATAGCAGCAGGGTGACCTCATGGCTGTTTCGTCTTCTCCCTTCATCTCACTGAACGGGATGATTTCTATCGAGCTGCCACCCGATAAAGTGGTTTGCGCCAGTACCCAGCTATGCCATTGCCGTGCGTGTATCTTTCTCAACGGTACGTGCCGATGTGAGTGAAACCTAGTGCTTCAATGGATGCCCGTGGATGCCGTATCGGCAAGGCGACGCCGGTATAGGCGCCTGAAATCCATGTTACTCAAGGAGCGGTAGACGCCGTTTGGCTGCGGCTGAATCAAAATGACATGCCCTCCGACACTTGAATCAGCATTTCTTCGACTAGATGTGTGCCAAAGGTTGTAGCAACCATCGACGATGGGCTTTCTCCCAAAAAGCGGGCTTTGGGTTTGGAAAGCCATTGTTTGGCCTTAACTTTGTCACCGAAGATCACCTCGGCCATGGCGGTAATATGTACAAACCGGAAAAGGCGATCGCTCTCAGGCAGGGTTAAGAGCTGATTGGCTGACAGTTTTGTTTTTAGCGTTTTGGGTTGAATGATTCTGTCGCGCTCTTCGTCGCTTAAGGTTCCATCATCACAAAGCATTTTGATCAGGCTGACCGAGAAGCCAGCTACTATCATGTCGTGAATGTCCAGATCCGAGGCATTGACAGAGATATGAAGAAGCCTCTCCAGACGCATGCGGTAAGCATGATAGACATCCTGACGCAGGACGCCAGAAACCATGGGCCGCAATGATGTTGCGTTGTGCACGGGCGTAAGCACTAGTGTGCCATTCGCTACGGTTAGCTCCAGGTCGTCCCCAACACCTAACCTCATTTGGTCAAGCAACTCTTGAGGCAGATCGATGATGATGTCGCCAGTACCGTCCTCAGTTTTTTGGCACTTGACTATCCAACGCTCGGTTTCACTCATGATCGTCCGGCCCTCATCCGCCATCAGAATGACACACATCATTATGCCTGGGCGCAGAGCTGACCAAAGGAATGGGCAACCGCTGACAGACAGGCACTGCCGCTGCTCGAACGCCGGATAACGAGTGAAAGGGCAAAAAATGGGTCAACGGCTATACCTGCCTTTCCACCTTCACATGGCTAAGCCTGAGCGTGATCAGGTAACTACACGAAAGGATATGACATGCACCCTGATGAGCTTTATGTTTCCGTCGATGTCGAGACGTCTGGACCTATACCAGGCGAATACAGTCTGCTTTCCATTGGAGCTTGTCTTGTAGCCCAACCTGAAACGTCCATCTATCTTGAACTACGACCTGACAGTCCGAAACACGACCCCGAAGCGCTGGCAGTATCGGGGCTGATTCTGGAGAATCTGGAGCGTGATGGCCTCGCTCCGCAACAGGCGATGCTGACATTTGATCAGTGGCTGAAATCGTCCTGCCAAACGGGGCAAAAGGTCATTTTCGTAGGACTCAATGCGCCGTTTGACTGGTCATTCGTCAATTACTACTTCCACAAATACCTGGAAACCAACCCCTTTGGTTTTACCGCCATCGACATGAAGGCCTACTTTATGGGCGCTTTAGGTTGCAGCTGGCAGGAAACAAAATCATCCAAAATGACCGCTGCGCTGAAGCCACTCAGCGAGCCGAACCATAACGCATTGGATGATGCCCGCTTTCAGGCAGAGCTCTTCGCCCTGATGCTAGCGGGTAAAGATAAACGCTGACCTGCCTTCCACCTCACGGACTTAAAGCTCATCTGACCCAGGCTGCCTCAACATATCTGCCGTCCCTGAACGACCACGCCTTGATACCTTCAGGTTTTTCGGACTTGCCGACAATAACGGCTATCGGGTGCGGCAAATCCTGCGTGTAACGTGCAGCAAATTTGGAGAAACTTCCGATATCTGCCGGAGAGATCACCGGAACGGATTGGGGGTGTGTATGCCAGTAGCCCACCAGACGTAACCCTTGTTCGTTGGCAGCCCTGATCTCCTGACGGCACCGCTCCGCATCCAACTCTAGCCAAGACCAACCTGACCGATCGGCGCGATGAGGCACCGTGGCCAAGGCCAACAGCAGACCTTTCGGATCAACCGGATTGACGAATAACTGTCCCCCTCGCTCCACGCCAAAAAGGCCCTGCCGATGACTATCGAAGATGTTCGCGACAGCTTGGGACACCAATAGCTCGGTATTCACCTCCGGCCATCGCCAGCGCCATGCGATATCCGTCATACCGTTTCGTCCTTATCTTCCGGCCATCCACGCTCGAGTAGGATTTGCTGCGCCCCCTCTGGCAGTTTGGGCCCAAGGTATTTGCCTCCCAGGCTCAGCACATCTTCAGGTCTGTAAATGCTGCTGACCCAAGATGCAGTTGCGATGTTGCCAGTCAATGCGCGAAGGGCCGTGTGCGACACCATAGAGGCGATATTGGTCATCCCCAGCGAGCCGCCTGGGATAAAGCTCTCCCCACAGGCGGGTAGTGGAACAACACCTCCTCCCGGCCACTCTGTAAATCTATGCAAGAAATCGCCGACGTTCGTGAATAGATGACGGCCATCAAACGTACCGGCTGGTGCGAATAGCGCATGACCTACCTGGGTATACGGTTCGCTCCAGGCTTGTAAGAGCCCCCAAGGAGCGCCGCTGGATTTCGCTCGCCATACAGTGACCTCCGACTGCCAATCTGCTGTCGTGATCACCACCAGATCTGCGTTATCGAACACTTCTGGTTTGCTGCTCATCACCACTTCGGCAAAAGTCGAATAAGCGGTGCATTCTGTCGTCGGAAGATCTAACAAAATCTTGTCCCTCAACGCTGAGGCTTTCAGTCTCCCTAGGCTATCCGCTCCAAGAACATGCCTCCCCAGATTGGCTGATACCAAGGTGTCAGGATCGATGAGGGTGAGGTGGCCGACACCGGATCGTGCCAACTGTATTGCCACCGCACTGCCTAACGAGCCAACACCAACGCAAACTACCCGAGCACTTTCAAGGTGCTGGGCAGTGCCGCTTATATCGCGGGACAGAATGGACGCTCGATCAAGCACGTCCAGGGCAGTTGCCCGGACGAGCGCCGGAGGATGTGCATTTGCGATAGCTGGCCGGCGGCGCGCTGTACGCAAGCCAAACTTTGCCCCCCGCTCCTGCTGTACGCCAAGCGAGCGTACATTGAGGCAATAAGTTGGAGCATCCGTCCCCCCAGGAAGCTCCAGAACAATCCATCGACTTGCCAACGTTCCATGCTGCTCAAACCATGCCAGCAATTGCTCGGCATCGTCTGGTTGAAGGTGGGGCGTTAGCCACGGCAATAGATCTTCTGGATCCGGGGTGCGGATATCCGGATAATTCTGAAGCTTGACGTAAAAACCGGGAGTTTCGGCCGCGCGAATGACAGCGGAACGCCCGACAACCCGTCGGTAATGCCCTTTGAGTGCAGCTACGTTCGATGCTAACCAAACCGTTTCCTGACCGGATGGCACAGCCCGGCGCGGATCGCTGAGCGCAAACAACTGCGAGGCAGCCTGAGGCCGATCCAACAGTAAGAGGTTCTGGAAAGACTGACCGTGCTGAAAAGACCAGTAGGTAGTGATCTCATTCTGAAATTCGATATCGCGCGTTGCCTGGCTTGATCCCATCTTTGACAACGAAACGATCTGGGCCAAGCGAGCAAGGCTGTCCTCTACCACAACTTCCGGAGAGCCCATGATGGGGCGTTCCTGAAAGCCATGAAGGCAGAGCCCCGACTTGGTGGCATGCGGCCAAACCAGCCATGGAGAGGGTTCGACGTTCAGCCGCAAAAGCCCACGGGGAAAGTTGGAGGGGAAACCAATACGCAGTCGCCGCTCCTGTCCCGTGTAATCGATGGGCAAGGGAAAGAAAAAGGACGCCGCTTCGTCAGCCCGCATGGGGGCGGGCTGGAGCAATGCATCGGCAGCGTCCTGACCTAGGGTAATTCGCAGTGCGGCGATTCCGCGCTGCAATAGCGTCGTAATAGGATCAGCCAAGGCGTCCAACTGGCTTTACGCTCGACTGAGAGGTTCCGCCACCGCTGGCCCCTCCGAACAGCGAACCCATCGAAGCAGAGTTTCGAGTAGTGCCATCCGGTCGGCCGGGCATGGTCCAATTCGCAGGGATCTCATTGTTCACTGCCGTAATGAGCGCCGGTGCAATACCGAAATTCTTTTTCACTGCCTCGGCAAAGGAATCGTTGGATTCAAAACTTTCCAAACCCAAAGACACAGATGCACTGGCGTCCGCATGCCACCTGGCAAATGCTTGGCGATAACCTTGCCCCTCGCCCGGTCGATTCCACTTCTCTGCAAAGTTTTCGCCGTTATCGGCTGGGTTGCAGACAAAGCAATCGCTACCTCTTTGCGCGATGTGCTGCGGCATTCTGCGAACGATTTCCAAAATTGCATCGAGCGGCGCCAAAGGCTTCGACTGCGATTCCTTCACGACATCCAGGTATGCGTGAGTCGCCAAAGTGGTTATGACAGCGGATATGGGGCGAGTATCAGCGCTCCTTGTGTTGATGGCCCATTCATCGCGATGCCGCTTGAGCAGCTTTATAGTCGCACGCAGGGGATCTTGATCGATGTAATCCTGATAATGCGGCAAAGGATCTTGCGTCGCGGCATCGAGCATCCGCTGGCTCTTGGCAACTACCAAGCTTTCTAGAGAGATTTCCTGGGCAGAAGCAACCTGTAACCAATTCGAGTAAGGGATAGGGCTGCTTGCTTTCCACCCTGTGACCCGATCCGGAACCTCCAACTTACCCTCGCCGTTGGCTTCGCCATTTCCGTTGATCGCGCGGGCGGGCGTGACGTCGATGTGGAAGCCTGGATTTTCGTCGGCATAAACGATGCGGATGCCCCGACGTAATTGTTTAACTTCTTCCTGAACGCGGGAGCCTTCCCTAAAACGCTGCTCAATCGCCTCTAGAACTTCCTTCGCACTAGCGCCTTGAGCGTGAGGGAGCCAGATAATCGCGTCCGCATCAATGGTGTCCAGATCCGCAGGCGCGCCGGGGATTGGCTTGATGGTCGTTTTCAGCCGCATCGAGCCTTGAACGAAGATATGGGCCTCAGCGAGCAGCGGGTTGTCGGAAGCCGAGAGGATTTTTTCCAGTTGGGAGTAGCGGTCATTTATTTTTTCGTACTGCGCTTCCGACAGCGAGATTTCCCGCGCGGCGCGAAGCAGAAAATATTCCCAACTGCTGCGCTTGGTCTGTTCGTTGCTCAATAGCATTTACCTAGCCTCCTGGGCCACCGAGCCCAATTGCAGTGTTTGCGTAAACCGATCCTGGTTTTCTTTGTCCCGATCGAAGATCAGGTACGTATGTTGATGCTGCGTTGTGAGCAACGCGCCAAACTCGATGGCCAATGCCGCAGGAATAGCGGCGAAGACGTGGATAGGTTCAGGAGTCAGAGCTTCAAGCTGACTCAGTCGTATTTGAAGTGCGTCGCGAAAGGCATGAATCACTCGACGGTTCTGTACCATCGCATAGCTTGGTTCTGGGATCGACAGCTCTGCAATACGTGCACCCGGCAGAGCGTCGGTCACGTCGCGAACTGGGACTTGCGCAGAAATGGAAAGCACCAGCGCCAGTGGCCCGTCGCCTTCGGGGGGAGGTGTAAACAAAAAAACGGGCGGCTCAGCGGACTGATCGGGCCAGCGCAAACGATGTTCGCGGTGAAAGGAGAAGATCAAGCGCTTGGAACGGTCGCCGATACTCTGGCCCAGCATCATCAAAGCCGGGATGTCGGCCAAGCCGACTACTGCCAGCGCGGGCGAGTCGCCGTAGGTACCGCCGCGACGCTTGAGTTGCTGTTCCAGCTCATACTGGATGCTGTCTTTGACGTTCTGCCAATAGGTAGTGTCGCGGCCGCGTGGTCCTGGCGCAGGGAAAGTGATTTTGATGCCTTGATCGAAGGCGGTTAATCCCTCGGCGGACATCGCAGTCAACAGATCGCGAACGGGAATATCGTTGATTGTCTGAAAATGCTGACTTTGGACGATGAGAGGAATGGCTCTACCACCATCGGGGGTCGTTGCGGCGAGTCGGATGCGTTCCAGGTACGCTTGGTGTAAACCACTCAAATCATTTTCAGGATACCCATCTGCGTCACGATCAATTTTGTCATGACAACCTGGGCACAGGAGCATCAGATTAGCGGTATCGTTTGTGTGCGCCTCAGCATCATGATCCGCGCGTCCCCGAGGGCCTTTGGGACTGGCGGGTAGGATATGCGCCACTTCGCCCCATTTCATTGGCTTGCCGGCACGATAGTCGAACGTTAGATCTGTGCCGCACAGTTCACAATGACCAGCGGTCTGTGTCCATACGATCCGCTTCGTCTCATCATTCGTATTAAAGCGCCCACTCGCAGGCTTTGCGTCTTCTTGTTCTGCCATTCCGACCTACCCCCCGAGAAACATCCATGATTGAAAACGATGATGGCAAGATAAGATCATATTAAGGTCATTTGCCTCAATTTCAAGAGAGATATCAGGGTGACGAATGCTGAGTCGGCTTTGAGCAGGGTGCTTTTTTTGGCTCATCGAAACGCAGTGATGGAAGCGGGCGTTTTTCTAGCAAGTGCTGGTGGGGAGTGGCACTGACCACAGCGTATGTATCGAAATTAGCGAGTTTATGCAAAGTACATAAACTCGCTAATTTCGATACATACCGCGCGTAGAACTGATGACAACGAGATGTGCAACTCAAACGAGGCTGCAAGCGCAGCCCCTTTTGCACATTTTTTCCGCGTTAGTACCTGCCAGGCTCAGCGGATAGGCGTCGACGGCGCATGAGGTGATAGGCCGCCGGAATGACGAACAGCGACAGCAACGGCGCCGTGACCATACCGCCAATCATCGGGGCGGCAATGCGGCTCATCACCTCGCTGCCGGCACCACTTCCTAAAAGTATTGGTAACAAACCAGCGATAACCACCGCAACGGTCATGGCCTTGGGGCGAACGCGCTGCACAGCGCCTTCACGAATCGCGGCCATCAACCCGCGTTCTGTGTTGTCACCGAGCTCTTGACGCTCGGCCCAGGCATTTTTCAGGTAGAGCAGCATGATCACGCCAAATTCGGCAGAAACTCCAGCCAGGGCGATAAAGCCGACCCCGGTGGCAACCGACAGGTTGAATCCCAACAGATAGAGAAACCATGCTCCGCCCGTGAGAGCGAATGGCAGCGTGGCCATAATCAGCAAAGCCTCATCAAAGCGTGCAAATGTCAGGTAAAGCAGGACGAAGATGATCAGCAGCGTGGCGGGGACCACCAGTTTTAGTCGTGCATTTGCCCTCTCAAGAAACTCGAACTGACCTGAGTAGCTCAGGCTCATGCCGGGCTGCAACTTGACCTGCTCGCTGACGAGCCGACGTAGATCGGCGACTACCGAGGCAATGTCCCGGCCACGCACGTCGACGTACACCCAGCCTGAAGGCCGTGCGTTTTCACTTTTGAGCATCGGCGGCCCGTCGTTGACCTTGATCTTCGCCACTGTGCCAAGGGTGATCTGGCTGCCTAGCGGGGTGTAGATTGGCAACTGCTCCAAAGCGCCAAGCGAATCCCGCCACTCCCGAGGGTAACGGACGTTGATTGGGAAGCGTGCAAGCCCTTCAATGGTTTCACCGACATTTTCCCCGCCGATAGCGCCGGCCACGATCGACTGCACATCGGCGATATTCAGTCCGTATCGGGCGGCGGCTTGTCGGTCGATATCCACGTCGATGTAACGTCCACCGGTCAATCGCTCGGCCAGCGCCGAACTGACACCGGGTACGCTCTTGGCCACTCGCTCGACCGCCTGAGTCGCGGAATCGATTTCCGTCAGGTTGGTGCCGGCAATCTTTACACCAATAGGACTTTTGATCCCCGTAGCCAGCATGTCTATTCGGTTGCGAATCGGTGGTATCCAGATATTCGTCAGCCCAGGAACTCGCACGACTCGGTCCAGCTCTTCCACCAGTTTTTCCTGAGTCATGCCTGGGCGCCATTGCTCCTGTGGCTTGAACTGGATAGTGGTTTCGAACATCTCCAGCGGCGCCGGGTCGGTGGCAGTTTCGGCACGTCCCGCTTTACCGAAGACATGTTCGACCTCCGGCACGGTTTTGATCAGGCGGTCGGTCTGTTGCAGCAGTTGCGCCGCTTTCTGTGCGGACAATCCGGGCAGCGCCGAAGGCATATAGAGCAGGTCGCCCTCATTCAAAGGCGGAAGAAACTCGCCCCCCAAGCGCGACATTGGCCATAGCGCACTAAAAAACACCAACGCCGCCACCAGCAGCGTGATCCTCGGTCGCCGCAGCACTGCATCCAGAGCCGGCTGGTAGATCCGGATGAGCCAGCGGCTCAGCGGGTTGTTTTTTTCATTAGGAATCCGTCCCCGAATCCAGTAGCCCATCAAAACCGGCACCAAGGTCACTGACAATCCCGCTGCTGCAGCCATGGCGTAGGTCTTGGTGAAAGCCAGCGGGCCGAACAGCCGACCCTCTTGCGCTTGCAGGGTGAACACCGGAATGAACGAAAGAGTGATGATCAACAAACAGAAGAATAGGGCTGGTCCAACTTCAGTCGCCGCTTCGGTCATTACCTGCCAATGACGTTCACCATTCAGTTCCTCACCTGGATTGGCCACGTGCCATGCCTCAACTTTCGTGTGTGCGTTTTCGATCATCACCACAGCAGCATCGACCATGGCGCCGATGGCGATGGCTATCCCACCCAGGGACATGATGTTGGCGTTGAGCCCTTGGTAGCGCATGACAATAAAGGCCATCAGTACACCGACCGGCAGGGAAATAATAGCCACCAGGGAGGAGCGCAGGTGCCAAAGAAAGATCCCGCAAACCAATGCGACAACGATGAACTCTTCGATGAGCTTGTGGCTGAGGTTTTCAACAGCGCGGTCAATCAGTTTCCCACGGTCGTAGGTGGTGACAATTTCCACTCCGGCCGGAAGGCTGCTTTTCAACTCGTCGAGTTTGGTCTTGACCGCCGCAATGGTCTCGCGAGCGTTCTTGCCGCTGCGTAGAATTACCACGCCGCCGACCGTCTCGCCTTCACCGTCGAGTTCGGTGATGCCACGGCGCATCTCCGGCCCCAACTGGATCGTGGCGACATCGCCCAAGTTCACCGGCACACCGCCCGATCCCAGCTTGAGTGGGATCGCCCGAAAATCATTGAGCGTTTTCAAGTAGCCGGATGCCCGCACAATGAACTCGGTCTCTGCCATCTCCAGCACCGCGCCACCAGTTTCCTGATTGGCCTTGCCGATCGCTTCGGTCACCTCGGCCTGCGTAATACCAAGGCTGGCCAGTTTGAGCGGATCAAGCTGCACCTGGTACTGCTTGACCATGCCGCCCACAGTGGCCACTTCCGCCACATTGGGCAGGGTCTTGAGTTCAAACTTGAGGAACCAGTCCTGAAGTGCGCGTAACTGCGCCAGATCATGCCCGCCAGTGCGATCCACCAGCGCGTACTGGAAGATCCATCCTACGCCAGTCGCATCTGGCCCCAACGCCGGCTTGGCGCTGGCCGGCAAGCGGCTTTGTACTTGGCTCAAATACTCCAACACCCGCGAGCGAGCCCAGTACAAGTCAGTGCCGTCTTCGAAAAGCACATAGACAAAGCTGTCACCGAAAAAGGAATAACCACGCACCGTCTTGGCACCTGGTACTGAGAGCATGGTGGTGGCCAACGGATAGGTGACCTGGTTCTCGACAATCTGGGGTGCTTGTCCCGGATAAGGGGTGCGGATGATCACCTGCACATCGGACAAGTCTGGTAGCGCATCAATGGGCGTGCTCTGCACCGACCAAAGGCCCAAGGCCGTGATAAACAGCGTCGCCAGTAGCACCAGGAATCGGTTGGTTACTGACCAACGAATAAGGGCAGCAATCATGGCTGACCCCCTGATTTGTCCAGACGCTCAACACGCAATCCGTCGTCGGTCTGATTCACACCTATCTGGACCTTGTCGCCCGTTTTAAGGCCCTGCATCAGAGCGGGATTGGCGAGCGGGAACGTCATCGTCATGCCAGGCATGCCCAGCGTCTTGAAAGGGCCGTGAGCGAGAGTGACTTCTTTATCGTTGATCTCAACGATTTGCCCATCCGCTTCATGCAAACCCGCGGCAGCTGCACTGGTGGGTGAAGGTTCCTCTGATGTGGCCACGATGCCCTTAAGACTGGCCTCCGAGTCGAGCAGGAACTGGCCAGAGCTAACCACTTTCTGGCCCTCTTCCAACCCTTTCAATATGGCAGTCTTGCCATCGCCTTCCTGCCCGAGTTGCACCTCCACGGGACGATAGCGACCGGCTTCTTCAGCGAGCATCACTAGGGCACGTCGACCGGTGCGAATGACCGCCTCGCTCGGCACCCACAGCACACTTTGCTCCGTTGAGCGATTGAGGCTCACTCTTGCAGTCATACCCGGCCTGAGACGGCCTTCTGGGTTAGGCAATTCGACGCGCACGCGAAGGGTGCGACTATCGGGATTGGTTTCTGGAAGAATCGCGCTTACCACGCCATTGATCACGACGCCTGGGAACGCGGGCAAACGCGCCTCAGCCACTTGCCCCAGCTGAATCGACCCCGATTCAGTCTCCGGGACCGCCAGAGCCAGCCAGACGTTACTCAAACCATTCACGCGTGCCAGTGTTTCGCCGGCAGCCACTGTCATACCTTCGCGCACATCGAGTTCTTGCAACACCCCACTGATGGGGCTGGTGAGGGTCAGGTTTGGTTGGACGTTGCCACTGCGCTCTACTTGAGCAATCGATGCCACCGGCATCCCGGTGAGCCGCAAACGCTGGCGAGCCGCTGCCAGCAAGCCCGCATCGCCACTACGCTTGAGTGCGAGAAACTCCTCCTGAGCCGCAGACCACTCCGGGACAAGAATATCCGCCAAGGCGGCGTTGGCTTTGATCACATCGCCAGGAGCACGGGCATACACACGCTCGACGAAACCCGCCGTACGGGCCTGGATGACGGCAACGTCGCGCTCGTTGAAGGTCAATACACCCACAACATCCAGACTCGAATCAAACACACCTCGACTGACAGTCGCCAGTCGCACGCCAAGATTCTGGGTCAGGCTTGGATCAATGCGAACAGTGGCGCTGTCCCCCTTGCTATCCGCGTACTGAGGGACCATCTCCATGTCCATGAAGGGCGACTTACCCGGCTTATCGAATTTCTGTTGTGGGTACATGGGGTCGTACCAATACAGAACCTTGCGATCGACTGATGGCTTCGGCTTCTGCTCCGATGCTGCATCCGGTACTGCGCTCACCCTCGGTTGGGCCAACCAGTAACCACCGGCGACTCCCAAAGCAATTGAGATGCTGACAACAAAAACCCCTTTCCATGTTCGAGAGATCATTGAGCGGACTCCCCATAGGCGAAATACAGGCGAGCGCTGGTGAGAGCACGCTGCTCTTCAACATCAATCTGCTTGAGTCGGGCTTCGATAAGCTCGCGCCGAGCGGCCACGACGGAGTTCAAATCGCCCTTGCCGGCGCGATAGCTAGCCATAGTGAGCTCGACCCTTTCTTTAGCCAAAGGGAGCAGACTGCTCTGGGATCGATGGACGGCGCGATTCAGGCGCTCATAGTCGGCCACCTGATCTTCTAGTTGCTGGGTGTGCTCGCGTGAAAGGACTTCACGCTCAGCCTCAAGCTGGTTGAGTTCCGCGTGCTTGGCTGCAATTTTGGGGTTTTGTCGTGAGTCAGGAAACAGCGGTAGATCCCATGAAAATTGCACGCTGACCATGTCGCCGAACTCTCGGCCGCGATGCTGGTAATCGACTTCCCAGCTCCAATCAGACCGCTTTTCCGCTTCGGCCTCGCGGACCCTGGCCTGCGCTTCGCGGGTCATTGGTGCAAACGCAGCCAATTCTGGGTGATGTTGAACCTTATGAGAGTAACCAGAGGCTTCTACAGGCCATTCAGGCAAGCTGCCCAGAGGTTTATCGTTCGCGGCTGGTCCAATCCAGCGCTTCAGGGCCGCTCGGGCTTGCGCTCTTTGACGAATGAGATCGTCTTGCTGCTCTTCCAATTGTGCCGCCTCTTGTCTGGGCGTGACGGCATCAGCAGGTTGAGCGCGGCCACCGGCAATTTGGGCGCGGACAGTATCGGCCAGCAGGCGGTTTTCCCTATAGAAGTCCTGGAACAGCGCGTCTTTACGCTCAACGGAATGGCTGCTGATCCAGGCCAGCGCCGTGGCCTGACGAACCTTCAGACGTTCGACCTGACGCTCGGCGGCAGCGCGGTCAATGGCTGCATCAGCAACCTCGATCCGGGCTTTTCGTTTGGCGCTGTTCGGCATTTCCTGACTCACGCCGACCATTTGCATGGTCATGAAGTCCTGATCGATGCTCCAGCGATCCGGCCCCCCAATGGGATAGTTCTGTATACCTACCAGCAACTTGGGATCGGGTAGTTCCCCGGCTGGGATGGCTGCACTATTGGCAGCACGAATTTTTGCATCTTGTGCAGTCAGCGACGGCGCATTGTTTTCAGCCAGCTGCAAAGCTTCATCGAGTGTCAATGCAGCAGCGAGACTCGGCAAGGCCAGTACGCTTGCCGCCAAGATGGTCACGAGGGGCCACCCTGTGCAATAGCACTTGGATTTCATGGTCACGATTCCTGTGATGATCCACCGCGCGCCTCATGAGACATGCGCGCAGATATGCCATCCCGCATGACGCGGAATGAGGCTCAGTGTGGTACAGGAATCAAATGCGGGGAGGTCGCCATACCCCTGATGGGGTTTGCACAGGATGGGAATCTATGGAGATGGACGCTTCGAGGGGGCTAGATAGGGTCACCGGAGGCTTGACGATGGAGACTTGCAGCATGCCGCCGGTCTTGCACTCCTGGCCCGGCTTACAGGGTTTTCCGTGCTCGGTGGGACTTTTCATGTCATGGCAGCAGTCTTGGCCCATGCCGTCCATCATTGCCATGCCCATGGTTTGCATGGGGCACGGCTCTGTCGGCGCCTGAACACCCGCCATCCCGCTGAGGGGAAGCGCAAGGCTAATCAGTAAAATCAGGCAAAGCCGTAGATAGCGTGTCATGTGCTGAAGTGTAGCCAGTAGAAATGGTGCTAACAATCACGTTCCAGGCTTCTTGGTTAGGTGCCAGACACCTCTATTCCGCGCTCATTTCCATTTCAGGACTTAGCGTGCCTAACCATGCGACAAGACAGATGATGAGGATTGCCATCAGGAATTCGAATTTCATGCTGCGGCGCAAGGCATTGACCGCTACAGAGTATTGCCCATTGCGAACCGAGCGCTCCAATAGCGGGCTTAAGTGAAAGCGGTTCAGCGTCGCTAAAACGATCATCCCGGCAAAGAGCAGTATCTTCAAAAACAGCAACTGGCCATAGGTACTGAGCATGACCTCATCAAGGTTGGGACCGACGATGAAAAGGTAATTTACAACTCCCGTAACGCTTATGATCGCAACAATCATACCGCCGGCCGACTCAAAGCCAGTCAGCACGCGGGCAAGAATACGTGCTTCCTCCTCACCCTTCAGCGATTTCAACCGCAGCAGTAGAGCGAAGGCCGCTAGAGCACCCAACCAGCCACCTGCCGCTAATAAATGGAAAATGTCGCTGAGAAAATGCCAGTAGCGGCGGCTGCCTTCGTCCATGGCACCATGCCCTGTCCAGGCTAGCGTGGCCAACGCGATTGCTCCACAGACGCTGACGATCCAGAGGCTGGGTGTCGGATATCGTTTATTCAACGCGACGCCCAGAATTGCCCCCACCAAGGCGGCTATCCGAACCATCCAGGTCAGCCCAACGTCGGTGCCCATGATGACCATTTCAAAAATGTGGTGATGTAGCTCCATAAGCTCCGATACACCGCTCATTGCTTTTGCAAGCAACAACATCGCAGCAAGGGACAGAGCTACACCTGCAATAGAAGTACCGTAAAGAAGCGACTCAAAGTTCAAGACCGTGCCCGATACCCTTTCCTTTCCCCTGAGACTGTACAGGCCGAATATGGCCAGTCCAAATAACAACATCAGGTCAAAATAGAGAGCAAAGCGAACCACGATATTTAATGAGTCGCTCATGGATCATTTCACTTTGAATGAAAAGTTGCCGGTGATCGGGTGGGTGTCCGAAGACACTGCACGCCATTCAACTTTGTAGGTGCCGGTGGTCAGCGGTGCAGCCGGCGTAATCACCATAGTTTTCGGATCACCACCAGCAGCGACAGCGGCCTTTACACCCATGGGTGAGTTAGGCATGCCAGGCATGTCGGTCATGATCAGCTTTGCACCGGAAAACTGAGTGGTGAGATTCTCAGAAAAATGCAGTTCGATTTTCGACGGAGCCGCCGCATCCGAGCCTTCTGCCGGAGTGGAAGAAAGTAGTTTTGGATGTGCTTGGGCCACTGCACTCAGAAGCAAACCAGCAGTGATTGCAACGGCCACGGACGTAGTTTTAAGGAATGACATGCAAGACTCCTCACAGCGAGCGCTGTTGATTCGAGGTTTTTTGGGAGGAACTAGTTTTTAATTTCTTTAAAAACCACTGTTGATTAACTCGGAGCCCCCGTCCTCTTCGCCAAGTTGAACAGGAGAAACTCGCTAGCCCTAACGTCACAGTGCGAGAACACGATGCCACACGATCACAAACTGTTCGATTACATTTCAGTCAGCTTGATACGATGTTTGGCATCTAATCGTTGAGCGTAGCAAGGCCTGGAGAAGAGACGGCGTACCGCAGGACCGGGGAGTTCAATCACTCCGCAAATTCGCAGAGGCGTAGCTAAGCGCAGAACGCCAAGACGCCGTTGATCACAAATGTTTCCTCGCTCAGCTAACCGTGGAATCGACGGCCGGAAACTCAAGATGAAAAGCCGTTTTCCCGTCGCCTGACGTACACCAGATCTTGCCATTGTGCGCTTCGACAATTGATCGGGTAATCGACAGACCTAGCCCTGCGTTGCTCGGACTTCCTTCTCGCCGCGCTGGGTCCACGCGATAAAAACGATCAAACAGCTTTTCAAGATGTTCGGGGGCAATGGGCTCACCATGGTTTTCCACGACAACCGTTACCGACGCGTCCTTGTGCTGAATATCGACACTGATTGACGTCCCTTCATAGGTGTAGCGCAGCGCATTTGAGAGCAGATTGGAAATCGCTCGGTGGAGCATAAGGACATCACCTCGCACGCTCCCCCGTCCTGAAACCTTAAGCTCGATCCCTCGTTCATCAGCCAACAGGCGGTAGTACTCAAGCAATTTTTCCACGACAGCCACCAGGTCTATTGGCTTGTTCTCGTGCGTAATTAGACCATTGTCAGATTTCGCCAGAAAAAGCATGTCATCAATCATCCGGCTCATGCGCTTCAAGTCATCAAGATTGGAGTACAAATTGTCTTCGTAGTCCTCGATGTTTCTTTTTCTCGAAAGCACCACTTCAGTGTGGGTCATCAAGTTGCTCACGGGGGTCCGTAGTTCGTGGGCAATGTCTGCCGAAAAGTTGGATAACCGGACAAATGCATCGTCGAGCCTGGATAACATGGCGTTGAACGACAACACCATCTGTTGAAGCTCTTTCGGAACGGGTGCCAGGGGAATACGCTCCTTGAGTGATTTTGCTGACATGGAGGCAGCTACCCGTGTGACCTGGCGGATAGGCCGCATGCCACTGCTAGCTACCATCCAGCCGAGTGCAGCACTGACCAATGCGCTGATCACCAACCCTATCCAAAACCATCGTTCGAGCGTCTCGAAAAAGGACATATGCTGAGTAACGTCAAAAATCAACATGACAGTTAATGGCCTTTCTTGTCCCGTCACTACGGATTGGGCAGTCACACCACGGAACATCTGCTCTTGCTCCCGCCATTCCCAGACGGTTGTGTTTGTGGTTGTGCGAAACGCCTTCGGAACGTCGACCGGGCCGGGATCCGCAAACAGCACCTTGCCGTCGCCATCGATGATAAGCGCAGTCAAATCACGGTGTGCGCCCAGCAGCGCTTCTAACTCCGGTTTAGCCTCGCTGAATTGATCGATGTTGCTCAGCCCGGACAAGATCCGCTGAGTCGAGTGGAGTTTTTCGTACAATGCCTGCTGATCCAGCATCTTAAAATGATGCCGGCTGAGGTTATTGAAACTGAGTCCGGCGACCGTGAGCACAGCCGTTACCGCGAGCATAAACATCAGACTCATACGAGTCGTCAGGGACATCCGGTTCATCACGACTCCGAATCTGGTGCATCGAGCATGTAACCCATTCCCCTTGAGGTATGAATCAACTTGACCTCAAAATCGTCGTCTATCTTGGCCCTGAGCCGTCTCACTGCAACCTCGATAACGTTGGTATCGCTGTCGAAGTTCATATCCCAAACCTGGGAGGCGATAAGAGACTTTGGCAGCACCTCCCCTCGACGACGCAGCAGAAGCTCAAGCAACGCAAACTCTTTGGCCGTAAGGTCTATGCGTTTGCCTCCTCGGATGGCTCGACGCTTGAGCAGGTCCACTTCAAGGTCAGCCAGTTTCATAAAGGTTTGCGAAGGTGCGCTGCTACCGCGACGCAGCAACGTTCTGACTCGAGCAAGCAATTCAGAAAACGCGAAGGGTTTGATCAGATAGTCATCCGCACCGAGTTCAAGTCCCTTCACTCGGTCTTCAACGCGGTCTCTGGCGGTGAGAAAAAGCACCGGGACGTCTTTCCCGGAAGCGCGAACCTTCTGCAGGACTTCCCAGCCATCCAAACCCGGCATCATGACGTCGAGAATCAGCAGATCATAGGCTTCGCTCAAAGCGTGCTGAAGCGCCTCTTTTCCATTCGTGAAACGGTCGACATTGAACCCGGCCTCGTTGAGCCCTTGCTGCAAATAGATACCTATTTTTGGTTCGTCTTCAGCGACAAGAAGTCTCATGAGGTCGTTCTCAGATAAAGGTTAAGCGGAGTCTGCAACGAAAACTGGCAGCCAACCAGCAACTGACAGAAAAGTAATCTTGGCTTCAGGTAGATGTCAGCGAGTGCTGGCTAGGGTTCAGACATGAGTACTTCATTGGTGCTCGACCGACCTCTGAGCGATGAATCGTATGGAAGTCGGATTCCCTCATGAGGAGCTACCCCTATGAACCGCCTGAAAATGCTGTTTTTTGTAAGCTCGATACTGGTCTCGGCTTCTGTGTGGGCTGAAAGCGGCGGAGATCGAGTCATTGAGCGTATGGAAGGTTTGCGCGACAAGGCCGAAGCCACGTTGATGAAAGCTGAACAAGCCCCTGAAGGAGAGCGTCACGTCCACATGGCAGAACACATGAAGATGCTTGGGGACATCATGAGCCAGCTCCACAACGATCACCCAGATGCCTCAATGTCACCCCAAGAGCATCTAGCCTGGATGGAGAAGCACGACAAAATCGTTGATGACGTTTTGCGCCAGATGCAGCGCGAGCACAAATTGATGCTTTCAGAAAACCATCAATAAACGCCCCCTGGATAAGTACTTGTCAGCATCTTGTTGCGGCGTCAATTGGACGCCGTATCTATTTAGAAAACTGACAAAGAAGTAATGCCCAAGTCAGTTAGCTGGCAGCTGAGCATCATTAGCATAGCCAATGTTCCCACGTATTCCTGAGGTCACCATGAAAACTACGCTCGCTACTCCGTTCATCGCAGCAATGACCCTGTTATTCGCTGCCACGGCTATGGCTAATGCAGGGCATGGACAAGACGACATAGGCCAGCCTGGTGTGGCCTCTGACGTTACCCGCACGGTTGAGGTCGAGATGGGCGACTTTTTTTTCAAGCCTAAAAGCATCGACGTAAAACCTGGTGAAACAATCCGCTTTGTCCTTCGCAACGAGGGTTCGCTGCTGCATGAGTTCAACATCGGCAAAGCCGCTGCTCATGCAGCACACCAGAAAGAAATGGCAAGCATGTTCAAGAACGGAACACTAAGCCCTACCGGTACCGGGAAGATGAGCGGCATGAGCCACGGCATGGGCGGAATGAAGATGGTCGCAATGGAGCATGACGACCCTAACAGTGTCCTGATTGAGCCTGGCTCAACCCAAGAGCTGATCTGGACCTTCAACGACAGTGCAGGGCTGCAGTTTGCCTGCAACGTGCCGGGGCATTACCAATCGGGAATGGTCGGCGAGTTTGATCTGAAATAAACCGGAGTCGGCTGTTTCTGCCGGCCCGACGCAAGAGTTGGCTACGCTAAGTCAAGTAACATAGCAACGCTTACTCAGCCGGGGTCCGTGCGGAAACATCACCGCACCACTGTGGAGCCGCAAATAATCGTTGTACTGAATATGCTCATTTCTAGTAGCACCTTACAAGGGGAATAGACATGCCTACCACCTCTGGCCATCACGACCATAATCACACCCATGCTGCTTCCCGGGATGATGCTGATCTACATGACCCGGTGTGTGGAATGGCAGTCACTTCGTCGAGTAAATTTGCTGAGACTTACCAGGGACAGACGTATCGGTTCTGTAGCCTGAAATGCCAGGAGAAGTTTCGAGCGGACCCTGAGCGCTACAGTGGCCACGTGGTGCGCGACGAGTCAGGCAGCACAACGCCGGAGTCTGCGGTACAAACGGGCGCTGAATTTACGTGCCCGATGCATCCTGAAATACGGCAGACCGGACCCGGTAACTGTCCTAAATGTGGCATGGCACTAGAGCCTGTCATGCCGGCACTTGATGAAGAAGAAAATCCTGAACTCCGGGATTTCAATCGCCGCTTCTGGTGGTCGCTGCCCTTAACCGTGGTCGTAACCGTGCTCGCGATGGCGGGTCACTCGTTACAACTTCTTCATGGTTCAGCTCAAAACTGGATCGAGTTCGCTCTGGCGACACCCGTGACCTTATGGGCAGGATGGCCTTTTTTTGTAAGGGGACTGGCCTCGGTTAAAAATCGCAGTCCCAACATGTGGACTCTGATTGGGTTGGGCACTGCCGCAGCTTATCTGTACAGCGTCATAGCAACAATCTTCCCCCAAAGTTTTCCCGCCAATTTCATGCAAGATGGACGTATCGGCGTTTACTTCGAAGCGGCAGCGGTCATCATCTCGCTCACGTTGCTTGGCCAGATCCTTGAGCTCAAAGCCCGATCACAAACTTCCGCCGCCATTAAGTCTCTTCTCGGCCTTTCGCCCAAAACTGCACGTCGGATCAATGCCGATGGCCATGAGGAAGACATTCCTCTCACCCATGTGCACCTGGGAGACCACTTACGGGTCAGACCAGGTGAGAAGGTGCCAGTTGATGGTTCGGTACTTGAGGGTGAAAGTGCGGTGGATGAGTCGATGCTCACTGGCGAGCCAGTCCCGGTAATGAAGAAAGCTGGAGATAGCCTGATCGGCGCCACGCTGAATACGCATGGAAGCTTGGTAATGGAGGCGCAGAAGGTCGGTGCCGAAACCATGCTGTCCCAGATCGTACAGATGGTCGCGAGAGCTCAGCGTTCCAAGGCTCCGATGCAACGAATGGCCGACTCGATTGCCGGCTACTTCGTGATGGGTGTTATCACGATTGCGATAATGACATTTATCGGTTGGGGGCTTTTCGGCCCTGAGCCCAGTTGGGTGTTTGGTCTAATCAACGCTGTCGCCGTGCTGATCATCGCTTGTCCCTGTGCGTTGGGACTTGCTACGCCTATGTCGATCATGGTGTCGACAGGTAAAGCAGCAAGCATGGGTGTTTTGTTCAGAGATGCCAGTGCGATTGAGAGCCTTTGCAGAATCGACACGCTGGTTGTCGACAAGACAGGCACCCTAACAGAGGGACGGCCCGTGTTTCACAGCGTGGAGGCCACTCCCACCTTCAATCCCGACGACGTCCTTCACCTGGCTGCCAGCCTTGATCAGGGCAGCGAGCATCCTTTAGCACATGCGATCGTCGATCACGCCCGAGCCGTGAACATCAAGCTCACCAAGCCGGAATCCTTTGAGTCTGATTCGGGTATCGGGGTCAGTGGCGTTGTCGATGGCAAGAAGCTTCAGCTGGGGAACACAGCGTTGATGGAAGCCGCAGGCGTGAGCACCAACTCCCTACAAGAGCGCGCTGAGGTGTTGCGACTTGACGGCATCAGTATTATCTACCTCGCAGTCGACGGCGCATTGGCAGGTTTGTTGGCCGTATCAGATCCGATCAAGCCAACCTCAAAAGAGGCCGTCACCAAGCTTAAGGCTCACAACGTGAAAATCATCATGGCTACTGGGGACGGGCTTACTACCGCTCGGGCTGTCGCCAGGGAGATGGGGATTGAAGAGGTTCACGGTGAAGTCAAACCCCAAGACAAGGAGCGCTTGGTGGCAGACCTACAGCAACACGGGCGAAAAGTGGCCATGGCAGGTGACGGTATCAACGATGCTCCGGCCCTAGCGCGAGCAGATGTGGGGATAGCCATGGGAACGGGGACTGACGTGGCGATGAATAGCGCGCAACTCACGCTGGTAAAAGGTGACCTGATGGGGATCTTACGAGCACGAGCTCTTTCGGTCGCCACAGTTAAAAACATGCGCCAGAATTTGGGCTTCGCTTTTCTCTACAACTCAATGGGTATACCTCTTGCCGCTGGTTTGCTCTATCCATTGACGGGGCACCTCCTGTCGCCAATGATCGCTGCCATAGCCATGAGCGTCAGTTCTGCATCTGTAGTTTTCAATGCATTGAGGTTGAGGAATAGTCGAATTGACTGAGCGTCGATGACGCTCACGACCTTGATCAGATAATCGTTGACCTTGCCATGGTGTCAACGTCGATGCTGTCGCTGCGGGGAAAAGACACCGCTCAGCACGAGGGTAATTTACATGGTCGTCTTAGATGTATCAGGCATTGGTTGCGGCAGCTGCGTCGGCAAAATCACCAGAGCGATCCAGGCACTGGACGGCAACTCTACGGTCTCAGTCGATCGATCAACCGGTAAGGTGAGTGTTGAAAGTAGCGAAAACGCGGAACAGCTTCGTAAAGCTGTGGAGGCGGTTGGCTTTCCTTCCAAGATCAGCCATTGAACGGAGACTCCTGCTCCTGAGTAGAGCGCCGTCTGGAGGAGAATACCTCTGAATCTAGGAGTACTTAAGCTGCTGTGTCGGTCAAAATGGGCTCGCATGCGCCTGCGCTGCTAGTCACCGCGCAGAGCTTTGAGCAAACCCTTGAATGCTCCATTCAACCGAGTAAAAGCCGCGTTGAAACGTATTGCGTTTTCTGTGTATTTGGCGACCTCGACCTGCTGATCGACAGTATTTTGGTCCAAGGCAGGCTGAGCCGGCGTGCTGTAAAGCAAGTCGCGCCCGTATATAGCCACCGCCGATTCTTTCTTAAGAAAATGCTTTGCGTTTGTTGTTTTCAAAGAAAACGCAGTGGTAGCAGGTTCTTTGGTTTGGCTGGCGAGCACAGTAGAAAAATCCAAGTCTTGGGCTTTGAAGTTCGGAGTGTCAGCGTTCGCGATATTGTTACTCAAGATCTCAGCTCTTTGGCCACGATAAACTAATGCTCTTTCTGCGGAGCCTAATGCTTTCTCAAAATTAATACTCACAATTAATCACCCTCGGTGGCATTACTATCTTCTTTGATCATTGAACACTCAGCTGTTGCAGCAGCGCATTCAAGTCTCCTATTAATTTTAATGGAGAGACCTAGAACATCGCCTCCGTGAGAATTAATGGAACCCAAAGCAATGATTACACTTCAATCTTATATTCAATAAAAGTCGCGCAATGCGAAAAGATGGAGACCATACGTATTAAATAGCGTGTACTTCAAGAAAAATATCCCAAACTGACACAACTGTAATATTGGCCTAAGCTTCCTGACAGGGGGTGTCTCTTATAGTCCAACTGAGTCTTTTGCTCACCCCCAAAGAGTCCAATCCATGTGATTCAGAGGGGATATTTTCACACATCTGAGGTAGCCCATATGAACACCATCAAAACCTTGTTCGTCGCCGCAGCGCTGACTGTTTCCACTCTGGCCATGGCTGAAGGCGGTGGTGACCGGACTTTCGCACGTATGGAAGTGGCCAGGACGAATTCGATGGAATCGTACCAGGTAGCTCAAACGCAGAGCGCTCAACCGCCTGTCGCTGAAAGCAAAGCCAAAGCGATGGACCATAAAAACTGCTGAACGATCAGGCACGCGGCCAAGCTGACAGAAATGTAATCACGAAGGTGGTTTAGATGTGGCAATTTCTGAGCTCGCTTGCAATGAAAAATTCGTCTTTTTTTCGGTAAGCGAAGCTCATCTTGCCAACTCACGGGTTGATTTGAACGGCTCCCTTTTGACTGATTGGAAATAAACGGCATGCATTCCAAAACCTCTAGACGGACATTCGTTAAAGGCCTGGCCGCCGGCGGCATCCTTGGCGGCCTTGGTCTGTGGCGCACTCCTGTATGGGCAGTGACCAGTCCAGGTCTGCCGAGCGTCCTCACCGGCAACGAATTTGATCTGTTTATTGGTGAAACGCCGGTAAACATCACTGGCTCGCCGCGCACAGCCATGACCATCAATGGCTCGTTGCCGGGGCCTTTGCTGCGTTGGCGCGAAGGAGAGACGGTCACTCTGCGCGTGAAAAACCGTCTGGAGCAAGACACCTCCATTCACTGGCACGGCATCATTTTGCCTGCCAACATGGATGGGGTACCGGGTTTGAGTTTCCACGGCATCGCGCCGGACGGCATGTACGAGTACAAGTTCAACGTGCATCAAAACGGCACGTACTGGTACCACAGCCACTCCGGGTTACAAGAGCAGGCAGGCGTTTACGGGCCAATCGTAATCGATTCGAAAGAGCCTGAGCCGTTTCAATACGATCGCGACTATGTGGTGATGCTGACTGATTGGACCGATGAGGATCCTGGTCGCGTCATGGCCAAACTCAAGAAACAATCGGACTACTACAACCACCACAAACGTACCGTGGGCGACTTCATCGACGACGTCAGCAAGCAAGGTTGGTCTGCTGCCGTCGCCGACCGGAAAATGTGGGCCGAAATGAAAATGAACCCCACTGATCTGGCAGACGTCAGCGGGGATACCTACACCTACCTCATGAATGGCCAAGCGCCGAACGGCAACTGGACCGGTATTTTTAAGCCTGGCGAGAAGCTGCGCCTGCGCTTTATCAATGGCTCAGCGATGAGCTATTTCGATGTTCGCATTCCTGGTTTGAAAATGACCGTGGTGGCGGCCGACGGCCAATATGTCCAACCAGTCAGTGTCGATGAATTCCGAATCGCCGTGGCAGAAACCTATGATGTGATTGTTGAGCCTGCCACCGAGGAGGCTTACACAATCTTCGCCCAGTCCATGGATAGAACCGGCTATGCGCGGGGGACCTTGGCAGTTCGTGAAGGACTGAAAGCACCGGTACCGGCGATCGATCCACGTCCGCTCTTGACCATGGATGACATGGGCATGGGCGGTATGGCTGGCATGGACCATGGCAGCATGGCTGGCATGGGCGGCGGCGATATGAAACCGGGTGACATGTCAGGTATGGCTGGCATGGATCACAGCAAGATGCAGGGAATGGACCAAGGTGACATGACCGGAATGACCGGCATGGGCAGCGGTGACATGACCAACATGGCCGGTATGGACCATAGCAAGATGGCAGGTATGGACAAAGGTGACATGTCCAACATGGCCGGCATGGACCACAGCAAGATGGCGGGGATGGACAAAGGCGACATGTCCAACATGGCCGGCATGGATCACAGCCAGATGGCAGGGATGGGCGGCATGGGAGGCGAGATGCAATCTCACCCAGCGTCCGAAACCAACAACCCGTTGGTTGACATGCAGGCCATGAACCCAACGCCAAAACTGAACGATCCAGGTATCGGTTTGCGGAACAACGGTCGACGGGTGCTCACTTACTCAGATCTGAAGAGTACTTTCCAGGACCCTGATGGCCGCGAGCCCAATCGCACCATTGAGCTGCATCTGACCGGTCACATGGAAAAGTTTTCCTGGTCCTTCAACGGCATCAAATTTTCTGATGCTGAGCCCCTTCGTCTCAAGTACGGGGAGCGTCTTCGCATCACCTTGGTAAACGACACCATGATGACGCACCCCATCCACCTTCATGGAATGTGGAGCGACCTTGAAGATGAAAACGGCAAGTTCATGGTACGTAAGCACACAATCGACATGCCACCGGGTACCAAGCGCAGCTATCGAGTCACCGCCGATGCTTTAGGTCGCTGGGCCTATCACTGCCACCTGCTTTTCCATATGGAAATGGGCATGTTCCGTGAAGTACGGGTTGATGAGTAAAGGAGACGATCTGTGAGCACACACCTAAATCGTAAATCGCTGGTCGGTTGCCTCTTTGCCTTTGGCCTCATGGGTGGGTTCTCCTGCGTAGCATTGGCAGTCGAAGAAAGTGGTGATCCTTCACCTGCTACTTCTGCGGATGCGCCGAACAAGACTGCGACCAAGTCAAACGAGGCAACGCCGAATCACGCGACGATGCCTCATACCAAGATGCGCCATGAGTCGATGGATCATGACCAAGAAAACAAGAAGGCGGATTGAGATCATGACCAGGAATTTTTTACGCCCAACGTTGATGGTATTGGCAGTTTCTACGAGTCCTGTCTTCTTTGCCGTGGCTCACGCCGCTGAAAAGATGGATCACTCCAAGATGAACCATGGCTCCATGGGAGCGATGGACCATAGCAACATGGGGGCTATGGACCACAGCAAGATGAAAATGGACGACGGTCAAATGACCGGCATGGAAAGTATGGATGAAGGAACGACGACAACCAGTCGAACCCCTGTCCCCGTACTTACCGATGCTGACCGTGCAGCCGCCTTTCCAGATGTCGCTGGTCATGGTGTCCACGACAAAACAATCAACTCTTTCATGCTGCTGGATAAGTTTGAATACCAGGATGCTGACAACGGTAGTGCGTTGGCTTGGGATGCAAAAGGATGGATCGGCGGTGACATTAATCGACTGTGGTTGCGCTCGGAAGGCGAACGTACCAATGGCGTGACGGAAAGCGCTGAATTATCCGCGCTCTGGGGGCACTCCATCGGACCGTGGTGGGACGTCGTCACCGGTGTACGACAGGATTTCAAACCAGGGTCTCCTCAAACCTGGGCCGCACTCGGCATTCAGGGCATGGCCCTCTACAACTTCGAGGCCGAAGCAACAGCCTACATCGGTGAGAACGGTCAATCGGCTGCTCGGCTGGAAGGCGATTACGACATTCTGCTGACGAATCGATTGATTTTGCAGCCGACGGCCGAGGTCAATTTTTATGGGAAGAATGACCCTCAGCGCGGCATCGGGTCCGGATTAGCCAACACCGAAGTGGGGCTCCGATTGCGTTATGAGATTGTCCGGCAATTTGCCCCTTATATCGGGGTGAGTTGGAGCCGTTCTTATGGTAATACGGCAGACTTTGCACGTGAGGAAGGTGAAGATGCCAGCGAGGCACGCTTTGTCGCCGGTATTCGGATGTGGTTCTGAGAACCAAGTATGAAAATAACGCTGAAGGCACTGATAGCTGCTGGTCTGGCCACCGTAGCAGCGGCTGCCGGCGCGGTGTATTTCGGCGTGATCAATGTCGGGGCGGATGACCCGCACTCCGCCCCCGTCTACGCAATACTTTCTATTGCTCGGGATCGCTCGATCGAAGTGCGCTCGCGCAACATTCAGGTCCCCGACCTGAGCCAAGAAGCCCTCATCCGTGAAGGTGCTGGCAACTACAACTCGATGTGTGTCGGTTGCCATTTGGCTCCGGGGCTTGCAGGCACCGAACTGAGTAACAGCCTTTACCCCGCACCTCCGAACCTTTCGAAACTGGGCGTCGATGGGCACCCAGCCGCAGCTTTTTGGATCATCAAGCACGGCATCAAATCCACCGGCATGCCCGCGTGGGGCAAAAGCATGGCCGATCCCTACATATGGGGGATGGTCGCATTTCTCCAGCAACTTCCGTCACTGGATGCAGAGCAATACAAGGCTCTGATCACGAGTAGCGGTGGCCATCAACACGGTGGTGGCGAAAGCGTGATGCACAACCATGAGGGTCAGCATGGAACGACCCAGGGGCAAAGTGGCGCAGGTGCTGCCAACCAAAGGGCGGAAGTCCGCGCTCATGATGACGAGAAAAACACGGCACATGCCCATGGCCCCTCCGCAGCGCCGTCTGCAAATGAGCCTGCTGACCACGCCGATCATAAGGTTAGGGAAGCTTCAGATGATGCGGCCCCGACTCCAACCGTACAGCCCAAACCACATACACATACTGATGGGAAGGAACATACCCATGCGAAATAAATCTCTTCGTCGCAGACGGGCACTTCGTCTCGCTGCTCTCGTGGCTCTGTTCATCAGTTCAGCCAGTCACGCAGCAGAGCCATTGACGATCGATGTACATCGCGACGCTAATTGCGGGTGCTGCAAGAAATGGATCCAGCACCTTGAAGCTAGCGGCTTTACCGTCGTTGATCACGTGGAAACCAACATGAGCGCGATCAAGCGCGGTCTCGGGATTTCTCCTGAGCTCTCGTCTTGTCACACAGCAACCATCAACGGAAAGTTTGTTGAAGGTCACGTGCCCGCCGAGCAAATCATTGCGATGAGCAAACGTGATGACCTGCTCGGGATTGCCGTTCCAGGCATGCCGGCCGGCTCCCCAGGAATGGAAGTGGACGGGAAACATGACGCGTATAAGGTAATCGGCTTGTCAAAGGCAGGCACAGACCACGTCGTTGCTGAATACCCCGAAAATTGATCTTCTAATCTTGCTCCTGCATGGTGAGGGTCATGGCCGTGCAGAGGAAATAGCTCATTTCGAACGTAAAAAAGGCGCCACTAGGGCGCCTAAACCACCTCCCAAACCAAAGGAAAAACAAGGAGGCGGGATGTATCAGGTGGTCGAGCAATTGTTTACTGTACGTTAGAAACACTTCAACTGACGGACATGATTTCATAAAATGGATAACTTCAGCCTTTCCTGAAAATTACTTCTACGTCAGCGAGCAGTAAGCTAGTTTCGGACAAAGGAGAATTATGCAGTTCTTAAATAATTTTCATTGTCTAGCTTCCATGGGGGCAGTTGTCGGCCATGACCTTATATTCCACGGTGTTAAGCTTGCCCGTAGAGTCTTCATAGGTCATGCGCGAAGGAGCAACCCCACAGGTTTTATTGGCTTGCGTGACACTGACGACCTTCTGGATATCGAGGTTCATACCATATTCATAATGAACAACTTCAGGAGGAGTCTTGCCGTTCCTTGAGGCATATTGTTCCATTGCTTGTTGGTTCTCTTGCATCATTCGACCATACACGCGGTCACCGCCTCCTTCCGCCATGGCTAATGAAGATAAGGTCAAAATCGAAGCGGCGCAAAACGCTTTCACTGCTGTCATTGCTGTCATGATTTTCTCCTAAAGCTCAATTTACTGAGTTAAAGAGTAACAAGTGAAAGCTTTCAGAAAGCTGCCGCGAAGGTTACTAATGTGAAAGGTGGACGCTACCCCGCATTTACGCTTTCAAGCCAGATGGGATTTTTGTTAACACCAAAGGTTGGCAGACGCTGACGGAACAAAGATGCCCTCAAAAGCTTATTTGAACCGGTGGTCCCTCCCAATTCCTCGATACGCCGGTAGACCTGAGCAGGGCCTCCGCGTCGACCCCGGTTCTTGCCAGGCTTTCCAGATCCCACTCAAAGAAACTGGAGAAAACCAGGAAAACCTTGCTTGATACCGCTGAGGTCAATCTTACCGTCGAGTAATTCACGGGGAGCTTCATCCTGATGAGTTCAGAGACAGTCCACACCAAAGTTCTTAGACGGAAATGCCATACTGACTCCTGATGAATCTTGATCTGTTGATAAGTAAGAGGGAACCTCTGCTTGCGTAGATACAGCTCATGAGGTAATGAACCTGGGAGCAGCGATTGCAAATTCCGAATGTTCACTCTCTTCGGATCTTTCGTAACTTTATACAGCTCATCTACGCCCGCTTCGATAAGGGCTGCATAGGCGTCGTCTCTTGAATCGACGGACTTTTCGACCTTAACTGTAGCTTTTTTAGGGGCATGGAGTTTTGCCATTAACCATGCGTTATCATTTTCTAGAATCCATTGCGTAGGTTTGTACGCCTTCTTCCAGAGGTACTCGATATTGGCATCGGTACGCAGCGCTAAAAGCAACTCGATTTTTTGGCGATATCTAGTTTTTTGGCTAAGACGCGATTCTTCGACTTTGGGCGCTCGCGGAGAAACAGCGGCACTCAGCAGGATTGACTCATTCTTCAGAGCCTCTTCAAAGCCATCTGCACTGGAAAACAAATGTAGAGCAATGATCAAATGCCGCGCGAGCGGCATATTTAGCTGACCTTTATCTGATTTGAGCCGGATCCATTGCTCATGCTTTCCGTTGTTGTAGGCTGGATCAATCTGCGCCAAAAGTTCATCGCCGTAAGCGCTTTGGATGCTGTCGAATAGTTTCGCAATACCCGCATTTTTTCCGAAAATGAATCCGCGCTTCTTGCATTGGCGGACGTAGCACGAACTCAATACCGTACTGCCTATCGGAGGAATATTGCGTTGCAAGATATCGTGTGCGAACAGAGCGACTTTCTGTTCCATCTTTGAACCCTTGTGTATTGCTGCGCTGTTTAACGGGCTCCAGCCGCATGCGCATGGCTCAGTCAGATTGGGAAGCAGCTTCAATTTACGGTAGAACGGGCGAGAGCACTCGGGGCAGGCATGGATCAATGCGTCGCCATGACGCCAACAGACGGCAACACCGGGTATCTGGTGAGATCGATGCCAGTAGGCAGAACCCCGCTCAATCAAATCTTCCTGAACGCAGGTAGGACAAAGCTTAGCCTTGCCATGGGTGGACTCTTCTCTGCGGGGCACCCGTACCACCCCGTCATAACCCAGCGGTCCTTCGTTGTTCTCCGGCCCCTGCTTAACCCCAAGAAACGGCCGGTAAGCAGGAAAAGTAGTATTGCTACTGATCAGCTCTGCGAGATTGCTCTCCGATTGCCCCGGCAGCCTGTGTGCGAGCCTCTCGATCTGCTTGGGTACGATGCCACCAATGCAAAAGGGTTTCGATGCGAACAAATCGCGGTAGGTTTCTGTCGCGGTTCTATTGCCTGACAGATAGTGATAGCGGGTGACACGAGAGTGCAGCATTTCATCCGGCATCGACACGGGAAAAAATAATAGATCAGACATCATTTACCAATTAAAGGTAGGGGTCGAAGAGAACGTGCATCCGGGGGCAGTATATATGCAACCCGTAAAATTCTGTATCCGGTCTGGATTTGGAAATGACACAGCCGCTCAATTTTGAATCGTAGTAAATTCATCTAAACCCCGCCGCGCCCGTACTCCTTGAAATACAGAACACGTATCGATAACCCGTGTAGGTCAGCCAATGGCGATTGCAAAACTATTTCGGGTGATCGCGGGTTAGTACGTTTTAGATGATGATTGTGATGATCCAGCGTATGCCGACGCTATTCTCGTGGGTGCAAATTTTCATTAACAGAAAAACAATGTGTTCACGGTGAATTGATTTAGAACTTTTTTTAGATGGAGAGAATGCCCGGCTGGATTACAGCGGGGGCCGAATGCTCGCGACTCTGTAGAGCGAAGAACGTGATATAGGCATGCCCTCCGAGAACAATTGGCGTCTAGCACATTGCAGACGCCTATCGTGAAAGCCTTCGATTGGTTCACATACTTTTTCGAGCATTGCTGCACAGAGAGGAAGCTTGCAGAGCTGCTTTTCGAAGCGAGAAAGAACATGAAGCTCCCGACCAATCCTGGTACGCGAAATGCGGACAGGCTTACCCGCGAGAGCATAAAGCGTGTCGGCACACTGACGGACTTCGCCGGACAGTCTCGCATCGAGGGCAGCGAACATTTCGGCGCTATTCAGACGGGGCGTACGATGGGGGCTTGGGTTTGCAGTTGACTCCGAAAGCCACTGTCTGTCGTGACGATACAGCCACGCATACCCCCTGCATGCATGTGCTTTGTACAATCGATAATCAGCCTCGAAAGCCGCGCGTCTTGCGCATAGCTCAATGTGAAATCGCGCCTCCCTCCAAGCATCTTGCCCGCCGGGTACATTTCGGATGTGACGATAGACATATGCTGATGAAACGCCTAGAACGGCAGCGATCTTTTTGGCATCAGCTCCTTCAAGAGCATGTTCCCACACAGCGGCTGACGAACAGTCCAGGCCTTCACCAGGCATCACCGGAGAAAGGCGCGCGTGAAGCCGAATGTGAGCTTTCGGATCACATGCCACCGCCTGTTTCACAGGGCATTGACCATGCAGCAAGCTCACCATTTCAACGCCCAGAGCACCGGCCAATAAGATGTATTTGAGCGGATGGTGAGAGCTTATAGGCGTACGAAGCAGCTTCGTGACCCATGAGGCGGGTGTACCTGCACGAACATCTCCGAGTATAGAAAATTCCCATTCTCGCGGGAGTGCGGCAAAAAAATCGGCCATGTGCTGCGCCAGCAAGTGCAGGTGCAAGCGATGGTTATCAGAAGCAAGGTTGAGCTGCGTTGCCCTGTGTAAAAGCGTGAAGCGCACCGCCTCCGCCGACAAAGCAGTGACTTCAGACTCGAGGACCTGAAGTGAGCGCAACGCGATTTCGTGAAGCGGTGGCATGCACCGCAACGGGGTGTCGAGAAGTACTGTGTGTGCTTGCACATTCTCATCACTGGGCAGATTGAGTTGTCGAGAGCTGCGGCTGGACCAGCGAGGATCAAGGATCCTGAGTGACGTACCGTGATGCGGACATACCAGCACGCCTGGAAGCATGTGGACCCTGTGCCAGTAAGCGACTCCCCGTTGAGCCTGATCTTGGGCGATACATTCTGGACATAACCGCACTCGGGAGGCGAATCCAATACGGCTCGCGTTGACGCCCAGCTTTAACATCAAGCCTTTACCACCAGCGGTCATCAGCGTCCGAGCGTGTTCAACCTGGCTCCCCCTCAAAAACGGCGCGTAATAGGGTAGTAATGTGTGGCGCATCAGGACGGCGGCTACCGATAGCTCGGTACCGCTGGGTAGCGCGTCGACAAAATCCCCTAAGTGACTCGGGAATGCCACATTCTGCGAAAAAGCTGCCGCCGATTTCAGTCCGGCAAATGCTGCTTGGCAATTACGAACACCGCAAAGACGGGCATAACGAGAAATCACGCTGTGCAGCGTCTCGTCGGGAAACGCGGCGGGGAAGAAATGGAGTTTAAGCTGCACTTCACCCCCCTCCTACTCACGCTTTGTGATACATCGGTGAGAACTCAAACAGGTCCTCGTTGAGCCAGCCCGCAGCGCGCAGAGCGTCGAGGGGAGCGTCATGTTCGCTAAGCGCTTTAGCCTCTGAGTTTTCCACAGCAGTAGCAATCGGCGATGGGTGATCTTTCGCAAGAATGGTTGGAGATGGGTCTGCCGGTTTCTCACGGGATACAACGCTTCGAAGCAAGGTGAGGCGATCCTCTCGTGCCAATCCATCGAAGACCATCATTTCGCTCAGTTGATCCTCAATCGGCAGCAAATCGTCAAACTGTCGCATCCGCTTCGGATCACGGCTACGCAGGGCTGAAAGGGCTGGCTTTAGAATCTGCATTTTTGAGTTGCTTACCTTCACCATGACCTCGGCAGTCAAACACTCCGAGCCACTCTGGACCGCATAACGCTGACTCAATACCAGCAGCTTGACCAGGAAATCTGTCACGCCTTGAGTGTGTTCATACAGCGTGTCAAAAATCTCGTCGGTCAGCTCGGCAGTCTGCTTGCACCACTGATAGCTCCAGAGATTTTCGACCAACAACCGCCACTCCTCATCATCCTTTTCGAATCGTTTGAATTCGAGCGTACCGGCACCACAAACTCGGCGGGCAGTCCGCATGGCTTCTGAGAACAGGCTAATTGTCGAGTTCGTGCCACTGAAAACCACCGGGATACCGATGTTGTTTACCAAGTGCAGGAAAAAATTCAGCATGCTCTCTTTACCACCGGTTTTCGCCAGGTGGAGGTTTTGCAGCTCGTCGATCAACAAGGCGCCGATGAAAAACGTGCTGGCCACCTGCTCCATCTGTTGCAGCGCATCATTGATGTTTCGATGCCTGTAGCGCTTGTGGTAGTCCTTATCTCCTAGAGCGTCACCAACCGCATAAAAAAACTGCTGGCAAAATCCAGCCAGCGATCCATCCCGAGGGCAGTCAAGCTTCAGCCATGTGATTTGGGTATGAACAAACTGCTTTCCCTCATAGCGCTCATGACGGATTGTCTGTGGATAAAGGCTCAAGATGGCGTGGAGCGCCGTCGACTTGCCAATGCCGCTCAGGCCGACGACGGTAAACGTTTCTGCAGTGGACTTGAACGCATCGTGGTAACGCTGAGCTCCCGATAAAGAATGCAAATGCCGGACGGTAGCGGGCGACATAGGGTTACGCCCGACATACCCTCGACGGATGAGCAGTGAGAACAGGGCCTCCAGTTCCAGATGTAGCAAGAACGGCTGTACGACGGTTCTCAGCCTGTCGATACAGTGAATTCGAGTGGCTCCTTCGAGCGTCAGCTCTTTCGGATCCACCGGCTGAGGAAAGTTCGAGATCAGTTCAACAGCCGCCGCCTCCGACAATATCGGAGGCAAAGCTTCGATCAGCGGGTTACCCGCGTACTCACTAATGTCCTGTCTGACGTAATTGGCAAACGTCTGTGCACCTTTCATTTTGCCTGTCCTGGCCGAATTCTTTTGAGCAAATCGATAACCTGCGCGGTGCGCTCGCCGGCATATGAATCATGCGCTTTCGGTGTCGTTTCAGATTGAAGTGAAGCTGGCTCCACCCTCACGCCTTCAGGAACAACCGCATTTTCACGCTCACGGAGACGTTCTTCTGCGCGGTTCTCGCGGATGTGTCCAGTGGCCTCTGCCTTGGTAGGCGGAGCAGGTTCCTGTTTTCGTTCTGCGAGCGCATGACTGATGATCTGGTGGACCTGATCGCTAAGCTGCACACGGCTTTCCAGCTCAGCTCGCCGGCGCGTAGGCGGTTTTTGGCGATAGGCTTCGAGCAGATCAAAAATCTCGTCCGAGCGGTAATTCGCGTAACCGGCATCCGATCGTCGAAGATCACAACGGATAAACTGCTTGGCCTCTCCTTGAATCCAAATGTGTGCCGCCGAGTTCGGATCGAACCAACACTCTATTGACCAAACGCCCCCTTTGCGAGCCTTAGCAAACCAATCTTTCGCTATGGCCATATCACACACGTAGTGCATGCCGCGAAACATCACTCCGCCCTTTTGAACGGTCGCGCGCTCACGCGGTAAAAGGTGGAGATAAACCAGCTCGTCGGGACGTTTGTTGGATTCGATCAGGTCGTTGTCGCAGGCCCAATTCCATATACCGTTGGGGGTAGGTTCTACGCCGTCATTCATCATCGCTTGAGTCAGTCGGTCAGGCTGTCGATGGTGTCGGTTATAGTGGAGCACGCAATTAATGAGGATTTGGGTGAACTCTTTGAGGTTCAGCGTGGCATCGAGCCGGTAATCTCGCTCGCCGCGCTCTTTGTCCCTCGCAGCTACCCCGCCAGGTAGCCATCTGATACCCGTCAAATCATTCAAAATGCCAAACCGACTTTCTACCATAGGCTTCCAATCAGGCCGATAAGGTGGAGCAGTGCCCATCTCAATTCCCAATCCTGAGGATAACCCCTCTGCTGCGAGTGACAGCATCTCTCCCCGGTCGGCGTAAATCTGGTGGGGCAGGTGGTGACAATTCCAATCATCTGCATTGATTTCAACGCCGTTCTGAGCGCAGAACTCGACTTTGGAGGTAAACGCGTTGAACAGCGCTTGTCTCGCCCCATTCCAACTAGGGCCCTCCAATCCTACATAGAGACCAGCAATTATTCCGGAGAAACTATCCACTACGATATAAACGACGGGCCGACCAATGAGCATCCGTCTAGAGTAGCTGTTGACCAAATAAATATCGGCAATCGTTGCGTCGATTTCGAACTGATGACAGGGTCCACGCAGCCAATCTCGAACGGTACCTGAAAGCGGACGGCAATCCTTTAACCACCTCCTCAACCCTTTACGGCCACGCTCGGTTTCAATCTCGTCGAAAAAAATCTGCCCCCAATATTGGAACTGCCTCAAGCTGGGGAGTTCTGAACCAGGCAACAAACGAAGCGCTTCTTCACTGTTTTTAGAGATGTCTCGAACAGAGTAGAATCGTCTCAACATTTCGTCATATGCGCTCGAAATGGAAGATTTCTTATCTCTTACATAAAGAGCATATCCAACACGGATGCATCGTTTATCAACTGCACTGAGCATCTTTGAAGGCGAAGTAAGAACGCCTTGAAATTTAGGCTTTCGCCCTGGTGGCCTGCTCGGATCATATTTTCTATCGGCAACACCTACTGCCGTATAATTGTTAAGCAATGAGTTGCGAACTTGACCATATAACCAATAGCGGTAAAGAAGCCGATAGATCGTTTTCCGCTGAATTCCGAGTTCTGACGCCCGTTTGCTAACAAGTCGGCCTAACTCACCTCGTACAAATATTTGTCCTGGGTATTCAGGATCTAGCAGAGGGGCGATGACGGCCCACTTTTCGTCCCGGCCTTGCTTGGCTCTCTCATCCAACTGTTCCTCAAGCACAAGCATGAACTCGGGCGTGGCAATGGCTGCTGATTTGGTGTGACCAGACGCTAACGATCGACGCAGCTCCTCCAGTCCAACAGCGTATGGCTGCCGGGGTGGGTCAGCTAGATCCATCAAAACTGCTAAGTCATGCGTTTCATCCTGGTAAAGGAGCCTGGCTATCGTAGCGATGACCGACAGATCGGTTACAGGCTCGAAAACGTCATTAACGAGAACAGTCATGACATTTTCTCCTTCAACGATACTTGGACAGGGCTCGGGGAAACTTCGAAGCCAGGAACTAGACCAGTAAGGTGGAGAGGAGTGTTAACCAAATCGATTTTCAGTATCTTGTTCCAAACCAGATGAAAGAAAATTGCTTGAGCGTCTATATAGGAAATGGACAGAAGTGATGCTATTTTTCTTAGACAGGTGGCCAAGGTCCACGAATATTCCCGGCTGTTTACAAGGCACTCGATAAAATTCGAATGCAACGGCGCTTTCATTAAATCACGAGAGAGCTTCGAGTACCTCCTGATTAGTCCAAGATTTTTAATCAAATCTCGTGTAAAAAACTCGTCTGTTACGATTTTCCAATCAACACCTTGGCTTTCCCAAAAACGCTTTTCAATTTCAAGTTTTTCAAGCGTTCTTTTACTTCCGTTGCCAATTAAATCGGAACGATACTTCACCGTCCTAGCTACCGATTTGAAGTTTCCGCTCGGGTCCTTAAGGAATCTCCGAACAAGCCTTCAGTTATGCGAGAATCCCCGCAACACCTGATCCGAGCCGCCCATGAGCCAGATGAGCTTTTCCGACTTTGAGTACGCCGGCAAGCGCAAGCAAACCCGCCGAG
>NZ_FYDX01000016.1 GCF_900187455.1 Pseudomonas sp. Irchel 3E13 | reverse complement strand
CTTTCTCGGTCACTTGCTTGACCGCTTCGATCTTGAATTCTTCGGGGTAACGCTGACGACTCATGGCTCCTCCTATTTGGGCCTCATTATGAGGCTTGGAGGTGTCTACGAAACTAGGGGCGATTCAGGTAGTGATGAGTCAGCCGACATATCTTCAGCGCTCTCAAGATCGAGCGCCGCGCGGGCGGCGCTCGATCTTGAAAGCGCTAGAAAACTTCCGGCATGCGCCTGGTGGCCATTACTCGTTCTTTGGACAAACGCCCTCCAGCCACCACATGACCGAAAGATGTGTAAATAGCCTGCAGCGATGAGGCCCTAAATCCCCCACCAACAAACTGTTGATCCCCTGTTGCAACAGCAACACCCCTCTGTCTATCCATATTCCCAATCGTTAGTTCAGTAAATTTTTATAAACGATTACGGTATATGCACCGGACCACCGGACCCCACGTATCTTCAGTCGCTGTGCGCACGCGACGTTTTCCATAGATGAGGTCAGGTCATGTCCAATCTTGCCAATAACGCCGTTCACAGCGATCTGGATCACGCGCCGTTGCTGCTCCCCGCCAAGGTTCTGCGCAACGATGCCGAGGCCCTGCAGGCCGCCCACGAACTGGCCGCCGTCGCCCGCCCACAAGCCGGCAAACGCGACCAGCAGCGCAAGCTGCCCTGGGCCGAAGTCGAGCAGTTCACCCGCAGCGGCCTGGGCAGTATCAGCATCCCGCGTGAATACGGCGGTCCACAGCTTTCCTTCGTCACCCTCGCCGAGGTGTTCCGCATCATCAGTGCGGCCGACCCGGCGCTGGGGCAAATCCCGCAGAACCAGTTCGGCCTGCTGCAACTGCTGCGCGGCGGCGCCAACGACCGGCAGAAAGAAGTGCTGTTCGGCTCGGTGCTCGACGGCTGGCGGATCGGCAATGCCGGCCCCGAGCGCGGCACCAAAAACACCCTCGAACTCAAGGCGCGGATCACCCGTCAGGGCGATGGCTATGTCATCAGCGGCCAGAAGTTCTATTCCACCGGCGCGCTGTTCGCCCATTGGGTGGCGGTCAAGGCGCTGAACGACGAAGGCCGCACGGTGCTGGCGTTCGTTCGCCGTGGCACCCCGGGCCTGCGCATCGTCGACGACTGGTCGGGCTTCGGCCAGCGCACCACCGCCAGCGGCACCGTGTTGCTCAACGAAGTGCCGGTGGACGCCGAACTGGTCGTCGAGAGCTGGCGCCTCGCTGACACCCCGAATATCCAGGGCTCGGTCTCGCAACTGATCCAGGCCGCCATTGACGCCGGCATCGCCGAAGCCGCCGTGGACGACGCCATCGCTTTCGTCCGCGAAAAGGCCCGCCCCTGGGTCGATGCCGGTGTCGAGCGCGCCAGCGACGACCCCTACGTGATCGCCGATATCGGCCGCCTGAAACTCGAACTGCACGCCGCCCAGGCGCTGCTGACGAAAGCCGCGCGGGTGCTGGATGAAGTCAACGCCGCGCCGGTCGACGCCGCCTCCGCCGCCCGCGCCTCCATCGCCGTGGCCGAGGCCAAGGTGCTGACCACCGAAATCTCCCTGCTGGCCAGCGAGAAGCTCCTGGAACTGTCCGGCAGCCGCGCGACCCTCGCCGAGTTCAACCTGGACCGGCACTGGCGCAATGCCCGGGTGCACACCCTGCACGACCCGGTGCGCTGGAAATACCACGCCGTCGGCGCCTACCACCTCAACGGAACCCTGCCCGCCCGGCACTCCTGGATTTGACCAGACCACTGGAGCCCCTTATGAGCCTTCATTCGCAACCGCACGACGCCGTGGCGGTCATCACCGACGACGCCCAGGCCCTGGCCATCGCCGAGCAGATCGCCGGCCAACTGCAACACGACAGCGCTCTACGCGACCGTGAACGGCGCCTGCCGCACCCGGAACTGGAGCTGTTCACCCGCTCCGGCCTGTGGGGCATCAGCGTGCCGAAAGCCTTCGGCGGCGCTGGCGTGTCCAACGTCACCCTGGCCAAGGTCGTCGCCCGCATCGCCCGGGCCGACTCGTCGCTGGGACAGATTCCGCAGAACCATTTCTACGCCCTGGAAGTGCTACGCGTAAACGGCACACCCGAGCAGCAACAGCGGCTGTACGCCGAAGTGCTGGCCGGCAGACGCTTCGGCAACGCCCTGGCCGAGCTGGGCACCAAGACCGCCAGCGACCGCACCACCGCGCTGACCCGCGACGGTGACGGCTACCGCATCAACGGCCGCAAGTTCTACGCCACCGGCGCGATCTACGCCCAGCGCATCCCCACCTCGGTGGTCGATGAACACGGTGTGCAGCAACTGGCCTTCGTCCCCGCCGACAGCGCCGGGCTGAAGGTCATCGACGACTGGAGCGGCTTCGGCCAGCGCACCACCGGCAGCGGCTCGGTGGTGTTCGAAAACGTCCGGGTCGAGGCCGCCGATGTGCTGCCGTTCCAGAGCGCGTTCGAGCGGCCGACGCCGGTCGGCCCGCTGGCGCAGATCCTCCACGCCGCCATCGACACCGGCATCGCCCGCGCCGCCTATGAAGATGCCCTGCACTTCGTGCGCACCCGCACCCGGCCGTGGATCGACGCCAACAGCGACAAAGCCACCGAAGACCCGCTGAGCCTGAAGACCTTCGGCCACCTGGCGATCCGTCTGCACGCCACCGAAGCCCTGCTGGAACGCGCCGGCGAATTCCTCGACCGCGCCCAGGCCGACACAAACGCCGATACCGTGGCCGCCGCCTCCATCGCCGTGGCCGAAGCCCGCGCCCTCAGCACCGAGATTTCCCTCGCCGCCGGCAGCACCTTGTTCGAGCTGGCCGGCAGCCAGGCCACCCTCGCCGAACACGGCCTGGACCGCCACTGGCGCAACGCTCGCACGCACACCCTGCACGACCCGGTGCGCTGGAAATACCACGCCATCGGCAACTACTACCTCAACGATCAGAACCCACCGTTGCGGGGGACCATCTGATGGCCAAGAAAAAGATCCTGCTCAACGCCTTCAACATGAACTGCGTCGGGCATATCAACCACGGCCTGTGGACCCATCCGCGGGATACCTCCAGCGAGTACAAGACCCTCGAATACTGGACCGACCTGGCGAAGCTGCTGGAACGCGGCCTGTTCGACGGCCTGTTCCTCGCCGATATCGTCGGCGTCTACGACGTCTACCAGCAGTCGGTGGACGTGCCGCTGAAAGAGTCGATCCAGTTGCCAGTCAACGACCCGTTGCTGCTGGTCTCGGCCATGGCCGCCGTCACCCGCAACCTCGGTTTTGGCCTGACCGCCAACCTCACCTATGAGCCGCCGTACCTGTTCGCCCGGCGCCTTTCCACCCTCGACCACCTGAGCCGGGGCCGGGTCGGCTGGAACATCGTCACCGGCTACCTGGACAGCGCGGCCAAGGCCATGGGCCTGGACGCACAGCCCGAACACGACCGCCGCTACGACCAGGCCGACGAGTACCTGGAAGTGCTCTACAAACTGCTCGAAGGCAGTTGGGAAAACGACGCGGTGCTCAACGACCGCGAACGGCGCATCTACGCCCAGCCGGACAAAGTGCACAAGGTTCGCCACCACGGCGAGTTCTACAAGGTCGAGGGCTATCACCTCAGCGAGCCGTCGCCGCAACGCACGCCGGTGCTGTTCCAGGCCGGTGCTTCGGAGCGTGGCCTGACCTTCGCCGGGCAGCACGCCGAATGCGTGTTCATCAGCGGCCAGACCAAGGCCGCGACCCGCGCCCAGGTCGACAAAGTGCGCGCCGCCGCCGTCGCCGCCGGGCGTGATCCGCACGCGATAAAAGTGTTCATGGGCATCACCGTGGTCGTCGCCGCGACCGAAGAACTGGCCCGTGCCAAGCACGCCGACTACCTGCGCCATGCCAGCGCCGAAGCCGGCGTCGCGCATTTCTCCAGCTCCACCGGCATCGACTTCTCGGCCTACGAACTGGACGAACCGATCCAGTACGTGAAGAGCAACGCCATCCAGTCCGCGACCAAGCACCTGCAAAACAACGACTGGACCCGCCGCCGCCTGCTCGACCAGCACGCCCTCGGCGGGCGCTACATCACCCTGATCGGCTCGCCCGACCAGGTCGCCGACGAGCTGGAAAGCTGGATCGCCGAAACCGGTCTGGACGGCTTCAACCTGGCCCGCACCGTCACCCCGGAAAGCTACGAAGACTTCATCGACCTGGTGATCCCCGAGCTGCAACAACGTGGCTCGTACAAGACCGCCTACGACAACGGCCCGCTGCGGCAAAAGCTGTTTCCGCAGGGCACTGCCCACCTGCCCGCCGACCATCCCGGCGCCGGCTACCGCCACAACGCCCAACCGACCACGACCGCCCAACCGACCGGAGCGCTACAGCATGCTTAAGACCCTTTTCGGCCGCCCCGTCGCGGCACTCGCCCTCACCCTCGGCCTGATCGGCAGCGGCCACGCCGCCGATGCGCCACTGAAAGTCGGCACCACCGCCGCCTTCGCCATCCCGCTGGAAGCCGCGGTCGGTGAAGCGAAAAAGCAAGGACTGAACGTCGAACTGATCGAGTTCAGCGACTGGATCGCGCCCAACGTCAGCCTCGCCGCCGGCGACATCGACGTGAACTACTTCCAGCACATCCCGTTCCTGGAAAACGCCAAGTCCGCCGCCGGCTTCGACCTGGTGCCCTACGCACCCGGCATCATCAACAACGTCGGCCTCTACTCGAAGAAGCACAAGAGCTCTGCGGAACTGCCGGAAGGCGCCACCGTGGCCATCGCCAACGACCCGATCAACGGCGGTCGCGGCTTGCAACTGCTGGCCAAGGCCGGCCTGATCAGCCTCAAGCCGGGTGTCGGCTACAAGGCCACCGAGGACGACATCGTCGGCAACCCGAAGAAGATCAAGATCCTTCAGGTCGAGGCGGTGCAACTGGTTCGCGCCTATGAAGACGCCGACCTGGTCCAGGGCTACCCGCATTACATCCGCCTGGCCAACACCTTCGATGCCGGTTCCGCGCTGCTGTTCGACGGCATCGACCACAAGGAATACGTGATCCAGTTCGTCATCAAACCGCAGAACAAGGACGACCCGCGCCTGGCCAAATTCATCGACATCTACCAACACTCGCCGGTGGTTCGCGCCGCCCTCGACAAGGCCCACGGCAAGCTGTACCAGCCGGGCTGGGAGAGCTGAGATGAGCACCGCCAACGCCCGCGTGGCGCTGGACTCGCCGAGCCTGCCGGAACCCCGGCAGACCCGGCAGCGGGCGCTGCATCCTGAAGTGAACAGCGCCCACGTGCGCTTCGTCAGCCTGAACAAGACCTACCCGGGGCAGGACGCCCCGGCCCTGGCCGATATCGACCTGAACATCCAGCACGGTGAAATCTTCGGCATCATCGGCCGCAGCGGCGCCGGCAAGTCGTCGCTGATCCGCACCATCAACCGCCTGGAACACCCCAGCAGCGGCCGCGTGCTGATCGACCAGGTGGACATCGCCGAGTACGACGAAGACAAGCTGGTTACCCTGCGCCGACGCATCGGCATGATCTTCCAGCACTTCAACCTGATGTCGGCCAAGACCGTGTGGCAGAACGTCGAGCTGCCGCTGAAAGTGGCCGGCGTGCCCAAGGCCGAGCGCCAGCGCAAGGTCACCGAACTGCTGGAACTGGTGGGCTTGCAGGAGAAGCATCACGTCTATCCGGCGCAGCTTTCCGGCGGACAGAAACAGCGCGTCGGCATCGCCCGCGCACTGGTGCATGACCCGGCGATCCTGCTCTGCGACGAAGCCACCTCGGCGCTCGACCCGGAAACCACCGAATCGATCCTCGGCCTGCTGCGCGACATCAACCAGCGCCTCGGCCTGACCATCGTCCTCATCACTCACGAGATGGCGGTGATCCGCGATATCTGCCACCGCGTGGTGGTGCTGGAACGCGGGCGCGTGGTCGAACAGGGCGAGGTCTGGCAAGTGTTCGGCGACCCACAGCACGACGTCAGCAAAACCCTGCTGGCACCGTTGCAACCGGCCTTGCCGCCCTCGCTGCTGGAGCGCCTGCTGCCCACCGCGCCGGAGGCGCGAGCGACGTTGGTTTTGCGTTTGCGGGTCAGCGGCCAGGACCGCGACGCGCCGGACCTGTCGGCGCTGTTCATTGCCCTTGGCGGCAAAGTCAGCCTGTTGCAGGGCGGCATCGAACCGATCCAGGACCGTGCCCTTGGCCAACTGGTGATCTCGGTCGCGGGGTCGCCCCACACCCATGACAGCATCATCGAACGGGCCCGGAACTGGGCCGCGCAGGTGGAGGTACTTGGCTATGTGGTTTGATCGCTTGTTGCAGGGCGTCGTCGACACCCTGCTGATGGTCGGCGTGTCCTCGCTGATCGCACTGCTGGCGGGGATTCCGCTGGCGGTGATCCTGGTCACCAGCGGCAAGGGCGGGATCTTCGAAGCGCCGAACGTGAACCGCGTGCTCGGCGTGTTCGTCAACCTGTTCCGCTCGATACCGTTCCTGATTCTGATGGTCGCGCTGATCCCCTTCACCCGGCTGATCGTCGGCACCACCTACGGCGTGTGGGCGGCGGTCGTCCCGCTGACCATCGCCGCGACCCCGTTCTTCGCGCGGATTGCCGAAGTCAGCCTGCGCGAAGTCGACCACGGCCTGATCGAAGCGGCGCAGGCCATGGGCTGCCGGCGCTGGCATATCGTCTGGCATGTGCTGTTGCCCGAGGCGCTGCCGGGAATAGTGGGCGGCTTCACCATCACCCTGGTGACCATGATCAACTCCTCGGCCATGGCCGGCGCCATCGGCGCGGGCGGGCTGGGCGACATCGCCTACCGGTACGGCTACCAGCGCTTCGACACCCAGATCATGCTGACCGTGATCGTCATGCTGGTGGTGCTGGTGGCGTTGATTCAGGTAAGCGGGGACCGATTGGCGCAGCGGTTGAACAAGCGGTGAGGTAGCGCCGGGATCCTGGCTTAAAGCCAGACTGCATCCCAGTGAGAGTAATCTCTTACCCTTCTGGCCAACCCGGCCCGCATATGTCAGGCATTACTATCCAAGCCAGCGAGTTGGCTGCACCCTCCGTTTGTGCCAGACGGAATTGCTCAACCACTAGACGGGCCGGCCTCAAGTCCTGAAACACGGCTTTGCGCCCCTCCGCTACGCAGGTCAGTAAATACAGCCGCCCGCGTTCGGAAAAACGGCCAATACGTAACAGCTCGGAGGCTGGGTAGGGCATGAGGCAGTCCTTGAAAAGATGAGCGTTCAAGGTAGTCAGGCGCTGCGCCGCCGATCGCGGATGAATCCGCTCCTACACCTGCAGTGAGCCTGCTAGCGATTGCGGACTACCAGCCCCCGCCGAGTGCCAGGAACAACCCGATCTGCCCCATCGCCACCTGGGTATTGGCCGTCGCCAGTTGCGCGCGCATGTCGGTGTAGGTGCGGGTCGCTTCCAGGTCGGCGAGGAAGGACGCCCGGCCAGCCTGGTAGAAACGGTGGGTCTGATCCGCCGCCAGCCGCGCCGAGCGCTCTGCGTCTTGCAGCGCATCGCGACGGTCCAGCAAGGCGCTGTACTGGGCCAGGCTGGTCTGGGTTTCGCGGATGGCGTTGAGCACCACGCCGTCGAAGTTTGCCAGCGCGGCCTGGGTGCTGGCCTCCGCTTCGCGAATCCGCGCCCGCGAGCCGTTGGTCGGCACGGTCCAGGTCAGCAGCGGGCCAAAGCCCCAGCGGTTGGTGGCCGGCTTGCCGAGGTTTTCCAGGATGCCGATGGTGCCCACTTGCGCGCCGATGCTGATATCCGGGTACAGCTGACCCGTGGCCACGCCGATGGTCGCGGTGGCCGCCGCCAACTGGCGCTCGGCGCGCCGCACATCAGGGCGGCGCTTGAGCAGCGCAGCGCCATCGCCCACCGGAATCAGTTGGGCGATATGCGGCAGTTCGGCGCAGTCGGCGGTGCCGGCGGGCAACTGGTCGACCGGCTTGGCCAGCAGCATCGACAAGGTGAACAGGCCGGACTCGCGGGCCGCCTGGTAGCGCGGCAGCTCGGCGCGCAGGGATTTGAAGCGGGTTTCCGAGCGGGTCACCTGGGTTTCGTCGCCACGCCCGGCATCGCGCAGGCGCTGGGTCAGGCTGACGCCCTGCTCCTGCAGGTCCAGCGATTCGCGGGCGATGTGCAATTCCTCGTTGGCCGCGCACACCTGGGTGTAGGCGCGAACCACGTCGGCGACCACGGTGATCCGCGCCGTGTCCGCCGCGGCCTGGGCCGCGTCGGCATTGGCCTGGGCCGCCTCGACGCCACGCTTGAGGGTGCCCCAGAGGTCGAACTGATAGGAGGCGCTGAGGATCGCCTCGCCGATGTTCGCCACCGGCACTTTGTCAGGCTGCAGGAACGCCTCGCCCGACTCCTGCAAGCGCTGCGCCCCCAGCTTCACGCCGCCGCTGAAACCACCCTGGGCCTCGGCTTCCTCGACTTGCGCACGCGCGCGGGCAATGTTGGCCGCCGCCACGCGCAACTCGCTGTTGGCCGCCAGCGCCTGATTGACCAGGGTATCCAGCCGCCCGTCACGGTACAGCCGCCACCAATCACCGGGCACCGGCGCCGACACCACGCTGTCGGCATCGGCGCGCAGCGCACCTTGCAGGTCGCCACGGTTGAGCGCCGCCTTCTCTGGCAGGTGGTAATCCGGCCCGACCATCTGGCAGGCCGAGAGCATCAGGCTGACGCCCAGCAGCGACAGCTTGTTCATTGATGCGCGTCCTCGATGATCGACACGGTGGCGGTCCGCCCGGCGATCAGGCGGAAATCCGCGGGCACGTCATCGAAGGCGATCCGCACCGGAATCCGCTGCGCCAGGCGCACCCAACTGAACGCCGGGTTGACGTTGGGCAGCAGGTTGGCGCCGCTGCTGCGGTCGCGGTCTTCGATGCCGGCGGCGATGCTCTGCACATGGCCGCGCAGGCGGGTGCTGTCACCCATCACGCGGATGTCCACGGACTGGCCGATGTGGATGCCGGACAACTTGGTTTCCTCGAAATAGCCATCGACGTGGTACGACTCGCTGTCCACTACCGACAGCACCGGACGGCCGACGCTGACGAACTCGTGGGCGCGCGGCGCGCGGTCGTTGAGGTAGCCGTTGACCGGGCTGCGCACCACCGAACGGTCGAGGTTGAGCTGCGCCGCGTCCACCGCCACCTGGGCTTCATCCAGCGCGGACTGGGCACGGGCCTGACGCGACTGGCTCTCTTCCAGTTGCTCGGCCGCCACCAGGTTGCCGAGACCCTTGTTGCGTTTGGTCTCGCGCTGCGCCTGGGCCAGGGTTTCCTTGCGCTCGGCGAGGGTCGCCTGGGCCTGGCGCAAGGCCAGGTGGAAACGGTCCTGGTCGATGGTGAACAACACGTCGCCGCGCTTGATCAGTTGGTTGTCGCGGACCTCGACCTTCTGGATCAGGCCGGAGACGTCCGGGGCGATCTGGATCACGTCGGCGCGGATATGCCCGTCGCGGGTCCAGGGGGCGAACATGTAATACAGGACCATCTGCCAGACCAGCACGGTCGCCAGGGTCACTACCAGCAGCGTCAGGACAACACGGCCCAAGGTCAACAAAGGTTTTTTCATGGCAGCATCAGGCTTCGGCAAAAGTGGTCCACCGTACCGAGCAGCACGGCGTAGAGCGCAACGTTGAAGAGTGCCCGGTGCCAGACCAGGCGATAGAAATGCACGCGGTTGAGTACGGCATGCAGTGCGAGGAACAGCACATAGGTCAGCAGCATCATCACCAGCAGCGTGGGCAGGAACACCCCGCTGATATCCAGTTCACCGATCACAGGGGCGCTCCATCGATGCCATAAGGCAGTTGCGGTTGACGGTCGGCGGGCTCCAGCACCACTTCCACACCCGGCAGCAGCGCCAGGCGCAGGCCGCTGAGCGCGTGCAGCAAGTGCAGGCGGGCATCGCCGTGGCCGTCCATGGCCGCAATATTCAGGGCGCGGCGCGCCAGTTCCATGCTGCCCAGCAGCGCGGGCGGCGCGTGCAGGCGCTCGCGAGCGTCAAGGCAGGCCTGGAAGTGCGCGCCGACTTCCGCGATGACTTTTTCCAACGCCGCCCGAGGCTGCGCCGACGCCCGCGGCAGGTACGCCAGCAGGTCGAGCAGATTGAGGCCGACACGCAGGTCACGCAGGGCGCTGCCACTGTCCTGGCCGGTCTGGTTCAGGCGCGGCAGGTGCTGCATCAGGCGGTCGAGCATCTGCACGCCGAGGCGCCGATGCTCGGCAAGCGTCGCCGGCCGGGTCATGCCGACGATGTCGCGCCAACTGAAGCGGGTCAGGCGCTTGGCCGCCAGCTCGACGCCGAACGGGCGCATCACCAACGTCCAGAGGAAGGCGAACAGCAACCCCACGGGCCCGGCGATGTTGGCGTTGACGAAGGCCAGGAAGTCGGCGTCGTAGGCGCCCTGGATGCTGATGAACGACGCGGTGTTGACGATGGTCAGCAACGTGCCGAGGTAGAAACGCGGCTGCACGGTCAGGGTGCCGACGCAGATGAACGGGATGGCGAAGGCCAGCACCAGCATCGGGAAGTCATGCAGGTTCGGCAGCACCAGGAACAGGTAGAGGCTGGCGAACACCACCGACAGCGTGGTCCAGAAGAAGAACCGGTAGATCTGCGGCGCCGGGTCGTCCATTGCCGCGAAGAAGCTGCACGCCACCGCCGCGAGGATCACCGCGCTGGCGCCATCGGCCCAGCCCGTCAGGACCCACAGGGCGGTGGCGGCGAGGATCGCGGTGAAGGTGGAGAACACCGAATAGAGCATCAGGCCGCGGTCGAAGAACGGCGTCAGCCGGCCGAGCCGCCAGTGCCGGTACACGGCGCGCCAGGGCGAGAGGTCTTCGCGGGCGATGGCGTGTTTCAGGCTGCAGCAGTCCTGCCACAGGTCGATCCACTCGCCGAGCCGATAGAGCGCGTTGGACAGCAGCAGGCCGGGGCGTTCATCCAGCTCGGCGACGCTGGGTTGCAAGCGTTCGAGCTGTTCGCGCAGCGCCGACCAGCGCGCCACCGAGGCGTCTTCGGCCGTGGCGCGCAGCCACTCACGGGTGCTCGCCAGCAGCGGCTGCAACGCTCGAGCCTCCTGCGGCGCGCGGGCTTCGAGGGCGAGCAAGGCGTCGTCCAGCGCATCGATCACCGGCAGCAGGTGAATCATCCGCCCGCGCAGTTCGCGGGCGTTCTTCACCGTCTGCGGACGGGCGCCTTCATGGGAAAGCTGGCCGATCATCATTTCCAGCGAGTTGAAGGTGGTGACCATCGAGGCGCGCAGGCTGCCGACGGTGTCGGCGGCGGTGTCGCGGGCGAGGAAGGTGTCGCTGTAGCGGATCGCTTCGGCGAACCAGTTGCCAGTGGCACCGACGAACACCGGGGTCAGCCGGCGTGGCCAGAACACCGCGCCGACCACCGCCGCGCAGACGATACCGAGGCAGATTTCCTGGGCCCGCGACGAGGCGATATCGAACACCGCCAGCGGGTTGTCGACCACCGGCAAGGCGATCATTGGCAAGGTGTAGCCGGCCAGCATCAGGGTGTAGCTGTTGGCGGTGCGCAGGTGCAGCGAAAGGAACAGCAACGTGGCCGTCCACAGCGCGACGGCGATGGTCAGCAGCACCGGCGCCTGCACCAGCATCGGCACCAGAAACACCGCGCCGGCAGCACCGATCAGCGTGCCGACCGCGCGGTACAACGCCTTGGAACTGGTGGGCCCGACGAACGGGCTGGAGACGATGTACACCGTGGCCATCGCCCAGTAAGGCCGCGGCAGTTGCAGCAGCAGGGCGATGTACAGCGCGATCATCGACGCGGCGAAGGTGCGCACGCCGTAGAACCAGTCCCGCGCCGGTGGCATGGAGCTGAAGAAGTCTTTCACAAGGGCAGGCCCGGCGAGCGCTGGGCCGCCTCTTCGAAGGCTTTGACCACGCGCAGCGCGGCTTCCAGGTCGGCGGCGGAAATGTCCTTGAGCACATCGCGGCGCAGGCGCACCAGTTCGCCCTCGATGGCTTCGGCCAGTTCCCGGCCCTTGTCGGTCAGGCTCAGGGCCTTGGCCCGGCGGTCGCCCGGGTCTTCGCTGCGGCAGACGTAGCCGGCACCGCACAACTGATCCAGCAGGCGCACCAGCGACGGGCTTTCCACCCCCACCGCCTGCGCCACCGCGACCTGATGCACACCGTCACCCAGGCGCAGGATCATCAGCAGCGGCACCGCACAGGCTTCGGAAATGCCAAAGCGCGCCAGCGTGGTCTGGCAGATGCGCCGCCAGTTGCGGCTGGCCGCGACCATGCCGCTGCTGGTGTTCATTTGCAGTGCGTCGAGTTTCATGGGAACGGTAGTGACCATATTCATAGTTTGCTAACTATCAATGTTCTTCGATCACGCCCCCGAGCGTCAATAGCCTTTCGGCGTGGCCCGGATCAAGGGCCACGGACTCACATCAGATACGCAACTGGGCTTCCAGTTTCATCGCCAGCGCCAGCGGGCTGCCGAGGCTGATGGCCTGATCGCGCCAGAACAGATAACGCAGATCGTTGCCGCTGGTATTGAAGTGCAGCGCCAGCTCTTCCGCCGCCTGCGCAACCCCCGCCACCGCCGCCAGCTCCAGCCAATACACCCCGGCACGGCTGTCGGCGGCGACCTGCTGACCATGCAGCAAACGATAGCCCACCTCGAAACGGCAGCGCGCATCGCCACGCTGGGCGCCACGGAAAAACCATTCGTAGGCTTTTTGCAGGTCCACCGACCAGAGATTGCCGCCGCCGTCGCAGACCTCTTCTTCATACAGATCGCCCAGCGCCGCTGCCGCCTCGGCCAGCCCGGCCTCGAAGGCGTGCCGGTAATACTCGGCGGCGTTGAGATAGGAAATTTCCACGCCCTTGCCGAAGTAATGCTGCTGACCGAGGTTGAACCAGGCCACCGCACTGCCCTGCACCGCCGCCATGCGCAGCAGGTGTCCGGCGAGCGTCGGATCGGCGCGCCAGTAGCGGCCGTTGAGCCAGATCCAGCCCAGGTCGTTGAGCGCCGTGACACTGCCTTCCAGCGCCTGCCGGCGTAGATCGCCATAGACCGCCAGCAAGTCCGGAGCGTCATCCAGCAGGCTGACCAGGCTGAAGCGCTCCCCAAGCGCCGCTCGCTGCGCCGGCAGGCCGACGCCGGTGTACAGCCGTCTCACGCGCAGACGGCCAGGCGCGGGCACGACACGCTCGGGCAAGAGGCGCCCGAGCAGAGAGTAGATATTGCTGGCAGCAGACATGTTCATCCTCACTGAACCGCCCTCCCTGGTTTCTGCGCGGGCGTTGAGGCGTGATTCTGCTGGGCGTCACGACAAAACCTGTCGCGGACACGTTGGTCGGGGCAATTCAACGGTTCATCCCTGAATGGGTAAATTAATGGCAAACTGCCATGCCTTCTGCTGGACATCATGCTTTCGCCGCAAGCCTAGACAAGGACTGACCGTTTTGCCCTCCGCCACCACCCGCGCCACCCTCAGCCGTCAATGGGAATTGCTGCGCCAGCTCCCCAGCCGCTCCCCCGGCATCACCAGCGCGGAGCTGGTCCTGCGCCTCAAGGACGCCGGCTTCAGCATCAGCAAGCGCAGCATCGAACGCGACCTCAACGAGCTGTCGCTGATCTTCCCACTGGAGCGCAACGACCGCAGTATTCCCTACGGTTGGTACTGGGCGGCGAACGCCTACGTGGACTTGCGCGGCCTCAGCGTGGGCGAGGCGTTGAGCCTGGCGCTGGTGGAAGACGCGGTGCGGCCCCTGCTCCCCGGCAGCATGCTCAAAGGGCTGGATGCGCGCTTCAGCCATGCCCGGCAAAAGCTCGAACACCTTTCGTCGGAGAACAAAGCGGCGCGCTGGCTCGACAAGGTCGCCAGCGTGCGTCCGGACATGAACATGCAGGCCCCGGAAGTCTCCGACGCCATACTGGAAACGGTGCAAAAGGCCCTGCTCGAGGAATATCAGTTGCAGTGCCAGTACTACTCGGCGCACACCGACCGCACCGTCGAACTGACTCTCAACCCGCTGGCGCTGATCCAGCGCGGCCAGATCGCCTACCTGATCGCCACCGCCCAGCCGTTCACCGACACCCGCCAGTTCGCGGTGCACCGCTTCCGCCAGGTGAGCGTGCTGGCCAGCCCGGCCCAGGGCCTGGACGCCTTTGACCTGCAAAGCTACCTGCGCAGCGACGCCCTGCAATTCGGCAGTGCCGAGAAAATCGAATTGCACGCCTGGGTCAGCAGCAACCTCGCACGGCTGGTGCGCGAGACGCCGCTGTCAGCGGACATGACCCTGACCGACCTGGAACACGGCCACAGGCTCCAGGCCACGGTCAGCAACAGTTGGAGCCTGCGCTGGTGGCTGCTCAGCCAGGGCGATGAACTGATCGTCGAACAGCCAACGGCACTGCGCCAGTTGATCGCCAAGACCCTGACCAGCGCCGCAGCGCAGTATCAGGACGAGTAATTCAGCGCTGCATCCCCCAGCGCCGCACCGTCACCCGCTCCAGCACGTTGAACACCAGACTCTCCACCAGCAGACCGATCAGGATCACCACCGCAAGGCCGGCGAACACCTTGTCGGTGTACAGCTCGTTGCGATTCTGGAAGATGTACCAGCCCAGCCCGCCTTTGCCGCTGGTGGCGCCGAACACCAGTTCGGCGGCGATCAGCGTGCGCCAGGCGAAGGCCCAGCCAATCTTCAGGCCCGAAAGGATCGACGGCAGCGCCGCCGGCACCAGAATGTGCACCACCAGCCGCAGTCCGCGCAGGCCGTAGTTGCGCCCGGCCATGCGCAGGGTTTCGTTGACGCCGAGAAAACCGGCGTAGGTGTTCAGCGCCAGGGCCCAGAGCACCGAGTGCACCAGCACGAAAATCAGGCTGTTCTCGCCCAGGCCGAACCACAGCAGCGCCAACGGCAACAAGGCGATGGCCGGCAGCGGGTTGAACATCGACGTCAGGGTGTCGAGCAAGTCGCGGCCGATCTGCGTGGATACCGCCAGGCTGGTCAGGCCGAACGCCAGGACGATGCCCAGCACGTAGCCCTTGAGCAGCACCACCAGCGACACGCCGACTTTCTCCAGCAGCTCGCCGCTGATCAGGCCGTCGTACAGCGCCTGGGCGGTTTGCAGGAAGGTCGGCAGCAGCAGGTCGTTGCCCTGATAGCGGGCCGCGGCCTCCCAAAGGATCGCCAGCACGATCAGGATCACGCTCTTGCGCAGCCAACGTTGCTGCCACAGGCGCTGGGCCAGCGGCAGTTCGCGCTCCAGGGCGATGCCGTCCCAGGGTTGCAGGGCGATTTCGTATTCCTGACGCGGGGAAGATGAAGTGGTCATGAGAAAAGCTCCCGGTCAGTAGGCGATGCGAATGTCGTTGAAGCCCAGGTCAGCCTCATCGGCCGGCGCCTGGCCGTCTTCGAACAACAGGTTGTGGATACGCCGGGCGCTGGCCTGGAAGTCGGTGCCGCCGAGGCTGTGCAGGTCGTATTGATGGCTGTGGATCTCGGCGCGGACCCGCCCCGGATGCGGCGACAACAGCAAAATGCGGTTGCCCACCACCAACGCTTCCTCGATCGAGTGGGTGACGAACAGCAGGGTGAAACGCACCTCCTCCCACAACGCCAGCAGCTCTTCCTGCATCTTGCGCCGGGTCAGTGCGTCGAGCGCGGCGAAGGGTTCGTCCATGAGCAGGATCTTCGGCTGCATGGCCAAGGCCCGGGCAATCGAAACCCGCGCTTTCATGCCGCCGGACAAGGTGTGCGGATAGGCGTCGGCGAACGCCGCCAGGCCGACTTTCTCCAGATAGTGCAACGCTCGCGCCTCGGCTTCGGCGCGCTTGAGGGTGCCGGACACCAGCAGCGGGAACATGACGTTCTGCTTCACGGTTTTCCAGGGCGGCAACTGGTCGAACTCCTGGAACACCACGATGCGATCAGGGCCGGGGCCATGCACCGCCTGACCTTGCAGGCGGATGCTGCCTTCGCTCGGTTCGATGAAGCCGGCGACGGCCTTGAGCAAGGTCGACTTGCCGCAGCCGGACGGCCCGAGCAGGACGAAACGGTCGCCCTTGTCCACATCGAAACTGACCTGGTGGGTGGCCCGCACCACGCGCTGCGCGGTGCGGTATTCCAGGCTGAGAGAATCCACCTGCAACAACGGTGGGGTGTCTATGGGGCTGAGCTTGCTGACCGTGTGGCCTTGCAATGGGGCGGTCATGAACTCAGCTCCCCTGCAACGGCTTGTCGTCCTGGAAGAAGTAGTCCTTCCACGATTCCGGCTTGTGCTTGATGGCGCCGACCCGGTACAGGAACTCGGCCAGCGGATAGGTGTTCTTCGGCGTGATGCTGAATTCGTACTTCGGGTTGTCGATGATCTTCAGCAACTCGTCGCGGCTGATCTTGGCCTTGGTCACGCGGATATAGGTGTCTGCCGCCGCAGCCTTGTCGTGTTGGGCGAAGTCCGCTGCTTCGGCGAGCGCGTCAACGAAGGCCTTGTAGGTCTTGGGGTTGTCCGCACGGAATTTCTCGGTGGTGAACAGCACCGTCGGCGAGTTCGGGCCGAGCAGCTCGTAGGTGTCGAGCACCACGTGAACGTCCTTGTTCGCCAGCGCCTGGTCCTGGAACGGCGGGTTGGAAAAGTGCGCGTTCAGCTCGGTGCCGCCGGCCAGCAGCGCCGCGGTGGCGTCCGGGTGCGGGACGGCCAGGCTGTACTTGTCGAGACGGTTGTATTCCTTGTCGCCCCACTGCTTGGCAGCGGCGTATTGCAGGAAGCGCGACTGCACCGAGACACCCACCGCCGGCAGGGCGATGCGGTCTTTTTCGGTGAAGTCGGCGATGGTCTTCACGTTCGGGTTGCTGCTCAGCAGGTAGTACGGGAAGTTGCCGAGCGACGCCACGGCCTTGACGTTCTGCCGGCCGTAGGTGCGGTCCCAGATGGTCAGCAGCGGACCGACGCCGGCGCCGACGATATCCACCGAACCGGACAACAGCGCGTCGTTGGTCGCGGCGCCGCCGGACAGTTGCGTCCAGTCGACCTTGATGTCGAGGCCCTGCGCCTTGCCGTGCTTCTCGATAAGGCCCTGGTCGCGGACGACGTTTAGCAGCAGGTAGACGATGCCGAACTGTTCGGCGATGCGGATCTCGCCTTCGGCCTGAGCCACGCTCGGTGCGACGAGGCTGCCGGCGATCAGGCTGGCGCCCAGGCCGATACTGGCCGCAAGGCGGCTGAATGATTTACGCATGGGGAATTCCTCGACAGGTCAGAACGGGGCGTCGCCCTGGATGGTGGTGCGGTACAGCTTGCGACGCAGGTGCGCCGGGCAGCCGGCGGCCAGATGGATCAACGAACGGTTGTCCCAGAACACCAGGTCGTGGGGGCGCCATTGATGGCGGTAGATGTTCTGCTCCAGCACGCTGTGGGCGTACAGCTCGGCGAGGATCTGCCGGCTTTCGTCTTCGGGCAGGCCGACGATGCGGGTGGTGAAGCCTTCGCTGACGAACAGCGCCTTGCGGCCGTTTTCCGGGTGGGTGCGAACGACCGGGTGAATGACCTCCTGAACCTGCGCCAGTTGTTCGGCGGTCAGGGTCGGGCGCCAGTTGCCTTCGAATTTGGTTTCGCTGTAGCGCGCGGTATAGGAGTGCGCCGCGCTGCGGCCTTCGACCGCCTTGCGCAGGTGTTCCGGCAGGCTTTCCCAGGCTTTGTGCATATCGGCGAACAGGGTGTCGCCGCCTTCGCTGGGCAACTCCTGGGCGTGCAGCATCGAACCCAGGCTCGGCAGCTCCTTGTACGACAGGTCCGAGTGCCAGAACTTGCCGGCATCGCCCAGGCCGACGTTCTGGCCGTTCTCGACGATGTTGGAGACGATGAGGATTTCCGGGTGATTGGCCAGCAGGAACTGCTTCAGCACATGGATCTGCAGCACGCCGAAACGGCGGCTGAAGGCGATCTGTTGTTCGGGGGTTATGCGCTGATCGCGAAAGACCAGGACATGATGGTCGAGGTGTGCCCGGTGGATGCGGGCGAAGTCTTCGCCATTGACCGCAAGGGACAAATCCAGGCCGATGATCTCGGCGCCGACTGCGCCGTTGAAAGGCCGTATTTCAAAGGTTTGTTGCTGCGCGCCGTCGATGGACGACAAGACGTTAGAGACCGCTGACATGATTCACTCCCACCCAGAGCGCGCCCAACAGGTGCGCGCATCGATCAAGAAACTCACGGGTTTGCCGTGTTGGTTCGTGTTCGTGCGGCGCGCCGATTGGTCGGCGGGTACGCAGGGGAATGACTATAAAGGCATAAGAAAAATTATTTAAATATCTTTAGGAAATAAGAATATTCGGGTTTTGGGGCCCTCACCTACGGGCCCTGTAGGAGCGAGCTTGCTCGCGATGAACCCCAAACGGGCCCGCTCTCACCCGGAAAAACTCCCGGCCGTCGCCTGCAACCCCGCCAACAACAACCGCTGATACACCTCCTCCTTCAACCCATCCGGCTTCTCCAGCCCCATCCGCGCCAACTGCGCCGGATACGCCTCCGGCGCCGGAGCATCCAGCGCCGCCTTGCCCAACTCCAATGCCTCACTCAGCTTGAACTTGCTCTTGAGCCAGTTCAGCGCCCGCAACAGATCCCGCTCCTCGGCGGTGAAATCACAACCCAGCGGATACTCCGGAAACAGCCGCCCATGCCGCGCACGCAGCGCTTCCAGACGTTGCGGCGTGTTGTCGGTAAAGCGCGCATCAAGGACGAAGTCTTCCGCCAGCTTGCCGGCCTTCTGCGCCTGGGCCTGCAACTGTGGCTGGAAGCGCGAATCACTGATCGCCAGCAGGCGGGCGATGACTTCGGCGTCGGTCTGCCCGCGCAAGTCGGCGATGCCGTATTCGGTAATCACAATGTCCCGCAGGTGCCGGGGAATGGTGCAGTGCCCGTACTCCCAGACGATATTCGAACTCACCTCGCCGCCCGCCTCGCGCCAGGAGCGCAACAGCAGGATCGAGCGCGCGCCTTCCAGCGCATGGCCCTGGACCACGAAGTTGTATTGCCCGCCCACGCCGCTGAGCACGCGGCCGTCTTCCAGTTGGTCGGCTACCCCGGCGCCCATCAGGGTCATGGTGAACACCGTGTTGATAAAGCGGGCATCGCGGCGTTGCAAACGCTTGAGCGCTTCCTGGCCGTACAACTCGTTGATGAAGCTGATGGCGCCCATGGCGATCCGCGCGCGGCTCTCCATCGGCAGCTCGCGCAAACGCTGATAGAACGCCCGCGGCCCGAGGAAAAAACCACCGTGCACCAGCACGCCCTCGGCGCCGGGCGGCGCGCCGGCGTTGGCCGCCTGCTGGCGTGTTTCGTCGGCATACACCGGGCGCCGGACGATGCCCGCTTCGAGCAACGCCAGCAGGCCGTTGACGAACATTTCGCTGCAACCGTAAAGCCCGTGAGCGAAGGGCATGACGCCGCCTTCCCGCTCAATCAGCCCTTGCCACGGCGACAGGTCCAGCTCGCCCAGCAGCGCCTGATACCCCGGCGTATCCGCCTGCCGCGCCAGCAGTGCGGCGGTCAGCGCATCGCCCATGGCGCCGATGCCGATCTGCAGCGTGCCGCCGTCGCGCACCAGGGTGCTGGCGTGCACGCCGATCAGATGGTCCTGGGTGCTGACCGGCATGTTCGGCGTGGAAAACAGCCGGCAGCGTTCCGAGGTGTCGATCAGCAGGTCGAAGTCATTGCGCGCCAGCTCCGCCGTGCCAGGCATGTACGGCAGTTCGGCGTGCACCTGCCCCAGCAGCAGGATGGTTTCGCCAGCGGCGCGGCGGCGGGCGATCATAGGCAGCAAGTCGAGGGTGATGTCGGGGTTGCAGCTCAGGCTCAGGTGATCGGGGCGGGTGTCGTCCTCGGCCACCAGTTGCGCGATGAGGTTCAGGCCCTTGGCGTTGATGTCACGGGCGGCGTGGCTGTAGTTGCTGCTGACGTAGTCCTGCTGCGCCTGCGGGCTGTGCAGCAGGCTGCCAGGCTGGAGGAAGAACTGCTCGACGCGGATGTTCGCCGGCAACCGGCTGGCCCGCAGGTCGGCGAGGTAATCCAGCTCCTGGTAATCGGCGAACACCCGCTCGACGAAGGGTTCGAGAAAGCGCCGCTGCAGGCCGTCGCCGAGATCGGGGCGGCCGAGGGTCAACGCGGTGTAGATCGTCAAGCGCCGCTCCGGCAGCGCCCGCACCCGCGCATACAGCGCGTTGACGAAGCGGTTGGGCTTGCCCAGCCCCAACGGCAGCCCCATGTGAATATGCGCCGGCAATTGCGCCAACACCTGCTCCACCGCGTCTTCGATCGAATACCTGTGCACTGTGCCCTCTCCCCGTGGCGCCCGTGAGTACAGCTTGGACCGGGCGGGTGTCCGAATTACTCCACGGTAGCCAGAAACGACGAAGCCCGCACAAGGCGGGCTTCGTTGCGAGGTTCGCGAGGCTTACAGGCCGGACATCTTCTTGATGGCGCCTTTCAGGTCGTCATCCGAGCAGTCGGCGCAGGTGCCTTTCGGCGGCATGGCGTTGATGCCGGTGATGGCCTTGGCGAGGATGCCATCGAGGCCACCCTGGTGGTCGGCACGCTCTTTCCAGGCTGCGGTATCGCCAACTTTCGGCGCGCCCAGCAGACCGGTGCCATGGCAGGCATTGCAGTGCTTGGCGATGATTTCATCCGGGGTCTTGGCACCGCCGCCGCCTGCGGAGGCAGCCACTTCCATTCCCTTGCATTCCTGACCCTGGACGCAGACCTGGCCGACGGGTTCCAGTCGCTTGGCGATCTCGTCGTTGGTCGTAGCCTGAGCACTGACTGCCCAAAGGGCCACTACGGTAGCTGGTACGGCCAGCATTTTCTTGATTAGGTTCACACGTACACCCTCATGGTGGCTAGTCACGCCCGCGGCCACGGATTCGCAGGCGGCGCAAGTATAGCGGGAACCCCGCCGCACCGAAACAGCCCTACAGACTAAAGGGGTTTAGCCGCGACAATCAGCCGCGCCACGCGCTGTTCGCAAGCCTCTGTTCAGAAGTTCGCCGGGGTGGCTGCGCTGATCAACCGTGCCGGCTCATCGTAGGGATTGCGGAAGCGGTGCGGCTTGGTGCTTTCGAAATAGTAGCTGTCGCCCGCCTCGAGGATGAAGGTTTCCATGCCCACCACCAGTTCCAGCCGACCTTCAAGCAGGATGCCGGTCTCTTCGCCGTCATGGGTGAGCATTTCTTCGCCGGTATCGGCGCCTGGCGGGTAGATCTCGTTGAGAAAGGCGATGGCGCGGCTCGGATGCCCGTTGCCGACCAGCTTCATGGTCACGGCGCCGTCCGAAATGTCGATCAGTTCGTGGGCCTTGTAGACGATCTGCTTCGGATTTTCCGGCAGCAGGTCTTCGGAGAAAAACTCCATCATCGACATCGGAATCCCGCCGAGCACCTTGCGCAGCGAACTGATGGACGGGCTCACGCTGTTTTTCTCGATCATCGAGATGGTGCTGTTGGTCACGCCCGCACGCTTGGCGAGTTCCCGCTGAGACAGGCCCTTGAGCTTGCGAATGGCTTGTAGTCGTTCACCGACGTCCAATGCTGGAGCCCTCCTGACGAACGTATGGGGTCGAAATGTGCGCCATCATCGCAACAGCGTTCAGTATTTACAACACTTCGACCCGCAGCTCGTCAGTGATGGCGCGTCACTCTCCGGTATAGATCAGCGGCACCCGGCGCAGGTTGCAAAAGATTTGATACGGGATGGTATCGGCCTTCGCCGCCACCTCGCTGGCCAGTACCCGCTTGCCCCACAACTCCACCGGACTGCCGAGACCGGCTTGTGGCACGTCGGTGAGGTCGATGCACAGCATGTCCATGGAAACCCGCCCAATCAGTTGACTGCGCTGGCCGGCGACTACCACCGGCGTGCCGGTTGGCGCGTGACGCGGATAGCCATCGGCATACCCCATGGCGACCACGCCGACCCGGGTCGGACCCGGGCTGACAAAGCGTGCGCCGTATCCCACCGGCTCACCGGCGGGCAATTCACGCACGCTGATGACGCGGGATTTGAGGGTCATCACCGGCTGCAAACGGTCCGCTTCGGCGTGCGAGGTTTCGAACGGGGTGGCGCCGTAGAGCATGATGCCCGGACGCACCCAATCACTCGGAATCTGTGGCCAGCCAAGCACGGCCGGCGAGTTGCGCAGGCTGACTTCGGCATTCAGGCCCTGGCGCGCGGCCTGGAACACCGCCACCTGGTCGTTGCTGGCCTGGCTGTCCAGTTCGTCGGCGCGGGCGAAGTGGCTCATCAGCACGATCTTCGACACCTTGCCGCTGGCCTGCAGGCGCTGGTACGCGGGTTGATAGTCCTTCGGATGCAGGCCCACCCGGTGCATGCCTGAGTCGAGCTTGAGCCAGACCTGAATCGGCTTGGCCAGCGCAGCCTTCTCGATCGCCTCCAGTTGCCACAGCGAATGCACCACGCACCAGAAATCGTGCTGGACGATCAGCGGCAGTTCGTCGGCCTCGAAGAAGCCTTCCAACAACAGCACCGGTGCCTTGATCCCCGCCTCGCGCAGCGCCAGCGCCTCTTCGATGCAGGCCACGGCAAAACCATCCGCCTCGGCTTCCAGCGCCTGGGCGCAGCGCACCGCGCCATGCCCGTAGGCATCGGCCTTGATCACCGCCAGGGCACGGGCCCCGGAGAGTTGACGGGCAATCTGGAAGTTGTGGCGGAGTGCTTGCAGGTCGATCAGGGCACGGGCGGGACGCATGACGGCAGCCTTCTGGCAGTCTGTTTGAGGAAAAAAGACCCGGCGCCTGAACGGCACCGGGTGAAGACGAGAGAGCGTTACGGAAGCGCGGCAACCACCGACATTTCAACCAGGATTTCCGGTTCGCAGAGCTTGGCCTCGACCGTGGCGCGGGCCGGTGCGACGCCTTTGGGCAGCCACTTGTCCCACACCGCGTTCATGCCCTGGAAATCGGCATCGATGTCTTTCAGGTAAATGGTCACCGAAAGCAGGCGGTTCTTGTCGGTGCCTGCCAGGTCCAGCAGGCGTTCGATATTGCCCAGCGTTTCACGGGTCTGTTGTTCGATCCCGGCGTTCATGTCGTTGCCCACCTGGCCCGCCAGATACAGGGTGCCGTTGTGGGTGACGATCTGACTCATGCGCTCATTGGTGAGCTGGCGCTGGATTGCCATGCTTGGCGGTCTCCTGGTGTTGTCCGTAGCGTGAAATATCGAGGCCTTCGGCACTGATCTGCGGCTTTTTCCGGGCGATCAGGTCAGCCAGCAGACGGCCGGAGCCGCATGCCATGGTCCAGCCGAGCGTGCCGTGACCGGTGTTGAGGAACAGGTTGCGGAACGGTGTGGCACCCACGATCGGCGTACCGTCCGGGGTGGTCGGGCGCAGGCCGGTCCAGAATTCGGCCTCGCTCAGGTTGCCGCCCAGAGGATAGAGATCGTTGACGATCATCTCCAGCGTTTCGCGCCGACGCGGGTTGAGCGACAGGTCAAAACCAGCGATTTCAGCCATGCCGCCCACGCGGATGCGGTTGTCGAAACGGGTGATGGCGACCTTGTAGGTCTCGTCGAGAATGGTCGAGGTCGGTGCCATGTCCGGGTTGGTGATCGGCACAGTCAGCGAGTAACCCTTGAGCGGGTAGACCGGCGCCTTGATGCCGAGCGGCTTGAGCAGTTGCGGCGAGTAGCTGCCGAGCGCCAGCACGTAGCGGTCGGCGGTTTCCAGCTTGCCGTCGATCCATACGCCGTTGATGCGGTCACCGGCGAAGTCCAGGCGCTGAATGTTCTGGCCGAAGCGGAACTCGACGCCCAGCTTGATCGCCATGTCCGCGAGGCGGGTGGTGAACAGTTGGCAGTCGCCAGTCTGGTCATTCGGCAGGCGCAGCGCGCCGGCGAGGATGTCGGAAACGTTGGCCAGGGCCGGCTCGACGCGGGCGATGCCTTCGCGGTCCAGCAGCTCGTAAGGCACGCCGGCCTGTTCGAGGACGGCGATGTCCTTGGCGGCGTTGTCCAGTTGCGCCTGGGTGCGGAACAGTTGGGTGGTGCCGAGGGAGCGGCCTTCGTAGGCGATGCCGGTTTCAGCGCGCAGTTCGTCGAGGCAGTCGCGGCTGTACTCGGACAGACGCACCATGCGCTCCTTGTTCACCGCGTAGCGGTTCGCGGTGCAGTTGCGCAGCATCTGGGCCATCCACAGGTACTGGTCGACGTCGCCCGTGGCCTTGATCGCCAGCGGTGCGTGGCGCTGCAGCAGCCACTTGATGGCTTTCAGCGGAACGCCCGGCGCGGCCCATGGCGAGGCATAACCTGGCGAGACCTGGCCGGCGTTGGCGAAACTGGTTTCCATGGCCACCGCCGGCTGGCGATCGACCACCACGACTTCGAAACCTTGCCGGGCCAGATAGTAGGCACTGGCGGTTCCGATCACACCGCTACCAAGTACCAGAACGCGCATGTTGTATCCCTCGAAGCGGCGCACCGCAGACATTTATTGTGAAAGGCATGAATGCGCGCAGTGTAAAAAACTCGAGGCAGTGCATTTCACTATATAAAAACCTATATTTGGCGAGAATTCTCGGCAAAGTTGGCTTTTACAAAGGGGCATCCACTATGAGAACCCAGCACCAAAGCAAGCGTGAACTGGACAAGATCGACCGGAATATCCTGCGCATCCTGCAGACCGACGGGCGTATTTCCTTCACCGAGCTGGGCGAAAAGGTCGGACTTTCGACCACACCGTGCACTGAGCGGGTCCGCCGCCTGGAGCGCGAAGGCATCATCATGGGCTACAACGCCCGCCTCAATCCGCAGCACCTCAAGGGCAGCCTGCTGGTGTTCGTGGAGATCAGCCTGGACTACAAGTCCGGCGACACCTTCGAGGAATTCCGCCGCGCCGTGCTCAAGCTGCCGCACGTGCTGGAATGCCATCTGGTCTCGGGTGACTTCGACTACCTGGTGAAAGCGCGGATTTCCGAAATGGCCTCGTACCGCAAGCTGCTCGGCGACATCCTGCTGAAGCTGCCGCACGTGCGCGAATCGAAGAGCTACATCGTCATGGAAGAAGTGAAGGAAAGCCTGAACCTGCCGATTCCCGACTGATTTCTACACCAGCACCTGACGGGTGCTGGCGATGAACTGATGAATTAATTGCTCAGCGCCCGCATCGATCATCTCTTGCGGGCCGCGCCCACGCGGGCACGGCAAGCGCGGCGTGGTGCCGAACAGCCGGCAGATCAGCGGCCGTTCCTCGTACACCGTGCAGCCTTGGGGCCCGAGGTGCACGCAGTTGAGTTCGGCCAGCGCGGCCTCCTGCTCCTCGGCGCTCTTGCGCGGCAGGCGTGCCATCTCCTCGCTGGAAGTGGTCACCGGCCCGCAGCAGTCGTGGCAGCCGGGCACGCAGTCGAACGACGGAATCTGTTCGCGCAGGAAGCGAATCTTATGGCTGTTACAGGACATGAGAGGACACTGACAGGGACGGCTCGGTATTTTGCCGAAGGGCTCGTCAAACATGAAGCCCAACCACCGCAAAATTATTAATCCACGGTCCGATGAGTAAATCATCCACCTTCGCACCGAATATCCAGGTTCACTACTGTTAAAAATGTCAGTTTTCGCCCTCCCGGCAAGCGCCTATTGTTTGAAGTGCCAAAACGGCGCTTAACAACTTGGACGCGCGATCATGAACCTTATTAAAAATGGAAATTTTGAATCAGGAACTGAACCATGGACAACGATGGCAGGACAACCTTTAACGTTTGAAATTATTTCATGGAACAATAAAAAATGGTTACTTACCAATGGACTTGACGGCCCATCCAATGGAAACCTCCAACAAATAATCCCTAAGTCCGATAACTTGTGGGGCATTCACTTTCGGCTAACGATCACGGCAAAAGCTGTTCCCACCGGGGGAACAATGCAAAGTGGCGCCCAGTTCGACAACGATGCAAATCGTCTGACAGGGGAATTGATCGCTTATCTTTTTTTATATCCTCTATTCCCTGACATATCGCACCCGGCGGGGTCTATACGCGTTTCCGTCAAGGAACAAACTTATAGTCACCGCTTCACAATAAAGCACTTTGCCCCCATCACCCATGGGCGACTTTCGATCATCAACTGGGGCGATATAGATACGGACAAAGCCAATATATTGATAACCGATATAAAGCTTGAAGCGGTCGACCCCGCGGTCGATCCGGAAGAGCCCGCGGAAAACGTCAGAGTCATTGATCTTTCCAGTCTCGGACTGCCGGCAGTCAATGTGTCGCCCATGAAAGTAATCAAATGAGTGCGCACCGCTAGCCTCGGCGACTCCGGTGAGCCGCCGAGCATCATCCCGGCAACGACTGAGCCCTAAGTCGCATGACGCGTTCAGTCCGATATTGTTCCGACCTGATGCAAGACATATCCTGCGCCGCATAGCCCGCCTCAGGACCACTACCCGATGCCGCCTCGCGCTCAGCAGTCAACCTCGCACACCGCTTCCTATTACGCCGCCAGCAGCGTCCCGCAGCCGGACTACCCGCGCCTGACCGGAGAACTGCGCTGTGACGTCTGTGTGGTCGGCGGCGGTTACTCGGGGCTGAACACCGCCATCGAGCTGGCCGACCGCGGTTTCAGCGTGATCCTGCTGGAAGCGCGCAAGGTCGGCTGGGGCGCCAGCGGACGCAATGGCGGGCAACTGATCCGCGGCGTCGGCCACGGCCTTGAGCAATTCCGCCCGGTGATCGGCGAAGACGGCGTGCGCCAGATGAAGCTGATGGGCCTCGAAGCGGTGGAAATCGTCCGCCAGCGGGTCGAACGCCACGACATCCCCTGCGATCTGACCTGGGGCTACTGCGACCTGGCGAACAAGCCGGGCGAATTCGACGATTTCGCCGAAGAGGCCCAGGCCCTGCGCGACCTTGGTTATCGCCACGAACTGCGCCTGGTCCAGCCCGAACAGATGCACAGCGTGATCGGCTCCGACCGCTACGCCGGCGGCCTGATCGACATGGGTTCCGGCCACCTGCACCCGCTGAACCTGGCCCTCGGCGAGGCGGCAGCGGCGACGCAACTGGGCGTGCAGATTTTCGAACAGTCCGCCGTCACTCGCATCAACTACGGCCCGCAGGTGACGGTGCACACCGAGCAAGGCAGCGTCCGCGCCAGCACCCTGGTGCTGTGCTGCAACGCCTACCTGAACGACCTCAACCGCGAGTTGGGCGGCAAGGTTCTTCCCGCTGGCAGCTACATCATCGCTACCGAGCCGCTGGGCGAGGAACGGGCGCGGCAACTGTTGCCGCAGAACATGGCCGTGTGCGATCAGCGGGTCACCGTGGATTACTTCCGCCTGTCCGCCGACCACCGGCTGCTGTTCGGCGGGGCCTGCCATTATTCCGGCCGTGACCCAAAAGACATCGGCGCCTACATGCAGCCGAAGATGCTCAAGGTGTTCCCGCAATTGGCGGACGTGCGCATCGACTTTCAGTGGGGCGGCATGATCGGCATCGGCGCCAACCGCCTGCCGCAGATCGGTCGGCTACGCGACCAGCCCAATGTGTATTACGCACAGGCGTATGCCGGGCATGGACTGAATGCCACGCACCTGGCCGGCCGCCTGCTCGGCGAAGCCATCAGCGGCCAGCAGAGCGGGCGTTTCGACCTGTTCGCCCGGGTCCCGCACATCACCTTCCCCGGCGGCAAACACCTGCGCTCGCCATTGCTGGCGCTGGGCATGCTCTGGCATCGGCTCAAGGAACTGACCTGACCCGTATCACGAGCGCCAGAACGGCTTGAGCCCTTCTTCCTCGGCGGCCTCGCGGCTCAGACCGATGTCATTCAACTGATCGGGCGTCAGCTCGAGCAGCGCCCGGCGGGTGCGCCAGCGATGCAGCATCAGGCCCAGGCGGCCCATGCCGGTCGGCGTGTCGATCAGTGATTTGCGCTGGCCTTGCTCCAGCTCGCAGCCATACAACTTCAATCGCACATCACTCAGGCCGTTCATCGCGTCACTCCTTTCAGGGTGGGAAACCGTGAAGAAATGATGCGCGCGCGGGAAAAAGCATTACAGATCCAACCGGCGACTATTATTTCCATACAGATTTCGCCAAATTCACTCTGAATGCTGTATTTTTCCGACATCTGTACTGGTTGCGTCCTACAAGCCTGTCTGGAGTACGCTCATGACCCTCTACCTCAACCTCGCCGAACTGCTGGGCGCCCGCATCGAACAGGGCCTGTACCGTCCGGGTGACCGCCTGCCGTCGATACGCGCCCTGAGCCTTGAACACGGGGTCAGCCTGAGCACCGTGCAGCAGGCCTATCGACTGCTGGAAGACAACGGCCTGGTGGCGCCGCGGCCCAAGTCCGGCTACTTCGTGCCGCAACACCGCAACCTCCCGGCCCTGCCGGCGATAGGTCGGCCGGCACAGCGGCCTGTGGATATCTCGCAGTGGGAACACGTGGTGGAGTTGGTGCGCAGCGTGCCGCGCAAGGATGTGGTGCAACTGGGCCGCGGCATGCCCGATGTCGACAGCCCGACCCTGAAACCGCTGCTGCGCAGCCTGGCCCAGCTCAGCCGCCGCCAGGACATGCCGGGCCTCTACTACGACACCATCAGCGGCAACCTGGCCCTGCGCGAACAAGTGGCGCGGCTGATGCTCGACTCCGGCTGCACGGTCAACGCCGCCGACCTGGTGATCACCACCGACTGCCACGAAGCGTTGTCGGCGAGCATCCGCGCCGTGTGCGAACCGGGGGACATCGTCGCGGTGGATTCACCGAGCTTCCACGGCGCCATGCAGACCCTCAAGGGCCTGGGCATGAAAGCCATGGAAATCCCCACCGACCCGCTCACCGGCATCAGCCTCGAAGCCCTGGAACTGGCGCTGGAACAGTGGCCGATCAAGCTGATCCAAGTGACGCCAAGCTGCAACAACCCGCTCGGCTACATCATGCCCGAGGCCCGCAAACGCGCGCTGTTGAGCCTGGCCCAGCGCTTTGACGTGGCGATCCTCGAGGACGATGTGTATGGCGACCTGGCCTACACCTACCCACGACCGCGGACTATCAAGTCCTTCGACGATGACGGACGCGTGTTGCTGTGCAGTTCCTTCTCCAAGACCCTCGCTCCCGGTTTGCGCATCGGCTGGGTCGCGCCGGGGCGCTACTTCGAACGGGTGCTGCACATGAAATACATCAGCACCGGCAGCACCGCGCCCCAGCCGCAATTGGCGATCGCCGACTTCATCGAGGCCGGCCACTATCAGCCCCACCTGCGGCGCATGCGCAGCCAATACCAGCGCGGCCGCGACCAGATGATCGACTGGGTCACTCGCTACTTCCCGCAAGGCACCCGGGTCAGCCGGCCACAGGGCAGCTTCCTGCTCTGGGTCGAATTGCCGGAACACTTCGACACCCTGCGCCTCAATCGCGCCCTGCTCGGCCAAGGCGTACAGATCGCCATGGGCAGCATCTTTTCCGCGTCGGGCAAGTACCGCAATTGCCTGCGCATGAACTACGCCGCCCGGCCGAGCCCGGCGATCGAGGCCGCGGTGCGCACCGTCGGCGAAACCGCCATTCGTCTACTGGCCGAGGAGGTAATCGCCGGGTAACGTTGCGCCGCTTCGCGCGGTCTACAGTTCAACTGCCCCGCGACCACGGAATCCTCATTTGACCAGTTATCGGCTGCTGCCCTTCCTGCTCACCCTGCTGCTGGCCCTGAATGGCTGTGCCAGCGTCAGCGCCCCGCGCGATGTCAGCCAGGCGCTGCCGGCCAACGAATCGGCGTTCGGCCGCTCGGTGCAACGTCAGGCCGCGGCCTATGACGGGCGCTCCGGCTTTCGCCTGCTGCCCAACAGCAACGAAGCCTTCCGCGCCCGCGCCGAGCTGGTCCGCAACGCGCAAAGCAGCATCGACCTGCAGTACTACATCGTCAACGACGGCCTCAGCACCCGGGCACTGGTGCATGAACTGCTGGCCGCCGCCGACCGCGGGGTGCGGGTGCGCATCCTGCTCGACGACACCACCAGCGATGGTCAGGACACCGAGATGGGCGTGCTGGCCGCCCATCCGAACATTCAGATCCGCGTGTTCAACCCGCTGCAACTGGGCCGCAGCACCGGCGTCACCCGCGCCATGGGCCGGCTGTTCAACCTCTCGCGCCAACACCGGCGGATGCACAACAAGCTCTGGCTGGTGGACAACAGCATGGCCATCGTCGGCGGGCGCAACCTGGGCGACGCCTATTTCGACGCCGAGCCGAACCTGAACTTCACCGACATCGACCTGCTGGGCGTCGGTCCGGTCGCCGAACAACTCGGGCACAGCTTCGACCAGTACTGGAACAGCGCCCTGAGCCAGCCCATCGGTGATTTTCTCTACCGCCAGCCGGACGCCGACGACCTGCGCGCCAGCCGCCAGCGCCTGGAACAATCACTGGCCGAGGCGCGGCTGCAGCACAAACAACTCTACGACCGGCTGATGGCCTACCAGACCCAGCCGCGCCTCGACATCTGGCGCAACGAACTGATCTGGGCCCACAGCCAGGCCCTGTGGGATGCGCCGAGCAAAGTGCTGGCCGACGACGAGCCGGACCCGCAGTTGCTGATGAGCCAGCAACTGGCGCCGGACCTCAACAACGTGCGCCATGAACTGATCCTCATCTCGGCGTACTTCGTCCCCCGCGAGCCGGGCCTGCTGTACCTGACCGGACGCGCCGACGCCGGCGTCTCGGTGAGCCTGCTGACCAACTCCCTGGAAGCCACCGACGTACCGGCCGTGCACGGTGGCTACGCGCCTTATCGCAAGGCGTTGCTGGAGCACGGCGTGAAACTCTTCGAATTGCGGCGCCAGCCCGGTGATCCGGGGCAGCCGCGCTACAGCGTCAGTGGCGGCTCGGATTCGAGCCTGCACAGCAAAGCGATCGTCTTCGACCGGCAGAAGACGTTCATCGGCTCATTCAATTTCGACCCGCGCTCGGTGCTATGGAACACCGAAGTCGGGGTGCTGGTGGACAGCCCGGAGCTGGCGCAATACACCCGCGACCTGGCGATCCAGGGCACGGCGCCAGCGGTGGCGTATCAGGTGGAATTGCAGGACGGGAAGCTGGTGTGGGTCACCGAGGACAACGGCCAGCGGCGCGTGCTGACCACCGAACCCGGCGGCCTGTGGCGGCGTTTCAATGCCTGGATCACAAAGGCCGTCGGGTTGGAGAAGATGCTGTGAGGTGGGGTTGGGCGCGGGCTTGGTGAGGACCGGAGGACGTTGCGGCTGTCATGGAGCCGTTCTTGATTCCAGGTCCATATCGGCGGGCCATTTGACCTTCGGTGCCAGGAGCATGGCGATGTTGCACCACGACACATCGTTGTGGTCTTTCGGCGGGTCGGGAGGCGGTAGCGCGTCGGGGCCTTGTTGCATGTAGGTGCAGATATAGGCCCACGCGTGTTCGTCAGCGCCCATGGTAGTCAGGGGGAAGCGGTCGATGACTTCATTGGTGCCCGGCTTGACGATGGAGAGCACCACGCCGCCCTTGATGACGACTCCATGCGCAGTCGCGCCGCGCTTCAGCCAGCGCTCGGCGCGGACCTGTGACCAGTCGTACGCCACCGGCTCGACCCGCCAGCGCTCGAAGGGGTTCCACCAGCGGTAGTTGAAGTTGTAGGCGTAGAGGCGTTGGCGGGTGCGGTTGAAGCGCAGGGGCATATCGCGGGGAGGCGATACATCGAACTTCCAGAAGATCGGGGCTGACCAAACTCCAACGGATAAACAGCAGAAGAATATCGTCCAGATTTCAAACCTAAGTTTTTGCTCAATTGAAAAAAAGAGCCATGACAGAACAACCATCAGGATGCTCATGGCCAGCGCGAACCAGATCATCAAACCTCTGATCAACGCAGATGCACGCGGTAGTTCCAGAAAGACATCATCTTGATGATTGGGTGTATCGAATCCAAGAGCCGGCATTACGATCGGCACTTCATCAGGATGAGGCAGATCTTCTTGCCAGCCAGAACAAGGAGGAACTAGGCGAGGTTTTTTCATATGAAGCCCAGCCCACGCGTCCCCTCAATCTTGTCTTCCTTCACGATCAGCCGGGCTACGCCGGACTCATCGTGTCTGTCCAGCCAATAAGGCACTTCGAGCTTGATAGTTTGAGCATCGAGAACCTCGAACTCCATCGACATATCACTCATGGCGCCGTCCTCGACTCCAGGTCCATATCGACGGGCCACTTGACCTTGGATGCCAGCAGTAACGCGATATTGAAACCCACATCGTCGTGGTCTTTCGGTGGGCCAGGTGGGGGGAGTGCGTCGGGGCCTTGCTGCATGTAGGTGCAGATATAAGCCCAGGCGTGGGCGTCGGCGCCCATGGTGGTGAGGGGAAAGCGGTCAATGACTTCATTGGTGCCCGGCCTGACGATGGAGAGCACCACGCCGCCCTTGATGACGACCCCGTGCGAAGTCGCACCGCGTTTCAGCCAGCGCTCGGCACGGACCTGTGACCAGTCGTAGGCCACTGGCTCCACCCGCCAGCGTTCGAAGGGGTTCCACCAGCGGTAGTTGAAGTTGTAAGCGTAGAGGCGTTGGCGGGCTCGGTTGAAGCGGAGGGGCTGATCGCGGGGAGGTGCTACATCGAATTTCCAGAAGATACAGATAGACCAGATTCCAACTATCAAAGTGGCGATAACCATTAAATGCAACTCAAAGCGAATTGCCTGCATAGCCGGCAGATAGTCCCACAACAACATGGCAAGAAAGGCCATCGATAGTGGTACGAACCAAATCACCGATCCTCTGACAAGCGCTGACGAACGCCGTAGTTCCAGATAAATATCATCCTGATGGTTGGGCGTATCGAATCCAAGAGCCGGCATTACGATCGGCACTTCATCAGGATGAGGTAGATCTTCTTGCCACCCGGAGCAGGGAGGAACGAGTTGCGGTCGGTTCATACGACTCACCACTTTGCTCCCCCAGAAATCTTGTCTTCCTTCACGATCAGCCGGGCTACGCCGGACTCATCGTGTCTGTCCAGCCAATAAGGCACTTCGAGCTTGATAGTTTGAGTATCGAGAACCTCGAGTTCCATCGACCTATCGATCATGGCGCTGTTCTCGATTCCAGGTCCATTTTGGCGGGCCATTTGACCTTGGGCGCCAATAGCAGCGCGATGTTGAAGCCCACATCGTTGTGGTCTTTCGGTGGGCCAGGTGAGGGGAGTGCGTCGGGGCCTTGCTGCATGTAGGTGCAGATATAAGCCCAGGCGTGGGCGTCGGCGCCCATCGTGGTGAGGGGGAAGCGGTCGATGACCTCGTTGGTGCCCGGCTTGACGATGGAGAGCACCACGCCGCCCTTGATGACGACCCCGTGAGAAGTCGCGCCGCGTTTCAGCCAGCGCTCGGCACGGACCTGTGACCAGTCGTAGGACACCGGCTCCACCCGCCAGCGTTCGAAGGGGTTCCACCAGCGGTAGTTGAAGTTGTAGGCGTAGAGGCGTTGGCGGGTGCGGTTGAAGCGGAGGGGCTGATCCCTGGGTGGGGCCAATTCAAATTTCATGCAGAACAGGAACGACCAAACGCCAACGAAACCACTAGAGAGGAACATGAACCACTCTTCGAATCCCGGCGTGCGATCAGTTGATAAATGGCTCCAAAACGAGTCTATCGTCAGAAAGCCTTGAGCCATTCCGAGCCAGATTAGCCATCCTCTTACTAGCGCCGACGCACGCGGCAGCTCAAGAAAGACATCATTCCGATGGTTGGGTGTATCGAATCCAAGAGCCGGCATTACGATCGGCACTTCATCAGGATGAGGCAGATCTTCTTGCCACCCGGAGCAGGGAGGAACGAGTTGTGGTCTGTTCATACGACTCACCACTTCGGCTCCCCAGAAATCTCATCTTCCTTCACGATTAGCCGGGCTACGCCGGACTCATCGTATGTATCCGGCCAATAAGGCACTTCGAGCTTGATAGTTTGAGCATCGAGAACCTCGAACTCCATCGAAACATCACTCATGGCGCCGTCCTCGACTCCAGGTCCATGTCGTCGGGCCACTTGACCTTCGGCGCCAGCAGCAGCGCGATGTTTAATCCCCCATCGTTGTGGTCTTTCGGCGGGCCTGAGGGCGGCAGTGCGTCGGGGCCTTGCTGCATGTAGGTGCAGATGTAAGCCCAGGCATGGGCGTCGGCGCCCATGGTGGTGAGGGGAAAACGGTCGATGACCTCGTTGGTACCCGGCCTGACGATGGAGAGCACCACACCGCCCTTGATGACGACCCCGTGCGAAGTCGCGCCGCGCTTTATCCAGCGCTCGGCGCGTACCTGTGACCAGTCGTAGGCCACCGGTTCCACTCGCCAGCGTTCGAAGGGGTTCCACCAGCGGTAGTTGAAGTTGTAGGCGTAGATGCGTTGGCGGGTGCGGTTGAAGCGAAGGGGCTGATCTCTAGGAGGTGCCACATCGAACTTCCAGAAGATAAAGGTAGACCAGACTCCAATGAACAAAGTGGAAAGAAATATTATCCACTCCTCAAAACTCAGCGCTTGCCAGTCTGATAAAAAAAGCCAAAACAAAATTCCCAGGCCCACAGTGCAAACAGCGACGAACCAGATCATCAAACCTCTGATCAACGCAGATGCACGCGGTAGTTCCAGATAGACATCATCCTGATGGTTGGGTGTATCGAACCCAAGAGCCGGAATTACTATCGGCACTTCATCGGGATGAGGCAGATCTTCCTGCCATCCAGAGCAAGAGGGAATGAGTCGCGGTCTTTTCATACGACTCACCACTTCGCTCCCCCAGAAATCTTGTCTTCCTTCACGATCAGGCGGGCTACTCCGGCTTCATCACTCTTGTCGGGCCAGTAGGACACCTCAAGCACCAAAGCATGAAAATCAGGAGTACCCCGGAAGGCCATACAGCCCTGGATTTCGAGCGATTTTGACTCTGCATCGTAATCAATGACTGGAGCCGTAGTATCAGACTCGTAACCCGATAGCTTCCGGGAAGCCGGGGCCGGCAAAGGACTATTCGCGTCGCCAGTGCGCCCGGCTGCGATAATCCCTCCCGGTACTACGCCTGGACGGTAGGCCCACAACGCCCATTCATAGGATGACGCGACAGGGTCATACCCTGGTAGAACGAGCGTGTACTCTATGTTTCCAGCGACCCCTACTACTTTGCTGCCCTGTCTGTCGGCGCGGTGAGTCACGTCAAGGTCTGCAGCCAGCCCCAGCAGTGCAGCATTCAAGGCGCCAATCGCCGTATCCATGTCATGCGAATCCTTCCAACGACGGTGCTCATCCGGTAGTCCCCAGAGTGAGTATCTCGCCCACAATTCAAGCGGCTGCGACTCGAGCCTTTTTGCCCATACTGCAAACCCATACGTAGCAAAACCTAGCAATACGGCGACCGCGAGCGGGAGGAGCAATACGCTTGCAGCACCAATGGAGCCTACGACGCCAAACCCTGCCGAGAACATTCCGCCTAGAGCGGCAATCGCATAAGCATTTCTCGCCATTTTGTCGCCAATCCTCTCCGCACGCCCCGCCGCCAACGCATACTGCAACCCCTCCATCACACTCGCCACCGACACAATCGCCCCGCCGAACTGCAGAATCCGCGATCCCAATCCAACCGGCTGCACCCGCCCAGCTGAGGTAATCAAGACCTCCAAATCAGGCCGCAACAGCTGGAGAGTTCCGCCGACAATTTCGACACTCGCCCCCATCACCCCAACCGACGCCGACATGACCGCAGCCACCGCCTCGTCATGCTCGTCGCCTATCGTCTTGAGCATGTTCTGGTAGCTTCTGCGCAGGGCGTCCTGCTGGAAATACAGGCTGCCCAGGGCAAGCCCCAGATTGACGCCCCCGGTCCCGTCGAGTGTCACGGTGTTGCGCATGTTGCGCATGTTGCGCATGGCGTCTCCGGCCAGCAGGCGGGCAGCCTCGGCATTGACGCTCAGGTGGCGGGCGAAGTCCTGCATGCCGCCCTTCAGGGCGGAGCTATCGATGCTGACGCTACGCAGGGCATTGTCAACGCCATCGCCGAGACCGACCCGCAGCTTCTCCAGCCGGGCCTTGAGGTCCTCGGTGTTTTCCTTCGTCCATACGACGATATCGATCAGCTTGGCGTGATTGCTGGCCAGTGCCGGTGCAAAGTAGTTGCTCAGCAGCATGGCGCGCACCTTGCGCTCGGCCGGTTTGCGAAATTGCTTGTCGAGCTGCGCGATATAGCGCTCGGTGCCTTCGTAAAGCGCCTCGTTGAGCAGCGTCAGGTACTCGCCCACCTTGAGGGACACGGTGATCCGGGTAAGTTCGACACCGTGGTAGTGCAACCAGGCTTCCTGGTGCAGATGCGTCAACAGCGCCCTGGCCTGCCCTGATAACTGCTCCCCCAGGGCATTGCTGGCAGTGGCGGCAGCCCCGAGCAGTAGGCTGACAGCGGCCTTCGTCGACACGCCCAAGGCCTTGTCGCCTTCCATGGCGCCAATCAAGGTCTTGCCACCATGGAAGACCCGGGTCTGCTCGTCCCCGGCCAGGTCGTGGGCGAATTGTTGCAAAGGTTTCCTGTCTTCGGTCAGCAGGGCCCTGTAAAGCAAGCTGCCTGGATTCTCCAGTTGTTGCTTCCACAGGCTCTGGGTGGCCCCTGACACTCCGTCAGCAATGCGCTCGGTGGGACCGCCGGCCTGACACATTGCCAACATGCGGATAAAGGCCTCGGTCGAGTCACTGCTCGTGATGCTGTAGTCGTGACGGGCCGCCAACTGGAACGCCGCACCGCCGTGCTGGCTCGCATAGGGTTCGGCGACGTCGTCGACGATTCTTTGCCAGGCCGCCAGTGTCTTGTTGTAGCGGTCCTCGAAGTCCTGGCGGGCTTTTTCGTCGTAGCGTTCGTCGAGCCGTTCGCGGGCATCGGTCATTGCTTCGGCGGTCCTGCGCGCTTTCTCCTTCTCCAGATCAAGAACCGGCAGCGGCGCCATGTAGAACTGGGGCCGGGAGTGATAGGCGAGGTTCTCCTCAACGGCCTCCTTGGCTTCCTTGATCGCCCTGGCCTCGGCCCTGCTGACGTTCAACTGGCGGATGCCGAGCAGGGCCAGGGAGGTGAAGTGCTCGAAACGCCGCTGCGATTCGGAGCACCATTCCTGCATGGCCTGGTAGCGGAACAGGCGCTGGGCGTTGAGTTCCTGCACCACGCCAACAGGGTCGGGCAGGACCAGGGCCAGCACCCCCTTGGCCAACTTGTATTCCTGAGTAACCGTGCGGACATGGCCTGCCAGGGCACGCAGTCGGTTATTGCGTGGGTAGAAACCGTGCACGCTGTGAAAATCACCCGCCATGGGCTGGGCGTATTCGAGCACCTGATGCATCTGCAGGTCGGCTTCGGTCATGGCGATCCCGACGCTGGCGGGGTCATTGCGGGCGGTCTTGAGGTCAAGCTTGTAGAAGCGGTCCTCCAGCGCCATGCCATCGACCACGCCGCCGCGCAGGTAGCCATTCAGCACACTCTCGGGCCAGGGATCGTTGGCAATGGCGAGCCAGGCAGTGGAGTACTTGTTGGTGTCGATATTGAGGAACGCACCCGGAATATCATGGTCCGCCGTGATGCAGGACTCGGGCAGGGGCCGAGGCTCTTCGCGGGGCATCTGGTACGGCGGGAACTGGCGCAACATACCTTCGGGCGTGATCTTGTAGGCCTGCCACTCCCTGCCGTCGAGCATCACGTAGAGAAAGCCCTGGCGCAGAATGCGCGGCTGCTCCAGCCGCATGCGCACGGCCTTGACCTCAGAACCGCGGTTCAGCGGCAGCGCCTGGGTGTACCAGGGCTCCGGAGCATAGGCAGCGCGCAGGGGCAGGATCGGCAGGCCGCTGCGCTGGCAGACCCGGCAGATGCCAGGGTCCAGCGGGTTGGCTTCGTTGCAGGCAATGTCGATGCAGAGGCCGAAATCAAAACGGTTATCGGAATTCATGAGTAGTCCTTCGCGCGGGGCAAATCGGCAACGATGCGTCTCCAATGGGCTTCGCTGTAGCTGCTTGAAAAATGACTTTGCAAATCAAGCTTGCCGGCGCTCGCCTGGGCGATGAGGTGCTTGATATCCGGGTGCTGCGGCAGATGGGGATGCATGAGCACGCGGTACAGGCTGAGGGCGATCAGGTCGCGACTGTTGCGAAGCCCAAGCCTGTGGGCATCACGAATCAGCTGGAAAGCGTGCGCGGCGGCATAGGTCGGCAGGCCGGAAGAGCCCGTCCAGCGCCACGGGGCGAAGCGAGGAGGTTGTCGCAGGGCCTGGCGCCAAACGGCCAGGAACCGGTTGATCACAGGCGCCAGTTGCTGGCTTTCCCGGGCATCCTGGGGAAGCCCGGGAGCGCCAGAACTGCTGGTGCTGCGCACGATGGTATAGCCCTCCCAACTGAGCGGAAGAAGCCATAACCGGACCGGGCCCAGCAATTGACCTGCCTGCGTGCGCATCGTGGCAAACAACAGCTCCAGCCTCAGCGGCTCGAACCAGGGCGAGATTTGCCCGTCCTTGGCTGCAGCGGTACTGCATCGGGCCGCGATGTGGGTGGCGATGACATCAAGCGGCTGCGGGCTGAACAACCAGCCACAGATATAACGCTCGTTGTAGGCAAGATCCCGTGCGGCATAGTCGGCACTGAGCGTCAGATAGAGTTCTGGCACCGCCTCGCCCGGCATCGCCAGTTGAATCAGCGCGGGGCATCGATCCGGAGCATGGGCCAGGCCCGGCCGCAGCACGCGTGTAACGGCAGCGTCGCCCAGCGAATGGATCAGGGACGGCACGCTGATCGGATGATCGAAGGCGCATTCGGCCAGCCCGTTCACCAGCAGATAGACATGGTCGTCCGGTGCGCGGTGCTGCTCGATAACCCCCATGACGGTTTCGCCTGTCATCAGCTTTGCTCCTCGCACTGCGTACCCCGTGTCTGCACGACCTCGCTTGCCAGCGTCAGGCTGTTACCGCCCCCTCCGTCTGTCTTGGTCGCCGGCCCCTTGAGCGTGATCGCGATGCCATCCAGCGTGATACCCGCGCCATCGATACGCAGCGTGCCGCCGGGGCCCTTGATGACAAACGCGTCGGCAGCGTGGATTTCATACACCTTGGTGTGCTGCGTAATGCTCTGGCCGGCCTTCACCGTGACATCCCCTTGCACCTGCTGGTCCAGATGCCCGCCAATCTCCACCCGCTGATTCGCCGCGGTCTTGTCCAAGCGGTCATTGCCGACCTGTTCGGTACGGTCCTGGCCCGTGGTGATGGTGTGATGGCGACCAATGCTCAGTTCGTCGTCCTGGCCGATCTGATGCCGCCGGTTCACGCCAATGACCACCTGCTCGTGATTGCCCACGGTGTCCTTGCGGTCGTGGCCGATGGTCAGGGTTTCGTCGTTCTCGACCTGCTCGCTGCGGTCATGGCCGACGAAGGTGGTCTCGTCATTCCTGACCACATTGTTCTGGTCCTTCTGCGCATGGATGAATACCTCTTCCTGCCCCGCCTCATCCTCGAAACGCAGCTCGTTAAAGCCATTTCCCTTGTGGGTCTGGCTCTTCAGGGTCATCCGCGTTTTGTGCTTCGGCAGTTCGTAGGGCGGGCGCTGCAGGGCGTTGAAGCCTCGGCCGGTGATAACCGGTTGGTCCGGGTCGCCGTCGAAGTTGCTGACGATCACTTCCTGGCCAATACGCGGAATCGCCATATGGCCCCAAAGTGCGCCGGCGATGTTCTGCGAGACGCGGATCCAGCAGGAGCTGTGTTCGTCCTCGTTACCCTCGCGGTCCCACGGGAACTGCACCTTCACCCGGCCGAATTCGTCGCAGTAGATTTCCTCTCCGGGCGGGCCGACCACCTTTGCCGGCTGCGGGCCATCGATGCGTGGTTTGGGCAAGGCCTCGGCGCGCCATTCGGCATCGTCCGGCACCAGGGTGGCGGTGCAGTTGTAGTGGGTGCCCTGGGTGGCGTCGGCGCTGTCCTCGCCTTGGCTGACGTATTGTTTGCCGTGGTGCTCCAGGCGGATTGGGCGCCAGCCGCGGTTCAGGTCTTCGCGCGGGTGGCCGACGAGGTCGAAATAGATGCCCGGCACCAGCCGCGCGTCGTCACCTTCGGTGATGACCTGACAGGCCTCGCCGCGCAGTCCACGCAGACGGTCGCGGGTGAAGGCTTCGCCAGATTCGCCTTTGTAACGGCCGGGATAGTCGTAACGCTCGTAGTTCTTGGCCTGGTGCGCCAGGTCAGTGGCTTCGCGCCGGGTTTGCTGGTTGTACAGCGGGTTCTTGAAGCTGTAGTCGCGCTGGGTCTGGCGGGCACTGCGCACGTTCTCGGTGTAGGTGAAGGTGTGCAGCGCCGGGCCCGGCCGGTCGCCGCCGGGCCTGGGGTTGTATTCAACCGGCGGGCCGGGCTGTTTGCCGAAGATCCACAGTCGGTCGCAATGGACCAGGCGGTGGCCTTCGGCGCTGTGCAGGAAACCGTAGAAAAAGCCTTCCTCGCGCATGATGCGTTCGACGAAGTGGTAGTCGGTGTCGCCGGCCTGTACGCAATATTCCCGCGTTTCATGGGTGTTGGTGATGCGTTGTTCATAGTCCAGGGCGAGGGCGTGCTTCTTGAGCATCGCGGTGGCGATATCGGGCACGGTGAGAGTCTGGAAAATGCGCCAGTCCGAAGCCAGTCGCAGGCGGGCCAGGCGCGGCTCGACGATGGCGCGGTAGCGGGTGCGGCGAAAGCCTGTCGCGCCTTGCTGGAACGAGCTGACCGATCCGTGCACATAGCGCACGGGCTGGCCGCCTTGCCAGAGGGTGAGCAGCGCCGGACGGTCGAGGACCTGGCCGAAGTCGACGGCAGGGTTGGCGCAGCTCAGGTCTACGTCGAGGCGGAAGGTCTCGGAAAGACCTTCGGTGAGGTGGAATTCGACGACCTCGAAGTCGTCGGGACCGGCAGTAAAGGTGAAGCGCAGGTCGGATTGGGCGGGCATGCAGTGCTCCCTGTAACTACGCGCCCAACGCCAGATTCAGCGCCGGATCACATGTGGACAGGTTCCACCATGAGCAGGACCACACAGGTGGTGGCCGCTGGGCATGGGATCCTTGAGGAAGAAATTCCGCGAGGATCCTGAATGCTGGTCAGCGGCGGGTATATAGGAAAATTCCCTGTTAAATGGATGAAATGGCTGCGCTTTGGAAAAGCGAGCTGTGTTGCAAGTCAGTCGGAGGCGGTAGCCGGCTCGAACGCATTGGGCCGACGCGACAACAGCACCAGGCCCAACGCGCCGATGGCCATGAACCACGGCAACGCATGACCGCTGACCCACTGGCTGCCCGCCCCCGCGGCCAGCGGCCCGATCAGGCAACCAATGCCCCAGAGCTGCGCCACATGGGCGTTGGCGCGCACCAGCGCATCGTCGCGGAAGCGCTCGCCGATCAGGATCAGCGACAGGGTGAACAAGCCGCCGGCGCTGGCGCCGAACAACACCCAAACCGGCCAGATCAGCGGCGTCTGCAACAGCAGCGGAATGGCGATGCTGGACAACGCCAGGGTCAACGCGCAGCCACTGAACAAGGTGCGCCGGGAGATGCGGTCGGCCAGCGCGCCGATCGGCAGTTGCAGCACGGCGTCGCCCACCACCACGGTGCTGACCATGAACAGCGCGACCTCGGCGGTGAAACCCTGTTGCAGGCAGTACACCGGCAACAGCGTCAGAATCATCGCCTCGAACGCGGCGAACAGGGCGATGGCCCAGGCGATCACCGGCAGGTTGCGGCAGAAGCCGAACAGGTCGCGGAACGTTACCGCGCCGGCCTCGGTACTCGGCGCGCCACTACGCCCGAACAGCAACAGCGGCGACACCAGCAGCAGGCCGACGCCGATCCAGAAGCCCAGGTCATTCTCAGAACCGACCACGCCAAGCAGCAGCGGCCCGGCGAGCTGGCTCAAGGCATAACTGCTGCCGTACAGCGCCACCAGGCGCCCGCGCCATTGCTCCACCACCAACTGGTTGATCCAGCTTTCGCCGAGAATGAACACGATGGTCAGCACCACGCCGATCAGCAGGCGCAGCACCAGCCACACCGGATAGCTGGGCAACAGCCCCAGCGCACCGATCGACAGCGCGCCGGCCCACAGGCACAAGCGCATCAGCCCCGGCGTGCCGAAGTAGGCCGCCAACCGGCTGGACAGGCTGGCACCCAGCAGCACACCAATGGCCGGCATCGCCGCCATCACGCCGATGGCGAAGCTGCCGTAGCCCCAGCTTTCCAGGCGCAAGGACACCAGCGGCATGCTGACGCCCAGCGCCAGGCCGACGCTGAGCACCGCCGCCAACACGGCGAAGTAAGTCCCCCAACGCATTTCACCCTCCTCGTAGATTTTCAGACGGCACAGACGACACAGCCGGGCCTGCTTTGCGGCAGGCCCGGCTGTGCGACCGGATCGGACGGGCGCGGCTCAAGGCCGCGCCTGTGCTGTTACAGCTTGATCCAGGTGGCTTTCAGCTCGGTGTACTTTTCCAGCGCGTGCAGCGACTTGTCGCGGCCGTTGCCCGACTGCTTGAAGCCACCGAACGGCGCGGTCATGTCGCCACCGTCGTACTGGTTGACCCAGACGCTGCCGGCGCGCAGCGCCTTGGCGGTCTGGTGGGCCTTGGTGATGTTCGCGGTCCACACACCGGCGGCCAGGCCATACTGGGTGTCGTTGGCGATGGCGATGGCTTCCTCGACGGTGTCGAAGGTGATGACCGACAGCACTGGGCCGAAGATCTCTTCCTTGGCGATACGCATGGCGTTGTTCACGCCATCGAAGATGGTCGGCTCGACATAAGTGCCGCCGGTTTCTTCAAGGATGCGCTTGCCGCCCGCCACCAGCTTGGCGCCGTCGGCGTGGGCCGATTCGATGTAGCCGAGCACGGTGTTCATCTGCTGGGTGTCCACCAGCGCGCCGACGGTAGTCGCCGGGTCCAGTGGGTTGCCCGGTTTCCAGGCCTTCAGCGCTTCCAGCACCATCGGCAGGAACTGGTCCTTGATCGAACGCTCCACCAGCAGGCGCGAGCCGGCGGTGCAGACTTCGCCCTGGTTGAATGCGATGGCGCTGGCGGCAGCTTCAGCAGCAGCTTTCAGGTCCGGGGCGTCAGCGAAGACGATGTTCGGGCTCTTGCCGCCGGCTTCCATCCAGACGCGCTTCATGTTCGATTCGCCAGCGTAAATCATCAGTTGCTTGGCGATCTTGGTCGAACCGGTGAACACCAGGGTATCGACGTCCATGTGCAGGGCCAGGGCCTTGCCGACGGTGTGACCGAAGCCTGGCAGCACGTTCAGCACGCCAGCCGGGATACCGGCATCTACCGCCAGTTGGGCGATGCGGATGGCAGTCAGCGGGGATTTTTCGGACGGCTTGAGGATCACCGAGTTACCGGTGGCCAGGGCCGGGCCGAGTTTCCAGCAGGCCATCAGCAGCGGGAAGTTCCACGGCACGATGGCGGCGACAACGCCCACGGGCTCACGGGTCACCAGGCCAAGCTGGTCATGCGCGGTCGGCGCGACTTCGTCGTATACCTTGTCGATGGCTTCGCCGTTCCAGGCCAGCGCGTTGGCGGCGGCCGGGATGTCGATGGTCGACGAATCGCCGATCGGCTTGCCCATGTCCAGGGTTTCCAGCAGCGCCAGCTCTTCCACGTTCTGCTTGAGCAGGTTGGCGAAGCGGATCAGGGTGGCCTTGCGCTTGGCCGGCGCCATGCGCGACCAGACACCGGAGTTGAAGGTGGCGCGGGCGTTTTCCACGGCGCGCTGGGCATCGGCTTCATCGCAGCTGGCGATGTGCGCCAGGAGGCGTCCGTCGACCGGGCTGGAGCACTCGAACGTCGCGTTCGAGACAGCGGCGGTGTATTCACCATTGATGAAAGCACGGCCTTCGATCTTCAGTTGCTGGGCACGTTGTTCCCAGTCCGCACGCGTCAGGGTGGTCATACCAAACTCCTCCTGTTGTAGAGATGCAGCGCGGCACGTGAGGTCGGCGACGCTGTCGGAAAATTCTGCTGGAGCGGTCATCGCTCTACAGCATTCGACACCCTAAACTACTGACACACGAATTATCAATATATTTGACACTTTGCCGATAAATGCTTAGTGATGTTCAATTTATTTAACAATAAGGCGAGCCGCTTCATGAATATCCAGCAGATTGTCGATTTTTCCCACGCCCTGACCGAAGTCGAACGCTACCGCCCCGCCGCCGAAAAGGTGCTCAAGGGCGACCCTGAGCAGGCGGTCTACAACCACTACGCCAGCCCGTGTGGCCAATTTGCTGCTGGCGTGTGGGAAGGTGCGGAGGGGCAATGGACCGTCAACTACACCGAACACGAATACTGCGAAATCGTTTATGGCGTCTCGGTCCTGCGCGACGAACAGGGCCAGGCCAAGACGCTGCGGGCCGGTGATCGCTTCGTGATTCCCGCCGGCTTCAAAGGCACCTGGGAAGTGCTCGAGCCGTGCCGCAAGATCTACGTGATGTTCGAGCAGAAATAGATAACTACCGCCGGGCACACCTGAGGGGAGAGGAGCATGACGCGGTCCACCCGGACATCGACCCTACAAGGAAGACGCGTCATGACCAATGAAGAAGTTCTGGTAGTGCTCAACGATCTGATCGGCACCGCCTACGCCAAGAGCACCAAGGCACAGATCGGCGAACTGACCGGCCGCACTCGCATCGTTGCCCCGGGAGAAGCGACCACCCTGGACTACGATCTCGGCCGTATCCATATCATCACCGGTGGCAACTGCCTGATCGAAGGTTTCAATTTCGGTTGAGCACCCTGAAATGAAAAACGCCCGGCACTGCGCCGGGCGTTTTTTTGCTGACCATAAAAAAAGCCCGTATCCGGAGATACGGGCTTTTTCTGAAAACCAGACCAATTACTTGATCTTGGCTTCCTTGTACGTCACGTGCTTACGGACGACCGGATCGTATTTCTTGATCTCGATCTTGTCCGGAGTAGTGCGTTTGTTCTTGTCGGTGGTGTAGAAGTGGCCAGTACCAGCGCTCGACACCAAACGGATCAATTCACGCATGACTTTCTCCCTTAAACCTTGATGCCGTTACGGCGAATTTCGACCAGAACGACGTCAATGCCGCGCTTGTCGATGATACGCATGCCCTTGGCGGAAACGCGCAGACGCACGAAACGCTTCTCGGACTCGACCCAGAAGCGATGATGCTGCAGGTTCGGCAGGAAACGACGACGGGTTTTGTTGTTTGCGTGGGAAATATTGTTCCCGGTTACTGGACCCTTACCAGTAACTTGACAGACTCTCGACATGCCTCAGCCCTCTAAAACCACATGCCCAACCCGGCATGGGTTGGCCGCTTAATCTCTCAGTCTTTGGCGCCAGGCGCCGTGATTCTTCGGGGTCTTACCGGCTACACCCGAGGATGCTACACACCGGGCCCCTAGAAAAGAGCGCTGCTTTATACCAGAAACACCAGAGCACAACAACACAAGATGTGAATTGCCCTCCCCGCTCCCGGGCCCGTCCTGCAAGGTACAGGGCCTGCGGGGCAGACAACCGCTCGTCGCGAAACTGCTGAAAAATCAGTTGGCGTTTGTAATCCAGCGCACTAGGGTAGGACTTTTCCAAACTGCACAGGCAGATGGGCCATCGTTCAGCCTGAGGAATTCCTATGCGTCCCGCCGTTCTACCCCTGTTGTTCGCCGCCCTGCTCGGCCCCGCCGCGGCACAGGCCGCCGCCCTCAGCGTGTGCACCGAGGCCAGTCCGGAAGGATTCGATGTGGTCCAGTACAACGCGCTGACCACCACCAACGCCTCCGCCGACGTGCTGATGAACCGCCTGGTGGAGTTCGATGCGGCCGCCGGCAAGGTCGTACCGAGCCTGGCCGAAAGCTGGACCGTCTCCCCCGATGGCCTGGTCTACGAGTTCAAGCTGCGCCCGGAAGTGAAATTCCACACCACCGCGTACTTCAAGCCCAGCCGCAGCCTGAACGCCGACGACGTGCTGTTCAGCTTCCAGCGCATGCTCTACCCCGCGCACTCGTGGCACAAGATCGCCCAGAGTGGTTTTCCTCACGCCCAGTCGCTGCAACTGCCTGACCTGATCAAGCAGGTCGAGGCACCGGACCCGCTGAGCGTGCGCTTCACCCTGAGCCACCCGGACGCGACCTTCCTCGCCACACTGAGCATGGGCTTCGCCTCGATCTACCCGGCCGAATACGCCGATCAGCTGCTCAAGGCCGGTACCCCGGAGAAGCTCAACAGCCAGCCGATCGGCACCGGGCCCTTCGTCTTCACCCGTTTCCAGAAAGACGCCAGCATCCGCTACAAGGCCAACCCGGACTATTTCGCCGGCAAGCCCACCGTCGACCCGCTGATCTTCGCTATTACCCCGGACGCCAACGTGCGCCTGCAAAAATTGCGGCGCAACGAATGCCAGATCGCCCTCTCGCCCAAGCCGCTGGACATCGCCGCGGCGGCTGGCGATGCGACCCTGAAGGTCGAAAAAACCGAAGCCTTCATGACCGCCTTCGTCGCCATCAACAGCCAGCATCCGCCGCTGGACAAGCCCGAAGTACGCCAGGCAATCAACCTCGCCTTCGACAAGGACAGCTACCTCAAGGCCGTGTTCGAAGGCACCGCCGTGGCGGCCAACGGGCCATTCCCGCCGAACACCTGGAGCTACGACAAAACGCTGCCTGGCTACCCGACGGACCTCGCCAAAGCCCAGGAGCTGTTGAAGAAAGCCGGCCTGCCCGACGGCTTCAGCACCACCATCTGGACCCGCCCGTCGGGCAGCCTGCTCAACCCCAACCCGAGCCTGGGCGCGCAATTGCTGCAAGCGGACCTGGCGAAGATCGGCATCAAGGCCGAAATCCGCGTGATCGAGTGGGGCGAGCTGATTCGTCGGGCCAAGGCCGGCGAACATGATTTGCTGTTCATGGGCTGGGCCGGTGACAACGGCGACCCGGACAACTTCCTCAGCCCGCAATTCTCCTGTGCGGCAGTCACGTCCGGGACCAACTTTGCCCGCTATTGCGACCCGCGCCTGGATCAGTTGATCAGTGCCGGCAAGACCACCAGCGACCAGAGCGTGCGCAGCCGGCTTTACCAGCAGGCCCAGGCGCAGATCCAGCAACAGGCGCTGTGGCTGCCGCTGGCGCACCCCACCGCCGCGGTGCTGATGCGTAGCGGCGTGGAAGGCTACAAGGTCAGCCCGTTCGGTCGTCAGGACTTTTCCGGGGTCAAGGTGGATCGTTGAAGAAGCAGCCGTGCTCGCGCATCGACAGCGGTTCGCCGTCGCCGATGATGAAGTGGTCGAGCACGCGCACATCGATCATTTCCAGCGCTTCCTTGAGCCGATGGGTCAGGCGAATGTCGGCCTGACTCGGCTCGGGGTTCCCGGAAGGATGGTTGTGACACAGGATCAATGCCGCCGCATTGCGCGCCAGAGCTCGCTTGAGCACCTGCCGCGGATAGACGTTGGCGCTGTCGATCGAGCCTTGAAACAGTGCCTCGAACCCCAGCGGACGGTGCTTGGTATCGAGAAAAAGGCAGCCGAACACCTCATGCTGCTCGTGCCTCAATTGCGCCTGGAGATAGGCCCGAACACCCGCCGGGTTTTCCAGTGCCGAACTGCGACTGAGGTGCTCGCCCAGATGACGCCGCGCCATTTCCATCACCGCCTGTAACTGGGCGTACTTGGCCGGCCCCAGCCCCAGTTGCTTGTTGAAGCACGGTTGGTCCGCCTCCAGCAAACCCCGCAGCCCGCCGAAGCGGTTCAACAGGTCCCGGGCCAGGTCCACCGCACTGCGTCCCCGCACTCCCGTCCGCAGAAAAATAGCCAGCAACTCCGCATCGGAGAGGCTAGCCGCGCCTTGTCCCAACAGCTTTTCCCGTGGTCGTTCCAACACAGGCCAGTCCCTGATACTCATGACAATTTCCCTCTGTCTGTCCGTTACTGCTCCCGGCGCTCTTGCAGGGAGCAGCCCTGTGCTATCTTAGCGGCCACTTTTTGCGCAGCGATCCGGCCTGGGGAGGCGTTGGCGTTGCGCGCAAACCCTCATCGGAAAAAGGCAGGCCTATGCAGCGGCTGTATCGGAAACGCATCGTTCTCGGCGTCGGCGGCGGCATCGCCGCCTACAAGAGCGCCGAGCTGGTTCGCCGACTTCTGGAACACGGCGCCCAGGTGCGCGTGGTCATGACCCGTGGCGGTGCTGAATTCATCACCCCCCTGACCATGCAAGCCCTCTCCGGGCACCCCGTGCACATGGACCTATTGGATCCGGCTGCCGAAGCGGCGATGGGCCACATCGAACTGGCCAAGTGGGCCGATCTGGTGCTGATTGCACCAGCCACCGCCGATCTCATCGCTCGCCTGGCCCAAGGCGTGGCCGACGATCTGCTGACCACCCTGGTGCTGGCCACCGACGCCACGGTCGCCGTGGCCCCGGCCATGAACCAGGCCATGTGGCGCGACCCGGCCACCCAGGCCAACCTCGAAACCCTGCAAAGCCGCTCGATCCAGGTCTTCGGCCCGGCCTCGGGCAGCCAGGCCTGCGGCGACGTCGGCCTGGGCCGCATGCTCGAGGCCAGCGACCTGGCCTGGTCCGCCGCCGAGTGCTTCCAGCGCCAGTCGCTGACCGGCAAGCATGTGCTGATCACCGCCGGCCCGACCCAGGAAAACATCGACCCGGTGCGCTACATCACCAACCACAGCTCCGGCAAGATGGGCTTCGCCCTCGCCGAAGCCGCGGCCGAAGCCGGCGCACGGGTGACCCTGGTCACCGGCCCGGTGCACCTGCCGACGCCTGACCGGGTCACCCGGATCGATGTGGTCAGCGCCCGCGACATGCTCGCGGCCTGCGAAGCGGCGATTCCCTGCGACCTGTTCATCGCTTCGGCCGCAGTCGCCGACTACCGTCCGGAAGTCGTCGCCCCGCAAAAACTCAAGAAAGACCCTACGACCGGTGACGGCCTGCTGCTGCAGATGGTGCGCAACCCGGACATCCTGGCCACCATTGCCACCCGTCCGGACCGTCCGTTCAGCGTTGGCTTCGCCGCCGAGACCGAACACCTGCTCGATTACGCCGCACGCAAGCTCAAGGACAAGAACCTCGACCTGATCGTCGCCAATGACGTGGCCAACCCCAGCATTGGCTTCAACAGCGAGGAAAACGCCTGCAGCGTGATCGACCGGCAGCTCCATGAAACCCTGTTCGCGCAGACCAGCAAGGGCAAGATCGCCCGCCAGTTGGTCGCCTTCATCGCCGAACGCCTCAACCAGGTTTGACCCAAATGCACGCTCTGCAAGCCAAGATTCTCGATCCACGCATCGGCGGCGAATTCCCGCTGCCGCAGTACGCCACCCCAGGCTCGGCCGGTCTCGACCTGCGCGCCATGCTCAAGGAAGACACTGTCCTGGAGCCGGGCCAGACCCTGCTGATCCCCACCGGCCTGTCGATTTACATCGGCGACCCGGGCCTGGCGGCGCTGATCCTGCCGCGCTCGGGCCTCGGCCACAAACACGGCATCGTGCTGGGCAACCTGGTCGGTCTGATCGATTCCGACTACCAGGGCGAACTGATGGTCTCCTGCTGGAACCGCGGCCAGAACGCCTTCACCATCACCGTCGGCGAGCGCATCGCGCAACTCGTCCTGGTGCCGGTGGTACAGGCTCATTTCGACATCGTCGAGGCCTTCGACGAGAGCCAACGCGGTGCTGGCGGCTTCGGTCACTCCGGTAGCCAATGATCCCCTGATCGCCCCCGGATCCATGCCGGGGGCGAACTCTCCGGCAAAATGGCCGTCCAAGCGTTCCACACGCCCGAAAGCCATCGAGACTGGAGTTCCGTGATGAACGATATGGCCCAACTGATCCCCGCACTGCCTGACAGCATTTTCCGCGCCTACGATATCCGTGGTGTCGTGGGAGATACCCTGCACGCCGAAACGGCTTATTGGATTGGACGCGCCATCGGTGCACAGAGCCTGGCCCAGGGGGAACCGAACGTGTCGGTTGGCCGCGACGGCCGCCTGTCCGGACCGATGCTGGTGGAACGGCTGATCCAGGGGCTGCTCGATGCCGGTTGCCAGGTCAGCGATGTCGGCCTGGTGCCGACACCCGCGCTGTACTACGCCGCCAACGTGCTCGCCGGCAAATCCGGCGTGATGCTCACCGGCAGCCACAACCCGCCGAACTACAACGGTTTCAAGATCGTCATCGCCGGCGACACCCTGGCCAACGAACAGATCCAGGCGCTGCTGACCCGACTGAAAACCAACGACCTGAGCCGCGGTGAAGGCAAGGTCGAAAAAGTCGACATCCTTCCTCGCTACCACCAGCAAATCGTCGGTGACATCAAGCTCGCCAAGCGCCTGAAAGTGGTAGTGGACTGCGGTAACGGCGCCGCCGGCGTCAACGCCCCGCAACTGATCGAAGCGCTGAACTGCGAGGTCATCCCGCTGTTCTGCGAGGTCGACGGCAACTTCCCCAACCATCACCCGGACCCGGGCAAACCGGAAAACCTGGTGGACCTGATTGCCAAGGTCAAGGAAACCGGCGCCGACCTCGGCCTGGCCTTCGACGGCGACGGCGACCGCGTCGGCGTGGTGACCAACACCGGCAGCATCGTCTACCCGGACCGCCTGCTGATGCTTTTCGCCCAGGACGTACTGGCCCGCAACCCCGGCGCCGAGATCATCTTCGACGTCAAATGCACCCGCCGCCTGACCCCGCTGATCGCCGAATACGGCGGCCGCTCGCGGATGTGGAAGACCGGCCACTCGCTGATCAAGAAGAAAATGAAGGAAACCGGCGCACTGCTCGCCGGTGAGATGAGCGGGCACATCTTCATCAAGGAACGCTGGTTCGGTTTCGACGACGGCATCTACAGTGCCGCGCGTTTGCTGGAGATCCTCAGCAAGTCCGCACTGGACGCCGAAACCCTGTTCGCAGGCTTCCCGAATGATATTTCCACACCGGAAATCAACATTGATGTGACCGACGAGAGTAAATTCGCCATCATTGATGCACTGCAACGCGACGCCGACTGGGGCAAAGCCGACCTGACCACCATCGACGGTGTGAGAGTCGATTATCCCCACGGCTGGGGCCTGGTCCGCGCGTCCAATACCACACCGGTACTGGTGCTGCGTTTCGAGGCCGACAACGAAGCCGAACTGCAGCGAATCAAGGCTATATTCCACGCGCAACTCAAGCGCGTTGCCCCTGACCTGCAACTACCGTTCTGACCGAACCACTTGTTCCAACTGGAGCCCTGCATGACCCTCGATCGCGATGCCGCTACCCATGTCGCCCAGGTACTGTCCGAAGCGCTGCCTTACATCCGACGCTTTGTCGGCAAGACCCTGGTGATCAAGTACGGCGGCAACGCGATGGAAAGCGAGGAGCTGAAAACCGGCTTCGCGCGCGACGTGGTCCTGATGAAGGCCGTCGGCATCAACCCGGTGGTCGTCCACGGTGGTGGCCCGCAGATCGGTGACCTGCTCAAGCGCCTGTCGATCGAAAGCCGTTTCGTCGATGGCATGCGCGTCACCGACGCCCAGACCATGGACGTGGTGGAGATGGTTCTCGGCGGCCAGGTGAACAAGGACATCGTCAACCTGATCAACCGTCACGGCGGCAGCGCCATCGGCCTGACCGGCAAGGACGCTGAGCTGATCCGTGCGAAAAAGCTCACCGTCACCCGTCAGACCCCGGAAATGACCACGCCGGAAATCATCGACATCGGCCACGTCGGCGAAGTCGTTGGCGTTAACACCGACCTGCTGAACATGCTGGTCAAGGGTGACTTCATCCCGGTCATCGCGCCCATCGGCGTGGGCCCGAATGGCGAGTCCTACAACATCAACGCCGACCTGGTTGCCGGCAAGGTCGCCGAGGCCCTGAAAGCCGAGAAGCTGATGTTGCTGACCAACATCGCCGGCCTGATGGACAAGCAAGGCACCGTGTTGACCGGCCTGAGCACCGAGCAGGTCGATAGCCTGATCGCCGACGGCACCATCTACGGCGGCATGCTGCCGAAGATCCGTTGCGCACTGGAAGCGGTCCAGGGCGGCGTGCACAGCTCGCACATCATCGACGGTCGCGTACCGAACGCCGTTCTGCTGGAAATCTTCACCGACAGCGGCGTGGGCACCCTGATCACCAATCGCAAGCCGCGTCAGTAATACCTTTCAATGAGAAGCCCGCTACCAGGCGGGCTTTTTCATGATCGCTTGAACCGTTTTCTGTGTTTATTTGGGAGAAACAGCGTGAAATATGCTTCACATGGACTCGTGCTGGCAGCCGCCATCGCTTTCGGGTCGTTGGCAGGTTGTGCAACAGAAACATCCAGAGCGGTCGCCGTGCAGCAGGTCGAAAGCGTCAGCCGCCCCTATAGCGGTGTGCGTGCGCCTATCGCGGTCGGCAAGTTCGACAACCGCTCCAGCTACATGCGCGGCATCTTCTCCGACGGCATCGACCGTCTCGGCGGTCAGGCGAAGACCATCCTCATCACCCACCTGCAGCAGACCAATCGCTTCAACGTGCTGGACCGCGACAACATGAGCGAGATCCAGCAGGAAGCGGCTATCAAAGGCCAGGCCCAGCGTCTGAAAGGTGCGGATTACGTGGTGACCGGTGATGTGACCGAATTCGGTCGCAAGGAAGTCGGCGACCATCAGCTCTTCGGCATCCTCGGTCGCGGCAAGACCCAGATCGCCTACGCCAAGGTTGCGCTGAACATCGTCAACATCAGCACCTCCGAAGTGGTCTATTCCAGCCAGGGCGCGGGCGAGTACGCCCTGTCCAACCGCGAAATCATCGGTTTCGGCGGTACTGCCAGCTACGACTCGACGCTCAATGGCAAGGTGCTCGACCTGGCCATGCGCGAAGCCGTGAACAAGCTGGTCGACGCCGTGGAAAGCGGCGCCTGGAAACCTGTCACCCCTTAAAGACTCTACGCACAAGGACGAACCGTAATGAGTACGGCAACCCTGAGCTGGCGCGCAGTCGCCGGCGTTCTGCTGGGCAGCATCCTGCTGTCCGGCTGCACCGGGCCGAAAACCCTGTATCAGTGGGAAGGCTACCAACCGCAGGTCTATCAGTACTTCAAGGGCGAGTCGAAAGAAGCGCAGGTCGAAGCACTGGAAGGTGATCTGCAGAAAATTCGCGCCAAGAACGGCGCCGTTCCTCCGGGCTACCACGCCCAGCTTGGCCTGCTGTATTCGAGCCTCGGCAAGGATGATCAGATGGTCCAGCAGTTCCAGACCGAGAAAGCGCTGTTCCCTGAATCGGCGGCCTACATGGACTTTCTGCTGAAAAACGCACGCCAGGGAGTGGCCAAACAATGATCCAGCGTCTGTTCAAACTGGCGGCGAGCGCCTGCATCCTCGCGCTGTTCGCCGGCTGCGCTCACCAGCAAAAGAGCGTCGATTACTCGGAATACAAGCAGGCCAACCCGCGCTCGATTCTCATCCTGCCGCCGCTGAACGAGTCGCCGGATGTGAAGGCGACCTACAGCATGCTGTCGAACGTGACCTATCCGCTGGCCGAAGCCGGGTATTACGTGCTGCCGGTGGCGCTGGTTGATGAGACCTTCCGTCAGAACGGCATGACCACGCCCAGCGACATCCACCAGTTGCCCACCAACAAGCTGCACGACATCTTCGGTGCGGACGCGGCGCTGTATGTCACCGTGAGTGACTATGGCACGCGTTACATGGTCATCAGCAGCGCAACCATCGTGACGGCCAAGGCCAGCCTGGTCGACCTGCGCAGCGGCAAGACCCTGTGGACCGGTGCGGCCACGGCCTCGAGCCAGGAGAATCAGAACAACAGCGGAGGCGGGATTATCGGCCTGCTGATCACCGCTGCGGTCAATCAGATCATCAGCAGCGTGCAGGACGATGCCGGCTACCCGATTGCCGGGATCACCGGTGCCCGTCTGCTGACGCCGTACAAGAACGGCGGCATCCTCTACGGCCCCCGCTCGCCGAACTACGGAAAAGACTGAGCCAAATGAAAACGGGCCGCTTGAAGCGGCCCGTTTTCATTTCAGACGCCGAATTGGGCGCGGTAGGCTTCCACTGCCGGCAGGTGCTGCTTGAGCGCCGGATCGTCGGCAAGGAACTCAAGGACCTGAGTCAGGGAAACGATGCTGACCACCGGAATGCCGAAGTCGCGTTCCACTTCCTGGATCGCCGACAGCTCGCCGTTGCCGCGCTCCTGGCGGTTCAACGCGATCAGCACCCCAGCGGCCTTGGCCTGCTGGCCCTGGATGATCTGCATGACTTCGCGGATCGCGGTACCTGCGGTGATCACGTCGTCGATGATCAGCACCTCGCCCGTCAGCGCCGCGCCCACCAGGCTGCCGCCTTCGCCGTGGTCCTTGGCTTCCTTGCGGTTGAAGCACCACGGCACGTCAAGCTGGTGCTGCTCGGCCAGGGCCACCGCGGTCGCCGCGGCAAGGGGGATACCCTTGTAGGCCGGGCCGAACAGAACATCGAACGGGATCTTGCTGTCGACGATCGCCGCCGCATAGAAACGTCCGAGCTGGGCCAGGGCCGAGCCACTGTTGAACAAGCCGGCATTGAAGAAATACGGGCTGGTACGACCCGACTTGAGAGTGAACTCACCGAAGCGCAGAACCCCGCGATCGATGGCAAAACGAATGAAGTCGCGCTGATACGGCTGCATGAAGAGTCCCGGATTACCACGGATTTAGCTAATTGAGTAGAGCTCGGGTATCATACACGCACGTGATTTTTGGGGCCATTTATGCGGATCATCAGTGTGAACGTTAATGGCATTCAGGCTGCGGTCGAGCGTGGTTTGCTCAGCTGGCTGCAAGCTCAGAATGCCGACGTCATCTGCCTTCAGGATACCCGCGCCTCGGCCTTTGAACTCGACGACCCGGCTTTTCAGCTAGATGGCTACTTCCTTTATGCCTGCGACGCAGAAGTACCCGCCCAAGGCGGCGTGGCACTTTATTCGCGGTTGCAGCCCAAGGCAGTCATCAGCGGCCTGGGCTTCGAGACAGCCGACCGCTACGGACGTTACCTGCAGGCCGATTTCGACAAAGTCAGTATTGCAACCTTGTTGCTGCCTTCCGGGCAGAACGGCGATGAAGACCTGAACCAGAAGTTCAAGTTGATGGACGACTTCGCCAAGTACCTGGACAAGCAACGGCGCAAACGCCGCGAATACATCTATTGCGGCTCGCTGTACGTGGCGCAGCAGAAGCTCGACATCAAGAACTGGCGCGACAGTCAGCAGTCGCCAGGCTTCCTCGCCCCGGAACGCGCGTGGATGGACGAGATCGTCGGCAACATGGGCTATGTCGATGCCCTGCGCGAAGTCAGCCGCGAAGGCGACCAGTACAGCTGGTGGCCAGATAACGAACAAGCCGAGATGCTCAACCTGGGCTATCGCTTCGACTACCAGTTGCTGACCCCCGGCCTGCGCCGCTTCGTACGAAGCGCACGCCTGCCGCGCCAGCCGCGCTTCTCGCAACACGCGCCGCTGATCGTGGACTACGACTGGACGCTGACGATCTGATCGCCAGCCACAAAAAAGCCGACCCTTGGGTCGGCTTTTTTATTGGGCGATGGCTCAGTCAGCCAGCGACACCTTTTGCAGCTCGAACAGATCGGTCATGCCTTTCTGCGCCAGCTCCAGCATGGCGTTGAGTTCCTGTGGCTGGAACGGCGCGCCTTCAGCGGTGCCCTGGACTTCGATGAAACCGCCAGCGCTGGTCATGACCACATTCAGGTCGGTTTCGGCAGCGGAGTCTTCGAGGTAATCCAGGTCCAGGACCGGCTCGCCCTGGTACATGCCCACCGAAACGGCAGCGATCATGTGCTTGAGCGGGTCGCCGCCTTTCAGGCCGCCACGTTTCTTGACCACACGCAGCGCATCGACCAGGGCAACCATGGCGCCGGTGATGGACGCGGTGCGGGTGCCGCCGTCAGCCTGGATCACGTCGCAGTCGACGTACAGGGTGATGTCGCCCAGCTTGCTCATGTCCAGCGCGGCGCGCAGCGAGCGGCCGATCAGGCGCTGGATTTCGAGGGTGCGGCCACCCTGTTTGCCACGGCTGGCTTCGCGCTGGTTACGCTCACCGGTGGAGCGCGGCAGCATGCCGTACTCGGCGGTCAGCCAGCCTTGGCCCTGGCCTTTCAGGAAGCGTGGAACACCATTTTCGACGCTGACCGTGCAGACGACTTTGGTGTCGCCAAACTCAACCAGTACCGACCCTTCGGCGTGCTTGGTGTAGTTGCGGGTGATGCGGATCGAGCGGAGCTGATCGGCAGCGCGACCACTTGGACGTTTCATAGGGGATACCTGTACTGGGTTCGAATCTGCCGAGCATTATAGAGCGCCAGGCCGCGACTGGACATGCCTGAGCGCGAAAGGCCCGCCCGCCGCCCGTCGCACGGCTCAAACCCCGCGCACATCAGGCTTCGACAGGTTTTTGTCGGCGTTCAGCGCAGTGTTTGTCACATCCGTTTATGGGAGCCGGCAGCGCACTGCGTTACAATCCTGCGCCTTTGCAGCCTGTCGGCTTTCCCTTCATCTATCTGCGAGGTACTTCCCATGGTGCACAGCATGACCGCCTTTGCTCGTGTCGAACGAGCCGGGACCCAAGGCACCCTGATATGGGAACTGCGCTCGGTCAACCATCGCTACCTTGAGCCGCACCTGCGCCTGCCGGAAGCCTTCCGCGATCTTGAAGGCGCCATCCGCGAGTCGCTGCGCCAGGGGATTTCCCGCGGCAAGGTCGAGTGCACCCTGCGCTTCAACGAAGAAAACGCCGGCAAGCCGTTGCAGGTGGACCGTGAGCGCGCCGCGCAACTGGTGGCCGCCGCCGAGACCGTGGCCAGCCTGATCAAGCAGCCAGCACCGCTCAATCCCCTGGAAGTGCTGGCCTGGCCCGGCGTGCTGGTCGCCGATGCCAACGACCCGCAAGCCTTGAACGTCGAAGCCATCGAGCTGTTCGACGCGGCGCTCCAGGAGCTGAAAAATGGCCGTAACCGCGAAGGCGCGGAACTGGCCCGGCTGATCAACGAGCGCCTGGACAGCATGAGCCAGGAAGTCACCACCCTGCGCGCGCTGGTGCCGCAGATGCTCGCCGCCCAGCGGCAGAAGATCCTCGACCGCTTCAGCGACATGCAGGCCGAACTCGACCCGCAACGCCTGGAACAGGAAATGGTCCTGCTGGCGCAGAAGAGCGATGTCGCCGAGGAGCTCGACCGTCTCAGCACGCACGTCACCGAAGTGCGTCGGGTGCTCAAGTCCGGCGGTGCAGCGGGCCGGCGCCTGGACTTCCTGATGCAGGAGCTCAATCGCGAAGCCAACACCTTGGGCTCCAAAGCCTTCGACCCACGCAGCACCCAATCGGCGGTCAACCTCAAGGTTCTGATCGAGCAGATGCGTGAACAAGTACAGAACATCGAGTAAGGCCACCCCCATCATGAAACACAGCAGCGGCACCCTGTACATCATTTCGGCCCCGTCCGGCGCCGGCAAGACCAGCCTGGTCAAGGCCCTGACCGACGACCTGAACCACATTCGCGTGTCGGTCTCGCACACCACGCGGACCATGCGTCCGGGCGAACACGACGGGGTGAACTACCACTTCGTCGACCGCGCCGAGTTCGACCGCCTGAACGCTCAGGGCGACTTCCTCGAGCAGGCCGAAGTCTTCGGCAACTGCTACGGCACCTCGCGCAGTGCGCTGCAGCAGACCCTTGATGAAGGCCATGACCTGATCCTGGAAATCGATTGGCAAGGTGCGCAACAGGTGCGCGACCAGATGCCGGGCACTCGCTCGATTTTCATCCTGCCGCCGAGCCAGCAGGCGCTGCGTCAGCGCCTGACCAACCGTGGCCAGGACAGTGACGAAATCATCGAAGGTCGGATGCGCGAAGCGGTCAGCGAGATGAAGCACTACGACGAATACGAGTACGTCATCATCAATGACGACTTCGCCACGGCGCTGGAAGATTTGAAAGCGGTGTTCCGCGCCAATCGCCTGCAGCGCGAAAGCCAGCAACAACGCCACGGCGAGCTGCTCAAGCAACTGCTGGCTTGAGCCCTCGCCGCCCCGGCCGCCTCAGCGGCGGCTGGGGATGGTTGCGTGACGGCGCAGCGTCATGCCAAGGAAGAACGCCGGCGCGCGCAGACGCGAGAGCAGCATCAGGACGATGCCCAGCAGCAGGATGATCATCGCGATCACGAACACCAGCCCCAACCCGCCCACATGCGAACCGCTGCCGAACGAAGGCGAGGCGCTGTCGATCGCGGTCTGAACGAAGATCACCGAAAGAATCCCGCCGCCCAGCAACGGGCACACGCCTCTCATCATGAAGTGCCGCGCGCTGTCCATCAGGCTGTGGCGGAAGTACCAGACACAGGCGAACGCCGTCAGCGAATAGTAGAAGCAGATCATCATGCCCAAGGCTGTGATGGTGTCCGCCAGCACGTTTTCGCTCAAGGTGCGCATGGTCACGTAGAACACACCGGCGGCGATGCCGGCGCAGATGGTGGCATAACGCGGAGTCTGCGAGCGCGGGCAGATGCGCGCGAAGCGCTCTGGCACGGCGCCGTAGTAGCCCATGGCGAGCAGAGTGCGGGCCGGGGAGACGAAGGTCGATTGCAGCGACGCGGCGGTACTCGCCAGCACGGCGATAGACATCAGGATTGCCAGCGGGCCCATGACTGGACCTGCGAGGTGAGCGAAGACGTTTTCCTGGATCCGTGGATTGCCCAGGCCAAGCCCTACTTCACTGATACCGGCGAATTGCAGCGTGGCGATAGCGGTGACCAGGTACAGGCCGAGGATCAGCAGTACGGTCAGGGTCGCGGCGCGGCCAGGCACTTCATCGCTGCCCACCGACTCTTCGCTCATGGTCAGGCATACGTCCCAACCCCAGAAGATGAAGATAGACAGCGACAGGCCGGCGGTAAAGGCCGAGAAGGACTCGACGCCGAACGGGTTGAACCAGTCCATCTGGAAGTTCATCGGCGGTTGCTCGGGGGTCGAGCCGCCGAACGCCGCGATGGCGAAACCTATCAGCACCAACAATTGCAGCGCCACCAGGCCGTACTGCACCGCCATGGTCGTGCCGATGCCGCGACAGCAGATCCACACCGCCATGGCGATGAACACGCAACAGGTGATGACGTTGATCAGCAGGTTGTCGCTGAGCGCAGCCACCTCGTGGCTGCCAGTGAGTTGCCCGAGGAAGAGATAGAAGAAGTCCACCGCCACACCGGCCAGGTTGGACAGCACGATGGTCGTCGCCGTAACCAGGCCCCAGCCGCCGATCCAGCCGATCATCGGGCCAAAGGCGCGAGCCGACCAGGTAAAGGAGGTGCCGCTGTCCGGTTCGGCCGCGTTCAGCTCGCGATAGCCGAGGGCTACCAGCAGCATCGGCAGGAAGCCGACGATGAACACCGCCGGCAAGTGCGCGCCGACTTCGCGGACCGTTGGACCCAGCGCGCCGGTGAGGGTGTACACCGGGGCGATGGTGGAGATGCCGAGCACGATACTGGCGAGCAGTCCGAGCCGGCCCTTGGCCAGCCCCTTGGATGCTCCGGATGTGCCGGCGCTTGCGCGAGCCTGCCCCGCCGTACTCGGGGTCAGGCTTGCCTGGAAATCGCTCATGAGTAGTTGCCGTCGCTATTGGTATTGTTTTTCAGGGCATCAATTGATGCCCGCACTCAATGAATCTGCCGGATCGGCCTGGGCGCAAACGTCGCTCCCGAGGCGTTACAGGCTCGCCTCGCGGTAGCGCTGACCACCGGCGTAGGCATTACAGGCTGCACGGAACGCCTGAAAAAGACGCAACGAAACCGGGTTTTCGGCATAACGCCATTCCGGATGCCACTGCACTCCGACCACAAAGCCGGGCGCATCCTCCATGGAAACTGCTTCGATCAACCCGTCCGGGGCCAATGCCTCGACACGCAAGCCCTCAGCCAGGCGGTCGATGCCCTGGCTGTGGAGCGAGTTGACCATGAACTGCTGCGGTAACCCCAGTCGCTCGAATTTCCCATCGGGTTCGACCGTCACCAGGTGACGCGGGCTGTACTGTTCTTCGAGCGGGGCGTCCTGCGGCTCGCGGTGGTCCAGATAGCCGGGCAGCTCCTGGACACGCTGGTGCAAGCTTCCGCCCAGGGCCACATTGAGCTCCTGGAAACCACGGCAAATGCAGAACACCGGCACGCCGGCGGCAATCGCCGCCTGCAGCAACGGCAGGGTCAGCCGGTCACGAAACACGTCGTGCCGGGTGCCTTCGACGCTGGGGGCGCCATTGTAATGATGCGGCTCGACATTTGAAGGCGAGCCGGTAAAAAGAATGCCGTCGAGGCGTTCCAGCAGGCGCTGCGGGTCCAGCGCCTCGGTGAGCGCCGGCAGGATCAGCGGCACGCCGGCAAACGCGGCGGCCTCGACGTATTTGTCGCCCACGGTGTGGGAGGCAGTGTTGCCCAACATCTGACGGCATGCAGTGACGCCGATCAACGGCGTCTTGCGCAAATCCTGCTTCATCGATCCAGCCTCCCTTAGAGCTTGATCCAGGTCGCCTTGAGTTCGGTGTATTTGTCGAACGCGTGCAGCGACTTGTCGCGGCCGTTGCCCGACTGCTTGAAACCACCGAACGGCGCGGTCATGTCGCCGCCGTCGTACTGGTTGATCCAGACGCTGCCGGCGCGCAGGGCGCGAGCGCTGCGATGGGCCTTGGAAAGGTCCGAGGTCCACACCGCCGCGGCCAGTCCGAACGGCGAGTCGTTGGCGATGGCGATGGCTTCTTCGGCGCTGTCGAAGGTGATGACCGACAGCACTGGACCGAAGATTTCCTCGCGGGCGATGCGCATGGCGTTGTTCACGCCATCGAAGATCGCCGGCTCGACGTAGACGCCGCAGGTGTCTTCAAGCACACGGCGGCCACCGGTGACCAGGGTCGCGCCATCGGCCTTGCCGGCCTCGACGTAGCCAAGCACGGTGTCCAGTTGAGTGGTGTCGACCAGCGCACCGACGCGGGTTTCCGGCTCCAGCGCATGGCCTGGTTTCCAGGCCTTGAGCGCCTCCACCACCATCGGCAGGAACTGCTCCTTGATCGAGCGCTCCACCAGCAGGCGCGAACCGGCGATGCAGACCTCGCCCTGGTTGAACGCGATAGCGCTGGCGGCGGCTTCAGCCGCGGCCTGCAGGTCCGGCGCGTCGGCGAAGACGATGTTCGGGCTCTTGCCGCCGGCCTCCAGCCAGACGCGTTTCATGTTCGATTCGCCGGCATACACCATCAGTTGCTTGGCGATGCGGGTCGAACCGGTGAACACCAGAGTGTCGACGTCCATGTGCAAGGCCAGGGCCTTGCCGACGGTGTGGCCGAAACCTGGCAGCACATTGAGCACACCGGCCGGAAGGCCAGCTTCCACCGCCAGTTGGGCGATGCGGATGGCGGTCAGCGGAGATTTTTCCGACGGTTTGAGGATCACCGAGTTGCCGGTGGCCAGGGCCGGGCCGAGTTTCCAGCAGGCCATCATCAGCGGGAAGTTCCAGGGCACGATGGCGGCAACCACACCCACCGCCTCGCGGGTCACCAGGCCAAGCTGGTCAGGCGCGGTCGGCGCGACTTCGTCGTAGATCTTGTCGATCGCCTCGGCGTTCCAGCGGATGGCGTTGGCCGCCGCGGGAATGTCGATGCTCAGCGAATCGGCGATCGGCTTGCCCATGTCCAGGGTATCCAGCAACGCCAGCTCGCGGGCGTTGGCCAGCAGCAGGTCGGCGAAGGCGATCAGCACGCGCTTGCGCTGGGCCGGCGCCTGGAGCGCCCAGACGCCACTGTCGAAGCTGCGGCGCGCGGCAGCGACCGCACGCTCGGCGTCGGCGGCATCGCAACTGGCGACGGCGGCCAGGGCACGGCCGTCCACCGGGCTGATGCAGTCGAAGGTCTCGCCAGAGGCGCTTTCGAGGTATTCACCGTCGATGAAGGCGCGCCCCTCGATGCGCAGTTGCTGGAAGAGGGTTTCCCATTGTTCGCGGGTCGGAATTGTCATTGTTCTGTTCTCCGGGCATCACACGGTATGCAGGTACCAGTTGTATTCGAGGTCGGAAATCGACACCTCGAACTCCGCCAGTTCGCTTTCCTTGCAGGCGACGAAAATATCGATGTAGTCGGGGCTGATGTACTGGTTCAGGACTTCGCTGTCGTCCAGTTCGCGCAGGGCATCGCGCAGGTTGTTCGGCAGGCTCTGTTCCAGTTGCTCGTAGGAATTGCCTTCGATGGGCGCGCCCGGTTCGATCTTGTTGGTCAGCCCGTGGTGAATACCGGCGAGGATCGCCGACATCATCAGGTAAGGGTTGGCGTCGGCGCCGGCCACGCGGTGCTCGATGCGTACGGCGTCGGCGCTGCCGGTCGGTACACGGACGGCCACGGTGCGGTTGTCCAGGCCCCAGCTCGGCGCGTTGGGCACATAGAACTGCGCGCCGAAACGACGGTAGGAGTTGATGTTCGGGCAGAGGAAGGCCATCGACGCCGGCATGGTTTCCAGCACGCCGCCGATGGCGTGGCGCAGGGCGTCGTTCTGCTCGGGGTCTTCGCTGGTGAAGATGTTCTTGCCGGTGGCCTTGTCCAGCAGCGAAATGTGCACGTGCAGGCCATTACCGGCCTGGCCCGGGTAGGGCTTGGCCATGAACGTGGAGTCCATTTCATGGTCGTAGGCGACGTTCTTGATCACCCGCTTGAGCAGCAGCGCGTAGTCACAAGCTTTCAGCGGATCGGCGACGTGGTGCAGGTTCACTTCGAACTGCGCCGGGGCGCTTTCCTTGACGATCGCGTCGGCCGGGATGTCCTGTTCCTTGGCGGCTTCGAGAATGTCCTGCAGGCAATCGACGTATTCGTCGAGGTCGTCGATCAGGTAGACCTGGGTCGATTGCGGACGCTTGCCGGAAATCGGCGAACGCGGCGGTTGCGGGCGACCGTTCAGGTTGTCCTGGTCGATCAGGTAGAACTCCAGCTCGAACGCGGCGCAGATGGTCAGGCCCAGGGCGTCGAACTTCTCGATAACGCCACGCAGCACTTCGCGCGGGTCGGCGAAGAACGGCTTGCCGTCCATCTCGTGCATGGTCATCAGCAACTGCGCGGTAGGACGCTTCTGCCAGGGCTCGAAGCTCAGGGTGCCGGGGATCGGGTAGCAGATGCGGTCGGCGTCGCCGATATCCAGGCCCAGGCCGGTGCTTTCCACCGTTGAGCCATTGATGTCCAGGGCGAACAGCGACGCGGGCAGGTTGATGCCCTTTTCATAGACTTTGACCAGGCTCGCCCGCTCGACGCGCTTGCCGCGCACCACTCCGTTCATATCGGCGATCAGCAGATCGACGTACTGCACCTCAGGGTGGGCCTTTAGAAATTCGGCCATTTCGTCAACGGGGATGGCGCACGGAGAGACCGACGTCATGGCTAGGCATCCTTTAGAGTTTTTATTGGGGCAGCGATGTAGGGGGGTAATGCGGGTATTCGGGGCGGCGATGGCTGGCTTTTATTCTCGGGATTTCCATCGTGGGGAACGGCTGGCGCGTCATCTATCGGACGAGCGCTCCAGGTTCTGCGGCATCACGCCTTGCTAGACGGCCACCGTCGCACTATAGAATGGCCCCCACGCAACAGACATTGGCATTTTGGCAAGCAAAGAGTGCATCGATGCAATATCAGATCAGCCATGCCGACCTCTCCCTGGTTCTCGCCCTGGTCCGCGGACGCTCCCTGGCCAAGGCGGCAGAACTGCTCAAGGTCGACGTTTCCACGGTGTTCCGCTCGATCCGGCGGATGGAGGCCGCGCTCGGCACCGCGTTGTTCGTTAAAAGCCGCAAGGGCTACATCCCCACCGGCACCGCCCAGGCCCTGGCCGAACAGGCCGAGCGCGCCGAGCAGGCGCTGGACGCCGCACGCGTGGCGCTGGCCCATGGCGAACAGGTGGTCAGCGGCACTGTGCGCCTGACCTGCACCGACGCGGTATTGCACAGTCTGCTGCTGCCGGCGCTGGCCGAGTTCATGCCGGCATACCCGGCGCTGTCACTGGAACTGGCGACGTCCAACACCTTCGCCAACCTCAGCCGCCGCGACGCTGACCTGGCCTTGCGCCTGACCAACTCGCCGCCCGAGCATCTTGTAGGACGCTGCCTGGGTTCGGCTTCTTATGTCGTGTGCGGTCGCGAGGAATTTCGCAGCCGCTTGACCGAAGCGCCCGCCAGCGTGCCGTGGATCTCGCCGGACGATTCCATGCAGGATCACCCCACGGTGGTCTGGCGCAGCGAAAAACTGCCCGGCGTAATGCCGCGCTACCGCTGCAGCGGCATTTCGTCCATCGCCCAGTTGGTCAGCGCCGGCCTCGGTGTGGCCGCGCTGCCGGACTATATGGCGCACACCCTGCCGGGGGTCGAGCAACTGAGCGAAGCGCTGCCCGGTTGCGATACCCAATTGTGGCTGCTGACCCGCCCGGATTGCCGGGCATTGCGCTCGGTCCAGGCACTGTTCGACGAACTGACCCCGCGTTTGCGCAATGCGTTGATCTGACAGGTCACGCAAGACAGTTGTAATAGACGCTTACAAGTAGGTATCGTCGGCATATCCGGGGCTCGAACCGAAATCAGCGCTTCCCTAACGGCTGGTGATTTTTTAAACTATCGAGTCCGCTCGCCCATTTGGGCAGAACACCGCATTCGCTATTTGAGGAACACCATGGCCCGCGTAACCGTTGAAGATTGTCTAGACCACGTGGATAACCGCTTTGAGCTGGTCATGCTGTCCACCAAGCGTGCCCGCCAACTGGCCACCGGCGGCAAAGAGCCGAAAGTGGCGTGGGAAAACGACAAGCCTACCGTCGTTGCCCTGCGCGAAATCGCCGAAGGCTTCATTACCAATGAGTTTCTCGCCGCAGAAGATATCGTCACTGAAGACCCGGTCTTCACTGCGTTCGACGAAGAGGCCAACGAGGCCGTCTAAGTCTATGCCTGGTCGACGTTGTGCGGCGCGGGTCCCTTATCCTCGGCAGGAGGTCGTATCTTGCCGAGCATAGATGCCCTCGCCGATCGTCTGTCGACCTACCTCGGGCCCGACCAGGTCAACCTGGTCCGCCGAGCCTATTTCTACGCTGAACAGGCCCACGACGGCCAACGCCGCCGCAGCGGCGAGGCGTACGTCACGCATCCGCTGGCCGTCGCCAGCATCCTCGCCGACATGCACATGGACCATCAGAGCCTGATGGCGGCCATGCTGCACGACGTGATCGAAGACACCGGCATCGCCAAGGAAGCCCTCAGTTCACAGTTTGGCGAAACCGTCGCGGAACTGGTCGATGGCGTCAGCAAGCTGACCCAGATGAACTTCGAGACCAAGGCCGAGGCCCAGGCGGAAAACTTCCAGAAGATGGCCATGGCCATGGCCAGGGATATCCGGGTGATTCTGGTCAAGCTGGCCGATCGCCTGCACAACATGCGCACCCTTGAAGTGCTGTCTGGCGAAAAACGCCGGCGCATCGCCAAGGAAACCCTGGAAATCTACGCCCCCATCGCCAACCGCCTCGGCATGCACAGCGTGCGCATCGAGTTCGAGGACCTGGGTTTCAAGGCGATGTACCCGATGCGCTCGGCGCGCATCTACCAGGCTGTCAAACGCGCCCGCGGCAACCGCAAGGAAATCGTCAACAAGATCGAAGAGTCGCTCAGCCACGCCCTGGCGGTGGATGGCATGGAAGGCGAAGTCAGCGGTCGGCAAAAACATATCTATGGCATCTACAAGAAGATGCGCGGCAAGCGTCGCGCCTTCAACGAGATCATGGATGTCTACGCGTTCCGCATCATCGTCGACAAGGTCGACACCTGCTACCGCGTGCTCGGTGCTGTGCACAATCTGTACAAGCCCCTGCCCGGCCGCTTCAAGGACTACATCGCAATCCCCAAGGCCAACGGCTACCAGTCGCTGCATACCACGCTGTTCGGCATGCACGGGGTCCCCATCGAAATCCAGATCCGCACCCGCGAGATGGAAGAGATGGCCAACAACGGCATCGCCGCCCATTGGCTGTACAAGTCCAGCGACGACGAACAGCCCAAGGGCACCCACGCCCGCGCACGGCAGTGGGTCAAGGGCGTGCTGGAAATGCAGCAACGCGCCGGCAACTCCCTCGAATTCATCGAGAGCGTGAAGATCGACCTGTTCCCGGACGAGGTCTACGTCTTCACACCCAAGGGCCGCATCATGGAGCTGCCGAAAGGCTCCACTGCGGTCGACTTCGCCTACGCGGTACACACCGACGTCGGCAACAGCTGCATCGCCTGCCGGATCAACCGCCGCCTCGCGCCGCTGTCCGAACCGCTGCAGAGCGGCTCGACGGTCGAAATCGTCAGTGCCCCGGGCGCACGACCGAATCCGGCGTGGCTGAACTTCGTGGTCACCGGCAAGGCCCGCACGCACATCCGCCACGCCCTCAAGCTACAGCGCCGTTCCGAGTCCATCAATCTGGGCGAACGCCTGCTGAACAAGGTGCTCAACGGCTTCGACAGCGCCCTGGACAAGATTCCGCCAGAGCGCGTCCAGGCCATGCTCGCCGAGTACCGCCTGGAACTGATCGAAGACCTGCTCGAAGACATCGGCCTGGGCAACCGCATGGCCTACGTCGTGGCCCGACGCCTGCTCTCCAGCGAAGGCGAGCAGCTGCCAAGCCCGGAAAGCCCGCTGGCCATCCGCGGTACCGAAGGTCTGGTGCTGAGCTACGCCAAATGCTGTACGCCGATTCCGGGCGACCCCATTGTCGGCCACCTCTCGGCCGGAAAAGGCATGGTGGTGCACCTCGAAGGCTGCCGCAATATCAGTGAAATCCGCCATAACCCGGAAAAATGCATCCAGCTTTCCTGGGCCAAGGACGTCACCGGCGAGTTCAACGTCGAACTGCGCGTCGAGCTGGAACACCAGCGCGGCCTGATCGCCCTGCTCGCCAGCAGCGTCAACGCGGCCGACGGCAACATCGAGAAAATCAGCATGGACGAGCGTGATGGCCGCATCAGCGTCGTCCAGCTTGTGGTCAGCGTGCACGACCGCGTACACCTGGCCCGCGTGATCAAGAAACTGCGCGCACTGGCGGGGGTCATCCGCATCACCCGCATGCGCGCGTAGCCCTTCCCGTGCAAGGAGTCACCATGAGCAAGACCGTCATCACCAGCGACAAGGCCCCAGCCGCCATTGGCACCTACTCCCAGGCGATCAAGGCCGGCAATACCGTCTACATGTCGGGCCAGATCCCGCTTGATCCAAAAACCATGGAACTGGTCGAAGGCTTCGAAGCCCAGACCGTCCAGGTATTCGAAAACCTCAAGGCCGTGGCCGAGGCTGCTGGCGGTTCCTTCAAGGACATCGTCAAGCTGAACATCTTCCTGACCGACCTGAGCCACTTCGCCAAGGTCAACGAAGTCATGGGCCGCTACTTCGAGCAGCCGTACCCGGCTCGCGCGGCCATCGGCGTTGCCGCCCTGCCACGCGGCTCGCAGGTCGAGATGGACGCGATCCTGGTTCTCGAGTAATACCCTGCGGCGAGCCTGAGGGTTCGCCGCTTTTCCTCCCCTGAAGGACCCCGTAATGCGCAACGCGCTTGCCCTTTCGCTGCTTGCCGCACTGCTCGGCGGCTGCGCGAGCCACAAACCCGAAGACTACAACGGTGTCTGGATCAACCAGAACGCCATCGATGCTGCGTCCAAAGGCACTGGCCTGCGTTACGCACTCGAGCGCCACGGACCGAACTTCGAATGGAAGGTCAACGTCGCCGCCGGACAAGCCAGCTACAGCAACGGCTTCGAGCTGGTGGAAGGCCGCCTGAAGGCCATCGATGAAGACCACTGGCAAGTAGAACTCGACGGCGACCAGGTGGAAAACCTCGAACTGGATGGCAAGGAACTGGTGCAGGCCACCAGCGACTGGGCCCCGGAACAGCGTTTCCAGCGCAGCAGCGACACCATCAACCCCGATATTCCCCCAGGCGCCGCCTTCGAGCAGGCCCTGTATGGCGCCTACCTGAAAGGCAACTGGAAAATCCTCGAAGGCCCTGGCCAGGGCGGCACCGTGCGCTTTCGCGACAACGGCGCCCTCGACGGCCTGCCCAATCTGGACCGCTACGCCCTTTGCCTGGCGGGCGATTGCGCCAGCATGACCGGCAAGTTCGACAGCCTGTGGCTCGAGCGCAACCAGCAGGGCAATCCGTGGATCTTCAAGCGCGACGGCAAGCAGATGGAAATCTTCCAGTCCATCAACGACTCCCAGCCCGACGAAATGCCATCGCTGCGCCCCGGCGCTCGCCGCTGGCTGCTGGAACAGAAATAACGGACGGGCGCGTCAGCCGCGCCCTTCAAGAATCGCCGCATAGCCTTCGCGATAACTCGCAAATGTGGGCGTCCAGCCCAGCGCCCGAGCCCGGGCGTTGCTGCAGCGCTTGCTACCGGTACGGCGCACGCGCTGCTCCTCGGACCACTCGGTAACCCCCATGTACTCGCGCAACCAGGCCACCACCTCGGCCAGCGGCGCGGGCGCATCGTCCACACCGATGTAGCAATCCTCCAGCGCCCGCCCGTCCCGATCCGCCTGCAGCAGAAACGCCAGCAGGCCGGCGGCATCCTCGGCATGGATGCGGTTGCCGTACAGCGGCGGCTCCTCGGTAACCCGATACCCTTGGCGCACCTGGCTGAGCAGCCATTCGCGGCCCGGCCCGTAGATCCCGGTCAGGCGCACCACGCTGGCCGGCACGCCGCTCTCCAAGGCAAGGCGCTCCGCCTCCAGCATCACCCGCCCGGAATATTCGCGTGGCGCGGTTTCCGCGGTTTCATCTATCCACTCGCCGTCCTGCTGGGCGAAAACACTGCTGCTGGAAACGAATAGCAGCCGACGCGGCTTCTGCCCCCGCTCGGCCAGCCAGCTCAGCACGTTGCGCAGCCCCTCTACATAAGCTGAGCGATAACCCGGTTCGTCATGCTGGCTAGCGGCCACGCTGTAGACCAGATAATCAGGCGCCACCACCGGCCAATCAGCCGGGCATTGACCTTGTTCGAGATCAGCCTTGATGCCCGTGACCCCCTCCGGCAAAGCGCCAGTATTCCTGCGCAAGCCGCTGACCGCCCAGCCAGAAGCCAGCAATTGCCTGGCCAGGCGCCCCCCCACATCGCCACAGCCGACGATCAGAACTGAAGGTAAAGACATGCCAAAACTCCCATAACCAAAGACCGAACTATTTCGCCAAAATCGATAGGCGGCTAGCCATCGCTGTAAAAAAAGCTACTTTATTACTTCTGCTAACAAGAATTACTTGCAATAATGGCCGCCCCTTTTTTCTGTTCTCGGCCTGTTTCGAGGCCTTGAAGACCATTCACGCATCCTCTTCATCAGGTCCGGCCAGCATGACACGCATCCAACCTTCCGCTTCGCCAACCACGTCGCGCGCCTTGCGCGCCATCGCAGCGCTGATGCTCAGCCTGACGCTGGCACCTGCCGCGATGGCAGAAGAACCTGCCGCAGCCACCGCCACTCCCGCAGCAGCGGTCGCACCTGCGACGCCAGCCGCAGAAGGCACCGCTGCCGCACACGGCGCAGAGCACGCAGCCGCTACTCCGGCAGACCCGGCCGCCGCGCCAGTCGAAGCGTCGGTGGAAGGTCCCCTGAATGCCGACGGCGAACCGCTCGCCGACGACCCAACCCTGGGCCTGGGCCACGACCTGTCGCCATGGGGCATGTACCAGAACGCTGACGTCATCGTCAAAACCGTCATGATCGGCCTGGCCATCGCCTCGATCATCACCTGGACCATCTGGATCGCCAAAGGCTTCGAGCTGCTGGGGGCCAAGCGCCGCCTGCGTCGCGAAATCGGCCTGCTGAAGAAGTCGGTCAGCCTCAAGGACGCCAGCGACAATACCAATGTCCCCGGCACCCTGTCGCACACGCTGGTCCATGACGCGCTGGAAGAAATGCACCTGTCGGCCAACGCCCGCGAGAAAGAAGGCATCAAGGAACGCGTCAGCTTCCGCCTCGAACGCCTGGTTGCCGCCAGCGGCCGCAACATGAGCAGCGGCACCGGCGTACTGGCTACCATCGGCTCCACCGCACCGTTCGTCGGTCTGTTCGGTACCGTCTGGGGCATCATGAACAGCTTCATCGGCATCGCCAAAACCCAGACCACCAACCTTGCAGTCGTTGCCCCGGGTATCGCCGAAGCACTGCTGGCCACCGCGCTGGGTCTGGTTGCCGCGATCCCGGCGGTTGTCATCTACAACGTCTTCGCCCGCTCCATCGCCGGCTACAAGGCTCAGGTGTCCGACGCCTCCGCACAGGTACTGCTGCTGGTCAGCCGTGACCTGGACCACCAGCCTGGCGAGCGTTCCGCGCAGCCGCACATGGTGAAAGTGGGGTAAACCATGGGCCTGCATCTTAACGAGGGCGGCGACGATCTCGCCGAAAACCACGAAATCAACGTTACGCCGTTCATCGACGTAATGCTGGTTCTGCTGATCATCTTCATGGTGGCAGCGCCGCTGGCGACGGTCGACATCAAGGTCGACCTCCCAGCCTCGACCGCGAAGCCCGCGCCGAGACCGGAAAAGCCTGTGTTCCTGAGCGTCAAGGCTGACCAGAAGCTTTACCTCGGTGAAGACCTGGTCCAGCAACCGAGCCAGCTGGGGCCGATGCTGGATGCCAAGACCAAGGGTGACAAGGAAACCACGATCTTCTTCCAGGCCGACAAAGGCGTGGACTACGGCGATCTGATGGAAGTCATGAACACATTGCGCGCCGCCGGCTACCTCAAGGTCGGTCTGGTCGGGCTTGAGACGGCAGCCAAGAAATGATCGAGACCCGGTACAAGCTGGGGCGTTACGGCGGTAGCCTGTTACTCGTGCTGGCAGTGCATGCCATCGCAATCGTGTTGGCGCTGAACTGGTCGGCACCGCAGGCCATCGAACTGCCGCCCGCAGCAATGATGATCGAAATGGCTCCGATGCCAGAGCCGGCGCCGCCACCACCGCCCAAGGTCGTGACGCCGCCGCAACCGCCCGCACCGGTAGAGGAACCGCCGTTGCCGAAGCTGGTTGAAGCACCGAAGCCGAAAATCGCTATTCCGAAACCTGCCAAACCCAAGGCCAAGCCCCAGCCGCCAAAGCCGGAGCAAAAGCCTGATCCGCAGGAGAAACCGGTCGAGCAGGACGTCGTCGATACCCCGCCGAGCAACGCGCAGGCGCAAAAATCGGCGGCACCGGCACCGGCACCGAGCATCGCCAGCAACAGCAACGCCTTGCCGACCTGGCAGAGCGACTTGCTGCGTCACCTGGGCAAGTTCAAACGCTACCCGGAAGACGCTCGCCGTCGCGGCCTGCAGGGCATCAACCGGTTGCGCTTCGTGGTCGATGGCGAAGGCCGGATCCTGTCCTACTCGCTGGCCGGAGGTTCGGGCAGTGCCGCGCTGGACCGCGCGACCCTGGAGATGATCCGCAAGGCACAGCCAGTGCCGGCGCCACCCAAGGAGCTGCTCAACAACGGCAGCATCGAAGTGGTTGCACCGTTCGTCTACTCGCTGGACAAGCGCTAAGGCTGGAAAAAAGACGGCGACCCTCAGGTCGCCGTCTTCCTTCATGAAGCCTGGATCATTGTTTCTGTCGCCCCGATGCAAGTCTGATAACGTGCTTCTATCGGTTGCAGCCGCTATGCTGGGGCCGCTACTTCATGGACGCATGTTATGACCCTCACAGAATTACGCTACATCGTCACTCTCGCTCAGGAACAGCATTTCGGCCACGCCGCCGAACGCTGCCACGTCAGCCAGCCGACCTTGTCGGTGGGCGTGAAAAAGCTTGAGGACGAGTTGGGCGTACTGATTTTCGAGCGCAGCAAAAGCGCGGTGCGCCTGACCCCGGTCGGCGAAAGCATCGTCGCCCAGGCGCAGAAAGTCCTCGAACAGGCCCAGGGCATCCGCGAACTGGCCCAGGCTGGCAAGAACCAGCTGACCGCGCCGCTCAAGGTCGGAGCCATCTACACCGTCGGCCCGTACCTGTTCCCCCACCTGATTCCACAACTGCACCGGGTCGCCCCGCAGATGCCGTTGTACATCGAAGAAAACTTCACCCACGTGCTGCGCGACAAACTGCGCAACGGCGAACTGGACGCGGTGATCATCGCCCTGCCGTTCAATGAAGCCGACGTGCTGACGCTGCCGCTCTATGACGAGCCGTTCTATGTGCTGATGCCCAGCGGCCACCCCTGGACCCAGCAAGAGACCATCGACGCCAGCCTGCTCAACGACAAGAGCCTGCTGCTGCTGGGCGAAGGTCACTGCTTCCGCGACCAGGTGCTCGAGGCCTGCCCGACCCTGGCCAAGGGTAGCGACGGCGCCAAGCACACCACGGTGGAATCCAGCTCGCTGGAAACCATCCGTCACATGGTCGCCTCTGGCCTCGGCATCTCGATCCTGCCGTTGTCGGCGGTGCACAGCCATCACTACGCGCCTGGCGTGATCGAAGTCCGTCCGTTGAGCCCGCCCGTGCCGTTCCGCACCGTGGCCATCGCCTGGCGGGCCAGTTTCCCGCGGCCGAAGGCCATTGAGATCCTCGCTGATTCGATCCGTCTGTGCTCGGTGGCCAAGCCACCCGCGGACCAATAGGTTTTCGCCATGACCGAGTTGTCCCAGGTGTCGGTCACCGCATTGAAAGGCGTCGGCGAAGCCATGGCCGAGAAGCTCGCCAAGGTCGGCCTGGAAAACCTCCAGGACGTGCTGTTCCATCTGCCCCTGCGCTATCAGGACCGCACCCGCGTGGTGCCCATCGGTGCGCTGCGTCCTGGCCAGGATGCGGTCATCGAAGGCGTGGTCAGCGGCGCCGACGTGGTGATGGGCAAACGCCGCAGCCTGGTCGTGCGCCTCGGTGATGGCAGCGGCGTGCTGAGCCTGCGCTTCTATCACTTCAGCAACGCCCAGAAAGACGGCCTCAAGCGCGGCACCCACCTGCGCTGCTACGGCGAAGCCCGGCCCGGCGCCTCGGGGCTGGAAATCTACCACCCCGAGTACCGCGCCCTTACCGGCGACGAGCCGGCGCCGGTGGACCAGACCCTGACCCCTATCTACCCGACCACCGAAGGCCTCACTCAACAGCGCCTGCGCCAGTTGAGCCAGCAGAGCCTGGCTATGCTCGGCCCGCGCAGCCTGCCGGACTGGCTGCCCGAGGAACTGGCCCGCGACTACCAGCTCGGCCCGCTGGACCAGGCCATTCGCTACCTGCACCAGCCGCCCGCCGATGCCGATGTCGATGAGCTCGCCGAAGGCCAGCATTGGGCCCAGCATCGCCTGGCCTTCGAAGAACTGCTCACCCACCAGCTTTCACAGCAACGCCTGCGGGAAAGCCTGCGGGCTCTGCGCGCGCCGGTGCTGCCCAAGGCCAAGCGGCTGCCGGCGCAGTTCCTCGCCAACCTGGGCTTCCCGCCGACCGGCGCGCAGCAGCGGGTCGGCAATGAAATCGCTTACGACCTGAGCCAGCCCGAGCCCATGTTGCGCCTGGTCCAGGGCGATGTTGGCGCGGGCAAGACCGTGGTCGCCGCCCTCGCCGCGCTACAGGCGCTGGAAGCCGGCTACCAGGTGGCGCTGATGGCGCCCACCGAGATTCTCGCCGAACAGCACTACATCACCTTCAAACGCTGGCTCGAACCGCTGGGTATCGAAGTCGCGTGGCTGGCCGGCAAGCTCAAGGGCAAGGCCCGCACCGCGTCGCTGGAGCAGATCGCCAGCGGCACGCCCATGGTGGTTGGCACCCATGCGCTGTTCCAGGAAGAGGTGAAATTCCACAACCTCGCCCTGGCGATCATCGACGAACAGCACCGCTTCGGCGTCCAGCAGCGCCTGGCCTTGCGCCAGAAAGGCGTGGGCGGCCGTTTCTGCCCGCACCAGTTGATCATGACCGCGACCCCAATCCCGCGGACCCTCGCCATGAGCGCCTACGCCGACCTCGACACCTCGATCCTCGACGAACTGCCGCCCGGGCGTACCCCGGTCAACACCGTGCTGGTCACCGACAGCCGGCGCTTCGAAGTGGTCGAACGGGTGCGTGCCGCCTGTGCCGAAGGGCGCCAGGCGTACTGGGTGTGCACCTTGATTGAAGAATCCGAAGAGCTGACCTGCCAGGCCGCCGAAACCACCTTCGAGGAGCTTTCCAGCGCCTTGGGCGAGCTGCATGTGGGGCTGATTCACGGGCGCATGAAGCCTGCGGAAAAGGCCGCGATCATGGCCGAGTTCAAGGAAGGCCGCCTGCAACTGCTGGTGGCCACCACCGTGATCGAGGTCGGCGTGGATGTGCCGAACGCCAGCCTGATGATCATCGAAAACCCCGAGCGCCTGGGCCTGGCCCAGTTGCACCAATTGCGTGGCCGTGTCGGCCGCGGCAGCGCCGTGAGTCACTGCGTGCTGCTGTATCATCCGCCACTGTCGCAGATCGGCCGCGAACGCCTGGGGATCATGCGCGAAACCAACGACGGCTTCGTCATCGCCGAAAAGGACCTGGAACTGCGCGGCCCGGGCGAAATGCTCGGCACGCGCCAGACCGGCCTGCTGCAGTTCAAGGTCGCCGACCTGATGCGCGATGCCGACCTGCTGCCCGCCGTTCGCGACGCCGCCCAGGCGCTGTTGGCGCGCTGGCCCGATCACGTCAGCCCGCTGCTCGAACGCTGGCTGCGTCACGGCCAACAATATGGCCAGGTGTGACGTGATCCACGCAATTGGATCCAGCCACCCGGTCAAGCTGGGTATACTCTGCCTCTGTAAAAAATTTGGATACAGACCATGATTGAAGTTGCCCTCGATACAGCAACCCCACAGGTTCCGTCTGTTATCCGGCTGCTGCTCGACAAGCTCGGCGTCGCCTATCGCGAAGTGCCCGAACAACCGCAGTTGCCGCCCGAAGCCCGTGTTATGGCCGTCCTGCTGGACGACTCGGTCGGCGCGCTGATGGTGCTGTTCCCGCAGAGCCAGTTGCTCGACCTCAGCCGTCTCACCGAACTGACCGGGCGCAAGCTGGCCGCGGTGCCGCTGGAGCGTCTGCAACAGATGCTCGACAAGCACGGGCTGAAGATCCTGCCGGCCATACCCGCGCTGACCAGTTCGCCGTGCCTGTACGAAGAAAGCGTGCTGCAGCCGGAGCGTCTGTTGGTGCAGTCGGGTGAAGCAGGCCTGCTGCTGGAAATCGAGCGCGATGACTTCAAGAAGATGCTCAGCAAGGCCAGCGCCGGCAAGTTCGGCGAGCTGCTGAGCCAGATCCGTCCGAACCTCGACCGGCCCGCTGACGACAGCGAGGAAATCACCCAGGCCGTTCAGGTTTTTACCGCGCGTCGAATCCAGCAGCGCCTGGAAGCGACCATCGAAATCCCGCCGCTGGCCGAAACCGCGCAGAAAATCATCAAGCTGCGGGTAGACCCCAACGCCACCATTGATGACATCACCGGTGTGGTCGAAACCGACCCGGCGCTGGCGGCCCAGGTGGTCAGTTGGGCGGCCTCGCCCTACTACGCCTCACCCGGCAAGATCCGCTCGGTGGAAGACGCCATCGTCCGCGTGCTCGGCTTCGATCTGGTGATCAACCTGGCGCTGGGCCTGGCGCTGGGCAAGACCCTCAGCCTGCCGAAGGATCATCCGCAACAGACCACGCCGTACTGGCAGCAATCGATCTACACCGCTGCGGTGATCGAGGGTCTGACGCGCGCAATGCCGCGGGCTGAACGCCCGGAAGCGGGGCTGACCTATCTGGCGGGGCTGCTGCACAACTTCGGCTACCTGCTGCTGGCCCACGTGTTCCCGCCGCATTTCTCGCTGATCTGCCGACACCTGGAGGTCAACCCGCACCTGTGCCACAGCTATGTGGAGCAACATCTGCTGGGCATCAGCCGCGAGCAGATCGGCGCCTGGCTGATGCGTTTCTGGGACATGCCGGAAGAGCTCGCCACCGCCCTACGCTTCCAGCACGACCCGCATTACGCCGGCGACTACTCGGCCTTCCCCAATCTGGTGTGCCTGTCGGTGCGCCTGCTGCGTGCTCGCGGTATCGGCTCCGGGCCAGACGAGCCTATTCCGGACGAGCTGCTGGAACGCCTGAGCATCACTCGCGAGAAGGCTGAAGACGTGGTCCACAAGGTGCTGGAAGCCGAAACCATGCTGCGCGAACTGGCCTCGCAGTTCAGCCAGCACTGAGTCCGGCTGTAGCGGCTGTCACGAAAAAGCCTGGCCCCTTGGGGTCAGGCTTTCTTTTTGGGCTTCAGGTACTTCATCAGGCCCTGGAACCACATCACCAGGGCCGGGTTGCCCTTGATCTGAATGGTCTTGTCCTGGATCCCCTGCATGAACGCCAGTTGCTTGTTCTTCGCCTGAAGGGTCTCGAAGCCGAACACGGCGTCCTTGAAGGCGATGGCGAAGGCCGGGGTCGGATGGGTGCCGCCGCTGCTGCTGATGCGATTGTCTTTGACGACGAAGTGGCGGGCGACCTTGCCGTCCAGCGTCTGTAGCTGGAACACCAGATCCTTGCCCTGCAATTGCTGCTGGAAAGCCGGATTCTTGCGGCTGGCCCGGGACATCAGCAGCCCCATGGCCCAAAGGAGAAAGCGGAACTTCATGAATGCGCCTCGGCGAAAAAGTGACTGGCGCGCGCAGTTTATCCTTTTAGTGAACGAATGCTACTGGTCGACCTGCTTTTGCTCCAGCGATCACCCCAAGCAAAACGGGCATCCCTTGGGATGCCCGTTCTCACTGCATTCGATGAATCACGCTCTCAAGGATTGACGCTGTCCTTGAGGAACTTGCCTGGCTTGAACGCCACGGTATTGCTGGCCTTGATTTTCACCGGCTCGCCGGTTTGCGGGTTTTTGCCGGTGCGGGCACCGCGGTGACGCTTCTCGAACGTACCAAAGCCTACCAGGGTCACTCCGTCCCCTCCGTGCAGGGCGTTGGTGATTTCTTCGAGCACGGCATTCAGGACACGGTTGGCCTGCTCTTTGGTGAGATCGGCCTTTTCAGCGATGGCTGCGGCGAGTTCGGGTTTACGCATGGTGAAGCCCCTTTGACGGAATTTTTTGTTGTTATGCCGTGCCGCCCAACAGGCAGCGCCCAAGGCACCGCAGGCTCTAAACTGCGGCAGACGGGAGTGAGGATGGCACGCCACCAAGGGCCGCGCCAGTCTCTGCGCGGCCATTGTGGCGGCAATGGAGGGGTAAATCCGACAGAACGCCTGTTATTTACGCCATCAGGGGCGGAAGCTGGCGATTCAGTGCCAGCTTCTCCATCACCGCAGTACCCGTAAGGGCATAGCCGAGCAGTTGGCCCGCAGCATCGTGGCAGAGCACTTTCAGGTCGGCGCCCTGCCCCTCGACTGTCCACTGCCCCTCTTGCCCTAGCGGCGGCGGCGACACCACCAGCGGGCAGGCCGGGGTTTTCACCGTGATCGGCATCGGTCCATAGCTGACCGCAGTCGGGTTGCCGGCCAGCGTCTGCGACAACGCCCGCGCCCCGCCCATCAACGGCATCACGTAGAGCAGGTTGATCCCGTCCACTTCGGCGCAATCGCCCAATGCGTAGATATTGGCATGGGACGTGCACAGGTGGCGGTCAACGACCACCCCGCGATTGGTCCTCAAACCGGCTGCCGAGGCCAGGTCGGTGCGGGGTTTCAGGCCGACCGCAGAAACCACCAGATCGCAGGCGATCACGGAGCCGTCCGACAGATGCGCCTCAAGCCCGTCCGCCACCCGCTGCAAGCGGTTCAGCACCGGCCCGAGGTGGAAGCGCACGCCCAGCCCTTCAAGCCCGGCCTGGACCGCTGCCGCGGTGGCCGGATGCAACAGGGTCGGCATGACCTGCTCGCACGGCGCCACCAGCTCAACCTCGAAGCCGCCCAGGCTCATGTCATTGGCGAACTCGCAGCCGATCAGGCCAGCCCCGAGGATCAATACCCGGCGCTTGCCCGCCGCCGCCGCGCGGAAACGCGCGTAGTCCTCCAGGTCATTGATCGGGAACACCAGATCGGCAGCATCGCCCTCAAGCGGTACGCGTACGGTTTCCGCGCCCCAAGCCAGCACCAGGTCGCGGTAGCGCACCTGCTCTTCGCCGATCCACAGGCGCTTGTGGCCGGGGTCGATGCCACTGATGCGAGTGTGAGTGCGGACCTCGGCCTTCAGTTGCTCAGCCATGGCGCCCGGCTCGGCCATGCACAGGCCGTCGGCGTCCTTGTTCTTGGCAAAACCGGTCGAGAGCATCGGCTTCGAATAGGAGCGGCCATCGTCCGCGGTAATCAGCAATAACGGCGTCTCGCCGTCGAGCTTGCGAAATTCGCGGGCGAGGTTGTAACCCGCCAGTCCGGTGCCGATTATCACGACGGGATCGGTCATGCCTTGCGTGTCCTTCAAAAAGGGTGAAAAAAGATCAGCCGATGGCGATCATCTCGAAATCCATCTTGCCGACGCCGCAGTCCGGGCACAGCCAGTCTGCCGGAACGTCTTCCCAACGGGTGCCGGGCGCGATGCCGTCATCCGGCCAGCCCTCGGCCTCGTCGTAAATCAGGCCGCACACCACACATTGCCACTTCTTCATCGTTGATCTCCTTACATTCAGGCCAGGCGCGATCGTTATGCGTCGATCGTCAGCAGGGCTTTGTACTGAGGCTGGCCAGGCGATGCAAGTTGCCAGGGGCAAACATGCTAAGCTCGCCGCCTCTCTGGCCTGTAACCGCTGATCTACCGTGCCATACGAATCCTCGCAATTTCCGGCTGCGCAATGGACGCAGCACACACCGCAGCTCGCCGCGAAAACGCCTGCGCTGATCCTGGACTGGCTGTTCGACCAGGGCTCCCTGACCCGCCGTTTGACCCGCCTCTCTGCTGACCATTTCTCCGTGACGCCCCTTTATGAAGGCTGGCAGACCCTGCGCACCGACGAATGCCAGGCCCTTGGCCTGGCGCCGGGCAGCGAAGGCTGGGTGCGCGAGGTTTACCTGCGCGGCCATGGCGAACCCTGGGTGTTCGCCCGCAGCGTTGCCGGCCGCGAGGCCTTGCTCAACGATGGCCTTGATCTGGAAGCGCTGGGCAGCCGGTCACTGGGCGAGTTGCTGTTCTGTGATCGCGGCTTCGCCCGTCAGGCGATCGAAGTCTGCCACTACCCGCCGGATTGGCTGCCGCCCGAGCAGAACAGCGAAGGTCTGTGGGGCCGCCGTTCGCGTTTCGACCGTGGCGCGCTGGGCCTGCTGGTGGCGGAGGTGTTTCTTCCCGCGCTGTGGCACGCCACCGAAGCTTTCCAGGAGGTCCGCTGATGTACCTGAGCCTGCTCAAGTCGCTCAATCGCCTGCATCCCCGTGCGTGGGATTTCATCCAACTGAGCCGTATGGACAAGCCGATCGGCATCTACCTGCTGCTCTGGCCGACCTTGTCGGCGGTCTGGATTGCCGGCAAAGGCTCGCCGACCCTGGCCAATGTGCTGATCTTCCTGTTCGGCGTGGTGCTGATGCGCGCAGCGGGCTGCGCTATCAACGACTTCGCCGACCGCAAGGTGGACGGACACGTCAAACGCACCGCCGAGCGGCCACTGGCCAGCGGCAAGATCAGCGGCCGGGAAGCTCTGGCGTTGTTCGCGCTGCTGGTGGGCCTGAGTTTCCTGCTGGTGCTGTGCACCAATGCCACCACGGTGTATCTGTCGTTCGGCGCGGTGGCGCTGGCGGCTTGCTACCCGTTCATGAAGCGCTACACCTACTACCCGCAGGTAGTCCTGGGCGCGGCGTATTCGTGGGGCATTCCGATGGCGTTCACCGCAGCGAACGGCGAGCTGCCGGCGATCGCCTGGCTGCTGTACATCGCCAACCTGCTGTGGACGGTGGGGTATGACACCTACTACGCGATGGTCGATCGCGACGACGACCTGAGGATCGGGGTGAAATCCACCGCGATCCTGTTCGGCGAAGCCGACCGCATCATCATTCTGTCGCTGCAGGTAGGGTCGCTGCTGTGCCTGCTGCTGGCCGGCAACCAATTCGACCTGGGCGGCTGGTTCCATCTCGGCTTGCTGGGCGCGGCGGTGTGCTTCGCCTGGGAGTTCTGGTCAACCCGCAGCCTGGCGCGGGACGCCTGCTTCAAGGCGTTCCTGCACAACCATTGGGCGGGTTTGATCATCTTCGTCAGCATCGTGATCGACTACGCGACCCGCTGACTCGAACGCAGTGCTACCGGGTCGATCGCAATCGCCGGCAAGCCGGCTCCCACAGTGGCTGATTCAAGCCTCTGTGGGAGCTACGGTTCAGGGCTTGGCGACGTGCCAGACGTCCTTCATGCCATCACCGGTCATGTCTCCGCCCTTCTTGTCCTTGACGAAGGTGTACAGTGGTTTGCCGTCATAGGCCCACTGCATGCTGCCGTCGGCACGCTTGATCTGCGTCCATTTGCCTTCGGCCTTCTCACCGGCCTTGGCCGCCAGGGGTGGCCAGTTCTTCGCGCATTCGTCGTTGCACATGGACTTGCCGCCAGCATCCTTGTCGAAGGTGTAGAGCGTCATGCCGTTGTGATCCACCAGCATGCCGTCCTTCTCCATGGCATGGTCGGCCAGGGCCATCCCCGGTAAGGCGAGAGCTGCGCAGAGCGTCATCCAGTTCAGCGTATGTCGTGTCATTGGATTCACCGTTAAATCTCGGGAGTGGGATTTACAGCCTAGCTCAGTAACGAAATGTTGCTGCAACGGCCCCCGACCTGTCACACGACTGCAATAATTCCGTTATCTAATGCGGGCCAAGACACCAGAAGCTGGGAGAGGTTTGAGCATGGTTGGCAGGAACATTCTGATCGTTGACGACGAAGCGCCAATTCGCGAAATGATCGCCGTTGCATTGGAAATGGCTGGCTATGACTGCCTCGAGGCCGAAAACTCGCAACAGGCCCATGCCATCATCGTGGACCGCAAGCCGGACCTGATCCTGCTCGACTGGATGCTGCCGGGCACCTCGGGCATCGAGCTGGCCCGCCGCCTCAAGCGCGACGAGCTGACCAGCGACGTACCGATCATCATGCTCACCGCCAAGGGTGAGGAAGACAACAAGATCCAGGGCCTGGAAGTCGGCGCCGACGACTACATCACCAAGCCGTTCTCGCCGCGCGAGCTGGTCGCCCGCCTCAAGGCCGTCCTGCGCCGTGCCGGCCCGAGCGATGGCGAAGCGCCGATCGAAGTCGGCGGCCTGCTGCTCGATCCCATCAGCCACCGCGTGACCATCGACGGCAAGCCCGCCGAGATGGGCCCCACCGAATACCGCCTGTTGCAGTTCTTCATGACCCACCAGGAGCGTGCCTACACCCGCGGGCAACTGCTCGACCAGGTCTGGGGCGGCAACGTCTATGTCGAGGAACGTACCGTCGACGTGCATATCCGGCGCCTGCGCAAGGCACTGGGTGAAGCCTATGAAAATCTGGTACAAACCGTTCGCGGCACCGGATACAGGTTTTCAACCAAGGGTTGAAAGCCGTTTCAAGCTTGCGCTTGATCCAGTCTCAAGAAGAGCAAAAAGCAAAACGCGATCCGCTTCACCCTTGCAGCGTGTAGCTGCAACGTGAGGCTGATCCCCAAGGATCCCGAAGTGAACCAGAACTGGCACGGCACCCTCATTCGCCACATGCTGCTGCTGATTACCGTCTGCCTGCTTGTCGGGCTGATCAGCGGCCACTATGGCTGGAGCCTCGCGCTCGGCCTGGCTGTCTACCTGGGCTGGACCCTGAAACAGATGCTGCGGCTGCACCAGTGGCTGCAAGAGCACAGATCCGATGAAGCACCACCGGACGGCTACGGCCTGTGGGGCGAGATCTTCGACAGCATCTATCACCTGCAGCGCCGCGACCAACGGGTCCGCGGGCGCCTGCAAGCGGTGATCGACCGCGTCCAGGAGTCCACCGCCGCGCTGCGAGATGCGGTGATCATGCTCGACAGCGAAGGCAATCTGGAGTGGTGGAACCGCGCAGCCGAAACCCTGCTGGGCCTCAAAACCCCGCAAGACAGCGGCCAGCCGGTGACCAATCTGGTCCGCCATCCACGCTTCAAGGAGTATTTCGAGCAGGAAAACTACCTGGAGCCGCTGGAAATCCCGTCGCCGATCAGCGACCGCCTGCGCATTCAGTTGCACATCACCCGCTACGGCAACAACGAGCACCTGATGCTGGTGCGCGACGTCACCCGTATCCACCAGCTCGAACAGATGCGCAAGGATTTCGTCGCCAACGTATCCCACGAATTGCGCACACCGCTGACCGTGATTGCCGGCTACCTGGAAACCCTGCTGGACAACGTGGAAGACGTGAATCCACGCTGGACGCGGGCGCTGCAGCAAATGCAGCAACAGGGCGGACGCATGCAGACGCTGCTCAACGACCTGCTGCTGCTGGCCAAGCTGGAAGCCACCGATTACCCGTCGGACAACCTTCCGGTCGCAGTCGACACCCTGCTGCACTCCATCAAGGGCGACGCCCAGGCACTGTCTGGCCAGCGCAACCAGCGCATCACCCTGGAAGCCGAGCCCGGCCTGCGCCTGAAAGGCAGCGAGGCGGAACTGCGCAGCGCCTTCTCCAACCTGGTGTTCAACGCCGTGAAGTACACCCCGGACGAGGGCAATATCCGCATACGCTGGTGGGGCGACGAACACGGCGCGCACCTGAGCGTGCAAGACTCGGGCATCGGTATCGACGCCAAGCACCTGCCGCGCCTCACCGAGCGTTTCTACCGGGTCGATTCCAGCCGCGCCTCCAATACCGGTGGCACCGGCCTGGGCCTGGCGATCGTCAAGCACGTGCTGCTGCGCCATCGCGGTCGCCTGGAAATCAGCAGCGTTCCGGGCCATGGCAGCACCTTTACCTGCCACTTCGCCGGCGTTCAGATCGCCGCCCGCAAGGTTCAGTGATCCAGCGCACTTTGCATTTGGGTTTTCAGCCGCTACATTGGCGGACGGGTGCCAGCATGAGCTGGCATCTTTTTTCCTCCTATTTCAAGAAGACGGACCCCGTAAAACTCCATCATGGACCCTTCCCCTAGTATCAGCCTCGCCTCACTCTTCGCCGATTTCGGCATGATTCTTTTCGCTCTCTTGCTGGTTCTGCTCAACGGCTTTTTCGTAGCCGCCGAGTTCGCCATGGTCAAACTGCGCTCGACCCGGGTCGAGGCAATCGCCGAACAGAATGGCTGGCGCGGACATATCCTGCGCACCGTACACAGCCAACTGGACGCCTACCTGTCCGCCTGCCAACTGGGTATCACCCTGGCATCGCTGGGCCTTGGCTGGGTCGGCGAACCGGCGTTCGCCCACCTGCTCGAACCGCTGTTGGCCGCCATCGGCGTGCAGTCGCCGGAGATCATCAAGGGCGTTTCGTTCTTCAGCGCCTTCTTCGTGATTTCCTACCTGCACATCGTGGTCGGTGAGCTGGCGCCCAAGTCCTGGGCGATCCGCAAGCCAGAGCTGCTGTCGCTGTGGACCGCCGTGCCGCTGTACCTGTTCTACTGGGCCATGTACCCGGCCATCTACCTGCTCAACGCCAGCGCCAACGCCATCCTGCGTATCGCCGGCCAAGGCGAGCCCGGCCCGCACCACGAGCATCACTACAGCCGTGACGAACTGAAACTGATCCTGCACTCGAGCCGTGGCCAGGATCCCAGCGACCAAGGCATGCGCGTGCTGGCCTCGGCGGTGGAAATGGGCGAGCTGGAAGTGGTCGACTGGGCCAACTCCCGCGAAGACATGATCAGCCTCGACGTCAATGCGCCGCTGAAAGAGATCCTGGCGATGTTCCGCCGGCACAAGTTCAGCCGTTACCCGGTGTACGACGCCGAGCGCGGCGAGTTCGTCGGCCTGCTGCACATCAAGGACCTGCTGCTGGAACTGGCGGCGCTGGACCACGTTCCAGAATCCTTCGACCTGGCCGAACTGACCCGCCCGCTGGAGCGCGTCTCCCGGCACATGCCGCTGTCGCAGTTGCTGGAGCAGTTCCGCAAAGGCGGCGCGCACTTCGCGCTGGTCGAGGAGGCCGACGGCAAAGTCATCGGCTACCTGACCATGGAAGACGTGCTGGAAGTGCTGGTCGGCGATATCCAGGACGAACACCGCAAGGCCGAACGCGGCATCCTCGCCTACCAGCCGGGCAAGCTGCTGGTGCGGGGTGACACGCCGCTGTTCAAGGTCGAGCGCCTGCTGGGCCTGGACCTCGACCACATCGAGGCGGAAACCCTCGCTGGCCTGGTCTACGAGACCCTCAAGCGCGTCCCCGAAGAGGAAGAAGTGCTGGAAGTCGAAGGCCTGCGCATCATCATCAAGAAGATGAAAGGGCCGAAGATCGTCCTGGCCAAGGTGCTCAAGCTCGATTGAGCACCGTCACGGGTTGCCGGCGGTGAAGTTCGGCAACCCACCCACGGGCTGGTTGAACTGGTAGGGAATCGACTCCACCGCCAGCCCGACATTGCGCTGCACCACGAAATGCAGGTGCGGCGCGGTGCTCCTGCCGGTATTTCCCGACCGCGCCAGCGGCGTGCCATACGCCACCTGCTGCCCTTCCCTGACCACCACCGAACCGCGCATCAAGTGCAGGTACACGCCCATGGTGCCGTCGCTGTGCAGGACCCTCACGAAATTGCCGGACGGCTGCGTCCCGCGCCCGCTTTGCCGGTTCTCCACCTTGACCACCACGCCAGGACGCGCAGCGATGATCGGCGTGCCCTCGGGCATGGCGATGTCCATGGCGTAGCGGCCTTTGGGCCCGAAATGGCTGAAGCGGCCGTTAGGGCCCTGGGTCAGGCGAAACGGTCCGCCACGCCAGGGCAAGGGGTAGCGATAGGCCTGCGGCCGCTGCACGGGGTCGCCGAGGGCCGTACGAAATTTCTCGCGGTAAGTCACCGGTTTGCCCGGTTGCAAGGCACTGACGCTGGTCAGCGCTACCGTGGCCCGTGGCGGCACCACCCGCCGTACTACCCGCGGTCCGACGTCCCTCGCATTGCCCAGGCGCTCCAGGCGCAACTCGACTTCGACGGGCGCGAACAACTCGTTGTACACGGAGAAATGCACACCGCCAGCATGCGGCGTGGCTTGAAGGTGCACCTGACTGTCCAGTTGCTCGACCATCTGGTCCCGAAAGATGAAAGGCCGCGCACCAGGCTGGGGCCGATCAGAGTAGGAAACAACACCGTAAGGGTCGGTGCTTTTATAGATGGTCATGGCCAGAGCCGGCCCGGCAGATAGCAGCAAGGCGCAGAACAGCAGCAGGCGGGATGGCATGACTAATGGCCTTCTGACAGTTGTGCTTTGTCGAAGCCTAGCAGCCGGTTTTTGTCGCAGAAGGCGGGGACTGTTTCAGGAAGGTTCAAGCCGATCAGCGGTGGCAATTTGCCGCCAGACGGCGCGTCGGCGAGTCGCTGGGCAGCTTCGCTCGACGCAGGTCGGGGTGAACGGTGATCAGGCGCTCGGAATGTATTGCTTCTGGGCCGTACCGCGGGCGATCAGGCGAGACAGGTAGTCGAGCTTCTGCGCATCCTGGTCGACAAAGCGGAAGATCAGTTGCAGCCAGTCGCTGTCGGGCTTGGGCTCAAGTGCCGCGACCGAATGCAGGTAACCGTTGAGCCGGGCGATCTCCGAGGTTTCGCCTTGCTCCAGGTCCAGCACGGCGCCTTCCAGCACCTGCGGCAGGGCATCGCTGCGGCGTACCACCAGAGAAGCTTCCTTGAGGGTCAGTGCCTTGATGATGCAGGGCTGATTGCCGCTGGACAGGCGCAGCTGGCCTTGGCCACGTCCGGCCGGCACGGCAGGCTTGGCCGGCTCAGGCGCGGGAGCGCTGACCTGTGGCTGGGCGGCTGGCGCCGCGACCGGTGCACTGGCCTTGGCCTGCTCAGGCTTGCCGCTGGTCAGGGCCGACAGCGAGTCATTGGCAAAACCGCTGGAGGAGCGTGCATTACCGCCGGCCATGCTCGCCTCGAGCTTGCCAACCCTGGCCAGGGCCTTTTTTACTTTGGTCAGCAACTGCTCGTTGGTGAACGGCTTGCCGACATAGTCGGAAACGCCGGCCTGGATGGCCTGAACCACGTTTTCCTTGTCGCCGCGGCTGGTCACCATGATGAACGGCAGGGTCTTCATCGAGTCCTGCTGGCGGCACCAGGTCAGGAGTTCGAGGCCGGACATCTCCGGCATTTCCCAGTCGCACAGAATCAGGTCGAACACTTCCCGGGCCATCAGGGTCTGGGCTTTGCGCCCGTTGACCGCATCTTCAATGACCATGCCCGGAAAATAGTTGCGCAGGCATTTCTTCACCAGATCGCGGATAAACGGCGCGTCATCCACCACCAAAACACTGACTTTACTCATCGCCACTCCTTCCTGATCCCGACTAGCATAACGTTGACTGATGGCCATTGGCCAAAACTTCGGTCACGCCGGGACATAACGCATTCGTTCGCGGGTGCCTTCTATTGCGCTGCCGCAAACGAAAACGCCCGGCCGGAGCCAGGCGTTAGTTCTCGGGGCAGTCTTATTTATCGTCAGATTCGCCCGAAACATTAGCTTTTTCAGTGCCCTGAACTTCTTCCCTCATGCGCGCCAGGCCCAGGTGACGGACGTCGGTACCGCGCACCAGGTAAATCACCAGCTCAGAGATGTTGCGCGCGTGGTCGCCGATACGCTCCAGCGAACGCAGGGCCCAGATCACGCTCAGCACCCGCGAGATGGAACGCGGGTCTTCCATCATGTAGGTGACCAGTTCGCGCAGCGCGGTCTTGTATTCGCGGTCGATGGTCTTGTCGTATTGAGCAACCGACAGGGCCAGTTCGGCGTCGAAGCGGGCGAAGGCGTCCAGTGCATCGCGGACCATGTTGCGCACCTGGTCGCCGATATGGCGAACCTCGACGTAACCGCGCGGCGATTCGCCTTCCTCACAGAGCTGGATGGCGCGGCGAGCGATCTTGGTCGACTCGTCACCGATGCGCTCCAGGTCGATCACCGACTTGGAAATGCTGATGATCAGGCGCAGGTCCGACGCGGCCGGCTGGCGACGGGCAAGAATGCGCACGCATTCCTCGTCGATGTTGCGTTCCATCTGGTTGATTTGCTCGTCAACCTCGCGCACCTGCTGGGCCAGGCCGGAGTCGGCCTCGATCAGCGCGGTGACCGCGTCGTTGACCTGCTTCTCGACCAGGCCGCCCATGGCCAGAAGGTGGCTGCGCACCTCTTCGAGCTCGGCGTTGAACTGCTGGGAGATGTGATGGGTGAGGCTGTCTTTGTCGATCATGCTTTCGCTCCGCGAATAAGCTGCCAGCTTCAAGCCGCAAGCTTCAAGTCGTTCGTGTAATCCCTGAGTTCACCTTGTTGCCGCTCGTGGCTCGCAGCGTGAAGCTGTCGCGCCCCGCGCGACTAGCCGTAGCGACCGGTGATGTAGTCTTCGGTCTGCTTCTTCGCCGGGTTGGTGAACAGGGTATCGGTATCACCGAATTCGACCAGTTTGCCCATGTACATGAACGCGGTGTAGTCCGAAACCCGGGCCGCCTGCTGCATGTTGTGGGTCACGATGACGATGGTGTACTTGGACTTCAGCTCATAGATCAGCTCTTCGACCTTCAGGGTGGAGATCGGGTCCAGTGCCGAGCAAGGCTCGTCGAGCAGCAGGACTTCCGGTTCCACGGCGATGGTACGGGCGATCACCAGACGCTGCTGCTGACCACCGGACAGGCCGAGGGCCGAGTCGTGCAGGCGGTCTTTCACTTCTTCCCACAGCGCCGCGCCTTTCAGTGCCCATTCGACGGCTTCGTCGAGCACGCGCTTCTTGTTGATGCCCTGGATGCGCAGGCCGTAGACCACGTTTTCATAGATGGTCTTGGGGAACGGGTTCGGCTTCTGGAACACCATGCCGACGCGACGGCGCAGCTCGGCGACGTCTTCGCCCTTGCGGTAGATGTTGTTGCCGTAGAGGTTGATCGCGCCCTCGACACGGCAGCCGTCGACCAGATCGTTCATCCGGTTGAAGGTCCGCAGCAGTGTGGATTTACCGCAGCCGGACGGGCCAATGAAGGCGGTCACGCGCTGTTTGGGGATGTTCATGCTGACGTCGAACAGGGCTTGTTTCTCGCCGTAGAACAGGCTCAGGCCGGGCACTTCGATGGCCACGGTTTCTTCCGCCAGACGCAGGCTCTGTTTGTCGCGACCCAAGGCCGACATATCGATGCCGTGGGTGTGGGGTTCATGCTGCATGGTCAGACTCCATACGCTATCAATTTCGTTTCATCGAACCGCCCGGCACACGGCGCGGGCGGCACTTGCAAAAAGACGGTGACGATCAGTGATCCAGCGCTTTGTACTTCTCGCGCAGGTGGTTACGGATCCAGACCGCCGACAGGTTCAGCGTGGCAATGACCAGCACCAGCAGCAGCGCGGTGGCGTATACCAGCGGACGCGCGGCCTCGACGTTCGGGCTCTGGAAGCCGACGTCATAGATGTGGAAGCCCAGGTGCATGATCTTCTGGTCCAGGTGCAGGTACGGGTAGTTGCCGTCCACCGGCAGCGACGGCGCCAGTTTCACCACACCCACCAGCATCAGCGGCGCCACTTCACCGGCGGCACGGGCCACCGCGAGGATCATGCCGGTCATCATCGCCGGGCTGGCCATCGGCAGGACGATCTTCCACAGCGTCTCGGCCTTGGTTGCGCCGAGGGCCAGAGAGCCTTCACGCACGGTCCGCGGGATCCGCGCCAGACCTTCTTCGGTGGCAACGATCACCACCGGTACCGCCAGCAGTGCCAGGGTCAGCGAAGCCCAGAGCAGGCCCGGCGTACCGAGGGTTGGCGCCGGCAGCGATTCGGGGAAGAACAGCCGGTCAAGCGAGCCACCCAGCACGTAGACGAAGAAGCCCAGGCCGAACACGCCGTAGACGATCGCCGGAACACCGGCCAGGTTGTTCACCGCGATGCGGATCAGCCGGGTGATGGGTCCCTGACGAGCGTATTCACGCAGGTAGACCGCTGCCAGCACGCCGAATGGCGTCACGATCACGGCCATGATCAGAGTCATCATCACCGTACCGAAAATGGCCGGGAAGATACCGCCTTCAGTGTTGGCTTCACGCGGGTCGTCGCTGAGGAATTCCCAGACCTTGGCGAAGTACACGCCCAGCTTGGTGAACAGGCCCATGCCGTTCGGCTGGTAGGCGTGCACCACCTTGCTCAGGTTGATCTCGACTTCACGGCCGTTGCCGTCACGCGCTACCAGGCTGTCGCGAGCGAAATCCTGGTGCAGGGTGCCCAGACGCTCTTCGATGGCCTTGTAACGGTTGTTCAGCTCGGCACGCTCGGACTCGATGTCGGCCTGGGCGGCGGCGTCCAGCTTGCCTTCCAGCTCCAGCTTGCGGCCGTGAAGGCGCAGGCGCTCAAGACCGTGGTTGATGGCACCGATGTCTTTCTTCTCAAGACTTTGCAGGTCGCGGGCCAGCTTCTCCGAGCGGGCCAGACGGTTCTGCAGTTCGGTCCAGGCGGCCTGGCCTTCGCCGACCACCTTGCCGTTTTCCTTAACGCTGACCAGGTAGCCGTAGAAGTTGCCCCACTCGCGGCGTTCCAGGGCGATCATCTCGGCGGGACGCTGTTCGTCGGTCAGCCATTCACCCACAACCCAGGTGAAGTCGCTGCCGTTGAGGTCACGGTTACCGACCTTGATCAGTTCGCGGGTCATGAATTCCGGGCCGACGTCAGGTACCGGCAAGCCGGCACCTTTCAGACGGGCACGTGGTACTTCTTCCTTTTGCACCACTTCGCCCACTACCACGTGCGCGGGCTGGCCCGGCACGGTGTAGTTGGCCTGGACCAGGTCGGCGGGCCAGAAATGGCCCAGACCACGTACAGCGATGACCGAGAGCAGACCGATGGTCATGATGACCGCGATGGCCACCGAGCCACCGCTTATCCAGACACCGGGGGCGCCGCTCTTGAACCAGCTTTTGAGGGAATCCTTTTTCACGGATCTCTACCTTCCTATCAAAGCGACGAGTATTTCTTGCGCAGACGCTGGCGAATCAGCTCGGCCAAGGTGTTCATCACGAACGTGAACATCAGCAGCACCAGCGCGGCAAGGAACAGGACGCGGTAGTGGCTGCCGCCGACTTCCGATTCGGGCATTTCCACGGCGACGTTGGCTGCCAGGGTGCGCATACCTTCGAACAGGTTCAGCTCCATGACCGGGGTGTTGCCGGTGGCCATCAGCACGATCATGGTTTCGCCTACCGCACGACCCATACCGATCATCAGTGCCGAGAAGATACCCGGGCTGGCGGTCAGGATGACTACGCGGGTCAGGGTCTGCCACGGCGTGGCGCCCAGAGCCAGCGAACCCAGGGTCAGGCTGCGCGGCACGCTGAACACGGCGTCCTCGGCGATCGAGTAGATGTTCGGGATAACCGCGAAGCCCATGGCGATACCCACTACCAGGGCGTTGCGCTGGTCGTAGGTGATGCCCAGGTCGTTGGTGATCCACAGGCGCATGTCACCGCCGAAGAACCAGGTCTCCAGGAACGGACTCATGTACAGGGCGAACCAGCCGGTGAAGAGGATTACCGGGATCAGGATGGCAGCTTCCCAACCGTCCGGTACTCGCAGGCGGATCGACTCGGGCAGGCGGCTCCAGGAGAAGCCGGCGACCAGGATACCCAGCGGCAGCAGCATCAGCAGACTGAACACGCCCGGCAAGTGGCCTTCAAGGTACGGCGCGAGGAACAGACCCGCGAAGAAGCCGAGAATCACCGTCGGCATCGCCTCCATCAACTCGATCACCGGCTTGACCTTGCGGCGCATGCCCGGTGCCATGAAGTAGGCGGTGTAGATCGCTGCGGCGATGGCCAGCGGTGCAGCCAGGATCATCGCGTAGAACGCGGCCTTGAGCGTACCGAAGGTCAGCGGCGAGAGGCTCAGCTTGGGTTCGAAGTCGGTGTTCGAGGCGGTCGACTGCCAGACATACTTCGGCTCGTCGTAGTTCTCGTACCAGACCTTGCTCCACAGCGCGCTCCAGGAAACTTCCGGGTGCGGGTTCTTCAAGGTCAGCGGCAGCAGCTTGCCACCTTCTTCGATGATCACGCGGTTGGCCCGCGGCGACAGTGCCAGCACGCCAGCGCCTTCAGCGGCCGGCTCGACCAGCAGGGTGCGGTGCGCGGTGCTGTGGAACACACCCAGCTTGCCGTTGGCGTCCAGGGCGATGAAGCCCTTGCGGCGCTCTTCGGCGTCGATCTGCACGATCGGCGCGTTGTCCATCTTGAAGTCGCGGATGCGTTTGAAACGCTGCTCGCCGTCTGGATCGCGCGCCATGAACCACTGGCTCAGACCGCCTTTGGAGTCTCCGAGAATCAGCGAGATGCCACCGACCAACTGGGTGCTGGCGGTGATTTCGGCATTGCCGTCTTCGAGCAGTTTGTAGCGACCGTTGAGGCTCTTCTCACGCAGGCTGAACACGTCGGCCTGAGCGCGACCATTAATGACGTAGAGCCACTGCTGGCGTGGATCGATGAAGATCGCCTTCACCGGCTCGGTCATCTGCGGCAGCTCGATACGGCTCTGCTCGCTGGTGACTTCGCCCGTCATCATGTTTTCTGTACGGCTGAGCGACAGCACCTGCAGGTGAGCGCCTGCGGAACCGGCCAGCAACAGCGTGTCGCCGTTGTGGTTCAGGCTCACGTGTTCAACGGCACGGCCCTGGTCGTCCAGCGCGACAGGCTCCTGGCCATACGGGAAGTCGACGGCAGGGGTGATGGTTTTCTTGTTGTCCGGGTAGGTGATCTTGTAGCTGTGGCTGAAGACCATCACCTGACCATTGGACAGGCCCAGCACGATCAGCGGGCTGCCCGGCTGGTCGGAACCGATCGAAGTCACCTGGACGCCTGCCGGCAGTGGCAGGTCGACGCGTTTGAGCTCGGCACCGGTCTTGGTGTCGAAGAACAGCGCCTGGCCCTTGTCGGAGACACGCATCCCCACCAGGTTCTGCTCTTCCAGGGCGATCATCAGCGGTTTGCCGGCGTCCTGTTGCAGCCAGGTCGGCTCCAGCGCTTTCTTGCTGGTCAGCGTCGCACCCTGGAACAGCGGCACGACCACGTAGGCCAGATAGAAGAAAATCAGGGTGATTGCCGCCAGCACGGCAAGCCCGCCCACCAGGACATACCAGCGGGTGAGGCGATCCTTGAAGGCGCGCAGGCGACGTTTGCGTTGCAACTCGGGCGTATTGAAATCAATCCGCACGGGGGGAGAATTTTGGGTCATGGTGGAGTTGGCCAGATCATTCATGCGCACACCCTAGCGGTCCCGTATGACAAAAACATTACAGTGCAGTGACGCAAAAAAGCCCGCCGCGCAGAGGTCCTGGCAGCGGACTGACAATTTGCGGCAGGGTTCGGCATCCTCCGAACCCTGCCTGAGTCACACTCAGTTCTTCGCGACGCCCGCGGTCTGGCTCAGACCGAGGTCAGCCAAGGCTTTCTCAGCCACTTTGGCTGGCAGCGGGATGTAGCCGTCTTTCACCACGACCTGCTGGCCTGCCTGGGACAGAACCAGTTTCACGAACTCGGCTTCCAGCGGGGCCAGAGGCTTGTTCGGGGCCTTGTTGACGTAGACGTAGAGGAAACGCGACAGCGGGTAGGTGCCGTTCAGGGCGTTGGCTTCGTTGTCTTCAACGAACTCGCCGCCTTCTTTCTTGGCCAGGGCTACGGTCTTGACGCTAGCGGTCTTGTAACCGATGCCCGAGTAACCGATACCGTTCAGCGAGGAGCTGATCGACTGAACCACCGAAGCGGAGCCTGGTTGTTCGTTCACGTTTGGCTTGAAGTCGCCTTTGCACAGGGCTTCTTCCTTGAAGTAGCCGTAGGTGCCGGATACCGAGTTACGGCCGAACAGTTGAACCGGCTTGTTAGCCAGGTCACCGGTCACGCCCAGGTCGCCCCAGGTTTTGACGTCGGCTTTGCCGCCGCACAGACGGGTCGACGAGAAGATCGCGTCAACCTGAGCCATGGTCAGGCCTTTGATCGGGTTGTCCTTGTGGACGAACACAGCCAGGGCGTCAACGGCGACCGGGATAGCGGTCGGCTTGTAGCCGTACTTCTGCTCGAAAGCCTGCAGCTCGACGTCCTTCATCTTGCGGCTCATCGGGCCCAGGTTGGCGGTGCCTTCGGTCAGCGCGGGTGGCGCGGTGGAGGAGCCGGCGGCCTGAATCTGAATGTTTACGTTCGGATATTCCTTCTTGTACGCCTCGGCCCACAGCGTCATCAGGTTGGCGAGGGTATCGGAACCAACGCTGGAGAGGTTGCCCGACACACCGGTGGTCTTGGTGTAGGTCGGAATAGCTGGGTCAACAGCGGCAACCGCATTGGCGGTGGCAACGCCAGCGGCGACAAAGGTCAGGGCCGCCATCAAACGCTTCAGTTTCATGCCTTGCTCCTAGCAGGAATTCGGGGGTGAGATGGATCGGGCCCAGTATCTGCAGGCCGTGTGACTACTCTATGAATCGATTGTGACAATTAGATGAAAGGCCATCACCCCAATCGGGTGATGGCCTTTTCAGAATGTTGCGAAGGGCGAGCTAGAGGGGGTTCAGCGCTTGGTTGCCAACAAATAAAGCCCGACCAGCAGACCAATGGTGCAGATACCGGCGACATACAGCGCCGGGGCCATGGGGCTGAACTTGAGCAGCGCGGTCACGGCCATCGGGGTCAGGCCGCCGAAGATGGCGTAGGCGACGTTGTAGGAAAACGACAGGCCGCTGAAGCGCACCACCGGCGGGAAGGCGCGGACCATTACGAACGGCACCGCACCGACGATGCCTACGCACAGGCCGGTCAGGGCGTACATCGGGAACAGCAGGTCTTTGTGGTCGGCGAGGGTGTGGTAGAAGGTCCACGAGGTGATCAACAAGGCCAGGCTGCCCGCGACGAAGATGCGGCCCGCGCCGAAACGGTCAACCAGCTTGCCGGCGCCGATGCAGCCGAGGGTCAGGAAGACGATCGCCAGGCTGTTGGCCTGCAAGGCCACGGTCGGGGTGAAGCCGTAGACCGTCTGCAGGATGGTTGGGGTCATAAGAATCACGACGATGATGCCGGCCGACAGCAGCCAGGTCAGCAGCATCGACAGCACGATGGCTCCGCGGTGGTCACGCAGCACCGCGCGCAGCGGCACTTCCTCGGCCAGCGCTTTGCGCTGCTGAAGTTCGGCGAACACCGGGGTTTCGTGCAGCCAACGGCGCAGGTACACCGAGAACAGGCCGAACACACCGCCGAGCAGGAACGGGATCCGCCAGGCGTAATCGGCCACTTCCGTCGGGGTGTAGACGGTGTTGATGAGTGTGGCGACCAGCGAACCAAGCAGGATGCCCGCCGTCAGGCCGGCCGTCAGGGTGCCGCAGGCGAAACCGGTATTACGCGCCGGCACGTGCTCGGAGACGAACACCCAGGCGCCGGGGACTTCACCACCAATCGCCGCGCCCTGAATCACCCGCATCAGCAACAGCAGAATGGGCGCCGCCATGCCGATCTGCGCGTAGGTTGGCAGCAGGCCCATGATCAGGGTCGGCACCGCCATCAGGAAGATGCTCAGGGTGAACATCTTCTTTCGCCCGAGCAGGTCGCCGAAGTGGGCCATGACGATGCCGCCCAGCGGCCGCGCCAGATAGCCCGCGGCGAAGATGCCGAAGGTCTGCATCAGGCGCAGCCATTCGGGCATGTCCGGTGGGAAGAACAACTTGCCGACCACCGTGGCGAAGAACACGAAGATGATGAAGTCGTAGAATTCCAGCGCACCGCCCAGGGCGGAAAGCGACAGGGTCTTGTAGTCACTGCGGGTCAGCGGCCGGGCGGGCTGCTCGATACTGGAGGGCACGGAGGTCATTGAGGCTTCTCTTATTGGCGACTCAGACCTGATGGCACGGTTGTTACAGGCCTGAAATGAACTCCGCACGATAACAAATTGTCCGAAAGCGACACAGATCTACATATTCCCCGCAGATAATGGTGACCGCATGGTCGTCGGTGCTTGCGAGGCTCTATATACTGGCCCCTCGTAGAAACAGGTTGCGCCCAAGGTGGGATATTGTGCGAAAACGCTGCCAAGTATGCTTGGTCGGTTTCGCAGAGTTTCCCTTCGCCGCCCTTCGAAGCGTAAGCAGCGTGGTATGAGTCTGCTGAATCGTTTTTCGCGGCATCCGATACTGCGTCAACCAACGAAGCGACACGGGTCAGAGGCACCCCCGGCATGATTGAACTCGAACAAGAAGATCCCATCCCGCAAGGCGACCTGGCCTTGCAGATCACCGCACTCCCGCGGGAAACCAACGGTTTCGGCGATATTTTCGGCGGCTGGCTGGTAGCCCAGATGGACCTCGCCGGCACGGCCATGGCCAGCCGCGTCGCCGGCGGTCGCGTCGCTACCGTCGCCATCGACCGCATGGCATTCCTGGTGCCTGTCGCCGTCGGTGCGCAATTGTCCTTCTATACCCAGACCCTGGAAATCGGCCGCAGCTCGATCCAGATGATGGTCGAAGTGTGGAGCGATGATCCGCTGTCCAGCGAATGGCGCAAGGTCACCGAGGCCGTCTTCGTGTTCGTCGCCATCGACGGCAGCGGCCGCACCCGCTCGGTCCCGCCTCGTCGCTGACCTGGCTGCGCGGTAAACTCGTCGATCTGTGAAAGGTCAAAGACCTTACGGCACCTCAACGAGATCAGCGCATGTCCACACCCAAGGTCGAATCGGAACAACACGGCGAACTCAATTGCTGGCGCATCACCAGCGACAGCGCCGAGCTGCTGGTGGCCCAGCAGGGCGCGCAGGTGCTGAGTTATCAGCGTCTGGGCGAACCGCCTCTGCTCTGGCTCAGCGATCAGGCCCTGTTCACGCGCGGCAAGTCGGTGCGCGCTGGCGTGCCGGTGTGCTGGCCGTGGTTCGGCAACCTGCAGCGCAATCCCGAAGCGGTCCGCAACCAGTTCAACGGCAGCGATGCGCCGGCCCATGGCCTGGCACGCGGGCGCGACTGGCAATTGCTTGGCATCGACAGCAGCGGCGACAGCGTGCAACTGGCGTTCACGCTGCCGGAAAGCCAGGGCGACCTGCCCGGCTGGCCCCACCAGGTCGAACTCACCCTGTCCATCGTGATGGATGAGCAACTGACCCTGAACCTTACCAGCACCAACCTTGGCACCGACCACGTCACCCTGAGTCAGGCGCTGCACAGCTACTTCGCCGTCAGCGATGTGCGTTCGGTCCGGGTGGAAGGTGTGAATGGTCTGAGCTACATCGAGACCCTGGCCGACTGGGAGCAACGCAGCCAACCTGCGGACCTGACCTTCAGCGGCGAGACAGACCGCATCTACCTCAACACCCCTTCCCTTTTGAGCATCGTCGATCCGGCGTGGAACCGGCGCATCCGCCTGAGCTGCTCCGGCTCGCGCTCGGCGGTGATCTGGAACCCGTGGACCGAGCGCGCCGCGCAGCTCGCGGACATGGCCGACGACGGTTGGCAGCGCATGCTCTGCATCGAGACCGCGAACGTCTGGGACGATCTGGTGGAACTGGCACCCGGCGCCAGCCATACCCTGGGTCTGAGCATCGCCAGCGAAACTCTCTGACAACCCGCGGACCTGTGTCTTACAGGTCCGCGTCCTCCACCACGCGTACCTTTCCGGCGTCCATGGCGTAGGCGGCGTCGGCCAGGTCATTGTTGACCTTTTCGACTTTCAAGGTGCCGCTGACCCATAGCGGGGTGTAGATGTCGTCCAGCTTCACGCCCTTCGGATAGCGCACCAGCACCAATTGGTTCGGCGGCGGCGGCGGGACATGGATGCAGGCGCCCGGATAGGGGACAAGGAAGAACAGCGTGCTGTTGCCCTTGGCATCGGACTCCAGCGGCACCGGGTAACCGCCAATACGGATCGACTTGCCGTTCATCGCCGCGACGGTCTTCGTCGAGTACATCACCGCGGGCAGGCCCTTGCTCTGCTTCAAGCCACCTTTATCGGTGAAGGTGCCTTGAGCTTCAGGTGAGTCGTGGTCGATTTCTGGCATCTCTTCCAGCGCTTTCTGATCCGACTTCGGCATCAGTTCCAGCCAATCGGTTTCAGGCAGTTCGGCCCGGGCGAGAGTGCTGCACAGCAGCAGCGGAATGAGGAATAACGCACGCATGAAAAATGCTCGGCAACCGTCGGAGAAGTTGCCGAGCATTCTATCCCGCCATCAGCTTTTTTTGATGAATCCGTAGATCACCAGAAGAATGATCGCGCCCACCAGTGCCCCCAGGAAACCGGCCGCCTGGCCTGCCTGGTAAATCCCCAGCGCCTGGCCACCGTAGGTCGCGGCCAACGAGCCGGCGATACCGAGGAGGATGGTCATGATCCAGCCCATGCTGTCGTCGCCGGGCTTTAGAAAGCGCGCCAGCAAGCCAACGATGAGGCCGATGAAGATGGTTCCGATGATTCCCATGGCATTCCCTCTGATGTGAGTGCACTGCCAAAGCCTAGTCAGCGCTTTGGCGTCCTGCCATCAGAGGGGTGCCGAACGGAGAGGTTCAGTTCAACCCGCGATCAGCGCTTCGACCTGCTGGATCTTCTGCTCCAGGGTGGCCATGTCGGCGCAGCGCAGGGTGGCGTGGCCGACCTTGCGTCCGACCTTGAACGCCTTGCCGTAGTGGTGCAGGTGGCAGTCGTCAATGGCAACCACTTTATCCACAGACGGCACTTCGCCGATGAAGTTGAGCATGGCGCTTTCGCCGACCTTGCCGGTCGGGCCCAGCGGCAGGCCGGCAACGGCGCGCAGGTGGTTCTCGAACTGGCTGCACTCGGCGCCTTCGATGGTCCAGTGCCCGGAGTTGTGGACCCGCGGCGCGATTTCGTTGGCTTTCAGGCCGCCATCGACTTCAAAGAATTCGAAGGCCAGAACGCCGACGTAATCGAGCTGCTCAAGCACGCGGCTCGCATAGTCTTCGGCCAGGGACTGCAGCGGGTGATCGCTGCTGGCCACCGACAGGCGCAGGATGCCGCTCTCGTGGGTGTTGTGGACCAGCGGGTAGAAGCGGGTTTCGCCATCCCGTGCACGCACGGCGACCAGCGAAACTTCACCGGTGAACGGTACGAAACCTTCCAACAGGCACGGCACGCTGCCCAGCTCGGCGAAGGTGCCGATTACGTCGGCCGGCGTGCGCAGCACTTTCTGGCCCTTGCCGTCGTAACCCAGGGTGCGGGTTTTCAATACGGCTGGCAGACCGATGCTGGCCACGGCGTTTTCCAGGTCGGCTTGCGACTGGATATCGGCGAAGGCCGGGGTCGGGATGCCCAGGTCCTTGAACATGCTCTTCTCGAACCAGCGGTCGCGAGCGATGCGCAGGGCTTCGGCGCTCGGGTAGACCGGCACGAATTGCGACAGGAACGCCACGGTCTCGGCCGGAACGCTTTCGAACTCGAAGGTCACCAGATCGACTTCATCGGCCAGTTGGCGCAGATGATCCTGGTCGCCGTAGTCGGCACGCAGGTGCTCGCCCAGTGGCGCGGCGCAGGCGTCTGGCGCCGGGTCGAGGAAGGCGAAGTTCATGCCCAGCGGGGTGCCCGCCAGAGCCAGCATACGGCCGAGCTGGCCGCCACCGATTACACCGATTTTCATGCGTGTGACCTCAGGCCTGGCGTGGATCTGGGTTGTCCAGAACGCTGTCTGTCTGTTCTGCGCGGAACTGCTTGAGCACGGCGTGGAACTGCGGGTGCTTGGCCCCCAGAATGCTCGCCGAGAGCAGTGCTGCGTTGATCGCGCCAGCCTTGCCGATTGCCAGGGTCGCCACCGGAATGCCGGCGGGCATCTGAACGATCGACAGCAGCGAATCGACACCCGACAGCATCGACGACTGCACCGGTACGCCCAGCACGGGCAGGTGAGTCTTGGCGGCGCACATGCCTGGCAAGTGGGCAGCGCCACCCGCTCCGGCGATGATCACCTCGATGCCACGGCCTTCGGCCTCTTCAGCGTACTGGAACAGCAGGTCCGGAGTGCGGTGGGCGGAAACCACCTTCACTTCGTAGGGAATGCCGAGTTTTTCCAGCATATCGGCGGTGTGGCTAAGGGTGGACCAATCGGACTTGGAGCCCATGATCACGCCAACCAGTGCACTCATCGTCGAGCCTCTCCTGTAAGCGTCTTCCGACGCACCAAAAGCAACGAGCCACGCGGGAAGACCGGCGTGGCTCGTCATACGGATTCTGAATCGACCGACTGGTCGAAGGCGCGGGATTATAGCGCAATGAGGAGCAAAGCGCCCAGCCCTGTCGCGATGTCCGGCCATTGCCCCGCTGCTGGACTTCCAGATGCTCTGGCCCCGAGGGCTGGCGGTACGGTGGGTCACCGCACATCAACGTCAAGGATGACACCATGCACAACTCGCTGTTTCCCGCCCTGCCACTGGCAATCACCCTGACCCTCAACGCGCCGCTCGCCAGTGCCGAAGCCACCCCGACGCTGACGATCTGGGTCTTTCCCCACGATGAGCTGTCTGAACTTTCAGACGAACAGCTACAAAAAGACTACTTCGAGGCCTGGATGGACGAGATACGCCTGATCGCTCGCCTCCCGGTCGCCCTGCGCTTCACGCGGCGTATTCCCGGCCTGACCGACATCACGTACCAAGGGCTGGACGCCTCCGCCACGCTGTCGGAATGGGCCGACGCTGCCTCGGTCTGGCGGCGCCAACAGCCCAGCCCAGAAGACGTCACCGACAACAAGTACCTGCTGCTGACCCGCAATGAACTGGAACGCCATGGCAACGACAGCATTTTTGGCATGGCCTACCAGACGGGCCATTCCGCGATTGCCTCGCTGGGTACCTACGCCACGGTGGGGCATGAACTGGGCCATACGCTGAGCGCCACCCACGAGCAGTCCTATATCAGCTTCAATGGCTGGTTCTGCGAAACCTATATGTTCCCCAACCGATTTGGCCTTCGCTCGAACTGTTATCGCTACTCCGATGAAAACCGGGAGAACATCGCCAATTACCTGAAACGGCTGCGTTGATGACGGTTCAAGGCTGTTCTTGCGTCCCGGACTCGAGCTTGCGCCAGAGCAGCCGCACATTGGCCTTGCGCACCAGCGCGCAGCGATAAAGACGTATCTCCAGTGGCACATGCCACTGGGGCCCGCCGCAGATCACCAACTCGCCACGCTCCAGCTCCGCCCGCGCCGACAGGCTCGGCACCCAGGCGATGCCCAGCCCTTCCAGCGCCATGCCCTTGAGGCTATCGGCCATCGCGGTTTCATAGATGGTGGTAAAGCGCAGGTTGCGCTGGCGCAACAGCAGGTTCACCGAGCGGCCGAGAAACGCCCCGGCGCTATACGCCAGCAGCGGCACACTGGCCTCGCCTTCGAGGTCGAACAGCGGTTTGCCGTCCGCCCCCGCCGCGCACACCGGAAGCATCTCGGTGTTGCCCAGGTGCAGCGACGGGAAAATTTCCGCATCCATCTGCAAGGCCGCGTCCGGGTCGTAGAACGCCAGCATCAGGTCACAACCGCCCTCGCGCAGGGCGTGCACCGCATCGCCGACGTTGGTGGCCACCAGGCGGGTAGCGATATTCAGGCCGTCGTTGCGCAACTGGGCGATCCAGCGCGGGAAGAATCCTAGTGCCAGCGAGTGCGCCGCGGACACCTGGATCACCTCGCCCTGCCCGCCTTCAAGGTGATGCAAATGGCGGAGAACTTCGCTCAACTGGTCGACAACGGTGCGGGCGGTGACGAGAAACAACTGCCCGGCGGCGGTCAGCTCGATCGGTGTGCGCGAGCGGTTGACCAACGTCAGGCCCAGCGCCGCCTCCAGGCTGCGGATACGGCGGCTGAAGGCCGGCTGCGTGACGAAGCGGCGCTCGGCGGCCTGGGAAAAACTGCGGGTGGCGGCCAGGGCACTGAAGTCTTCCAGCCACTTGCTTTCAACGTTCATCAAAACTCTCCAAACCACGCACCAAAATGGTACACGCTCGAACCAGGAAGAACGTCACATCAGACGTTATGCCGTTTGTGCATAGGTTAGCGTGCAACAGCATTGGCCGCAAAACAGCTTCCGCTCCTACGATTAGCGCCATTCCGGCATGTGCCGGGTTAATTCGAGATGATATCCATCATGTCCGCTGCTGCATCGTTCCGCGTCGAGAAAGACCTGCTTGGTACCCTGGAAGTCCCTGCTGATGCCTACTACGGCATCCAGACCCTGCGCGCTGCCAACAACTTCCACCTCTCCGGTGTTCCGCTGTCGCACTATCCGAAGCTGGTCGTGGGCCTGGCCATGGTCAAGCAAGCCGCAGCCGACGCCAACCGTGAGCTGGGTCATCTGAGCGATGCCAAACATGCCGCCATCAGCGAGGCCTGCGCCCGCCTGATCCGTGGCGACTACCACGAGCAGTTCATCGTGGACATGATTCAAGGCGGTGCTGGTACTTCCACCAACATGAACGCCAACGAAGTCATCGCCAACATCGCGCTGGAGGCCATGGGCCACCAGAAAGGCGAGTACAAATACCTGCACCCGAACAACGACGTGAACATGGCGCAGTCGACCAACGACGCCTACCCGACCGCGATCCGCCTGGGTCTGCTGCTGGGTCACGACGCGCTGCTGGCCAGCCTCGACAGCCTGATCCAGGCGTTCGCTGCCAAGGGTCAAGAATTCAGCCACGTACTGAAGATGGGTCGTACCCAACTGCAGGACGCCGTACCGATGACCCTGGGTCAGGAATTCCGTGCCTTCGCCACCACCCTGACCGAAGACCTGAACCGCCTGCGCACCCTGGCACCAGAAGTGCTGACCGAAGTGAACCTGGGCGGTACCGCCATCGGTACCGGCATCAACGCCGACCCGGGCTACCAGGCCCTGGCCGTTCAGCGCCTGGCAACCATCAGCGGCCAGCCGCTGGTACCGGCCGCCGACCTGATCGAAGCCACTTCGGACATGGGCGCCTTCGTCCTGTTCTCCGGCATGCTCAAGCGTACCGCAGTCAAGCTGTCGAAGATCTGCAACGACCTGCGCCTGCTGTCCAGCGGCCCACGCACCGGCATCAACGAGATCAACCTGCCGGCTCGCCAGCCAGGCAGCTCGATCATGCCAGGCAAGGTCAACCCGGTTATCCCGGAAGCCGTCAACCAAGTCGCCTTCGCCATCATGGGCAACGACCTGGCCCTGACCATCGCTGCCGAAGGCGGTCAACTGCAACTGAACGTGATGGAACCGCTGATCGCCTACAAGATCTTCGACTCGATCCGCCTGCTGCAGCGCGCCATGGACATGCTGCGTGAGCACTGCATCGTCGGCATCACCGCCAACGAACAGCGCTGCCGTGAACTGGTCGAACACTCGATCGGCCTGGTCACCGCCCTGAACCCTTACATCGGCTACGAAAACGCCACCCGTATCGCCCGCATCGCCCTGGAAAGTGGCCGTGGCGTGCTGGAACTGGTGCGCGAAGAAGGCCTGCTGGACGAAGCGATGCTCAACGACATCCTGCGTCCGGAAAATATGATTGCTCCGCGTCTGGTTCCGCTGAAGGCGTAACCCGCGCAACAAACCGTCTCACCAGGTCGAGGGACTAGACACCTCTCACCTTTTGAGGGCCCAGGGCTAAACCCCGGGCCCTTTTTTTTTTCTGATGAAAGCCCCCTCCCTTCAATCCGCCTGACAGCTCTCCACCGGATGTCGTACTGTTCCCCGCCACGAACAAGACCGACCATGGAGAATGGCGCATGACTTCGGCGTCCGCACGACCCGCCCGCAGCATCATGGTGCTGTATACCGGTGGCACCATCGGCATGCAGGCCGGTGCCCACGGCCTGACCCCCGCCTCCGGCTTCGAGCAGCGCATGCGCGCGCAACTGAGCGGATCGGGTCGCCTCGCACCCTGGCGTTTCCGCGAAATGACGCCGCTGATCGACAGCGCCAACATGACCCCGCAGTACTGGCTGCGCCTGCGCACGGCGATCATCGAAGCGATCGATTCTGGCTCCGATGCGGTGCTGGTCCTGCATGGCACCGATACCCTGGCCTACAGCGCCGCGGCGATGAGCTTTCAACTGCTCGGGCTGGACGCACCGGTACTGTTCACCGGCTCCATGCTGCCGGCGGGCGTAGACGACAGCGATGCCTGGGAAAACCTCACCGGCGCACTGCAAGCCCTGACCGACGGCCAGGCACCCGGCGTACAGCTCTATTTTCACGGCGAGCTGCTGGCGCCCAGCCGTACCGCCAAGGTCCGCAGTTTTGGCCGGCATCCCTTCGTCACCCTCAAACGCAACAGCACCGCGACCTCATCGCCCGCCGTGCCCGCCGCCCTGGATTACCGCCAGCCGAAACAGGTGGCGAATGTTGCCGTCCTGCCGCTGGTGCCGGGCTTTTCCGCGCACGTGCTGAGGGCGGTGATCAACACCGGTGCCCGCGGCGTGATCCTCGAATGTTTCGGCAGCGGCACTGGCCCGGGCGACAACCCGGACTTTCTCGCCGCCCTCGGCGAGGCCCACGCCAGTGGCGTGGTGGTGGTTGCGGTCAGCCAGTGCCATGAAGGCGGCGTCGAACTGGATATCTACGAGGCCGGCAGCAAATTGCGCCAGGCTGGCGTGTTGTCGGGCGGCGGCATGACCCGCGAAGCGGCGTTCGGCAAGTTGCAGTTGCTGCTCGGTGCCGGGCTGCCGGTGGACGAAGTGCGCCGTCTGGTGGAAGTGGATCTGGCCGGCGAGCTGCGCTAAAGGCACACAATTTGCTCGCTCACCGATCAGCCCAATTGCCGGACACCCCGCATGCTGCACTCACACCTGACCACCCTGAACGCGGTTTCCCTGGTGCTCCAGGCCTTCCAGAGCCAGGGCCTGGACGACGATTCGTTGCTCAAGGGCAGCGGCATCAGCCCGGCGGACCTGGGGCGCGCCGACCCGCGCATCACCACCCGCCAGGAGATGCTGGTGTGCGCCAACGCGGTGGCCCGGCGCCGGGAAATCGGCCTGGAACTGGGCCGACGGATGCACATTTCGTCCTACGGCATGCTCGGCTATGCCCTGCTCTCCAGTGCCACCTTAGGTGACGCGTTACGTCTGGCGCTGCGTTATCCCGCGCTTCTGGGAACACTTTTCCAGTTGCGCCTGATCGAGGACGGCGAGCGCATCTGGTTCAGCGCCAGCGGCTACCGCGAAGAACCGCAACTGGCCGCCTTCAACGCCGAGTTCTGCCTGACCTCGCTGAAAATCATCTGCGATGACCTGCTGGGCCAGCCGCTGCCTCTGCTCGGTGCGCGCTTCGCCCACCCGACGCCCGATTACCATCCGCTCTACAGCAACCCCTTCACCTGCCCACTACGCTTCGAGGCCGACGACAACGCGTTCGCCTTCGACCGCCGTTGGCTGGAACATCCCCTGCCGCTGGCCGACCAGGTGACCCACCGGGCCATGAGCGAACGTTGCCGCCAGTTGAATCTGGAATTCACCGGTCGCCAAGCCTGGCTCGGGCGCATCCGTGAACTGCTGGCCCGGCAACTGGACGCCGCCCCCGGCCTGGAAGGACTGGCGCGGCAGATGAACTGCTCATCGCGAACCTTGCGCCGGCACTTGAGTGAAATGGGCAGCAGCTATCAACAATTGCTGGACGAACTACGCTTCGAGCGGGCCAAGCAATTGCTCGGCGAGGGGAACATACCGATCTACCGGATCGCCGAGGAACTGGGCTTCAGCGAGACCGCCAGCTTCCGCCACGCGTTCATGCGCTGGAGCGGCGTGGCCCCGAGCCATTTCAAGACCTGAGCTCATAGCGTCAAGGCGTGCACCATCCAGGGGCCAAATCCGGACACTCGTCGTGGCCATATCGATCCCCTTTTGGCCGTTTGCGCCGTTCTGCTTCACCGGGCCGCCATCAACAATGGACCGATACGCCAGTGACCGGAGAACAACAACATGCTGACGATCTATTCCGATGACCACCGCCTGCACCACGGCCGCTGCGAGCTGATCGACGGGCAACTGATGCCCTGCTTCGAAATGCCGTCGCGGGCCGACCACGTACTGGAGCGGGTCAAGACCCGTAACCTCGGGCCCATCAGCGGCCCGCGCGATTTTGGCCGTGAACCGTTGCTGCGGGTGCACGACGCCGGCTATCTGAACTTCTTCGAAGGGGCCTGGGCCCGCTGGGCCGAGCTGAACCGCGACGGCGACCTGCTGCCATTCACCTGGCCGGCGCGCACCTTGCGCCGGGTCAAACCGACCAGCCTGCTGGGCGAACTGGGCTACTACAGCTTCGACGCCGGCGCGCCGATCACCGCCGGCACCTGGCAAGCAGCATACAGCGCCGCGCAAGTGGCGCTCACCGCCCAGGCCGCGGTGCAGGCCGGCGCCCACAGTGCCTTCGCTCTTTGCCGTCCGCCAGGGCACCACGCCGCCAGCGACGTCATGGGCGGCTATTGCTACCTGAACAACGCGGCCATCGCCGCCCAGGCGTTCCTCGACCAAGGCCACGGCAAAGTGGCGATCCTCGATGTCGACTACCACCACGGCAACGGCACCCAGGAAATCTTCTACGACCGCAGCGACGTGTTCTTCGCCTCGATCCACGGCGACCCGCAGGCCGAATTCCCGTTCTTCCTCGGTTATGCCGACGAACACGGCGACGGCGACGGCCTGGGCTACAACATCAACTACCCTCTGCCCGCCGGCAGCGACTGGGCCGCCTGGAACAACGCGCTCGAGCAGGCCTGTCAGCGCATCGACGCCTACGCGCCGGACGTGCTGGTGATTTCCCTCGGCGTGGACACCTTCAAGGACGACCCGATCTCCCAGTTCAAGCTCGACAGCCCTGATTACCTGCAGATGGGCGAGCGCATCGCCCGCCTTGGCAAGCCGACCCTGTTCGTCATGGAGGGCGGCTATGCGGTGGAAGAAATCGGCATCAACGCCGTGAACGTTCTCGAAGGTTTCGAACGCGCCCAACAGGAAGCCCAAGCATGACTCGATTAAAACGACTGCTCGCCCCCCTGCTCTGTACCACCCTGCTCGCCGGCAGCCTCCAGGCTGTCGCCGAACAGCGCACCCTGCGGGTCTACAACTGGTTCGACTACATCACTCCGCAAACCCTGACGGATTTCCAGAAGGACGCCCAGGTCAAGCTGATCTACGACATCTTCGACACCAACGAGGCGCTGGAAGCCAAACTGCTGACCGGAAACTCCGGTTACGACGTGGTGGTGCCTTCCAACGTGTTCCTGGCCAAGCAGATCGAGGCCGGCGTGTTCCAGCCGCTGGACCGCAGCAAGCTGCCAAACTGGCAGCACCTGGACCCGGCGCTGATGAAGCTGATCGAGGCCAACGACCCCGGCAACAAGTTCGCCGTGCCCTACATGTACGGCACCGTGCTGATCGGCTTCAACCCGGCCAAGGTCAAGGCGGCACTGGGCGAGAATGCGCCGGTGGACAGTTGGGACCTGATCTTCAAGGAAGAGAACCTCTCCAAACTCAAGCAGTGCGGCGTGGCGCTGCTCGATTCGCCGTCGGAAATCATGCCGCTGGCCCTGCAATACCTGGGCTTGCCGCCTAACAGCAGCAAACCGGCGGACTACAAGAAAGCCGAAGAATTGATGATGAAGATTCGTCCATCCATCACCTATTTCCACTCGTCCAAATACATGGCCGACATCGCCAACGGCGACATCTGCGTGGCGGTGGGCTACTCCGGCAGCTTCTCCCAGGCTGCCAACCGCGCCACCGAAGCGAAGAACGGTGTGGTGGTGGACATGCGCCTGCCGAAAGAAGGCGCGCCGATCTGGTTCGACATGCTGGCCATCCCCAAAGGCGCGGCCAACCCGGAAGATGCCTACACCTTTATCAACTACCTCCTGCAACCGAAGGTGATTGCGCCGATCAGCGATTTCGTCGGCTATCCGAACCCGAACAAGGACGCTACCGAACTGGTCGCCCCGGCGATCCGCAACAACCCGAACCTGTACCCGACGGCGGAGGCGATGACCAAGCTGTATACCTTGCAGCCGCTGGGCCGTGACGCGGAGCGGGCACGGACGCGGGCCTGGACCAAGATCAAAGCGGGGACCTGAGTGTAATTATCCCGAGCAAGCTCGCCCCCTGTAGGAGCGAGCTTGCTCGCGATGCGCCCCAAAAAACGCTCACCCCTTCCAAACCTTCCTCAACACCCCCAACGCCTGCGCAATCCCCGCCTCCCCCACCGCCGCAAACCCCAACACCAGCCCGGCGCTCTTATCCACAGACGCGGGCGTCCCCGGTAGCCAGTAGTCACTCAGCGGATTGATCTCCACACCCGCCTCAAGCGCTCGCTCCACCAGCCACTGCTCCCGCTCGAAGTTATCCACATCCACTTTGACGTGCAGCCCCGCAACCATTTCCGGCAACCCACCCACGCCCGGAATATCCACAGGCCAACCGGCCTGCAAGGCATTACGCCGGCTCAGCGCCGCCCGCCGCATGCGCCGGATGTGCCGCTGGAAATGCCCTTGGGCCATGAACTGCGCCATCACCGTCTGCGTGCCGACTTCCGAATGCCGCACCATCAACGCCCGACACCGGGAAAACGGCTCCACCAATTGCCGCGGCAGCACCAGATAGCCCAGACGCAGGGCCGGAAAAGCCACCTTGCTGAAGGTGCCGACGTACAACACCCGCCCGCTACGATCGAGCGCCGCCAGCGGTGCCAATGGCGCGCCGCTGTAGCGGTATTCGCCGTCGTAGTCGTCCTCGACAATCCAGCGCTCGTTGCGCTCGGCCCAGGCCAGCAGTTCCAGGCGTCGGGCCAGGCTCATCACCACGCCCGTGGGGTATTGGTGTGAAGGCGTGACGTAGGCCAAGCGGCAATCACTCAAGGCGGCCAATGCGTTGCAGTCGAGCCCTTCGTTATCCACAGCCACGCCGTGCATCGTCGCGCCGGTCAGGGCGAAGGCACAGGCGGCGGCGCGATAGCCCGGGTTTTCCACAGCGACCCCCGCCCCAGGCTCCAACAGCAACTGTGCACAAAGGCTGATGGCCTGCTGTGCGCCGGTGGTGATCACAATTTGTTCAGGCGTGCAGGAAAGACCCCGCGATCGACGCAAATAAGCGGCAATCAGTTCGCGAAGCATCGGTTCACCTGCCGGATCACCGTAACCGAGACCGGCCGCATCGGGATTTCGCCAGAAACCCGTCTGCAACTTGGCCCAGACCTCGAACGGGAACAGGTCGAACGCTGGCACACCGACCCGGAAAGCCCGCGGCGGACCGCTGCGCGGCGTGGGCAAATGATGATTTTCCAGACGAAAAAGCGCATCCGTGTGGATAACTTTACTGGACGAATCACCAGTATTTTCCGGGGGAATTGTGGATAAGGCTGTTGATAAACCCCGGGATAACCTTGTGGATACTTTTGTGGACAACTTTGGCAGGTGGCTGACATAGGTTCCGTCTCCCACCCGACTTTCGATGAAACCCTCGGCATACAGTTGGTCGTAGGCGCGCACCACGCTGTTTCGCGACAAACCAAGAATCGCTGCCATGTCGCGGCTGGCCGGTAGCCGGGCACCGCTACCAAGACGTCCATCGAGCACACGCGCGCGCAATGCCTGATAAAGCTGCCGGCTAAGGCCCTGGCGGCGGTCAAGAACGATCCCGGTGGGATCGAACGGCAAGGAAACGGAAGGCTCTACCATGTTATTGGACCCAGGAAATTAGCCTGAAATGGCTCTTACACTAGACCAATAGCCTGCCTAGGATGAGTCCATTCGCCAAGGAAACTTTGTCATGTTCTCACCCAGCGCCTTCAAAGATGACGACCTGCAACGCCAGCTCCAGCACATTGAGAACACCCGCCTGGCGGTACTGATCACCCAGGGCGAGCAGGGCCTGCAAGCCAGCCATGTGCCGCTGCTGCTGAATCCCGATGAAGGCCCCAATGGCACGCTGTACGGGCACCTGGCCCGGGGCAACCGGCAATGGCAGGAACTGGAGCGCGGGGCCGAGGTGCTGGTGGTGTTTCCCGGCGCCGACGCCTATGTCAGCCCGGGCTTCTACCCGAGCAAGGCCGAGGACCCGCGGACCGTCCCGACCTGGAACTACACAGCGGTGCACGCCTGGGGCACGCCCCGCGTCTACCATGAAGCCGAACCGCTGCTGGATATCGTCCGGCGCCTGAGCGACCGCCATGAGCAGGGCCGCGAGCGTCCCTGGTCGGTGGACGACGCCCCGGCCGATTACCTGCAAGGCATGCTCAAGGCCATCGTCGGTTTCGCGGTGCCCATCGCGCGCCTGCAGAGCAACCGCAAGCTTAGCCAGAACCGTTCGACCCTCGACCACGACGGCGTGCGCGACGGCCTGGCCGCCAGCCCCGACCCACTGGACAACCAACTCGCTGCGCTGATGCAGCAACCTTGAAGGAACGCGCCACATGTCTACCGTTCAGATCCGTCCGGTTACCGCCGCCGATCACGCTGCCTGGCTGCCACTGTGGCAGGCATACCTGCATTTCTATGAAACCCGCCTGCCCGACGACGTCAGCCAAGTGACCTGGCAGCGCCTGCTCGACCCGGCCGAAACCACCAACTCGGCACTGGCCTGGGTCGATGGCAAGGCGGTGGGCATGGTCAACTGGATCTACCACCGCTCCAACTGGTCTGTGGAAAACTCCTGCTACCTGCAGGACCTCTACGTTGACGGCAGCCAGCGCGGCAAGGGCGTCGGCCGCGAGTTGATCGAGCACGTCTACGATGTCGCCCGCGAAGCCGGTTGCGCCAAGGTGCATTGGCTGACCCACGAAACCAACGCCACGGCCATTTCCCTGTACGAGCAGGTCGCCGAGCGTCCGGGCTTCATCCAGTTCCGCAAGCCGCTGTAAGACGGAGCCTTCCCATGAGTACGAATCTGAACTGGAAACCCGCCACGGAACCGCACCCGGAGCCATTGACCGGCCGCTTCATCCGCCTGGAGAAACTCGACCCGCGCCGGCACGGCGATGATCTCTGGCAAGTGCTCCAGGGGCCGGGTGCCGATGGCCTGCTGTGGGACTACCTGCCTTATGGTCCCTTCAGCGAGCGCGCGCCGTTCGACCGCTGGCTGGAAGACAACGCCAGCAGCCGCGACCCGCTGTTCTATAGCGTCGTCGATCTGGCCAGCGGACAAGTGCAAGGCATTCTCAGCCTGATGTCCATCGTCCCGGCGCACGGCCGCATCGAGATCGGCCACATCGCCTTCGGCGCGGCAATGCAGCGCACGCCCAAGGGCACGGAAGCGGTCTATCTGCTGGGCAAGCTGTCCTTCGAACTGGGCAACCGCCGCCTGGAATGGAAGTGCAACAACGCCAACGCCCGTTCGCGACGGGCTGCGGAGCGCTTCGGGTTCAGCTTCGAGGGGGTGTTCCGTCAGCACATGGTGGTCAAGGACCAGAACCGCGACACGGCTTGGTATTCGATCCTGGATGACGAGTGGCCGGCGATTGCCGCCGGCTTCGAGCGCTGGCTGAGCGAAGACAACCAGCGTCCCGAGGGTCAACTCAGAACGCTGGAAGCCTGCCGCGCCACGCCGTAAGGCGTTACTTCAAACGCTGGGCCAACAGGGCGATATGCTCCGGGCCGATCCCGCAGCATCCGCCCAGCAGGCTGGCGCCGCGTTGGCGCCAATCCTGCGTCCAGTGCAGGTAACCCGGCGGGTCGAGGTCTTCGCGCAGCTCATCCAGGCCATCGTTGGCGGTGGCGTCCTTCGGCTGCGGCGGGAAGGCGTTGGCGTAGGCGCCGACGGCAATCTCAACGCCCAGGCGCTTGAAGGTGGCGATGGCGTCGTCGATGGCGGCGCCGATCACCTCTGGCTGGCTGCAGTTGAACAGCAGGGTCTGCACGCCCAAGGCCGCAACGGCCTCGGCCGCATCGACCACCGGCTCGCCGGAGCGCAAACGCGGCACCTCATCGACATCCTCGTCCTGCAACGTGAACGACACCCAGAACGGCTTGCCGTCTTGCGGAAGACCGGCACGGATCGCCTGCACTTCAGCGATAGCGCTCTGGGTCTCTGCCAGCCACAGATCGACATGGTCGGCCAGACCTTCAACCAGCGGCGTCAGCACGTCGCCGACGCGTTCAGCCTGATACAGGTCTGGGCGATAAGAGCCGAACAACGGCGGCAGCGACCCGGCCACCCGTACGGCTTGCGGGCCGGCATCCGCCGCAGCGCGGGCAAGCTGCCCGGCGGTACTGGCCAGGGCGCGGCCTTCGGCCTTGAAACGCTCCTCGCCGATATGAAAAGGCACCACCGCATAGCTGTTGCTGGTAATGACCTGAGCGCCCGCCTCGATATAGGCCCGATGTACCGCCACCACCGCTTCCGGGGCCTCGCTCAACGCGAGTGCCGACCACTCTGGTTGCCGGAACGGCGCACCGCGGCGCTGCAGCTCCCGGCCCATGCCGCCATCAAGAATGACCAACGCCTTTTCGCCCATATAACACCTGCTTCTAAAGATATAAATAAAACGTATTAGTGCCGCTATTGTTATAACTATCTAATACCTCACAGGCTTTGTCTTACAACTTTTTCCGGTGATTCCTATGAAACTTTCTTCTCTGCTAGGCGCGGGCCTGCTGGCCTTGACCGCTACCCAAGCCTTTGCCGGTGCCACCCTGGACCGTGTGGAATCCCGCAAAGAGCTGGTCAACGTGCTGATGGAAAGCTATCCGCCGTTCTCCTTCCTCAATGAACAGAACCAGCTGGACGGCTTCGACGTCGATGTGGCCAAGGCCGTGGCTGACAAGCTGGGTGTGAAATTGCGCCTGGAAACGCCGTCCTGGGACGTGATCGCCGCAGGACGCTGGAGCGGCCGCTACGACATCTGCATCTGCTCCATGACCCCGAGCAAGGCCCGCGCCGAGGTGTTCGCCTTCCCGGTCGAGTACTACGCCTCGCCAGCAGTGATCGTGGTCAACGCCAAGGACGAACGCATTCACTCGGCCAAGGACCTCGACGGCCTGAAAGTCGGCCTGACCAGCGCCTCCAGCTACGAGAGCTACCTGAACAAGAACCTGGTGATCGAAGGCGCCGAAGACACCAAGCTTGAGTACCCCTTCGAAGCGGTGCAGATCGCCCCGTACGACACCGATAACGTCGCCTTCCAGGACCTCGGCCTGGGTGCCGGCGTGCGCCTGGATGCCATCCTCACCAACCTGGTCACCGCCAAGCCACGCCTGGACCAGGACAAGCGCTTCAAGCTGGCTGGCGCGGCGCTCTATGAAGAGCCGAACTCGGTGGCCATCGAAAAAGGCGATGCAGAATGGGATGCCAAGGTCCGCGATGTCTTCGCGCAACTGAAGCAGGACGGCACCCTGACGCGCATTTCGCAGAAATGGATCGGCGCTGACATCAGTAAATGAGTGCTCAACAACTGCCGCCAAAGCCCGTCGAAACCCGCGCGGGCTTGCCGCTGCCGGGCTTTCGCGCCCGGCTCTACCTGACCTGGCTGGTCCTGCTGCTGGTGTTCGTGGGCTTCTTCCTGAGTTTTGATCTGAAGTTTTCGATCATCCTTGAGAAGTTTCCCAATCTGGCCGGCTTCAAACTCGGCCCGAACGGCTTCCTGCAAGGCGCCGCGCTGACCCTGTTCCTCTGCCTGTGTTCGATGGTCTGCTCGGTGGTGCTGGGCTTCGCCGCCGCGTTGGCGCGGCTGTCGAACAGCGCGGTGTTGCTGGGCATTGCCAGCTTCTACACCTCGTTCTTCCGCGGCACACCGCTGCTGATCCAGATCATGCTGCTCTACCTGGGCCTGCCGCAGATTGGCCTGGTGCCGGGCGCGATCACTGCGGGGATCATCGCCCTGTCGCTGAACTACGGCGCCTACCTGAGCGAAATCTTCCGCGCCGGCATCCTCGGCGTCGCCCAGGGCCAGCGCCAGGCGGCACTGGCGTTGGGCATGCGGCCGACTACCATCTTCTGGCACGTCACCCTGCCCCAGGCCATGCGCACCATCATCCCGCCGGGCGCCAACCAGTTCATCTCGATGCTGAAAGACTCGTCACTTATTTCGGTGATGGGTGTGTGGGAAGTGATGTTCCTGGCGCAGTCCTACGGACGCTCCAGCTACCGCTATCTGGAAATGCTCACCACCGCGGCGCTGATCTACTGGCTGCTGTCGTTTGCCCTGGAACTGGTGCAGGCGCGGTTGGAGCGGCATTACGGGAAGGGGTATCAGCGGTAAAAGTGAGTGCGCCAGCGATTTGGCTGCTCACTCAGCGCAACCGATCCGGCCGCCTCATGACCCCCATCTGCAAACCGAACGGCCGGAACACGGCATTCAGCGAATTGAGTGTCGGGTTCCCTTCCCCCTGTTCAATCTGAATCAGGGTCCGCACCGAAATTTTGCACATCTTCGCGAACTGGGTTTGCTGCATCTTGGCGACTTCGACCCGCAACCGACGCACGGCGGCACCCAATTCAAGTGAGCCATCGGCGATACCCGCCATTACGCTTTCGATCAGCAACCCTCGAATCTCGATCGAAACCGTCATAGCAACTCCCAGTCCTTCATGCGTTGTTCAAGGTTTTTCAAAGCGATGTGCGGATGATCAATGACCGCCTTCGGCAAACCCGACTCCGCCAGCAGATCCGGCAGCGCCAGCAAACCACGAGCATCCTGGCGCAAGCGCTCGAACGCCTGTTGCGGATCCACCAACGGTTCCAGCAACTGACAAGCCGCTCGCCAGCCGACCTCTCTCATATGCTCCACAGGCGAAGCCCATTTGGTGGTTCGTGTGATGCCTTCGGCGTCCATCACCATGGGCGCGAGGTCATAGATCGGCGCCAGCCGCAGCGCATCCTCGCCACGAATGATCGCCGTGTTGCGCCCGTGGTTGTCGGAGTTGCCGAGAATCTTGTTGATCAGATCACGGCGCATATATTCCGCCACCAGATCAGGCACCTGATCCTTCTGCCCGGCATTTATCCACAGGGCGGCCAGCCCTTGGATAACTTCCAGATGATCCATCCGGCTGCCTGGCTCGGTCACTCCCGCCAGCGAATACACCGACTCGACCGCCAATCGCTCAACGCCGGAAGCACCGATCCGACGGTCAAAGCGCTTCATCCAGAGGCTAGGTTTATCAGCCTCTTTCAGGTCCAGCTCGGCAGTTGCTACCGTATCGATGCCAAGGCGTTGCAGCGCCTTGTAGTAGAGGAATTCGGCACGCAGGATCGTCTGATCGTTGTCTAGCGCCTGGTTACGAGCAAACTTCACAAACCAGTGGCAGGCGGCATGTTCGTCATTCAGCACCGCATCCGGATAGAGCTGCCCATTCCGTCCTTCTGTCAGCAGCAGCTTGGGCGCCTCGCCCCCCGCCCCCGTAGCCCCACCAATAGCCGCGCCCTGCTCGTAGGCATACTCAAGAAAGCGCTGATCGCGACTGACGACATCCTCGAAACTGAACCCCATCGGGGCGCCGGTATCCAGCGTCTCGGCCGACTCCTTGATGCGCAGATTGCCAATCGGTGCCGGCGTGCTGCGCGTCAGCAAGAAGATGTCTTCAGCCAACGCCTCCGGCGGCCTCTGTCAGCGAATACTACTGATCTGCAATATAGTGCAAATCCCGAGACCTAACAGGTAATATTTCTGCATTTTAGTGCAGATATTTTTAGAATTCTTGAGGTTCTCTGCATTTAAATGCATATAGCCAATCGAAAAAAAGGGGAGCAATTCGCTCCCCATGAGGTTAACCGTTTACTGCCGAGGGCTTGATCAGCCCTCGATCTCGATCAGGATTTCGCCCGGGTTGACCCGGTCGCCCTTGGCAACGTGGATGGCGGTGACCTTGCCGGCGATCGGCGATTGCACTTCGGTTTCCATCTTCATCGCTTCGGTGATGAGCACTGCCTGACCGGCCTTGACCGTATCGCCTTCCTTGACCAGGACATCGACGATGTTGCCCGGCATGGTGGTGCTGATATGGCCCGGCGCAGAGGCCTGTTTACGCTTGCTGCCGCCGCCACCGACGAATTCGTTGAGCGGTTCGAACACCACTTCTTCCGGCATGCCGTCGATGGACAGGTAGAAGTGACGCTTGCCTTCGGCCTTGACGCCCACACCGGTGATGTCGACGCGGTAGGTCTCGCCGTGCACGTCGATGACGAACTCGGTCGGTACGCCTTCGCCGCTGGCGGAGGCCACGGCGCCGGCTTCCGGAATCGGCAGCAGCACTTCAGGGGTCAGGGTGCCGGCTTCGCGTTCTTCGAGGAATTTGCGCCCGATATCCGGGAACATGGCGAAGGTCAAAACGTCTTCTTCCGACTTGGCCAGGCCGCCGATGTCCGCGCGCAGCTTGGTCATTTCGGGCTTCAGCAGGTCCGCCGGACGCACGTCGATCACTTCTTCGCTGCCGATGGCCTGGCGACGCAGTTGCTCGCTGACCACGCCCGGCGCCTTGCCGTAGCCGCCTTGCAGGTAAAGCTTCACCTCGTTGGTGATGGTCTTGTAGCGCTCGCCGGCCAGTACGTTGAAGAACGCCTGGGTGCCAACGATCTGCGAAGTCGGGGTGACCAGCGGCGGGAAGCCGAGGTCTTCACGGACTCGCGGGATCTCCGCCAGCACTTCGTTCATACGGTTCAGCGCGCCCTGCTCTTTGAGCTGGTTGGCCAGGTTGGAAATCATGCCGCCGGGCACCTGGTTGACCTGAACACGGGTGTCGACCGAGGTGAATTCGCTTTCGAACTGGTGGTATTTCTTACGCACTGCGTAGAAGTACAGGCCGATTTCCTGCAGCAGTTGCAGATCCAGGCCGGTGTCGAACTCGCTGCCCTTGAGCGCAGCGACCATCGATTCGGTACCCGGGTGGCTGGTGCCCCAGGCGAAGCTGGAGATGGCGGTGTCGATGTGATCCGCGCCGTTCTCGATCGCCTTGAGCTGGCACATGGCGGCCAGGCCGGCGGTGTCATGCGAGTGGATGAACACTGGCAGCGATTGCTCGGCTTTCAGCGCCTTGACCAGTTCGCCGGTGGCGTATGGGGTCAGCAGGCCGGCCATGTCCTTGATCGCGATGGAGTCGCAACCCATGGCTTCCATTTGCTTGGCCTGGGCGACGAAGGCGTCGATGGTGTGAACCGGGCTGGTGGTGTAGGCGATGGTGCCCTGGGCGTGCTTGCCGGCGGCCTTCACGGCTTCGATCGCGACGCGCAGGTTACGCACGTCGTTCATCGCGTCGAAGATGCGGAAGACGTCGATGCCGTTGACCGCGGCCTTGGCGACGAACGCCTTGACCACGTCGTCGCTGTAATGGCGGTAGCCCAGCAGGTTCTGGCCGCGCAGGAGCATTTGCAGGCGGGTGTTGGGCAACGCCGCGCGCAGTTTGCGCAGGCGCTCCCACGGGTCTTCCTTGAGGAAGCGCACGCAGGCGTCGAAGGTCGCGCCGCCCCAGACTTCCAGCGACCAGTAGCCGACCTTGTCGAGCTTGTCGCAGATCGGCAGCATGTCGTCGGTGCGCATGCGGGTGGCCAGCAGGGACTGGTGGGCGTCGCGCAGGATTGTGTCGGTTACGAAAATTTTCTTGGACATTATGGGTTCCTCACAGGCCTGCATGCGCGGCGATGGCGGCGGCGATGGCCAAAGCCAGCTCTTCGGGTTTGCGCTTGATCGAGTAGTTGGTCAGTTCCGGATGGCTTTCCACGAAGCTGGTGTTGAACTGGCCGCTGCGGAACTCCGGATTGCGCAGGATTTCCTGGTAGTACGCGGCGGTGGTCTTGACCCCCTGCAAACGCATGTCATCCAGGGCGCGCAGGCCGCGGTCCATGGCTTCTTCCCAGGTCAGCGCCCAGACCACCAGTTTCAGACACATGGAGTCGTAGTACGGCGGAATGGTGTAGCCGGTGTAGATCGCCGTGTCGGTGCGCACGCCGGGACCGCCGGGCGCGTAGTAACGGGTGATCTTGCCGAAGCTGGGCAGGAAGTTGTTCTTCGGGTCCTCGGCGTTGATCCGGAATTGCAGGGCGAATCCGCGGTGCTGGATGTCTTCCTGCTTGACCGAGAGCGGCAGGCCGGAGGCAATACGGATCTGCTCGCGAACGATGTCGATGCCGGTGATTTCCTCGGTGATGGTGTGTTCCACCTGCACCCGGGTGTTCATTTCCATGAAGTACACCTCGCCATCGGCGAGCAGGAACTCCACGGTACCGGCGTTTTCATAACCGACCGCCTTGGCCGCGCGCACCGACAGGTCACCGATATAGGCGCGCTGTTCCGGGGTGAGCTGCGGGCTCGGGGCGATCTCGATCAGCTTCTGGTTGCGGCGCTGGATCGAGCAGTCGCGCTCGAACAGATGCACCACATTGCCGAAGCTGTCGCCAAGAATCTGGGCTTCGATGTGTTTCGGGTTGACGATGCACTTTTCCAGGAAGACTTCCGCCGAACCGAAGGCTTTGGTCGCTTCGGAAATGACCCGGGGGAAGGCCTGCTCCAGCTCTTCGCGGCTGTTGCAGCGACGAATCCCGCGGCCACCGCCGCCGGACGTGGCCTTGAGCATCACCGGATAACCGATGCGTTCACCTTCCTGCAGGGCCTCATGGATGTCGGCAACGTTGCCTTCGGTACCGGGTGTAACCGGTACGCCGGCCTTGATCATGCTGCGGCGGGCTTCGGTCTTGTCGCCCATGCGGCGAATGACTTCGGCGGCCGGGCCGATGAACTTGATCCCACGTTCCGCGCAGATATCCGCCAGTTCGGCGTTTTCCGACAGAAAACCATAACCCGGGTGCAGTGCGTCGCAGCCGGTTTCCACAGCGAGGTTCACCAGCTTGCGCGGGTTCAGGTAACCGGCCAGGGGCTCGGCACCAATGCTGTGGGCCTCATCGGCACGCTTGACGTGCAAGGCGTGGCGGTCGGCGTCGGAATAGATCGCCACGGAGCGGATACCCATTTCGGCGCAAGCCCGCACGATCCGAACTGCGATTTCACCCCGGTTGGCGATCAGGATTTTTTTTATCACTGGATTCTTCCCAAAGCCGCTGGACAAACAACCGGGCTCTGCCGGTCGGCGCGTGACCAGAGCTAGCTGGCCAGTCGCACAAACACCCTAGCGCTGTAGGTGAATAAACAAAAATCAATATTTGTTAGAGGCTCCATTAGCAAAAGCTTATAGTGCTGTTACAAGGTTTTGCCAAGGGCTGGGGATAACATGCGTAAGTCATTGATGCGTATGACATTGCGTCAATTGCAGATCTTCAATGAAGTGTGCGATTTGCGCTCTTACAGCCGCGCTGCGGAGGAAATGGCGCTAACGCAACCCGCCGTTAGTCTACAGATCCGCCAGCTCGAAGAACTGGTCGGCCAGCCGTTGTTCGAGTACGTCGGCAAGAAACTCTACCTCACCGAAGCCGCCGAGGCCTTGCAGCGCGCCAGCCGGGACATCTTCGGCCGCCTGGAAAGCCTCGACATGCAGCTTTCCGACATGCAGGGCTCGTTGCAGGGCCAACTGAAGCTGGCAGTCGAATCGAGCGCCAAGTACTTCGTGCCGCACTTGTTCGCGGCGTTCAAGAAGCTCCATCCCGAGGTCAACCTGACGCTCACGGTGGTCAACCGCGCCCAGGCGATCCGGCGCCTTTCCGACAACCGTGACGACCTCATCATCATGTCCATGGTCCCGCAGGACATGGGCCTGGAATTTCTGCCCTTCCTCAACAACCCGATCGTTGCAGTCGCCCCACCCGACCACCCGCTGTGCAAGCTGGACAGCTTGCGCTTGCAGGATCTGGAGCCGCATACGCTGCTGGTGCGTGAGCAAGGCTCCGGCACCCGCAAGGCCTGCGAGGAGTACTTCAAGGAAAAGCGCGTGCACTTCACCCAGACGCTGGAAGTGGCCTCGGCCGACGCCCAACGCGAATGCGTGATTGCCGGGCTGGGCATCGCCCTGCTGACCCGCCATGCGTTGAATATGGAGCTGGCGACCGGCGTGCTGCGCGAGCTGCCGGTGGAAGAACTGCCGCTGTACCGAAGCTGGTGCGTGGTGCAATCCAAGGCCAAGCGGCAGTCGCCGGTGGCCTTGGCGTTTCTTGCGTTCATTCGCAGCGAACGTGTGCAGATCAGCGCGCTTGTTGAGCGTTTCTCTGGGGTTCTGCCGCCGATACCTGCCACAGATTGACGGCTTGCAGGTCGGGGTAGTCGGTGATGTCCTGGAGCAGGCGGCGCTGCTCGCAGTAGCTTTCGATCGCGCGGCGATACTCCATGCGGCGCAGGTCTTTTTCCTGTTGTTTACGGGATTTGGCGCTGGGCTGATACGAGCCATCGAGTTCACGAGCCATTGCATATCTCCCTGATCGAGTGCGGGAGTTTCAGCCTGACTGGCAAAGTTGACGGTTTGACGGCGAGCGGGTGACAGAGGCGTTAAACGCAGTGGCAAGCGACAAGCTGCAAGCCGCAAGAAAAGCAGGGGGAACGTGCTTTCCAGCCGCTTATAGCTTGAAGCTTGAAGCTCAATCTTCCACGTTTTTCAGCGACTTGGGCGACAACCGCAGGCTACGCAAGCTGCGCTTGACGCTCTTGAGGTGGTTGACCAGGCTCGGCCCGCGGGCCATGGCCACGCCCATGGCCAGCACGTCGATCACCACCAGGTGGGCGATACGCGAGGTCAGCGGGGTGTAGATTTCGGTGTCTTCATGGACATCGATGGCCAGGTTGACCGTCGACAACTCGGCCAGAGGCGTCTGGCTCGGGCACAAGGTGATGAGCGTGGCGCCGCTTTCACGCACGAGGTTCGCGGTGATCAGCAGGTCCTTGGAACGACCGGACTGGGAGATGCACACCGCCACGTCGCCGGGCTTGAGGGTTACCGCCGACATGGCTTGCATGTGCGGGTCGGAGTACGCCGCCGCGCTGAGCAGCAGGCGGAAGAACTTGTGCTGGGCATCGGCCGCCACCGCACCGGAAGCACCGAAACCGTAGAACTCGACACGCTGGGCTTGGGCCATGGCGGTCACTGCGCGTTGCAGGGCCTGAGCGTCGAGGTTCTCGCGCACTTCCATCAGGGTGTGCAGGGTGGTGTCGAAGATTTTCAGGCTGTAGTCGGCGACCGAGTCATCTTCATGGATGGCAAACTGACCGAAACTGGCACCGGCCGCGAGGCTCTGCGCCAGCTTGAGTTTCAGGTCCTGGAAGCCCGAGCAGCCAATCGCCCGGCAGAAGCGCACGATGGTCGGCTCGCTGATGCCAACGTTGTGCGCCAGGTCAGCCATAGAGCTGTGCATGACCGCCGCAGGGTCAAGCAATACGTGGTCGGCAACCTTGAGTTCCGATTTGCGTAGCAGGTGGCGCGACTGGGCGATGTGTTGCAACAGATTCAATGGCGGGACTCGGTTATGATCGGCTGGCCGGTTGTAGCAATCTTGTAGTTATACTACATGACCAGCGAACCGCCCAGCTAAACGAATCAGGAGTGTGGTGGTATTGACTATTCCTTGTGACATTCTGGTCTTCGGCGGTACCGGCGACCTGGCCCTGCACAAACTGCTTCCAGCGCTCTATCACCTGTTTCGCGAGGCTCGCCTGCACCCTGCGGTGAGGATCGTCGCGCTGGCCCGAAGCCCCATGCCGCGCAATAGTTTTCAAAAACTTGCAGAGCGCCGTTGCCGCGCCCAGATCGCCCGCAACGACTTCGACGAAGACACCTGGCACCGCTTCTCCACCCGCCTCGACTACTTCTCCATGGACGCCTCGCAAAGCGCCGATTTCGGTCGCCTGGCGCATTTCCTCGGCGAACCCGGTGGCCTGGCCCGCATCTACTACCTCGCCACCGCGCCCAACCTGTTCGTGCCCATCGTCACCCACCTGCACATTGCCGGTTTGGTTGACAGCGAATCGCGCATCGTCCTGGAAAAACCCATCGGCCACTCGCTGGAATCGGCCACCGCCATCAACAGTGCGATTGGCGCAGTGTTCGACGAATCCCAGGTGTTTCGCATCGACCACTACCTGGGCAAGGAAACCGTGCAGAACCTCATGGCCCTGCGGTTCGCCAACGCGCTGCTGGAGCCGGTCTGGCGCGCCAACCAGATCGACCACGTGCAAATCAGCGTCTGCGAGACCCTCGGCGTGGAAAATCGCGGCGCCTACTACGACCGCGCCGGCGCCACCCGCGACATGCTGCAGAACCACCTGTTGCAACTGCTCTGCCTGGTGGCCATGGAGCCGCCGGCGCAGTTCGAGGCCGAGGCGGTACGCGACGAGAAAGTGAAGATCCTTCGCGCCCTCAAGCCAATCACCGACCAGGACGTCCAGGACAAGACCGTGCGCGGCCAGTACAGCGCCGGCAAGATCGGCGGCCAGGAAGTGCCGGCCTATTACTTCGAGAAGGATGTGGACAACGACAGCGACACCGAAACCTTCGTCGCCGTCGAAGCCCACATCAACAACTGGCGCTGGGCCGGCGTGCCGTTCTACCTGCGCACCGGCAAGCGGCTGGCCAAGCGCTCGTCGCAGATCGTCATCCAGTTCAAGCCCGTGCCACATCGGCTGTTCGAGGACGACCGCGCCAACCAGTTGCTGATCCAGCTACAGCCGGACGAGCGCATCAGCTTGCAGATGATGACCAAGACACCGGGCAAGGGCATGCGCCTGGAACCGGTTGAGCTGAACCTGAACCTGGCCCAGGTGTTCGGCCAGACACGGCGCTGGGAGGCATACGAGCGCCTGCTGCTGGATGTGCTGGATGGCGATTCGACGCTGTTCATGCGTCGTGACGAGGTAGAGGCGGCTTGGGCCTGGATCGACCCGATCCTCAATGGCTGGCAGGAGCACTTCCAGACACCGCGCCCTTACCACGCCGGCACCAACGGCCCCGAACAGGCCCACAGCCTGCTGGCCCGCCACGGACGCGCCTGGCACGGCTGATGCCTACCAGACCGCGTCTTCCTGAAGCAGCCGCGCCAGCGTGGCGGCTTCGACGGGGCGGCTGATCAGGTAGCCCTGGACCTCGTCGCAGCCCTGCTCGCGCAGGAACTTGAGTTGTTCAAGGGTTTCCACGCCCTCGGCCACCACCTGCAGGTCCAGGCTGTGGGCCATGACAATGATCGCTCGGGTGATCGCAGCGTCCTCACTGCCCTCACTCAGGCCGCGGATGAACGTCTGGTCGATCTTCACGTAATCCACCGGGAAGCGTTTCAGGTAGCTGAGCGAGGAATAGCCCGTGCCGAAATCGTCGATGGCCAGCTTCACACCCAGCTCATGCAACTGGCGGAAGATCGCGATGATGTGTTCGACACTGTCCAGCAGTTGGCTCTCTGTCAGCTCCAGCTCAAGCAAATGCGGCTCAAGACCGGTTTCCTCAAGCACCTGCCGTACCAGGCTGACCAACTTGCCCTGGCGCAACTGGTAGACCGACAGGTTCACCGACACGCGAATCGGGTCCAGCCCCTGGCGCTGCCATTCACAGGCCTGCCAGCAGGCCTGGCGCAAGACGAATTCGCCCATGGGCGCAATCAGTCCGGTTTCTTCCGCAAGGCCGATGAAATCCCCCGGCGGCACCATCCCCATGGCCGGGTGATGCCAGCGCACGAGCGCCTCGGCGGCGTGCAGGTGACCGCTGGCAAGGCACACCTTGGGCTGGTAGTAGACCTCCAGTTGCCGCTCCTCGATGGCTTTGCGTAGCTGGTTTTCCAGTTGCAGGCGGTCGAGGGTGCTGGCCTGCAGGCTCTCGGTATAGAACTGGAAGTTGTCGCCGCCAAGGTGCTTGGCATGCTGCATGGCCATGTTCGCCTGGCTGACCAACTGGTTCAGTTCGAGGGTCATGTCGGACAGCAGCGCGATCCCCACCGAGGCGCTGATCACCAGCTCATGACCGTCGACCCGCACCGGAACTCGCAGCTTGTCCAACAGCCGGGTGGCGACCCGTACCAGACTCGACAGATTGCTGTAGCCATCGAACAGGACCACGAATTCGTCACCGGACAGCCGGGCCACAGTATCGGCCTCGGGCATCGCGTTGCCGATGCGCATGGCCATCTGCTTGAGCAACTGGTCAGCGACTTCATGGCCAAGGCTGTCGTTGAGCAGCTTGAAGCGGTCCAGGTCGATATGCATCAACACCAGGCTTCGGCCGCTGGTACGCAGGCGCTGCCCCGCCTCGTGCAGGCGCAGGCGGAATAGCGCTCGGTTGGCCAGGCCGGTGAGTTCGTCGTAATGGGCGAGGTAGCGCAGACGCTCCTCAGATTCGCGCCGCTCGGAAAGATCGCTGAAGAAGCCGACAACGTTGCTGATATTGCCGCGATTGTCGAAAACACCGTTCAGTTGCAACCACTGCGGGTACAACGAGCCGTCTTTGCGCGCTTCGACCAGCTCGCCCTGCCAACGTCCTTGCTGCTCCAGCGCTTGATCGATCGCCCCGTAGTGCCGCCGCGCATCGAGGCTGCAGGGCAACTCCAGGGCGTTGCGGCCCAGCAGTTCTTCGCGGCTGTAACCGGTCATCCGGCAAAACGCCTGGTTGAGCGCCAGCAGTTGGTAATCCGGGCCGAGAATGGCGATCCCTTCACTGGCCGCTTCGAAGACCGTCGCCGCCAGCCGTTGCTGTTCTTCCTGCGCCTTGCGCGCGCTGATGTCGCGGCGGGTGCCGATCATCCTTATTACACGGCCACTGCTGTCGCGCTCCACGGCGCGACCGCGGTCTTCGATCCAGCACCAGTGGCCCAGGTTGTGGCGGAAGCGGTACTCGATGCGGTAATCGTCGGTGCGGCCCTTGAGGTGCTCCACCAGTGTCCGCTTCAGTGAAAGCACGTCATCAGGGTGCAGGCGCGGCTTGAGATGCACGAGCATCGCCTTGACGGCGTCGGGATTGAGGCCGAACAGCTCCATGAGCTGGGTGTGATGGACCTCGTCGGTTTGCAGGTTCCAGTCCCACAGACCCAGCTCACTCGCCTCCAGCGCCTGAGCCAGACGCTGCTCACTCTTGCTCAGGGCCTGGTTGGCGGCGTCCAGCTCGGCGCTGCGCTGGAACACGCGGTGCTCCAGCCCCGTCTGGGCTTCACGCAGTTGCTCCTCGACCCCACGGCGCTGCTCGACCTCCCCGGCCAGTGCCTGGTTGAGTTGCTCGCTGCGGGTGTGGGCGGCTTGCAGGTGCTCGATCAGCGCCTGGTTCTGGAAGCGCCGCAACAAGCTGTGCTCAATCAGCCGATTGACCTGCCAGGCCACCACCAGCAACGCACTCAACAGAATCAGGCCAAGCAGACCCCAACCCTGCTGTTGTTGGTCACCGGTCCAGAACAGGAAGGCGATTGGCGGCAACAGGCAGGGCAGCGAAAAGCTGAGGAAGGCCGGCAGGCTGACGGCGTAGGCCACGCTGGCCGAAAGGGTCGCGGCACCGAGCAGGCCGAATACCCAGGCCTGCTGCACGAAGTTATCCACAGGGACAAGCGCGATCGCCGCGCTGGCGAGCGTCAGGCCGCTGAAGGCCGAGCCCAACAGGAACATCCGGCGCCAGGTGGGTTTCGCCTGGCGATCGGGCATGGCGGCATCGAACGCGGCCACCTGGATTACCCGCAGGGCCACCAGCGCCATCAGCCACACCACCCAGATGCTCACCAGCAGGTAACGCTGCGGGCTCCACAACAGCCACGCGCAGACCAGACCGTTCAGCAGCATGAACAGCGTTGGCAACAGAGAACCTTGATACAACAGACGGGTACGCTCGACCGCCAGCTGCGTGGCGAACTGCTTGCGTATTCCTCGGCGCGCCTCGATTGGCACGCTCGCGGAGCCAGATGCGAGTGTCATGGGCAATGTTCTTGTAATGGTGAGCCACAAACGTGGACGGAGCATACACAAGCATCGGCCCACGCCAAACTGCTCTGTGTCATAAATTCGTACCCCCTTTTGCCATCCTTTTGTTCCGTGCCGACCGCTCAAGCGCACGGGCGAAGGCTTGCGCCCGATGACCGGCCGGTCGGCGGACACATCTTTTTCCCCGGCGGGTTTGCCCATGGCTCTGTTGCCCCCATAGAATGGGCGGATGCACGATGATCTCTCTCTCCTGTTGAACTCCCTCAACGATGCCCAGCGCCAGGCCGTAGCCGCGCAGGTCGGGCGTCAGTTGGTCCTGGCCGGTGCCGGCTCCGGCAAGACCCGTGTGCTGGTGCACCGTATCGCCTGGTTGATCCAGGTCGAACGGGCCTCGCCGCACTCGATCCTGTCGGTGACCTTCACCAACAAGGCCGCCGCCGAGATGCGCCACCGCATCGAGCAGTTGCTGGGCATCAGCCCGGCCGGCATGTGGGTCGGCACCTTCCACGGCCTGGCCCACCGCCTGCTGCGCGCGCACTGGCAGGAAGCCGGGCTGAATCAGAACTTCCAAATTCTCGACAGCGATGACCAGCAACGCCTGGTCAAGCGGGTGATCCGCGACCTCGGCCTGGACGAGCAACGTTGGCCGGCCCGTCAGGCGCAATGGTTCATCAACGGACAGAAAGACGAAGGCCTGCGGCCCCAGCACATCCAGGTCAATGGCGACCTGTTCCTGGGCACCATGCGCAGCATCTATGAAGCCTATGAAGCCGCCTGCCAACGCGCCGGCGTCATCGACTTCTCCGAATTGCTGCTGCGCGCCCTGGACCTGTGGCGTGACAGCCCCGGCCTGTTGCAGCACTACCAGCGGCGCTTCCGTCACTTGCTGGTGGACGAGTTCCAGGACACCAACGCCGTGCAGTACGCCTGGTTGCGCCTGCTGGCCCAGGGTGGCGACAGCCTGATGGTGGTCGGCGACGACGACCAGTCCATTTATGGCTGGCGCGGTGCGCGGATCGAGAACATCCAGCAATTCTCTACAGACTTCCCCGATTCCGAAGTGATCCGCCTGGAGCAGAATTACCGCTCCACCGCCGGCATCCTCAAGGCCGCCAACGCCCTGATCGCCAACAACAGCGGGCGCCTGGGCAAGGAACTCTGGACCGATGGTGGCGATGGCGAGCCGCTGAGCCTGTACGCCGCCTTCAACGAGCACGACGAAGCCCGCTACGTGGTGGAAACCATCGAAAGCGCGCTGAAGACCGGCATGTCGCGCAGCGACATCGCCATCCTCTACCGCTCCAACGCCCAGTCGCGGGTCTTGGAAGAGGCGCTGCTGCGCGAACGCATTCCTTACCGCATCTACGGCGGCCAGCGCTTCTTCGAGCGTGCCGAGATCAAGAACGCCATGGCCTACCTGCGCCTGCTGGAGGGCCGTGGCAACGACGCCGCGCTGGAGCGGGTTATCAACGTACCGCCACGGGGCATCGGCGAAAAAACCGTCGAAGCCATCCGCGAACATGCCCGCCACGCCCAGCTTTCCATGTGGGAAGCGATGGCCCAGTTGCTCGCCAACAAAGCCCTCAAGGGTCGCGCCGCGAGTGCCTTGAGCGCGTTCATCGAACTGATCGAAAACCTCGCCGCCAAGGTCGTGGACATGCCACTGCACCTGATGACCCAGATCGTCATCGAGCAGTCCGGGCTGATCGTCTATCACCAGGAAGAAAAAGGTGAAAAGGGCCAGGCACGGGTAGAAAACCTTGAGGAACTGGTCAGCGCCGCACGCAACTTCGAGAGCGCCGAAGAAGATGCCGACCTCTCGCCGCTGTCGGCCTTCCTCGGTCACGCTTCGCTGGAAGCCGGCGATGCCCAGGCCGACGAGCACGAAGACAGCATCCAGTTGATGACCCTGCACAGCGCCAAGGGCCTGGAGTTCCCTCACGTGTTCCTGGTGGGGATGGAAGAAGGCCTGTTCCCGCACAAGATGAGCCTGGAAGAACCTGGCCGTCTCGAAGAAGAACGGCGCCTGGCGTACGTGGGTATCACCCGCGCCATGCAGCAGTTGGTCATGACCTACGCGGAAACCCGACGCCTGTACGGCAGCGAGACCTACAACAAGGTTTCCCGCTTCGTACGCGAGATCCCCGCAGGTCTGGTCCAGGAAGTGCGCCTGTCCAACAGTGTAAGCCGGCCCTTCTCCGGCGCGCAGAAACAGACCGTCAACAGCCTGTTCGCCAACGCCAACATCCCGCAGACCAGCTTCAACCTCGGTCAGCGCGTCCAGCACGCGGTATTCGGCGAAGGCGTCATCCTCAACTTCGAGGGCTCCGGTGCCCAGGCCCGGGTCCAGGTGAACTTCGCCGAAGGCAGCAAGTGGCTGATGCTCGGCTACGCCAAGCTCGAAGCTATCTAAAAGACAAATCCGACCATCGACATGGGCCTTTCCTTCTATAGAGGAAGAACAGGCCCATGGCCTGCTGTGTAGGCGGTCAGACTTTTCAGGCAAAAGATGGAAACATGTTATCGCTGGTCATGTGTCAGGCAACCTGTGCACCATGGCGCGCGTGTAATCCACAAACGGGAATACCCTTCTATGCAACGTTTTCTCAGCATCGCCCTGGCGCTGTGCATCGGTCTCACCATGAGCCTCGACGCCAACGCCAAGCGCTTCGGCGGCGGCAAGAGCTCGGGCGCCGCACCGACGCACCAGGCCCGTCAGGCCACCCCTGCCAACCCTGCCGCCACCCCGAACGCGCCAGGCCGTGCTCCTGCCGCCGCCAGCGGCGCTTCGAAATGGCTCGGCCCGCTGGCCGGTATCGCCGCAGGTGGCCTGCTGGCCTCCATGCTGATGGGCGATGGTTTCGAAGGCATGCAGATCTTCGACATCTTGATCATGGCGCTGATTGCGTTCCTGGTCTTCCGCTTCATCGCCGCGCGCCGTCGCAAGCAGCAGCCACAAATGGCAGCCGCTGGCCACCCGCCGTATCAGCGTGAAGCCTACGAGCAGCCTGCCCAGCCGTCGATCTTCGGTGGCTCCGCACCTGCCGCGGCCGCCCGCCCGGTGATCAACGCCCCGGCCTGGTTCAATGAGCAAAACTTCCTGGCGGCTGCCCGCAGCCACTTCCAGTCGCTGCAACAGCACTGGGATGCCAACGAGATGGACAAGATCGCCGAGTTCGTGACCCCGCAGATGCTGCAGTTCCTCAAGCAGGAGCGTGCCGATCTGGGTGACACCTTCCAGTCCACCTACATCGATGACCTGCAAGTGCAGCTCGAAGGTGTCGACGATCGTGCCGACAAGACCATCGCCACCCTGACCTTCAGTGGTGTGTCGAAGACTTCGCGTTTCGACAAGGGCGAAGTGTTCAGCGAAAGCTGGAACATGGAGCGTGCCCCAGGCGAGAACCAGCCTTGGCTGGTCGCAGGTATCCGCCAGAACGGCTGATCTTGAGGCGCCGCACAGAAAAAACCCCGGGCTTGCCCGGGGTTTTGCTTTTAGCGCACTGCCCTACTAGGGTATAACGCGCAACGCTTTGAAAAGGTCAGGACACAGAGGACAAGCACCGTGGAAGAAGTCATCGAACAGCTTCGTGAAGCCAACGAACCGGTACCGGTACCGCTTGAGCTACCCGACGAAGACCAACTGGTCGAAATCGAAGAAGAGTTGTTCATCAATATTCCGTTTGTCTTCAAGGAATTCCTGCTGACCGTCAGTGATGTGGTTTATGGCAGCCTGGAGCCGGTGACTGTCACCGATCCACAGTCCCATACCTACCTGCCGGAAGTTGCCGCCAACGCCTGGGACGCCGGCGTGCCGCGCGACCTGATTCCGATCTGCCAGGACGGCGACGATTACTACTGCGTCGAGGAAGACGGCACCGTGGTGCTGTGGTCCGGCGAAGAAGAGATCGTTACCGAAGAAAGCTGGGAGTCGGTGTGGCACTGGGTGCGGGATGTCTGGCTGGAAAGCTGAATCAATTCCCTTATACAAATTAATGGCTCTTAGCCATCAATGTTCGTAGAATCCGCCGCGTCTTCCTGTGCGTGGCGGGTCGCTACCGCTCCATCCCCTCGGACATACGTCCCGCACGCACAGGAAGCCCCCTCGCCGTTTACGGGTCTTCGATGTCGATTCATCCTCGTTGGTTGCTGTCATTTACGCTGATGCTGCTCGCAGGCTGTCAGGCGCCTCTGACGCAATTGCAGAAACTGAGCACCGAGCACGCCCACCGCGTCACCCTCGAGTCGTCCCGACCGTTTCCCCTCGCCATGAGCCTCCCGCTAGCGCGCCCCTCCGGCAGCCGATTGCGTGTCTATCTGGAAGGCGACGGTCATGCCTGGGCTACCGCAACCCAACCCAGCCTCGACCCCAGCCCGCGAACACTGCTGCTGGCCCGCCTGGCAATGAGCGATCCCCAACCGAGCGTGTACCTCGCGCGGCCTTGTCAGTTCGTCAGCAGCCCGGCGTGCAAACCCGTGGTCTGGACCGACCAGCGTTTCGGCCAGGCGGCACTCGACAGCCTCGAACAGGCCCTGGAGCGTATTCGGCAGCACTATGGCAATCGGGATTTCGAGCTGATCGGTTACTCCGGCGGCGCGGCATTGGCGCTGTTGCTCGCCGCAAAACGCGACGACATCGCGGTGGTGCAGACCCTGGCCGGCAACCTCAGCCCGCGTCAGTGGACGCAAAGCCTGGGCTTGAGCCCTCTGCACGGTTCGCTGGAACCACTGGATCACTCGGGACGGCTAGCTCGGGTCGCGCAGCGACACTTTCTCGGCCTAGGCGACCGCACGGTGCCGTCAGCGCTCTATGAACACTACCGCAGTGCACTCGGCCCCGCCGCCTGCATCGAGAGTGTCCGCCTTCCGGGAGTGAATCATGCGGAAGGCTGGGCCGCAGCCTGGGCGCAGTGGCGCGACCGGCCACTGCGCTGCGCGCCTCAGTGATGGTGTTCTTTCTGGTTCTCGAGGGTTTCGAGCAAGGCGATCTGCATCCGTGTGTGCACCCGGATGAACCAGCGCCAGAGCAACGCCACCACACCCGCCGCCACCACGGCGATCAATAGCAGCAGCTCGTTGGTCGGCAGGATGCTCGCCGACAATGCCGAGAGCAGCAGGAAGATCACCAACAGCGACAGCAGCGGAATGACCTCGGCGATCACCCGGCGCACGCGCTGGGTATGACGGCCGGCCATTTCCGGCTTCACGCCCATTTCCGCCAGCAACATCGACAGCGCCTTGAGCTTGCGGTACGCGGCAATCAGGAACGGCAGCGACAGCAGCAAGGCCAGGCCCCAGATCAGCGCCTTCTGCTGACCGATATCCGGCAGCCAGTGAGTGAGATAGGTCCCGATCTGAACGGCGAAATAACCACCACTGAAGAAGATCGCCACTACCAGCGCCAGGTTCACGCCAACCTGCAACAGGATACGCCGGATCATCGACGCCAGCATCGCCCCCTCACCCTGCGGCTGAATGCTACGCAGCCATTCGCCATACAACGACAGCACCCGGGACAAACGGCTCGGGACCACCTTGGCCAGCTTGATCGACAGCGGATCGGCGGCACGGATCAGGTACGGTGTCAGCAGCGTGGTGATGGCGGACACCGCCACGGCCACCGGATACAGGAAGTCGCTGGTCACCTGCAGGGTCATGCCCAGCGCGGCGATGATGAAGGAAAACTCGCCAATCTGTGACAGGCCCATCCCGACACGCAGTGAGGTACGACCATCGTTGCCGGCGATAAAGGCCCCCATGCCGCAGGACAGCATCTTGCCCAGTACCACCGCGATGGTGATGACCACGATCGGCCAGATGTACTCCACCAGCACCGTCGGGTCGATCATCAGGCCAATGGCGACGAAGAAGATGGCGCTGAACATGTCACGCACCGGCTCGATCAGGCGCTCGATTTTCACCAGTTGCCGCGACTCGGCCATGATCGCGCCGATCAGGAAGGCGCCCAATACCATGCTGTATTCCAGCTTGACCACCAGCAGGCAGAAGCCGAAGCACAGGCCGAGCACGGTGATCAGCAGCATTTCATTGCTTTCGAAGCGCGCCACGTAGGCCAACAGCCGCGGAACCAGGAGGATGCCGATCACCAGCGCAACGATCATGAACAGCGACAGCTTGCCCACGGTGGAGAACACTTCGCCGGAGCTGACCGTGCCGCTGACAGCGATGCCGGAGAGCAGCGCGATGATGCCAATCCCAAGGATGTCCTCGACGATCAGCACGCCGAAGATCAGTTGGGCGAAGCGCTCGTTCTTCATCTTCAGGTCATTGAGCGCCTTGACGATGATGGTGGTGGAGGAAATCGCCAGGATCGCGCCGAGGAACAGCGAGTCCATGGTGCTCCAGCCAAACCAGCGGCCGATCTCGAAACCGATCCAGATCATCAGGACGATTTCCAGGAACGCGGCGATGAACGCCGTGGCGCCCACCTTGAAGAGCTTGCCGAGGCTGAATTCCAGGCCCAGGCAGAACATCAGGAAGATTACCCCGAGCTCGGCGAGCGTCTTGATGGTGTCTTCGTCGTGGATAAGGCCGAATGGCGGGGTGTGGGGGCCGATGATGAAGCCGGCGACGATGTAGCCCAGCACGACGGGCTGCTTGAGACGATGAAAGAGAATGGTGACTACACCGGCAACCAGCATGATCACCGCCAGATCCTGGATAAAGCTGATGGCATGCACGGCGTGACGCTCCTTACTTCTCATGCGAAGAACAAAGCGCGACCCAACCCCAGCTCGGATTGAGTTGCGGACGTTTCTGTTTTAAATGTAGGAAATAGACCTGTTACAAAGTCGTTTCTGGAGGTTATCACCGACGACTGCTGCAAAATGGTCGTGCAATATGCAGAAACAGATCGGCACTTCCATCACCGCAAATGGCATGAACCGCGTGACGAGAGGCGAGGTGTCAGCGTCCCGTTTTCAAGATGGCAATTCATAGGGGGAAAGAAGCATGGACAAACCGCGCCACCCCGCCTCAGCGCAACCTTACCGTGAGCAGATTATGGAACCCGGAAACGCCCAGCTATCGATGACCGTCCTGATGACCCCCGACATGGCCAACTTCTCCGGCAATGTCCACGGCGGCACCCTGCTCAAGTACCTCGACGAAGTGGCCTACGCCTGCGCCAGCCGCTATGCCGGTCGTTACGTCGTGACCCTGTCGGTGGATCAGGTGGTGTTCCGCGAGCCGGTGCATGTCGGTGAGCTGGTGACCTTCCTGGCCTCGGTCAACTACACCGGGAACACCTCGATGGAGGTCGGGATCAAGGTGGTGACCGAGAACATCCGCGAGCGCTCGGTACGCCACAGCAATAGCTGCTTTTTCACCATGGTCGCGGTGGACGATGACCGCAAGCCAGTGGCCGTGCCGCCACGCCAGCCACAAACCAGCGAAGAAAAACGACGCTTCCTGCAGGGCAAGCAGCGCCGTCTGATCCGTCAGGAACTGGAGAAGCGTTACCAGGAGCTCAAGGTCGATCTCGACTCGATCTAAACCGAAAGACGCCGGGCCTCGAAACGCAACCGTGGGTGCACGATGCGGTCCTGGGCCCGCACCACTTCCAGCTCGTAGCTGCCGCAGGCCTGGGTTTCCAGCAGCACTTCGTGCACTGCCGCAGCGGTGAATTCGAAGGCCGTCACCCAGTTGTCGCCCAACAACAGCCGAGCGATGAACAGGCCGGACGTCAGGTCACCCACACCGACCGGCTGGCGCGGGAACGCCAGCAGCGGGCGTTGCAGATGCCAGCTACCGTCTTCGGTTACCAGCAACATTTCGAAGTCATCCGCGAGCTTGCCGGGGTAGGACAGGTGCTTGACCAGCACCGCCTTCGGCCCGAGCGCCATCAGTGCGCGGGCCATGCCCACACAGTCTTCCAGCGATTCGGCGGATCGGCCGGCAAAGCTGTCCAGCTCGAGCTGATTAGGGCAGAGCACATCGGCGGCCGCCACGGCCTCGCGCAGAAGAAAATCGCTGACTTCGGCCGGGACGATGCAGCCCTTCTCCGGATGGCCCATCACCGGGTCACAAAGGTACAGCGCACGCGGGTTGGCTTCCTTGATTCGCGCTACCGCGCTGAGGATCGCGCGGCCCTGCGCAGCACTGCCCAGATAGCCGGATAGAACTGCGTCGCAATTGCCCAACTCACCGATATTGCTAATCCCTTCCACCAACGCGGGAATTTGAGCTGGAGCAAGCACTTCTCCCGTCCACTGGCCATACTGAGTGTGATTGGAGAACTGCACCGTATTGAGCGGCCAGACATTGACCCCGACCCGCTGCATCGGGAAGACCGCGGCGCTGTTGCCGGCGTGGCCAAACACAACGTGAGACTGGATGGCGAGCAGGTGCGGCGTACGTTTCATGCAGGGCGTCCAAAACGGTTGAATGACGAACAAGGCGCGCAGTATGGCGCCAAATGCCACCTGTACGACAGACCGGGGCGGCAGTTAAGCTGGGCACACCTCGTTGGAGCATGTGTAGATGGTTACCCTCGAAAACATCCTGGTGCTGATGTTGCTGGCCACGGCGGGCGCGTGGCTGTGGCACAACCATGGATTGCGGGAAAAGGCGCTGGAGCGGGTCAAGCAGCACTGCGCAAAGCTTGACCTGGAACTGCTCGACGGGAACGTCGCGCTGAAGAAGATCGCCTTCGTACGCGACGCCAACGGCCGCAAGCGGCTGGCGCGTGTGTATAACTTCGAATTCACCGTCACCGGCGAACAGCGACATCCCGGAACGGTCACCCAGTTCGGTGCCCACAGCGTGCAGATCGAGCTGGCGCCCTATCCTTTCGAGATCAAACCGCCCGTGCATGGCGACAACGTCATCGAAATGAAGCAATGGCGCCAGGAACACAGCCGCTGGCGTCATTAATCCACAGGCAAGCGGCAAGCGAGCATCTGCCGCGCTAGCGCCGCGGGTTCCTGGGCCTGATCGAAGATCAGTTCAATCCGCGAATCCCGCCGCCAGGCACTTTCCTGCCATTCCAGCGCCTGCCCGGCCACGGCGTTGGCTGAACACCAACCTTGCGCACCGTGCACCACCATCTTGGCCCGACGCCAGCCCAGCTTTTGCACAAACTGCTGCAATTGCGCCCTCTCAAGCTTTTGCTGTGGATGAAATCGCCAGCCGATGCTCCAGCCCTCTGGGAGCTGTTGATAAGTGCATAGCGGCTGGGAAATATCCGTCCACAGCGCGGTAACTGGAGGCGGGCCGCTGGGCAAAAGGTTATCCACAACCGAGTTATCCACTGCCGAGGGCGGGCTGGATGGCAGTTCATCGAGCGGCACCTGCCCGTGATCGGTCCAGAAAAGCGGAACTGAAGGCAGTTTTGAGCTTATCCACAGGCAGCTTTTGTCATCCACAACCGATGCTTTGTTCAGTACCAGCAAGCCAGCGTCGGCCAACGCCTGTACCTGCGCCTGCGGTAGCTCAGCGCCGGCGGCCAGCGCTTCGGCATCGAGCACCACCACTGCCGGCTGCACCGCCAATACGCCCTGCCACGGCGGTAATCGAAGTTGCGCCATCAATTGCGCCGGATGCCCCAACCCGGAAGGTTCGATAAACAGGCGATCCGGCCGCGCCTTGCGCAGCAACCGGGCCAGGCCAACCTGAAACGGCGCACCGTTCACGCAGCAGAGACAGCCGCCAGCCACCTCGCCTATGCTCACGCCCGCGTCATCAGTGCTGAGCAGCGCCGCATCCAGGCCGATCTGACCAAACTCGTTGATCAGCACGGCCCAGCGTTCATCAGCCTGACGCTGGCTGAGCAGGTGACGAATCAGGCTGGTCTTCCCGGCCCCGAGCGGGCCGGCGATTAGATGGGTGGGAATGTTCTTCAGCATGGAGAGCCGTTTCAGCGGGAAATTTCAGCACTATGCTCCGCGCTCATGCCAGCCAGTCAAGGGTCAGTATCAAACGTCGCTCGCCGTTGGCCAGCGCCGGAGAACGGTGGACCACGCCAGCGCCTTCGTTACCCAGCCATTTCTCGCCCTTGAACAGCGCCACATCACCACAGGCCAGCTGCCGGATATCGGCGCTGTCCACCTCGTCCTGTGCCAGCCGCCGCCGATCTACCGCGCCTTCCTCCAGCCACTCACTGGCCGGCCCGGCGTAGGTTGTGATCAAACGCAGCGGCACATGATCGACATGAAACCGCGGGCACATGGCCCGCTCCAGCGCGCGCAGACGAACACCGACGCTCTTGGCACCGAGCAGGCAGGCATAGGCATCGATCAGCCAGGCCAGGTCGGCGATGAAGCCTTCATGACCGGCCAGATCCGTGTAAGCACTGGCCACGCCATCAAGCAGTGGCATCTGGCCGTCCTTGCCGACCGTCAAGGTGAAGGATTCAGCCAACGGCTCATTCAACGACAACAACAGCGCGGCGAAGTCATTGATATGCGCCGGCAAGCGCCGCTGCCATACCGCAAGATTGACGCCGTCGAGCAGGGCCTCGGTCAGCGCCATCGGCGTCTCTCCAAATACCTGGCGCACGGGCGCCAGTGCTTCGGCCACTTGCATCAGGCCACCTCCTCTTCATGCCAGGCGCCAAACGGATCCGGCAGCTGGCGCCAGCGACTTGCACCGAGGGCCATTTCAGCGTTGCTGAGCAGGCAGGCGTCGAGTTCGGCATGCAGGCTCGGCACATCGATGTGCTGACCGATGAACACCAGTTCCTGACGGCAGTCGCCGGATTCCGGGTCCCATTGCTGAAGGATCGCCGCAGTACTTTCCGGGTCCTGTGGCCATTGTGCTTTCGGGACAAAGCGCCACCAGCGCCCGGCAAAACCATGACGCATCATGCCGCCAGCCTGGGACCAGCTTCCCGCTTCCTGGTATTTGCTGGCCAGCCAGAAGAAGCCCTTGGAACGCAGCAGGCGGCCATTGCTCCAGGGCCTGTGGATAAAGTCGAAAAACCGTCGCGGATGCAGCGGACGCCGGGCTTGCCAGACGCTGGCGGCGATACCGTATTCCTCGGTTTCCGGTACATGTTCGCCCCGCAGTTCCTGCAGCCAGCCTGGCGCGCTGGAGGCGCGGTCAAAGTCGAACAGGCCGGTGTCGAGGATCGCATTAAGGTCCACCTGCCCCATCAGCATTGGTACGATTCGCGCGTGAGCATTGAGGCGGCGCAGGATCGCGCTCAGTTCTTCACGCTCGTGGCTGCTGATCAGGTCAATCTTGCTCAGGAGAATCACGTCAGCGAACTCCACTTGGTCGATCAGCAGATCGCTGATGGAGCGCTCGTCGTCGTCACCCAAGGTTTCGCCGCGACTCGCCAGGCTCTCGGCCGCCTGATAGTCACGCAGGAAATTCAAACCGTCGACCACGGTGACCATGGTGTCGAGCCGCGCCATCTCGGCAAGGCTGCGGCCCTGGTCGTCGCGGAAGGTGAAAGTTTCCGCGACCGGCAGCGGTTCGGCGATCCCCGTGGACTCGATCAACAGATAGTCGAAACGCCCTTCCGCGGCCAGGCGGCTGACCTCTTCCAGCAGGTCTTCGCGCAAGGTGCAGCAGATGCAGCCGTTGCTCATCTCCACCAGCTTTTCTTCGGTGCGATTGAGGCTGATGTTGCGCTGCACTTCGGTGGCATCGATATTGATCACGCTCATGTCGTTTACGATCACCGCGACCCGCAGGTTGTCGCGGTTACGCAGCACATGGTTGAGCACCGTGCTCTTGCCGGCACCAAGAAAGCCGGAGAGCACGGTTACGGGAAGACGATCGGGCATGGCGCGGTTCCTCATCAGGGCGGCAAAGTGCATTCGAACGATGCATTGGTTTATCGTTACATTATAACAATGCACTTTCATCAATCGCCTGTCCACGTCCAAAGCGAGAGGGCACTCATGACGTCACGGAATCACCTGCTGTGGATAACCTTGTTCTGTATCGCCGGCGGCGCCCACGCCATGCCACGCAGCGAACCGGCAAGCTGCACCCGCAGCGCCAACTTGCTGGCCTGCGCCGATCATCAGGGCAGCTACTACAGCGTGCAGACCCAAGGCGCGACAACCTACCTGCGCGGCTACGATGCACCGAGCGAGCGCCGCTGGGCTCAGACCAACAGCCGCTATGGCCAATTGACCTTCTATACCGGCATCGCCAGCGACGGCGAAGCCTGGGTCGGATACAGCCGACGAGTGGGCTGGACCACCCTCAACCGGGTTTCCAGTTCCAGCGGCCAGCGTTTCAACCTGCGTTGCAACCTGCGTTGCAACCGACTCAGCGGCTGCCAGTGAGGCGAGTGAAAAAGTGCTGGCATTCGAATTGTTATAATGTAACTTATTGCAATCTCTTCACCGACGGCTCGCACTATGAACGCCCTGACCCTTCCTGATATTGCCGCACAAGCCAGCCAGCAATCCCTGCCGCTGGAATGGGTTGGCATGTGCGGCATCGCGCTTCCGTTGCGTCTGGATCAGCAAATCCTTCAAGGGACCGCAGACGCGGGCGTGAACCTGAGCGATGGCACATCACGCGGCATCCACATGTCTCGCCTGTATCTGGCGCTCGCAGTGTTCAAGGATAAACCGCTGTCGGTTTCACTGATCCGTCGCGTACTCAGGCAATTTCTCGACAGCCATGAAGGCCTTTCCACCCGCGCACAGCTCACCCTGCGCTTCGACGTACTGCTCGAGCGCGCGGCGTTGGTCAGCTCGGAATCCGGTTTCAAGCGCTATCCAATAGTCATTGATGCGCGGCTGGAAGATGAAATGTTCCACGTGGAACTAAATGCAGAGGTGATCTATTCCTCAACATGCCCCTGCTCGGCGGCGCTGGCCAGACAGTTGATTCAACAGCAGTTCCTCACTGACTTCGGCAACCGCAACCTGACCCATGAACAAGTATTGAGCTGGCTCGGCAGCGCCAAGGGCATCGTCGCGACGCCCCACAGCCAGCGCAGCACAGCCAAGTTGCGGGTACGGCTCAAAGAGAGCTGCGATGAGCTGCCAATTCTCGAAGTGGTTGATCAGGCGGAAGCTGCCTTGGGCACCGCGGTACAAACCGCCGTCAAACGAGCTGACGAACAAGCCTTCGCCTTGGCCAATGGTCAGAACCTGATGTTCTGCGAAGACGCTGCCCGCCGCCTGAACCTGGCCCTGAAGCAGGTGCCCTCAGTGGCCGGCTTCCAGTTGCGCGTGGAACATGCAGAGAGCCTGCACGCCCACGACGCTGTCGCCCAAAGTCACTGGAACTGGTGAAACGAGCCTTAGCTACGCGGCTTGACCGTTCCGCAGTCGGCCCCCAGCCACACCGCGCGAGTATCCATGCTGCCCTGCTGCTGCGCGCCGGTTGCGTTGAAGGTGCCATGGACCTTGGTCAGGAATTCACGATCGCTGAGAAACTGCGCCTGCCCGGTGCCCTGCGCCTTGGGGCAACTGAACTCGAACTTCCAGACATTGCCATTGCGTTCGGTGATCCGCTGGGTGCAACCCGACTGCGGGTCCTGCAAGGGGATGTTGTCGGTCTTCACCTGTTCTGGCGTCAGACATGAACGCACACCCTTGCCCGCCACCGTGACGCCTTGCTTGGCCAGCACGCCTTCCATCATTGCCCGTTGCTCCGGCGGGAGGTTCTTCAATTGCCCAAGCATGAAGTCCATGTCAGGCAGCGCCTTGCCATCGACCTGCATGTTGCTGGTGGTCAGCTCCCACAAACCCGGTTGCAGCATCTGCGCCTGAACCAGAGGACTCGACAGGCCAACCAGCAGCGCCAGCATCGACATGCGAATGTTCATCTAATGACTCCCCGAAAACTCCGGCCCCGTGCCGGACTACCGATTAGACGACAAATTGCCCATCGGGTTGCAAGACACATCAGGAACATGCTCTGTTAGGACCCTGATTGCGGACGGCAGGACGTACATGGATTACCACAGCCCCCAGTTCTTCGGTTACCTCATTGGTGCAATTCATCTGCTCGGCCTGATTGCCGCCGCGCACGCAGTGTTCACAGTGCGTACCGCCCAAGGAGCGATCGCCTGGGCGATGTCGCTGCTGTTCATCCCCTACCTGACACTGATTCCCTACCTGATCTTCGGCAGTCGTACCTTCGACGCCTACATCCAGGCGCGACGCCAGGCCAACCAGGAAATGCATATCGCCATGGCCGACCTGAACTGGCGCCCCTGGGTCGAGGAAGCACTGGCCGCCAGCAACTCGCCCGCCTATGCCGGCCTGCGGGCCCTGCCCCGACTCAGTCGCATGCCGTGCCTGGCAAACAACACGTTGAAATTGCTGATCGATGGCCAGGCCACCTTCAAGGCGATCTTCAACGCCATCGATCAGGCTCGCGATACGGTCTTGGTACAGTTCTTCATCATTCACGACGATGACCTGGGCCGTCAGCTTCAGGCACTGCTACTGAAGAAAGCAGCCGAGGGCGTGAAGATCTATGTGCTGTACGACAGCGTAGGCAGTCACGCCCTACCCACCCGTTACAGTCAGGTCCTGCGCGAAGGCGGCGTCGATATCCGGGCCTTTGCTACTCGTCGCGGCTGGTTCAACCGCTTCCAAGTGAACTTCCGCAATCACCGCAAGATCGTGGTGGTGGACGGTGTAACGGGCTTTGTCGGCGGACACAACGTCGGCGATGAGTACCTCGGCGGCAACCCTCGGTTATCCCCCTGGCGCGACACTCATGTTCAGGTGGGTGGTCCGGTGCTGGCCTGTTTACAGGAGTCCTTCGCCGAAGACTGGTTCTGGGCCGCGCGCAAATTGCCGCCATTGATCCTGCCGGATACCTACCCGGAAAACGGCATGCTCTGTCAGGTCCTGGCCAGCGGTCCGGCTGATCCACAAGAAACCTGCTCACTGTTTTTCCTCGATGCCATCCACGCGGCACAAGAGCGGGTGTGGATAACCAGTCCCTATTTCATTCCTGATGAAGCGGTATTCGCCGCGTTGCGCCTGGCGGTCCTGCGTGGAGTGGACGTGCGCATTCTGATCCCATCCCGCCCCGACCACCGCATCGTCTACGCCGCCTCCAGCCTGTTCGCCTTCGAAGCGGTGCGCGCGGGCGTGCGGATGTTCCGGTATGAGCCGGGGTTTCTGCATCAGAAAGTGGTGCTTGTGGATAACGACGTCGCCGCGATTGGCAGCGCCAACCTGGACAACCGGTCCTTCCGTCTGAATTTCGAAATCATGCTGGTGACGATCGACGCGGAGTTCGCTACCACGGTGGAGCAGATGCTGGTGAACGACTTCGACCAGGCCCGGGAAATCACCCCGGAAGACAGCCGCGATACGCACCGCCTGCAACAACTGGGGATGCGTATCGCGCGGCTGATATCTCCGATCCTTTAGCGAGTGGCGCTCAGCGGTAGAGATCAGCGCGGGTCAGCGGCAGGTCGTGACTGCCGTCCGCTCTGGGTTTGACCGCTAGGATCTGATGCAGATTGATCCAGCCGCGGGTAAACGCGTAGGAACAGCCCGCCAGATAAAGCCGCCAGATGCGCAAGGCTTTTTCCGGGACCATGGCGGACGCTTCTTCGAGCCGGCCCTCAAGATTGTCGCTCCAGAATTTCAGCGTGCGCGCGTAGTGCAACCGCAGGCTTTCCACGTCCACTACTTCCAGCCCTGCCTCACTGATGGAACCGCTGATCATCGATACGTGCGGCAACTCCCCGTGGGGAAACACGTAGCGCTCGATGAAGGTTCCGGCCCCGCGGCCCACCGGACGACCGTCCAGGTGCTTCGCGGTGATCCCGTGGTTCATCACCAGCCCACCTTCACGCACCGCGCCGAAAAGGCGCTGGCAATACAGATCCAGATTGGCATGGCCGACATGTTCGAACATGCCAACGCTGACCACCTTGTCGAAACGACCATCCTGGGGCAGGTCGCGATAGTCGAGGATCTGTAGCTCAACCTGCTTCTGCAACCCTTCGGCCTTGACCCGCTCGCGACCCAGCTTCAACTGCTCCTTGCTCAGGGTGATGCCAAACACCTTGGCACCGAACTCCCGCGCAGCGAAACGCGCCAGCCCGCCCCAGCCACATCCGACGTCCAGCAGGTAATCGCCCTGCGTGAGTCTCAGCTTGCGGCACAGGTGCTCGAACTTGTTCTGCTGAGCCTGTTCCAGGGTGTCATCGGCGGTCTTGAAATAGGCGCAGGAGTAAGCCATTTCCGGGTCCAGCCAGAGCTGGTAGAAGGCATTGGACAGGTCGTAGTGATAGGAGATGGCGGAAGCATCGGTCGCCTTGTCGTGCTCGACGCGTACGGGCACGTCGTCTTCTTCATCCTTGAGCAACGCCTCACTGAGTTCATCGCAGACCCGGATGACCTCACTGATGGTTCCTTCCAGTTCCAGCTTGCCTTCGACGAACGCCGTGCCCAGTTCATCCAGGCCAGGATGGGTGAGCTGACTCATCAGCGTCGGATCCTTGACCAGAATGGTGACCTGCGGCTGAGGGCCTAGATCGAACTCATGGCCATCCCAGAGCCGTAGACGAAGCGGCAAATGCAAGCTTTGCAGCGCTGGCGGAAGTTGCACGAGCATGAAGTGAACCCTCCCATGTTTTCGTAGGACGTCATGGGAAAAGGGTAGTTCATATGTAAGATCTTTCAGGCTATTAGGACCATAGTCTGACGCTATCGAAACTGTTCAGCGGAATTATCTTTGTGTAAAAACAAGCCATAAATTGTATACAACTTATCGTTCGAGCGACTAACCTTGGCGCCACTTTCGATACTTCATCCGGGAGCACAACAATGAAAAGCTACGACGTCCTCATCATCGGCGGCGGCCCCGGCGGTTACAACGCCGCCATTCGCGCCGGGCAACTGGGCCTGAGCGTCGCCTGTATCGAGGGCCGCTCGACGCTCGGCGGCACCTGCCTCAACGTCGGCTGCATGCCCTCCAAGGCACTGCTGCATGCATCGGAACTCTATGAAGCGGCCAGCGGCGCCGAGTTCGCTCACCTCGGTATCGAGGTCAAGCCGAGCCTGAACCTCGCGCAAATGATGAAGCAGAAGGAAGAGAGCGTGACCGGCCTGACCAAAGGCATCGAGTTTCTCTTTCGCAAGAACAAGGTGGACTGGATCAAGGGCTGGGGTCGCCTGGATGGCGCCGGCAAGGTAAAGGTCACCGATGATCAGGGGAACGTCAGCGACTACACCGCCAAGGACATCGTCATCGCCACCGGCTCCGAGCCTACTCCACTGCCCGGCGTGACCATCGACAACCAGCGCATCATCGACTCCACCGGCGCCTTGTCGCTGCCGCAAGTGCCCAAGCACCTGGTGGTGATCGGTGCTGGCGTGATCGGCCTGGAACTGGGTTCGGTGTGGCGCCGGCTAGGCAGTGAAGTGACCGTGATCGAGTACCTTGACCGGATCTGCCCCGGCATCGATGAAGAAACCGCCAAGACCCTGCAACGCTCCCTGGCCAAGCAAGGCATGGCCTTCAAGCTCGGTAGCAAAGTCACCCAGGCCACCCCGTCGGCCGACGGCGTCAGCCTGACCCTGGAGCCCGCTGCCGGCGGCGAAGCCCAGACGCTGCAAGCCGATTACGTGCTGGTGGCCATCGGTCGTCGTCCGTACACCGAGGGCCTGGGCCTGGACAGCGTCGGCCTGAACACCGACAAACGCGGCATGCTGGAGAACCAGGGCCATCGCACCAGCGTGCCGGGCATCTGGGTCATCGGCGACGTCACCTCCGGGCCGATGCTGGCGCACAAGGCCGAAGACGAAGCCATCGCCTGCATCGAGCGCATCCATGGCAAGCCGCACGAAGTGAACTACGGCCTGATCCCGGGCGTGATCTACACCAAGCCGGAGTTGGCCACCGTCGGTAAGACCGAAGAGCAGCTCAAGGCGGAAGGCCGTGCCTATAAGGTCGGAAAATTCCCGTTCATGGCCAACAGCCGGGCGAAGATCAACCACGAGACCGAAGGTTTCGCCAAAGTCATCGCCGACGCCGAGACCGATCAGGTCTTGGGCGTGCACCTGGTGGGTCCGAGCGTCAGCGAGATGATCGGCGAGTACTGCGTGGCCATGGAGTTCGCCGCCTCGGCGGAAGACATCGCACTGATCTGTCATCCGCATCCGACGCGTTCGGAAGCCCTGCGCCAAGCGGCAATGAACGTTGACGGCATGGCAATGCAGATCTGAACACGCTCATCGCTGGCAAGCGGGGACACCCGGCTTGCCAGCGATGAGGTCTCAGGTCCTGAACCGCGATACCAAACGCCCGCCCGGGCCGCCTCGATGGCTGCGTTGAGCGCCAGCAGGTTGGTCTGTTCGGCGATAGAGCGAATGGTGCCGAGGATGGTGTTGATGTCCTGGCTCTCGCGTTCGAGTTCCTGCATCGCCTCGGTGGACTGCTGCAGGTTTTCGCTCAGGCGGGCAACGCTGCTGGTCGCCTGCTCGATCTGCTGCTGGCCAGCGTTTACCTGACGCTGACCGGCATCGGCGGACGACTCGGCATTGCTGCACGACCTCGCCACTTCGTTGGCCGTGGCCACCATCTCGTTGAACGCGGTCGACACCAGTTCGACCGCCTGACGCTGGCGCCCAGTGGCATCGCCCATGTTCGAAGCGACGCGGCTGTTGGTTTCCGAGGCGCTTTGCAGATCGGCGGACGCATTGCCGATGCGCTGCACCAGCGCGCGGATACGCTCGACAAACTGGTTGAACCAGCCAGCCAGCGCGGCGGTTTCGTCGTTGCCCTTCACCTGCAGCGAGCGCGTCAGATCCCCCTCACCCTGAGCGATGTCCTCAAGGCTGCCGGCCACGCCCTTGATCGGGTTGACGATCAGGTTGGCGAACGCAGCGCCCGTGTCCTCGATCAGCAACAGGTAGCCGCTTTCGCCGAGCTTGGATTTGCCAATGAACCCGGCCAGTTGCGCCAGCGACACGTCGGTTCCCATCACCCCGACCACTTCCCCGGAGGGGCCGTGAATCGTGCGTACAGTGCAAATCAACGCTTCATTACCCCACAGGTACGCGCCGGTGCGGGAAACCTTGCCAGGGTTGGCGAGCGCCTTTTGATACCAGGGGCGTTGACAATGGCTGAGGCGGGGAATTTACAGCGAGGAAAAAAGCGAAGGGAGCGTACGAAAGACGCTCCCTTGCCTGTGGAGGCTCATAATATAGTTTGACACAAAGCCCCCCGGATTCCGTGGCCTCCAGCGATGCGGCCTACCGCAGCAAACGAATTATAGTTTGACACAAGCAGATGCTTCATCGAAAAAGGCACTCTGCGGCGAATAATATAGTTTGACACAACCAGGGACGAGCTCACTTTAGGCGGACTCATCAACCCTGTAGGCCTTCAGCTCAAGCCAGCTATGCATGCTCAAGCGCTCTCGATGGACCTCCGTACCTAGGGATCTGCCGTAACATCAACGACTCGAAGCTCTAGCCGAGCCCTGTTCAAGGGATTGAGCGATAGCTAACGCTCTTAGAGCTGACGTCCAGAGGCCTACAAGGTGCAGTGAAGTCCAGCATTGAACGATAAGAGGATGTCTGAACGCTCATCATCCCGAGAACTGTGTGGAACAGATTGTCATGGCTCAACGGTGAGCTTGCCTGGGCTCTTAGACAACCGACATCGAGTCCTTCGTTCTTCGCCATCGGGTCAGACATCCAGAGCACCAATGGAACCTTGGTTTGCTCACTAGGAGCCATCGCATAGGGCAACCCATGTAGGTAGAGACCGCCCTCACCCAGCGACTCCCCGTGGTCAGAGACGTACATGAGTGCAGTGTCGAATCTAGTGTTCGCAGCGAGAATATCGATCAGCGCAGATGTCACGTAGTCGGTGTACAAAATCGAGTTATCGTAGGCGTTGACCACCTCTTGCTGCTTACATTTGTCGAGTTCATTCGTCTCGCAGACAGGCTCGAATTTCCTGAATTGCGAGGGGTAGCGCTTGTAGTAGGCAGGGCCATGGCTTCCTTTGTAGTGGAGCACTAGAACAGCATCACCCTCCAAGCTCTTGATGAAGTCCTCCATCTCAGCGAGTAGTACCCCGTCCTTGCACTCGTCACTGGTGCATAGCTGGGAGTCTGTACTGAGGGCAACCTTGCGGTTGGGGACGCGGTCACAGACCCCTTTGCATCCCGAATTGTTATCAGTCCACATGACGTTGATGCCAGCCCGCTGAAGCACGTCAAGCAACCCTTCACGACTCTTGGCTAAGCCATCTTTGTATCCATCCTTTCCGACATCGAGAAACATACACGGCAGCGAGACTGCAGTAGCTGTGCCGCAAGAACTGACGTTCGAGAAACTGATTACATTGCGCTTTTGAAGCTCTGGATTGGTCTCACGTGAGTAGCCGTTGAGAGAGAAGTTGGCAGCGCGCGCGGTCTCTCCCAGAGCCAGTACTAATAGCTTGGGCTTTCGAACTGCACCTTGACGATTTACCACTGCATCGGAACCTATGACCGTCAGTGTTTTAGGCGTGGCCAGTTGGCGTTTCAGGTACCCATGACCGGCTGCAAACAGATTGGTAGGTACCAGAATAAGTCGAATCTCTCGGTTATTTCTCAGCAAGGAGGCATACGACTGATACTGACTCAGCAGGATGCCGGAAAGGGCGACCAGCGCTAGTGAAAGGACAACAAGTCTACTGGCCAGGGCCTTCGCCCAAGGCTTTCGCCGGATGGGAACCTGGCTAATTATGTAAACGGGCAAGCCTCCTACAATGGCAACCCAAAGGAAAAGCTTCCAATTCAATAACTCGAACACTTCACCGATGTCGGTCTCCACAACGTTGGTGAACATTGTGTAGTCAATAACGATACCGTAAGTACTCATAAAGTAGCTTGCAAAAGCCGCACTAATCAGGACTAGGCACAGCAGTGGTTTGGCGAGCCGCCACCACGACAACAAGCTGAGCACTGTAAAAACCCAAGCGAACACAAGCACCGGCAGGCTGCCGGCAAGCAACCAGTTAATATCATTTTTCTTGAACACCAGCTTCCAAATCAGCGCCCAAAGCTCAGAGTTTGCGAAAGTCAGTAACCAAGCAGTTACGAAACCGACTAACAGATTAGTACTGACTCCCTCCTTCCGAGCATTACGAATAAAAAGTGCCAATTTTCCAGGCAGGGTTTTAACGTCGAATTCTGGAGGTGTCATTATCAAGCTCTGAGATGCTGCTCACCCATAGCGCTTGCTATGGAATTTACGGAGGTAACACGCAAGCCATCGACCAACACTGGACGGGCATGCGGTGTCGGGGCACCGGAGACCATGAGCTTCGGGACTTGAGAGCGCTTAGGATTCGTAAGGCAGAAGGATTAGAGGAGGAATGGATTTTTCTAGAGTCATTATTTCTTTCATCTGATAACTACACGATGACCTCCTGATTACAATGTTGACAGAATCAGCGCAACGACTTCCCGTTTGCTATCGCTAACGTTATGCTAAAAAGTAGCCAATACTAAGCCGTCAAATACTTCATACTGCATGCGCAAATTAATCATATGTCAACAGCAAGTCTAGCTAGATCTATCGCGCGTTACATTTGAACTTAGATCACTAATTAGAAGTCCATGTTCTTGAGCGGATGATCATTTATCCGACACCGCTCGTAGATCACCCATTAATGAGGGCGAACGTCATGAAGTTTTTCAAAGATCTCTTGGGTAGCAATCACGGTCGAGGGAGCCACAGCGGCGGCAAACACCACGACAGGGGGCATGGAAGCGCTCGACACGAGCGGCGTGATGATCCTCAAAACTGCGAAAGTCGCAATCATTCAATCGACGGCACACCCCCGGCAGCCCAATCCTCAATCAAAGCTCCACAGAACTGTAGGCAGTGCAGGACCACAAACGAACCGTCAGCGCGTTTTTGTCTAAACTGCGGAGTACCACTAACAAATGGTTGCTCCGCCTGCGGCTCTCCAATGAGTGCCGGAGCAAGATTCTGCAGCCAGTGTGGTCAAGCAGCTCTCTAAGGCAAGCTAGCCAGAAAAGACAACGCGACTAGAGCTCTACACAAGGAGAAATACGTGGGGTCAAATCATGATCATGGTAGTGCTGCGGTGCGTGAAGGGCATCAGAAAAAGCTGGTCATGGCGCTAGCCTTGACTGGCAGCTTCATGATCGCAGAGGTAATTGGCGCGTGGATAACCGGCAGCCTAGCGCTTTTGTCGGACGCTTCTCACATGTTTACGGACACCGCCGCTTTGGCGATCTCATTGATTGCACTTCAGATTGCCAAGCGTCCCGCGGACCAGAAAAGAACCTTTGGCTATGCGCGCCTGGAGATTCTCGCGTCCACATTTAACGCCGTGCTGCTTTTCTTGGTGGCAATGTACATCTTGTATGAGGCCTACCAGCGTTTCTTCATGCCCGCGGAGATCGCCACCGGGGCGATGATGTGGATCGCGATCGCTGGATTGATCGTGAATCTCATTTCGATGCGACTACTCGCATCTGCCAGCAATGAGAGCCTCAACGTCAAGGGGGCCTACCTCGAAGTCTGGAGCGATATGCTCGGCTCGGTGGGCGTGATCATCGCAGCTCTCATTATCCGGTTCACGGGGTGGGGCTGGGTAGACACGATTGTCGCCGTTGCAATTGGCTTATGGGTATTGCCGCGCACATGGCAATTGCTTCGCGAGAGCTTGGGCATTCTTATGGAAGGGGTTCCCAGAGGCCTGGAAGTTGAGGCAATCGAGTCCACTATCCTCAGTGTCGAGGGGGTGACTGGCGTCCATGATCTGCACGTTTGGGCGGTGAGTAGTGGCAGTAACGTACTGACATCGCACGTTGTAGTGCGGGACTCAGCAGATGCAGACACTGTACTGGCGGCTGTCGTCGACGCTGTCAGCAGTGCATTTGAAATACACCACTGCACCATTCAGATCGAGCGCGAATCGTTCCACGAAAGTACTCCATCGCCGACCCACTGACATCAGTCGGTAACTTCTGACCGCCATTGACACCTTCCAAGTCGAAAGTGTCAATGAGCGGGAGTAATTTGCGAACACCTGTGAGCCAATGCTTGGGAGCACCCAGTTGTGGTTGCTCACCGACTATTTATGCACTCACCATTCACCAAGTAGCGAACCATGTGTAGTTCACCTTTAGAATCCTCATAGCTCATCATGCTATTGACGCTGCCACATTGACGAACGTTAGGCGATACGTACACTAGCTTACTAACGTCCAACTTTATACCGTAAGCGTAGTCTTCAACTTCAGGCATAGGCTTCTTCGTGCTCTGTGCGTAGCGCGCGGTAGCGTCTTTGGCAGACCGCTCAAGTTCCTCATTGGCCTGCATACTACTGTGGGCATTTGTCGACAGCGCGGAAAAAAGCATGAACACGGCGATAGCAGATCTAGTTGTTTTCATGATAAGTCCATTAATAAAAAAAGCGCCCTAAACAGGGCGCTAAAATTCACCTTACCAAAGGAGCAGATGGTTCTAAGGCGAATGCATCGGCGTGAGCAGATTTTCGGAGCATAACGCCCCAAAGCAGCGCTGCCTGCGTGCTGCGGTCAAAATAACAAAGGCGGCTGACGACAAGATGATGGTGCAATTACAATTTGGACATGTAACAGATTGTAATTGCAGAGTAGATTCCCTGCCTACTTGGGATGAAAAGACAAGCACGTCTAATGCAGAGAGGCCCTGATCGCTGAGTCAAATTAGCGACGCCTGCCAAGGTGTCATTGGGTGCCGCGCGCAGGCCCCAACTGTTCTGGCAGAAATGCTGTCCGTGAACGGCCGAATCCTCCTCAACCACCAGCGCAGAAAGCCGCTGGAAGCCGCAGGATCCGCTATGCTGAGGAAGGTAAGTCAGCGTGACTGTCAGCAGTCTTGCTACTACATTACAAATTTGTAGGATTTCGCCGCAGCTACCTTCTTCGCGTTAAGATTCGAGTGCAATCAGGTGACCAAGGCGTACGCACAGAAGTAGCGAATACCACACTATATGCCCTCGGCTAAACTTTCAAAAAATGAAAGCTTTTTGTGGATTAGGCCAACTCCTTCCCATACTTTGAGATAGGTTATGCGCATTTTAATAGTGGAAGACGAAATTAAAACTGCTGAATATCTTCAGCAGGGCCTATCCGAAAGCGGATACATCGTAGACATCGTGCATAATGGCGTTGACGCCTTGCACCAGTTCTATACCAACGACTACTCGCTCGTTCTACTGGATGTTAACCTCCCAGGTATTGATGGCTGGGACTTGTTGGAGACCATCCGGAAAACCAGTAGAGTGCGCATCATCATGCTGACTGCCCGCGGGCGCATAAATGACAAGCTCAAAGGCTTGGACGGCGGGGCTGATGACTATCTCGTGAAGCCGTTCGAGTTTCCAGAGTTGTTAGCCCGTATTCGCTCATTGCAGAGGCGCGGTGATGAGTTGGTCGAGAAGACCCTACTTAAAATTGCCGACCTGGAGCTTGACTCCGTACGGCATAGAGTCTTTCGCGGCAGCACACGCATCGACCTCACCACCAAGGAGTTTGCCCTCCTGCATCTGCTCATGAGCAGAGCGGGCGAAGCGCTGACCCGTTCACAGATCATCTCGTTGGTATGGGACATGAATTTTGACTGCGACACCAATGTCATCGATGTCGCTATTCGGCGCTTACGCTCGAAGATTGATGATCCATTTGAAACCAAGCTAATTCATACGCTTCGAGGCGTTGGGTACGTTTTTGAGGAGCGCGCATGAGGCCTTTCAGCCTGGCTGCGAAGCTAGGATTAAAAGTTGGATTGATGAGCGCAGGGTTGCTGCTTCTGTTCGCCACCTTCGGGTACCTGATGGTGGGTCAAGCTCTTGAAAGAAACGCCAGAACTGACCTCGAAGTGAAAATGGAAGGAATGGCTCACAACCTTTCTACCATCTCGGATATCTCCGGGGTCAATGCAGACGCGCACCAGCTCGTTGATCTGGTCATGGGCCACAATAATCTGTATGTGAGCATCTTCGATTCAACAACGAGCAGACAGCCGCTGCTCTCGATCGGCTCGAAGCAGGTGAATCTAGAGGTACGCAAATTCAACGCTGGAGCGACGGCGCAAGAACATGAGTGGCGCGACACCCAGGGCCGCCCACTACTCAGCACGTCCCGCGTAATGCGCTTGGATGATGGCACCGAAGTAAGCGTCTACATGACTATGGACCAGTCATCCAATGAGGCTCTGCTCGACGCACTGCTTACCTGGGCTCTGATGATGTCCCCCGTTATTCTCTTGCTCATCCTAGCTATTGGCTGGTGGACTGTGCGACGTGGCCTGCTGCCCTTAACAAAGTTCCTGAAGGTTGCCTCCAAAATTTCGACCGAGAGCCTCGAGCATCGCCTGCCGGCAGATGGAATGCCGGCAGAGCTCAAAGAGCTCGCAGACGGAATCAATATCATGCTGGCTCGACTGGACGATGGGGTTCAGCAGCTTTCGCAGTTCTCTGATGACCTTGCCCATGAGCTCAGAGCACCATTGTCCAATCTGATGGGGAAAGCCCAGGTTGCCCTGACCCGAGAGCGGTCGCTGTCCGAGTACCGCGAGGTTCTCGAGTCCTGCACAGAAGAACTGGATCGGATGAGCCGTATGGTTTCCGACATGTTGTTCCTAGCGCAGGTCAGTCATCCTGCATCCATGGTTGAGTTCGAAACCGTATCCTTGGTCGATGAGATTCAGCGTGTTTGCGATCTCTTCAGTATTTCGGCTGAAGACGGCGAGATCCAACTCCAGATTTCGGGCAGCGACGACGCCGTGCGCGGTAATCGTCTGATGATTCAGCGTGCCGTCTCGAATCTGCTATCAAATGCTATCCGATACTGCCCCCGAGGTCGCACGGTCTACGTGAAGGTACACCGCAGTGCAAACGGTACTACTTTAAGCGTGGGCAACCCGGGGCGCGGGATTGCTAAAGAACACCATGCCCATTTGTTTGAACGGTTCTACCGCGTGGACAAGAGCCGAGCACGGAGTGAAGGTGGTACAGGGCTTGGCTTGGCCATCGTTCAATCGATTATGAGCCTGCACCAAGGTTCGGCGGGTGTGGAAGTGACTGATGAAAACTTCACCTGGTTTCACCTTAACTTTCCTCAACCCCAGCTCAACCACTCTACGATGAGCGCCGCCTCGATCGCGTGATCAAAAAGGCCCGTCAATAGACGGGCCTTTTGCTTTATTCCAGAGCATCAGTCCCTAAGGACCACAGGATCCATCGGGGCCCTTAAAATCACTGACTTTATGATCTGTTGCTCTTCTGGGTTGGCGTTTTTCCAAAGCTGTGAGAAATATTGAGCGTTGACCTTTTCTTGAGCGCTCACACGGCCGGCTGCATCAATCAGACGCATGGTCGAGTACGAACAGATCAATGCCAGGATGAAAAATGCTGTCGCCACCACCATTACGTAACGCTTGGCCAGTGCCGGTGCACGCTTGAGTTCTGCGAGCGAAGCATTCGCGGCACTGGTAGCGATCGAAAGCTCTGAAATGAGAGGCTGGATGGCACTGTCGACTCCACGGTAAGCGGCAGAGTACGCTTTTGTCGCGGCGCGTAAGGCGACCTCTTCACCATCGGACCAAGCCTTCTCAGCCTTCCGAACCTCCCCGTGAATCTGCCGACCTATAGCCTCTACCTGCTCCACCATCTCGTTCGACCTCTCCAAGACAGCGCTAGAAAGCCGTGTCTGAGATGTCAGCTCATCGACCTGGGCAGAAAGATTTTCAGCGCAGCGGCGAAAATCATTCATGGCAACTGCCCAAGGCTCAATTTCATTCATAGCTATCTCCTGGTGCGGACTGCAATGCCGCACGAAACTACGGTGGTAGATATCAAAATTGTAATTTACTGGATAACTGAAATTTTCTTTCAGCAATTCCGGCGATAGGTCTGATCCTTCCAGATCCAGACTTAGAACGCATCCTGCCGCACGCTAAAATTACGGAATTGTAATTAATACCTCACCTTGTCGTTAGCTTCGCTTCCCTAAACTACAAAACAACAAAGACCCCTAGTCAGGGAGGTCTAGTAAATACCGAGGTTCAACATGAAATTTGTAAAATCTATCGCTCTTGGAAGCTTGCTGTTCGGTCTGATGACTACCGCCCATGCTGAAGACGGATTTGATCGAGCGAAAAAATTCAACGAAAATTTCCGGGCTGAGCAGGCACGCATATGGAGCGATGATTCATCGGATCAGAAAAAGCAGCAGGTCGCTCAAGAGAAACAAAAAGAGCGCAAAGATGCCAAGGAAAAGTCCGATAACTGATCGACGATAAACTAGGAACTCTGATGAGGGTAGCAGTCAACAAAAAAGCCAGGTTAATACCTGGCTTTTTTTCATCCTAAATTTAGCCCTCGTTCTTCTGATAAGTTTTCGTGCTGCTTTCTATGGCGAGGCTTTGGGCATTTTTCTCGTCGGCGTTCCAACGGCATAGCAGTAGTTGGCTGGCGTTGGCTTCTGTGATCTTGGTGCACTCCAGGCCGGTAGGCAGCTCAGCATTGCTGTCGCGCAAGCGCCTCGATAGATAAAACAAGCCACTGCTTGGCCATTTGGCAGGATCCTTGATGTGCTCGGATTTGCCAGTGCTGTAGAACTCGGATGAGTACGACCGGCGTCCCGGATAGATCAGGGGGCCCGGCTGAGTAGACTGAGCATTGAGCCAAGCCTGGATCACATCCCGCTGATTCTGAGGCCGCGTTTCCATTGCGCCAGCGTAAATTATGCCCGCTCCTATCATTGGCAATATCAAAGCACTCATAGCAGCAGCCCATGTAGTCTTCGGGCCGGTATCGCTGACCCGGCCCGACAGCAGCAAAGCCCAGGCTGGGAGCGCAGGAAGCAGGTAGGTCCACAGAATGTTGCCGGCGAACGTGAAGAAGACCGGAGTAGCCAGCGCCCAGAGCCAGAGGTAGGCCTCAAACCGCTGCAGCGACGCACGCCTACGGATCAGCAATGGAAGGAAGAATACCCACGGAAGAAGCGCTAACCCGAGCTGTAGCCAGATGGTCCCGTATGGCTTGGCGTGGGCGCTGCCGTAAAGATCACCAGCCCAGTTGCTAACGACGTAACGGCTCCAGTGCTCACCAACGAAAAAGTACTCCATAAAGCCTGGTGTCTTCATCTCAGCCAAGACGTACCAAGGCACAGAGATGCCGAGCATAAGACCCAGGCCGCCAGCCCAAGGTAGCCTTAGCACCCGTTTCCATTCCTTGTAAATCACGATCCAGAGGAATGCCGGCGCCCCTACTAGCACCAGGGTCAGCGGGCCTTTAGCAAGCAGACCTAGCCCCAAACCTGCGAACATCAGATAGGCGTACGCTTTGTCGGCGCATTGCATCCAACGCCAGAACCCATAACTGGCCAGCAAAATTGAGAACGATAGAACGGGGTCGGTCAGTACGACTCCGCTGGAGACCAAGCCAAGCGTTGTGCTGGAAAAGATTATTGCCGCCCAAATGCCCGCGTTACGCGAGAAATGCTGCGTACCGAGCTTGATGATGATGAAACAGCTAGCCAGGTGCAGCAGCCATGCAGGGAATCGAGCAGCGAACTCATTGACCCCGAAGATCGTCATGCTCGCGGCTTGCGTCCAGAAAGACAGTGGTGGTTTGCCCCAAAACGGTACCCCGTAATCGAACATGGGCGTGATCCAGTCATTCAGCTCGACCATTTTTCGCGCCATTTCGGCATAACGGGCCTCCGATGTGTCCATCAGGGGGTAGACACCCAATCCTGATAAACGTAGGACCAAAATAGCGCCCAATATCCGCCATAACGTCTGCTCCCTCTTCAAACTCAGCATTTCTTACCCTCGAACGATGAGACCGAAGGGTGGATAGACGCGCACTCCGCTTTGGGACTGTTTTTCAAGAAATACTGGGGGCGGCGCTTAACCTCTGCGAGTGTCAGGCCAAGGTACTCCCCCACCATGGCGACACCGACGCACATAAATGAGGCCATTCCGACGAGCAGATGATGGACATCGAAACTACCAGCCACGAGGGCTGCGAGCATGTAGCAGAAGCTGGAAACGAAGAGTGCAAAGCTAGCGAGACTGAAGATACGCAGCGGCTTGCGAGAAAAACTGAGAATGCTCTCGATGGCAAGATTGATTAGTCCAGCCACGTTCCACTTGCTGCTCCCTGCATGACGAACAGCGCGATTATAGGGTAGTTCAAAGGTGCGAAAGCCTACCCAGCCGATCATGCCCTTAAGGATGCTGGAACGCTCATCCAATGCTCGAATAGCTGCAAGCGGAGCGGGTCCAATCAAGCGAAAATCGCTGACATCGGCGGGCAAATCCACTTTATCCACCAGACGCTGCATGACCCAATAGTAGGCTCGAGCGCTCATGCGCTTGAAAAGCGAATCGCCGGTTCTCAGATTGCGCTGCATGTTCACCACGTCATAACCCTTTTGCCAGAACTCCACCATGCCGGGAATGAGCTCAGGCGGATCTTGCAAGTCGACGTCAATGAAGATGAGCGCGCTGCCGCGAGCATGATCTATCCCAGCCCTCAACGCGGCCTCCTTTCCAAAGTTTCGACTCAGGAAAAGGCATCGAACAGCCGAGCCATCCTGATACTCACGCAGCAGCTCTGCAGTACCATCATTGCTGCCATCGTCGATGTAGAGAATCTCGCAAGAAACAGGTAGCCGCTTAACAACTTTGGTAACGCGTTGGTGGAACTCTGGAATGGTGTCTTCTTCTTGAAAGCAGGGAACCACAATGGTCAACAAGGGATCAGGGCGCTCGGGAAACCGATTTAATGTCTGCATGGCTGAATGTCCAGAAACGATGTGCAATGAATCCAAGTGCCGTAAGGGCTATAGTCACTAAGGCCTGGGCGATAAGCGGTGAGAAACTTAATTTAATGAGTACCCAAATACCCACTCCGTTACCTAGGTTTGCTGCCAGAGCGACAAGTGTGAACCTAATAGGCTGGAGCACTCGAGAACCATCTGCCTTAAAACAGTGCGCTCGATTACCGATGAAGCTTGCAATAGCACCTACCATGCTGCCACATATACTGGCCGACACGGGATCAGCAAGCTCCGCTTCGATAAGCGCCAAGAAGATTGCATAATGTATCGCTGTCGCTATTGATCCGACGCCTAAATATCGGAACAGCAAAAATACAAGAGGCGGGCATTTGGTTTCCATGTGCTGAGACTATGGAAGCAAAGGTGAAAAAAAAGTGAATCAAATGTCGGTAGAAAACTGGGGAGCAGATGCCGATTATAGGGTTAAAACTTTACGGAAAACCTAGCACGCCAAAATATCAAAAAGATTTCCTCATAATTACTTTATTGAAATCAACCTCGCCAAATAACAATTAGATTACGCGGAAATTACAATATTGATAGTATCGGGAACTGCAGATCCACATTGAGATAAATTCTCCCCGCACAAGGGGGAATAAATGGCTACACAAAATGAAACATCTACTGGCATTACTGTTTCTTGCATTCCTGACATATTGGATGATCTGCCAATTGATAAACAGTTAGCGCTAGAATTTTTCTCAACCGTACGTTGTGCAAATTTTAAACAGGCAGCCAGGGCGCTCAACCTACCTGTAGTAGGCCTTCGGAGGCGCCTGGAAAAGCTAGAGGAGCACATCGGTTCTCCTGTATTCGTCTATAAAAACAACAAGCTTGCTCTGACTCGAATAGGCGACAAGGTCAGCCATTACCTTTCGCAACTTTTTGGCCCTGAGGGCCTTGGAAAAGCCGGCGACACGGGCATCCCGGGGCTCACGCTTGCGATCACAGAACCGGTACTCAGCGATATCGTCAATCGAGATCTCGTCGCCTACGTTCGGGATCATGCTGAAATGCAACTGGAGATCCACTCTGAGTGCACCCCGAAAATGCTCAATGGATGTGACGTCGATGTGGGTATTGTTCTCGTGACACCATCTGATGACGATGCCTTCGATCGCTACCCCGAGTACAGGTTCGAACGGCTTGGCCGGATCGGACACGCGTTATTTATCTCAAGCCGCTACTCAAGAAGTGTCACGGTCCCAGTGGCGAGTGATGACCTACAGAATTTTATGCTCGTTCTTCCTTGGGACGATGACATTCTCTCGGGTTCCAAAAATTGGGCCTCTATAATTTCCGGCCACCGAGGAGGGACGACCAGAGCCAAGAACTACAATTTCTCCCGCGGCCTGGTGGTTGGGGGGGCCTGCATTGGTGTGTTGCCAGATTACAGCCGTAAAATGGACAGAAACATCACGCTCGTGCCAGGATTTCTCGAAGACTTGGAAGATAAAGATGTCTATCTTGTTATAAAGTCAACGCTCACACGCAACCCTCAGGCCTTGGATATCCGTCGACTGATTAAAAAAAGCTTCTTGGACAAAAGTGACTGGCTTGATAAATGACAAGCTCGTTATTTTTCAGAAGTCTTTCTTTAACATTACAGAAACACTTCTGTCATTTTTGCTTGCGATCTAGCCATAGTGCTTAGAACAAAGGCATCTTGTTGCAGCAGGTGACGAACGTGACCTGCTCACATCTGCCAGATCTATTAGGCCCGACGGAGGGCAAACATCCCGTCGACGCCTTAGCACTTAACACACGAGAGGCAAGCAATGATCCGTTCTTCGAACATGCGAGTGAAGCTTTTGGCTGCCGCAATAATAGGCACATTTTCCTCGCAAGCATTCTCCGGAGTAGTCACTAGCGACGGAGCTGATATCGTTCTCAAAACCAAGGGCGGTCTTGAACTTTCTACTACCGATAAGGAGTTCAGTTTCAAACTGGGCGGCAGGGTTCAGGCCGACTACGGACGGTTCGACGGTGTCTTCACCAAGAATGGCGATACTGCTGACGCAGCCTACTTCCGTCGCGCCTACATCGAGTTCGGCGGTACCTTGTACCGTGACTGGAAGTACCAGGTTAGCTACGACCTGTCCCGCAACACCGGTAACGACGCCGATGGCTACTTTGACGAAGCGAGCCTGACCTACACGGGCTTCGCTCCAGTCCAACTGCGATTCGGCCGCTTCTACACCGATTTCGGTCTTGAGAAGGCGACCAGCTCGAAGTGGACAACCGGGATGGAGCGAAACCTTTCCTACGATGTAGCAGACTGGATCAACGACAACGCTGGCATGGGCGTTCAAGCCACCAGCACCATCGCGAACATGGCCTACCTGTCGGGTAGCGTCTTTAGCGAAACCAACAATGATAACGATGGCGACAGCACGAAACGCTATAACGTGCGCGGTGTCTTCGCACCGCTGCATTCTGATGGCAACGTCCTGCACATCGGTGCCCAGTATGCCTATCGCGACCTCAAAGACAGTTCAGTAGACACCCGGATCCGCTCACGTCTCGGCGTTCGTGGTGTGGATACCAATGGCGGTGGTGATGCGGGTACCAACGGCAATCGCATGCTGTTTGGCGGCGCCACGGCGCAAGAAGGCCTGTGGAGCGACGATTCGGTCTGGGGTGTTGAAGGTGCTTGGGCTACCGGCCCGTTCTCTGTGCAAGCTGAATACCTTCGCCGCAAATTGCAAGCTGACCAGGCAACCAATGACCTGAAAGCATCGGGCTACTACGCACAAATGGCGTATACGCTGACTGGCGAGCCCCGCATCTACAAACTCGACGGTGCCAAGTTTGACACCATCAAACCACAGAACAAAGATCTGGGGGCCTGGGAAGTTTTCTATCGCTTTGACGACATCAAGGTCGAGGACGGTAACCTGGTCACCACTGCGGCTCAGTCAGATGAGCGCAAAGCAAAGAGCCACACAATCGGTGTGAACTGGTATGTCAACGAGGCCGTGAAGGTGAGTGCCGACTACATCAACGTGCGCACTGACAATGCCGAGAACGCGGCCGGAGACGACAGTGGCAACGCTCTCGTAACCCGCCTGCAATACGTCTTCTGATCCACTTTCAGACTGTCGTGTACAAAGGGGGCGCTCAATGCGCCCCCTTTGTTTATGTTCAGAGATCAAGTGCTCCTGCGGTAACCCAGCAGGCGTAAGGCGTTGAACACGACCAGAAGCGTGGACCCCTCATGAATAGCGACGGCAGCACCGATGCTTAACCCCATCATTGTGGAGGGGACCAGTATCGCGACGATCCCTAAGCTGACGAATAGGTTCTGGCGGATGATGGATTTCGTATGGCGGCTTAGCCCGACCGCAAATGGAAGTTGTCGAATATCGTCGCCCATAAGCGCAATATCAGCCGTTTCCAGGGCAACATCGGAGCCTGCCGCACCCATTGCAATCCCCACGCTAGAATTGGCCATGGCCGGGGCGTCATTCACACCATCCCCTACCATCGCTACTTTGGAGGTGATGCGCAGGTTCTTGATAGCCTGAACCTTGTCATCCGGCATTAGATCCCCCCACGCCTCATCCAAGCCCACCTGTTTGGCGACAGCTTCTGCAACGCGACGGTGATCGCCTGAGATCATGATCATGCGTTCAATGCCCATTTGCTTGAGCTCCTGAAGCGCCTCCTTCACTCCTTCCCTGGGCGTATCCAACAATCCAATCGCTCCCAGATCACGATCACCACGGCGCACAATCATCGTTGTGCGACCTGATTGACGCAGTCGCTCCACAGCTTCCAGAGCAGGTTCGGTGAGGGAGGGAATACCATCAGCACCAAACATCTCAACTTTGCCGATCCAAACTTGCTGACCATCTAGCTCAGCCTGGACACCCCGACCAACCAGGTTCCTCACATTCGTTGCTTGGGGTTTACTTCTGGTTCCAATCATCTCTTCACCGTCGCGCACAATGGCTACAGCGAGCGGGTGGTCGCTCATCGACTCTACGGAGATTGCAACAGTCAGAAGGTCTTCGATCTTGGTACCGCCCACGGGTACTACATCGGTAATACGAGGGCGTCCTTCGGTTAAGGTACCAGTCTTGTCGAATGCCATGGCGCTCAATGAGCCAAGCTCTTCAAGCGGTGCACCACCCTTGATCAACACCCCACCCCGAGCAGCTCTGGCGATACCTGAAAGAATGGCGCTGGGTGTTGCTATCGCAAGCGCACAGGGACTTGCGGCTACCAGAACGGCCATGGCGCGATAGAACGAATCTCGGAAAGGCTCGTCGAGAAAAATGCCGGCAAATACCAGGCCTGCCACCAAGAGCAGGATCAAAGGGACGAAAATCCGCTGGAAGCGATCCGTGAATCGCTGGGTCGGCGACTTCCGGACCTCTGCTTCACTGACCATTTTGATGACTCGCGCCAGGGTGCTTTCCGTGGAGCGCCGTGTCACCTCGATCTCGATCAGATTTTCGCCGTTGATGGTGCCCGCGAAAACCTTGGATGCAGCATCTACAGCATCCGGCTTACTGCGCGCGAGAGCTGCGCTAGCGACTGGTTTTTTGTCCACTGGGACGCTCTCACCGGTCACAGGAGCCTGGTTGATGCTCGAGAACCCTACGACCACAAAACCATCGGCTGGCAGGCGATCATTTGGGCGTACGATGACAACGTCACCGGGCACCACAAGATCCACTGGCATTTCCTGCGTACCATCGGAGCGTCGTACGATGGCGGTTGCAGGTGCGAGTTTGGCCAGCGCCTCAATAGCTTTTTTCGCCCGGCCCATCGCATAGCTTTCAAGGGAATGCCCCAGACTGAAGAGGAACAGTAGCAGAGCCCCCTCTGCCCAAGCCCCCATGCTTGCAGCCCCTACGGCCGCAAAAAGCATTAGCGTATCGATCTCGAAACGTTTTTGGCGAAGGTTGGTGATAGCTTCCTTGGTTGTGAACCAACCACCGAAGACATAAGCAGATACGTAGAGTATCAGCGGCAGTCTATCAATCAGGCCGAGTTTCCCTGCGAGAGCTCCGGCTCCCAGGAGAGTGCCACAGATTAGCGCGAAGACCAGTTCGGTGTTCATACCAAATATGCCACCATGCTCATGACTATGGCTTCCAGACCCTACTTTTTCGTCTGGGTGTTCAAGCAAAACTTTCATAACTCGTCCTTTCTGAGGCTACTACCTTTGGGGGCAGTTATTGGGCATCGTGTCTGGTGACCTGATATTTATTCCACTACGTACTCGCAGGCGCCGAAAAACAAGACCAGCCGTTACCAAATAGCTGCAGAGAAAATAAAAAATGCCAAGCATTGCTTGGCATTTATAAAATCGATTATTTTTCGAAGAAAAACGAACACTACTTATCATTTACGCACTGCGAATACAGAGAATAACGGACTGTCTTTAGCGTACCCTGGGAGTCTTCGAAGGTCATCAACCGCGAGTAAACCTTGCAGGTACGGGGGTCTTGAGATTGACGAACAAATTTTGCTACATCAATTTTCATACCGTATTTATAGTCCTGTATCTCCGGCATAGGTTTGCCATTTTTCTCCGCGTACTTTGCAACAGCAGTCTGATGCTCCTGGATATATTGCAGCTGTCTTTTCTCCGAAAAAGTGCTGGCTTGCGAAGCTATTGAAAAAATAACAAGTGCAGCAGCAACAATAATTTTCTTCATACATCCTCTCAATGTAAGACTTTCTCGGATGTAACTCTAGCAACCTACAGACATCACCGGCATGACGAGAGACTTACAATTTTGTAAGGTTGGCTAAACTAGTTCAGATAGAAAAAAGCCCACAATGCATATTGTGGGCTTTTTCTTAACGAGTATCAGTTGACGACTTCGACCTCATCGCCGTCTTCATCCTTGCGGTGCGCCCAATGATACAGGGCGGGAAGTACCAGCAAGGTCAGCGCCGTGGAAGACAAGATCCCACCGATCACCACCGTCGCCAGTGGCCGCTGAACTTCTGCCCCGGTACCAGTGGCCAAGGCCATCGGGATGAAGCCCAGTGATGCAACCAAGGCAGTCATCAGAACGGGGCGAAGTCGAGTCAGAGCGCCCTCATCGACGGCTTGTCTGAGCGTGCGTCCTTCCTCTCGCAGGCCTCGGATGAAAGCAATCATCACCAGGCCGTTAAGCACCGCCACACCTGAGAGCGCAATGAAGCCAACACCTGCGGAGATCGACAATGGGATGTCCCGCAGCCACAACGCCATGACCCCACCAGTGAGAGCGAATGGAATGCCGGTAAAGACCAGCATGCCGTCTTTGAGGTTATTGAACATCAGGAACAGCAAGGTCATGACCAGCAGCAAAGCGACCGGAACGACAATCTGCAGACGTTTGGCAGCCGACTGCAACTGCTCGAACTGACCACCCCAATTGGTCCAGTAGCCGGCGGGGATCTCCACATTCGTTGCCAGGGACGCGCTGGCCTCTTCAACGAACGACCCAAGGTCGCGGCCCCGGACGTTGGCACTGACGATCACCAGACGCTTGCCGTTCTCGCGGCTGATCTGGTTCGGACCCAGTTGCAGGTCCAGGTTGGCGACCTGCGACAACGGGATGAATCCAATCTGATTGGCGCCTTGAGAGGCATTGGCCGGCACAGGGATCAGAAGGCTGGACATACCTGCTACATCGGTACGCACGGCCTCAGGCAGGCGCACCACCATGTCGAAGCGACGGTCACCTTCATACAACGTGCCGGCCGTACGGCCACCGACAGCGATGGCGATCGAGTTCTGAACATCCGCAATGTTCAGACCGTAGCGTGCGGCTTTCTCACGATCAATGTTGATAGTCAGCACCGGCAGGCCGGTGGTCTGTTCAACCTTGACCTCCGAAGAGCCCGGTACCGCCTTGAGCGCTGAGGCAATCTTGTTAGCCGTGCTGTTGAGCACACCCATGTCGTCGCCAAAAACTTTCACAGCGACGTCGCTTCGAACGCCGGAAATCAACTCGTTGAAACGCAGTTGGATGGGCTGGGACAACTCATAGTTGCTGCCTGGAACGTTGGCAGCAGCTTTCTGCACTTCAGCAATCAGCTCATCGCGAGGCTTCTTGGGGTCGGGCCACTGGTCCTTAGGTTTGAGCATGATGTAGGCGTCGGAGATATTGGGCGGCATCGGGTCAGATGCAATTTCTGCCGTGCCCGAACGCGCAAACATCCTCTCTACTTCCGGCACCTGTTCAATCACGGCCTTCTCAAGGCGCTGTTGCATTTCAACAGACTGGCTCAAGCTCGTCCCAGGCACACGCAAGGCCTGCATAGCAAAGTCCCCCTCACTCAGACTAGGGATGAATTCGCTACCCATACGACTTGCAAGCACACCGCTCAGCACGACCAAGACTACTGCGGCCGAGAAAGCAATATTCCGATGCCCAAGTACCCATTGCAGAACCGGCTCATAACGGCGCCGCGCAGTGCGCATCACCACACCTTCCTCTTCCTTGACCTTGCCAGTGACAAACATGGCGATGGCCGCAGGTACGAAGGTGACGGAAAGAATCATTGCACCCAGAAGCGCCATCACGACGGTGAAGGCCATGGGGTGGAACATTTTGCCTTCGACGCCGGTGAGGGCGAAGATCGGCAGGTAAACCACCATGATGATCAACTGGCCGAAGATCAGTGGCCGGCGAGCTTCACCCGCGGCAGCGAAGACCTCATGGAAGCGCTCGGCTTTGGTTAGCATGCGGCCATGCTTGTGCTGTGCATGAGCCAGGCGACGGATCGCGTTTTCCACGATAACCACGGCACCGTCTACGATGATGCCGAAGTCGAGCGCCCCTAAACTCATTAGGTTGGCACTGACCTTGTTGTTGAACATACCCGTGAAGGTGAACAGCATGGACAGCGGGATCACCATCGCGGTGATCAGTGCTGCACGGATGTTACCGAGGAACAGGAACAGAATGGCGATTACCAGGATCGCACCTTCCACCAGGTTCTTCTTCACCGTCGCAATAGCTTTTTCAACCAGGTTGGTACGGTCGTAAACAGTTACGGCGACCACGCCCTTTGGCAGGGTGCGATTGATGTCAGCCAGCTTGGCAGCGACAGCTTGGGACACGGTACGGCTGTTTTCACCGATCAGCATAAATACGGTACCGAGCACGACCTCGCGGCCGTTCTCAGTGGCAGCACCTGTACGGAGTTCTTTGCCGATGCTGACATCAGCGACGTTGCTGATGCGAATAGGAGCGCCATCCACACTGGAGATCACGATGTTGGCGATGTCTTCGATGTTGCCTAGCTGACCCGGCGCACGGATGAGCAACTGCTCACCATTACGCTCGATGTAACCGGCGCCAACGTTGGCGTTGTTGCTCTCCAGCGCTGCGACCAGGTCGTTGAGGGTTAGCTTGTAGGTAGCAAGGCGCTTCGGATCCGGCGCGACCAGGAACTGCTTGGCGTAGCCACCAATGGTATTGATCTCGGCCACACCTGGGACGTTGCGCAGTTGAGGCTTGATGATCCAGTCCTGGATTACCCGCAGGTCGGTGGGCGTGTACGGTGTACCGTCCTCTTTGACTGCGCCATCTTCGGCTTCGACGGTCCACAGGAAGATCTCGCCAAGACCGGTGGATACCGGACCCATTACGGCCTCTACACCCTCTGGCAGCTGTTCCTTCGCAACCTGCAATCGCTCGTTGATCAACTGGCGAGCAAAGAAGATGTCCGTGCCGTCCTTGAAGATCACGGTGACCTGAGACAGGCCAGAGCGAGACAGGGAACGGGTCTGCTGAAGGCCCGGGAGACCGGCCATGGCCGTTTCAACAGGAAACGTGATCCGCTGTTCGGTTTCCAAAGGCGAATAGCCAGGCGCTGAAGCGTTGATCTGCACCTGGACGTTGGTAATGTCGGGTACCGCATCGATCGGCAGCTTCTGATAGCTGTAAATGCCGATGCCGGCCATGATCAGAACAGCGATCATTACGACGATGCGCTGCTCAATGGCAAATCTGATGATACGTTCAAACATGAGAAATCATCCTGTCAGTTCGCATCAGTGCCCGTGCTCGGCAGATGCTTTGCCAAGCTCGGACTTGAGTGTGAAGCTGCCACTGGCTGCAACCTGGGCGCCGGCTTCGATGCCGTCGGTGATTTCCACATACCCATTGTCGCGGCGGCCGGTTTTTACCGGGCGAGTGTCAAAGCCCTCTGGGGTACGCACGAATACCGAAGGTTTGTCTTCCACGGTCTGTACGGCGCTTTCAGGAACTGCAACGGCGACTCGATCAGTCTGAGAGGTGACCGCGATGTTCACGAACAGACCTGGTCTCCAAGCGCCGCTAGGGTTGGTCAGGGTCACGCGGACGGTCGCTGCACGGTTTTGCTCGCCCAACAGGCTGCCGACATAACCCACCTTGCCGTCGACCGAGACGTTCATGTCAGGCGAAGAAACCTTCACGGCGCGGCCAGTCACGACCTTGCCCAAGTCGGTAGGAGGAACTGCGAAGGTGGCCCAGACTTGGTTGAGGTCGGAGAGAATGAAGGCGTTGGTCGCCTCGCTGACGACTTCACCCATGGTCAGATGCTTCTCCACCACCACAGCGTCAAAGGGGGCGCGAAGCTCGTAGCGATTACCGCCAACGGAATTGACCGAGGCACCGATCGCGCCGACCTTCTGCTTGGCGTTGGCCAGCGAGATCTCGGCCTCCTGCAGCGCCTGGCGTGCCTGGAGGTAATCCTGCTCGGCAGAGATCTTGTCCTGCCACAGCTGTTTCTCACGGTCGAAGGTCACGCGGGCCAGTTCTAGGCGACGCTGTGCGGCTTGTTGCTCACTGCGCAGATCAGAGATCTGTTGGCTAGCGATCACAGCGAGGACTTGGCCCTTCTTGACCGTCTCGCCCAAGTTGGCCTGAACAGTTTCCACAACACCCGGTACACGAGGAACAACGTGTGCAGTGCGGTCTTCATCGAAGCGAATCTCGCCTGGGAAACTCACAATTGTGCCCAGGTCACGAGGAGCTGCAGACTCCAAGACGACACCGGCTGCTTTGATCTGCTCGGCACTGAGCGTCAGCTTGCCCTCTTCCTCTCCACCCTCTTCGCTATGGCCTTCTTCACCATGCCCCTCATCACCAGCCTTTTGGGCGGATGAAGTGGTCTTTTTTTCGTCGCCATGGCCATCGTTAGCGCCGTGCTCGGCAGCGCCGGCTGCCTGCAACTCGGAACTGCTATCCCAGGCAAGGCTGCCAAATCCGAGGGCTGCCACAGCGGCAACCGCGAGGGCGATCTTGCGTTTGTTATCCATTGCTACTCCTGCTGATCGTAGGCACCGCGTTTTTCAAAACCAGTGCTCAAGAATTGTGTGTCCTGTTCAGCGAACGCCGGCACTCGTACCAACGTCGCCATAAACCCTTTCCACCTGCGCACGCGCATTGGTCGCAGCTGCCAGCGAGTCGAGGTACTGGCCACGCGCGAGGATCAAAGTGCGCTGGGCATCCAGCACCTCGATGAAGCCGAATTTGCCCATCTCGAATCCGCGGGTTGCGGTTTCCACAGCCTGCTGGGCAGACGGCAGAATGGTCTTGTCGTAGGACTCAACCTCTTGCATGGCGGTGGTCCACTGGTTCAGTGCGGTCTGGGTTTCCGAACGAAGTCGCAGTTCCACAGCGTTACGCTGGTCTCGGGCCTGATCTGCACGTCGAGAAGCGGAAAGAATGTTGCCCTGATTACGATCAAACAGAGGTAGTGGCATGGACAGTCCAACCAAATTGATACGCTCACGCACGGAGCGGTCGTATTGGCTACCCACACTCACCGTTAGGTTCGGAATACGTTGTGCTCTTTCTGCACCAAGCGAGGCGTCGCTCTTGTCGATCTGCACTACTGCCTGACGCATCTCGGCAGTCTGATCGAGTTTCGAAAGCAGTTCTTCCGTCTGAGGAGGCACCCCCGGAGACAGGGTCGGAGAGTCCAGACGATCAAATACGGTCACCGAGCTACCAGTAATTTGGCTGAGCTGCTGGTAGGCGTTCGCTTTCTCCGTTTCAGCGCGGCGAACCTGCAGCTTGGCTTCGGCCAGTTGCACCTGGGCACGCGTGGACTCCACAGGGGAAGACTTACCTGCGCGGACGCGTCCATCGACAACCCGAAGGCCACGCTCAGTCAACTCCAGAGATTGTTTAGCCAAATCCAACCCAGTCTGGGCCCGCAGGGCTGCGTAAAAAGCCTGAACGACGTCAGCCCGCAGTCCGTTTACACGACGATCTAACTCCAACTGCGCGACAGTTTGGCCGTAGGTGGCGACTTCAACGCGGGCACCCCGCTTACCACCAAGCTCGAGCGTCTGGCTAAGCGTAACGGTCGTTTGGCTGTTGCTCCGACGAGTGTCCTCAACGTCGTACGAAATTTCGGGGTTGGGGATAAGCCCAGCCTGCTTGCGGGCGCCGTCCGCTATCCCAATCTCCTGTCTAGCTGCAGCGAGATCTGGGTTGGCATCCATTGCTGTGGAGAGTGCTTGCGGCAAGCTGATGCTTTGAGCAAATGCACCAGGTGCCATCAATCCGGAGATAGCCACACAGAGCGCAGCGATCTTCCAGGGCGAGACAGAGGTCTTGGTTAAAATATTGCGGTTATACCGGGGCACTTTGATAGTCCTCGTGCACAAACTTTGATAAAGCTTGGCGAGAACGCGGAATCAGCTGCCAAGCCCCACTGGATTAGGTGATGGCACTCTAATCAGCGGCAGCTATCAGAGGGGTGGCTAGAAAATTACAATTTCGTAAGAAATGCCGGTATCACCTGTAAACACTGAAGAAATCGGCCCATGTGACGGATTTTATTACAGACCAGGCAAATGAGTAGCACGCGTAAAACCGAGAAAGATAACGAACAGATGACGAAATTGTAATTGATCTATCACCCTCTCGTTATCTTTGCCCTGCAAATATTAGCTCGGCGCTACGCTAGGCGCGCTGCCGGGTTAGAACATATAAAGACGCCCGCGCAAGTAAAACATAATAAAAGCTGCCATAAATCAAAGGAGCATCGAATGAGAATTAAGGTACCACTTTATCTGGCCGCAGTTTCTGCGCTCTCTGGAAGCTATGCTATCTCGGCACAAGCTGAAGAAAAGCCGGAAGGCTTTATTGAAGGCAGTAGCCTCACTGTCCTGAACAGAAACTTCTACTTCAATCGTGATAATCGCGATGGTTCTGCCCCTACCTATAATAGCGGCAAGGGCAATACCAATGGCTATTCCGAAGCCTGGGCACACGCGATCATTTCCAAATTCAACTCCGGGTTTACCCAAGGTACAGTCGGATTTGGTGTTGATGCCTTCGCTATGATCGGCCTCAAGCTTGATACCGGCGACGGACGCAACGGCGGCCGAAGCTCCTTCGACGTGCTTCCCGTTGATAACAAGGGCGAAGCTCGCGATGAGTACACCAAGGTTGGTGGCGCAGCAAAAGTCCGCTTGTTCGATACCGTGGTGAAGGTGGGTGATGTTTTTCCATCGACGCCCGTGGTTGCATCGGGCGACTCTCGCCTGCTGCCAGAGAGTTTCCGTGGTGTGACGGTTGAAAACACCAGCATCCAGGGCCTCACCCTGCAGGGGGGTCGACTGCATGCGATGAGCCAGCCGGTTTCCAGCAACCTGAACGATAACTTCGTTACCTTCTATGGCGGCCCGGTAAACTCGCCTTGGATCGGTTACGGTGGTGGCGACTATCAGGTCAACGACAATGTCACCGTGAGCGTATACGCCAGTCAACTGAAAGATGTCTGGAATCAATACTACGCTGGCACCAGCGTCGTTTACCCACTGAGCGACAACCTCGCGCTGCTCGGTGGCTTCAATTATTACAAGGCTGTAGATGAGGGCAAGCGACGCCTGGGTGAGTTCGATAACAACATCTGGAGTGCTAAGGTCGGAGTACGTTATGGTGCTCATACCCTCGCACTGTCGCACCAGCGCAACAACGGCGATGACGACTTCGATTATCTGCGTCAGTCGGATTCCATTTTCGTCGACAACTCGATCCAATACAGCGACTTCAACTCTCCGAAGGAACGCTCCTGGATGCTGCGCTATGACCTGAACATGTCTAGCTACGGCATTCCTGGACTTTCGTTCATGACCCGCTACGCCAGAGGCTCAGGCGCAGACTACTCGAACGCCAACCAGTTCTACATGCGCACTGACAATAACGGCGATCCACTCACCAATCAGAAGCGTTGGGAGCGTGATGTCGAGGTCAAATACGTCGTACAAACAGGTCCAGCCAAAGACCTGTCCTTCCGGTTGCGCCAGGCCACTACTCGCGCCACTGCGTTTGAATCGGATCTGGATGAAACTCGTGTGATCGTGGAGTACCCACTCTCGATTCTGTAATCGCACCGGTTGATTCGGATATTAATAAATATCCGAATCAACCAAAGACTTAACATCAAGAATTCACCTTGAGTAGCTTAATTGCTCCTTTGGTAAAAGGTGGATATTTGGCGTCCTTTGGGCGCCTTTTTTTCACCTAAAATTTAAATATTCGTTCGAGTACATGCATCGCATGTCGATGTAGCTCATGACTGCACCAGTGCTCGGTCTCTTCAATGTGAGGAACCTCTCCGTCATCTGAACGAAACGAGATCAAAACAAAGAAGAAAACAACCAAATATTTCATAAGGCTAAATCACCTTCTAGTCAAAGGGATCATGGTGACGAAAACTGCGACACAGTATACCGAAAGGTTATCAGGCGCATTGCTTACAAATTACAAATATGTAATTTGAGCCCTAATACGTTAGTTATGATTTATCATCCGTTCAGTAACACCGGCGCAAGCGCACGGTTAATGGCTCAGTGATATCGAGACAAAATCAAATGCGAATTCTGGTAATTGAGGATGAGGTTAAAACTGCGGAATATGTGCGCCAAGGCCTAACAGAGTGTGGTTATGTCGTTGATTGCGTACATACCGGTCCAGATGGTCTATTCCTGGCCAAACAACACGAATACGAGGTGATCATTCTCGATATAAACCTTCCAGATATGGATGGTTGGCAGGTTCTCGAGCTACTAAGGCGAAAAAATTGCCCTTCGCGCATCATGATGCTCACCGCGAGGAGCCGCTTGGTCGACAAGGTCAGAGGTCTTGAGAACGGCGCAGATGACTACCTGATCAAGCCATTTGAGTTCCCTGAGCTGCTTGCTCGCGTCCGCGCCTTGATGCGTAGGTCCGATCACCCATCGTCTACAGAAACAATTCGAGTAGCTGATCTGGAACTCGACCAGAGCCGCCACAGAGCATTCCGGGACGGGCAACGAATTGACCTGACGACTAAAGAGTTCGCGCTTCTGCATTATTTGATGCGCAACACCGGACTGGTGCTTAGCCGTACGCAGATAATATCTCAAGTTTGGGATATGAACTTTGACTGCGACACCAATGTAGTTGAGGTTTCTATCCGTAGGCTCAGGGCGAAAATAGACGACCCCTTTGAAAGCAAGTTAATCCATACACTTAGAGGGGTTGGGTATGTACTGGAGAAGCGCTAAAGCTCCAGCAACCAGCATATTTAAGTAGATCTCACGTAAACTTTTGTCACTTGCGAATACCAACCTCCTGCTTGGTTGGGTTTGCTTTTTCTCGGGGGTAATACTACGACGCCGATATTATTTTCCCGTGGACTTGGCGATCGGTTTTTAGCCCCGGCTTATCCCAAAAGGATTCTTTCCTATTTCTCGATAAATAATTTTTTGCGAGTTTTAGCCACGAGGGTAGCCGCTTGGCGGAGCCCCCAGGCGCGCGCTGGAACGCCGGCTGCAGGCGGCGCTAAGCACTCCTGTCTTGGAACTGCATCCGACAATCGCATCGCTTCTCGAACTACCTATTTCGGATCAGGTTGGGTTTAGGGAGCGCCTACTATCCAAAAGCGCCTCCAATGTAGACCTGAACTAACCTTGGAGGAAGCTACAGACCTCGGCACGAGCCGCTGAGGAGACGAGCGCAGGATCGAGAAGCAAGAGCTCGAGTGGCTTCTTACCCGCGAGATAGCTATTGGAACTACCGAACCAGAGCGCCATTCCTAAGCCAGTTTTCCGGGGGGATAACGTCAGGATGATATCGTTCATGCATTGCAGCAACTCACCTTCGGGTGAAAATGCGTAGAGTGGATACAGGGCCTCATGATCCACAATGATCGAGAACACACGGTTCTCGGCTTCCCAGGTACTGAGGATTGATCGGGATAGGTTGGGTTGAAAATGGATGCGACTAGCTAAATCTTCAAAGCAAAGAAGATCGCCGCTGCCAAGGATCCTGGATACAGCTCTTTCAAGGGATTGAGCCTCTCTCAGACGCGTCTTACGTCGAATCTCATCGTTGTCCATCATCGCCTCCCCCCTCGCCAGACCCCGCAATCAGATCCACACCAAATCCGTACGCGCAATGAGCTCGCAGCTCATGCCCGTCTTCAGACTGATTCAAAATTTACCAATCCACGAGCAGATACGACCGCTATCCGATAGGTGGTTTCGACATGCTTCCGCGAAGCGAGCAAAGGCGCTATTCCGGGCTTGCACCGTCTCGCAGATCCAGGGTTGGCCTGTGCAGTCGTTGACGGCTCCCTGAGCGTTCACGCTCAGCCTAGACTCAGCGTACTGGAACGTTGCGATAAGGAGGATGTGTATGCAGTACAAGCGAGAGACCGGGCTGGAAAAAGAGTTCGAGGTCCTCATCGGGTTGATGGCTGAAATGATCACAGCCCAGGCAGAACAATCCGACCCGGCAGCCGACACCCCAGCGTGGATGTTCAGTCAACATGATTTGGCCAAGAAACTCTTTCGGCACATGTGCTCAGTGAGGACACTGCTCGAACCGTCTCCATTCAGGAACGAGACAATCCCTGCGGGCAGCTTCATTGATCACTCTTCGATGGCAGTTCTGACCCGTTCGGCGCTTGAAAATTACCTGGTAATGACGTGGCTCCTTAGCGGCGGGGATGATTCGCTGCGAGAGTTTAGGCATAACGTTTGGGAATACTGCGGCTGGAAGAAACGAAGCAAAATAGCAGCAACCATCGATGACGCCAGAGTAGCCCGAAACAAGGCAGAGACCGATGCAGCAGCACTATGGCCCTCTATTCAAAGCTCACCGCACTTCCAAAAATATGCTGCTCCCCAGCAAGACCGCCTTCGCAAAGGCAGCTGGGACGTAGGGTGGCATTGGAACGACCTAGCGGTGGATGCGGGGCTACACAAGACTTATTTCACCTCCTACTACCCGTTTCTAAGTGGCCACGCACACAGCGATTTCATCGGTACCCTCCAAAGTAGCCAAGCGAGAAACCTCGCAGATCAATACATGCTAGGGTCGGCCAACTTGCAGGTAATTCTGATGCTGATCGGGCATTTTTCCCATCACTACTCAAGCCTGTTTCCTCCCGCTCGTGAGGTACTGCTCAATGCTGAAGGTGCCCGGGAAACTGCTGAAAAATGGAATATCCGCGCAGAGGATATGGATTACGTTTACAAGCCAGACAGCCATGTGTAATTGCACCCACGTGACCACCTGTTTGCATTCGATGTGACCATCGATTGGCGTTCGATCTGACCAGTCGCTTGCATAGCTGAGCGGCGAAAGTATCCATCGACGATTGAGAGCTAACGACCCAAAGCTGCTCTTGGCGGAAGGCTGCTAATGACCCCAGCAGCCCTCCATAAAAGGCAGCTTTGGGTCCAGAGGGGCAAGAGAAGCTGTAGACATAAACCTTTAATGAAGAGGCCTAGTGTGGTGTTTCACAAGTAACATTCATATTTTTCGGCCTAATACCTCGGCCGCCCGGCCGACGCTCGCCAAAATGTCCTCGGCCTTTCGATACCAGCGAAACGGTCGAGGGTTGGCGTTGTAAGTGGACAAGTAGTACTCAATCGACTCCTCCAGATCCTTCACGCTGGTGTGTGCCTGGCGCTTGATCCACTTCTCGCTCAGCGTCGAGAAAAAGCGCTCCACCAGATTCAACCAGGATGCCGATGTCGGTGTGAAATGCACTTGGTAGCGCGGATGCGCTGCCAACCATGCTTTCACTTTGTCGGTCTTGTGTGTCGCGTAGTTGTCCATCACCAGATGAACAGGCATGTCCTCTGGTACGTTGGCGTCCACCTCTTTGAGGAAGGCAAGAAATTCCGTGCTTCTATGTCGACGCTTCAATCTTCCGATGACTTCACCCGTAGCAATGTCCAGCGCCGCGAACAACGATGTGGTTCCATGGCGTTTGTAGTCGTGTGTGCGAGTGACGGGATTGCCGGGGGCAAGAGGTAAGCTTGGCTGGGTACGGTTCAGCGCCTGAATCTGGCTTTTCTCGTCGATACAGAGCACCAGAGCCTTGTCGGGCGGGTTGAGATAGAGCCCAACAATGTCGTGGACCTTGTCGACGAACAGAGGATCGGTCGAAAGCTTGAACGTCTTCTCAAGGTGAGGCTTGAGTCCGAAGGCATGCCATATCCGCATGACGCTGGCTGGAGAAATACCGGTTGCCTGACTCATCGAGCGAGTACTCCAGTGGCTGGCATCTTCGGGTTTGGATTGCAGTACCTGATTAACCACGTCCTGTACTTGTTCATCGGTAATGCTGCGAGGCCGACCTGAGCGATGTTCGTCATTCAAACCATCAAGCCGCAACCGACTGAATCGCACCCTCCAACGTGAAACCGTGTGCACGCCAATACCGAGCCTGTGGGCGATCGAGGTGCCTGACTCTCCACCTGCACACGCCAAGATGATTTCGGCCCGAATTCGGGATTCGGCGGGGCCTTTACGTTGCCGGGAGCGGCGAAGCAGTTCGAGGTGTTCTTCGTCGCTCAACTCAATCAGGGCAGCAGGTCGGCCGGTTTTCATATCGTTGCTCCGAGGCATTTCTGATGCTGAAAAGCCTAGACCAAAATATGAGTGTTACTTGTGAAACACCACACTAGTTGGGCCTCCAAATACTTGAAGTTGGTACTCCGAAACGGCCTCAAGTAACGACTCCGCCAGAATTCTCAGGTGCTCGGTCTCATCGGATGGGCGCCCCGCAGCTTTGGCTTCGTGGTACCTTCGCAATGCCTCAATGGCCTGCTGCATCAGTGGCTCACCCGCCTCTATCTTTTTCCGTAAATCGTCCATGCCGTCCTCCGGTTTTGCCAACGGGAGTATAGGACGCATAGCAGATCACTCCGTTAGATACCCGTCATGAACGACAGCTAACGACCCATACCAGTCATTCCTTTCATCGGCTTCGCGGCAATTAGGATTGTTAACGGGAGGCACTTGGCCATATGCTCGCCAAGGCAATTTGCCACTACAACGCTGAGCATGGAGTAGCCTGATGAAAATCGTTTCCCTCGTGATTGCTGCCGTCCTTTCGTTCTCCTCGATAGCCGCCTTCGCACACAGCGGTGGTACTGACTCCAAGGGTTGCCACACCAATCACAAAACGGGCGAGCGCCACTGCCATTAAGGCAGTGCGTGGGCTCTTTCAGCGCTGGCGTTCTTGACCCAGGGGATGCCAGCGTTAAAGCAAAGCCCGCAGCTAAAGCAGGTTGTGAATTCCCAGAAGCCCTGACGGGTAGAACCAATAGCTCCACTGTGTGACTGGCAAGATCTTGAATGGCAGCCGGGCCCAGAACAGAACCAAACCGAGCAAAGGAGCCAAAGCCGCGATCAGCAGCGCCAGAACAGCGAACGGCTCAAGCTGCGCCGCCTGTTCGAATAGGCCAGTACGAGAGTTGACGATTAGTTCGGGGCGTTTGATGGCAAGCACCAGAGCCGCCGGCACGAACACCCCGTAGAAGCAGTACATCAGCGGCTCGCTCAGCAGATAACCCACCAGAATTGCACCGCCAGCCATTACTAGGCTTTCGAGCGTCCGGTGCTGAACTCTCCAAGCGACCAGAAGCCCTAGCGCCAACGTGACCAGGACATTGAAGGTGCCCGAGGTGCTGACCATCCGGTAAGGGACTTCAGAAAGAGCAGCGAACAGCACCAAAAATGCGAGGTACCGACCATTGCTCTGAGTGAATAACTCACCTGGCTGATTGCGTAAAACGTTGATCACGACTGCCAGACAGAACTGGGGAAAAGACAATCTCGGCTCGCGAGCCCTGAAGAATGGCTGGCTGTGGGCCATGGCCGGCGCCTCGTTCGTGGTGATCTTCGCCCTCAACGTGCCGTTCCCGCTGATCGTGCTGGTGGACGCCATCATCCTCGCCATGCTCTTCGGCTCTCACGTGCTTTGGCCACAGAGCTTCAGTGGGGGCATTTGATTGGCCTTCCGCGATGATCGCGGTGACGGCAGCGATTACTCTGCTCCACTGTTAGCTCAGCACGTTGCTTGAGGGCCCGCTTGATGACTTTCTGCGATAGTACGCGTTCCCCCCAAGCAAAAAGTCGAATCCTGGGGGCCCCTGCCAATCCCTAAGAACACCGGTTGATTTGAGAAGTGCTTCGGGGTCAACACCGTTCCTGGAAAAGCTGTCTAAATCCCACTCAAAAAAACTGACAAGAACAGAGAAGACCGGATTAGGTACCGTGGATACCAAATTTAGACCGCCGGTGTTAAGTGGCAGCTTTAGTCTTGTCATATCCGCAATCGCACAAATCAACCTTCTCAGTCGAAAATGCCAAACAGACTCCAAATGAAGTTCAATCTGCTGCACGGTGAGCGGGAATCTGCTCTTACGTACTGATGGACTCGGAGGCAGGCGAACAGGAAGTAGTTTTTGCAGATTGGCGAGGTTCACCCGTTTCTGTTCTTTAGAAATCAGGTAAAGATCCTCAACCTTCGCTTTCAGAATGGCGGCGAACGCGCTGTCTCGCTTATCGCTGACGTCCTCGACCTTAAGCGATTCGGGCTTCGATCCACTAAGCTTCGCCATCAGCCAGGTGTTATCGTTTTCGTTAAGCCACCGTGTGGCTTGGTAAGCCTTTCTCCAAAGATACTCCAGACTGACATCTGTTCGTGCTGCTAGAATCGTCTCGATTTTTTGCCGACACTGTTCTTTTTTACCGACTTTTGGCTTTTCCAAGTTCGAACGAGATCTTGCACCTGAAATACTTTGAAGAATTAGTTCTTGCCTCAATGCGCTCTCAAATTCATCTACTGTTCCAAAAAGATGTAGCGCAATAATTAGATGACGCGCGAGCGGCATATCCATCTGACCTCGATGAGAAGTAAACCTAAGCCACTGCGAACGCTTACCTGCTCCATAGGCTTTGTCCATTTCCGATAGAGATTCATCACCATATTTAGATTGGATACTGTCGAATAGCTTTGAAGTGCCTGTAAATCTACCGTGTATAAACCCGCGCTTTCTGCATTGGCGCAGATAGCAAGAACACAAGGCCTCACTACTCATCGTCTGTATATTTCGCTGAAGCAGTTCGTGTGCGAACTCCGCGAACTTCTGTTGAAGATGACTTCCCTTCTTTGCCGCCGCTGGAGAGAGAGCACTCCAACCGCATGCGCAAGGCTCGGTAAGACTCGGAAGCAACCGAAGCTTTCGGAAGAACGGATGGGTGCATTCGGGACAAACATGCATCAGTAAGTCACCGTGACGCCAACAGACGGAGACACCCGGTATATGGTGGGACCGGTGCCAATAGGCATAACCCAGTTCAAGTAGATCCTGCTGCACACAGCTGGGGCACAGTTTAGCCTTGCCGTGGACGGATCCTTCGCGACGGGGAACACGCGCAACCCGGCAAAAACTGAGCCCTGTCGCCCCATCATTCCCCTCTTGAGCGATGCCTAGAAAAGGTCTGTACAAAGGGAAAGTGGTGTTCGTGGAAATCAGCTCCTCGAGGTTGGCCTCTGCATCGCCAGGTAGCCTGGCAGCGAGCACCTCTAGCCGCTTGGGTAGCGTACCTATGGAGAAAACGTCCGAGCCAAAAAGGTCACGAAAAGTTTCCCCAACGGTTTTGTTACCTGAAAGGAAGTGATAGCGAGTTATACGAGAGTGCAGCATCTCGCCCGGCATAGTCATGGGAAAAAATAGAAGATCAGACATCGGTTACCGACTTACAAATTAGGTTCGGGAAGAACACTCATTCCGTGATCGGTACACTTGTATCACACCAAACCCTGTATCAGGGTCAGGACTTTTAGAAATTTACAAAAGTGTGATGGCGCATAGCCAGTATACTTTCAACACTTTTTTGCCAATATGGCTGTGTGCATCTGCTCGGCAAATATCAAGTGCGCGCCATGATTTTCGGGGGGTTGAGGGCAGTGCCACTCTCAAATTCTGAATCGCCCCTAGTTTCGTAGACACCTCCAAGCCTCATAATGAGGCCCAAATAGGAGGAGCCATGAGTCGTCAGCGTTACCCCGAAGAATTCAAGATCGAAGCGGTCAAGCAAGTGACCGAGAAAG
>NZ_FYDX01000018.1 GCF_900187455.1 Pseudomonas sp. Irchel 3E13 | reverse complement strand
GGAGAACCGGTCGAAAAAGCTCTCCGTACATGATTTTTCGGTCACTTTTCGTCCAATAACGCTGTAGGTGCCTGGAAAATTGCAACTTGCCGCGGCTGCACGACAAGTTGATCGGAGCATCCTTAACAGTTAACAGGAAGTCTGTTGTCATCACATAAGGCAGTGTTGTTCTAGGGTATCTTGGATAGCGTACATCGATCGCCGACGCTATCGCTTGCGCACGCCCTGTGGGTAGTAAAGGGTATTGCTCCCGGATATCCACGACGTCTTCAGAAAATTCACACACAAGGAAGTAGGAACGCTCGAGATCTGACAGGAGGTGATGAATCCTCTCGATCTTCACACCTTGAATCTTGTGCGAACGACCTATCGACGGGACATCTTGTACCCGCAGCCAAGGCACGTAGCTTGCCCCGGCGCCTTCGCCAAATCCATTTGCGATGTGCCGTTCAATGTCCTGCTGTGATGCAAATTTACGACCTCGCAACCCACGCCTCCTCAGTCGATGCGGACCGCTTCACCTCGCGTCGAGAAAAAGTCGTAGAAGGACACGACCGCCAAAGCGGCCGCATTCAAAACATTTTCCAGACTACACCCGCTGAAAGTTGAAGCGATGATTCCAGACCAAAGGGAAAGCCTGGAAAGGAAAACCCCCGTAGATACGGGGGTTTGAGCCTTGTGTCAATCTATGTTCATGCGTGTCAAACTTTATTGTTTTGTGTCAATCTTTATTGTTGAAAACCAACACCGCCGGCAAGTGGCCGTACCTGGAAGACTTGACCGCCGATTTCCTCTATCTGCGCCTGCATGGCGATGCCGAGCTGTACGCCAGTGGCTACACCGAATCCGCGCTGGAACGCTGGGCTCAGCGCATCCGTACCTGGAGCCGCGGCCAGCAGCCCGCTGATGCCCAACTGGCCGGGGGGCGCAAGGACGCGGTGAAAGGCGCCAAGGATGTCTATTGCTACTTCGACAACGACCTCAAGGTCCGCGCGCCCTTTGATGCGCGTGATTTGTTGGAGCGGCTGAAGCTTGCGGGTGGGCTGGAGACGGTGCCGGGGGAAGTCTGGGAGGTTTGAGAGAGGGGCGGCGTGCGGGCCTCATCGCGAGCAAGCTCGCTCCTACAGGGGTCGGTGTCGTGGTGACGGTACTGTAGGAGCGGCGCTCGATCGCAGGGCCGGCTCAAGGCGAAATCGGGTCGCTCGCCGGAAATGTCTCTTCCAGTGCGTTATCCACATTGGATTCGTTCGGCTGTTCCGGCTTGCCGTCGCCACAATGGCATTCGCCCATGCTGCACGGCTCTTCGTGGACATGGCCGCCGGCGCAGGCCTCGCAGCAATAGGCCTGGCCATCGCGGACCACGGCATTGGCGTCCACTTCACAGGTGCAGCCAGGACAGGCGCAGTGATGATCGGACATGGTCATTTCCTCCTCGCTCATTGTTCTTCGTCGTCGCCTTCGACAGGCGAGACACGGTCGGTCCAGGGTTTGCCATCCAGCGGCGCCGAGCGGGCCAGTTCGGCCTCATCAAGGCCAAGACCACCGCCAATCTCCGCGCCATCGACGCGACGCAATTCCTGGTCCGCAGGGCCATCGCCACCGCGCTCGAACGCATCACGGGCGCCGGTCTGGTCATACAGCGTGTCGGGGCTAAGGTCGTCGTAGTTGACGTTGTCTTCGTGCTGGCTTTCGGTGAGGGTCTCTCCGCCGCTCATGCCGCTGCGCTCGACGCGCTCACGGGGAAATTCCTCGTCCACCTCGCGGCCCGGACGGGCATCCCCGGCACGGCCCTGGCGCTCGTCGTTGCGGTCGCTGAAGTCCAGTTCGCGCATTTCACCCATGCGGTCCTGGATATCGTCGATTTCCTGGGCCTGATGTGGCGTGGCTTCTGCGGGTTTATCGCTCTTCTCGATCATGACTGCCTCGGTGTCAGATGGGCTCTCATGGAGTCGACTCCCCCACCGCGCCAATGATTCAGACTTTCCGCCATCCGGTCGGCGGCAGGCGGATTGAACTCCTGTCGCCAGCGCCCGCTCCCACTTGAAAGGACGCAGATTCCTCTCGCCATCGATCGGAGCCCGCCATGGCCAAGCCCAAGCCCTTGCAGGAGTACCAGCGCAAGCGCGACTTCGCCGCCAGCCCCGAGCCGGCCGGCAAGCAGGCCCGCGGCAAACCGGCGCGGGCGTTGCAGTTCTGCATCCAGAAACACGATGCCAGCCACCTGCACTACGACTTCCGCCTGGAGCTGGATGGCACCCTGAAAAGCTGGGCAATTCCCAAGGGCCCGTCGCTCGATCCGAGCGTGAAACGCCTCGCCGTACACGTCGAAGACCACCCGCTGGACTACGCCAGTTTCGAGGGCCACATCCCCGAAGGCCATTACGGCGCCGGCGACGTGATCGTCTGGGATCGCGGCGTCTGGATTCCCGAAGGCGACCCGCGGCAGGACTACGCCCGCGGCCGCCTGCATTTCGAATTGCAGGGCGAAAAACTCGGCGGTCGCTGGGCGTTGTTTCGTACCCACCTCGCGGGCAAGAAAGAACAGTGGCTGTTGGTGAAATCCGCCGACAAACTCGCCCGCGACGCCAGCGACTACGACATCCTCGACGCCGCGCCGGACAGCGTCATCAGCGACCGCAGCCTGCCCTCGACGACGAAACCCGCCACTGCGAAAAAGACCGCCCGCCCCGCTAAAAAAGCCGCCGCGCAAAGCGCCCTCCCCGCGCAGATCAAGCCACAACTGGCGACCCTGGTAGACGCCGCGCCGGACGGCGACTGGCTCTACGAAATCAAGTTCGACGGCTACCGCATCCTCGCCCGCATCGACGCCGGCGAGGTGAGCCTGTTCACCCGCAATGGCCATGACTGGACGTCGAAAATGCCCCATCAGGTCGCCGCGTTGAAGAAGCTCAAAATCCGTTCGGCCTGGCTTGACGGCGAGATGGTCGTCGCCGACGAAAACGGCGTGGCGGATTTCCAGGCCCTGCAAAACGCCTTCGATACCGAGCGCGACGAGCCCATCACCTACTACCTGTTCGACCTGCTGTTTCTCGACGGCCACGACCTGCGCCAATCCCCGCTGCAAGAGCGCCGCGCGGCGCTGGAGAAACTGCTGGCCAAGGCGCCCGACGCCCTGCGCTACTCGGCGGCGTTCGCCGAGCCGGTGGATTCGCTGCTGGAAAGCGCCTGCCAGTTGAACCTCGAAGGGCTGATCGGCAAGCGCCTGGACAGCCTCTACGTCGAGCGCCGCAGCAGCGACTGGATCAAGCTCAAATGCAAGAAGCGCCAGGAATTCGTGGTGCTCGGCTACACCGATCCGAAAGGCAGCCGCAGTGCCTTCGGCGCCTTGTTGCTCGGCCTGCACGACGACGGCGAATTGCGCTACGCGGGCAAGGTCGGCACCGGCTTCAGCACCGCGACCCTGAACAGCCTGCTGCAACGCCTGAGCCCGCTGGAAGTCGAGCGCCCGCCGCTGGCGAAACCGCCCACCGGCGCCGAGGTGCGCGGCGTGCACTGGCTGAAACCGAAGCTGCTGGCGGAAGTCAGTTTTGCCCAGATGACCCGCGACGGCATCGTCCGCCACGCCGTGTTCCACGGCCTGCGCGACGACAAACCGGCCAACGGCATCAACCTGGAGCGCGCCATGCCCGCGAAAAAAAGCGCCAGCCTGCACCTGACCCACCCCGAGCGCATCATCGACGCCAGCAGCGGCACCACCAAACTCAAGGTGGCGGAGTATTACGCGCAGGTCTCGGAACTGATCCTCCCGCACCTCAAGGACCGCCCGGTCGCGCTGGTGCGGGCGCCGGACGGCCTGAGCGGCGAGCTGTTCTTCCAGAAGCACGTCGCCCACCTTGATCTGCCAGGGGTCAAAAGCTACGACAAGGACCAGGCCGGCCAGGCGGCGATGGTCATCAATCGCCAGGACACCCTGCTCGGCGCCGTGCAGATGAACATGCTCGAACTGCACACCTGGAACGCCACCGACAGCCAGTTCGAGCGGCCCGACCGCTTCATTCTCGACCTCGACCCGGATCCCGCGCTGCCGTGGAAAGCCATGGTCGAAGCCACCACCCTGACCCTCACCCTGCTGGATGAACTGGGCCTGCGCGCCTTTCTCAAGACCAGCGGCGGCAAGGGCATTCACGTGGTCGTGCCGTTGGTGCGACGGGCCGGCTGGGACGAGGTGAAGGACTTCAGCCACGCCCTCGTCAATCACCTGGCCGGGCTGTTTCCCGAGCGCCTGTCAGCGGTGTCGGGGCCGAAGAACCGGGTCGGACGGATCTTCATCGACTACCTGCGCAACGGCAAAGGCGCCACCACCGCCTGCGCCTGGTCGCTGCGAGCGCGGGAAGGCATGCCGGTGTCGGTGCCGATCTGGCGCGAGGAACTGGGCGAGATCAAAGGCGCCAACCAGTGGAACCTCGCCAACATCCACGAACGCCTCGCCGAGGGCAACGACCCGTGGCAGGACTACGCCGGCATCCGCCAATCCATCAGCGCCAGCATGCGCAAGCGAATGGGTGGCAAATAATGGACTGGATCGATCTGCTGCAATGGCCGGCAATGCTGGCCACGGTGCTGGCGGCCTGGTGGATCGCCTCGCAGCGACCCGGCCGGCGGCGTATCGGCTTCATCTGTTTTATTGCGAGCAACCTGCTCTGGGCCGTGTGGGGCTGGCACACCCAGGCCTGGGCGTTGATCGTGCTGCAGGCGTGCCTGTTCGCCATGAACCTGCGCGGCCTGCGCAAGAACGACACGCCCGCCACCGCACGTGCCAAGGAGTCAACCTCATGAGCATCATTCAGGATTTCGATCTGGGCAGCCTCGACACCCTGCTGCGCAGCTTCACCGAGCGACCGCAGGCGCTGCACCTGGATACCCAGTTGCCGCTGGTGATGCAATCGCTGCAGCGGGACCACCTCGACCTGCTGCCCTTGCCCGGCCAGGGCCACACCCTGCAACGCTGGCAGACCCTGGCGCGGGTCGCCGGCTGCGACCTGGCCCTGGCCAAGCTCTATGAGGGCCACACCGACGCCTTGGCGATCCTCGCCGAGTGCGGCGCCAGCCACCGGGTCGGACCGGGCATCTGGGGCGTGTGGGCCGCCGAGCCGCCAGACGCGCGCACGCGCATTGTCGAACGCGACGGCGAGCGGGTGATCCTCGAAGGTCGCAAGGCCTGGTGCTCCGGCGCCCTGCAAATCGACAACGCCCTGGTCACCGCCTGGGATGCCGACGAGCAGCCGCAACTGGTGGCCATCGAGTTGTCGCACCCGAGCCAGCGGATCATCGCCGAGGGTTGGCAGGCGGTGGGCATGGCCACCACCACCAGCGTGCTGCTGGAATTCGACCGTTCCCCGGCGGTGGCCATCGGCTCGCCGGGGCAGTACCTGTCGCGGCCCGGTTTCTGGCAGGGCGGCGGCGGCATCGCGGCGTGCTGGTACGGCGCCGCCGAAGCGCTGGCCGACTACCTGCGCGAACACTGCCGCAAGCCGCGCCCGGCCCCGCACGCCGAAGCCCACCTCGGCGCGGTGGACGCCGCGCTGTGCGGCGCCCGCGCCACCTTGCGCGAGTGCGCCGCGTGGATCGACGAGCACCCCGGCGGCAACGCCGAACTGCCGGTGCGCCGTGCGCGGGCGCAGGTGGAAAAGGCGGTCAATCAGGTGATCGAGCATGTCGGCCGCGCCCTCGGCGCAACGCCTTACTGCCACAACAGCCACTTCGCCCGGCTCAGCGCCGACTTGCCGGTGTTCCTGCGCCAGAGCCACGCCGAGCGCGACCTCGCGGCATTGGGCCGGCAACTGGCGCAGTTCCCGGCCGGAGCGTGGCAGCTATGAGCCGCGAACTGTTCGAGCGGCCGGCCACCCTGCCCGCCGACTGGCAGCATTCGGCGCACCTGGCCCGAGCGACCTGGATCGAGCCCGAGCAACTCTGTCCGCCCGGCCAACGCCTGGTGGTGGTGGCGCCGCACCCGGACGACGAGATCCTCGCCTGCGGCGGCCTGCTCGCCAGCCTGCGCGGGCGTGAGCAGGACCTGCTGCTGATCTCGGTCACCGATGGCGAGGGCAGCCACCCCGGCTCCACCCACTGGACCGAACACCGCCTGCGCCGCCAACGTCCACAGGAAAGCCGCCATGCATTGCAACGCCTCGGCCTCGACGTGCAGGCCTTGGCCTGGCAGCGCCTGAACCTGAAAGACAGCGCCGTGGCGCGGGATGAAGCCTACCTGGTCAATCACCTGAGCCAGCTTCTCCAGCCGGGTGACCAAGTGCTCTGCACCTGGCGCGGTGACGGCCATTGCGACCACGAAGCGGTGGGCCGCGCCTGTGCCCAGGCGGCTCAGGCCAAGGGCGTCCAATTGCTGGAAGTGCCGGTGTGGGCCTGGTACTGGGCCGAGCCCGAGGACAGCCGACTGCCGTGGGAACGGGCCTGCAAACTGCGCCTCGGCAGCGATGCACTGCAACGCAAGCAGCACGCCATCGCCGCGCATGTCAGCCAGATGGAAACCGATGAGGGCCGTCCGCCGGTGCTGCCGGCGGCGACCCTCGAATGCCTGATGCAACCTTTCGAACTGGTGTTCCGATGAGTGTCGATGCGCAGTATTTTGCCGGGCTGTTCGCCGCCAGCGACGACCCGTGGGCGTTCCGCACTCGCTGGTACGAACGGCGCAAGCGCGAGCTGATCATGGCCAGCCTGCCGCGGCAGTTTCACGAGCGGATCTTCGAACCGGCCTGCGCCAACGGTGAACTCAGCGCCGCCCTTGCCGAGCGTTGCTCCGAACTGCTGTGTCACGACCTCGACCCCACAGCCGTGACGCTGGCGCGAGAGCGCCTGGCCCCGCTTCCGCATGCGCGGGTCGAACAGGGCCGGCTGCCCGGCGACTGGCCGGGTGGCAGTTTCGACCTCATCGTTCTCAGCGAGATCGGCTACTACCTCGATCCCGGCCAGTGGCTGCAGGTGATCGAACAGTCGGTCGCCAGCCTGACCGAAGACGGCGGCCTGCTCGCCTGCCACTGGCTGCACCCGATCGACGGCTGCCCGCAGCAGGGCCGTGAGGTTCATGCGCTGCTGGAGCAACGGCTGCCGCTGTACCGCGTAGTGCGCCATGAAGAAGCGGACTTTTTGCTGGAGTACTGGAGCTGCCAGCCCAGCGTAATCGACCTGGACGAGACCTGCCCATGATTGCCGTGATCATCCCCGCGCATAACGAAGCCGACGCCCTGCCGCGCTGCCTGAGCGCGGTGCAACTGGCAGCCCGCGCTGCAGAAGGGGCCGGACACCGGGTGGAAATCCTCGTGGTCCTCGACCGCTGCGACGACGACAGCGCCCGCATCGCTGCGGCACATGGCGTGGGCACGCTGGAAGTGAATGTGCGCAATGTCGGCCAGGCGCGGCGGGCCGGGGCAGCGCTGATGCTGGAACGCGGCGCGCACTGGCTGGCCTGCACCGACGCCGACAGTTGCGTGCCGCCGGACTGGCTGCTGTGCCAACTGGACTGCGCCGCGGACGCGGTGTGCGGCACGGTGCACGTCGAGCAGTGGCAACCGCAACAGAATGCGGCGTTCCAGGCGCTGTACCTGAGCCGTTATCAGGCGCGGGAAGATCACCGGCATATCCACGGCGCCAACCTCGGCATCTGCGCCCGCGCGTACCAGCGCGTGGGCGGGTTCCCGCCGTTGGCGTTGAACGAGGATGTGGAACTGGTCAACGCCCTGATGGCCAGCGGCGCCCATATCGTCTGGACCGCGCGTAACAGCGTCAGCACCAGCAGCCGGCTGGACAGCCGGGCGCGGGGTGGGTTTGGGGATTATTTGAAATCGTTGGGGGGGTGACGCAACACCTTGGCTTGACGCGCAACCCTGTAGGAGCGGCTGTTAGCCGCGATGGGCCGCATAGCGGCCCCAGAACCATCCAGCGCCTTGCTTCTGGCAGGTCTGGGTCTCACATTCAAGCCTGCTCAAGGTCGAAAGAAATACCGGATGCACACCGCTAACTCGTGCGGGATGGTTTTGGGGCCGCTGTGCGGCCCATCGCGGCTAACGGCCGCTCCTACAGAATGGCAAGCGGCCGACGATTTGCGAGAGGTTCAAATCCCCATGCAGCAATAACGCCTCTCACGAAGCCTTGCGCCCCGTCCTCTTGCTCGCCGGCGCCTTCTTCTTCGGCTCCGCCACCTTGCCACCCTTCCCGCCCAGGCTGCGTTTCAACAGCTCGGTCAGATCGATGATATCGGCGCCCTTGCCGCCGCCGCTTTCCTCGCCCTGTTCCACCACCGAAATCTTGCCCTTGCTGGCCTTCTCCTCCACCAGATCCATGATGGTCTGGCGAAACACGTTCTGGTATTCATCCGGCGTCCAGCTACCGCTCATGTCTTCCACCAGGCGCTTGGCCATCTGCAACTCGCTCTTGTTGACCTTGGCCGTGGTCACACTGCTGTCGAGCTCCAGACTGTCGATGCCGCGCACCTCATCCGGCCAACGCAAGGTGATCAGCACCAGCGCATCCTCCAGCGGCCGCACCATCGCCAGATGCTGCTGGGTGTGCAGCACCAAAGTGGCGAGCGCCACTTTGCCGGTGCTTTCGAGGGTGTCGCGCAGCAACGCATAGACCTTGCCGCCGCGCTTGTCCGGGGCCAGGTAATACGGCGTGTCGAACTGCTGCAAGGGGATTTCCTGCGCGGCCACGAACGAGAAAATATCGATGGTCTGGGTCGCCTCGGGCCGGGCCTTGCGAATCTCGTCTTCGCTGATCACCACATAGCGGCCTTTCTCGTACTCAACGGCCTTGACGATATCTTCCTTGCTGACCTCGTTGCCGGTGACCTTGTTGATCCGCTTGTAGCCCACCGGGTCCATGCTGCGCTGGTCCAGCCAGTCGAAATCGACCCGCTGGCTGCGCGTCGCCGACGCCAGCGCAACAGGGATATGCACCAGGCCGAAACTGATCGCGCCTTTCCAGATTGCTCGTGCCATAACGCGCTCCTAAGAGTGGGTGATCCCAAGCCGGCGATAGCGCACGGCACCGCAGCGCTCACAGCACTGGCAATCCATTTGCTCGACGTCACTGCTCGACATCGAACGCCACTGGCAACCACGCAACAGGCAGATGAAGGTCATCGGCCACCTCCCGGGTACCCGTGAATCGGGCTCTTACAGGTAGTGACTCGCGGGAAGTGGAAAAGGTTTAGCCGGGATGTGTAAACGACCGGTCGGTTGTCACCGGGCCTACCAAACCTGCGAACTGTCCCGGCGCTCCGACCTTCGCGGACGGCACGCCGAGGCTGCGCGGCTCAAGACTGCCAGTTGGCAGCGATCACTAAATCAAGGGCGGCATGCTGGGACTGGCTCAACGAAGTCTGCCCAGCCGGCGGCGGAGCGAAGGCGGACATGGCGTCCACAAGATTTTGCACCTGCGCCTCCAGTAGCACATCGCCGCTGGCCGTCACGAACGACTCGACGCGGTTGGCGCTGCCCTGATACCAGTCCTTGACCGTGATTTTGTCAGTAGTGCCAACAATACTGATCTCCAGGTTCTGGGTACCACTGACCGACTTGAACCACAACTGATCACGGGCGATCCCGTCCATGAAGCGAAGCAGGTCGGCATTGCCCGCCGTCACGCCATTCTCAACCACCGTATCGCTGCCATACGACCTGCCAAACAAATAGGTATCGTGACCTTCACCGCCCACCAGCACATCAGCTCCCGCGCCACCGTCCAGAAAATCGTTGCCCGCCCCGCCAGTGAGAGTGTTAGCCGCGCTATTTCCCGTCAGCCGGTTGTCTGACGCGTTACCAGTGCCGTTAAGCGCGGTGCTACCCAGGAGCGTAAGGTGCTCCAGGTTATTGCCCAGGGTCAGCGAAACGCTCGACTCGACGGTGTCGATACCCTCGTTGACGTTTTCCACTACCACGTCGGTGGCTCGCTCAACCACATAGGTATCGTCACCAAGCCCGCCCTGTAGGGTGTCGGCACCCGCCCTGCCGTCCAGGCGGTCGTTCCCCCCACCGCCAATCAATATGTTGGCAGCGCTGTTGCCCGTTAGCACGTTATCGAGCTCATTGCCGGTGCCGTTCAACGCAGAGTTGCCGAGCAGCAAAAGATTTTCCACGTTAGCCTTGAGTGTCAGGGAGATGGAGCTTTCGACCATGTCGATGCCCTCGCCCAGGTTTTCCTGTACGGAGTCACCGGCATTGTCCACGACATAGGTGTCGTTGCCAGTACCACCAATAAGCGTATCGGCTCCAGCCGCTCCGTCGAGGCGATCGTCACCGCTACCGCCTTCTAGGCGGTCGCTGCCGCTGCCGGCAGTGATCCGGTCATTGCCCGCACCACCGAGCAGGGTCTGGTTATAGGCCGCAGTAACACCGACCATCACGTCGTCGCCGTCGGTGCCGAGCTGCAACATTAGTGCGGTGTTCAGTGAAGCACTGGTCCAAAGCGTGCCATCGGCGAACTCGATACGCTCCACTTGATAACGGCTACTGGCCTCTAAGAACCAGTCGAGCATCGTCACCCGGTCCTGACCATTGGCATGGCTCAGCACCAGGCTGGTACCCGAGCGGCTGGTGGTGATATCGGATGCGGCGATACCGACTCCGAAACTCAAGGCGTCGGTTCCCGAGAAGGTCCAGTTGTCATCGGAGATCACATCCTGGCCATCGCCCAGATTGAACACGTACCGGTCGGAACCCTGACCACCATTCAGACGATCATTGCCGCGTCCGCCTTCTAGCCGGTCGTTGCCCTCTCCACCGGTCAACGTGTCATTCCCACCGTTGCCCAGCAGCACCTGACTGAACCCAGCGGCAAGGCCGGTGATGATATCGTCGCCCTCACCACCGCTTTGCTGAAGGAACGGCGCCGTCACCTGGGCGCTGGTCCACAGGGTGCCATCAGCGAACTCTATACGCTCCAGTTGATAGCGGGTGCCAGGGTCATAGAACCAGTTAAGGATCGTCACCCGGTCCTGACCATTGGCATGGCTCAGTACCAGGCTGGTGCCCGAGCGGCTGGTAGTGATATCGGATGCGACGATGCCGACTCCGAAACTCAAGACATCGGTTCCCGAGAAGGTCCAGTTGTCATCGGAGATCACATCCTGGCCATCGCCCAGGTTGAACACGTACCGGTCGGAACCCTGACCACCATTCAGACGATCATTGCCGCGCCCGCCTTCTAGGCGGTCGTTGCCCTCTCCACCGGTCAACGTGTCATTCCCACCGTTGCCCAGCAGCACCTGACTGAACCCAGCGGCAAGTCCGGTGATGACATCGTCGCCCTCACTACCGCTTTGTTGAAGGAACGGAGCCGTCACCTGGGCGCTGGTCCACAGGGTGCCGTCAGCGAACTCTATACGTTCCAGTTGATAGCGGCTGCCGGGGTCGCCGAACCAGTTAAGGACCGTCACCCGGTCCTGGTCGTTGCTATGGCTCAGCACCAGACTGGTACCCGAGCGGCTGATTGTGATATCGGATGCGGCGATACCAACCCCGAAATTCAAGACATCGGTTCCCGAGAAGATCCAGTTGTCATCGGAGATCACATCCTGACCATCGCCCAGGTTGAACACGTACCGGTCGGAACCCTGACCGCCGTTCAGCCGGTCATTGCCCACCCCACCAATGAGCACATCATTGCCTTCTCCCGCATTAAGGACATCGTTACCCAGACCACCTTCGAGCATGTCGTTGCCGCTGCCTGAAGTGATGGTGTCGTTCCCACCCAGGCCTGACATCATCTGGTTGCCAGAGTTGGCACCTACCAGAATGTCATCGACCTCCGTCCCCATCGAAGTCATCAAAGGCGCGGTCATCTGGTCGCCGGTCAGGACGGTTCCGTTCGCGAACTCGAACCGTTCCAGTTTGTAACGGCCACCCGCCTCGTAGAACCAGCTTAGGATTGTCACCTGATCCTGGCCATTGGAGTGGCTCAGAACCAGGCTTGTGCCCGAACGGCTGGCGGTGATATCCGACACTGCGATGCCGGTTCCAAAGGCCAATACATCGATATCCGAGGAGAGCAAATGGCTATCGAAGATCACATCCTGGCCGTCCCCCAGGTTAAAGACGTACCGGTCGGCCCCTTGACCACCATTCAGACGGTCGTTGCCCCTCCCACCTTCCAACCTGTCATTTCCATCGCCGCCTGTAAGCGTGTCATTGCCACCATTGCCCAATAGCGCCTGGTTGAAAGATGCGGAAAGTCCGTTGATGACGTCGTCGCCTTCAGTGCCGCTTTGTTGAAGGAATGGCGCCGTCACTTGGGCTCGGGTCCAAAGGGTGCCATCAGTGAACTCGATACGCTCCAGTTGATAGGCACCGTTGGAGGCGTAAAACCAGTCGAGGATGGTCACCCGATCCTGACCGTTGGCGTGGTTGAGGACCAGGTGGGTGCCCGAACGGCTGACGGTAACGTCGGAGGCGGCGATACCAGCTCCGAAGCTCAACACATCGGTGCCCGAGGAGATCCAATTGTCATCGAAGATCACATCCTGTCCATCGCCAAAGTTGAACACGTACCGGTCGTCACCTCGACCGCCGTTCAAGCGATCATTGCCACGCCCGCCGATCAGCACATCGTTGCCATCACCAGCGCTCAACACATCATTGCCGAGTCCCCCCTCAAGCATGTCGCTACCACTACCCGAAGTGATGGTGTCGTTGCCCCCCAAGCCCAACATAGTCTGGTTGCCGGAGTTGGCCCCCTCCAGGGTGTCATCCGCGTCCGTTCCCATCGTGGTCATCAACGCCGTGGTCATCTGATCGCCAGTAATGACAGTGCCGTCCGCAAACTCGAACTTTTCCAGCTTGTAACGACCACCGGCCTGGTAGAACCAGTCGATAATCGTCACCCGATCCTGGCCGTTGGCATGACTGAGAACCAAGTGAGTGCCCGAGCGGCTGGCAGTGATATCGGACGCAGCGACACTGGCTCCGAAGCTCAACACATCAGTGTCTGAGGAAATCCAGTTGTCATCGAAGATCACATCCTGGCCATCGCCCAGGTTGAACACGTACCGGTCAGAACCCTGACCACCATTCAAGCGGTCATTACCCCGCCCGCCTTCCAGCCTGTCACCGCCATCGCCGCCAGTCAGAGTATCGTTGCCGCCATTGCCCACCAGCGATTGCCCGATGCTCACATCCACCGCCGTTAGTATGTCGTCGCCTTCCGTCCCCACGGGGTTGAGCAAGGCACTGCTCAGTTGCGCGCCGGTCCAAAGGGTTCCGTCGGCGAACTCAATGCGCTCGATCTGATAGCGCGGGCCGGTCTGGTTGAACCAGCCCAGCACGGTGATCTGGTCGAGACCGTTGGCATGGCGCAGTAAGAGGTTGGCACCCTGGGTACTGACGCTGATGTCGGAAGCAAGGACTCCTTCCCCAAAGCGCACCACGTCAATATCGCCAATGACCGTGGAGTTCTCCAGAATGACATCCTTGCCATCGCCAAGATTGAACAGGTAGGTATCCGAACCACTGCCCCCTTCGAGGCGATCATTGCCGCTGCCACCGACGAGTACATCGTTGCCCTGCGCTGCGTACAAGATATCGTTGCCCGTACCACTGCTAAGAGTGTCGGCCCCCGAGTAACCATACAGCGTGTCATTGCCGTCAGTGCTGAGCGCAACGGCGGCCATGATCTGCTGCGGCGTCCAGACCGTGCCGTCGTTGAAACGGACTTGCTCAATCTGATAGAAATTGACGCCGTCGTTGATGAAGAAATTGACGACCGTAACTTTATCCGTGCTGCCCGCCAGCGACAGTACCAAGTTGTCACCCGCCCGACTGGCACGCACATCAGCGGTCGCAACAGTGGCATCGAACACGATGACGTCCTGCTTGCCACTGCTACTATCGAAGTTGTTGAGCGTATCCTGCCCCCAACCACGGCTGAAGTGATAGGTATCGGAGCCCGCATCACCGCTCAGATAGTCATTCCCGCTGCCTCCGTCCAAGGCATCATTGCCGGCATCCCCGTACAGGGTGTCGTTGCCCGACAAACCAACCAGGACGTTCGCCTGCACATCCCCATAAAGCTCATCGTTACCGCCTCCGCCCAGCGTATGCCCTAGATTCCCTAACAATTGATCGAAACCTTGCCCCGCAGGATCAGCGGTTTTGCGCAGACTGCTCAGCATTACCTGGTTCCAAACGCCGGGTGCTACGTCAAGTGCGTGCGCGAACGCCAGCAACTGATCTTTGCCGGCAACCGGATCGGCGTTGTAGGACGCTCTGAAGGTTTGCACCAGCGCAGCCACATCGAATGAGTATTGATTGCCGTCGAAGGTCCACAGCAGCCCCGCGACCAACGGCTGGTAGTGAGTCTGCAACATCAACTCCGCAGCAATGGAGTCGGACAAAACCGCGTAAGCCTGCATCAATTTGGCGGCTGCATTAGGCCCGGGATTGCCAGTGCCGACGTTGGTGCCCGAGGACTGAATGAACGATGATCCAAGGAAAGCCTCAAGCGCGTAGATTTTCCGGCCATCGTCGATGTAGCCGCCCCGGCTGCTGCTGCCGTATTGGCTGGCACCACTCCAGGCGAAAATGATCTTGTCCACCAACGTCTGTCGGGCCGTGGCGTTGGTCTCACCCGCGAAAGCCTCAACCAGCTCCTTCAATGTGCCGCTGCCGTCGCGGGCCATCGCTTGGTGCAGACTCGCCACATTGCCAGAGCCCTCAGCGTTAGGCAGCGCCTGTACTTCAGCCCTCAGAGTCACGAGATTGAGGTCGACGGTCCTAGCGTTGTCCACGCTGAACCAGACATCTTTCACATCGTGCACAGCGCCTTGGCTGTTGGTGTACGAACCGGCCTGGCGAATTTCGTTACCGTGCACATCGACCTGGGTCTGGTTGATATACGCAGTGCCAATACTGGCAACGTTGGCCTGGTCGAGGGTAAGCAGTTCTCCCTCGCCGAGCCTAGCGTTGCTGTCACTGTCCTTCCAGATGCGCAACTGGGCAAAAGCGCCATCGGAAGAATCGACCTTGCCATCCTGGTTGCTGTCCAGTTGCGCGAGTGCGGCAAAGCCGTTGGCCGCCTTCTGACCATTGGCCAACACCGTGTGGTTGCCGAACAGTTCGCTGCCGTCGTCAATCCGACCATTGCCGTTGCGATCCCATACCAGCACACCGTCATCCGCACCGACCCAGCCGGTTTGCTCGGCGAAACCGGTGCCGTCATGGTCGAAGTAGATATTGGAGCTCTTGCCGAGGGTTTCGACACCATCGCCATCTAGGTCGAGGATCAAGGGCGAAACCGTTTCGTTGGCTTTGTCGAACAACTGCTTGGTCCAAAACAACCTTTCGAAATTGGCGATGGGCAGTATTTTCCCTTCATAGCCCGCTGGGTTAATTCCACCAGCACCCATGGCGCCCCAGACAAAGTCCACACAACTATTGTTTAACCAATTGTAGTTTTTCACATCAAAACCGTACGCGGCGGGATCGTTGACAAACTTCTTCACTGCCGCGTACTGCGCATCAGAGATTTCTATCGTCTGCGAGTAAGCCACATACTCGTACGTCGAGTTATCTAAATGCGTGATATTTCCAGGGCCTACGGGCGTACCTGATGTTTCCGGCCCAAAACCGTAGGTCCCGGTCTCACCGGCGCCATTCTTCAAGTCGAACCACATATGTCCGCCAAATGAGTTCCCACCATTGGTCAATGATGCTCCAGGCAAGGTGACCTTAACAGTTACGCTAGGCATCGGCAGGACTCTCTACAGTCAAGTAACGGTTAATCATCCAGAATCTAATGAAATACTGTCGACAGGTCATCCCGATATCGCGACCAGGAATCTTTCGAGTGCAAAAAAAAATAGATAGAAAAGAACTTGCGTCAATGTACACCCCGCCAACACGTACACACTGCCAAGCAGCGTCGCTGCAAGCGGTGATACTTTGGGGCGCCGTTTAAACTTTCGACCCGCGAATACAATGGCAATGAGCGCTCCTGGCAATGAAGCCATATGCAAAACGCCAACCATCCCGTCCTGATGCTCGGAACGCCAGTTGATCTGTAAGACTAGAATAAATTCGATGGCCAGTGCTACACCCAGGCCGACAAGGAAGCCTTTGCCTGGTGAAAGCCAAATTGTAATCAGCAGGGCAACCGCAGGAACTGCAAGGTAATAATAAAGCCCCGCATACATTGCATCGCCATATATCATAACTAGCGACGGAACAATCAATGAAATCAAACAAAACCAGACAATATCGTTTCGACACAACTGAGTCATAATCTTCTCCGCACTCAACTAAACCTCAGCGCTCCGACAAACTTTCGCCCACAAGACGTTCAAGCGGACTAAGAAAACAATCAATAACCTTGCGCTTGTCGGTTTTAATTTCAGCGCGCACCGCCATTCCCGCAGATAACGGAAACTGCGTGCCTCCGACCTGCACGCGGTCCTCCTTCAAATGAATAAGAACGCTATAAAGCGGACCGCGCTTTTCATCTTCGATGGCATCTCCGGAAATACTATGAACAACGCCATGGACAACGCCGTACTTAGTGAATGTAAACGTTTCGACCTTGATTTCCACGGCTTGCCCAGGGCGAACAAAACCGATGTCTTTGTTTTCAAGCATGGCCTCCACTTCCACCGGCTGGTTGGCCGGAACGATGGCAAGCAGCGGCTGGGCCTCAGTAACGACCCCACCCTCGGTGTGAATGGCCAATTGCTGCACTGTGCCATCCACAGGAGCAACCAGCCGGGTCAGACGATTGCGCTGTTCGGCTTTGTGTAACTCCTGGGTCAGCGACGCAACCCGCTGGTCCGCCTCATGCAACAGATCAAGGGCAGTGCGCCGGGCCTGTGCCAAAACGCTGACCTGCCGGCGCTCCAGCTCCTTTTTCGAAGCCAACAATTCCACCACGCGGGCCTGCTGCATCTGCAGATCCCGCTCCTGGTTCAGCCGTGATTGCTCCTTCTCCAGCCAGAAGTGCTTGCCAATGATTGCTTTGTCCAGCAAGCGCCGGTAATCCGCCGAGAGTTGGCGGGCAATAGGCAAGGTTTCCTTCAACGATGCGACATTGATCCGGGCTGCCTGGATTTCAGCCATCTGTTGCTCGATCTGGGCCTCCCCCTGATCGAGAGTGGCACGCATTTCCTGGTACTGACTCTGCACCCAGCGTTGTGCGGCAACCTGCCGCGCGGGCGCCGCCTCGGGGATCAAGCCGACGAGCGAGGCAGGCTCACGATTGTTGTCGATCGCCTGCAGAAACACCGCCGCCCGGGCGCTATCGATCTGGGCGGCAAGCAAATCGCTGTCAATCCGCTCGACATCGGCCCCGGTGATTTGCCCATCCAGCTCAACCAGCACCTCACCGGCACGCACCTGCTGACCGTCGCGAACATGAATCGCTTTGACCACGGCGACATCGCTGGGCTGGATGATTTTGGTTTTGCCGCTGGGAATGATCTTGCCGCTGGCCGTCGCCACTACGTCGATCTCTCCGACACAAGCCCAGAGCAGTGCCAAGACACTGAACAGCATTATGGTCCAGAGGATGTAACGCGGTGCCGGGTGCACCGGCTGCTCTTGTAGCGCCAGCGCCGCCGGCAGGAACTGCACCTCGTGGGAGAGGCGCGGCGACGCAGCCATGGCTTTGCGGTTGGCCCATGCGTGACGCCAGACCGCGCGGTAACGCTCCAGCAACGACAGGTCGGCAGCCATCGGCTTCATCAGGCGCCACCTCCCTGCTGCAGGCGATGCAATCGCGAATAATGGCCCGCCTGGTGGGCCAGCAGTTCGGCATGGGTACCCTGCTCCACAATCTGCCCGCGGTCCATCACCACAATCCGGTGCGCATCACGCACCGATGACAACCGATGGGCAATGATGAGGACGGTGCGCCCAGTGCAAATGCCTTGCATGTTGTTCTGGATCACTCGTTCCGACTCGTAGTCCAGCGCGCTGGTCGCTTCGTCGAAGATGAGAACGCGCGGGTCATCGATCAGCGCACGAGCAATGGCTATACGCTGCTTCTGCCCGCCCGACAGCGAAGCGCCATGCTCACCTACGATGGTGTCATAGCCTTCTGGCAATTCGAGTATGAACTCATGTGCACCGACCAGCCTGGCAGCCTCAATGACGGCCTCCATCGGCTTTCCAGGATCGGTGAGGGCAATGTTCTCGCGAATGCTGCGGTTGAATAGCAAGTTGTCCTGTAGCACCACACCGATCTGCCGACGCAGCGAAGACACATCGACCAACGACAGATCCATCCCATCGATCAATACGCGCCCTCGCTCAGGGCTGAACAAACGCTGGATCAACCGCGTCAGGGTGCTTTTGCCGGACCCCGAGCGGCCAACGATACCGATCACCTCGCCGGGTTGAATCAAAAAGCTAACACCGCGCAGCACCTCGGCCCCCTCAGGCCGATAGCGGAACGCCACTTGGTCGAACTCGATGCCCCCCGACAGCATGGGCATGCTGCTACGCGCGGTCTGGGTAAGCTCGCTGCGGGCATTGAGAATGTCGCCCAAGCGCTGCACTGAAACACCTGTCTGCTGAAAGTGGCTCCACAACTGAGCCAGCCGCATGATCGGCTGCGAGACACGCCCGGCCAACATGTTGAAGGCAATCAGTTGGCCTACGCTGAGTTGCCCTTGTATCACCAGTTGCGCCCCTGCCCAGAGCGTTGCGACCGTCACTAGCTTGCCTACAAGGGCAACCGATTCACTGGCGATCGACGACAGATTCTGAGTACGGAACCCTGCTGCGACATAACCCGCCAACTGGTTGTCCCACTTGCGCATGAAGTGAGGTTCTACCGCCAACGATTTCAGGGTATCGATGCCGTTGACGGTTTCCACCAGAAACGCCTGGTTTTCCGCACCGCGGGCAAAACTCTCGTTCAGGCGCGCGCGCAACAGAGGAGTAATGAGCAGTGAAATCAGGAAATACAACGGCAATGACAGCACCACGATAAGTGTCAGCCACCCGCTGTAGAGAAACATCACAGCGATAAACACCACCGAGAACAGTACGTCGAGCAGGAGGGTGATGGAGTTACCAGTGAGAAAACCGCGAATATTTTCCAGCTCGCGAACCCGAGCGACCGAGTCCCCCACGCGCCGCGCCTGAAACCACGCCAGCGGCAGGCTGATTAGGTGACGAAACAGCTTCGAACCCAACTCTACATCGATGCGGCTGGTGGTATGTGCGAAGACATAGGTACGCAGACCGCTCAAAGCTGTCTCGAACAGCATGATGCCCAGCAGGCCCATGGCAAGTACATCAAGAGTCGAGAGCCCGCGGTGCACCAATACCTTGTCCATGACCACTTGAAAAAACAAAGGCGTCAGCAGCGCGAAAAATCTGCAATACGAACGAAACCAGCAGCACCTCGCCAAGCAACTTGCGGTACTTGACCACTGCGGGGATGAACCAGGTGAAGTCGAAACGTGATGTTTCGCCCGTGGATGAAGCCTGGGTGCGCACGAGAATCAGCTCACCTGTCCAGCGTTGCTCAATCGCCTCAAGGCTGATGACTTCCTGGCGTAGGGTTGACGGGTTGTGGGTCAGTACACGTCCTTGTTCCAGGCGGGCAATGATGAAGAATTCGCCATCCTTGCCAAACGCGATGGCGGGCAGAGGTGTCTGAGTCAGGCGCGAGACACTAGTGGAAACGTAGCGAGCCTTGAGCGAAAGATGTCTGGCGGCCAGCAGTAGAGCGGTCTTGCCGAAGCACCGACCGTCCTCGCCGAATTCGTGAGCCAATTGTTCAGCCGTGACAGCGATGTTGTGGAAGCGGGCGAGCATCACCAGACAAATCAGTCCGGTATCTCTGATGCACTGTGCACCCTCTGCATGCGAATCCATTTGCATGACTCACCTCGGCGGGAGGCTGACGCGGCACGTAAAGGCTGTCACCGCCCGGGGCGGCAACGGCTGCAGCTCGATAAAGTCGTGGGTCTAGAGACGACGCTGAATCCCTGCCATACCTTTTCGGATACTTTCTGGTGACTCCCTTAGAGCAAAGAAGGTCACCTTACCAATGTCAAGAAGCCATCAAGAAAAAGTTGCGACAGCCATCATCCTCCTGGCACCCACGCGACCATCTAGATCGCGTCTGAAAAGTAAGTTGCTGTTCTGCCAAACATCCGTGCGATCAGTTGTCACTGTCCTTGCTCGGCGCCAATTGCGACGCCGGGTTCTCCGCCGGCTGCTGCATCTGCAGCGACGGTTTGCTCGGGTCGGAGTCCTTGCCGGGGTGGTTGGAGTTGTCGAAACAGCCGCCCAGCAGCAACAGGCCAGACAGCAGGAATACCGATGCACTTTTCATGGACAGTGCCCTCCACAGCGCTGCAAAAACAAAGCGGCGCATCGGACCCAGGCCACGATGCGCCAGTCAGACGGGGCACTGTTCATGCCCCGCCAGGTACTGCTGTGATGACGGAAGCTGTGATTACGGAAAGACCCCGCAATCAGGAGCGACCACCCTTGCGGCTGGTGTCGGTGGTTTTTTGCTTGTCCTGATTCATCCCACCCGAGTGCTGGCCGCCTTTGCGTCCGGCTTCTGACGCTTTTTCCCGGTCATTGGCGAAGTTGCCCGGGTTGCCACCCTGCTTGCTACCTGTCTGACCAGTGCTTTTTTCGTTGTTAGCCATGATCTTTCACCTCATTGGAAAGCGAAGGGTGCACGGCTGATGCCGTACATGAATTAGGAGCACGGCTGGCGGGAGGGATTCGGTTTATTTGAGCACTGCCGGACAAGTGGCAGTAAATGACCGCAGGCGCTTGTTTGGCGCGCCAAGGGATTCATCACAAAGGAAAAACACGGGGCAGCGACGCCGCCCCGCGAGGATCACATGTTGCCGTGATCGTGATGCATGGCGTGGCCGCCGGCATCGTTGAGAGCGCGGACGGGCGCCTGCACTTCGAGGGCTTGCTGGTTGCCCTTGGCATCCTCGACCACCAGGGTCAGCGGCACTTGCTCGCCTTCCTTCAATTGCTGGTTCAGGCCCATCAGCATCACGTGGTAGCCGTTGGCATCGAGCACCACGGCCTTGCCGGCCGGCAGCGCCAGGAATTCCACCGGGCCCATGGTCATCACGTCGCCGTTCATCTTCATCTGGTGGATCTGCACCGTCTTCGCCACCGACGAACGCACTTCCACCAGCTTGCTGTCGCTGTCGGCGGTGAGGGTCATGAAGGCGCCGGAGGATTGCTGGTTGGCGACGGTGGCGCGGGCCCAGGCGTTATCGACGCGGGTTTGCGCCAGAGCCGGCAACGCAGCGGCGCACAGGGCCAGCACTGCCAGGGCAGGTTTGAACAGGGAACGCATCAGCAGATCTCCATGAGGGTCAGCAGGTCTTCGGCGCATTCCTTGGCGTTCAGCGAATGGGACAGGCCAAGGTACAACCGGCCACGAGAATCGAAGACGAAACTGGTGGAAGAATGGGACACGGTGTAGGTGTCGCCCAACGGCACCTTCTCGTAGAACACGCCGAATTCCTTGGCGGTGGCAGCGATCTGTTCCGGTGTACCAGACAGCGCGGTGAAGGTCGGATCGAACGCCTTCACATAGTCATCCAGCACCTGCGGGGTGTCGCGCTCGGGGTCGAGGGTGATGAACACCACTTTGAGGAAATCGCCATCGCGGCCCATCAGCTTCTTGATCTGCACCGCACGCGCGAGGGTGGTCGGGCAAACGGCCGGGCACTGGGTGAAACCGAAGAACACCATCGGCATCGAGCCGTAGAAACTCGACAGCGCGTAGGTGTCGCCGTGGACGTCCTGGAGTTTGAAGGAGCGGCCGAGGATCTTGTTGCTGAGGTCCTTGCCGTACTTGAAGTCGAGCTTTGGCGATGTGTCGCAGCCAGTCAGGGCACCGAGCCCCAGCAGGCTGAGCCCGGCGATAACCTTGCGCCGGGTCAGTAAATCATTCATGTAACCGTCCTTTCGGGAAGGTACGAGCCTCACAGCGAAGCCGTTCATTTCATGGTTTTTTGCGAGGCGGCATTTTGTCACGGTCGCTGACACCCCTGCCAGCGCACAGCGCCCGGCGGATGCGACCCGATGTCGCAGTTGCGTAACGGAGTCGTAACAGCGCGTGACGAGACTCGCGAAAGTGGCCACGCGCCAGCATCCGGGTTATTGTCGCCGTTTTTCTGACAGGGATGCGCTCGAAATGCTGTCAGTGCCACTGACACAGCCTGTCAGTGCGCCACGCTAGAGTCGCCGCCAACGTCCACCCGACACAGGACCCGTCATGGCGGCCCACGAACACGACACCCTGGCCCTGCGCCTCGCGGACATCCTCCGTCTGATGCAATCGGGCGAGCGCCCTACCCGCCTGCAACTGGCCGAACGCTTCGGCGTCAGCGAGCGGACCATCTACCGCGACCTCAACCGCCTGGGCGATGTCATCGAGCCCGGCGCCAACGGCGTCTATCAGCTCGCCAGCCATTACCGCAGCAGCCTGTCGCCCGCCGACCTGCAGACCTTCGCCCGCATCAGCGGCGTCGAGCAGTTGTTTCCGGCCAGCGACCGCCGCTCCTGGCTCGACCTGCTCAAGCCGGGCCCGGCGAGTTTCCTGGTGCGCGACGGCCATTCAGGCGCGAGCCGCCCCGACCACCACGCGTTCCGCCAACTGGGCCAGGCCATCGAGCGGCGCCAGCGCTGCCAGTTGAGCTACACCGGCAAGCTGCGGCGGGTCGAGCCCTACCGGCTGATCCACAACAAGGGCATCTGGTACCTCGCCGCCACCGAAAACGATCACCTGAAAAGCTTCGCCCTCGGGCGCCTCGGCGAGCTGCGCGTGCTGGATGAAACCTTCGCGCCCAACGCCGATATCCAGGCGCAGATCGAAAACGACGATGACGTCTGGTTCGGCCAGGACCGCCTCGACGTCACCGTGCGGGTCGCCGCCAGCAACGCCCACTATTTCCTGCGGCGCAACGTGCTGCCGCACCAGCAATTGCTCGAACAGCAGGACGATGGCCAGTTGGTGCTGCGTTGCCAGGTCAATCACCCCAACCAATTGCTGCCGATCATTCGCTACTGGATTCCCCACGTACGCATTCTCGAACCCGTCTGGCTGCAGCAAAAACTGCGCGACGAACTGACCGACTACTTGCACTGAGGCAGGACACCCCATGACCGAAATGGAAAAGCCCCTGGGCGACGACTACGACAAGGACGACAGCATCGACTTCGAGCAGATCGCCGAGGAGCAGGCGAAACGCATCGAAGGCGAGCTGTTCGAAAACACCGAGAACGCCAACAAGACCACCGCGGTGATCGCCTCCTTCGTCGCTTCGTGCAATGCGCGTGGCGAGAAGCCGCTGGAGCTGTGGCTGAGTGACGAGTTCCGCAAATATCCGGACCTGTGGAAGGACGAGCAAGACCTGCTGCAGACCAGCCGCGAGGTGGTCCAGTCCACCACGGCCTTCAACCAGTCCCGCGAGTCGCTGCAAGCGCATCTGGACACCGGCCGCAGCAAGGCTTCGTGGCTGGCCGGCGAGATCGAGAAAAACGCCGCCGTCACCGGCTCCGTGAACGTCGGCCAGTACGCCGGCGGTATCGACCGAGCGCTGGCCGACGCCAGCGAAAACGCCCGCAAGATCATCACCACCCAGGCCGGGCCGATCAACCAGAACCCCAACCTCAACGGGTTGATCGCCGAGCAGCATCACGTCGACACCTTCAATATCGACGCCGCCGCCAAGGGCAGCCCCTACCGCGCGCGGGTGGTCGGCTCTCAGGAACTGAACTCGGTCGACATCGAGATCGTCGACGGCAACGGCAATGTGGTCGGCAAATACCAGTCAAAGTACGGCGCCGACGCCAAGGCTACCAATACCCAACTGAACGGCGGTGACTACAGCGATCAGAAACGCCTGGTCCCCGAAGGCCAAAGCGCCGATGTGCCTGACAGCACTGAAGTGATCGAGGCCGACGGGGTCAAGTCCAAACCGCTGTCCAAGGAAGAAGCCAAGGCCCTGCAGGAAAAGGCCCAGGCCGAGGAAGAAGCGCGCCAGTACGACTGGAACGACACCAACCGCATCGACATCGCCAAGCAGATCGGCAAGCAGGCGGTGGTCGGCGCCTGCATCGCGGTGGGCATGCAGGGCACGCGGATCCTTGCCCGACGCGCCTGGAACTGGCTGAACGGCCGGGAAAACCCCAGCGCCAATGACGAACTCAAGGAGTTCTTCGACAGCTCCCTGCGCGCCGGCACCAACACCGCCGCGCAGGTGGCGGTCTCCGGCGCCGTGGTGGTGGCGGTGAAGAACGGCTGGCTCGGCGCAGCGCTGCGCGGCACCCCGGCGGGGCTGATCACCAACATCGCCTGCGTCGGCCTGCAGAACGCCAAGATCCTCTACAAACTGGGCAAGGGCGAGCTGACCGGCGAAGAAGCCGTCGACGCCATCGGCAACACCACCGTGACCACGACCATGGCCATCGCCGGTGCCACCAAGGGCGCCTCGCTGGGCGCGGCGATCGGTACGGTGTTCGGCCCGGTGGGGATTGCCGTCGGTGGTTTCGTCGGCGGCGTGGCCGGCGGTATCGCCGGCGGGCAGATCGGCGAGGTGGTCTACAAGGCCGGCAAGGCCGTGGCCAAGACCGCGCTCAAGACCGTGGCGCGTGTCGTCGAAGGGGCCGGCCGGGCGCTGGAATCCATCGGGCGCGGCATGAGCAATTTCGCCTCTTCCCTCTTCTCCGGCTGGTAAGCACTGATGAACCTGCTCGAACTCAAGGACAAGATCAAATCCCACCTGGTGGCCGGGTATCCGGGGCTGTACATCCACTCCGGCGAAGAGGCGCGGGTCGACACCATGCTCCAGGACGTCGCCGCGCAACTGAACCTGCACCCCAAGGAGTGGAACCTCGGCTACGGCTGGGTGGACTTCTTCAACAAGCAACCGCGTGGCAGCCAGGGCCCGAAGACCGAGCTGGCCGACAGCCTGCCGGCGCTGCTCGACGACGACCTGGACGGCAAGCTGTTCATCATCAAGGACGCCCGCAGCGCCCTGGAAAACCAGCCCCTGGCCGTGGCCCGGTTGAAGCAGTTGCTCAACCGTATCCAGCGCCATCATCGCGGCAAGGCCGCCGTGGTGCTGGTGTCGGAAACCCTGCACATCCCGCCACCGATCGAAGCGCAGATCACTCTGCTGCCACTGCCATTGCCTCGCGGCGAGGAAATCGGCAGCCAGCTCGACAGTGTCTGCCAGCACCTGGAATTGCTGGTGCCGGAACACCTCCGGCAGCGCCTGCACGCCGCCTGCAGCGGCCTGAGCCAGGAAGAAATCCGCTCGGCGCTGGCGATGGTCCGCCTGCAGCACGAACAGATCAACGATGCCGCGCTGGCGCTGATTCAGCACGAAAAGGAACAGATCATCGCCAAGAGCGGTGTGCTGGAAATGCTCCGGGTCAGCGAAAACGCCACGGACATCGGCGGCCTGGAAAACCTCAAACTGTGGCTAGGACGCCGCGCGCAGATTTTCCGCCGCCTCGGCGAAGCGCATGAAGCGCGGGTGCAGGCGCCCAAGGGCGTGCTGATCGCCGGCATGCCCGGCTGCGGCAAATCGCTGACCGCCAAGGCCGCGGCCGGCCTGTTCCAGTTGCCGCTGCTGCGCCTGGATATCGGCTCGCTGCTGGGCAAATACGTCGGCGAAAGCGAGCACAACATGCGCCGCGCCCTGACCATGGCCGAGTCGGTCAGCCCGTGCATCCTCTGGATCGATGAACTGGAAAAAGCCTTCGTCGGCATGACCAGCGGCAGCGGCTCGGAAGTGTCGTCGCGGCTGTTCGGCTATTTCCTGACCTGGATGCAGGAAAAGACCGGCGCGGTGTTCGTCATCGCCACCGCCAACAACATCACCGCCCTGCCCCCGGAACTGCTGCGCAAGGGTCGTTTTGACGAGGTGTTTTATGTCGGCTTCCCCAACGCCGCCGAGCGCGGGGCGATCCTCGATATCCACCTCAAGGGCGAGGAGCTTGAGCTCTCAGCCGAGCAGCGCAGCACGCTGGTCACCCAGTGCCGCGACTACGCCGGCGCGGATATCCAGAACGCCATCAACGAGGCGCGGGAAGCCGCCTTCCTCGACAGCCGCGCGCTGAAATTCGAGGACGTCGAAGCGGCCATCGAGTTGACCGTGCCGCTGCGCGAAACCCTGCGTGAGCAAGTGGCGAAGTACGAGGATCTGTTCGAAAAACTCAAGCTCAAGCCGGCCTCGGCCTGCGATGGCCTGAGCGTGGCGCAGATGATCCAGATGGCGGACAGCGTCAACGCGCTACGCCGCGAAGAAGTGGCCAGAAGTGAAGATTGCCCGGACGACCTGCTGGAAAAACTCGCGGGCGATCAGGTCGAAGACATCCGCATCGCGGTGTACAGCAACCCCAATTGCCCGGAGCGCGTGCTGACCCTGCGGATCAATATCGAGGACGACCATGCCGACTTCGACCTCGACCTGCTGCACCTGGCCTGCGTTCACCCGCAAGCACCGCAAGACCTGCTGGCCAGCGAATTCCATCGCCTCAAATTGAAGCCCGAACACCGCCGCCTGCTGGCGCTGAAGAGCAGCCACGAACCGTTGCTGCGAGAAATGCTGCTGGACAAGGACGCCGAAGTCCGGCGCGCCCTGGCGCAGAACCGCCATATCGGCAACGACACGCAGCGCCAGCTCAGCAAGGACAGCGCGGACAGCGTGCGCCTGGCCTTGGCCGGCAATCCGCTGCTGTCCAGCGAAGCGCAGTCGCTGTTGTCGCGGGACGCGGAGGCCGATGTCCGCGAAACCCTCGCCAGGCTGCCGGCATTGAACGAGGCGGTACAACTGAACCTGGCCCGGGATGAGGACGCCGAAGTGCACCTGGCGCTGGCTTCACGCGGCGGTGAAGCCGCGTTGCCCGACTCGGTGCAACTGGAACTGGCCAACGACGGCATGGACGTGCGCCTGCAACTGGCCAGCAACCCGGCCATCGGTGCGCCCGCGCAATTGTTGCTGGCCCAGGACAGCCACATTGAAGTGCGCAAGACCCTGGCCCGCCACCCCGCCCTCGCCAGCGCGACCCTGCAATACCTGGCCAAGGACAGCGAAACGGTGCAGATCGAACTGGCCGCCAACCGCAACCTGGGTTCGGCACTGCTGCAACGCAGCCTCGTGCAAAGCGAATCCGCTGATGTCCGTGCGGCGCTGGCCGGCAACGATCACGCCAGCATCGAAATTCTCGGCCTGCTGGCCCGCGACCCGGACCCGGCGGTGCGCGAAAAACTGGTCAGCAACGATGCCATCAACGCGCAGATCATCGACACCCTGCTGCAGGATCCGCACACCGAGGTGCGCGAAGCCATGCTGATCTGGTGCACGGCACTGTCCGCCGAACAGCAGCAACGCATCGTCAAAGACCCGGAACCGAGCGTGCGCGAGCAATTTGCCTGGCACTGCGAACTCAACGAAGACTCGCAAGTGAAACTGCTAGGCGACACGGTGCAGGTGCGCGAAAACCTCGCACGCAACTACCGCATCGGCACCAGCATCCAGCAGCAGCTTGCCGTCGACGGCGAGGTTGATGTACGTCGCGCGCTGGCGCGAAACCTGAGTCTGGGCGGCCCGGTCCAGGCACGCCTGGCGGAAGATCCTGACATTGCGGTGCGTGTCGATCTGGCAGGCAACCTGGAACTGACCGCACCGGTGTTCGCCGAATTGCTGAAGGACGTCAAGGCGGTGCAGATCGAACTGGCCCGGCATGCCAGCCTGACGCAAGGGCAATATGCGCAGTTGGTCAGAAGCGAGTTCGACGAGGTACGGCAAACCCTGGCCGGCAACACCAGCCTCGGCGAAGACGTGATGCGCGAGCTTGCTCAGGCGACGCCGGCGCCCGCCCTGCACAGCGCCTGGTATGTGATTCCCGAGCCGTCGAAGGTCGACCTGGCCCTGGCGGGCAATGCCAAACTGCCAGCGAACTTGCAAAGCGATTACCACAGCAATTGGGTCAAATCGGCACCGCTGATGGAAGTGCTTGCCGGCAACCCGGCGCTCGATTCAGCGCTGCAAGGGAAGCTGGCAACACACACCGAGTACACCGTCCGCGCGAAGCTCGCGGCCAACCCGAAGCTGGCGCTGGACGTGGCGCAAAAACTGGCCAAGGACTCCACCGTGACCGTGCGCTCGGCACTGATCGGCAGCCAGCCGCTGCCCGCCGATATCGAGGAGCGCCTGTGCGACGACCACTCGTACAGCGTTCGTGTCGACCTGGCGGCCAACCCGCACCTCAGCAAGCGGACCCAACAAGCGCTGGCCGCGGACAATCATGAAGAGGTGCGTACCGAGTTGCTCAAAGGGGCCAACGGTCACCCGGGCTACGCCCTGAAATTGCTGGCCCAAGGTCTGCTCGCCCAGGACAGCGAGTTCGAAATTCGCGCCTTGCTGGCCGAACACCCGCACCTGAGTCTCGCCCTGCAAAGCCACCTCGCCGAGGACGACTCCGTCACCGTGCGCAAGGCCCTGGCAGCGCAACCCAGCAATCGCTGGGGCCGGGCACTCAGCGAAGACGTGCAACTGCGCCTGCTGATAAACAGCGAAATCAGTGTGCGCGTGGCCCTGGCGGGCAACGCCCAGTTGTTACCTCACGTGCAACTGGCGCTGGCCCGGGACAGCGACATCAAGGTGCGCAAGGCGCTGATCGACAAGAGCAGCAGCTATGGACCTCGCCTGCTGATCGTGGCGCAGAAGACCCTGGCCAACGATGCCAGCGAAGAGGTGCGGATCGCCCTGGCCAGAAAGCTGTTCGGCAGCCATGCACCGCCCAGCAACGAGGAAATCCTGCTGATGCTGGCCGGTGACAGCAGTCTTGAGGTCAAGGAAGCGATCGCCTTCTCCTTGAGCTTCGGCGACGCCCCGTTCAGCGAGGCGGTAATGAACCGTCTGATGGAGGGGCTCGACGAGGAAACCCGCGCGTCGCTGGAGGACATCCTGGCAAGCTGCGACGAGGACTGAGCCGCCAGCAAAAAATGCTCCCACAAGGATCACCTGAAACTTGTGGGAACAATTACTTCAGGCCTCCATCGCCAGTTTGCGACGCACCCGCCAAATCCCACAGCCAAACCCGCAACGCCCTCACACCTGTCACAAAACGGCCCACTTCCTGCTGTAGGTACGCCGACGCATCTTCAAGATGCACACGCCTACCGACACCTAAGGATAAGGTGCTGTTCATCGAAGCCACCAACTGGGAACTGGGCGACCTCGACGGCTACGAGCAGACCGACAACCCGGCGATCCCCGGCGGTTCCACCTGGCACGACCCGGCGGAAGACAACCAAACCGTGCTCACCAACGCCTTCGGCGAGGCCCGCATCGAACAGCGCCTGCGCGACTTCTCGCGCCTGCTGACCCGCCTCGTGCTGGAACTGACCAACGCCGACCTGCTCGCCTCCACCGCGTCCGGCGGCGCCATGGCGCGGCAGATGGAAGATCAGTTGCAGCGCCAGCATCAGGCCATGACCCGCCTGCACGACCGCCGCTGGCTGAGCGTGCTGGGCAGCGCGCGCGCGGTGGGCAGCTTCGATGGCGAAGTGGGTGTCGAGGGCGAGGTCTCACCCGACAGCGGCTTCGACGCGCCGGGCAATCCCGAATCGAAGCGCCTTGGCGTGCATGTGCTGGGCGACTACCGCCTGAGCCAGGCGGTTACCGTCGGTGCCAGCCTGAGCTTCGAACGCAGCCGCGACAGCCTCGACCATGGCGGCCGTGTCGAAGGCGACGCCTGGCAGGTCGGCGCGTTCGCCCTGCTCAACGATGGCGGTCCGCAATGGCTGGCCGGCGAACTGAGTGCCGGGCACACCCGCTTCGACACCCAGCGCTCGGTGTTCATCCAGGCCAACGGCGGTCCGGTGCTGCTGGACCAACGCCTGTCCGGCGACACCTCGGCGCTGTTCTGGGGCGCGCGGCTGGACGGCGGCTATGACTTCACCTTCGGCGGGCTGAAAACCGGCCCGGTGGCCGGGCTCGACTACGTCCACTACCGCATCGACGACTTCAACGAAGACGAAGCGCTGCGCACCGCCCTGGGTTTCGAAAAACAGGATTACGACACCCTCGAAGCCAGCCTCGGCTGGCGCCTGCACGGCAGCCTCGGCCTCGGCGGCATGGCCCTCAAGCCTTACGCCAGCGTGCGCTGGGTGCGGGAGTTGGCGGACGGCCGACTGGACGAGATCGACCTCACCAGCCGCGCCGACGGCCTGGTGCGCGTGGCCAACCTGAGCGACGTGGACAAAAACTTCGGCCGCGCGCAATTGGGCGCGCAATTGATGGTGACCGAGCAACTGGGGGTGTTCGCGGAAGCCAATACACGCTTTGCCCATGACGAAGGGAACCAGGCGGGGTATTCGCTGGGGGTGCAGTGGTTGTTCTGACACAAGCGTGATGGCAAGCAAGCTCGCTCCTGTTCTGCAGGAGCCAGCTTGTCGGGACGCCAAACCGTCACGATTGCACTGCCAACCTGACCTATCCTCAATCAACCACTCAGCCAGGATCCCCACCATGCCCCGCCTCCCTGGCCTCACGACCACCCTGCTGCTTATCCTCCTGTCCCTGCCGACCCAGGCCGCCGAGCCCTGGCACCTGGCCAGCAACGAAGACGGCATCCAGGTCTACCTGCAAGACGTCCCCCACTCCAACTACCAAAGCTTCCGGGGCGTCGCCCTGATCAAGGCCGACGTGCGCACCCTCAGCGACCTCCAGGAAAACCTCCGTGTCGCCTGCAAATGGCTGTACGCCTGCGCCGACATGCGCCTGCTGAAGGTCGAGGACGACAACACCTGGGTCTACCTCACCACCGCCCTGCCCTGGCCCGCCGCCACCCGCGACATGGTGCTCAAGGTGCAGACCGAGCGGAGCGACGACGGCAGCCTGATCCGCCACCTCTCGGCCGTGCCCGGCATGGTGCCGCGGGAATCCGGACAAATCCGTGTCACCCAGTTGCAAGGCACCTGGAGGATGATTCCCAAGGGCGAACGGGAAACCGAAGTCACCTACGAACTGCAGGCCGAACCCGCCGGCGACATCCCCGCCTGGCTGGCCAACCGCTTCGTTATCGATGCCCCGACCATCACCCTGAAGACCTTGCGCGCCGTGGCCGAACGCCAAGGCATCCACTCAACGGACGAGTCAACGGAGCCCATTCAGTAAATGAATACGACGAATTCCAACATTTAATTTGTGGATGCGAAGCATTGTTCCTATTGTAGGAGCGCAAGCCCGGTAGAACCGCCCTCACCGGCGGTCCCGCGGACACAACAACAAACACCCCCGAGACTTCCCATGTCCAAAACCTACTTCGCCCCTCACGGCGGGCACCCGGCTCAGACCGAGCTGCTGACAGACCGTGCGATGTTCACCGAGTCCTACGCGGTCATCCCCAAAGGCGTGATGCGTGACATCGTCACCAGCCACCTGCCGTTCTGGGACAAGATGCGCATGTGGGTCATTGCCCGCCCGCTGTCCGGTTTCGCTGAAACCTTCTCCCAGTACATCGTCGAAGTTGCCCCGGAAGGCGGCAGCGAGCGTCCTGAGCTGGATAAGAACGCCGAAGCGGTACTGTTCGTCGTCGAAGGTGAAGTCGACATCACCCTGCAAGGCAAGCCGTACACCCTGAAACCGGGTGGCTACGCCTTCATCCCGCCGACTGCCGAGTGGAGCCTGCGCAACAACAGCAACGCCAATGTCACCTTCCACTGGATCCGCAAGCACTACGAAACCGTAGAAGGCCTGCCGCACCCGGAAGCGTTCGTCACCAACGAACAGGACATCGCTCCAATTCCGATGCCGGGCACCGATGGCGCGTGGGTCACCACCCGCTTCGTCGACATGGCCGACATGCGCCACGACATGCACGTCAACATCGTGACCTTCCAGCCGGGCGGCACCATTCCGTTCGCTGAGACCCACGTCATGGAACACGGCCTGTACGTCCTGGAAGGTAAAGCGGTGTACCGCCTGAACCAGGATTGGGTCGAAGTGGAAGCCGGCGACTTCATGTGGCTGCGCGCCTTCTGCCCACAAGCCTGCTACTCCGGCGGCCCTGGCCCGTTCCGCTACCTGCTGTACAAGGATGTGAACCGCAACGTGCACCTGACGCTGAACCCCAAGCGTTAATGCTCGCGACTCTCGCAGCCTGAACAGAAAAAGCCCGCCCTCCCCGGCGGGCTTTTTTGTGGGCGAATGAGTGCTTGCCTGGAAAAACACAGAAGACCAGAATATCGACCTGAATTGAGGACCTGAATATGCAAAACATTCTTGCCGACGTCGCGGTCAGCGTGTCAGAACTGAAGAAAAATCCCTCCGCAGTCCTGGCAAATGCTTCTGGAATGCCAGTGGCGGTGCTCAACCATAACCGCGTCATGGGCTATATGGTTCCGGCTGAGCTCTACGAATCAATGATGGAGCGCCTTGAAGACCTGGAACTGGTAGAAATCGCCAAGGCCCGCGCAGGAGAAGAAACCATCCCGGTGAATCTGGATGACCTATAGCCTTGAGTTCGTCCCTTCAGCGCTGAAGGAATGGGAAAAGCCTGGGCATACCCTTCGCGACCAACTCAAAAAGAAGCTCAGAGAACGCCTCGAATCACCCCGCGTTCAGGCTGATGCGCTGCGCGACATGCCGAGCCATTACAAGATCAAACTCAAAGCCTCTGGCTATCGCCTGGTTTACCGCGTCGAAGATGACCGAGTGGTCGTTGTAGTAGTCTCCGTCGGCAAGCGCGAGCGCGGCGAAGCTTACCTGTCCGCCAAGACACGTGAGCGCTGCACAGCCGCTCACTGCTGATCCAGCAACCGCCCCAGCACCGCGCCCAACTCTTTCACCATCGGCTCCGCCGTCGGCCGATGCACGATCACGATTTCATAGCTGTCCACCACCGGCAGCCCGTCGGCTACCCCGAGCACCCGATGATCCCCGCTCACTGCGCGCGGCGGCAGCAGGCTGATGCCCATGCCATCCGCCACCGCCGCCTGAATCCCGCTGAGACTCGAACTGGTGAAAGCAATCCGCCAACGCCGCCCCAGACTCTCTACGGCGCTGATGATCTCGTCCCGGTACAGACCACGGGGCGGAAACGTCACCAACGGGATCGGATCCAGTTGCAGCGCCGGGTTCTTCGCACTGTCGATCCAGGCCAGCTCCTCCGGCCAGCTCACCACCCCTTCGCGCCCATTGCGCCGCTGCTTCAGCAACACCAGGTCCAGCTCGCCGTTCTCGTAGCTCTGGCTGATATCCCGGCACAGGCCACTGGTCACCTCCAGCTTCACCTGCGGATGTTTGCGATTGAACGCCGACAACACATTTGTCGTCCGCCCCCCAACAAAATCCTCCGGCACCCCCAAGCGCACCGTCACCCCCACCGTCGCCCCCGCCAGCGCCTCCGCCATCTGATCGTTCAGCGCCAGCATATGCCGGGCGTAGCCCAACAGCGTCTGCCCCGCATCGGTGGGTAAAACCTCGCGGTTGCCACGCTCCAGCAGGCGATGACCGACCATCTCCTCAAGGCGGCGGACCTTCTGGCTGATGGTGGATTGGGTGGAATGCAGGCGGGAGGCCGCCGTGGTGAAACTGCCGCAGTCGGCGACCACGACCACCGCGCGAAGGAGGTCGAGGTCGAAAAGGGTTCTAGTGGGGTTTGGAATGGGGGGCATGGTGGTATTTGGAATGCGAATGAGGTGGAAAGGTTCTAACACGCACCGCGAGGTGGGGCAACGCGGGTTCGTGTCTATCGTCCACCGACGCAATCAGGGTGCAGCTTTCGACCAAGTCATTCGCGGATAAAACAAAGGGCAGTACCGACCGTACTGCCCTCGCCGGCCTCAAGCGACCTGTGATCGCTGAAGAAACATCTCCCGCTCAACCGCACGCCGTCTCGCCATCTGCATATCAGGCCGTCCACGTATTTGAATCCATTTCAGGAACTCATCGGCGGCCCGCTCGACATCTCCAGAATTGACCAGGCGGATCAAGATCGAGCTACGAATACGCATCAGCCCATAGTCAAACACCAGTAACAGCAGCGCATCCCATTGGCCCTGGCTCACCGGGACCTGAAGCATGCCGGCCAACTGGGTCTCGTAGCGGCCAATCTCATGCTCCAACTTGGCCTCCGCCTCGGCCTGGGTAATGGTCATGCCCGCATGGACATCGCCATAGTGCCCATAACCGATAAACCACAGGCCCGCGGGGTCCTGACGAGCATCGAGGGTCAAGCCGGTGCGGCGCTTGAGCAAATCCAGACCAGTCGAGGACAGTCGCATATCCGAGCTCCTTGCAAAAAGTGAGGACAATATTGCCCAAGACTACTTCACTCATCGCCGCCGTGATAGCACTAAGCCTTCACTCAGAATCGGACTTTTACGCCCACATATCCGGTCCGACCGGGGGCGGGTTCGTAGTAGCGGCCGCCGCTGTCATTGATCCGCAGGTTGTCGTAGTAGCGCCGGTCGGTCAGGTTATCCAGACCCACGTAGGGCTCCACATTCTCCGCCCAGCCCTTGAGCTGGATGCCCGCCCGCAGGTTGACCACCGCGTAGCCACCAATCCGCGCGGTGTTGGCGCTGTCAGCGTACTGGCGGTCGTAGACCGAGGTGTTGAGGCGCGCATACCAGTTGTCGCGGCTGTAGCTCAGTTCACCAAACAGGGTCTGCACCGGAATACCCGGAAGGCGCTTGCCGTCGGCGCCGTCGAAGCTGCGATAGCTGTAGTCGTTGAGGCTGTAGGCGGTGCTCAGTTGCCAGTGATCGTCGGGCTGCCAGCGGGCACTCAGTTCCAGGCCGTCGCGGCGGGTGGAGCCGGCGTTGCGGTAGAAGGTGCGGCCATCGACGTAGGGCACCAGTTCGTCGCGAGTGTCGATGCGGTAGACCACCGCTTCGTAGCGCCAGTGGGCGGTCTCGCCTTTGAAGCCGATTTCCTGGTTGAGCGCTTCGGCGGGTTCCAGGCTGCTGTTGAAACCGCCACCGCTCGGGTTGGCCATTTCGGCGACAGTCGGGGTCTCGAAAGAGGTCGCGACGCGGGCGTAGACGGTGTGGTTCGGGTCAAGGCGATAGCTGAGGCCGGCGCTGTAGTTGAGGTCGCGCAGGGTGCGATCACCGGAGTCGTCGCCGTCACGCAGGAAGCGGTCGTCGACGCTCAGGCGCACGGCGTCATGCCGCAGGCCGAGGCTGAGCACCCAGTTTTCGGTCAGTTCGGTCTGGTTTTCCGCGAACAGGCCGAGGCTGGTGGCTTCCTCTCGCTGGCGTGAGGTCAGTGCGCCCTTTTCGCCACCGATGATGTTGTTGTTGCGGTCGCGGTCGTCACGCAGGGATTCCAGGTCGGCGCCGAAGGTCAGCTTGTGATTCAGGCCGAACCAATTGGCGACATGGCTGTAATGCCCGCCTACCCCGCCGAACAGGCGCTCGTAGCTGGTCTGGCCGTTGGCGGCCAGCGGCAGGCGGTTGGTGAAGTCGCGCTGACCGACGTAGCTGCGGAGCTGATAGGTATCCTCGCCCACGGCCTCGCCGTCCCACACCAGCGACAGCCGCTGTTGCCTGATGCGCTCATCGGAATCGAAGCTCAGGCTTTGCGGACGCGCTTGATTGCGATCCGCGCGAACCTGCGCAAGGGTCAGTCCGCCGGGATCTTCCGAACGGTTATCGAGCGCATGCATGGTCAAGGCCAAGCGCCCGTTGTCGCCCCACCAGCGCAGTTTGCCGGTGAGGTTGTTGGCTTCGCTGGTGGCGTGGTCGCGGTAGCCGTCCATCGTCGTCGAACTGACGGCCACCAGGGCACCGAAATTGCCCTCGGTGCCGCTGGCCTCGATGCTTTGTCGGCGATAGCCGTAGCTGCCGAGGCTGAAGTCAGCGGCAACGCCCGGATGATCGCCCGGTTCACGGGTGTTGATCGCCAGCACGCCGCCGGCACCGTTGCCGTAGAGCACGGCGGCGGGACCGCGGAGGACTTCCATGCGCTCCACCAGGCCGATATCGAGGCCGTCGAGTTCGGTCTGGCCGTCGGGCATGGTCAGCGGCACGCCGTCCACCAGCACGCGAATGCCGCGCACGCCGAAGCTGGATCGCGAACCGAAACCGCGGATCGCCGGGCGCAGGCCCTGGGCGGCGTTGTAACGACTCTGCACGACTACGCCGGGCACGGCGGAGAGCATGTTGCCCAGGGTCAGTGCCTGGTCGCCGCGGCTGTCGGCGGCATCAACGACGCTGGCCGACAGTGCGGCCTGGGCCCATTGGTCACCGGTGCGAGTGGCCGTGATTTCGACCGGTTCGACTTCGACGGAGGAATCCGCCAGGGCGGCGGTGGTGGTCAGCAAGAGTGCGCCGAATGCTGCGCGGCGATGTGCGGCCCGTTGCCGCTCGTTGTTCTTCATGGAGTGTTCCACTGGGTCCCGCGAGGAAGTTTTCCAGGGTGCCGGCTCCGCATTGGCACCTGGGCTGGACGCTTGTCAGGCCGGACCATACGAAAATTGATAGGCATACGGCTACTAAGCAGGAGTTAGAAGTGCGCGGTACTAAGGTGGGTCACTCGAAAGTAGGAGATTGATGGAAATTGAGGCCGCAAAGCGGCCCCAATCCGACTCAATAGAAATACGCCGCCCTGAACTGCAACGAATTATCGATCTTCACCCCTTCACGCACCGTGGTGTCGTGCATCACCTGCCCCATCAACTGCAATTGCTTGCCGACCATGGTCGCGACGGTGAACCCGACCGTGCCGTTGTTGCGACTGGTGGCCAGGGTCTGGCCGTCGAGGGTTTCGCGCGCGCCCCAGTTGTGCCGGTAGCTGATGGCGGCATAGGTGTCCTGGGTGAAGTTGTAGCGCAGGTGGTTGTGCAGTTGCAGCAGGGTGTCCTTTTTCGCGTCGGTGGAGCGCTGGTCGTCATAGAACTCGGCTTCGGCGATCACGTCCCAACTGATCTTGTCGGTCAGGCCCTTGATGTAGCCCACCTGGAAGTCCACGGCCCAGCGGTTGTTGCTGAGGGCGAAGCCCTGGTTCTTGTCGCTGCCGGTTGGCGCGGTGAAGAACACCGACCAGCCGAGGTGCTCGTTGCGCTCCAGGTCGCCGATGGTCCACAGGGTGCCGCCGAAGGTGATGTCGCCCAGGCCCGAGGTTTTGCTGTGGCTGGCGCCGATGTCCTGCTGGCCGAAGGGGATGACGATCTGCGGGTCCCAGGTGTATCCGGTGCCGAAGAAATCGGTGAAGTGGATCAGACGCAGGACGCCGACGGTCATGTCCAGGTCGAGGTCGTCGGCGACTTTCTTGCCGCCGGAGTAGACCTTGTCACCACGCGGGTTCTGCTGATAGAGCACGACCACGTCGGTGCCCTTGGGCAGCGCGGTGTAGTCGCCCGGGTCGGGCTTGACGTCGGCCAGGGCGGACAGGGAGACGCCGAACAGAGCCAGGCCGGCCGTCAGAATCGAGGGGCTGATGATCTTCATGGGGAACTCTCGTTGTTGTTTTTGTTGGCGTGAAGAATCCCGGGCGGCCCCTTTTCAGGGGCCACCAAGGCAGGTTGGGTGACGGTGGGTTTACTGCGCGACGCTGGCTTTCAGGTCGGCCTGCAGGTCATGGGTGCGCTTGACCAGGTACTGGCGGATCAACTCCATGTCCTCGCGCTTGAGGATGTCGGAGAAGTTCGGCATGCCGCGCTGGATCAGCGCTCCGCTGACGAACGCCGGGAACGCCGCGTGCTTGTCCTTGGTCAGGTAGCGCAGGTCCGGGACCACGCCGCCGGCGACCGCGTTGAGGCCATGGCAACCCGCGCACAGGCCGTTGAACATGCTGCGTGCCTGAACCAGTTGCTCGGGGGTCGCCGTCAACTCCAGGTCAACATTGGGGAACACCGGCGCCTGACGCGGCGGCGGCAATTCGCCCTTCGCCCCGAGCTTGAAGGCGATAATCCGCGATTCCGACTGCACCTTGGCCTTGTTGGTCAGCGAGCCCGTCAGCAGCGGAAGAATCCCACCCCAACCTACGGAAAACGCCACATATTGGTCGTTGCCCACGGTGTAGGTAATCGGTCCGGCCATCACGCCGGAGTTGGCGCGATGCTCCCAGAGTTTCTCGCCCTTGTCGGCGCTGTAGGCCACCACCCGACCGTCCGCGGTGCCCTGGAATACCAGATTGCCGCCCGTTGCCAGGGTGCCGCCATTGCCGGCGCTGGCATATTCCTGTTTCCAGGCTGGCGCTTGCTTCACCGGGTCCCAGGCGATCAGCTCACCGGTCCAGGAATCGCGGATCTGCTTGAAGGTTTTCGGATCTTCCGGCAGATCAGGTACGTCCAGTCCGAAGTTCAAGACCGATTTGTTCGGGAAGAACATCGGCTCCTTCGCGGCCTTCAGCTCGGCTAGGGTGTGCTGGGCCGGGATGTAGACATAACCGGTGTTGGGGCTGTAGGACATTGGGTGCCAGTTGTGCCCGCCAAGGAAGCTTGGCTGTACGACTTTCGGCTCCTTGGAGTAGTCCGCGGCGCCGGTCAGCACCGGGCGGCCGGTCTTCAGGTCGATCTCGCTGGCCCAGTTCACCGGCACATAGTTTTTCGCCGAGATCAGCTTGCCGTTGGTACGGTCCAGCACATAGAAGAAGCCGTTCTTCGGCGCCTGCATCAACACCTTGCGGACCTGGCCGTCGACCTTGATGTCGGCAAGGATCATGTGTTGGGTCGCGGTGTAGTCCCAGCGGTCCTGCGGGGTGACCTGGTAGTGCCAGACGTATTCGCCGGTGTCCGGACGCAGCGCCAGGATCGACGAAACGAACAGATTGTCGCCCTTGCCCTGGCTGCGGAACTGGTAGTTCCACGGCGAACCGTTGCCGGTGCCGATGTACAGCAAATCGAGGTCCGCGTCGTAGGCCATGGAGTCCCAGGCCGTGCCGCCACCGCCCCACTTCACCCAGCCGTCACCGGTCCAGGTCTTGAGAGCCATGGCCATGGCCGGGTTTTCCGGCGGCAGCTTGGGATCACCCGGCACGGTGTAGAAACGCCAGGCTTCCTTGCCGGTCTCGGCGTCGTAGGCGGTGACATAGCCGCGCACGCCGAACTCGGCGCCGCCGTTGCCGATCAGCACCTTGCCTTTGACGATGCGCGGAGCGCCGGTGATGGAATAACTCTTGGAGCGGTCGAGGATGGTGTCCACCGACCAGACTTCCTTGCCGCTGGCTGCATCCAGAGCGATCAATCGACCGTCGAAGCTGCCGACGTAAACCTTGCCGTTCCACACCGCAACACCGCGGTTGACCGGACCGCAGCAGCCCTGACTGAGGTTTTCGGGCGGGACTTTCGGATCGTATTTCCACAGCATTTCGCCGGTGGCCGCGTTCATCGCATAGACGATGCTGAAGGCGCCGGTGGTGTACATGACTCCGTCGACCACCAGTGGCGTGGCTTCGGTGCCGCTATCGATATCCAGGCGCGTGGTCCACGCCATGCCGAGCTGACTGACGTTCTTGTCGTTGACGGCATTGAGCGGGCTATAGCGTTGCTCGTCGTAGGTACGACCGTGGCTCATCCAGTTGCCGGGTTCGAGATTGGCGTTTGTCAGGCGTTTCGCATCGACCTGGGCAGGGTGCGTGCTGTCCACAGCCGAGGCATGCAAGGAGGACAGCAATAACGGGAGACCCGCCAGCAGAAAGAGGGTTTTCATGTGTTTCGGACTCCAGCGACGCATTATTGTTTTTATGAACCCGCGAGGCAGGCCGCCCCCGCGGGTCACGCAATAGCAGAGCTTGCGCTATGTAGGAGTATTAGAAGTTTTGCGGGAGGGCTGCGCTTGACTGTGACCGCCAATCCAGTTGGCATTTTCTGCCAGTAACGAAGGGCTCACTCCTGAAAGGCATGGGCCCGGTAATCGCGGGGCGAAACATCGAACTGACGCTTGAACGCCCGGCTGAAATGGGCCACATCGACAAAGCCCCACTTGAAGGCGATCTGCGTGATCGACTGGCTGCGCAAGGGATGGCTGCACAGGTCATGGGCCACTTTGCTCAGGCGCGTGCGAAGGATATAGCGCGACACACTTTCACCGTGCTCTTCGAACAATCGGTAAAGGCTGCGCACCGAGGTGTGCAACTGATCGGCAAGATAGGCCGGCCCGAGGTCGATATCCTGCAGCGACTCATCCACCAGTCTCAGGGCGGTGGAAAACAGGCTATTGCTCTGCAGCAGATGCTCCTGCCCTTCTGCCTGGCCCGACATCGCCGGCAGCACCAGACTCACCAGCGCACTCTGGATCGCCTGGCCATCCTCGCCATTGGCGGCGCCGTCGCCGAGCATGCCGATCGACTGCACCAGCGAGCGCACCATGCGACTGGAGACATTATTTCGTGAGAGTTTTCCGAAGAGGTTATCGCCCTTGAACTGGCGAGTGACGATATCCCGGGAGAGATGCACCGAGACATTCTCCACCAGCCCCAGCGGCTCGATCTCGAACAACCGCGCCGAGTCCACCAGCGCGATGTCCTCCGGGCCCAGTTCCACTTCCATGCCGGCCTGGCGGATCCGCTGGCGACCGCTGCGTTGGTAGATGAGGAAGCAATGACTGTCATCGCTGTCTACGCCGATCAGCTCGCGGCTGATCAACCGGGCATTCGTGCGGATGTGCGCGGTATCCAGTGCGCCAATGGTCTGGCTGTGGATTTCGCCGATGAAGTGACGGGTGAGACTGGAAGGCAGGGTACTGAAATTGCCGCAGATGCTACGCAAGGAGTGGCACCAGCGTTCGAATCCAATCTGCTCGCTCGATGGCAGGAACATGGTGCCTCCGGTGGGTTATTTTTTTATTAACATATTATCTAAATTACAGGAGGGCAAGCTGAAGGTGCGCAAACGGGTGATTCGGGAGACAGGCTCATTCATAAAAGCCTACGCGTCAACTCGGGATTATCCTGGCGAGCGTTTCCCATAGCCTTGTTTCGCTGTGTTTCGTGAGCAATCATGGCCGCATTTCTCTCTCGGCAAGACTGAATTATGGAAGAGGCACTGAAAAAACTGCGGGAGTTCCGTAATGCGCGGGACTGGAAGAAATTCCACAACCCCAAGGACCTGGCGCTGGCCTTGAGCATCGAGTCGAGCGAGTTGCTGGAGGTTTTCCTGTGGAAGTCCGCTGAAGAAGCGAACGTCGAGAAGGTCAAGGAAGAATTGGCCGATGTGTTTGCCTATGCCCTGCTGCTGGCCGATGCGTATGACCTGGACGTGCAGCAGATTATCCTGGACAAGATCAAACTGAATGACAGCAAGTACCCGGTAAGCAAGGCCAAAGGAACTGCCAAGAAGTACACGGAGCTATGAGTACAAAACACCTTGTTGAAGTGAACCGCTACACCTTCTCTCGAAAAGCCCTGGAACAGGATATCCGCGGCAACGCCTACGCGGCCGGCTACTGGCCGCTGGTCTACATCCTCAGCGACGAAGCCAGAAAGCAGGCGTATATCGGTGAAACCACCGATACGCTCACGCGAATGAATGCTCACCTGAAGCACGACGAGAAAAACCTGCTTCGCTCGGTTCACCTGATCAGCAGTGACCGCTTCAACAAGTCGGCGACCCTCGACATTGAATCCACGCTGATCAAATACATCGCCGCAGACGGCAAGTATTCGCTGCTCAACAGCAACCTTGGTCTGGTGGATCACAACTACTACCAGCGAAACGAGCTGTACACCGAGATCTTCAAGGAGACCTGGAACACGCTGCGTGGCGACGGCCTGGTGCAACACTCCCTGGAGTCCATCGACAACTCGGACTTGTTCAAATACTCGCCCTACAAATCACTTTCGTCCGATCAACGCCAAGGGCTGCTCGGCATTCTTCATGCCCTGCTGGATGAAAACACCAAGACCCTGATTATTCAGGGCGGCGCGGGAACCGGAAAATCCATCCTGGCGATTTTCCTGTTCAAGCTCCTTCAATCCGATGTCGACAGGCTGAATCTTCATGATTTCGATGCTGAAGAAGCCGAATTACGTGATCTGCTAGTGCGTCTGAAGCTGCGCTTTGGAACGCCGAAAATGGCGCTGGTCGTGCCCATGGCGTCGTTCAGGCAGACCCTGAAGAAAGCCTTCAAGAACGTTGCAGGGCTTGATCCCAAGATGGTCATTGGCCCGTCTGAGCTGGCCAATCAGGCCTACGACATTGTCCTTGTGGATGAGTCCCACCGCCTGCGCAAACGGGTCAATCTGGGTTCGTACTTCGGTGCATTCGACAAAGCGTCCGAAGCACTGGGATTCGATAAGCACACCTGCAGCGAAGTGCATTGGGTTTGCAAGCAAGCCGGCAAAGCCATCTTCTTCTACGACGAAAGCCAGTCAGTCAAACCGTCGGATGCCAACGCTGAAGACTTCGCCCAGTTGAAAGCACTTGGCACGACGCAAGTTCAGAAACTGGTGTCGCAGTTCCGTGTTCGCGCGGGAAATCCGTATGTAACGTTTCTGAACAACCTGTTGAACGTCGATCTGCCAGCGGGGAACCTGTTCTCTCCGAAGAACTACGAACTGGTCTTGTTCGACAGCATCGCCGAGATGATCCGGGTTACCCAGGACAGAAACCGCCAGTTCGGTCTCTCCCGACTGATCGCTGGCTACTCCTGGCCATGGGCGTCCAAGAAAGACAGCAACGCGTTCGATATCGAAATCGAAGGCATCCAGTTGCGCTGGAATAGCAAAAATACCGATTGGATCAACGCCAAGAACTCCGAAATGGAGGTGGGTTGCATCCACACGACCCAAGGCTATGACCTGAACTACGCAGCAATCATTTTCGGAAACGAGATCGGCTTCGACAAAGAACGCGGCGAAATCACCATCGATGCGAAACAGTACTTCGACAAGAACGGAAAGAACGGCATCAAGCACCCTGCCGCACTGAAGAAATACATCCTCAATATCTATAAAACCATCATGCTCCGTGGCATCAGGGGCACGTTCGTTTACGCATGCAATAAGGACCTGCGCGACTACCTGGCACAACATGTCCCGGCCCACCAGCCGATCCAACTGGTCAAGAAACCAGAGACGCTGGTTCCTTATGTAAACGCCGTGCCTTTATACAATCTGCACGCCGCCGCTGGAGGTTTCAGCGAGGCTCAAGAGGCCGAGCCAGAGAAATGGATTGAGGTTGTTGAACAACCCGGACTAGACGACAGCTATTTCGCCTGCACGGTCGTTGGCGAGTCCATGAACACCATCATTGCGGACGGGGCCACTTGCCTGTTTCGCCTGGAAAGTGGCGGAAGCCGCAATGGCAAGATCGTCCTGGTGGAGCAGCAAGATGAAGCGGGTGGCGCTCACTACACCGTCAAGGAGTACCAGAGCGTCAAAGCAGAGGATGAAAGTGGCTGGCGCCACAGCAGGATCTTGTTGATCCCAAGGTCCTACGACACGGCGTTCGAAACGATCGAGTTGAAGGATGATCTGCTGTCGAGCTACAAGGTCGTCGGAGAGTTCGTCAAGGTTCTTGGCTGACGCTGAAACGGCTCAGGCTCACAAAGTCTCTGAAAACAAAAAGGCCAGTTCGATAAGAACTGGCCTTTTTATTGAGGTATTTTGGTCGGGACGGAGTGATTCGAACACTCGACCCCTTGCACCCCATGCAAGTGCGCTACCGGGCTGCGCTACGCCCCGACGATGCTCTCGATACTGCTGAGAACGATGAAGAATCTACCTTAACCTTTTGAATTTTGGAAGGATTATTTTTCACAACACCTTCCGCATTCAACTCAGGATTACTTCTTCAGAACCACCAGCACATCTTCCAGCTCGGCAATCATCTGCCGGATCAGTTGTTTGTATTGGGTGGTGTCGTCCTTGGCCTCATCACTGGACAGCCGCAAGCGCGCACCGCCGATGGTGAAGCCCTGGTCGTACAGCAAGGCGCGGATCTGACGGATCATCAGCACATCCTGGCGCTGATAATAGCGACGGTTTCCACGGCGCTTGACCGGGTTGAGCTGAGGAAACTCCTGCTCCCAGTAACGCAGCACGTGCGGTTTTACCGCACAAAGCTCACTCACTTCACCAATGGTGAAGTAGCGTTTTCCCGGGATAGGCGGGAGTTCGTCGTTATGGCTTGGTTCCAGCATAAGCCTCAACCCGGGCCTTCAGTTTCTGCCCTGGACGAAAGGTGACGACGCGACGTGCAGTGATCGGGATTTCTTCACCCGTTTTCGGGTTGCGTCCCGGACGCTGGCGCTTGTCGCGCAGGTCGAAATTGCCGAAACCGGACAATTTGACCTGCTCGTTGTCTTCAAGAGCGTGCCTGATTTCCTCAAAGAACAGCTCGACCAATTCCTTGGCCTCTCGCTTGTTCAGGCCCAGCTCCTCGTACAGCCGTTCTGCCATCTCAGCTTTCGTCAGAGCACCCATCCGCTATTTCCTTAACGTGGTGTTCAACCTTTGTTCGAGCGAGGTGAGGATATTCTGGGTAGTGGCATTCACCTCATCGTCGTTAAGAGTGCGCGATGGATGCTGCCAGGTCAAGCCGACGGCCAGGCTTTTTCTATCAGGATCAATGCCTTTTCCCTGATAGACATCAAACAGCCTGAGGTCCGTGAGCCACTCACCCGCGTTATCACGGATAACTTCCAGGACGGTGTTCGACGCCACATCACGACCTGCCACCAGGGCCAAGTCACGACGCACTTCCGGGAACTTGGACAGTTCGTGGAATTTCGGCAGTCGCCCTTCCACTACTTCATCCAGCACCAGCTCGAAGACGTAGACAGTACGGTCCAGGCCGAGAGTCTTGACCAGCTCAGGATGCAGCGCACCCAGATAACCCACTTCATGACCATTGCGCTCGATGCGTGCGGTCTGGCCAGGATGCAGCGCAGGATGCTTGCCGGCAACGAAGGTGAAGTCACCCAACGAACCCGACGAGCTCAGCAGCGCTTCCACATCCGCTTTCACGTCGAAGAAATCGATGCCATCGCGACCATTTGCCCAACCTTCCGGCAGGCGACTACCGCACACCACACCTGCCAGCATCGGCTGCTGTTGCAGACCGTCGAGCTGACCAACGAAACGCAGACCGCTCTCGAACAGACGCACGCGATCCTGCTGGCGGTTCAGGTTGTGCTGCAACGCCTTGACCAGACCCGGCCACAGGGACGCACGCATGGCCGCCATGTCGTTGGAGATCGGGTTGGCCAGCAGCAGCGGCTCGACGCCAGGGCTGAAAAGTTCGAACAGCTTCGGATCGATGAAGCTATAGGTGATCGCTTCTTGATAGCCACGGGCAACCAACAGACGGCGCAAGATTGGCAGCTCGCTGCGGGACTCCGCGCGAGCCTGCGGAGCAAGACGCGCTTGCGGGTAGCGAACCGGCAGGCGGTTGTAACCGTACAGGCGACCCAGCTCTTCGATCAGGTCGACTTCCAGGCTGATATCAAAGCGGTGACTTGGCACTTCGACCTGCCACTGCCCTTCTCCGGCGGTGGTTTTCAGGCCCAGCGCGTTGAGCAGTTGCTCAACTTCAGCATCAGGCATTTCCATGCCCAGCATCTGGGTCACCCGCTCGGCACGCAGAGTGATCGGCGCAACCTGTGGCAGGTGCTGCTCGCTCAGTGTCTCGATGACCGGGCCGGCTTCACCACCGACGATTTCAAGCAGCAGGCCAGTCGCACGCTCCATGGCTTCGCGAGCCAGTTGCGAGTCAACGCCGCGCTCGTAACGGTGCGAGGCATCGGTGTGCAGGCCGTAGGAACGAGCCTTGCCAGCAACCGAAATCGGCTCGAAGAACGCACTTTCCAGGAAAATGTCACGCGTTGTAGCGGACACGCCGCTGTGCTCGCCACCCATCACACCCGCAATGGCCAGGGCACGGCTGTGGTCTGCGATGACCAGGGTGTCGGCACGCAAGGTGACTTCCTGACCATCCAGCAGAACCAGCTTCTCACCCTCTTCAGCCATGCGCACGCGAATGCCACCGTTGATTTCGGCGAGATCGAAAGCGTGCAGCGGCTGACCCAGCTCGAGCATCACGTAGTTGGTGATGTCGACAGCGGCGTCGATGCTGCGAACGTCGGCGCGACGCAGGCGTTCAATCATCCACAGCGGGGTCGGACGCGACAGGTCGACGTTGCGAATCACTCGCCCCAGGTAACGTGGGCAAGCGGCTGGCGCCAGCACGTCGACCGGACGGACCTCATCATGGACCGCCGCCACAACAGGAACGACTGGACGGGTGACCGGAGCGGCATACAGCGCGCCAACTTCACGTGCCAGACCCGCCAGGGAAAGACAATCACCACGGTTCGGGGTCAGGTCGACCTCGATGCTGGCGTCATCCAGGTCCAGGTATTCACGAATGTCCTGACCAACCGGAGCATCAGCCGCCAGTTCCAGCAGACCGTCATTGTCGTCGCTGATCTGCAGTTCGGAAGCCGAGCACAGCATGCCGTTGGACTCGACGCCGCGCAGTTTGGCCTTCTTGATCTTGAAGTCGCCAGGCAGTTCGGCGCCGATCATGGCGAACGGGATTTTCAGGCCTGGGCGCACGTTTGGTGCACCACACACGACCTGGAAGGTTTCACTGCCGTTGCTCACCTGGCAAACGCGCAGCTTGTCGGCATCTGGATGCTGCTCGGTGCTCAGCACCTCGCCCACCACGATACCGCTGAATTGGCCAGCGGCCGGAGTCACGCTGTCGACCTCAAGTCCGGCCATCGACAGGCGAGCTACCAGCTCGTCACGGGAAACCTGCGGGTTGACCCAACCGCGCAGCCATTTTTCACTGAATTTCATCCTGCTCTCCTGAAAGATTCGTTACGGGTGCGCGACCTAGCGAAATTGCGCAAGGAACCGCAAGTCGTTGTCGAAGAACAGGCGCAAATCGTTGACGCCGTAACGCAGCATGGCCAGGCGCTCGGCGCCCATGCCGAAGGCGAAGCCCGAGAACTCTTCGGGGTCGATGCCAGACATGCGCAGCACGTTCGGGTGAACCATGCCGCAGCCCATGACTTCCAGCCAGCCGGTCTGCTTGCAGACGCGGCAGCCTTTGCCACTGCACATCACACACTGGATATCGACTTCAGCCGAAGGCTCGGTGAAGGGGAAGAACGAAGGACGGAAACGTACCGCCAGTTCTTTTTCGAAGAACACCCGCAGGAACTCTTCGATGGTGCCTTTGAGGTCGGCGAAATTGATGTCGCGATCGACCAGCAGGCCTTCGACCTGGTGGAACATCGGCGAGTGCGTCAGGTCCGAGTCGCAACGATAGACGCGGCCCGGGCAGACGATACGAATTGGCGGCTGCGAGGACTCCATGGTCCGCACCTGCACCGGCGAGGTGTGGGTACGCAGCAGCATGTTCGCATTGAAATAGAAGGTGTCATGCATTGCCCGCGCCGGGTGGTGGCCGGGAATGTTGAGCGCTTCGAAGTTGTGATAGTCGTCTTCGACCTCAGGGCCTTCGGCAATGCCGTAGCCGATATGGGTGAAGAACTGCTCGATGCGCTCGAGGGTACGGGTGATCGGGTGCAAACCACCGGAGGTCTGGCCACGGCCCGGCAAGGTCACGTCAATGCACTCAGCCGCCAGGCGAGCGCTGAGCTCGGCTTCTTCGAAGGCGGTCTTGCGCGCATTGAGCACTTCGGTAACGCGTTCCTTGGCATCGTTGATCAGGGCGCCGACTTTCGGACGCTCTTCAGCAGGCAGGTTGCCCAGGGTCTTCATCACCTGGGTCAGCTCGCCTTTCTTGCCAAGGAATTGAACCCGGATCTGCTCCAGGGCATTGATGTCTTCGGCGCGCTCCACAGCCTCCAGGGCTTGAGAGACCAGCGCATCCAGGTTTTCCATGTACAGACTCCAGATACGAAATAGGGGAAGAGCTTACAGGCTCTTCCCCTATTTATGACGTTTAACATTCGCCGCCGGATTCAGCGGCGAATGATTGTCGTGGGTACTTAAGCCAGAACGGCTTTAGCTTTCTCGACAATCGCAGCAAACGCCGCTTTTTCGTTCACTGCCAGATCAGCCAGAACCTTACGGTCGATCTCGATGGACGCCTTTTTCAGACCGGCGATCAGACGGCTGTAGGACAGACCGTTGATACGAGCACCAGCGTTGATACGGGCGATCCACAGAGCGCGGAACTGACGTTTTTTCTGACGACGGTCGCGGTAGGCGTATTGGCCCGCCTTGATGACCGCTTGCTTGGCAACACGGAATACGCGCGAGCGTGCACCGTAGTAACCTTTAGCCAGTTTCAGAATTTTCTTGTGACGCTTACGAGCGATGACGCCACGCTTTACACGAGCCATGAGTAACTTCCTCTATCTTTGACCGAAATTAACGTACGCGCAGCATGCGCTCGACTTTTGCAACGTCCGACGGGTGCAGCAAGCTGCTACCACGCAGTTGACGTTTACGCTTGGTCGACATTTTGGTCAGGATGTGGCTCTTGAAAGCGTGCTTGTGCTTGAAGCCGGAAGCAGTTTTCAGGAAACGCTTCGCGGCACCGCTTTTGGTTTTCATTTTTGGCATGTTCGGATACTCCGCATTCAGTGGATAAACATAACCGCAAGGCCTGCCGTGCCCTGGTGGTTATTTCTTTTTCTTGGGGGCGATGACCATCATAAGTTGGCGTCCTTCCATCTTCGGATGCTGCTCAACGGTACCGTATTCGGCAAGGTCAACCTCGACCCGCTTCAACAGTTCCATGCCCAGCTCCTGGTGAGCCATCTCACGACCACGAAATCTCAAGGAAATCTTGGCCTTGTCCCCATCACTAAGGAAACGTACCAGGTTGCGTAGTTTTACCTGGTAATCCCCTTCTTCCGTCCCTGGACGAAACTTGATTTCTTTAATCTGAATCTGCTTCTGGTTTTTCTTGGCCTCGTTGGCTTGCTTCTTCTTCTCGAAGAGGTGCTTGCCGTAGTCCATGACCTTGCAGACGGGCGGTACCGCGTCTGCAGAAATTTCTACCAGATCCAGCTTCGCTTCTTCAGCGATACGAAGCGCTTCATCAATCGAGACGATGCCAATCTGCTCGCCGTCAGCACCAATTAACCGAACCTCGCGTGCCGAGATATTCTCGTTGATCGGGGCCTTCGGTGCAGTTCGTTTATCCTGTCTCATTTCACGCTTAATAGTAATTACTCCGAATCTTGGCGACCACGCCGGGAAACCGCTTGCGCAAGCAAGTCCGCGAACTGTGCGACGGGCATAGAGCCCAGGTCAGCACCTTCACGGGTACGCACAGCGACAGTTTGCGTTTCGACTTCCCGATCTCCGATAACCAAGAGATAGGGAACCTTGAGCAAGGTATGCTCGCGGATTTTAAAGCCGATCTTCTCATTTCTCAAGTCAGACTTGGCACGGAATCCGCTTTCAGTGAGGGTTTTTTCCACTTTTTGAGCGAATTCGGCCTGCTTGTCGGTGATGTTCATGATCACCGCCTGGGTTGGCGCGAGCCAAGCCGGGAACGCACCTTCATAGTGCTCGATGAGAATACCGACGAAGCGCTCGAACGAACCGAGAATGGCTCGGTGCAACATGACGGGATGTTTGCGACCGTTGTCTTCGGAAACGTACTCCGCGCCCAAGCGGATCGGCAGGTTGAAGTCCAGTTGCAGCGTACCGCACTGCCAGACACGACCCAGGCAATCCTTGAGCGAGAACTCGATCTTCGGACCGTAGAAAGCACCTTCGCCCGGCTGCAGATCAAACGGCAGACCAGCGTTGTCCAGCGCGGCGGCCAGCGCAGCCTCGGCACGATCCCACAGCTCGTCGGAGCCAACACGTTTTTCCGGACGAGTGGACAGCTTGAGCTGAATGTCCTGGAAGCCGAAGTCGGAATAGACGTCCATCGTCAGCTTGATGAATGCCGCCGATTCGGTCTGCATCTGCTCTTCGGTGCAGAAAATATGCGCGTCATCCTGGGTAAAGCCACGCACGCGCATGATGCCATGCAGTGCACCCGAGGGCTCGTTACGGTGGCAAGCACCGAATTCGGCCAGGCGCAGCGGCAGCTCACGGTAGCTTTTCAGACCCTGGTTGAACACCTGCACGTGGCACGGGCAGTTCATCGGCTTGACCGCGTAATCGCGGTTTTCCGACTGAGTGGTGAACATGTTGTCGGCGTAGTTGGCCCAGTGACCGGACTTTTCCCACAGGCTGCGATCAACCACTTGCGGCGTCTTGATCTCCAGATAACCGTTTTCACGCTGGATCTGGCGCATGTACTGCTCCAGAACCTGGTACAGGGTCCAGCCGTTCGGGTGCCAGAACACCATGCCCGGCGCTTCTTCCTGGAGATGGAACAAGCCGAGGCGCTTGCCGATCTTGCGGTGATCGCGCTTTTCGGCTTCTTCAATACGCTGGATGTACGCCGCCAGCTGCTTCTTGTCCGCCCAGGCAGTGCCATAGACGCGCTGCAGCTGTTCGTTCTTGGCATCACCGCGCCAGTAGGCGCCAGACAGCTTGGTCAGCTTGAACGACTTGAGGAAGCGGGTATTCGGCACGTGCGGGCCACGGCACATGTCGACGTATTCTTCGTGGTAGTACAGGCCCATGGCCTGTTCATTCGGCATGTCCTCGACCAGGCGCAGCTTGTAGTCTTCGCCGCGAGCCTTGAACACTTCGATCACCTCGGCACGCGGGGTGACCCTCTTGATGACGTCGTAGTCGGTGTCGATCAACTGCTGCATACGCTGTTCGATCGCCGCCATATCTTCAGGCGTGAAGGGACGCTCGTACGCAATGTCGTAATAGAAGCCTTCGTCGATGACCGGACCGATCACCATTTTTGCCGTCGGGTACAACTGCTTGACCGCATGGCCGACCAGGTGGGCGCACGAGTGGCGAATGATTTCCAGCCCCTCTTCGTCCTTGGGCGTAATGATTTGCAGACGGGCATCGTGTTCGATCAGGTCGCACGCGTCGACCAGCTTGCCGTCGACCTTGCCGGCCACAGTAGCCTTGGCCAGACCGGCACCAATGGATGCGGCGACCTCAGCGACGGTAACCGCCTTGTCGAACGTACGTTGACTGCCATCGGGAAGAGTAATTACGGGCATGGCGCCTCCTCTCCTAGTGGTGACCCCTACCAAAGGTCACGTGGGTTGGGATGAGCCAGTACGCGATTCGCCCCTGTCTTTCCTGACGGAAAGCCTGCCTCACAGTGGCAGAAGTCGGATGCCTGCCAGGGGAACGAACCAGAGTGACTGGAACAGAAATAAATGCGGGGCAAGCGTTCAGCTATCCCGCGCCCGGCATGCTAGCACAAGCATCAGCGCAGACGACGGACTGGACAGCCAACAAGCGGAAATATTTGGAAAAAGACCTCGGGAGTGAACTCCTGCGGATTTTTTCCGCTCAGAGTGACTGAAGCGACCTACTCTTCATGAGACCCGATTACCAAGGAGTGCCTGGTTATGCGATTTCAGACTCTTCTGGCCCTGGCTGCCGCCGGAGCCATGATGCTTCCTGTGGGGGCCAATGCCGGTTCGTGGCCCGCTGGCAAGAAAGGCGACTACATGGACCAATGCGTAGAGGCTGCTAAAGGGCAGGGAGTCAGCCTCACGCAAGCCGATCAGCACTGCAAATGTGGCGCAAATGCCATCGAGAAGAACTTTACCACCGAGGAAATCCTGCAACTGGATAGCAAGACTGGCGTGGACCCGCAATTGATCAGCCGCGCCCAAAACGCCGTGAAAACGGCATGCGCGCCGAAGTAATGAGGCCGATTCTTTCAAATATTTGCGCCAGATCAGCATTAGCTGAAGCTAAAAGTCACCACACGCTGAGAATTAGACTATGATGTCGGGGTGCACCCTGTGGCTCTCGGCGACACCGCACTACTGAAAAAAATCAAGATTCCTGGAGATACACCCATGTCCAATCGCCAAACCGGCACTGTCAAATGGTTCAACGATGAAAAAGGCTTCGGCTTCATCACTCCACAAGGTGGCGGCGACGACTTGTTCGTACACTTCAAGGCCATCGAAAGCGACGGCTTCAAGTCGCTGAAAGAAGGTCAGACCGTATCCTTCGTAGCCGAAAAAGGCCAGAAGGGCATGCAGGCTGCACAGGTTCGTCCAGAGTAATAACTCTGCCGAATTGAAAAACCCGTCGCTTGCGACGGGTTTTTTGTGTCCGCAATTCGGGATCAGCCGCAATTGACGCGAGCAATCACCCCTTTTTCATCAGCGTGAAGGTTCAAGCGCTCGGAGCGGTACTCAAGCGTCACGGCATCGTCCGGCTTGAGCACGCGGGCCAACTGCGCGCCGCTCGCCTTGCGCGCCTGCTCCAGCAGCTCGGCAGAAGCCGGCTTGCCCACGGCGAATGCTGCGCCACTGGCCTCACAACGACCGTCCTGATTAGGTGCAGCAGCAACTTCAGGCGCTTTCGACGCAGTACCACCACTGCTGCAACCGACCAGAATGACGGCAGCCAGCAGGCTCACCAATGATGCACGCATGGGGAACATGAATCCTCCTTAGGGATACGGGAATGCTGCCGGATCCGACAGCACTTGATGCCAGTTGTTGCAAAGCGGGTCAGTCTGCCTGACTCGTTCTTGAAGGGGAAATGCCAATAGTGTCCGGATTTTGCGCCATGACAGCTCTCAGTACAGGTCGATGTAGTCGCTTGCGGGCGTAGGCCAGTTGTCCCGCAGCGCCTTGAATACCTGCTGAACCCAACGCTCGTCCTCCGCAGCCACACTTCCTACGCAACCCGATCCGGCGGACCAGGTTTCCAGACGAAACAACAGACCATCAAGTTGCGCGCCACCCACCACATTGGAGAGCCAGGCATGCCCGGCACGATCGACCCGCAGTTGATTGTGGATCGCGCCGTTGCCACTGGCGATCAATTGGCGCACCTGCTCCAGAGTGAACTGGTTCGGGTCGTTCAGGTCGATCTGCATAGTGCTTTCCTGCCAACGAAAATACCGTTAGTTTGCCACGCCGCCATCGTTATGCCTAAGTCGCAGAGCCGCGCGCGAGCGGACATGATTAACTGAAGGCTTGCGACCATGCCTTGCCGAAACGCCAGTGGCCCAGCGTTTCCCCCCTCAACAGTACGGGCCGTTTCGAGAACTCCATGACCAGCCACAGCATCGATGCCGACATCAAGGTGAAATGGCCCGAAGGCCAGAGCGCCTACAGCCCGGGCACAGCGGAAGAATTGACCCTCATTGCACTCGACCTGCTGGTCAAGGAAATGGGCAGCGACGCCGCCCGCGGGTTCGTCGACCAAGTGTTCGAACGCTACCGGCATGACACCGCTGCCGGGCACCCGTAACCCAGGTTACAAATTCCCGACCTCAGCCAGCGAAGGAATCGACGGTTGCGCGCCGGGACGAGTGACGGAAATCGCTGCGGCCCGCTGACCGAAGACAATCGCCTCGCGCTCGCTCCGCCCCTGCGCCAATGCCGCGGCAAAACCACCAACGAAGGTATCCCCCGCCGCTGTGGTATCCACCGCCGCCACGACCGGGGCGGGAAAATGCTCACTGCCCTCCCCGCTGACGAGCAGCGCACCCTGCGCCCCAAGAGTGACGATGACCTTGCCCGCGCCGAGCGCGATAAGGTGATCGGCCGCCGCTTGTGCCGACGGCAGGTCGTCCACCGGCAAGCCGGTCAACGCCGACGCCTCGCTTTCATTCGGAATCAGGTAGTCGATAGTGGCGAACCACTCCACCGGCAAGGGGCCTTTGACCGGAGCCGGATTGAGAATCACCGCCTTCCCCAATGCACGCCCGCGCGCCAGCACATACTCAACCGTCTGCGGCGGGACCTCCATCTGGCAAACAATCACCTCAGCGTCGCGTAATAAAGCCTCGAAACGCTGGACCGAGGCCGGCAGCAGCCGGCCATTGCCCCCAGCGATAACAACAATGGTGTTCTGGCTGGCCGCATCCACCATGATCAGGGCAACACCACTGGACACACCGGCCGCCACCTCCACCGCCAGACAGTCAATGCCCTCCGTCAGCAACGCACCGCGCAACTGTTGGCCATAGGCATCGTCACCAACACAACCGACCATCGCCACCGACGCACCCAGCCGCGCCGCCGCTACCGCCTGATTGGCGCCCTTGCCGCCTGGCACCGTCTCGAACGACTCCCCCGCCAGCGTCTCGCCCGCTCGCGGCAGGCGCTCAGCACGCGTGACCAGATCCATGTTGAGACTTCCGACCACTACTACCTTCGCGTGCATGACAAGCCCTCAACCACTGAACAAGTCCGGACTCGGCCCGGTCGACTCGCGCAGAACGATTTTCGGCGCAATGATGCGCTGCTCCAATGCCGCAGAACCCGACCCAACAATACGCCGCAGCAGTAACGCCGCAGCCATTTCCCCCAGCTCGCGAATGGACTGCCCGACAGTGGTCAGTGCCGGATACACGTACGGGCACATCTGGATATCGTCGAATCCAATCACCGACAGCTCGCCGGGGACACTGATGCTGCGCTCCGCGGCTGCTCGCAACACACCTATACCCATCAAATCGTTAGCGGCGAAAATGGCAGTAGGCCGGTCCCGACTCAGCAATTGGGCCGCGGCCTCATACCCGCCAAGACTGGTGAAGTCACCATCCAGTACCCGCCCGTCACGCAGCCCTACACCCGCCTCCCGCAGGGCTCGACGAAAACCCGCAAGGCGCAATTTGGCGACGCTGGTATTGGCCGGGCCATTGATACAGGCAATATCTACATGCCCCAAATCAAGCAGATGGCGAGTCGCCAGATAAGCGCCCTGCTCATGATCGATCCGCACCAGATCGGCATCCACGCCGTCCAGCGCGCGGTCAACGATCACCATTGGCGTGCGCACGGAGGCCAGGCTGTCGAGCAGGTCACGCTCCTCGCCCACTGAAGCGACGACCAGGCCGTCGACGCGTTTTTCCAGCAACACGCGGAGGTAGCTGCGCTGCTTTTGCGGGTTGTCATCGGAGTTGCAGAGGATCACGCAATAACCGTTACGCTCGCAGGCATCCTCGATGCCACGGGCAAGCTCGGCAAAATACGGGTTGACGCTATTGGGCACCAGCAGGCCGATGGTGGCCGTGCTCCGGGCCTTGAGTGAGCGCGCCACGGCGCTGGGCACGTAATCGAGCTCGGCGATTGCCGCTTCGACTTTCAGCCGTACAGGTTCGCTGACCGGCCGGGTCTTGTTCAGCACGTGGGACACGGTGGTGTAGGAAATACCGGCCAGCGCCGCTACATCTTTAATGGTTGCCATGCTTTCAGTTCCGCCGGTCTGCACACCGGCTGCGATAAGTCGTGATTTTTATGAGATAGCAAACGTTTGCGATAGCCAACTATGCGAATGCAATATGGCCTTGTCAAATTCGCCGAAACGCGTGAGGCAGGCACGAGAGTTTCGGAATTGTCGCTCAACCCTGTCGGAAAACCGAACAATTTGTTACAAGCGTTCGGCTTTCCGAAACTGAAGCCGAGTTCCAACCCCGCAAAGAAGCCATCCGAAGGCCAGTTCCGCGAAGAACAGCCGACCCTCGAAAACCCTCTGAATTTATTTTCACCACTGCGCAGCAAACATGGCGCGGCGCGGTCACATGCGCTCTTTAACTGACGATCTGTTGCGAAATGCCTTACAGTAAAATACTGTATGCGCATACAGCAAAAACAAGGGAAACACTTTCGTGGCCACCTCATCCTCAGCATCCATGTCTGTCAGCAGCTATGAGCAACTGGGCGTCCGGATCCAGAAAATCATCAACGCACCTACCGCGCAGCGCGCCAGGGCCGCACTGATCTTCCGCCTCGAACATGAATCGACCTCCGACTGGGAAACCCTGCTCGAAGAAATTGCCGAGAACGACAACGTTACCCTCGCCCACCGTGATGACGGCGGTGTGCAGTTGTTCTGGACTGTGCCGAAGGAAGACTGACCCGGATGAGATTCACTGTATTGGCAGCTACCTGCCTGTTGTTCAGTATCAGCGCCCAAGCCGACGCACCACGCACCTTTACCGAAGCCAAGAAAGTCGCCTGGCGCCTGTATGCGCCGCAGTCCACCGAGTTCTATTGCGGCTGCAAGTACACCGGCAACAAAGTCGACCTGGCCGGCTGTGGTTATGTACCGCGCAAGAACGCCAACCGGGCATCACGCATTGAATGGGAACATATCGTTCCGGCCTGGCAGATCGGCCATCAGCGCCAATGCTGGCAGGATGGCGGGCGCAAGAATTGCTCACGCAACGATACGGTCTATCAGCGCGCCGAGGCCGACCTGCACAACCTGGTGCCGAGCATCGGCGAGGTGAATGGCGACCGCAGCAACTTCAGCTTCGGCTGGCTGCCGGAGCAGGCCGGGCAATATGGCTCATGCCTGACCCAGGTCGATTTCAAAGCGAAAAAGGTCATGCCGCGGCCTTCCATTCGCGGAATGATCGCGCGTACTTATTTCTACATGAGCAAGCAGTACAACCTGCGCCTGTCCAAGCAGGACCGGCAGTTGTATGAAGCCTGGAACAAGACCTACCCCGCCCAGGCCTGGGAGCTTCAGCGCAACCAGCGCGTGGCCTGCGTGATGGGCCGCGGCAACGAGTTCGTCGGCCCGGTGAACCTCAAGGCCTGCGGCTGAAACTCAGTTCAGCGCCTGCAGGTAGGCGCTGGCCTGCTGGTAACGCTGCAAACGAGCGATGTCGGCGGGGCCAGGGATGGCAATCCGCGAGGCATCGCTCTCGTCGGCCAGATCCGCCAGCTTCACCGTCCGCGCCAGCGGATCGGAGCCGACCCTGACGACGAAATCTTCATAGCTTTCGTCGCTACGCTGGCTAAGGGCCTGGACCGCCGCAAGGATCTTCAGGGCGAAGCCCTCGCGCGCCAGATCCGACAGGGTCATGGGCGACTCCTGCAGGACTTCGTGCAGCACCGCGACGATCCGCTGTTCAGTGGTCGATACCCGCAGCATCACCCGCAATGGATGCAGGATGTATGCGGCGCCCCCTTTATCCCAATGCCCTTCATGGGCCCGGGCTGCAACCGTAATGGCTCGCTCCAGCGTGGACATGGCCCCCTCCTCACCGTTGCTGCATTCGTCGATGGAACCCCTCTTCCAGAGCATAGCCCGACAAACGCGCAAGTACCGGTCGCAGAGCGCCGCAATAGCGATTCAGCGAGGAGCGTCGTGCTGGATGACCACCGAATCGGTACCCAGGCGTGCCATGACATCGTTTTTGCTGGCTTCAGCCTCGGCCTTGTCTGCGAAAGGCCCCAACAGCACCACTGGCTTGCCGTCGCGGTAGACCACCGAGGAAGGAATGCCCTTCTCGATCAGGCGCGCGGTCATGTCGCTGAGCGCACCCATGTTCGGGCCCTGAATGATTTCCACGTCCCAGCCTTGCGGAGCAGGTTCGGCGGCCAGGGCATCGGCACGGCGCTGAAGGTCGGCGCCGCCGCAGATCTCACGAATACGCAGGTCGCTGCCGGTTTCGTCAATGATGATGCGGTAGTCCGTGCCTTCCTTGATCGCCACATAACTGCGATACGGCAGGAAGGTACCGGTGTCGTCCTTGCCGCGGAACTGGCCACAGATATCGCCCTGTTTGTTGAAGCGCACGTTGGCGAACTTGGCCGTCTTGGGGTTCTGCAGATGCTCGGCGACCTGCTTGTGCACTCGCTCGGCATCGTTGTCACAACCGGCCAGGGCCAGCACCGCCATTACCATCGCCACTTTGCGCACGCGTCTACCTCCTGAATTCAAGCGGCGGATTCTAGCATCTGGCCGTTGCCAGGGTCCGCTACTCCTTGACGCAGTCCACGGTGTAGACGCGCCCCTCTTCCTGTTGCTGCAAGCCGTGCACATCGGCAACGAAGCCGGGAAAACCGCTGTCGAACGCCCGGGCAAAGGCCAGATAGTCGACGATCGAGCGGGTTTCTTCGGTGAAACGCTCGCCCGGCATGATCAGCGGAATGCCCGGCGGATAAGGCACCAGCATCACCGCAGCAATACGCCCTAACAATTGATCGATGGGCACCGCCTCGACGTCTCCGCGAACCAGCTTGTCGTAGGCGTCGGCGGGCTTCATCGCCACCTCCGGCAGACGGGTGTAGAGGCGCTTGAGCTGTTTGGCGGTGGCGTTGCTGCGGTAGCAGGCGTGCAGTTGATCGCAGAGGTCACGCAGGCCCATGCCGCGGTAGCGCTGCGTATCCTGAGCGGCGACACAGGGCAGGCTTTGCAGCAGGTCGGTGTTGGCGTCGTAGTTGCGCTTGAACTCCAGCAGCTCAGTGAGCAGCGTGCTCCACTTGCCCTTGGTGATGCCCATCGAGAACAGCACCAGAAAGGAATACAGCCCGGTCTTCTCCACCACCAACCCACGCTCCCAGAGAAACTTGCTGACCACCGCAGCGGGAATACCCTGGCGATCAAGGCTGCCGCCCGCATCCAGGCCAGGCATGACCAGCGTTACCTTGATCGGATCGAGCAGCACATAGTCCTCGCTGACGTCGCCAAACCCGTGCCACTGCGCCTGGGGTTCGAGCAACCAGTCCTCGGTGGCGATGCGGTGAATCCCCTCGACCCGCGGCGGCTGCCAGACACTGAACCACCAATCCTGCACATCAATGTGCTCACGCAGGTTGGCCAGGGCCCGACGAAAACTCAGCGCCTCGTCGAACATTTCCTGGAGCAGCGAACGGCCCGCTGGCCCCTCCATCATTGCCGAGGACACATCCAGCGAGGCGAGGATGCTGTATTGCGGCGAGGTAGAGATATGCATCATGAAGGCTTCGTTGAAGCGATCCCGATCCAGTTGCCGGCTGCCGCCATTCTGCACATGGATCATCGACGCCTGGCTGAAAGCCGCCAGCAGCTTGTGGGTTGAGTGGGTGCTGAACACCAGCGGGCTGTCAGCGCCGCGCGATGTACCCATGGCGTAGCGCCCGGCAAAGAATTCATGGAAGGCCGCATAGGCGTACCAGGCCTCGTCGAAGTGCAGCACATCAACGCTTTTGCCAAGCGTCTGCTTGATCAGTTCGGCGTTGTAGCACAGGCCGTCATAGGTGGAGTTGGTCACCACCGCCATCTTCACCCGCGGCTCGCGCCCACGGGCCAGCGGGTTGGCGAGAATCTTCGCGCGGATCGACTCGGCGCTGAACTCGCTGAGCGGAATTGGCCCGATGATGCCCAGTTCATTGCGCTCCGGGCACAAGTACAACGGAATGGCGCCGGTCATGATGATCGCGTGCAACACCGACTTGTGGCAGTTGCGGTCCACCAGCACCAGATCGTCGCGACCGACCATGGAATGCCAGACGATTTTGTTCGCGGTCGAGGTGCCGTTGATTACGAAGAAGGTATGGTCGGCGCCGAAATTGCGTGCCGCGCGGGCCTCCGCTTCCGCCAAGGGGCCGGTGTGATCCAGCAGGGAACCCAGCTCCGGCACCGATACCGAGAGGTCCGAGCGCAGGGTATTTTCCCCAAAGAACTGATGAAACGCCTGCCCCACCGGACTCTTGCGGTAAGCCACCCCGCCACCGTGCCCCGGGGTATGCCAGGAATAATTGGACTGGGCAGTGTGTTGCACCAGCGCCTTGAAAAACGGCGGCAGCAGACCGTCCAGATAATTGTGTGCCGCCCGCGCGACCTGGCGGGCGAGAAAGGGCACGGTGTCTTCGAACAAGTAGAGAATGCCGCGCAACTGGTTCAGTTCGCTCATGGCATCGGCCGGGGCATTTTCCAGGGTGACCTGCTCACCGAGGGCGAAAATCGGCAAATGCGGCGCACGTGAGCGCGCCAGGCGGATCAGTTCGACCATGTTCTGCAGCAGGTGGGTGTTTTCGCCAGCCCCTTCGGCGGCGATCAGCATGCAAGCGAGGCCATGATGAGTCGCGGCAACCAGCCGGCCTTCGGCGTAATCGGTAGCGCTGAGGATAGTGAAACCGTCTTGCGCGAGTTCTTGAGCGATGCCGCGCACGCGGTCGCCGGCCACGGTGTCGGCCTTGATGTCACGATGAACGATAAGAACGGGGAACTTGAGGTCCTTGTACATGGGCGGCGCTACCTTCTTCCTGCGACAGGCCCCGTGGGCCGTTCATCTCAGGGTAGAAGGTTGCCGCCATGGCGCGCGGAAAATGCCTCAGTTGGCCTCGGCCAGTTGCTGCCAGAGGGCGGGGCCGCCCGCTGACTTAGCGACGGCGCCAAGACGCGCCACGTGGCCTTCCAGCTCAGCGGCGCTGGCGCGGATGATTCGTCCCGCCTGGCGTGTGGCCGGCAAACGGCGAATCTCGCTGCCCTGGTCAGACCCGCCCTCGCCTTCACCATCGTGGCCCGCCAGCGAAAGGCTGGTCTGGCCACCGGTCATGGTCAGGAAGACATCGGCGAGCAACTCGGAGTCGAGCAACGCGCCGTGCAGTTCACGGCCCGAGTTGTCGACGCCGTAGCGTTTGCAAAGCGCGTCGAGGCTGTTGCGCTGGCCCGGGTGGCGACCACGCGCCATCACCAGGGTGTCGAGGATTTCGCAATGCTGGGAAATGTCGGCGCGGTCTTGCTGGCCGAGCAGGGCGAATTCGTTGTTGATGAAGCCAACGTCGAACGCCGCGTTGTGGATGATCAGCCGCGCACCCTGGATGAACTCGAAGAATTCGTCGGCGACTTCGGCGAAGCGCGGCTTGTCCTTGAGGAATTCGTCGGTGATGCCGTGGACGCCGATGGCGCCCTCGTCGCTGTCACGGTCCCCCTGCAGGTAAACGTGGAAGTGACGCCCCGTCAGCCGCCGGCCAACCAGTTCGACGCAGCCGATCTCGATGATCCGGTGACCGTCGGTGACCGGCATACCGGTGGTCTCGGTATCGAGGACGACCGACCTGTTGTTTTGCAAATCCACGTCGGTGATCTCCTGCCGTGTTGCTCAAAGCGGCGAATCTTACCCCACCTTCGCCGTCGCGTCCCGGATTCATCGGCGGCGCTTGTCAGCGAACGCCGCGTACCTCGTCAACGCCGCGGTTGGCCAACTGATCGGCACGCTCGTTGCCGTGATGGCCGATATGCCCGCGAACCCATTGCCACGTGACCTTATGCCGGTTGACCTGCTCATCGAGAAGCTTCCAGAGGTCGGCGTTCTTCACCGGCTCCTTGGCGGCGGTCTTCCAGCCGCGCTTCTTCCAGTTGGTCATCCACTCGGTGATGCCCTTCATGACGTACTGCGAGTCGGTTACCAGCCGCACCTCGCATTCACGATTCAATGCCTCCAGGCCCTTGATCGCCGCCATCAACTCCATGCGGTTGTTGGTGGTGTCGCGCTCGCCACCCCAGAGCTCTTTCTCGACGCCCTTGCAAACCATCAGGACGCCCCAGCCGCCAGGGCCAGGATTGCCCTTGCAGGCGCCATCGGTGTAGATCTCGACGCTATCGCTCATGTACAGCCTTATTCATCGTTGAAGGTTCTGCCTTCGGGGTGGGGAGACTGGCGGTTGACCTTGGCCAGCGGCAGCGGCAGCAGCTTGCCCATCGGTTCGCGACGCGCCTGGCGCAGGGGCCGCAGGCCGACCACCATCTTGCGCGCCACGAGCAGATAGACCCCGCCACCGGCACTCTGCCAGCGCCCGGCAACGCGTTCCCACCCCGCCAACCGGGTTTGCCAGGCCGGCGAAGCAAGCGGCGGACGATAGCACCCGAAACGGCGTTTCTCCAGCGCGAAACCCAGCAGGTTAAGCCAGTCGCCGACCCGCGAAGGCGAGATGCAGCGCGCCTTGCGTAACGCATCATGAGCGAACACCCGGCGCATGCCCCAACTGCTCCAGGGATTGATCCCGACGATCAGCAAGTGACCGCCAGGACGCACGCTGCTCGCCGCTTCACGCAGCAGGCCGTGGGGCGACAGACAGAAATCCAGCCCGTGCTGCAACACGACAACATCGGCGGCATGCTCGCTGAGCGGCCAGGCCTGCTCCTCACAGACGATCTCCACTCCGGGCAACGGCGCGCCGAGACGGACATTACGCTGCACCTGCGGCGCAGTCGGCGGCGGCTCGGCACTGGGCCCGTAATGCACCAGGTAGCCACCGAAATAGCGCCCCAGTTCTTCCTCCAGCAGACGTTGCTCCTCCTTGAGCATCAGTTGTCCCAAGGGCCCGGCGAACCAGTCACGGGCTTGGCTGATCAGTTCGAGCCACTCCGGATCGGCCTGGGCGAAGGCTTGATCGGTCATTGCAATCTCCCTGGAAGGTTCTCGACAGAGCACATAGCTACTAAGATGCACCCTTGTCCCACGTTTGGCGAATCGCTCGATGATACAGATAGAAGCCTTGCCCGCTTTCAGCGACAACTACATCTGGTTGTTGCAGGATCCCGCCAGTCGTCGCTGCGCGGTGGTCGACCCGGGCGACGCGGCACCCGTGCTGGCCTGGCTGGAAAACCACCCGGACTGGCGCCTCGAGGACATCCTCATCACCCACCATCACCATGACCATGTCGGCGGTGTCGAAGCGCTGAAGGCCGCCACTGGCGCGCGGGTCTGCGGCCCGGCCCACGAGCAGATCCCGGCCCGCGACGTGGCCCTGGAGGACAATGCCGAGGTCCAGGTGCTGGGCGTGGACTTCCAGGTATTCGCGGTACCCGGCCACACCCTCGGACACATTGCCTATTTCACCGAGCGCACGCCAACGCCCCTTCTGTTCAGCGGCGACACGCTATTCGCCGCCGGCTGCGGCCGGATGTTCGAAGGCACGCCGGTGCAAATGCACGGCTCGCTGCAACGGCTGGCGGCGCTGCCTGAGGCGACCCTCGTCTTCTGCGCTCATGAATACACCTTGAGCAACCTGCGCTTCGCTCGCGCCGTTGAGCCGGAAAACCCGCATGTTGCCCAGCGATTCGAGGAAGTTACCCGCTTGCGTGCGGAAAATCGCATCACGTTGCCATCAACCATCGCGCTGGAAAGGCTCACCAACCCCTTTTTACGCACCGGGGAAACATCCGTTAAAGAAAAAGCAGACGAACGGACAGGGGCTATAAACCCTACGCCAAGTGCTGTTTTTGCTGGCTTGCGGGCCTGGAAGGATACGTTCTAAGGATTGCCGCTTGATGACCGTGCAGTTCTGAAAGGTTGACCGAGTGTGGGGCGCTTTCTAGAATCGCCCGACATTTTCGCCCGGAACTTTATCCCAGCCAATGTCGTCCACTTGCCGCAGAACCTTCAAATCCGTCGCCCTGACGCGCCTGGCACAGGCCATCGCGCTCGGCCTGTCAGCCACTCTCGTGGGCTGCCAGAGCACCAGTCAAATGGGCGACGCCGAAAGCGTTCGCATGCACGTCCAGCCTCGTATCAAGCAGAAGCCTGTGTTCGTCCAGGCCAAGCCGGTCGAGCAGGCGCCGCAGGACGTCTGGGAGCGCATTCGCCAGGGCTTCCAGTTGCAGGACGACATCAACGTCAACCCGCGTATCGAGCAGCAGCGCCTGTGGTTCGCCAGCAACCCGACCTTCCTCGAAACCGCGGGTGATCGCGGCAGCCTGTACATCCACTACATCGTCGAACGCCTCGAAGAGCGCGACATGCCGCTGGAACTGGCACTGCTGCCGGCCATCGAGAGCGCCTACAACCCCATGGCCTACTCTCGCGCCCACGCCGTCGGGCTGTGGCAGTTCATCCCGTCCACCGGCCGCCACTACAACCTGCGTCAAACCAACTTCTACGACGGCCGTCGCGACATCACCGCGTCGACCAACGCCGCCCTCGACTACCTGGGCCGCCTGCACGACATGTTCAACGGTGACTGGCTGCTGGCTCTGGCGGCCTACAACGCGGGTGAAGGCACCGTCAGCCGGGCCATCGAGCGCAACGAGCGCCTCGGCCTGCCCACCGACTACTGGAACCTGCCCCTGCCTCAGGAAACCCGCGACTACGTGCCCAAGCTGCTGGCCCTGTCGCAAGTGGTCCTGACCCCGCAGGCCTACGGAGTGAACCTCAACCCGATCGCCAACGAACCCTATTTCGAAGCCGTCGCGATCAAGGACCGTGTTGACCTGTCCCGGGTCGCGGCCCTGGCCGAGATCGACGAAGACGAACTGTTCCAGCTCAACCCGGCCTTCAAGAAGCGCATGACCGTGGACGGTCCGCAGCAACTGCTGGTGCCCACTGCCAAGGCGCAGTTGCTCACCACCAGCCTGTCGAACATGAGACCCGAAGAACTGCTCACCCTGCGGCCGAAATCCGCAGTGTTCGAAGCCGCCCTGGCGGAAGCCTCGGCACCGGCCCGCAGCACCCGCTACCGGGTCAAGCGCGGCGACAGCCTGGGCAGCATCGCCAAGGCCAACCGCGTCAGCGTCAACGACCTGCAGCGCTGGAACAAGCTCAGCGGCAACCGCCTCAAGCCCGGCCAGACCCTGGTCATGCAAAGCGTTCAGCCCGCCACCACGGTCGCCTCACTCTCCGCCGCTGATGCGAAAAAACGCGCAACCCAGTACAAGGTTCGCAAGGGTGACTCGCTGTATCTGGTCGCCAAACGCTTCAACGTGGAAATGCAGCACCTCAAGCGTTGGAACCCGCGCAGCGGCCAGGCGCTGAAGCCCGGCCAGACCCTCACTGTCTATCTGCCTCATTAAGTGGAACGCACCGCCATGGAGCGGTGCGTTGACGTCTGGGGATGCGCCCTTTTTCCTGCTGATACAAGCTGTTACTGTAGGGACAATAAAGCCCAAGCCGCCTGGATCGGATCGCCGACTTGATACGTCCCCTCCTGCTGTCACTCAGCCTGGCCTTGAGCTTTCCCGCGGGCGCGACCATCACCGAAAGTCACGGTTACGCCCAGTTCGGCACGCTCAAGTACCCTGCCAGATTCACCCACTTCGACTGGGTCAACCCGCAAGCTCCCAAGGGAGGCACCTTGCGGGCCATGGCATTCGGCACCTTCGATACCCTCAACCCCTACACCTTCAAGGGCAGCAGTCCGGTAACCACGCCGAACTTCCTGCAGTACGGGGTCAGTGAGCTCAACGAAACCCTTATGGTCGGCACCGGCCAGTACGACCCCTCCGGCGATGAGGCGACGTCCAGCTACGGCCTGATCGCCCGCTCGGTGGAGTACAGCGAGGACCGCAGTTGGGTGGTGTTCAACCTGCGCCCCGAAGCCCGTTTTCACGATGGCAGCCCCATCACCGCGGCGGACGTCGCGTTCTCCTACCGCACCCTGCTCAAGGACGGTCACCCGATCTACCGCACCAACCTTCAGGAAGTGCAGCGGGTCGACATTCTCAACCCGCAGCGCATTCGCTTCGTCTTCAAGCGCGCCGGCAACCCCTTGCTGATCCTGCGCCTGGGCGAGATGCCGGTGCTCGCCCAGCACTATTGGAACGGCCGCGACTTCAAGGCCACTACCTTCGAGCCGCCGCTGGGCAGCGGCCCCTATCGCATCACCCAGGTGCAGCCGGGGCGACGCCTGGTGTTCGAGCGGGCCAAGGACTGGTGGGGCAAGGACCTCGCCGTCAACCGCGGCAAGTACAACTTCGACCGCGTGGAGTACGAGTTCTACCGCGATAGCGATGTGGCCTTCGAAGCCTTCAAGGCCGGCGAATTCGATATCTACATCGAGCACCAGGCGAAAAACTGGGCCAACGGTTACAACTTCCCGGCCGTGCGCCGTGGCGAGGTCATCCAGGCGCAGATCAAGCACCAGATCCCGACCCAGACCCAAGGCCTGTTCATGAACAGCCGCCGCGCCGCCTTCGCCGACCGCCGCGTGCGCCAGGCGCTGGGCCTGATGCTGGATTTCGAATGGACCAACCGCGCGCTGTTCAGCAACGCCTATCGACGCGCCACCAGCTTCTACCCCAACAGCGAATTCAGCGCCGAAGGCCTGCCTGTGGGCAAGGAGTGGCTGCTGCTGGCGCCCTACCGCGACCAGCTTCCCGCCGCACTGCTGACCCAACCCTACAGCGTCAGCCGCACCGACGGCCGAGGCATCGGCCGCGACAACCTGCGCCAGGCCCTGGAGCTACTCGGCCAGGCGGGCTGGAAGCTGTCCGGGCAGCGCCTGCTCAACAGCAACGGCCAACCACTGAAAATTGAAATCCTGCTGGTCAACCCGAACCTGGAACGCATCCTCCAGCCCTACGTGGAAAACCTCGCCAGCATCGGCATCGACGCACGCCTGCGCACGGTCGACCGCGCCCAGTACAAACAGCGACTGGATCAGTTCGACTTCGACATGATCCTGATGACCCTGACCCAGACCCTCAGCCCGGGCCTGGAACAGTGGCAGTACTTTCACTCCAGCCAGGCGACGACCAAAGGCAGCAAGAACTACGCTGGCGTGAGCAGCCCGGTGGTCGACCACCTGCTCGAAGCCCTGCTCGCCGCCCAGAGCCGCGATGACCAGGTGGCCGCCGCCCGCGCCCTGGACCGCGTACTGCTCTGGCAGCACTACATGATTCCCAACTGGTACCTCGACTATCACCGCCTGGCCTACCGCAACCGGTTCGCCTTCGTCGCCACGCCGCCCTACACCCTCGGGCTGAATAGTTGGTGGCTCACGCCTTCGGAGAACGCCCAATGATGCCAATGCCTCGTCTGCGCCAGTTGCTCGGCGGCCTGCTGCTGGCCAGCCTGAGCCTGTCGACCCTGGCCGCGCCGCAGCACGCCGTGACCCTGTACAACGAAGCGCCGAAGTACCCGGCCAACTTCAAGCATTTCGACTACGTAAACCCCGACGCACCCAAAGGCGGCACGTTCCGCCAGAACGGCTTTGGCGGCTTCGACAGCCTCAATCCGTTCATCAGCAAGGGCGTCCCGGCAGACAACATCGAGCTGATCTACGACACCCTCGCCCGCGCCAGCCTCGACGAACCCTTCACCGAATACGGACTGGTCGCACGACAGATCGAGAAAGCCCCGGACAACAGTTGGGTACGCTTCTACCTGCGCCCCGAAGCGCGCTTTCACGACGGCAAGCCGATCCGCGCGGAAGATGTCGTGTTCACCTTCAACACCCTGATCAAGAACGGCGCCCCCATGTATCGCGGCTATTACGCCGACGTGGCCGAAGTCGTCGCCGAAGACCCGCTGCGGGTGCTGTTCAAGTTCAAGCACAGCAACAACCGCGAGCTGCCGCTGATCCTCGGCCAACTGCCCGTCCTGCCGAAACACTGGTGGGAAGGCCGTGACTTCACCAAGAGCGGCCTGGAAGTCCCGGTCGGCAGCGGTCCGTACCGTGTCGCCGACGTAAAAGCCGGCCGCACGATCCGCCTTGTGCGCGACAAGGACTACTGGGGCAAGGACCTGCCCATCAACCGCGGCTTCTACAATTTCGACACCATCACCGTCGACTACTTCCGCGACAACACCGTCGCCCTCGAAGCGCTCAAGGCCGGCCAGTTCGACTACTGGTTCGAAACCAGCGCGAAGAACTGGGCCACCGCCTACAACATTCCGGCGGTGCGGGAAAAACGCCTGATCCGCGAAGAAATCCTCAACGGCACTCCGACCGGCATGCAAGGCTTCGTCTTCAACCTGCGCCGCCCGGTATTCCAGGATGTGCGGGTTCGTCAGGCACTGAGCCTGCTGCTCGACTTCGAGTGGACCAACAAGCAACTGTTCAACGGCGCCTACACCCGCACCGGCAGCTACTTCGAGAACTCCGAAATGGCCGCCAGCGGCCTGCCGGGCCCGGAAGAGCTGAAAATCCTTGAGCCGTTGCGTGGGAAAGTCCCCGAACAGGTGTTCAGCGAAGCCTTCAAAAACCCGGTAACCGACGGCAGTGGGATGATCCGCGAACAGCAGCGCCAGGCCTACAAGCTGCTGCAGGAGGCCGGCTGGCGTATCGAGAACGACAAGATGGTCGATGCCCAGGGCAAGCCGCTGACCATCGAATTCCTGTTGGCGCAGACCGAGTTCGAACGGATCCTGCTGCCCTACAAACGCAATCTCGCCGACCTCGGCATCACCCTGAACATCCGCCGGGTCGACGTCGCGGAATACATCAACCGCCTGCGCTCGCGGGACTTCGACATGATCGTCGGCGGCTTCCCGCAGTCCAACTCGCCGGGCAACGAACAGCGTGAGTTCTGGCAGAGCAGCAGCGCCGACAACCCCGGCAGCCGCAACTTCATGGGGCTCAAGGACCCGGCCGTCGACAGCCTGGTGGAATCGCTGATCAACGCCGACTCGCGGCAGAGCCTGGTGGCCCACACCCGCGCCCTTGATCGCGTGCTGCTGTGGGGCTTCTACGTTGTCCCCAACTGGCACATCAAGACCTGGCGCGTGGCCTACTGGAACCACATCGGCCACCCGGAAACGCCGCCCAAGTACGATATCGGCATCACGACCTGGTGGATCAAGCCAGAGGTGAAGCCGGCCATCCCGGTCACACCGCCGAGTGATGCGGCATCCGCGAACGGGGAGCAGTGACATGCTGGCTTACATCCTGCGGCGCCTGCTGCTGATCATTCCCACCCTGCTCGGCATCCTGATCATCAACTTCGTCATCATCCAGGCCGCACCCGGCGGCCCGGTGGAACAGATGATCGCCAAGCTCGAAGGCTTCGAGGGCGCCACCAGCCGCATCGCCGGCGGCGGTGCGGAAGTCTCGGTTGCCGGCTCCAACTACCGCGGCGCGCAGGGCCTCGACCCGGCCCTGATCCAGGAAATCGAGCGCATGTACGGCTTCGACAAGCCGGCGCCGGAACGCCTGTGGATCATGATCAAGAACTACGCCCGCCTGGACTTCGGCGACAGCTTCTTCCGCGACGCCAAGGTGGTCGACCTGATCGCCGAGAAGATGCCGGTGTCCATTTCCCTCGGGCTGTGGAGCACGCTGATCATGTACCTGGTGTCGATCCCTCTGGGCATCGCCAAGGCCACCCGCCACGGCAGCCACTTCGACGTCTGGACCAGTTCGGCGATCATCGTCGGCTACGCCATTCCCGCGTTCCTGTTCGCCATCCTGCTGATCGTCGTGTTCGCCGGCGGCAGCTACCTGGACTGGTTCCCGCTACGGGGGCTGACGTCGAGCAACTTCGACGAGCTGAGCACCACCGGCAAGATCATCGATTACTTCTGGCACCTGGCACTGCCGGTCACTGCGCTGGTCATCGGCAACTTCGCCACCATGACCCTGCTGACCAAGAACAGCTTCCTCGACGAGATCAACAAGCAGTACGTGGTCACCGCCAAGGCCAAGGGCCTGACGCCGAACCGCGTGCTCTATGGCCATGTGTTCCGCAACGCCATGCTGCTGGTGATCGCCGGCTTCCCTTCGGCCTTCATCGGCATCTTCTTCACCGGCTCGCTGCTGGTCGAGGTGATCTTCTCCCTCGACGGCCTGGGCCTGATGAGCTTCGAGGCCGCTATCAACCGCGATTACCCGGTGGTGTTCGGCACACTGTTCATCTTCACCCTGCTCGGCCTGGTGGTGAAACTGATCGGCGACCTGACGTACACCCTGGTCGACCCACGTATCGACTTCGAAAGCCGGGAGCAATGAGATGAACCTGTCCCCTCTCAATCGCCGCCGCTTCGAGCGCTTCAAGGCCAACCGCCGCGGCTGGTGGTCACTGTGGCTGTTCCTGATCCTGTTCGGACTGAGCCTCGGCGCCGAGCTGATCGCCAACGACAAACCGCTGGTCGTGCGCTACGACGGCGAGTTCTATTTCCCGGCGTTCAAGCGCTACCCGGAAACCACCTTCGGCGGCGAATTCCCGCTGGAAGCCAACTACAAGAGCCCGTACATCCGCGACCTGCTGGAGAAGAAGCAGAGCTGGGTGCTTTGGGCTCCGATCCCGTTCAGCTACCAGAGCATCAACTACGACCTGAAAGTCCCGGCGCCCGCCCCGCCGTCCGCGCAGAACTGGCTGGGCACCGACGACCAGGGCCGCGATGTGCTGGCGCGAGTGATCTACGGCTTCCGCATCTCGGTGCTGTTCGCCCTGACCCTGACCATTCTCAGCTCCATCATCGGCGTGATTGCCGGTGCATTGCAGGGCTTCTATGGCGGCTGGGTGGACCTAGCCGGGCAGCGCTTCCTGGAAATCTGGTCAGGCCTGCCGGTGCTCTACCTGCTGATCATTCTCGCCAGCTTCGTCCAGCCCAACTTCTGGTGGTTGCTGGGGATCATGCTGCTGTTCTCCTGGATGAGCCTGGTGGACGTGGTCCGCGCCGAGTTCCTGCGCGGACGCAACCTGGAATATGTCCGCGCCGCGCGGGCGCTGGGCATGCAGAACGCCGCAATCATGTACCGGCACATCCTGCCGAACGCCATGGTCTCGACCATGACCTTCATGCCCTTCATTCTCACTGGCGCCATTGGCACCCTGACCGCACTGGACTTCCTCGGCTTCGGCCTGCCGGCCGGCTCGCCATCCCTGGGCGAGTTGGTATCCCAGGGCAAGTCCAACCTGCAGGCGCCCTGGCTCGGTATCAGCGCCTTCGCCGTCCTGGCCGTGATGCTCAGCCTGCTGGTATTCATCGGCGAGTCCGCCCGCGATGCCTTCGACCCGAGGAAATGAAATGAACAAGGACACCTTGATCGAAGTACGCGACCTTGCCGTCGAGTTCGTCACCGGCTCGCAGCAGCAACGAGTGGTGGAAAACATCAGCTTCGATATCCGCCGCGGCGAGACCCTTGCCCTGGTCGGCGAAAGCGGCTCGGGCAAGTCGGTCACCGCGCACTCGATCCTGCGCCTGCTGCCATACCCGCTGGCACGCCACCCCTCCGGCAGCATTCGTTACGAGGGCCAAGACCTGCTGCACCTGGATGAGAAGAAGATGCGCCACATCCGTGGCAACCGCATCGCGATGATCTTCCAGGAACCGATGACCTCGCTGAACCCGCTGCACAACATCGAGAAGCAGATCAACGAAGTGCTCATGCTGCACAAGGGGCTGCGTGGCAAGGAAGCGACCGCGCGGACCCTGGAATTGCTGGAGCTGGTCGGCATTCCCGAGCCGGCCAAGCGCCTCAAGGCCCTGCCCCACGAGCTGTCCGGTGGCCAGCGGCAACGGGTGATGATCGCCATGGCCCTGGCCAACGAGCCGGAACTGCTGATCGCCGATGAGCCGACCACTGCCCTGGACGTCACCGTCCAACTGAAAATCCTCGAATTGCTCAAGCGTTTGCAGGCAAAGCTGGGCATGGCGCTGTTACTGATCAGTCACGATTTGAACCTGGTGAAAAGAATTGCACACCGCGTATGTGTCATGCAGCGCGGTTGCATCGTCGAACAGGCGTCGTGTGACGAACTGTTTCGCGCTCCGCAGCATCCGTATACGCAAATGCTGCTCGGCGCCGAGCCTAGCGGCACGCCTGCCGCCAACCCGGTTGGCCCGCCGCTGCTGGAGGTCGAGGACCTGCGCGTCTGGTTCCCGATCAAGAAGGGGTTCCTGCGCAAGACCGTCGATTACGTCAAGGCAGTGGACGGCATCAACTTCAGCCTGCCTCAGGGTCAGACCCTGGGCATCGTGGGCGAAAGTGGTTCCGGCAAGTCTACGCTGGGTCTGGCAATCCTGCGGTTGATCGCCAGCAAGGGCGCCATCCGCTTCGAGGGCCAGGCCTTGGACTGTATGACGCAACAACAGGTGCGGCCGCTGCGGCGGCAGATGCAGGTGGTCTTCCAGGACCCCTTCGGCAGCCTGAGCCCGCGCATGTGCGTGGGTGACATCGTCGGAGAGGGCCTGCGCATTCATCGGATAGGCACGGAGGCGGAACAGGAAGAAGCCATCATGGAGGCACTGAGGGAAGTAGGTCTGGACCCGGAAACCCGGCACCGCTACCCTCACGAGTTTTCCGGAGGCCAGCGACAAAGGATTGCCATTGCCCGTGCACTGGTATTGAAACCGGCGCTGATACTGCTGGACGAGCCCACTTCGGCGCTCGACCGGACCGTTCAGCGCCAGGTGGTGGAACTGCTGCGTGCGCTGCAGACCAAGTACAACCTGACTTACCTGTTCATCAGCCACGATCTGGCGGTGGTCAAGGTGCTGAGCCACCAACTGATGGTGGTCAAGCAGGGTCAGGTGGTGGAACAAGGTCCGGCTGCGGGTATTTTCGCCGAACCACAACATCCCTACACACAGCAGTTGCTGGAGGCCGCTTTCCTGGCTCCCACAGCTGTCGATATAACCTGAATGAGGAACAACACATGGGTTTTCTCGCTGGTAAGCGCGTACTGATCGTCGGTGTCGCAAGCAAGCTGTCCATCGCATCCGGCATCGCTGCCGCCATGCATCGCGAGGGTGCAGAACTCGCCTTCACCTACCAGAACGAAAAGCTCAAGGCCCGCGTCGAAGAGTTCGCCGCTGGTTGGGGCTCCAACCCAGAGCTGTGCTTCCCTTGTGACGTTGCCAACGATGACGACATCGCCAGCGTCTTCGAAGCTCTGAGCAAGAAGTGGGACGGCCTGGACTGCATCGTGCACTCCGTAGGCTTCGCGCCGGGCGACCAGCTCAACGGCGACTTCACCGAAGTCACCACCCGCGAAGGCTTCCGCATCGCCCACGATATCAGCGCCTACAGCTTCGTCGCCCTGGCCAAGGCCGGTCGTGAACTGATGAAAGGCCGCAATGGCAGCCTGCTGACCCTGTCGTACCTGGGCGCCGAGCGCACCATGCCGAACTACAACGTCATGGGCATGGCCAAAGCCAGCCTGGAAGCCGGTGTACGCTACCTGGCCGGCAGCCTCGGCCCGGAAGGCACACGCGTCAACGCCATTTCCGCCGGCCCGATCCGCACCCTGGCGGCTTCCGGCATCAAGAGCTTCCGCAAAATGCTGGCCGCCAACGAAGCGCAGACCCCACTGCGCCGCAATGTCACCATCGAGGAAGTCGGCAACGCCGGCGCGTTCCTCTGCTCCGACCTGGCGTCGGGTGTCAGCGGTGAAATCATGTACGTGGACGGTGGCTTCAACACCACCGCCATGGGCGACATCTCGGAGTAATTCTCCGGGAACGGAAAAGGCCGCTGATGCGGCCTTTTCTTTTGCCCGTAAATAACCAATCGGGGCACGCGCTGCATGTTCCGCAGACATGAAAAAGGCCGCATCAGCGGCCTTTTTCAATAGCGCAACAGCACTCAGTAACGCGTGATTTCCGCGTTGGCTTCCAGCTGCTTGCGGTAAGCCGCGAAGTCCTGCTGGCCGGCACGGGAAGCGAGGTAGCGGCGGTACTGGCCCTTCTCCTCTTCGCTCGCCGCAGTGCCTTCGTTGACGCCGTTCAGGCGCAGCACAACGACACTACCGTCAGCCAGGATGACGCTGGAGTAAACCGGCTTGTCCTTGGCCTCAGGCTTGCTCATGCGGAACAGCGCCTGCAGAGCAACCGGATCGATACCGTCCTGGCTGCGGGAGACCGCTTCCTGGACCTTCCACGCCTGACCGTCCTGCACCGGCTGGTAAGCGATCTTGCCATCGCTCAGGCCAGCCATCAGGGCCTCGGTCTTGGCTTTCAGCGCGGCAGTGGCCTGCTCGCGAGCCAGGTGAGCACGGATGGCATCGGAAACGGCTTCCAATGGCAGTTGCTCAGGCTTGCGATGCTCCTTGGCACGGATAACCACAATGGTTTCCGGGTCCAGCTCGATAGCCGAGCTGTTGGAGCCCTCGTCCAGCACTTCCGGGCTGAACGCTGCCTGGATCACTTGACGATTGGCAGCAATGCCGTCGCCACCTTCACGGCCGAAAGGCTGCGAGGTCTGCACTTTCAAGCCCAGGTCCTGGGCCGGTTGGGCCAGGTCAGAGGCTTCGAACGCCGAGTCTTCCAGTTGCTTGGTGACTTCAACAAAGCGCTGCTCGACCTGCTGGGTCTTCAGCTCGCGGCTCAGCTTGTCCTTCAGACTGGCGAAGGTCGGCACTTCTGGCGCCTGCACATCCACCAGCTTGATCAGGTGGAAGCCGAACTCGGTACGCACAGGCGCGGAAACCTGACCCTTGTTCAACGCATACAGCGCGTCTTCGAAGGCTGGATCGTAGACGCCCTTGCCGGCGTAACCCAGGTCACCACCGCTGTTGGCCGAGCCAGGATCCTGCGAGAACTCCTTGGCCAGCGCCGCGAAGTCTTCACCCTTGGCCAGACGCTGCTGGATTTCTTCGATGCGGGCCTTGGCCTTGGCCTCGTCCTGCTTGTCGTTGACTTCCACCAGAATGTGCGCGGCATGGCGCTGTTCGGCGAGGTTGGCGATTTCTTTCTGGTACAGATCCTGAAGCTCGTTTTCGTCGACATTGACCTGGTCGAAGTACGCGGACTTCTTCAGCTCGATGTAGTCGATGACCACCTGGTCCGGGCTCATGAACTCCTTGGCGTGCTCGTCGTAATGCGCCTTGATCTGTTCATCGGTGACCTTGCTCGCTGCAGGGTCGGCCTTGAAGGTCAGCGAAGCGAAATCACGGGTCTGCTTTTCGAGGCGAGCGAACGCTTCAACTTGCGAGTCGGTAACGAAACCACTGCCCGCCAGACCAGCGCGCAGTTGGCCAATCAGCATTTCCTGAGCGAGCATTTCGCGGAACTGCAGACGGCCATAGCCCAGTTGACGAATGACCTGGTCGAAACGCTCGGGGCTGAACTTGCCGTCCGCCTGGAACTCGGGCGTTTGCAGGATCACCTGATCCAGCGCGGCTTCGGAGAAGGAGAACTTGGCATCGCGGGCGCCCTGAAGCAGCAGTTGCCGCTCGATCAAGCCCTTGAGCGCAGCTTCGCGCAGCATCTTGTCGTCAAGCAGGGAGGCGTCGAAGTCCTTGCCCAGTCGTTGCATCAGTTGCCGACGTTGCGTGTCGACAGCCTGGCTCAGCTCGTTCTGGCTGATGGTGTCACCGTTGACCTTGGCAGCATCCTTGTTGTGGTTGACGGCCTGGAAGATGGCGTCAAAGCCGGTCAGCGCCATCAGTACCACGATGACACCGATGATGGTCTTGGCAATCCAACCTTGTGAATTGTCCCTGATATTCTGCAGCATGCGTCCCCCAGAAACGGCTGTGTCAAAAGCACAACCGCGGAGCGTGGGTAGAGTCCTGATAGAAGAAAGGCGCATCCGGGGATGCGCCTTCTCGTAACGCGCGAAGCAGGCGAATTGTTGATCGCTCGTGCTTCACAAGCGGGCTGGCCGCGAGGGCCATTCCAGCCAGGCGAAAACCTGAAGAGAACGTCTTAGTTGACGGCTTCTTTCAGCGCCTTGCCGGCCTTGAAGCCAGGCTTCTTGGCAGCAGGGATTTCCAGAGTCTTGCCGGTTTGCGGGTTGCGGCCGGTACGAGCAGGACGATCGGTTACCGAGAAGGTACCGAAACCTACCAGAACCACCGAGTCACCGTCCTTCAGGGCGCCAGTGACAGATTCGATGACTGCATCCAGCGCACGGCCGGCAACAGCTTTCGGGATATCAGCAGATGCAGCGATAGCGTCAATCAGTTCCGACTTGTTCACTCTAAGTCCCCTTATATCTCTATTGAGTTTGTTTCTAACTATGTAATGGAAAAGCTTAAACAACTGCCGAGTGGCCTGTGACACTTAAGTGCCTTTTACGACAAGGACCTTGAAAACGGTCAGCGAGGCCACCCCGCTAAATACTTACTAATGTGTGCTGATTCGTTCCTTGGAATCACTGTCGCGTTTTTCATCCTTGGCGACAATCTCAGGAGCCACATCCGGCAAGGGCTCCGGGGCGTATTGCAGCGCAATTTGGAGGACTTCGTCAATCCATTTGACAGGTTTAATCTGAAGATCCTGCTTAATATTGTCAGGAATTTCTTTCAGATCACGAACGTTCTCTTCCGGAATGATCACTGTCTTGATTCCACCACGGTGAGCAGCGAGCAATTTCTCCTTCAAACCACCAATCGCCAGCACCTGACCACGCAGCGTGATTTCACCTGTCATGGCGACATCAGCACGCACCGGAATCTGCGTCAGCGCGGAAACCAGGGCCGTGCACATGCCGACACCAGCACTCGGACCATCTTTGGGCGTCGCACCTTCAGGCATGTGGATATGGGTGTCGCGCTTCTCGTGGAAGTCCGCGGGAATCCCCAGGCTCTTCGCCCGGCTGCGAACCACGGTTTGCGCGGCGGTGATCGACTCGACCATCACATCACCCAGCGAACCGGTCTTGATCAGCTGACCTTTGCCCGGTACCACGGCAGCTTCGATAGTCAGCAACTCGCCGCCCACCTGGGTCCAGGCCAGCCCGGTGACCTGCCCTACCTGATCCTGCTGCTCGGCAAGGCCGTAACGGAACTTGCGCACACCCAGGAAGTGTTCCAGGCGGTCACTACCGACCTTGACCCCAACCTGTTTCTGCCCTGCGTGCTCCTTGACCACCTTGCGGCAGATCTTGGCAATCTGGCGCTCCAGGCCACGCACACCGGCTTCACGGGTGTAGTAGCGAACGATGTCGCGGATCGCCGCCACGTCGACTTCCAGCTCGGCCTTCTTCAGACCGTTGGCCTTGATCTGCTTCGGCAGCAGGTACTTGACCGCGATGTTGATCTTCTCGTCTTCGGTGTAGCCCGGCAGACGGATCACTTCCATCCGGTCGAGCAGCGCCGGCGGGATGTTCATCGAGTTGGACGTGCACAGGAACATCACATCGGAAAGGTCGTAGTCGACTTCCAGATAGTGGTCGTTGAAGTTGTGGTTCTGCTCGGGATCGAGCACTTCCAGCAAGGCGGAGGCCGGATCGCCACGCATGTCGCTGCCCATCTTGTCGATTTCATCGAGCAGGAACAGTGGGTTGCGTACGCCAACCTTGGTCATCTTCTGGATCAGGCGGCCCGGCATCGAACCGATATAGGTGCGACGGTGACCACGAATTTCAGCCTCGTCACGCACGCCACCCAGGGCCATGCGCACGAACTTGCGGTTGGTGGCGCTGGCAATGGACTCAGCCAGGGATGTCTTGCCGACACCGGGCGGACCCACCAGGCACAGCACAGGACCGCGAATTTTCTTCACGCGCTTCTGCACGGCGAGGTACTCAAGGATGCGCTCCTTGACCTCATCCAGCCCGTAGTGGTCGGCATCGAGAATTTCTTCGGCCTTGGCCAGATCAAGACGGACCTTGCTCTGGGCCTTCCACGGCACTTGCACCAGCCAGTCGAGGTACGAACGCACCACGGTAGCCTCAGCCGACATCGGCGACATCTGCTTGAGCTTGTTCAGCTCGGCCTGAGCCTTGGTGTACGCGTCTTTCGGCAGGCCAGCAGCCTCGAGGCGCTTCTTCAGTTCCTCGATTTCATTGTGGCCTTCGTCACCATCACCCAGCTCTTTCTGAATGGCCTTCATCTGCTCATTCAGGTAGTACTCGCGCTGGCTACGCTCCATCTGTTTCTTGACGCGGCCACGAATGCGCTTCTCGACCTGCAGCAGATCGATCTCGGCATCCAGCAACGCGAGCACATGCTCAACGCGGGCGGCCAGGTCGATGATTTCGAGAATTTCCTGCTTCTGCTCGATCTTCAGCGCCATGTGGGCGGCCATGGTATCGACCAGGCGGCCCGGCTCATCGATGCTGTTGAGCGACGACAGTACTTCAGCCGGGACCTTCTTGCCCAACTGCACATATTGTTCGAACTGGGAAAGCAGACTGCGGACGAAAACTTCGGACTCGCGATCAGCCGCATCGACCTCATCGATCAGGGCGACATCAGCGCGGATATGACCGTCTACCTCGACAAAGCGCTCGACCGAACCACGCTGCTCGCCTTCGACCAGCACCTTGACGGTGCCATCGGGCAGTTTCAGCAACTGGAGGACGGTAGCGATGGTGCCGACGCGATAGAGGGCGTCTTCACCCGGATCATCATCGGCGGGGTTCTTCTGAGCCAGCAAAAGGATTTGCTTCTCACCTGTCATCGCGGCCTCAAGGGCCTCGATCGACTTTTCACGTCCCACGAACAGCGGGATGACCATGTGCGGGTAAACAACGACATCGCGCAATGGCAAAAGAGGCAAGTCGAGGGTTGTCTTCATGATTTCGCCTCTACAGCGGCCATATGGCCGTAATCCGATGGAAATTTGAGCTTGGGGTTAATGTGGGGGCAGCCCCGGAAAAAAACAAGCTCTGCAACAGGAAAAGCAAAGGGGCCCGTAGGCCCCTTGCATGTTTCGCTGCGTTGCCGGACTCAGGCGTCTGGCGCGGCTTTGGCTTGCGGCTCGCTGTTCTCGTAGATCAGCAGCGGCTGCGAAGTACCCTCGATGACGCTCTCATCGATAACCACCTTGCTGACATCCTTCTGCGAAGGAATCTCGTACATGGTGTCGAGCAGAATGCCTTCCAGGATCGAACGCAGGCCACGAGCACCGGTCTTGCGCTCCAGTGCCTTGCGGGCAACCGATTTGAGCGCATCGCTGCGGAACTCGAGGTCCACACCTTCCATCTCGAACAACTTGCCATATTGCTTGGTCAAGGCGTTCTTCGGCTCGGTCAGAATCTGCATCAATGCGGCTTCATCCAGCTCGTCAAGCGTTGCCAGGACCGGCAGACGACCCACGAACTCAGGAATCAGACCGAACTTGACCAGATCGTCCGGCTCGACTTCACGCAGCGACTCGCCAACCTTCTTGCCCTCTTCCTTGCTACGGACTTCAGCACCAAAGCCGATACCGCCGCGAGTAGAGCGCTGCTGGATGACCTTCTCCAGACCGGAGAATGCACCACCACAGATGAACAGGATGTTGCGCGTATCGACCTGCAGGAATTCCTGCTGCGGATGCTTGCGGCCACCTTGTGGTGGAACCGAAGCAACGGTGCCTTCGATCAGCTTGAGCAAGGCCTGCTGCACGCCTTCACCCGAAACATCACGAGTAATCGACGGGTTATCGGACTTGCGCGAAATCTTGTCGATTTCATCGATGTAGACAATACCCATCTGGGCTTTCTCTACGTCGTAATCACACTTTTGCAGCAACTTCTGAATGATGTTCTCAACGTCTTCGCCCACATAACCGGCTTCGGTCAGCGTGGTAGCGTCAGCGATGGTGAAGGGCACATTCAGCAGACGAGCGAGGGTTTCAGCGAGCAAGGTCTTGCCCGAACCCGTTGGGCCGATGAGCAGGATGTTGCTCTTGCCCAATTCAACCTCGTCGCCCTTTTTGTCACGTTGATTCAGGCGCTTGTAGTGGTTGTATACCGCTACAGCCAGAACCTTTTTCGCACGCTCCTGACCAATGACGTACTGGTCCAGGATGCCGCTGATTTCTTTCGGCGAAGGCAATTTATGCGCACTGCTTTCGGCCTGGGCTTCCTGCACCTCCTCACGGATGATGTCATTGCACAGGTCGACGCACTCGTCGCAGATAAATACCGAGGGGCCGGCAATCAACTTGCGCACTTCATGCTGGCTTTTGCCGCAGAAGGAGCAATAGAGCAATTTGCCGTTGTCCTCGCCGTTACGGGTGTCAGTCATTCGATCGATCCAATCCGGTAGGCTTGCAACACAAGATGAAGGCAATTGCGGGCTTTTTCAAGTCCGCAGGTAGGCGCTTTCCGCGCCTACCTGCTCTGGGGACCCGGGATCAGGACACCAGTTGCCGCTTGTCGTAGACCGAGTCGATCAGGCCGTACTCGGCTGCGCGCGAGGCGCTCATGAAGTTGTCGCGCTCGGTATCACGCTTGATGGTTTCCAGCTCCTGGCCCGTGTGATGAGCCAGCAGCTCATTCAGGCGCGCCTTGATGCTGAGAATTTCCTGGGCGTGGATCTCGATATCGGTCGCCTGACCCTGGAAGCCGCCCAGCGGCTGGTGAATCATCACCCGCGAGTTTGGCAGGCAGTGGCGCTTGCCAGCGGCACCGGCCGCCAACAGGAAGGCGCCCATGCTGCAGGCCTGGCCAATGCAGATAGTCGAGACGTCCGGCTTGATGAACTGCATGGTGTCGTAGATCGACATACCGGCAGTCACCGACCCGCCTGGGGAGTTGATGTAGAGATGGATATCCTTGTCCGGGTTTTCCGCTTCAAGGAACAGCAGTTGCGCCACAACCAGGTTGGCCATGTAGTCCTCTACAGGACCCACCAGGAAGATCACACGCTCCTTCAACAGGCGCGAGTAAATGTCATAGGCGCGTTCGCCACGGGCGGACTGCTCGATAACCATCGGGACCAGGCCGCCTGCGGCCTGGATGTCAGAGCTCTGCTGAATATAAGAATTGCGGGACATGTCCTGCACTCACTCCCAAATAGTCGTGGCTTGAATACGCACAAGCCAGCGCGAAGGCTGGCTTGTGGGGTTTTCCTACGAAGGAGGAAATCACTCAGCGTCGGCAGGTGCCTGTGCTGGTTTGACGGCCTCTTCGTACGAGACCGATTTGTCGGTCACAGTCGCTTTCTGCAGGACAGTATCTACAACTTGTTCTTCCAGCACAACCGAACGAACTTCGTTCAGTTGCTGGTCGTTCTTGTAGTACCAAGCCACGACCTGCTCAGGCTCCTGGTAGGCCGAAGCCATTTCCTGGATCAGCTCGCGAACGCGATCTTCGTCTGGCTTCAGCTCGTTCTGCTTGACCACTTCAGCGACGATCAGACCCAGCACGACGCGGCGCTTGGCTTGCTCTTCGAACAGCTCGGCCGGCAGTTGCTCAGGTTTGATGTTGCCACCGAACTGCTGTACGGCTTGAACGCGCAGGCGGTTCACTTCGTTTTCCAGCAGGGCTTTCGGCACTTCGACCGGGTTGGCAGCCAGCAGGCCGTCCATTACCTGGTTCTTGACCTTGGTCTTGATGGCCTGACGCAGTTCACGCTCCATGTTCTTGCGAACTTCGGTGCGGAAACCTTCCAGACCGGTTTCCTTGATACCGAACTGAGCGAAGAACTCTTCGGTCAGCTCAGGCAGCTTCGGCTCGGAAACGCTGTTGACGGTAACAGTGAACTCGGCGGTTTTGCCAGCCAGGTCCAGGTTCTGATAGTCCTCAGGGAAGGTCAGGTTGAGCACACGCTCTTCACCAGCCTTGGCGCCAACCAGACCTTCTTCGAAGCCCGGGATCATGCGGCCGGAACCCAGAACCAGCTGGGTACCCTGGGCCGAACCGCCAGCGAAGGCTTCGCCGTCGATCTTGCCAACGAAATCGATGGTCAGCTGGTCTTCGTTCTGGGCAGCGCGCTCGGCCACTTCAAAACGGGTGTTCTGCTTGCGCAGCACTTCCAGCATGTTGTCCAGGTCGGCGTCGGTCACATCGGCGCTCAGGCGCTCGACAGCGATCGAGTCGAAACCGGCAACAGTGAACTCAGGGAAGACTTCGAAAGTGGCGACGTATTCCAGGTCCTTGCCTTTTTCGAAGACTTTTGGCTCGACGGCAGGGGCGCCAGCCGGGTTCAGCTTCTGCTCGACAACAGCTTCATAGAAGGTGGCCTGGATCAGGTCGCCCAGGGCTTCCTGACGGGCTGCATCTTCGTAGCGCTGACGGATCACGCTCATTGGCACCTTGCCAGGACGGAAACCTGGGACCTTGGCGCGACGGGCAGTCTGTTGCAGACGCTTGTTGACTTCGGTCTCGATGCGCTCGGCTGGAACGCCGATGGTCATGCGGCGCTCGAGAGCGGAAGTATTTTCAACAGAAACTTGCATGGATATTCCTCGTTGCACAGACGTTAGCCGGCGAAACCCGACTCCAGAATCAAGGGCAAGCATTCTAGTAGCTCACACACCAGAAGTCACCCTGTTCGACCCGGAGGCAAATGGCGCCGGCTCTCATGATTTTCGACAATGGCCGGACAGCGGCGGAACAGACCTGCAACGCCCGCGAAACAAGGATTCTCCACCCCACTCGCGAGCGCTGTGCGGATCTGCGTCAACTCTCCGGCGAAACAATTCAACGTATCAGGAAGCAGGACCATCGATCTCGTTGAAATCGCAGTACTCTTCCCAGCTCATTCCCAACGCCTCGGCCACCTCGCGATGAACTTCCAGGCGCATGACCTGAAGTTCTTCTGGCGACTCGGCGATAAGACGCAAGGTCAGCTCCCAAGGCTCGATACCCTGCTCTTGGGCTTCATCTTCAAATGCCCACTGGATCTGTTGCTGCTGCTCGGACTCGCTCAGCGCGGCAATCTCCGCCAGCAACTGTGGATTGGCCTGAATGAAGCGCTCCAGCGCAACCGCCTGCCGGGACTCTTTCGCAATCATCTTTCCATCCGCCCGCCGACTCACCGGCATTTTGTCAACCGGCTGAAATCTATCAGCTTTTGTTCAGGTCTTGCTAGTCATGGGACCCGGCAGGAACCGCAACAAACAGCAGTAATAAAGGAAGCGAAGGACGGAAAAAGAAAAAGGCCGCTCAAGGCGGCCTTTTTTTGAAGTTTCGCGGCATTCAGCGGAAGGCGGCGAAACTAAAGATGGTGCGGACGAAGAGACTCGAACTCATCAACTAATAGCAGCATCGCTTGAGGGCCGCGATCCTAGGGGCTTGCAGGAGGTCCGTGCAAGCATTTTTGTTCCCAGGTTGTTCCCAGTCTGTGCATGGGCGTCACTGCTCGGGCGCCCTGTTGGTAGGAAATCGCCGTTTCATGTTGACCCATCAAAAAAAGGTAATTTTGGTAATTTGTTTTTCAAAATGCTCTGGAAGCCACGTAAATCAGGGGCTCCAGCGATTTTGAAAAAGGTAATTTTTAGGTAATTGAAAGGTAATTGGATTACCTCTAAAGAGGGTTGTAAGGATGAAAAATAAAATCCTTTAAAATCAGTCTCTTATGAAAAAATTACCTTTCCCCTTACCTCAAATTACCTTTTGAGGTAATCGCTGGAAGCCTTGCGGATAAAGGGCTTGAGCACCAGACCGCTCCCCTCCTAACCGAAATTACCTTTTTTGAAAGGCCTTCCTGAAATCCCCCCACAGCTCGCAGCTATGCTGTGCTCATCTTTGGGAGATAGCGCCATGACAAAGCCCTACACGAAACAAGAGCTTCAAGAGCTATCTAAGCAAAGCGAGCGACTGGCGACCAAGGCAATCAACGGCCTACGCAAATATAGAGAAGCGATAGGAGTGCTTGATCCCGAGGAAGTGGAACGGCTTCGAGTGGAGGCAGAGTCCCTATTCGAGGCTGTGCAGACATACCATTTTCAAGTCCTGAACAATGGTCACAAATAGTCGTCCTGCGCAGGGTTCCGCAGGGATGCTACCGCCTGCCCCCCCCCAAGATCACCCACAGCCCGCAAGGGCCTCACTGGAGCGCAGGGGTGCAGAAATAACGGGACATTTAGACCGCCGGCGCGGCGGGGGGAGTTCGGCGCGCGCCGGGTTAAAATTCCTGACCCGTGGTCGGTCGTCGGCCGGATTCGCGAACCGGTCAAATCGCTGATACTGTTTGGACATACAGTATTGAGAGAAACGGGCCGTGCTGATTGATGACAAAGGGTTCGAACTGGGTGTGCCCACGCGCGAGGAGATGATCAGACACCAGGTGGTGCTTCTGAAACACGAACGCGAGGACGTTTGGCTTCGCCTGGCCAAAGCGAATGAAGACATCCAGCGACTGATTGAAATCAACGAGAGGCTGAACCGTCAGATCATCGACCTGCGGCGCCAGTTGAATGAGGCCAATGTGGTTGGTGTGAGCACAGATTGTCAGGGAATGCACCCAGGTAGCGTGCCGACGTGGGGCATGAAAATGCCAAGCACTGAGGAGGTCTTGGCGGCAATTGCTGAGAGTGCTGAAACGCTGCGAAATCCCCCGTAAATGCTGGGCAAAACGGTGGAAATCTGTAGCTTGACATCGTCAAAAAAGGTAGGATTAACTGGGATTTTCCATATACCAAACCGATAAATTTTAACCCCCGCCAGACATCAAAAGCCTGCTATTGAAGAGGGCAGAATCTACAAGCTTGCATATATCATATGATATGGATAAGCTGAGATCAGAGCCAAGGAGAAACGGCGATGATCGACCTCTATCACACCAGTCCAACCGAAATCACCGCGATCGACAAACACGGTCGCTTCGGTGAGTTTCTGTTCTTTGCTAGCCATGTTTATGTCATGACGGCTGGTAGCCATGTCACGTATGCCATCAGCATTAATACTGATGAGGTCATTGATGCTGATCGCCTATTTTTCCATGAGGATGCCCAGAAGTTGGATGGTCTGGTGGCTGAGCTGGCTGATCGCCTGGAAGTAGATCCCGACACTGCAGAAGATCTGATTGCTGAGAAGGCCAAGGTCTTTGACCTGGAAAGGATCGAGCCAGAGGACATGGCTGACGTTTCGTGGGAGGTGCAGCACTTCGCCGCTCGCGCCGCAAAGATTCTCGGATTCCGTGGCGTAGCGGTCAGTGACGAACAAGGCACTTCGTACATGATCGACATGCTGGGCTACGAAACTGAATTGGCGAAAGCATGAGTAAGGCGCAGAAAGCAGCTACCGCAAGCTACAGAGCCAAACAAATCCAAGTGCAGGCACTGATTAACCCCACAACAGAATCGGAGCTTGCTGCAGATTGGGAATACCTCAGAAGACAGTTTGATGGCAGCGGAAAGAAGGCCCTCGCATGGGCTGTCTCTAAAGCCAAGAACAGCATGGACACGTTCTACGTCTGGAAGGACAGCGAGGAAAGCAACGGGCTGAAAGTTAAGGCCGTCAGCATGAATGCCGCACTGGATGAGGCTGCCTTTCAGTTCGGGTATGTCGACTATTCCGATATGGCCCAGAACCTCGGGTGGACCCAAGGCGAAGGTCTGAACATCAGACCCGTCAACCCAACGAGTGAATGATTTAAGGGCTGCCCACTGGTAGACCCACCAGTTGCAAACTGTGCGTAGCTCAGTTGGATAGAGCATCCGCCTTCTAAGCGGACGGCCGCGGGTTCGAGTCCTGCCGCACAGACCATATCCCCTGCACCTCAACTGCCGCATAGGCAGCTCACTCATAGACGGAGTAGCTGCATGCTGTGCCACCATTGCTGTTCTGCACTTCCATCATCACGGCTAACGCTTAGCGATTGGGCAATAGAGTTCAGCCAACTAATCTCGACTCGGACTTTGAAGGCCAAGACACTATCGGGGCGGCTCCATCAGGTAGCCAAGCTCGTTGATATCCTTGGTGGGGCCCAGCGCCAAATCTCGACCATCCGCCCAGTAGATGTAGCCACGGCAATTCGATCCGTATTCGATTCGGGGAAGGAACACCTGGCTTTGCGCCTACACATTGAAGCGGATGACATGTTCAATGAGGCCATCATTGCTGGCCATGTCGGACTGAACCCCGTCACGCACCTCAAACGCCCCCGCCCACGGGTGCGGCGATCAAGGCTCACCTACGAACAACTCCACCAGATCCGCCGGGTGTGCATCAGGCGTGGACGGTCTTGGCTCGTAGACGCGATCGACATTGCTCTGGTAACAGGACTAAGAATCGGCGACATCGTGAGGCTCAGGGTTTCTCATGTCGTGGATGGCCATTTGTTGGTGACCCAACAGAAAACAGGGGTCCGCCAAGCCATACCTTTGGACCTCCGACTTGACGCTGCACGGGTTACGCTTCGAAGGATCGTTGAGCGATGTGCCTCAGGCAAAGAGGGGAACGACCTCTTGGTGTCCAAACGCTGTGGAAAGGCATACCACAAGAACTATCTAACATCGGCATTCTCGTCGGATCGTGATTCGGCGCTGCCAAGGTCGACCTGGGGCGATGGCAAGATGCCTGCTACCTTTCATGAAATCCGCTCACTCTCTGAACGCATGTACAGAGATCAAGGCCAGGATACGAAAGCCCTCCTTGGCCACAAGCGCCAGAGCACCACCGACCTTTACAACGATAATCGGGACAGCGGCCAGACGATGTTCAAGGTTGTCCCAATACCCGGCCGCCGAAAGCTAATTGCTCACATCAAAGCGTCAATTGAAGCGTAGCCAACCTGTGCCGCTGGTTTCGGCTGGCTTACTCCTTCGGCGGCACCTCAAATGGTTGAAAGCTCACCACCTCCTCCCCCAGCCAATCATTAACCTGGGCCAACCTCGCCTGGATCGGCTCCAGCTCGTTGATCGCCCAAATCACGGTCGCCTCTCGAATCGAGCCAAACCCCCCAGCGTTCTGCGGCACCACCCCCATCAACTGCGGCGGAATCCGCAGCGCAGCCAGCAGGTCGTCCCGGCTGATGTTCTTGATCGCCGCAAAGTCATCCTTCGCCGCCACCTCACTGATCGGCAGCAACTGGATGCCGTCCTTCTTCCCACCAGGCGCATACATGAACAGGTTCCGGAAGTTGCCCGGCCCCTTGCTGTTCTTCATGGCGTTGCGCAGGTCATCGACGAACGTCTCGTTCTGCGCCGGATCGGTCATATAAAGGATGAACCCCGCGTGACTGCCGTTCTGGTAGTACTTGCGTCGGAACAGCGTTGCACTCTCGTTCAACAGCGCGCTCTGCAGGGCCGCCATCCACTCCGGCAGGCCATACACCTCCTGGTTGATATCGGCCTCGCGCAGGTGGCAGATACTGCCGGTCTTGAATGCGTGCTCGTCCTTCCAGCCTCGCACCTGGTAATAAGTGTCCAGGTCCGTGCCGCGGCGCATGTACTTTGCAAGGCACGGTTGCAGGCCCAGCGCCTGGCCCAGCATGTTGTCGCGCTTCTCCAGGTACAGATTCCCGCACCACCCCCAGTCCATTACGATCTGCTCGAAGGCCTGCCGGCTCAGCAGTCGGTGCGGCCTGAACGTCCGGACCAGCATGTTGCGTTTAAAGTTGAGCCCCGACTGCAGGTACACGCTGGCCCGCGTCGACCGGGCCAGTCCGTCCAGTGAGACCGGTGGCTCGTACCACCGCCCGTTGGACCAGCACTCCAGGTAGTCCAGGATCTCCCTCCCATCGAGCACCGGCACCGGCTCCCCGAACGTGAACGCCATCGCCTTGCTACCCGGCCCTTGGGTCAGCAGTTCGCCCTCGACGACCGGAGGCTGCCCGCCGTTGTCTTCGCTCATTGATAAATCTCCATGATCCCTGTGTTCGTTGCCGTCTGGCCTTCCAGCGGCTCGTTTTGCAATGCGTGGAACAGCGCCCAGGCCAGGTCGGCATGGCCGGTTGTGTCGTTGCGGCCGGCAACAAAGGTGAACTGCCGCCCGCTCGGCGTGACGGTCTTGCGGATCGCCATCAGCGACTGGGCCAGGTCGGTCCAGCCGGCGTCGAACTCCAACCGCCCCTTGCTGATGACATCCCACGCCTTCATGACCAAGCGGGTCTTGACCTCGGGGTTGTAGGAAATCGCCCGGACGGCCGGGAAGAACTGGCGAACGAGCTGGGCCACCGCACTGCCAATACCGGTGGTATCGATGCCGATGTAGGTCACCCAGTAGCGCTGGGTCACCTTGCGAATCGTCTCGGCCTGGGCGTTGAAGTCCATCCCACGGAACTGGTGCCGCTCGAGCACACGGAACTTGCCGCCCGGCACCAGGGGCGGCGCCACCACGACCAGGCCAGCCGAATCGCCGGTCTCAGCAGGGTCATACCCGACCCAAACCTGCCGATCGGCGAACGGCCTGGCGGCGAATGGCTTGTAGTCCTCCCAATTCGACCAACTGTCCACCATGCACGGCTGCAGCATGTTCAGCGGGAAGATGCTGGCCCCGTCGTCGACGAACTGGCACATCAGCAGGTTCTGGAAGGCCGCGGCGTCGTATTCGAGCCGCAGCTCGTCGATGTCGAACAGGTCGCAGCCCCGCTCCTCCGCGTCCAGGATCGTGACGATCTGCCGCCAGACCCGGTCCTCGCAGAGCCGACCCTGCTGCAGCGCGCTGTGGCCGACGTCCAGTTTCAGGTGCTGGGCGCTCGGCTTGCCCTTGTTGAACCGCTCGCCGGTCCAGAACGAATAGGCTTCGTGCGCCATCGAGCTGGGCGTCGAGAAATAGGTCCGGCGGTAGCGCTTCTGCATCGCCATACCGGAGGCGACCTTGTTCAGTTCCTTGAACTTGAACGTCCAGAAGAATTCATCGAAGTAGAAGTTACCGTGATAGCCCTGGGCGGTCCGGGCGTTGGTGCCGAGGAAATGCAGCTCGGCGCCGTTGGACAGGATGATCGGGTCGCCGGTGAGTTCCACGCCGATGGTGTCGCGGGCAAACGCCTGGATGTAGGCCTTGAAGATGTGAGCCTGGGCCTTGCTCGCCGACAGGAAAATCTGGTTCCGGCCGGTGGTCAGGGCATCGATCAATGCTTCGCGGGCAAAGTAGAAAGTGGCGCCGATCTGCCGGCTCTTGAGAATGGCCCTGGTCCGCTGGTTGCCCGCGCGGTACCAGTCGAGCTGATAATCGAAGCACCCTTCGACGAAGGCCTCGACCAACTTCTCGGTCAGCTCCTCGGGGATCTCGTTACGTTTGGGCTTGCGCTTCTCGCCGGCGTTGCGCTTGGCCAGCTCCGGGTTCAGGTCGGTTTCGGTGCCGCCGCCCTGGAATCGCTCGATCCGTGCCTGGCGCTCCAACTGCCGGTGCAGCAGATCGATTTCCTTGTAGTCCGAACCTGACTTCGGGTCTTTCAGGATCAACTGCACCAGGCGCGCTTCGGTCGCCGCCTGGATGCGCTGCAGCGGCGTGGCCCGGTCCCACTCGTCGCGGTTCTTCCAACTGTGAAGGGTCTTTTCCTTCTCGCCGATCAGCTCGGCGATCTCGCACACGCGATAGCCCTGCCAATACAGGTGCTTGGCGTGGCGGCGGTGATCGGTGGGCAGGTCGACGATGGTTTCCATGGCGCCGATGCTGCCGTTCGCGCGCGCGATCCCCTATCGACGCTCCCTGTAGCGCACCGCCCTACAACTGCGCCGCGTTGCCGTGGCTGCGCGCTGTGCCGACCATGCTCTCAACGCCAGGCACCACGCCACCGCCACCGTACAGAGGGAATTCCAACATGGCCGGCAAGACTGACACCGCCAAGAAATACCGCTCCAAGTGGGCTCGTATCGCCGTCGAAGGCGCGACCACCGACGGTCGCAAAATCGAACGTTCCTGGATCGAGGACATGGCCAGCACGTACAGCCCGAATACCTACGGTGCGCGGATCAACTGCGAACACATCAAGGGCTACCTGCCGAGCAGCGACTTCGGTGCCTACGGCGACGTCCTGGCGTTGAAGGCCGAGGAAGTCGAAATCGCTGGCGTGAAGAAGCTCGCCCTGTTCGGCCAGCTCCAGCCGAATGACGCCCTACTCGCGCTGAACAAGGCCAACCAGAAGATCTACACGTCGATCGAGGTTCAGCCGAAGTTCGCCGACTCCGGCAAGGCATACCTGGTCGGCCTGGCAGTTACCGACACCCCGGCCAGCCTGGGCACCGAAGCCCTGAGCTTCAGCGCACAGCACGGGACCATGAAGAATCGGAAACAGCACGAAGACAACCTGTTCACCGCGGCCGAAGAAACCGCACTGGAATTCGAGGAAGTCACCGACAGCGAGAGCAAGGTCGTAGGCCTGTTCAACCGCGTCATGGACGCCCTCGGCAAGAGCAAGGACAAGGAAGGCAAGGACGCCGCCCAATTCTCCGAGCTGGCCACCGCCATCGAGGCACTGGCCACCCACGCGAAGGAACAGGCCGAGGCATTCACTCAAGAGGTGGCGGCACGGACTGACCTGGTCAAGGACCTCTCCAAACTGACCACTGACTTCAACGACCTGGTCAGCCGTCTCGGCAAAACCGAAGACCACAGCCAGAAGCACCGCCCGCCCGCGACTGGTAACGAAGGCAAGGCTCTGGCCACGTTCTGACCTCATACCCGCCCTACTCGGAGCACAACATGCGTAACGAAACCCGCGTCGCCTTCAATGGCTACCTCGGCCATGTGGCCAAACTCAACGGCGTCGAGAGCGCCGCCGTGAAATTCAATGTCGAGCCCAGCATTCAGCAGAAGCTGGAGACCGCGATCCAGGAAGGTATTGCCTTCCTGACCCGGATCAACATGATCGGTGTGGATGAACAATCGGGCGAAGCATTGCTGTTGGGCGTTAACGGCCCAATCGCCGGCCGCACCAACACCGCTGCGGGCAAACGCCGTAACCCCGGCGAACGCCATTCCCTGTCGAAAGACAACTACACCTGTAAGCAGACCAACTTCGATAGCGCGTTTCCCTACCCACTGCTGGATGCCTGGGCAAAATTCCCCGACTTCCAGGTACGACTCACCAATGCAATAGCCCAGCGTCAGGGCCTGGACCGGATCCTTATCGGCTGGCACGGCGTAATGGCGGCGGCAGAGAGCAATCCAGTCACCTACCCAATGCGGGAGGACGTCAACATCGGCTGGCTCAAGAAGATCCGCGACGGAGCACCGGATCGTGTAATCGACGGCGGCGAGATCGCGGACGACAAAGTCGTCATCGGCACGAATGGCGACTACAAGACGCTCGACGGCCTGGTCTTCGACGCAGTCCAGTTGCTCGAGCCATGGCACCGTCAGCACCCGGATCTGGTGGTGATCGTCTCGCGCAATCTGCTGCACGAAAAGCTCCTCACTGCCGTTGAGAAAGGAGCCGCATCCAACCAGGAAGAGAACGCGGCCCAGGAAATCGTCAGCCGTGCCCGCCTGGGCGGCCTGCAGATCGTCGATGTGCCGTACTTCCCGGACAACACCGTGCTGGTGACCACCCTGTCGAACCTGTCGATCTACTGGCAGGAAGCCGCCCGCCGCCGCCACCTGAAAGACGAACCGGAATACGACCGCATCGCCGACTACCAGTCCTCGAACGACGCCTACGTCATCGAAGACTTCGGCCTGGTCGCCCTCGTCGAAAACATCGAGAAGGCTTAAACCATGGCCCTGACCCTCGCTCAACAGACCCAACTGCGCAAGCGCGCAGCCATTGAGGCGGCCGCCGTCGCCCCGTCGGCCATGATGGAAGGTGCTACCGGCTACGAAATCATGCTGGCCAAACTCCAGCAGGATCAGTTCCGCCTCAAGCAGGTCCAGTCCGGCGAGGCCAAGGGCAAGCTCAAGGCCGAGCTGCTGCCTGACTATGTTCCCTACATCGACGGCGTGCTGCAGGCAGGCCAAGGCGCCCAGGATGACGTAGTGGTCACCGTGATGGTCTGGCGCTTCGACGCCGGCGACTTCGACGGCGGCCTCGACGTTGCGGTCTATGTCCTGCAGCACGCTCTGAAAATGCCCGATCGCTTTAACCGGACCACGGGCTGCGTGGTCGCGGAGGAAGTAGCCACCGCAGCGCTCAAGGCGCAAAAGGCAGGCGAAACCTTCTCCCGCGACACGCTGACCCGCACCGCGGAACTCACCGATCACTACGACATGCCCGACGAGGCCCGCGCCAAGCTGATGCTCGCCCTCGGTCGGGCCACCCTCGAAGGTCTGGACGACGAGAAGCCTGGTCAACCGGGCCAGATCGCGGCGGGCATCGAACTGCTGAAACGCGCCATCGAACTGCACAGCAGTTGCGGCGGCAAGAAAGACCTGGAGCGCGCCGAGCGCCTCCTCAAGAAACACGCCGGTACTCCCGGCTAACCGAGCGTCCCCCACGCACCCGGCGGCTCGGGGCGATCAGCGGCCCTTGGCCAGTCTGTGAAGCCCCGACCACCGCCGACTTATTCCAGAGCACGCCATCATGAGCGGATTCATTGCCGGCGCCCCGGTGCCCAGCGGCCACATCAACACCGACACCTTCTGGCCCTCGATCGATATCGAAAAGCTGCGCAAATCCCTGCGCATCGACTCCAGCGTCACCCCGGCAAGGCTCGAAACCGCAATCATCGCCGCGGCCATCAGCGTCAACGACGAGTTGGACACATGGCTGCAAGCCAAGCGGGTCGAAGGCTTCGCCGCCCTGACCGAGGTTCCCAGCCCGCCAGTCGGCGATGTCACCAAGCACGTCTACCTGTACCTGCGTGCGATCGAGGCTGCCACCGGTGCCGAGGTGTGCGAGCGATACCGCGGGTACGACACCACCGGCAGCGGTAGCAAGAACGCCGAAGACACCGCGCCAACAATCGACGACTACCGTCGCGACCAGAGATGGGCCATCCGTGATTTTCTGGGCAAGTCCCGAACCACCGTGGAGCTGTTGTGATGGAAAAGTTCGAAACCATCGACTGGAACGAGATATCTCGCCGAGGACTCCTGGTGCGCATCAACCGGGAGATCATGCATCCCCTCGGCCTGGCGGTTTGCCGGGATCCCGCTACGGGTCAGTCTGCAGGTGCGATCGTCTCGACTGATGGCTCGTTCGTTTTTGCCGAAGATGCCGGTCCAGTTCCACCACCTGCAGGCTCTAAGTGATGCCCGCCCAACTGCGGACCATCCAGAACGACACTGTCGACGCCCTGTGCTGGCGACATTACGGCCGCACTGCAGGCGTCGTCGAGGCTGTACTCCAGGCCAACCCGAAGCTGGCCGACCATGGGCCAGTACTGCCGTCCGGCCTGCTCGTCACTCTCCCCGACCTACAAACCCCAGCCCCGGCACGGGCAATGGTTCAACTATGGGACTGACCGCCCGTACCCGCCCCACAAGGAAGAACGCACATGCCTGACCGTCCCGAAACCTGGGCCTTCCTGGCCGCATGGTTCGAACACAACTGGCCCGGCCTGTATGCAGGTCTGCTCGCCGCCCTCATCGCCGCCCTGCGAGTGGTCTACGGCGGCGGAAAGCTCCGCCAGTTGGTCATCGAAGCGCCTCTGTGCGGTTTCGTTGCTCTTTCGGCAAGCCACGGGCTGTCGCTCATTGGTATCCCGCTCACTGCCGCGCCGTTCTTCGGTGGGCTGATCGGCCTGCTCGGCATCGAGTTTGTGCGTGCCGCCGCCAAGAAAACCTTCACCCGCAAGGAGAGGACGCTATGACCCTTCGCCACGGTGACCGCTCGCAGGCGGTCCGCGACCTGCAGCGTAAACTCAATTCCCAAGGCGCCAAACTGGTGGACGACGGCCACTTCGGCGACGAAACCGAAAAGGCTCTCGCCGCGTACCAGCGCCGCGTCGGCCTGGTTGACGACGGCGTCGCGGGTCCCAAGACGCTGGCCAGCCTGAGCGGTGCCAACTGCCAACTGCTGCTGAAGGGTGCGGACCTGGCCAAGGCCGCCCAGCGGCTCGGCGTGCCGGTAGCTGCGGTCTATGCCCTGAATGAAGTCGAGTCCAAGGGCCGCGGCTTCCTGGACAACGGAAAACCGGTAATCCTCTTCGAGCGGCACATCATGTACCGCCAACTGCAAGTCGCCCACGGCGCCGAGGTCGACCAGGGCGAACTGCAGAAGCGCGCCGATCACCTCGCTGGTCAGTTCCCAGCACTGGTCAACCCTAAGCCTGGCGGCTACTCCGGCGGTACCGCAGAGCACCAGCGCATGGCCAGCGCCCGCCAGCTCGACGAGACCGCCGCGCTAGAATCTGCGTCCTGGGGCGCGTTCCAGGTGATGGGCTTCTGGTGGCAGCGCCTGGGCTACGCCAGCGTGCAGGACTTCGTCGCGGCGATGTCCCATAGCGAAGCCGATCAACTGGAGGCCTTCGTCCGCTTCATCGAGACGGAGCCGGCGTTGCACAAGGCGCTCAAGGCCCTGAAATGGGCGACCGTGGCCAGTCTTTACAACGGCCCGGACTACAAGCGAAACCTCTACGACGTCAAGCTACAGCGCGCTTTTGAGCGGTACCAGGACTGCGGCTGCGGGCAGGTGGCTGCATGAGCAACGCGGAGCAGGAAACTGAACGCTTCCCATACGGCGAACTGATCCGGCGCATGACCAGGCTTTCGCCCACTGGATGCAGTGCCGTGCTCCTGCCAGCGGGCACTCCGATCGATCAATGCCAGAAAATGGCAGATGCGCTTAAACAGGTGATGGCGGTGCCTCCACTAGTGATCTGCGGTGATCTGGAGATCCTGGACGAAGCGGCAATGAACGTTGCCGGCTGGTACCGCAAATGATCTCCATCCGCACCACTGCACTGGCCGGCGCGCTGATCGTCGCTGCCGGCGCCGGCCTCTGGTCGCTCGCGCTGCACCAGCTCCTGAACGCAGCGGGCGAGACCAAGCAACTCCTCGAGGACCAAGTCAAAACCGCCCAGGGCGAAGCCCGCCAGAACCTAGCCACTGCCACCGAACTGGAACAGACCCTTAACCGCGAGCGCGAAACCCAGGCCCAACAGCTCCAGCTTCTCGGCGAGCTGCGCATTGGCCTGGCCGATCGCCGCCACCAGATCGAGGACCTCAAGCGTGAAAACGACCAACTCCGTACCTGGGCTGACCAGCCTTTGCCTCCTGCTGCTCGCCGGCTGCGCGAGCGTCCCGCCCTCACCGGCGCCGACGCTTATCGTGACTGGCTGTCCCGCGGTAGTGCCGTGCGTGCTGCCGGCGACGGCACCGGCGGACAACGGAACCCTGCTCAATGACCAGGACCTGGTCGAACAGGCCTGGGCCGAATGTGCCGCCCAGGTCGACCGCATCTATCAGCACCAGGTGAACATCGATGAACAAACCCGATAGCCTGCGCGCCCACCTGCTCGCCGCCGTTCCGGATCTTGACCCCGATCGGCTGCTGGTCTTCATCGACAACGGCAAGGTCCGTTGCACAGCCGCCACGTCCCTGTCATTCGAGTACGAGTACAGCCTGCAGCTCATCCTCACCGACTTCGCGGGACACCCAGACACTGTGATGTTGCCGATTCTGGGCTGGCTGCGGGTGAACCAGTCCGAGCTGCTGGCCAACCTCGACAAGTCGAAGGAAGGGCTGAAATTCGAAGTCGATATCCTGGATGGCAGCAAAGTGGACATGAGCATCAGCCTGCCGCTGACCGAGCGCGTCGTCGTCAAGCTCAACGACCAGGGCAAATACGACGTCAGCCACCCGGCTGATCGGGGGTACGAGATGTATGAACCGCACGGTCCGATCGAGATCTACGTCAATGACGATCAGGTGACCACCTACCAGCCGCCGGCGGCGCCCGACGGCATGGCCCTGGCCAGCCCGCACCCGAAGCGGCCACAACACCATGGCTGACCTTGAATCGCTCGACACTTGGATCAATCCCCTCCTGCAGCGCATCGCCGCGCCCGAGCGCGCGAAGCTGGCCAGGTCGATCGCCCAGCAGCTCCGTCGCTCCCAGCAACAGCGGGTCAACGCCCAGCGCAACCCGGACGGCACGCCGTTCGCTCCGCGCAAGCCCGCCAAGCTGCGAGAAAAGCAGGGCCGGGTGAAGCGCAAGGCCAAGATGTTCCAGAAGCTGCGCGCCGCCAGCTACATGAAAGCACGCGGCGACAAGAGCCTCGCCACGGTCGGTTTCACCGGGCGCGTTGCGCGGATTGCCCGTGTGCACCAGGACGGTCTGCGCGACCGGGTAGAGCCCCGCGGCCCGACTGCGCTGTACGAACGGCGCGAGATCCTCGGCCTGACCGACGCCGATCACGACCTTATCCGCGCCGCGCTGATCGACCACCTGTCCCTGTAGCCCCCGCTTTTACAAGCCCCCCGTGCTGCGCGCACGCGAGCATGGCGCGACCATCGGCGCCATGAACGATCTCGCCACCCTATCCCGACTACTCGAAAACATGATCCGCTTCGGCACAATTGCCGCAGTGCAGCATGTGCCGCCCCGCGTATCCGTGAAGACCGGCGACCTGGTCACGGCCATGCTGCCCTGGCTGGCCCTGCGCGCCGGCGCCGACATTGAGTGGGATCCCCCGACCGAGGGGGAGCAAGTGCTCCTGATCTCCCCCAGCGGCCAGCTTGCCAACGCCGTGGCGATCACCGGTATCTACAGCGACGCGATCCCCGCCAATGGCGACCGTGCCGGCCTGCACCGCCGGACGTACCGTGACGGCGCCGTGATCGAGTACGACAGCATCGCCCATCACCTCAATGCCACTTTGCCGGGCGGTGGTACCACCAACCTTGTCAGCCCCGGCGGCATCAAGATTGTTGGCCCGATCACTCACGAAGGCGATTACACCCAGACCGGCAACCAGACCGTCACCGGGACAGTGACCGTGAGCCAAGACGTGCTCGCCGCCGGCGTCAGCCTGGTACAGCACCCGCACGGCGGCGTCATGCCGGGCTCGGGCCAGAGCGGGAAGCCGCTGCCATGAACCGCCAGAACGGCAGCAGCCTGACCGAGTTGGAGCACATCAAACAGTCGGTGCAGGACATCCTCACCACCCGCATCGGCACCCGCATTGCCCGCCGCGAATACGGCAGCCTCCTGCCAGAGCTGATCGACCAGCCCCAGAACGAGGCCACCCGTCTGCGCCTGTTCGCCGCCACGGCCATGGCGCTGATGAATTGGGAGCCGCGGATTCGGCTGTCGCGCGTGCAGTTCTTCCTGGTCGACTTGTCCGGCCGGGCCGAGCTGGATCTTGACGGCGTTCTGGTCGACAGCAACCAACCGTTCAACCTCGCCATTCCACTGCAGCTCGGGGCCAGCGCATGAACACTTTCACTCCCATCGATTTCAGCCTCCTGCCGGCGCCGGCCGTGGTCGAGCAGATCGACTACGAAGTGATCCTGCAGGAGCGGAAGGCCTACATGATTGGCCTCTGGCCAGCGGATCAGCAGGCCGAAATCGCAGGCCGGCTGGAGCTTGAGTCGGAACCCCTGACCAAGCTCCTGCAGGAGAACACCTACCGGGAAGTGGTCTTGCGGCAGCGGGTCAACGAAGCCGCCCAAGCCACAATGCTCAGCACCGCCAAGGGCCAGGACCTGGACCAGATCGCGGCGAACTACAACGTCAAACGTCTGGTGATTCGCGCAGCGGCGCCGAAGGCCATCCCGCCGATCGTCGAAGAGCTGGAAAGCGACGACAGCCTGCGCGAGCGAGCGCAAATGGCATTCGAAGGTCTGAGCACTGCCGGCCCCCGCAACGCCTACATTTTCCACGCCCGGAACGCGAACGGCCGAGTTGCCGACGCCTCGGCGGTTAGCCCGTCGCCGGCGGTGGCCGTGGTCACCGTCCAGTCGACCGCCGGCGACGGCGCTGCCGACCATGCCCTGCTGGAAACTGTGTTCGCTTATCTCAATGATGAAGACCGCCGGCCGGTGGCTGACCGGCTCGTTGTCCAGGGCGCGGAGATCCTGCGTTACCAGATCAAGGCCAAGCTCTTCCTCAGCACGCCTGGCCCTGAGTCCGAGCCCATTCTCACAGCGGCCCGGCAGAAGCTGGAGACCTACGTCCACAAGCGGCGCCGGCTCGGCCTGCAAGTGTCGCAGTCGGCCATCCACGCAGCACTGCACGTCGAGGGTGTACGCAAGGTCGAGCTGGATGCATGGCAGGACATCAACGCAACCCCAGCCCAAGCCCCTTACTGCACCGCCATCGAACTGGCGGCCGGGGCAGCATCGTGACGTCGCTGCTGCCCGGCAACGCCACACAACTGGAGCGCCTGGCGGCCGAGGCCTTGGGGCAGATCCAGCGTGTGCCCATCCCGATGCGCGAGTTGGTCAATCCGGACCGCTGCCCGCTTGAGCTGTTGCCGTACCTGGCATGGGCGTTTTCCGTCGATCGCTGGGACAGCGGCTGGCCCGAGGCGGCGAAGCGTCGGGCGATCCGCTCGGCGTTCCTGATCCATACAAGGAAAGGGACGATTGGCTCCCTGCGGCGCGTCGTCGAGCCTTTGGGCTATTTGATTGAGGTCGTTGAGTGGTTCGACACGGTACCGCTGGGCGTGCCTGGCACCTTTGCACTCAAGATCGGCGTACTCGATACCGGTATTACCGACGAGATGTACGACGAACTGAGCTGGCTGATTGACGACGCCAAGCCCTTGACCCGCCACCTGACCGGCCTGGCCATCACCCTCGCCACCTCCGGATACCTCCGGCTGGCCGCGGCGCTGACCGACGGCGAAGAAATTGACGTGTACCCGCCGCTTGCGCGGGACATCGTCGTCACTGGCGCCCTCGGCCTGACCGGGCGCGCCCACACCATCGAAACCCTGGACGTTTACCCATGACTGACCAGAACAGCCAGTTCTTCGCGATCCTCACTGCGGTGGGCGAGGCCAAGCAGGCCAACGCCGACGCCCTGGGCGTGCCCTGGACATTCGCCCAGATGGGCGTGGGCGATGCCAATGGCGCGGACCCGATCCCGGATCGCCTGCAGACACGCCTCATCAACGAACGACGCCGGGCGCCGCTGAACACCGTCAAGGTTGACCCCGGCAACGCGAGCATCATCATCGCCGAGCAGGTGATCCCACCGGACGTCGGTGGCTGGTGGATTCGCGAGATCGGACTCTATGACGCGGCCGGGGACCTTGTCGCGGTGGCCAACTGCGCACCGAGCTTCAAGCCATTGCTCAGCCAGGGCACCGGAAAGACGCAGGTCGTACGTCTGAACCTGATCGTCACCAGTACCGCGAACGTCCAGTTGAAAATCGACCCATCCGTAGTGCTCGCAACACGCGAATATGTCGATAACAAGATCCTGGACGTGTTGCCTCCAACCAAAACTGACGGCGTCTTTACCCAAGTCAAGATCGATAAGCGCGGCGTCGTCCTCCAAGGCTATAACCCGACGACGCTAGCCGGGTACGACATCCGGGACGCTTACACAAAGACAGTGATGGATGCGGCTCTTGTTCGCAAAGCCGACAAAGACAAAGCCCTGGTGGTAGGAGAGGTCAGCCAGCAAGTGCCGGTCCTGGCCGCGAACCAAAGTGGCTCAGGCTATGAAGCGTCCGCCATACAGATCCGTGAAGGTGGGCAAGTCGGGGATGCCCAAAGTGCTGACGGGTTCGGCCCCGCCGTGGGCTTCAACTGGCTTGGCAAAGTGTCGGGACGATTGTTCATGAGCGCTGCCGGGCTGCTGAAGTGGAACGGCAAGGAACTGCTCACCGAAGCGACCTCGTACACTCAGGCCCAAATCAACACCGCACTGAACACCAAAGCAGATAAAGCTACAACTCTCGCCGGCTACGGAATCAACAACGCCTACACGGCACCACAGATCGACGGGTTCCTGTCCGGCAAAGCAAACTGGGGCATCACCCTCGGCCACTACGGCATAACGGATACCTACACCGCCACGGTGATCGATACGAAGTTCAGCAACAAAGCAGACAAGGCTACAACACTCGCCGGCTACGGAATCACAGATACCTACACCGCGGTCGTGATCGACTCAACGTTGGGTAACAAGGCTGACAAGGATAAAGCCTTGGTGGTGGGAAGTGTCAGCCAGCAGGTGCCAATCCTGGCGGCGGTCCAGAGCGGACTTGGCTACGACGCATCCGCCATTCAGATTCGGGAAGCGGGGCAGGTAGGCAATGCCCAAAGTGCCGATAACTACGCACCGGCCGTGGGGTTTCATTGGCTCGGCAAAACGACCGGGCGACTCATCATGGACGCCCTCGGCACGCTGAAATGGAATGGCCAACCGCTGCTGATCGGCGGCGCCGCGACGCAGGCCGAGGTCGACAATGGAACCGGCGACAGCAACTTCGTGACGGCAGGGAAGATGCGTTTCGGCTTCTACTTCTCGAAGGGCGGCGGCAACGGCAACAACACAATCGTGTTTCCGAGCTGGCTCGGTGGTCTGATGATCCAGTGGGGCGTGCACGCGGCGAACACTGCAGACACGGAAACTTCTGTCACCTTTCCCGTCGGCTTTAACATCATCCCGGTGTGCGTAAGCATGCTGACCCACGAAGGCCCCGCACTTGTGCAATCAACCGTCGTCACCCAGGCGCGGCTACTCACGGCAACAGGCTTTCAGTCGCGGCGCGAAGACATTGGCACGGCGACCTCATTCGCCGGTTCGGCTTATATCCGCTGGCTAGCCATCGGCTTCTGAGGAGTGAACATGAGTATTTGGGCAAAATGGGTTGAGGCTGATGGCCGGTACCACTTCGGGCTGTCGGACAATGGCGGCATCGAGATCACGCTGTCGCGCCACCAGGAGTTGATCGACGCCGGCGCGGCCGGGCAGATCATTCAGCCAGGCAAGAACGGCAAGCCAGCGATCGTCGATCCGGCACCACCAAGCGACGATTTGCTTAGAGATCGGGAGCGAGCCTGGCGCGATGCCGAGCTGGCACGCAATGAGTGGATCGTCACCCGGCACCGCGAGCAGATCGAGTTGGAGCAGAGCCCGACGTTGACCGCCGAGCAGTTCATCGAACTGCTGACCTACCGCCAGGCGCTACGCGATTGGCCATCGGGGACCGAGTTTCCAAGCGTCGAACAGCGCCCTGCGTCGCCCGGCTGGCTCCAGGACCAACCGGCACTCCCCCTGTAGCAAGCGCCGCTACAGGTCCCGACCCTCGATTCACGATCACGCGCGCGGCAGCCTGTGCAGTGTCATCCCACTGCACAGGCATCCACCAATGGCCGGCGAATACCACCACGGCGTGCGCGTCCTCGAAATCAACGAGGGCACCCGCCCGATCCGCACAGTTTCCACCGCCGTCGTCGGCCTGGTCTGCACTGCAGACGACGCCGACGCCACGGCATTCCCGCTCGACACTCCCGTTCTGCTCACCAACGTCCAGGCCGCGATCGGCAAGGCCGGTACCACCGGCACCCTTGCAGCAAGCCTCCAGGCGATCGCTGACCAGACCAAACCCGTCACCGTCGTGGTCCGTGTGGCCACCGGCGCCGACGACGCCGAGACCGCGAGCAACCTGATCGGCACCACCACCGCTGACGGCAAGTACACCGGTATGAAAGCACTACTGGCCGCGAAGACCAGGCTCAAGGTCACCCCGCGCATCCTCGGCGTGCCAGGCCTTGACACCCTACCGGTGGCCACCGCCTTGGTCGCGATCGCCCAGCAACTGCGTGCGTTCGCATACGTCCGCGCTGACGGCTGCAAGACCAAGGAAGAAGCCGTCGCCTACCGCGAGAACTTCGGCGCCCGCGAGGTGATGGTGATCTGGCCGGACTTCGAAGCCTGGAGCACTGCCACCGACAGCACCCTCACCGCCCCGGCCGTGGCCGTAGCCTTGGGCCTGCGCGCGAAGCTGGACCAAGACGTTGGCTGGCACAAAACCCTGTCGAACATCCCCGTAAATGGCGTGACCGGCATCAGCGCAGACGTCTTCTGGGACCTGCAGAACCCCGCCACCGACGCTGGCTACCTCAACGAGAACGAAGTCACCACGCTGATCAACCAGGGCGGCTTCCGCTTCTGGGGCAGCCGGACTTGCACCGACGACCCGCTGTTCGCGTTCGAGAACTACACCCGGACCGCCCACGTCTTGGCTGACACGATGGCCGAGGCCCACTTGTGGGCCATCGACAAGCCGATGCACGCCTCCCTGATCCGCGACATCCTCGAAGGCATCAACGCCAAGTTCCGCGAGCTGACCGCCGCCGGCTACATCATCGGCGGCAGCGCCTGGTACGACGAGACCGCAAACGACAAGGACACCCTCAAGGCCGGCAAGCTGTTCATCGACTACGACTACACCCCCGTGCCGCCGCTCGAAGACCTGACCCTCCGGCAGCGCATCACCGATCGCTACCTTGTGGACTTCGCCAGCCGCATCAACGCATAACCGGAGACCACGCCCATGGGCATGCCCCGCAAACTCAAGAACATGAACCTGTTCAACGACGCCAACAGCTACCTCGGCGTCAGCAAGTCGGTCACCTTGCCGGTGCTCGCCCGCAAGATGGAGTCGTACCGCGGTGGCGGTATGAACGGGCCGGTGAAGGCCGACTTGGGCTTCTCCGACGATGGCCTGCAGGTGGAATACACCCTCGGCGGGCTTGACCTGATCAGCCTGCACCAGTTCGGCGCCATCAGCGCTGCCGGGGTCATGCTGCGCTGGACCGGCAGCTATCAGCAGGACGACACCGGCGAATACACCAGCGTCGAGGTAGTAGTCCGCGGCCGGCACGAGACCCTGGACGGTGGCGAGGCCACCCCGGGCGAAGACACCGAGCATAAGGTCACCACCACCTGCAGCTACTACAAGCTGATCGTGAACGGCGAAACCGTCGTCGAGATCGATCTCCTGAACTTCATCGAAATCATCAACGGCGTCGACATGCTCGCAGAGCAGCGCCGTGCCCTCGGTATCTGACCCACACTCCTGGAGTCCTTATGAAAGCCCACGAAAACGAAGTAATGCCCGTCACCCAGGACGACAACCTGGTACTGCTGGATACCCCCGTGAAGCGCGGCAACACCGAGATCGACCAGGTGACGCTACGCAAACCGACCTCCGGCGAACTGCGCGGCCTGAACCTGTCCGAGCTGCTGCAGCTCGACGTAGCCAGCCTCATCAAGCTGATCCCCCGCATCACCTCCCTCAACGAGTTCGAAGCCAGCAAGCTGGACCCGGCAGACTTGGTCGCGATCGGCACGAAGGTCATCGGTTTTTTGCTGCAGAAGCGGACGAAGACGGACGCATCGCTCGTTGCGTAGAAGACGCCATGGCCGACCTGGCCGTGGTTTTCCACTGGGCGCCCGCCGACATGGACCGCCTTTCACTGAAGGAACTGATGGAATGGCGCGAGCGGGCGCGCGTCCGGAGTAGCAACAATGGCTGACGATCTGCGCCTTCGTGTGGTGCTCAACGCGATCAACAACGCATCCGCGCCTCTGCGACAGATCCAGGCCGGCAGCCAGGAGGCCGCGCGCAGCATTCAAGCTGCGCGTCAGCGCCTTCGCGAGTTGAACACCCAGCAGCGCGACATCGCTGGCTGGCGGCAGCAGAGCACGCAGGCCAGGCAGACATCCCAATCTTTCGACGCAGCGCGCGAGCGCGTCAAGCAGATGGCTCGGCAGATGGCGGCGACTGCCAACCCCACGCAACAGATGAATGCCGAGTTCCAGGCCGCGATCCGCGCGGCGGCAGAACTGAAGCGCAAGCACGAGCAAGAGCAGCAAGCGCTCCAGGGGCTGCGTCAGCGCCTGGGCGAAGCAGGCATCGATACCCGACGACTCAATCAGCACTCGGCCAGGCTCAGGGAGGAGATGGAGCGGGCGAACCAGGTCATGCGCGACCAGGAGGCCAGGCTTCGACGGTTGGCGGCCCTCCAGGAGCGAGCGGCCCAAGCACGCGGGAGGCTGGAGCGATCACAGGCGCGAGCGGGCGCGATGGTCGCCACTGGCGCTGCAGGCGTGGCCACGTCCGGAGGGCTGATCGCGACCGGTGCCACTCTTGTGGCGCCCCAGGTCGAGGTCGGTCACCAGGGCTCGATGATCGCGGCACAGAACGGTGAAGACGCGAGCCGCTCCGATCAGTACAAGGCAATGATCAGCAGCATGCGCACCGACGGCCTGAGCACCGACATCGGGGAGATCTCCACAGCCGTTGGCGCGGCCAAGAGCACACTGTCGGCACTGGGCCCTGTTGCAGACAAGGAACTGGAGTCCGCGGCGCGCAAGGCGCTGGACCTCTCGAAAGTAATGGGCATCGACGTCGCCGAGGCCATGCAGACGGTCGGCATCATGATGCAGAACGGCCTGGCCAAGGACAGCACCGAGGCGTTCGACCTGCTGACCGCCGGCCTGCAGAAGATCCCCCAGCAAATGCGTGGCGAGATCCCCGAGATCCTGCATGAGTACTCGACGCACTTCCGCGGGATGGGATTCAGCGGCGCCGAGGCAATGAACCTGCTGGTGGAACAGGCGAAACAGGGCAAATTCGCCCTGGACAAGACTGGCGATGCGATCAAGGAATTCTCCATTCGCGGCTCCGACCTGTCGAAAACGAGCCGGGAGGCCTACGCCTCGATCGGCCTCGACGCAGAGAAAATGTCGTCGGCGATCGCGAAGGGCGGACCGGGTGCGCGCGACGCGATCCTCAAGACCGCCAAGGCGCTCCAGAAAATCAAGGATCCGGCTGAGCGCGCCAACGCAGCGATCGCGCTGTTCGGCACACCGGTTGAAGACCTGTCGGTCGACCAGATCCCGGCGTTCCTGGAAAAGCTCAACGGTGGTACCAAAGCCCTGGGCGACTTCGGCGGCGCTGCCGGCAAGATGGGCAGCGCGTTGCGGGACAACCTGTCGGGCGACCTGGATAAGCTGACCGGCGCCTGGGCCGGGCTGATCGGCTCGCTGATGGATGGGGAGAACGGCGCCCTGCGTGACTTGGTGCAGCAGGTGACCGCCGTGCTGGGTTCGGTCCGCGAGTGGATCGCAGCCAACCCGGAGCTGGCCTCGAAGATCGCCAAGGGCGCAGCAGCCGTTGCGGTCCTGATCGGCGGCATGGGCGCTCTAACAGTCGCGCTCGCCAGCATGCTCGGCCCATTTGCCATGATTCGGTACGGCATGACCATGTTCGGAGTGAGGAGCGCCATCCTCGCGCCCACACTGGGCAAGCTGGCCGGCGTGATGAAGGGCGGATTGCTGACGGCTATTCGCGTTGTCGGCACGGCACTCTGGGGGCTAACGGCGAACCCCGTCGCCTTGGCGATCGCGGCAGTCGTGGTGGCTCTCGCCGGCGCGGCCTACCTGATCTACCAGAACTGGGACGCCGTGAAGGCTTACTTCATCAACGCCTGGGCGGAGATCAAGGCCGGTTTCAGCGGTGGCATCACGGGCATCCTGAGCGTGCTGATCAACTTCAATCCCATGGGGCTGATCTATCAGGCGTTCGCCGGCGTCCTGAATTACCTGGGGCTGGATCTGCCAATGCGATTCACTGAGTTCGGCAGCATGATCGTGAACGGCCTGGTCAACGGCCTCACGTCTGGGCTGGGCATGGTGAAGGACGCCGTGAGCAGCCTGGGCGACGGGGCGATCGGCTGGTTCAAGGAAAAGCTGGGCATCCACAGCCCGTCGCGCGTGTTCGCCGAGCTGGGCGGTTTCACCACCGAGGGCCTGGCCCAGGGCCTCGACGCCGGCGCCAAGTTGCCCCTGGACGCGATGAACCGGATCAGCCAGCAGTTGACCTCCACCGGCATCGATATCAAACCGCCGGTACCGACCCTCGCCCAGGAGTCACCGGTCCGTGCTGCCGCCGACCTGGTCACCGCCCGACCGCCGAGCGATCGTCCCGGGCTGGGCAAGCAACTGGGCGCGGCCGCAATTGCTGCCAGCCTGGCCGTCACTACCGCGCCGGCGATCGCGGTCGACGATAGGCCACCGATCGCGTCGGCGCCGGCGGCGAGCTACGACAGCCATGACGTCGTGAACATCAACATCCACCCTGCGCCTGGAATGGACCCGCAGGCGATCGCCCGCGCAGTCAGTGCCGAGCTGGATCGCCGCGATCGCGAGAAGTCCGCCCGCCAGCGCAGCCGACTTTCCGATTCGGAGTAACCACACATGATGCTCGCCCTGGGCATGTTCGTTTTCAGCCTCAACACGCTCGCGTACCAGGAGCTGCAGCGCCAGACCAATTGGCGCCACGCCTCGAGCAACCGCGTCAACGCGCAGCCGGCTCTCCAGTTCGTCGGCCGGGGAGACGATACAATCACCCTCCCCGGCATCCTGCTCCCGGAGCTGGCCGGACAGGTCATCTGCCTTGACGAGCTGCGCGCGATGGGCAACACCGGCAAGAGCTGGTCGCTGCTGGACGGCACGGGCCGGCTGTACGGGGTGTTCGTGATCGAGAGCCTCAGCGAGACCCAAACCCTCTTCTTTCAGGACGGGACGGCTCGCCGCATCGAATTCAACCTGGCCCTGAAGCGCGTCGACGACGGCCGGGCGGACCTGGTCGGCGCCAGGGACCGGAGCAACTCGGACATCCTCAGGACGCTCATCCGATGACCACCGAACAGGACCAGAACGCGGCCTATCTACGGGACGTGCGCGAAAACCTCCGCCGCGACACCGCCTACTCGGTACCAGGCTTCCGCCTGACGGTCGACGGCAAAGACATCGCACGCATGGTCGCCCCGCGGCTGATCAGCCTCCAGCTCACCGACAACCGCGGGATCGAGGCTGACCAGCTCAGCATTACCCTGAGCGACCACGATGGGCTGCTGGCCATCCCGCCAAAGGGCGCGACCGTGCGGCTCTGGCTCGGCTGGAGCGATACCGGACTGGTCGACAAAGGCACCTACACGGTTGACGAAACCGAGCACAGCGGCGCGCCGGACGTGCTCAGCATTCGCGCCCGATCGGCGGATCTGCGCGGCGGGCTCAAGACCAAGCGCGAACGCAGTTGGGACGGGACAACGCTGGGCAAGGTCTTGGGCGATATCGCCGCCGGTAACGGTCTCAAGACCAGCATATCGCCCGCCCTGCAGGAGCAAGCGATCAAACACCTGGACCAGGCCAACGAGTCGGACGCGAACCTGATCACCCGCCTGGGAAAGACCTACGACGCGATGATCAGCGTGAAGTCCGGCTGCCTGGTCTGCCTGCCTGCCGGCGGTGGCAAGACCGCCAGCGGGAAGGCCCTGCCTCACATCACACTCACCCGCCAGGACGGCGATGGCCATCGCTTCCTGCAGGCGGATCGGGACAGCTTCACCGGAGCGAAGGCCTACTACTACGACGTGGGTAGCACCAAGAAACAGGAGGCGATCGCCGGCAGTGGTGACAAGCTGAAGGACTTGCGACACACGTACAGCGACCGGGAATCAGCGCTGCGCGCGGCTCGATCGGAGCTGAACCGCCTGGAGCGCGGGAGTGCAACGCTCAGCTACAACCTGGCCAAGGGCCGTCCGGAGTTAATTCCGGAGCTGACATACACGTTGCGAGGGATCAAGCCAGAGATCGATTCGATCACCTGGTATGGCGGCAACGTAGTGCACAGCCTGACGGCCGATGCCGGCTACACCATGAGCCTAGAGCTGGAAAGCAAGCTACCCGAGGAGAGCGAGAGGAGATTGTGAGCGAGTACCGAGGAACCGGTTCACACTGATAGGGCAAAAAACGATTCACCCAGCGAGTTGACTCACGTCTGAGCGTATGAAACGCGTGTTCGATACGGGAGCATAGGGCCAAAATATGCGGTAAAACTGGAAATAGATTGACAGCACTGGTACTCAATGGGAACGATTTTTCTTAAATCTCACATCAGGATGGGAAAAGCTCCATGCCGGTAGGTATCTGTAAACTCTGTAAATCAGAAACAGAGCTTCGTCTAAGCCATTTCATACCGAAATTTGTTGGCAAGTGGGTAAAGGAGACCTCTGCCACTGGCTACATAAGAATGAACCACAGCATAAATAAACGCTCCCAAGACATCGCCAAAGAGTATTGGCTATGTGGCGAATGCGAACAATTATTCTCTGGATGGGAGAGAGAATTCGCAAACAAGATATTTTACCCAATGGTTGACAAAAAAAATGACACAGCAAGATATGGAGATTGGCTGGCAAAATTTTGCGCCTCGCTGAGCTGGAGAACCCTTACATACGTCAGAAGTGTAAATCCAGCTGCCGATAGTGATACTGAGGAAAAAGCTACCGCAGCGGAAAATGCTCTCGCCGACTACCTCCTCGGAAAATCTACAAATCTGGGAGAATACGAGCAACACCTCTATCCAGTTGAAGGCATCGCTTCTAGTGATATGACCAACCTCCCCAAAAACATTAACAGATACCTGTTAAGAACCATGCAGATGGACATAGTCTCCAATACGGAAAATATGATCATCTTCACTAAGCTTCCCGGTTTCATCTTGATGGGATTGACTGGGCATCCTGAAGCGAAAGAAATGCGGAGTAGCCGAGTAGCTCTCGGAGATGGGATATTGAAACCTAGAAAGTACACATTCCCAAGCGGAGTTGGCGATTATATATTTGCCAAAGCAGAGCAGATCGCTGAAACTTATAAAACGATGTCCCCATCGCAGCAAAAAATGATTGACGCTTCAATTAGAAAAAACCCTCAGCGAGCAGCCAAGTCCGGAACAATTGAGGCATTTGAGCACGACCTTAGTATGTTCGGGCCCAAAATTTTCAACTAACCGAAAAGCCCTGGAATCACCTCCAGGGCTGTGCAACCTGCCTGATGAGAAGGCATCAAGATAACCTGTGACTTTGCTGCTCATAGGGTTCAAGGATGAGTAAGACATTACGCTTCTGATGTCCAGCTCTTCGCCAAAATAACCAGCTCACACGATCTAGCGCCTTAAACAGAAAGGGGCAGGAAGGGGGGGCGCACAAACAGTAGAAACTAAATCCGTCCCCTTTTTCGGTCGAGAAAACTTAGACTAACACAGCTGATACAGATTATTTTTTTTCTGAACCCTCAAATAGATTTATAGGCTGGCGGAGCTCGTACTTATCAGCCATCACCCCTATGTTTTGTATGAACACCTTGCCATTATAATCGTCAAGTTCATAAGCCCTTCTAAACCCACAATACCCGCGCACATGCAAGTAAACCCCTAAAACATCCACCACCGCCGCACCGATCGCAAACGATGGTTTCAAGCCAGCAGGAACGACAACAGATTTCTGTTTTCCATCAACCGTTTTAAAACCTGCATACTGCTGAGGTTCATAACCAACACAAAGTTTCTTACTTATCACAGCCAAAGAACTCATCATGCGAATAAAATCAAGCTCCCCAGATGCGCGCGCAAACTCTTCCAAAATAATATCATGATGATGATTCAGCTCAGCCATGAAAACTTCATTGTGGCGACCCAGCCAGTGAGGATTATTGAAACCACTATCAGGATATAGGTGTTCATATAGTTTTGTACTTGATATACCGATATTTCTAAGCCCGCTTTCATTCTCTCTTTTGACTAGTGAATCCAGCGTCTTCTCGAATCCCTCTCGGTGTTTCAAGTAATTGCCAAACCGATTATTCAGCACTGCCTCATCATATTGACGTTGAGCATTACTGATCTGGAGAGCAGCTTCTTTCGAACGATGAATAGCTGCCACCATTGCGACCAGTGGTAAGGAAACTCCACATATAGCAATAGGGAATTTATACAACGTAAAGAAAAGCTGAACACAGTCAGCTGTCGCGCACCAGTGCAGCGTCCCCTCCGAACAATATATTGCAACTGCCAACGCAGCGCCGAAGGTCAGAGGTACGAGCAGAGCTATCCAAAACACCCGAGTCTGGATTAGGTGTTTATGGCCACCATCACTTTTATTAGTCACCATGGAATAGTATCCCAAACTGAGAGCGAACCCCGACAAAACTCTGCCGGGGCACAAATTAACGCTTAGATTGTTTTTCGTAAGCTTCAAGAATCTTCAAAATATGACCACGCTGTTCAATATCTCGACGCTGATACAACCAAATCACTCGAATGAAATCCCTGCAAAATGAAAGTTTCTGGCTCATGTAAACTCCATTACCGAGCGCTCGGGGCCTTCATGGCTCCGTACTAAACGCCCGGGGAGTCACCTATTTTCTGCATGATTTCGTGTGCCACCAGCATCAAAATGGAAAAAATTACTGCGCGTTACTGCGTGCTCACAAAACGTTTAACGAAGTCTGCGCGCGAACTTTTTGTATCGTGCTGCTGAATGAAGTCGTCACGCCAGGCACCAGGATTGCCATTCATGGCTGCCAGATCAACGCCATAGTACTTCTCGATATCAGCTCGGGAGATATCCAGAACCTGGGTGCCCTGGGCAGTAGGGATTTTCAACGTCAATCGCTTCAAGCTGGGGAAATCACGGAACAGACGGGCAGATTCGATAGCGAAGACCTTGTTGGTCTTGTCCCCTGATTCGAAGTAGTCCGGCACGCGTTCCGGGATCTTGAATGAGATCTTCCCGTTGGCTCCTGACTCGCTCAACGACTCGATGACCGAAGGGGAAAAAATCCGCTCGGCCTTGTCCTGGAATTCAGATGCCCAGGCACCAGCCGCAGCGATGGTCAACACGACCGAGGCGATGACTTTTCCGACAAATTTCCCGACGACTTGCATGGTGTTACTCCCTGTAATCGCGGCCGGATGGCCGCCGTTTATCCTTTGAATGTGGCCAGCGCCTCACTGACGCTGTTCAGCGTGGCCCGCCCTTCCGCCGACATACGCCGATAGCGATTCACTAGCTCGACCTCCTCACCGCTGAATCCTTCTCCAGGAGCCGGCGCGCGGCCCCCCGTCAATACATAGAGCACGTCGACCCCTTGCACCGCTGCGGCTAAGAGGTAGTTGGCGTCTGGGCTACGTTCGCCTTTTTCGTAGTTGTACTGCGTGTTTTTCGAGGCACCAGCGAGGGCCGCGAAGTCCGTCTGGTTTAACCCCAAACGCTCACGCTCTTCCTTCAGGCGATCGCCAATTCCCACAAATGTCTCCATAGACGATTGACAATCCCACAATCGAGGGAAATAATCGTCATGCAATCACACGAAATCACACTAAATCACACGAATCGAGACTATGCCGAACAGCACCCCTACCGAGCAAGCGTGCCGGGCAGCCCGCGAGCGCTTGGCCAAGCAAGGAATCTCGGCGAAGGAATGGGCCATCAAGCATGACCTCAGTCCCTCCACCGTTTATGCGGTTCTGAACGGCCAGAAGAAGTGCCTTCGCGGCGAGGCCCACCGAGCTGCCGTGCTACTCGGCATTAAGCAAACCGAAGCGGCAAGCTAAGCCCCCTGGCTCAAGGAGGAAACCAGAACATGAAACGTCCCGTTCTAGAGACCCTGCGCCAGGTCATGAGCGCCGTCGTCGCCGCATTTCCCGGTGGTCGTGAGTCTGCCGCTACCCGCCTCGGCTACAAGCTCAAGCAGTTCGACAACCGCATGTACGAGAACGCTGGCAGCCAGCCGCTGACATACGACCAGATCCACCAACTCGAAAGCCAAGCCGGTACCACTTACCTGCCGGAGTTCATCGCCCATGTGTACGGCGGCATGTTCGTACCACTGGCGATCACCGAGCCCCTGGACAACGTCGAACTGTACCGGCGCTCGGTCAAGACCGACGCCAAGCGCGGTGTAGTCGACCAGATCATCTCCAAGGCCCTGGACGATGGCGTCATCGAGCCCGAGGAAGCCACAGAGATCCTACAGGCGCATGCCCGCTATCTGGCCGCACGCTCTGCCGAAGTACTGGCCACGATCCAACTGCACAGCAAAGGGCCGAAGCATTGAGCACCTACAAACTCATCTGCCCTCACTGCAGCGCCAAGATGCGCATCCGCACCAGCGAAGGCACACACATTTTCCTGCGCATTGCCTATCTGCAGTGCGTGAACGAGGCCTGCGGCTGGTCCGTGCGCGCCCAGTTCGAAATGACCCACGAAATGAGCCCGAGCGGCATGGCCAACCCCACGGTCAAGTTGCCGGTGGCGCCGATCGCTATGAAGCGGCTGGCGATGAAAACCGCCGACGATCACCCGGATTTGCTGGATCAACTGGAAATGGAGGTCGTACCCGTATGAACGTCGCACTCACCGAGAACCCCACCAATGACTACCGCGCCGCCATGCAGGAGGCCGCTGTTGCGTTCCTATTGCGTCACCGCGGTGAACACCTGACGGGTGACGACCAGGTGCTGCAGAACTGCACCCGCTTCCTGGCCCAGTCGCTGGAGGTACCCGCGCACCTGGTGCAGCGGATCGCCGAGCTGGCCGTATCCGAGTTCGAAGGGATGACCACCAAGCGGCTGACCCTCCTCGGGGTTCACCCGGCCAGCGGGGCCTTCCGGCCGACGCTGTGGTTCCTGGATACGCAGACGCAACAGCGGCACCAGGTGCCGGCGCGCTACTTGCCGGCCCGCCTGCAGCAGAACCCTCGCAACACTTCGAAGTAACCCGAATCTCCCCCGAACCGTGCCCGCACCGCGTGGGTAAGGGGAAACTGCACTTTATTGGTGGCCGTTATGACCAAAATCACCATTCACCTGGAGCTGAACCAGGAGCAGGCACAGCACTACCTGCAATGGCTCAACAGCCAGTTCAGCACGACCATGGCCGACGTCTGGTATTCCGATCGTTACAGGAATGTCCCTTGCGGAGAACGTGCACCGCTGGTGATGAAGGACGTGCCGCACCTGGCCGGGATCTCACGGACCCGGCGCGAGTTGGAGAAGTGCCTGGCGGAGCGCTCGCAGTGAACCGCAAGCCGATGGAGCAACAACTGCGCGCCGAAGTTCTTCGGCGACTGCAGGACGAGTTTGGCCTGAAACCCATGGCCGGTACCCAGTACCTGCGCAAGGGCACCTGTCCGAGCTGCGGGAAGAAAGAGTTGTACTCCCGCCAGGACGAGCCCTGGTTCATCAAGTGCGGCCGCGAGAGCAAGTGTGGCGAGCAGTGGCACGTCAAAGATCTGTTCGAGGATCTGTTCGAGGATTACAGCAAGCGCTACCCGTCGACCGCTGAATCCCCGAAAGCATCGGCCGACGCTTACATGCAGTTTGCCCGCGGCTTCGACCTCGGCCTGGTGAAGGGCTGGTACACCCAAGAGAACTACTGGGATCGTGACCTTGGCATCGGCAGCGCTACGGTACGCTTCGTCCTGGAGAAAGGTGGTTACTGGGAGCGCCTGATCGACCAGCCCCATCGGTTCGGTAACAAAAAAGCACGCTTCGCCCCAGGACAATCGCCAACAGGTTACTGGTGGTGCCCACCTTCCGTGGATCTGCTGGAAGTGGACGAACTCTGGATCACAGAGGGGATTTTCGACGCGATCGGGTTGTTGCATAACAGCCTCGACTCGGTGTCGGCCATGGGCTCGGGCTATTACCCGGCAGAATCGCTCAAGGCGCTGGCCAAGCAGAGAACTGAAGCTGGCAAGAAGCTGCCGAAGCTGATCTGGGCCCTGGACAACGAGCCGGGCGCGCACTACTTCACCCGCAAGCATGCCGCCCTCGCTCGCGAGCTGGGTTTCACCGTTGAGGCCGCACAAATCCCCCAGCGCGGCCGCAAGGTGGATTGGAACGATCTGCACCAGCGCTGGGGGTTCCTCGACGAGGAAAAGCGCCAGGACCGGATCGATCGGGATCTGCGCGAGGTTCGCTACCACGGCAGCCTGCTGCTGGCGGAAAGCGCGTCGGAGAAGGGCGTTCTGATGTACGAATGGCGCGAGCGCCACGAGTTTCACTTCTCGTTCGAGAACCGTCTCTACTGGTTCAAGATGGACCTGGAGAAGCTGACCAAGGCCATTCAGCAACTCAAGGACTCCGACAGCCACGACAACCAGTTGCTGAACGATCGCCAGCTCCGCGACAAGGCCATGCGTCAGTGCGGCATGGTCATAGAGATCGCCAACTGCTACCCGCAGGCGCTGTACTTCCAACGCAACGAGGTGACAGACGAGTCCTGGTACTACTTCCGGGTGGACTTCCCGCACGACGAACCGAGCGTGCTGAACACCTTCACCGGTGGCCAGGTCGCGGCCGCCAGCGAATTCAAGAAACGGCTCTTGGGCATGGCCGCCGGCGCAGTGTTCACCGGCAGTGGCTCCCAGCTCGACCGGATCATGCAGCAGCAACTATTCGGGCTGAAGACCGTCAAGACCATCGACTACGTCGGCTACAGCAAAGAACACGGCTGCTACGTGTTCGGCGATCTGGCGGTCCGCGGCGGCGTGCTGGAGAAGGCCAACGCCGAGGACTATTTCGAATTCAAAGGGCTGCGCCTCAAGACGCTGCAGAAGTCGATCAAGCTGGAGATCAACCAGGACGCCTCGGCCTACCGGCCGGAGTGGTTCAAGTGGCTTTGGACCTGCTTTCACACCCAGGGCGTGATCACCCTCGCCTACTGGTTCGGCTCGCTGTTTGCCGAGCAGATCCGCTCTGAGTTCCAGTCGTTCCCGTTCCTTGAGGTGACGGGCGAGGCCGGCGCCGGCAAGTCCACGCTGCTGATGTTCCTGTGGAAGCTGCTCGGTCGACAGGACGAGGAAGGCGACGACCCGATCAAGATGACCAAGGCCGGCCTGCGCCGCTGGCTGAGCCAGACCTCGGGAATGCCGACGGTCATGCTGGAAGCGGACCGGAGCGACGCTGAAACCGGCATGGCCAAGTCCTTCGACTTCGACCAGTTCAAGCCGCTGTTCAATGGCCGCGGCTTGGGCCTGACCGGCGTGAAGAACGGCGGCAACGACACCAATGCACCACCGTTCCGGTCCGCCCTGGTGTTCAGCCAGAACGCCTCTGTCGTCGCGTCGGAAGCCATCCTTACCCGGATCGTGAAACTGCATTTCGTACGACCGGAGGTCACCAGCGACAGCCGGGCCGCGGCCGACAACCTCAACCACCTGCAGGCCAGCGAAGTGAGCCACTTTTTGCTGATGGCAGCCAAGGCCGAACAGAAGGTCATGGAGACGTTCCGCGCCCAGGTGAAGGTCCACGAAATGGCACTGCGCGAGCTGCGCGAGATCCGTATCGAACGGATCATCAAAAACCACGCCCAGATGATGGCCCTGGTCGACGCACTGCGCCTGGTAGTGCCGATGAGCGACCGCGAGCACGAAGGCACTCTGCGGGAGCTGCGCTGCATGGCCATCGCCCGTCAGCACGCGGTGAACTCCGATCCGAAGGAAGTGGCCGAGTTCTGGGAAGTCTTCGACTACCTGCAGTCGCTCAGTGACGAACCGGTGGTGAACCACAGCAAGAACCCGGAACTGATCGCCATCCACCTCAACGAATTCTGCGAGCGCGCGGCCGAGCACAAGCAAAAGCTGGCCGACGTCACAGCCCTGCGCACGCTGCTGCGAAACAGCAAATCACGCCCCTTGGTCGACGCCAACCGCGCCGTCGACAGCGCCGTGCGCGCTGTATTCAACACCCGTACCACGGCCGCGAACCTGCGGCCGACCACCGTCAAGTGCTGGACCTTCAAGGCCGGCTGAACCGCCCGGGCGCTGCAACGCCTGGAACAACTCCAAGGAGAAACCACATGCAACTCAACGTCATCACCGGTCCCGCCGGCTCGGGCAAAACCCGGTGCCTTCGCGAGATGGCCACGGCCCAAGGCATGGAAAGCCGGATCCTCAATGGGTCATGTATCACCGGTACCGCTCTGCATCGTCAGGTCAGCCGCCAACTCTATCGGGGCGCCAAAGAGGTGTTCATCGATGAGTGCCATCCGAACCTGATCGGCCTCATTCAGACATGGGGGCGGCGGTTTCCCGCAGGGGTAGTCCTGCACGTCGTGCAGCAAGACAGACCATAACCAACCCGATCGCCGGTGGAGCTGCAACTCCCCGGTGCGGGTTATCTCAAGGAGAAAACCACATGCAGCATTACTACAAATCTAAGGACGCCACTGTTCTGGCGATCATTCAGGAGTACTTCCAGGCACGGGCCCAGTTCCAGCAGCAACTGCTGGAACTGGGCAAGGTGTTCGGTGGCGCCGCCGCCTCGATGCGGGATCTCGACTCGCACTACGCCGGCGGTATCAAGCTGTCGGACGATGGTGCTTTAGACGTCCATTGGCGCCGGCCCGACGACCACGGATTCCGCAGCCTGCGTCACAACGCCCGTATCCAGAAAGGGACCAGCAAAGAAGACCGTGCCCAGATCCGTGCGCAGCATGAGAGCTTGCATGCGCAATGGGATAAGCACTGCCCGCCACGGCTGGATATCACCCCCTACTGGGACCGCTTGGGCGTCAACACCGGAAACCTTTGGCTCAGCGGCGGCGTGAAGTTCGAACACCAGGGGACCGCCTATTTCATGCTCGGCTTTGACATTAACCAAGCTCGGTACGAAAAGGCATTGGCGGAAGACAAGCCGACGTCAGGCTGGATCATTGGTGCGACCGAGATTCTGCCCAGTGAGTACGAGACCGCGCGTCTCGCGAAGGTCGGGGGTTCTGCATGAACACTCTGACCGCTCTGAATCTGCAGTTGGGCTTCCAGGAATGGGCGACTGATCGGGGTTACGACGTGAGCACTGGCGTCGATGGCCTGCCCACCAACCTCGAAACCCGCGCGGCCTGGCTGGGCTATGAGGCCGCACACGGGCCAGCGGGCTGCGGGCCATCTGGTCAGCAGCTCTACGCAAAGATCAAGAAAACCAGCGAGTACGCACACCAGGCTGACGGGCTGTTCCCGGTCCGCGTCGGTAGCCCGCCCTACGGCAACTATGCCGTTCACGGCGGTCCGGGCGGCGTCTATCCCCTGGGCGACGTGGAGTTCTACGTCATCGAGGGCGGCAAGCAGTACCGGTTGAAGTAAGCGAAATAAGTGGCGCCGAGGAGCTGCAACTCCCCGACGCCGACCAACCCCAAGGAGAAACCACATGCAAGTAGAAACCCCAGAAGTCAGCGGCGAGAAGGCTAACACACCGGATTTCAAACCCGGCGACAAGGTCACTTTCGTTTCCGCACAAAGCCGCGGCCGGAACGTGAACTTCAGCGTCAAAGAGACTACCGTGGTCAAGGTGCTTGGCAGCACTGCCATCGTGAGGTACAGGAACGGGCAGAAACTCGCAATTGCTGTTTCGGAGCTGACCCCAGCAAGTGAGCGGAACGCACTCACGCGTGCCCTTTGCGGGGACAAAGCATGAGCCAACGGACCCGCCCACGGTTGGCCAGCCACTCGTTGGACCTGCCGAACTATTGCGATATCTGCAACCGATCGCGCTCCCATGGCGACCATCGAAAGTGCAGCAAGATTCGCCAGGAGCAGAAGTCGGTTGCGTGGGAAACCTACATGGCCAACGTCGAGGCCAAACGGGCACAACGAGGAAACTACCGTGGTCGTTGAGATCCGTTGCCGGTACACGACCGGTACTTATGTGGCGATGGTGAAAGGCCAGAAACTCACAGCCAGCAACACCGTTAGCGCCCGACAGGCAGCCGAAGGGCTGGCCAGCAAGCTGAACCTCGACCCCTCGCTCCTGGTGCAACATCAGCGAGAACTTCCGAGCACTTTGACGACCTTCACGCATCCCGGCCACAAGCCAGGAAGCGACCAATGACTCCGCGGAGCGCCGCGAAGCTCGCGGTCATCTTCGGATTCTGCAGTGGCATCGGATTCATGGCCGCTCAGGAAACCTGGTGGTGGTTCACCGGGCTCGTTGGGTTCTGCCACGGATAGCCGCTGGCCTTTCTTCGCATCAAGAACTGATGCGGCAACCTTCTAGGTCTGGCAACAGGCCAACCTCTTACAACGGCCCATACACTGGGCCGTTTCTTCGTTCGTGAGTGAAATTCAATGGCTGATGGAGTCGAAGTACGCGGCAACCGTGTCCGCGTGTATTTCCGTTACCAGGGAGAGCTGTGCCGGGAGACCATACCCGGTGACGCCTCGCCCGCCAGCGTGGCCAACGCCGAGCGTCTGGTCGGGATCATCAACTACGAGATTCAGGCCGGGACGTTCAGCTACGCCCGCCACTTCCCTGACTCGCCCAAGGTGAAGAGCAACACATTCGGCCACTTCATCGACCTGTGGCTGGATATCAAACGTAATGAGATGGCTACCTCTGGCTTCCTGGCATACGCGAGCAAGGTGAAGAACCACATCCGCCCCATGTGGGGCGATCGCCAGGCCGACCATATCGACCACCTCGATCTGCAGACCTGGATTCAGAAAACCCTGATGCCAGCGCTGCACAACAAGACGGTCCGGGAGATCCTCAGCATCGTCCGGCAGATCTTCACGCTGTACCGCACCAGGAATAAGACGGCCCACGATCCTACCGAGGGAATCACTGTTCGCCTGCCCGACGCCGATGACCCCGATCCGTTCGAACGAAGCGAGATCGATCTCATCCTGGGCGAGGATCTGGAGTTCCTACAGGAGATCAATCTCATCCAGTTCATGATTTGGACGGGGGCACGCGTTTCGGAAGCGATCGCTTTGTCCTGGGAGGATGTCGAGCTGGAAGCCGGGACGGTGAAGTTCCGCCGCTCCCAGGTTCGCAGCAACTACCGGGTGACCAAAAACCGCCGATCGACGCGAGAGGTCCGCTTGATAAAGCCTGCACTGGAAGCGCTACGGGCACAGGTTCGCTTCACCAGGAGCCGGCCGCTGGTGGACGTCGACGTCACTGATCGCGACAACCGGACGATCAAGCGGCAGAAGCTTCGCTTCGTCTTCCACAAGACCACCACCAGCGCAGCCTGGACGAGCTCTGACGTGTTGGTGAAAACCTGGTGGAGGAAGCATCTGGAAAATGTGGGGGTGCGGTACCGCGGCCCGAACAACTGCCGGCATACCTACGCGAGCCAGACGCTTAGCACCGGCGTGGTCCCGCTGGACTGGATCGCGGACCAGATGGGACACACCTCGACGGCGATGATCTGGAAGCACTACGGGAAATGGATTCACCAGGATGGGCCGGACATGGTCGGCATGCTGGAGCATGCGCTTCGGTTGTGAGGAAACCGAGGTCCAGAAATGCAAAAGGCAGCCCCGAGAGGCTGCCTTTTTTACGTCTTGATTCCCAAAGTGTTCCCAGTTTGCTCCCATTTCAAGGATCGCCGGGATAAAACCCTTTGAAAACAGACGCTTAGATGGTGCGGACGAAGAGACTCGAACTCTTACAGCTTGCGCCGCTGGAACCTAAATCCAGTGTGTCTACCAATTTCACCACGTCCGCATAACGCTTTTAAAGCAAAGGCGCCGGATTTTCATCGGGCGCCTTCTGGAATATGGGGTGGACGATGGGGATCGAACCCACGACAACAGGAGTCACAATCCTGTGCTCTACCAACTGAGCTACGCCCACCATATTGCGTTACTGCTTTACTTGTGCCAAAGCTGCCTTGTATGGCGCACCCGGCAGGACTCGAACCTGCGACCATCCGCTTAGAAGGCGGATGCTCTATCCAGCTGAGCTACGGGCGCATATTTAATCTGCTTTCTTTTAAGATTACAAATTAACTTTTAGCCTTACCGAACAAGCTAACAAATCCGCTCATTCTGCCCGACCTTGCTAACCAGTGCTAGGCCCTGCCCGACAAGTGCGACGAATGTTATAGACGGTCGGTAAGGTCGTCAACTATTTTTTCAAAAAAATTCATTTTATTTAAGGGCTTAGGGGATTTGCCGGACCAAGCGCCTTTGCCCTGCGCCGTGGTCATGCGAGAATGCGCGCTCTTTTTTTCCCTCTCGATGGTTAATCACCCGTCATGACTGCACAACTTATCGACGGCAAGGCGATCGCCGCCAGCCTGCGCCAGCAGATCGCCCAACGTGTCGTGGAACGTCGCCAGCAAGGTCTGCGGACTCCCGGCCTGGCGGTGATCCTGGTTGGCAACGACCCTGCCTCTCAAGTCTATGTTTCGCACAAGCGTAAAGACTGCGAAGAAGTCGGCTTCATCTCCCAGGCTTTCGACCTGCCAAGCAACACCAGCCAACAAGACCTGACCGACCTGATCGACCGTCTTAATAATGACGCGAACATCGACGGGATCCTGTTGCAACTGCCGCTGCCTGCTCACCTGGATGCCTCGCTGCTGCTCGAGCGCATTCGTCCGGACAAGGATGTCGACGGTTTCCATCCTTATAATGTCGGCCGCCTGGCCCAACGCATCCCGCTGCTGCGCCCGTGCACGCCAAAAGGCATCATGACCCTACTGCAAAGCACCGGTCAGGATCTGTACGGCATGGATGCAGTCGTCGTCGGCGCTTCCAATATCGTTGGCCGTCCGATGGCCATGGAGCTGCTGCTGGCTGGCTGCACCGTCACCGTCACCCACCGTTTCACCAAGGACCTCGCCGGCCACGTTGGCCGCGCTGACCTGGTGGTCGTAGCCGCCGGCAAGCCGGGCCTGGTCAAGGGCGAGTGGATCAAGGAAGGCGCCATCGTCATCGACGTCGGCATCAACCGCCAGGAAGACGGCAAGCTGGTGGGCGACGTGGTCTACGAGACCGCCCTGCCTCGCGCCGGCTGGATCACGCCAGTCCCGGGCGGCGTCGGCCCAATGACCCGCGCCTGCCTGTTGGAGAACACCCTGTACGCGGCTGAAGAACTGCACAAGTGATTCAGTAACGCGCTTCCCAAAAACGGCACCTTCCACGGTGCCGTTTTTTTATCCCCGTAATACAGCCAAAACCCTCGCAGCCGATTCAGCTGTCAAATCACCTGTTTCAGCTTTCCCGGCTGGGCGCCCGACGTGCTTCAGCCGGGATTGCAAGGCCATCGGTAAGACAATGTACGCACTGCCAACCCCTGGATGCGTGCCCCGATGCAAACCACCAATACCGTCCTGATGATCCGCCCGGCGCGGTTCGCCTTCAACCCGGATACCGCTGTGAACAACCGCTTCCAGAAGCCCTTGCTGGAACCGGAACAGGCGCAGCAGAAAGCGCTGGAAGAGTTCGACGGCTATGTCGATACGCTGCGCCAGCATGGCGTCGATGTACTGGTGGTGCAGGACACCCCGGCCCCGCACACCCCCGACTCGATCTTCCCCAACAACTGGTGGAGCAGCCATGCCGACGGCAGCCTGGTGCTCTATCCCATGGAAGGCCAGAACCGTCGGCTAGAGCGTGACAAGGGCGTGCTGCAGGTGCTCAGCGAGCGCTTCGCGATTCACAAGACCCTCGACCTGAGCCCGCTGGAAGCGCAGAACATCTTCCTCGAGGGCACCGGCAGCATGGTGCTCGACCGCGAGAACCGCATCAGCTACGCCTGCCACTCCGGCCGCACCCACGGCGAGGCGCTGCGCCAGTTCGCCGAGAACATGGACTACCGCCTCTGCGTGTTCCATGCCGTCGATCGCCACCAGTCACCGATCTACCACAGCAACGTGATGATGAGCGTAGGCCGCAACCTTTCTGTGGTCTGCCTCGATGCCCTGCCCGACGCCGCCGAGCGCCGCGCCCTGGAACACAGCCTGCGCGACACCGGCAAGGACATCCTGGCGCTGGACTTCGACCAGCTCGAAGGCTTCGCCGGCAACATGCTCGAAGTCCACGACAAGCAAGGCCAGCCGCTGTTGGTGATGTCGCGCAGTGCCTGGCATTCGCTCAGCGCCGAACAACGCCGCCAGGCCGAGCGCCACAGCCACCCGGTAGTGGTGAACATCGACCATATCGAACGCATCGGCGGCGGCAGCGCGCGCTGCATGCTCGCCGAAGTCCACCTGCCCGTTCGCAACTGATCCCGACTACAAGAAGGAGAGCATCATGACCCGCTACATCGACGTTACCGACCTGAGCCGCCTGGTCGCCCGCAAAGGCCTGACCACCTGCCTGGAAGAAATGGCCGAGTACATCCGCCAGGACTACCTGCGCTGGAACGACTTCGAGAAATGCGCACGGGTGGCCAACCACTCCCCCGACGGCGTGATCGAGCTGATGCCGGCGTCCGATGCCAATCTATATGCCTTCAAGTACGTCAACGGCCACCCGAAGAACACCCACCGCGGCATGCTCACGGTGATGGCCTTCGGCGCCCTGGGCGATGTCGATACCGGCAAGCCGCTGCTGCTCAGCGAAATGACCCTGACCACCGCGATGCGCACCGCCGCCACCTCGGCCCTGGCCGCGCGCTACCTGGCCCGCCCGGACAGCCGCAGCATGGCGCTGATCGGCAACGGCTCGCAGAGCGAGTTCCAGGCCATCGCCTTCCACACCCTGCTCGGCATCGAAGAAATCCGCCTGTACGATCTCGACCCGCAGGCCAGCGCCAAGCTGGCCGCCAACCTCGCCGCGTACCCGGGCATTCGCCTGGTCATCGCCGGCTCCGTGGCTGAAGCGGTTCGCGGTGCGGACATCATCACCACGGTCACCGCCGACAAGGCCTACGCCACCATCCTCACCCCGGAGATGATCGAGCCGGGCATGCACCTCAACGCGGTGGGCGGCGACTGCCCGGGCAAGACCGAGTTGCACCGCGACATCGTCGAGCGCGCGCGGGTGATCGTCGAGTACGAACCGCAGAGCCGCATCGAAGGCGAGATCCAGCAGATGCCTGCGGATTCACCGGTAACCGAGTTCTGGCAGGTGGTGAACGGCGAGATCGCCGGCCGCGAGAACGCCGCCCAGGTCACCCTGTTCGACTCGGTCGGCTTCGCCATCGAGGACTACTCGGCGCTGCGTTATGTGCTGGATGTGGCCAAGGCCCTGGACATCGGTAGCGAGATCGGCCTGGTGCCAGACCTTAAAAACCCGAAAGACCTCTACGCCTTGCTTCAGCCGGCGGTTGCCGACGTGCAGAAGAGACGCGCCTGACACAACCGAATCCGCTGCGCCCACCGCGCAGCGGATCGGAAAACGCTGTGACAAAGCCAAAACAGGAGGCGCCTCGACAGAATCGGCTGCGAGCAGCCGCACTAACAGCATATTCCGGCAGCCAGCGCCGGCCCAAACGACACAAAAAAACTGCTGTCATCGCGCATTCTGAGCCCCGACCGAAGAGTCACTAAAAGACCAAAAGGCCCTGGCCTACGAAGCGTTCTACTGCCCTACATCAACTACAAAACACAGGGATCAACTCATATGACTTCGCTGCGAAAGCTTCTCGGCGTGCTGCTCCTGCCACTCTGCGCCAGCGTGGCCCAGGCGCAGGAATGGAAAGAAATCCGTTTCGGCGTTTTCCCCGAATACCCACCGTTTGAATCCGTCGCCGCCGATGGCAGCCTGCAAGGCTTCGACATCGAACTGGGCAACGCGATCTGCGCCAAGCTGGAAGTCAAATGCACCTGGGTGCACAACGAATTCGACGGCATGATCCCGGCCCTGCGCGCGCGCAAATTCGACGCCATCATGTCGTCGATGGCAGTGACCCCGGCCCGCCTGAAACAGATCGACTTCAGCGACCGCCTGTTTCTCAGCCCAACCTCCGTCATCACCCGCAAGGGCGCCGATTTCGGCGACACCCCCGAGTCACTCAAGGGCAAGACCGTCGGCGTGCTGCAAGGCTCGCTGCAGGAAGCCTACGCCCGCGCCAAACTGGCGCCGCTGGGGGCCACGGTCAAGGCCTACCAGGCCCAGGACCAGAACTACGCCGACCTGATGAACGGCCGCCTCGACGCCACCGTCACCGACAAGCTCGAAGCCCAGCTCAACTTCCTCACCAAGCCTGAAGGCGCCGACTTCCAGAGCGGCCCGGCGATCAAGGACCCGACCCTGCCGCTGGACATCGCCATGGGCGTGCGCAAGAACGACGCCGAACTCAAGGCCCTGATCAACAAGGGCATCGCCGCGGTACTGGCCGATGGCACCTTCGCCAAAATCCAGCAGAAGTACGTCGGCGACCTGGACATCTACAACGAGTAACCCGCCCGTCGACGGCCCGGCAGCCGATGCCGGGCCATCGCTGGTGCCCATCGAGATTTTCCCCGTGAACGACTTCCTTCACTCTGTCGGCTTGCAGGCCTTGAGCCTGCAGGGCTTCGGCCCGCTGTTGGCGCAAGGTACCTGGATGACCGTAAAACTGGCGCTGCTGTCCCTGGCCCTGAGCCTGGTGCTGGGCCTGGTCGGCGCCAGCGCCAAGCTCTCATCACTGCGCCTGCTGCGACTCCCCGCGACGCTCTATACCACCCTGATCCGCAGCGTGCCGGACCTGGTGCTGATCCTGCTGATCTTCTACACCTTCCAGATCTGGCTCAACGACTTCACCGAATGGATGGGCTGGGGTTACTTCGAGATCGATCCGTTCACCGCCGGGGTCATGACCCTCGGCTTTATCTATGGCGCCTATTTCACCGAGAACTTCCGCGGCGCGATCCTCAGCGTGCCCGCCGGGCAACTGGAAGCCGCCACCGCCTACGGCCTGAGCCGCGCCCAGCGCTTCCGGCTGGTGCTGTTCCCGCAACTGATGCGCTTCGCCCTGCCGGGCCTTGGCAACAACTGGCTGGTGCTGCTCAAGTCCACCGCGCTGGTGTCGATCATCGGCCTCGCCGACCTGGTGAAAGCCGCGCAGAACGCCGGCAAGAGTACGAATAACGTCCTGTATTTCCTGATCATCGCGGGACTGGTCTACCTGCTGATCACCACCCTCTCCAACCGCCTGTTCAAACGCCTGGAGCGGCGCTACAACACCGGCATCAAGGGGCTGACATCATGATCGAACTGATCCAGGAATACGGCCTGGCCTACCTGTATAGCGATGGCGCCGGCCTGTCCGGGCTGGCCATGACCCTGTGGCTGTTCGTGGTGACCATGGTCGTCGGTTTCTTCCTGTCGCTGCCGCTGGCCCTGGCGCGGGTGTCGCGCAAGCTCTGGCTGCGCTGGCCGGTGGAGTTCTACACCTACCTGTTCCGTGGCACGCCGCTCTATATCCAGTTGCTGATCTGTTACACCGGGCTCTACGGCCTGGAAGTGGTGCGCGACCATGAAATGCTCGACCGCTTCTTCCGCAACGCACTGAACTGCACCCTGCTGGCCTTCGTGCTCAACACCTGCGCCTACACCGTGGAGATTTTCGCCGGGGCGATCCGCAACATTCCCCATGGCGAGATCGAGGCGGCCCACGCCTACGGCCTGCACGGCTGGAAGCTCAACCTGTTCGTGGTGCTGCCGGCGGCCTTGCGCCGTTCGTTGCCGGCCTACAGCAACGAACTGATCCTGATGCTGCATGCCACTTCACTGGCCTTCACCGCGACCATCGGCGACATCCTTAAAGTCGCCCGTGACGCCAATGCCGCGACCTTCCTGACGTTCCAGGCCTTCGGCATCGCCGCCCTGCTGTACATGCTGCTGTCCTTCGCACTGGTCGGGCTGTTCCGCCTGGCCGAACGACGCTGGATGCGTTTTCTCGTTCCTTCCCGAGGCTGACCCATGACCACTTCCGCACATGCCTTGTCGATCCAACCGACCTTCGCCGCCGCACCTGTCGCCGCCGCTGCCAGCGCCGCGATCAAACTGACGGTGGACTCGCTGCATAAAAGCTACGGCGATCACCAAGTGCTCAAGGGCGTCTCGCTGCAAGCACGCAAGGGCGACGTCATCAGCCTGATCGGCGCCAGCGGCTCGGGCAAAAGCACCATGCTGCGCTGCATCAATTTCCTCGAACAACCGGACGCCGGGGTCATCACCCTCGACGACCAGACCATCGAAATGCGCCAGGGCCGCGCCGGCGCCCGCGCCCCGCATCCGGCGCAATTGCAGAACCTGCGCACGCGGCTGGCCATGGTGTTCCAGCATTTCAACCTGTGGAGCCACATGACCGTGCTGGAGAACATCACCATGGCGCCACGCCGGGTGTTGGGGGTCAGCCAGCAGGACGCCGAAGCCCGCGCCCGCGCGTACCTGGACAAGGTCGGTCTGCCGGCCCGCGCCGCCGATCAGTACCCGGCGTTCCTCTCTGGCGGCCAGCAACAGCGCGTCGCAATCGCCCGGGCGCTGGCGATGGAGCCGGAGATCATCCTGTTCGACGAACCAACGTCAGCCCTTGATCCAGAGCTTGTAGGAGAAGTCCTCAAGGTCATACAGACGCTGGCCGAGGAAGGTCGTACCATGCTCATGGTCACCCACGAGATGGGCTTTGCCCGCCAGGTGTCCAGCCAGGTGCTGTTCCTGCATCAGGGCCGGGTCGAAGAACAGGGAAGCGCGCAGATTCTCGACCAGCCGCAAAGCGAGCGCCTGCAGCAATTTCTTTCCAACCGCTTGAAGTGAAGCAACGCCACCATGGATACCAAGGCCAACTCCTCCCACGCCGCGCCGCCGCTGGACCGCATCGACGAAGCGATCATCGACGTGCTGCGCCACAACGGGCGCATCACCTACGAGAAGCTGTCGTCATTGGTCCACCTGACGCCCAGGCCCTGCCTGGAGCGGGTGCGCAAGCTCGAACGGCGCGGCGTGATCCGCGGTTACGGCGCGATCATCGATGTGCAGATGGTCTCGCCGGGGTTGTCGCTGCTGGTCCTGGTGGCGCTGTCCAACCAGAGCGGGCGCGCCGCGCAAAAAGCCTTCGAAGCCTGCGTGCGCGCCTGCCCGCAGGTGTTCGAATGCCAGCTGATCAGCGGCCATTTCGACTACAGCCTGCGCATGCGTTGCCGGGATATGGAGCACTACCGGGTGCTGACCGAGACCTGGATGAACAACGATGAGCTGCATATCGACAAGTTGGTGGCGCATCCGGAATTGGCGGTGGTGAAGAACACCGCGCCGCAGATGTAGGTTTACAGGGTGGGCCTGTCTCGCGCCGAACCGTCGCGAGACAGGCCCACAATCACCCCGCCCCGCGTGCCCGCACCCGCCACTCCCGCGGTTGCACGAATCCTCGCACCCACTCCACCACCTCCTGCGCCGGCATCGGCCGGGCGATGCCGTAGCCTTGGGCCACGTCGCAACCCAGTTCCATCAGCCACTCGCCATGGGCCACGGTCTCCACGCCCTCGGCAATCACCTGCCGACCGAACGCCTGGGCCAGGCCGATCACCGCGCGGGTCAGGGCCAGGTCGTCCTGGTCGTGAAGGATGTCCTGGACGAAGGATTTGTCGATCTTCATGGTCTGGGTCGGCAAGCGCTTGAGGTAGCTCAGGGACGAATACCCGGTGCCGAAATCATCCAGCGAAAAACGCACCCCCAGTCGCTGGCACGCTTCCAGGCATTCACAGACCCGCTGGATATTCTCGATGGCCACCGACTCGACGATTTCCAGGTCGAGCATCTGCGGCGCCACCGTGGCGTGGCGGGACAACAGGCGCTGGAGCCGCACGACGAAGTCCGTGCGCTGGAAATGCCGCGCGGCGATGTTCACGCTCACCGGCCAACGGCAACCCTGCGCCTGCCACTGCTGCATCTGCGCCAGTGCTTCATCGATCACCCATTCACCGATATCGACGATCAGGTCAGTGCGCTCCACCAACGGCAGAAACTCACCCGGCGCGACCACGCCGCGGACAGGATGGCACCAGCGCAACAGCGCCTCGAACCCCACCACCGTGCCGCTGCGCATATTCACCTTGGGCTGGTAATACAGGCACAGTTCGCCGTTGTGCAGCGCCCGGCGCAGGCGCTCCACGGTCTGGTGCGTGGCCTTGACCTCCTGGTCCAGCGACACGTCGAACAGGTGAAAACGATTACGCCCCCGTTGCTTGGCCAGGTACATGGCCTGGTCGGCGTGGCGCAGCAGGGTGTCGGCGTCATCGTTGTCATTGGGGAACAGGGTCACGCCGATGCTGGCGCTGACGCTGATCGGCCGCCCGCGAATGACACAGGGTGCGGCGATCGCCTTGAGCACACGCTCAAGGACACCCTGCAAGGTCGGCAGCCCCTGGATGTCGCCGAGAATCAGCACGAACTCATCGCCGGACAACCGCCCTACCGCATCGCCCTCACGCAACACACGCTTCAAGCGCCGCGACACCTCCACCAGCAGCAGGTCGCCACTGGCATGACCATAGCCGTCGTTGACCGCCTTGAAGCCGTCGAGGTCAAGCATGCACACCGCCAGCGCCGACTCCTCGTTGCGCGCACGCTCGATGGCCTGCCCGAGCAGGTCGCCGAGCAATGAGCGGTTGGGCAGGCCGGTCAGAACGTCGTGCCCCACCCGCCACTGCAAGGTGTGGAGCAACTGGCGTTTCTGGGTGATATCGAAGCGGATCGAGACGAACTTGCACACCGCGCCGGTAAGCGGGTCGAACAGCGGCACCATGGTGCTGTCGACCCAGTACAACGAGCCATCCTTGGCCCGGTTGCAGATTTCGCCCTTCCATGTCTCGCCCGCGGCCAGGCTCTGCCACATGCCGAGGAACAGCCCAGGCTCGTGCTGGCCTGAATTGAGGATGCGGTGGTCGGCGCCCAGCAGTTCCTCGCGGCTGTAGCCGGAGATGGTGCAGAACTGATCGTTGACGTAGGTGATACGCCCGGTCAGGTCGGTTTCGGAAAAGATCGCGGCCGCGTCGACGGCCGCGCGGTAGTTGTCATCCATGAAATAAAACCTGTCCGACGGCTATCGGTTGAAGCGTTCGACCAAGGCACGCAGGCCGGATGAAATATGTTCCAGTTCAGCACCGCGGGTGGCGGCCGCGTTGGCGTTGTCGGCGGTGCGCTGCACGGTGCCGGCGACGTTGTTGATCTGGCAGGCGACGTCTTCGGCGACATGGGATTGCTGCTGCGAGGCAGCGGCCATTTGCCGGGTCATGTCGGTGATGCGCTCCACCGCCACGCGAATGCCCTGCAGCGCCTCCTGCGCCTCGACCACCTGGGCCACGCCCTGCTCGGCCTCGCGGATGCCGAGGTCGGCGATGGACACCGCTTCATCGGCGCCCTTGCGCAGGTTTTCGATCACGCCCTGGATCTGCTGGGTCGACTGCCGGGTCTTGCCCGCCAGCGCGCGAACCTCGTCGGCCACCACTGCGAAGCCGCGGCCCTGCTCGCCGGCGCGGGCGGCTTCGATGGCGGCATTCAGCGCCAGCAGGTTGGTCTGTTCGGCAATCGCCTGGATCACGCCCGCGGCAGACATGATGTCCTGGGTCTGCCCGGCCAGTTCGCCCACCGCCTGGTTGATCTGGGTGACCGTGGACGCCAGCACCTGGATCGCCTGGCGCGAGGTGCCGGCGACCTGGCTGCCCTGGTCGGCGAGCTGGTTGGCGGTGTGGGCTTCGCTGGCGGTTTGCTGCACATGGGCGGCGACTTCAGCGATGGACGCGGCCATCTCGGTCATGGCGGCGGCGGTCTGGTCAGTCTCGGCACGCTGCTCCAGCAGCGCCGATTCAGTAGCACCGGAGAGACGGCTGGAATCGCTGGCGGCGTGGGCCATCTGGTTGGCGAGGTCGCTGAGGCGGGTCAGCGCGGTTTTCAGCCGCGCTTCTTCACTGATGAGGATCATCTGCAATTGCGCGGCCGGGCCGAGGGTGTCGCTGTAGGCTAGGGCGCAAATGGGGTCGCAGAAGGTGTTTTCGGCGCCGCGGACGATCCGCCGCAATTCGCCACGCAAGCGGCTGTGGCCCCACAACCCGACCACGACAAACAGGCCGAGGGTGATGCCCTGACCGACAAGACCGGGGACAAGATGATTGGCGGCTAATGCCACGCCCGCCGCCAGTACCGGCACGGCAAGCACCTGGGCCTGCTGTACCAGCAGACGCGCCAGCGGCACCGGCGTCTTGCCCGCGCGCAGCCGGGCGTACAGCGCTTCGGCGCGCTGCACCTGCTCGCGAGTCGGCTTGACCCGCACCGACTCGTAGCCCACTAACCTCGAATTCTCGAGGATCGGCGTGACGTAGGCACTGACCCAGTAGAAATTGCCGTTCTTGCAGCGGTTCTTGACGATCCCCATCCAGCTCTGGCCGGCCTTGAGGTATTGCCACATCTGCTCGAACACCTGGGCGGGCATGTCGGGATGGCGCACAAGGTTGTGCGAGGCACCGATCAGTTCCGCCTGACTGAAGCCGCTGATGGCAGCGAATTCAGCATTGCAGTAGGTGATATTACTGGCGGTGTCGGTGGCGGAAATCAGCCGTTGCTGATCGGGAAATGTCTGTTCCACCGCGGTAATCGGTAAGTTGAGACGCACGATAAAGCTCCATGAGCCGCAGGAAAAATGCGGGTTGCTCTCTGCCAAACCCACTGCGGGAAAATCCGTCCAAGCGGCAAAGTCTACGAGATACATCACCTTTTGTAATCCGGGGTGATGGCAGGAGAGGTTGTCTATTGAAATTTTTTGTCGTTAAGTTCTTGATTCTAAATGGGAATTGAGCGATGGAAATTTCAAGTTTGGGCTCAGCCATCAGGCGCTGTCGCAAGGTCGCCGGGCTTACCCAGGCTGAACTGGGCGAAAAAGCCGGGTTCGACCCCAAGACCATAAGCCGCTTCGAAACCGGTACCTACACTCCCAGCGTTGAAGCCTTGTTCGTCTTTGCCAGGGTGCTGGGCGTCAAGCTCACGGCCTTCTTCACCGACCTGGACACTGAAGACGAACAACGCGCCTATCTGTTTGGCGTCATTCACAAAGCCCCTCCGAACGATCTGGGACGGCTGATCGCCGCGGTGGATCAGGTCTTGTCCAAGCACTGACCGACCCCTGGCATTTCTGTCGATTCTTGCCTGGTACGCCAACTGGTCAGACCGGTAAAACCAATTATCGCCTCACCTCTTGCGAAAACCGAAAATACGCGCTTACACTGCCCGCGCACTGGACATACCGGTAAGACCACAATAATTAAGTCCGACGCGCCGTCACCCCGGCAGCCAGGACACCGACCAGAGATCCCTCCCATGCTCAAATGGTGCTCGCGTTCGATCTTCCTGCAAGTAGTGCTCGGCCTGATGCTTGGCATCGCTTGCGGCCTGAGCTTCCCCGACCTTTCCCTGCAACTCAAACCCCTTGGTGACGGCTTTATCAAACTGATCAAGATGCTGATCGGTCTGATCGTGTTCTGCGTGGTGGTCAGCGGCATTTCCGGTGCCGGCGACCTGAAGAAAGTCGGGCGCATCGGCCTGAAGTCGGTGATCTATTTCGAAGTCCTCACCACCGTCGCCCTGGTCCTGGGTCTGGTGCTCGCCTTCTCCACCGGCATCGGCAGCGGCGCCAACATCCATCTGGAGCAACTTTCCGCGACGGACGCCAGCAGCCTCGCCGAGCGTGGGCAGCATATCCACAGCACCACAGCCTTCCTCATGGACCTGATCCCCACCTCGGTGATCGGCGCCTTCGCCGACAACAATATCCTTCAGGTGTTGCTGTTCTCGGTGCTGTTCGGCAGTGCGCTGAACCTGGTGGGCGAATCGGCCTCGGGCATCTCGCGACTGATCAACGAACTGAGCCATGTGATCTTCCGCATCATGGGCATGATCGTGCGCCTGGCCCCCATCGGTGTGTTCGGCGCCATCGCCTTCACCACCAGCAAATATGGCCTGGAATCGCTGCAACACCTGGGCGGTCTGGTGGCGTTGTTCTACCTCACCTGTGCCGGCTTCGTGCTGCTGGTTCTCGGCCTGGTGATGCGTGTGTCCGGTCTCAAGATGCTGCCGTTCCTCAAGTACCTGCGTGAAGAACTGACCATCGTCCTCGGCACCGCTTCTTCCGACGCCGTGCTTCCACAGATCATGCGCAAGCTGGAGCACCTGGGCATCGGCAGTTCCACCGTCGGCCTGGTGATTCCCACCGGCTACTCCTTCAACCTCGACGGTTTCTCCATCTACCTGACCCTGGCCATTGTGTTCATCGCCAACGCCACCGGCACGCCGCTGGCCATGACCGATCTGATGACCATCCTGCTGGTGTCCCTCGTGACCTCCAAAGGTGCCCACGGCATTCCCGGCTCGGCGCTGGTGATTCTTGCCGCAACCCTGACCGCCGTTCCCGCGATTCCGGTGGTCGGTCTGGTGCTGGTGCTGGCGGTGGACTGGTTCATGGGCATCGGCCGGGCGCTGACCAACCTGATCGGCAACTGCGTCGCCACCGTGGCCATCGCCCGCTGGGAGAAGGACATCGACCTGGAGCGCGCGCACAACGTGCTCGAAGGCAAGCAGGGCTTCGCCTTCCAGGCGCGCAAGACGGCCCATCAGCAGGAATTCTAGTTAGCCAATGAACGACATCTCACGGAGCGAAATGTGATTACCTCCTCGACAGTAGTGAATGCGGTAGTGGACAAACTGCGCCAGGCCCTGGCCCGCGGCCAGTGGCGCTCCGGTGAGATGCTTCCCGGCCAGCGCGAGCTGGCCGAGCAACTCGGCATCAGCCGGCCCAGCCTGCGTGAAGCGGTAACGGTGCTGGAAACCCTCGGTCTGGTGCGCTCGATGCCCGGCAAAGGCGTGCTGGTACTCGACGCCGACAGCAACGAGCTGGTCATGGCGCCGGCCGGCGTGGCCGAAGCCAGCCTCGAAGACGTGCTGCAACTGCGCTACACCCTGGAACCGTTCATCGTCGGGCTGGTGGCGCAGTCCATCAGCAGCCAGGAAACCGGCCAGTTGCGCCTGACCCTGATGGACATGCGCGAAGCCCTGGACGCCGGCGACGGCGAGGCTGGGGTCAACGCCTACATCGCCTTCCATGAGGCGCTGTTTGCCCTGACCTCCAACCCGATTTTCCAGAGCGTGGTGCAGCAGACCGGCAATGCCCTCAAGCAGAGCGCCCAGATGCTGCGCAAATCCCCCGAACACCTGGCCGCGCGCCTTGAAGAAAACGAAGCAGTGGTGCGCGCCATCCGCAACAAGGACAGCGCCCAGGCCAGTGCGCAAATGCGCCGGCACATCCTGCAGGAAGGCCGACGCATGGGTATTGAACTGAAGATTCCGGACGAACAGCCCGGTTACTGACTTCCAGGAGAGCACACATGAGAGCCGTTGCCCCCGTCACTTCCACCGCGTCCGCCCTGCCCGCGCTGCTGGCCGTTGGCGAACGGCGCCTGTCGGCTGCGGAAATCTATCCGCGGCTGTTCGATGCGATTCTCGAACAGCGCCTGGCTCCCGGCACGCCGCTGACCGAAATGGCGCTGGGCGAGGCGTTCGGGGTCAGCCGCACGGTGATCCGTCGCGTGCTGGGGCGGCTTTCGGACCAGCAGGTGATCGTCCAGCGCCCGGCGCACACCGCACGGCTGGCGGCGCCAGATCCGGAGCAGGCGCGGCAGGTATTGAGCGCCCGGCGGCTGGCGGAAACCACCCTGATCGAACTGGCGGCGCGGCGCTCGCGGCCGGCGCAACTGCGCCAGTTGCGTGAATTGATTTCCCGCGAGCGGCAGTCCCATGAACAAGGCCAACGCTGCACGGCGATCCGCCTGGGCGGCGAGTTTCACCTGAAGCTGGCGGAGATTGCCGACAATGCCCCGCTCGCGCGTTTCCTTAACGGCTTGGTGCCGATGACCTCGCTGATCATCGCCAAATACGAAAGCCGGGCTTGCGAGCATTGCGCCTGGGAAGAACATGCGGCGCTGGTGGATGCGCTGGAGGATGGTGACAGTGAGGCAGCGTTGCGGTTGATGCATCTGCATCTGGATCGGATCGAGGCGAAGCTGGATCTGGAGTGAGGCCTCCCGTTTCGCGAGCAAGCTCGCTCCTACAGAGATTCGGTGTCACATATCTGTAGGAGCGAGCTCGTCGGGGCGCCGAACCGTCGCGAAGGGCCCCAAACGTTCTACACCTAAGGCCGATCCGCAACCGGCGTATGCCGCGACCAATCCAGCAGCAGGCTGTAGGCCACCGCCAGCAGGGTCGGTCCAATGAACAGGCCGATAAAGCCAAACGCCAGCAACCCGCCAAACACCCCAAGCAGCACGATCACCAACGGCAAATCCCCGCCGCGGCTGATCAGGTAGGGCTTCAGCACGTTGTCCACGCCGCTGATGACGAAGGTGCCCCAGATCCCGAGGAACACCGCCATGCTGTAGTCGCCCTTCCAGGCCAGCCAGGCGGTGGCGGGAATCCAGGCCAACGGCGGGCCCATGGGAATCAGGCTGAGCATGAAGGTGACCAGGCCGAGCACCAGCGCCCCCGGCACCCCGGCGATAAGAAAGCCGATCAGCGCCAGCAGGCCTTGGGCGGCGGCGGTGCCGATCACGCCGTTGACCACCCGCTGCACAGTCCCCGCCACCAGCCCCAGGTAGTAATCGGCACGCTCGCCGATCAGCCGTTCCAGCAGGCGCAGGACAAACGCCGCCAGGCGCGGCCCGTCACGGTAGAAGAAGAACACGAAGACCAGGCTGAGGATCAGTTCGAGGATGCCGCTGCCAATCTGCGCGCTGCGCGCCAATAACCAGTTGCCGACCTGACCGAGATAGGGTTTGACCGTCGCCAGCATGGCGGCGCCCTGCTGGTCCATGGTGTCCCAGAAACGCACCAGGCGTTCGCCGACAAAGGGCACGCCGCCGAGCCAGGCCGGCGCATCGGGCAGGCCGTCAACCTGCACGTCACGAATGAAGGTGGTGGCATCGCGCACATGATCGGCGAGGTTGAAGCCCAACCAGACCAGCGGCAGCGCCACCAGCAGTAACCACAGGCAGGTCAGGAAACTCGCGGCGAGGGTTTCGCGGCCGCCGCAGAGGCGCGTGACCAAACGCATCAGTGGCCAACTCGCGAACGCGAGGATCGCGCCCCAGAGCAGCGCGGAGATGAACGGTGCCATGACCCAGAGGCCAGCGCCCAGTAGCGCCAGCAACAGAATCTGCACCAGCAACCGATCATTGTTGAGCATCGCGCCTCCCGGCTCAGCGAATCAGTTCGACATGCAAGCCGTTCGCCGCCTGGCTGCCGACTTCGAGCCGGGCCGAGCGGACACCGGCGGCGGTCAACTGGTCCAGCCAGGCCTGGGCCTGGGCGCCGGTGAGGACCACGCGCAAGGTGCTGTCGAGGTTAAGGCTGCGCGCCAGCAGATTGACCCAGGCTTGGGGCGGCTCGGCGTTCAGGTCAGGGTAGTCGAGCCTGGCATTGCTGCGCAGTTCGCGTAGGACGGTGGCAGGCGTCGGCAGCAACTCGCCCAAGGGGGCGTTGGCTTCGAACTGTTCGGTGTGCAGGTAGGTACGCTTGTTGCCGCGGGTGATGGCGTAGAGGGCGACCAGCGTATCGGCATCGGCGCCGGTGCGACGCAGCAGAATGAAGAACTGATCCTGATCCGAGCCGGACAGGCGGGCATTGCCGAAGAGGTCGTTCCACAGGCTGTTTTCGCCGCAGTCTCGGCCCTCGCACCAGAACAGCGGGTAACCGCCATCGGCCTGCAAGGTTTCGCGAGCGGCCTTGAACGCCTCCGCGGCGCTGCGTTCGGCGGGCAGTTGCCAGGTGACCGAATGGAGCTGGCCACGGGCCTCGATCTTGCCTTCCATGCGCACCTGGCCGCTGATCTTGCGCAGCCCGCCCAACGGGTAGACGCGCTCCACTTCCGCCACAGGGCGCTCATCGACCCTTTTGGCGTCCTGCGGCACCGGCAGTTCGCCACCGGCCTGTACCGCACCGGTTACCAGCAAAAGTCCGGCCAGGCCGGCACGCAACGTATGAATGGCATTCATCGGCGAACCCCGCCGACGGGTGCGGCGCGGGCAATGCGAAGGGGGCGTAAGTCGTGCTGGGTCATGATTGTCTCCCTGATCAAAACCCGCCAAGCCTCGACAGTTGCCCGATACAAGTCAAGGAATGGCAAAGAAGCGATTGAAACAGTCTGCAACAAGCGTTGCGCCGGCCTCATCGTTCAAGTGCAAGTGATGACCACCGGGCAAGTGTTCCAGGCTAAAGGGTAGCTGTTCGAGGAGGGTCGTGTTGCGCGCCAGCATGCCGTCGTCGGCGACGATCAATTGCGTCGGGCAGGCGACGCGGCGAACGAAGCTCATGGCCTGCTCTTCGCTCATGCGCAGCGGCGACGGCAGGGTCAGGCGGCTGTCGCTGCGCCAACTGAAACCACCCGGCACCGGCACCAGCCCGCGCTGGGCCAGCAGCTCGGCGGCCTCGCGGCTGACCGCGACCATGCCTTTCATCCGCGCTTCCACCGCCTGCTCCAGCACCGGGTAAACCGATTTGCGCTTGCTGTCGTGGCGCAGTTGCGCCTGCAATGCCATGCCCATGCGCTCGGCGGCATCCTGGCCGTTGGCGTCCGGCGGGATCACCCCGTCGATCAGCGCCAGCCGGGTGATGCGCTCCGGCAGGCTGCCCGCCAGCACCACCGAGACGATGGCGCCCAGCGAATGCCCCAGCAAACCGAAGCGTTCCCAGCCCAATTGCGCGGCGACCCGCAGCACGTCGTGGGCATAGTCCCACAGTGAATAGGTGGCGCCCGGCGGGCGATGCCCGGAATAACCGTGCCCGGCAAAATCCAGGGCGACGATGCGCAGCCCGTCGAGCTTTGGCGCCAGGCGGGCGAAGCTGTTGGCGTTATCGAGCCAGCCATGCAGGGCGATCACCGGGCGGCCATCCGCCGGGCCGTAGAGATGCGCGGCCAGTTCGATATGGCCCAGGTCCAGGCGGACCTCTTCGACCGGGTTGCTCATACCTGTTTCTCCTGCCAGCGCTGAAAGACGTTTCTGATCAGTTGCGCGGTTTCATCCGGGCGCTCCAAGGGAAACATGTGTCCACCGACGACGCTATGGTTTTCTCCCCGGGGCATGCGCCGTACCGCCTGGGTATGGTGGGGCCTGACGACACGGCTGTGGCTGCCGCGCACCATCGCCAGCGGCACTTGCAGTTGGCCGGGATGGGCCGGGCGGGTATGGGGGATGCTGCGGTAGATGCTCATTTCGATGGAGGGATCGAAGCTCAGGCGCAAGGCATCGCCCTCCTGTTTCAGGCCATGATGCAGATAGGCTTCCAGGCAATCCGGGTCGAAGGCGCGGAACAGCGTCTTGCTGGCGAAATAAGCCCGGGCCTGATCGAGATCGGCGAAGGCCTCGCGCCGGCCCTCGGTGCGCGCGGCCGGGGTGATGCGGTCGATGAAACCCCAGCGCTTGGCGAGGCGGATCAGCCACTGGTCCGCCAGGGTCAGCACCGGCGAATCGAGCATCACCACGCCGCGATAGAGCTGGGGGCAACGCAGCGCCGCGTGCAGGTGCAGCACGCCGCCAAGGGAGTGACCAACGCCCCACACCGGTTCGGGTTGCTGTTCAAGGTGATGGATAAGTTCGTCAACCAGTTGCAGCCAGTTGTCATTCACCGGAAAACGCGGGTCATGGGCGTGCTGGGGCAGATGGCTGACCTGATAATCCGGCGCCAGGGCGGTGAACAGCTTGCCGTAGGTGGCCGAGGGGAAGCCGTTGGCGTGAGCGAAGAAGACCTGTTGCGACATACCGGACTGCCCGTTGCGGAAAAGACTGACACGGATTGTCCGCAACCGCTTATGAGCCGGCAATGACCGGAACAGCCATCGGTGACGGCACTCCGGTCAGCCAGGGCCGGCCGCCGAGGCTCAGAAGTCCTGGAAAGAACGGTGCAGGCAGGCCTGGATGTAGGCCACCTGGTATTCGTAAGCTTCGCGGACCTGGTCACGTTCGTTGTCGTTCAGATGGGCCCGTTGCAGCGCCAGGCAGGACACCTGGAGCATCTTCGCCATCTGCTCGCAGGCCATCTGGAACTGTTCCAGGTGCTGTGATTCGCGGCGATTGTGGTAGTGCCGGACCAGGGCGTCGAGACGGGCATCCGCGGCATCGTGCAACACCTGGAACTCGGCGAAATCGAGGTTGCAGCTCAGGTTCACTTCGTCCAGCACCTGGCGCAGATCAGCCGCACAGGCTTGAACGCCGTTTTGTCCATTCATTGTGTTTCTCCCCGGACAGTGACACCACGATGGGGCCACGCTAACAAGGTGGCAGCGAGGCAACAACTGGCAAAAATGTCAGGTGGGTGGAGGGCTGGACGGAAAATACGCGCACCGAAAAGCACTGCTACGGACATCGCGCAGCAGTGCTTCTTTTTCAGTAAGGCTTGTTGCCCCTCACAATCTCTTTGCTCGCCCTGATTCGAAGCACTTGCTTCAACTGAGAGCCCCTCACCTCGAATAGTGGGAGGCGATCACTCGGCTGGGTCTGCATTCCCGGTGGATTTGAGTAATTGCCGCGTTTAAATGCGGCGTGAGGCACGGGCTCAATCGCTCTCTCGTAGATATCATCCTGAGCCTTGCGCAACGCTGCAGATGACGGAGAACTGCCGCCTATGGAGGGCTGGCCACCGGGGCGCTGCTTGAAGAATGAAGAGCTAGTCCCCCATGAGTTTGATCCACCACTCACTGCCGACGCACGCCTGGCGAGCGATGAAGCCGCAGCCTTCATCCCTAACGCCAGCCCTGTCGAGACGCCCGCAATAACGCCGGATGCATGGCTCGTCCACTCCAACCCCTGTTTAAGTGCCCCCTCCTCCACGAAGCTCGCGCCAACACCGCTGCCAATCGACAGTGCCGTCGCACCCAGCGCCACCTTCGCGGCCACACCACTGACCGCTGCCGCGGCTGTCGCGCTCACGCCCAGCGTGGTGGCTATCGGCGCGGCGAGTCCCGCCGTCAAGAGCGTCGCGACCACGCCCCCGACGATCCCGACCCACCACGGCATGTGCCCCGTCGGATCCACATGATTCACCGGATCCCCCAGGCAATACGTGTATCCATTCAGCCCACCCTCGCCAAACGGGCTCCAACTGTCCGGGCTGCAGAACACCCCCAGCACCGGGTTGTAGGCCCGGTAACTGCCCAACAGATACACCCCGCTGCGCTCCAGGCATTCACCGTTGAAGCCCAGCCCGGCCGTCAACTGCGTGCTGGACGAGCGGAACCCGTGAGCGCTGTAGGCACTGTTGCGGGTCTGACTGTCACGTTCGGCCAGCACGGTCTTTTTTGCATCGGTGGCCAGCAGCAGTTCGTCCTGCCCCGTCACCCGTTCGGCCAGTACATGGTCGCCGCCGCGAATGAACGTGCGCTGTTCACCACCTTGCAACTGGTTGACCAGTTGCCCGTCGCAGTAGAAACGCTGCTCGTCACCCTCCCCGCCGATGCTGCCACTGAGGATGTCCTGCGCGTCGTAGCGGTATTCCAGCATTTCGCTGCCGTCTTCACTGACGCTGAGCAACCGGCCGAGGGCGTCGTAACTGAGGTTGCGGCCCTGTTCATCACTGATCAGATTGCCGTCGGCGTCGTAGTCGAGACTGATGAGCGCCGGGTAATCGGCGTGGCTGTTGCGTACCGCGCTGAGCTGGGTCGGGTCCTGGCCTTCGAACAGATAGGTGGCGAGGTTCTCGCCACCGGGGAATACCGTGCGCACCTGGGTCAGGTTATCCAGCACATCGAACTCGAATACCTGACGCTGGATCGGCTTGCCCCAGCCGTCCAGGGGCAGGTCGCTGCCGGTGCAGCGGTAGTCCTCCAGCCGCCCCCGCGAGTCGTAGGTGTAACTCTCGTCGCGCAGCACACTGCCCTGACGCAGGGTTCGCTGCTCCAGCGCATCGCGGACGTTGTAGCGTTGTTCCAGGGTCTGGATCACGCCGTCGTCAAAGGTGAAGGTGCGCAAGATCTCACGACCGAAATCGTCGTACTCCAGGTCAATGCGCACGCTGTGACCCTCGGCCTTGTCTTCGGTGACGATACGTGAGGTCAGGCCACTGGCGTTGTAGCTGAAGTGCGTTTCGGTCTGTCCCAGGCTGGTCGACTCCAGCCGCCCGCCGGCATCGTAGTGATAACGCTGCTGCTGGCCGAGCACATCGGTGTAGGCCAGCAGGCGTCCGCGCAGGCTGTATTCATAGGCCATGTTGCGGGTCTGCCCGGCATTGACGCGCTGCTCGGTCTTCAGTTCACCGGTGCTGTAGTAGGTGCAATTGAGGCTTTGGTCGTTTTCACGGCTGGACAGCAGCCGGGCATTGTCCTTGTCGTATTCATAGTCGGCGGTGACGTTCTGGATACGCCGCTGGATCGGCGCTTCGCCCAGGTTCGGGTTGTACTCGTAATCGATGACCTGGCCCTTGGCCGTGGTGACGCTGGAGGGCTGCTGCTGGCCCCCGTCGAACGCGAATGTGCGCTCCCGCCCGCCGGTCACGGAGCGGTACATCCGTTCGAGCCCGTCGAAGGACTGCTCACCGAGCACGACCCCGTCGACGCCAATCCAGGTCGGCAAGTCCTCGGTACTGTGCTCGGCATAACGACGCTCGACCTGCGCGCTGTCGGGAAGACCCTGGAGGGTCAAGCGGTCGAACGCGTCGTACCGATAGAAGCGGAACTGTCGCAGTTCGTCGTATTCATGGGAGGTGCGGCCCAGGCCGTCATAGAAGTACTCGTACAGGCTGATCTTGCCTCCCGCCAGATCGAAGCGCTCCACCGTGACCGGTTTCTCGAACAGGTTGTTGCGGGTAACGGTCTTGCCCATGCCCTCGCGCCAGGTTTCGACCCGCAGCGCGACGGGGTCGTTGCGGGAGTATTCGGTCACCCCGTCCGGCCCGGTGACGCTGTCCTGTTCGCTCCAGTCGTCGTAGGTGTAGCGGCTGGTCAGGGCTACGGTCTCGGCGCCCAGCCAGTCGAATTCGGTGCTCTCGCTCAGTTGCCCGAAGGCGTCATAGCTGGCGCTGTAGGTCTCGCGCAGCGGCTTGCTCACCGGGTTGCCGTCGACATCCTGGCGCAGTTCGCTCACCACCCGTTGCAGCCCGTCCAGCAGGCTGCGGGTCTGCACGCCCTTGACGTCGATGGTGGTCTGGGTCGGTTGCCCGGTGACCTGATTGACCAGCAGGTACTGGTACTGGCGCCGTGCCTCGACATTGCTGCCCGGCGCGACTTTCTCTTCGATCACCCGCCCCAGCGCGTCATAGGCGTAGGCGATCTCCACGTCGTTATCGTCACGCTCCAGCAGCGCGCGGCCGTTGAGCAGCGAGTGTTCCAGGATGATGACCTTGCTCACCGCGTCGAAGTTGGTCTTCAGGGTTTCCATGGTGCGCAGCACCGGCTGGGCGACGTACTGGC
>NZ_FYDX01000004.1 GCF_900187455.1 Pseudomonas sp. Irchel 3E13 | reverse complement strand
CGCTGTGGTGCCGACGGGAACGCTTGAAACTGGCCTCGCCGTGGTGCTGGTAAGCCACGACCCAGCGCCGGAGAAGGGTAGGATCTATCTGGAACTGGTTCGCCACATGGCGAAAGCCACGGCCTCGGTTGATGAAGGCCTGGATGGCGGACAGCTTGAACTGCTTGGAATACGTGGTCATGCAAAACACCCCGGTGTTGGATGGGTGTCCAACTTCCGGGGCGCAGTTCATCTGTAGGAGCGAGCTTGCTCGCGAAGGCCACCCCACAAAAAAACACCCGCCCTCCATCACAGAGAGCGGGTGCTTTTATCACCTGACGACCTGACTCAAACCCCGGCCGCCAGCTTCGCGCTCACCTGCCGCCGCCGGTACGCGCTGTCCCGGTTCGCCAGCCAGTAGTAGAGCGGCGAAGTCACCACCAACCCCACCAGCCACGACAGATCAGCCCCGTTGATGTGCGCCGACACAGGCCCGACGTACAGCGGCGTGTTCATGAACGGAATCTGCACCGCGATACCGATCGCATAGGCCAGCAGCGCCTGCGGGTTATAGCGCCCATAGATGCCGCCATCGACCTTGAAGATCGACTGAATGTCGTAGTCACCTTTGTGGATCGCGTAGAAGTCGATCAGGTTGATCGCGGTCCACGGCACCAGGACCACCAGCAGCACCAGCACCATGTCGACGAAGTGGCCGATGAAGTCCTTCGAGGCGAACACCGCGACGATGCTGCAACCGAGCAACACGATCACCGACAGCACCGCCCGGCTCTTGGCGGTGGGGATCCAGCGCCAGGCGAAGGTCTGCACCAGGGTGATCAGTGACAGCACCGCGCCATACAGGTTGAGGGCGTTGTGACTGATCACGCTGAGCAGGAACAGCACCAGCATCAGCGGGCCGATGGCGCCGGTGGCGAGTTTGACCGCATCCATGGTGTCCATGCCCGCCGGAGTCGCGAGCACGGCCACCGCGCCGAATACGAACGACAGGCTCGAGCCCAGCGCCGAACCCAGGTAGGTGGTCCAGAACGTCGACGCCACCGGCACGTCGGCCGGCAGGTAGCGCGAGTAGTCCGAGACATAGGGCGCGAAGGCGATCTGCCAGAGCGCAGCCAGCGACACCGTGGCCAGCCAGCCGGAGAGGTTGAAGCCGCCGCGGGTGAGGAAGTCGTCGGTCTGGATGTGGGTGAGGATGTAGCCGAAGCCCAGCACGATGCCGATGCCCAGCACCCAGGTGCCGATGCGGTTGAGCACGTGGATGAAGCGGTAGCCGATGATGCCGATGATCCCCGAACCGAGGGCGCCGATGACGATGCCCACCGGCACCGGCACGCTGTCCACCACGCCATGCAGTGATTTGCCGGCGAGGACGATGTTGGAGGCGAAGAAGCCGATGTACATCACCCCGGCGATCACCACGACAAGCAGGGCGCCGAGGGAACCGAACTGGGCGCGGCTCTGGATCATCTGCGGAATGCCCATCTGCGGGCCCTGCGCCGAGTGCAAGGCCATCAGCACGCCGCCGACCAGGTGGCCGACAAGGATCGCGACGATGCCCCAGACCAGATTGAGGTGGAACAACTGGACCCCGAGGGCCCCGGTGACGATCGGCAGCGGCGCGATGTTGCCGCCGAACCAGAGGGTGAACAGATCCCGGACTTTTCCATGGCGATCTTCGGGCGGCACGTAGCCGATCGTGTGTTTTTCGATAAGCGGTGCGGGTGACGCTGCGTTGGTCATGACGGACTCCAAGGCAAGGATGAGTACGCTGCGGTACTTCGGTTGGCATCGGCGAGGCCGGTGCCTTTTCTTGTTGGAGCGGATCTTGAGCGGTGCCGGGCGCCGGATAAATTAGTAAATATGTGCTCTCAAGCCTTAAAAAAACTGGGGTAGCGCGTCGGGTGAGGGCGACCGGTCGGCGCAAGCGAGGAATGACACCAGGGTTGCCAAGGGTAATATTATTCCTGTTAAATGAGATTCATTACCACTTGTTACCGCCTGGTTTCCTGCCATGTCTTCCGTCGACCTCTCGCTGCAAAAAGCCGTGCACTCGCTGTACGAGGATCATCATTCCTGGCTCTGCGGCTGGCTGCGCAACCGGCTGGGTTGTGTCGACCACGCGGCGGACCTGGCCCAGGACACCTTCATGCGCGTGCTCACCCTGCGCAAGGCCGCCGACCTGCGCGAGCCGCGGGCGTACCTGAGTACGGTGGCGCGCAGCCTGATGATCGACATGTTTCGTCGTCGTGCGCTGGAGCAGGCGTACCTTGATGCCCTGGCGGCGCGCCCGGAACCGGTGGATATTTCGCCGGAAACCCGACTGCAGATCATCGAGACGCTGATGGACATCGACCGTCTGCTCGACGGCCTCGGCGCCCGCACCCGCGAAATCTTCCTGATGGCCCAGCTCGACGGCCTGAGCTACGTCGAGATCGCCCGGCGCCAGGACCTCTCGGTGACTACGGTGAAGAAACACGCCGTGCGCGCCCTGACCCATTGCCTGCTGCTGGTGGAGGAGTAGGCCATGGCCGCTGTGCTGGAGCGCAACATCCTCGAGGCCGCCGCCCACTGGTACGTGGAGTTGCGCTGCGAGCCGGACGCGGCGACCCGCGCCGCACACCAGCACTGGCTGCTCAGCGACCCGCTGCATCAGCAGGCGTGGGAACGGCTGGGACGTCTGCAAGGCAAGTTCGAGCAGGTTTCGCCGCAACTGGCCCGGACCACGTTGGCCGGGGCCAGGGCGAGACGTCGCGAGGTGCTCAAGGTTCTGTCGATCCTGCTGGCGGCGGGCGGGGCGGGCAGCCTGGCCTGGCGCAGCACGCCGATGCAGACGTTGCTGGCCGACCAACGCACCGGCACGGGCGAACGCCGCTCGCTGCGTCTGGACGACGGCAGCCAGTTGCAGCTCAACACCGCCAGTGCCGTGGACATCCGCTACAGCGCGCAACTGCGTCAGGTGAACCTGCTGGACGGCGAAATCCTCATCGAAACTGCTCGAGATACGCTGTCGCGGCCTTTCGTCGTGCACACCGCGCAGGGCAGCGTGCGCGCGTTGGGCACGCGGTTCATCGTCCGCCGCGAGGGCGAGCGCACACGGGTCTGTGTGCTGGAGCACGCGGTGGAAGTGCGTTGCGCCGATGCGCAGGCCGCGGTGCGGGTGGAGGCGGGTCAGCAACTCAGCTTCAGCGCCGCGCAGATGGGTGATCTGCAACCGGCGCCATCCCAGGTCGACGCCTGGACCCGCGGCATGCTGGTGGCCAACGACTGGCGGTTGGGCGACTTCATCACCGAGTTGCAGCGCTATCGACCGGGGCATCTGGGCTGCACCGAGGCGATTGGCGACTTGCGCATTTCCGGGGCCTTCCACCTGGCGGATACCGATATCGTCCTCGATAACCTGACCACCACCTTGCCGGTGCGTATCCGCCGTTTCAGCCGGTTCTGGACGCGGGTCGAGGCGGCCTGAGAATTATTTTCACTCAGGGGGTTATCGATTCTCATCCAGCTTCGACTTGTAGGTAGAGGCGCCACAGAGACGCCGTTCATCACTGCCACAGGGCGAAAGGAAACCGCATGTCCCGTTCCACTGACCGCACTTCCGCTGCACCGAAAACTTCCGCGCTGAGCCGGGCCATTCATGGCGCGCTGCTGGGCGCCGCATTGGCCACGCCAGCGGTGATGCTGGTGGGCGTCGCGCCGGCCATGGCTGAAAGCCGCACCGAAGCCGCCTTCGATATTCCGGCCGGATCGCTGGACGCCGCGCTGACTCAATTTGCCGCCACCGCTGGCATCACCGTGTCCTTCGATCCGGCTCATGCTCGCGGGCTGAAATCGCCGGGCCTGCGCGGCCGCTACGACATCGACGCCGGCCTGCGCCAGTTGCTAGCGGGCAGTCGCCTGCAAGTGGTGCGCCAGGCCAACGGCAGCTACTCGCTTTTGCCGGCGGTCAGCGACGGTTCCCTGCAACTGGACAGCACCAGCATCAACAGCACTGCGGTCGAGTCGGCCTGGGGCCCGGTGGACGGCTATGTCGCCACCCGCAGCGCCACCGCCACCAAGACCGACACGCCGATCCTGGAAATCCCCCAGGCGATCAACGTGGTCACCGCCGAGCAGGTGCAGAACCAGGGCGCGCGCAACCTGACCCAGGCCCTGCGCTACACCCCGGGCCTGAGCACCGGCGGCTTCACTGACCGCAACGCGATCGCCGACGAAATCACCAGCCGTGGCTTCGCGCCGACCCCGCTGTACTTCGACGGCGCCTATGTGCCGTATGCCGGTAGCCTGGGCGGCGCGCCGCAGATCGATCCGTACACCCTGGAGCGCATCGAAGTGCTCAAGGGCCCGTCCTCGGTGCTGTTCGGCCAGAACCAGCCGGGTGGCCTGATCAACCTGGTGTCCAAGCGCCCGACCCGCGAAGCGCGCAATCAGATCAAGCTCGGTGCCGGCAGCTACAACCGGGTCAACGGTGCCTTCGACAGCAGCGGTCCGCTGGACGAGCAGGGCGCCTTCAGCTATCGGCTGATCGGCCTGAGCAGCAAGGGCAACGATCAGGTCGACCACACCCATGCTGAACGCCTGCTGCTGGCGCCCAGCCTGACCTGGACGCCGAATGACAGCACCTCGCTCACACTGCTGGCGCAGGTCCAGCGCGATGACGGTCTGGCCGACTACCAGTCGTTGCCGCGCATCGGCTCCCTTGATCGCGGCCCGAATGGCGAGCGCATCGACCGCAATTTCTTCTCTGGCGACTCGCACTACAACGACTACAAACGCAACCAGTACATCGCTGGCTATGACTTCAGCCACGCCTTCAGCGACGACCTGAGCTTCCGCTCCACCGCCCGCTACACCGACGTGCGCGACCGCTACAAAGGCTTCTACCTGCGCAGTTTCGTCACCGACGCCAACAACGTGACCGACTACACCCAGGCCAATCGGGTCAAGCTCGACTGGCGCCAGCACAACATCGCCTACACGGTCGATAACAACCTGGAGTACAAGTTCGCCACCGGTGCCTTGCAGCACACCACCCTGACTGGCGTCGACTACCGTCACTTCACTCGCCAGTACGATGGCTACAACGCCTACAACGTGTTGCCGGTGAACCTCTACGGCAAGAACAACTTCGACAGCTCCAGCGTCACCCCGGTGCTCGACACCCAATGGGACAACACCGTGCGCCAGACCGGCCTGTACTTCCAGGACCAGATCCGCCTCGACCAGTGGATCCTCACCGTCGGCGGTCGCCAGGACTGGGCCGAGATCGACAACAAGGACCTGCTGGCCCACTCCATCGCCTCGCAGCGTGACAACAAATTCACCGGGCGTGTCGGCCTGACCTACGTCACCGAGTTCGGCCTGGCGCCTTATGTCAGCTACTCGCAATCCTTCCTGCCAACCATCGGCACCGCCGCGCCGGAGCGGGGTGGCAAAGCCTTCGAACCGACCGAGGGCGAGCAGTACGAAGTGGGGCTGAAATACCAGCCGCTGGAGAAGACCCTGATCACCGCGTCGGTGTTCCAGGTCAAGCAGAAGAACGTCCTCACGGGCGACACCGAATACCCGCAGTACCAGGCGCAAAGCGGCGAAGTGCGTTCACGCGGGGTGGAGCTGGAAGTGAAATCCAGCATCGACAACATCGACCTGCTGGCGGCGGCGACCTACATCGACTCGTTCTACACCAAGAGCACCTACGGCGATCAAGGCAACCGCAACGAGTCCCAGGCGCCGGTGTCGGCCAGCCTGTGGGCGGATTACCACTTCACCGGCGTTGGCGTCGACGGCCTGACCGTGGGCGCGGGTGCGCGTTACACCGGGCGCAAGCCGGGCGATTCGGCGAACTCCTTCGACGTGCCGGCGTGGGTCGTGTATGACGCCACCGTGCGCTACGACCTGAGCCGCTTCGACCCGAGCCTGCGCGGTTTGCAGGCCAGCCTGAACGTGCAGAACCTGTTTGACCGGGAGTATGTGTCGGACTGCAACTACTCGTTCGGCTGCTACTACGGGCAGGAGCGAGTGGCTTCGGTGCAGATGACGTATGACTGGTGATTGAAAGGGAAGACGCAGTGAGGGGGGCTGTGGTCGCGTGAGGTGCCTGCCTCCCTCTCTTCATCGACCTCAGGATCGAGCACCGCGCAGGCGATATTCGATCTTGAGGGCGCTTCAATTGCCAACCCGCAGTTAGCCCATCACCTCCCGCATCCGATACCAGAGCATCCCCAACGCCAACAATGGCGACCTCAACAATTTCCCGCCCGGGAACGTCAGGTGCGGCACCGCGCTGAACACATCCAGCCCGGTGCTTTGCCCCACGGAAATCCCTTCCGCCAGCAACTTCGCCGTCCAGTGGGTGACGTTCAGTCCATGCCCGGAATAGCCCTGGGCGAAATACACATTCGGGTGCTGGCTCAGCCTTCCAACCTGCGGGAAGCGGTTGGCGGTGATGCCGATCATCCCGCCCCACTGGTAGTCGATGCGCACGTCAACCAGTTGCGGGAACACCTTGAGCATCTTCGGCCGCATGTAGGCGCCGATGTCTTTCGGGTCGGAACCGGAGTAGTGGCAGGCACCGCCGAACAGCAGGCGGCGGTCGGCGGTCAGGCGGTAGTAATCCAGCCCGACCTTCTGGTCACACAGCGCCAGGTTGCGCGGGATCAACTGCGCTGCTACTGCTTCCGGCAACGGCTCGGTGACGATGACGTAGCTGCCCGCCGGCAGCACCTTGCCGCTCAGCTTGGGTTCCAGCTCGTCCAGGTGCGCGTTGCAGCCGAGCACCAGGCTGTCCGCCCGGACCCGGCCGCGTGCGCAATGCACCGTGATCTGATTGCCATGCTCGATGCGCAGCACCGGGCTCTGTTCGAAGACCTGAACCCCAAGCCGGCTCGCGGCCCGCGCTTCTCCGGTGACCAGGTCCAGCGGGTGCAGGTGCCCGGAGCCCATGTCGATCAGGCCCCCGGCGTAGCAGTCGCTGGCCACCACCTCATGCATCCGCGCCGGTTCCACCAACTCGGTGGGGTGGGCATAGCCCGAGGCGCGCAGTGCCTTTTGCTCGTCGACCATCGCGGCGAACTGCGCCGGGGTGTTGGCCAACTCGCAGAAGCCCCAGCGCAGGTCGCAGTCGATGGCGAATTCGGCGATGCGCTCGGCCACCAGGGTGACCGAGTCTTCGCCGGCGCGTTGCAGGTAACGCACACCGTCTTCGCCGACGTACCTGGCGAAGCCGCTGACGTCATGGCCGATACCGCGGATCAACTGGCCGCCGTTGCGCCCGCTGGCGCCCCAGCCGATGCGCCGGCCTTCCAGCAGCACCACCGAATGACCGCGCAGCGCCAGTTCCAGCGCGGTGTTGACGCCGGTCAGGCCGCCGCCGATCACACACACGTCGGCGCGAATTTCGCCATCCAGCGTCGGGTAGGTGTGGCGGTCGCGCGCGGTGGCGGCGTAGTACGACGCGGTATGTTCGCCGGTTCGATTCATCACGGTGCCCCGGCTCATTGGTTGAACTTGACCTTGCTCCAGCTACGGGTCATCAGCCGCATGATCTTCGGCGATGGCGCATTGGAGATGTACAGCTTGTCGAGCACGGCCTGCGGCGGATAGACCTCGGGATTGTTCAGTGTCTCGGGGTCGATGAAGGCCTTGGAGTCGACGTTGGCATTGGGGTAGCCGACGTAGTCGCTGACCTCGGCGATGACCTTGGGCTCAAGCACGTAGTTGATGAACGCGTGGGCCTGGTCGGGGTTTTTCGCGTCGGCGGGAATCGCGATCAGGTCGAACCACAGGTTGCTGCCTTCCTTGGGAATGCTGTACGCGATCTGGATGCCGTTCTTCGCTTCCTTGGCCCGGTTGGCGGCCTGCAGCACGTCGCCGGAGAAGCCGAACGCCGCGCAGATATTGCCGTTGGCCAGGTCCGAGATGTACTTGGACGAGTGGAAGTAAGTCACGTAGGGGCGCAACTCCAGCAGGCGTTTTTCGGCCTTGGCGTAGTCGGCCGCGTTGGTGCTGTTGGGATCGAGGCCCAGGTAGTTGAGGATCGACGGGATCAGCTCGTCGGCGGAGTCCATGAAGGCCACGCCGCACTTCTGCAGCTTCTTCAGGTTCTCGGGTTCATAAAGGACGGACCAGGAGTCGATATGGTCGATGCCGAGCACTTCCTTGACCTTCTCGACGTTGTAGCCGATGCCGTTGGTGCCCCACAGGTAAGGCACCGAATGCCGGTTGCCCGGGTCGTTCTGCTCCAGCAGCTTGAGCAGCGCCGGGTCCATGTGTTTCCAGTTCGGCAGCTTGCTGCGGTCCAGCTCCAGGAACACCCCGGCGTCTACCTGGCGGGTTAGGAAGTGGTTGGAAGGCACGACCACGTCATAGCCGGTCTTGCCCGCCAGCAACTTGCCTTCCAGGGTCTCGTTGGAATCGAACACGTCGTACACCGGCTTGATCCCGGTGCTGCTCTGGAAACCGGTCAGCGTGTCGGGCGCGATGTAGTCGGTCCAGTTGTAGATGCTCACGCTCGGCTGCGCCTGGGCAGCCAGCGGCAGCGCCAGCAAGGCGAAGGGCGCAAGGCGTTTCAACAGATTCATAGCGGCTCCTGTCCATCCTGTTTTTATTGTCGACGGCGCGTGGTCGGGTCAGACGCTCAGCAGCAGGAATTCCCGCTCCCAGGAGCTGATCACGCGTTTGAAGTTCTCGTGCTCGGTGCGCTTGACCGCGACGTAACCCTGGACGAACTTGCGCCCGAGGTACTGTTCCAGCACCGCGCACTCTTCCATGGCCGCCAGCGCGTCTTCGATGGTGACCGGCAGGCGCAGGCTGCGGCGCTCGTAGGCGCGGCCCTGGACCGGCGCGCTCGGCTCGATCCGCTCGACCATGCCGAGATAGCCGCACAGCAGGCTGGCGGCGATGGCCAGGTACGGGTTGGCGTCGGCGCCGGGCAGGCGGTTTTCCACGCGCATGGCTTCAGGCGAGGAGGGCGGCACACGCAGGCCGGCGGTGCGGTTCTCTTCGCCCCACTCGACGTTGACCGGCGCCGAAGTGTCCGGCAGGAAGCGGCGGAACGAGTTCACGTTCGGCGCGAACATCGGCAGCACCTTGGGGATGTACTTCTGCAGGCCACCGATGTAGTGCAGGAAAAGCTCGCTCATCGAACCGTCTTCATTGACGAAGATATTGCGGCCCGATGCGCTGTCCACCACGCTTTGGTGGATATGCATGGCGCTGCCCGGCTCGTCGGTGATCGGCTTGGCCATGAAGGTCGCCGCCACGTTGTGCTTGAGCGCCGCCTCGCGCATGGTGCGCTTGAACACGGTGATCTGGTCGGCCAGCGACAGCGCGTCGCCGTGGCGGAAGTTGATCTCCATCTGCGCCGGGCCGTCTTCGTGGATCAGCGTGTCGAGGTCCAGGCCCTGGGCTTCGCACCAGTCGTAGACGTCCTCGAACAGCGGATCGAATTCGTTGGCGGCATCGATCGAGAAACTCTGCCGGCCACTTTCCGGACGACCGGAACGGCCGATCGGCGCTTCCAGCGGGAAGTCCGGGTCGCTGCTGCGCTTGGTCAGGTAGAACTCCATTTCCGGCGCGACGATCGGCGTCCAGCCCTTGTCCTTGTAGAGCTGCAGCACGCGCTTGAGCACGTTGCGCGGCGACAGCTCGACCGGGTTGCCCTGCTTGTCGTAGGTGTCGTGAATCACCATCGCGGTGGGCTCGATGGCCCAGGGCACCAGGAACACCGCGTCGGCATCGGGGCGGCAGAACATGTCGATATCCGCCTCGTCCAGCAGGCTGTAGTAGATATCGTCATCGACGAAATCGCCGGTGACCGTCTGCAGCAGCACGCTTTCCGGGAGGCGCATGCCGCCTTCGCCGAGGAACTTGTTGGTGGGGGAAATCTTGCCGCGGGCGATGCCGGTGAGGTCACTGACAATGCATTCGACTTCGGTGATCTGGTGTTGCTTCAGCCAGGTGGCCAGCTGATGCGCGGGGGTGTTCATGCAAACCTCTAGCGGGTAGTTGTTTAGGCACTCGAAGGCAGGCGACCGAGTGGGTGGTCGGTGCCGACGGGGCTAGTGTTCGCTGGAGGCGGGGGGCGGTTCTATCCGTTTTGTGCAGGAATGCGGGTGCCGGCACCAGACGGTAGTTGCCTGTCTTCGCGAGCAAGCTCGCTCCTACCGGGTGAGGGGGAGCCTTGTAGGAGCGAGCTTGCTCGCGAAGTGCCGCGACCTCACGCCACCGCCCAGAAAGAAAAACGCCGCCGACGAAGAGATTGAATTTGCGAATGGTTCTCGATAAAGTCTGCGCCCTCGCACCGCAGTGACAATGGGCCGCCATGTCGAGCATGACCACCGAAGAACTGGAGCGGGCCTTCAAGGCGCATGCGCGTGAGTTGCGGGTGTTTCTTTATCGGCAACTGCAAAGCACCGAGACCGCCGCCGACCTCGCCCAGGAAACCTACCTGCGCATGCTCAGCCAGCGACCACGCAAGCCGGTGGACAATCTGCGCGCCTTCATCTTCCGCATCGGCCGCAATCTGGTCATCGACCACGTGCGCAGCCGGGCGTCCCGCGAGCGTCACGACCAGGGCCTGGCCTATCTCTTCGAAGTCACCGGCGAAAGCCCCGAACTCATCGACACGGTCGCCGCCAGCCAGGAGCTGGAAGCGCTGAACGCGGCTTGGCAGCGCATGGACGAACCGGCGAAAAGCATCTTCCTGATGTGCCGGCTGCAGGGCATGGCGCACAAGGACGTCGCCCGCGAGCTAGGCGTTTCCCTGAGCACGGTGGAGAAAAGCCTCGCCGGTGCGCTGGACTTTTTGCGCCGAAGTCTTCAGCGTTGACCGCCATGTCCGATAGCCACGATCCCCACCACCAACTGCACGCCACTGCCCATGCCTGGGTGGTGCGCCTGACTTCGGGCGACGCCAGCCCGGCCGATGTCGAGGCCGCCCGCGCCTGGTGCCAGGAACACCCGGAGCATCAGCAGGCGTTTGTCGAGGCCCGGCGGCTGTGGCAACTCGCGGGGCAGGTCGAAGTTGCGGTCGAGCGACCCCGGTCACCGCGAATTTGGCACTGGGCAACGGCGGCAGTGCTGGTGATCGGCGTGAGCCTCGGCCTGGCCCGGCAGCAGGCCTGGGACGCCGACTACCGCACCGCCCGCGGTGAACAGCAGCGCATCACCCTGGCCGACGGTTCGCGGATCTTCCTCGACGCCGATTCGGCGCTTGATGTCACCCTGCGCGATGACCGCCGCGAGATCGTCCTGCGCAGAGGCGAAGCGCTGTTCGAGGTTGCCCACGATCCACAACGGCCGTTCCGCGTCGCCGCCGGTGACTTGAGTGCCACTGCGCTGGGCACGGTCTACGCGGTGCGCAAGCAGGACAATGGTGTGCAGGTCACCGTCGCCCAGGGGCGGGTGGCGGTGCAGGGCAACGCCGCGGCCGTCACCCTGGCGGGCGGCGAACAGGTCACCTGGCAGGGCGGGGCGCTGCTGGCGAAGCAGCCGGTCGATACCGCCAAGGCCCTGGCCTGGCAGCATGGCCGGCTGGTGTTCGACATGACCCCGCTGGCGGACGTGCTCGCCGAATTGCAGCGCTACCGTCCCGGCTACCTGCTGATCGGCGACGACAGCCTGCGCGGATTGCGGGTCAGCGGCACCTTCCGCGTCGACCGCCTCGATGACGCCCTGACCACCCTGGAACAGGCGTTCCCCATGATCATCCAGCGCTACACCGACTATGTGCTGGTGATGCAGCCACGCTAGAGGCGGTGCTTCCTCCAAAGGCCTCGGTCCTGTTTCGGCATGCCCTCATGCTATGCTCCTGCAATTTTCAGGGGCGCGCGTATCCCCTGACTCAGGGCAATCCCGGGTACGGACCATGCAAATCAGAAAGTTTCGACTTCATAACTTCGGGCGATTCGAATCCCTTGAAGCATCATTCATGGAAAACGAAATTACCCCCGCCAAGGTCGTCGTTCTGGTTGGTAACAATGGCGCTGGCAAAACCTCCATTCTTAAAGCGTTGGCAACTTCAATGAGCTGGTTCATTGGTCTCCTGCGCAGTGAGAAGGGGAAAGGTAGCCCCATCAACGATGATTCGATTCGCGAGGGCGCAGCGTCTTGCGCAATCGACATTGACGTTCATGATGTGGCCGCTGGGCAGGAGCATTTTCGCTGGAGCGTGGCACGCGTTCGCCAAGGCATGAACGGCCAGCATTCTTCTGTTCTGGTCGATGCCAGGGTGCTGGCGGATGACTATCGTTCACGCTTGACCAACAGCGACGACTGCAGTCTTCCATTGGTTGCCTACTACCCCGTAGAGCGCTCGGTTCTGGAAGTAGCGTTGAAGGTGAACAAGAGAAATGCTTTCTCCCAATTGGTGGGCTACGAAGACTTCCTGAGCCCTTCGGTGCAGTTCACGAAGTTCTTTGAATGGTTCAGGGATCGTGAAGACCAGGAAAATGAGATAGGCCATCAGATTCTCACCAGTGATCGCAAGCGTGATCAACTTGAACGGTTGGGTGAACTTGTTAACGCGCTGGATTCCCAAGCGCTTGATGAGATTACACCGGGAGACTTCCGGTCATTGGGCAAGGAACTGGCAAAGCTGCAAGTGGTAATGAACGGATTGCGTGAGATCTCGGTAGATCCTCAGTTGTCAGCGGTCCGTAAAGCGATCGAGCAATTCATGCCCGGTTTCTCCAACCTTCGTGTTCAGCGCAAACCTCGTCTGCAACTGGTGGTCGACAAAGCCGGCCTGGCTCTCAATGTCCTTCAACTCTCGCAGGGCGAGAAAACCCTGATGGCGCTGGTGGGGGATATCGCCCGGCGCCTGGCGATGATGAACCCCGGCCTCGATGATCCCTTGCAGGGTCAGGGTGTCGTACTCATCGACGAAGTGGACATGCACCTGCATCCGACCTGGCAGCGAGAAATCATTCGTAATCTGACGCGGACCTTCCCCAACTGTCAGTTCATCCTCACCACCCATTCACCGCTGGTAATCAGTGATTACCCGGATGTTCTGGTGTTTGCGTTGAACGATGGTCAATTGGACAGAGTGCCGTCACAGTTTGGCCAGGATGCCAACAGTGTTCTGCTGGATGTCATGGACACACACGTTCGTAACCCGGACGTGGGTGCAAAACTGAACGATGCGCTGGATGCCATCCAGTGCGGTCGCTTGAGTGACGCCAAGCAATTTATCGAAGAACTCGACGCGCTGTTACCCGCATCGAATCTGGAACTGGCCAAGGCCAAACTGTTTCTTCGCAAGCAGGAATTGCGCCTTGAGAAAAATCGATAAAGGCTCGGAACCTGAAGCGCTCACACGTTTCAGGGCACGAAACCCGAACAAACACTACCGTGACCTCTCGCATGAGGAGCGCTCAGACATCAGGCGTACCTGCACGGCCGAGCAGTTGCACCTGTGCGCCTACTGCTGCATGCCGATTTCGGGTGAGCGCTCTGACACCCTGAATGAGCATCTTCTGTGCCGTGACCACCATCCTCAATTGAGCCTGACTTTCGACAACATTGTTGCGAGTTGCACGACACCCGGGCAATGCGATGCCGCCAAAGGCAACCAGTCTGCTGCTCTGTCGCCCCTGATGGCTGAGTGTGAGCGAGAGTTACGGTTCCTTATCAGCGGTCGGGTCGAGGGGCTGTCCCCCAGAGCCATCGATACGATTTCTGTGTTGAACCTTGGTGATCATGAGCGCAACAACAAAAAACTGGTGGAAAAGCGCCGGCAGATTTCGTGGATGGTTTTGCAAGACAATGGCGTTGAGCCTTTGTCTCCCGTTGAGGATGATGAACTCTTGCAAATGGTGATCGATGATCTCAGTCGTCCCGATCAGGGCAAGCTTCAGCCTTTCGCTCCAGTGATGGTCAACATCCTCAGAAGCTGGCTCAGCGCCGGGTCGAACGAGCGCTGAGCAAAATTTTTTTACGGGTCTGCCTGCGTCACCCGTCTTCCTTGGCGAAAACGATAATACGTTGCATTCGCTAGGGAGATTTACATGCGTCACGTCACCACCGGTATCCGTCCACTCGTCGTCGCCTTGCGCCGCGCCACGCTGCTGATGGGCCTGTTGCCAGCGCTGGCCTGGGCCGAGCCGGTTGCTTTTGATATCCCCGCGCAGTCGCTGGGGTCGGCGCTCAATCAACTGGCCGAGCAGAGCGGTTTGCAGGTGATTTACAACGGCGAGCTGGTGCAGGGCCTGAGCAGCCCGGCGGTGCGCGGCAGTCAGGAACCGGAGGCGGCGTTGCAGCGTTTGCTGCAGGGCAGCGGGCTGATCTGGCACGCCACCGGCGCTGGCAGCGTCATGCTGGAAAAAGCCGCGGTGCAAGGGGATGCCGTGCAACTCGGCGCCACATCGGTGACCGGCGCGGTGGCGGGGAGTGTCACCGAGGGCAGCACCTCGTATGCCACCCGTGGCCCGACCACCACTGCGACGCGGCTGAACATGACCCAGCGCGAAACCCCGCAGTCGGTGACCGTGGTCACCCGCCAGCGCATGGACGACCAGAACATGAAAGACCTGGACGACGTGCTGCAAAACACCACCGGCGTGATCGTCATCAAGAACGGCGGCGAGCGCTCGCTCTACCAGTCCCGCGGCCAGTTGGTGGACAGCTTGCAGATCGACGGCGTGCCCACCAACGTCGGCAACGCCTATTCGATGGACGCCATCTCCAAGCCGGCCACCGACATCTATGACCGCGTTGAAGTGGTACGTGGCGCCACCGGCCTGACCGAAGGCGCGGGCACGCCGTCGGCGGCGATCAATTTGGTGCGCAAGCGCCCGACGGCGGAACCGCAGGCGTTGGTGGAAACCTCGGTGGGCTCGTGGGACAACTACCGCACCCTGGTCGATCTGTCGTCGGCGCTGAACGAGCCGGGCACGCTGCGCGGGCGCACGGTCATCAGCTACAACGACGCCAACAGCTACATGGACAACGTGAAAAAAGAAAACCAGTTGTTCTACGGCATCGTCGAAATGGACCTGTCGGCGAGCACCATGGCGACTCTGGGTTTCTCCTACCAGAAGGACCGCAACTCCGGTTATGACTGGTCGGCCCTGCCAACGGCCAAGGACGGCGCCTTCTATCCGCTGTCGCGCTCGACCAACCTCACCGGCAAGTGGAACAAGCTGAACAAGAACAACACCACCTTTTTCGCCGATATCCAGCACAGCTTCGACAACGACTGGAAACTGATCGTCGCCGCCAACCACATCAAGGCCAAGTCGGACTTTCTCGGCAACTACACCTGGCGCGTCAGCGGCGACCGCTTCAGCCTCAACCCGCGGCACTTCTTCTACGACGACACCCAGACCAGCGTCGACGGCTATGCCACCGGCCCGTTCGAGCTGCTGGGCCGGCGCCATGAACTGGTGCTGGGCGCCAACGTGCGCAAGGACGATTTCGACTACCACGGCGGCCGCGATGCCGGTTACGGCTATCAGTTCGACATGAACGACCTGTCCGGCTTCAACCCGCCCAAGCCGACCGGGCTCAACGCCAACCTGTGGAAGTACAACATCACCCAGGAGCAGTCCGGGGTCTACGGCGCGGCGCGCTTCAGCCTGACCGACAGCACGAAGTTCATCGTCGGCAGCCGGGTCAGTTGGTTCAAGACCGAGAACATGACCAACACCACCGGCATCCCGCGCAACACCGAATACGCGAAAAACCGCGAGATCACGCCCTACGCCGGCCTGGTGCAGGAACTGAGCGACAACCTTTCCGCCTACGCCAGCTACACCGAAATCTTCAAGCCGCAGGCGAACCTGGATGCCGGTGGCTCGATCCTCGAACCCATGACCGGCAGCAACTACGAGCTGGGGCTCAAGGGCGAGTTCTACGACAAGCGCCTGAATGCCAGCGTCGCGCTGTTCCAGGCCGACCAGACCGGCCGCGCCGAATACCTGCTGCCGTGCAACTGCTACGAGCCTTCCGAGAAAGTCCGCAATCGCGGCGTGGAGCTGGAGGTGAACGGCGCGTTGACCGAGGAATGGAACCTGTCAGCGGGCTATACCTACGTGCAGTCCAAGTACATCGGCGGCGAACAGAAGGGCGAGGATTACTCGTCGCTGGCGCCACGGCACCTGTTCAAGATCGCCACCGACTATCGCCTGCCGGGTGTGCTGAACAAGGCGCGGGTGGGCGGCAGCGTGTACGCCCAGAGCAAGATCACCAACCGCGAGGCCAATTACCAGATCCAGCAGCGCGGCTATGCCCTGACCAGCCTGCACGCGATCTACGAGCTGAACGAGCACCTGGAGCTGCAGTACAACCTGGATAACGTCTTCGACAAGAAGTACATCCAGACCATCGGCAACGACAACTACTGGAACTTCTACGGCGAGCCACGCAATTTCAACGTGGCGTTGCGGGCGAAGTTCTGAGGCGCGATCCAGGCGAACTTGCCGGCGGCTCCACCGGTCCGAAGGAAACACCCCCCACTTCGGAGCGACCCCGTGGAAGACCGCGTGATACAAGGCATCCAGCATGGCGAACCACAACGCGACGCTGGTGGCTGGCTGCCCCTCGAAGGCTATGCGGCGCTCGGCGACGGGCGCTCGGTGGCGCTGGTGGGCTGGGACGGTTCGATCGACTGGTGGTGCGTGCCGCATATGGATTCGCCGCCGTTGTTCGACCGCCTGCTGGCGCCGCGGCATGGCGGCTATTTCGCGATCACGCCGACGCAGGCGTATCGCGTCGAGCGTCGTTACCTGCCGGGCAGCAATGTCCTGGAAACCCTGTTCATCACCGACAGCGGCCGGGCGCGCCTGGTCGAGTCGCTCAACAGCGGCCCGGCCGGGCGTCTGCCCTGGGCTGAACTGGGGCGACGCCTGGAGGGCGTGGAAGGGCAGGTCGACTTCGCGGTGAAAATCGACTTCGGCACCCAGGCCGACACCGTCTCGCCGTTTCTTGCCCCGACCGGCAACGGCTGCGTGTTTCATGCCGGCCATATCCTCGGCATGTTCATCTACAGCGAGCAATTGCAGATCCAGCGCAAGGACGACCTTGGCGTGCGGGCCGAGGTGCGGGTGGCGGCCGGCGACAAGGTGGTGATGGCCATCGTCAGCGGGCGCGACGAACCGCTGGTGGTGCCGAGCCTCGAACTGATCGACGCGCGTATCGACGGCTCGCACCGCGAATGGCTGCAATGGAGTAAATGCCTGAGCTATGACGGCCCGTACCAGACGCTAGTGGTGCGCAGCGCCCTGGCGCTGAAGTTGCTGCTGTCCTCGCCGACCGGGGCGATCATGGCCGCGGCCACCACCTCGCTGCCCGAGCGCATCGGCGGCACCAAGAACTACGACTACCGTTTCGCCTGGGTGCGGGACGCCGGCTACATCATCGAAGCCTTCCTCACCATGGGCGCCCAGCCGGAAGCCAAGGCGGCGCTGACCTGGCTGCTGCACCGCCTGAGCGAACACGGCGTGCGGGTGTTCTACACGCTGCAAGGCGAGGTGGGCGAGGGCGCCCGTGCGTTGCCGTTGCCCGGCTACAAATACTCGCCGCCGGTGGTCGGCAACAATGCCACCGGGCAAATCCAGCACGGCATCTACGGCGATATCTTCGAGACGGTGCGCAGTTTCATCGCCTGCGGCAACGTCCTCGATGCCCGCAGTGCGAGGCTGCTTTGCGGCATCGCCGACCAATGCGCCGACACCTGGCGCCAGCCTGACTCAGGTATCTGGGAACTGCCGGAAATTCGCCATTACACCACCTCGAAAATCAGTTGCTGGCAGGCGCTCAACCACGCGGTGGAACTGGCCGACCACGGCCACCTGCCCACCACATGCCGCGACCGCTGGGACCGCGAGCGCCAGCGTATTCACGCCTGGGTCGAGGCCCATTGCTGGAGCGAGACGCTGCAGGGCTATCAGTTCTACCCGGACAGCGAACGGCTGGACGCCTCGATCGCCCTCGCGGTGCGCTTCGGCTACCCCGAGCGGGAACGCCTGCGCAGCACCTTGGAGGCGGTGCAGCGAGAACTCGGCCGTGGCGCTTTTCACTACCGCTACAGCCAGGTCGAACTGGAGGAAGGCTGCTTCCTCGCCTGTACCTTCTGGATGATCGAAGCCTGGGCGTTGCTCGGCCAGCAAGCGCGGGCCGAAGACGGGTTCGACAAAGCGGTGGAGGGCCTGGGGCGCGGCGTGGGGATTTATTCCGAGATGGTCGATCCCGACAGCGGCCAGTACTTGGGCAACCTGCCGCAGGGGCTGACGCATTTGTCGCTGATACGGGCGGCGCGGGCGATTGGCGGGGAAGGCGATCACCGGGGAAATAGCTGAATGCTATGATCGCGGGCCTGATCCACTGGCCCGCAAGGAAGACCCATGAACTCGACTCCACCTAATGGCCTGCCGGTCTATCGCCTGATCACCGGCCCCGATGATGCCGCGTTCTGCCGGCGTATTTCCGAAGCGCTGGCGCTGGGTTACGAGCTCCATGGCTCGCCCAGCATCACCTTCGATGCGAGCAAGCATCATGTGATCGCGGCTCAGGCGGTGGTGTGGCCGGGGCGGTAGTTGGGGTTATGAGATCGGATGAGCACGGCATGTGTCGGTCTTGGTTGATCCGGCGCTTCGCGAGCAAGCTCGCTCCTACAGGTCACTGAACCGGCGAATGCCCCTGTAGGAGCGAGCTTGCTCGCGATGCGCCAATATAGAGCATGTGTTTGGCAGCTCCGCTCCAGCGCTTCTAGAAGTAGTAACCAATATTCACGTAAACCTGGTTCTCCCACTGATCACTACCGCCAGCGCCCAGGCTCTGCGCATAGCTGCTGCCACCAATGTAGGGATCGTTCTTGCCGATCAGCCATTCGGTGGCGATCCACAATTTGCTCAGTGAGAACGACGAGCCAAGAATCAGCCGCTCGGAGGTGTCGAAGCCCGAGGCTGATTTGTCGAAGGCGCTGTAGTTGGCGTACAGCTTGATCCCGCTGAGCTGGTCGAACAAGTATTTGCCGTCGACGTCGTAGCTGAGGTCGGCAACGTAGAAGTTGCCGCGGCTGGCGACGTTGAACGTGCCGTCGTAGCCGCCGAAGGTGACCACTTCATCGGTGCCTTCATTACGCGGTGACATCTGTTGCCGCGCCGCCATCAACTGCACGCCCCACGGGCCGTTCTTGCCCAGGTAGTGCACCGCCACGGCATTGCGCCGGCCGTCGTCGCCGGTGTCGTTGTTCTTCAGCGTGGAAGTCATGCCCGACACACCGACCTCGGATTTCCAGTCGCCCAGCTGCACGGCCTTGGCCAGGCGCAGCACTGCGGTGTTGCGCTCGCGGTTGTCGCTGCCGTCCTCGACGTAGCTGTCGGCGGAGGACACCACGGTGGAGTAGGTGCGGCCATTGCTGGTGCCTTTGCCTTGCCAGGCCGGGCGCAGGTAGTAGCCGGCCTGGATATTCCAGTCGCCGACCTGCTGAATGTACTTGGCGCCGATCTGCTCGACATCCTCCAGGCCGATGACGTTGCCCAGGGTTTCGAAGAAGGTGCTGCCGAAGTACGGCTGCAGGCCGAACGGAATCTGGTTGAGGCCGACCTGGATCTGCTGGTCCGGGTTGAAGCGATAGCCGACCCAGGCGGTTTCGGCGAACGCCACGTCGCCGACATTGTTGGTGTACTTGTACGGGTAAGCGCGCCCGTAGAAGCGGTACTTGGCGGCGCCGATCCAGGTGTCGGAGGTGTATTTGGCAGTGAGGAAGGCAGTGTCGAAGTTGAACTTCTGGATGTCGCGGTCCGGGTCGTAGTCCCAACGGGCGCGTACGGCACCACCGAGGTCGAGGTGGTCGGTGACCTGCACCGCCATGGCCGGGACGGCGAGGCTGGACAAGGCGGCAAGACAAACGGACTGCAAGCGCAGGGAAGCGGTGAAGGGCATGTGGCGGCTCTCGTTTATTGTTATGTGAGACGCGCGCAGTGTTGCCATCAGGCGTTTGCGGGACAAACGATTAAATCGAGAGACAAACCTGCGTTTAACGCAGGTTACTGCCTGAGAATTTTGTCGGCTTTGTAGGAAGAGTCCTTGCCGCGTGGAATACTGCAAACCTTGTCAGCCGTCTTCCGAGCGCCTTCCATGAAACGCAAAATGCCAGGTCTCAACGCACTCAAAGCCTTCGAGGTGGCCGGTAGCACCGGCAGCTTCACCCGCGCCGCCGAGTTGCTCAACGTCACCCAGAGCGCGGTCAGCCGTCAGGTGCGGCAACTGGAGGAGCAACTGGGCGAGCACCTGCTGCAACGCCGGCATCATCACCTTGAGCTGACCAATGCCGGGCGCGTGCTGCTGCGGGCGCTGCACCAGTCGTTCGACAAGATCGAGATGACTGTGCGCAGCATCCAGCAGAAAACCCATTCCAACCGCCTGCACCTCAATGCCCCGCCGACCTTTACCAGCCGCTGGCTGATGCCACGGCTGGGGCGCCTGCGCGAGCGCCACCCGGAGCTGGAACTGAGCATTACCACGCGCTTGCAGGACAGCCTCGCGGAAACCGCCACCCTTGATTGCGCGATCCGCTTCGGCAATGGCGAGTGGGATGGCCTGGACAGCTCGTTGCTGATTCAGGAGCGGCATATCGCCGTGTGCGCGCCGTCGTTGTATGCCCGGGAGGAAGACGAACAGGGCATCGACCTGAACCGCATGACGTTGCTGCATGTGCTGGCCCGCGAAGACCAGCGCTACCTCACCTGGAAACACTGGCTGGACGCCGCCCGCATCAGCGGCGTGGATACCCAGGGCGGCTATGAGTTCGACCTGCTGGACCTGGCCATCCGTGCTGCGGTGGATGGCCTGGGCATCACCATCGCCGACTGGCACATGGTCGCTCCCGAACTGGCCGGCGGACGGCTGACCCAGGTGCTCAACGTGCATGTGGACGGGCATCAGTCCTACTGGCTGGTGACCCGCCCGGAACAGCGCGATGCGCCGCAGTTGCAGTTGTTCAGCCAGTGGCTGCAGGAGGAAATCTGGCTGGCGCAGCGGCAGTTGGAGCCGTCTAGTCCGGCTGTTTGAGATGACTTTCTGGGGCTTCATCGCTGGCGTGTCGGTGCGCCGGGCCGCAGCGATGAGGCCTTGGAAAATACCACTAACATGCCTTTTTCGAATGTTCCCCTGCGCTATTAATCGTTTGTCCATCCGCCCCCGAATCACAACACTGCCCGTCAATAACAACGTGACAACGATGGGCAACCCACGATGCGAATCGAGCGAAATTTTGTTGATGGCCACTTCATCGAGCCTGCCGGCGCGGCACTGATTGCGGTGCAGGACCCGGCCACGGAAAGCGTGGTTGGCCAGGTCGCGGCGGCCACCGTGGAAGAGGCCATCGCCGCTGTCGACGCCGCTGCCGTGGCGCAGAAAACCTGGGGCAAGCTGACCAGCATCGAGCGCGGCGAGCATCTGCGCGCCTTCGCCGACGCCCTCGACGCCCATGCCGTGCAGATCGGCGAGGCGCTGGCCGCCGAGTCCGGCAAGAGCCTGGAAGACGCCAGCAACGAGGCCCGCTACGCGGCGCAAATCACCCGCTACCACGCCGAGTGGGCGCGGCGCATCGAAGGCGAGATCATCCCCAGCGACACCCCCGACGAACGCCTGTTCCTGCACCGCGAGCCGATCGGCGTGGTGGCCTGCCTGATTCCGTTCAACTACCCGGTCTACACCCTGCTGCGCAAAGTCGCCCCGGCGCTGATCGCCGGCAATACCGTGGTGGTGCGGCCGAGCAACAACACACCGCTGTCGGCCTTCGAAATTGCCCGCGCCGCACAACAGGCCGGCCTGCCAGCGGGCGTGCTGAACATCCTGACCATGGACCACGCCACCGCCGCCAGCCTCTGCACCCACAAGGCGGTGGGCCTGATCACCCTGACCGGCAGCGTCAACGCCGGGCGCATCGTCCTCGATTACTGCAAGGAAAACATCGCCAAGCCGTCCCTGGAACTGGGCGGCAAGACCCCGGTGATCGTCGAAGCCGACGCTGACCTGGAAAAGGCCGCCAACGATATCGTCGGTTCCAAGACCACCCATTGCGGCCAGTTGTGCACGGCGGTGGAGCGGGTCTACGCCCACGAAAGCGTGCACGACCGCCTGCTGGCGCTGCTCAAGGAGAAATTCGCCGCGGTGCGTTTCGGCGACCGTGCCGAGGATCCGCAGCGGATGGGGCCGCTGGTCAACGCCGCCTCCCGGCGCAACATCCACGCCATGGTCGAGCGCGCGGTCGCGGTCGGCGCGGTGCTGGAGACCGGCGGTTTCATTCCGCAGGGCCCGGGTCATTTCTACCCGCCGACCCTGCTCAGCCACTGCCGCCAGGACATGGAAATCGTCCAGGAAGAAACCTTCGGCCCGGTGCTGGCGCTGCTGCGCTACCACAGCATCGACCAGGCGCTGGATATGGCCAACGACCACCAGTTCGGCCTGTCGTCGGTGCTCTACACCGAAAACTACCGCACCACCATGAAGGTGGCCGCCGCCATCGAGGCCGGCGAGTTGTACGTCAATCGCACCCCGGCCGACCCGTACCAGGGCTTTCACGCCGGCTGGAAACGCTCGGGCCTGGGCGGTGATGACGGCAAGCACGGAATGCTCGAATTCACCCAGACCCGACTGGTGGTCATGAAGTACTGAGTTTTAAGTCGCAAGCTACCCGTGGCAAGGCGTCCGTGTTGTACGGCGACTTGCCGCCAGGTGCTTGCAGCGTGCCGTTCCCCTAATAAGAACAACAGAGGTTTCATCCATGTCCAAGCATGCTGCCAATGCTGCTGTCCAGGGTTCCGCCGCCCCCGTCGCGGGCGCCAGCGACAAGGGAAGTCGCTATTTCCAACTGATGCTGCTGGTGCTCGCTGCCGGCGCGATCTACCCGATCCTCTACCTGCGGCAGGTCTACCAGACCACCATGCTCGAGGTATTCCAGATCAACCACAGCGAGCTGGGTTACCTGTACTCCATGCTCGGCACCCTCTTCCTGCTCAGCTACCTGCCCAGCGGCTGGCTGGCTGACCGCATCGCCCCGCGTTTCCTGATCTTCTTCTCGCTGGTGGCCACCGGCGCGCTGGGCCTGTGGTATTCCACCGCGCCGTCGATGACCGGCCTGCTGATCATCTTCGGCTGCTGGGGCCTGACCACCGGCCTGACCTTCTGGGCCTCGGTGCTCAAGCGGGTCAAGATGATCGCCCGGCACTCCGAGCAGGGCCGTTTCTTCGGCATCCTCGACGGCGGTCGCGGCCTGGTGGAAGCGCTGCTGGCCACCGTGGCCCTGGCGCTGTTCGCCTTTGCCACCGAAACCCGCGGCGAATCGGTCGCCGAAGGCTTCAAGCATGTGGTCTACCTGTACTCCTTCACCTGTATCGCCATCGGCTGCGTGCTGGTGCTGCTCAAGGACCCCAAGTCCATGGAAAGCACCGAGGCGGTGGAGAAGGGCAAGTTCAACCTGCTGAGCGACCTCGCGACCCTGGTCAGGATCCCGGAGCTGTGGCTGGTGACCGCCATTGTGTTCTGCGGCTACCACATCTTCTGGGCCACTTACAGTTTCTCCGACTACCTGCAAGGCAGCGGCATGACCGCCGTCATGGCCGGCACCATCACCACCATCAAACTGTGGATGCGCCCCATCGGCGGCATCGGCGGCGGCTGGCTGGGTGACAAGTTCAGCAACGTCTCGGTGCTGATCGTCGCCATGCTCCTGGCCACCCTGGGCATCTTCGGCCTGATCGTCTTCCCGGCGCTGAACAGCCTCGGCCTGCTGATCGCCACGGTGATCTTCATCGGCCTGATGACCTACGCCATCCGTGGCCTGTACTGGGCAATCCTCGATACCTGCGCCATTCCGCTGCGCATCACCGGCCTGGCGATCGGCATCGTTTCGGTGGTCGGCTATCTGCCCGACACCTTCATTCCGCTGATCAACGGTTACCTCACCGAACACTACCCTGGCGCCCTGGGCTACAAGCTGTACTTCAGCTACATCGGCGCCGTGGGCCTGATCGGCACCCTGGCCGCGGTGGCACTGCGGGCCCGGGTCAAGCGCAACAACCGACTTCAGAACACAGGTGCCTGAGATGAAAATCGTCGCTCTCGAAACCCATATCGTCGCCGTACCGCCACCGCACATCGGCGGCATGTACTGGCTGTTCGTCAAGCTGCGCACCGCCTGCGGCATCGAAGGCGTCGGCGAGATCTACGCCGCCACCTTCGGCCCCAAGGCCATGCTGCCGATCATCGAGGACGTGTTCGAGCGCTACCTGCTCGACCAGGACCCGCACCACATCGAGCGTTTCTTCCGTCAGGCCTATTCGAGCGGCTTCACCCAGCGCCCGGACCTGACCATGATGGGCGTGGTCAGCGGCCTGGAAATGGCCTGCTGGGACATCATCGGCAAGGCGGCGAACAAGCCGGTCTACGAACTGCTCGGCGGCAAGGTGCATGAGCGCCTGCGTTCCTACACCTACCTGTACCCGGTCAACAGCCAGGGCGAGTACGACTACGACGACCCGGACCTGGCCGCCGAATGCGCGGTGCAGAACATGAACAAGGGCTTCACCGCGGTGAAGTTCGACCCCGCCGGCCCGTACACCGCGTACTCCGGGCACCAGATTTCCCTGGAAGTGCTGGAGCGCTGCGAAACCTTCTGCCGCAAGATCCGCGAGGCTGTGGGCGACAAGTGCGACCTGCTGTTCGGCACGCACGGGCAAATGGTGCCGTCTTCGGCGATCCGCCTGGCCAAGCGCCTGGAGAAGTACGACCCGTTGTGGTTCGAAGAGCCGATCCCGCCGGGCCAGGAAGACGCCATGGCCCTGGTGGCCGGCAAGACCAGCATCCCCATCGCCACCGGCGAGCGGCTGACCACCAAGTACGAGTTCTTCAAGCTGCTGCAGGCCGGCGGTGCGTCGATCCTGCAGATGAATGTGGCGCGCTGCGGCGGCCTGCTGGAGGCGAAGAAGATCGCCAGCCTGGCCGAGGTGTACTACGCGCAGATCGCCCCGCACCTCTACAACGGTCCGATCGGCGCGGCGGCCAGCTTCCAGCTCGCGGCCTGCACGCCGAACTTCCTGATCCAGGAAAGCATCGAGACCTGGGGCGGCTTCCATGCCGAAGTGCTGACCAGGCCGCTGCAATGGGAAGACGGCTACATCATCCCGTCCAGCGAACCGGGCCTGGGTGTCGAGCTGAACATGGACGTGGTGCGCAAGCACACGCCCTACACCGGCCAGCGCCTGCACCTGCAAATGGCACCGACCCCGGCCGACGTGCGGGACACCTCGCCGGCCAAGGGCTGACCCGACGCTCGCCCGGCAACGGGCGGCGCTCACTCTGACTTACGCGGTAACTGCATGACTTACGACTACATCATTGCCGGCGCGGGTGCTGCCGGTTGCGTCCTCGCCAACCGGCTGTCGGCCTCGGGCAAGCACTCGGTGCTGCTGCTGGAAGCGGGCGGCAAGGACGACTCGTTCTGGTTCAAGATCCCGGTCGGTTTCGCCAAGATGTATTACAACCCGACCTTCAACTGGATGTACTACAGCCAGCCGCAGAAGCAACTCGCCAATCGCGCCATCTACGCCCCGCGCGGCAAGGTGCAGGGCGGTTCGGGCTCGATCAACGCGATGATCTACGTGCGCGGCCAGGCCCATGATTTCGACGACTGGGCGGCCAACGGCAACGACGGCTGGGGCTTCAAGGACGTGCTGCCGTACTTCCGCAAGCTGGAGAACCACCCGCTGGGCGACAGCGCCTATCACGGCGGCAGCGGGCCGATCAGCATCACCCCGATGAAAGGCCAGACCCACCCGATCTGTGACGTCTTCCTCAAGGGCTGCGAAGAGCTGGGCTATCCGCGCAGCGAAGACTTCAACGGGCCGAAATTCGAAGGCGCCGGCATCTACGACGTCAACACCCGCAACGGCCAGCGCTGCTCCAGCAGCTTCGCCCATCTGCACCCGGCGCTGAGCCGGGCGAACCTGACGATCGAACACCATGCGCTGGTCGACCGGGTGCTGTTCGAAGGCGAGCGCGCCAGTGGCGTGCTGGTCAGCCAGAACGGTGTCAGCCGCAGCTTTATCGCGCGCAAGGAAGTCATCCTCTGCGCCGGCGCCGTGGATACACCGAAGATCCTGCAACTGTCCGGGGTGGGCGACCGCGCGCTGCTGGACAAGCACGGCATCAAGCAGGTCAGGCAACTGCCGGCGGTGGGCCGCAATCTGCAGGATCACCTGTGCGTCAGCTACTACTACAAGGCCAATATCCCGACCCTCAATGACCAGCTCGGCTCGTTGCTCGGCCAGCTCAAGCTGGGCCTGCAATACCTGTTCACGCGCAAGGGCGCGCTGGCGATGAGCGTCAACCAGGCGGGTGGCTTCTTCCGTGGTCAGGAGGGCGAGCAGAACCCCAACCTGCAGTTGTATTTCAACCCGCTGTCGTACCAGATCCCGAAGAACAACAAGGCCAGCCTCAAGCCCGAACCGTACTCCGGCTTCCTGCTGTGCTTTAACCCGTGCCGGCCGACCAGCCGAGGTCATGTCGAAATCGCCTCGGGCAACCCCCGCGATGCGGCGCTGATCGACCCCAACTACCTGAGCACCGAGAAAGACATCGACGAAGTGATCCAGGGCAGCCGGCTGATGCGCAAGATCATGCAGGCCCCGGCGCTCAAGGGCATTACCGTCGAAGAAGTGCTGCCGGGCCCGGCGGTGGACAGCGACGAGCAGATGCTGGCGTACTTCCGCGAGAACAGCGGCTCGATCTACCACCTGTGCGGCACCTGCGCCATGGGCGCCGACGAAGCCAGCTCGGTGGTGGACAAGCGCCTGAAAGTGCATGGCCTTGATGGGCTGCGGGTGATCGATGCGTCGATCTTCCCCAACGTGACCTCGGGCAACACCCATGCTGCGGTGTTGATGGTGGCGGAGAAGGGGGCTGATCTGGTGTTGGCGGATGCCTGATCACCTCGCGACGGATCATCGCCCCGACAAGCGCGCTTCTACTGTGCAAAAACGCTGTAGGAGCGAGCTTGCTCGCAATGCGCCGCCTATGCGGCGCTCGTTCCTGAGAACACCGACCATCTGCCAGCCTGCAAGAAAACCTCTACAGAAATGAACCCGCTCAGGCGAAAGTTGTACAAGAGAATATACTTGTACAATATTTCGCAGCGCTTTCGAGGTTCTTTCACATGGCGAGCGCAAGCAATCGCAGGCGACACACCCTGGTATCGCTCTGCCTGCTGCTGGCGCTGACCGCCAATGCCGCCGCCGACTGGCGGCCCGCATTGCCCGATGCCCGGCTGGTGGGCAGCGGCGAATTCACCTGGTTTGGCCTGCGCCTCTACAGCGCCCGCTTGTGGAGCCCGGTCACACCGCCGGACTTGCAGCAGCCCTTCGCCCTGGAACTCATCTACCACCGCTCGCTATCCCGGGACACGCTGGTCGAAGCCAGCCTCGAGGAAATGCGCCGCCTCGGCGACAAGACCCTGGACGCCTCGACCCTGGACCGCTGGACCGAGGCCATGAACGGCGCCTTTGTCGATGTGCGTCCCGGCATGCGCATCACCGGCTTGTATCTGCCGGGACGTGGCTGCCGTTTCTATGTCGATGGCGAATTGCGCCGCGAGATTGATGACGCCGCCTTTGCCCGTGCGTTCTTCGCCATCTGGCTGGACCCGCGGGCCCGTGATCCACAACTGCGCCAGCGCCTGCTGGGGCAGGCCGATCGAGGAGAGTGACATGCGCAGAATCCTGATCCTGCTTGGCTGCCTGCTGCTGGGCAGTTGCGGCAACGTCGATGTGCAGACCTATGCCAAGGAACAACCCGGCCTGAACCTGGTGGCGTTCTTTTCCCGCCCGGTCCAGGCCTGGGGCATGGTGCAGAATCGCTCCGGGGAAGTGACCAAGCGTTTTCATGTGCGCGTCGACAGTCGCCGCGAAGGCGAACGGCTGATCCTCGATGAACGTTTCGTCTATAGCGACGGCACGCGCCAGCAACGTACCTGGACGCTGACGCCGGACGGCCAGGGTCGCTGGCGCGGGCGGGCCGGCGATGTGATCGGCGAGGCCGTTGGCGAAGTGGCCGGCAACGCGCTGCACTGGCGCTATCGTTTGGACGTTCCGGTCGATGGTCGCCACTGGGAGCTGGATATGGACGACTGGATGTACCTGATGGACGAAGACACCCTGATCAACCGCACCAGCATGCGCAAATTTGGCGTGGAAGTGGGGCAGGTGACGCTGTTCTTCCGTCGCCTGCCGGAGGCGAACGCGGGTGACTGAAGCTGCCCGGCTCGGCCTGGTGCTGGGTGACCAACTGTCGTTCGACCTGGCGTCGCTGCGCGCCCTCGACCCCGCCCGCGACGTGCTGCTGATGGCCGAGGTGGAGGGTGAAGCACGCTACGTGCCGCACCACCCGCAGAAGATCGTGCTGATCTTCAGTGCCATGCGCCATTTCGCCGACGCCCTGCGTGAGCAAGGCTGGCGGGTGCAGTACGTGCGCCTGGACGCCCCTGACAACAGCGGCAGCATCGCTGGCGAACTGTGCCGCTGGCGTGAGGTGTTCGGCGCGGACGAAGTGCACCTGACCGAGTGCGGCGAATGGCGGTTGGAGCAGGCCCTGCGCGAAAGCGGATTGCCGCTGGTGTGGCATGCGGACCGGCGTTTTCTCTGTTCGCGTCAGGCGTTCGGCCGCTGGGCGGCGGGTCAGTCGCAGTTGCGCATGGAGCACTTCTACCGCGGCATGCGCAAACGCAGCGGCCTGCTGGTCGAGCCCGACAGCAGCCCGGCCGGTGGCGCCTGGAACTACGACAGCGACAACCGCAAGGCGTTGCCCCGTGGGCTGCGCGGACCGTTTCCGGCGCATTTCGAGCGTGACGCGATCACCCAGGAGGTCATCGCCCTGGTGGGCGAGCGCTTCGGTGACCACTACGGCAGCGTCGAAGCCTTCGACTACCCCGTGACCCACGATCAGGCCCAGGCCCTGTGGCAGCATTTTCTCGACTTCGGTCTGGCGGCCTTCGGCGACTTCCAGGACGCCATGGCCGAGGGCGAGCCATTTCTGTTCCATGCGCGCATCAGCGCGGCGCTGAACATCGGTTTGCTGGACGTCCGCCAACTGTGCGCCGACGTCGACAGCGCCTATCGCCAGGGGCGGGTGCCGCTCAATGCGGCCGAGGGTTTCATCCGCCAATTGATCGGCTGGCGCGAGTACGTGCACGGCATCTACTGGCTGCGCATGCCCGAGTACGCGCAGCTCAATACCTTCGATAACCAGCGGGCCCTGCCCGAGTTCTACTGGACCGGACAGACCGGCATGCGCTGCATGTCGCAAGTGATCGGCCAGACCCTGGAGCTGGGCTACGCCCACCATATTCAGCGGCTGATGGTCACCGGCAACTTCGCGTTGCTGGCCGGCATCGTGCCGTCGGCGATCTGCGAGTGGTATCTGGCGGTCTATCTGGACGCCTTCGATTGGGTCGAACTGCCCAACACCCTGGGCATGGTCATGCATGCCGACGGCGGCTACCTCGGGTCCAAGCCCTACTGCGCCAGCGGGCGCTATATCCAGCGCATGTCCGACCACTGTGGTGCCTGTCGCTACCGGGTCGAGCGGGCGGTGGAGGAGGACGCTTGTCCGTTCAACGCCCTGTATTGGCATTTCCTTATGCGTCACCGCCAGCCGCTGGCCGATAACCCGCGCCTGAGCATGATCTATCGGGGCCTGGACGCGATGGACAGCGCCCGTCGTGACGCCTTGTGGCTGCGCGGCGAGTCGCTGCTGGCGCGGCTGGATGCCGGGGATGCGCTATGACGCGCTCAGCGCCATGCGGAGAGACGTAAGCACAGTGGCAGCCAGAGCGCCCATAACGGCGCCAGCAGCAGCGCGGTGTTGAGATTGCCCAGCGGCAGTTCGATACCGGCAAGACGGGCGCCGGCGAGATAAGCCAACGGCGCGCCAAACATCCCCAACAAGGCACCCCACCAGAGCGGACGTGCGGCCCACGCCAGGCTGTGGCGCATGCCGCTGGCCAGCACCAGCCAGAGCAGCGCCAGCCACAGTGGTAGCGGTGTCTGGTCGAAGGCGAAAACGCCAGCCGCCCCCAGTCCGCTGTCCAGCAGGCAACCCGCCAGGCCGACCCGCAGCAACGCCACCAACTCGGCTTTAGGGTTGTCGCAATAGCGCACATGAATCAACAGGCCGATCAGTACTGGCAACAACAACCAGGGCCGCTGCGCGCCGAGCACGCAGCCCCACCAACCCGCCTGCAACCACAGGGCATTGCCGAGCAGCCAGGCGCGGGACACCTCAGGCGCCCGGCAGCGGCGCTCGCCGCGCAGTCGGACCGGCCCACAGCAACTGGGCGACGCCAATTGCCCGCTCTTCGAAACCGCCCTGGCAGTAGCACAGGTAGAACTCCCACAGGCGCTGGAAGGTTTCGTCATACCCCAGCTCCAGCAGCGCAGACCGGGACTGGTTCAGGTTGTCGCGCCAGTGCCGCAGGGTACGTGCGTAGTCCTGGCCGAAGTCTTCCATGTGGATCAGGTTCAGCGCGGTCTGTCGGCTCGCGGTGTCCAGCAGCACGCTCAGCGAGGGCAGGGCGCCGCCGGGAAAGATGTAGCGCTGGATGAAATCCACCGAGCGCCGCGCCTGGGCGTAGCGCTGGTCGCGGATGGTGATCACCTGCAGCAGCATCAGGCCGTTTTCCTTCAGGCGCGCGGCGCATTGGCGGAAATAGGCGGGCAGGTAGCGATGGCCGACTGCCTCGATCATCTCGATCGACACCAGCTTGTCGAAGCTTCCGCGCAAGTCGCGGTAGTCCTCGCGCAGCACCGTGATGCGTTGCTCCAGGCCCAGCGCTCGCACGCGGTCCTGCGTGTGTTGGTATTGGGCGTCGGAGAGCGTGGTGGTGGTGACCCGGCAGCCATAGTGCGTGGCCGCGTGAATGGCCAGGCTGCCCCAGCCGGTGCCGATTTCCAGCAGGTGCTCATCGGCCTGCAGGTCGAGCTTGCGGCAGATGCCGTCGAGCTTGTTCAACTGCGCCTGTTCAAGGCTTTGTTCGGGGCTTTCGAACTGCGCCGCCGAGTACATCATGGTCGGGTCGAGCAGGCGTTCGAACAGCGCATTGCCGAGGTCGTAATGGGCGAGGATATTGCGCCGCGAACCGCTGCGGCTATTGCGGTTGAGCCGGTGCAGCAGGCGCAGCGCCGGGCGACCGAGGCGCGCCAGACCGCTTTCGAGGGCGTCGAGGACCTCCAGGTTGGCGACGAACAGGCGGGTCAGCGCCGCCAGGTCAGGGCTGCGCCAGTAGCCGTGAATGTACGCCTCGCCGGCGCCGATCGAACCGTTGCTGGCGACCAGGCTCCAGGCTGCCTCGTCGGTGATTTCGACCTCGGCCTGCAATGGACTGTCGGCATCGCCGAACGTCCATTGGCGGTCATTGCAGGTCAGGCGCAAGTGACCCTGGCGCAAGCGCCGCAGTTGCGCGAGCACCGCGGTTCTGGCCAGGCTGCCGAGCAGCGGGCTCAACCCGGTGGACTTGCTAACGGTCAGGGTGGGAATGGACATGCTCGGACTCCTCGCGGGTGTGTCGGCCAAGTCCCAGGCTGTCCTGGCTGGCGTGGTGGTCATGCAGTGGGGTGCGTTTGAACAGCAGGCGCAGGGCCTGCCAGTAGATCGAGGTCACCGTGCGCAGGCTCATCCACGGAAACGCCAGGATATGGCGGCGCAGGGATGTGGCCGTGAGTGCCTGGCGGCTGAGGGCGAGGTCGGCCTGGAACACCTTGTGACCCTCGCGCCAGTTTTCCATGTGGATGCGAATGTGCTGCGCATCGAGGAAAAAGCGCAGGCGGTAATCCATGTCCAGCGGCATGAACGGCGAGACATGAAAGGCCTTGGCCACCGCGAACTGCCGGGGTCGCCCGGCCTGCACCGGCAGCACGTAGTGGAAGCGCTCGCGCCACGGCGTGTTGCGTACTTCGAGCAGGATCGCCGCCAGGCGCCCGTCGCGGTCATGGCAGAAATAGAAACTCACCGGGTTGAACGACAACCCCCAACTGCGCGGCTGGGTCAGCAGGTGCACGGCGCCTTCGGGCGTTTCGCCGGTGGCCTGGCCGACCAGGGTGCGCGCAGCATCGGCCAGCGACTGGCCTTGCCGGGTCAGGGCGGGCAGGAAGTCGCGCTCGCGCCAGCTCAACGGCGCCAGCAGCGAGGTGCCGAGCCAGCGTGACAGGCCGAGCAGTTGCGGTTGTTCGTCCAGATCGACGTAGAGCATGCCGACCCGGTAGCGAAACGCATGCACCCGCGGCGTCAGGCGGCGATGGCTGACCCAGCCGTGACACAGGCAGCTGTTCACAGGTGTTCTCCGAAGTGTTCGGCGACCCGCAGTGCGCTGGTCACGCCGTCCTCATGGAAGCCGTTGGCCCAGTAGGCGCCGCAGTAAAAACTGTGTTGCTGGCCCTGTAATTCGGCGTGACGCGCTTGCGCCGCCACGGCCGCGAGGCTGTATTGCGGGTGGGCGTAGTCGAAGCGCGCGAGTATCTGCGCCGGGTCTATTTGCGCGGTCTGGTTGAGGCTCACGCAGAAGGTCACCGGCGCCTCGATGCCCTGCAGGATGTTCATGTCGTAGGTCAGCGCGGCCGGTGCCTGCTGCGTGCCGCCGAGGCGATAATTCCAACTGGCCCAGGCCTTGCGCCGCCGTGGCAGCAGGCGCGTATCGGTGTGCAGGACGACCTCGTTGCTGGCGTAGCGCAAGGCGCCGAGCACTTCGCGTTCGGCGCCACTGGGCGCGTCGAGTAGCGCCAGCGCCTGGTCGCTGTGGCAGGCGAACACCACGCTGTCGAAACGCTCGGGTCCGTTGCTGCTGGTGAGGGTCACGCCGCCTTTGTCGCGGCTGACCCGGGTTACCGCGCAGTTCAGCCGGATACGCTCGGCGAACCTCCGGCACAGCGGCTCGATATAGCCGCGCGAGCCGCCCTCGATCACCCGCCACTGCGGGCGCTGGCTCACCGACAGCAGGCCGTGGTTGCGGCAGAAGCGCACGAAGAATTGCAGAGGGAAACCGAGCATGTCGGCGCGCGACATCGACCAGATCGCCGAGCCCATGGGCACGACATAGTGGTCGATGAAGCGCTGGCCGTAGCGCTGCGCCCGCAGGTAGTCGCCGAGGGTGGTGGCGGCGTCGATCCGTCCGCTGTCGAGGTCGGCCAGCACCTGGCGGTTGAAGCGCAGGATGTCGCGCAGCATGCCCCAGAAACCCGGCGACAGCAGGTTGCTCCGCTGGGCGAACAGGCTGTCGAGGTCGTGGCCGTTGTATTCGAGGCCGGTTTGCGGATCGTGCACCGAGAAGCTCATCTCGGTCGGCCGCGAAGCCACGCCGAGGTGATCGAGCAGGCGAATGAAATTGGGGTAGGTCCAGTCGTTGAACACGATAAAACCGGTGTCCACCGCGTAGTGCTGGCCTTGCCACTGCACATCGACGGTGTGGGTGTGGCCGCCGATCCAGTCGGCGGCCTCGAACACCGTGATTTCGTGGCGCCGGGACAGCAAGTGGGCACAGGTCAGGCCGGCGATGCCGCTGCCGATGATGGCGATACGCATGGGTTCTAGTCCTGTTCGTTGCGCGCCAGGCGCTGGCCCAGCTTCAGGCGCCAGCGGGCCGGCAGTGCGCCGAGCAGACGCAGCACCAGGGTGAAAAGGGTCGGGAAATTGATTTCCAGCGGGCGCCGCGGCAAGCGTTCGGCGATATGCCGCGCGGCACGCTCGGCGCTCCAGATCTGTGGCATGGGGAAGTCGTTGCGCTGGGTCAGCGGGGTGTCGACAAAGCCCGGATTGACCAGGGTGACGTCGATGCCTTCGGCGATCAGCTCGATGCGCAGCGACTCGATCAGGTAGCGCAGCGCTGCCTTGGACGCGCCATACGCGCCAGCCCGCGGCAAGGCCAGCCAGGTCACCGAGCTGCCGGTCACCACCAGATGCGGCTGTTGCCCGCGTCGCAGCAGCGGCAGCGCGGCCTGCAGGCAATGGCTGACGCCCAGCAGGTTGGTGTGCAGTACCCGTTCCACCAGGGCAGCATCGAAATGGCCGGGTTCGAGGTACTCGCAGGTGCCGGCGTTGAGAATCACCTGGTCGAGTGCGCCCCAGGCCTGTTCGATCTCGGTGACGATGGCCGCGACCTGCTGCGGGTCGCTGACATCGCCGGTGGCCAGCAGCACCTGGCCGGGGAAGCGCAGGGCCAGCGGCTCCAGCGTCTCGGCATTGCGACCGCCGAGCGCCACCTGATGGCCTTGCTCCAGCAGGCGCAGCGCCAACGCGGCGCCGATGCCGCTGCTGGCACCGGTCAGCCAGCAGCGGCTCATGCCAGCCGGCCCTTGAGCCAGCCGATCAGGCTGCCCATCACTGGAAGGTGTTCGTAGAGCAGGGCGCCGGCATCGAAGTAGTCGCGGTGAAAGTGAACCCGGTCGGTCCAGCGCAGGTGGCTGCAACCGTCCAGGCTGATCAGCTTGCCGCCCTCCAGGCGCGGATGGCGAAAGTGCAGGGTCCAGCGCAGGTAGCCGCGGCCGGGGCCGACTTCGTCCAGGTCGTGGAAGTCGTAGCGGATGTCCTGCGCATTGGCGTAGAGCTGGTCGAAGTAGGCCCGCAGTGCTGGCAGGCCGTTGATTTCGCGCAGGGGATCGCGAAACACGATGGTGTCGCTGTACAACTCATCCAGCCGCGAGAGGCTGCCCGCATCCAGCGTGGCAAAGCGGTTGGCAAAGGATTGCAGGTAGCTGGACATTCACATCTCCGAGGCAATCTTGTACAAAATACAAATCTTGTACAGGTATGCCTAGAGAGTATGACTAAAACTGTACAAGTCAAACTCCCTGTACAATTTTTCTCGCGCGCTGCTCAGCGCACGCGCAACAACCGGTCCAGCGAAACTGCTCCCGCGCCGCGGGCGACCAGCAGCAGGAGCAACCCCGCCCAGGACAAATGCACCGGCCAGGCATCGGGGTACACGAAAATTTCGATCACCAGAGTCATGCCCAGCAGCGCCAATGCCGACAGACGGGTGAACAGGCCAAGTACCAGCAGCAGCGGGAACAGGTGTTCCGCGTAGGTCGCCAGATGCGCCGCCAGCCACGGCGAGACCAGCGGCAGGGCGTAGTCGCTCTGGAACAGTTCGTAGGTGCTGGGGGTGATGCTCAGGAACCCTTCGACCTTGGTTCGGCCGGAGAGGAAGAAGATCGAGGCGATGCCCAATCGCGCCACCAGGCACAACACGCTATCGCCCAGCAGGTGCTGCAGGTGGTCGGCGATGCGGTTCCAGCGCTGGCGCAGCGAGCGGTTGGTGGCGGTGGGGTGGGTGATATCCATGGTGAAACCTCAGGCGAGTGAGAGGGGCAGGAAGACCCTGGCCTGGAGCAGCCGGCCAAGCAGGTCGTTGAAGTCCAGGTCGGGTTGGGTTTTTTCCGCGAGCAATGCGGCCTGTTCGAGGGCATGGCCGACAGCGCAGGCATCGAGAAAGGCGCAGCCGCCGGCGTCCAGCGGGTGGTGACTTACGCCGTCGGCGTCGCCCGTCAGCAACGCGCCTTCGGCGATCCACGGTTGTGCGGGCGGCCAGTCGAGGCCCTCTCTGTTGTGGCGCCAGAGGCTGAATACCGGGTGCAGCGGGAACCAGCGCCAGCGCACGCCGCGGCGGGGGCGCAGGTGGCAGCGGGCAAGGTCGGCGACGCTCATGCCGGCCAGTTCGGTGAGGTCGAGGCTGGGGTCGACGGGCGCGCTGAAGGCTCCCGCCCAGTCGAAGTCCAGGCGCGCAACGTCCGCCAGCCAGGGCGTACCTTGAGCGCCGGTCTGCTCATCGAGAAAGTCCGGGAAGCCGGCACCATACCGGATCAGCCGTGGATCGCCCGGCGGCGAGAGTTGCGCATAGGCGGCTGCGGCGCCGTGCATCCAGTCGTAGCCGACCAGCCGCTCGACACTGGGGAAGTTGGCGCACAGCGCGTCGACGGCGCCGGCCAGCACGGTATTGCGGTACACCGCGAAGGCCGGTTGTTCGGTGAGTGCCGCCAACTCCCCTGCGGGGTTGCCATAGAGCGAGGCGACGAAGGCATCCTGGAACTGGCCGAGGGTCAGGTTCATGGTGTGGCTCCGTTCTGGTCGAGGATGGCCTGGGCGATATCGCGTTCGCCGAGCAGCTCGCTGAACGCGGGGATATTGCCGTCGCGTTCGATCAGCGTGGGGCGCGGCCCGATGCGCTGGATCAGTTGCCGGTACAGGGCCCAGACCGGCTCGGCGATGGCGGCGTCATGGGAGTCGATCAACAGGGCGCCCTGGTCGTCCTCGCTGTGCCCGGCCAGGTGCAATTCGCTGATGGCCTGGGCGGGAAAGCGTGCGAGGTAGTCGGCCGCGCTGAAACCGAGGTTGTGTGCGCTGACGTGGACGTTGTTGACGTCCAGCAGCAAGGAGCAGTCGGTGCGCCGCACCAGTTCGCCGAGAAAGTCGATTTCGTCCCGGTCGTGGCCGTCGAGGCGCAGGTAATGGCTGGGGTTTTCAATGGCGATGCAGCGTCCCAGGGCGTCCTGGGTGCGCAGAATATTGTCGGTGATGCGTTGCAGTGCTTCGTCGCTGCGTGGAAACGGCAGCAGGTCTGGGTGGTACTGGCCGCGCCAGGTCGACCAGGCCAGGTGCTCCGACACCAGCGCCGGCCTGACCCTGTCGATCAACGCCCGCAGGCGGCGCAGGTGCGCCGCATCCGGTTCGGCGTCGGCTGCCAGTGACAGCGCAACACCGTGCAGCGAGAGCTTATGCCGTTCGGCGATCCGCTCCAGCCACGCCAGGCGTGGGCCACCGACCATGTAGTTTTCCGGATGGACCTCGAACCACAGGTCCTCAGCCTCGCACGCCAGGGCTTGCGCGTAGTGTTCGGCCTTGAGCCCGAGTCCGGCGCCCATTGCGTTGATCCCGTTCATGGTCGGTGGCCTGCGCTTAGTGCTGAGTCGGTGTCAGCGAGCCCATGCCGGTGGGCGTCTTGATCGAGGTGCAGGTGCCGGCCGGGACGTTTTTCCAGCTCATGCCGTCGTAGTCTTTTTTCGAACTGCCGGCGCAGGTGGTGCCGGCACCGGCCTTGCAATCGTTCTTGCCGGCCATCGCGACGCCGTAGCACTTCTCCATGGCGGCGCCGCTGGCGGCTTTGCTGGTGGTGTCATCGGCCATGGCGGCACCTGCCAGCGAAGCGAGGGCGAGGGCGGCGGTGAGGCGAGTGAAGTTGTTCATGGTGCTTTCTCCAGGGGATGTGCCGTGGTGATCTACCGGCGGCTCATGGAGTAATTCGCCGCGCTGGCCGATCGGGTTACAGCACCCTGAAAATATTTTTGAGCATTCTCCGGTGGCCCCTGGAGTGATGAAATTGTTTCTCGCGCTTGCGTCGCAGGTGACGGCGATGCTTCGATGAAAAAAGAAACCCACTGGTGTAACCCTGGCGGCCAATGCAACGAACTAACTCACAGGACGAGCTGGACGAGCGCGAGTCCCAGCTGCAGACGCTGCTGCTGAACGGGCTGGCGGGCGATGCCGTGGCCTATCGCGAATTCCTCGCGGCACTGGCGGTGCATGTGCGCGGCTTTTTGCGGCGGCGCCTGGCGCAGCGCCCGACGGAGGTCGAAGACCTGTTGCAGGAGGTGCTGCTGGCGGTACACAACGCCCGCCACACCTACCAGGCGCAACAGCCGCTGACCGTCTGGGTCCAAGCGATCGCCCGCTATAAGCTGGCCGATCACTTTCGCGGTCACGCGCGGCGTGATTCGCTGCACGACGTGCTGGACGACGACAGCGACCTGTTCGCCGCCAGCGATGAGGCGCCGGCCGAGGCCAGTCGCGACCTGGGCAAGTTGCTCGGACAACTGCCGGACCGTCAGCGCCTGCCCATCGTCCACGTCAAGCTGGAGGGCCTGTCGGTCGAGGAAACCGCGCGTCTGACCGGGCTTTCCGGTCCCGCGGTCAAGGTGGGCATACACCGAGGGCTCAAGGCTCTCGCCAAGCTGATTCGAGGTAAAGGCGACGATGAAGACCGATGAACTGATTGCCCTGTTGGCCGCCGCTGAAGGACCGGTGGACCGCCATGCGCTGGCGAGGCGTCTGGGACTTGCGCTGCTTGGCGGTGTGGTTTGCGCGCTGCTGCTGACCATCGCCATTTACGGCGTGCGCGGCGACCTGGCCGAGGTCGCGCGCACGCCGCTGTTCTGGGCCAAGGTTGCCTTGCCCGGCAGTCTGGCACTGCTCGGCATCGGCTTGACCCAGCGGCTGGCCCGCCCGGGCGTCAAGGGTGGCGCGCTCTGGGCGTTGCTTGGCCTGCCACTGGTGCTGGTCTGGGCGGGGGCTGCGATCAGCCTGGCCGGTGCCCCGGTCGAGGCCCGCGCCGACCTGATCTTCGGTCGCACCTGGCGCACCTGCCCGCTGAATATCGCCTTGCTCTCGGCACCCAGTTTCATCGCGGTGTTCTGGGCCCTGCGCGGTCTGGCGCCGACCCGCCTGCGCCAGGCGGGTGCCGCCGGCGGCCTGCTGGCCGGCGCCACGGCAACGCTGGTCTATTGCCTGCATTGCCCGGAAATGGGCGTGCCGTTCTGGGGGCTCTGGTATCTGTTGGGGATGTTGTTGCCGACGGTGCTGGGCGCGCTGCTCGGGCCGCGCTTGCTGCGCTGGTGACCCGCGCAGCATGGCGAGGGCAAGTCAGGTGAGCGGCGTCAACCGGCTCAACTGCTCCGGCGTTGCAAACCCAAGGGTTCGGTAGCGCGGCGGGTAGGTGCCCGTCGGTTGCAGCCACTCGCTCAGGTGGGTTTCCAGATCATTCCATTCCACCACCCGGGTGTCGGCAGTGCCGTCGTCGCGCAATTGCACCAGCGCGACGCGGTCGGTGCGCGGCAGCAGGGTGTCCACGGTTTCTGTCCAGCTGCACGCCGAGAAGGTCCGGACGTCGTCTTCGGACTGACGAAAAAGCTGGTAGGTCGCGACGAACAGGTCCTGCTGGTGCGCTTCATGGATCTTGTCCAGCAACTCCTTCTGCATGTGATAGGCACCTTGCAGCAGCACGCGCTCCAGGCTTGCACGGCGTATTTCCAGAGCTTCGTTGCCGGGCGGGAAGGGCACGATGCGCTGATCGTCGTAGGTGTAGACCTGGCTGGACAGCGTGCGGCCGTTTTCCATGGTTTTCTGGCTGACTTCGACCATGTGCAGGATCGCCTCCTCGTCCTTGTCGCCCGCCACCAGCAAGACATCCGTGGTGGGGATCATGAACACCGGCCGGCCCTTGACGGGCGCCCGCTGCAACACGTCCGGCAGCAGCACCCGGCTGGTGTCGTAGCCGTCACCCCAGCGCCCGACATACAGCCCCGGCACGACCTCGTCGAAGGCATCCGCAGTGGTTGCGCGCAGGTTGTCCATGGCAATCGCCATGGCCTGTTCCATGTTCACGCCCCAGTGTTCCTCGGGGCCTTTGGTCAGGGTGGAGGTGGCTTCGGGAGAGTCGACCGCCAGCAGCGCCACGCAGTCCTTGCCCACCGGCAATTGGGCCACGCTGTACGGCGCATCCAGTCCTTCGGTACGGACGGTGTGCAGGCGGACCTCTTCAAGCATGCCGAGGTTGCGAACGACCGGGCGCAACAACGACCTGACCTCCTCGAACGAACGCGGCCCGGTGTCGCGGGCTCTGAGTAAGGTCGCTATGTAGCCGTTAAGCGCAGCAGCCCGCTGCGGGCGCTCAGCGTTCTGATAATCACGGAAGGCGTTGTGCAGATTGAAGTAGGCGCCCTCGCTGTGTTCGATCCGGAAGTCGTCCGGCGCATAAGTGAGTGGGCCACTGAAGCCGGCGTCGCGCGCGGCCTTGATGAATTTTTGGGCGAACCCGTCCTGGGTGAGGGGGCGGTTGAAGACTTTGTCGAGCAGGGCGCCAAGCATGCGCAGGATCCTCCATGGGTGCGGGCGGTCGATCATGCTTAGAGGGCGGGTGCCGGTAAAGTTTCATTGCCGATTATGTGAAGGGTCCTACAGTTGCGGGTAATAAAGAGCGCGTTCAGCCGTCACGCAGGCGGCTGAACGCGCCGGCTGACTCACTTGCCGCTGGTGACCCGCGTCCACAACCGTGTGCTCAGGCGCATGCCCGAGGGCGTCAGGGTCTGGATCGGGAACAGGGTGTCGAGCACCGCTTGTGGCGGGTAGGCGGCCGGGTTGTCGCGCAGCGCCGGGTCGAGGTACGGCAGCGAGGCCGCGTTGCCGTTGGGGTATTGCACCGCGTTGCTGATGCTGGCCATCACCTTGGGGTCGAGCAGGTAGTTCAGGTAGGCGTAGGCAGCGTCCAGGTGCGGCGCGGCTTTCGGGATGGCGACCATGTCCACGGCGATGGTCGAGCCTTCGCGGGGGATGCTGTAGTTCAGGTGCACGCCGTTGTTGGCATGTTGCGCGCTGCTCATCGCCTGCAGCACGTCGCCGCTGAAGCCGATGGCCACGCAGATATTGCCGTTGGCCAGGTCGCTGACGTACTTGGACTGATGGAAATAGCTGATCGAAGGACGCACCGCGAGCAGCGCAGCCTCGGCTTTTTTCAGGTCGGCGGGGCTTTCGCTGTGCGGGTCGAGCCCCAGCGTGCGCAGGGTGATCGGCAGGATCTGCGTCGGGTTGTCGAGGAACGCCACGCCGCACTGACTGAGCTTGCGGATGTTTTCCGGGTCGAACAGCAGTTGCCAGGACTGGGTGACGTCGGTGTTGCCGAAGATCGCTTTGATCTTGTCCTCGTTGTAACCGATGCCAACGGTGACCCACATGTACGGGATCGCATAGCGGTTGCCCGGATCGCTGCTCTCCAAAAGCTTCATCAGCTTGGGATCGAGGTTGTTCCAGTTGGGCAGCTTGCTGCGGTCCAGTTCCTGGATGGCGCCGGCCTTGATCAGCCGGGGCAGGAAGTGGTTGGACGGGCTGACCAGGTCGTAGCCGCTGCCGCCGGTCATCAATTTGGCTTCGGTGGTTTCGTTGCTGTCGATCAGGTCGTAGGTGGTCTGGATGCCGGTGCGCCGGGTGAACTCGGTGAGGGTGTCCTCGGCGACATAGCCGCTCCAGTTGGCGATGTTGACGCTGTCGGCGGCATGGGCCGCGACGCTGAGCAGCGCCGCCGAGGCGGCGAGCAGGCAGGTACGTTTGATCATCTTGCTCTCTCTTTTGTTGTTGCAAGGGGCGCGAGCGCCGGGTTCGTCAACGTTCCAGCCGGGCACGGCGCACTTCCCAGGCCATCCGCGCAATCGCGCCGACGTCGAAGAAAGGGCGTGGCGGCAGGTAGCCGGGATGGGCCTGAGCGAGGACATCGCTGAGCAGCGGCGAACTGGCGCCCATGGCCAGGTCCGCGAGCAAGCGGCCCCACAGCGTTCCGCGGGCCACGCCCGAGCCGTTGCAGCCGGACACGGCGTAAAAGTCCTGGTCGACCCGGGCGAAGTACGGCTCGCCGGAGCGCGTGCCGCTCAGGTGGCCGGTCCAGGTGTATTCGATGTCCCTGGCGTCGAGGCCGGGGAAGCGTTTTTGCAAACCCCGCACGTGTTCGTGCTGGCGGCGTTGCAAGCCGGCGCGGTCGAGGTCGGCCTGACGGTATTCCACCGTGTTGCGGATCAGCAGGCGCCGACCCGGCAGCAGGCGCACCGTGGCGCCGCCCGGCAAGGTCGACAGCACGCCCCAGGTGCGTTCGGCAAACAGGCTCTGCCAGCGCGCCTCGGTCAACGGCCGGGTGATGCTGGCGCTCAGTTCGAGCGGGAAGGTGCCGCTGCGGTGCACGCCGACCCGGTTCAGGAACGCGCCGACACAGCCGAGCACCCGGGTCGCCCGGACCTCGCCGGCCTCGAGGCGTGCATGCCAGTGGCCGCCATTGCGCTGGAGGTCGAGCACCGCGCTGTTCTCGAACACTTCCACGTTTGGCGGCAGGCTGTCGGCCAGGCCGCGCACATAGCGGGCCGGCTGCAGCAGCGCATTGCCGCCGGCGCAATGAATGGCGCGGGCGTAAAACGCGCTTCCCAGGCGGGTGCCCAAGGTGTCGCCTTCCAGGTAGCGGGCGTCGGCGCCGACGGCGGTGAGGGTTTCGATGGCCGCTTCGGCGTGGCGCAGGTGCTCCGGCCGGTGCACCGCAAAGTGATAGCCTCCTTCATCGAATTCGCAGTCGATGCCCAGGTCGTGAATGCGCCGGCGCAGTTCCTGGCCGGCCGCCACGCCAATTCGCGAGGCGACCTGATAACCGGCGAAGCCGGGCGTGCCGAGCAGTTCGCTCGCTGCCGGCAATTCATGGCTGACGGCAAAGCCCGAGTTGCGCGCCGAAGCACCTTGCGCCACGCGCTGGCGGTCCAGCAAAACGATGCGCTGGTCGGGGAATTGCGCCGCCAGGCTGTGCGCCGCCGACAAGCCGGTGATCCCGCCGCCGATAATCAGCCAGTCGGCCTGCAGGTTGCGCTCGAGGCGCGGCCGGGGCGGTGATTCGCCGGCCAGGGCGATCCATCCACAGCGGTTGTCAATTGACATCGGGCTCTCCACAATCAATGCGCCTGGCTTATCGGAAGTGATGTCGCGAGGCGCTGGACAAGCCTTAATTTACGAGCGTTGGCGGCGGTCTTCTAACGTTAAAAATTCATTCAGGCATTCTCAAAACGCATGGATAACTTCTTTCGTACACCGTCGCTCCAGGCCCTGCAGGCGCTGGTCCACGTCGCCGACAGCAGCAGCTTTACCGAGGCCGCCCGCCAGTTGCACCTGACCCAGAGCGCGGTCAGCCGGCAGATCCAGCAACTGGAAGAGCATTACCGGGTGGCGCTGTTCGACCGCACCAGCCGCAAGGTCGCGCTGACCGAAGCGGGGCGCGAGGTGTATGCGTTGTCCTGCGCGATCCTCAAGGACCTGCGCGCCCTCGGCGAACGGCTCGCGCCGCCGTCGGCGGAGCGGCCGTTCCGCATCCGCATCTTCGTTTCGCTGGCGGTGCGCTGGCTGTTGCCGCGGCTGAGTTCGTTCTACGCGGCCAACCCGGAACTGTGCCTGTCCATCGAGACGGTCAGCGGCGAAGTGGTGGACACCAGCGGCGACTGTGACGCCTACGTGCTGTACCTGCGCGAAGGCCTCGATGGCCGGCCGCTGACGCCGTTGTTCGACGAATACCTGATTCCGGTCTGCGCGCCGGTGCTGGGCGACGGTCAGTTGCCGCCGCGCTCCCTCGACGAGCTGGCCGGCCATGCGCTGATCCACGGCTCGACCGCGCGCCATGAATGGACCCAGTGGTTGCAGGCGCAGGCGGATCATCAGCCGCGCAGTTACAAGCACCTGCAATTCAACCTCGATGACCTGGCCCTCGACGCGGCGGCCCGTGGCCTCGGCGTGGCGATGACCGACCGCATGCTCGCCCACGACGCACTGGCCCGCGGCGACCTGATCCTGCCGTTCGGCGAGCCGCTCAAGACCGAAGGCGTCTACGCGCTGTGGTTGCGCGACAGCGGCGCGGCGCACCCGGGGTGCCAGGCGGTGCTGCGCTGGTTCGAGGAGCAACTGGAGCAGACCGGCTCGCGGGACGGTTAACTGACCGGCGCGGTTCGATAGAGCCTATCAATCAAACCGTCATATCCCGCCGCCATATTGAGCGCCTTTCAATAAGGATAACGGTCGCTCACCATGCTCTTCACGCCGCATCGCCTTGCCCTCTGCGTCGCACTCGCCAGTGCCTCTTTCGCCCCGTCCGGTTTTGCCAAGGACTACCTGATCAGCAGCGCCACCCGCGACACGCTGGAACTGAAGAAGGGCGATACCCTCAAGGTCACCGCCCAGGGCAGCATCGTCGCCGGCAGCGATGACGGCGTGATCCTGCCCAAGCAAACCAGCGGCACCACGGTCAGCGTGGACAACGCCGGCATCATTCGCTCCACCGTCGCCCGCGGCATCGACACCAAGAGCGATGGCGAGGACGAAAGCCACTTCGTCATCAACAACCGCGCCGGCGCGCTGATCCAGGGTACCAACGACGGCCTGCGGATCCAGACCAACCCGGTTGCCGGCGGCAGCCTGAAGATCGTCAACGCCGGCACCATCGAGTCGACCGTGGATGGCCAGGCGATCGACCTGGAAACCCTGAACAACCCGAAGTTCACCACCACCCTGACCAACGAGGCCACGGGCGTGATCCACTCGGTGGGCAACGACGCGATCAAGACCGGCTCCAACGCGGTGATTACCAACTACGGCCTGATCCGCACCGACACCGCGCCGCAGGACAAGGATGGCAAGGACCAGAAATACGACGGCATCAAGATCGGCGAATCCACCGGCGTCACCGTCTACAACTACGGCACCGTCAGCGCCGACCGCCACGGCATCGACCTGAAGACCGACGCCACCCTGTACAACTATGGCGCTGTCACCGGGCGCAACGGCTCGGGCTTCGGCTCCGACGGTTCCGGCACCGTGTTCAACTACGCCGGCGGGGTCATCACCGGCGCCATTGCCGACGGCAAGATCAACGGCGACGGTGACGGCGTCGACATCGACCTGATCGGCCACATCTACAACGAAGGCACGATCCAGGGCCTGGGCGCCAAGGGCGTCGACAGCGGCGGCCGGCCCAACGGCAGCGAAGGCATCGCCATGGGCGGCGGCAGTATCGTCAACACCGCCACGGGCGTGATCCGCAGCGTCGACAACGGCATCCTCGTGGATGACGGCGCGGAAGGCGCCGGCGTCGCCGCGACCACGATCAGCAACTACGGCAGGATCGAAGGCGAGCGAGGCTTCGCCATCAAGCTGATCGGCGACTACGACGACAGCGTGACCAACGGCGGCATCATCAGCGGCGGCAACGGCTTGGCGCTGAGCATGGGCGGCGGCAACGACCACCTGATCGTCACCACCGGCGGTGTCTTCAACGGCCTGGTGGACGGCGGGGCGGGGATCGACACCCTGACCCTCGACGGTAGTGGCAGCTTCGGCAACAGCGCCAACTTCGAGAAGCTGGTGGTCAGCGGCGGTCGCTGGACCCTCAGCAGCCAGAACGATTTCAGCCAGGGCGGCAGCGTCACCGCGGGCGCGACCCTGGTCAACCAGGGCAGCATCCTCGGCGCGCTGGTGGTGGATGCCGGTGGCGTCTATGCCGGTGGCGGCTCGGTCGGCGGCCTGACGGTCAACGGCAGCCTGCAGACCAACAAGGGGCTGGGCGTGGCCACGGTCAAGGGCGACCTCAACTTCGGCAGCGGCGCGAGCCTGGTGTATGGCGTCAATGCCGATGGCAGCAGCGCGCCGATCAGCGTTGGCGGCACCGCCCGCCTCAACGGCGCGACCCTGCATGTGCAGCCGTCGGCGGGCGATTACCCGTGGAAGAGCCATTACACCGTGCTCAACGCCGGCGCGGTGCAAGGCACTTTCGGCAAGGTCGAGAGCGACTACGCCTTCCTCACCCCGAGCCTCAGCTACAGCGGCACCTCGGTGGGCCTGGATTACACCCGCAACGACGTGTCGTTCGCCCAGTACACCCAGAACGCCAACAGCGGCGCCGCCGCCCGCGCACTGGGTAGCCTCGGCAGCGACAGCGCGCTGTACAACGCGCTGCTCAATACCTCCACCGCCACCGCGGGCAACGCCATCGAGCAACTGAGCGCCAGCAGCACCGCCAACCTTGCCGGCGCGACCCTGGCCGGCAGCGCGCAGGTCGGCGGCAGCATGCTCGGTGCGATGCAATCGATGGGCAGCACGGCGGGCCTGTTGGTCGGCCTCGATGAGCAAGACACCCCGGTGCTGGCGGCCACCGGCCTGCCGCAGGGCGTGCGTGATCTCAATGACCCGAGCGCCCGCGGCCGGCTGTGGACCCAAGCCCTCGGCAGCTACGGCAAGGTCGATGGCAGCCACGGCGGCAGCGCCCTGGAACAACGCACCGGCGGCCTGGTGCTCGGCCTCGATTGGGCGGTCGGCAGTGACTGGCGCCTCGGCGTGCTGGGCGGTTACTCGCGCACCCGCCTGGATGCCACCGGCCTGGACGGCAAGGTCAATAGCTGGCACGCCGGCGTCTACGCCTTGCGTCAGAGCGGACCGCTGGCCCTGCGCCTGGGTGCCGCCTACAGCGCCCACGACGGCGACAGCAAGCGCAGCCTGGACTTCAGCGGTTTCAACGAACGGATCAAGGGCGACTACGACGCCGACAGCCAGCAAGCCTTCGCCGAACTGGGTTATGCCCTGGGCAGCGGACGCTTCAACGCCGAGCCGTTCGCCAACCTCGGCTACCAGCGCTACCACCGCGACGGCTACCGCGAAAAGGGCGGCAACGCCGCGCTGGCAGTGGATGCCGACACCCAGGACAACCTCACCAGCACCTTCGGCGTGCGCATCGCCCACCTCGGCCAACTCGACAACGGCATGAGCCTGACCCCGCGGGCCAGCCTCGGCTGGCGCCACACCTACGGCAGCCTCGACACCCGCACCCGCCAGGCCTTCCTCGCCGGCGGCGACGCGTTCAGCGTCGAAGGCAGCGCGCTGGACCGCGACAGCCTAGTGGTCGAAGCCGGCCTGACGTTGGGCGTGAGCGCGCGGCAGTCCGTCGGCCTGGGCTACAGCGGCGAACTGGGCAGCAACAGCCGCAATCATGCGCTGATGGGGCAGTGGGAACTGAAGTTCTAAGCAGGCGAACGTGCCGCGGGGGCCCGCCTCGCGGCACTATCGCTTGATGTCACGGCCGCTCAAGGCACCGCCGAAAACACCGATCCGGTCATGCGTTCGCTCAGCAGTTCCAGCGCGCGCAATCCCGCCAGCGAGTTGCCCGAGGCGTTGAGCGCGGGCGACCACACACAGATGCTGTAGCGGCCCGGCACCACCGCGACGATGCCGCCTCCCACGCCGCTCTTGCCCGGCAAGCCGACGCGGTAGGCGAAATTGCCGGCCTCGTCGTACAGCCCGCTGGTGGCCATGATCGCGTTGACCTGTTGCGCCTGGCGCGGGCTGAGCACCTGTTCGCCGCTGTGCGGGCAGTAACCGCTGTTGGCCAGAAAGGCAAAAGCGCGGGCCACATCCACGCAGTTCATGGACAGCGCGCAGTGGTGGAAGTAGCTGCGCAGCACCGCCTCGACCTCGTTATGAAAGTTGCCGAACGCCTGCATCAGGTAGGCCATGGCCGCGTTGCGCGCGCGGTGCTGGTATTCGGACTCGGCCACCAGCGCATCGCTGACAATGCGCGGATTGCCCGCCAGACGGCGGACGAAGTCGCGCATCGACAGCGTTGGTGTGGCATAGCGCGACTGGTTGATATCGCAGATCACCAGCGCCCCGGCGTTGATGAAGGGATTGCGCGGTTTACCTTTTTCCACTTCCAGTTGCACCAGCGAATTGAACGCCTGCCCGGAAGGCTCGTAGCCCAACCGCGACCAGATCGCCTCGCCGCTGTGGCCGATCGCCTGGACCAGGCTGAACACCTTGGAAATGCTCTGGATCGAGAAGGGCGTGTGCGCATCGCCCGCGCAATGCACCTGACCGTCCAGGCCGTGCACGGCGATGCCCAACTGGTCGGGTTCGACCTGGGCGAGGGCAGGGATGTATTGCGCCACCTGGCCCTGGCTGAGCAGCGGGCGGACCTGGTCGAGGATGTCTTGCAGCAGTGCTTGCATCGGGAAATGCCTGGGGTGCGGAGGTGTGGGTTCAGACGATGGTGGGCGGGGGTGGAGCACATTGTTGGTGGTGCTGACGCAAATCGACCCCCTGAAGGGCTTCGGACAATTGCACGATTACACCCTTCATGAAAGGACAGAAACCATGAACGACCTGGAACTTCTGGCGCGCCTGAAAGCGCACGAGACTTTTGGCATCTCGATGGTTCAGCGGATCGCGTTGTTTGGTTATCAGCGGGCGGTGGACACGCTTGAGCGGCTTGAAGCGCAGGGGTTTATTGAGCGGGATGAAGCGACTTCGCTGTGGCGGTTGGTGAGCAGCGGGGCCACCGTTCACTGCCAGCAACGGCCCGGTGAAGCAGGCATATCTGAGGCCTGAGCCGGCAGGGCGCTCGGGGTTAAGTAACCGCCTTGTGGGTTGGGGCATGGCGTCGGCCGTATTGGTTGAGCGTGGGTTACGGCATTTTCTATGGCAGCGCCCTGGCGTCGGCTCAAGCACAACCTCTGGTGCACAGCCTTCAACACCGCTTCGATGTACCAAGTTTTTTCGAGGCCGATGGCGACTGCTTCGCCAGGATCAAGCACTAAATCGGTGAGTGGCAGTTTTGGTGCTGAGCCACCAATCTGATGCGCGTGACACCAGATAGACGCGAAGGCTAGCCCTTGAGGCAGGGCGTCAAGGTGTCTTCCAGGATGGTGATCAGTTCGGGGTCCATGTAGCGGTAATCGTCGGGAATATCCAAGACATGAAGCCGTTTGTGTTCAAGCAAGCGTGAATACCCTGCCTTCAGCCGCTGCAGGTGTTTACGTTTCATGACGAATATGACTTCGGCCCAGTAAATGTCAGCGGGGCCGACGGTTTTACGTGCGTTCGGGCTTGTGCCTGCCGAGCGGGCATCAAAACCAGGGCGGCGGCGCCACAGGTTCTCCGCAGTAGGGCTACGCCACTGACATACGGCTGCAAATGAACAGAAGGCCAGTCCGCTAAGGGTTGTTAGCAGCCGGTTGTGGATTGCTGCTTTCGACCCAAAGTAGACCTTCTTTAAGGGCTGCTACCGGCCAGAAGCGGACTGTAGACAGATAGCTGCTGGCATTCCTACGCTGGCATTCTAGTGACTACACAACGCTAAAAAGGAACATTCATGTTGGTCATTCAAATTGATCGGGATAGCGTGCATGCAGGGGATGATCTGGAAAGTCATAGGACATCAATCAGGCTTGATCCAGCAGTAACACTGCGCGCTTTGTTCGAAGCGATCCAAGGTATGGGTTACCTGCCTGGCATCAGTGGAGGCAAGGCGACGTGGATTATTTGTTCGTCTGGCAAGCACATAGGTGTTTTAGCTCAGCAATGGCCAGAAACTAAATTGCTAATCCCCGCCGAGAGCTTCCTGAGTCAGTATTTTGGGGATACCGAACCTCGCCTTCTGTTCAGATATTGGTGCCAGGCAGATCCAGACCATGTCTTTTCACAGATCAAAGCTGGAAATGAACCGCCGTCTCGATTTTAGGACTGGCGGGGGCTACTACTGATCAAGAAGCTGAAATGTCTGCTTTGGGTTGTGGCGGCCTGTTGCAAAGGTGGGCTACCGATCTATAGCTGCATCCTTTCGTTATCAGAATCAGGTCGAAGGCTCACACCGATAAGCCAAAGTTTTTCGTACACCACCTCGAATTCTTCACCCAATTCCTGTTGGATGGATTTCAGTAATTTAGCGGCGGCCTCGTCAAATCTTGCGTAATCATCTGCACTCCAAGGGCCGGGATCAGGTGGGTAGTCCCAGTTCAGCGAGGTGTCATGCCACTGTGAAAGCTCGTTAAGCATTGCCTGGACTTCGTTACTGAGTGGTAGCCTCTCTTCAATAGGCCCTACAGAAAATTTATCCCGGGCAATATTGTTTCCACACCAAAGGCAACCGCCGCCCCATTCGAACATTAAGCGAACTCGATAGCGTTCTGCCCTCATCATTGGGCTCCATTTTTTGTGGGTACATGGTGCGCACAATAGCGCTGGCAAAGATATCCACGCTAGGCAGGCAACTGTTACGACAGCCAGCAATTGGGTCGATTTCGGCCCGTCACGACAGGCGGAAAACGGCCAGAAGCGGACTGTTGCCCAATAAATAAATCTGTCCCCTATTCCTGGTCCCCTATTCCGTGCAGGCTCGAAGCTTGCTGTCGATGGCCAGATCGAAGAGGGCCAAATCCCGGGTTCTTTCTGCAATTTGAAGTCTCACTCGGATGGCCCAGATATCTCTCAGTCGGAGCGGGGTTTTCTGCCCGACCAATTTTTCCTTTGTTCCAGGGCTGACGGCTGTAGGTAGCGATGATGTTCATGGCAAGTCCTCCACGTGTGGAAGGACAAGGATGGCTAGCCAAAGCAGTGGTCGCTAACCGGCCAAAAGCGGTCAATCGTGGCCGTCAGCTTTCGGCCGGGAGCGCACACTAACGTCTGCACAAAGGCCGCGGCCCTTCAGGGCCGTCGCGCCTGTAGCGAATTGTTAACCACTGCCAGGCCAACCACAAAGGGCGTCAAATTCAATATACGTTTTCGTAGACTCCTTGATTGCCTGACCTAGAGGCATGAGCAAGCGGTCAAGTTCAGACCTGCTTGCTCCCCCGCTAGCCGAAACTAGGTCATTAACGTGTTTGACGAAAATTGAGTAGCAATCAATTGCACTCTTCCCTGTGCCAGATTGCTTCCACTTGTTTTTCGTATCGAAAAGTAGCGACTTGCACTTCTGCCTCTCGTCGGTGGTTAATTTTCTGAAGATAGCCCAAAGCGACCTGATTGCGTGCTGGTCATAAATCGGATTATTTTTATCTTTCAGATGCATTGCAAAGGCATAGAACACCACGTCGGTCTTGGTTGGCACTGACTGCTCTGCGGCATAGTTCTCACAGAACTTTTTGTATGCTTTCCATTTCCCTAGCTTCCACAAAAGAGCCTCTGCAAGGTCTTGTGGAGATTCTGAACTATTGTTCGAGAAATCTTCCGTTCCTACGAGCGGGGGGAAACGATCTTCGTCGTATTGATACCCAAGCTTAGCTAGTTCTTTCGTTGCTTCCTCAATTGCGGACTTGTCCAAGCTACCCTCAGAAATCTTCTTCTGAAGACTAGCAATTAGTTTTCCCAGAGTGCTCTCTTCGGTCATCTGCGAAGTCTCGATTAGAGTGGCTAAATTTTGGTAAAGGGGCCGACTTTCGCCTGTGCCGAGACACCCTATCAAATCACGGCGTTCGTGCTTAAACCTGGTACTCACCCCCAATCAACATCATTCAACTTTATCAATTCGCTTAATAATTATCAGCTAATGCTAATGTTTTGAGAGACGTCCAGATTTGGCTGGGCAGCCAAGTCGATCAATGGTTTTTTAAGCTGTCTCTCAATTGATTTTAACGTGACATTTAAAGCTTTCAATTCTTTTACGAGATTTGGACCATAGCCGTGTTCAGTCGACTCAGAAGTCTGGAACATTCTTATATCAAGGGTTGAGCTTGATTGAAGCCTCTTTGAAAATAGTCCATTAGAACGTGTTCTGTAGCAAAAAGTATCAATGCGAATTGGCTCATCCCCTAGGTATTTATATAAACCGCCATACTGCCCCCATGAGATTGAAAGTCGCTGGCCGGGCGCCAAAAAAGGTATCCCATTAGCGATTGGCCCGGATTGCATTTGGTCGGGCATTTTTTCTGGTACAGATATGGAGAAAGCATTTTGTGGCAAGGGGCGGCTGGGTTTGAAAAAAACTCCGTGGGCTGCACCTCTGCCGATATTTTCAATAATGAGGTTTACTATAGATTGCCTTTGAAGATCCGGCTGCGCATATACAATCACCGTCGGATCTGTTGCGGAGCGGAAAACAGCGTATGTGACAATCGCTGTAGCCACAGCAATCACAGCCATAAATATTGAGATCCAGCTAGCAAGATCCATCAGCCTTTTTCTCCACAGTTGATGCCCTATCACGGAGCGTGATTCTATTTTCACTATGATCGTACGTGCAGTTGGCTTTCGCCCGATATTTATCCCCGATCTTGACCTGACTTGCTACGACATTTCAGAACATATCTGAACAATCGCAATTGGCCGAAAGCCGACGGCAGATCCTAGACCGATCCGGTCTCGGCTGTACCGAATCGAATCTAGCCCGAGCTTTTTCCTTTCAGCTTGGCCAAGCCTTGCTTGATGTATCCCGCATTCACACCAATCGCCCACAAGGCCCTCCGAACATTGTTTCCAGCATCAGTCACACCTTGTGTCTCTGCATGAGCGTAAGCTCCATCAAGGCTGCCTCAAACCCGAGCTGGTTCTCGTACATCCGTTCCAGCACATCCAATACGAATATTCGCCTGACATGGCATGGACTTCTTTCGAAAATGGAAAGAGTAGTAGCGGTGGTGCTTCTTATGGGCAATAGTCGCTGCATGCCTAGAAAATGCAACAAAGAAATGTGTTCTGGAGGGAGGAACCAGACTGGTTGGGGCTAAGCCTGCCGAATAAGCTCAATCCTGCATAGGCCCTATTTGCGTAGACGATTTCGAAGGACCGCTTCTGGCCGATGGCGGACGGTTATATTCGACGTTATCTCCGCTATCTGTCAGTCGCTAGTACCTGGGCGTGAGGTGCCGTTAGTCCTGCACGTTGCAGACTTCTGCGGTCTTGGGAGAGGGGCTGCGGTCGCAGCGACCCAGTGGCCGGCTTAACTTCACTACCTACCTTGCGGAAGCAAACGCTCGAAACCAAGCTCATGCTTTTTCGCGCTATCGGCGCGCAACAACCCGCTGGAAAAAACACATTTATTCCGCTGTTTGGCGGCCAACCCGACAGTGCCCGCTACTCAGCGGGCACCACTTCCTTCCGGGAAAACACCCTACCAGTTGTAACTCACCTTGGCCGTAACCTCCCGACCCGGGTTATAGAAGTTCGCCGTACCGGCACCCACCACGTGTTGCTCATCCAGCAGGTTGCTGACATTCACCGCCAGATCGGTGCCTTTGGCAATCCGGTAGTTGAGGGCAGCGTCGAACAACGTGGTGCCATCGCTTTTGTTGGTGTTGGCCGCATTCAGGTAATAGGCGCCGACGTAGCGCGCGCCGAGGCCAACGCTGACGTCAGTGCCGGGCACGCTGTAGTAGCTCCACAGCGAGGCGGAATGCTTCGGCGCGGTGGTGAACTCATTGCCCTTGAGGGAACTGCCGTCGTACAACGAGCCGCGCAGGACTTCGGACTCCATGTAGGAGTAGCCGCCGATCAGGCTGACGTTCTGCGTGACCTGCGCCTTGGCTTCCAGGTCGAGGCCGCGGACCCGCGACTCGCCCACCGTTTGCTGCTCGATGATGCCGCTTGGCAGCACCACGGCGATGGTGACGTTTTCCTGGGTCAGGTCGTAAATGGCTGCGGAGAACAGCGCGTCCATCCCCATGGGCGAATACTTCACGCCCACTTCGTACTGTCTGCCCGTTTGCGGTGTCACGCCAACCTGAGGCGGCGAGACGGATTCCACCATGCTCACGTAGGTGGAAACCTCATCGTTGACGATATAGGTCAACGCGCCGCGGTAGGAGGTCTCGGAGAAGTTGTCCTTATCATCAAATTGCACAGGGCTGGAGAACTGGTTGTAGCCCTTGCTGGACAGTTTCATCGAGTCGTTGCGCACACCGGCGGTGACGATGAAACGCTCGTAGAACGACAGGTTCTGCTGGAGGAATACCGCCTTGGTGGTCGCCTCGCTCTTTTTCGCGGTATACGGCGTGAGTGCGCTTGAAACGCCAGTGAACACCGGGTTGGCGATGTCGATCGAGGACGCCAGGTCGTAGACGGAGCGCTCCTTGGTTGACGAGTCGAGATATTCCACGCCCACCAGGGTGCTGCTGTCGATGTGCTCGAAGCGGGCATCGTATTGCAGCATCAGGTTGCCGTTGAACTGGTTGGCGTCGCTGTCCGTTCCCAGCAGGTAGCGGGGAATCGTCGTGCCGACACGCGAGGCGTTATCGCTCAGGTAAACGTAGCCATAGTCGTCGGTCAGCTCGCTGTAACGCAGGTTGCTGCGCAGCACGAAGCCGTTGTCGAAGTCATGGGTGACGTTGCCACTGAGGCTGGTGCGCTCGACATCGTGAAAGTTGTAGCTGGGCTCGCCATAGAAGTCGCTGCGGTCGTATTCCTTGTCCAGCGGATAGCCGCCGCTGTTGGGCGAGCTTTCGGTTTTCAGGTAGTCCAGGACCAGGGTGGCCGAGGTGTAATCGGTGGGCGCCCAGGTCAGGCCACCCATCACCAGCCTGTTGTCGTCCTGCGAGTGGTCGTACTCGCGGTCGCTGTTTTGCACTTTGGCGGTGAAGCGGCCGGCCACGGTTTTATCGTCATTCAGGGCATCGCCCACATCGACGCCTGTCTCGATATGGTCAAAGGAGCCGTAGGTCACATAGCCCTGGCCAAACTGCTCGAAGCGCGGCTGTTTGCTCACGAAGTTCACCGAGCCACCCGGGTCCGCCGGGCCGAACAGCGTGGAGTTGGCGCCGCGCAGAATTTCGATGCGCTCATAGGCGAAAGGGTCTTCGCGTACACCGCGCATCGAACTCAGGGTCAAGCCGTCGCGGTAGGTGGTGGCCTGGAAGCCGCGGATCTGGAAGTAGTCGTTGCGGTCGTCCGAGCCATAAAAGTCGCTGACCACGCCGGGCGTGTAGAGCAACGCTTCTTCCGTGGTGCTGACGCTGCGTTGCTCCATTTCCTTGCGGGTCACCACCGACACGGATGCGGGCGTGTTGAGAATGCTGGTCGCCACTTTGCCGCCGACCCAGAGTTCCTTGGCGACCACCGAGTTGGTGTCGTCGTCGGCATTGACCTTGACCTTGGCATTGACGATCAGGGGCGCGAGGCGGAAGTCCTCGACGTCGGTGGCGCCGAGTTCGAGCGGGCCGGCGGCCTTTGGTTGAGGGGTCAGCAGGTAGGCATTCGGGCCTTGCTGCTCGATCTGCAACTCGCTCCCTTGCAACAGCGACGACAGGGCTGCCGCGGTGTCGAGAGTACCGTTCACGCCCGTAGTGGTGCGGTTGGCTACGCTCGCCGCATCGAAGGAAAGGCTGATGCCAGCCTCGCGGGCAAAGCGGTCAAGCGCCGGCGCCAATGGGCCGGCCGCGATGTTCCAGTGCTGGACCTGATTGCGTGGCTCAGCGGTTGAAGACTGCGCCAGCGACGGCAGGGCGTAGCTGCTGACGACCAAACCCAAGATCGCACTGCGTAAGGCAATATTTAACGGATGGCGCTGTGGAACCGGGGACGAACTCATTATCTCGCTCCATGGAAGGGTATTGGCAGACTGGCCTGTGTTTCGGCCTTCCTTACAGGTCGAGCGAGAATGAGAAATTCCCTCATTTATTTTTTCAGCCAAGAGAAAGGAGCAGTTGGACTCAGCCGGCAGCGCTCAATGTCACCCAATAACGGGTCCGATAATCAACGCGCAGACGCAGTGACTGTGCGACCAATGCCAGGACCTGATCGTTGTCGGCGAGCTGAAAGGTGCCGGAGACCCGACGATCAGCCACCGCGTCGGCGCAGCGCAAAACGCCTGGGCGATAACGCGACAACTCCCCGATAAAATCACCGAGGCGCATATCGCGCGCGCTGATCACCCCGTCGCTCCAGCTCCATACATCGAGGCCGTTATCCCTGAACTCACGGGCGCCATTGGCGGTGAACAGCAGTTGATGTCCGGCCTGGACGCTGCTGCTGCCGCTGCCGGCAAGGGTGTGGCTGGAGCCAGGAAACACCGTGACCGCCCCGCCCTGAACAGCGAGCAGGGTGCCGTCGTCACGCTCGCGCGCCAGGAAGCGGGTGCTCTGGGCGCGCATGACCCCGTCGCGTGTTTGTACCCAGAAGGGGCGCGTTTGCGGCGAGTGCTCATCCGCGCCGACATTCACGATGATTTCACCCCGTCGCAGAATGACCAGGCGTCGCTGTGCGTCGAAATCGCTGTCGACAGCGCTGTCGCTATTGAGCTGGATAAGGCTGCCATCATCGAGATGGACATGCCGTTGTTCGCCGGTGCTGCTGTGCTGTTGCGCAAGCATGGCCGGCAGTGGCGTGTAATCCCGGCCGAGCCAGGCCGCGCCGCTGACAGTGGCTAGCAGGCCCAGCAGCTTCAGGCTTTGCCGTCGACGCATTCCACGGTGGGTGCCATTGAGGGTTTGTCGGGCCAGTTGGGCTGGAATGCCGGCGAATTCATCGCCAAGGGTTTCCACCCGCTGCCACGCCAACAGATGCTCCGGGCGCTGGAGCAGCCACTGCTCGAACGTGCGCCGGGTGTGCTCATCTGCCTGGTTGAAGCGAAGGCTCACCAGCCAGTGTATCGCCTGGTCGACAATGGCCGGATCCAGCGCCTGCGGGTCACTCTTCGACATAGCGCAAGCGGTAGCAGTGTTGCAGGGCCTTGGTCAGGTCGCGTTCCACCGTCGCGCGGGATACACCGAGCTTTGCGGCTATTTGTGTGCAGCTCAAACCGTCGAGCTGGGCCAACAGAAATGCCTGGCGAACTCTCGGCTTGAGCTGATCGAGCATGCGGTCGACGCGCTCGAGCGCATCGAGAATCAGCAGCCGGCTTTCTGCCGAGGGCACCTCTTGTTGAGGCAGCAACGCGACGCTTTCCAGGTAGGCGCGTTCGAGTTCGCGACGACGATACTGATCGATCATCAGCCCGCGGGCGATGCTGCTCAAATAGGCACGGGGTTCGCGCAACGGGCTTGATTGACGGGATTTGAGCAGACGCACGAAGGTGTCTTGCGCCAGGTCCGCCGCGTTTTCGCGACAGCCAGTGCGTCGGCTTAGCCAGCCGTGTAACCACGAGTGGTGGGTGCGATACAGCAGCCCCAGCTCTGCAGTACCTACTGTGTCGTCGCTGCGCATCGGCATCCCGAAAAGTACATGATTGATAATTAGTCGCATTCTACTCACGCCAATGGGCGTCACGCAAATGCGCGGTGCCCAGCGTTTGCGGAGGTTAGCTCGACCTGCTCACCGGCCGTTGTCAGTGCTTGGGCACGTTGCTAACATTGCGACTCATTACCGTCTGCACTTGCATCTAAATATCAGGAAGTCTTCCAATGGATGGCGCATCGTCGCGCGAGTCGGAATTGCATCGCGATTTCACGGTTCTCTATGTCGATCACCATTCCTGGTTGCAGACCTGGTTGTATCGGCGTATCCGCTGCCGCAGCGATGCCGCCGATCTGGCGCAGGACACCTTTCTGCGTCTGTTTCGCACGTCAGCCACGCCTCTGGCGCCGGACCTGCGGCAGCCGCGAGCCTATCTGGCGACGGTGGCCAGGCGGCTCATGCTCAATCTGCACCGGCGGCGTTCTGTCGAAGAGGCCTGGTTGCAGACGCTGGCTGAATACACCGAGCAAACCGGGCTGTCAGTCGAGGAACAATGGCTGATCCGTGAAGCGCTGCAGGCCGTTGACACACTGCTGCACGGTCTGCCGCCGGCGGTGCGTCGCGCGTTCCTGTTGTCGCAACTCGATGGCCATACCTACGCCGAAATCGCCCAGATGCTGGATGTCACGGTGCGGACCGTGCAGCGGTATCTGACCCAGGCGATGGAGCAGTGCATGGTGCTGGCGATGACGGACGCGTCATGAGCGAGGCACCGCTGGAGCAAAGCGTGGTTCGCGAGGCGGCGCGCTGGTTCATCCGCCTGCACGAGGCCGGGCCTGATGCCGCGCAACGAAAGCGCTTCGAGCAGTGGCGCAGCCAGCACCCCGATCATGAACGTGCCTGGCAGCTTGCCCAGCGGGTCAGCCAGCAGTGGAAGGGGATTCCGGAAGGTGTCGGAGTGCGCACGCTTGATCGCGCCGACCGACTGAGTCGCCGCGCCGGACTCAAGGCCCTGATACTGCTGATGACTGCGGGGCCTGCCGCGCTGATGGTCTGGCGTCATGCCGACTGGTCGGCGGACGAGCGAACCCTGGTCGGCGAGCAGCGACAGATCGACCTTCCCGATGGCACCCGTCTGAACCTGAACACCGGCAGCGCCGTCGATATCGTCTTCGATGCCCAGCAGCGGCTGATCCGCCTGCGCTCGGGAGAAGTGCTGGTTTCCACGGGGCGGGATTCGCTCACCCGGCCGCTGCGGGTACAGACCGGGCAGGGCGACGTGTATCCCGTCGGGACGCGTTTCAGCGTGCGCCTTGAAGAGGACGACAGTCTGGTCTGTGTGTACGGCGGCGCGGTGGATATTTGTCCGAAAGACCGCACCGAGGCCACCCGCGTGAGCGCCGGCAACCAGGCCCGTTTCGACCGCCAATACGTGATGGCCGCGCAGCCGCTCGTGCCCGGCAGTGATGGCTGGAGCACGGGCGTGCTGCGTGTCGAGCGCATGCCGCTTTCGACGTTCGCCAGGGAGCTGAACCGTTACCGGCCCGGCTGGCTGCGGTGTGATCCGCACATTGCCGATCTGCTCATCAGCGGCGCCTTTCAATTGGCTGATACGGACCTGATCCTCAGCGCCGTGGCTCAGGCCCTGCCGGTCAGTGTGGTGTACCGGACGCGCTACTGGGTCACGCTGCAGCCCCGGTCAGTCTGAAAAAAATTCCTGTCGCCTGTCCTGTTTTTCATTGCTGGCGTGTCCTCTCAGCAAACAGGTCTCATCGATACGGAGCATTCATGCGTTTTTCATCTGGTTATTCTTCTCTCGCCTGCGCTGTGCGCGGCGCCACGCTGGCGCTGAGCGTACTCGCGAGCCCGGCGTTGATGGCGGCGTCTTCTCAGCATTTCTCCATCCCGGCGGGCCCGCTTGGGCAAGCACTTTCGAGCTTCGCGGCGACGGCGGGCATCAACCTCGCCATTGATCCTGCACTTGTGCAGGGGCGGCAGAGCCAGGGGCTGGAAGGCGACGTTGCGCTTGCCACCGGCTTCGCCCGGTTGTTGTCGGGCAGCGGACTGCACGCGGTGTCCCGTGGCGATGGCGTGTATGTGCTGGAGCCCTTGCCGCGCAGCGACGCCTCGATCGAGATCGAGCCGGTCGAGATCGACGCAAGCCGCCAGGCCCAGGAAAACGGCACGGGGCCGGTGGCCGGTTACGTGGCCAAACGCACGACGGTCGGCACCAAGACCGATACCCCGATCAATGAAATTCCGCAGAGCATTTCGGTGATCACCCGCGACGAAATGGACCAGCGCGGCGTGCAGGATTTCAACTCCGCTGTGGCTTACACGCCGGGCATCCGGGTGCTCGACTACGCGGGCGGGCAGGGCGCGCCGGACATCTTCATGCGCGGCTTTCGCGCGTTCAACCTGTTCGGTATTTATCAGGACGGGCTGCGTTCAGGTTTCAACCAGTACGACACCAATTTCGAGACCTTCGGCCTTGAGCGCCTCGACGTGATCAAAGGCCCGGCCTCGGTGCTGTTCGGGCAAATGGCGCCAGGCGGGGTGGTCAACATGACCAGCAAGCGGCCACAGGAAACGCCGATCCGCCATGTGGAAGTGCAAGGGGGCAGCTTCGAGCGTCGCCAGTTCGGGCTGGATATCGGTGACCAACTGGACAGTGCCGGCACACTGTTCGGGCGTGTCGTGATGCTTCAGCGCGACAGTGGCACCCAGGTCGATCATTCACCTGACGATCGCACCTACATTGCTCCGTCGCTGACCTGGAAACCCGACGACGCCAACACCCTGACCCTGCTCACCAGTTACAACAAGACCAAAACTGGCGGTTCGGAACAGAGTTTTCCGGCAATCGGTACGGTGCTCAAGAGCCCCTACGGGCACATCGATCCAGATACCAATCTGGGCTGGAAGGGCAGCTATTACCACGTCGAGACCACCTCGATCGGCTCGATCTACGAGCACCTGTTCGACAATGACTGGAAGTTCCAGCAAAACCTGCGCTACATGCACTCCCGGGTTGGGTACCTTTCCAGCGGGCCGGATGTGGTGCTCAACGACGACGGACGCACTCAGGATGTGGGGCTGCAGTACCGCCCGAAAAACAGCGACACGTTCATGGTCGACAACAACATCCAGGGCACCTTCAACACCGGACCGCTACAACACACGCTGATCGCCGGTCTCGACTATTCCCATTACAAAGCCGCAGAAACCCGCCGCAACGGTGACCCGGATCCCGACTTCGAAATGCTCGACCTGTACCGCCCGGTTTATGGCGGCGGGGCGATCTGGTACGACCCTTTGCAGCGGGATGAGCGCAGCACGATGCAGCAGGCCGGCCTGTACCTGCAGGACCAGATCAAGCTGGACAAATGGGCATTGACCATTGGCGGTCGCGAAGACTGGGCCGAGGGCCATGAACAGGGCCTGTACTTCGGCACCGAAAAGACCGACGTCCGGCAGCGCGACCATAAATTCACCGGGCGTGTCGGGCTGGCCTATCTGTTCGATAACGGCATCACCCCCTATGCCAGTTACAGCACCTCGTTCCAGCCCAACCCGAATACCGATATTTCCGGCACGCTGTTCAAACCCACCGAAGGCAAGCAATACGAAGTCGGGATCAAATACCAGCCGCCTGGCTACAACAGCTCGGTCACGGTATCGGCGTTCGACCTGACCCAGAAAAACGTCACCACCGCAGATCCGCTCAATTCGGGCTATTCGGTGCAGAGTGGGGAAGTGCGTTCTCGCGGCATTGAAGTCGAAGGCAAGGCCAGCCTGACAAACAACCTGAATGTGCTCGCGTCATACGCTTACACCGATGCCCGGATCACTGAAGACACCAGCTACAAAGGCAACACCCCGCGGGCCATTCCTCGCCACGCGGCTGGCGTCTGGCTTGATTACACGATTGATGCGGGGATGTTCGACGGTGTGGGGGCGGGGATTGGCCAGCGGTATATGGGGTCTTCGCAGAATATCCAGAACACCCTGAAAGTCGCGCATTACACCCTGACCGACGCCACGCTGCGCTACGACCTGGGCAAGGTCGGGCTCACCGGCAGCAAGATTTCGATCACCGGCACCAACCTGTTCGACAAGCGCTATTTCGAGCCCGGCTTCTACGAGGATTCGGTGTTGTACGGAAACCGCCGTAATGTGATCGCGACGTTGAGTCACGACTGGTAAGGGGAGGGCGAGAGAGCAATGGGCGCTCACTCTGTGGTGGGCGCTGAGTCCAAGGATCACTCAGTTAAATCAATTGGGGCCGCTTTGCGGCTCTTCGCGAGCAAGCTCGCTCCTACAGGCGCGCCGCTTTTGTAGGAGCGAGCTCGCTCGCGAAGGGAACTGACTGGCATTACCTAAGGCGTTCCGTTCCGTCCATACAGGCGGAACCCGGCGCGTTCGCTCAGCCGCTCGTAATAGTCGCTCACCGCCGGCAAGTGCGGATGATCGAAGGGCGTTTCAAGCCAGCGATTGACCGAGAGTCCGATGGCAATGTCCGCCAGGGAAAAGTGGCGGGATTGAGGCGGTCAAGGACGGTGTGTGGTTCATGTACCCGTTGAACGAAAAACTCTGTTTGCGGCCGTCCGATTCCAGGCCAAAGGTGCCAGCAACAACACCGCGACAAGGAAGCCGACCTGGGACATATAGAAAGGCTCCAGCCACTGGTGTTGCGAGGCTACGTAGAACGAGTTGTGAATGACATCGACCACGATGATCGCTGCGGTTAGTGCAATGCCTGTGTTTGGTCTGATGAACAGCAGCGCCACTGCTATCGGATCGAGAAGTGTGAGCCCGCCCCAGAACAGGCGGCTTGGCAAACCGGTGGTTGCTCCGTAGCCGTAGTCCCAGAGCCAGCCGTGTTCGATGACGGCATGCAGGTGGTTGGCTGTTGCTACGAGAAGGCAGAGGGCGAACAGTGATCTGATGGCGAGGGAGCGTTTTGGCATGGGGTTGTCTGTGGGGCAGGTGGGTTGGGGATGGTATCGGAGAGCGTGGAGGCGGCGGGGGTATTTGGGATTGATTTTGTTGGTGGGCTGATTGTTCGGCTTGGGGTGTTAAAACAGTGCTCGGATTTCTATTCTTGGGTCGAGAGCGGTCGTTCGCGGTTGACCGCTATCGACCCAAAGCTGCCCCTGGCGAAGGGTAGCTAGCAGCCATTAGCGAGCATTCTCGTGACTTGAAATGATTTTGGTCACACGTTGTCCCTAATGCCGACTGGCAGTAAGCTGCCAACATGAATAAATCACCGACCCCCGCTACTCCCGCTCGCGGCCCTGCCGGTCATGAAGTGCGTGACCAGATCGTGGCCGCCGCTACCGAGCATTTCAGCCTGTACGGCTACGAGAAAACCACCGTCTCGGACTTGGCCAAGGCCATTGGTTTTTCCAAGGCCTATATCTATAAATTCTTTGAGTCCAAGCAGGCTATCGGCGAAATGATCTGCGCCAACTGCCTGAGCCAAATCGAGGCTGAGGTCAGGGCGGCTGTTGCTGCGGTCGATCAACCGCCAGAGCAGCTGCGTCGTCTGTTCAAGGCCATTGTTATCGCCAGCCTTCGCTTGTTCTCCGATGATCGCAAGCTTTACGAAATTGCCTCTTCAGCAGCCACCGAGCGCTGGCAGGCGACGCTGGCGTATGAAGAGCGTATCCGTGAGTTGATCAAAACCATCCTGCAAGCCGGGCGACAAAACGGTGACTTCGAGCGCAAGACACCGCTGGATGAAACCGTGATGGCGATCTACCTGGTTATGCGCCCGTTCCTCAATCCGCTGCTCTTGCAGCACGGCTTCGACTATATCGATGACGCGCCGACGCACCTCAGCGGGTTGGTGTTGCGCAGCCTTTCGCCTTAACAAAATCACTTTTGTGACCATTGACTAAATTGGTCACTAGACTCAAGGTGTGAGCCCTGATCCTTTTGTGATGGGCTTCTTATGCTCCTGCGCCGCTTCGTTTTACCTGCCGTTATCTGCGTAACTCCCTTTGCGCTGGTTGCCTGCGGCGAACCCACGCCAGCCGATCCCCGCACCGCTGCGCCGCTGGTACGGGTTGTCACCGTTCAGCCGGGGCTGGTGGTGGGGCGTGCGTTTACAGGAACGGTGGCGGCGCGCGTCGAAAGTGACTTGGGGTTTCGCGTAGCGGGCAAGGTGCTTGAGCGCTTGGTGGACACCGGTCAAACCGTCAAGCGCGGGCAACCCCTGATGCGCCTCGATCCTGTCGATCTAAAACTGGCCGCCAATGCACAACGCCAAGCGGTGGCGGCGGTGCGAGCGCGGGCGCTGCAAACGGCAGACGATGAAGCGCGCTATCGCCGGCTGCGGGGAACCGGGGCGGTATCTGCATCGACCTACGACCAGTACAAGGCCGACGCCGACTCAGCCAAGGCCCAGCTCAGCGCCGCTCAGGCGCAAGCGGAAGTCGCGATAAATGCCACCACTTATGCCGAGTTGCTGGCGGATGCCGATGGCGTGGTGATGGACACGCTAGTGGAGCCGGGTCAAGTGGTTAACGCCGGGCAAGTGGTGGTGCGAGTGGCGCATGCCGGGCCGCGTGAAGCGGTTATCCAACTGCCAGAAAACCTGCGGCCGGCACTCGGGTCTGCGGCCCAGGCCACGCTGTTTGGTACACAGGGCGCTGGCGCGGCCACTCAGTTGCGGCAGCTCTCGGATGTGGCCGACCGGCAAACCCGCACGTTCGAAGCGCGCTATGTGCTGGAAGGGGAGCTGGCGAAGGCGCCTCTGGGCAGCACCATCACCTTGCGGATCGCGGACCCGCTTTCGCGGGTGCCAGAGGGCAGTCAGTACGTCCCCATAGGTGCCCTGTACGACGCGGGCAACGGGCCGGGGGTTTGGGTGGTAAGCGGCGAACCCGCCCGTGTGCGGTGGCAAGCGGTGGTGGTGCAGCACCTGGATGAAAGCGGTGCGAGCGTGAGTGGCCCGCTGAAAGCGGGCGAGGTTGTCGTCGCGCTGGGTGCGCACCTGCTGCGTGAGGGCCAGGAGGTTCGTGTCCCCGCTCAACGTGATGTTGCAGCCGTTGCGGGAGCTCGCCCATGAGCGACGGCCGTTTCAACCTGTCGGCGCTGGCGGTTCGCGAACATTCGGTCACGCTGTTTATGGTCTTGCTGATTTCGCTGGCCGGGCTAATTGCCTTCTTCAAATTGGGGCGTGCCGAAGACCCGGCGTTCACCGTCAAGGTGATGACCATTGTCACCGCCTGGCCTGGTGCAACCCCTCAAGAAATGCAGGACCAGGTCGCGGAGAAAATCGAGAAGCGCCTACAAGAGTTGCGCTGGTACGACCGCAGCGAAACCTACACGCGGCCTGGTCTGGCCTTCACGACGTTATCGCTGCTCGACACCACGCCGCCTTCGCAAGTGCTGGAGGAGTTTTACCAGGCGCGCAAAAAAGTGGCCGATGAAGCGAAGGAACTGCCGGCCGGTGTGATCGGGCCGATGGTCAACGACGAGTATTCGGATGTCACCTTTGCCTTGTTCGCGCTCAAAGCCAAAGGTGAGCCGCAGCGCGCACTGGTGCGCGATGCAGAGACCTTACGACAACGCCTGCTGCATGTGCCCGGGGTAAAAAAGGTCAACATCGTAGGCGAACAACCCGAGCGCATTTATGTGGAGTTTTCCCATGAACGCCTGGCTACCCTGGGCATCGGCCCGCAAGAGGTGTTCGCTGCGCTCAACGGGCAAAACGCGCTGACGCCGGCAGGCTCGGTGGAGACCAGAGGTTCACAGGTGTTTCTTCGCCTGGATGGCGCGTTCGACCAGTTAGAAAAGATCCGAGAAACCCCCATCGTGGCGCAGGGGCACACGCTAAAACTGTCGGATGTCGCCACGGTCAGCCGTGGCTATGAAGACCCGGCGACTTTCTTGATCCGCAACGGTGGCGAACCGGCGCTGTTGCTGGGCATCGTTATGCGCGATGGCTGGAACGGGCTGGACCTGGGGAGGGCCTTGGACGGCGAGGTCGGTGCAATCAATGCCGAACTGCCCCTGGGCATGAGCCTGACCAAAGTGACCGATCAGGCGGTCAACATCAGTTCGGCGGTAGACGAGTTCATGGTCAAGTTCTTCGTCGCACTACTGGTGGTCATGCTGGTGAGTTTTCTCAGCATGGGTTGGCGAGTCGGCGTGGTGGTTGCAGCCGCGGTGCCGCTGACCTTGGCGATTGTGTTTGTGGTGATGGCCGCGAGCGGGAAAAACTTCGACCGTATCACCTTGGGTTCGCTGATCCTGGCACTGGGCCTGTTGGTGGATGACGCGATTATCGCCATCGAGATGATGGTGGTGAAAATGGAAGAGGGCTACAGCCGTATCGCCGCGTCGGCCTACGCCTGGAGCCATACGGCCGCGCCGATGCTGTCGGGTACGCTGGTCACGGCGGTCGGTTTTATGCCCAATGGTTTTGCCCGCTCCACGGCCGGCGAATACACCAGCAATATGTTCTGGATTGTTGGCATTGCCCTGATCGCTTCCTGGTTGGTTGCCGTAGTGTTTACGCCGTATTTCGGCGTCAAGTTGCTGCCCGACATCAAGCAAGTGCAAGGTGGCCACGACACGCTTTACGACACCCCGCGCTACAACCGTTTCCGCCAGTTACTGACGCGTGTCATCGCGCACAAATGGCTGGTGGCCGGCGCCGTGATTGGCCTGTTTGTAGCGGCCATCGTGGGGATGGGGTTGGTGAAGAAACAGTTCTTCCCCATCTCGGATCGCCCTGAGGTATTGGTGGAAGTGCAGATGCCGTATGGAACCTCGATTGCACAAACCAGTGCCGCGGCAGAACAGGTGGAAGCGTGGCTGGCAAAACAGGACGAGGCCAGGATTGTTACCACTTACATTGGCCAAGGGGCCCCGCGTTTTTACATGGCAATGAGCCCGGAGTTGCCGGACCCCTCGTTCGCCAAGATAGTGGTTCGCACCGGCAACGAGACTGAGAGAGAGACACTCAAGCACCGGCTCCGTCAGGCCATATCCGAGGGGTTGGCGGGTGAGGCGCGTGTGCGGGTGACCCAATTGGTGTTCGGCCCATACTCGCCCTTTCCGGTGGCCTATCGCGTGAGCGGTCCAGACCCGGACACCCTGCGCCGCATTGCTGGCCAGGTGCAGCAAGTGCTGGATACCAGCCCACTGATGCGCACGGTCAACACCGACTGGGGCTCGCGTACGCCAACACTGCATTTCACCTTGCAGCAGGATCGGTTGCAGGCTGTGGGCTTGAGCTCCAGTGCCGTCGCACAACAACTGCAGTTCCTCTTGAGTGGCGTCCCCATCACGGCCGTGCGCGAGGACATTCGTACGGTGCAGGTCATGGCCCGCGCCGCCGGAGCTATCCGCTTTGATCCTGCCAGGATTATGGATTTCACCCTGGCGGGCGCCAACGGCGAGCGTATTCCGCTGTCGCAGGTGGGCGAGGTAGAAGTGCGCATGGAGGAGCCGGTGTTACGCAGGCGCGACCGCGTGCCAACCATCACCGTTCGCGGTGACATCGCCGAAGGTCTGCAGCCGCCGGATGTATCCGGGGCCATCACTCAGCAACTGCAACCCCTCGTAAAACAGCTACCGAGTGGCTATCGCATTCAGGAGGCGGGCGCCATTGAAGAGTCCGGCAAAGCGATGGTGGCGATGCTGCCGCTGTTTCCGATCATGCTCGCGCTCACCCTGGTGATCCTGATTCTGCAGGTGCGCTCAATCTCGTCGATGGTCATGGTTTTTCTCACCAGCCCACTCGGCTTGATTGGTGTGGTGCCCACGTTGCTGTTGTTCCAGCAGCCGTTTGGCATTAACGCACTGGTCGGGCTGATCGCGTTGTCGGGCATCTTGATGCGCAACACGCTGATCTTGATCGGACAAATCCACCATAACCAGCAGGCAGGTTTGGCGCCGTTCCAGGCGGTGGTCGAAGCCACTGTTCAGCGAGCGCGCCCGGTGATCCTGACTGCGCTCGCGGCGGTCCTGGCGTTTATTCCGCTGACTCATTCGGTGTTCTGGGGAACGCTCGCGTACACCCTGATTGGCGGCACCCTCGCAGGCACCGTGTTGACGCTGGTGTTTCTGCCAGCCATGTACGCCATCTGGTTCAGGATCAAACCCGATAGCCCCCGAGCCTTGAGCGCACAGCCCGCTTGAATGCGCAGTCCATCGAGAGAAACCGCAATGTTGAGTGTGATTGCAGTAAGTGGAGTTCAAAGATACCCCCGAAACGCTGGCGGCAGCGCTATTGCCAGTACCAGGTGTACGTCGAAAAAGCACTCTGGCAATGCGCTCGCTGTGAGGACCCGGTGAGAGTGGCAAGACAGTTTCTGGTACTGGCGGTGGGAAGTGTGGACCCCGGTACCGCGGCTCATATCGACGAGACGCGTATCACGGCGGCGGTAGCGCTGATGTGCCTGGCGTATGAGTGAGCTGTTGTCGTTAGGCCGAAGCAGTTGTGGTCAGCGCTCGATTTTGCGCCACGACTTTCTTGTGGGTTTGTTAGGCACAGCCAGGTCGTATCAATCCTTTTCACCCGCCACATAAGACCGAGCCAACTCCAACGCCTCCACCTCCGTTGCAGCAACCACCTGCAGCACACCAAAAGCCTTGCTAAGCCCAGCCAATTGCGCCTGGGCGTCTTCACGCTTCTGCGCATCCGGCTCAACGCTGACCAGCACCCTGCACAGCGCCGCCAATTCATTGCGGTTTTGCTTGAGCCACAGCCCCCTGACCTTGCGGTCCTCATGGCTTTCCTGGTGTGAGCCTTCCGGGTAGATCACGGCGAATGGCGCGCCGGCGGCAAGCAGTTTGCCCATGTCCTCCAGCCATTGGGCTGCGTAGCCGGGCACGGCTGCTTGCGCAAGGAAGCGAATGACGGGATAGGTGTCGGTGGCATGCACTGACAAGGTGAGGTCGGACACGATCAACTCCAGAACGGAAGGGGGCGGCATGGGTGAAGGGGCATCCTCATCTCACGCCCATGAGCCGTAAATGCTCTCCCATGCACTTCATCCGTGCGCACGCCGCACTGGTATTTGCATGCCGTTTGGTGCATTGGTATTGGCCTGACATTCCGTTTAACGCAACTGAGATGAGGCCCGCGATGGAGCACCCTGACCTGAACCTGCTGCTCGCGCTGGACATCCTGCTGGAGGAGGGCAGCGTGGTCGGCGCGGCCCGGCGCATGAACCTGAGCCCGCCGGCGATGAGCCGCACCCTCGGTCGTATCCGCGAGACCCTGGGCGATCCGGTGTTCGTGCAGGCGGGGCGCAAGCTGGTGCCGACGCCGCGGGCGCTGGCGTTGCGCGAGCAGGTGCGCGCGGCGGTCGAACAGGCGACGCAGGTGTTCAAGCCCACCGCCGATGTCGACCTGAAAACGCTGGAGCGGCGTTTCAATGTGCGTGCCAATGATGTCTTCGTCGGCCTTCATTCGGGCCGGCTGCTGGAGGCGATAGCGGCCGAGATGCCGCGCGCCATGCTGCGCTTCTCACCCGAGGAAGATGACGTGGACGACGAGGCACTGCGCAGTGGCCGCATCGATCTGTTTATCAGTGGGTCGCGCAAGCTCGGCCCGGAAATCCGCGTGCAGTCGTTGTTCACCACGACCTTCGTCGGCATCGCCCGCGAGAACCATCCGATTTTCGATGACGACATCACGGCTGAACGGCTCACGCGCTGGGATCATATCGGCGTCTCCCGGCGCGGCAAGACGGTTGGCCCGATCGATACTGCGCTGGAGGCTCAAGGGTTGCGGCGGCATGTGGCGCTGGTGGTGTCCACGCCGTTTACCGCCTTTTTCGCCTTGCAGGATTCCGACTTGCTGCTGCCATTGTCCGACCATCTGGCCCGCAGCGCGCTGGCGGCTGGCTTGCGTATCCGCCTGTTTGACCTGCCGATGCCGCTGGAAACCGTGTTGTTCACCCAGGCGTGGCACCCGCGCTTTCAGAACGACCCCGCGCACCAGTGGCTGCGGCGCAAGATTCGCGCGCTGTGCGAGGCCAGCGCTTGATTCAATCAGTGCTCTGCACGCACTCACCGTCCTCGACCAGCTCGAAATACTCGCCATTGCCGGTGCGCTCGGTCACACGCCCGGCGAACACTCGTCCGTCCGGCAGGGTCAGGCGAGCGCGGCTGGGGCCCTTGAGCACATCGAGGTACAGCGCTTTGGGCAACAGCACGGCGAGCGGGCGATCCTTGGTGCGGCGGCTCAGCACCAGATCGGCACCCAGGCGCTGGGCTTCCCGGCCAAGGCCGCCGGGCTCGCCGTAGGTCAGCGTGAGGTCAACCGGCCCGCGATACAGCACATCCGCGAAGCTCATGAGCGTTTCTCCGCCAGCACAGGCCCCGGCGTCAGACGCAGTTTCAGCAGCCGTTGGGTCATGTCGCGATCTCCTTTACTTCACCGTCGACGGTGTTGGCTAAATCAGTACCAAGGATTGTGCCATTGAGTCTAGCCATCACCTCTCGTTAACTTCCTGCATTCAGCTATCGTCTAACCCCACACAACCGGCAGGCTCCCATCACCATGCGCATTGTCATCCCCGACGACTACCAGAACGTGATCCGCACGCTCGACTGCTACAGCCTGCTGGCCGGGCATGAGGTCACGGTCTTTCATGAGCGACAACCGGCCTCGCTGGACGAACTGGCCGCACGCTTCGCCGAGGCGGACGCGCTGGTGCTCACCCGCGAGCGCACCCGTATCGATGCCGCGTTGCTGGACCGGTTGCCGAAACTGCGCTTGATCAGCCAGACCGGCAAGGTTGCCGGTCATCTCGAACTGGACGCCTGCACCGCGCGTGGCATCGTCGTGACCGAAGGGCGCGGCTCGCCGGTGGCGCCGGCGGAGCTGGCGTGGGCGCTGATCCTCAATGCGCGGCGTCAGCTTGTGCCGGCCATCGAGGGGTTCAGGCGCGGTCAATGGCAGGTCAATCTGGGCCAGGCGGTGGCGGGGCAGGTTCTCGGCATCTGGGGTTACGGCAAGATCGGCCAGCGGCTGGCGCGCTATGCCCAGGCGTTCGACCTGCCGGTGCTGGTGTGGGGCAGTGAGAGCAGCCGCGCCGCTGCCGAAGCCGATGGACATCGTGCTGCGGCGTCGCGCGAGGCGTTCTTCGCCGAGTCGGACATCATCAGCCTCAACCTGCGCCTGTCCGAGCGTACGCGCCATATTGTGACCCTCGACGACCTGTCGAAGATGAAGGCCGACGCCTTGCTGGTGAACATCAGCCGCGCCGAACTGATCGCCCCCGGCGCCTTGCTGCAGGCGCTCGATGCCGGGCGGCCGGGCTTTGCCGCCGTGGATGTGTATGAGGAAGAACCGGTGCTCGACCCGAGCCATCCACTGCTGCGCCACCCGCGTGCGCTGTGCACGCCGCACCTGGGTTACGTGGAGAAAAATGGTTACGCGCTGTACTTCGGTGACGCCTTCGACAATGTGCGGGCGTTCTTCGAGGGTCAGCCGAAGAACGTCGCGAACCCGCAGGCCCTGGCGATTCAGCAGCTGTAACGCAGTGCATCCACCACCACCCGGAACGCCGAGGAATGCTCGCGGCGGTTCGGGTAATAGAGGTGGTAGCCGGCGAACGGCTGGCACCAGTCCTCGAGCACCCGTATCAGCGATCCATCGGCCACTTCCTTCGTCACCATGTCCTCCGGCAGGAAACCCAGCCCGCACCCGGCTATCGCGCCGCGCAGGATCGGCAGGCTGCTGTTGAACGTCCATTGGCCTTCGACGCGGACTTTCAGCTCGCGGCCGTCTTGCTCGAAGTCCCATTGCAACAGGCTGCCGTGAGTGGGCAGGCGCAGATTGATGCAGTTGTGGCCGGCAAGATCGCCCGGCACCAACGGTACCGGGCGGTTTTCGAAGTACTTCGGCGAGCCCACCACCGCCATGCGCAGCGACGGGCCGATCGGCACGGCAATCATGTCCCTGGCGACCTGTTCGCCCAGCCGGACCCCGGCGTCATAGCGCTGCGCGACGATGTCGGTGAGGGCATAGTCGACGGTGATTTCGACATGGATGTCCGGGTAGTCGGGAAGCACCTTGAGCAGCGCGGGCCAGAGGATGTTGTTCGCCGCATGTTCGGACGCTGAAATGCGCACGGTGCCGGCCGGGGTGTCGCGGTACTCGCTGACGACCGCCAGTTCCTGATCGATCTCCGCGAACAACGGCGCCATGGACAGGTACAGGCGCTGGCCGGCTTCGGTGGTCGAGACGCTGCGGGTGGTGCGGGTCAGCAGCCGCACCCCGAGCCGCGCTTCGAGGGCGCGAAGGGTGTGGCTCAGGGCCGACTGCGAAACCCCGAGCTGCGCCGCCGCGCGGGTGAAGCTGCCCTCGCGGGTAATCACCACGAAGGCTTGCAGGTCGTTGAGGTTGGGACGGTACATGGGTGAAAACCTCTTATGAGACGCCCGAGATTATCCGATGCAGCCCGGTCCCGCATGGCGAAGCTGAAGTGCGCTCAACGCGGATCAGACAGGGTTTTAGCGTAGAACGCCGTCAACTTGCCCATCGCCGCGTCCACATAGCGCGGCACCCAGTAGGTTTCGATATGGGTCGCGCCGTCGATCATGAACAGTTCCTTGTCCTGGGTGCCGGTCGCTTTGGCGAATGCGTCCCTGGTCATGTACAGGCTGTCCGCCTTGCTGCCGGCAATCATCAGCAAGGGCTGGTCGATCAGTTCGATCTGGTCGGTGGCATCGAAGCGCATCAGGTCGAGCAGGCTGCTGGTGGTGTACTTAAAGGTCGAGTTGGGGTGGGCGTGGGTCTTCCAGTAGTACGCGTAACCCTCGCGGTACAGGTCGAAGGGCAGTTTGGCGATCTGTTCATCCGTCAGGTTGGCATCGCCCGAGTAGAGCACCGCGCCGCCGGCCGCTTCCTGGGCGCGGGCCGCGGAAGCCTGGCGCAGGCGTTGCTGGACGGTATCCAGTTGCGAGTCGTTGTAGCCATTGCGACGAACCCGCCCGGAATTGAACATGCTGACGGTGGCCACCGACTTGAAGCGCTTGTCGGTCTCGGCAGCCGCCAACGAATAGCCCCCGCCGCCACAGATACCCAGCAGCCCCACGCGCTCACCATCGACCCCGGCATAGCGGGTGATGAAGTCCGCCATGCCGTGGATATCCTCGATCCGGTTTGCCGGCTTGTCGACACTGCGCGGCTGTCCTGCGCTGCCGCCCTGGTAGGCGGCATCTGCGGTGATGGTGATGTAGCCCTGCTCAGCCAGGCGCTGCGCGTAGAGGCCGGCGACTTGCTCTTTCACCCCGCCATTCGGGTGGGCGACGACGACCGTCGGGTACGCCTTCTTCGGGTCGTAGTCGGCCGGGGTGTAGACGTTGGCGGCGATATCCAGGCCATTCAATTTGTAGGTAACGGGATGGAGGTTGACCTTGCCGGGCTCATTTTTCGCAAGCGCGCCGTCGTAGACCAGGGTAAACGGGTTGGCCTTGTAGTCCGCGGCGCTGGCTTCGCCTGTGGAGAGGCCGACCATTGCGGCCATGAGCGAGGCTTTCAAAAAGGTATTTCTCATGATTTTTCTCCTGATAACGCAAGTGCTTGTGCCAATGCGGTACTCGCTCGCCTGCCTGACTGTTCATCGCCCCGTTCGGCTAACACTTGGTAGACGTGATGCAACTGTTCCGCACTCAGCCCGACCCGAAGGCTCGCGCTCATGTGCGAGCGCAACTAGCGCCCGACGCGGGCCTTGAGCGCCTCGGGATAGCGGTCGCCGAGGATGCGTACCTGCGACAGTGCCGAGTCGATGGCCCGCAGGTCACTTTCAGTGAGCGTGATGTCCGCGCCGCCGAGGTTTTCTTCCAGGCGGTGCAACTTGGTCGTTCCGGGAATGGGCACGATCCAGGGCGCTTGGGCGAGCAGCCAGGCGAGGGCGATCTGTGCGGGAGTCACGGCTTTCTGCGCCGCCAGTTCGCGGACCACGACCACCAGCGCCTGATTGGCCTGCAGGGCTTGCGGGCTGAAGCGCGGCACGATGCTGCGGAAGTCGTCGCTGCCAAACGAGGCGTCCGCCGCGACCGCACCAGTGAGAAAGCCCTTGCCCAGCGGGCTGAATGGTACGAAACCGATACCCAGCTCGGCGAGGGTCGGGAGAATCTCCTGCTCCGGCTCGCGCCACCACAGCGAATACTCGCTCTGCAAGGCGGTGACGGGCTGGACCGCGTGGGCGCGGCGAATGGTTTGCGCGCCCGCTTCCGAGAGGCCGAAGTGTTTGACCTTGCCTTCCCAGATCAGCTCTTTCACCGCGCCCGCGACATCCTCTATGGGAACGTCAGGATCGACCCGGTGCTGGTAGAGCAGGTCGATGACATCGGTCTTCAACCTGCGCAAGGAACCCTCGACCGCTATGCGGATGTGCTCCGGGCGGCTGTTGAGAATCTGCTCCTTGTTGTCCGAGCCGAAGGTGAAGCCGAACTTGGTGGCGATCACTACCTTGTCACGCACCGGCGCCAGCGCCTGACCCACCACTTGCTCATTCAGGTAAGGGCCGTAGACCTCCGCGGTGTCGAAGAAGGTGACGCCGCGCTCGACCGCTGCCCGGATCAGCGCGATGGCCTGTCGAGTGTCGGTGGCCGGGCCGTAGCCGTGGCTGAGGCCCATGCAGCCCAGTCCCAGGGCCGATACTTCCAGAGCGCTGTTGCCGAGTTGGCGCTTTTGCATGTCCCGTTTCCCTGTTCAAACCGTTGGCAGGCGTGCGCGCGAGCTTTTGGCCTGACGCACATTCGTTGGGAAAACACTAAGCGAGGAGGGGGATGGGGACTAGATGGATAAATCGGCAAGCACTTATGAAGATGATTCATTAGTGGGGTAACGCTCGGCGCCAAACAGGCGGCGGTCGTGGTTGACCGCCCTGTTTCAGGTCAGGCCCATTGCAGCTTCGCGGGGAATCTCGCGACGAAACAGGTGCCCGCTTCGGGCGTGGAGACAACGTTCAGGGTGCCGTTGTGGGCCGTCACAATCTGCGAGGCGATATACAGCCCCAAGCCCAGGCCTTCACCGTGTTGCCCTGCCTCCGAGCGGGTAAAGGGTTCAAACAGCAACGGCATCAGTTGCGCGGGGATGGGTGGGCCCTGGTTGGTCACGGAGATGACGATTTCATCGTTCAGCGCGTGGGCCTGGACGGTGACCGGCGTGGTGGTCGAGCCGTGAGTCACGGCATTGCCCAACAGGTTCGAGAGCACCTGGCTGATCCGCACCGGGTCGCAATAGACGCCGCTCGGCAGGTCCAGCGCAGGCAGGAAGGTGACGTTCGGGTGTGAGCTTTGATGCTCAGCCAGGGTCAGGCCAAGCGTGTGGCCGAGGTCATCGACCAGTTGCCGCTTGATCGGAATCCCGCCGCCCATCCGGCCGCGCGCCAGGTCCAGCACGTTTTCGATCAGCACGCCCATGCGGAGGGCGCTGTTGCGGATCGCCGACACCAGTTTGAGTGATCGTTTATCGGTGGTCTTGGTTTCCAGCAGGTCGGCGCTCATCCGGACGGCACTGAGCGGGGTGCGCAAGTCGTGACCGAGCACCGCGACGAACTGCTCGCGCAGCCGGCCTTGTTCATGGGCGCTCGCCAATGCGGCCTGAGTGGTGTGAAGGGTGTCGTGAGTGTCGAGGCTCATCGCGATCAATTGGGCGAAGAGGGTCAGCGTCTGGGCTATTGACGGTTCATCAAGGTGGGCGGGTACCGAGTCGATGGCGCACAGGGTGCCGAAGAAGTCGCCATTGGCCTTGACGATGGGAATCGAGATGTAGCTCTCGAGTCCGTAGGTTTTGGGGGTGTGGTGCAGGGAAAAAACCGGGTGCTGGCTGGCATGGCCAAAGATCACCGGCTTTCGGTGCTGGCGGATTTCGTGGCAGATGGTTGATTCAAGCACCAGTTCGTCACCGGGCTTCAAGCCGAACTCAATGGAATCATCGACGGCGCAGGTCACCCAGTTCTTTTCGGTCACCCGGGCCACGGCGGCGAAGCGCATCCCGGTGTAGTGCTTGACCATGCTCAGGATGACCGGCACCGCTTGGATAGCTTGAACGGCATTGATGTCTTGCGAAAACTCTGGGCTGGTCATGTTCGGGGCGTTCGAGTGAGTGCTTCGAGAGAGTAATCGTTAATCGGCAGGCGGGCCAATAACCGGCGCTCGGAAGTTCAAACGGCTGTTCTGAACGCGATCAATAGCCAACAACATTCCCCCTGATGTTTGCCAGACGGCGCTGGCTGGGCTTTGCTTGATGGCTCAGCACATTTCAGCAGTCAGGAGGATGAGAGATGGCCACGATGAGAGCAGCCGTTTTCGTAGCGCCCGGGCGAATCGAACTGGCGGATAAGCCGATCCCGGACGTTGGCCCCACCGATGCGCTGATTCGCATCACCACGACGACCATCTGCGGCACCGATGTGCATATTCTCAAGGGCGAGTACCCGATCGCCCGGGGGCTGACCGTTGGCCATGAGCCGGTGGGGGTGATCGAGAAGCTCGGCAGCGCGGTCAAGGGCTACAAGGAAGGCCAGCGGGTGATCGCCGGGGCGATCTGCCCCAACTTCAATTCCTACGCCGCTCAGGACGGGGTTGCCTCGCAGGACGGCAGTTACCTGCTGGACCGCGGCGCTTGCGAATGCCACGGCTACAAGGCCACGGCCGGCTGGCGCTTCGGCAACCTGATCGACGGCACCCAGGCCGAATACGTGCTGGTGCCGGATGCCGAGGGCAATCTGGCGCCGATTCCCGATGGCCTGACCGATGAACAGGTGTTGATGTGCCCCGACATCATGTCGACCGGCTTCAAGGGTGCGGAGAACGCCAATATCCGCATCGGCGACACCGTGGTCATCTTCGCGCAGGGGCCGATCGGCCTGTGCGCAACCGCCGGGGCGCGGCTGCTGGGCGCGTCGACCATCATCGCGGTCGATGGCAACGACCATCGCCTGGGCATTTCCCGGACCATGGGCGCCGACATCACGCTGAACTTCAACCAGTGCGATGTGGTGGAGGAGGTGATGAAGCTGACCCGTGGGCGCGGCGCCGATTCTTCCATCGAATGCCTGGGGCTGCCGTCGACGTTCGAGCAGGCCATGAAGGTGCTCAAGCCGGGCGGCACGCTTTCCAGCCTGGGCGTGTACTCCAGCGATGTGAAGATCCCGCTCGCGGCTTTTGCTGCCGGCCTGGGAGACCACCGGATCAATACCGCGCTGTGTCCTGGCGGCAAGGAGCGCATGCGCCGGCTGATGAGCGTGATCGCGTCGAACCGGGCGGATTTCGGCTCACTGGTGACCCACCATTACCCGCTGGGCGACATCGTCGCGGCCTATGACCTGTTCGCCCATCAGCGCGACGGCGTGCTCAAGATCGCGATCAAGCCGTAGCAAGGGAGCGGGGCGCCCGGCGGCGGGCGTCCCGTGTGTTGACGCCGCGCCTCAGAAGGTCGGCGTGTAGGTCAGGGTGAACATCACGTTGCGCGGGTCGCCGAAGTAGTTGTTGCCGGCCAGCGTCCCGTACGACGGAATCACGTAGTCCTTGTCGAACAGGTTGTTCAGGTTGGCCGCCACGCTGACCTGATCGCTGACCTTGTAGGCCACCCGCGCGCTCCAGATGGAGAAGCCGCTGGCTTCATAGGCGCGGTCGAAGCCGATGGTGCGGCTCTGGCTGTTGACGCCGCCGCCGATGCTGACGCGCTCCAGGTCACCCGGCAACTGGTAGTCGGCCCACACCCGCAGCATGTGCTTGGGGGTGAAGGTGCTGAACGTCTTGCCCTTGAGTTCCGGGTCGTCCATGAAGCGGGTGGTGTTGTAGGTGTAGCCGCTGGACAGTTGCAGGCCCGGCAGCACCTCGCCGTTCACTTCCAGTTCGATCCCCTGGCTGCGCACCTTGCCGCTGGCCATCGAGCAGTACCAGCCATCGCACTCGAAACCACTGTCCAGGTCGGCGACCGCACGGTTTTCATGCAGGTAGCGGAATACCGTCAGCGAGGTGTTCAGGCGGCCGTCCATCAACTCGCCCTTGATACCGATTTCATAGTTGGTGCCGGTGATCGGTTTCAGCGGCGCCTGGTTGAGGCCGCGTTCGCTTTGCGGAATGAACACGTCGGCGTAGCTGGCATAGGCCGACCACTGCTCGTTGAGGGCGTAGACCAGGCCGGCGAACGGAGTGACCTTGCCGGTGCTCTGGGCGGTGGAGTGCACCGGATCGCCGTCGATTTCGCGCTGGAAGTAGTTGTCCGCGTCGTAGCTCATTTCATACCAGCTCGCCCGGCTGCCCAGCACCAGGGTCAGCGGCTCCAGCAGGTTGATCCGGTAGCTGGCGTAGATGCCTTTCTGGCGCACGTCGTATTGGCTGGTGGTCAGGTTGGCGCGGTCGGCGATGCCGTTGTAGGTCTGGTACGGGCGGTCATGGTCGACGTTGGTGATGTCCACGCCGGGGGTGAAGGCGCGGGCGTAGCCATCGTCGGTGGTGTATTTCGAATAGTTGGCACCCAGCACCAGGCTCTGCTTGAAGCCCAGCCCTTCGAACTGGCCATCGACGTACATGTCCAGGCCCAGGTTGTGGTTGCTGAAGTCGGTGCCGTAGTCGGCATAGATCGGTTTCGGGCCTGGCCCTGCGGCGCCGGTGATGAACTGGTACACCGCTTCGTTGGACTCGAACATGCCCAAGGCCGAGGCCTTGAAGCGCCAGGCGTCGTTGAAGCGGTGCTCGAGGTCGAGGTAGATGGCGGTCTGGTCGCTGCTGGCGCGGTTCCAGTTGGCGCCGACATAGGTCGAACGGCCGACGTCCAGGCGGCTGCCGTCGCGGTTGCGCGGCAGGCCGATCATGTACGGCTGGTAGTGGGTCTTCTTGTTGCTCGCGCCGACGCCTAGCGTGGTGTCGCTGCTGAGGTCGAAGTCCAGCGCGGCGTAGACGGTCTGTTCCCAGTTCCACAGCGAGTCGGTGAAGGAGTTGCCCTTCTGGTAGTCGACCACCGCGCGGCCGCGGACCGTCCCTTCATCGTTGAGCGCGCTGCCGGCGTCGACCTGCATGCCGTAGCGGTCCCAGCTCCCGGCCTTGGTGGTCAGGGTCACGGTCGGCTCGGCCTGCGGGCGCTTGCGCACCATGTTGATCGCGCCGCCCGGGTTATTCGCGCCTTGCAGCAGGCTGGCGGCACCGCGCATGACTTCCATGCGGTCGTAGATCGACATGTTCTCGCTGATGTAGCTGCCCAGCGAATAGACGTTACGCGGCACCGGCACGCCGTCGTACTGGATGCTCTCGATGTCGAAGCCGCGGGAGAAAATGAACAGGCCGGAGCCGGGCGACTTGATCGCGCTCACGCCGGTGGTGTTTTCCAGCGCCTGCTTGAGGTTGACGATGTTCTGGTCGTCCATGCGCTTGCGCGTCAGCACGCTGACCGACTGCGGGATGTCCTTCAACTTCTGCGCGCTCTTGCCCAGGGTGACCGCGCCGGTGGTGTAGGAACCACTGCCTTCGGTGGTGGCGCCCAGTTGCTCGGAGTTGATGCGGGTCACGCCCAGTTCCATGGCCGAGCCCTCTTGCGTGGCTTCGGTGATCAGCAGGGTGTCACCGCTCAGCGCCGCGCTCAGGCCGCTGCCGGCGAGCAGGCGTTGCACGCCCTGGGCGACGCTGTAATGGCCGTTCAGGCCCGGGCTGTTGCGCCCGGCCAGCAATTCGCTGTTGACGATCAGGCGCAGGCCGCTCTGATCGCTGAAGCGCGTCAGTGCCTGGCCGAGAGGGCCGGCCGGAATCGCAAAGGCGCGGGTCGCGCTTTGTGCGGCATCGGCCGCCAGTGTCTGGGTGCTCACGGCAAACGCCAGGCCGCAGGCCGTACTCATCGCCAGGCCGAGCGCGGCACGTTTGAAGGATTGTTGCATGTCTCTCCCCGCTGAAATCAGCTAATTAAAAATCACTCTCAAATGGGAAAGACGCTGAACATTTCAAACCTGACAGTGCCGCGTGAAAAATTTTTCGGGTTATCGCGTTTTGCGCTGCTCGTCCGCCTCCACCACCGTCAGCCACGGCAATTTGCGGATGCGGATCGGCAGCGACTGTTGCAGCAAGGCCAGTTGCGCGTCGAGGTCACGGGTTTCGAACAGGCCGGTGACCGGCAACTGGCGCAGCGCCGGATCGCGGATCCACAGCAGCCCTTTGTGATACCGCGACAGTTCGTCGAGCACCTCGCCCAACGGCTCGCCGTCGAAGATCAGCCGGTCGCGACGCCAGGCGGTCAGGCTGTCGGCGTCGACGTCGAGCGGTTTCGACACGCCATGTGCGTCATAACTGAGGGCCTGTCCGGCCTGCACCACGGTCTGCGTGCCGGCGCCCTGGCGGGTGACGCCCACGCTGTGTTCGGTGACCACAAGGCGCACCCGCGAACCGTCGCGGCGTACGTCGAAGCCGGTGCCGAGGGCGCGCAGCGTGCCGTCCGCGGCCTGTACTTCGAAGGGGCGCGAGGCGTCGGCCGCAACCTGCACGAACAGCTCGCCGGCGTACAGGCGCAGCGTGCGGCGGTTGCCTTCGATCTGGATGTCGACACGGGTTTGCGGGGCCAGGTGCAGCTGCGAGCCATCGCTCAACTGCAACTCGCGGCGCTCGCCCGCGCCGGTGCGCTGGTCGGCCAGCCAGCCGTCTTCGCGCACCTGCCATGCAGCGCCGCTGGCCAGGCCGAGCGCCAGCACCAGGCCCAGGACGGGACCGGCGCGGCGCCGAGGCGCCGGGCGTTGCAGCGCACTGCCCAGGCGTTCCCACAGCCGTTCGGCGGCAAGCGACGCGGCCTGATGCTGCTCGGAGCGTTCGCACCAGCGCTGGTAGTTTGCCCAATCGCCGTCGTCGGCCGTGCCGCTGTGCAGGTCCACCAGCCATTGCAGCGCTTCATCGGTCAGGCCGGGCAGGGGACAGTCGAGGTCTTTCGCGCGGATCGCGGCCATCGCTCAGTCCTCCAGCAGCTCAAGACTGCGGACGCAATGCCGCAACGCACGCATGATGTATTTGCTGACCATGCTCGGGGAAACCTCCAGGCGTTCGGCAATCGCCTGGTGGCTCAGGCCCTCGATGCGGTTGAGCAGCAGCGCGGTGCGGCAATTCTCCGGCAGTTCGCTCAGGGCCAGGTGCAGGCACTGCAATTGCTGGCGCAACTCGAACAGCCGTTCGGGGCCGGGACGCGGGTCGAGCAACTCGTCCTGCACCTCCGAGAGTTCAACGGGCGAGCCCTGGCGTTTACGCCCGCGGGCCAGGTCGATGATCAGGTTGCCGAGCACCCGGATCAGGAAGAAGCGCGGGTTCAGGATGCCGTCGGTTTGTTGCTGCTGGCCGAGGCCGGCGTAGCGCACGAAGGTGTCCTGGGTGAGGTCGGCCGCCAACTCGCGATCGCCCAGACGGCGATAGGCGATGTTCTGCAAGTCGCGGTGATAAAGGCGAAACAACCGGTCCAGATCGTCAGCCAAGGCGAACCTCACGTGTTCAGAAGCCGGCAGGGCCCGGCGGGAAAGCGCGAAGAATATAGTGATTAAGAATCGTTCGCAAATCTACCTGCGCCGCGAACTGCCGCCCCCGCCGTTTGGTGCAATACGGGGTTCGGGAGGGTCATATCCTGGATTGCAGGAAGACTGGCGGGGCGGTGTGCTCAGCTTTCGGGAGGGGGCGTGTCGTCCTGCGGGGATTGCGCGGCCAGTTTCAGTCGGTCAGCCTTGCTGATGTATTGAGGTTTGCTCTTGGGCGCCAGTTTGGCGCTGGCTTTTTTTGCATGCGCTTTTAAAAGCTGTTTGATCTTTTTACGACGGTTCATGTTTTTTCCACTTCATTCCTGGCAAGGCATGCCCGCCATGCTACCTGACAAGGACTGCGCCGTGGTTTTGGCAAACACACAGCGGCCCGAAAAGAGAAAAGAGATGGATGTATTCACGGTTTTTTCAGTTCCGCAATTAAGGAGTAGGTATGCCGAATGATCTCAGCCAGTCAGAGGCCGCCCAATGGTTTGCCTTGTTCGAGTTGGGAAATATTCCGCACGACAGCACGTTCTCCGTTGTGCTGAGCAACGAGCCTATCGAGTACTGGTTCTACAAGCGCAACAGTTTGCGGCCTGAAAGTGTGAAGCTTGAGCTGACCGTTCCTTCCTGGGGACACTGGCGTGTGCAACTTGAGCGTAATGACAACCTCTATCTGGCCCAGTGGCGCTCAAACGACGATATGCGCATTGATTCAGCCCAATTGCGTTATCGAAAACTCATAAAGTGGCCGCGCCTGGCGAGCATCATGGATTTTCCGCAGTGGGTCGAACGGCTGGAACAGAGCCTGGATGTGCGCTTTTTGCGCCACGCCAATATCGGTGCCCGCGGTGTTGAATCCTCGACGTTGGCGAATAACCCACACCTGCGCCATTGGTTGGCCCCTTGCGCGGAAACGTTTGGCTGGAACTGGAAAATGCAGCCACTTTGAACGTTGGAGTACCGTGCTCTGTTGTGCGCGGAAGTTGCTTGAATTGTCGTATGGCGAGATAAAAATCCATTTCCGTAGTGTGACCAGGTTCACAGTTGACCCCGCTGTTTGCACACTCGACTTCTTTGTCCATAGTGTTTTGATAATAGCGTTCGGACACAGAAATAATGACGTCGTGGCCGGCCATCTTTTTCCCTTACCTGATTCCTAGCGTCCCGCCTGGATATGACTATGCTCAAGGTTCTTCGGCAACAGGGGCATCTGAAACAGGCGCCCGTCCACCGCGTGGCATATCGAGCTACATAAGAAGGGGAACGGAGATGGCAGAAATAACAGGAAGCTCAGCCTCTGATACGCATGGCACAACAACGCTTGGCGGGGCGCGGGCATGGTGGGTGTGGTGTATCGCCGTTGCGTTCGTTATCTACTTGTTCAGCGTACAAACGGGTTATTCAATCGTTAACCCGGAGATCCAGCAAAGTCTGACACTTACCGTTACCCAGATCACCGCCATTGCCGCGACCTATACATGGGTGTTCGCCATTTGCCAGTTTTTCGGCGGGGCGTTGCTCGATCGTCTGGGCGCGCACAAGGTTTTACCGGTGTCGGTCGCGTTGGTGACCGTGGGTGTTTTCATCTTTGCCAACGCATCGTCCTATTCAATGCTGCTGTTGTCGCAGTTCGTCATGGCATTAGGTGCCTGCACGGGTTTTGTCGGGGCTGGCTACATTGGTGGGCAGTGGTTCGGCATGGCGAAGTTCGGCCTTATGTTCGGCCTGGTGCAATTCTGCGCGTCGCTGTCGTCGGCGTTTTCAGTTAATGCTCTGGAGTACGCATTAAGTGCCATGCAATGGCGCGCGTTATTCAACTATATCGGGGCGGGGGGCATTGTACTGACGGTGCTGGCCTTCATTTATTTGCGCAACCCTCAGCCCGTGCACAGTGAGGCTTCCGGTGGCGCCGGAAAGTTCGTGGGCTCGGTTGTAGCGGCACTGGTGGACGTCGCGAGAATCCCTCACGTGTGGGTCAGCGCGCTTATCTGTTCGGCGCTGTTTGGCAGTTTGCTGGCGGCCGGCGTGGTGTGGGCGCCCAAACTGATGGTGACCCTGGGCGCCAGTCCGGCTACGGCTGCGTTCAGTTCATCGTTGCTGTGGCTGGGCCTGGCTGTCGGCTGCCTGATATTGCCGGCCATGTCCGACAAAATGAAAAAGCGTAAACCGCTCATTATTGGCGGCACCCTGGTGCAACTGCTGTGCGCACTGGCGCTGCTGTACGTGCCCGGTATCCCCGTGCCAATCGCGATGGGCTTGAACTTCATTTTCGGCGTCGCAAACGCGGCGCACATGATTACCTTCAGCTCGGCCAGCGATGTGGTGCCGCCGCAACTGATCGGCACCTCGGCGGCCTTCGTCAATGGCCTGGCCTTCATTGCGGGCGGTTTCATGATTTCCTCACCCGGCTCGCGGGTGGTGTCCGGCGAAGCCTCGGGGCTGCTGCCGCAGACCACTGCGTTGGCCCAGTATGCGGGCGAGCCGATCCTCATTGCGCTCGGTATCGCCCTGGTCCTGTCGTTCGTTCTTCGCGAATCCTATCCCAAGGCCTGAGACATCGGCGCACCACTACATGGAGGGCACACGCATGGCTACCGTTTCAGCATTGCGAGGTGACGTTGTCACGTTCAAGGCAGACCCGTTTCTGAACTCGCCTGAAGACTGCATGGTGTACATACCCGACGCCGTGGTCGTGATCGAAGCCGGCAAGATCACTGACCTGGGGCCGGCCAGCGAGGTGCTCGCCCGGTTGCCGCAGGGCGTAACCCCGGTGCATTACCCTGACGCGATCATTTCGGCGGGTTTCATCGACACGCACATCCATTACCCGCAAACGGAAATGATCGGCGCCTTCGGCGAGCAGTTGCTGGAGTGGTTGAACAAATACACGTTCGTGGCCGAACAGAACTTCGCCGCGCAAGCGCACGCCGAGCACGTGGCCGGGGTGTTCCTGCGCGAGCTGCTGCGCTGCGGCACGACCACGGCGGTGGTCTACTGCACGGTGCACCCGCAATCGGTGGATGCGTTTTTCGGTGAATCCCAGCGCTTCAACACCCGCATGATCGCCGGCAAGGTGCTGATGGACCGCAACGCCCCGCCAGCCCTGCTCGACACTGCCCAGCAGGGCTACGATGAAAGCACGCAACTGATCAAGCGCTGGCACAAGAAGGGCCGCCAGCACTACTGCATCACGCCGCGTTTCGCACCCACCAGTACGCAGGCGCAACTGGATGTATGCGGCACGCTGGCGAGGGAACATCCCGATGCCTACATCCAGACCCACCTGTGCGAAAACCTCGATGAGATCAAATGGGTGCTGGAGCTGTTTCCAGAGCGCAAGAGTTACCTGGACGTCTACCAGAACGCGGGCATCGTGCGCGAGCGCTCGGTGTACGGGCATGGCGTACACCTGACCGAAGAGGATTTTTGTACCTGCCACGAGACCGGGGCGGCGCTTGCCCATTGTCCTACGTCAAACCTGTTCCTGGGCAGCGGCCTGTTCAAGTTGTTCGATGCGAAGAATCCGGCCCGGCCGGTTCGCGTCGGGCTGGGCACCGACGTGGGGGCGGGGACCAGCTTCAGCCAGCTCCAAACCCTGAACGAGGCCTACAAGGTTGCGCAACTCAACCAGACTCGCCTCAACGCCATTCAGGCTTTTTACCTGGCCACCCGCGGCAGCGCCGAGGCGCTGTACCTGGACCAGCAGATAGGCACCGTTGGCATAGGATTTGAAGCCGACCTGGTGATACTCGACAAGAAAGCGACACCGCTCATGGCGTTTCGCAGCCAGTTCAGCAAGGACATCAACGAAACGTTGTTCCTCCTCCTGATCCTGGGCGACGACCGCGCCGTACGGGCCACCTACGTGGCGGGGCAGAAGGTGTACGACCGGGACGAGAGCGGGGAACAGTTCCGCTATGCGGTGGCCGAGTAGGGTTGCCGAGTCCCCAACCCCTCGCAAACCCTCTGACACCGCGTCAGAGGGTTTGCCGCCTGAATGCCAGCCTCAGAAGTCGGCCTTGAGCGTTACCGTGTAGTTGCGCGGATCACCGTAGTGGTTGGCCGCGTACAGCCAGCCGATGGTGGAGTAGTACTTCTTGTCGAACAGGTTGTTGCCGTTCAGGGCGACGCTGAAGTTCTTGTTGATCTGGTAGGCGAGGCGGGCGTTCCAGATGGCGTAGCCCGCCTGTTCGATGTCGCCGACGCCGTCAGTCCCGCCGAAGTTGGAGTGGTAGTTGCGGCTCTGGATGCTGGCGCCACCTCCGACGGTCCACTGGTCCAGATCATCCGGCAACGTGTAGTCAGCCCAGAACCGCAGCATATGGCGCGGGGTGTAGCTGTTGAAGGTCGCACCCGACGCGGAGGTGCCATCGCCCGGGTCGTTGAGGTACTCGGTGGTGGTGTAGGTATAACCCGCGAAAAGTTGCAGGCCGGCCAGCACTTCACCGCTGATTTCCGCATCGAAGCCTTCGGCGCGAACCTTGCCGCCGGACACATAGCAGTTGTCTTCGCCGTTCTGCCCGCACACGGAGTTGTAGTCGTACTGGGCGCGGTTTTTCTGATCGACGCGGAACACCGCGAAGCTGGTGTTGACGCGACCGTCGAACAGTTCGCCTTTCAAACCTATCTCGTAGTTGGAGCCTTCAAGCGGTTTCAGCGCGGCGCTGTCTTCGCTCAGTTCCGTTTGCGGTTTGAAGATGTCGGCGTAGCTCACATAGGTCGACCACTGATCGTTCAGGGCGTAGATCAGGCCGCCATACGGCGTGAACTCGCCGCTTTCCCTGGCATGGGCCGGTGTGGGTGAGCCGGTATTGAAGCGGTGCAGTTCGTAGTCGTATTTGTAGTTGCTGGCTCGACCGCCCAGGACCAGGGTCAAGGGCTCCGTCAGCTTGTAGCGCACCACGCCATAAACGCCGTTCTGGCTGATCTTGCCCCTGGACGTGCCGGCATACGTGGTGCCCAGCAATTGCTCCATGGTCGGTTTTTGTGGCGACACCGGATCGTAGAGGTTGATCGCGCCGAGGTTGAGCAGGCCGCCCTGCAGGTCATCGGTCTTCAGGTCGCTGGCGTTGGCGCCCATCACCACTTCGTGTTCGAGGTCGAAGGCGCGCCATTTGCCGGTGAGGTTGATGTCAGCGCCTTTGTTGACGTTTTCGAAGTCGTAGAGGTAGGCGCGCGAGCGCATGCCGTCGCCGGTGGCCGGGTCGACGGAGCCGCGGCCGAAACTGTAGAGGATGTAGTTGGTTTCGCGGATGTAGCTGCCGGAGGCTTTCAGCCGCCAGTCTTCGTTGAAGTCATGGGTGATATCGGCGAAGTAGGTGGTCTGTTTGTTGTCCCACTTGTTCCAGTCGGCGCCGGTGAAGGTGGAGCGCCCCGCGTTCACGGCACTGCCGTCCTTGTTGCGCGGCAGGCCGCTGAAAAACGGCACGGCATGCAGGTCTTCCACGCTCACACCGGCGGCGAGGGTGGTGGCGTCGCTGAGGTCGTATTCGAGGATGCCGTAGAGAACGTTCTTGCGGCTTTCAGCCGTGTCGTAGAAGTAGTTCTGGTCTTCGTGGGCGGCCACAAAGCGGCCGCGCAACGCACCGTCGGCGCTGAGCGGGGCGCTGGCGTCGAGGGTCTGGCGATAGGTGTCCCAGGAGCCGGCGCTGGCGGTCACGGAGAGCGCGGCTTCGGCTTTCGGGCGTTTGCGCACCAGGTTGATGGCTGCGCCGGGGTTGCCGCTGCCTTGCAGCAGGCCGTTGGCGCCACGCAGGACTTCGACGCGGTCGTACAGCAGGGTGTCGGAGGTGAAGCTGCTGCCGATGGCGTAGTAGCGGCGATCGAGCGGGACGCCGTCGTACTGGATGGTCTCCACCTCGAAGCCGCGCGAGTAGATGTACTTGCCGCCAGACGGGCTCTGGAACGTGGTGACGCCAGTGGTTTTCTCCAGCACTTCATCCAGGGTGTCGAGGCGTTGGTCGTCCATGGCCTTGCGCGTCACCACGCTGACCGACTGCGGGATGTCCTTCAGGCGGTGCGCCGACTTGCCGATGGTCACCGCGCTGGACGTATAGCTACCGGAGTTCTCGGTGGTCGCATCGATTTGCCGACCGGTGATGCTCAACGGCTCGAGGTTCAAGGCCCCGGCCGGTGTGTTCAGCGGCGCAGGTTCCAGGCCATAGACGCCGTCCCCACGGCGTATGACCTGCAAACCGGTGCCGGCAAGCACCCGCAGGAATCCCTCTTCGATACCGTAGCGTCCTTCCAGGCCCGGGCTGGACAGGCCACGGGCCAGTTCAGGGGTGTACTGCAAGGTGATCCCGCCTTCACTCGCGAATCGCGCCAGCACCTGAGCCAGGCTGCCGGAACCGATGCTGTAGGTTTGCGGCGCCTGAATCGGCGCCGCCCAGGCGCAGACCCCCAGCCCCTGCAAGGCGAGTGTCAGAGCGCTCAAGGCCAGCATCCGCCGATAGCGGGGCGCGCAGGGTTTATCGAGGGCTGGCACGGTCGGGCTGACCGGGGTGGAAGCGTGAATCATGGATAAGGTGTCCCTATGTATGTGGCAGTGTCATATCTAAGGACTGATGAGCGGTGGGAAACGGGCCAAACATTTTCAACGGGCGGTGACGGTGACCCAGTAGCGCGTCCGGTACTCGACATGCACCGGGAGCGTGGCGGGTAGCGCGGCGAGGATCTGGTCGGTCTTTTCAAGCTGGAATGCCCCGCTGATCGGCAGCCGCGCAACCTCTGGGGCGCACCGCAGCCAACCGTGGCGGTAACGCCCCAGCTCATTGAGGAACTCACTCAAGGGCATCTCTTCTGCGATCAACCGGCCACGGGTCCACAGGCTGTCCTGCTCGCGAGCCGCCGCTACCGCCCCCGACCCCTGACGACTGAAATCGACCTGCTGGCCCGCCTCGATGACCTGCTGCTGTCCATGGGCCGGCGTCACCCGCACCGCGCCTTCGAACACGGTCAATTGCGTACTGCCGTCACGCTGGCGGACCAGAAAGCGCGTACCCAGGGCCTCCATCAGGCCCTCGTTGCTGGCAACGCGTAATGGTCGATGGCGAACACTGTGGGCATCGGCACCGCTGTCGACGAGGATTTCGCCGCGCAGCAGGCGGATCAGTCGTTGCTCCGGATCGAAGTTCACGTCCACGGCGCTGTTGGTGTTCAGGTTCAGAACGGTGCCGTCCGCCAGTTCCACCCGCCGGTGCTCGCCGACGGCGGTGGTGTGGGAAGCGGCTGGTACGACCTGTCGATAGCCCGCATAACCCAGCGGCGCGACGATGGCCAACACCAGCAGTTGTTTGAGCGTTTGCCGCCGCTCGCGGTTGAGCGTGCCCATCGCCAGGCGTTGTGGCAGCAGCCCCAATTGGGCTTGCACACGCTGCGCTTTCAGCCAGGCCCGTTCGTGCTCGGGGGCAGCGGCGCGCCAGCGCGCGCAGGCGTCGCGTTCTGCGGGGCTGACCTGCTCGTCGAGCATCAACATGTACCAACGGGCAGCCTGCCGGGCCACTTCCGGGCTGATGCGTGACCGGTTGGCGTGCATCAGAAATCGTCTTCGAAGAGGATGCAGGCTTCGACTGCGCTAGCCATGTGGCGCTTGACCGTGCGCTCGCCGATGCCCAGGCGCTGGGCGACCTGCACGTAGGTCAGACCCTCCAGTTGAACCAGCAGAAACACCGAACGCACGATCGGTTTGAGGGTATCGAGCAGGGCATCCAGTTGCTGCAGGGTTTCCTGCAGCGAAAAACGTTCTTCTTCGGAAAGGTCGAAGGCCTCGGGCAGTTGCGCGAGCAATTCCAGGTAGGCCCGTTCCAGCGATTGCCGACGAAAATGGTCATACACCAGACGCCGGCCCACAGTGGTCAGGTAGGCCCGGGGCCGTTGCAGGCTCAGGCTGGCGCCGGCCTTTTGTTGCGCCTGGAGAATCCGCAGGAAGGTGTCCTGTGCCAGATCGGCAGCCTGCGCCGAGCAGCCCAATCGACGGTACAACCACTGCTTGAGCCAGCCATTGTGCTCGGTATAGACCTGACTCAGATCATCGTTCATCACGGGTAAACCCTCCGGTGCGATGCGCGCACCATAAATGATAACGATTATCAGATCAATTCGAGGCGCAAGGCCTGACGCGGCACCTCAGCGGGCCCCGCGTCGGGCGTCAGTTACGGGTGCAGCGCCGAGTTCGCCATCAACGTGAACAGCCGCAGGTTCCTCGCCATCGGGTTCTCGATCGAGGCCGGGAAGGTCTGGAGCAGCATCGCGTTGTTGAAGCGGTCGAGGCTGGTGGTGGGGATGTACTTGCCCATTTCCGGATGGTCGTTGGTGCGGAATCGCAGCGGCTCGTGGGCGTCGGGCAGGGTGTAGGTCAAGCGCTTCGCCGTCCCGGCCTGGTCCATGACCAGCGTCCTGGTGGCCGCGTCATAGCTGGCGTTGCCCGCCTCGTGGGTCAGCAGGATCTTGTTGGTTTTCGGGTTGTACCACATCAGATGGACTTGCCCGCCGTGCAGGTAAACGAATTGCACGGCATCGGTCTCGCGGTCCACGACGCCACGGCTCAGGTACAGGCCGTCCACGGGCGTGAACAGCTCGATTTCCAGCAGGTCGGTAGCGGCGCCGGGTTCCTGGCCGAATTTTGCGTACAGGTCGCCCATGATGGCCTTGATCGGCACCCACAGAGAGGTTTCCAGTGTCTCGGCATCCAGTTTGACGATGCCGTCATGGGCGGTGGACAGGTCGAGCGAATACGTGAGGGATTCCCGTGGCGGAATCGACGAGCAGTTATCCCGGTGCTCGACGATGTAATCGTCCGCGCCTTCGTAACCACCCTGCGCCCACGCCTGGGCGAGGGCCTTGGCCGATGTTTCGTCCAGACAGTTCATGATGCCTTCGACCTGTTCGATCGCGTCGATCGTTGTCACTTTGGCGGCTGCGGCGTTCATCGAGAGTGCTGCGAGCACGCTCAGCAGCATCAGTTTTTGCTTCATTGCAGGTGATTCCTGGAGGGACGACGGCTTGATATCGGCCAGGGGGCACTAGCCTTTAACAGGCGTCGGCAACAGCCGGATCAACCCGCCGCCAGATCGCCGTACCAGTAAGCCGCGGTGACGCCGCCATCCATGAGGAAATCGCTGCCGGTGATGAATGTCCCCTCAGGCCCCATCAGCAGTGCCGCTACAGCCGCCACTTCATCCGCTGTGCCGCCGCGCCCGGCGGCGCTGAGGGCGATCATGCGCCGGTAGCCTTCGCCGCGCGGGCCGTTCAGTTCGTCCCGGGCCAGCGGGGTGAAGATGATACCGGGGCTGATAGTGTTGACCCGTGCCCCGCGCTTGCCCCAGCGCACGGCTTCGGCCATCACCCGCAGCGAGTTGCCGCGTTTGGAGAGCTGATAGGCGTGCAACGGGTCGGTCACCGTGTCGGCCTGCAGCATCGGCAGTGCCAGCAGTTCCTCGACCGGTGTGGTCGCCAGCGCGGTGTTCTGTTCGGGCGTCAGGGCGGGCAGGCGATGGCCGGATTGCGAGGCGATCACGATTCCCGCGCCGCCCTCGGCGATCACATCGCCGAACAGTTCCAGCACCAGCGCGGTGCCGTACAGGTCGACGCGCAGGATGGTTGCCACCGGTGCTTGCGACGGTGAAACGCCGGCAGCGTGGATCACGCCGGTGATTTCACCGAGGGCGCACGCCAGTTGAACCAGCGCCTGCACCGACTCCCGCGAGGCCACATCGACCACGGCGGTGGTCACCTCGAATCCGCCATTGAGCAACACCCTGGCTGCGGCGTCGGCGTTTTCCTGGCGCAGGTCGGCCAGCACGACGTGCCTGCCGGCGCTGACGCGGCGGGCAATTGCCAGACCGATCGAGCCGGCGCCGATAACGACTGTGACGGTGTTGGGCTTTTTCATGGACACCTCACTGCTCCGGGCGTTGGCCGTAATGGTCATCGCTGACCTGTTCCATCCACTCGACCACCTTGCCGTCGAGCACTTCGGCAATGGCGATATGGGTCATGGCGGTGGTCGCGGTCGCGCCGTGCCAGTGCTTGACGTTCGGCGGAATCCACACCGTGTCGCCGGGCCTGATGGCGCGTACGGGTTGGCCCAGTTGCTGGACCAGGCCGGTGCCTGCGGTCACGATCAAGGTCTGGCCCAACGGATGGGTGTGCCAGGCGGTGCGGGCGCCGGGTTCGAAGGTCACGGTGGCGCCGCTGACCCGGGCGTTGTTTGTGCCCTTGAACGGCGCGTCGACGCGAACGGTGCCGGTGAAGTAATCGGCGGGCCCCTTGGCCGACGGCTGCGAGCCGTTGGGTGTGACGGTGAGCACGGGTTTTTCCTCGGCGGTGGCGTCGAGGGCGAGCAATGACAGCGATAACGCCGTGGCGGCGAGGCGTTTCATGACGATCCCCCTGGGCATCTGGATTGATGGGTGCGGTGTGCACTTCGTCAATCTATCAGCGGGGAATTGGCGTGATTAGCTGGAGGAATCAGATAGGAGTGATGAGGGTTGTTCATGAGTGGGGTGGGGCTCTTCAAACTGAGCGCCCGATCTCACACCCCAAAAAATCCAAAATCCCCAGGCTCAAAACGCTCGCTCGCATCCATCGTGATACCGCGCAGTGCCGCGGTCTCCAGGTGCGACGGGTACAGCGGCTCGGCGAAATAGTTGATCAGCAGCGAACGGCGATTGGCACCGCTTACGTTCAGGCTGCCGGCATGCACCAGGTCGACATCGAACACCAGAATGTCCCCCGCGCTGCCTGAAAGCTGCACGGCCCCGGATTCGTCAGCGAAATCGAAGGGCGCTTCTTCCGGCGCCGGGCGATGGCTGCCGGGGACGATACGGGTTGCGCCGTTGGCGGGGCTGTAGTCGTCGAGATAGACCATCGCCCCCACGGTGTCGCCCGGGCGCTGGGCCGAGAGGTCGCGGTGCAGCTTCTGCTGACCACCACCGGCGAGCGGGGCGCGGCCTTCGACCTGGGCGAGGAAGAACCGCTCGCCGATCAACTCGCCCACCACCGCCAGCAACGCCGGCAGGCGGCACACCGCCTGAACCTGCGCGTCAGCGTCCAGTTGCGAATGGTGCCAGTCCGCGCCGCGTGGCACGGGCCACTGGTCCGAGGGTTTCACCCCGGCGTCGAACACGGCACGCAGGTGCTCCAGCCAGTCGGCCGGGACCGCCTGGCGCAGCAGCAGAAAACCTTGGCGATGAAGGTGCTCGCGGTCAGTCATGGTTTTTCGATTCCCTTTTCGGCAATGCGTCCCTGGCGAACGGCGGCAGCCAGACTAAAGCATCGGGCAGGCGTCAGCCATTGATCGAACGCAGTGTTGCGGCGCCTCCCGGCGGCGCGGGGCGTGCCGGTGCGTGTGAAAAGTCGCTTCAGGGCGGCGGCGAGTAGGGCAGCAGGCGCTCGGTTTCCTTTTTCACCACGGCGTAGCACTCGCAACTGAGCTGTTCCAGGCGGGCCCGGTCGAGCACGGTGATATTGCCCCGGCTGTACTCGATGACGCCCAGGCGCTGCAGCTTGCCGGCCGCGTCGGTCACACCCTCGCGGCGGACGCCGAGCATGTTGGCGATCAACTCCTGGGTCATGCACAACTGATTGCCCGGCAGGCGATCCAGCGACAGCAACAGCCAGCGGCACAGTTGCTGGTCGATCGAGTGGTGGCGGTTGCACACCGCCGTCTGCGCCATCTGGGTGATCAGCGCCTGGGTATAGCGCAGCATCAGCATCAGCAGTTCGCCATGGCGGTTGAATTCATCCTTGAGCCGCTGTCCCGGCAGGCGATAGGCGTGCCCGGCGCTTTGCACGATGGCGCGGCTGGGGGTGCTTTCGCCGCCCATGAACAGGGCAATGCCGACCAGCCCTTCATTGCCCACCACCGAGATTTCCGCCGAGGCGCCGTTCTCCATGACATACAGCAGCGACACGATCGAGTCGGTGGGGAAGTAGACATGCCGCAGGGTGTCGCCGGACTCGTAGATCGCCTTGCCCAGCGGCAGTTTGACGTGCTCCAGGTGCGGCTGCAGGCGCTCTAACGTCGGATCGGACAGCGCGGCCAGCAGGTGATTGTGCCGGGGTTCAGGTACGGGGCGCATGTTCGGTACCTTTGGGCAGCGGATCGAGTCAACAAGCCTAGCTCATCGTGGCTTGCTCAAGGCACCGGCGCCGGGCACGGCTGGCAGCGGGCGATCACCTGATGCGCGACGCCGTCGTCGACCAGGCGCAGGGTCGGCCCGGCAACGGCCTGGCCGTCCAGGCTGAGGCTCAGTTCGGCATCAAGGCTGTTACGGACTTCGATCCGGTACGGTGTGTCGCCAAAGCGGTAATGCAGGGTGTAGCCGGGCCAGTCAGCGGGCAGCAGCGGGCGGATGCGCAGGGTGTCGCCGCAACGGTGCAGGCCCAGCAGGCTTTCCACGATCAGGCGGTACATCCAGCCCGCCGAGCCGCTGTACCAGCTCCAGCCACCGCGTCCGGCATGGGGCGTGACCGCGTAGACATCGGCGGCCATCACATAGGGCTCGACCTTGTAGGTATCGATCAGGGCCGCGCAGCCCTGGCGCACCGGGTTGATCAGGCGCATCAGTTCCCAGGCTTTGTCGCTGTCGCGCAATCGGGCGTAGGCCATGCTCGCCCAGATTGCCGCGTGGGTGTATTGCCCGCCGTTCTCGCGCACGCCGGGGACGTAGCCTTTGATGTAGCCGGGATCCAGGTTGCCCTGGTCGAACGGCGGATCGAGCAGTTGCACGATGCCGATGTCGCGGCGCACCAGATGGCGGTCCAGCGCCGCCATGGCCGTACGGGCGCGCTCGGCCGGGGCGACGCCGGAGAGCACCGCCCAGCTTTGCGCCAGCGAGTCGATCCGGCACTCCTGGTTGCCCGCCGAGCCCAACACCTGGCCGTCGTCGAACCAGGCGCGGCGGTACCACTGGCCGTCCCAGGCGTGTTTTTCCAGATTCTCCACCAGCGCCGTGGCCTGCCGCGCGCAATCCAGGGCGAATTCGCTGTCGCCCTTACGCTGGGCAAGACGGCCGAACGCCCGCAGCACTTCATGGCCGAAGAAGCCCAGCCAGACACTTTCGCCCAGCCCCTGCTCGCCGACGCGGTTCATGCCGTCGTTCCAATCGCCGCTGCCCATCAGCGGCAGGCCATGGACGCCACATTGCAAGGCGTGGCCGAGGGCGCGCCGGCAATGCTGGTACAGGCTCTCCACCAGCGGTGAACGGGCGGGCAGGTCGTAATAGGACTCTTCGCCGGCATGCAGCGCCCGGCCCTCGATATAGCCGACCGGCTCGTCCAGCACGCTGCTGTCACCGCTGATCTGCACATAGCGGCAGGTCGCCAGCGGCAGCCACAGCAAGTCGTCCGAGCAGCGGGTGCGCACGCCGCGTTGCAGCGGCGGATGCCACCAGTGCTGCACATCGCCTTCGGCGTACTGGTGCGCGGCGCAGGTCAGCAGGTGCTGGCGTGCTGCGGCCGGAGCGGCGTGGACCATCGCCATGCTGTCCTGCAACTGGTCGCGAAAACCGATGGCACCACCGGACTGGTAAAAACCGCTGCGCGCCCAGAAGCGGCACGCGATCACCTGGTACATCAACCAGCCGTTGACCAGCACATCCAGCGCCGGCTCGGGGGTTTCGACCCGCACCGTCTCCAGGGTGCGCCGCCAATACGCCTGCACCTTGTCGAACTCGTCCATGGCCACGCGCAGGCCGCGGAACTGCGCCACGCAGCGACTGGCGGCCCTGGCGTCGCGTTCCGCGCCGAGGCGGAACACCACGTCGCGGCTTTCGCCCGCTTCAAGCAACAGGCTGACCTGCAACGCCGCGCACGGGTCGAGGCCGCCGCCGGTGCGCCCCGACAAGCGCGCCTGGCGCAGCCCCGCGGGTGACTGGCAGTCGCCGTTGCGGCCGAGGAATTCGCTGCGGTCGCAGGTGATGCCGTGGAACGGCAGGTCGCAATCGAGAAAGGCGACATGCCCGGAAAACTCGATGGCGTGGGCGTTGCGGGCAAACAGCGCGCCGCTGACCGGGTCGGTTTCGCTGACCACATGCAGCGCCGACTTGCTGCGCAGATCCCCCAGCACCCACTCGACGAAACAGGTCACCGTCAGCCGCCGTGTCCGGCGCGAATCATTGTGCAGTTTGAGCCGGCTGAACTTGACCGGCGCCTCCAGCGCGACATGCACCCACAGCTCGCTGCGCAAGCCGTCCTCGGCGTACTCGAAGACGCTGTAGCCGAAGCCGTGGCGCGTGCGGTAGCGGCCGGGGCCCGGGCACGGCAGCGGGGTTGGCGACCAGCAGTGGCCGCTGTCCTCGTCACGCAGGTAGATGGCCTCGCCGCCGGGGTCGCTGACCGGGTCGTTGTGCCAGGGCGTGAGCCGGTATTCGTGGGCGTTTTCATGCCAGGTGTAGGCGCTGCCCGCTTCCGATAGCACGCTGCCGAAAGTGGGGTTGGCGAGGACGTTGACCCACGGCGCCGGCGTCGGCCGGCCCGGCACCAGAGGGATGATGTATTCGCGCCCGTCGGCACTGAAGCCGCCATAGGGGTTTTCCAGCAGCAGCGCCGGCCCGATCGCCAGCGCATGGGCGACAGGTGCGGGCTTGGCGTACGCCGGATTCGGCTGGAAAGCCGCTGGCGCCGGTGCGGAGCGGCGGCGATGCAGTTGCTCGGCCAGGCTGCCCAGGTTGTCGTTGAGGACAAGACGCGCCACCGCCAGGGTCAGGGTCCGGTCCTCGTCGCCCAGTTGCTGCGCCGGGCGCACGAAGATGCCGCCCGGTCGATCGAGCAGCGCCGCCTCGCTGCCGGAGGTGACCACGCCCATGATCAGGTCCTGCAATTGCTGGCGGTAGCCGGCCTCGTCCTCGTTCCAGATCACCAGGTCCAGGATCAGGCCCTTCTGCCGCCAATAGGCATGGGCCAGCACCAGTTGCTTGACCAACTGGATATTCGCCGGGTCGGCGATCTGCACCAGCACGATCGGCAGATCCCCCGACAGCCCCTGGCCCCACAACGCCGACTGGCTGCGCCGGTTGCTGGCGATCAGGGCGCTGCTGGCGCGGTGGCTGGCGTTGGGGTAGATCACCGACGCGGCCATCTGCTCGAACAACCGGGCATCGGCCAGCGAGCCGTTGAGCTGGCGCAGCAGCACCTGGCTGTGTGGCCAGGCGAGGTCGAAGACACGGTCGGCGAGGTGGCGGTCGCGGTACTGGGTGATCTGTTGCAGGCAGGCGTCGCGGCTGTTGGCAACGCCAGTGACCAGATCCAGCGTCGCGGTCTGGCCGGGCGCCAGGGTGATGCGGCAGCGGATCGCGACAATCGGGTCGAGCACCGCGCCGGCGCTGTCGGACAGCGCGTCGACCTCGGCGTCCAGTGCCGCCGGGGCCGACAGGTTGCGGCCACGGCCGATGAAGCGGGCGCGGTCGGTTTCATAGGAGATGGCATCGATATCGACGCCGTGCACCGCCAGCACATGGCACATCCACGGCACCGCTTCCTGTTGCGAACGCGGCCGCCGGTTGCAGACGATGGCTTGCAGCGGACGGATCAGTTCGGTCTGCACGAACAGCTTGCTGAAGGCCGGGTGCAGCGCGTCGCTGATGGCCGGCGCCAGCACCACTTCGGCGTAGCTGGTCAGCTCCAGGGTGCGCGGTGCCTCGGCGTGGTTGGTCAGGTGCAGGCGGCGCAGTTCGATATTGTCCTCGGGGGACACGGCGATTTCGGTGTGGCAGTCGAAATCGTGCGCGCGGATGCGGAACTCGGCGCGGCCGTCGCTGAAGATCGCCTCCTGGTGTGCGCTGGTGTGCCGCGTTGGCTGGTAGGTGGTGGACCAGTACGCGCCGCTGTCGACGTCGCGCAGGTAGCAGAAGCTGCCCAGGCTGTCGCAAGTGGCGTCTTCGCGCCAGCGGGTGACGGCCAGCTCGTTGCAGCGGCTGTAGCCGCTGCCGGTGTTGCTGAGCATGACGTGGTAGCGGCCGTTGGAGAGCAACTGCACCGCCGGGTGACGACGGTTCGGCTCGCTGAACACCCGCAGGCGGGTTTCGGCGCTGTGGCCGGTGACATCCAGGCTCGGCGCCTGAACGCTGTGCAGGTACTGCGCGGCGGTTTTCGGCACGCGTTCCTGCAACAGCAACATGCTCGCCTGGAACTGCGGGTCGGACGCGAAGCGCCGCTGCATCGGCTGGTCCAGCAACAGCGAGGTCAGGGCGAGGAAACTCATGCCCTGGTGGTGGGCCATGAATGAACGGATCACCACTGCGTCCTGCCCGGGCGGCAGGCGTGTCTCGGTGAAGTCCACGGCCTCGTACAGCCCGAAGCGTCCGCCCAGCCCCTGCGCGTGCAGCCGCTGCAGGTTGCGGCAGGCCGCCGCCGGCGCGACCATCAGCGCCAGCGCGCTGGCGTAGGGCGCCACCACACGCTCTTCGCCGAGGCCGCGCTTGAGGCCCAGCCCCGGTACGCCAAAGGCGCGGTATTGGTAGTTGAAATGGATGTCCAGCGCGTTGTACGCCGACTCCGACACCCCCCAGGGCAGGCCCGACAGGTTGCCGTGGTCGATCTGCCGGGTGACGGCGGCGTGGCAGGTCTGGTCGAGCAGGGTGCCTTCGTAGCTGGGCATCACCAGCAGCGGCATCAGGTACTCGAACATCGAGCCGGACCAGGACAACAACACCGGCACCCCGGCATTGCTGGTGAGCAGCCGGCCGAGGGCGAACCAGCAGGCTTGCGGCACCTGGCCCTGGGCGATGACCACGAAATGGGTCAGGCGCATTTCCGAGGCGAGCAGGTCGTAGAACGCGCTGTCGAGGCGGTGCTCATCGGCGTTGTAGCCGATGGCGAAGAGGTCACGCTGGCTGTCGTAAAGAAAACTGAAATCCATCTCGGCGAGGGCGGTGATGCGCCCGGCCAGGTGCTCGGCCTGGGCGATGCGCTGGCGGGCGATGGCCTGCACCCGGGCCACCGCCGGCTGCTCGGCGTGCGGCCATTGTTCAGCCGGCATCTGGGCCAGTTGGCGCCAGCTCAGTGACGGCGCGAGCGGCGCGGCGGTGCCGGGCGGCGGTTGCAGGCGGGTCAGTTCGGCGGACAGGTCCACTGCCTGCCGATGCAGGGCCCGCAACCAGAATCCCGCGTCGCTGGTTTCGTCCGGGTCCTGCTCGATCAGCGTTTGCAGGCGCTCGCTCACCATCGGCAACAGGGCCGTCGCCGAGGCGTCCGCGCGCTCATGAGCGGCCTGGACTTGATCGCGCAGGGCCTGGATTTCCTCCGTGCCACGCCCGGCGGCGGCGAAAGCTTCGATCAGGCTGTCGAAGCAGTCCAGCAGCCCCGCGGTCACGCGCTGGTCGTGCACGGGCGCATCGGCCATCGCCAGCAGGCCGGGGCGCAAGGTCAGCAGCAGCCCGGCGAGGTTGCCGCTGTCCACCGCCGAGACATACAGCGGCGACAGCGGCAGCAGGGTCTGGGTGTCGTACCAGTTGTAGAAATGGCCTTTGTAGCGTTCAAGGCGGTCGAGGCTGTCGAATATCCGGCCAAGCCGTTCGAACAGCCGCTCCGCGCTGAGGTAGCCGAAGTCGTGGGCCGCGAGGTGCGAGAGCAGCGCCATGCCGATATTGGTCGGCGAGGTGCGGTGGGCGATGCTGGCGAAGGGCGGCTCCTGGATATTGTCCGGTGGCAGCCAGTTGTCCGCGGGGCCGACATGCTGGTCGAAGAACGCCCAGTTGGCGCGGGCGAGGCGGTGCAGGAAGCGCAGGTCTTCGGCCTGCGGCGCGAACGCGGCGCGGCTGTGGGGGCGGCTCAGCCACCAGGCCAGTGCCGGGCCGAGCAACCAGGCCAGCAGCAGCGGCGAGGCGAGCAGCAGGGTGGCGGGCTGCGGCCACAGCGCAACTGCCAGCAGCAGCGCAATCGTCGGCGCAACCCACATCGCTTGGTACAGCGCCCGGAGCGTATTGACCCCGCTGCGTTCCTCCTCCCGCGAAGGATTCCATTGCAACAAGCGCCGCTTGCTGACGAACAGCCGCCACAGGGTGCGGGTGATGGCATCGAGGCTGTTGCACGCCTCGAACGGCAGCCAGGCCAGGGCCAGGCCGGCGCGGGCGAAGCCGCTGCCGGAGGTGCGCAGGGCCGCCAGCAGGTGCTGGCCGAGCGGCACATCGGTGGTTTTGTGGCGCAGGTCCAGCAGGCTGTCGAGCAGCGGCCGGGTCAGCGCCAGGCCGAGCACCGCGAGGGTCCAGGTCAGCGGCGCCGCGGCGGCCAGCCAACCCCACGCCAGCACGGTCAGCAGGGCGGCCGGTTCCAGGCTGCGGCGTAGGTTATCGACGATCTTCCAGCGCGACAGCGCGCTGAGCCGGCAGTGCGCCGGGTCGTCGCTGCCGGTGTGCATCCACGGCAGCAGCCAGGGCAGCAACTGCCAGTCGCCGCGTATCCAGCGATGCCGCCGCTTGATGTCGGCGCTGTAGCGCGGCGGATAGGTCTCGAACAACTGCACATCGCTGAGCAGGCCAGCGTGGGCATAGCAGCCTTCGATCAGGTCATGGCTGAGCACGCGGTTGTCGGCGAAGCAGCCGTCCAGCGCCCGCTCGAAGGCGTCGAGGTCATAGATGCCCTTACCGATGAACGAGCCGCTGAGGAACAGGTCCTGATAGACGTCCGACACCGCCTGGGTATACGGATCGACCCCGGCATCGCTGCCGAACAGCCGGGTATAGGCCGAGCGCGAGGCGCTGGGCAGGCTGATGCCGACGCGCGGTTGCAGGATCGCGTAGCCGGACTGGATGCGCCCGCTGGCTTCATCGAAGCGCGGGCGGTTCAGCGGGTGTTGCAGGGTGCCGACGAACTGCCGGGCGGCATCGCGGGGTAACTGGGTGTCGGTGTCCAGGGTGATGACGTAGCGAACGTCGCGCAGGCGTTCGACGTCGCCGACGATGGCGATGAACCGTTCGCGTCCGTGGCCGCGCAGCAGGGCATTGAGGTCGGCGAGCTTGCCGCGTTTGCGCTCGTGGCCCATCCAGCGCTGCTCGGCGACGTTCCACTGCCGTGGGCGATGCAGCAGGAAGAAGCGTTCGCTGTCGACGCCAGGGTGTTTGCGGTTCAGCGCCTGGATGCCGGCGCTGGCCAGGTCGAGCAGTTCGCCGTCTTCGGGCTGGGTCTGCTGGCGGGCGTCCATGAAGTCACTGAGCAAGGCGAAGTGCAGGTGTTCATCGCGGTTGGCGAGAAAGCGCACCTCCAGGCCTTCGAGCAACTCCTCGACATCGCCGGCCGTGGCCAGCAGGGTCGGCACCACCACCAGCGTGCGGGCCTCGGCGGGGATGCCCAGGGTGTAATCCAGGCGCGGCAGGAACGACGGTTTCACCGTCAGGGTCACCAGCCAGTTGATCAGGTCGAGGGCGAGGCGGCTGGTGGTCAGCAGGACCGGAATGGCCATCGCGACAACGACCGCCACCGGCCAGCCATCGACCTGAATGGCGCGTAGGAAATACCACCCCAGCAGGCACGAGAGCAGCGCGGCGGGAACCAGATAGAACGCCAACGGCGCCCGGTGCAGCAGACGCTGCCAGCGTTCGCCGATGGGCACCCAGGCGTGAATTCGCTGCTCCAGCAGCGGCCGGCCCGCGCCTGTCAGGTAATAGCCGACATGCGCGGAGGGCTCATCCGGCGCGGCCTGCGTCGATTGCGCAAGCTCGACCGCCAGCCGCGCCACGGTCGATTCGCTGGCGAGGCAGTGGCGCGCCAGCCGTTCGACGGCATGGCGGTAGTGATCGCGGCTGGCGAAGTCCATGGCCTGATAGACCGCCGCCGGGTCCTCGCCGAGGATCCGTTCGACCTGGCTCAGGTGCTCGACGAAATCCCGCCAGTCCGTGCTCGACAGCAGGCGCAGGCTGCCGATGCTGTTGCTGATCGACACCTGGTCGATGGCCTGCTGCTGGGCGTCAAGCTGCACCAGGCGTTCGATGCTCAGCGCCGACTCGCCAAGCATCTGTTCGATCCAGGCCAGCGGCTGGGTCAGCGTGGCGCTCTGGCCGTGCAGTCGCCGCGCCAGTTCGGCGACGAAGGCAGCGGTCATCGGCGGCGCCGAACGGGCCATGTCCGCCACCACCAGCACCACGCTCTTGGCATCGCGCTCGGCAATCTCGCCGAGGCGATCGGCCCAGAGGTTGGCCAGGTCGCGGTCGGCCCAGTTGGCCATGACCCGCGCCGCGACCCGGCGCAGGTTCTCGATCAGCGCCAGGCGCAGCATGATCGGGATCGCCCACAGCTCGCCGAGGGTCAGCGTGTGCACCTGCTGATAGGCCTCGACGAAGCGGCTCAAGCTGTGCGCGTCGACCCGGCCGTCACCGTGGGAGATGGTCTCCAGGGCGATGTCGTAAACCCGCGGCAGCCCCGCCGAAGGGCCGTTGTCCAGGCGCGGCAGTTGCAGGCTGTAGCCGCTGGGCAGGTGGCGCTTGGCGATGCGGATATGCGCTTCGACCAGATAGAAGTTGTCGAGCAGCCACTGCACCGCCGGCATGGTCGGCCGCGAGCCGGGCAGGACGCCGGCGAGGGCGGCGCAACTGCTGGAAAGGGTCTGTTCGTTGTCGGCCAGGCGGTCGAGCAGCGCATCGTCGGCGGGCAGTTGGCTCAGGCGGTGCTGGCGGGCGAGCCAGCTTCCGTGCTCGGCCATCTGTTCGGTGCTGTACAGCTCGGAACGCAGCAGGTTTTCGTAGGTGAACGAGCGGGGCGGCGAACGCCAGCGTCGGGCGAGCCCGGGCAAGCGTCGAAAAAAGGCGAGTGCGCGAAGCCAGGGGTTGTCCATGGTGTCCTTGCCGGTCGGATCGGTCAGACATCCAGTCTGCGGCGTCGGCAACCGGCGGGTCTGTTCGGTAGCGAACAGACCCGCCGCGCCGCTGCGCCCACCCTGCAAGCACACACGCTATCGCTGCGCCGCGAATCGCAGAGACCCCCATGTTGTCCGAGAGGGAGGCTGAACCTTGAACCTCGTCGCGCCACCGTCCTATCGACCCCCACGTCACCAGCCCCCGCCGGGCCGGGTGTTTTTCATCAAGACAGTGGTTGAACACCGCGCCGTGTTCGCCGAACGAATGCTGGGCGTCGTCAGCCATGATTTGCGCACGCCGCTCCTGGCCATCAGCATGGCGGCCGAGCTGTTGGGCCGGCGGCAACAGTCTGCCGAGAGCCAGGAATTGCTCGAACACATTACCCATTGTGCGGCGCGTGCCCAGCGCCTGGTCGAAGACCTTCTGGACTTCACCGTGATCCGCTCGGGGCGGGGCCTGTCCATCCAGCCCGCGGTGCTGGACCTGCGCGAAGCCGTGGCCGGCTGCCTGGAAGAACTGAGGCTGACCTTTCCCCAGCGGCAACTGGCCTATGAACACCTCGGCGACGGTTGCGCGGTGTTCGACAAGGACCGGCTCTATCAACTCATCGGCAACCTGGTCAGCAATGCGCTCGCGTATGGCGACCGCCATAGCGTGGTCACCGTGACCTCGCGCCTCGATGAAACCCAGGCGACGGTCAGCGTGCACAACCTGGGCGCGCCGATTCCCGCCAGCCAGCTCAAGCAACTGTTCGACCCCATGGTGCGTGGCCGCCAGCAACATCCGGCCATGCGCAATGCCGGGTTCGGGCTGTATATCGTCAGACAGATCGCGCGGGCCCATGGTGGCGAGGTGAGGGTCATTTCAACGGAGCGTGAAGGCACGACCTTTACCGTGACGTTTCCGCGCAGGGCGGCAACTTTCCCGCACAGCGTGCCGGGTAACTTAAATAAACTCGCCGATGGTCCGATATAAGATTCTATTTATAGGCCACGGCGCATACTTCGTTCAGCCCGGATACTTCCGGGCACTTGAGAGGTGATTATGTTCAGCGATGAAAAAGGCCGGGAAGAGGGCAGTTCCGATGTTGAACCCACGGAAGGCCAGGAATGGCTGCCGGCCGAGGAGGCTGATGAGGGCGAAGACGCTGAAAGCACCGAGCCTGCTGGCGCCGAGGACCGTGATGACTATATAGACGTAGAACCGCAACAACCCGAGAAAGAACGCCCGGATATATCCCGGGCGTCGAATGCCGAGCGTTATAGTCGCCAGCGTTAATTGCAGGATAAGTTGGATAGTGCCAGTCAGTTAAATCAATTGGGGCTCTTCGCGAGCAAGCTCGCTCCTACAAAATCGACGAACGCGTTTGCTCGCGACGAACCCTGACTGGCATTGGATTGTCCGGACATGGGTGACAGGCCGCCCGCTGAACATTAGGCTCGACGGCCCATCTCGCACGGAAGCCACCACCCCCCATGGACCAGCCACCTGCCGCAACACCCGCCCGGCCACGGCCGTTACCCCGCACGCCCGCGTCCCTTCGCTCCGGCTGGCAGCGCTGGATGCCGGGGCTGGAGATGCTGCGCAATTACCCGCTGGCCTGGCTGCCGAAGGACCTGCTCGCCGGGCTCGTGCTGACCGCCATGCTGGTGCCGGTCGGCATCGCCTACGCCCAGGCCTCGGGGGTTCCGGGCATCTACGGGCTGTACGCGACCATCATTCCGCTGCTGGTCTACGCGCTGTTCGGGCCCAGCCGCTTCCTGGTGCTCGGCCCGGACTCGGCGCTGGTGGCGATCATCCTGGCGGTGGTCTTGCCGCTGTCCGCGGGTGATCCCGCGAGCGCCATCACCCTGGCCAGCGCCATGGCGCTGGTGTCTGGCCTGGTGTGCGCCGCCGCTGGCTTGCTGCGGCTGGGCTTTATCACCGAACTGCTGTCCAAGCCGATCCGCTACGGCTACATGAACGGCATCGCTTTCACCGTGCTGATCAGCCAGACGCCGAAGCTCTTCGGCATCTCCCTCGACAGCGCCGGGCCGTTGCACGACATACCGGGCCTGTTCCAGGCGCTGTTCGCCGGCAAGGCCAACTGGCACGCCTTCGCCATCGGTGGCGGCAGCCTGGCGATCATCCTGCTGCTCAAGCGTTTCGAGCGGGTACCGGGCATCCTCATTGCTGTGGTGCTCGCCACCCTGGCGGCGTGGGGGTTCGCGCTGGAAGCCGAGGGCGTGCAAGTGGTTGGGTCGCTGCCACAGGGCTTGCCAGGTTTTTCCATTCCGCTGATCGGGTTGAACGAACTGACCACTGTATTGATTGGTGGCTTCGCCGTGGCGCTGGTGTCATTCGCCGACACCAGCGTGCTGTCGCGCACCTACGCCGCCCGGACTCGTTCGCCGGCCGACCCCAACCAGGAAATGATCGGCCTGGGCATGGCCAACCTCGTCACCAGCCTGTTCCAGGGCATTCCCGTCAGCAGCAGTTCATCGCGGACTCCGGTGGCCGAAGCCGCTGGCGCGCGCAGCCAACTCACCGGCGTGTTCGGCGCTCTTGGCGTGGGCCTGTTGTTGCTGTTTGCGCCCGACCTGCTGCGCCATCTGCCCGTCAGCGCCCTGGCTGCGGTAGTTATCGCCGCCGCCATTGGCCTGTTCGAATTCCGCGACCTGCGGCGCATCTACCGTATCCAGCAATGGGAGTTCTGGCTGTCGATCGTCTGCTTTGTCGGCGTGGTGGTGCTGGGGGCCGTGCCGGGGATCGGCCTAGCGGTGGTGATCGCCGTGATCGAGTTTCTCTGGGACGGCTGGCGCCCGCATTACGCGGTGCTCGGGCGGGTCGCCGGGATTCGCGGCTACCACGACATCAGCCGCTATCCCGATGCTCGCCGGGTACCGGGCCTGGTGCTGTTCCGCTGGGACGCGCCGCTGTTCTTCGCCAATGCCGAGCAGTTCCAGAGTTGCGTGCTGCAGGCCATCGAACAGTCACCGACACAGGTCCGCCGGATCGTCATCGCCGCGGAGCCGGTTACCAGCGTGGACGTCACCTCGGCGGACATGTTGATCGAGCTTGAGCAGTACTTGCGTTCTGCGGGCATTGAGCTGCGTTTTGCCGAAATGAAGGACCCGGTGAAGGACAAGCTGCGGCGCCTGGAAGTGCTGGCGCACATCGGCAGCGATGTGTTCCAGCCCACGGTGGGCGCGGCGGTGGACGTTTATCTGGAGGAGCATGGGGTGGACTGGACGCCCTAGGCTCTGTATGAAAAGCCTAGTTTTACGAAAAGTGAGTGTGCAGCGGTATCGGGTACAACTCGTGACAGATAATTATGACCGTATTAATCGTACTGATTTATCGGGGTGAATAATTAGTCTGGATGCGTCTGGAACATTTTTGGGGAGAAAGTGGGCCACTCGGAAAAGCATTTATACTCAAAACCTTATTGAACGATGGCTTTATGTAATCATCCGAGGGGTGTCTGAATATTGATGATAAAAACCGAGCTGCTGGAATACCTGGACAACACGATTTCCAGCATGGTCGAGGCCGATATCGATGACGCCATCGTTCTTCACCTGGAGCTGATCATTGAGAACTATCGGAGAAAACCCTTCTTTTACAAAGCGCTGTTGAAGTATGACCGGCTGATGGTTGTGTTATCGCTGTGTAGTTTTTATTACAGCGATAACCTGGTGCCGTTATCCAAAGTCAAGCAGTTCTGCGAGGCGAGGGGGTATTTGTCACGCAACAGCCTTGATTCTTATTTTTCGTTCTTCTTTATCTCCGGTTATATGAACGTGCAGGCTCACCCGGAGGATGCCCGTCAACGCACTTACGCACCGACTGAAATGGCCTCGTTCGAGGCAGCTCGACTGATCAAGAGTTACCTGCACCCTGCCATGTCGTTGGCGCCGGGCGCTGTTGAGCTTTTCAAAAAAACAGACGATGAAATCATCCGCTGCTTCTTCCGCGGCCTGCGCAGGTTGCTGGACGCCAACATCCTGCTCGACGCCCTGCAGCCTGAGGCGAAATGGATCATCAACAAGGATGGCGGCCATCTGCCGATGTTGGCGCTGTATGTCGATGCCTTGAAGTCTCGCTCGACGAGCAAGGGCTACAAGTCGTCGACCTATGCGCAATTGTCGTCCCGGTTGTGCGTTTCCAGCACTCATGTCATGCGCCTGGTCAGGGAAGGCGAGAGCAAGGGCTACTTCAAGACCTATGGCAACCTGGTGGAGCTGTGCCCGGGTTTCACCACGTTGGTCAGGCAAACCATGGCAATCAATTTTGCCGTTGCGAGGATCAGCATGGAGCTGGGTGAAGATGCCACGCAATCCTGAGCTTCCTGTGCTTGCTGCGGACTGCCATACCAACCATGACCAGCGTATCCGCCTGTTGCTGCGCACCGGCGTGGTGGCCGCCGAGTTGCTGGCAATCGGCAGTTGGCTAGCGATCCACCTGATCTTGAACGAGCGTTTGGGCAGCGCTGCGCCCTGGGGTACGTTGTCTGGGCTGGTGGCCTTGTTTCTGCTCCATACCTTCACCGAATCCGATCGGGTCTGGCGGTATACGGGGCTGATGTTCCTGCTGGTTTTCGTGCTTGGTTACATGCGGCTCTTCGAGGAGTACCCGCTACTGCACGCCCAATACGCCTTGCCGTTCGCCGTGCTGACGGTGGTCGGTGCCTCCTTGCTGATCCGCGGGCCGCTGGACTATCTGGTGAGCGGCGTCCTGACCTGGGTGCTGATCTGGCCGGCAACGGGATTTCAAGGGCAGGGGACCGGCCTGTGGTACCTGGAGCTGTTCGTGGTGTTCTCGCTGTGCCTGGGTTGGGTCAACAACCGCAGTTACATCAAGGCCCTGCAAACCAGCCTGGATATCGAACGGCACTACCGCCGGCTCGCCGAGACCGATCACCTGACATCACTGCTGAACCGGCGTGCATTGATGGAGCGCTTCGAAGCGTTTGTCGCCTCCCGTCCTGGCGGTTTCTTTTTGATGATCGACATGGATGATTTCAAACGGATCAATGATCGTTACGGGCATGGTGTCGGAGATCAGGTGCTGTGTGCGCTGGCTGATTGCCTGCGCGCCGTCCCCGGCAGCTACTGCAGCGGCCGGCTCGGCGGTGAGGAGTTCGGGGTGGTGATCGATACTGTCGACCCGGACCAGGCGCAGGCGTATGCCGAGCGCCTGCTCGAAGCGGTTCGCGGCTGTGACGCGGCACCGGCCATGTTCACCTTCAGCGCCGGGCTGGTGCCTTTTTTCAGGGATGAAGATCCGTCGGGCATCCTCACCCATGCCGACCGCAATCTGTACAAGGCCAAGCACGCTGGAAAAAACCGCGTGCAAGCCAGCTCCCCCTGATTTTCAAACCCGTTCGGACTGGAGGTACTGTGTTCAATCATCGTTGCGAGCAGGCGCTGCTCAAATGCAAAGAAGAACTCGAGGGTCTGCGGGATATGTTCGAGCAGTTCGAGCAGAGGCTGGTATCGGCCCGCGTGGATGAATCGGGCGTGCTCATCGGGGTCAACCCCGCGTTTGCCGAGGCCCTGGGTTACTCGCCACAGGCCCTGGCCGGCAAGCGTTTGAGCGAGTTGCTCGAACCCGGCTGCGCAACCCTGGTCATCGCGGAGCAGGAGCAGCCGCTGCGTTGCCGAAGTGCCAACGGCTTGCCCGTGGTCATGAACCTTTTCTGGGTACGTGAGCGCAATAGCGTGTTCCAGGGCTACGGAACGGTTGCACCCGGGTTACCGCGCCAGGACAAGGACGGCCTGGAGATGTTTCGCGCACTGACGCGCTCGACCGCGATCATTCAGTTCAAACTCGACGGCACGGTGCTGGATGCCAATGAGCAGTTTCTCAAGGCCATGGGCTACACACTGGCGCAGATCCAGGGGCGGCATCATCGTTTGTTCTGCCTGGCCGAAGACGCAGCGTCGCCGGAATACACGGAATTCTGGAAGTCACTCAATAAAGGCCGCTTCGTTGCCGGGCGTTTCCGCCGTCTCGACAGCCGCGGGCAGCTTGTCTGGCTGGAAGCTACCTACAATCCGATCGAGGATGTGCGTGGTCGCGTCTACAAAGTCGCCAAGTTCGCCAATCTCGTCACCGCCCAGGTGGAGAAGGCCAACCAGGTGAAGCAGGCGGCAGAACTCGCTTACCAGGTATCACTGAGCACCGGTCAGCGCGCAGATCAGGGGATGACGATCTTTGCCGAGTCGAACCAGGCCATAGAGAGCATTGCGCAGCAGATGGGGTCGGTTACCACCACCATGAAGGCGCTGGAGGCGCAGTCGCTGGTGATCGGCTCAATCGTGCAGACCATCGGCGCGATTGCATCCCAGACCAATCTGCTGGCGCTCAACGCCGCCATCGAAGCGGCCCGTGCGGGTGAACAGGGGCGCGGGTTCGCGGTGGTCGCCGATGAAGTGCGCAAGCTTGCGGCACGGACTACCCAGGCCACCGGCGAGATCGTCGAGGTGGTCAAGCAGAACCGCGCGTTGGCCGATGATGCCCTGGACCAGATCCAGCGCAGCCACGACCATACGAGCAAGGTCCTGGATCTGGCCGGGCAGTCCAGTCTGGCCATGCTGGATATCCAGCAGCGGGCCAGGCAGGTGGTCGAAGCGATCAGCCGCGTGGCGACGGATCTGAATTGATTACCGCATCGTCCGGGCGCAGCCGGGGCGGGTGAGCCCCGGTGAAGAACGGCCCCCGATCCTGGATTCCGGCAAGGCGGGTATCGGCAGATCGGGAGCGCGTCAGCGGGCCTCTAGAACACCGGCGTGTACTTCACGCTGAACATCACATTGCGCGGATCACCGAAGTTGTTGTTGCCGTCGAGCTGGTTGTAGCCGGCGGTGTAGTAGTGCTTGTCGAACAGGTGGTTGGCGTTCAGCGCCAGGCCGATTTCCGGCGTGAGCTGGTAGCCGACGCGAGCATTCCATACGGTGTAGCCCGGCACGTCGAAGGAGCGTTCGTAGCCCAGCGTATGGCTCTGGCTGGTGAAGCCAAGACCGGTGCTGACCCGGCTCCAGTCGCCGCTGAACGGGTAGTCGCGCGCCGCGCAGCACTTCCAGGCGGTCGAAGAAGATCAGGTCCTGGGTCGCCCAGTTGCCCAGCGCATAGGTGTTGCGCACGACGGGCACGCCGTCGTACTGCCAGTCATCGATCTGGAAACCCCGCGAGGTGAGGATCATGCCCTTGCCCACGCCCTGCACGCCGACCATGCCGGTGGTCATGTTGGCCGCGTCCTTGAGGTCGGTCAGGCCCTGGTCGTCCATTTGCTGGCGGGTCATCACGCTGATCGACTGCGGGATTTCCTTCAGGGCGTGGGTGCCCTTGCCGATGGTCACGGCGCGGGCGGCGTAGGAGTGCGAGCCTTCGGTGGTGGGGTCGTCCCAGCTTGCCGGACGGAGGAGATTGCACGGGTCGGTGTTTCCGATGTTAGTGTGAATCGTTCTCAATACTACCCGTGGGACGAGAGGCAGCGCAATTGGCTCTTCTCGTGGGGTGATGCGGTGCCTTCATCGGTAAAAGCTGCTTTGCACAAGCGGACGAATCTGTTTCTGTAGTCAGAAATCACCTACCAAAGGACTGGAACATGCTGTTCAAAGACAAGGTTGCCATCGTCACCGGCGCGGGCCAGGGGTTGGGACTCGCTTATGCCAGAGCGTTGCTCGAGCGCGGCGCCAAAGTGGTCATCAGTGACCTGGGCACCGATCGCACCGGCGCGGGCAGCGACGAAACGGTGGCCAGCGCCGCCGTGCGCGCCTTGCAGGCCGATGGCGCGCAGGTGCTGGCGCACGCGGGCCGCCTCGACGAGGAAGCGGGGTGCAAGGCGCTGGTGGAACTGGCCGTCGAGCACTTCGGCGCGCTGGATATTTTGATCCACAACGCCGGCTGGGTCGGCTACCAGCCCATCGAGGAGCAGGACGCGACGTTCCTCGAGCGCTCGCTGGGAATCAACGTCCACGCGCCGATCTGGCTGGCCAAGCACGCCTGGCCGCACCTCAAGCGCTCCGGCGCGGCGAGGGTGGTGCTGACCACCTCCGACCGCGCCATGTACGCGCAATACGCCCAGGTCGGGCTGACCGCCTACGCCGCCGGCAAGATGGCGCAGATCGGCATCATGAACGCGCTGAGCATGGAAGGCCGCGAGCACGGCATTCTGGTCAACGCCGTGTCGCCGGTGGCCAAGACGCGCATGTGGGGCATCAGCCAGCCGCCGGAAAACCTCAAGCCGGAATGGGTCACCCCGGGCGTGCTCTATCTGGCCAGCGCGCTGTGCCAGGACAGCGGCCTGATCCTGCGGGCCAGCAACGGCCAGTTCAGCGCCACGCGCTTTTGCGAGAACCCCGGCGTGAGCTACCCGACCGACCTGGCCCGGGTCAAATGCGCCAGTGTCGAGGAGGTCGCGGACCTCTGGGAGCGCATCAAGGAGCACTGATCCGACGATCCTCTCTGGCTTCCCGCGGAAAAAACCGGATACTGGCGACCATTTCGTTTAGCCCGTTCTGGTAATCCCGCATGGAAATCAAGGTCAACTTTCTCGACAACCTCCGACTCGAAGCCAAGTTCGATGACTTCACGGTGGTGGCCGACCAGCCCATCCGCTACAAGGGCGATGGCTCGGCCCCTGGACCGTTCGACTATTTCCTGGCGTCTTCGGCGCTGTGCGCGGCGTACTTCGTAAAGCTGTACTGCCAGACGCGGGATATCCCCACCGACAACATTCGTCTGTCGCAGAACAACATCGTCGACCCGGAAAACCGCTACAACCAGATCTTCAAGATCCAGGTCGAGCTGCCGGCGGACATTTCCGCCAAGGACCGCCAGGGCATCCTGCGCTCCATCGACCGCTGCACGGTGAAGAAGGTGGTGCAGACCGGCCCCGAGTTCATCATCGAGGAAGTCGACAACCTCGACGCCGATGCCCAGGCCCTGTTGATGCCGGCCGCGGCGGCGGGCAGCAGCACTCGCATTCTCGGCAAGGACCTGCCGCTGGAAGACACCATCGCCAATATGTCGGCCATCCTCGCTGACCTGGGGATGAAGATCGAAATCGCCTCGTGGCGCAATATCGTGCCGAATGTCTGGTCGCTGCATATCCGCGATGCGCAATCGCCGATGTGCTTCACCAACGGCAAGGGTGCGACCAAGGAAGGTGCACTGGCCTCGGCGCTGGGCGAGTTCATCGAGCGGCTGAACTGCAACTTCTTCTACAACGACCAGTTCTGGGGCGAGGACATCGCCAACGCCGAATTCGTCCACTACCCGAACGAGCGCTGGTTCCAGCCGGGCCGCAAGGACGCGCTGCCGAAGGAAATCCTCGACGACTACACCCGCGCGATCTATAACCCGGACGGCGAGCTGCTGGGCACCCATCTCTACGACACCAACTCCGGCAATATCGAGCGCGGCATCTGCTCGCTGCCGTTCGTGCGCCAGTCCGACGGCGAAGTGGTGTACTTCCCGTCGAACCTGATCGAAAACCTTTACCTGAGCAACGGCATGAGCGCCGGCAACACCCTGGCCGAAGCGCAGGTGCAGTGCCTCTCGGAAATCTTCGAGCGCGCCGTGAAGCGGGAAATCCTCGAAGGCGAACTGGCCCTGCCGGATGTGCCGCAAGAGGTGCTGGCCAAGTACCCGGGCATCGTCGCCGGCATCCAGGGCCTGGAAGAACAAGGCTTCCCGGTGCTGGTCAAGGACGCGTCGCTGGGCGGTGAATTCCCGGTAATGTGCGTGACCCTGATGAACCCGCGCACCGGCGGCGTGTTCGCCTCGTTCGGCGCCCACCCGAGCTTCGAAGTGGCGGTGGAGCGCAGCCTGACCGAACTGCTCCAGGGCCGCAGCTTCGAGGGCCTGAACGACCTGCCGCAGCCGACCTTCGAAAGCCATGCGCTGATGGAGCCGAACAACTTCGTCGAGCACTTCATCGACTCCAGCGGTGTGGTGTCGTGGCGCTTCTTCAGTGCCAAATCCGATTTCGAATTTGTCGAGTGGGACTTCTCCGGCCAGGGCGAAGACTCCAACGCCGACGAAGCCGCGACCCTGTTCGGCATCCTCGAAGGCATGGGCAAGGAAGCGTACATGGCCGTGTATGACGACCTCGGCGCCACCGCCTGCCGCATCCTGGTGCCGGGCTATTCGGAAATCTACCCGGTGGACGACCTGGTCTGGGACAACACCAACAAGGCGCTGTTCTTCCGCGAAGACATCCTCAACCTGCACCACCTCGATGACGACGCGCTGGAAGCGCTGCTGGAGCGCCTGCTGGAATCCGAGCTGGACGAGTACACCGAGATCAAGACGCTGATCGGCGTCGAGTTCGACGACAACACCGTCTGGGGCCAGTTGACCATTCTCGAGCTGAAGATCCTGATCCAGGTCGCCTTGCGCAAGTTCGACGACGCCAAGGAACTGGTGGAGATGTTCCTGCAATTCAACGACAACACCGTCGAGCGCGGCCTGTTCTACCAGGCGCTGAACGTGGTGCTGGAAGTGGAACTGGACAACGAGCTGGAACTGAGCGACTACGAAGTCAATTTCCGCCGCATGTTCGGCAACGAGCGGATGGACGCGGTAATCGCCTCGGTCGAAGGCAGCCTGCGCTTCCACGGCCTGACGCCGACCAGCATGAAGCTGGAAGGGCTGGACCGTCACCTGCGCCTGATCGACAGCTACAAGAAACTGCACGCAGCACGGGCCAAGGCGGCGGGCCTGAAGGGCTAAGCCCTTCGCCGTGGTCAATTTTGCGGGCCACCCTCTGGCCCGCAAAAGGATGGTTCACCGAAACATTTGTTGCCATACGACAATCTATCGCCGATCCACACTGCTACTCTGGCATCTGGCCATATCTGGCCCAGACTGTGAAAACCGCCGAATTTCACCTGTGCCGAGGGTCGTGAATGATCGAGCGTCGATACCGCCGCTCCTTGTGGCTGTCGCTGGTGCTGTTGCTGATGTCCGCGGCCGCGATGGCCGCGGATCAGTGCCAGCACCTCACTGCCACGGGTAACCCCGAATATCCCCCCTATCTCTGGCGTGATCCCGACAACCCGGGACAACTGATCGGCGCCAATGCCGACCTGCTCAAGCAGGTGGCCAGCGAGTTGGGACTGGAAGTGGACGTCCGCTACACCGGTCCCTGGTCCCGCGCCCAGGAAGAGGCGCGCACCGGCCGTGTCGACCTGCTGGCCGGCTATTTCCTCACCGAAGTGCGCCAGCAAAGCATGGACTTCATCAAGCCCGCGTTCCTGTACACGCCGAGCGTGGTCTGGGTGCGTCAGGATGACGGCTTTGTCTATCGCACCTGGGAGGACCTCAAGGGGCGCAAGGGCGGGACGCTGGTCAGCAACAGCCATGGTCAGCAGTTCGATGACTACGCCAGGGACCACCTCAACCTCGAAGCGGTGCCCGGCGCCAGCCAGGCCTTCCAGAAACTGCTGCTCAAGCGCAACGACTACGTGATCTACGAGCAGTATCCCGGCATGGCGCTGAGCCGCACCCTGGGCATGGAAGACAAACTCAAGGTGCTCGACCCGCCGGTTTCCAGCGAAGGGCTGTACCTGGCGCTGTCCCATGACTCGCCGTGCAATCGCCCGGAACTGCGCGCGCGGCTGGCGCAGAAAATGCGCGAAATCGTTGCCGGACCGCTGCCGGAGCAGTGGGTGACGGAAAATCTGGAGCGCTGGAAGAGCCAGCAGGAACCCCGCTAGTTAACTGATCTGTCCCCACACCTGCACCAGCCCGATGGCATGCACCAGGCCGATGCCGGTGCAGAGGGCCGAACTGATAATGACGAAGCGCAGGCTGCGGCCATCGTTGAGCAGCACGAACGGCCCCACCAACCCGCGGAACAGATAAACCAGGGTGATGACGCACAGCGCCGGCCGCAGCAGCGGCAGCGCGCCGATCACCCCCGCGCCGGCCAGGGCGTAGGCCGCCCAACTGGCCAGAACCAGGGCGATACCCAGGGTGACGATGGCCGGAAACCGATAGCCTTTCTCGGCGGCGCGAACAAACCGCTGCCCCGCGCCGGCCAGGCGGTAACCGGCGGGCCCGGCGATGATCACCCCCAAATGGAGCATGGCGGCGAGCAGGCTGAGGGCTGCGGCGATGATGAGGGGCAGGTTGTGTTCGACGTCCATTCGCGCTGTTCCTTGTTGGGTTTGAGCACCGGTGTTGTCGGTCTGAAACGCTGATAAACGCGTTCGAGCCAGACAACGCGCGCACTGTACCGCCCTTGCATTCCAGCGAGGAATGCCCCCATGAATATCTTGAATTTTATTTTTGCCGGCGAACCCCCTAGCGTGAGCGCATCGCAGAAGGAGTTCCTGTCATGTCTCGCTCGCCGCTACAGCTCTTCGTTGACGCCCGCTTCACCAGTCCTTACGCCATGTCCGCCTATGTGACGCTGCGGGAGAAGGGCCTTGAGTTCGAAACGGCGCTGGTCGATCTCGACTGGTCCGAGAACCTCTCGGACGACTACACCCGCCTGTCGCTGACCCAGCGCGTGCCGACGCTGATCGACGAAGGCTTCGCCCTGTCCGAGTCCTCGGCCATCACCGAGTACCTGGAAGAGCGCCATCCGCAGATCGCGGTCTACCCGAAAGACACCGCGCAGCGGGCGAGGGCGCGGCAAGTCCAGGCGTGGCTGCGCAGCGACCTGCTGCCGATCCGCCAGGAGCGTTCGACGCTGGTGGTGTTCTATGGCGTCAAGGCCGGGCCGCTGTCGCCGGAGGGCGTCGCGGCGGCGAAGAAACTGATCAACGTGGCGGAAACCTTGCTGGCGGAAGGTGCCGAATACCTGTGCGGCGAGTGGTCGATTGCTGATGTCGAACTGGCGGTGATGCTCAACCGCCTGATCCTCAATGGCGACCCGGTGCCGGCTGGGCTGAAGGAGTACGCGGCGCGTCAGTGGCAGCGGCCGAGCGTGCAGGAGTGGGTGCAGAAGGTGCGTCCGGCGTTGTAATGCCGGAACGAGGCCGGCCGGGTTTGCCCACCCGGCCGGCCTTGTGCATCATCACTGGCTCGACACAAGGAGCCGTGCCCATGTCCTCGACGCACCTTCACCTACTGTGCGGCAAGATCGCCTCTGGCAAATCCACCCTCGCCAAACACCTCGTGGCAGAGCACAGCGCGCTGCTGATCAGCGAAGATCACTGGCTTTCGCGTTTGTATCCCGACGAGATCCGTTCGGTAACCGACTACCTCGACCGCGCCCGACGGATTCGCGCGGTACTGGGGCCGCTGGTCATCGACCTGTTGCGGACGGGTGTCACGGTGGTTCTGGATTTTCCCGCCAACACCGTCGCTGACCGCAGTTGGTTGCTGAGCCTGGCGCGGACAGCGGGCGTCCATCACACCTTGCACTACCTCGAACAGGACGACGCCACCTGCCGCACCCGCCTGCATGCGCGCAATGCGCATGGCGAGCACGACTTTGCAGCCACCGATGCTGAATTCGAGCTGATCACCCGGCATTTCCAGGCGCCTGCGGTGGGTGAGGGGCTGGATATTGTGGTTCATGGTCAGGAGGGGCTTGCATGATCGGCTGACCGGAGAAAGCTTCACCTTCGAGGCCTGGTCTTACGAGTTGTCGGGGGGCGTGCTGTCCAGGGTTCTTCGTCGAGCAGTCCTGCAAGGAACGATGAGGCAGCCTGATCCGCCGTCACCCAAACCACCGCGCCAACCCGCTCGGCGTCAATCCCGTCCAGCGCTTGAACGAGCGCCGGAAATTGGTGGTGTCGCTGAACCTCAGGTAGTTGCACACCTCTTCGTTGGTATAGCCCTTCATCTGGTACAGGTACAACGCCACATGCCGGCGCACCAGGTCCAGTTGCTGCTGGAAATGGGTGCCGTGCTTGTGCAGTTTGCGCTTGAGGGTGGTGGGGCTCATGCCGAACGCCGCCGCCACGCGATCAAGGTTGATCGGTTCGTGGATATGGCTGTGCAGGTGATCGTACAGGCGGTCGAGAAAGCTCGCGCCGCCCTCCAGCGCAGCCAGTTGCTCCAGGCAGGCTTGGCGCGCCACCAGCCCCGGGGTGGTGGCGACGTCGGGCAGTGGCCGATGCAGGTATTCGCGCGGCAGTGACAACAACGTCAGTTGCGCATCGAAACGCACCTCTTCGCCGAGGTACACCCAGTACTGTTCGATATGCCGCGGTTCGCTCCAGGCGCACTGGATGCGCCACGGCAGGTGTTCGCCAGTCAGCCGTCGACTCATCGCCAGCACCGCGCTCAGGCAGGCTTCGCCGAGAAACTGCCCTTGGTTGCCGGCACCGCAACCGTCCTGCCAGTACAGGTGCAGATAGTGTTCTTCCAGCAACAGCCGCGGCGTCAGCAACGGGCTGAGCAGGCTGTGGAATTCGCAGAGGTTTTCCAGCGCCTGGTACAGGTCGCGGGCGTGCAGCAGGGTCTGGCTGGCTTCGCCGTAATGACCGGGAAGCAGGCGCTGGCCGAACAGGAAGGCGCTGTCGTCGGCATCCAGCAGGCGCCGGGCGTTGTCGATCAGGGTCAGGAATTGCTCCTGGCTGAACTTCGCCCGGCCCTGGCTGATGTCCTCGTAGAACACTTCGCAACCGCGCAGCAGGCGGTGGCTGTCGATACCCCGGGACAGCGCCAGGTCGATCAGCGCCGCGGGCTGGAAGTGGCCGACGATAAAGCGCTGGTCACGCTCGTAGCCGCTCATGCCGCCCCCTTGCGCGGCGTCTGCCGCTTGGCTTTGGCAATGCCCAGGTTGACCCGTTTGAGCAGGCTTTCCACATCGTCTTCATAAGCCATGGCCACCGCCACACTGGCGCGCAGGTGCAGGCGCTCGCCGTGGCGGCGGGTCTTGTGGGCCAGGCTCGCCACCGCTTGTTGCAGCTCATCGGCCAGCCAACGCGCCTGGGTTTCGCCGGTGTTGGGCATCACCACCACGAAGCGGTCGCCGGCCAGGCGGCACAGCACGTCTTGCTGGCGCAGGTTGAGCAGCAGCAGTTGCGCCAGCACTTGCAGCAGGTGATCGCCCTCGGCTTCGCCGTGGAGCAGGTTCACCGCGCTGAAATCGTCGATATCCAGCACCACCAGCGACAGAGGCTGTTCCTCGCGACCGGCCTGCTCCAGCGCCCGTTGCACGTGCTGGCGCAGGTACTGGGCGCCGCCCAGCGGGGTGAGTTTGTCGAACAGCAAATGCTCGCGAAACAGCCCCTCGCGTTTGCTCATCTGCGCGTTGATCGCCTGTTGTTCCTGATGCAGGTGATAGATGCCGAAGGTCACCAGCACCAGGCCCACCGGCATCGGCGCGGTTTCCAGCCAGTTGTCCCAGACCGCGCCGGGAGCCAGGCGGATGAACTCGTCGAGCACGTCCATCCACCAGGAAAAACATACGCAAGCCATGCCCACGGCGAGCATGCGGGTGACCCGCCCGGCGGGGCGGCTGCGCATCAGCATCACCAGCCAGATCAGCCAGATCAGTCCCGAGCCGCCTTCGCCGATCACGTCCATCCAGTTGATCTGGTCCCACGGTTTTACCTCGCCGAAGGCCAGGTAAAGCTGCAGGCCGAGGTTGGCCGCGACGGCGAGGCCGACGAAGGTGAGGGTGTGCAGTTTCAGCAGTGATTTCATGAAGGTCTCCGGGCCGGGCCCGCCCAGCGTGCCCGACCGATATCACAACGCTGTTACAGACTCTTGTCCCGCGACTTGCACGGCAATTGGTCCGGGCCTTGTGCGCCGTTGCAGAAGCGCTCCGCCGGCAGTTGTCTGGCCGGCTCGCTCAGGCGGTTGCGGCCCTGCTTGTCGCGGGTCAGGTCGAAGGCGTCATACAGCCGCCCGCTGGCGGTGAAGCTGCGCACTTCCAGGCGCGAGGCGCCGACTTCGACGGTCTGGTAGAGCTGGGTTTCCTCGGCGCTGCGGTCCGGCTGTTTACGTGCGCGGTCGTTGACGCCGTACATCTTCGAACCGGCCACCGAGACCATGTACACCGGCCCCTGCACCTTGCCGGCGGCGCGTGCCTGTTTCGCCGCGGCGCGACCGTTTTCGTTGCTCAGGCGGCTGTAGCAGTGGTCGTGGCCTTGCAGCACGAGGTCCACCGAATAGCGTTCGAACAGCGGTTTCCACGCGGCTTTCAGCGGTTCGGTGTCTTGCGGCCGGGCGCAGGTGAAGATCGGTTGATGGGTGACCACCACCTTCCAGCGCGCCTTGCTTTCCTTGAGGCGCTGTTCCAGCCACTGGCTTTGCTGGTCGAGGGTGTTCAGGTCGAGGGCGGCGGTGCCGTCGAGGACGATAAAGCGCACGCCCTGGTAGTCGGTGACGTAGGTGGTGCTTTCCAGCCCGGCCACGCCGTTGTTCGGCAGGGCGAACTGTTTGGCCCAGTGCGGGCCGAGGGTGCGGCCTTCGCTGCCGTCGGGGTTGAGGCTGTCGAGGTACTCGTGGTTACCGGCGGCCACCACCTGCGGGACGCCGGCGTAGTGAAAGCCACCGGCCTGGTTCCATTCGCCCCATTCATCGTCATGCACCAGGTCGTCGCGCTGCGAGGTGAGGTCGCCGGCATGCACCACCAGCGCCGGGCTGGCGGTGGCGTGCAGGGCCTGGCGGACGCTGCGCGAGGCGATGGACAGGATGTCGTTCTGGGTGTCGCCGAGGTAGATGAAACGGAACGGCTTGAAGCCTTCGGCGGCGGTGCGGAACTGCAGCCACTCGCTCCAGCCCTCGGCGCCCTTGACCCGATAGGCATAGGCGCTGTCCGGTTGCAGGTCGGTCAGGCGAATCTGGTGGTAGAGCGCCGCGCCGTTCTCGGTGTCCAGCGCCTGGCTGTTGCCTTCCAGCAGGCGGGCGCGTTTCTCCAGTTGCGGGCCGTCCAGCGCCGGCGCCAGTTGCAACTGGCTGACGTCCTGGCGGGTGTCGGTACGGAAGGTCACGGCCATTTCCCGCGCCGGGTTGGCGCCGGGAGTCAGCACGATCCGGTCGGCCAGGCCGCTGGCGGCATAGGGCGCGCCGGGGGAGTGGGGCAGCGGGTCGGCAACGGCGTGGCCGAGGCAGGTGGCGAGGGCGAGGGCCAGCAGGCTCAAGCGGGACATGAAAGATCCTTGATCGATGGGTATTGGCGGCCAAGGAAACAAAGGCGAATGACGGTTGGGTTACAGGGGAGGGGGTCTATTTGGGTGGTGGCAGATGTGAAAAATATGTTGGTTTTTTGCGGGATCTGTTCGGGCCTCATCGCTGGCGAGCCAGCGCCCACAGGGTTCTGAGCATGCCCGTACCGTGAGGGAGCTGGCGTGCCATCGATGAAGCGCTGTTCCCCAAGGAGGTCATTTCAGCCCAGAACACCGGCAAAATCCGGTAAAAAAGCCCCGATCCGACCGCCACGAAAATCCCTGTCACAGATCTGCCACACACCACCCCTAGCGTGCCCTGCAGTTTCCGCCCCGACGTGGCGGATGGACTTCAGGGGGAGCGTTATCGTGGTTACCGTCAAGCCCGCAGACAACCGTCGGCGATTCAAGATCAGCCTGTTGAGCCTGGCCATTGGCGCCAGCCTGCCGGCCTTCGCCGAAGACAAGGTCGAGCACGTCAATGTGGTCGGTCAGGCCGCCAGCATGGACCAGGCGCTCAAGGAGCAGAAAGCCTCCGACACCGTGCGTAGCGTGGTCCACGCCGACGCCGTCGGCCAGTTGCCCGACGACAACGCCGCCGAAGCCTTGCAGCGCATTCCCGGCCTGTCGGTGGAGCGCGACCAGGGCGAAGGCCGCTTCGTCAGCGTGCGTGGCATCGGCCCGGACCTCAACAGCGTGACCATCAACGGCACCCTGTTGCCGGCCCCGGAAGGCGATCGCCGCGCCGTGGCGCTGGACGTGCTGCCCACCGAGCTGGTGCAGTCGCTGTCGGTGGTCAAGACCCTGACCCCGGACATGGACGCCAACTCGCTCGGCGGCACCATCGAGGTGGAAAGCCTCTCGGCCTACGACCATCCGGGGCTGTTCTACACCTTCAGCGGCGAAGCCAGCCACGACAAGAACACCCGCCAGGACAGCCCGAAATTCTCCGGCGCCTTCAGCAACAAGTTCAGCCTCGGCGACGGCATCGACAACTTCGGCGTGGCCGCGGCCTTCAGTTGGCAGCAACGCGATTTCGGCTCGGACAACGTTGAAACCAGCGGCGCCTGGGACTTCGACGACGGCCAGCCGCGCCTGGAAGAAGCCGAGCAGCGCGACTATCGCATCCGCCGCGAGCGCACCGGTGCCGGGCTCAACTTCGATTACCGGCCGGACGATTTCTCCAGCTATTACCTGCGCACCCTCTACAGCCGCTTCAAGGACACCGAGACGCGCAACGCCGCCGGCATCGAGTTCGAAGACCCGCAACTGTCCGGCGAGCGCGGCGACGGCGAAGGCTGGCGGGCGCTGAAGTCCCGCGAAGACACCCAGGAAATCCAGTCCTACGTTTTCGGCGGCGAACGCCTGATCGACGCCTGGACCCTCAGCGGCCAGGTCGGCTACAGCAAGTCCAGCGAGAACGACCCGGGCGGCATCGCCAACGCCAAGTTCGAAGGCGACTTCGCCGACGTCGGATTCGACGGCACGCGCAAGCCGCGCCTCAGCACCGGCTCGGCCTTCTACGACCCGCAGGCGTTCAGCCTCGACAAGGTGGAGTGGGAGAAAGCCAACTCCAGCGACGAGGAAAAGAACATCCGCTTCGACCTGGCCCGCGACTATGAACTGAGCGGCAACAGCGCCCAGGTCAAGTTCGGCGCCAAGGCCAGCCGCCGCGACAAGCGCAGCGACACCGACGTCTGGGTCTACGACGACTTCGACGACATCACCCTCGACGGCTTCCAGAGCGGCAAGGTCGATTACGCCTTTGGCAACTTCGGCAACGGCATCAGCGCGGGCGCGATCAAGGACCTGATCGGCGGCCTCGACCGCAACGCCTTCTACGACGAAGAAGAGTCGCGCATCAACGATTTCCAGATGAGCGAAGACATCAACGCCGCCTACCTGATGAACACCCTCGATGTGGACGCCTGGCGCTTCATCGCCGGGGTTCGCTACGAAGGCACCGAGTTCGAGGCCAAGGGCACCGGCCTGCGCGACGGCGAATACAGCCCGACGCAAAGTCGCAAGCGCTATGACCACTGGCTGCCGGGGCTGCACGCCCGCTACCAGTTCACCCCGCAGACCCAGTTGCGCGCGGCCTGGACCCACAGCGTGGTGCGCCCGACCTTCGGCCAGTTGGCGCCGGGCTTCATGATCGATGACAGCGAAGGCGAGGCGAGCTTCGGCAACCCGGACCTCAAGCCGCTGGAGTCGATGAACCTCGACCTCGGCATCGAGCATTACCTGGGCCGCGCCGGCGTGCTCTCGGCCTACGTGTTCTACAAGGACATCGACAACTTCGTCTACAACACCGACCTGGCCGGCAGCGGCGAGTGGGTCGACTTCGACGAAGCCAAGACCTACGCCAACGGCCAGAGCGCGAAACTCTACGGTCTTGAGCTGGCCTACTCGCAGAAGTTCGACTGGCTGCCGGCGCCGTGGAACGGCCTGCTGCTGGGCGGCAACCTGACCCTGAGTAAATCCCGCGCCGAGATCGACGGCCAAGGCCTGAGCCGGCGCATCGACCTGCCGAACCAGTCCGACACCGTCGGCAACCTGACCCTCGGCTGGGAAGACGACAAGCTCAGTTTGCGCCTCGCGGCCAACTACAAATCCAGCTTCCTGGCCGAAGTGGCCGCGGTGGATGACAAGGCCCATGACCTGTACGCCGACGACCAGTTGTTCGTCGACTTCAAGGCCGGCTACTTCCTCACCCCGGACCTGCAACTGACCTTCGAAGCGCAGAACATCACCGACGAGTCCTATTACACCTACACCGGACGCCGCTCGTTCAATTCCCAGTACGAAGAGTACGGCCCGACCTACAAGCTCGGCCTGACCCTGACCCACTTCTGACCGCTTCGCCCGCGCCGCTGCCCTGATGGGCAGTGGTGCGGGCTGCCCATGAGAACCGCACATGTTCAACGCACGACCCTACACCCTGTTGAGCGGCCTGTTGCTGACGATGGCCGTGGCCCAGGCCTCGGCGCAACCGGCGCTGAGCCTCGGCGAGCGCCTGCCCGGCAGCCCGGAAAATGCCCGGCTGCTGGCCAACGATGTGTTCTGGCCCGGTGCCGACCGCCTTGTGGCCGGCAAGCACGGCCTGCAACTGCTGAAAGCCGACGGCCAGGTGCTGAGCCAACTGGAAGGCCGCTTCAAAGGGCTGGACCAGCGCCTCGACAACACTGGCCTGCTGGTCGCCAGCCTCGACACTAAACGCCAGCAGGCGTTGCTGGTCCGGCTTCAGCGCGACACGGGCTGGAGCACGCCGCTGTACCTGCCCAAGCGCGATTTCGCCATCGAGGGCCTGTGCCTGTACCGCGACAGCGCGCGCAACAGCTTCGTCTTCCTGCTCGGTGCCGAGGGCGTCGGCGAGCAGTGGCTGGTGGCAAGCGCTGACCAGCCATTGGCCGCCGCGCAGCGCGTGCGGGGTCTGAGCCTGCCGCCCCTGAGCGAGTACTGCCAGAGCGACGACACCAGCGACAGCCTCTACGTCAACGAAGAAAACCTCGGCCTGTGGCGCTATGGCGCCGCCGCCGAAGCGCCGTTGCAGCGCCGCCCGGTGGACCTGCGCGCGCCTTTCGGCGGGATCGGCAAGCGCAGCGCCGGCATGGCCCTGGTGCCGGGCGGCCTGTTGGCGCTGGACCCGGTGAGCGCGACCCTGCACCTGTACCGCCAGACCGGCATCACCTGGCAGACCGAGGCGGTGCTGCCGCTGGCGGAACTGAAAACGCCCGAGCAACTGAGCGTGCGCCCTGATGCCAAGGGCCTGGAACTGTTGATCGTCGATGACGAAGGCCAACGCCGCGCGCGCCTCGACTGGACCTTGCCCGCCGTCACGCCGGCAGCGGCCATCCCGGTATTGCCGGCGCAAGTACAGACCGAACCGGTGCCGAGCTTTGGCGACGCCGCCGACGACCCGGCGATCTGGGTCAACGCCGCCGACCCGGCACTCAGCCGGGTGCTGGGCACCGACAAGAAGGGCGGGTTGCTGGTCTATGACCTGCAAGGCCGGCAACTGCAGGACCTGCGTATCGGCCGGGTCAACAACGTCGATGTGCGCAACGGTTTCCACCTTGGCGAACGCGAGGTGGACTTGGCGGTGGCCAGCAACCGTGACAACAACAGCCTGCACGTCTTCGCCATCGAGCCGAAGACCGGCGAGGTCAGCGTGCTCGGCGAGGTCGCCACGCCGCTCAAGGACATCTACGGCCTGTGCATGTTCAAGGACAGCGGCGGCGCCCTGTACGCCATCGCCAACGACAAGGACGGCAGCTTCCTCCAGTACCGCCTGAGTGCCCTGGGGGGCGAGTTGCGCGGCGAACTGGTGCGCCGCTTCGCCACCGCCTCGCAACCGGAAGGCTGCGTTGCCGACGACCGTGGCCAGCGCCTGTTTATCGGCGAGGAAGACAAGGCAGTCTGGGCCCTGGACGCCCGCGCCGACGCGCCCGCCACGCTGGAGAAAGTGATCGGCGTCGGTGGCCCGATCAAGGCCGATATCGAAGGGCTGGGCTTCTATCAGGGCAAGCAGCGCGACTACCTGGTGATTTCCAGCCAGGGCAACGACCGCTACGTGGTGGTCGAAGCCAGCCCGCCGTACCGCCTGCGCGGGGCGTTCAGCATCGGCCTCAATGCCGGGCTCGGCATCGACGGCGCCTCGCAGACTGACGGCCTCGACCTGACCTCGGTCAACCTCGGCGGCCCCTGGAGCCAGGGCCTGCTGGTGGTGCAGGACGGGCGCAAGCGTATGCCCGAAGGCCGGCAGAACTTCAAGTACATCGGCTGGAGCCAGGTCGCCGAGGCCCTGAAGCTCGACTGAGCGACTGTCATCAGCCGGCAACACGCCGGACATCAAATCGAGTGATCGCCCCGCCGACGCGGGGCCAAGGAGCAAGACATGCAAGCTGCAACCGAACACATGAGCATCTGGGGCCTGGTCAGCGACGCCAGCCTGGTGGTGCAGGCCGTGATGCTGTGCCTGGTGCTGGCCTCGTTGCTGAGCTGGTACCTGATCGTCCAGCGCGGGGTCAGCCTGCGTCGCAGCGAGCGGCAGTCCGACGCGTTTCTCCAGCGTTTCCGCGCCAGTGGCGACCTGGCCCTGCTGTACCGCGAAAGCCAGGCCAAGGGCCGCGATGGCGAAGAAGAAACGCCGCTGCAGCGGATCTTCCTCGATGGCTACCAGGCGTTCTCGCAGTTGCAGCGTCAGCCGCAGATCGCCAGCGACAGCGTGCTCGAAGGCGTCGAACGCAGCCTGTACGTGTCGCTCGCCGAACAGGACGAGCGCCTCGACCAGGGCCTGGCGTTTCTCGCCACGGTCGGTTCGGTCAGCCCGTATATCGGCCTGTTCGGCACGGTGTGGGGAATCATGAATGCCTTCCTCGGCCTGTCCCAAGTGCAGCAGGCGACCCTCAACACCGTGGCGCCGGGCATTGCCGAAGCGCTGATCGCCACCGCTATCGGCTTGTTCGCGGCGATTCCAGCGGTGATGGCCTACAACCGCTTCAGCGCCCGCGGCCAGACCCTCAGCGCGCGCCAGTACAGCTTTGCCAACGAATTGCAGGCGCGCTTGCACAAACGCCTGCACTGCACCGCGAACATCGCCGCGGTGGCCTGAAAGGAGCGTCCCCATGTTGGTCAAACCCCAGCGCAAACACGCCGCCAAGGCGGAAATGAACGTAGTGCCCTATATCGACGTGATGCTGGTTTTGCTGGTGATTTTCATGGTCACCGCGCCGATGCTGGTGCAGGGCGTCAAGCTCGACTTGCCCAAGGTCGCCGCCCAGGCGCTGCCGGCCGACAGCGAGCGGCAAGTGCTGACCCTCTCGGTGAAAAACGACGGCAGCTTCTACTGGAACATTGGCCCCGACCTGAAGATCGAGGGCCAGAGCGACAGCGCCGTGAGCCTTGAGGAAATGCGCGACAAGGTCGGCCAGATCATCGCCCGGCGTGGCGATACCCAGGTCTATGTGCGCGCCGACCATGGCGCCGACTATGGCCGGGTGGTGGCGGGCATTGCCGAATTGCAGCGCGGGGGTGTGACCAGCCTCGGGCTGATCACCGAGGAGCCTTGAGCATGAGCAGCCTGAGCCTTGCGCTGCCGGTCAGCGCGCCGTCCTTCAACCTGCCGCGCTGGCGCGGCCATGTCGGCGCGGCGGGCATTGCCGTCGCCCTGCATGCGGCTCTGGCGGTGGTCTTGCTGGGGCATGACTACACGCCGCGCTTGCCGACGCCGGTGGTGCCGGTGATCACCACCCAGTTGGTCAGCCTGCCGCCGTCGGCGCCAGTTGAGCCGGTTGAAGCTGTGGTGCCCGCAGTGGCCGTGCCCGAGCCCGCCGCCGCGATCGAGCCGCCACCACCGCCGCCGCAAGTGCTGACGCCGCCAGCCCCGGTGCCGCCCAGCGCGGCCGAACTGGCCTTCAAGCGTGAGCAGCAGCGCGAAGCCGACGTGCGCCGCCAGGAACGTGTCGCCGAGCAGCAACGCCGTCGCGACGAAACCCGGCAGCATGAGGAACAGGCGCGAGTGCAACAGGAGCAAGCGGCGCGCGAGGCGGCCGAGGCGCGGGAGACGCAGCGTCTGGCCACTGAACGGCGTGCCGCGGATGAACGTGCCCGCGCCGCGGCTGCCAGTTCACAGTACCTGCCCATCAGCAAGCAGGCCCCGGACTATCCGCAGCGCGCGCTGGACAAGGGCGTGCAGGGCGATTGCACGGTCAGCTACACCGTCGACACCTCGGGCCGGGTCCGCGATCCGCGCGTGCTGGACGGTTGCCACCCGTGGTTCGCCCAACCCTCGTTGCAGGCAGCCAGGACGTTCAAGTACCAGCCCCGGGTAGTCGATGGCCGGGCCGTGGAAGTGCCCGGCGTGAAAAACACCTTTCACTACAGCATCGAGCAAGGGGTGAGGTAGGCAGGCGATGCAGGCGCGAGCTTCGCGAGCAAGCTCGCTCCTACGGCAACGTCGCCGGGCGCAGGTACTCGGGCTCCAGCACGTTGAACCAGAACAGGATCATGTTCACCAGAATGGTCACCAGCACCAGCAGGCCAACGCCCCAGACCGAGGCGGCGTAGAGGAAGCCGCGGTCCTGGGTCAGGCGCATGAACTTGGGCAGGCCGACGAACAGCAAGTAGGTGGCGTAGGCCCCGGCCGCGCCGAGCGCCGCCACCGCCAGCCAGCGATTGGGATAAAGCCCGGCGATGCCGGCGAGGAAGTACGGCGTGGTGGTGTAGGCGACGAAACCGATGCACTGGTTCAGCGTCGGCCGGGCGTCGAAAGTGCGCGACATCCAGCGGATGAACCCGCCCATGATCATGGTGCCGAGCAGGGTGGTGACGTAAAGCAGCACGCTCAGTTGCAGGCCGCTGGCGACGCTGACCCGTACCCGGTCGGCGTCGGCCAGGCTCCAGCCGGTCCAGGTCACGCCGATGAACAGACACACCGCCGGCAACAACGCCCACAGCAGCAGGTGCGGCAGGTAGTGGCGGGGTTGGCGTTCTTCTTCGCTGCGGATATCCACCCAGGCGTAATCCGGGTGAGTCATGAGTTTGACGAAATGAGCTTTCATGGCGGCAGTCTCCTGTTCGCGCCCGGTGCGCGAGGGTCCTGAACATTGGAGACAGCGGTTTTTCCAGACGTTCAGTGTTTGTCCTTGCCAGGCGCCGTACGGTCGTGGCGGATGCCCGGGTAGCCGCCCATCGCCGGCAAGCCGGCTCCCACCGGTCCGGCGCAAGCCTTGATAGCATTGATCCCTGTAGGAGCGGGCTTGCCAGCGATTCATGGGCACCGCAAAAACCACGGCATGCGCGCCTGACCATCGCCGCCATGTATCTGATGATGTCCCCCACCCAACTGTTCACCCACCAACACCTGGCCAACACTTTGCTGTCCGGCAGTCCTTTCCGGCTGTCTTGAATATTTCCTAACCGGCTGAAAACAAAGGACTTAAGCCGTTGGCATGGCTTGTGCTCTAGCCCTGGGTATCCATGTACTCAGGACCAAGGAACATCCATGTCCACACCTGCCGTTTCCGCCCTCTACGACATTCGCCAGCCGGATGCGCACCTTATCCGCGACGACGCCGAAGCCATCGCCGTCGCTCACCGTATCGCCGCGCTGCTGCGCGAAGGCGCCTCCGAGCGTGACCGCACGCGGCAGGTGCCGGCGGATGTGGTCGATGCGTTTTCCAACAGCGGCCTGTGGGGCATCACCGTGCCGCGCACCTACGGCGGTGCCGAGGTGTCGTTCGCGACGCTGGCCAAGGTGATCGCCATCGTCTCCGCCGCCGACCCGTCCCTCGGCCAGATCCCGCAGAACCATTACTGCCTGCTGGAAGACATCCGCCTGCAAGGCAGCGAAGAGCAGAAGCGCTTCTTCTTCGATCTGGTGCTCAAGGGCCATCGTTTCGCCAATGCGCTGTCGGAAACCGGCGGCAAGACGGTCCAGGACATCCGCACCCGCCTGGTCGCTGAAGGCGACGGCTACCGCATCGACGGGCGCAAGGGCTATTGCACCGGCTCGCTCTACGCCCACTGGATCGGCGTGCTGGCCCTGGACGATCAGGACCGCGCCCAACTGGCGTTCGTCCAGCGCGGCACGCCGGGTCTGGTGGTGGTGGATGACTGGGACAGCGTCGGCCAGCGCACCACCTCCAGCGGCACGGTGATCGCCGACGGCCTGCGGGTGCCGGCCTTCCACCTGTTCGCCAGCTACCGGTCCTATGAAAGCCCGACCCTGGCCGGGCCGTTCGCCCAATTGACCACCGCCGCCATCGACGCCGGCATCGGCCGCGCCGCGCTGGACGACACCATCACCTTCGTCCGCGAGCACGCCCGTCCGTGGGTCGATGCTCAGGTGGAAAAAGCCGGCGACGACCCGCTGACCATCATTCAGGTCGGCTCGCTGGAGATCCGCCAGGAAGCCGCCGAAGCCTTGCTGGAACGGGCCGGCTGGGTGCTCGACGCGGCCAAGCCGGCGCCGGACGAAGACAACGTCGCCGCCGCCTCGGTGGCCGTGGCCAAGGCCAAGGTGCTGACCACTGAAGCCGCTATCGAAGCCACCAACCGCTTGTTCGAACTGGGCGGCACCCGCTCGTCGCTGGCCAAACACAACTTCGACCGCCACTGGCGCAACGCCCGGGTGCACACCCTGCACGACCCGGTGCGCTGGAAGTACCACCTGGTCGGCAACTGGGCGCTGAACGGCATCAAGCCGCCGCGTCACGACTGGAACTAGGGTGCGGCCATGTCCAAGCAGATTCGTCTCAACGCCTTTGCCATGAACACCGTCGGGCACCTGTCGCCCGGTCTCTGGCGGCACCCCCGCGACCAGTCGCGGCGCTACACCGATATCCATTACTGGGTCGAGCTGGCGAAAAACCTGGAGCGCGGCCGTATCGACGGCCTGTTTATCGCCGATGTGCTGGGGGTCTATGACGTCTATGGCGGCAACGCCGACGCGGCCCTGAGCAGCGGCGCCCAGGTGCCGGTCAATGACCCGTTGCAACTGGTACCGGCCATGGCCGCGGCCACCGAGCACCTGGGCTTCGGCGTCACCGCTTCGGTGTCGTTCGAGCACCCGTTTCCGTTCGCCCGGCGCATGTCCACCCTCGATCACCTGACCCAGGGCCGCGCCGGCTGGAACATCGTCACCTCGTACCTGAGCAGTGGCGCGCGCAACCTCGGCCAGCGTGAGCAACTGTCCCACGACCAGCGTTATGCGCTGGCCGAGGAATACCTGCAGGTCTGCTACAAGCTGTGGGAAAGCAGTTGGGACGAGGACGCCGTGCGCGCCGACCGCGACAGCGGCGTGTACGCCGATCCGGCCAAGGTCCACGGCATCGACCACGATGGCACCTACTTCAAGGTGCCCGGTTTCCACCTCTGCGAGCCGTCGCCGCAGCGCACCCCGGTGCTCTACCAGGCCGGCGCGTCGAGCCGTGGCCGGGCATTCGCCGCGGCCAATGCCGAATGCGTGTTCGTCGCCGCGCCGAGCAAGGCGGTGCTGAAGAAACAGGTGGACGAGTTCCGCGCCGCCGCAGTGGCCGCCGGACGTGCGGCGGACGATATCGTCATCCTCGAACAGCTCACGGTGATCGTCGCCGAGACCGACGAGGCGGCCCTGGCCCGCCTGCGCGAGTACCGCGAGTACGCCAGCGCCACGGGCGCGCTGACCTTGATGTCGGGCTGGACCGGGATCGACTTTTCCCGCTACGACCCGGAACAGGTGCTGCGTGAAGTGCCGAGCGACGCCATCCAGTCGGCGGTGGAAGCCTTCACCCGCGCCGACCCGAGCCGCACCTGGACCACCGCCGAAATTGCCGATTACTGCGCCATCGGTGGCGACGGCCCGGTGCTGGTGGGCTCGGCGCAGACCGTCGCCGACCAGTTGCAGGAGTGGGTCGAGGCAACCGGTGTCGATGGCTTCAACCTGGCCAGCGTGGTCGCCCCGGAAACCTTCGTCGCCGTGGTCGATCTGCTGGTGCCGGAGTTGCAGGCCCGCGGCCTGTTCAAGCGCGAATACGCCGAAGGCACCTTGCGCAACAAGCTGTTCGGCCAGGGCGACCGCCTGCGTGCGCCGCACCCGGTTGCTGCGCTGCGTCGGGAGGCCGGCAAATGAATGAGTTGCTGGTCAACCTGAACTGGGGCGAGGTCGGCCAGGCCAGCCTGGAAACCCTGAGCATGCTCGGCGCGGCGCTGGCCTTCACCGTGCTGCTCGGCCTGCCGCTGGGGGTGCTGCTGTACCTCACCGGGCAGCGCCAGTTGTTGTCCAGCCCGCTGTTGTACCGCTGTTTGTCGCTGGTGGCGAACGTGCTGCGTTCGCTGCCGTTCATCATCCTGCTGATCGTGCTGATCCCGGTCACCACGCTGATCACCGGCACCTCGCTGGGGGTACGCGGCACCATCCCGCCGCTGGTGGTGGGCTGTACGCCGTTCTTCGCCCGGCTGGTGGAAACCGCGCTGCGCGAGGTCGATCGCGGACTGGTGGAAGCCAGTCAGGCGATGGGCGGCAGCACCTGGCAGATCATCCGCTACACGCTGTTGCCGGAGTCGCGCACCGGGCTGATCGCCGCGGTCACCGTGACCGCCATCGTGCTGGTGGACTACACCGCGATGGCCGGGGTGATCGGTGGCGGCGGCCTGGGTGACCTGGCGATCCGCTTCGGTTACCAGCGTTTCCAGACCGATGTAATGGTGGTCACCGTGCTCTTGCTGATCCTGCTGGTGCAGGCCCTGCAAATGAGCGGCGACCGCCTGGTGCGGCACTTCACCCGCCGCTGAAACACCGTTTTGCCCAACCCGGCCCCACGTTCGCCCGACGACGGCCAATCCCATCCCAAAGGAGCACACCATGTTCAAGCAGTCTCTGGCGGTCCTGGCCGCCGCAATCATCAGCCTGTCGGCCCATGCCAACGAAAAACTCGTCGTCGGCGCCACCCCGGTGCCCCACGCCGAGATCCTCGAATTCGTCAAACCGGCGCTGGCCAAGGAAGGCGTGGACCTCGACATCAAGGTCTTCACCGACTTCATCCAGCCCAACCTGCAACTGGCCGAGAAAAACCTCGACGCCAACTACTACCAGTACCGGCCGTTCCTCGATGACTTCAACAAAAGCCGCCACACCGACCTGGTGCCGGTGGTGGGGGTGCACATCGAACCGTTCGGCGCGTATTCGACCAAGATCAAAGACCTCAAGGACCTGCCCGACGGCGCCAGCGTGGCGATTCCCAATGACCCGGTAAACACCGGTCGCGCCCTGGTGCTGTTGCACGAGGCCGGGCTGATCAAACTCAAGGACCCGAGCAACACCCTGGCGACCCAGCGCGACATCGCCGAGAACCCGAAAAAACTGAAGATCCGCGAACTCGAAGGCGCCTTGCTGGCCCGTGCGGTGAACCAGGTGGACCTGGCGTTCGTGTTCGCCAACTACGCCCTGGAAGCCGGGATCGACACCAACAGCGCGCTGATCGTCGAGAAGGGCAAGGACCTCTACGTCGAGTACCTGGTGGCGCGGCCGGACAACCTGCAAGACCCGGGTATCCAGAAACTGGCCAAGGCGCTGAACACCCCTGAAGTGCGCAACTTCATCCTGACCCGTTACAAGGGCCAGATTGCGCCGGGCTTCTGATCTTTCGGGGCACATCGCGAGCAAGCTCGCTCCTACAGAATTCCACATTACTGTAGGAGCGAGCTTGCTCGCGAAAGGCCATCAGCCCCCCCATGGTGCTCAACTAATCAGGTGTTCAGACCGTGACCCGCTTCTCCCAGGAAATCCTCGCCTCCGTCATTCCTCTGCAACTACGCGGGATTGGCAAACGCTACGGCGACCTCACCGCGCTCCAGGACATCGACCTCAGCGTCCAGCGCGGTGAAATCTTCGGCATCATCGGCCGCAGCGGCGCCGGCAAATCCTCGCTGCTGCGCCTGATCAACCGCCTCGAAACCCCCAGCGAAGGCCAGGTGCTGATCAACGGCCAGGACATTGCCGCCCTGACCACCACGCAACTGCGTCCACTGCGCCGGCAGGTGGCGATGATCTTCCAGCACTTCAACCTCATGGCCACCCGCACCGTCGCCGAGAACATCGAACTGCCGCTGCGCATGGCCGGCGTGCCGCCGCCGGAGCGGTTACGCCGGGTCGATGAACTGCTGCAACTGGTGGGCCTGGTCGAGCGCCGCGACGCCTACCCGGCGCAATTGTCTGGCGGACAGAAACAGCGAGTCGGCATCGCCCGCGCGTTGGTGCTGGAACCGCAGATTCTGCTGTGCGACGAAGCCACCTCGGCGCTCGACCCGGAAAGCACCCAGGCGATCCTGCAACTGTTGCGCGACATCAACCGCCGCCTGGGCCTGACCATCGTGCTCATCACCCATGAGATGGAAGTCATCCGCGACCTCTGCCACCGCGTGGCGGTGCTGGAGCGCGGACAAGTGGTCGAGCAGGGGGAGGTGTGGCGGGTGTTCGGTGATCCGAAACATGAAGTCAGCCGGATTCTGCTGGCCGGCTCCGAGCATCGCGACGACAGCGCACGGGGCGCCGAGGGTGAGGTGTTGCTGGATCTGCATTACACCGGAGCGCGTGGGCTGGAGCCGGATCTTGCGGCGTTGTCGGCGGCGTTGCCGGGATTGCGCCTGGTGCAGGGCGGGGTGGAGCGGATTCAGGGGCGGGCGCTGGGGCGGTTGCGGGTGGCGGTTGGCAATGTGGACCTGGAAAAACTCAGCGCGTTGGCGGACCGGGTAGAACGAATCTGACCGGGCGCATCGCGAGCAAGCTCGCTCCTACAGGCAGGTGGCACAAATTCCTGTAGGAGCGAGCTTGCTCGCGAAGGCCTGTCACACCAGATTCAAAACCCTGGCCGCATTGCGGTAGAAGAACTTCTCCACCACGTCATCCTTGAACCCGAGCCGCTGCGCATCCTCGATGCTCTGCCCGATCGGGCGGAAGGTGTACGAGGAGCCGAACAGTAACTGGTCCGCCAGAAAGCCATTGGCCGCTTGCACATACGCTTCGCTACCCGCCTGGAACAGGTACATGTCCGGCAGCAGGTGGATGTTCTCGTAGCGGAACGCCACGCCAATCGCCTGTTGTACGTTCGGCCAGTAGCCATGGCTGGCGACGATCTTCAGTTCAGGAAACGCCCGGGCCACCGCGGCCAGGCGGCCCGGGTCGTTGTAGGCCGGGTCCGGGGTGGTCGGGCCGCTCATGATGAACAGCGGCACGCCGCGCGTTTGCAGGTGTTCGTAGATCGGCCAGTACAACGGGTCATCGGCCTGCCGCGCCGGTTCAGCGAAGCCCGGCTCGAGGTCGATGGCCAGCAGGCCGAGGACGTCGATGGCGCGGTCGATCTCGGCGATCGCGCCTTCGATACCTTGCAGCACCGGCTCTACCGCGCCCACACCGATCAGTTCGGCGTGGCCGTTCACCACGCTGTGGATCAGGTCGTTGGACAGGTGCTGGGACGGCGTGTGCCGACCCACCACCGCAGCCTTGTACAGCCCGGCCTCGCGCACCTCGCCGAGGAAGCCTTCGTGGGTCAGTGAGCGTTCGAAGTGGTTGTCCGCGCCACGGGTGCCGACGCGGCGGTTCAGCCAGCGTGCGGTGTCGTGTTCCGGCGAGCCGGGTACGCCGCCGAAGAACGGGTGGAGAAACGCCGGTCGGCAGCGCAGGTCGATGATCTTCATGCCGCCTGCTCCTTGCCTTTGCCGGCGCGGACATCGAACGCGCCGCCGGTGAAGGCGCCGTCCACGGTGACCTTGCCCTTGCCCGGCAGCAGCGGGAACACCAGCTCGGCGAAGCGGTAGGCTTCTTCCAGGTGCGGGTAGCCGGAGAGCACGAAGCTGTCCACGCCCAGGTCGGCGTATTCGAGCAGGCGTGCGGCGACGGTTTCCGGGTCGCCGACCAGCGCGGTGCCGGCACCGCCACGGACCAGGCCGACTCCAGCCCAGAGGTTCGGCGCCACTTCCAGTTTGTTGCGGTCGCCGCCGTGCAGCGCGGCCATGCGCCGCTGGCCTTCGGAGTCCATCTTGGCGTAGTTGGCCTGTGCCGCGGCGATGGTGTCTTCGTCCAGGTGGCTGATCAGTTCGTCGGCGGCGGCCCAGGCGGCTTCGTTGGTTTCCCGCACGATGACGTGCAGGCGCACACCGAAGCGCACGGTGCGGCCATGTTTGGCGGCGCGGGCGCGGACATCGGCGATCTTCTCGGCCACCGCTGCCGGCGGCTCGCCCCAGGTCAGGTAGGCATCGACATGCTTGGCCGCCAGTTCATGCGCCGCCGGCGAGGAACCGCCGAAATACAGCGGCGGGTAGGGTTTCTGCACGGGCGGGAAGAAGTTCTGTGCGCCTTCCACCTTGAGGTGCTTGCCTTCGAAATCGACGTTCTCGCCTTCCAGCAAACGGCGCCAGATGGTCAGGAATTCGTCCGAGGCTTCGTAGCGCTCGTCGTGCTTGAGGAACACGCCGTCGGCGGCCAGCTCGGTGGCGTCACCGCCGGGCACCACGTTGAGCAGCAGGCGGCCGTTGCTGGCCTGGTCCAGGCTCGCGGCCTGGCGCGCCGAGGCGGTGGGGTTGCCCAGCGAAGTGCGCAGGGCCACCAGCAGTTTGATCCGCTGGGTCACCGGCACCAGGCTGGCGGCGGTGACCCACGGGTCCAGGCAACTGGCGCCGGTGGGAATCAGCAGGCCGTCGTAGCCGAGCTGGTCGGCGGCCACGGCGATCTGCCGCATGTAGGCGTTGGTCGCCGGCCGGCCACTGGCCGAGTGACCGAGGTAGCGGGTGTCGCCGGAAGTCGGCAGGAACCAGAAAATATCGAGACTCATCAAATTGTCCTCATTGCCATCGTTGATAGGGGCACGCGTGGCAGCGGTGTTTCTAGGAATTCAGATCGACAGGTTGATCACCCGGCCATCGAAGCCGCCCGGGGCGGCACGACGCTTGTTCACCACCAGTTCGCCGATGCGGATCAGGTGGGTGCGGGTGATGTTGCGCGACAGGCCCAGCAGTTGCGCGGTGTGGACCTGGTTGTAGTGACAGAAGCGGTAGGCCGCGCGCAGCAGGGCGTCCTCGACCTTTTCGTGCAGCCCTTCACCCTGTTCCTCGAACAGTCGCAGCAGCGCCCGTTGCAGCAGTTCATCGGCGCTTTCCTCGCGTGGGCGGTTGCTGGCCTCGCGCTCGATGCGCAGGTTGGACAGGTGCAGGTCTTCGGCGCGGATCACCTTGTCGCGGCAGATCAGCAGGGTGTGGTGGATGACGTTTTCCAGCTCGCGGATATTCCCCGGCCAGTCGTAGCTGGCCAGGCGCTGGCGGGCTTCCTCGCTGAGGCTGACGTCGGTATAGCCGAGACGCCGGCTGTATTCGGCGATGAAGTGGCGGGCCAGCGGCAGGATGTCGCCGGGGCGGTCGCGCAGCGGGTGCAGTTGCAGACTGACCACGTTGAGCCGGTAGTACAGGTCTTCGCGGAAATGCCCGGCGTTGATGGCCTTTTCCAGGTGCACGTTGGTCGCCGCCAGCACCCGCACGTTGATCGGGATGCTTTTGCGCGAGCCCAGGCGCACCACTTCACGTTCCTGCAGGACCCGCAGCAGCTTGACCTGGATCGGCATCGGCAGGTCGCCGATCTCGTCGAGGAACAAGGTGCCGCCGTTGGCTTCCTCGAACCAGCCGGCCTTGGCCGCCAGGGCGCCGGTGAAGGCGCCTTTCTCATGCCCGAACAGCTCGGCCTCCACCAGCGATTCGGAAAACGCGCCGCAGTTGACCGCCATGAACGGACCGTTGCGCCGCCCGCTGAGGTTGTGGATGTGCCGTGCGACCAATTCCTTGCCGGTCCCGGTCTCACCGATGATCAGCACGCTGGCTTCGCTGGGCGCGACTTGTTGCAGGTGGGCGAGCAGCGCCTGCGAGTGCGGGTCTTCGAAGACCTGCGCGGTGGCGCGGATCGAGGTGGCCAGGGCCGGGGACGGGGGCAGGGTCAGCAGTTGCATGGACGGGCCTTATGAGTAGAAGGTCGGGGTAGGGCGCGTACCGTTCAGCGCCCACTCGCCCAGTTCGTGGATGCGGTAATCCAGCGGGTCGTGCAGGGTCTGGGTGCGCAGGTTGCGCCAGTGCCGGTCGAAACGTAGCGAGGCATGGGTGGCGCGGGCGCCGGTGACTTCGAACAGGCGGTTGCAGATATCCAGGCCATGGCGGGTGGCGGCGACCTTGGCGGTGCCGATGGCCAGCGCCAGTTGCGCGCGCTCCTCGGCGCCGAGGGCGTGTTCCTTGGCCCAGGCGCGGTCGAGCAGGTCGGCGGCGCGTTCGATCAGCAGGCGCACGCTTTCCAGGCCGACCCAGAACTCGCCGTAATGGCGCAATACATGCGGGTCTTCGCCGCTGTGCCGGGCCGTGGAGCGGAACCACGGACGGCTTTCGTTGAGGGTGTACTGGCGGGCTTCTTCGAAGGCGCCTTCGGTGATGCCGAGGAACATGTTGGCGAAATGCAGTTGCGCAATCAGCGGCCGCAGGCAGGCGAACGGCGTGCTCAGCGGGCCCGGGTCGAGCAGCAGTTCGCTGTGTTCGACACGTACGCGCTCGAAGGTGGCGCTGCCGCTGTCGGTCTGGCGCTGGCCGATATTGTCCCAGTCGCCGTGCAGGGTGATGCCGGTGCGGCCGCTGGGGATGGCGGCGATCAGCAGCTTGCCGCCGGCGCTTTCATCAACCGCCGAGGCGATCAGCATTTCCGAGTCGCTGGCGCCGGAGCAGAAGCTCTTCTTGCCGGAGAACTCGCACCAGCCGTCGAAGCGCTTGACCACGGTGCGGGTGTCCAGCGGATTGAGCGCGTTGCCCCAGAACCAGTCCTTGCGCGCGGTCAGTTCGAACCACGGCTCCCACTGCTCGGGACGGGAGAACAGGCGCACGGTGGCGAGCATCAGGTGCTGGAAGCCGAAGACATGGGCGATGGAGCTGTCGACCCGGGCGAACTGGCGCACCACGTCGAAGGTTTCGCTCCAGGTGGCGCCGAGGCCGCCATATTGGGTCGGGATCACCAGGCCCAACAGGCCGCTGGCGCGCAGCGCGTCACGTTCGGCCTTGGGCGTGCCGCCACGGGCATCGCGCTCGACGGCGGTTTCGGCGAATTGCGCGGCCAGCTCGCGGGCGATTTGCACAGGGGTTTGCAGGGTGTTGCGCGAAGGCAGGTTCATGGTCGACATCTGCCTCAGGCGATCTTGCGCAGGGCGCTGTCGGTGACCACGCCGGCCAGTGTCGCGGCGGCACGCTCAGCGGCCAGGGCGATACGCGCCTGCAGCGCCGGGCTGGTGATCTGGTAGTCGGTGAAATCGGCCTGGGCGGCGTACACGCCGATGGGCAGGGTCAGGGCCTGGAAGAAGCTGAACAGCGGGCGCAGTTGATGATCGATGACCAGCGCATGGCGTTCGCTGCCGCCGGTGGCGGCCAGCAGCACGGGGGTGTCGATCAACGCATCCTGGCCGATCAGGTCGAACAGGTGCTTGAACTGGCCCGGATACGAACCGCGATAGACCGGGGCGGCGACGATCAACAGGTCGGCCTGTTCGATGGCCAGCAACTGCGCTTCCACATCAGCCGGCAACTCGGCGCGGGACAGGGCACCACCGACCGGACGGGCGATATCACCCAGCTCGATGACCTGCACGTTGAAATCCAGGTGCTGGCCCAGCGCGGCGATCAGCGCCTCGGTCAGGACCAGGGTGCGGGAAGGGCGCCAGGCCCCACCGGAAACAGCGACGATGTTGAAAGCGGTGCTCATGATTCAGGTTCCTTGGCGGAGTGAGATGCCTGGGTGGAGCAAGAGCCGTTCCAGTTTCTTGAATTCGTTGTGAATCAAGGTGTTGAGCGATTTTCAAGGCGGCTGTTGTGTTGCCGGGGCGCCGCAACTGTTGATTCAGTGTTGGTGGGTGAACAGTTGTCGGGTGAACACTGTTCGGGATGCGGGGGATTTTTAGAGTGGGATGCATATTCAGTCCAATTCTTAATAAAGATAAATTTATTCGAATTAGAAATATGTGATGCAGCAGCCAATGGGTGCGCGGGTGGCGCGGCGCGGCCTGTGTTTATCGCGCATCAAGAGCTAGGGAAATTTCCTACAAATCAGCTAAAGTCGACCCCACTCAACCTATCGGGAGAAAGGGATGTCGTGCCCCCAGGTCTGCTCTGGCGCCACGCTGCAATGCAGCTTCGGTGCCGCGCCATGCGTGCTGAATGTGCTACCGGTCAATCGGGTGATGGCTGGCGGAATGCCGGCGGCGACGATCATGGACCATATCCCGCTGGTGAACATTGCCACCTTCGGCACGTGCATGAGCATTGCCAATCCGATGGTCGCCGCCGCCACCGCCGCGGCCCTAGGCGTGTTGACGCCGATGCCGTGCATTCCCGCCACCGCCGCGCCGTGGGTGCCCGGTGCCCCGACGGTGTTGCTGGGCAGCATGCCGGCGCTGGATGCCAACAGCATGTTGATGTGCAACTGGGCAGGGGTGATCAAGATTGGCATGCCGGGTCAGGTGCAGATGTTGATTCCCTGAGATTGTCTTGGGGGGTTGCGGCGCCGCAAACCTCACTCTTCCGCTCCATTCGTCCACCACCACTTCAACCGCGACACCGGCTTGCCCGCCGCATTCAGCGGTCGGCCGTCTTCGGCATAGCGCTGCCCCGGATCGAGCAACTGGCCGTTGAGGTATTGCGCCTTCAACGCCAGCTTGCCGTTGGGGTGAAAGCGCTGCAGCAGGCCCTCGCGGACGCCATTGTTGTACAGCTCGCGCTCGGCCACCGTGCCATCCGGGAAGTAGGTGACCGCTTCACCCTGCAACAGGCCCTTGCGGTAGGTGGCCGAGCGCAGCAGTTGCCCTTCGGTGGAGTAGAAGCTGGCAACGCCTTCGAGGCGATCGTTCTGGTAGGGCAGTTGCGCAGACAGCCGGCCATTGGGGTGAAACGTCTGGCTCAGGCCGTGCAACAGGCCGCCGGCGTAACTGAGGTTGGCCTGTGGCCGGCCATGTTCTTCGATGCGCAACGGACCGTTGAGCGCCTGTTCGTGCAGGCGCCCGGTCAACTGCGCGTCGCCGCGCTGCAGGCGGAAGGCGTCGCCCTTGGTCACGTTCGGGCCCTTCAATTGACCTTCACCAGGCCGCCCTTGATGGTCAGCATGCCGCCGCCATCCACGGTCTGTTCGGCGCCGCCCTTGTTGGTCAGGCTGATGCCGGCATCGTTGGTCATGGTGGTGCCGGCCTTGTTCTCCAGCGAGGTGCCGGCCTGGTTGGCGAACGAGGTGCCAGCCTTCTGCGCGATGGAGGTGCTGGCCTGCACGGCAAGGTCCGCGCCGCTCTTGACGGTGAAGCTGGCGCCGCTCTGCAGGGTGATCTTGCCGGTCACCTTGATGGTCAGGTCGCCGTCGATGGTCAGGGCGTAGTCGCCGGTAATCTTCTCGGTGAAGTTGCCACCGGTCTTGTGGGTCTGGTCGCCGCCGACGGTCACGGTGCGGGTGTCCTTGACGTCGAGGCTGTCACTGCCGGTCTGGATCTCGACGGTGCGCTTGCCCTTTTCCAGGGTAATGGTTTCGTCGCCTTCCTTGACCGTGCGGGTGCGGGCGTTCTGGACGGTCTGGGTTTCGTCGTGGCCGATGGTCACGGTGGCGTCGTTGAGGACGTTGGTGTTGAAGTCTTTCTGCGCCTGCAGGAAGACTTCCTCGGCGTCCTTTTTGTCTTCGAAGCGCAGGGCATTGAAGCCGCCGCCGCCCTTGGAGGAGTTGGTCTTGATCCCCGACTGGGTCTGGTTGTCGGGCAGGGTCCAGGGCACCGAGTTGTCGCCGTTGTAGACGCAGCCGCTGACCAGTGGCCGGTCGGGGTCGCCGTCGATGAAGGTGACGATCACTTCCTGGCCGACCCGCGGTACGAACTGCATGCCGAAGCTCTTGCCGGTCCAGGGCAGTACCACGCGGACCCAGCAGGAGCTGGTTTCGTTGTTCTTGCCGTCGCGGTCCCAGGGGAACTGGATCTTGATCCGGCCATATTCGTCGGTCCAGATTTCCTCGCCGGATTTGCCGACCACCGTGGCGGTCTGGGTGTGCATGCGCGGTTTCGGCGTGACCCGCTGCGGGCGGTAGGTGGTGGCCTTGGGGATCGCTTCGAAGCGGTTGCGGTAGCTGTCGTGGCTGACGTCGTGGGTCACCGAGGTGACCACCCAATCGATGTTCAGGCTGGCGTCGTCATGGCCGCTGAGGGTGAAGTAATGACCGGGCACCAGCCAGCGGCAATCGCTATCGCCGACAAAGCGCTTTTCCTGGGTGCGCAGGCCGTCGACGCGCTGCTTGGTCAGCGCATCGCCACGGGATTTCTCGATGTAGCCGCCGGGATGCTCATACGCCGTGCGCGGCCCGGTCTTGGCCTCGGCCTTGCTGTACAGCGAGGTGGTCGGGGTGGTGAAGGCGTAGTCGCTGGCCGAATAGACCCCGGCCACCGCCTGCAGCACCAGTTGCCCGGAGCGGATGCCATGCAGTTCGCGGCCGCCCATGCCCTGGCCGAGGTAGCTCACCGCCGCGCCGTTGGGCAGGGCCGGGAAGGCTTCGTTGTTGTCGGCCAGCACCAGGGTGTGAACGCCGTCTTCATGGGTGAAGAACCAGAAAATCCCTTCTTCTTCGAGCAGGCGGCAGACGAAGGCGAAGTCGCTTTCGCCGTATTGCACGCAGTATTCCCGCGGCGTGTAGCTGCCCGTAAGGGACAGCTTGTAGTCGCTGAAACCATGGGCGTCGAACAGGCTGGTGACGATGTCGGAGGTGGACAGGTTCTGGAACACCCGGTTGTTGCTCGCCAGGTTCAGCCACCACAGCCACGGCCGCAGCACCACCTGGTACCGCTCCGCACTGGCGTCGGCGGGCAACTGGTGGACCTCGGCGATCAGGCCGTCCAGCGGGCGCAGTTTGCTGTCGTTGTGCAGGGTGGCGGTGAGGTGGCTGGCGACCGCGTCGGTCAGGGTCAGGGTGCTGTCGGCGTACCCACGCAGCACCTGCAGCCCCAGGCCGTTGAGCATCTCACCGCCACTGAGCGACTCCGGATAGAGGTCGCTGAGGGCGCTGGCGGTGAGGGAAAGGCTGGTGTTGCTGTCGGTGGCGCGGGGCATCTGGGGTCTCGAACAATCAATGGCCTTGGCGGACTTTACAGGCTGGCGAGGGCAGAAGTCTTGCTCACTCCAGCGCCCATTCCGCGAGTTTCCCCGTGACCTGCTTCATCAGCACGTTTTCGATGTCCCGCGCGCCGGCACCGCTGCACTGGGCGAGCACCGCCTTGACGATGCCGCGGTCGAAGTCGAACTGCTTGCCGGTGGCAGCCTTGTAGCGCTCGCGGAGTTTTTCCAGCTTGGCCAGGACGATGCCTTCCAGGGTCACCTCGTCCAGCGGGTGGTAGGGCACCACGGTCATGCGCGCGAGGAACGCCGGGCGGAAGGCCTTGAGCAAGACCTTGTGCAGGCGCTCGTTGAATACTTCGCCGTCCAGCTCGGCCTTGGCCGTGTCGAGGATCAGTTCGGCGCCGACGTTGCTGGTGGCGAGCATCACGGTGTTCTTGAAGTCGACGATCAGGCCGCTGCCGTCTTCCATCACGCCTTTGTCGAAGACGTTGTAGAAGGCTTCGAGCACGTCCGGGTGGGCCTTTTCGATCTCGTCCAGCAGCACCACCGAATAGGGCTTGCGCCGCACCGCTTCGGTGAGCACGCCGCCGCTGCCGTAGCCGACGTAGCCGGGCGGTGCGCCCTTGAGCTGGCTGACGGTGTGGGCTTCCTGGTATTCGGAGAGGTTGATGCTGATCAGGTTGCGCTCGCCACCGTACAGCGCGTCGGCCAGGGCGTAGGCGGTCTCGGTCTTGCCGACGCCGGTCGGGCCGGGCAGCAGGAACACCCCCACCGGTTTCTGCGGGTCGGTCAGCCCGGCGCGGTAGGCCTGCAGGCGCTGGGCGATGGTGTCGAGGGCGGTTTTCTGGCCCATCACCCGCTGGCCCATGCGTTGGCCGAGGGTGCGCACGGCGTGGGCTTCGTCGGCGAGCATCTTGCCCACCGGGATGCCGGTCCAGCCGGCGATCACCGCGGCGACGATCTTCGAATCGACCTGCTCCGGCACCAGCGGGTCGTCCTGGCGAATGGCGTCCAGCCCGGCTTCCAGGCGCAGCAGTTCAGCGGCGAGGTGGTCGATGCGGCTGTCGGTCTCGGGGTCGCGCTTGGCCGTGTCGGCGTCGGCGCGCTCGCTCAGGGCGAGCAGTTCGCGGCGGGTGTCGAGCAGCTCGCGGACGGCCTCGCGCTCTTCGCTCCAGCGGGTTTCCAGCTCGCGCATGGCCTGCTGGTTGACCGTCAGTTCGGATTCCAGGCGGGTGATGCGGTCGCGGTGGTCCTGGCCGGTGGCTTGTTCGCGGCGCAGGCGTTCGACTTCTTCGTTGAGGCTGTGCTGGCGATGGCGCAGGTTTTCCAGCGGCGGCGGCACGTCGTGCTGGCCGAGGGCGACCCGGGCGCAGGCGGTGTCGAGGATGCTGATCGCCTTGTCCGGCAGTTGTCGCCCGGAGATGTAGCGATGGGAGAGTTTGACCGCGTCCTGGATCGCGGCGTCGAGCACCAGCACGCCATGGTGCTGTTCCAGTTTGCTGGCGATGCCGCGCAGCATCTGCACGCAGGTGGCTTCGCTGGGTTCTTCGACCTGGACCAGTTGGAAGCGGCGGGCCAGGGCCGGGTCTTTCTCGAAGTACTTCTTGTATTCCTGCCAGGTGGTGGCGGCCAGGGTGCGCAGTTCGCCGCGGGCCAGGGCCGGCTTGAGCAGGTTGGCCGCGTCGCTGCCGCCCTCGGCGCCGCCGGCACCGATCAGGGTGTGGGCTTCGTCGATGAACATGATGGTCGGCTTGGGCGCGTTGCGCACCGCCTCGATCACACCTTTGAGGCGCTGTTCGAACTCGCCCTTGACCCCGGCGCCGGCCTGCAACAGGCCGAGGTCGAGAACCCGCAGGCAGACGTCTTGCAGGGCAGGGGGCACGTCACCGGCGGCGATGCGCAGGGCGAGGCCTTCCACCAGCGCGGTCTTGCCGACGCCGGGGGCGCCGACCAGGATCGGGTTGTTCTGCCGCCGCCGCAGAAGGATGTCGATGCACTGGCGGATTTCGCCTTCGCGGCCGATGATCGGGTCGATGCGCCCGGCCCGGGCGTCGGCGGTGAGGTCCTGGGTGTACTGCTCCAGCACCGGGTCTTCGGTGTTTTTCGCCGCGGCCTTGCCGCGTTTGGTCGGGGCATTGGCGGCGGGCTGTTCGCGGGAGGCGGCGGTCCATTCCTGGAACTTGCCGCGCAGGGTATCCAGCGGGATGGCCAGCAGCGGCGCGGCGCTGTTGAGCAGCAGGCTGCGGTATTCCTCGCGCTCCAGCAGCACCAGCAGCAACAGACCCGAGCGGATGCTCTGTTCTTCGCGCACGCCGGCTTGCAGCACGGCGTCCTTGAGCAGGTTGACGGTCTGCGCCGAGAGCGACGGCGTGCGGGTATTGCCGGACTTGAACAGCTCCAGGGTGCGGTTGATCTGTTCATTCAGGGCATCGCGCTCGACCTTGAGCGGCGGCAACAGGCACGCCAGGTCGCCACCAGGAATCTCCAGCAGTTCCAGCAGGAAATGCTCGATCTCGATGAAGTGATGACCGCGTTGCAGGCAACGCTGCGCGGCGCGCTCCAGTGCATTGTGGGTGTCGCTGTTCAACCAACCGATCAGGCTGCCGAGCTCCATGTTCACACCTCTGCCGGCTGTTGTAGCCGGGTATTGAATACCTGACGGCGGGTCGGGTCGCTCTTGCGCTGCAACCCGTTGTTCCAGTTCAGCCGCGGACGGTTGTCGTTCATGAGGAACATCGGCCGGGCGCCGTCGATCAACAGCGTCAATGCGCAGTCTAGATCGGGGCCGAAATACAGGGCGGCAAGATCGGCCAGTTGGTGGTGGGTGTCGCCACCGGGCAGCAGCGGTTTGGCCTGTTCGGCGCTGAGCGGGCCGATGTGCAGGCGGATGCCGGCGTGCTCGTCCCACATGCGTTTGCCGGCGATCGCCGTGCGCCCCAGTTGCAGGTTGCGCCCGCCACGTTTGAGCACGCTGCGACTCGCCGGCGGGATGTCGCACCAGGCGCCGTCATGGCCTTCGACACGCAGCGGCAGGTTGAAATGATGGCGGACGATCGAGGCGAAACCGGCCAGCGAGCGCCGCCCGCCGGTGATCAGCGCGGTGCGCGCCAGCAGCGCGGCGTCGGGCAGTTTCTGGCGATCCTGCAGGCCGGCCGGCAGCAGCCCGGCCAGGGCGCGCAGTTGCTGTTGCACCGGGGTATCGCGGGCTTCGGCGAAGCCGAGGGCGACCCGGTGCTTGCGCAGGGTGCGGTAGAGCAGGCTGAGCAGGCGGTGCTGGAACAGGTCGAGAAATTCCGCCGGCGCGTGGTCGCGCTCCAGCGCCCGTTGTTGCAGCCACTCCTGGAACGCGTAGGGCAGCGGGCCGTCGGGGCCGCCAAGGCCGAAGATCGGCGTGCTGAGGATCGGCCGCGGATCATGGGCGTCGTGGCTGATCTTTTCGATCTGGCTGGCGGGAAACACCGGCATCAGCGGGCCGCGCAGGCGCACCGCTTCGTTCTGCGGGACGCTGCCACGGCCCAGCGAGGTCGCTTTCTGGTTCTCGTGCTCGAGGATCAGCAAGGCCTGGAGCAGCTCGAAGCCTTCGGGCCGTGCGCGCAACGTCTCGCTCAGAGGCACAGCGGCATGCCGGCTTGCGGGCTCCATGTCTTGATCTCCTTGGTGGCATCGTCGGCATCGACCAACACGGTGGTGATAAAGCGGTTGGCCGTGGCGTACAGCGAGAAGAACTGCGCCAGTACCGCGGAAAACAGCACGGTGCTGTGTCCGGCGAAGTGCGCCGGGTCCAATTGAATCCGCACTTCCAGGCCCTTGCGCCAGCCGCGCCAGGCGTCCTTGCCGACATGCCCGACGATACGTTCGCAGGCCAGGCTTTTCAGCCCGTCGATCTGCCGGCCGGCGCTGGCCTCGTTGCGCAGGTTGTGCAGGGTCAGCATCTCGCGCAGGGCATCGAGCGCCTGCTCGCCTTCGACCAGCGACAGGTGATTGAGGGTCAGTTGCGACACCAGCCGCCAGCGCGACTGGCCGTCAAGGTTAGGCACGCCTTGCGAGCTGGGCGGGTTGACCAGGCGGGCAGTGGCCGGCGCGCCGGGGCGCTCGAACGCCAGCACGGTGCCGGCCGCCAGACTCTGCGCCAGGTGCCGGTTGGTGCATAGCAGGTCGGCGCTGAGGCTGAAGTCCCAGCTTTGGCTACGCGGATTGAAGCCGGGATCGACCAGGCTGACCAGTATGTCGCTGCCGATCCGGTTCGGCGTCAGGCCATTGATGCGCCGCGCATGCCAGTACATCTGCGCGTTGCTGCTGTGCTGGCTGCCGTAGTACGGCGCCACCGGCCGCACCACGCCATCGGCGGACAGGGTGCGCATGCCGCGGATGCTGTGGATTTCCACGCTGTTTTCGCGGTGGGCATCGGCGACCAGACGGTACTCGCTGTTCTTGCCATCCGGGCGCAGCGGCTCGGAGGTGCGGCGGAACAGGTTGATCGCCGGCACGCAGCCCAGGGCGATATCGCTGGCCTGCAGGTGCAGGTGCGGCGGCGTCGGGCGGTCGAACACCAGGTACAGGTCAAGGCTGTTGCCGTCGATGCGGGACGGGTCGAGCGGCACATCGAAGAAGTGGAATTTCTCCGGGAACGCGAAGTACTCGGTGAGCAAGCGCAAGCCCGGGTGCACGCCGTCTTCCTCGGGCAGCAGGGCCTGGTCGTCGGCGAAACCGACCACCTCGGGCAGGCGGGCCTGCTTGTCCGGGCGCTTCAGGCGTTGCGGGCGTTCGCCGGGGGCGTTGTTGAACACGCCGATGGTGTGGGCACCGAGCAGGTCATACAAGGTGGCGTTGACCATCGGCGAGGCGTCCAGGTGCAGGCGCAACTGGCGCACATCCAGTGCGTTGAAGGCCGCCTTGCCTTGATAGTCGATGCGCAGGCGCAGGGCGGAACCGGCGTTGTACTGGCCGGTCAGCTTGCGGGCTTCGTCGCCGTCGAGCAGCACCGCATCGGTGATTTTCAACGGCCACAACGTCACCTCGGCGCCGGTGCGGAAATAGATGCTTTCGCCGCGGGTGGTGGTGACGAACAGCGAGGTGTCCCGCGCCAGGGTGTAGCCGCTGTCCAGGTTGCCTTTGCCCTCGGCGGGTTCGATCCGCACGATGGTGCAGGAGGGCAGGGGCCGCAGGGCCAGCGGGTAGAGTTGTTCGAGCAGGGCGTCGCTGAATTCGGCGTAGTCGTCGTCGAGGCGCCGTTGCAGGCGCGCCGAGAGCAGGGCGAAGCCTTCCAGCAGGCGTTCGACATGCGGGTCCTGACTTTCTCCCGGCGACAGCTCCAGACGCCGCGCCACCTTGGGGTAGCGGTTGGCGAAGGCGCTGCCAGCGTTGCGCAGCCAGGTCAGTTCACGTTGGTAATAATCCAGAAGCAGCGGGTCAATCGAGTCGCTCATGGCTGACCTCCAGACCCGTGTCGGTCTTGTCCACCACGAACGCCACCGGCCATTGCTGGCTGCCCTGGCGCAGCAGTCCGCTGAGCAGGATGCTCAGGCTGCGGGGTTGCCCGGCCACCAGCCGCACGTCCACCTCGCCCAGTTGCAGGCGCGGTTCGAAGTGCGTGATCGCGGCACGGATTTCCCGGGCGATGCGCCGACGGTCGTCGGGGTTGCTCGCCTGCAGACCGCTCCAGTCGCCGAGGCCGTAGTCCAGCACCGTTGGCGGCGAGGTCCGCGACGGGCCGGCGCGCCGGCTGTTGAGCAGGCGCAGCAGTTCTTCGCGGACCGACGTGGCCAGGGCGTGACGGTCGAGTTGCGGCGCGGCGTCGCCGGCCCCGGCCAGGCGTTCGAACAGCAGCGGGCGGTTGCCCGTGGAGGACATGATCGACTACCGCGACTTAGCTGCCTGCCTTGTTGAGTTTCATGTCCCAGGTAGTGGCGGCCGTGCCTTCCTTGACGCCGTCGTATTTCTGCGTGGTCAGTTCCCACTTGATCTTGGTGAAGTTCAGGGAAATGGTTTCCACCGGCTTGCCACCGGTACCGCCGCTGACGCTGACGTTGGAGAACACCACGTTGTCGAGGGTGTAGACGATGAACGGGAGAATCTGCCCGCTGCCTTCGGCGGCGTTACGGCCGATGGTGATCTTGGCCTGGGCAATCGCCTTGCCGGAGGTGCAGTACAGGTTCAGGTTGGGGGTGGACGTGTCGACGAACTTGGTCAGGGTGAACTCGCCGACATGCGGCTTGCCCGAGGTCCGCTCGGTGTTACTGACGTCGTTGGTGACCTGCATGGCGACGTTGTGGCTGTAGGACATGATTTCGATCTTGTCCGTGAAGCCTTCGAGCTGGCTGTCACCTTTGATGTCGTCGCCCAGGTCCAGAATGATCGCATCCATCGCGTAAAGCTCCTGCTGCTAGAAATTTGGAATGAAAGAGGGGGAGCGGCTCCCGCGGGCGAACCCGCGGGAGTCACGGTCAGGCGGCTGCCGAAGGCGGCAGGGTCGCGACCAGGCGGATCGAAGCGGTCAGTTCTTCCAGCTGGAAGTGCGGACGCAGGAACACGGTGGCACGGTAGGCGCCTGGCTTGCCAGGCACTTCGGAAACATCCACACGGGCTTCGCGCAACGGGTACTGGGCCTTGATTTCCTGAGGGGCGTTATCGTTGATCAGCACGTAGTCGGCGATCCAGTTGTTCAGGTAGGTCTGTACGTTGTCGCGGGTCATGAAGCTGCCGACCTTGTCGCGCATGATTACCTTGAGGTAATGAGCGAAGCGCGACGACGCCAGCACGTACGGCAACATGCTCGAGACGCGCGCGTTGGCGTTGGCCTCGTTGGTGTTGTAGGCGCGTGGCTTGTTGGTGGTCTGGCCGCCGAAGAACACGGCAGTGCCGGTGTTTTTCTTGTGGCACAGGGAGATGAAGCCGAGGTCGTTCAGCTCTTTCTCGCGGCGGTCGGTGATGGCGATTTCGGTCGGGCACTTCAAGGTCAGGTCGCCGGAGGCGGTCTTGAAGGTGTGCTGCGGCAGGTTGGTTACCGCACCGCCACTTTCAGCGCCACGGATCGCCGCGCCCCAGCCGTATTTGGCATAGGCGTCGGTGAGGCGTTGGGCCAGGGCCCAGGCGGCGTTGCCCCAGAGGTATTTCTTGCCGTCGGCGCCGGCGACGTCTTCGTTGAAGTCCATGCCGTCGACCGGCAGGGTGTCCTTGCCGTAAGGCAGGCGCAGGAGGAAGCGCGGCAGCACCAGGGACACGTAGCGCGAGTCCTCGGTGGCGCGGAAATCACGCCATGGGCCCAGTTCCAGGCTTTCGAAGACTTTGGCCAGGTCCTTGGGAACCGACAGGTCGTTGAACTGCTTCATGTCGAACAGCAGCGGGCTGGCGGCGGCAATGAATGGCGCGTGAGCGGCGGCGGCAACTTCGGAGAGCTTGGTCAGCAGGGCGATGTCCTGCGGGTGACGGCCGAAGTAGTAGTCGCCAACCAGGGCGCTGAACGGGTAGCCACCGAAGGTGCCGTATTCCTCTTCGTAGATCTTCTTGAACAGGACGGTCTGGTCGAAGTCGACGGCGCGGGTCAGGTCCTTGCTCAGCTCGTTCTGCGAGACGTTGAGCAGGCGCAGTTTCAGACGGGTGCCGGTTTCGGTGTTGCTCACCAGCATGTGCAGGCCGCGCCAGGACGCTTCGAGCTTCTGGAAGGCTTCGTCGTGGAGGATTTCGTTGAGCTGGTCGCTGATCAGCTTGTCGATCTGGCTGATGCGGTTGTTGATCAGGGCGCGGGTGTCAGTGTCTTGACCCTGGCTGGCGGCGAGGGCCTTTTCCAGAACCTGGCTGGCGAACTCGGCGATCATGTCCTGGGCATAGACCTTCTGACTGTCGTCATGAACGATCTGGCCTTCCTTGATGATCTTTTCCAGCAGGGTGAGGGTCTGGGTGCTGCCTTCGCTTTGATTCTCGGTGCTTGACGCGGGCATGGTGGTGTCTCCGGGAGCAGAGGGGGGATCAGACGTGCGAGTCAGGAGGGGCTGGACCGATTACTCGGTCTTGGTCTCGGTGTTCTCGCCAGGCACTACGTCATCGTCTTTTGTCCCGGGCGGCGTCTCGTCTTTCTTGACTTCGCCAGTGCTGGCGGTGGTGCCGGAGCGGGCGGCCTTGATCGCTTCCAGGTCTGCTTCGGTGCTCTTGAGCACTTCCTTGAGCAGTTCGTCGAGCTTGTCGTTGCCGTCGAGCTTGGTCAGCAAGTCGCGCAGGCGCTCACGGGCTTCGAACAGCACCTTGAGCGGCTCGACTTTCTTCACCACGTTGACGGGGTCGAAGTCCTCGATCTTGCTGAAGCTGAGCTTCGCGCTGAGGGGATTGCCTTCTTTGTTGAGGGTGTTCTTGACGTTGACGGTGACGCTGGGGGCGATGGATTCGACGACTTTGTCGAAGTTATCGCTGTCGATGTCGACGAAGCGGCGCTCGTTGAGCTTGGCCGGGTTCTGCGTGGCACCCGAGAGATCGGCAAGAACACCAACCACCAGAGGCAATTCCTTTTTCTCGATGGCGTTACCGGTTTCTACGTCATAGGTGATCTGCACGCGAGGCGGACGGACCCTGTCCAGCTTGTGCTGAATACTTTCTACCATAGTGGCTGACTCCGATGCAGAAGGCGGGCGCAATGCAACGGTTTCCCACTGATCGCAATCCCTTGCTAGACCGCGGCGTGGACACGCTCTTGTCGAGGTTCCTGTTTTCCGCAATCACCTCAATTCGTCATGGTGGCGAATTGGCATGGATGCTATAACAGGCATGCCGAAATGCAAATAAAACTTTTCTTGGATCATCATGCGTCTTAAAAAGTTCATATCCATCAAGATTTTGGCGGTACTTTTGACAGCCTCGGCAATGGCCGGATGTTCATTGTTTGGATCCAAGGTTAGTGTCGATGGCGTCACCCTGGATGTTGCTTTGCGCGCAAACGATGATTCGCCGATCGCCGTGGATTTCGTGGCCGCCAACGATGTTGACCTGCTTGGAAAGTTGTCCGGGCTGACAGCAAAACAATGGTTTGCCACGCGTGAACAATATCAGCGCGACTTTCGTCAGTACTTGCATGTTTGGGGCATGGAGCTAGTGCCTGGACAGTTGATTGAATCGTCAACTTTCCCGCTTGATGGAAAGCCGTCGGTTGGACTTCTGGTATTTGCCAATTATCAAAGTCCGGGCGCCCATCGCTTGCGCCTTGAAGACCAGCGCAGCATCCGCTTGAAATTCGACAGCCGTGAAATGACCCTGCTCGACCAGAACACACGCTGACCGCGGCCGCCGCCGCGCTTGGCCATACGCCAGATACAGGATGTGAAGGGACTTTATGAGCGTGCGACCTGATGTGGTCTGCTGGTACGAAGGCATGCAATTGCTGCCCCAGCATTTTCAGTTGCAAGGGCTGCGGGCCGAGGCCATGGCGGCCCACCTGGCACTGGCTGCCAACCCCTGGTATTGGGGCGTAGCGCATTTCGAACACGACCCCGCCGCGCTGGTGGCCGGCAAACTGCGCCTGCTGAGCCTGGAGGCGACCATGCCCGACGGCATGCCGGTCAGCCTCGGCGCGGCGCAGGAAACCCAGCTTGAGCTGGACCTGGCCAAGCCGGTGAAGGATTCCGAGACCTCCACCGTCACTGTCTACCTGGCGTTCAACCCGCTCTGGCAAGGCCAGCGCCTGCGCCCGATGGAGGGGCGTTGGCAGTCGGAACTGAGCGAGCCGGTGCCCAATCTCGACAGCGGCCTGGACGATGAACGCGTCACCGTCTGGAAGCCCGCGCCGCGCCTGGTCACCGACCGCGACAAGGCCGACAGCGTGTGCCTGCCGCTGATCCGCGTGCGCAAGGAAAACGGCGTGTACAAGGCCTTGCCCGACTTCGTCGCGCCGAGCCCGCGGGTTACGCCGCAATCGGTGCTGGGGCAGCGGGTGCTGAAGTTGTGCGCCATGGTGCGGGAAAAGTGCGGGTCGATCGGCGTGCGCCTGCAGGGCGTCGAGCTCGAAGGCGACCCCGCCCGCGCCCGGGTATTGCGCAGCCAGTCGGCGGCGCTGTGGGCGCGATTGCCAGAAGTCGAGGGCGCGCTCTACAGCGGCATCGCCACACCCCAGGCGCTGCACGGCCTGCTGTTGGGCATGGCCGGAAGTTGGGCGGCGCTGGATCCGGTCAACGGCGTGCCGGCGTTTTCTCCGCTGGAGTTTCTTGACCTGTACCGCGGCTATGACGAAGTCCTCGACTGGCTGGAACGCAGTCTGAAGAAAGTCCGCGAAGGGCTGCGCAGCGTGCCGTTCGAACAGAAGGGCAACGTCTACGAGATCCAGTTGCCGTCTTTCGATCCCTCCCGTCCGTTGCTGGTCGGCCTGCGCATGCCACCCGGAGCACCCGAGCCAGACGCTTCGCTGTGGCTGGGGCGGACCATCATCGCCTCGGCCGGCAATGTCGCTGACCTCGCTCGCCAGCGTCGACCGGGCCTCAAGCACAGCGCCCTGGACCTGGCCCGGCAGGCCGCCAGTGGCGTGGGTAGCGAGACCCGGCTGTTCGAGATCGATACGGGCGAGCACTGGTTCAACCCGCAATTGCCGTTGCAGATCGTTTCGCCGGGGAATGGGGAAACCTTCAAGCCTTGGCAGATTGTTTTGTTGATTGACGACAACCACGAAGAAGTCGCCTGACACGGTAAGGACACCTATGCCAGAAGGGATTGCCGTATCGCGCTTTCGCGGCGTGCAGGACGCTCCGCTGACCAACGCCTTTCGCGAGGCGTGGCAGGAGTGGTTGGCAGCCTGGAACGAGCTGGACAAGCGCGCCGAAGACACCGGGCAATTGCTCGAACAGGTGGTCGAGCTGTCCACCCAAGCCACCCGCCGTCTGTGGCGCACCGCGTTCGCCAGCGTCGGCGACTCGGCGCCTTTGCAGATCAAGGCGATGGTCTATGCCTTTGTCGCGCTGGTGGACGAAACCCTGTTGTTCGCCGACTGGCCGGGCCAGCCCGAATGGCAGGAGCGGCCGCTGGAGCTGCGTTTGTATTCGAGCCGCCAGGCGGGTGACCGGGTGCCGGTGGAAATCAAGCGCCTGCTCGACGAACAAGCCCCCACCAGCCGCGACCTCGGCAACGTTTACCTGTTGTGCCTGATCCTCGGTTTCCACGGCCGCCTGCGCGGCCCCGGCGGCGAAGCGCTGCATGCCAAATGGCGGCATGCGCTGTTCAACCTGACCCGCCAGCGTGACCCGGATTACGCCAACGTCAGTGCCTTGCTGGCCGAGCCGGCCAGTGTCGTGCCGCAGCAGTTGCCGGTGCGCGAGTCGATGCCCGATGGCCTGCGCCTCGGCTTGCTGGTGCTGGGCATCACCTTGTTGCTGATCGGCGTCGGTCACCTGTTCTGGCGTGATATCGGCGACGAGCTGTCGCCGGTGCTGCACCTGGCGACACCCTTCCAGGTCCAGGAGCCAACTTCATGAGCCTGTCGACGCTGGGTTGGGTGATCGGCATCGTCGTCATCCTGCTGCTTCTGGTACTGCTGGTGGTCTGGCTGCGCAACCGCAATGGCGCCGCCGTGCGCAGCTTCTATTTTGCCGTGCGCCAGATGGAGCACGATCAGGGCGTCGGCGGGCGCTATCAGGCACCGTGGATGCTGATGCTCGGTGACGAGGTGCAGGGCGCGCAGTTGTGCGCGAGCTGGAACCTCAATGCCATCGACAAGCCGGCCTGGTTCGGGCGCTGGTGGTCCGATCCGTCCGGCGCGGTGCTGGTGGTGCCGCAATCGGTGTTCCTGCCCGGTGAGGGCATGAAGCAGGCCGGTGGCTGGTGGACCCTGCTCGGCCTGTTGCTGCGGCTGCGTTCGCGTCGGCCGCTGGACGGCGTGATCTGGACCGTCGCCGCCGCCGACCTGCTGGATGCCGACCGCGCCGCGACCCTGGGCCTGGACGCCCGGCGCCGCTTCATCGACTTGCTGCACCGGCTGGGCATGAGCCTGCCGGTGTATGTGGTGATCACCGGCATGGAGGCCGTGCCGGGCTTCCAGGAACTGGCCAATGCCCTGCCGGAAGAAACCCGTCGGCAGATGCTGGGCTGGTCGTCGCCGTATGCCGCCGATGCGACCTGGCAGTCGCAGTGGACCGAAGACGCCATGCAGCAGGTCAGCCAGGCGCTGTCCGAGGCGATCATCCAGATGGGCACCCTGTCCGGTGAATTGCACGATGACCTCGACGCGCTGCCGCAGCGCATCGATGGCCTGCGCCGCAACCTGCAGATGCTGTTGTGGCCGGTGTTCCAGGGCAATACCCACGGCGAGGCACCGGTTCTGCGCGGGCTGTACTTCACTGGCGCCCAGGCGTTCCAGGGCAACGCCGAGGCGTTGACCGCGCTGGATCAGCCGTTGCAGGAAAACGTCTTTGCCCATGGCCTCTGGCAGCAACGGATCAATGCCGAGCGCGGCCTGGCCCAACCGATCCCGCGGCTGCTGCAACTGCGCCAGCGTTGGCAGCGGGTCGTCGCGATCGGTGCGGCGGTAGTGGGGCTGGTCTGGGTGCTGGCGATGGCCTGGGTCTGGAACGACTCGGTACGCGATGCCGGCGAGTTGTCGCGGCTGTTGCAGAACGCGCAGAACGATTACGTCGCCCTCAGCGACGACAGCCACCGCAAGGAGCTGACCCGGCACAACGTGCAGGCCTTCTGGACTGTGCTGGAGCGCGCACCGCGCTGGCATTTCACCTCGCTGGCGTATCCGACCTCATGGTTCTCCTCGCTGGATGACCGTCTGGACCAGGTGTTGCAGCATACGTCCATGAGTCATATGCGTCAGCCGATCCACGACCTGTTGCAGGCTGACCTGAACGATGTCCTGGCGATCAACGACAACAGTCGCCGCAGTTCGGCGCAGGACGGCGATCCGGCGCAATGGCCGAGCTACCTCAAGGCCCGCGAACTGGTGCAGAAGGTCAACCGCCTGGAGCAGGCCGCCAGCCTCTACACCCAGGCCCTGGCCAACCCGAAAACCCCGCTCGACCAGTTGATCCCGCTGAGCAATCAGACCCTGGACCTCAACCTGAATGCCGGAACCCTGCCGCGCGAAGGGTTCTACAACCGTCTGCTGGTGGCGCAGGGCATTTCGCCGCTCAAGCCGCTGGACCTGTCGCTGCACCGCAACACCATCACCGCCAACTTCAACCAGTTGATGGAAAGCTGGCTGGGCCATTACTTCCGCACCGACGGCTTCATCAGCTCGGCTGGTTACCTCAAGCTCTACCTTGACCGCCTGGAGGCCGGTGCGCCGCAGACCCTCAAGGAACTGGAGCACATGGACGCGCTGATCGAGGACCTGCAAGCCTCCATCGACCTGACCAACTCCAACTGGAGCCGCGGCAAGGGCCAGGACCTGGTCGCCGGCTACAGCGATCTGCTCGCGCAAGTGCGCCAGAGCAAGGTGCTGGGCCCGGCGGTGGCCGAGGAAATCGAGCGTCGCGCCGAGCAGATGCAGTTCCATTTCAAGGAGCAGTGGGTGGCGCAGGGCGCGTCGAGCAAAAGCCTGATGGTGCAGACCACCACCGGGCAACTGGCCTTGCAGGAACGCATCATCCACCTGCACAGCGCGATCAACCTGCTGCTCAAGCGCGACTTCGTTGCCCGTGCCCTGCGTGAGGACGGAACGGGCGACAGCGATCAGTTGAGCCATGTCGACAGCGAAGGCCTGCGCCTGGCCCAGAGTTACTACGAGAGCTACAAGACATACGCCCATGAGTCGATGGCGGGCATCCCGCCGGTGTACCGCAACGCCTTGCTCAAGACCGCCGAAAACACCGCCGCCGATGCCATGTGGCTGAGCCTCAACCGGCAGACCCCGCTGAGCGAACTGGAAAGCCTGCCGTCGTTCCAGGTCCGCACCGACCAGGCCGTGGCGGTACACCGTGCGCTGATGCAGTTGCAGCGACCGGAGCTGGCCGGCGGCTTGCAGACCGCGCTGAACCAGAGCGCGCTGGCCGATGTGGCGCAAGCCATCGAGGAAGTGTTTCAGCAACCGGTGTTCCGTGACCGTGCCGACATCAACCAGTGGGACGGCACGAAGGACTTCGGTCTGCGACTGTTCCGCGCGGTCGATGCGCAAGACCTGAAGAGCAGCCTCGACCAGCAGTTCGGCGTCATCACGGTGATTACCGAGCAGGCCGCGCCGGCGCTGGAATGGCTGATGACCCAGTTGCCCAACCTCAACCTGAGCGAGTCGGAACTGGTCACGCGCTTTCATTCGCTGGGCGAGGAGATGACCAAGTACAAGGCGCAGAACCCGTCCAGTTCGCCCGCGTTGATCACCCAATTGATCGTTCGCGACTTCAACGACATGGACCAGAGCAGTTGCCTGAAAATCCTGCTCTCGGCCAATGCGCCGCATGCCACCGGGCAACTGACCCAGCGCTGGATCAGCCTGCAGCAGAACGCTTTGCAGCGCTGCCAGTTTTTGCAGCGCCAGGCGGTGTCCAGTGCCTGGAACGAGCTGGCCGGCTACTTCAACCAGTACCTGGCCGGGCGTTTCCCGTTCGCTACCGATCAGCGCGCACCGGACGCCGACCCGGCGCGGGTGCAGTACTTCCTGACCCTGATCGACAACCGCTTGCCCCAGGCCCGCGACGGCCTCGGCCTGTTGGCTTCCCGCGATCGCGCCGCCGCCAGCGAGTTCCTCGACCGCGTGGCGCGGGCGCGGCCGTGGCTCGGCGCCATGCTGGTGCGGGATAACGCCGGGCTGTCCGGGATCGACATGGAAGTGCGCTGGCGCACCGACCGCGACAGCGAGCGCGGCGCCGATCAGGTCATCACCTGGGCGCTGGGCGCGGGTAATCGCGAGATCGTCCACCCTGGCGAGGATCAAGTGCTGCACTGGAGCGTTGGCCAGCCGTTAAGCCTGCGCCTGCGTTGGGCGCGAGACGGCACCCAGCGACCGGTCAACGATCCTTCGCAACAGCAACTGCATGTCAGCGGCCTGGAAGCCGAATGGCAGTACCAGGGCCCTTGGGCGCTGCTGCGCCTGATCAGCGCCCACAGCTCCATGCTGCGCCAGCCGAACGTCGACTACACCGAGTTCCCGCTGAGCCTGGAAGTGCCGGTGCACGCTCAGCCTGAGGAAGAGAACCAGACCCTGATGTTCCTGCGCCTGTCGCTGATGAGCCAGGGCGGCAAGGCGCCGTTGTCCATTCACCCGTTGCCGGTCCAGGCACCGCTTTCACCGTTCGGCTACGCGCCGCGTTCGGTGGCTGATACAGGAGATTACCCATGACCTCACCCGGCTTTTCCCAGCGGGTCGGCCAGTTGCTCGAACCCATTTCCGCCGAGTCGCCGTGTGGCCCCAGCCTGACCTATGACGCGGTCTTCGCCGTGATGCGAGAAATGCGCCGAGAAGAAGACACCACGTTGCCCACCGGCGTCTGGTCCACCAACGAGGTCAAGCGCGCCGATTGGGCCGGCCTTGAGCGGCAGGCCACCCAGGTGTTGCGTGAGCGCAGCAAAGACCTGATGGTCGCCGCCTGGCTCGGCGAAGCCTGGTTGCACCGCGAAGGCATGGCCGGCGTGGTCAACGCCCTGGCGTTGCTGGGCGGGCTGTGCGAGCGCTACCCCGACGAGGTGCATCCGCTGGTCGAGAACGGTGACGTGGACTGGCGTGCCGCGCCACTGGAATGGGTGGCGACGCGCTACAAAGAGGTGCTGTTGTCGCGCCTGCAACTGCTGCCGCAGACGCCGGGCGATGTCGAACGCTTCAGCCTGCAAGACTGGCAACAGATGAAGCTTCGCCAGGTCCAGGTCAACGACAGCAAACCGGCCAAGGTCGCCGCCGAGGCGGCCCATGCGTTGCAGAAGAAAATCAGCGAGCAGGTGCGCCTCACGCCCCTGAGCTGGTGGCAGCAAGGGCTGCTGGCGGTGCAGAACGGACAGGCGCAACTGCTGCTGCTCGATGGCTGGTGCGACCGTCACCTGGGCGATTCCGCGCCGGCTTTCGCGCAATTGCGCACGGTCCTGCAGACGCTGGAAACCCTGCTTAAAGAATTCGTCGCCCTGCATCCGCCGCAGGTTGTTCCTGTCGAAACCCCCGAGCCACAACCGGAGAGCCCACCGACGATGGATGCCCCCGTCACTGAAACCCGCCTGCCGTCCACCGAACCCCGTACCCGTGATGAAGCCTATCGGCAGTTGCTGGTGATCGCGGATTACCTGGCCCGCACCGAACCCCACAGCCCGGTGCCGTACCTGATTCGCCGGGGCGTGGAGTGGGGGAACAAGCCGTTGCGGGAATTGCTGGGGGAATTGATCAGTTCCGATGCCGAGGCGAGGCGGTTGTGGACCTTGATGGGGGTTTTGTAGGGGGGGCAGACGCGGCCTATCGCGAGCAAGCTCGCTCCTACAGGGGGCGCGTCAGGTGTAGGAGCGAGCTTGCTCGCGATGCGCCGAACGTGAAGGCGCTAAACAACCCTCAAGCAATCCCCCCCGGCGAATCCAGAATCTGCCGCACCTTGCGCGCCAGGTCGTGGGGCAGGTAGGGCTTGGAGATGACGTCGAACTCCGAACCGCCAATGTCGGTGCGCTCGATGGAGCTTTCGGCATACCCGGTGGTCAGCAGCACCTTGGTGGCGGGGTGGCGGCGGCGGATTTCGCGGGCGAGCATCACGCCGTTCATGCCGCCCGGCATGATCAGGTCGGTGAAGAGCAGGTCGAAACGCTCGCCGGCTTCGTAGCACTTCAGCGCTTCGCGGGCATTCAGCACGATCTCGGCGCAGTAGCCGTAATCCTCAAGCACCATCTTCGCCAGCTCCGCCACGTCCGGCCGGTCTTCGACAATCAGCACGGTCTCATGGCCGTTCTTCGCTTCCGAGGTCAGCCGTCGTTCCACCGGCAGCACGGTGCCGCTGTCCACCGGGAAATACAGGCGCAGGGTGGTGCCGGAGCCTTCCTCGGTGTAGATCCGCGCGGCGCCGCCGGATTGTTTGGCGAAGCCGTAGACCATCGACAGCCCGAGGCCCGAGCCCTTGCCTTCTTCCTTGGTGGTGAAGAACGGGTCCATCACCCGGTCGCGAATGCTGGCGGGCATGCCGATGCCGTTGTCGGTGATCGACAGGCTCACGTAGCTCCCCGGCAGCAGACCGTCGTAGGACGCGACGGCCAGGTCGCGGACCAGCACATTGCGGGTTTCGATGAACACCCGCGGTTCCTTGCGCCCGATCAGCGCGTCGCGCGCGTTGATGAACACATTGAGCAGCGCCACCTCGGCCTGGGTCGGGTCGATCCGGCAGTTTTTCAATGAGTGTTCGAGGTCGTATACGACCTGCACGCCGTCGCCGAAGGTCCGGGTCACCAGCGGCTGGACGGTTTCCACCAGTTGATTGAGGTTGAGCACCCGGCCTTGCAGTTTCTGCTTGCGCGAGAACGCCAGCAGTTGCTTGGTCAGCGTGCTGGCCTTGTCGACGGCGGAGCGGGCGTGAAAAGTGCTGCGGCGGATCCGGTCCATGTCCGGCGCGGGCTTTTCCGCGGCGGTGCGGATGAGGTCGATGTAGCCGCTCATGACTTGCAGCAGGTTGTTGAAGTCGTGGGCGATACCGCCGGTGAGCTGGCCCAGCGCTTCCATTTTCTGCGACTGGCGCAGGGCATCCTCGGCATCCCGGCGCCGACTGACATCCAGTTGCGAGGCGAAGAAGTAAATCAGCTCGCCTTTTTCATTGAAGATCGGCGAGATGAACAGCGCGTTCCAGAAGGTGCTGCCGTCCTTGCGGTAGTTGAGGATCTCGGTGGCGAAGTCGTAGCGGCCCTTGATCGCGTCGCGGATCGAGGTCACGACATCGGGGTCGGTGTCCGGGCCCTGGAGGAACCGGCAGTTCTTGCCGACGATGTCCTTGGGGTCATAGCCGGTCATGTCGAGAAAGGCCGCGTTGGCGAAGATGATCGGGTTGTCGGCAGCGTTGGGGTTGGTGACGATCATCGGCATTCGCGTGGTTTCCACCGCCGCGAAAAAGATGTCCTTGGGGTGACGGGAGATATCTGCAGTCGAAGAGTCATCGACTCGTGTAGGTGTATTTGCCACTGGACAGTTCCTCTTCCTGCCATCGACCGGCCTGGCCGGTACCCTGAATTTTTGCGCGCCCCCGTACCAGTGATGGCACCGGCTGAAACGTCGCTGTGTTGGATGGCAGGTTCAAGTGCCATCATTTTTATCCAGACCGCCGTGCCGCTTGTTGGTTGCTTTGCCTGTGCGGTTTTTTAACCGATCTTGTGCGAGGTTTCCGTTAGACTCGACGCCTTTTGGCGGGGAGCAAGCATGACAATCAGCGGAACGCGGGCGGCAACGGTGTGTGGTTTGCTGGCGATCCTGCTGTGGAGCACGGCGTCCGGCTTGATCAGGAGCATCAGCGAAATCTTCGGCGCGCTCGGCGGCGCGGCGCTGATCTACACGCTGGGTACGTTGATGCTTCTGGCGTTGCTCGGGCGACCGCGGCTGCGCTCGGTACCCCGGGTTTATTTGCTGAGCGGAAGCGCGTTGTTCGTCGCCTATGAAATCTGCCTGTCGCTGGCGTTGGGCTTCGCCAATGACGCGCAGCAGGCCATCGAATTGATGGTGCTCAATTACTTCTGGCCCTGCCTCACGGTGCTGCTGGCGATCTTCATGAACGGCCAGCGCGCCCGCTGGCTGATCGTGCCGGGCACGGCGCTGGCGTTGTCGGGGATTCTCTGGGTGGTCAGTGGCGATGGTTTTTCGCTGGCCCAGATCATCGCCAACGTACAGTCCAACCCGCTGAGTTACGGCCTGGCGCTGAGCTGCGCGGTCACCTTCGCGCTCTACTGCAACGTCACCCGCCGCTATGCCAATGGGCAGAACCTGGTGGTGCTGTTCTTCTTCCTCACCGCCTGCCTGCTGTGGATCAAGTTCGCTTTCAGCGGGGCGCCGTTGCCGGCTTTCACCGCGAGCAACAGCCTGGAACTGCTCGCCGCTGGCGTGGCCATGGCCGGCGGCTACGCGCTGTGGAACCTGGGTATCCTGCGCGGCAACCTGACGTTGTTGGCCACTGCGTCGTATTTTTCCCCGGTACTGTCTTCGGCGTTCGCCTCGATCTGGCTGGGCGCGCACCTGAGCGGGCAGTTCTGGCAGGGCGCGTTGCTGGTGACGCTGGGGTCGTTGATTTGCTGGCAAGCGACGCGCCAGAAGTCGGCGACAACGTAATGGCACTTGCGGCATTTCAATGGCCAGCATTAATATGAATAATTCTCATTTGTGCGAATTGTGCCATGGACTCCAGCCAGCCTCCCCGGAGCGACACCCTCGACGCGTTGTACCAGGGATACCACGGATGGTTGCTGGGCTGGTTGCGGCGGCGGACGCAGTGCCCGCATAACGCCGCCGACCTGGCGCAGGACACCTTCATCCGTGTGCTCACCGCCGGCACCTATGTCGCGCCGCGCGAACCGCGGGCCTTTCTGGCCACGGTGGCGCGCCGTCTGCTGATCGACAATGGCCGGCGCCAGCGCCTGGAACAGGCCTACCGCGAAGAGCTGGAGCGCTGCGCGTCGTACCTGGAGCAAGCGCCGTCGCCGGAGCAGATTCTCCAGGCGATCCAGGTGCTGGAAGGCATCGACCGGGCGCTGGCGCGCATGCATCCGCGGGTGCGCCAGACCTTTGTGTTGCGCCATCTGGAAGGACTGGGCCAGGAGCAGATTGCCCGCCAGACCGGCGTCTCGATCAGAACGGTGCAGAAGGATCTGGTGGAAGCCCTGTTGATCTGCGACCTCGTCGCCCAGGAGGCTTGATGAGCGTCGCCGTTTCCGCTTCCGTATTGCGTCAGGCCGCCGAATGGCTGGTGCGCCTCGACAACCAGACCGACGCCGCCACGCGTCAGGCGTACCACGCCTGGCTGGCCGCCGACCCCCAGCATGCCGCCGCTGTCGCCCGTTTGCAGGGCCATCTCACACCCCTTGCCGAACTGCCGCGGCAACCGGCCCGCGCCGCCTTGCGACGTGCGCACCAGGGCCGTCCGCGCGCGCAGGCGATCAAGGCGCTGGCGCTGGCAGGCTTGCTGATCGGCTCGGGGTTGCTGGGGTATCAGCACTGGCAGCGCGGCTACCTGCTGGCAGACCTGAGCACCGCACGCGGCGTCTGGACCGAGCAGCGCCTGGCCGACGGCAGCGAGATCAGTCTCAACGGCGATTCGGCGGTGGACTGGCGCTTCGACGCGCAGGAGCGGCGCATCCATCTGCTGCGGGGCGAACTGCGCGTGCAGGTGGCCAAGGATGCGCAGCGGCCGTTCTATGTCGATACGCCGCAGGGCAGCATCCGCGCGCTGGGCACGCGGTTTATCGTCGAGCGCCGCGACGACGCCACGCGGGTGACCATGCTCGAATCGTCGACGCGGATCGAAAGCCCTGTCGGCACCCTGGTGCTGAACGCGGGCGAGCAGGTGCGGGTGGACGCCAACGGCATCGGCGCGGTGCAACCGGTGGATGTCGCGGCGCAGGAGGGCGCCTGGACCCAGCATCAATTGCTGGTCACCGACCAGCCTTTGAGCGATGTGCTGGAGCGGCTGGCGCGGCATCGTCCGGGACTGTTGTCGTTCGACCGCGAGGCACTGGCCGGCATGCGGGTCACGGTAATGTTGCCGACCGACGACAGCGATCGCGCCTTGCGCCTGCTGGAGCGCACATTGCCGTTGCAGGTCACGCATTTCACGCCGTGGCTGACCCGGGTGACACCACTGGATGAAGAAGAACGCAAATAATTTGCAATTCCGCTTCGCCTTTTCGATTTTCGCCCGTCCTCCCCTGGGCCAACACACTCAGGAGAACCGAAACCATGGCTTCATCGTTGCGCGCGCTGTCCCTGCGTCCCAGCCGTCTGTGCCTCAGCCTGCGGCTGGCCCTCGGCGGCATTGCCCTTGTCGCCCCCGTATTGACCTTCGCCCAGCAGCAGGTCCTGGCGTTCGATATCGCCGGCGGCCCGCTCGGCGAGGTGCTGGGCCGCTATGCCCAGGCCGCCGGCGCGCCGATTTCCGTCAGCTCGCAGCAGGTGGCGGGGCTTGTCAGCCCGGGTGTCCACGGCCGCTTCACCGTGGCCGAAGGCTTTGCCCAGGTGCTCAAGGGCAGCGGCCTGATGGCCCGGGCCAGCGCGGACGGTTTCCAGATTGAAGCCGTGCCGGTCAGCGGCAGCGTCATGGAATTGGGCGCCACCAACGTCGTTTCCAACCAGCTTGGCACCATCACCGAAGACAGCGGTTCCTACACCCCGGGCACCATCGCCACCGCCACGCGGCTGGTGCTGACGCCGCGGGAAACGCCGCAGTCGATCACCGTGGTGACCCGCCAGCACATGGACGATTTCGGCCTCAACTCCATCGACGACGTGATGCGCCACACCCCGGGCATCACCGTTGCTTCCTATGACTCCGACCGCAGCAACTATTACGCCCGCGGTTTCTCGATCCAGAACTTCCAGTACGACGGTATCCCCACCACCCGCACCGCGGCCTACTCGGCGGGGCAGACCCTGAGCGACACCGCGATCTACGACCGGGTCGAAGTGCTCAAGGGCGCCACCGGCCTGCTCACCGGCGCGGGCGCCCCTGGCGGCACCATCAACCTGGTGCGCAAGAAGCCGACTGCTGACTTCAAGGGCCATGTCGAGCTGGGCGCTGGCAGCTGGGACAACTACCGCTCCGAGGTGGATGTCAGCGGCCCGCTCAGCGAATCCGGCAACGTGCGCGGTCGCGCCGTGGCGGCCTACCAGGACAAGCACTCCTTCCTCGACCACTACGAGCGCAAGACCAGCGTCTACTACGGCATCCTCGAGTTCGACCTCGACCCCGACACCCTGCTGAGCGTCGGTGCCGACTACCAGGACAACGACCCGAAAGGCTCGAGCTGGTCCGGCAGCGTTCCGATCTACGACAGCCAGGGCAACCGCGTCAGCACCTCGCGCTCGTTCAACAACGGCGCCGAATGGAGCCGCTGGGAGCAATACACCCGTACCGTGTTCGCCACCCTGGAACACAGCTTCGCCAACGAATGGGTCGGCAAGGCGCAAGTGCACCACCAGGTCAACGGCTATTACGCGCCGCTGGGCTCGATCCAGGGTCGGCCCAACGCCACCACCGGCGTGACCTCGATCTACGGCAACAAGTACACCGGCGAAACCACCACCGACTCGGCGGACGTCTACTTCAGCGGGCCGTTCTCGCTGTTCGGCCGCGAGCACCAACTGGTGGTCGGCGCGGCCGCTTCCAAGGCGCACTGGAAAGGCAAGGACTACTGGACCGCGACCTACCGCGACAGCAACTCCTACGACTTCTGGAACTGGGATGGCGGCAGCGGCCTCGAGCCGGGCTGGGGCGACGTCAGCTACCGCACCGACCAGACCACCTGGCAGACCGGTGGCTACCTGACCTCGCGCTTCAGCCTCACTGACGAGTTGCACCTGCTGCTGGGCGCGCGGCTGGCCAACTACAAGATCACCGGCACCAGTGACACTCGCGAAACCGGGCGCCTCGTGCCTTATGTCGGCGTCACCTACGACCTCAACGATGAGCTGTCGCTATACGCCAGCTACACCGACATCTTCCTGCCGCAGACCGACTACCGCGACCGCACCAACAAGATGCTCGAGCCTGACGAAGGCCAGAACTACGAGCTGGGCATCAAGGGCGAATTCTTCGACGGTCGCCTGAATGCCAGCCTGGCGTACTTCGAAGTCCATGAGAAAAACCGCCCGGAATCGGACAGCGACTACAACGCCAACCCAACCCTGCCGAACCTCTACGACGCCTACTACGGCATCACCGCGACCACCAAGGGCGTCGAAGCGGAAATGAGCGGCGAACTGGCCACCGGCTGGAACCTGATGGGCGGCTACACCCACAAAGTCGTGCGTGACCAGCATGGCGACAAGGTGTCCACCTGGGAGCCGCAGGACCAGTTCAATCTCTACACCACCTACAAATTGCAAGGCCCGCTGGAGCGTCTGACCGTTGGTGGTGGTGCGCGCTGGCAGGGCCAGTCCTGGCAAATACTGACCAATCGCGCCAAAGGCGTTCAAGAGAAATTCACCCAGGACGACTTCTGGCTGGTCGACCTGATGGCCCGCTACAAAATCACCGACAACCTGTCGGCCACGGTCAACCTCAATAACGTGTTCGACAAGACCTACTACACCAACGTCGGCTTCTACAGCTCAGTGTCCTACGGCGACCCGCGCAACGTCATGGTCACCACCCGCTGGGACTTCTGACTGGTCACGGGGGAGCGCAAGGCTCCCCCGTGTCACGGCGTTCTACTCTTCTTCGCTGACCAGGAAACAGACCTTCTTGCCGCCGAGGTTATTGCTTTCGGCGCTGTAGATCGCTCCCATCTTGTCTCTCAACCCGGCGCTGTCAGCGAACTGCGAGATATCAACGTTGGCGATGTCATCGCTCGAACTGATCCCGATCATGCCCTTGAACGCCAGCTTCACATCGTGCGGCAGGAGCACCTCGTCCTCGCCCACGTACAGCCCGCCGGAGCGGCCCTTGGTGGTCTGCGGGTCGACACGGATCAGCCAGATCATCGAGCGTCCGGCCAGCGAGGCCAGCGCGTCGCCGCTGCTGGTGGAGAAGGGCTGATTGGTCACCCAGTGGGTGTTCATGGTCACCGCCGTGCGAGCGGCAACGTCGTTGCGAAAGTCGGGAACGACCCTGTTCAGGTACTCGATCATGCTTTGCGAGTCGCCGCGCATGAGGTAGGCGGGATGATTGCTGCCATCCTGCGACAGCACCGGCTGGGGCCGGTTGCCCAAGGCGGTCTTGACGTTTTCGATGTCGATCCAGTACTCGAGCAGGGTGGCGTAGAGGTCATTGTCGATACCGGCCAGCAATGCCTTGTGCAGCGCTTCAGAGGGCGCGAAGTTCGCGTGTTCGGGGTCTTGCTGGATGGTCTTGACGAACGCGTCCATCTGCTCGTTTGCGTTGCGGGTAAACGCGGCCCTGACGTCTGCGTATTCCCCCAGCAGCGCGCGGGCCTTTTCGTTGCCGAACAGGTTGTTGTCGATCAGGACCTGTCGCACCTTTTCCGAGGCCGTGTCATCGCCAGGGTCTTTTTCGTGTCGCTCGAAAAAACTGCGTAGCCCGGCATTGCCGGTGATGATCCGGCACAGCGGATTCATCAGCAGATAACGGTGCTTGTAATAGAGGTCGAGTGATTCGGCTGCAGTACGGGGCATGGTGGGTACTCTGGAAATCCGTTTCTAGAAGGGCCTGTTACTGGCTAGCGGTCATGCCGGCGGGCGTGCCGCCTTTTCGGCCAGCGCCGCATGGGTGTGCAGTTCTTCGGCAATGAACGCATCGATCATCGCGCGGTAGACCTGCTCCACCACCTGCGCCGAGGCACCGGTTTCCTCGGCAATGCCGCGTACCTTGGCAATCACCTGTTCGACCCGCGCCGGGGCGCGGACCTCATCGGAGGTTTTCTTGAAGGTGGCCGCTTGGGCGACCAGATTGCCGCGGCGGGCAAGCAGGGTGACCAGCTCGCGGTCGATGCGGTCGATGTGTTGGCGGACTTCGTCGAGGGAGGTGCAGCGTACATCCATGATCAAGTGGTCCTGTCCAATTGAGGCGAGCGTCGATCATTGATGAACCCGTGCTGCCGGGTCAACTGCCGGTGTCGAAGCCCGGCGGCGGGCCAGCCCGCCAATCTGCAGGCAGGCCACCCCGGCGAGGATAAACACGATCGCTAGCAGGGCGACCGCGTCCGTGGATTCACCGGCCAGCACCACGCCGATCAACAGTGCGACCACCGGCGGAATGTAGGTGACGCTGGAGGCGGCAATGGCGCCGAGGGATTCGACGATGTGGTAGTAGGCGATATACGCCAGCCCGGTGCCCAGCAGGCCCAGGCCGAGGGTCAGCCCCACCCAGGCGCGGGTATCGGCGAACAGCGCGTCGATGCCGCGCATGGGCGTGACGGCCAGCAAGAACAGCAGGGCGAAGCCGATCTGGTAGGTGGTCAAGGCCGCCACGGGCAGCCCGAGCGGGCTGACATAGCGCCGCGCATAGACGAACGAAAGCCCCACGCACAGCGAGCCGCCCAGCATGTAGCCGACCCCGCCCAGGCTGATGTCGCCCGTGGCGGACCAGGGGCGGGCGATCAGCAGCACGCCGATAAAGCCGAGGATGACCCCGGCGATCCGTGTGCCGTTGATGGTTTCCCCACGCAGGAACAGCGCCGCGCCGAGAAAGGTGAACAACGGGATCGCGCCGCTGAGTACGCCGGCTACGCTCGACGGCAGCAGTGCCGTGCCCAGGGCGAAGGCGTAGTAGTACAGCGCCGTGGCCAGCAGCGACATCACCACGAAATGATGCGCGTGACGCCAGTGCGCCCAGCGCAGCTCGCGCTTGAGCAGGGCATAGGCCATGACCGGTAGGAAACCGAAGAACACCCGCATCAAGGTGATCTGCAGCGGGCTGATCACCTGCGCGGCCCACTTCACGAAAATGAAATTGCTGCCCCAGATCAGCCCGAGGAAGACGAAGGCGACGAGCGCTGATTTCTTCATGAGCGTCCAGCCATGAAGGTGTTTTCGGTAGGCATGAAGGGGTTTTCCGCGCGGTTGAAAGAGCCTCGAGGCTAACACCGGCGGGCGCGACGAGAGAGCCACGCGGGCTTTCATGTGGCAATAGAAAAACTACTGCTTCAGGCGCTCGCCTGTTCCATCAACCATTGCCGCACCACCGCCTGCGCGGCGGGTTGGCGGGACTTGCGCGGCCAGACCAGATAGAAGCCGGTGTCCATGTCCAGCTTATGGGCGGTGATGCACCTCAGGCGGCCGGCGTGGATATCGTCCTGGACGAAGAAGTGGCTGGCCAGCGCCAGGCCCTGGCCGGCAATCGCCGCCTCGATCGCCAGCGAGGTCTGGTTGAAGCGCACGTTCTTGGGCGGGACCGCCAGCGGTTGGTCGAACGCCTGGGCGATGAACTGCGGCCAGAGGTTATGGGCGTCGTGCAGCAACATGTAATCGTGCAGATCGTCCACGCGCTGCGGCATGCCCAGGTTGTCCAACAGCGCCGGACTGCCCACGGCGACGATGCGCTGGTCGAACAACAATTCCGCGTTTAGCCCCGGCCCGAACGGCGGGCGCCCGTAGCGCACGGCGATGTCAACCCCGTCGTTGTGGAAATGCGACAGCCGTTCGGTGGCCAGCACGCGTAAGTCGATCCCCGGATGGGCCTCGGTGAAACGGGACAGCCGCGGAATCAACCAGCGCGAGGCGAGGCTGGGGGTGACGCTGATGGTCAGGTGCGTCGGCTCCGGGCGCAGCGCGCGGGTGGCTTCGTCGATCAGTTCGAATGCCTTGCGGATGCTCGCCACATAGGTCCGTCCGGCGTCGGTCAGCGCCAGGCCGCGGGGCAGGCGCTCGAACAGCTTGATCCCGAGGCCGGCCTCCAGCCCGCGAATCTGTTGCGCCACCGCGGCCTGGGTCACGCCCAGTTCCTCGGCGCCGAGGCGAAAGCTGGCGTGGCGGGAAACCACTTCGAAGACGCGCAAGGCGTTGAGGGACGGGGTGGTCATGGTGGTTGCGGGCCGGGTTGACGGAAACCCGTCGAAACTACCGCCAACCGAGCGGAAAGAACAGCGAGCCGATAGAAAATCTTTCGAGAGGTTTCCGTGACGTAATCGGCGCGTCGGTTGCACTTATCCAATCATGTACTGGCTTTCCTGAACGCTACTTTGGAATCGTATATTTAAGTGTTTGATTATAGTTTTCCGTGCCGATGCTATAGAACAACGATACTTCGTATTTTCCCGGTACCATGGCGTTGGCATTGGCGGTAAAGCAGGAATTGTTGGGCGTTGATTTTTCGGTGTTGGGCTTCATATCCGATGTACTGATCATTACCGGCGGTAATGTATCGCTCAGACGATAAAAGTTTGCCTGGAGTTTTTTTGAATTTACTGTGCTGGGATGAAATAGGCAGACTTCCTGTGGAATGCTGACTAATGTGTAGTTGCCTTGCGTATCCTGCCCAGTCACCAGTTGTATAGTGCCTTTAGCTGCGTGCTCCTGTTTTCTGGCAGCTTCCAGAGCCTGGAGGGCTACTTGATAGTCACTGTTTGTCTGGATACTGCTGTTAGGCGATTTACCTATACGTTGAACGGCTTCGTCGGCACTCAGCAGTAGTTTTCTTTTTTCCCAAAGGCTGGGGTCGCCTCCTTTGACCACAGAGAGTGTCAGCCAGGTTTTGTCGGTATAGGTCCTCTTCTTTGGGTCGGGTGGCGCATTGATTAGACTCTGCCCATCTACTGCGATATTTTCCGAATTTACTTCATCAAGCGAATAGCTATCTGGCGTATCTGTAAAGCCTCGGCGTAATGCGACAGGTAAGAAAAGTAACGCATCGCCAAGATAAGCCACTGGGTTTTTGGATTTTCCCTCGCTCAGGTAACCAAAACAGGTGCTTACCGCACAGCCCTCCTTATTGATGAGTACATAGTTGCCGGGCGTGAGGGGAATGAAAGAGCCATTGACGTCGCTGTAGGTGCTCAGGTTACCGGAGTCACCGACAAGGTCGAAACTTACCCGCATTACAACTTCATCCTTGTTGAGGGCAAGCAGGCTTTTGGCAATCTCCTTGGTGAAGGCACGTTCGGTAGCTGTCACTGGGTTGATGAACGAGAAAATCTGGCTGGCGGAGGTGATGAAATCCAGGAAAGCAGCTGCGTCTTCATTCTCGCCCTGATCGTATTCGATCACGGTGATCGTGACACTGACTTGATCGGATTCCAGCTTTTTTGGCCCGTAGAGTAGTTTGTTGAATACAGGAGATTTTGAGTTGTCTGAAACACCCTCGAAAGGCCCCAGGACGGTGGTGACGGTATCGCCTTTTGTTCCAGAACTGACCTCGGTGAATTCGGCGACGATAACAACTTCGTTGACGCCGTTGAAATCTGGCAAGTATTTGAAGTAACCATCAGACAGATAAATCTGATAGACGTCATTGCCTTTCATATCGACATTAGGAACCGTCCTTTTTACTGCATTCTGCAGGGGGGCGACGTTCGGCGAGCCCGTTTGTGAGGGGTCGCTGCCTCGGGGCGCTGAAAAGACAGAGGTCAGTTTTCTTGCGGAGTCGACTTTATAGAGCGTTGCTGAGCCGGATGGGCCAGCACAACCTTGCAGGAGCATTCCACAGGAAAACAAAACTCCCCATAGTGCTGCCTGACGGTCTACTGTCTTTTTCCAAACATAGTTTTCGGAATATGGAAGCCTCATGAATTTCATTCCCTTGAGTATGAGCGACATCCTGTTGCTGCCAGATTAGAGCGCTATGGTGTAAAGTCAATGGCACTCTGCCACCCTGTTTCTCCACCGGCCTGTTTAAGTTTATCCATGCTCCGAACCGTCACCGACCTCGACCTGCGCCTGCTGCGCATCTTCTCCACCGTGGTGAAATGCGGCGGCTTTACCGCGGCCCAGGCCGAACTGAACATGAGCCAGTCGAACATCAGCATGCATATCGGCAGCCTGGAAAAGCGTCTGGGTTATCGACTGTGCGAGCGCGGCAAGGGCGGCTTTCGCCTGACCGCGAAGGGCAAGCGGATTCTCGATGCCTCGCAGGCGATGTTCGACGCCATCGGCCTGTTCCGTGACGAGGCGCAGGCGCTGTCGGGCAATCTGGTGGGCGATCTGTATGTGGGGCTGGCGGACAACGTGGCGACGCTGCCGCAGGCGCGCTTCGGCGAGGCGTTGGCGACCTTCTATCAGCGTGAGCAGGACGTGCAGTTGAACCTGTACGTCAACTCACCCACCGAGCTGGAACTGGCGGTGATCGACGGGCAACTGGACCTGGCTGTGTCGTACTTCAGCCGCTCGCGGCCGAGCCTGGATTACCTGCCGTTGTACACCGAGGAGATCGGCGTGTTCTGTGGCGATCGGCATCCGTTGTTCGACGAGGCAGAGCCGGCGTTGGAGCGTATTGCCGCGTGCAACTGGATCAGCCACGGCTTTCTTCCCGAGAACCAGGACCTGCCGCTGCGCCCCGAGCGCAGCCGGGCCACCGCCTATCACATGGAAGCGGTGGCCCACGCGGTGTTGGCGGGTACCCATCTGGGCTACCTGCCGACCCACTATGCGCAGATCTGGATCGAGCGCGGCCGCATGCGGGCGTTGCAACCCGAGCGGCTGCGCTACGAGGTGGTGCACAGCATGATCACCTACACCGGCCGGCCACGCAGTGAGGCGGCGCGGGCGTTTATCGAGGACCTGCTGGCGGTGCATGGATTAGGGATTTAGTTGTGCGCAGCTTGAGGGCAGCGGTGGGCCCCAAAAAAAATGCTCAGATCAACTTCCCAGCCACCGCATTGCGATAAATCCGCGAATAGTCGGCAGCCGTCAGCGGCAACGCATTGGTCTCCGACGACGAGATATCCGCCAGCGCCAACTCGCCGATAAGCGCGGCATCCTCGCCGGTCAAGCCCAGTTCGGCGAGGGTATCGGGAATCCCGACCCGGCCACGCAGTTCCAGCACCCAGGCCAGCAGCCCGTCAAAGCTGGCATCGTCCAGTTCCAGATAACGCGCCAGGCGCGCGGCGTCGCTTTCGATGGCGCTGCGGTTGGCCAGCAGCACATAAGGCAACAACACCGCATTGAGCAAGCCGTGGTGCAGGTGATGGCGCGCACCCAGCGGATGGGCGAGGGCGTGCGCGCCGCCGAGGCCTTTCTGGAATGCCACCGCCGCGCTGGCCGAGGCCACCAGCATGCCTTCGCGGGCAACCAGGTCATTGCCATCGCGCACGGCGTTTTCCAGGTGCAGCTTGACCTGGCGAACGCCTTCCACGGCGATGCCGGCGGACATCGGGTGATGCAGCGGCGAGAACAGCGCTTCCAGGTGGTGGGTCAGGGCGTCCATGCCGGTGGCGGCGGTCAGTTTTGCCGGCAGGCCGGTGGTCAGCGCCGGGTCGAGGATCACGCAGCGGGCCAGCAGTTCGCGGTGGCCGATGACCTTTTTCACGCCTTGCACGGTGTCGGTGAGTACCGCTTCACGGCCGAGTTCCGAGCCGGTGCCGGCGGTGGTGGGGATGGCGATCAGCGCGGGCAGGCCAAGCGCGGGGTAGTCGGCGAGGGTCGGGAAGTGCTCCAGCATCTGCGCCCATTCGAAGCGTTCCAGGCCATGCGGATCGCGGCTGAGCAGGGCGATGCCCTTGGCCGCGTCCAGGGCGCTGCCGCCGCCGAGGGCGATCAGCGAGTCGTGCTGGCCGTCGGCGAATACCCGGGCGCCGGCGCGGGCCTCGTCCAGGCTCGGGTTGCCGGACAGGCCGTGGAACAGCGCGTAGTCGACGCCTTGTGCGTCGAGATGCGCACGCACCGCGCGCAGCGGCGGCAGCTCCAGCATGCCGGGGTCGGTCACCAGCAACGGGCGACGCATGCCGGCCAGGGCGCAGCGCTGGGCCAGCAGGTCGAGGGCGCCGGCGCCGCAGAAAATCTCGGTGGGGTAGTTCCAGTAATGCAGGGTAGACATGGCGAATTCCTTTTTTCAGGCACAAGCCCGCCCCGCCAGCGCGAGGCCGGTGAGTGGAGCGGGCGGGCAGGGGATTGAATCAGTCGACGGCGCGACCGGCGAAGCTGAGGCTGGTGGCGATACGGCGATGGGGCTTGGCGATCAGCAGGTATGCCAGGCCGAACAGGGCCAGGACGGAGAACACCACCACCACCGCCCACACCTGGAACCACGGCGCGCCGGGCGGAGCCAGCAGTTCCCGCGGCCAGGCCACGTTGACCGCTTCGAAGAGCAGCCAGCACACCGCGATGATGTTGATCATCAGGCCTTTGCGGCCCAGTTGCAGGGCGCCTTTGGCCGGGTCCCAGCGACCGCTCAGGCGGGCGTACAAGGCGCTGACGCTGACGATCAGGAAGACGAAGAAGAAGCCGCCGCTGCCAAAGGCGATCAGCGTGCCCACCGCCGTGGCGTTCAGGCCCAGGCCGAGGCCGAGGCTGGCCACCAGGGTGCTGAAGACCATCGCCGCCATCGGCACCTTGCGTCGGTCGACCCGGCGCAGCAGCGCCGAGCCGGGCAGGATGCCGTCGCGGGCCATGCCGAAGATGGCCCGGCCGATGTAGGTCTGCACCGAGACCACGCAGGCGACGAACGCGATCAGCACGATGGCGACGAAGGGCCGCTCGGCCCAGGCGCCGAAGGCATCCACCACCGCCGGGGTCACCGGGTCGATGATTTGTCCGCTGACCACCGCGGCCGGGTCCTTGAACGACAGGGTCACGGCGAAGGCGGTGAGCATCACGGTCAGGCCCACCACCAGCATCGAGCGCAGGATCGCCCGAGGGGTGGAGACGCGGGCGTCAGTGGTTTCTTCGGAGAGTTGCGAGCAGGCGTCGAAGCCGAGGAAGGCCCAGCCACACACCGCCAGCGCGGTGAGCAGGCCGCTCACGTAAGAACCGCCGGACGCGCTTTCGGCGCCCATGCTGGTGAACAGCAGGCTGAAATCATGGTTGCGGAAGAACAGCAGCAACAGCACGCCGATGCCGATGGAGGCGATGGCTTCGGCGAAGATTCCGGCGTTGACGAAGTACTTCAGCGGGTTGATGCCCAGCAGGTTGACCCCCAGGCCCAGCGCCAGCAGCGCCGCGCCGCAGGCCACCTGGGTGTTGGCCGAGGGCGGCTCGTTGGTGATCAGCAAGCCGAGCCAGAAACCGCCGAGGTAGGCCACGGTGGTCAGTGACGCCAGCGCCGCGGCCAGATAAAGGAAGCCGGTGAACCAGGCCAGGCGGTCACCCACCAGCCGGCGCACCCACTGGTAGCAACCGCCAGCCAGCGGGAACTGCGACGACAGTTCGGCGTAGACCAGGGCCACGCTCAGTTGCAGTAATAGGCACAGCGGCACGATCCACACCCAGGACGGCCCGATGCTGATGGCGCCGAGGGACATCACTGAATAGATGCCGACCACCGGGGAAATGGTGGCGAAGCCGACGGAAAACGACGACCACAGACTCAGGCCGCGGTCCAGCTCCTGGCGATAGCCGTGGCTGGCGAGCAGGTGCTCGTCTTGGTTGGACGGAAGAGGGACGGGCATTGGGGATCCTCGGCAGGTATTGGAGTTGTTATCGAGATCCGGTGCCTCTGTGGACACTCGGCTGCCCCGGGTTGGGCCGGGCGGGTTCCAGGCCAGAGTATGTCGGCTTCGCATCAGGAAAAATTCATCGTTGCGATGGCTGGCATCAGGATTTTTTGATGTTTGCGCTGCGCTTCGATGCCGGGTTGGCGCAAAAGAACACCCGATGTCGTTCGTCCTGTCTATGAGTATCGCCGCGCAAACCCGTGCCGTGACCTGAAACGTTGCACGGCAGGCCGCGCGGGCTGAGCTAGCCTTTGAACTGTTCGCCGGTCGCGGCCCTCGAAGCCATGTGCTTCAAGGACTGCCATCGGGCTTCGCTTGCCTTGCGTGCACCAGGGCGCGAAGACCGCGGCACGGGGTGCCGGCGGTCGGTCCAATGGGCAGGGAATTCACGCCAATCACATCGAGGCTCGCCTCGTGGGAGAAAACATGACGATCGGGATGAAATGGAGAGCGGCGTTCGCCGGGCTGACGTTGCTGTGCGGCTTCGCCAGCGCGCAGGCCGCCGAGACGAAGAAGGTCGACGTGCTGCTGGTGGGCGGCGGCATCATGAGCTCGACCCTGGCGATCTGGCTCAACGAACTGGAGCCAGGCTGGTCGATGGAGCTGGTCGAGCGCCTGGACAAGGTCGCCAACGAAAGCTCCAACGGCTGGAACAACGCCGGCACCGGCCACTCGGCCCTGGCCGAGTTGAATTACACACCGGAAAAAGACGGCAAGGTGGACATCACCAAAGCCGTGGAAATCAACGAATCCTTCCAGATCACCCGGCAGTTTCTCGCCTGGCAGGTGAAGAATGGCGTGCTGAAGAATCCCCGTTCGTTCATCAACAGCACGCCGCACATGAGCTTTGTCTGGGGCGACGACAATATCCGCTTCCTGAAAAAACGCTATGAGGCCTTGCAGGCAAGCCCGCTGTTCCGGCCCATGCAGTACTCGGAAGACCCCGAGCAGATCAAAAAGTGGGTGCCGCTGATGATGGACGGGCGTGATCCGCAGCAGAAGCTCGCGGTCACCTGGACGCCCATCGGTACCGACGTCAACTTCGGCGAAATCACCCGGCAGTACGTGGCCTACCTGCAGACCCGGCCGAACTTCAGCCTGAAACTGTCCAGCGAGGTCGAGGACATCACCCGCAACGACGATGGCTCGTGGCGCGTCGAGTACAAGAACCTCAAGGACGGTAGCAAATCCACCACCGACGCCAAGTTCCTGTTCATCGGCGCCGGTGGCGCGGCCTTGCCGCTGCTGCAGAAATCCGGCATCGCCGAGGCCAAGGACTACGCCGGCTTCCCGGTGGGCGGCTCGTTCCTGGTCACCGACAACCAGGATATCGCCCTGCAACACATGGCCAAGGCCTATGGCATCGCCTCCACCGGCGCGCCGCCGATGTCGGTGCCGCACCTGGACACCCGGGTGCTGGACGGCAAGCGGGTGATCCTGTTCGGGCCATTCGCCACGTTCTCCACCAAGTTCCTCAAGGAAGGCTCCTACCTCGACCTGTTCGCCAGCATGTCGCTGCACAACACCTGGCCGATGATGCGGGTGGGCCTGCGTGAGTTCGACCTGGTGAAATACCTGGTCGGCCAAGTGATGCAGTCCGATGACGACCGCTTTGCCGCGTTGCAGACCTACTTCCCCAAAGCCAAGAAGGAAGACTGGCGCCTGTGGCAGGCCGGCCAACGGGTGCAGATCATCAAGAAGGACGAGAACCAGGGCGGTGTGCTCAAGCTCGGCACTGAAGTGGTGGCCTCCAAGGACGGCACCATCGCCGGCCTGCTGGGCGCCTCGCCGGGCGCTTCCACCGCGCCGCCGATCATGCTCGACCTGATGCAGAAGGTGTTCAAGGACCGTCTCGCCTCGTCGGCCTGGCAGGAAAAGCTGAAACAGATCATCCCCAGCTACGGCATGCACCTGAACGACCATCCTGACCTGGTCGCCAAGGAGTGGGCCTACACCAACGAGGTGCTGCAACTGGCGCCGGCGCCGGGCATCGACCAGCGCCAGGATCCGGCCAATCCGGACAACATCGATCCGCTGGGACAGAAGACCGGCAACGCCGACCCGGACCTCAATCCAGACGCCGGTAACTAACCGCGCGTTTGCATCCGGCAGGGCGACTGTCGGATGCAAACGTCCCACGTGCAGTTCTGCACTGAACGGTTGCACCAAGGGCATGTTCCTGCGCCCGCACTCCGGGTATCCTCGACACACTTTGTTCGATTGACCCTGTCCCAAGGAGTTGCGCGCTGTGTTCAAACATGTCGATGCCTATGCCGGCGATCCGATCCTCTCGTTGATGGAGACCTTCAAGACCGATCCTCGGGCCAACAAGGTCAACCTGAGCATCGGCCTGTATTACGACGCCGCCGGCGTGGTGCCGCAACTGGCGGCGGTGGGCGAGGCCGAGAAGCGCCTGGCCGACAAGCCCCACGAAGCCTCGCTGTACCTGCCGATGGAAGGCCTGGCCGGCTACCGTCAGGCGATCCAGAACCTGCTGTTCGGCGCCGATCACCCGGCCGTGACCAGCGGCCGTGTCGCCACCGTGCAGACCGTCGGCGGTTCCGGCGCACTGAAAGTCGGCGCCGACTTCCTCAAGCGTTACTTCCCTGAATCGCAGGTCTGGGTCAGCGATCCAACCTGGGACAACCACCGCGCGATCTTCGAAGGTGCCGGTTTCAAGGTTCACACCTACCCGTACTTCGACCAGAACACCGGCGGCGTCAACTTCGACGGCATGCTCGCGGCCCTGCAGACCCTGCCGGCCAACAGCATCGTCCTGCTGCACCCGTGCTGCCACAACCCCACCGGCGCCGACCTGAACCAGGGGCAATGGCAACAGGTGATCGAGGTGGTCAAGGCGCGCAACCTGATCCCGTTCCTCGACATCGCCTACCAGGGCTTCGGCGCGGGCCTGCTGGACGACGCCTTCGCCATCCGCGAAGCGGCGCGTGCCGGCGTACCGTGCCTGGTCAGCAACTCGTTCTCGAAGATCTTCTCGCTGTACGGCGAGCGGGTAGGGGGCCTGTCGGTGGTCTGCGACGACGCCGACACCATGCAAAGCGTGCTCGGCCAGCTCAAGGCCACCGTGCGCCGTAACTACTCCAGCCCGCCTGCGTTCGGCGCGCAACTGGTGGCGACGGTGTTGAACGATGCCGGCCTGAATGCCCAGTGGGTGGCGGAAGTCGAGCAGATGCGCCTGCGCATCCTGGAAATGCGCCAGGGTCTGGTGGACGCCCTCGCGGTGTTGCTGCCGGGCCAGGACTTCTCGTTCTTCCTCAGCCAGCGCGGCATGTTCAGCTACACCGGCTTCAGCGTGGCCCAGGTGCGTCGCCTGCGTGACGAGTTCGGTGTGTACCTGATCGACAGCGGCCGCGTGTGCATGTCGGGCGTACGTCCGGACAACCTGCAGCAGGTGGCTGAGGCGTTTGCTGCGGTGCAGTGATCTTTCGCACTACATCCGATCGCCTGGTACAAGACCTTGTAGGGGCGGCTTCAGCCGCGATTGGCCGCGGCAGCGGCCACAAAACCGGAATTCCAGGTGCATCAGCCTATTCGGGATTCAGGGTTTACGACGGCTTCGCCGCCGTTCGCGGCTGAAGCCGCTCCTACAGTGCGGCCTTCAGCAATCCCCTCGATTTTCAGTCTGTCCCCGCACCGCAACGGTGCAACCATTCCTCGGACAGGGCTTTGCAAGTGCAACCTTTCAGCGCACAATCGCGCCCCTCTTTGATGGCCGGGGTGCGTTGAGGCGTCTGTTTCGCCACTTCCGGCGCTGTTGCAGTCTTGCGTGTGGAGTTGCACCCGGAATGAATGAGCAGGCCCCGAGCGTTGAACAACGCTTTGAATCGACCCCAGCCGCGACCCTCGGTAGCTGGGCCCGTCAAGACACCACCTGGATGCTCGGCCTGTTCGGCACCGCGATCGGCGCCGGTACGCTGTTCCTGCCGATCAACGCCGGCCTCGGCGGCTTCTGGCCGCTGCTGATCCTGGCGCTGCTGGCGTTCCCGATGACTTATTACGCGCACCGCGGCCTGACCCGCTTCGTCCTCTCCGGGCGCGGCGACGGCGATATCACCGAAGTCGTCGAAGAACACTTCGGCCTCAGCGCCGGTGCGATGATCACCGTGCTGTACTTCCTCGCCATCTTCCCGATCCTGCTGATCTACAGCGTTGCGCTGACCAACACCGTCGGCAGCTTCATGGAGCATCAACTGCACATCCAGCCGCCGCCGCGGGCGCTGCTGTCGTTCGTGCTGATCCTCGGCTTGCTGGCCGTGGTGCGTTGCGGTGAGCAGGCCACGGTCAAGGCAATGAGCCTGCTGGTTTATCCGTTCATCGTGGCCCTGGCGTTTCTCGCGGTATTCCTGGTTCCGCACTGGAACGGCGGCATCCTCGCCACCGCCAGTGAACTGCCGGCGGGCGGCGCCTTCCTGCATACCCTGTGGCTGGCGATCCCGGTCATGGTGTTTTCCTTCAACCATTCGCCGATCATCTCGGCCTTCGCCGTCGAGCAGAAACGCCGCTACGGCGAGCACGCCGACCAGCGCAGCGGGCAGATCCTGGCCCGTGCGCACCTGCTGATGGTGGCGATGGTGATGTTCTTCGTCTTCAGTTGCGTGCTGACCCTGAGCCCGGCGCAGTTGGCCGAAGCCAAGGCGCAGAACCTGTCGATCCTGTCCTACCTGGCCAACCACTTCAGCAACCCGACCATCGCCTTCGCCGCGCCGCTGATTGCCTTTGTCGCTATTGCCAAGTCGTTCCTCGGCCACTACATCGGCGCCAGCGAAGGCCTCAAAGGCATCATCCTCAAGACCGGCAAGCGCCCCCAGGCCAAGACCCTGGACCGGGTGACCGCCGCGCTGATGCTGGTGGTGTGCTGGATCGTCGCCACGCTCAACCCGAGCATTCTCGGCATGATCGAAGCCTTGGGCGGCCCGGTGATCGCGGCGATCCTGTTCCTGATGCCGATGTACGCGATCCGCCGCGTGCCGGCGATGCGCAAATACGGTGGCGCGATGTCCAACGTATTCGTGACCCTGGTAGGGCTGGTGGCGCTGTCGTCGGTAGTGTATTCGCTGCTTCCGTGATGCTTGTGGCGCGACGGTCCGGTGGGCCGTCGCGACAGATTGTTCGGTTTTTTAACCCTGTTTTGTCCACAAAAATTGTCCGGCAATTCAACAATTTGCATTCCGCCCATAGGTGGACGCCGACTTTCGTGCTTAACTCTGGGTCCTTTTATCCTCTCGCATAAGGACTCCGTTCATGGCTCAAGTGACTCTCAAAGGCAATCCGGTTCAGGTCAACGGCGAGCTGCCGAAAGCCGGCGCTCAGGCGCCAGCGTTTTCGCTGGTCGGCGAGGGCCTGGCTGATGTGTCGCTGAAGGACTTCGCCGGCAAGCGCAAAGTGCTGAACATCTTCCCGAGCGTCGACACCCCGACTTGCGCCACCTCCGTGCGCAAATTCAACGCCCAGGCCAATGAACTGGCCAACACCGTGGTGCTGTGCGTATCCGCCGACCTGCCGTTCGCCCAGGCGCGTTTCTGCGGCGCCGAAGGCCTGACCAACGTGAAGAACCTGTCGACCCTGCGCGGCCGCGAGTTCCTCGAAAACTACGGCGTTGCCATTGCCGACGGCCCGCTGGCTGGCCTGGCCGCCCGTGCCGTAGTCGTCGTCGATGAGAACGACAAGGTGCTGCACAGCGAGCTGGTTGGCGAAATCGCCGAAGAGCCGAACTACGAGGCAGCCCTTGCTGTCCTGAAGTAAGTTGCTCGCGGGCTTGCCCGCAAAAACCTGAAACGTGATGACGGCCTGGCTTTGTCCAGGCCGTTTTCATTTAAAGTTCAGGGCCTTGGCTACGTCAGTGATCAGTAAATTGCCGGTAAAGGCGCTTTGCTAATCGGTCCCGAGTGCTTATCGTTCAGCCTCCTTCAAAGTTTCCTGCGCAGATATGGTCGGTCAACCCATGCAATCTTCCTCCCGTTCTTCCCGCCGCTGGCTGTTCAGCCTGTTGATTCTGTTGCTGGTCGCCGGCCTGTGCTGGTGGCTGTGGCCGGCATCGACGACAACCAAGGCCCCGGCCAAGAGCGAGGCGCCGGCAGTGGGCCGGCGCGGCGGCGCGGGTCCCATGGGTGGTCCGGGGCGTCCGGGCTTCGGCAACTCGACCGCCACGGTTCCGGTGCGCGTAGCGTCCGCAGCGGTGGGCGACTTCCCGCTGTATTACAAGGCGCTGGGCACGGTCACCGCGACCAACACGGTCAACGTGCGCAGCCGGGTGGCGGGGGAGTTGGTCAAGGTGCACTTCCAGGAAGGCCAGCAGGTCAAGGCCGGCGACCTGCTCGCCGAGATCGATCCGCGCAGCTACCAGATCGCCCTGCAGCAGGCCGAAGGCACTCTGGCGCAGAACCAGGCGCAACTGAAGAACGCCCAGATTGACCTTGGGCGCTATAAAGGCTTGTTCGCCGAAGACAGCATCGCCAAGCAGACCCTCGATACCCAGGCCGCGCTGGTCGCGCAGTACGAAGGCACGATCAAGACCAACCAGGCGGCGGTCAACGACGCCAAGCTGAACCTCGACTTCACTAAAATCCGCGCGCCTATCGGTGGTCGCCTCGGCCTGCGTCAACTGGACCTGGGCAACCTGGTGGCGGCCAACGACACCACCGCGCTGGTGGTGATCACCCAGACCCAGCCGATCACCGTCGCCTTCACCCTGCCGGAAACCGACCTGGACACCGTGCTCGCGCGCTTCCGCAGTGGCGCGCCGCTGCCGGTCGAGGCCTGGGACCGCGGCGACACTCGCCAGCAGGCCGTCGGTGTGCTGCGCAGCCTCGACAACCAGATCGACATCACCACCGGCACGCTGAAATTCAAGGCGCGTTTCGAGAACCAGGACGAAGCGCTGTTCCCCAACCAGTTCGTCAACGTGCGCCTGCTCGCCGATACCCAGAAAGACGTGATCACCGCCCCGGCGGCGGCGATCCAGTTCGGCACCAACGGTACCTTCGTCTATGTCGTGGACGCCGAGAACAAGGTGCATATCCGCACCCTCAAGCTGGGCGCCAGCGACGGCGAGCGCACGGTGATCAAGGAAGGCCTGGCCAAGGGCGAGCGGGTGGTGCTGGAAGGCACCGATCGCCTGCGCGACGGCACCGTGGTTGACGTGGTGGACGACGCCGCCGAGGTCCCGACGACGCCCGGCCAGCATTTGCAAGGCCAGGACAAGAACGATGTCTCGGCCGTGCCTGAGCGTCCGGCCCGTCAAGGCAAGGCTGGCGCATGAACCTCTCGCGGCTGTTCATCCTCCGTCCGGTTGCCACCACGCTGAGCATGCTGGCCATCGTCCTGGCCGGCCTGATCGCCTACAAATTGCTGCCGGTGGCGGCCTTGCCCCAGGTGGATTACCCGACCATCCGGGTCATGACCCTGTATCCCGGCGCCAGTCCGCAGGTAATGACCAGCGCCGTGACCGCGCCGCTGGAGCGCCAGTTCGGACAGATGCCGGGCCTGACCCAGATGGCGTCCACCAGTTCCGGTGGCGCGTCGGTGCTGACCCTGCGCTTCAGCCTGGAAATGAACATGGATGTCGCCGAGCAACAGGTCCAGGCCGCGATCAACGCCGCCAGTAACCTGCTGCCCAGCGACCTGCCGGCACCGCCGGTGTACAACAAGGTCAACCCGGCGGACACCCCGGTGCTGACCCTGGCGATTTCCTCGAAGACCATGCCGTTGCCCAAGCTCAATGACCTGGTCGATACCCGCATGGCGCAGAAGATCGCCCAGATCAGCGGCGTCGGCATGGTCAGCATCGCCGGCGGCCAGCGCCAGGCGGTGCGGATCAAGGTCAACCCCGAGGCGCTGGCCTCGGCGGGCCTGAACCTTGCCGATGTGCGCACCTTGGTCGGTGCCTCCAACGTCAACCAGCCCAAGGGCAACTTCGACGGCCCGACCCGGGTGTCGATGCTCGACGCCAACGACCAACTGCGCTCCCCCGAGGAATACGCCAACCTGATCCTCGCCTACGCCAACGGCGCGCCGCTGCGCCTGAAGGATGTCGCCGAGATCGTCGACGGCGCCGAGAACGAGCGCCTGGCGGCCTGGGCCAACCAGAACCAGGCGGTGTTGCTGAACATCCAGCGCCAGCCGGGGGCCAACGTCATCGAGGTGGTGGACCGGATCAAGCAGATGCTGCCGTCGATCACCGACAACCTGCCGGCCGGCCTCGACGTGGCGGTGCTCACCGACCGCACCCAGACCATCCGCGCCTCGGTCAAGGATGTGCAGCATGAACTGCTGATCGCCATCGCCCTGGTGGTGATGGTCACGTTCCTGTTCCTGCGCCGGGTCAGTGCGACCATTATTCCGTCGGTCGCGGTGCCGCTGTCGTTGATCGGCACCTTCGGCGTGATGTACCTGGCCGGCTTCTCGATCAACAACCTGACCCTGATGGCGCTGACCATCGCCACCGGTTTCGTGGTGGACGATGCCATCGTCATGCTGGAGAACATCGCCCGCCATATCGAGGAAGGGGAGACGCCGTTGCAGGCGGCGCTCAAGGGCGCCCGGCAGATCGGTTTCACCCTGATCTCGCTGACCTTCTCGCTGATCGCGGTATTGATCCCGCTGCTGTTCATGGCCGATGTAGTGGGGCGGCTGTTCCGCGAATTCGCCATCACCCTGGCGGTGGCGATCCTGATTTCCCTGGTGGTGTCCCTGACCCTGACGCCGATGATGTGCGCGCGCTTGCTCAAGCGCGAGCCGAAGGAAGAAGAGCAGGGCCGTTTCTACCGTGCCAGCGGTGCCTGGATCGACTGGATGATCGAGCATTATGGCCGCGGCCTGCAGTGGGTCCTGCGGCACCAGCCGCTGACCTTGCTGGTGGCGGTGGCGACCCTGGGCCTGACCGTGCTGCTGTATCTGGTGGTGCCCAAGGGCTTCTTCCCGGTGCAGGACACCGGGGTGATCCAGGGTATTTCCGAGGCGCCGCAGTCGATTTCCTTCACCGCCATGAGCCAGCGCCAGCAGGAACTGGCCGCGTTGGTCCTCGAAGACCCGGCGGTGGAAAGCCTGTCGTCCTATATCGGTGTCGATGGCGACAACGCGACGCTGAACAGCGGTCGCCTGCTGATCAACCTCAAGCCCCACGGCGAGCGCGACCTCACCGCGGCCCAGGTGATCGCCCGCCTGCAACCACGGGTCGACCGCCTCAGCGGCATCCGCCTGTTCATGCAGCCGGTGCAGGACCTGAGCATCGAGGACCGGGTCAGCCGCACCCAGTACCAGTTCAGCCTGTCTTCGCCGGATGCCGAGTTGCTGTCGACGTGGAGCGACACCCTGGTGCAGACCCTGCAACAGCGGCCGGAACTCACCGACGTTGCCAGTGACTTGCAGGACAAGGGCCTGCAAGTCTTCCTGGTGATCGACCGCGACGCCGCCAGCCGCCTCGGCGTGACCGTCTCGGAAATCACCAATGCGCTGTATGACGCCTTTGGCCAGCGGCAGATTTCCACCATCTACACCCAGGCCAGCCAGTACCGTGTGGTGCTGCAGGCCGCCGCCGCGTCGAGCATCGGGCCCAAGGTGCTGGACCAGATCTACGTCAAGACCACCGACGGCGCGCAGGTCCGGCTGTCGGCCCTGGCTCGCGTCGAGGAACGTCAGGCGCAACTGGCTATCGCTCATATCGGCCAGTTCCCGGCGGTGATGATGTCGTTCAACCTGGCCGAAGGCGTATCCCTGGGCGAGGCGGTGCAGGTCATCGAGCAGGTGCAGAAGGACATCGGCATGCCGCTGGGCGTGCAGACCCGCTTCCAGGGTGCGGCCGAGGCCTTCCAGGCGTCGCTGTCGAGCACGCTGCTGCTGGTGCTCGCCGCCGTGGTAACCATGTACATCGTGCTCGGCGTGCTCTACGAGAGCTACATCCACCCGATCACCATCCTCTCGACCCTGCCGTCGGCGGCGGTGGGCGCCTTGCTGGCGCTGATCCTCACCGGCAATGACCTGGGGATGATCGCCATCATCGGCATCATCCTGCTGATCGGTATCGTCAAGAAAAACGCGATCATGATGATCGACTTCGCCCTCGAAGCCGAACGCCACCAGGGCATGGACCCGCAAACCGCGATCTACCAGGCCGCACTGCTGCGTTTCCGGCCGATCCTGATGACCACCCTGGCGGCGTTGTTCGGCGCCGTGCCGCTGATGCTCGCCACCGGCTCCGGCGCCGAGCTGCGCCAGCCGCTGGGCCTGGTGATGGTCGGCGGGCTGCTGGTCAGCCAGGTCCTCACGCTGTTCACCACGCCGGTGATCTACCTGTACTTTGATCGCCTGGCGCGCCGTTTCAAACCTGAACAGAACGTTGTGGAGGAAGCGGTGTGATCAGCCTCCACAACCCTGCTTGCAGTTTGCCGAGTGTCACGGGGAGCTGCTCTTGAACCTGTCCGGCCCATTTATCCGTCGCCCGGTGGCGACCATGCTGCTGAGCCTGGCGATCTTGCTGTTGGGTGGCGTCAGCTTCGGCCTGTTGCCGGTGGCGCCGCTGCCGAAGATGGACTTCCCGGTGATCGTGGTCTCGGCCAGCCTGCCGGGGGCCAGCCCCGAGGTCATGGCGGCGACGGTGGCGACGCCGCTGGAGCGCAAGCTGGGCACCATCGCCGGCGTCACCACCCTGACCAGCAGTTCCAGCCAGGGCTCGACCCGGGTGATTCTCGGCTTCGACCTCGACCGTGACATCGACGGCGCCGCACGGGAAGTGCAGGCGGCGATCAACGCCACGCGCAACCTATTGCCGAGCGGCATGCGCAGCATGCCTACCTACAAGAAGATCAACCCGTCGCAGGCACCGATCATGGTGCTGTCGCTGACCTCCGAAGTGTTGCAGAAGGGGCAGTTGTACGATTTGGCGTCGACCATCCTGTCCCAGAGCCTGTCCCAGGTGTCCGGCGTGGGCGAGGTGCAGATCGGCGGCAGCTCGCTGCCGGCGGTGCGCATCGAGCTGGAGCCGAAAAGGCTCACTCAGTACGGCCTGTCCCTGGACGATGTGCGCGAGACGGTGGCCGCGGCCAACCAGCGCCGGCCCATGGGCTTCGTCGAGGATGCTGGCCGCAACTGGCAGGTGCGCGCCAATGACCAACTGGAGAAAGCCAAGGACTACGAGCCGCTGGTGATCCGTTACCAGAACGGTTCGGTGCTGCGCCTGAGCGATGTGGCGAAAGTCACCGACGGCGTGGAAAACCGCTACAACAGCGGCTTCTTCAACGACGACGAGGCGGTGCTGCTGGTGATCAACCGCCAGAGCGGCGCCAACATCATCGAGACCGTGGAGCAGATCAAGGCGCAGTTGCCGGCGCTGCAGTCGCTGCTGCCGTCCAGCGTCCAGTTGAACATCGCCATGGACCGTTCGCCGGTGATCAAGGCGACCCTCAAGGAAGCCGAGCACACCCTGTTGATCGCGGTGGTGCTGGTGATCCTGGTGGTCTACCTGTTCCTCGGCAATTTCCGCGCTTCGCTGATCCCGACGCTGGCGGTGCCGGTGTCGCTGGTGGGCACCTTCGCGGTGATGTACCTGTGCGGTTTCTCGCTGAACAACCTGTCGCTGATGGCGCTGATCCTTGCTACCGGATTGGTGGTGGACGACGCCATCGTGGTGCTGGAGAACATTTCCCGGCATATCGAGGACGGCCAGCCGCCGATGCGCGCGGCCTACCTCGGGGCCAAGGAAGTGGGGTTCACCCTGCTGTCGATGAACGTGTCGCTGGTGGCGGTGTTTGTCTCGATCCTGTTCATGGGCGGCATTGTCAATGCGCTGTTCCGCGAGTTCTCCATCACCATGGCGTCGGCGATCATTGTCTCGCTGGTGGTGTCGCTGACCCTGACCCCGATGCTCTGCGCCCGCTGGCTCAAGCCCCATGCCCACGACGCCGGACAGACCCGCCTGCAACGCTGGAGCGACAGCCTGAACCGACGCATGATCGCCGGCTACGACCGCAGCCTCGGCTGGGCGCTGCGCCATCGCAAGCTGACCTTGTTCAGCCTGCTGCTGGCCATCGGCGTGAATATCGCGCTGTATGTGGTGGTGCCCAAGACCCTGATGCCGCAGCAGGATACCGGCCAGTTGCAGGGCTTCATCCGCGGCGATGACGGCCTGTCGTTCACCGTGATGCAGCCGAAAATGGAAATCTACCGCCGCGCCTTGCTCGCCGATCCGGCGGTGCAGAGCGTGGCCGGCTTTATCGGCGGCAACAGCGGCACCAACAACGCCATGGTGCTGGTGCGCCTCAAGCCGATTGCCGAGCGCAAGCTGGACGCGCAGAAGGTGATCGAGCGGCTGCGCAAGGAAATGCCACAAGTGCCGGGCGGCCGCCTGTTCCTGATGGCCGACCAGGACCTGCAACTGGGTGGCGGTGGCCGCGACCAGACCACTTCGCAGTACCTCTACACCTTGCAGAGCGGTGATTTGCAGGCGCTGCGCGAGTGGTACCCGAAAGTCGTGGCGGCGCTGCGCGCGCTGCCGGAACTGACCGCCATCGACGCCCGTGACGGCAGCGGCACCCAGCAGGTGACCCTGGTGGTCGACCGCGAGCAGGCCAAGCGCCTGGGCATCGACATGAGCATGGTCACCGCGGTGCTGAACAACGCCTACAGCCAGCGGCAGATCTCCACCATCTACGACAGCCTCAATCAGTATCAGGTGGTGATGGAGATCAACCCGAAATATGCCCAGGACCCCAGCACCCTGGAGCAGGTCGAGGTGATCACCGCCGATGGCGCGCGGGTGCCGCTGTCCACGTTCGCCCGTTACGAGAACAGCCTGGCCAACGACCGGGTCAGCCACGAAGGGCAGTTCGCCTCCGAGGACATCTCTTTCGATGTCGCCGAAGGCCACAGCCCCGATCAGGCCCTGGCCGCGGTGGAGCGGGCGGTGGCCAAGGTCGGCTTGCCGGAGTCGGTGATCGCCAAGCTTGGCGGCACCGCCGACGCCTTCAGCAAAACCCAGCAAGGCCAGCCGCTGATGATTCTTGGCGCCCTGGTGCTGGTGTACCTGGTGCTGGGCATCTTGTACGAAAGCTACATTCACCCGCTGACCATCCTCTCGACCCTGCCGTCGGCCGGGGTAGGGGCCTTGCTTACGCTCTACGTCACCGGTGGCGAGTTCAGCCTGATCTCGCTGCTGGGGCTGTTCCTGCTGATCGGCGTGGTCAAGAAGAACGCCATTCTGATGATCGACCTGGCGCTGCAACTGGAGCGTCATGAGGGCCTCGGCCCGGAAGAATCGATCCGCCGCGCCTGCCTGCTGCGCCTGCGACCGATCCTGATGACCACCCTGGCCGCGATTCTCGGCGCCTTGCCGCTGTTGCTCGGCACCGCCGAAGGCTCGGAAATGCGCCAGCCGCTGGGCGTGACCATCATCGGCGGCCTGGTCTTCAGCCAGATGCTCACGCTTTACACCACCCCGGTGGTCTACCTCTATCTGGACCGTCTGCGCCATCGCTTCAACCGCTGGCGCGGAGTGCGGACCGACGCTGCCCTGGAAACCCCGCTATGAGTCAACCTGTCTTGCTTTCCGATTCTTCGCTGCTGCGCCTGCTCGGCGCCCGGGGCTCGCGCCTGCTGGCGGCCAGCCTGTGCGTGGCGATGCTCAGCGCTTGCACCTTGAGTCCCGATTACCAGCGCCCGGAGATGAATACCGCGGTGCCGTTCAAGCATGCCGAAGGCTGGACCCAGGCCAACCCGTCCGACGCGCTGGCCCGCGGCGCCTGGTGGGAGCTGTACGGCGACGCGCAACTGAACGCGCTGGTCGAGCAGCTCAATGCCAGCAACCAGACCGTGCGCCAGTACGAGGCCCAGTACCGTCAGGCCCAGGCCCTGGTGCGCAGCTCCCGCGCGTCGCTGTTCCCCAGCCTCGACCTCAGCGCCGGCAAGACCCGTTCCAGCCAGGGCACCGGCAGCAGCAGTTCGAGCCTGAGCAACAACAGCAGCGGTATCCGCGACACCTACAGCACCCAGTTGGGCGTCAGTTGGGAAATCGACCTGTGGGGCAAGCTGCGTGAAGGCCTGAATGCCGACGAGGCGAGTGCCGAAGCGAGCCTGGCCGACATGGCGGCGATGCGCCTGAGCCTGCAGTCCGAGCTGGTACAAAACTACCTGCAATTGCGCGTGATGGACGAACAGAAGCGGCTGCTTGAAGCGACCCTGGCGACCTATCAGCGCTCGCTGAAAATGACCCAGAACCAGTACAAGGCGGGGGTTTCCGGCAAGGACGCGGTGGCCCAGGCGCAAACCCAGCTCAAGAGCACCGAGGCTGACCTGGTGGACCTGGTCTGGCAGCGCGCGCAACTGGAAAACGCCATCGCCGTGCTGATGGGCAAGCTGCCGGCGGAGTTCGCCCTGGCGCCGACCACCACGATCCCGGGGTTGCCGCAGATTCCGCTGGAATTGCCCTCGCAACTGCTGGAGCGACGTCCCGATATCGCCTCGGCCGAGCGCAAGGTCATGGCGGCTAACGCCGGAATCGGTGTTGCCCGCGCCGCTTACTTCCCGGATTTGAGCCTGAGCTTGAGCGGTGGCTACAGCAGTAGCACCTTCAGCAACTGGATCAGCTTGCCGAACCGCTTCTGGTCGGTGGGCCCGAGCCTGGCCATGACCCTGTTCGATGCCGGCAAGCGTTCGGCGGAAGTCGACCGTACCGTGGCGGTCTACGACCAGACCGTGGCGCAGTACCGGCAGACCGTACTGGATGGTTTCCGCGAAGTGGAAAACTACCTGGTCCAGCTCAAGGTCTACGGCGACGAGGCGAATGTGCGCCAGGAGGCGCTGGAATCGGCGCGTGAATCGCTGCGTCTGACCGAGAACCAGTACCGGGCAGGGCTGATCGGCTATCTGGATGTGGTCAACGTGCAGACCACCGCCCTGAGCAACGAGCGAAGTGCGCTGACCCTGTTGCAGGGTCGGTTGGTGGCCAGCGTGCAGTTGATCGCGGCCTTGGGCGGTGGCTGGGATGCGCAACAGGCGTTTACCGAGGAGTGATCCGCCGCCGTCGCAAAGCGTCGGCCACGCATGATTCTGTGGGAGCGGCCCTTCGCGGCTAACAGCTCCCACAGTTCCGCGCCAAATCACCCTTCACCAACCGGCTGAAACTCCGTGCGTTTCGCGAAAGGTTGAGTACAATCATCGGCTTTTATGGGCTGGCAAATTGCCCTATCCAGCCCCATTCGTGGAAAGCCTCATGTTGATTGGCAGTTACTCACCTACTCTGGTCGTCATCTCTCTGTGTGTGGCGATCCTGGCTTCCTACACCGCCCTTGACCTCACCGGACGCCTGGCCACGGCCAAGGGGCGGGCGGTCTATCTGTGGATGGGCGGTGGCGCGCTGGCCATGGGCATGGGCATCTGGTCGATGCATTTCATCGGCATGCTTGCCTTCAGCCTGCCGATCCAGTTGGGCTACGACCTCACCCTGACCGTGCTGTCGCTGGTCATCGCGGTACTGTCTTCGGGCTTTGCCCTGTGGCTGGTCAGCCAGACCAGCCTGCCGCTACACATGTTGCTGCTGGGCGCCGGGATCATGGGCGCGGGTATCAGTTGCATGCACTACACCGGCATGGCGGCGCTGCGCATGCAGCCGGGTATCGAGTACGACGTGGCGCTGTTTGGCCTGTCGCTGCTGATCGCAGTCGGGGCGTCGATGGCGGCGCTGTGGATCGCCTTCCGCCTGCGCCGCCACACGCCCTATGTACGCCAGATACGCGGCGGGGCGGCGGTGGTCATGGGCGTGGCGATTGTCGGCATGCACTACACCGGCATGGCCGCGGCGAACTTCCCCGAGGGCAGTTTCTGCGGCGCCTTCAACGAGGGCGTGAGCGGCGATGGCCTCGATTATCTGGTGCTGATCACCACCCTGGCGGTGCTTGCCGTGGCCCTGTTGACCTCGGTGCTGGACGCCCGTCTCGAGGCGCGCACCGCTGATCTGGCGCGCTCGCTGACCCTCGCCAACCAGGAACTCACCCAACTGGCGCTGCACGACACCCTGACCGGCTTGCCCAACCGCACCCTGCTGGCCGACCGCATCGACCAGGCGATGAGCAAAGTGGCGGAACATGGCGGTTGTTTTGCGCTGATGTTCATCGATCTGGACGGCTTCAAGCCGGTCAACGATGCCTTCGGCCACCACACCGGTGACCAGTTGCTCAAGGAAGTCGCCCTGCGCTTGCGCGGCCATCTGCACAGCCAGGACACCCTGGCGCGGATCGGCGGTGACGAATTCGTCCTGCTGGTTGAGCTGGAAGATCCGGACGACGCGGTCAGCGTCGCGGCAAAACAGGTCAATCTGGTCTCCCGTTCCTTCCGCGTGGCGGAGCAGAGCCTGCAGATTTCCGCCAGCATCGGCATCGTGCTCTATCCCGGCAACGGCAATGACCAGCACGAGTTGCTGCGCAACGCCGACGCCGCCATGTACCACGCCAAGAACGCGGGCAAGAATGGCTACAGCTTCTTCGACGTATCGATGAACAGCAACGCGCGCCTGCAACTGCAATTGCTTCAGGATTTGCGCACGGCGGTGGAGCAGAAGCAGTTCCGGCTGTTCTACCAGCCCAAGTTCGACGCCGTGGGCCGTCATCCGATCGGTGCCGAGGCGCTGGTGCGCTGGGACCACCCGAGCATGGGCCTGCTGCTGCCGGACCGCTTCATCGTCCTCGCGGAAAAGACCGGCCTGATCATCCCCATTGGCGAATGGGTGCTGGAAGAAGCCTGCCGGCAGATGCGCATCTGGTTCGACCAGGGCCATAGCGACTGGCGCATTGCGGTCAACCTCTCGGCCATCCAGTTCTGCCATGCCGGACTGGTCGACAGCGTGGCCGCGGCGCTCGAACGCAACAACCTGCCGCCCAACAGCCTGACCCTGGAAATCACCGAAACTACCGCCATGCACGATGCCGACGCCAGCCTCTGCGTGCTGCAGCGGCTGTCGGACATGGGCGTGGATTTGTCGATCGATGACTTTGGCACCGGCTATTCGAGCCTGATGTACCTCAAGCGTCTGCCGGCCAACGAGCTGAAGATCGACCGCGGTTTCGTCCGCGACCTGGAGCACGACAGCGATGATGCGGCGATCGTCTCGGCAATCGTCGCCCTGGGGCAGGCTTTGGGTTTGCGGATCGTTGCCGAAGGCGTGGAAACCGACCGTCAACAGGATTTCCTGACGCGGCTGGGCTGTGATTCGTTGCAGGGTTACTTGCTCGGCCAGCCGGTGCCGGCCGAGCGTTTTCTGAGTGATATCGAGAAGGTGATGACTAACCAGGCCCGACCCTGACGGTCAGGCGGTGCGCTGCAGGGCGCAGGACGGCTGGAAGGCTTCCAGTTCGTCCTCCACCGCTTCGATGATCCGTTCCACATCGTGGGCGGCCATGACGGTGGAGCAAGGGATGCCAGCAATGGCCAGCAAGGTCTCGCCGGTGGCGCGGTCGAACAGACGGGCAACCATGCTGCGCGGGGCGTCCATGGTGGCCTCGAAGCCCAGCGGATGGAAATGCCAGCGCATCATCTGGCATGCGCCTGGAAACGTGAGCTTGTTCATACAGGCCTCCTTGTATCGTGCTGCCGATAACCCTGAATGACATCCCGAAATCCTGACCTTTGGGGCCAGTGACTAACCATAGCAGCAATGAACCGCGTGAACGGGAATAATTCCCGGTTGTTTTTCCTGTTCCATGATGGGTGTCACATTCCGCTTTACCCGAAGGTGCAGGGCAAACGGTTTCTCTGTTGTTCGGGGCATGGCGACCGCTAGTCGGTCTGGCACTGTGGGGTTTGGTTTTCCGACCGGCGGCTGTGAGTTCCCTGTTTCAGGTTCTTCGCGGGGTACTGGGGATGGACTTTGGGATTGGGTATTGGTGCTGTGGGTTATCCATCGCCCCCGGCCCCCATGAAGGCCTGATTCAGCTCAGCAGCCCGGCAGCAATATTCAAGGTAAACCCAAGAATGGCCGTATTGAAGACAAAGCCGATCACCGAATGAGCCAGCACCACCCGACGCATCCCGCGCCCCCCGACACCGATATCCGACGTCTGCACCGCGACGCTCAAGGTGAACGAAAAATAGTGGAAGTCCCAGTAATCGGGGTGGCGCTCACCATCAGCGAACCGCAGCAGCGGCTCACTGCTCTCACTGGTGTAAAACAGGCGAGCGTAATGCAGGCTGAAGATGGTGCCGATCAGCAGCCAGGAACCGGCGACCGTTAGCCCGGTATAGCCGTAGTGAAGGAGCATTTCCTCTCCGTGCAGATCACCACTGCCGGCCAGTTGCAGGGTCACCGCGGCCAGGCTGGCCACGGCGGCGATACTGACCACGAACAACACCAGCGCGGCGTTCTCGTCTTCGACATCGGCGGTGCGGCGCACGGTTTCAGGCGTGGCGCCGAGGGTCAGGCCCAACACCAGCGCCAGGTACAGCCAGACCGCGAGGTTCCAGCCCGCCAGCACATGCTGCACGGTGTCGCCTGCGGGGATAAAGAAACCGCCGAGAATCCCGATCAAGGCGGCGGCGCTCAGCCGTGGATGGGTATGGACCAGTTTGTGAAGTGCCATGTGAACTCGCTGCAGTTACGGATGCGCCAACTGTAGTCCTTCGGCGGCATTGCCGTCAGGCAAAAGGGCTTGCCCGAGCGGGTGCGCTCGGTCATCCTGCGCGCCTTCGGTTACCGCCCCCGCTATCGAGGAACCCCACGGTTTGCCTGAGTCACTGCCCAACCCGCTGCTGCAATACCTCGCCCGGCTGGCGCCTTCCAGCCAGTTGACCATGAAGTACATCCTTCAGGACGCCGCCGACCGCCTCGGTTTCGACGGCATCGATATCGTCGAAGTGCCCTGGCACCAGCTCGATCCCGCGCACGTGACCGATCTGGTGGCGGTGTTGCGCAGCGATGGCTACGCGCCCAACAGCTCGTCGCTGTACGTCAACGCCATTCGCGGGGTGATGAACGAAGCCTGGCGCCTCGGTCTGATCGACCAGGAGCGCCTGCTGCGCATCCGCGAGGTCAAGGCGGTGCAGGGCACGCGCCTGCCGGTGGGGCGCAACCTCAAGCGCACGTTGATTCGCGAACTGATGGACGTCTGCGCCGCCGACCCACGGCCGCAGGGGCTGCGTGATGCCGCGGTGATCGCCTTGCTCTACGGCACCGGCATGCGCAAGTCCGAGTCGGTCAACCTCGACCTGGCCCAGGTGGATTTCGCCGAGCGCAGCCTGCGGGTGCTGGGCAAGGGCAACAAACAACTGATCAAGTACGCGCCGGTCTGGGCCTTCGAAAAGCTCAATGCCTGGCTGGCGTTCCGCCGCGAGCAATTGCCGGCGGGCCAGGAAGACGACAGCTTCCTGTTCAACCGCATCCGTCGCGGTAGCCACATCACCCGCGAACGCATCACCAAGCACGCCATCTATTACATCGCCCGCCAGCGCGGTCAGCAGGTCGGCGTGAAGATCATGCCCCATGATTTCCGCCGGTCCTTCATTACCCGGGTGATCGAAGAACACGACCTGTCGATTGCCCAGAAACTGGCGCACCACAGCAACATCCAGACCACCGCCAACTACGACATGCGCGACGACAATGAACGGCGGCGGGCGGTGGATCGGTATGACTATTGAACCGGCGGTTCAACCATCGTCACGGCAACTTTCCTGCTCGGGATACCTGATATTTCTGTCAGTTTCAGGAACATTCGTATTGCCCTAGCCTGAGCGTCACCAGCATCAGCAACGTTGATAGTTATCTGGTGACTTTTAATGACTCAGTCGAGGACCTGTAACATGGACAACATTATCCGCAATGGTGATTTTCGTCAGGGGTTGGCCGATTGGAAAGCCAATCATCTGGTGAACACCGCCGAAGACGGTGGCTTGCATTACGCCTACTTTGGGCAAGGCATCCAGATTCGTCAGGCATTCAGTGGCCTCGAGGGCGGCACTGACTACCTCTTCCGCCTGGAAACCAGCGCACTGCCATTGGAAAATGACTCCAGTCTGTCATTCGGCGATTCAGAACCGTCTACCTGGCCAGTACGGTCTGATGGTTTTCTCCTGGCCTACATGTCGGTGTCCTTGTTCGATGGTGCCATGACACACATCATCACGCGGCGTTGTGTCGCCTATCCATCGTGGGGATTGGCCGCGTTCAGATTCACGGCGCCAGTGGGATTTAAGTCCGGGATCGCAACTATTGTCATCCCGTCCGGAGAGTCCCAGCCTGATATCGAGATGGGCGTCACCAATGTTGAAATCATCAAAGCCTTGAACCGCAAGTAAGTGGCGCATGCCCACGGTATTCATGGGCCAGAAAAACCCGAGAAGTTGTCGGCATTCGGCGGCTGACTTCTCGGGTAAGCGTGGCGTGGGTTATTTAAACCGGTATGTTTCGCTGGATCATTCGATTGGCCTTTCACAGCACACTTTCACGTGTTCGATCAGTTGGCCAACTGTCGCGAAATCAATACTGACTTCATCGGGGATTTCAATGCTGAACTGATCCTCGACCATGATCAGGATCTCCAGTGCGTCCATCGAGTTGACGGCGAGGTCATCGCGAAAACGCTTGTCTCGCGTTACCTGGTTGTGGGGAAGGTGTTTTTTGTCGGCGACGATGGAATAGATGAGTGTTTCGGGATCGCTGGTTATGTTCATGATCATGCTCCGCAGTCCACAAGGGACAGGGCTATTTCAGCAGAGTCCTGGTTGAAGTAAAACTGACAGAAATATCAGTTGGTCATTGCTGAAGTGCGAGGCAAGTTCGTATTCGGTGATCTGACATGAGCGCCGCACCTGACATTTCTACCAGTATCCAGATAAGTGACCCAGGCGTAGCGTGTACTGAGGCTTCCGGCCGGAGGCTTGGATGATGCAGGAACATAAGGAGACTGAAATGAGCAACATTATTAAAAATGGCAAGTTCATCGATGGCCTGGACGGTTGGAAAGCTGATCGCCTGGTGGAAGTTGGCACGCATGAACAGACTAAATATGTGAATTTGAAACCGGGTACCCTGATTACCCAGCCGGACCTTCCCATCGAAGGTGGCGTGACGTGGCTCTTCAGGCTTATCGCCTCCGCTTTCCCATTGACTGGAACACCGGTGGATTGGGCAACGCAGAAAACGACAATGCAATTGCAGGCGCTCTCAAAAGGGGCGACAGAGCCACACTCGGATAAACCAATGATGAGCCTGCAATTCAACGATGGTGGAAACCAGGGTTGGTTCGCGTTCAAGCCTATCCCTGCCTATCCCAGTTGGGGCGGCGCCGGGTTCGTGGTCGATGTTCCTCCTGAAGCCAAGTTTGTAACCGTGAGGTTGAATTACCCGGCTGCAGACGGCCAGCCCGGTGCACCTATCGCGATTAGCAACATTGATCTGAGCAAGAACTGATCAAGGAACGGTGTGTGCTGAGAGGGCTTATCCACTCCGATCGTTGTTGCGCGTTGTTCAGCGTCTAATGAATGCTAGAAGCCAGTTCAAAGATTGGCATATACATCAGGATCACGATCAGCCCTATCAGCAGTCCGATAAACGTCATCAGCAGCGGTTCGAACAAACGCACGAACCACTCGATCCAGCGCCCGATCTCGGCGTCATAGAAGTCCGCGCTGCGCTCCATCATCTGGCCGACGTTGCCCGACTGTTCGCCTGCCCGCAGCAAGCGCAGCGACACCGGCGTGACCAATTCGCCAGCCTCCAGCGCCGCCGACAGCGACACACCTTCGCGCACCCGCTCGCACGCCTGATCGAGGCGCTCGGCGGCGCTGCTGCCGAGCAGGCCGCGGGCCATGCCCATGGCCGTGAGAATCGGGATGCCGCCTTGCAGCAAGATGCCCAGCGAACGGTAGAACCGCGCCAGTTCGTACATCACCAGCCGACGGTGCAAGGCGGGCAAGCGCTGCAATTGCCGCCCCAGCCAGCGCCGCACCGGCGGCTGGCGCTGGAGCAGCGCGAGGGCCAGCGACAGCCCGACGCAAGCGGCCAGCAGTTCGGTCTGCTGCCGTTGCAGAAACAACCCCGCGTACATCAGCCACTGCGACAGCCACGGCAGGTTGCTGCCCAGTCCTTCGAACACCAGGCTGAAGCGCGGCACCACGTAGCCGAGCAGGAACAGCACCACTCCGCCGCCCACCAGCAATAGCAACAGCGGGTAGATCGAGGCACTGACGATCTTCTGCCGCACCTCGTCCAGGCGCTGGCGGTAGCCGACATAGCGGCGCAAGGCTTCGGCCAGGGCGCCGGTCTTTTCGCTGGACTGCACCAGCGCCACGTACAGCGGAGGGAAAACCGCGGGCAACTGCGCCAGCGCCTGGGAGCAGGATTTGCCCTCGTACAGCAGGCGCACCAGGACATCGAGGGTCTTGCGTGCCTGGGGCGCGTTTTCTTTTTCCGCCAGGCTTTGCAGCGCATCGATCAGTGGCAGGCCGGCGTCCAGCAGGGTGCCCAACTCCTGGCTGAACAGCAGCAGGTCAAAGTGTTCGCGCCGCGGCCGGCGCAGGCGTGCGAAGCGCTCGGCACTGCTCGCGCTGAGCACCCGCAAGCCTTGCCGCTCGGCCTGTTCACGGGCCTGGGTAAGGTCCGCGGCGTCGATTTCCAGGGCGACCACCCCGGCCTTGCCCAACGCTTTCAGCCTGAATCGCATGGCAGCGCCTCCTACTGCCAACTGGCGATTTCGGCGTTTTCGCCGTCGCCACCGGGCTGGCCGTCCTTGCCGAGCGAGAGCAGGTCGTACTCGGCGTTCTCGCCGGGGTAGCGATAGATGTAGGCATGGCCCCACGGATCATCGGGCACTTTCTTCTGCAAATACGGCCCGGACCAGCGCGCCTCGTCACTGGGGGCGCTGACCAGCGCCTGCAGCCCCTGCTCGGAAGACGGATAGCGGCCGACTTCCAGCCGGTACAGGTCCAGCGCCTTGCCCAGCCCTTCGATCTGCGCTCGCGCCACCTTGGCTTCCGAGCGACCCAACTGGCTGAAGTAGCGGGGTGCGACGATCCCGGCCAGCAGACCCAGGACCACCAGCACCACCAGCAGTTCGAGCAGGGTGAAGCCGTGTTGCGTGCGACGTTGTCGGTTCATGGCCGGGGCCTCCTCCAGAGCGTGTGAGATGGCTTATGCAAAGGCCGTGCGCGTCTGCGTCGGGGCCCGTGGCGCCGCGCTCCGGCGGGCGGCACAGTGCTTGCGTTGACCTCTCCACGCCCGCCCCGAACGGGGCATAACCCCCACTTTCTGGGGAAAACCGGGAGGAGACGATCATGCGTATCGTGACCACCGCACTGCTGGCCTGGCTGGCCAGCGTCCAGCCGGCCCAGGCCGACGTGTACATCTCCGTCAGCGCCAGTGGCGCCTATGTCCTGTCCAACGTTCACCAACAGGGGCGGCACTACCAGCGCGTCATCGCCGAACCCGGGCTGGTCGCGAGCCGCGCGGAACTGGTGACCGGCAAGCCCTATGCCGAACTGATCGCCGCTGCGGCCAAGGCCAACGACCTGCCAGAGGCCTTGCTGCATGCGGTGGTCCAGGCCGAATCGCGCTACGACGCCAATGCCCGCTCCGGTTCCGGGGCCATGGGCCTGATGCAGTTGATGCCGGAGACGGCGAAGGAGCTGGGCGTGAGCAACGCCCTCGACCCCGCCGCTAACCTCGACGGTGGCGCGCGATATCTCAAGCGCATGATGAAACTGTTCGACAACGACATCGCCCTGGCCGTCGCCGCCTACAACGCGGGGCCGGATGCGGTGCTGAGCCGGGGCAGGGTGATACCGCCGTTTGCCGAGACGCAGCGGTATGTGCCGGAGGTGTTGAAGCATTACCGGCGGTTGCGGGGGGAGTGAGGGGTTTATTCGGGGAGTCGGGGGTGCCCAAAGGCGCTAGCCACCAGGTTTTCATCGCGTTCAAGATCGAGCGCCGCCCGCGCGGCGCATCGCGAGCAAGCTCGCTCCTACAGTTGGTTGCAACCTGCCTATGTCTGTCAGGCGATAGCTGACCGTCTTGTTTGTACGACGCGGTATCGAGTCAGCCCTAACAGCCTTCCTCAACTGATCGTCATGCGCCAAGAGCTAGCAACCCAACTCTTACAGGCCATGGCACGTTGCAACCAACTGTAGGAGCGAGCTTGTCGGGGCGCCGAACCGTCGCGATGCGCCGCGCGGGCGGCGCTCGATCTTGAGAGCGCTGAAAAACCTCGACATGCACCTTCCAGCCACCACATCACCCAAACACCTATAAATCCCCATCCACCGTCATCCCCCCAATTCCCCAAAAACCGGGTAATCCCCGGGCCCCTTTCCCCAGTTCCCTTCACAACCCCCACCTATCCCCTTGAAAACCAACAACTAAAAACTCTGGCGCGGGCCTTGCAAAACGGCTTGTAAACGTCCCGACCGAGGCGCGCCACGATGATCACTGTCAAAGGCACTCTGTTGCCCTCTCTGTTGTCCCTGGCCCTGGCTGTATTGGCCATCCCGTTGTCCGCGCAGGCAGCGATCCGCTGCGAGCGAACGCTGGTGGCGAATGTCGTTGCGCTGGACCAGCCGCTGATGTTCAACCGCCTCGGCGCGCAGAACGCCAATGGCATGATGTTCGCCCTGCGCCGTGATGTGGTGGATGAGCACGATGTGCCGCTGAGCAAGGGCGGGGCGGCGGTGCCGGGCAAGGTGTCGCTGCGCCCGGACAAGCGTCCGCGGCCGATTGTGTTGCGGGTCGCGGCGGGGGACTGCCTGACGGTCAATCTGCACAACCTGCTGGCCTATCAGGCCAATCCGAACAAGGACCAGACCGAGGGCGAGCATGACCCGATCGTCGATGATCAGGTCAGTGACCGCCATGTCGGTTTCCAGGTCAACGGCCTGCAGGCGGTCAACGGTATCCAGGACATCGCCGCCTTCACCGGGCGCAATGGCAACTTTCTGGTGGCACCGGGCAATAGCCGTTCCTACACCCTTTATGCCGAGCGCGAAGGCGCTTTCGCCGCGACCAGCAAAGGCGCGACCTTCGGCGGTGAGGGCGCCGCGGGCAACGTCGCCAACGGTCTGTTCGGCCAGGTGATCGTGCTGCCCAAGGGCGGGCGCAGCTACCGCAATACCCTCACCGAGGAAGAAATGCGCATGGCCACCACCGGCCGCGCGCCGACCGGCCAGCCGGTGGTGGACTACGAGGCGCGCTATCCGCAGCGCGAGCCGTGGATCAGCGAGGGCAAGGCCGGCGCGCCGATTGTGGCGATGGTCGATGGCAGCGAGATCGTTTCCAGCGAAGCCGACGCCGTGGTCATGGGCCCCAACACCGATGGCAGTTTCCCGGCCTCGACCTATCCGCTGGAAAGCCTCGGCAAGCGCAACCCGGCGCTGCCCAACCGGCTGGAGGCGTTTCGCGATTTTTCCTCGATCTTCACCGATGAGGCCGCCGCCACCCAGGCCTTCCCCGGCTATTGGTCGGATCCGGTGATGGGCCATGTGCTGGAGCCGGCGCGGGACTCGTTCATGATCAACTACGGTTCCGGCGGCATGGGCGCCGAGGTGGTGGCCAACCGTCTTGGCGTGGGGCCGATGCACGACTGCCTGTCCTGCGCCTACGAGGAATTCTTCCTCAGTTCGCACACCGTCGGTGACGTGGCGATGCTGGTGGACGTGCCGGCTAACGTCGGCCTCGAGAACATCCGCCCCGGTGAAGTCCCGGACCCACGCGACACCGGGGTCAAGGCGACCATGGCGCTCTATCCCTCGGAGCCGGCCAACGTCAACCACAGCTACATCGGCGACTTCATCAAGTTCCGCAACAGCCACAACGGGCACGAGCAGCACATCTTCCACCTGCACGGGCACCAGTGGCTGTTCAACCCCAATGACGACAACTCCGATTATGTCGACGCCCAGGGCATTGGCCCGGGCATCGGCTACACCTACGAAATCGCCAACGGCGGCTCGGGCAACCGCAACCGGGTAGCCGGCGACGCCATCTACCACTGCCATTTCTATCCGCACTTCGCCCAGGGCATGTGGAGCATGTGGCGGGTCCACGATGTGTTCGAGGAAGGCACGCGCCTGGACGTCTCGGCGCAGGGCAACGATGGCTATCACACCACGCCGTGGGCCTTGCGCAGCGGCAAGCCGGCCGCGGGCGCGCGGGCTTTGCCTGATGGCGAGATCGTCGCCGGTACGCCGATTCCCGCCGTGGTGCCGCTCCCGGGCAAGGCCATGGCGCCGATGCCGGGCAAGGTCGCGGTGATCCCGAAAATGGCCGCGGAGCTGGTCGCCCGTCATGACGACGACGACGAGCCTGAAGACGAGGACGATGACGACGATTCGGCCCACGACGGCGAACTGCGCGCCATCGGCTCGGTGGTCCTGGTCGATCGCGGCGAGGCCAACCGCAACGCCGACGGCAGCCTGAAGAACCCCGGCTATCCGTTCTGGATCGGCGGCATGGAAAGCACCGTCGGCCAGCGGCCGCCGACCCCGCCGCTGGACATGCTCGACACCGACAAGGCGCGCAGCCTGCGCGACAGCGGCAACAGCCTGTGGGCCAACCTCGATCCGGCCCAGTCCGCCGGCTGGGACGGCGGCTTGCCACGGCATGCGCTGGACGGCGTGGCTGCGGGCGGTGAAGCCCATGCCACCACCACGGCGCTGGATTTCTCCAAGGAAATCACCCGGGCCAAGGCGGTGTTCATGCCGGAGGAGGGCACCGATGTCGAGCAGGCGGCGATGCGCTTCCACTCCAAACCCGAACACCCCAGCTACGCCCTGTTGCCGGGCCGCCAGGTGGTGGCCAAGGCCTTCCGCACCAACGGCGCCTTGCCGGTAGCCGGCGCGCCGTACTACGAGCCGTGCATGGACGACCGCGCCAAGCGCCTGACCCAGGCCTCGCCACTGGGCGAATACCACAGTGGCGAGCGCCTGGACGGCATGAGCTTCACCGGTTCGTCGCCGTTCACCGCCGACCGCCCACGTATCTACAAGGGCGCCAACATCCAGTTCGACGCCGTGTACAACAAGGTCGGCTACCACTTCCCGCAGGCGCGCATCATCGCCCTGTGGGAAGACGCCTGGCCGGTGATCACCAAGCAGCGTCCGCCGGAGCCGCTGGTGATGCGCATGAACACCTTCGACTGCGTGATGTACCAGCACACCAACCTCATCCCGGCGTTCTACGAGATGGATGACTATCAGGTGCGCACGCCGACCGATGTGATCGGCCAGCACATCCACCTGCCCAAGTGGGACCTCACCGCCGCCGACGGCTCGGCCAACGGCTGGAACTACGAGGACGGCATTCTCTCGCCCGGCACCGTGGTCGAGCGCATCCACGCCATCCGCGCGTTCAACCAGTGCCAGAGCAGCGACCCGCGCGACGGCAGCGCCGAATGCCCGAAAGCCAAGGCGCACCCGTTCTTCGGCCGCTACGGCCGGGCCGACTGGCTGGGCGCGCGCACGCAGATGCAACGCTGGTTCACCGACCCGGTGATCAACGTGCACAACGTCGACCGTGGCCTGGGCACCATCTTCACCCACGACCACCTCGGCCCATCGACCCACCAGCAACTGGGCCTGTACGCCACCGTGCTTGCCGAACCGGCCAATTCCACCTGGTTCCATGCCGAAACCGGCGAGGCGCTGTACAACACAGCGCAACGCGAGGACGGCGGGCCGACGTCGTGGCAGGCGGTGATCGCCACCGGTGACCTCGACAGCGACGGGCGCAACGACAGCTACCGCGAGTTCTTCCTGGAATACAGCGACTTCCAGCATGCCTACGAGGCGGGCGTCTATGTCGGCGCCGGGCCCAACGGCATCCCCAACGCCCAGGCCTATCCGGCCAGTGCCGACAGCTTCCGCTACGCAATCAACCCGCCGGTTCGGCAGAAAGCCTCGAACCTGCTGGAGTCGGTGGTGGAATCCCGTGGCGGCCTGACGCCGGGCTGCCCGAGCCGGCCGTGCCCGCAGGCGATCTCCGTGGATGACCCGGGCATGTTCGTCGTCAACTACCGCAACGAGCCGTTGGCCCTGCGGGTGTTCGACCCGAACAAGGTCGCCCCGGACGGCAAGCGCGGCATGCAAGCCGACGGCCTGGCCGGCGACCTCGCCTTCGCCATGCAAACCCGTACCGACCGTGCGATTCCGGCGATGAACCTGTCGCCCGCAGCCATCACCCAGGCGGTCGGCCCAACGGGCGGCACCACGCAATTCCCGCCGCATATCAACAAGGCCGGCGCCGAGCCGGGCGACCCGTTCACGCCGATGCTGCGCACCTATTCCGGTGACAACGTGCGCCTGCGCATGCACGCCGGCGGCCATGAGGAGGAACACAACGTGACCCTGCACGGCGTCAAGTGGCTGCAAAGCGGCTCGGGCTTCGGCAGCAGTTCCAATTCGGGCTGGAAGGCCTCGCAGATGGTCGGTATTTCCGAGCAACTGGGCTTTATGGCGCCGGTGTCGATGGTCTCCAGTTCGGCGGCGCCCAACGGTGACTACCTGTATTCCCTGGATGCTTCGCTGGAGGGTTACTGGAACGGCATCTGGGGCGTGATGCGCAACTACAGCAACAGCCGCAGCGACCTGTTCGCCTTGCCGAACAACCCGCAGCCGATGGCCGCGCGCAACACCGTGGCGTTTGACGGCATCTGCCCGCGCTACACCGCCAATACCAACGGCATCGGCACCCGGCCGACGGTCACCCGCAGCTACGAGATCGTCGCGGCGCTGGCCAACGACATCCTCGGCAACCCGCAGGCGGTCAGCATCACCGACCCGGCCGGCGCTGCCCAGCATGTCGGCGGGCCGCTCAAGGCCAATGGCGGCACGCTGACCTACAACACCCGCGCCACGGCGATCCCGCAGGTCAGCGTGATGGACCCGGAAGACGGCGAGGTCTTCACCATCGGCGGCCATGCCGGGCCGCTGCATGACCCGACCGCGGTGCTCTATGTGCGCAAGGCCGACCTCGACGCCAGCACCGGCAAGCTCAAGCCCGGCGTGCCGATCGAGCCACTGGTGCTGCGCGCCACCGCCGGCGAATGCATCAAGGTGACCCTGGAAAACCGCCTGCCGCTGGTGATGCCGGACCTCGCCAGCACCGCCTCGATGCAGAACGTGGTCAAGCGCGACCGCAACGGCAGCGAAGGCTCCACGGCGTTCAACAACAACCTGATGCGGCCGTCCAGCCATGTCGGTTTCCACGCCCAGTTGCTGGCCTACGACATCACCAAGTCGGACGGCGTCAACGTCGGCCAGAACCCGGTGCAGACCGTTCCGCCACGGGCCGGCAACAGCGGCGCCTGGCCGAACAAGGTCTATCAGTACTACGCCGGTCACCTGGAGCGTGAAGGCAAGCCGGTGTCGCAACTGGGCCGCGCGGTGGACAACATCAACACCACGCCGATCGAGTTCGGTGGCCTCAACATCACCCCGGCAGATGTGATCAAGCAGGGTCAGAAAGGCCTGGTCGGCGCCATGAGCATCCTGCCGCTCAACGCCACCTGGACCGAAGACAGCGCCAGCCGGGCCTCGGCCACCGTGCAGGTCAGCGGGCAGGCCGCCTACCGCGATTTCGCCACGGTCTGGCAGCGCGCCCTGAACATGCGCTGGGCCGATGGCCGGCCGGTGGAAGGCATCAACACCGAAGGCAACGGCGTGCCGGGCGATCCGAAGGACAACTCCGGCATGGCCATCAACTACAAGAGCGAACCGCTGTGGTTCCGCTTCGGCCTGGCCCCGGACGCGCCGTTCGGCCACGCCGATGGCAGCGGCTGGGCCGACGTTGGCAACGCCCATATGGCCTACGCCAACCTGCTCGTCGGCGGCGATCCACAGACCCCGGTGCTGTGGGCCAAGCCCGGCCAGCCGTTCCGCACCCATGTGCTGATGCCGACCGGCGGCAGCCGCGGCATCACCTATCAGCTCGACGGACACCTGTGGCCGTTGCATGCCCTGCAGCCGGAGAAAGCCGACACCGGCGGCTACCCGATGGGCCTGCCGGGGATCGGTTCGGTGCGCTTCGCCTACAACCCGATGGCGATGTACATCGGCGCCCAGGAAAGTGTGTTGCCGGCGGCGCATTTCAGCTTCATGCACCCCAGCGCCGGCGGCGGCAACGCCATCCCGGGCGACTACCTGTTCCGCGACTACGCCGCCTACGGCAATGCCTCGGGACTTTGGGGAATCCTTCGGGTCACCAACGAAACCCCACCCGCCACGGCACCGGCGCAGTAATCAGGGAGCAGGCGCATGAACAAGAAGAACAAACCGCTGTACCTGGGCCTGATGGCCGGCGTGCTGCTGATGGGCATCGGCGTCGCCTACGAAAGCCTGTGGTGCGACCCGCGCGCGCCACTGGCGGTCGGCCCCGACCTGGGCGCCAGCCGCCTGAGCCGCGATGGCGTCACCGTGGAGTTCGAGGCCACGCCGCTGGGCGGCAACGGCGGCCTGACCGAAGGCAGCTACGCCAGCATCCGCTTCAAGGTCACCGACCAGAACTCCGGGCAGCCGCTGTCCGGGGTGTCGCCGGGGGCCTGGATCGACCCGGCACTGAGCGGCGACGCCGCCAGGGACCGTGACAAAAGCTGCAAGGCGCGGGTCGCGCTGTTTCTCAAGAGCAGCATCGGCGCCCGGCCGCTGATGGACCTCAACAGTTACTTCCTGCTGGTGCTGAACAAGGACGCCAGCCTCACCGTGATCGACCCGTCAGTCTCGGTCGGCGGGATCACCAGCACCCTGGCGCGCATCGGCCTGAGCGATACGCCGATGGACTGGGTGGCCAGCAGCGACGACAAGCAGGTCTACGTGTCGCTGCCAGCGGCGGGCAAGGTGGCGCTGATCGACACCGCCACCTTCCAGCACGTCGAAGACCTGCCCGCCGGGCAGCAACCGGTGCGGGTGGCGCTGCAGCCCGACCAGCGCCTGTTGTGGGTCGGCAACAACGCCGGTGACGAGGCCCACAGCGGCGTCAGCGTGATCGACACGCAGAAGCGCGCGCTGCTCAAATTCATTCCCACCGGCAAGGGCCACCATGAAATCGCCTTCAGCCACGACTCGCGCTACGCCTTCGTCAGCAACCGCGACAGCGGCACCTTGAGCGTGATCGACAGCAGCGACCTGAGCCTGCTGAAAACCCTCAAGGTCGGCCCGCATCCACTGTCGGTGGCGTATTCCGCGCTGTCCCAGGCGGTGTACGTGGCCGACGGCCGCGACGGCAGCATCAGCGTGATCGACGCCCGCAACCACGGCCTGCGCAGCCGCATCCAGGCGCAACCGGGGCTGGGGCCGATGCGCTTCAGCCGCGACGGGCGTTACGGCATCGTCCTCAACACCCTGGAAAACCGCGCGGTGGTGATCGATGCCGGCAGCGACCGCCTGCTGCACAACCTCGACGTCGCCGCCGAGCCGTACCAAGTGACGTTCACCCAGGCCTACGCCTATGTGCGCGGCCTGGCGTCGCCGAAGGTGACCATGATCAACCTGTCGAGCCTGGGCGAGGGGCGCACGCCGATCACCCAGGGTTTCGACGCCGGTCCGGCCGCGCCGCGCCAGGCCGGTGACCTGCCGCTGGCCCAGGGCCTGGCGGTGGCCCGCGATGAGAACTCGGTGTTCGTGGTCAACCCGGTGGACAACACCACCTATTTCTACGCCGAGGGCATGAACGCGCCGATGTCCGGCTACGCCAACCGCGGCGCCAACGCCCGCGCCGCGCTGGTCATCGACCGCAGCCTGCGCGAGGTGGCGCCGGGGGTCTACAGCTCGACGGTGAAGCTGCCGGCGGCGGGGGATTTCGACGTCGCCTTCCTGCTCAACCAACCGCAGATCATTCATTGCTTCAGCACCGCGGTCGCCGCGGCGCCGGACGCCGCCCACCGCCGCACGCCACGGGTGGAGTTCCTTATGGATCGCCCGGTGGTGCGGCAGGGCAGCCCGTTCGTGGCGCGTTTTCGCCTGCTCGAAGGCAGCGGCGAACCGCGCGAGGGCGTGCGCGACCTGTCGCTGCGCTACTTCCTCGCGCCGTCGTCGCGGGCCCGCAGCAGCGAGGTGGAGGAAGTCGGCGAGGGCGTTTACCAGGCCGCGCTGCAGTTGAGCGAAGCCGGCGCCTGGTACTTGCATGTGCAGGCGCCGTCCCTGGGCGATGCCTTCGCCGAGAAAAACTACACCAGCCTGCGGGTGCTGCCCGCCAAGGCGCAATGACCCCAGCACGAGGAACGCGCGATGAAATCCGTCAAAGCCCGCAGTGTCCTGGCCCTGTGCCTGTTGGCCGGCGCCATCTCCACGGTTAACGCCCACGGCGGCGTCGATCATTCCGCCCATGACGCCCCCGCGGCCCATCAGGAAAAGACCCAGGTGCGTTTCGCCGATGTCGCCCTGCTGGACCAGGACGGCATGCCGGTGCGCCTGGAAAAAGACCTGGTCGGCGACCGCATTACCGTTATCGGTTTTATCTACACCCGCTGCACCACGGTGTGCCCGGTGGTCTCGTCGATCATGGGCAAGGTCCAGCAGCGCCTCGGCGGGCGGGTCGGTGACGAGGTGCAGTTGGTGTCGCTGAGCGTCGATCCGCAGCACGACGACCCGAAACGCCTGAACGACTACGCCCGCGCCTTCCAGCACGGGCCGGGCTGGCGCTGGCTGACCGGCACGCCTTACGCGGTGACCGAAACCCTCAAGGGCCTGGGCAGCTTCAGCGCCGACCTGAGCAACCACCCGCCGCTGATTCTCGTGGGCGATGGCCGCACCGGTCACTGGACGCGGTTCTACGGTTTCACCGACCCGGACAAGCTGGTCGGCGAAGTCGATCGCCTCAGCGCCCGCCGGGTCCATGCCCGCCACACCGCGATTGCCCAGGAGCACAGCCATGAGTGAAGTCAGCCTGCGTCGCCCCGGCATGAAGCCCCTCGACTGGCTGGTGCTCGGCGCCTGCCTGTGGATTTTCGCCAGCGTCGCCATGGCCCACGACGGCCATGCCAAGCCAGCGCCCGCTGAACCGGCGGCCGCCGCGCCGCCGCCAGTCGCGGGCGGCACCCGCGATGCCCAGGCGTATTTCACCGACACCGAGCTGCTGGACCAGAACGGCCGGCGCCTGCGTTTCTACAGCGACGTGTTGAAAGACAAGGTGGTGCTGCTCAACGTCATCTTCACCCACTGCAACGATGCCTGCCCGCTGATCACCCGCAAGCTGCGCGAGGTCCGCGAAGCGCTGGGCGACAAGGCCGCCGAGGTGACCTTCATTTCCATCAGCAGCGACCCGGCCAACGATACCCCCGAGGTGCTCAAGCGCTTCGCCGGGCAGCAGGGCGTGGACGGGCCGAACTGGCTGTTCCTCACCGGCGCCCAGGCCGATATCGACCGGGTGCTGGGGCGCCTCGGACACATCTTGCCCAGCCCTGAACAGCATTCCACCCAGTTGATCGCCGGCGACGTGGCCGGCAAGCGCTGGAGCAAGATCCGCCCGGACGCGCCGCCGGCGGCCATCGCCCAGCGCCTGCAATTGATGACCTTGCCACTGGCCGGGCGCTGAATCATGAAGCGCCTGTGCGCCACGCTGCTGCTGGCCGCGCTGAGCGTCGGCCAGGCCGCGCTCGCCCTCGACCTGAACGAGCAGGAAACCGCGGGCCAGCGCCTGTACCGCGAAGGGGTGGCGGCGGCCGATGGGCAGGTCACCGCGTTGGTTGGCGCGGCGGACATGCAGGTCCCGGCCAGCGTGGTGCCCTGCGCCAACTGCCATGGCCGCGATGGCCGTGGCCGCCCCGAAGGCGGGGTACGCCCGCCCGAGCTGAGCTGGCAGCGGCTGGTGCTGGCGGGCGGTGAACGTCTGGTCAATGGCCGCCGCTACCCGGCCTACAGCGATGCCAGCCTGGCCCGGGCCATTCAGGAAGGCCGCGACCCGGCGGGCAACCGCCTGGACCCGGCCATGCCGCGCTTTTCCCTGTCCATGGCCGACCAGCGCAACCTCACCGCGTACCTCAAGCGCCTGGCCGAGGATCACGATCCCGGCGTCGAAGAGCAGTTTCTGCGCCTCGGCACGCTATTGCCCGCGGAGGGCGAGTTGGCGGAGGCGGCGCGGGTGGTGCGGGCGATCGTCGCCGGGCGCATCGAGGCGATCAATGCCAGCGGCGGCATTCATGGCCGCGCCTTGCAGTTGTCGGTGATCGACCCCGGCCCCGACCAGGCCAGCGCCGAGGCGGCCTTGACCCGCTTGCTCGATGAGGAGCAGGTGTTCGCCCTGGTCATGCCGCTGGCGCCGGCGCTGGACGACACCCTCGCCGCGCGCCTGGAGCAGGCCGGCGTGCCGCTGATCGGCGCCCGGGCCGAGGAAAATGACAGCCGGCAGATCTTCGATCCGCTGCCGGGGTTGCACGAGCAACTGCTGAGCCTGGCCGACTACGCCGCGGCGTCCCTCGACCTGCGCCAGCGCCCGGCGCGCATCCTCTACAGCGACCCGGCCCACGCCGCGCTGGGCCGCTTGCTGCTGGCAGACCTGCAACAACGCGGCTGGACGCAACTGCAACTGCAGCCGTTCGAAGGCCGGGCGGTGGCGGGCGAGGCGGTGTTTTTCCTCGGCCTGGCGCCGGCCTTCAGCGAATTGACCGCCGCGCTCCAGGCCGCAGGCCGCACGCCGTACCTGTTCGCCGCGTCCAGCCAGGTCGCCGGCGAGCTGATGCAGGTGCCGGAGCAGTGGTCGCGGCGGGTGTTCCTGGCCTATCCCTTCGTGCCCGGCGACTGGAGCCCGGCCGGTCGCGCGGCGCTCAACGACCTGCGCCGTCGCCAGGGGCTGGACGGGCGCCAGGCGCTGCTGCAGGTCGGCGCCTGGTGTTCGATGGTGCTGCTGGAAGAGGGCCTCAAGCGCGCCGGCCGCGATGCCAGCCGCGACAAGCTGGTCAACGCCCTGGAAAGCCTGCACGACATCGACACCGGCCTGACCCCGCCGCTGGGGTTCGGCCCCGGCCGGCGCCAGGGCCTGGCGGGCGCCCATGTGGTCACCCTGGCGATGCCCGGGCCGCTGTTCTACCCGGTGGCGTCTTATACCCGTCCGGCCGATCGGCCATGAGAGGTGTGCGATGAAGATATTCCTGTTGATCCTGGTGCTGATCGCCGCGGCCCAGGCGTTTCTGCTCAAGGCCGAGGAGGGCGGGGACGCGGCGGTGCGGGTCAACGGCGTGGGCATCAGCGCGTTGCGCGTGGAGCGCTATTTCGCCGAGTACCTGGAAGACCAGGGCCGCGCCCTCACCAGCATCCGCAGCCCGAGCCTGTACCAGCGCCTGCGCGAACAGGCGTTGGAGCAGTTGATCGCCAAGGAGCTGCTCTGGCAGGAAGCGCGCCGGCGTGGCATCGAGGTTGACGAAGCGGCCGTGCACGCGCGGCTCGAAGAGCTGCGCCGGGCCTTCCCCGACAGCGCCGGTTTCACCCGCGCCCTGGCCGATGCCGGCTTCGATGAGGCTTCGTTCGCCGACTACACTCGTCATGAGATCGCCGCGCAGCAGGTGTATTCACTGCTTGGCCAGGTCTCGCCGCCCACGGATGAAGAGGTGTTGGCGTTCCATCGGGAGCGCCGACAAACCGCGGCAAATGGCTCGAACCAACAGGACGAAAGCCCGGTCGAACGAGAGCAGGGACTCGCAGTGACCCACAACCTCCTCTTCGAACGACAGCAGGCGCAGGCCCGCCAGGCGGCGTTGCAGCGTCTGCGGGCCGAAGCCCGGATCGAGCGGGCCGATACCCGGTGAGGGGCTTCCCCAGTGTTGGGGGAAGTGGAGGGGCAAGGTGCCATGCTGTCCCCGGGGTTGGGGGCAGCGGCCTTGGAGTGAAAGGGCAAAAGCAACAGAATCAACGGGTTAACACCGTCATAAATCGCCGGCCGGGTCTGGCATGAAGCGTGCGTAAGCCTCTACAAGGCCGCACTCAGCCGGATCGGGAAACCGCACCAGCATGTTCTTGGAGTCGACCTTGGTGAAGACAGTTCTGGTAGTCGATGACGAACAGACGCTTGCGCAGAATCTCCAGGCTTACCTGGAAGCACAGGGTCTGAGCGTCCATGTTGCCCACGACGGAGCAAGTGCCATCGGCCTGGCCGAGCGCATCGAGCCCGACGTGACCGTGCTGGATTATCGTTTGCCCGATATGGAGGGATTTCAGGTTCTGGAGGCCGTGCGTTCGCACAGGGACTGCCACTTCGTGTTGATCACCGCGCACCCGACCGCTGAGGTCCGTGAGCGCGCTGCCCGGCTCGGCGTCAGTCACATCCTGTTCAAGCCCTTTCCCTTGGCGGAACTGGCGCGCGCTGTCTTCGACCTGATGGGTATCGCGCGTACGTCCAGAGCCGGGAGCAACACGGACACGGGTTTCGTCGAACGCCGCCGGAGCGCAAACGAGAGTTTCCCCTTGCAGTTGTATGACGGCACCTGGGTTATGGCGGATAGACGACGCAACGGCGCGGCACCGCCCCCACCCGACGACGATCAACTGCTCACCGGGGAGTAGGCGCGAGCACACCGACCCCGGCTCGCCGCGCCTCGTGCGTTGGAGAGCAGGCCATGGAACCCGTGTCGCTCGCTGTACCCCCGGCAACCGCCGTCACCCCGGCAACCCTTGAACGTACGTTGCTCGGCCAGGCCCGCGAACAGGCCGGGCACAGCGGCGAACGCCTGCTCGATTGCCTGCGCAGCCTGGCCGCCCTGGCGCCCGCCGACTTCGTCGCGGCGCTCGGCAGCCACCTGCATTACCCGGTGCTGGACAGCCAGCGCCTGCTCACCGCCACCCCGCTGTTCACTCACGTCAGTCTGGCCCAGTGCCTGAAGCGCGAATTCATTCTTGTCGAACTGGACGGTCAGCGCGCCGGCGTGTTTGCCGATCCGTTCGACGGCGAGCGCCTGGCCTGGATCGACGAGCACCTGCAAGGCGCGCCGCTGTACCTGGCGCAAGCCGCGGACTTGGCGCTGTTTCTCGCCCGCCAGGAAGAAAACTTCCACGCCGTCGACTCGCTCGGCAGCGAGGCCGAGGGCGGCGTTGAAACCGAGGCGCTACAGAGCCTGTCGCTGACCAGCATCAGCGAAGACCAGAGCCGGGTGGTCAAGCTGGTCAACTCGACGCTCTACGACGCGCTGAAAATGCACGCCAGCGATATCCACCTCGGCGTCACCGGCAGCGGGCTGGTGATCAAGTACCGCATCGACGGCGTGCTCACCGCCATCAGCAAGGTCAGCGGCAGCGAGTTCGCCGACCAGGTGATTTCGCGGATCAAGGTCATGGCCGAGCTGGATATCGGCGAGAAACGCGTGCCCCAGGACGGCCGTTTCAAGATCGGCATCAGCGCCCGGCAGATCGATTTTCGCGTGTCGATCATGCCCAGCATCTTCGGCGAGGACGCGGTGTTGCGGGTGCTGGACAAGCAGGACCTGGCCGACCGCGTCAGCGGCGTGCAGCTCCAGGCCCTGGGCTTCGAGGAACAGACCCTGCGCAGCCTGCGCCGGCTGGCGGGCGAACCCTACGGCATGATCCTGGTCACCGGCCCCACCGGCAGCGGCAAGACCACCACGCTGTACGCGATGATCAGCGAGATCAACCACGGCCACGACAAGATCGTCACCATCGAAGACCCGGTGGAATACCAGTTGCCGGGGGTGTTGCAGATCCCGGTCAACGAGAAAAAGGGCCTGACCTTCGCCCGCGGCCTGCGCTCGATCCTGCGCCATGACCCGGACAAGATCATGGTCGGCGAAATCCGCGACCCGGACACCGCGCAGATCGCCGTGCAGTCGGCGCTCACCGGGCACCTGGTGTTCACCACCATCCACGCCAACAACGTCTTCGATGTGATCGGCCGCTTCAGCCAGATGCAGGTCGATCCCTACAGCTTCGTCTCCGCCCTCAACGCCGTGCTTGCCCAGCGCCTGATTCGCCTGGTCTGCCCGCACTGCGCCCAACCCCACCAGCCGGACGCCGAAGAACTGGCCGCTTCGGGCCTGGGCACGACGCCGGTCGAGGGTTGGCAATTCGTTCAGGCCCCCGGTTGCGGCCAGTGCCGTGGCAGCGGTTATCGCGGGCGCACGGCCATCGCTGAACTGCTGCACCTGGACGACGACCTGCGGCAGATGATCGTCGAACGCCAGCCCCTTTCCCGGATCAAGGCCCATGCCTGCCAGCGCGGCCTGCGCCTGTTGCGCGGCTCGGCGCTGGAACTGGTTCGTGAGGGCCGCACCACCCTGGAGGAGATCAATCGTGTCACGTTTATCGCCTGATCGATTCGTCGCCGTGCTCGGCGCCCAGGGTGTCGGCCTGTGCCGTCGCCAGGGCCGCCAGCAGCACTGGCTGGCCAGCGTTGCGGTGGACGCCGGACGCGAACACCTCGCCGAGGTCGCCCTCGACGCCCTCGCCACGCTGCTCGCCAGCCACGCCGGCAAAGGCGGGCGCCTGAGCGTGGTGGTTGCGGCGCAGTACTGCCGCTTCTGCCTGGTGCCGTGGAGCGACGGCATCACCCGGCCGCAGGAATTCGAGGTCTACGCCCGCGCCTGTTTCGAACGCTGCTACGGGCAGGCGCTGGATGACTGGGCGATCGTCCTGTCGCCAGAGCCCGCCGGTTGCGCGCGGATTGCCGCGGCGCTGCCCGAAGCGCTGCTGCAAGGGCTCGACGCTCGCTGCCGCGCCGCGCACCTGAAACTGGACGCGGTGCAGCCGTACCTGATGGCGGCCTGGAACCACTTTGCCGGGCAGGTGCCGGGCAACGATTTTCTCTTTGCCCTCGCCGAGCCGCAGCGCTGTGTCTACCTGCTGGCACGCGACGGCGGCTGGCAGCAGATCCGCAGCCAGGGCGTCGGCGACAGCGACCCGGAACTGGCGGCGTTGCTGGCCCGCGAGTGCAACCTGCACGCCGGGCAGGCCGACCTGCGCCTGTTCGTGCATGCGCCGGCACGCCGCGCACCGAAGCCGTTGCTGGACGCGGTGGAGTTGCTGGAACTGGACGAGCCCGCCGCGCTGTTGCCCAGCATGGCCCGGGTGGTGGCTTGACATGGGCCGCCTGCAGCTCGACTTCATCCCGCCACGGCGCGGCCCGCTGAGCTGGGCGCCGCTGCTGCTCGGCGCCGGCCTGCTGCTCGCCAGCCTGGCCTGGCAACACCAGCTCGATGGGCAACAGGCGCAACTGCACCAACAGGTGCGTCAGGCCGAACAGCAACTGGGCCTGCGCGCCCGCGACGTCGTCGCGCTGACCCCGGCCCAGAGCCGTGAGCAGGCGCAGAAACTGGCGCGGATGCGCAATTTGACGCAGCAATTGCAGCGCCCTTGGGACAGCCTGTTCAGCCTGCTGGAAGGGCTGCCGCAAGAGGATATCGCGCTGCTCAGCCTGAGCCCGGATGCGCGCAAAGGGCAGGTGCGGATCAGCGCCGAAGCCCGCGACCTGGAAGCCATGCTGGCCTTCCATAAACGCCTGGAAGCCAGCGCCGAGCTGCACGACGTGTCGCTGCTGAACCACGAAATCCTCGTCAAGCAGCCGGAGCGTCCGGTCCTGTTCAACCTGTCGGCCCATTGGGAGAGCGGCGATGCGCGTCTCTAGTCTGCGTGTCCATGAATACCTGCGGCGGCTCGGCTGGGCACCGTTGGCCGGCATCGCCCTGATGCTCGGCGCGGCGCTGCACGGCGCCGGCCAGCTTGCTCAGTGGCAGGAACTGCACGCCCTGCAAATGCGCAGCGACGAGGTCGGCGAACAACTCGCCCAGGTCCGCCGTGGCGAACGTCAGCCCGCCGCCGCCAGCGTCGATCCATTGCAGGGCCTGCAACAGCAATTGCCGGCGCAACCGGAAGCCACCGAAGCCATCGAGCGCCTGTACCGCCTGGCCCGGGACGAAAAGATCAGCCTGTCCCGTGGCGAATACGCCCTCGGCGTAGACCCGGACACCCAGCTTGCGCGCTACCAGATTCTCCTGCCGCTGCGCGGCAGCTACCCGCAGATCCGCCGCTTTCTCCAGGCCCTGCTGGCGCAGATGCCGGCGCTGGTGCTGGAAGACATCGACCTGCAACGCAAACGGATCGGCGACAGCGAGCTGACCGGGCGCATCCGCATGACCCTTTACCTGTCGAGGTCGTGATGAACACTCAGCGGCTGTTGGGCTGGACCGCTTTTCTCGGTGTATCGGGCGCCCTGGCCTGGGCACCGGGGTTTTTCTTCGAAACGCAGGCGCCGGACGACAGCGCCGCCGTGATCGCCGCCCCGCGCAGCGCCATCCCTGCGCCAAAGGCCCAGGCCGCGGTGCGCGAAACCCTGAAAACGCCGCCCCGCGACCTGTTCGCCAGCAAGCAGTGGAAGCCGGCCACGGTGTTGGCGACAGTCACCGAGCAGCCGCTGGTGGTGGCGCCGCTGGAGGTGCTTCCGGTGGCCCCGGCGCTGCCATTCCAGTTCGTCGGGCGCCTGGATGATCGCGACGACCAGCGCGTGTTCCTGCAAGCCGGGGAAAAACTCTACGTCGTGCGTCGCGGCGATGTGATCGACGACACCTACCGGATCGAACAGATCTCCGCCACCGAGCTGAGCCTGGTCTACCTGCCCATGCACCTGTCCCAGACCTTGTCTGTAGGGAGCGCACCATGATTTCGCCAGTCGTTCACAAACCCGCGCCGTTTCTGCTGCTGGCGCTGTTCGTCGCCGTCGCCGGTTGCGGCACCAGTGCCGTGCGCAAGGACGGCCAGGCGCTGATCGCCGAAGGGCAATACGAGGCCGGCATCGCCGTGATCGAACAGGCGCTGGTCGAGTCGCCGCGGGATACCGAGCTGAATATCGCCCTGGCCCAGGGCCGGGCCAAGGCGGTGGAAGCGCTGCTGACCCAGGGCGACAGCGACCGCTCGCGTCACGATTTCGCCGGGGCGCGGATGGCCTACGGCCGGGTGCTGACCCTGGAGCCGAACAACCGCCGTGCCCAGGATGCGGTGCGCGAGATCGAACAACTGCGCAACATCGACGAACGCACCGCCCTCGGCCAGGCGGCGCTGCGCCGTGGTGACCTGTTCGGTGCCGAGCGGCACATGCGTGAGGTGCTCCTGCTCGACCCGCAGAACCAGGGCGGCCTGGCCCTGCGCAAGGACATCGAACAGGTGCAGGCGCGCACCGCCCAGCCCAACCCGCAACTGCGCGGCAAGCTGGAACGGCCGGTGACCCTGGAGTTTCGCGACGCCAACCTGAAGACCATTTTCGAGGTGCTGTCCCAGGTCGCCGGGCTCAATTTCATCTTCGACAAGGACCTGCGCCCGGACATGAAGGCGACCATCTTCGTCCGCGAGGTGCGTATCGAAGACGCGGTGGCGCTGCTGCTGGAGCAGAACCAGTTGCACCAGAAAGTGGTGAATGAAAACACCCTGCTGATCTACCCGGACTCGCCGCAGAAAACCAAGGATTACCAGGAACTGGTGATGCGCACCTTCTACCTCACCAGCATCGACGCCAACACCGCGCTGAACATGGTCAAGACCATGCTCAAGACCCGCGACGTGTTCGTCGACGAGCGTTTGAACACCCTGACCATGCGCGACACCCCCGACGCCGTGCGCATGGCCGAGAAGTTGTTGCAGTCCCAGGACCAGTCCAACCCGGAAGTGGTGCTGGAAGTGGAGGTGATGGAAGTGGCCCGCTCGCGGATCCTCGACCTCGGCCTGCAATGGCCCAACACCTTCGGCGTGGTCAACAGCGACGGCACCGGCGTGGGCCTGCTCAACCAGTTGCGCGGCATCAATTCTTCGCGGATTTCCATCGCGCCGTCGCCGCAACTGAAGATCAACGCCCAGGACAACGACATCAACACCCTGGCCAGCCCGGTGATCCGCGTCAGCAACCGCGAGCAGGCGCGCATCCACATCGGCCAGCGGGTGCCGATCATCAGCGCTACCTCGGTGCCGTCGACCCAGGGCCCGGTGATCACCGAAAGCGTCACCTACCTGGATGTCGGTCTGAAACTCGAAGTGACCCCGGTGGTGCACCTGAACAATGAAGTGGCGATCAAGATTGCGCTCGAAGTCAGCAACGCCACGCCGCTGGAACCGACCCGTCAGGGCACCATCCCGGTCCAGGTCGATACCCGCAACGCCCAGACCAGCCTGCGCCTGCACGATGGCGAAACGCAGATCCTCGCCGGGCTGGTGCGCAATGACCACGGCGCCAGCGGCAACAAGATTCCCGGCCTTGGCGACATCCCCGGCCTGGGCCGGCTGTTCGGCAGCAACAAGGACAATGTCGGCAAGTCCGAACTGGTGCTGTCGATCACCCCGCGCATCGTGCGCAACCTGCCGTACCAGAGCCCGTCGGACATGGAGTTCGCCACCGGCACCGAAACCAGCCTGCAGATCCGCAACCTCAACCGTGCCGGCGACATGGCCGAGCCGGCGCCGGATGCGGCGGTGAGCGACACCTCGATCGCCGGGAGACCCTGAGCCATGAAACGCGCGCAAAGCGGGTTCACCCTGATCGAAGTGGTCATCACCCTGGCCCTGATCGGCCTGCTGGCGGCCATCGCCGCGCCGCTGACGGAAACCGTGATCCGGCGCGGCAAGGAGCAGGAACTGAAGACCGCGCTCTACCAGTTGCGTGATGCCATCGACGCCTACAAGCGCGCCTGGGATGCCGGCTATATCGAGAAAAACCTCAACGCCAGCGGCTATCCGCCGAACCTCGAGGTGCTGGTGGACGGGGTGCGCGACGTGCGCAGCGCCAAGGGCGCGAAGTTCTACTTCTTGCGGCGCATCCCCCATGACCCGCTGCGCCCGGTCGGGCGCGACGACGACAGCGGTTGGGGCCTGCGTGGCTACGACAGCGGGGCGGACAACCCGCGCCCCGGCGAGGACGTGTTCGACGTGTATTCCCAGGCCCCCGGCAAGGGCCTCAACGGCATCGCCTACAGCCAGTGGTGACGACAATGCGCCAGAGCAAGGGCTTTACCCTGATCGAGTTGCTGGTGGTGATGGCGATCATCGCCACCCTGGTGACCATCGCCATGCCGCGTTACTTCAGCAGCCTGGAGCAGTCGAAGGAAACCACCCTGCGCCAGAGCCTGGCGGTGTTGCGTGAATCGCTCGATCACTACTACGGCGACACCGGGCATTACCCCGAGTCGCTGGAGCAACTGGTGGAGCAGCGCTACCTGCGCGCCGCGCCGCTGGACCCGATCACCCAGCGCCGCGATCTCTGGCAGGTGCTGCCGCCACCCGACGGCGTGGCCGGCGCGGTGGGCGATATCAAGAGCGGTGCAACCGGGAGGGCGCGCGATGGCAGCCTTTATGCCGAGTGGTAAGGCGGCCGAGGCCGGCTTTACCTACCTGGGCGTGCTCTTGCTGATCGCCGTCAGCGGCATGGCCATGGGCGCCGCCGGGCAACTCTGGTCGATCCAGGCGCTGCGCGAACGCGAGCAGGAACTGCTGTGGGTCGGCAGCCAGTACGCCCAGGCCCTGCGCAGCTACTACCGCGCCTCGCCGGGGCTGGCCCAGTACCCGCAGGCGCTGGACGAACTGCTGGAGGATTCGCGCTTTCCCAACCTCAAGCGGCACCTCCGCCGGCTTTACCCGGACCCGATCACCGGCAGCGACGACTGGGGCCTGGTGCGTTCCATCGACGGGCGCATCACCGGGGTCTATAGCCGCTCGCAGGGTGTGCCGCGCAAGCAGTCCGGATTTGCCGCGCAGTGGGCGGATTTCGAGGGACTGGGGCATTACGCCGACTGGCAGTTCGTCGCCGAGCAGGCGTTCACCGGCGAGACGCCCCGGCGTGCGGCGGCCGGAGTGGCAGCAGGGGCGGCGCGATGAACCGCTGGCGGTGTGTCGCCGTGCTGTCGCTGGCCCTGCTCGGGGCGCAAGCGCGGGGCGGCGAGGAGGACGAGATGATGGGGTTCATCGTCGATTCCACCATCAGCCACATCGGCCACGACTTCTATTACAGCTTCGCCGAGCGCCTGCGTGCCACCAGCCGCCTGGATTTCAACCTGGTGGTACGGGAAAAGCCGGATCCGCGCTGGGGCAGCCTGGTGTCGGTCGAGTATCAGCAACGGGTGGTGTACCGGCGGTTCCTGCCACCCAACACCGTAGAACTCAAAGACGCGGCCTATGAGGCCGCCGATCTGGTCAAGGCGCAGGTCATCCAGCGCAAGCTGGAGTCGCTGCTGCAGGACACCACCGATCTGGAGAGGGACGAGCTATGAACACCACCATCGCCCACCGTCTGGCCTGCGCCGTATTCCTCGCGGCCTGCGCCCAGGCGTCGGCCACCGAACTGGTGCACACGCCGATCAACCCGTCGTTCGGCGGCAACCCGCTGAATGGCACCTGGCTGCTGAACAACGCCCAGGCGCAGAACGACCATGACGACCCGTCCATCGGCGGCCGCTCGGCCTACACCGGCACCACCGCCCTGGAGCGCTTCAGCAACCAATTGGAGTCGCGAATGCTCTCGCAGTTGCTGGACAACATCGCCAATGGCAACAGCGGCAGCATGTCCACCGACTCCTTCATCATCAACGTGATCGACGATTCCGGGGCCTTGAGCATTCAGGTGACCGACCGGGCGACGGGCGAAGTGTCGGAAATCCAGGTCAACGGGCTGAATCCTTGAGCCGGGCCGAAAGGGGAGTGATGAACATGAAATGTCTACTGGGCACCCTGCTGATTTTGGCCGCCTTGCAAGGCTGCGGACTGCGCGAACCGATGTCGGCCGATGACACCGAGACCCCGACCCTGACCCCGCGCGCCTCGACCTACTATGACCTGCTCAACATGCCGCGCCCCAAGGGTCGGCTGATGGCGGTGGTGTATGGCTTTCGCGACCAGACCGGGCAGTACAAACCGAACCCGGCCAGCTCCTTTTCCACCAGCGTCACCCAAGGCGCGGCGAGCATGTTGATGGATGCCTTGCAGGCCAGCGGCTGGTTCATGGTGCTGGAGCGTGAAGGGCTGCAGAACCTGCTGACCGAGCGCAAGATCATCCGCGCCTCGCAGAAAAAGCCGGATACGCCGCTGAACATCCAGGCCGAACTGCCGCCGTTGCAGGCGGCCAACCTGATGCTCGAAGGCGGAATCATCGCCTACGACACCAACGTGCGCAGTGGCGGCGAAGGGGCTCGCTATCTCGGCATCGACATCTCCCGCGAGTACCGGGTGGACCAAGTCACCGTCAACCTGCGGGCGGTGGACGTGCGCAGCGGCCAGGTGCTGGCCAACGTCATGACCAGCAAGACCATCTACTCCGTGGGGCGCAGCGCCGGGGTGTTCAAGTTCATCGAATTCAAGAAACTGCTGGAAGCGGAAGTGGGCTACACCACCAACGAGCCGGCGCAGCTTTGCGTGCTGTCGGCGATCGAAGCGGCGGTGGGGCATTTGCTGGCCCAGGGCATCGAACGGCGGCTTTGGCAGGTGGCGGGGGATGGCAGTGGCGACAAGGCGGTGCTGGAGCGGTATTTGGGGCAGTATCAGCGCCCTTGAGATCGAGCGCCGCTTTGCGCGGCGCATCGCTGGCAAGCCAGCGATAGCGGCCTCTAGGCTCACTGCCGTTGCATATAACTCAACGTCATCCGACTCAACGCCCGGATCCCCACCGCCAGGCTCGGGTCATCCACCTGGAACCCCGGCGAATGAGTCGGCCACACCGGTTTGTCCGCCAAGGCCGGCGGGGTAACGCCCATGCGCATGAAGATGCCAGGAATCTCCCGGGCATATTCGGCGAAGTCGTCCGCGCCATAAGTCCCGTTATCGAGCTTCACCGGAGTGGTGGAGACCTGCTCCAGCACCGGCAGCAGGCTGTCCACCAAGGCGGTGTCGTTGTGGCCGGCGCGGTAGTTGCCGGGCAGGTAGTCGACCTCGGCGCTGGCGCCGGAAGCTTCGGCGATCTTTTCGGCGGTGCGGCGCATGCGCTGGAGGACGTCTTCGCGCTGTTCGTCGCTGACGGTGCGGATCGACCCTTCAAGGCGCACTTCGGCCGGGATGATGTTGTGGCGGTCGCCCGCTTCGATGCGGCCGACCGAAATCACTGGCGCCGGCAGCACGCTGAGGTTGGACTGGCGGCTGGGAATGGTCTGCCAGGCGAGAATGGTCTGGGCCGCCACGGGCACCGGATCGATGCCGGTCCAGGGGAACGCGGCGTGGGTCTGGCGACCCTTGATCCGGGCGACGAAGGTGTCCGCCGCCGCGGTGGTGCGGGTGCGGCTCAGGGTGAAGGTGCCGGCCGTGCCGGCGGTGACGTGGATGCCGAAGATCACCGCCGGCGCCGGGTTTTGCAGCACGCCTTGTTCGATCATCAGTTTCGCGCCACCAGCTTCGCCCAGCGGCGGGCCTTCTTCGGCGGGCTGGAAGATCAGCTTGAGGGTGCCGGGCAGCTCGTCGCGCCGCGCCGCCAGCACTTCGGCCACGCCGAGGGCCATGGCCATGTGCGCGTCGTGGCCGCAGGCGTGCATCACGCCAACTTCCTTGCCGCGGGTGCGCAGGTCACCGCTCGGGTCCGGGACGCGGACGGTGGAGGCGAAGGGCAGGCCGGTCTGTTCGGTCAGGGGCAGGGCGTCCAGCTCGGCGCGGATCGCCACCACCGGCCCCGGCTTGCCGCCGCGCAAGATGCCGACCACGCCGGTGTGGGCGACGCCGGTCTGCACCTCCAGGCCCAGCTCGCGCAGGCGTTTGGTGATGCGCTTGGCGGTCTCGACCTCGCGGTTGCCCAGTTCCGGGTGTTGGTGGATTTCGTGACGAAGCGCGATCACGCCGGGCAGGGCCTTGGCGATGCGTGCATCGAGGTCGCCCCAGTGCGCCGTCGGCGCGGCGCTGATCGGCCCCGCGAGCAGGCCGAGGAACAAGGCAACCAGCGTTTTACGGTACGGCGGCATGGGGACGTTCCGTGCTCAGTAAGTGAAAGCGATCGGCGGGTAGTTGCCGTTCACCAGGTAGTCGCCGATGGCCTTGTACTTGTAGGCCACGGCGTCGTGGGTGGTGTGGGTGCGGGCGTTGCGCCAGTGGCGGTCGAAGTTGTAGCGCGACTGGGTGGTGGCGGCGCCGCCGACTTCATAGAGACGCTCGCAGACATGCAGCGCGGCGCGGGTCGAGGCGATCTTGGCTTCGGCCACGGCGATCGACGAACGGGCCAGCAAGGCGTCCAGTTCTTCTCCGGCCAGCAGGCCCTGCAACTGGCTGCGGGCGGCGAGGTCGACGGTCAGCGCGGCCTTTTCCACCAGCGCTTCGGCGCCGTGGATCGCCGCGGAAAGATCGCCCACGGTGTGCAGGATGTACGGGTCGTTGCGCGCCTGATCGACACCGCTTTCACGCACCGGACGGGCGCCGGTGCGCGACCACGCCACGGCATCGTCCAGCGCCGCCAGGCCGATGCCGATATCGATGGCGCAGTGGATCAGTTGCGCGCTGGCGCCGATGTAGTTGCGCCGCTGGTACCACTCGGCCAGGGGAATCACCTGCTCCGGCAGCACCGTGACGTTTTCCAGCAAGGTGGTGCCGCTGGCGGTGATGCGCTGGCCCATGCCGTCCCAGTCGTCGAGCAGGGTGATGCCGGGGGTGTTCGCCGGCAGCATGACGTAGACCGCGTTGCCGTCCTCGTCCACCGCCTGGATCTTCAGCAGGTCGGCGAACAGGCAGCCGGTGCTGTAGAACTTGCTGCCGTTGAGCACCAGCCGCTCGCCCTGGCGTTCCAGGCGGGTGTGGATTTCACCGCGGAATTTGCCGCTGCGTTCGGCGATGGCGCCGGAGGACAGTTGCCGCTCGGCGAAGGCGCCGAGGTAACGCCGTTGCTGGTCTTCATGGGCGATCAGGCGCAGGTGCTCGACGGTGGCGAAGTGCGGGAACAGCGCCTGGGCCACGCTCGGGTCGGCCTTGGCCAGGGTGATGAAAATCCGCGCCACGTCCAGTTGGCTGACATCGCCGCCGCCCAGTTCGACCGGGACCCGCGCGGCGCCGAGGCCGGATTCGCGGATCAGGTCCAGTTGCGCGTGGGGCAGGATGCGCTGCGCGTCGCGTTCGGCGGCGCCAGGCTGGATGTGGGTGGCCAGTTCAGTGGCCAGTGCCAGGTAATCGGTCATGAGTCAGTCTCGAAAAGGAAATCAGGGTGCATCGCGCAAGGCCTGGCGCGGAACGCCGAACAACAGGATCAGGGTGCCGCACGCCACGAGGGCGGCGACGATGTACAGCGCCAGGCTGATTTCGCCTGTGTTGGTCTTGATCGTGCCGATCATGATCGGCGTCAGCAGGCTGCTGATCTGCCCGCAGCAGTTGACCAGCGCCAGGCCGGCGGCGCGGGCGCGGTCGGACAGGTAATAGGTGGGAATGGTCCAGAACACCGCCGTCGCCACCAGGTAACCGCTGGTCATCAGGGTCAGCAGGGCGATGGCCGACCAGGGCCCGGCGATCAGGTTGGGCAGCAGGGTCATCGCCAGCGCTGCCGTCAGACCGCCCAGCGCGAAGTGCCAGCGGCGCTCCTGGTGCAGGTCGGAGTGACGGCAGGCCCAGAGCATCACCCCCACGCCGACCACATAGGGCAGCGCCGAGAACAGGCCGAGCTGGCCGAGGTTGCTGACCCCGGCGTCGCGGATGATCGACGGTGCCCAGATGTTGGTGACGTTGCCGGTGCACATGATGGTCAGGCAGTAGGCGAGGGTGATGAACCAGACCTTGCGGTCTTTCAGCGCTTCGACGAAACGCTGGTGACCGCCGGGTTTGCGGCTCGCCCGTTCATGGGCCAGGGCGCCTTCGATGGCGCGTTTTTCGTCCTCGCTGAGCCACTTGGCGTTGGCCGGTTTGTCGTCCAGCCAGTACCAGGCGAACAGCCCGGCCAGCACCGGCGGGATGCCGGTGATCACGAACAGCCACTGCCAGCCGCTGAACCCGGCAAACCCGGCGAAGTGGCCCATGATCCAGGTGGACAGCGGCCCGCCGACGATGCCGCAGACGGCGATGGCCATGATGAAGCGCGAGGTGATCCGCGCCCGGTACGCGGCCGGAAACCAGTAGGTCAGGTACAGGATCACGCCGGGGAAGAAGCCGGCCTCGGCGGCGCCCAGCAATATCCGCAACACGTAGAACTGCCCCGGCGTCTGGGCGAACGCGGTGGCGATGGTCACCAATCCCCAGAGGATCATGATGCGGGTCATGGTCTTCTTCGCGCCGAACTTCTCCAGCAACAGGTTGCTGGGGATTTCGAACAGCAGGTAGCCGATGGAGAACACCCCGACGATGATGCCGAAGGTGGCATCGCTGATGTTCAGGTCGGCCTTGAACTGCAAGTGGGCGAAGCTGATGTTGACCCGGTCGAGCCAGTTCAGCACGAAGCACAGGAACAGGAACGGCATGATGCGCCACGCCAGCTTGCGGTACAGGCGCTGGTCGAAGGCGGTGGCGTCCGCCGCGGGGGCGGCGGACGAGGTTGCGGACAGGCTGCCGGGAGTGCTCATCGGATTACCAGCTCACGTCGACTTTGCCGAAGAAGTACGCGCCTTCCAGCCCGTACGGCGAGTACCAGCTATAGGTCGGGTCGTCGGTGGGGAAGAAGTAGAAGCGCTTGGCTTCGTCGTTGAGCTGCTGCGGACGGCGGTCGAAGATGTTCTCGCCGCCGACGGTCACTTTCACCGCGTCGCTGATCCAGTAGCCCAGGCTCAGGTCGGTGATGAAGGCGGCGCGGATTTCCTCGTCGCGGCTGGCGGAGATCTGGTTGCGGCCGGTGACCCGGGAGTAGCGGGTGCCCTTGAGCGTGACGTCGAAGTCGCCCAGTTGCCAGGCGGCGGTCAGCGAGGTGACGTTTTTCGGGTAGGCGCTGGTCAGGTTGCCCTGGCGGTCGCGGCCCACGGCGCTGACGCCGGTGCCGGCCAGTGCGTCGGGTTCCTTGATCTTCTCGATGGTCTGCAGGCTCTGGTTGCTCAGCAGGGTCCACTTGGTCTTGCCGTACTCGCCGAGGTCGTAGCGATAGTCCGCCACCAGGTCGATGCCGCGGGTGCGGGTGTCGGCCAGGTTGCCGAAGTAGGAGACGATCTGGTTCGGGTCCAGGCCGTTGGCCGCCAGCACGTTGGACACGGCGGTGCCTTGCAGGTTGCTGGTCTGCAGGACGCGGTCCTTGATGTCGATCTGGTACAGGTCGACGGTGACGTTGAGGTTGTCGGTCGGCGTGGCGACGAAACCGAGGCTGTAGTTCAGCGATTTCTCGGGCTTGAGCTGCTTGGCGCCGAGCGCTTTGCCGGCCGCGTCGTCGACGGTGACGTAGCGGGTGGTGGCCTGTTCCAGTACGCCGGTCAGCGGGCTGGTGCGCCAGGCGGTGAGCGACGACGAGTAGTACTGCTGCTGCAGCGACGGCGCGCGGAAGCCGTTGCTGATGGTGCCGCGCACGGCGAACGCCGGGGTGAAGGCGTAGCGGGTGGAGAGCTTGCCGCTGCCGGTGTCGCCGAAGTCGCTGTAGTGCTCGAAACGCCCGGCGAGGCTGACGTCCCACTGCTCGGTGAGGCTCTGGCTGAGGTCGATGTAGCCGGCGGTGTTGGTCCGCGAATAGTTGTGTGCGTCGGCCGGGGTGAAGCCCACCAGGCCTGGCGCGCCGGGGTTCGGGCGCTGGCCGGCGAGCGGGTGGCCGACCGGGAACACGTAGCCGCCATCGGCATAGGAGGCGTAGTCGCCGTCCTGGATTTCGAAGCCGTCGCGGCGGAATTCCAGGCCGGTGGACACGTTCAGCGGCTTGGCGAACAGGCCGGTGTCGAAGGCGCGGGTCAGGTCGAGGTTGTTGGTCCACTGGCTGGCGATCAGATGGCCGCCGTCCATGTCGCGCGGGCTGTCCGGGCCGAGGGACGGGTTCAGCGACTTCTCGTTGCGGGTGTTGGCGTCGTTGCGGCCGTAGCTGGTGCTCAGGTCGAGTTTCCAGCCCGCCACATCGTCATTGCGCAGGCCGACCACGGTCTGGAAGTCATCTTCTTCCACCACGAAGCGCGGCGAGAAACCTTCCGGGTACACCGAGACGATGTTCTGCGGCGAGTTGGCGGTGCGGTAGGTGCCCCAACTGGTGGAGTTGCGGTGGCTGAGGGTCGAGAAGGAATACAGGCTGACGGTGTCGTTCAGCGGCAGCTCGGCGTTGTAGCCGAAGTTGTAGGTCTGCGAACGCGGCTGGCCGAGCTGTTGGCGGTAGCGGCTTTCGCTGTTCTCGCGCGGGTCGGCGGCGCCGTTGACCGGGAAATAGATGCGCGTGCGGTCCGGCACCGCGCCGGCGACGTTGGAGCTTTCCTGGATGCCGATATCGGCGCTGAGGCTGAAGAAACCGTCGTTGGGCAGGGCGAAGCCCTGGTTGATCTGGCCCTGGCCGCGGGCGCCGAAGTTGCCCTTGCCGCCGATGCGGTTCTCGTACTGGCCGTACAGCGCGCTGGCGCTGCCGCCGGAATCGTTCTTCTTGAGGATGATGTTGATCACCCCGGCGATGGCGTCCGAGCCGTACTGCGCGGCGGCGCCGTCGCGCAGCACTTCGATGTGGTCGACGGCGCTGACCGGGATCAGGTCGAGGTCGGCCGGCGACTGGCCGCTGGAGGTGGCGGCGGTCTGCACGAAGATCAGCGACGTGTTGTGGCGGCGCTTGCCGTTGACCAGCACCAGTACATGGTTGCCGCCGAGGCCGCGCAGGGTCGCGGATTTCACCGACAGCCCGGTGCCGCCGGTGAAACCGGCTGCGTTGGTGTAGGAGGGCACGCTGGCGGCGAGGGCGTCGCGCAGGTTCTGCTTGCCCGAGCGCGCCAGGTCATCGGCGCTGATCACGTCGATCGGCGCCAGGCTCTTGGCCACGGTACGGCCGCTGTCGCGGGCACCGGTGACGACCACGGTTTGCAGCGCGGTGTCGCTGCTCGGGGTTTCGGCGGCCAGGCCCAGTGGGGTGACGCACAGTCCGAGGATGCCCGCGGTCAGCAGGTTGAGCCTGGGATGGAAAGTGTTGGGGCGAGACATGGTGAGGCTCCGGTGAGGTGCCGCTTTCCATTCCTGGTGGTGGGTGTTCCTGACAGTACTGGCGAGGCGATGTTGTGTTGGCAGTTTCTGGTTATCGGTAACGCATGACGTCCTGGCGGGCCTGGTCGACCAGAGCCATGTGGTGTGTCAGATGGCGCTTGCGTTGCGCCAGGAGCAGGGCCTTGGTCCATTCCATGGCCTTGGCCGAATGTCCGGCCAGTTGCGCCGCCAGCTCTAGCGCTGCGGTGTGCGGGTCTTCAGCGATGCGGTTGATCAGCCCGAAGCGCAGCGCTTCTTCGGCGTCGAAGCTGCGGGCGCTGAGCATGATGTCCAGTGCGGCTGCCTCGCCAATCAGCGTCGGCAGGGTGATCGCGCTGAAACCGGAGAGCATGCCGTGGCGCACTTCCGGGAAGCTGAAGCGGGTGTCGGGACGGGCGATGCGGAAATCGCAGTGGATCGCCAGGCTGATGCCCAGCCCGAGGGTGTGGCCGTGCAAGGCGGCGACCACCGGTTTGTTCAGCTCCAGGCCGACGCCGGGCAGGGCGCGGGCCAGCAGGTCGCTGGCGACGGCTTCGCCGGTGGCTTCGATTTCCTTGAGGTCCGATCCGGCGCAGAAGGCGCGTTCGCCGGCGCCGCGCAGGACGATGGCGCGCACGGCGTCATCGTCCGCGGCGCTGGCCCAGGCCTCGGCCAGCTCGCGCTTGGCCTGGCCATCCAGCGCATTCAGGCGCTCGGGGCGGTTCAGCGTGACCTGCAGAACCCCGTCACCCAGGTGTTGATACTCGACTGTCATGACTTCGTTTTCGCTAAGAGTGAAAGAAAGACGCTTTGCCTCTTGCAGGTCGGCGTCAAAGTGGGGAAAACTTAATTGATGTTCACAATGCAAACAACATGTTTGTTATATGAACATCTTCTTAGCAATTAGAAAATGGTTATAAAAAATGAAAGCGATAGTACTAAAAGCCTTCGGCGGGCCGGAGCAATTGCAGGTGGAAGAGGTCCCTACGCCGACGGCCGGTCCGGGTGAAGTACTGGTTCGCGTGCACGCCGCGGGCGTTTGCCACCACGACCTGCTGCACCGCGCCGGCCATTTGCCGGGCGCGCATACCGGGGTCGTGCTCGGTCATGAAGTGGCCGGCGAAGTGGTCGAGGTGGGGGCCGGCGTGTTGCAACTGAAGGTTGGCGCGCGAGTGGTGGTGTATCAGCGGCGCTTCTGCGGGCAGTGCCGCGACTGCCTGCGCGGTCGCCAGGACCTGTGCCGGGCGCTGGGCCTGCCGTCGGTGGACACCGAGGGCGCCTACGCCGAATACCTGCGAATCCCGGCAATCTCGGCGGTGGAACTGCCCGACGGCCTGGACTACACCCTGGCGGCGCTGGCGTCCTGCCCGATAGCCACCAGCGTGCGTGCGCTGTACGGCGAGGCCGGGTTGCAACCCGGCGAGACGGTCTTGATCAACGGCGCCAGTGGCGGCCTCGGCGCGCACCAGATCCAGTTGGCCCGGGCGCTGGGCGCGCGGGTGATCGCGGTCACCGGCAGCGCCGACAAGCGCGAGTTCCTCCAGCAACTCGGTGCCCATGACGTGGTGGTGGCCAGCGAAGGCTACAGCGCCGAGGTGTGGAAACTCACCGGCAAGCGCGGCGTCGATGTGGCTATGGAAAACCTCGGCCACACCCTCGAAGACACCTTACGCAGCATGACCCTCGGCGGTCGCGTGGTAGTGCTGGGCAATGTGCAGCCGGGCAGCGTGGCGGTGAATCCGGGCTTGCTGATCGGTCGCCGGCTCAAGGTCCAGGGCTCGGGCAGTGCCACGCTTGAGCAACTGCGCACCGCGCTGGCGCTGATCCATGGCGGGCAGGTGCGGCCATTGATCGACCGCGTGCTGCCGTTCCCTCAAGTGGCCGAGGCTCATGCGCTGCTGGAATCGCGTCAGGTCAGCGGACGTATCGTCCTGAGCGGGTGGTAAGCATGGATATCAGTACCCTGCTGGGCCAGGCCGCCTGCAAATGGCCGCAGGCCCCGGCCCTCAGCGAGCCCGCGCGGGATCGCCACCTGACGTTCCGGCAACTGGACCAGGCGCTGACCGCTTTCGGCCAGGCGCTGGAGCGGCTCGATGTGGGCGAGGGCGAGCGGGTCGCGCTGCTGGCCGATGCCGGCATCGACTACCTGATCGCCGACTATGGCTGCATGGCCAACGGCCGGGTGCGGGTGCCGCTGGACCCGACCTTGTCCCCGGTCGAACTGCTGGCCCAGTTGCGTGATGCCGGCGCGGCGCTGTGTTTGTTTTCGCCGCAGCACGCCGATGTCGCCGAGGGTCTGCGCGGCGAAGGTATTCGCTGCCGTGCGCTGGAAGAACTGACCGTGGCTGCGGACGTGGCGTTGCCCGACCGCCCGGCGCGGCCGCCGCAGTCGCTGGCTTCGCTGAACTACACCGGGGGCACCACTGGCGTGCCCAAGGCGGTGATGCACCGCCATGCCAGCCTGTGCGCGGTGTTGCAGAACATCGTCATGGCCCGCGGCGCGGTGTTGGGGGACGTGCTGCTGAATGTCCGCCCGCTCTGGCCGATCGCCGCGGTGGCGGTGCTCGCCCATCTGCTCAGCGGTGGGCAGGTGGTGCTGGGCGGGCGCTTCGACAGCAAAACCTTCCTCGCTCAACTGGCGCAGCAGCGCGTGGCCTTCAGCTCGCTGGTGCCGACGCAATTGCTGCGCCTGCTGCGTGAAACAGGCAACGCGCCGGCGGACCTGCCGTCGTTCAAGAGCCTGGACGTCGGCGCGGCGGCGCTGACCGGCGAAGTACTGGAGGGCGCCTTCAGCCTGTTCGACGGGCGCATCGCCGTGCTCTATGGCATGACCGAGGCACCGTGGAGTTGCTACCTGGCCGCCGCGCAGATGAAGGCCTTGCGTCAGGCCGGCGAGAGCGCCGAAGGCGTGGTGGGGCGCTCATTGTTCGCCGCCGCCGCGCGCATCGACCGCGCCGATGCCAACGGCATTGGCGAAATCCTCCTGGCGGGCCCGCAACTGATGGCGGGCTATTGGCAACAGCCCGGCCTCACCGGCGACGTGCTGGTGGACGGCTGGCTGCGCAGCGGCGACCTCGGCCGCCTGCGCGCTGACGGCCAGCTCGAAGTCCTCGGCCGCTGCAAGGACATCATCCGCAGCGGCGGCAAATCAGTGCAGCCCGGCGAAGTCGAACAGGCCCTGCTCAGCCACGCCGCCGTGCGCGAGGCTCATGTGTTCGGCCTGGCGGATCTGGAGTGGGGCGAGCAGGTGTGCGCGGCGGTGGTGCTGGAAGGTGGGGCGTCGGCGTCGGTGGAACTGTTGGTCGAGCATTGCCGCGAATTGCTGTCCCGCTACAAGGTCCCGCGGCGGCTGTGGTTCATCGAAGAACTGCCGCGTTCGCATTATGGGAAGGTGCAGAAGAAGCGGTTGCTGGAGGTGTTGGGGGTTTGAATCCGTACAGGGTCTAGAGATTCGGATGTGTTCAAGCGCTTGGCGGGGAAACTGTAGCGCTTTCAAGATCGAGCGCCGCACAGGCGGCGCTCGATCTCGAGAACGCCGCAAACCTCAACCCAGGCGCCGTCGAATCACAAATTCCCCAACTGCGCCGCAATCCCCTCGCACGCCCGCCGCACATGAGCAGCCAGGGACGAAGCCGGGTGGGTTTCTTCTTCCATGCCCAAGCCCGCCACCACCACGGCACCCAGCGCCTGGCCGGTTTCGACGCGGATCGGAAACGCCACCGACGACAACCCAGGCTTGAACTCTCCATGGCCAAAGGCGAAATCCTGCTGGCTGCGGATCAGTTCCAGCGCCGGCAGCGCCTTGGCATAACGTTCTTCACCCAGCACCGCCAGCGCGGTCGCCTCAGTGTAGGTGGCTAGCACCGCACGGCCGCTGGGGCTGCCTTCGATGGGGAATTGGTCCGCCAGGTCGACAATCACGTTCAGCGGCGTTGCCGGGGTCCACATGCGTTCGATCAACACCACCTGGTCGCCCACCGGCACCGACAGCGAGACGATCGCCGGGCTTTCGCCGATCACCCGTTGCAGTTCAATGGCGTAGGGCAGGGCGAGCCGGCGCAGGTTCAGGCGGTTCAGGTAGGCGGCCGAGTAGATCAGGCTTTCCGGACCGATATGGTAGGTGGCGCCACGGGACTCGATCAGGCTCCAGTAGGTCAGGGTCTTGAGCAGACGATGGATGGTGGAGCGCTCGATGCCGGTCAGCCGCGCCAGGTCCAGCGCGCTGGCGCCGTGCTTGAGGCCGGCGAGGGTGCGTAGCAGCACGATCGAGCGGTCGATGACCTGAACGCGCCCGCCGCTGTCCTTGCTGCTGTGCGCGGGTTGAGTCGAAGAAATTTCCATCGTGACAGTGGTTTCCGAAAGCTGGGTGAACGGTCGGCGCGACATGCCGTCCTGGCCGGTCGCCAAGGTTAGCCGTGATCCGTGGCGGGGTGAAGAGGCGCGTAGTACGGGAGCTGCGCCGCGATCGGAGATTTTTTTGCAGAGGCTTAGATCAAATATGCATCTGGGTTATGAGCATGGAAGCATTGGCGATATCCATCGCGTCGCTTTCGTCATGAAACGGGAGCATCTGTCTGTTATCGCTTCGATAGCGCGGTCATTGCGTCTTGTGGGGTCGTGATCGCTTGCTCGGGGTCGTTCCGGCAGCGTCCGGCGCTGCTGGGCCGTCATCTTGTCGCGCCGCCGCGCCGGCTTAGAATCGGCGCCATCAACTCCACACCCTATCGTCGAATTTGAAGAGGATTTCACCATGATGAACGCAATGCAGATGCAGATGCCGATGAGCGCCAACATGCCGATGATGCCAATGATGGGCATGCCGATGATGATGGCGACCATGACCTGCAAGATGGTCGATGACGGCATGATGTGCACCATGAAACCTGCCGCCGGCATGGACATGGCGATGTTCCGCAACAGCGCGGAAATGATGCAGATGATGATGAACTGCGGCATGCCGATGATGATGCAGTGCGGCAACCTGTCGATGATGGGGATGTCTCAGGCCGCGATGGGCATGATGATGCCGATGATGGGCATGATGCCAATGAACGGCATGCCGATGATGAAGTGCATGATGGAATGCACCCTGATGGCCGACTGCATGACCTGCAAGATGATGCCGATGGCCGGCATGAGCATGGAAATGATGAACAACTGCTGCATGCTGATGATGAAGATGATGAACGAATGCAGCATGCCGATGATGATGAGCTGCAACGGCATGCCGATGATGTGCTGCACCTGCTGATGCAGCAGCGCCGCGCGGTTCAGTCGCGGCGTTCGGGGTGGGTCACCACCAGGTAAGCCACGGCCTCACTGTCTACCGGATTGCGGTAGCGGTGGGGCTGGTCGGCGTAGAACACGATCGAATCCCCCGTGGAGAGCAGAAAGCGCTCTTCGTTGACGCTGATCTCCAGCGCGCCCTGGGCCACCACCAGGTTCTCTCGCACCCCGGGTCCATGCCCGTCGGAGTGCTCTTCTCCCAGCGGACTGATCCGCAACTCGTAGAATTCGGTCTGGTGCGCGGCATCGTAGGGAAACAGCGCGCGGCTGACGAACGCGCCGCTGGCGCTGACCAGGCGCTTGCTGTCCCGCGCTGGCAACAGCGTCACCCCCTCGCATTCCCGTTGTTCGAGAAAGGCCGCGACCGAGACTTTCAGCCCGTGGGCGATCTTGCACAGGACACGGATGGACGGCACGCTGCGCCCGGATTCGATCTGCGCCAGCATCGCCCGGCTCACGCCGCTGGCCCTGGCCAGCGCATCCAGCGACAACTGACGCTTGCTGCGCAGCCGTTGCAGGTTGCGCGCGACACGCAAACCGACGCCGTCGTCATCCTGGCCGGGAACTTCCGGCAGGGTCAGGGGTGGCTCGTCCGAGGTCACCAGAAAACGGTTGGGTGTATTCATCGCCTCACGCCTGGCGCGGGGCTTTCGATGCGGATACCGCGACGCTCCCTGGTTGCGCGGCGAAGCCGGCCTGTTGCGCGTACATCGCCCACAGCAGACGACCGGTTTGTTGCGCGTGCTTGCGTTTGCGGTAGAGGGTGAAGTCGACGATGTTGGCGGCGTGGCTCATGGAGAATTCCTTGGTCTGAAGCGTGGGGCCATGAGCGCAGACTACGGATTTCCGGTTAGAACCAGAAATAATGAATTCGTATTTATTAATAGCTTTATGGAATTGATCTTTAGCGCTTCATCGCTGCGGTTTAAAACACCCCGCTGACCGCCACCCCCGGCTGCCCACCCACTTCGGTCTGCACCTGCAACACGCACCCGGAATCCGGCGCACTGCCCAGCGCCTCCAGCTTCAACTCCTGCCGGGCGCTGGTAATGAACAACGTGCGCAGGTCCTCGCCGCCAAAACACAGGTCGGTCGGGCAGGGCACCGGCAGGCCGATCATGCGCTCCAGATTGCCCTCGGCGTCGAAGCGCGCCAGGCTCCAGCCGTCGCGTTGGGTGGTCCAGACGCCGCCTTGCGCATCCAGCGCCAGGCCGCTGAGGCTGCCGCCGCCGCGGGGCAGCGAGGCCAGGCGGCGCACGGCGTTGCTGCCCGGTTGCAGGCGCAGGATGTCGCCGGTCTCGGGAGCGATGGCGAAGACCGCGCTGCCGCTGGCGTCCCAGCGGAAGCTACTGATCTGCTCGCTCAGGTTCCAGCCGTGGCGCAGGTCGCCTTCGGCGCTCATTTCGCCGATCTGACAACCGCCGGCCGTCCGCGCGCAGGCCCAGAGTCCGCCGCCGGGATGGCTGGCCAACGCCAGCAGGCGGCTGCCGAGCAGGTCCTGCATCGGGTGCTCTTGACCCTGCCAGTCGATCAATGACCAGCCACCGGCCTGGGCCACCAGCAAACCGTCGCGATGCAGTTCCATCGCCCGCACCGGCATGTCGAGGCGGGTCAACAGGCGGCTGGCGTGTCCGTCCCAGCAATGGATCGCCGGCGCCAGGGTGTCGGCCCAGTACAGCGTCTTGCTCGGCGCATGCCAGCGCGCAAAGGCGCCATGAAATGCCCACGGCGCCGGCACCACGCCGAGCGCCCCGGACGGGCGTTGCGCCGGTTCCGGGCGCAACTGCTCGCCGACCCGCCGCGCCGCGTCGGCCAGTTCCGGGCCGAGCAGGGTCAGGCGCTCGAGGGTCAAGCGGTACGCCGGCCCGGCGACGCTGAGGGCGCCGCGCACCACGCCTTGCTTGTCGATGATCGGCGCCGCCACGCAGCGCACGCCGAGGCGGATTTCTTCGTCGTCGAGGGCGTAGCCGCGGGTGCGGGTGATCTGCAACTCGGCCAGCAGGCGACGGCGGTCGGTGATGGTCAGCGGCGTCAGCGGTTCCAGCACCAGGCCCTTGAGAATCTCGTCGCGGGCGAGCGGGGCGAGGGCGGACAGGATCGCCTTGCCTTGCCCCGTGCAATACACCGGCTTGCCCTGGCCGAGGCTGGCGGCCGAGCGCAAGGTGTGGGCGCCGTCGCAGCGCTCCAGCGACAACACCTGATTGCCGTCCAGCACCGCCAGGTAGGAGGTCTCGCCGCTGAGGTCGCGCAAGGCCCGCAACTCGGCGCTGGCGGCGGCCACCAGGTCCGGTTCCAGGTAGGCGTTGCGGACCATCTCCAGGTAGTTGAAACCCAGCCGGTAGACCTTGCGCGTCGGGTCGCGGCGGATCATGCCGCGCTCCACCAGAGTCGCGAGAATCCGGTACAGCGTGGTGCGCGGCAGTTGCACCTGCTCGGCCAGCCGCGCCTGGGTGATGCCCGAGGGCATGGCGCCAATGGCCTGGAGCACATCGAGGGCTTTTTCGAGGGCGGCGGTGCCTTCACCTGTTTTCATCGGTTATTCCCATCAGTTGGAACGCGGCTGTCATGGGGCCGATTCTGCCTCTTTCCGGGCAGTTTTTCCCCCATAGAATCGACCTCAGCGGGGCTTGAAGCCGGCCTTTGTTCCACATCGTGGGATTTTCTGCCGGCCGCCCATCGGATGAAATCCTGCCTGGAGAACCTATAAGAATGTCCGTCATCCACACCTATTCCGACGCCCACGAAAGCGCCTCGGGCAAGAAGGTCGAGGTCAGCGATGCGACGCTGGCGAAACTGGCCGCTTGCAGCAGCGGTTCGCTGACCACCCAATTGTTCAAGCGCGGCTTCCGCCAGCCGGCGCTGGTCGGTCTGCGCGCCATGAGCCGCGATACCAAGCCGTTCGCTGGCCGTGCCTTCACCATGCGCTTCATTCCGGCCCGCGAAGACATCGACACCTACCAGACCATGACCACCAAGCCCAATGACGACAACCTGCAATGGGTGGGCGTCGAGCAGGTGCAAGCGGGTGACGTGCTGGTGATCGACAGCCGCAACGACCCCGCCGCAGCCTCCGCCGGCAATATCCTGGTGACCCGCCTGCTGGCCCGTGGCGCCAAGGCCATCGTCACCGACGGCGCATTGCGCGACGGCAGCGAGATCGCCGCGATGAACCTGCCGGCCTATGCCCGCGAGATCACCGCCACCACCCGCATCTCCTACCACCACGTTGCCGACCTGCAAGTGCCGATCGGCTGCGCCGGTGTTGCCGTGTACCCCGGCGACATCATCGTCGGCGACGCCGACGGCCTGACCGTGGTCCCGGCGCACCTGGCCGAGGAACTGGCCGAGGTCTGCACCGTGCAGGACGACATCGAGCACTACCTGGCGATGCGCATCGCCTCCGGCGAACCGCTGTGGGGCGTGTACCCGCCGAGCCCGACGTCGGTTTCCGACTACCACGCCTGGGTGGCCAGCGGCCGCCCGGCGATCCCGTCGATCATCGATAAGAAAGAGGGCTGAGCCGTGGCCGAGCACCAACACGCGCAACTGATCCGTCGCTACTTCGATGCTTGCAACGAGGCCGACTACGACAAGCTGGTGTCCTGCTTCACCCCCGACGCCGTGCATTACTTCCCCGCCGGCCTGCCGGAAGTGCCGTGGCGCGGCGCCGACACCATCGCCCGCAAATGGGTCTGGTGCGTGGAGAACCTCGGTTCGCAGTGGACCATCGAGAAGATCCTGGTCAGCCACGACAGCTTTGAAGCGGTGATCGAGTGGACCCACTGGAAAAGCAAACAAGGCACCGCCCTGCGCGGTGACGAGTGGTACGTGTTCGACGAAGCCACCGGCCTGATCAAGGAAATCCGCGCCTACTACGCCTCGCCGGCGGACAAGGAGGTGGCGATCAACGAGCTGGTGGCCTTCGACTACACCGGCCGCGGCTATCACCTCGAACCGAACGCACGCTGAAGGAGCCTGCCATGACCGATCATCAAGACCCGTCCCTGGCGATCATCGACCAGACCGTCGCCAAGGCGGTTGCCGCCGCCGGTTTCTGGGCCGAATCCAGCGCCGCCGTGCGCGCCGGCCTGCTGCGTGGGCTGGCCGATGCCCTGGAACGCCAGCAGGCTGAACTGGTGGCCATCGCCGACCGCGAAAGCGGCCTGGGCGAAGCGCGCCTGAATGGCGAAGTGGCGCGCACGGCGTTCCAGTTGCGCGGGTTCGCCAGCGAAGTAGAGGCCGGCGTGCCGTACCGCCAGGTGGTCAGCGCCGCGGTTGCCGGCGCGCAGCCGGCCGGGCGTCCGGCACTGGTGCGGGTGCAACGGGCACTGGGCCCGGTCGCCATGTTCTCGGCGAGCAACTTCCCGTTCGCCTTTTCGGTGCTCGGCGGCGATACCGCCTCGGCGCTGGCCGCCGGTTGCCCGGTGGTGGTCAAGGCCCACTCCGGTCACCCGGACCTGTCCCGCGCGGTGTTCGAACTGGCCGCCGCCGTGGTCCGCCAACAGGGCCTGCCGGAAGGCGTGCTGAGCCTGATCGAGAGCACCTCTCGCGCTGGCGGCAATTATCTGGTCCAGCATCCGGGGATCGCCGCGGTGGCGTTCACCGGTTCGTACCAGGGCGGCAAGGCCCTGTGGCAGGCGGCCAATGACCGCCCGCGTCCGGTGCCGTTCTACGGTGAGCTGGGCTCGATCAACCCGCTGGTGGCGTTGCCCGCCGCCCTCGAAAAAGACAGCGAAGGCCTGGCGAAGACCCTGGCGGCGTCGATCACCCTCGGCTGCGGTCAGTTCTGCACCAGCCCGGGCCTGATCGTGCTGCTGGCCTCGGACCTCAGCGAGCGCTTCGTCGCCCAACTGGCGACAGCCATTGCGCCGATTGCCACGCACCGTATGCTCACGCCGGGCATGCAACAGGGCTTCGAAGCCGCCGCGGCCACGGTCGCCAGCCATGCCCGCGCGGTGTTCGAGCCGGCGGCCGGCGGGGCCGGTCCGGCGCCACGCTTGTTCGCCACCGAGGCGGTCGCGTTCATCGCCAACCCGCACCTGCATGAAGAGATGTTCGGCCCGGCCGCGCTGGTGGTCAGTGCCCAGTCGCCCGCGCAGATCATCGACGTGCTGCAGGCGGTGGGCGGCAGCCTGACCACCACTCTGTGGGGCGCGGAGGCGCCGAGCGAGGACAACCGCCAACTGCTGCGCGCCGCCGAAGCGATTTCCGGCCGCGTACTGTTCGGCGGCGTGCCGACCGGCGTTGCGGTGTGCCATGCGCAGCAGCATGGCGGTCCGTGGCCGTCGTCGACTACCCCGCACACCACCTCGGTCGGCTATGCCGCGCTGGAGCGCTTCCTGCGTCCGGTCGCGTTGCAGGACGCGCCGGCCTGGGTGCTGGGCTGACGGAGGGCAGGGCGATGATGCGACATGTCGTGCTGTTCCGCCGCCTGGCTGGCGTCGCGCCGCAGCCGGAGCTGGAAACCCGCCTGGTCGAGCGCATGCGCACGCTGGAAGGGGAGATCGATTTCATCCGTGACTGGAAAGTCGCCGCCAACGAGCTGGAGCGTCCGATCTGCTGGGACTACATCCTCGACGCGGGCTTCGACGACGCGGCCGCGGTGGAGCGTTACCTGCCACATCCCGCGCACCAGGCCCTGGTGGCGGACTTGAAGCAGTACTTCGAGTGGGTGGCGGTGGATTACAGCGTCTAGACCTCAGAGGCGCCTGTTCCGCTGCCTCGGGGCAGGCGCTATAACAACAAGATCCGGTGGCCACTGGCGCCGGACGGAGACGTACATGAACAAGAAAAAGAACTACCGCTGGACGATCCTGACGATGCTGTTCATCGCCATGATCATCAACTATGTCGACCGGGCCGCGCTGTCCATCGCCATGCCGTTCATTACCCAGGAATATCACCTCACGCCTTCCGAGAAAGGCATGATCTTCAGCAGCTTCTTCTTCGGCTATGCGCTGTTCTGCTTCGTCGGCGGCTACCTGGCCGACCGCTTCGGGCCCAAGCGCGTGCTGACCTGGTCGATGAGTTTCTGGTCGGTGCTGTGCGGCTCCACCGCGCTGGCGTTCAACTTCTGGTCGCTGCTGATCGTCCGGGCGCTGTTCGGGATCGGTGAAGGCCCGGTGTCCACCACCGCCAACAAGACCGTCAACAGTTGGTTCCCGATCAAGGAACGCGCCCGCGCCATCGGCATCAACCAGGCGGGCGGCCCGCTGGGCGGCGCCCTGGCCGGGCCGATCGTCGGCTTCCTCGCGCTGTGGCTGGGCTGGCGCGTGGCCTTTGTGGTGATCGCGGTGATCGGCGTGCTCTGGGCGATTGCCTGGTATCGCCTGGCGACCTCGACTCCCAACGAGCATCCGCAGGTATCGCCGCAAGAACTGGCCGAGATCAACGAAGGCCGCGAAGCGCCGGTGATGACCGCCGAGCAGGCGCCGCGCACCCCGGTGTTGCAGATCATCCTGCAGCGTTCGGTGCTGGTCACGGGTATTTCGCTGTTCTGCTACAACTACATCCTGTATTTCTTCATGACCTGGTTCCCCAGCTATCTCATCGACGCCAAGGGCATCGACCTGAAAGCCATGAGCATCGTCACCGCGCTGCCGTGGCTGGTGGGCACCGTCGGTTTCATCTGCGGCGGCCTGCTGATCGACTGGGTGTTCAAGCGCACCGGCAAGCAACTGTTCTCGCGCAAGGTGGTGCTGGTCACCTGCCTGCTGATCGCTGCGGTGTGCATCGGCCTCACCGGCCAGGTGCAGAGCGTGACCGCCACCGTGGCGGTGATGACCGTCGCCATCGGCTTCCTGATGCTCACCGCGCCGGCCTACTGGTCGCTGATCCAGGACGCCGTGCCCGATCACCAGGTGGGCACCGCCGGCGGCTTCATGCACGGCCTGGCCAACCTCTCCGGTATCGTTGCGCCGACCGTCACCGGTTTCATCATCCAGGCCACCGGCACCTACGGCAGCGGCTTTGCCCTGGCCGGCGGGCTGGGCGTCCTCGGTGCGCTGATCGTGGCGTTCTTTGTCGGCCAGAAGCCGGCGAAGCAGGGCGCGGTTATCGCCGCGGCCTGATACTTGACCACCGGCCCTCGGGCCGGAACCCGTAGCGCGGTGCGCCGCGCAAGGCCGACCCCAACCCGGGCCGGCCAAGGTGACAGGGACGGCGGTGGATCACCGCCAGACCCTGTAATTGGCCGGCTTGCGAGCCGGCGGCAACATGATCTTCAGGAATCTGTCATGCCTACGCTACTTGTCACCGGCGCCGCCGGTATCGTCGGGACCGCGCTGCGGCCCTTCCTGCGCCAGCGCTACACGCTGCGCCTGCTGGACCGCAAGCCCGTCGAAGGGCTGGTCAGCGGCGAAAGCGCGCTGGTCGGCGACCTGACCGACCCGGCTTTCGTGCAGCAGGCGGTCGAGGGCGTCGATGGCATCGTCCACCTGGCCTGCGCCCATGGCACCGACATCGCGTTCCAGAGCACCGTCGAGCCCAATTACCACGCCACCCTCTACCTGCTCGAAGCCGCGCAGCGCTTTGCGGTGAAGCGCTTCGTCTTCGCCAGCAGCCACCATGTGCTCGGCCAGTACCGCGGCGACCAGGCCGAATATTTCGATGACATGCCGGTCGCCCCGGACAGCTACTACGCCCTGAGCAAGGTGTTCGGCGAGGCGGCCTGCGCCACGTTCTCCCTGCGCGGCGACCTGGCGACCTTCATCGTGCGCATCGGCAATGCCGATGCCAAGGTTTCCGACGCCCGCCGCCTGCGCATGTGGACCAGCGCCCGCGACCTGGCGCAGTTGCTGCTGATCGGCCTGGAACATCCCGAGGTGCGCAACGAGATCGTCTACGGCGTCTCGGAAAGCCCCAGCCCGCTGTTCCACAACCGCCGCGCCCGCGAACTGGGTTACGCGCCGCAGGACAACGCCGGCGAGCACCTGGCCGACGACTACCAGCCTTACGACGCCATGGCCCCGGCGGGCGCGGGCCGTGACCATGTTGGCGGAGCCTACGCCGGCGCCGCCCTGACCAGTGTGCTGGAGCGCGTATGAAGATCGTCCGCATCGACACCCACGTGGTCGAGATTCCCTTCCACGATGGCGGCAAGGGCCTGGGCATCACCCCGACCACCTGGCACAGCCTGGAAAACGTGCTGATCCGCCTTGAAGACGAGCACGGCAATGTCGGCTGGGGCGAGGCGTTCGGCTACTTTGTCGCCGACGCGACCAAGGCGCTGATCGACCGCCTGATCGCGCCGCTGCTGCTGAACCGCGAGATTACCGATATCCCGGCGTTCAACCGCGAGCTGCAACTGCGCCTGCACCTGTTCGGGCGCTACGGCGTGACGATGTTCGCCATTTCCGGCGTCGACATCGCCTTGTGGGACCTCAGCGCCCGCCGCCAGGGCGTGCCGCTGCACCGCCTGCTGGGCGAGTCGATCCGCGAGCAGGTGCCGGCCTACGCCAGCCTGGTGCGCTACGCCGACAACGAAGTGGCCCCGGCCATCTGCGAGAAAGCCCTGGACATGGGCTTTCGCGAGATCAAGTTGCACGAGGTCACCCTCGACGAAATCGCCGCCTGCCGCCGCGCTATCGGCGACGAGGTACCGATGGCCACCGACGTCAACTGCGGCTGGAGCGTCAGCGACACCCGCGAGTGGCTGCCGGCGTTGCGCGAGATGAAACTGGCCTGGCTGGAAGAGCCGATCTTCCCGCCCGAAGACTTCGCCACCCTGGCCAGCCTGCGCGGGCAGGGCGTGCCGCTGTCGGCGGGGGAGAACTGGTGCACCGCGGTGCAGTTCGAGCAGGCCATCGTCAGCGGCGCGGTGGACTCGGTGCAGCCCAGCGTGACCAAGGTCGGCGGAATTTCCGAAGCGCTGCGCATCGGTGAACTGGCCCGCCAGCATGACGCCGTGGTGCTGCCGCACTGTCCGTATTTCGGTCCCGGCCTGATCGCCACCCTGCACCTGGCGGCGGTGCAGCCGTGGGTGCCGCAGATCGAGTACCTGTTCGTCGAGCCGGCGGACTGGCTGTACCCGGTCGAGGCGCTGCGCAGCGGCCACCAGTTGCAGATCCCGCAGGGCCCCGGCCTGGGCGTGGAGATCGACCTGCAAGTGATCGAGCGCTTCCGCCGCACCTGATCGCGACGCTTCATTCCATCGTCAACCTCCGCCACTGGCTTCAGTGGCGGCAGGGGTTTGTCATGCCCGATTTCGGGCAGTGGAGGTCCCATGCAAGCCGTTGTACTGAGCAATTCGATCTGGAACCTGCGCCTGCTGCCCGCCTGGGGCGGGCGCATCGCCGGGTTGAGTGCCGAGGGGCTGGAGCTGTTGCTGCCGATCGCCAGCGACGCCTTCGATCCGCTGGACTGGCCACGGGCTGGCGCCTATCCGCTGATGCCGTATTCCAACCGCCTGCGCAATGCGCGGCTGGCGTTCAACGGTGTCGAGCACGGGTTGCCGGCGCACCCGGCGGCGCGGCCGCACACCCTGCATGGCGTGAGCCACACGCAAGCGTGGCACGTGCTGAGCGCCGAGGGCGGAGAGGCGCTGATGCGCTGCGACTACCAGGGCGAGCACTGGCCCTGGGCGTTTCGTGCCGAGCAGGCGTTCGCCCTGGACGGCAACCGCCTGACCGTCACGCTGCGCCTGAGCAACGCCGGTGATACGCCGATGCCCGCCGGGCTTGGCCTGCACCCGTACTTCCAGCGCCATGCGGGCATGCGCGCCGTCTGGCGGACGGGCCGCGAATGGCGGATCGACGATGAATACCTGGCGACCGGCGCGTTCGAAGACGCCCTGAAAACCTGGACCATCGCCGCCGCCGACGGCGGCGCACGGGCTCATTACCAGTCGCGCTGGGACGGCCAGCTTGACCTGAACTACCCGCAAGGGCGGCTGAGCATCCAGGCCTCGCCTGAACTCAGCCACTTCGTCGCCTTCGCCCCGGGCGGTGCCGCGTACCTGTGCCTGGAACCGGTGTCGCACCTGGCCGATGCCTTTAACCAGCCGCGAGATAGTTGGGCTGAAACCGGCACCCGCGAACTGGCACCTGGCGCGTCGTTGGAAGCGACCCTGACATTTACCTGGCAAGGCCATTGAGACCTGCCGCGCAACCCTGATTCAACACCACAACCGAGAACAAAAATAATGAAAGACACCTCGAAAGGGGCGGGCTTCGCTCGCACTGCAAAACCCCTGAGCCTGCTGCTCGGTCTCGCGCCACTGGGCGCCCACGCGGCATTCTTCGACGACGCCAAGGCCAACCTGACCTTGCGCAACTTCTACTACAACCACGACCTGCGCGACTCCACCGCGCCGGCCCAGTCCAAGATTGAAGAATGGGCGCAGGGCTTTATCCTCAAGGGCGAATCGGGCTACACCGAAGGCACCATTGGCGTCGGTGTTGACGTCTACGCCGGCCTGGGCCTGAAGCTGGATTCTTCGCCATCGCGCAGCGGTTCCGCGCTGCTGCCCGGCGCCTATGACCGCGCCGGTGGCCCGCGCAACGCCGATCCGCGCTCGGTGGATCAGTTTTCCGAAGCCACCGCCGCCATCAAGTTCAAGTACTCGAGGAGCGAACTGAAAGTGGGCGGCCTGTTCCCGAAAATCCCGCTGGTCAGCTCCGGCGACGCGCGGCTGCTGCCACAGTTCTTTGAAGGCGCCATGCTCGATGTTCGCGAGATCGATAACCTCGACCTCAGCGCCGGGCAGATGCGCCAGGTCAACCAGCGGGAATTCGCAGGCGCCCGGGATATCCAGGTGGGCAACTACTACAGTGTGTTCAGCGACCGCTTCGACTACCTCGGCGGCACTTGGCGCATCACCCCGCAGTGGTCGGCGGGCCTGTGGGGCGGGCGCCTGGAAGACGTCTACCAGCAGAACCTGGCCACCGTCACCCACAGCCGCAAGCTCGGTGACTGGACCCTCGGCGGCACCCTCAACTACCTCGACACCGGCGAGTCCGGCGCGGAAAAGGCCGGCAAGCTGGACAGCCGCATGACCTCGGGCATGCTCAGCGCCAACCTCGGCCCGCAGACCTTCCGCCTTGGCTACCAGTACAACGCCGGCGACAGCGCTTTGCCCTTCATTCACGACACCGACCTGCCGGCCGTGGCCAACGCCGTCCAGGTGCTGCGCTTCGACCGCGCCCAGGAACGTTCCTGGCAGGCCCGCTACGACCTCGACTTCGCGTCCCTCGGCGTGCCCGGCCTGAGCGCCTTCGCCCGCTACGTCAAGGGCGACAACTTCAAGGTCGCCGGCGAGGACGGCAGCGAGTGGGAGCGCAACATCGACATCACCTACGTGGTGCAGAACGGCCCGCTGAAAAACCTCGCCCTGCGCTGGCGCAACGTCCAGTTGCAAGGCGACGCCACCGGCCGGCGCGATGAAAACCGGGTGATCCTGGCCTACACCTTGCCGCTGTTCTAGCGGCAAGCTCCACGTTGCAAGCGGCAAGTTGCAAGTAAAGAGCGGCAGCGACACCGGCTGCTTTTACTGGCGGCCTAGCGCTTGCGGCGTGCAACTGCTTTCCCGGAGTAACCCATGAACACGCTTGATCCTGATATCCGCGCCTACGTCGAAGCCGCGCAGCGCTTCGCTCCGGTCAGCAACGACATCGACGCGCGCCGCGCAGCCTTCCTGCGCGCCTGCCGGGCCTGCACACCGGAAAAACCGGCGGGGCTGCGGGTGGCCGATCACTCGCTCGATGGCCTGCGCCTGCGGGTCTACAAACCGGAGGGCGCGGTACCCGAAGGCGGCTGGCCGACGCTGCTGTACCTGCATGGCGGTGGCTGGGACCTGGGCAGTCTCGACAGCCACGACTGGTTCGCCTACGCCCTGGCAACGCGAGTGAAGATCGCCATCGTCGCCGTGGATTACCGACTGGCGCCGGAGCACTGCTACCCGGCGCCACTGGACGATTGCCTGGCGGCGTGGCTCGGGCTGCGTCGCGGAATGATCGATGCCGAACTGAGTCGTGAACGCCTGATCGTCGGTGGCGACAGCGCGGGCGGCAGCCTCACGGCGGGGCTGTGCCTGGCCCTGCGTCGCGATGCCCAGCCCCAGCCGCTGGGTCAATTGCTGGCCTACCCGGTGCTGACAGCGCGGGACCACCTGCCGTCGATGCACCAACACGCCCGGGCGCCGATGCTCAACGTCGCGGGCCTGAACCAATCGCTGGCGGGCTACCTGCCGCATGCCCACCAGCGCCTCGATCCTTGCGCCATGCCGCTGGAAGCCAGCGACTTCAGCGGACTGGCCCCGGCCTTCATCGGCGTGGCCGGCATCGATCCGCTACGGGATCACGGGGTCGCCTATGGCGAGGCGTTGCGCGAGGCGGGCGGGCAGGCCGAAGTGCGCGTGGTGGAAGGGTTGGTGCACTCCGGGTTGCGGGCGTTCGGCGTGGCGCGGGTGGAGCAGCTTTGGGACGAGATTGCCGATTGGCTGCGCGCACGCCTCCTCCTGTAGGAGCGAGCTTGCTCGCGATAACTGCATCGTGAGCATCACCCACTACGCTTCGTGGGCCCGCTTCAAGGCCCTGAACAAGGCGGCGATGTCTTCGATTTCTCTGGTGAGTTCAACCCTGCTTCCCGAGCTGCTCATCAACTGGCGCTGATAGACGCTGAGGAATGTATTCAGCGCCAACCGGGTAACGTCGATCGTCGACTTGACCGCGGAGACGACCACGATTTTCTCCGCGGCCCTGTGCAGCGCGCGCGACGACACATCGCTGTACCACATCTTGATGTCCAGCCTCACCAGCGACTGCCCATCCGCCAGCACCACGTAAAGGGCTTTGCCCTCGGCGTGGGTGTTGGGATCCTGCAGGGACGCCTTCAGAACCCCGGAAAGCAGGATGCTGATGCTCTCGATGACCGCGGCCCGCCCACCCGGCACGAAATTGGCCAGGGCGTTTTTGAACGTGCCGATGATATGGCCAGGGTCGGTGTAGGCGGTCAGTGCGTGAACTTCCGAGTGCGCGTCGAGGATGTTCGACACGGGAATGGTCTGCTTGTCGTCGCCGCCCGCCAGCAGGGCGTTCAGGTGTTGGTTCAGTTCAAGTTCCATCAGCGCGGCACGCGTCGCGCCTAGCTCAAACAGTGTGGCCGCCTGCTCCCGTGCCTCTGCAAACGCATCGCCGTTAAACGCGCGAAGTACTTCATTAAGCTGACCCATTTGAACGTCCTTGCTGAGTGGAGGGGGACTTTATCGCAGTGAAGCCCAGCACGCAGATTAACGGCGTGCCGTGCGTGGACTCAAGAGGATGATGGCAACTTGCATCCCAGGCAACACAACCCTGCTGGCACACTGCCTCTGACGCAGCAGTCAACTTCACCACCCCGGCCAAAACCCCCGGCCTGCCTGGCGCGTAGCGTTTGGCACGGGGCTTGCCATACGGGCAGCAACTTGAAAAAAGAGATCTGCCCACATGAATGTTCCGTTCCGTCGCCAAAGCCTGGCGTTGTTGATCGCTGCCGCGGTGTTGCCTGTCCAGGGTCTGCTGGCCGCTGAAAACGAAGACGCTCCGGCGAAGAATCAGGATGCGTTGCCCACGGTCACGGTGACCGCGCAGAAGCGCGAGGAATCGCTGCAGGATGTGGCCTCCGCCGTGTCCGCGGTCTCCGGCGACAGCATCCGCAATACCGGTGGCGGTTTCACCGCCGGCAAGGCGCTGCAGGATGTGCCCAACGCCATCGCCCCGGAGTTCGCCGGCAACCAGCGGCCGCGCTGGTATATCCGCGGCATGGGCTCGGGCGACATGGCGTCGACCACGGTCTACCCGGTGGGGATCTATGTCGATGACACCTACATCAGCCCGCATATCGCCACTGGTGGTCCGCTCTATGACCTGGAGCGGGTGGAGATTCTGCGCGGTCCGCAAGGCACGCTGTGGGGCAAGAACACCACCGGCGGGGCGATCAACTTCGTTTCGCGCAAGCCGGCCTTCGAAGAGGGCAATGGCTACTTCAAGGTGGACGCCGGCAACTACGATTCGCGGCTCTACGAGGGCGCCTATGGCGGGACCCTGGTGGAGGATCGGCTGGCGGCGCGGGTGGCCTTCGTCGATCAGAGCAAGGACGGCCAACTGAAGAACCTGGTGGACGACCACACCTACGGCGACGTTCACGACCAGGCGGTGCGCGCGCAAATCCTCGCCCGCCTGAGCGACACCTTGCAGGCCACTCTGCAAATACGCGCCCGCGACTACAAAGGCCAGGGCATTCCGACCCGGGCCTGGGGCGCGGGCCCAGGTGGCACCACGCTGTTCGGCCCGGCGCCATCGTTGAAGGACGATGAAGCGGCGTACACTGGCAAGGCCGAGGACCGCGTCGAGCACAACGGTGTGCAACTGAACCTGCAATGGGAACTGGGCGAGCTGACGCTGGACTCGATCACCGCTCTGGACGATGTCCACGAAAAGGCCCAGGGACCGAACATGGGCATCTACGAATTCGGCCGCTCCTATGCCGACGACCACTGGCGTCAGGTGTCGCAGGAATTGCGCCTGTCCTCGCCGAAGAACCAGCCGGTGAGCTGGATCGTCGGCACCCACCTGTTCCACGAAAGCCTGGACAGCGCCAGCAGCAGCGCCATCCTGCCGACCGCCTACAACGCGCCGTTCGGGGTGGCCAGCTATGGACGTACCGACCTCGACCAGACCACCACCAGCTACGCGCTGTTCGGCAGCAGCACCTGGCAGGCCACCGACGATCTGAGCCTGACCCTGGGCCTGCGCTGGACCCGCGAAACCAAGGACATTGACCTGCACCGCGTCGCCGCGCCGGGCGCCAACGTCGTCGCCTTCGGCAGCAGCGAGCACTGGTGGAAGAACTACACCGGCGACTTGGCCACCGTGGCCGTGCAGGACGAGAACCGCACCTGGAGCAAGCTGACCTACGATTTCACCCCCGAGTACCAGTTGAACGACAACGCCCGCGTCTACTTCCGCTACGCCAAGGGCTTCCGTTCCGGTGGCTTCAACGGCGGCGCGACGGTGCAGGCGGAAACCTCGGTGGTGGCGCCGGAGAACGTCGATGCCTACGAACTGGGGATCAAGAGCGAGTGGTTCGACGAGCGCCTGATCGCCAACGCCAACGTCTTCTACTACGACTACGCCGATATCCAGGTGAACAACGTCATGGTGAGCAACGGCGAAGTGGTGTCGCTGCTGACCAACAGCGGCAGCGGGGTGATTCGCGGTGCCGAATTCGAGCTGCAGGCCTTGCCGATCCAGAACCTGCAAGTGCGCGGCTCCCTCGGCCTGCTGCACACCGAGCTGAAGGACTTCGCCTCCGAAGGCGGCCCGGACTACTCCGGCAACCGCATCGCCCGTTCGCCGTCGCGCACGCTGTCGGTGGGCGCGAGCTACCGCATTCCGCTGTCAGGTGGCGACGCGCTGACCCTCGACAATAGCTGGCGCTACCAGAGCCGGATCTTCTTCCTGCCGACCGCGCAGGAAGACCACAGCGTTTCGCAGGGCGGTTACACCCTGGGCAATGCCAGCCTGACCTACCACTTCGGCGGGCGTAATGACCTGGACGTCAGCGGCTACGTCAACAACCTCACCGACAAGCGCTACAAGACCGACAGCGTGCCGCTGCCGTTCGATATCGCCTGGGATGCTCGGGGCGATCGGCGGACGTATGGGGTGTCGGTGACGACGCACTTCTGATTGGGGAAGGGCCACGCGCTTTGCGGCGCGTGGCTTGCCAGCGATGGGGCCTGAAACTCAAACCCCGCCTTTCAACCACAACTGATCAAACCGCCACGTCGGAAACAGTGTCTTCTCCGCCGCCGCACCACCGACGCGTTGCGAGAAGCCATCCAGCAGGTTGGCGTAGCCCCACACCAGCAGGCCGCCATGGTCGTACTGGATGCGTTGCGCTTCATGCACCAGCGGTTTGCGTTTTTCCAGGTCGGGTTCGGCCAGCGCTTTGAGGAACAGTTCGGAGAAGCGCGGGTCGTCGAAGTGGGTTTTGTTCGCCACCGACACCGGCGCGTCCGCATGCAGGGCGCAGGTCAGGAATGGCGCGCCGATGCTGCCGCCGGTGCTGAAGGTCCACTCGGTGTGCTGCGGGCCGTTGAATGTGGCGCTGTCGACCTGGCGCACGGTGATCTCGACCCCGGCGCGGCGCGCCTGCTCGGCGTAGACCAGCGCGGAGGCGAGGGCGACGTTGTTCTGCTCGGCCACCAGTTCCAGTTTGAGCTGTTCCTGACCCGCTTCGCGCAGCAGGGTCCGGGCCTGTTCCAGGTCCTGTTTGCGCGGCGGGATGCTGTGGTCGAAGGTCGGATCGTTCGGTGCGTAAAGGTCGTTGGCCACCCGGCCCTGGCCATTGAGCACGCGCTTCACCAACTCGTCGCGGTCGGCCAGCAGGCGGAAGGCCTGGCGCACTCGCGGGTCGTTGAACGGCGCTTTCTGCGTGTTCATGTCCAGGCTCAGCCAGTTGCCGGTGACCGAACTGATCAATTGCAGGCGCGGGTCGCTTTCGATCACTTTCAGGTGCTCGTTGGCCAGGGCATTGGCCATGTCGATCTGCCCGGCCTGCAAGGCCGCCAGGCGCGTGGTCTGGTCTTTGAACTCGATGATTTCCAGCTCGTCGGCATACGGCCGGCCGGGCTTGTAGTAGTTCTCGAAACGGGTGAACAGCGAGCGCTGGCCGGGGTTGAAGCTCTTCAGCTTGTACGGGCCGGCACCGACCGGGTTGCTGATGGGGTGGTAATCCACCGGCACGATGCCGCCGAAGTTGACCCAGGTTTCCGGCAGCGGCACGAAGCCGGCGCCGTCCTTGAAGCGTACGCGGATCGTGCGGTTGTCGAGTTTCTCCAGGTGGTCGCGGTCGATCCAGTGCAGCAGCGCGGCGTAGGGCGAGGCGAGTTGCGGGTCGGTGAGGCGGCGGATCGAGAAGATCAGGTCGTCGGCATCGATGGTCTTGCCGTGGTGGAACTCAAGGTCCTTGTGCAGGCGCAGGGTCCAGACCTTGCCGTCCGGGCTGACCTCGGCTTCCTCGGCCAGGGCCAGGCGCGGCAGCATGTTCTCGTCCCATTCCCAGAGTTTGCTGTACAGCGCGAAGCCGCGAACGATGCCGCTGCCCGTCGGCTTGTGGGCGTCGAGGTTGCCGCTTTTGCTACCGTCGAGAATGCCCAGGCGCAGGCGGCCGCCCTGGCGCGGGCCGCTGCTGCTGAGGCCGTCGGCGGCGGACTGGCTGTCGTCGCCGCAACCGGCGAGCAGGCTGCCACCGAGGGCCAGGCCGCCGAGCGCGAGGCTGTTGCCGATAAACCGACGGCGGGAGAAGGGGGCGTTGTCGTAACTCATGAGGGGGCCTTTTGACTGTCCAATCGACGGGTCAGAGCAGGTTTCGCGCCATGTGGCGCAAAGGCCGGCGTGGCGCGGTGTTCAGGCCGGAGGCGGCTGGCGATTGCTGCCACGCAAGCAGTGCGGTGTTGCTGTTGGAGCAACACATCAACAGTTCAGCGGGGTGGGCGCTTTGTCTCTGAATCAATGGACAACCCCGACCCGCGCTCCTTATCCTCCCCGCCATCACATGAAAAACAATTACAAATCCCATGGATATCGAATTCCCCGCCAGCGCCTTTTGGCGACGGCTTGCTCGCCCGCGGCGCAGCCTGGTGGCGCGCTATACCTTGTTGTCCATCGTGGTGATGAGCGTCGCGCTGATCGCCCTGGCCGTGCTCTATGAGCAACTCGCCAAGGACCTGCTCAACCGCCTGACCGGCGAACGCCTCGATGCCCAGGCGCTGTCCACGGCGAACCGGCTGTCGTCGTTTCTCGACGACCGTTTCTACCAGCTCTCGGCCCTGTCCAATCACCCCAACATGCCGGATTTCATCGCCGACCAGGCGCACCCGGCCGGCGATGTCGATGCCTTGCTCAAGCTCGAGGGCGAGCTGCCGTTTCTCTACGGCGTGCTGTTTTTCGACGAGAACGAGCGCCTGCTCAAGGTCATGCCCGGGCAGGCCGCCTCGGGCGCGCCGTACTGGGGCCGCGAGGGCTGGTCGCTCGACGGCCTGCCACGGCAAATGGTCGGCGACATCGAGGTGATCGGCCCGGTAACGCCCCAGGCCGGGCGCTCGGGCTGGCTGCTGATCCGCAAGACCATCCGCAATGGCCGTACCGATCACCGCGTGCGCATCGGCCTGCACCTGCGCCTGGCCTCGGTCACCGAATTGTTGGTCAGTTCCGGCCTGGGCGGGGTGGTAACGCCGCTGCTGCGGGTGCCCGGCGGCGCCTTTATCGATGCCACCGGGCGTCAGGTCGAGGCCCCCGCCGACTGGCGCGAAGGCCCGGTGATCCTGCCCGGCTGGCAGGTGGTTTTCAGTGTGCAGCCCGGCGCCGTGCTCAAGCCGCTGGACGATGCCCGCTGGTGGCTGTACCTGGCGGCGGTCGGGTTTATCAGCTTTATCTTGGTCGTGTTCTTCACCCTGTCGCGGCAGTTGCGCGCGCGGGTCGGCACGCTGGTGGACGGGGCGCACCAACTGTCGTCGGGTGACCTCGGCTATCGCCTGCCGGAACAGGCCCACAACGACGAAATCGGCCGGGTGACCCGCGCCTTCAATGTCATGGCCGGGCGCCTGGCCGATGTCATGGAGCGCACCGTGCGCTCGGAAAACCTCGCGGTGCTCGGCACCTTCGCCACCGGCGTGGCCCATGAGGTGCGCAACCCGCTGGCGACCATGAAGACCACCGTGCAGGCGTTGCTGCGCCGCGAACAGGAAACCGAGCGGCGCCTGTTGCTCAGCGACCTGTGCCAGGAAATCGATCGGCTGTCCCACGTCACCAGCGACCTGCTCGAATACGGCCGGCCACACCCGGCCAACCCACAGGTGGTGGACCTGGCCGCGCTGTTCGAGCGCACGGCGCGGTTGATCGCGCCCGCGGCCGACACCAAGGGCATCGCCTTTTCGGCCACCTGCAAAACCGGTCTGCGGCTGTGGGTCGATCCGGACCAGGCCCAGCAGATTTTGCTCAATCTCTGCCTCAACGCCGTGGAAGCCAGCGCGCCGGGGCAGGGCGTGGCCATCGACGGCCAGGCCTGGGGCGAGCGGGTCTGCGTGACCGTGGTGGATCAAGGCTGCGGCATTCCCGAGGCCGCGCTGCAACAGGTGCGCCAACCATTTTTCACCCTGAAAGCCCGCGGCACCGGGCTGGGTCTGAGCATCTGCCAACAACTGCTGGAAGCCAACGCATCGCGAATGGAGCTCGCGAGCAACCCGGGCGAGGGCACTGTGGTGACCCTGGATTTCCCCACGCCCGCAGTGACTTATCTGAAGTGAGCGACCGATGTCTGAAATACATGTACTGATCGTCGATGACGAAGAGGCGCTGGTGCGCTCCCTGAGCTACGCCCTGCGCGGCGAAGGCATGCTGCCCCGCGCGGTCTACAGCGGCGAGGCGGCGCTGGAGTTGCTGGCCGACAGCACGGTGGGCGTCGATATCGTCCTGCTCGACCTGGGCCTGCCGGGGATGGATGGCATCGCCACCCTCGAAGGCCTGCGCAAATGCCGGCCGGACCTGCCGGTGATCATGATTTCCGCCCACGGCGACACCCGCGCCGCGGTGCAGGCGGTGAAGGGCGGTGCCACGGACTACCTGACCAAGCCGTTCGAGCTGGACGATCTGCTGGCGACCATCCACAACACCCTTGCGGTGCCGCCCAGTGACGAGGTGGCGGTCGCGGAGCAGGGCGCCTTGCTCGGGCAGAGCCCGGCGATGCGCGGCCTGCAAGCGGCGGTGCAACGGATCGCCAATAGCTCGGCCACGCGTATCCTGCTGCTGGGCGAGTCCGGCACCGGCAAAACCCTGGTGGCCCAGGCGCTGCACGCCAACAGCGCGCGGTCCGCGCACCCGTTCATCGAGGTCAACTGCGCGGCGCTGCCGGAGCAACTGATCGAAGCCGAACTGTTCGGCTCGGAGAAGGGCTCGTACACCGGCGCCCATCAGAAGCGCGTCGGTCTGGTCACCCAGGCCCACAACGGCACGCTGTTTCTTGACGAGATCGGCGAGTTGCCGCTGGCCCTGCAGGCCAAGCTGCTGCACTTTCTGGAGAACGGCAGCTACCGCGCTGTCGGTGCCAGCCAGGCCAGCAGCGCCGATGTGCGCGTGGTGGCGGCGACCAACCGCGACCTCGCCGACGATGTGCGCCAAGGCCGTTTCCGCGAAGACCTGTTCTACCGCCTCAACGTCATCACCATCGACATCCCGGCGCTGCGCGAGCGCGGCGACGACATCCTGCTGCTGGCCCGGCACTTCGCCGCGCGCCAGGCCCAGGAGGAAAAGGCCGCGCCCATCGAACTCCAGGCCGATGCCGCCGCCGCGCTGGTACGCCATCGCTGGCCGGGCAATGTGCGTGAACTGAAGAACCTGATCGAGCGCCTGACCATTCTGCTGCCGGGCCAGGCGATCAGCGCCGCCCAGCTTCCCGCGCACCTGCATTCGAGCGAGCCAGCGCCCACCTCGCTGTCGGCGCTGGACGATCAGCTCGAGCGCGCCGAGCGTGAACTGGTCAACGATGCCCTCAGCCGCAGCGCCGGCCACAAGGGCCTGGCCGCCGACCTGCTGGGGATTTCCCGGCATGCGCTCAAGCGCCGTTTGCAGCGCCTGGGCCTGTAGTGCCCGATGAGCGCTAACCGCTCAAGCGCTCGCGCGCACTGAGCGCAAGCCGCTCAACCTCTCCCGCCCAGCGCCGTGGCAGACCCTGCCGCGGCGTATCGAATACGTCACACAACACCGCGAAAAGCCTTGTTCCAGAGCGCTTTCGCGGTTTCTCATGCACGTTCGCGCGAAGGCTGGCACAGCCTTTGCGATAACCCATTCCGTAAACCGACAAGAGGGCGTCGACGAACGCCCCAAAAGGGATTCTATGCAACTGCCGTTTTCCCACCTGCCCACCGTTGTCGCCCTGAGCGGCCTGCTGCTTGCCCATGCCGGCAATGCCCAGGCGGGTCGCGTCGAGCTGGGCGCGGCCGCCGCGCAAGCCGACCTGACCCTCGGCTGCCTGTACCCGATGACCGAGCGGGCGGCGATCTACGGCCAGGACAGCATCGCCGGCATCCAGGTCGCCTTGGGTGAGTTGCAGGCCCAGCGCGAAGCCGGGCAGCAGGTGCCACGGATGCGGGTGATCATCGACGACGACCAGTCCAAAGCCTCCTACGGCACCAGCCTGGCCCGCGCGTTCATCCGCAAGGACGGTGTGCAGGTGCTGTGCGGCATGGTCTCGTCCGGGGTGGCGATCGCGGTGAGCCAACTGGCCCGTGACGAGAAGGTGCTGATGATCGGCACCGACCACGCCTCGTCGCGCATGACCCTGGAAAACGGCCACCGCTACTACTTCCGCGTCACCAACGACACCTGGACCTCCATGGCCGCCGGCGCCCATTACCTCAAGGCGCTGCAGGCGAAAACCGGCTGGAAGCGCCTGGCGTTCATCGGCCCCGACTACGAATACGGCCATGTCTCGCGGGACGACCTGCACGAAGCGCTGCGCCAGCTCGGCGTGCGGTTCGAGGACGTCACCGAACTCTGGCCGCGCCTCTACGAGCCGGACTACTCGGCCTATATCGCCGCGCTGGAGCAGGCCAAACCCGACATCATCGTCTCGGCCCTGTGGGGCGGCGATTTCCACGCCTTCGTCAAGCAGGCCGCCGGCACGCGGCTGTTCGAGCGCTCACGGCTGGCCAACTTCGATACCGGCGGCAACTACGACTTTCTCGTCGCCCTCGGCGACAAGGCGCCGCCGGGGCTGATCCTTTCCGCGCGGCACCACAACAACTGGCCGCAGACGCCGCGCAACCGTTCGTTCGTCGAGCGCTTCCACACCCTGACCGGGCGCTACCCGACCTACGCCGCCGAAGGCGCCTACACCGGCGTGATGGTGTTGGCCGAAGCCAGCAAAAAGGCCGGCGGCGCCACCGACACCGAATCGCTGGTCAATGCCCTCGAAGGGCTGGAAATCGCCTTGCCGGAGGACCCACCGGGCTTTGTTTCGCGCATCGACCCGCTGACCCACCAGATCCAGCAGACCCAGGCCATCGGCACGCCGGTGCGCAACGACGATTACCCGCCGGCGCAACTGATGCTCGGCGAATGGTCGGTGTATTCCGCCCAGGACCTGCTGCCCGATCCGGCCGTGCGCGCGCGCCGGCAAGCCCTGCAAACCCGTAATCCCGAGGGGCATGCCCCCTAGACCTGTAAACCCGTAATGGAAATGACCATGAACAACTATAAGAAAAGCGTCCCGCAACACCGTAAAGCACTGCCCCTGGCTTTGGCGATCGCCGCAGCGGGGATGGCCACTGCCTTCACTGGCGCAACTGTTGCCGCCGAGAACGGTAAGTTCCGTATCGGCGTTGTGACTTTCCTTTCCGGCCCGGCGGCCGGCCCGTTCGGCGAGCCGTCGGCCAACGCCGCCAAAGTGCTGGTGGAAGGCCTCAACCAGGGCAAGCTGCCCGCGCCCTACGACAAGCTGGGCATCAATGGCGCCGAGATCGAAATCGTGATGATCGATGAGGCCGGTGGTGCCGCCAAACAGGTCGAAGAATTCCGCAACCTGGTGCAGCGGCAGAAGGTCGATGCGGTGGTCGGCTACATCTCGTCCGGCGACTGCCTGGCGATTGCGCCGGTGGCCGAAGAGCTGGGCGCGATGACCGTGTTCTACGATTGCGGCACCTCGCAACTGTTCAGCGAAGACAAGACCCCGCAATTCGTCTTCCGCACCAGCCTTGACGCCGCCGTGGACAACATCGGCGCCGCCCGTTACCTGGCCAAGACCCGTCCGGACGCCGTGCGCGTCGGCGGCATCCAGCAGAACTACGCCTGGGGCCAGGACAGCTGGAACGACTTCACCTTGTCCATGGCCCAGGTCATGCCGAAGAGCCAGGTGGTCGAATCGCAGATGCCCAAGGTGTTCCAGGGCCAGTACGGCGCGGAAATCTCGGCGCTGTCGGTCAAGCGCCCGGAAATCATCCACTCCAGCTTCTGGGGCGGCGACATGGAGGCCCTGGTGCTCCAGGCCAACTCCCGCGGCCTGCTGGAAGACGCCACCGCGGTGCTGACCTGCGGCGAGTCGGCCCTGGCCCGCTACAAGGACCAGGCCCCCAACGGCATGATCATCGGCGGCCGTGGCCCGTTCGGCGCCTTCGCCCCGGAAAACCCGCTGAACAATTGGTTCACCGAGGCCTATCAGTCGGCCTACAAAGCAGCGCCGACCTATCCGGCAAGCAAGATGGCCCAGGCCATCCTCGGCCTGAAATTCGCCGCCGAAAACGCTAAGGCCGAGGCCGGCAAGGTGCCGGCGCCACTGGAAATCGCCAAGGCGTTCAAGGGCGCCACGTTTGAATCGGTCTCCGGCACCGTGCAGATGGCTCGCGCCGGTGGTCACCAAGCCATGCAGGGCATCGCCTACGGTGAGTACCACTACGATGCGGCCGCCAAGAAAGGCAGCGTGCAAAACGTCATCGCCTTCTCCGGCGAGTGCGTGACCCCGCCTGACGGCACCACCGCCCATGACTGGATCAAGGCCGGTTTCCCTGGCGCGCAGTGCAACTGATCGCATTGCCCACACCTGACTGATCGTGGCGGCCGGTCCTGGCCGCCACTCTTGCCTGGGACACACTTATGCTGAGTCTTTACGCGGTGCTGATCGACGGCGCCATCTATGCCTCGTGGCTGTTTCTGGTCGCGGCGGGGCTCACCGTCATCTACGGTGTCATGCGCATCCTGAACATGGCCCATGGCAGTTTCTATGCGATCGGCGCCTATGCCGCCGCCTCGCTGGTGGGCTGGTATTTCAACAACGGAGTCGGGCCGGTCTGGGTCGGCTACCTGATGATGCTCGGCTGCGCGCTGGCCGCCGGGCTGGTGGTCGGCCTGCTGATCGAGCGCGGCCTGCTGCGTTTCATGTATGGCCGCGATGAAGTGCTGATGGTGATCATCACCTACGCCTTGCTGCTGATCCTCGAAGACGCCATGAAAATGATCTGGGGCGTCAACCCGTACTTCGCCTACCAGCCTTACGCGGAAATGGGCCGCAGCGTGCTGGCCGGGCTGAAAGTCTCCAACTACGACCTGATGCTGGTGGGCGTTTCGCTGGTGCTCGGCCTGGGCCTGTGGCTGTGGCTGGAGCGCACCCACCAGGGCAAGGTGCTGCGCGCGGTGATCCATGACCGCGAAGTGGCGCTGGCCATGGGCGTCAACGTGCGCCGGGTGTTCACCCTGGTGTTCGTGCTCGGCACGGTGCTCGGCACCCTGGCCGGCGCGCTGACCGCCCCGGCGATTTCCGTCGCCCCCGGCATCGGCGTGGAAATCATCGTGCTGGCCTTCGCCGTGGTGGTGATCGGCGGCATGGGCAGCATTGAAGGGGCCGCCCTCGGCGCCTTGCTGGTGGGCTTGAGCCGTGCCGCGGCGGTGCACTACGCGCCGCAATTCGAACTTTTCGTGATCTATGGCGTGATGGCGCTGGTCCTCGCGGTGCGTCCGCAGGGGCTGTTCGGCCGCGTGCTTGCGAGGAAAATCTGATGCGCCTGGATAAAACCGAACTGATTCTGCTCGGCGTCGCCGCCGTGCTCGCCGCGAGTGGCCTGATCGCCCCGCAATGGCTGGTGTTCCTGCTGACCATGGCGCTGGCCAAGTCGATGGTGGTGCAAGGCGTGGTGATGCAGATGCGCGCCGGCCTGGTGACCTTTGGCCAGGGCCTGTACTTCTGCATCGGTGGCTACGCCGTGGGCATGAGCGGGCATTTCCTCAACCTCAGTGACCTGCCGACCCTGCTGCTGATCGGCGTCACTGCCGCGGTGGCGCTGGCGATGATCCTCGGCCTGCTGATGACCCGCTACCGCGAGATCTTCTTCGCCATGCTGTCGCTGGCGTTCTCGATGATCCTCTACGGCATGCTGGTGAAAAGCCCGGCCCTGGGCAGCACCGACGGCTTCAACGTCAAGGCCTGGACCCTGTTCGGCTGGAGCCCGGCGGCGGGGCAGGCGCCGCTGGCGTTGTTCGTCATCATCGTTGCCGTGTCCGCCGTGCTCGCGGTGTTGCTGCACCGCTACGGCCGCAGCAGCGCCGGGGCGATGTGCGAGGCGATCCGCGAGAACGAAGTGCGGGTCGAGTACCTCGGCCAGTCGCCGCGCTGGGTGCTGTACATGAACTACGTCGCCGCTGCCGGGGTATCGGCGCTGGGCGGCGGTTTCATGGCCCTGGCGGCCGGGCATATCGACCCGGAAATGGCTTACTGGATTACTTCCGGCGAGTTCGTCTTCATCGCCTTGCTCGGCGGCACGGCCCACGTGGCGGCGCCGATCATCGCCGCGGTGCTGTTCGCCGTGGTGCGCACCTACGCCATCGAGCTGGTGCCGCATAGCTGGCAGATGATCCTCGGCATCACCTTGCTGGCGATCATCGTGTTCCTACCCAAGGGCCTGTGGAGCCTGTTCAGTGGTCAGGCCCGCCGGGCCAAGGCAGTGGAGGCCAAGGCATGAGCTGCATTCTCGAAACCCGTGGGCTGTACAAGGAATTTGGCGCGGTCACCGCCGCCAAGGACGTCAACGTCAGCATCAGCAAGGGCGAAGTGGTGGGCGTGATCGGCTCCAACGGCGCCGGCAAGACCACCTTCATCAACATGGTCACCGGCTACCTCAAGCCGAGCCGCGGCGAAATCCTCTTCAACGGCCAGTCGATCATCGGCCGCACGCCGCGGGCGATCACCCGCGCCGGCATGGCCCGCTCGTTCCAGGTCGCCCAGTTGTTCCCCGAACTGACCGTGCTGGACAACCTGCTGATCGCCCTGGCCGCCGCCGAATCGCCGTTCCCATCGCTGCTGCGGCCGCTGCGCAATGACGCGCGGATCGCCCGCGCCGAGGCGATTCTCAACGAGTTCAGCATCCTCGCCTGGCGCGACAGCAAGGTCACCGCGGTGCCGCAAGGCGTGCGCAAGCTGATCGATATCGCCATGGCGCTGATCGGCGACCCGCAGATGCTCTTGCTCGACGAACCCACCAGCGGCGTCAGCGCCGAGGAAAAGACCCAGTTGATGGACACCGTGATGCAGGTGGTGTCGCGGCATCAGGTCACCGTGCTGTTCGTCGAGCACGACATGGACGTGGTGCGCCGCTACGTGTCGCGGATCCTCGCGTTCTACAGCGGCGAAGTGCTGGCCGACGGCCCGCCGCAAACGGTATTGGCCAACGCCCGGGTCCAGGAACTGGTCACCGGCGGCCAGCGGGCACACAAGGGGGCAACCGCATGAGCCTGGAAATTCGCAACCTCAACGTCGCCATCGAATCGGTGCCGATCCTGCACGACGTCTCGCTGGACGTCGGCGCCGGGCAAATGGTCGGCCTGATCGGCCACAACGGCGCCGGCAAGACCACGCTGATCCGCACCCTGATGGGCCTGCTCGACGCCACCTCCGGCTCGATCCACTTCGCCGGCAACGACCTCTGCGCCCAGCCCGGCCACCAGCGCGCGGCGGCGGGCATCAGCTACCTGCCCGAAGATCGCCGGCTGATCCCGGCACTGACGGTGGAAGAAAACATCCTGCTGCCGGTGTGGGCCAACAAGCTGCCGGGCAGTGCCGAGCGCCTGGAGTGGGTCTACGGCCTGATCCCGGAAATCGCCCAGTTCCGCGACCGCCGCGCCATGCAGTTGTCCGGCGGCCAGCAGAAACTGGTGGCCCTGGCCCGGGCGCTGATGCCGGGCAACCGCCTGCTGATCCTCGACGAGCCGTTCGAGGGCGTGGCGCCGGTGCTGTCGCGGCGCCTCAGCGAAGTGATCGCCCAGCTCGGACAGGAAGGCCTGTGCGTGCTGATCTCCGAATCCGATGACACCCATTCCGCTGACCTCGTCGATGCGCTCTACCGCATCGAGCGCGGCAGCGTGCGAGCAGGATAAAAAACCATGTCGACCTTTACCTTTGAAACCGCGCCACGGGTGATCTGCGAAGTCGATGGCGCCTTGCGTCTCGGCGCGCTGTGCCGCGAACTCGGTGCCGAACGCGTGCTGCTGGTCAGCGACCCGGGTCTGCAACGCGCCGGCCTGCTGGAGGCGCCGATGCGTGCGCTGCGCGAAGCCGGCGTTGAAGTGACCCTGTACAGCGACGTCCAGGCCGACCCGCCCGAGGCGTCGGTGCTCGACGCGGTGGCGGCGGGGCGCGACTGCCGGGCCCAGGCGGTGATCGGCCTGGGCGGCGGCAGTTCGCTGGACACCGCCAAGCTGGTGGCGCTGCTCTGCGGCCATGACCAGGCGCTGACGGACATCTACGGCATCAACCTGGCCAAGGGCCCGCGCCTGCCGCTGATCCAGGTGCCGACCACCGCCGGCACCGGCTCGGAAGTCACCGCCGTGGCCATCGTCACCACCCCCAGCCACGAGAAGAAAGGCGTGGTCAGCGCCTTGCTCTACCCGGACATCGCCTTGCTCGATGCCCGCCTGACCGTTGGCCTGCCGGCGGCGGTGAGCGCCATGACCGGCGTCGACGCCATGGTCCACGCCATCGAGGCCTACACCAGCAAGCACAAGAAAAACGTGCTGTCCGACGGCCTCGCCTTACAGGCCCTGCGCCTGTTGGGCGGCAACCTCGACCGGGTGCTGGCCGAGCCGGGCGACCTGCAGGCGCGCTCGGACATGTTGCTGGGCTCGATGCTGGCCGGCATGGCGTTCGCCAATGCGCCGGTGGCGGCGGTGCACGCGCTGGCCTATCCGCTGGGCGGGCATTTCCACGTGCCCCATGGCTTGAGCAACGCGCTGGTGCTGGTGCCGGTGCTGAATTTCAACCGCAGCGCCGCAGAGCCGCTGTACGCCGAACTGGCGGCGACCGTGCTGCCCGGCCAGCGTTTCGACACGCCGGCGCAGGCCTGCGAGGCGTTTATCGGCTTCATGACCGCGCTGGTGCAACGCATGCCGTTCGCCCAGCGCCTGGCGGAGGTGGGCGTGACCGAGGCGGACCTCGACCGCCTCAGCGACGACGCCATGAAGGTCGAACGCCTGCTGATCAACAACCCGCGCCCGGTCAGCCGGGAAGACGCCCGCGCCATCTACGCCTCGGTGCTGTGAGGAAATCGCCATGAACCACGAATTCAGAAGTGTCCCGCGTATCGTCTGCGCGGCGGGTGCCTTGCAGGGTATCGGCGAGGTCTTCGCCGGCCTCGCGGTCCGTCGCGTGCTGCTGGTGTGCGACCCCGGCATCGTCAAGCTCGGCTTCGCCGACCAGGCCCGGACCGCGCTGGAAGCGGCGGGCTGCACCGTCGCGGTGTTCGACCAGGTGGTGGCCGATCCGCCCGCCGCAGTGGTCGAACAGGCCGTCAGCCAGGGCCGCGCGTTCGCGGCCGATGGCGTGCTTGGTCTTGGCGGCGGCAGTTCGCTGGACGCGGCCAAACTGGTGGCGTTGCTGATCAACAGCGAGCAGCCGCTGACCGACCTCTATGGCACCGACAAGGCCCGCGGCCAGCGCCTGCCGCTGGTGCTGATGCCGACCACGGCGGGGACCGGCTCGGAAGTGACCTGGGTATCGGTGATCACCGATGCCCAGCAGCGCAAACAGGCGGTGTACTCGGCGCAACTGATGCCGGACGTGGCCGTGCTCGACCCGCAACTGACCCTCGGCCTGCCGGCCCAGGTCACCGCGGCGACGGGGCTGGATGCCATGGTGCATGCCATCGAGGCCTATACCAGCCGCACCCGCAAGAACCCCATTTCCGACGGCCTGGCCACCACCGCACTGCGCCTGCTCGGCGGCAACCTGCGCAAGGTGCTGGCCGACGGCAGCGACGTCGCGGCGCGGGAAGCGATGCTGCAGGGGTCGCTGATGGCCGGCATGGCCTTCGTCAATGCCTCGGTGGCGGCGATTCACGGCTTGGCCTATCCGTTGGGGGCGCGTTTCCACATTCCCCATGGGCATGCCAATGCACTGGTGATGGCGCCGATGATCCGCTTCAACCTGAGCGCGGCGCAGCGGCTGTATGCCGAGTTGGCGGGGCATCTGTTGCCGGGTGAAGTGTTTGCCGGCGAGACGGAAGCGGCGGAGGCGTTCGTCCGGGCGATCGAGGATCTGGTGCGCGATAGCGGGCTGGAGACGAGGTTGTCGAAACTGGGGATCGATGAAGCCTCGATCCCGGGCATGGCGCAGGATGTGGTCGGGGGGTTGAAGCGCTTGATCGACAGCAATCCTCGGGATATGACGGTGGAGGAGGTGGCAGCGATCTATCGCGGGATTTACTAAAGCGTTTCAGGCTGGCACAAAACCCTGTGGGAGTTGGCTCTCACAGGGGGATGCGTCATCTGGTATCAATGGGTCTGGTTCAGCTCGGCCCGAACCTGCTCCAGCAACTTGCCGAGCATGTTCTTCCCGCTGCCATCGCCTCCATCCGCCCAGTACCGGTCGTTTTTGGTGTGTTCCACCAGTTCCGCATCCCCGGTACCCAGTAGCGTTTCGCGCAGGTCTGCATGCTGGGTGAACTTGGCGCGCAGGGCTTCCAGCATCACCGGATCGCGGGCCTGATCCCAGTCGCTGCGGAACGAGCGATGCCGCTCGCGGCCGATCTGTGCGGCGAGGAAAGGTGTCTTTGCCTCGCGCACGGCATCGATATCGACCTGCTCGGTGAACTTGCAGGCCTGGAAATAATGTTCCGTTGTTGGCCAGAGGATGCCGTCGAGGGTGATGGGATGCCGGGAGAAATTCGAGAAGCAACCGTAGGGCTTGTCGGTCTCGTAGAAGAGGATCTGCATGTCGGTCCTTGCGTCATGGCGGGAGGCGCAGAGGATAGCAGCGCGGCAATTGTGAGCGCGAGCGCGACATATGCTGACGCGGGTATCGGCGAGCATGCGCCTGCCTTACCCTTTGCGGCGGCACTACCAACGATCAAGGACCGACCCCATGACTGCCCACGTTCCGGAGCCTCTCCACCTGCACGTTCGCACGGTGGCGCAGCTTCTGTCCCTGCAACTGGACATTCCCGTGTACCAGCGCCCCTACAAATGGACCGAAAAACACCTCGGCCAGCTCTTCCACGACCTCGCCACCTTCGCCGGCGAGCACCCGTATCGCCTCGGCACGCTGGTGTTCCATCGCAATGACGGCGAACTGAACATCGTCGACGGGCAACAGCGCACGTTGACGCTGATGCTGATTGTGCGTGCGCTGGTAGCCCACCGCCTGGATGAGCTGGAGTCGCGCGATTTGCGCGAGCAACTCGTCCAGCTCAAGGACGGGTTGAGCAATCCCGAATTCACCAGCCAGACCTCGATTCGCAATCTCCAGCGCAACTACCAGGCGATTTGCCGCCTGGTGCAGTCCGGCGACTTCAGCGAGGCGCACATCGATTTCCTGCTGAACCGCTGCGAGGTGGTGTGCTTCTCCCTGGGTGATATCTCCGAGGCTTTTCAGTTCTTCGATTCGCAGAATGCCCGTGGGCGCGACCTCGAACCCCATGACCTGCTCAAGGCGTATCACCTGCGGGAATTCGATCAGGCTGATGATGCGTTCAAGGCCAGTGTGGTCGCCGGCTGGGAGGCCAACGACAGCGACCAACTGGCCCGCTTGTTCGAGAACTACCTGTACCGGATCCGGCGCTGGGCCAAGGGTGAATCCGCGCGCTACTTCGGCAAGGAGGATGTGGGCCTGTTCAAGGGCGTCAACCTTGCCGACCCGGCGCAGTATCCCTACGCGGCACAACTGCGCATGACCCACCAGTGGGTGGACCAGCAGAACCGTGCGCTGCCAGCCGGCTCCGACGATGCGCTTGCGTTTCCCTTCCACCTCGACCAGACCATCATCAACGGCCGGCGTTTTTTCGAAATGGCCGTGCATTACCAGCGCCAGGTCGGCGCGCTGCGGCAGTTGAAGGCGCTGCAAACGACGGCGGAGCTGGCGCCTCAGGCCCGCGCCATTCTCGCCACCCTCGCCACCTACAAAGGCCGCAGCCGCACCGGCGATCGCTATGTGCGCGGGTTGTTCGACTGCCTGCTTGTCTACTACATCGACACCTTCGGCCTGGAGGACATCTCCCGTGCGATCGAGAAGGCGTTCGTCTGGGCTTATCGCCTGCGCCTGGAGCGGCACGCGGTGCACCTGGCCACGGTGGACAACCATGCACTGGCCAACAATCTGTTTCGGGTGATTCAGAACTTGTCACGGCCCCGGGATTTTCTTGCCCATCCGTTGCCGATGGTGGTGAGCACAAGAAAGGAACCTGAGTTGCTGCAACTGTTCAAGGACATGAATTTCCATGAGTGAGCCCATTCTCCAGCTGTCCACTCGGCAACTGCTCGATGGCAGCGCGCACTACCTGATCCCCATGTACCAGCGTAATTACGCGTGGGAAGAGGCGGAGATCTCGCAACTGATTCAGGACGTCCTCGATGCCATGCAGGACCGGGGCCGTAGCACGAAGAACTACTACTTGGGCTCGCTGGTGGTCGACCGCCGCGAAAGGGCCGGTACGGCGCTGTTCGAGACGCTCGACGGCCAGCAGCGGCTGACCACCCTGTCCCTGTTGATGCTGTACCTGAAAAAGCGTTTGCCGACGGCGCTGGACTGGCTGGATGCACCTCGAATCGAGTTCGAGAACCGCCCGCGCTCCACCGATACCTTCGCCGCCATTGCCGCAGCACAAGGTGATGCCGATGGCACCGAGGGCATGCCGGCCGAGGCAATCAACAGTGGCATCCTAGCGGGCTATCGGCTGATCCGCGAGTTGGTGCCAAGGTTGTTGGGCGACGCGGTGGAGCTGTCGGCATTTGCCGATTACCTCTTCACCCATGTGCAGATCATGCGGGTCGAGGTGCCCGTAGGTACTGATCTGAACCATTACTTCGAAGTCATGAACAACCGCGGTGAGCAGCTTGAGAAACACGAAGTGCTCAAGGCGCGGTTGCTCAAGGTGCTGGAGAAAGAGCCTGCTGCCCAAACCTGCCTGCACCAGGTCTGGGAAGCCTGCGCGAACATGGAAAAGTACGTGCAAATGGGCTTCGGTCCGGTGGTGCGAGAACGGCTGTTCATCAATGAAGGTGGCCTGCTGAATGTCGAGCGCTTCGATGATCTGAGCGCCTTGCTGGCGGTAGCGGACACGCATTCCGATACCCTCGATCAGGGCGTCAGGCTGACGCTGACCAGCATTCTCGAAATGCCTGTCAGCACCAGTGACAAGCACAAGGAAGAGCAAGACGACGGCGCGCCCGAACGTTTCAGTTCGGTCATCAACTTCCCCAACTTCCTCTTGCAGGTGTTGCAGGTCTGGATGGGCGAATCGGGTTCGGTACGGTTGACGCTGGATGACAAGCAATTGCTGCCCGCATTCGAGGCGCATGTACTCGAAGGCAGTGACCCGGACCGGGTAAAGGGTTTCGTGCTTGCCCTGTTGCGCTGCAAATGGCTTTACGACCACTACGTGATCAAGCGCGAATTTCACAATGCAACGGACGGCTGGAGCCTGAAACGCTTCAAGTACTCGGACAAGCGTGCGATCAGCTACGTCAACACCTTTGGTGAAGACGAGGAGGATATCGGCATCAATCGCAGCATCCTGATGCTGTCGAGCGCGCTGCATGTGTCCGCTCCGAGCCAGGTCTACAAGTACTGGTTGACCGCCGCGTTGCGCTATCTGTATCGGCAACGAGACCCAGTGGAGGCGGGTGAATACCTGGCGGCATTGCGAATGATCGCCTGCTCATTCGTGTTCGACCGGGTGCTCGCGGCGCCGGAAGACAAGGCGGGTTACTACGCGTTGATCTACGCGAACGAGGAAACGTGTCGGGAGGGAGTGGAACAAAACCAGGTGCTCGCTAGCCGGCTGACGTACGGCGTCATCGAGAACAACCTGGTGTTCAACTACCTCGACTATCTGCTGTGGGAGCAGAAGAAAGGCAGCGACCAGAAGATCCGCGACTTCGTGTTCACCTTCCGCAGTTCGGTGGAGCATTACTATCCGCAGAACCCGCTCTCAGAGCAGCTCAGGCTGCCGAAAAGCCGGGTCAACGCTTTCGGCAACCTGTGCCTGATCAGCCACAGCAAAAACTCGAAGCTGAGTAACTACATGCCGAAGGCGAAGAAGGATCACTACCACCAGCAAGGGATCGACAGTATCAAGCAGTACCTGATGATGGTGTCGGATAACTGGGGTGCGAAGCTTACGATCGAGAACCATGAGGACGAGATGCTGGCGGTGTTGCGCAACAGCCTGGTGCGGTGATTCAGAAGGCGTGGTCGCCAGCGATAGCGGTGGTGAATGGACTGGCGCAATCGCTGCGGTTCGGCGCCCGACAAGCCAGCACCCACAGGTTTTGTCTGGCCTCTATTGCGAGGTCAGCCACCCTCTTGTGGGAGCCGGCCTTGCCGGCGATGAGGCCATCAGCCTACTCAGAAGGTATACGCAACCCCCACCTGCACCGTCCGCGGTGCACCCGGATAGGCGTAGGTGTTGAACGCGCCTTCGTCATACCCCTTGTTGAAGACGTTCTTCACATCCAGGTTCAGCCGCACGTGCTCGTTGACTTTGTAGAAGCTCAACAGGTCAACCACGCTGTAGCGTTCCATGGTGTAGGTCACGGCTTCGGTCTGGCCGTTGCGGTCGCCGACGTATTTCACTCCCACACCCAGGCCCAGACCCTTGGCGACGCCGTCCTGGAATTCGTAGGTGTTGAGCAGGCTGAAGCTGTTGCGCGGGATGTTGGCCAGGCGGGTGCCGGTCGGCAGGCGGTTGTCTTTGCTCACTTCGGCATCGACGTAGGCGTAGCCACCGATCACGCGCCACTCGGGGGTGAGGTTGCCGGCGATGTTGAGGTCCAGGCCACGGCTGCGTATCTCGCCTGCGGCGATGCTGTAGTTCGGGTCGGTCGGGTCGCGGGTCAGCACGTTTTCCTTGACGATGTGGTAGATCGCGCCGTCGACGCTGAGCTGGCGGTCCAGCGCTTCCCACTTCATTCCCAGTTCATACGACTTGCCCTTTTCCGGCTCGAAGCCGTCGCCTTGCAGGCTGGCGCCGCTGTTGGGCTTGAACGAGCGCGCGGTGTTGGCGTAGACCGCGAGGCTGTCGGTCAGGTCGTAGATCAGGCCGAAGCGCGGTGTCACCGCGTTCTCGGCAGCTTCCCAACCCTTGGTGCCCGGCAGGTAGTTGTCGTAGTGGTGCTCGAAGCGTTCGATGCGCACACCCGCCAGCGCCTTGAGACGCTCGGTCAGCGCTACCTGATCCTGCAGGAAGTAGGCCCAGGTCTTGAGGTTTTCCTGGTCGTGGGTGGTGGTGCGGGTCAGGGCCGGGCGCGGCTGGCCCAGCACCGGGTTGTAGATATCGATCGGGTAGGTGCCGACGGCGGCGGACGAACGCAGGATGATCGACTGGTAGTCGTAGTCTTCGTATTCCACGCCGGTCAGCAAGGTGTGGGCGAAGCCGCCGGTGTCGAAGTGGCCGGTGAGGTTCAGTTGGTAATCGCGGTCGGTCCAGTCCAGCTTGCGCCAGTTGAAGTTGCGCTGCAGGGTGCGGCCGTCCGCCGGCGCGCCGTTGGCTTCGACGGCGTTGCCTTGCAGGGTGCCGTCCAGCCACTGGAAGCCACCGCCGAGGGTCCAGTTGTCGTTCAGGGCGTGTTCGAAACGCAACTGGGCCATGTCGTTGTCGTTGTGCAGCAGGTTGTCGCTGCCTTTTTCCCAGATGTTGGTGTCACGCGAGGCGCTGCCGGTCTGGGTGGTGTAGCGGGTCAGGCCACGGTCCAGCGGGTGGTTGTTCCGCATGAAGTCGCCTTCGAAGATGATCTTCGTGGCGTCGTTGACCTGCCAGCTGAGCACCGGCGCGACTTCGTAGCGCTCGCTCTCGACATCGTCGCGGAAACTGTCGCCGCCTTCGCCGAGGATGTTCAGGCGATAGGCGAGGCTGCCGTCCTGGTTCAGCGGGCCTGTGGCGTCGAGGGTGGCGCGGTGCATGCCCTGGTCATCGAACTGGCTGCCGAGGGTGACTTTGCTTTCCGGCAGTGGCTGCTTGCTGACCACGTTGAAGGTGCCGCCAGGATCGCCACGGCCGTACAGGCTGGTGGCCGGGCCGCGAATCACTTCCAGGCGCTCGACGCTGTTGGCGTCCGGGGCGTTGGGGTAGCCGCGGTTCATCGGAAAGCCGTTGCGGTAGTACTCGCCGGTGGTAAAGCCGCGCACCGTCACGGTGGTCAGCCCCTGGCCGCCGAAGTTGTTGGCCCGGCCCACGCCGCCGGCGTAGTCGAGGGCGTCCTGCAGGCGAGTGGACGCGGTGTCTTCCAGCACATCCCGCGGCACCACGCTGATCGATTGCGGGGTTTCGTGCAGCGCCGTGTCGGTGCGTGTCGCGCTGGCGGAACGGGTGGCTTTGTAGCCTTGCACCGGACCGTCGGCGCGCTCGTAGTCGGCGGCGTCGGCGTTGATGTTCACCGCGTCGAGCTGGACGTTGCCGGTGGCGTTTTCGGGGGACTGGGCAGCCAAAGCCAGCGAAGGAATGGCGTGGAGCAGGCACAGCGAGACGATCGTGCGACGCATCGAGTTTGAAATCCTGGCGGGAGGTTATAGGACAACGAGAAAGGCGGGCGATAGTATCTGCGTATAATTCGCATTTGCAAATACTTTTTAAACTGATGGTATGCCAGAAAACTTGATGGGTCAGACAGAAAAATGTCTTGGAATAGAGGGTGTTACGCGGTTCTAGCGTAGAGATGCCAGGCCGGATTACCGGCCTGGCGGGAGGCGTTTTGGCTTAGTTGCTTACGGTGGGCGCCATCGAACGGGCTACGTCAGCCGAGCGCTTTTCGTTCAGTTCGCGGATCGCCTTGATCGGCTTGTTCAGTTGGTCCAGCAGCGCGCTCATCACGCTCAGCGTGTCCACTTCTTCTGTGCCGCGGTGCTGCTTGAGCAGGTCTTCGATGCGTGCGGCAATCACCGGTTCCCAGCGGTCACTTTCTTCGAGCAGGGCGTGCAAGGTATTCAGCCCGCGTTGCGCGCTCGAGGTGATGGCTTCAACTTCCGCAGCGCCGGGTGCGAAGACGGCGACTTCGGCCTCGATTTCATCGTCGAAATCGACGTCCTCTTCGGCTTCCTCCAGTTGACCGATCGCCTGGTCCACCTGACGCTCGGCGATATGCTCGACCAATTCCCGGGCTTCTTCGCTGAGGAAGCGTAGCGTGCCGAAATGGGTGTTGCGGCCTGGCGACTGCGGAAGCAGAAAACGCACGGACTCGCCTTCGCCGAGCACCCGGTCACTCCAGTCCTTCAGCGTTTGCCAGGACGTGATTCGCGGGTAGTTGATCTTCTTGGCCAGCCGCTGGACCACCTCGTCGCTCAGCGAGGAGGGCTCGACCAGCACGCCATATTTACGGTGTAGCGTGGCGGCGATATCAACGTTCGTAGTCATTGCTCAAGACTCTCCAGTCCTTGGTTTTGGACGATGATATCAAGGTGATGCCTCTTCGGCTGCCTCGGGAATTCGAGCGGCGGTGCACGAGGCTGAAGCGGGCCGTCCGGAGTGAAGCACCTTCACGGTGAAGTGCACTTAAAAGTTGCACAAAAAGAAACTAACTTTCCCTCAGGGAAATACTAAAAAGACCGTCTTCCCGCCGAAATTTCAAATAAAAGTCTTTTAAATCATCTGCTTGAATCTTGATGAAAGCTGAGCGAAGAACTTGGCAGGCCAATTGCCTTGTCCATGGGGCAACTCAACAGCCACGCGGAAGGATGCTCTTCCCGAGGCACCCGAATGCCGACCCGTCATCCGAGCACGGGGTGCAGGCATCCCCATCGATTGGAGGCAGTGGGCAATGATCCGGTTTTCACCTGTGGTCCGCGGTACCTTGGGCCTTTCCCTGATGTTGAGCGCGACTGCGGCCCTGGCCGAGGACGCGCCGCCCGCGATCAACAGTGGCGACACCGCCTTCGTGGCGTTGTGCTCGCTGGTGGTGCTGTTGATGATGCTGCCGGGTCTGGCGCTGTTCTATGGCGGCATGGCGCGGAGCAAGAACGTGCTGTCGATCATGATGCAGGTGTTCTGCACCTCGTCGCTGATGGCGGTGTTGTTCGCCGTCTATGGCTACAGCCTGACCTTCGCCGACGGCGGCTCGCTGCAAGCGGTGCTCGGCGGTCTCGACAAGCTGTTCATGAGCGGCGTGACCAAGGACACGGTGGTCGGCACCATCCCCGAATACCTGTACTTCCTGTTCATGCTGCTGTTTGCCGCGATCACCCCGGCGATCATCGTCGGCGCCTTCGCCGAACGCATGAAGTTCAGCGCGGTGCTGGTGTTCATGGCGATCTGGCTGACCCTCAACTACATCCCCATGGCGCACATGGCCTGGGGCGGCGGCTGGGTGTTCAACCTTGGCGTGCAGGATTTTGCCGGCGGCAATGTGGTGCACCTCAACGTCGGTATCGCCGCGCTGGTCGGGGCCTGGATGCTTGGGCGTCGACGCGGTTTCGGCACCTCGGCGCTGGCGCCGCACAACATGACCATGACCTTTACCGGCGGCTGCATGCTCTGGGTCGGCTGGCTGGGGTTCTGCGGCGGTTGTGCGCTGGCGGCCAACGGCTTCGCGATGCTGGTGATGGTCAACACCATGCTCGCCAGTTGCGCCGGGGCGCTGGGCTGGATCCTCGTCGAGTGGCAGCACCGCGGCCGGCCGAGCCTGTTCGGCGCGATCTCCGGCGCCATCGCCGGGCTGGTGGCGATCACCCCGGCGTGCGGTTATGTCGGGCCCATGGGCGCGATTCTGCTGGGCCTGATCGCTGGTCCGGTGTGCGTCTGGTCGGTGGATAAACTCAAGCCGATGATCGGCCTGGACGACGCCTTCGATGTGTTCGGCGTGCATGGCGTGGCCGGCATTCTGGGTGGCCTGCTGACTCCGGTGTTCGCATTGACGGCGATTGGTGGCCAGGGCTTCGCCGAAGGGCGTGGCCTGATGGAACAGTTGTCGATCAACGCCGGCGCGATCCTGTTCAGCATCAGCGTTTCCGCGGTCACAAGCTGGGTCGCCTTCAAGCTGGCGGCAGCGCTGTGCGGTGGCCTGCGTGTGGATGAAGAAGCCGAGGTCGATGGCCTGGACCTCTCCGCCCACGGCGAGGTGGGCTACAAGTACTCGAATTGAATGTTGCGAAAACCCCGCGCCGACGCCTTGCGTCGGCGTTTTCATTGGGATCGAGGGAGTGGTGCGATGGGCGGGTTGAATGGATGGGGCTACCTGATTTTCGCGGGCGTGTGCGAGGTGTTCTACGCCTCGATCATCCCCCGCACCGAAGGCTTTACCCGGCTGTGGCCGAGCCTGTATTGCGGGTTTTTCCTGGCGCTGAGCATCTACCTGCTGAGCCTCTCGGTGCGCGAGTTGCCGCTGGGCCTGGCGTATGCGGTATGGGTGGGGATCGGCACGCTGGGGACGGTGGTGTATGGCAGCCTGTTTCTGGGGGAATCGCTGGGAGTGCTGAAGGGGTTGTGTCTGTTGATGATTGTTGGCGGGATTGTCGGGTTGAAGCTGGTGGGAGAAGGGCAGGCTGTTTGAACGATGCAGGCGCTCTGTGGGCGCTGGCTTGCCAGCGATGAGGCCGGCACCATCGCTGGCAAGCCAGCTCCCACAGGGTCCTGTAGGAGCGAGCTCGCTCGCGATTTTTCGGGCGTCACTTCAGCTTCGGCAACTCCTCATCCGGCATCGCATAGCTGTGTTTCTCATGCACAAACGTCGTCACCAGGGCATACAGGGTAGCCGCCACCACCACCAGGGTGATGAAGCCGAGCACGACCGGTTTGTCGGCGAAGGTGAACACGGCGCTGGCGCCTTCGTAGGTACTGATGCTCATGGCGTTGCTCCTCAGACAGTGGCTTTGCTTTCGGCGATCAGGTTCGCCTTGGGTTTGCTGACCGGCTCACCATAGATCCCGCTCCATTCCGGGTAGGCCTGGGCCGGGACTTCGGTGAGGTCCAGGCCACGCTCTTCGGCATGCGCCGGAACCCGCAGCACGCCGGCTTTCTTCAGTGCCCAGGAGACCAGGTAGCCGGGGATGAAACCGAGCGCCGCCATCACCACCGCGCCGCCCAGTTGGCCGAAGAAGCTGATCGGCGCCATGCCGTTCATGTTCGGGTAGCCAGCAAGGAAGATGCCGCTGATGACCAGCCCGGCGAAGCCGCCAAAGCCATGCACGGCGAAGGCGCCGACGGCGTCGTCGAGGCGGAATTTCAGCAGCAGGTTGTTCACCAGCGGCGCCACGGCGGCCACGCCCATGCCGATCAGGTAGGCAAGGCCGGGGTGGTAGAGGTCAAGGCCGGGGGCCACGGAGATGATCCCGACCAGGCCACCGGACATCATCCAGTACGGCTCGCGGCTGGTCAGGTAGGCGCCGATCAGGCCGCCGGCGAAGCCCATCAGGGTGTTGAAGGCGAAGGCGGAGAGGGTGGTGGGTGCGCCGTAGATGTTGATCCACTGCGCGCCCGAGCTGTAGATGATGCAGCCGCCAAGGAAGCCGAAGAAGCCGACGATGATCAGCATCAAGCCGACCACGCTCATCGGCATGCTGTGGCCGACGATGGCGTTGGCGCTGCCGTCGGGGTTGAAGCGGCCGATGCGGGCGCCGAGGTTGATCACCACCGCCAGGGCGAAGAAGCCGGCGATCATGTGCACCACACCCGCCGCGCCGACGTCATGGTAGCCCCACTTCACGGTCAGCCAGCCTTCCGGGTGCCAGCCCCACGCGGCGCCGAACAGCCACAGCACCGAGCCGAGCAGGATGGTCATGATGATGAAGGCGCTCATCCGCGCCCGCTCGATGATGGCCCCGGAGAGGATCGAGCCGGTGGTCGCGGCGAACAGGGCGAAGGCGCCCCAGAAAATCCCGGTGGCGTTGTCCTTGATGTTCGGGCCCATGCTCTGGCTCCACGGCATGGCCGCGGCGAGGGCGTCCATGCGCGGCACGAGGCCGTCGGGGAAGGCGTTGTAGATGGCCCAGCCGAAGAGGAAGAAGGTGGGGACGATGAAGCCGAAGGCGAGGATGTTCTTCACCCCGGCGGCCAGGGCGTTCTTCAGGCGCGAGGCGCCGATTTCGTAGGAGAGGAACCCCGCGTGGATCAGGATCATCAGGGCGATGCACCACCAATAGAAGATTTCCATATTGAGGGTGTTGGTCATCTCGATCAGACCCTTGAGTTCCTCCAGGGTCGGCGTTTTCTGTTCTTCCATCACTCAATCCTCGATGCGTTGTCGCTGGAATAGTTGTGGTGGGCAGAGGGAAGGGGACGACGCTGGTTTCTTGTTTTTGGATTTGTTGCTTGGTGGTCCTTCGCGAGCAAGCTCGCTCCTACAGAAATCGCGTAGGAGCGAGCTAGTCGGGGCGCCGAACCGCAGCGATGCTGTGTCACTGACTCTGCAACATGGTCTGGATCTGCTGCACCGACTCTTGTGTCCGGCGCGCCAGGTTGCGTACTTCATCGGCCACCACGGCGAAGCCGCGACCGCCTTCGCCGGCGCGGGCCGCTTCGATGGCGGCGTTCAGCGCCAGCAGGTTGGTCTGCTCGGCAATCCCGCGAATCACCCCGGCGACCTGGGCGATCTGCCCGTAGGTGGCCTGGATGCTGGCCTGCTCGCGGTCATGCAGCGAGGCGGCGGTTTTCTCGTCGCTGATTTCCCGCACTGCACCGGTCACCCAGGTCAGCCGCCCCTGGGCGTCGCGCAGGCAACGCCCACGCTCGCGGAACCAGACTTCGCCACGGGTCTTGTGGCGCATGCGGTATTCCACGGCGTACAGGCCGTCGCCCTGGCTGTCGACCATGGCGCTGTTGAATACCTTCATGACGTTCTTCAGGTCGTCGGCGTTGACCACGCCGAAGTAGCTGTCCCAGCCATCGGGGAACGTTTCGCGGTTGTAGCCGATCAGGTTGCGGAACTGCTCGGACCAGCGGATCACGTTCTGCGGATGGTCCGGGTCGCCGTTGACCACGTTCATCGCCCAGCAGCCTTCGGTGAGGGTGCGCTTGGTCAGGTCCCAGACCTGGCGTTCTTCGTCCCAGCGCTGCCGCTCGGCCTCCAGGGTCAGGCAGCGCTGTTCGGCGTCGTCGCGTTCGGCGACGAGGGCCGCCGCCCGCGCTTCGGCTTCCGCCACGCGACGTTCGAGGGCAGCGTGCTCCTCGGCGGTGCAGGGCGGCGGCGGTTGGCGCTCGGCCTGCTGGCGGACCCGCTGCAGCTCCGTCCAATCCCGTTGCAGGTGCTGCAGGGCGCCGGCCAAGCGCGGCTGACGCTGCAGAACCGGCGGATTGAGCGCGCCGCCGCCGTTGCTGGACAGGTGTTCAAGCCACTGGCTGACTTCATTGGCCAGTTCACTGGACGCTTTGCTGAACCACATCGCTCGCTACTCCTTGACGGTGGGGACAGTCCCTCGACTTACACCTAGCAATTTCTCCTCCAGTTTCGTCCTCACGCCCGCACCCGGCTTTTGTCCGGGTCATAGGCCACGGTGCCGGCGGCTACGGTTGCGCCGATGCGCTTCTGCTGGCCGTCGAGCTTGCCCACTTCGACGCGGGTGCCCGGCTCGCAGTGGGCGACGTCGAGGCGGCACAGGGCGATGTTCTTGCCCAGCACCGGCGAACGGGTGGCGCTGGTGATCACCCCGACCTGGGCCCGGCCGACCCGCACGCAATCGCCATGGGCCGCCGGTTCGTTGCCGTCCAGTTCCAGGCCCACCAGCTTCTGCTGCGGATGGGCGGCCCGGCGCAGCAGGGCTTCGCGGCCGATAAAGTCGGCCTGCTTGCTTTTCAGCGGCACGCAGAAGCCGATGCCGGCCTCGAACGGATCGGTCTGGTCGCAGAATTCGTAGCCGGCAAAGATCAGCCCGGCTTCGATGCGCAGCATGTCCAGTGCCGCCAGGCCGAGGGGGACCAACCCCAGCGGGTCGCCCAGCTCCCAGACACGGTTCCACACGCGCAGGGCGTCGCTGGGGTGGCACCAGATTTCATAGCCCAGTTCGCCGGTGTAGCCGGTGCGCGAGACCATCAGCGGCGGGCCGTTGTAGTCGTCCAGGCGCCCGGTGAGGAAGCGGAACCAGCCGAGGTCTTCGAGTTTCGGCTGGGTGCCCGGGGTCCAGATCATCTCCTTGAGCAGGGCACGGGCCAGCGGGCCTTGCACGGCGATGTTGTGGATCTGTTCCGAGGCGCTTTTGACCCACACCTTCATGCCCAGCTTCGCCGCCTGCTCGCGCAGCCAGTCGCCGGCGTGGTCTTCGCCGCCGATCCAGCGGAAGGCATCGGCGCCCAGGCGCAGCAGGGTGCCGTCGTCGAGCATGCCGCCGTGGTCGTAGCACATCGCGCTGTAGACCACCTGACCCACCGCCAGCTTGCGCACGTCGCGGGTCAGGCAGTGATCGAGCAAGGCTTCGGCGTCGGGGCCGAGCACGTCGAATTTGCGCAGGGCGGAGAGGTCCATCACCGCCACGCGTTCGCGGCAACCGTGGTATTCGGCGAGGGTGCCGTAGCCGTCGAACTGGGTCGGGGTCCAGAAGCCGCGGTATTCGCTGAACTGGCGGGTGAGGGCGGAGGTGCCGGGGTGGAAGCCGCTTTCGCGGGTCAGCACCGGGTCGGCGTCGGGCGTTTTTCGAGTGGCCATGGCGATACTGAAACGCTCCTTTTCGCTATACACACGGATATGGATGTCGGTGGGCAGCCAGCCGTTGGCCGGGTCGATGTCGTCCGGGCAGGAACTGCTGGCGCAGACCAGGTCGGTCATGGCACGCAGCAGCACGTAGTCGCCGGGGCGCGACCAGGGTTCGTCGAGGGTCAGGTGCTGGTGGGCGTCGACCCCGGTGTTGAAGAAGAAATTGATCGCCGGCCAGCCGGGGCGACCTGTCACGCCGTGGGCGGCGAGGGCACGGCTGAGGTTGTCGCTGCAGTTGTCATGGCCGAAGTACCCCTGCGCCTCGTAGTAGCGCGCGGTGCAGGCCAGGGCGAAGGTGTCGTGGCGGCCCACGGTGTCGCGCACCACTTCCAGCATCGGTTGCAGGTTGCGGTCGTAGAAGCGGCTATACAGGCCGGGCCCTGGATAGGCGCTGCCGTTGAGGGTGCGGGTCACGGTCGGGTCGAGGTCGATTTCGCGGCCGGCGTCCAGGCCGCGACGGTCGAAGGCGACGAAGTCCGAGCACTGCCGCCCGGCGACGTCCAGCACCTGGATGTACTGGCCGGCACGTACCGCATAGTCCCGCGCCGAGCCTGGGCGAATGGTGAACTCGTCCACCACCTCGCCCAGCGGTGCGGGCAGCGGCGGCGCCAGGGCTTTGCGCGGATTGGCCCGGTGGATCAGCAGGCGCAGCTCGCTGGCCCGCGCCTGGCTGTCGACGGCGATCGGCCCGCCGGGCGCGGCCACCATCACCAGCAGCGCCTCGGCGGCATGGAAGCGGCGGCTGTGATTAGCCGGCGTGCCGGCGGGCCACAGTCGCGCGGCCTCCGGCAGGTGCCGGCAGTCGATACCGCGCCGCACCAGGCCCTCGGTCATGTACGCGGCTTCGCGGCTGCCGTCGTGCAGCAGGTGGCTGATGAAACCGGTGTCGGGGCTTGGCCGCAGGCCGAGGGCGCCCAGCGCCGGGCGGCTGCCGGCGAAGGCCAGCAACTCGGCGCGCTGGTCGCCTTCGAGGTCGATCACCTCCAGCCGGTCGCCCGGTTCAAGGCCAATCACCGTCAAGCCGCCGGGGGCGACGCGGTGGCGTTCCAGGCTCGCCGCGCGGGCGAACAGCGCCGGCTCTAGCGGCCGGGATATCACGGGGTTTTGCATGCAAGGCTCCTTGGCTGAGGGGTTGCGCGCTTACGAGGGGGTCATCGCGCCGGGGACCGGGTCCGGCGTCTTCAACGCACTGCGCGGGTCATCGGCCAGGTAGGCCGCCAGGGAATCGTCCAGCGCTTCCAGCCAAGGGGTGTGGTGCGGCGTGGCGAGGGTGCCGGTGATCAGTGAACGGTGGCATTTGTCGCGGTAGCCCATGATGTTTTCGTACTTGTCTTTCTTCCATTTCAGGAAGGTTTCGTTCACTGCGGCGATGTCGAAACTCGGGTAGTCGGTGGCCTCGATCAACTGGCGGATGTACTCACCCTGGAACTCGAACATCTGCTGGGCGGTTTCGAGTTTTTCTTCTGTCTCGCGCCAGGCCAGGTCTTCGGCCTGCATCCGTTGCGGGTCGGGCAGGGCGAGGCGCCCGAGGATCACGTCGCGGGCGTACCAGGCCTGGGCGTCGAACATGTTGAAGCTGTACCACTGGTCCTGCATGCCGAGGTAGATCAGCCGCGGGTTCTGCTCCCAGAACACGCCTTTGTAGAGGTTCAGCGGCCACAGGCGGTTGCCGGTTTTCAAGCGCAGTTCTTCCGGCAGGAACGGGAAGTGGTGCTTGTAGCCGGTGCAGAGGATGATCGCGTCGACGTGTTTGCTGCTGCCGTCGATGAAGAATGCGGTGCTGCCTTTGACATGGGTGAGCAGCGGTTTTTCTTCCCAGTTCTCCGGCCACTGGTAACCCATCGGTGCGCTGCGGTAGCAACTGGTGATGCTGCGGGCGCCGTACTTGAAGCATTGCGAGCCGATGTCTTCGGCCGAGTAGCTGCCGCCGACGATAAGAACGTCCTTGCCGCGAAATTCCAGGGCATCGCGGAAGTCGTGGGCGTGCAGTACGCGGCCGGCGAAGCTCTCGAAGCCGGGGAAGCAGGGCACGTTGGGCGTGGAGAAGTGGCCGCTGGCGACCACCACGTAATCGAAGGTTTCGCTGTAGGTCAGGTCTTGCGCGTAGTTGTGGGCGGTGACGCTGAAGGTCTGGCTCTCGGCGTCGAAATGCACGTCGCGCACGGCGGTGTTGAAGCGGATCCACGGGCGGACGCCGGCTTTTTCCACGCGGCCCTGGATGTAATCCCACAGCACCTCGCGCGGCGGGTAGGAACCCATGGGCCGGCCGAAGTGCTCGTCGAAACTGTAGTCGGCGAATTCCAGGCATTCCTTCGGCCCGTTGGACCAAAGGTAGCGGTACATGCTGCCGTGGACCGGCTCGCCGTGTTCGTCCAGGCCGGTGCGCCAGGTGTAGTTCCACATGCCGCCCCAGTCCGCCTGTTTTTCGAAACAGACCAGTTCGGGAATCTCGGCGCCCTGGGCATGGGCCGACTGGAAGGCACGCAACTGGGCCAGGCCGCAGGGGCCGGCGCCGATGATGGCAACACGCAGTTTCATGGGGGTACTCCATGTGAGTTTTCTCGGAAGAACATCACTTGTTGGTTCAAGGGGTTCTGTAGGAGCGAGCTCGCTCGCGAAGGTCGTTGCAACGCAGCCCCAGCCTCGGCAACTGAAACTGTCCAGGCCGGTCAGTGAGGGCCCTTCGCGAGCAAGCTCGCTCCTACAGGTTTTGCATCGCTCGTGTGGCGCGCGGTATCAGCGGAAAATCACGGTCCGTTCGCCGTTGAGAAACACCCGGTGTTGCAGGTGGTATTTCACGGCGCGGGACAGGGCCACGGTCTCGGTATCGCGGCCGATGCTGACCAGGTCGTCGGGCAGCCAGGCGTGGTCCACGCGCTGCACTTCCTGTTCGATGATCGGGCCCTCGTCGAGGTCGGAGGTGACGTAGTGCGCGGTGGCGCCGATCAGCTTGACGCCGCGGGCGTAGGCCTGGTGATAGGGCTTGGCGCCCTTGAACCCGGGCAGGAACGAGTGGTGGATATTGATCGCCCGGCCAGACAGTTGCCGGCACAGGTCATCGGACAGAATCTGCATGTAGCGCGCCAGCACCACCAGCTCGGTGCCGGTCTCTTCCACCAGTTGCAGCAGCGCGGCTTCCTGCTGCGTCTTGGTGTCTTTGGTCACCGGCAGGTAGACGAAGCGGATGCCCTCGCGCTCGGCCATCGGCCGCAGGTCGAGGTGGTTGGAGACGATGGCGGTGATGCGCATGTCCATCTCGCCTTTCTGGTGGCGATAGAGCAGGTCGGCCAGGCAGTGGTCGTATTTGCTGACCATCAGCAGCACCGGCATCGGCCGGTTGCCTTCGAACAGGTCCCAGTCCATGGCGAAGGGCACGGCGACGTCGACGAAGCCCTGGCGCAGGGCGTCCAGGTCGGGCTTGACGCCGTCGTTGAAGCGGAACACCGCGCGCATGAAGAAGCGCCCGGCAAGTTCGTCGTCGAACTGCGCGAGTTCGCTGATGTAGCACTCGCGGCCCGCCAGGTAGGTGGTGACCGCCGCGACGATGCCGGAGGTTGCCGGGCAGCTGATCTTGAGGATGTAGTGGGTCATGTCGGTGGTTCTCGTGCAGGCAAGGTCGGAAGCGTTCAGCCTTTGGCGGTGCGCTTTTTCTTCTCGGGATCGTCGAACGGCAGGCTGTGGGCGATGGCCTTGGCGACGAGGCTGCCGCGTACTTCCAGGGGCAGGCCCTGGCTGGCGATGTGCGGCTCGACGCGGGCGATGGCCATGGCGCGTTCGGTCAGGCGCGAGTACATGGCGCAGGTGATCACGCCGACCTGACGACCGTCGTGCCAGAGGGTGTCGCCGTTCTGCGCGGCGCTATGGCCGTCGAGCAGCACGCCGAAGATCTTGAAGCGCTCCTGGCCCTGGCGCCGGTAATGCTCGCCGGCACCGCGAAAGTCGCGCTTGCCGGGTGACACGGTGAAGTCCAGGCCGAGCTCCCAGAGGGTGTCGCCGGCTTTCTGGTCGGCGAAGGGGTACATCTGCGAGTTGTCGTAGGGGAAGAACAGCAGGTAGCTCTCGACCCGCAGCCAGTCGAGGGCGGTGAAGGCGCACGGGATGATGCCGTGGCCCTGGCCTTTTTCCAGGATGCTGTCCCAGATCAGCGGGGCGTCGGCGGCCTTGCAGAAGATCTCGTAGCCGCGCTCGCCGGTGTAGCCGGTGCGGGAGATCATCACCGGGCGGTCGAACAGCTTGGTTTGCAGGTGGTGGAAGTACGGCAGGTCGCGGATGCCGGGAACGTGTTCGGCGAGGAAGTCCACCGCCTTGGGCCCTTGCAGCGACAGGTCGTGGAGGTCGTCGTCGAACAGCACCGCGACCTGGCGGCCCTGGGCCGAGCGGATCAGCATTTCGTGGCCGATGCCGGCGCCGTGCACCACCATGAAGGCGTTGGGCCCGGTGCGGTAGACGATGCAGTCATCGGCGAAGGTGCCGTCCTCATCCAGCAGGCTGGCGTACACCGATTTGCCCGGATAGAGCTTCGCGATATCCCGTGTGGTCGCGTACTGCAGCAGGCTTTCGGCATGGGGCCCGACGTAGTGGACCTTTTTCAGCCCGGACACGTCCATCAAGCCGGCGTGGGTGCGAATGGCCTCGTGGTGATCGGCCAGGTCGCTGGCGTAGGTCCAGGCGGTGCCCATGCCGTTCCAGTCTTCCAGCTTCGAACCAAGGGCCAGGTGGCGTTCGCGGAGCGCGCTGATGCGCCATGAGTTACTCATGGGAAATTCCTCTTGTGATGAATCGGGGTCAGGCTTCGGGGTCGAAGCGGCTCAGCCACTGGACCAGCGGCTGGCGGTAACGGGTCATGCCTTTGTAGTCGGCGATGGCCTCGGGCAGGTCGCGGATCACCCGGTGCAGGCGCTGCGCCCAGGCCGGGTTGGTGACCAGCTCATCCAGGCTGATCAGGTAGGTGCGGATGCCGAACAGCAGCGCGTTGGAGCGCGGCAGCCGCAGCATCAGTTGCAGCTCCACGCGCAGGTGCACCAGCTCGCCGGCGTTGTCGGCGGTGACCTTGCCGCGATCGCTGCCCCACTGATGGAAGGTTTCGGGCGAGGTGTCCAGGCGCGGATTGATGGTTAGGGTCCAGTTCAGCCGGCGCACCGGCTGGCCGACCTGGATGTTCACCAGGTACTTGAGGGCGCGGTCGAATACGCCCATCTGGTTGGCGATCGGCACCGGCGAATGCCATTGCTTGAAACTCATGCCGGCGTCGAAGCGCAGCGACCAGTCCGCCGGGCAGGTGACCATGCCGGCGTCCATGAACAGGTCGTTGTCGCGCTGGTCGAGCAGGGCGAAATCGCCCTGCATCTGCCGGGTGATGTATTCCAGTGGTTCGCAGGGCAGGGTGGTCGGGTCGCCGTAGGTGAAGCGCTGGTCGATACCGAGCGCCAGGTTGCGCCAGTGCCAGGCGTCGCCGTGGCGGGTCAGTTGAAAGTGTTCCGGGTAGTCGCGGGCGAGGTGTTCCATCAGCACTTCGAGGATGTCCCAGGCCGCCGGCACCATGTGCGGCATGACCATGCAGCGCTCCGGGTCCTGTTCCAGCACCCGGGCGCGCTCGGCCATTTCCGAGACGTAGTGCTCGTCCACATCGAAGGTGTGTTCGAACACCGAACCCGGATCGCGGGACACCGCCGGCTCGATGTTCACCGAGTACATGTACTGGTCTTCGGGGAACGGGAAGGGAAAGCGGGCGATGGCCGCCGCGCTGTTGTGGAAACTGAAGTCGTCCCGGTAGGTTTCGTTCGGCGTGAAAGTCAGGGTCATGGCGTGGCGTCTCCGGGGTCAGATATCGAGCAGGATCGGGCTGCCGCAGCCGCGGGATACGCAGGGCATCAGGCTGCTGGCGCGCTCGGCGGCGGCGAGAACGTGGTCGCGGTGTTCGACGTCGCCTTTCAGGTACGGCGTCTGGCACTGGCCGCACACCCCGCCGCGACACAGGTTGGGCACCTCCACACCTGCGGCTTCGAGGGCTTCGAGCAGGCTTTGCTCGGCGCTGACCTGCAGGTGCCGGCCACTGCGCAGCAGCTCGACGCGAAACGGCTGGCCGGGTTGCGCCGCGGCGAAGGCTTCGCTGTGCACCCTGCGTGGGCTCCAGCCGAAGGCGGCGGCCTGCTCCTGGATAGCCAGCAACAGCGATTGCGGGCCGCAACTGTAGACGTGGGCGCCCAGCGGGCGATCGCGCAGCAGGGCGGCGGGGTCCAAGCGCCGGGTGCCACTGGGGTATTCATGCAGACGCGGACCAACCAGCGCGCGCAGTTCGGTCAGGTAGGCATCGCTGCTGCCGGCGCGGTAGGCGTAATGCAGTTCGAAGTCTTCGCCACGGCGCAGCAGTTCGCGGCTATGGGCGAGGAACGGCGTGATGCCGATGCCGGCCGCCACCAGCAGGTGCTGGCGCGCCTTGCTGTACAGCGGGAAGAGATTGGCCGGGGCGCTGATGGCGAGCTGGTCGCCGGCGTTCATTTCCTGATGGATAAAACGCGAGCCGCCGCGCGAGGCGTCCTGATGGCGCACGGCGATGCGGTACTGGCGCCGGTCGGCCGGGTCGCCCAGCAGCGAGTAGGCGTTGCGCCGGCCATTGGGCAGGTGCACTTGCACATGGCTGCCGGCGGAGAAACCGGGCAGCTCGCCGGTCAGGGCTTCCAGGCGGTACTCGCGGATCACCGGGGTGAGTTCGCGGATGGCGGCGATACGGACGTCGATCATGGGCGCACCTCGGCGAACGGTTGCTCGGCATCGGCGCAGACGCCGAGGTAGGCGCCCAGCCGTTGCGAGAAGTGGCGGCGCACCTCCAGGTGCACACCGCAGTGGCCGCAGACCAGGCTGTCTTCGGGGCTGGCGGGCTGGCAGCGGGCGCAGTGCACGCAGAACACCAGGCGGCTGCCTTGCACATGGCTGAGGACGATTTCGTCGTCTTGCAGGCCGGCTTGCCGTGCCACGGCGTGCAGCGGCCAGATAAACGCTTCGTCGCCGCGCAGTTCCAGGCGCAGGCCGCAGCGGGCCTGGGCCAGGCGGCTGCTCAGGGCGTGGTGCAGGGCGGCGCTGTCGGCGAAGTCGGTCAGCACCAATTGGCGTTCGTCTGTTATCTGGGAGTCCCTGGCGCGGGTCACCAGCAGATCGATGGCAGGGCGGGACGGACTGGCCGGATAGCACGGGACGCTGAACGGATGGACGGTGGCGACACTGCTCATGGACACCTCGGCGGATGAAGTCGTGTTTCTTCGTGGGGTAAATAATTTCCCCGCAAGAAATTTCGCTCAATCCGCTAGAGGAGGTATGCCAAAAGGAGTAGTCGCCATGAAAGGGCATGGAAGTTGCTATCCCTCAGGCAATTCCCCAGGGTTGCAGGAGTAGAGGGATGGACAACGCCACGCTGTCGATGCCCGGCCGGGACGCACTCACCGAGCGCGAGGGCCAGACCCTGACGCTGATCGGCGCGGGCCTGAGTAACAAGCAGATCGCCCGGGAGCTGGGGATCAGCGACGGGACCGTGAAAATCTACGTGCGTAACCTGTTGCGCAAATTCCGCATGGAATCGCGCCTGGCACTGGCGACACGGGTGCACCGTGGCGTGCCCGCTGAGCGTGCAACCACGGCGCCGGCTGCACCGATTCCGTTCGCCCTTGGCCTGCTGAATGAACTGCCGGGCCTGATCTACCGCGGCAAGAACGACCGCAGTTGGTACATGGAGTACGTCAGCGCCGGCTGCATGCCCCTGACTGGCTACCCCGCCGACTACCTCACCAGCAACCCGCAGCGCAGTTTCGGCTCGCTGATCCTTGATGAGTACGCCGATTACATCTGGTACTGCGTGCAGTGCGCGCTGCTCAAGCACGAGCCGTATCAGCTCAGCTACCGCATCCGCTGCGCGCAGGGGCGGATCAAGGATGTCTGGGAGACAGGGGTGGGGATCTACTCCAGCAGCGGCGAGGTGTTGGGGGTGGAGGGGGCGATTTTCGAGCGGTTGGTCTGAGAGGTTTGCGGGGCTGACGGGGCCTCATCGCTGGCAAGCGACACAGGGTGCCGGCTGAGCGCAGAACCCTGTGGGAGCCAGTCTTGTCGGCGATGAGGCCGGTCGGAACGATGTTGTTGCCAGCCCTGGCCTACCTGAACAACGGACTCAAATGCTCGCTGAGGTACACCCCTTCCGGGTCCAGTTCGCGGCGCAGGGCGCGGAAGTCCTTGGCCCGTGGATAGATCGCCGCCACATCCTCACCGGTGAGGAAGTGCAGCTTGCCCCAATGCGGCCGGCCCCCATAACTGCGCAGGATGGCATCCACCGCACGGAGGAATCCCCAGTAGTCCGTACCCGGTTCTCCAGAGACCGAAATCGTCACGCTGTCCTGCTCGAAGAACGGGCTCATCCAGGCGCCGTCGCCCGCAGTGAAGCGGTACTCGATCGGGTAGATCGCTTCCGGGAAGTCTTCGAGCATGGTCTTGCGCACGGCCCGCAGCGCTTCTTTGGCGTGAACCAGCGGCACGGCGTATTCCAGTTCATGGAAGTTGGGCAGGTATTCGATGGGGTAGACGTCGGAGCTGTAGGCGATTTTTTCGAAGGCACTTTCAAGCGGCGGGCGGTCGGTGATGTCCATCACCTTGACCTCGCAGACATCGGTGGTGCGGTCGCTGCTGGAGGTGGCCGCGGTGTCGGGCAGGCAGTAGCAGTGACGGCTGCGTTCGGTGGGGCACCAGAAGAAGCTGAAGTGCCGGTGCGTCCTGGCCAGTTCGTCATGCTTTTCCATCACGCTTTCGAAGTCTTCCCGCCAGATGCGTTCGTGCAGATGGAAGCTGTCGGTCACCTGCATCGTCAGTTCGGAGACGATGCCCAGCACGCCGAGCGACACCCGCCCGGCCTGGAGCAGGTCCGGTGTACTTTCGTCGACGACGATGATGCGGCCGTCCGGCTGGATCAGCTTCATGCCGACGATCGACGACGCCAGGTTGCCCAGTTGCAGGCCGGTGCCATGGGTGCCGGTGGTGAGGGCGCCGGCGATGGACTGGCTGTCGATATCGCCTTGGTTGATCATCGAAAACCCGGCATCCCGCAGCGCCTTGCCGAAGGCGTTGACGGTGGTTCCGGCACCGGCGGTTACCCGTTTGCGCTCGTAGTCGATATGGCGGATGCCACTGAGGTTGCCCAGTGTCAGGTGCAGGCCGTTGGTCAGCGCCACGGGCGTGAACGAATGCCCGGACCCGGCGACGCGCACGTTCAGGCCCCGGCGCGTTGCGTCGCTGACCAGGCTGCACAGTTCGTCTTCACTGGTCGGCGCGCCGCGCTCGGCACGGATGCAGGACTGGTTGCCGGCCCAGTTACGCCAGTGGGCGTGCTCCAGTCCGAACTCATTGATGTGCATGTTGTTCGACGAGGTGGTCACGATAGATCTCCTGCTTGTTGTTCTGATCAGAGAGCGGTGTAGGCGTTGTCGGCGAACAGGTGCGCGCCGTTGACGAAACTGGCGTCGTCGCTGGCGAGGAACAGCGCGGCGGCGGCGATTTCTTCGGGGCGGCACAGGCGGCCCTGGGCTACGGCGATCGCCGCCTCGGTGACATCCACGCCGTATTTGCCCAGGGTGTCGATTTCACGCAGGCCGTGAGCGGTGGCGATAAAGCCGGGACAGATGGCGTTGGAACGGATCCCGCGATCACGGTACTCGACCGCGATGGCCCGGGCGAACATATGGGTGGCGCCCTTGCTGGTGCAATACAGCACCTCCATCGGCGTACCCACCACCGCCGAGATCGACGAGGTGCAGACGATGCTGCCGCCGCCCGCCGCGAGCATTCCCGGCAACACGGCCTTGGTCACGAGGAACATGCTCTTGACGTTGACCGCCATGATCCGGTCCCAGTCCTCTTCGGTGGTGTCGAGGAAGGGCTTGGCGCAAAGGATGCCGGCGTGGTTCATCAAGACGGTGATCGGGCCGAACGCTTCTTCCACACTGGCCACTGCGGCGGCCACTTGCGCCGCGTCGGACACATCTGCCGCCGCGAACACCACGTCATGACCGGCCTCCCGCAGGGCATGGGCGATGCGGCTGCCGTCGCTGCTCGGCAGGTCGACAATTCCGACGCGTGCGCCCTCGGCGGCGAACAGTTCCGATGCGGCCAGGCCGCAGCCTCCCGCACCACCGGTGACAAGGGCAACTTTGCCGTTGAGGCGTCCACTCATTGTGTTTCTCCTGAACGTGGAACAGGCCACGTAATGAAGTGCTTTTATTGGAGGGCAGCAACTGGCGCTGTGGTATCGAGAATGAACGGGAAAGTTGCTGAAAACCATATACCTGGCGGTATAGATGGAGTGATTTAAATCCATTGGAAGTTGCACCGGATTCGCGCACGAAAAAACCCCGGTGCCTGTTGCAGAGGCCCGGGACAGTAACGGTCGCTGTTCAGGAAGTTCTGGCGATGTAGTTGATGAATAAACGGAAAAGTTCCGCGTAAGTGGAGATCTCCAGACGCTGGTAGATATTGTGCTTGTGCACTTTTACTGTGCCTTCAGAGATATTCAGGGTGCGTGCGATCGAGGTACTGCTATGTCCCTGCAACACCAGTTTGGCGACATAGCGCTGGGTATCGGTCAGTTGTCCCTGGAGCATGTCGATGAAAGCGTCTTCGAGCATCACATCGCTGCGTTGCGGGTCCACCAGTTGGTCGCCCAGGGCCAGCCGGCAATGCAGTTCGAAGACCGCTGACAGCACCGGCGCCATCCGCCCCAGTTCCGTCAGTTCGTCGTCGCTGAACGGCCCTTTGGAGAGATTGCGCATCAGTGAATAGACCACCGCGACCTGCGGGCGGATGGGCACGATGAAGCCGACTTCCTCGATCTCGCTGCCTTGTTCGGACGACACGCAGGGGTGCAGGTCCCTGGAGATGGCGAAGCCCGAGGAAAAGAAGCTGTCGGGGGCCAGGTCGCTCATGCGCCAGAGGCCGGCGGGGTGTTCGTTGATGCAGGCGACATAGAACGGATCGAGCAGATAGCCGCCACGCAGGTAGGCGGCCAGGGTCTTTTCCGGCACCGACTGGTTGTAGCCGTTGTGGATCAGCAGCGCGTTGTGGTTGAAGCGGAACAGGTAGGCGCAGCTCATATCGAACGCCAGCGTGCGCCGGACCATCTCATCCAGCGCACCACCCAGTGCCTCGCTGCCTGCCGCGCGTATGACCGCCGACAGGCGTGTCGCTTCTTCAACTCTCATTGTGATTGCCACGCCTTCTGGTTTCGGGCTCAAACAAGCCGGGGCGCGGCCTCGAAGTGCGCTTGCCCGGCGATGTCCGAAAGATCCATTTCCACGGCTTTCGGCACCGCCAGCCAGTAAGCCAGAAGCATGCCAAGGGCGCCGCCGGTCAATTTCCCGATGATCAGGGGCAGGATCAGGGTGGGCTGGAAGTTGGCCGAGAAGGCCATGTGATCGCCGAAGGTGAAGGCGGCGCAGACCGAGAAGGCGATGACCAGCACCTTGTCCTTGGCCGGCATGTCCTGCACCAGACGGAACATCGCCAGGATATTGCACGAGGCCGCCAGCACACCGGCGGCGCCCACTGCGGACAGGCCCAGGCGTGTCGCGACTTTCTCGATCGGCCGGGACAGGAAGCGCTTGATCAGGTACACCATCGGGAACGCGCCGCACAGCATGATGCCGATATAGCCGGCGATTTCCAGGGCGCGGAACTGGTCGGTCTGGTCGGCAATGATCGGCGCGAAGCCCCAGCCGCCGAACAGGTGGCTGAAGGCGGAGGTGAAGTACTCGACGATGGAGGCGACCAGCACCAGTGTTACCAGCAGATACATGAGCTGACCCAGTTTCAGGAACAGCGTCACCATCAGTCCGGGCAGGTAGCGCAGGGCGGCGGCGAGGGCGAGGCAGAACAGGATCAGCGGCATCAGGTTGCGCAACAACATGGGCAGGGTGAAGTGCAGGGCCTGGGTGGCGGCGCCGGTGGTGGCGACATCCGCCCGCACACCGAGGCCGAGGAATTGGGTCACCATGGCAATCACCAGGATGCTCAGGGGGATGGTCAACAGCCCGGCCATGACCCCGAGCGCCATGTACTTGTGATCGACCTTGCGCAGCATCGCCAGCCCCACCGGAATGACGAAAATCACCGTGGCGCCGGACTGGAAGCCAGTCAGCAGGCCGAGTATCCAGCCCTCGGGGCTTTGCGCGAGGCTGTGGGCCAGCTGATAGCCGCCCATGTCCGAGGCGATGAAGATCGGGCCGGCTATTCCCGGGTCGGCGCCCATCCACAGGAATATCGGCGCGATGAAGGTGGCGATGAAGCTGGAGATATAGGGAATCGAGGCCATGATCCCGGCGACGGGGATAAAGATCGGGCCGATGCTGTGCAGGCCCGCGGTGAACTCCTTGCCGAGCGCCGACTCGGCGTCGACGATCGAGGCGATGGCGCCAATGACGGCGCAGGCCATGATCAGGTAAATGATGTACGTGCCGATATTTTCCATGATTGCTGCCTCTTCTCTTGTTCGGTTTATTGGCAGTTGGACAGGGATGCTGCAGGGCGACGCCGAAGCACAAGGCTGGCGCCGGCTCCGGGGGCGGGATTGTTGTGAGGGACGCTTGCCGGAGTGATAGGCAAGGTACGGCGGCGGGCGCCGTTCTGTACATATACCGGGGGGTATAGGAGGGGGGATGAAATTTTGCTGGATTTACTGGCGATGAGGCCGGCCGCAACAACCCTGTTGCCGGCCGGCCAGCTATCGCTGGCTACGTCAAAGCGAAGCCTTCACCTGCAATCCAAACACCAGCGCATTATCGATATCACTGCCCGAGAAAGCCCCTGGCTCGATGATGTACTGCACATCCGGGCGCAGCATCAGCCAGGGCGTGGCCTGGTAGCCGTAGCTCAGTTCGATCAGGCGCTCGGCGTTGCCAAGGTTGGGGAAGTCCTGGCCGTTGGCGAGGGCGTTCTGTTCCTGCACCTCGCGGCTGCGCGGATTAGGCACGGCGCGGCCGAAACCGAGGGCAACGGTGTCGTTGGGGCGACTGGCGAACGGCTGCTTGAGCACCACGCCGGTGCTGTACCACTTGCTGAACGGCGACGCCGCCGAACTCGCCGCCGCCGCCTGGCCGAACACATGCAGGCTCTGCCCCGACAGCGCACCGGATTGCCATACCGCCTGGTCCAGCAGCAGGTAATGGCCGCCACGACCGGCGACTTTTTCATTGCTGCCGATGCGCGTGGCGTCAGAGTTGTCGTAGTACCAGCCCAGTTTGTATTCGCCCGCCAGGCCATCGAGTTTCTTGTACACCAGCTCCACCGGCACCACGGTGCCGGTCTTGTGCTTGGGCGTGACATGCCAGGCGCGGCTGGAGTTGCCGTTGCTCTCCGGGTCGACGGCAAAGGCCGCGACGCGCACCTGCCAGGCCGGGTTGAAGCTGTACTTCAGGCGCACGCCGAGGCGGGCGTTGGGGTAGTTGGTCCAGCCGCTGCCGCCGGACATGTTCAGCGGATGCCCGCAGAAACCGGCGTTCATGAAGTTGCACAGAATGCCGCTGTCGAGGCCGCCGAGGTCGTTGCCCATGGCCATGTAGCCGAGCTTCACGTCCAGCGCCGGGGTGAACAGGCTGCGCTCGTAGCTCAGTTCGGTGAGGCGGGTGTAGAGGCCGCCGAAGTTTTCCTGTACTGGCAGGCGGTTGCCGACCAGGTCACCGGAGCCGTCGTTGCCGCGTCGGTCGTTGATGGTCAGCTGCACCACGCCGGCGTTGTCGAGGCCGTAGAGTTTTTCCAGGTCGAAGCGCACGCCGAGCTTGAGGTTCTGCGAGTAGCGCGCCGAACGCTTGAGGCCGCCGTCGGCGTTGTACACGGTCTCGCCGCTGTAGTCGCCGGTAAAGCGGATGCCGTCGGCGTCCAGTTGGTTGCGCAGGCCGCCCCAGTCGCCGGTCAGGGTCGAGCGGTCGAACACATCGGAGGCGTTAGCGAAGGCGGGGGTCAGACAGCAGGCCGCCAGCAGCAGGGCAGCACGGCGGTCGGAAAGAACAGAAAACATGAAGGAGATTCCCGGGGTAAAGCCAAAACAGAACGCGCGGCCGAAGCCGCGCGGGACAAACGTGCGCCCGCCGCGAGGGCGGGCGCGGGGTCAGGTCACGGCAGGGCGTAGGAGATGACGTAGTCGCCGCGGTCGGTCGACTGACGCGCACCACCGGCGGTGATCACCACGTATTGCTTGCCAGTCTTCGGCGAGACATAGGTCATCGGGCCGCCCTGGCTGCCCACTGGCAGACGGGATTTCCAGATTTCCTTGCCGTTGCCGCTGTCGAAGGCGCGCAGGTAGAAGTCCTGGGTGCCGGCGATGAATACCAGACCGCCCTGGGTCGACAGGGTGCCGCCGAGGGTCGGCAGGCCGATCGGCAGCGGCAGGTGCATGCGGATGCCCAGCGGACCGGTGTCTTCGACGGTGCCGACCGGCACTTGCCAGGCGACCTGGCGGGTCTTCATGTCGATGGCGGTCAGGGTGCCGTATGGCGGGGCCTGGCACGGAATGCCGGCGACCGACAGGAAGCGGTTCTTGTTCACCGCATACGGCGTGCCTTTGAGCGGCACCGCGCCCATGCCGGTGTTCAGCGCTTCACCACCACCAGCAGCTTTGCCCTGGTTGGCCGACGGGATCATCTGGATCCACAGGCCCAGACGCATGTCGTTGACGAAGATGAAACCGTGCACGGGATCGGTGGACAGGCTGCCCCAGTTCATCCCGCCGAGGGAGCCGGGGAAACTCAGCGACAGGTCGGTGCCCGGCGCGGTGTAGAGACCGTCGTAGCGCATCTTCTTGAAGTCGATGCGGCACAGTAGTTGGTCATACGGGGTGGCGCCCCACATGTCCGACTCGGTCAGGGTCTGCGCGCCGATCTGTGGCATGCCGGTCGAGCGTGGCTGGGTGGCCGAGTACTGCTCGTTGGGGATGCCGGCGGCTTTTACCGGGACTTCCTCGACCTTGGTCAGCGGCTGGCCGGTGGCGCGGTCGAGGACGAAGATCTGCCCTGCCTTGGTGCCGATCACTAGCGCCGGCACGGTGTTGCCGTCGTCCTTGGTGAAGTCGATCAGGCTTGGCTGCATCGGCAGGTCGAAGTCCCAGAGGTCGTTGTGCACGGTCTGGTAGACCCACTTCTCGGCGCCGGTGCTGGCATCGACCGCGAGGATCGAGGCGCCGTATTTGTGGTTCAGCGCGGTGCGCTCGGCACCGTAGATGTCGGTGGACGAACTGCCCATCGGCAGGAACACGGTGTTCATCGCCGGGTCGTAGGACATCGGCGCCCAACTGTTTGGCGTGCTGCGCACGTAGGTGCTGTCGCCGTTCGGCGCCTGCTTGTCTTCCGGGTTGCCCGGGTCGAAGGCCCAGCGCATTGCGCCGGTGATCACATCGAAACCACGGATCACGCCGCCGGGCATGTCGGTCTGGACGTTGTCCGCAACGCGACCGCCGACCACCACGGTGGTGCCGGCCATCAGCGGCGCGGAGGACAGTTGATAGTAGGAATCGGGCACGTTGCCCAGGCCGGCCTTGAGGTCAACCTGGCCATTGTTACCGAAGCCCTGGCAGAACTCGCCGGTATCGGCATCGACCGCGATCAGGCGGGCGTCGATGGTATTGGTCAGTAGGCGACGCTGGCAGTTGGCGCCGGCCGCAACCGTGGCCGCGATGATCGGCGAGCTGTTGGGCTGGGTCGGCTGCGCGACGGCCTGGGTGGCGTCGAAGTAGGCCATGCCACGGCAACGCTGCCAGACCTTGGACTGGGCGTTGATCTGGTTTTTCCAGAGCTCCTTGCCGGTGTCGGCGTCCAGCGCGATCAGGTTGTTGTGCGGGGTGCAGATGAACACCTTGTCGCCGATCTGCAGCGGGGTGAGCTGGTCTTCGGCACCGTTGCCGTCACTGATGGCGACGTCGCCGGTCTGGTAGGTCCAGGCCACTTTCAGCTTGTTGACGGTGTCGCGGTTGATCTGGTCCAGCGCCGCGAAGCGGCTGCCGCCTTCGGTGTTGCCGTAGTGGGCCCAGTCTTTCTGCGCCTTGGCCGGGTCCACCGGCGTCAGGCCCGGACCGTTGCCGTTGGCGGCGACGCTTGGGTGCGCGACGAACATATTGCCCACCGCCCACACCAGCGCGATCGCCAGCACGCCCGCGACGCCGTAGGCACCGCGCCCGGCGGTGCCGCCGGAAGCGCGCACCAGCGTCGGGTAGACCAGCGCGACGACGAAGCCGATGGCGCTGAACATGAACAGGCGGGAGAACATTGGCCAGAAGCTGCGGTCGGTGTCCACCAGCGCCCAGACGGCGGTGCCGATCAGGAACGCCGCGAACAGCCAGGCGCCGGCCGGCTTGCGCAGGGCAATCAACACCCCCGCGACGGCCATGGCCAGGCCACCAATGAGAAAGTACCAACTGCCGCCCAGAGCGGTCAGGCGAACCCCGCCCGCGGCCAGTGCAAGGCCGAGCAAGGCGACGACCACGCCCAGCCCGATGAGGATGAATTTGCTGAGGCCAGAGGCCTGAGAAGGTTGATTCATGCGGAACATCTCGCTGTGTGAATGCGGGCGATTATACGCTTAGCTAGCTAATTAACCAGATGGTTCATCGACCTTATAGCCGATAGTCGAATGCCAGGACGGCCTGACGGCTCAAGGAAAGGTTAGTCCGGTTGTTGCGGAATACGCGGCGAATCGTCGAGAACCCTGGCCCCCCCGCCGGTGGACGACACGCAATGAGCACCATTTTTTGAGTTGCATGCGATCTATCAGCGTGAGAGCATAAATTTCGCGTTTTCTGCAATACCGGCCAATGGCCAGGACGACCTTGCCGAGGTCGATAGGATTTTGTTTGAGTCGAGGGCATGACTGAATGGGCATTTCTCAAGAGCTCCTGGAAGAACACACGCAACCCGTTCTGAAAAACCGATACTCCGTACTTATTCCGCTGTGCGCGGCCGGGATCATCATTCCCATCGTCTTTACCGGGCCTGCAATCGCCACGCCGATGATTGCCCGGGACCTGGGCGGTTCATTGCTGGAGTTGGGCGGGGTGGTCAACGCCTACAACGTCGCCTTCGGCAGTTGCGTGATGGCGGGAGGGGCGCTGGCAGACAGATTTGGTCGTAAGCGATGCTTTATTTCAGGGCTGCTTTTGTTTTTTCTCACATCGCTGCTGATCGGACTCGCGCCCTCTATCACGTTCCTCAACGTGTTCCGCGGGATCGAAGGCATTGCCGGGGCGCTGACGCTGACATCCGCCTCGGCCCTGATCGCCCAGGAATTCGACGATCACTTGCGCTTGAAGGCCTTCAGTTTCCTCGGCACCTCATTCGGTATCGGCCTGGCCTTCGGCCCCATGCTGGTCGGCGTGCTGATTGCTCACCTGGGCTGGCGCGCGCTGTTTTTCGGTATTGCCCTGGCCTCGCTGCTGGTGTTCGTCTTCAGTTTCCAGAAGGTCAATGAGTCGCGTGATCCCAACGCCAAGCGTATCGACTGGTGGGGTATCGCCCTGTTTACCCTGGCCCTCGGCGCGCTGATCCTGGGGATTGTCTCGGGGCCGGAAAAAGGCTGGGGTCACGCCTCTGTCGTGGCGCTGCTGGCGGGCAGTGGCGTGCTGTTGCTGCTGTTCATCCTCGTCGAACTGAAATCGCGCGAGGCCATGCTCGACCTGAGCCTGTTCCGTTTTCCGCGTTTTGTCGGTGTGCAACTGCTGCCGATCTCCACCGGCTTCTGCTTCGTCGCTCTGCTGGTCTTTCTGCCGATCTGGTTCATTGGCATTCAGGGCTACGACGAGACGGAAGTCGGCCTGGCCATCCTGCCGCTGACCGCGCCAATGCTGATCGTGCCGTTCCTGGCCGGCTCGCTGTCGCGTCACATCGCTCCTGGATACCTGTGCGGTGCCGGCCTGTTGCTGGCGGCCCTGGGGCATTGCTGGCTGGCGCTGACCCTGACGCCGGGCGCAAGTATCTGGAGCATTGTTCTGCCGATGCTGCTCATCGGCATTGGCAGCGGGCTGCCGTGGGGGCTGATGGACGGCCTGTCCATGAGCGTGGTGCCGAAGGAAAGGGCCGGGATGGCCGCCGGTATCTTCACCACCATGCGCGTGGCGGGCGAGGCCGTGGCCATCGCCATCATTGGCGCGTTGCTGGTGGGATACACGGCCTCGGGCTTGCGCCAGTTGGCGGCTGAAAGTCCGCTGCTGAGTCCTTCGCAGACCAGCGATTGGGCAGGCCGGATCGCCAGTGGTCAACTGAATTCGGTGCTGGAGCAGGCGGCCAGTCCTGATGAGGGTGTGCTGGGGCAACTGCTGGCCACGGTCTATCAACAATCGTTCAGTGCGGTGCTGGTGTTGATCGCCGTGCTGACGGCGGTGTGTGCGGTGTTGTGCGTGCTGACGGTGAAAGTCGATAGCACGGGCGGCGCGCCGGTAAAGAACTGAACACTGGGTATACCAATCGTTGAGGTGGATAAATGGATTTACAACTATCGGGTAAACGCGCGTTGGTGACGGGTAGTAACAGCGGCATCGGCAAGGCGATTGCCCTGGCGCTGGCCGCCGAAGGTGTCGAAGTGGTCGTTCATGGCCGGCGACGGCCGGAAAGCGAGGAGGTGGTGCACGCTATCCGCCTGGCGGGAGGCCGGGCGGAATTGGCCTGTGGTGACCTGACCAACGACGACCAGGCGCAGCAAGTGGTCGATGCCGCACTGGCGGCGTTCGGCGGCATCGATATCCTGGTGGCCAATGCCGGCGCGTTCCCGCCCACGCCGGTACTGGAAAGCGAGGCAGCGGACTGGCTGAACCTCTACAACCAGAACGTCGGCTCGGCGGTGCGTCTGGTCCGGTTGCTGGCTCCGGGCATGATCGACCGCGGCTGGGGCCGGATCATTACCCTCGGCAGTATTGCGGCGACCCGCCCGTTCGCCAGTTTTGGCGCGTATGCGGCGACCAAGGCCGCCTGTGTCAGCCTGGCGGTGACCTTGGCCAAGGAGTTCGGTGGCACTGGCGTGACCTCCAATTGCATCAGTCCGGGGGATGTCCTGACCCCGGCCGCCGAGAACCACTGGCACTCGGTGGCGCAGAAGAATGCCTGGGAAGGCGACTGGGATGCGATTGAGCGCAAGATCGCCTCGGAGATTTCACCCACCCTGGTCGGTCGCCTGGGACGACCCCACGAGGTGGCCGACCTGGTGACCTTCGTCTCAAGCCCGAAAGCGGCGTATATCAATGGAGCGAACCTGCGCATCGACGGCGGATTCCTGGCCAGCACCGCGTAAGCGGTGGTGACGCGTGCCGTTCCTTTTTCCGCGAGTCAGTCCAGGAGCACACCATGAGTCAAGCGCGTGAATCCCAGCACCAAGCGCTGTTCAAGCCCATTGCGTTCGGGCCGCACACCTTGAGAAACCGAATAGTCATGTCACCTATGACCCGCCAGCGCTCACCGGGCGGGGTGCCCGGGGAGCAATCCGTCGCCTATTACCAGCGCCGGGCCGAAGGCGGGGTGGGCCTGATCGTCACCGAAGGCACCTGCATCGGCCATCCGGCCGCCAGTGGCTACAATAATGTGCCGGACCTCTTTGGGCCCCAGGCCCTGGAAGGTTGGAAGCGGGTGGTGGAGGCGGTGCATCAGGCCGGTGCGCGCATCGTCCCGCAGTTGTGGCACGTCGGTCCGATCCGCCGCCTCGGCCAGGCGCCGGACCCGTTAGTGCCCGGTTATGGTCCCTCGGAAATCAGCGAGGGCGGGGAGGTACAAGTGAAGGCGATGAGCCTCGATGACATCGAGCAGGTGATCGAGGCCTACGCACAGGCCGCGAGGGATGCCCGGGCCATAGGCTTTGACGGTGTGGAAATCCATGGCGCCCATGAGTACCTGATCGACAGCTTTATCTGGAGCCAGACCAACCAGCGCGATGATGACTACGGTGGCTCTCTGGCAAACCGCACCCGCCTTGCCGCACGAATCGTCCAGGCGGTGCGCGAAGCGACCAGCCCGGATTATCCGATCATGTTCCGTTTTTCGCAGTGGAAGATCAGTGACTACGGGGCGCGGATCGTCGATAACGCCGCCGAGCTGAAGGTCTTTCTCGACATCCTGGTGGAGGCCGGCGTCGATGTTTTCGACGTCAGTACCCGACGCTTCTGGGAGCCGGCCTTCGAGGGCAGCAGCGATAGCCTGGCCGCCTGGACCCGACGCCTCAGCGGCAAGCCGGTGATGATGGTCGGTAGCGTGGGCCTGGACAAGGCTTATTCCATCGCGCAACTGCGCGGCAATGAAAACCCCGACGCCGGGCAGGCGGACCTGGCGCCGGTAGTAGGGCAGTTGCAGTCCGGTGCGGTGGACCTGGTGGCCCTGGGACGGATGCTGCTGGCGGATCCTCAATGGCCGACCAAGGTGTTTGAAAACCGCCTGGCGGAGATCAACCGTTTCGATCGCGAAGCGATGCAGACGGAGATCTGATCGGCGGTAGTTGAAAAGCCCATCCGACCGCGGTCGGATGGGCTTTTTAGTGGCTGCGGAAAAGGTTTCAGAGGGCCAGTTCAAGGATCGCCGGTTCGGGCTTTTCGATCTTCAGTTTCTCGGCAATCAAAAAGGCCAGCTCCAGGGCTTGGGTGGCGTTCAGGCGTGGGTCGCAATGGGTGTGGTAGCGATTGCTCAAGTCCGCGTCGCAGATGCGCTGTCCACCCCCGGTGCATTCGGTGACATCGGCACCGGTCATCTCCAGATGTACGCCGCCGGCATGGGTGCCTTCGGCTTGGTGGACATCGAAAAAACGCTCGACTTCGGTGATCACCGAAGCGAACCGCCGCGTTTTGTAGCCGGTGCTGGACTTGATGGTATTGGCATGCATCGGATCGACCGACCAGATCACCTCGCGCCCTTCGTTCTTCACTGCGCGCACCAACTGCGGCAGGCGTTCGGCGAGCACGTCGGCGCCCATGCGTACGATCAAGGTCAAGCGCCCAGGCTCGTTGTCCGGGTTGAGCGCATCGATCAGGCGCAACAGGTCGTCTTCCCGCAGGGTCGGCCCGCATTTGAGGCCGATGGGGTTTTTCACTCCCTTGAGGAACTCGACGTGGGCATCCTCGACACCCCGCGTGCGTTCGCCGATCCACAGCATGTGCGCCGAGCAGTCGTACCATTCGTCGCTGGCATAGTCGAGGCGGGTGAAGGCTTCTTCATAGTTGAGCAGCAGCGCATCGTGGCTGGTGAACAGCTCGGTTTCACGCAGCGCCTGGACAGACTCTGGCGAGACACCGCAAGCATTCATGAACTTGAGGGCTTCCTCGATCCGGCGGCCAATCACTCGGTAGCGCTGGCCCTCGGGGGCGCCGGCAATGAAACGGGTGTTCCATTGCTGGACATGACGCATGTCGGAAAAGCCGCTGCGGCCGAGGGCGCGCAACAGGTTCATGGTGGCGCTGGACTGGTTGTACGCCTGCAGGATTCGTTCGGGATCGGGCCGGCGAGCCTGCGCGTTGAACTCGATGGAGTTGATGATATCGCCGCGATAACTGGGCAGCGTCACCCCGTCAATGGTTTCGTCGGGGCTGCTGCGCGGCTTGGCGAACTGCCCGGCAATCCGCCCGACCTTGACCACCGGCACCCCGGTGCTGAACGCGAGCACGGTCGACATCTGCAGGAAAACCCTGAACAGGTCGCGGACGCCGCCCGGATGGAACTCGGCAAAGGATTCCGCGCAGTCGCCACCTTGCAGGAGGAATGCCTTGCCACGGGCGACCTGGGCCAGGCGAGCCTTCAGTGAACGGATCTCGGAGGCCAGCACCAGCGGCACGCTGCCGCGCAGTTGCGCCTCGACCGCGGCGAGACGCTCGGGGTCGGGATACTCGGGCAATTGCAGTACGTTCTTTTCACGCCAGGACGAGGGTGACCATTCATTGGGCATCGGTACTTCTCCGCTTGTTCCATAAGGGGATCGGGTGAATCAGGACGCTGCGTGCGTCAGGCGTGCGCGCTGACATCCCGTCGAGCAGGCGCGGGGCTGGCGGTGCGGGTTTCACCGGGCAGTTGGTTGATGACCTGGAAGGCGAGGCCAGTCCAGTACTCAGGTTGCTGCGTATCGATCAGTGGCGCCTGGGCCTGGGTGAGCGCGGCGATGCCCGGATCAAGCAGGAACTCCTCCAGGTCGATGATCGAACTGAAAGCGCTGATTGCCACGCCGTCGATGTCCTTGGCCACTTCGTGATAAAGCGGCTGGTCCGCGTCGACCGGACCGATGTTGTGCAATTGCACATAGCGCTTGACCAGGCGCCGGGTCGCCGGTTGCTCGAGCAAGCGGGGTGCGTATTCCTGTAGCCAGCGGCGCTGGAACTGGTCGCGGCTGAGTGCCCGGTTACGGCGTATCAGGCTGATCAACAGGATCGATTCGCGAGATGTCGCGCTGGGTATGAGGATGTGCTGACGGCACAGGATCGGGCACAGCTCGCGGAAGATCACCTGGTCTTCGGGGAGGATCGCTCGGGAGATTTCCTCGTGGCCGAAGGTGACTTGCAAGGCGTCGGTGTTGGCGAAGCCGAGGTACGCGATACCGTCCCAATCCGGGCGCGCGTAGGGCGGCACACGGCCGATCACGCTGTCGAACAGTCGGCCGTCGTTGTCGAGGGGCGGCAGGTAGGGCAGTGGCGAGAGGTGCGAAGGGCCTGCGCTGAGGCGGTGTATCTGGTCATAGCGCAGCAAGGGATGGCGGCCGTCCGCTTGGGTGGGCAGGGCGTGGGTGAAGCGTGGGCCGTGGGTCTTGCGCCAGTACTCGGTCCACTTTTCGAAGTTGAGGTTGGGCTGTGCCTCAAAGGCATTCACGGTATTGGCCGGGTCACCGAGCACCTCGCCATACAGGTCGAGCATTTGCAGCGGACCTTTGCGTCGCTGATTCAAAGGCGTGTTGTCGGCCCGTGACAACAGCGTGCACAGCACGGTCAGCGGTTCGGTGCCCACGGCGGAATCGAGTGTCGATGCCGGGTTTTCCTGAGTGATGTCGAGCATTGCATCTCCTGAATAAATCATCGCCCTTCCATGGACCGCGACGTCCAGGTACGCCTGGGCTTGTGTTCAACATGACTTCATGTCGAAAAAGAAAGTAGTTCACGAATAGATCGCTTGCAATATAGTTTTTCGGAGTTTTATGTCGAAGCGCTCCACCGCGCCTAAGCGTGGCGTTTTCGGGCTGTATCTCTTGTATATATGGGTATTGATGGCCATGTGCTGGCGGCGTTTATCGTCTGGATGCACGCTGTGGCAGGGAAAAGTTACAGACTGATAAACGTTATAAACATAGTTTTTTACACTATAAAACTTCAAGAAAGGCGTGCTTGCGTACTACGCGTCAGGGAGCTAACTTCCTTTGCCAGGACCTGCTTTAACGCGACAACTTGCCATCGGAGGCGACGATTCATGCACCAGCCGTCCAGCTTGATCTATTCCACTCCCCCGGATCTTCAACTCACTACGGCCCGAACGGTGCCCCTGGCGATTGTCGGTGCCGGCCTCGTGGGCTTGACCCTGGCGCTCGACCTGGCCCGGCGCGGCGTAGCGAGCGTTGTTCTGGAGGCCCGGCAGACTCTGACGGAAGGATCCAGGGCCATTGTGTTTGCTCAGCGCAGTCTGGAAATCCTCGGGCGCCTGGGGTTGCCGGAGAACTTGCGGGAAAAAGGCGTCGACTGGCAGCTTGGCCGGGTCTTCCACAAAGACCAGGAGATGTTCAGTTTCGACTTTCAGTTGGAGCCCGGCTTTGGTTATCCGGCGTTCCTCAATATCCAGCAAACCTATATCGAGGAATGGCTGGTCCAGGCGTGCCTGGCCACTGGCCTGGTGGAGTTGCAGTGCCTGAGCAAAGTGGTGGGCGTCGAGCAGCGGGCAGAGGGGGCGACCGTGAGTGTCGAGTGCCCCGACGGTGCCTATCGATTGCATTGTGACTGGCTTGTCGCTTGCGACGGCGCGCGGTCGGCGGTCCGCAGTGCGCTGGACCTGCCTTTTATCGGCAAGGTATTCGACGATCACTTCCTGATTGTCGATGTGGAAATGAAGCCCGACTTTCCCGCCGAGCGACGTTTCTGGTTCGACCCTCCCTTTCATCCCAACCATTCGGTGCTGCTGCACAAACAGCCGGATGACCTGTGGCGGGTTGATTTCCAACTGGGCGCCGACGCCGATCCGGCCGTGGAGCGCGAACCAGAGCGGGTCGCCAGGCGGCTGCGAGCGATGTTCGGCGAGCAGACGCCGCTACGCATCGACTGGATCAGTGTCTACACCTTCCGCTGCCGGCGATTGGAGAGCTTTGTGCATTCGCGGGTGGTCTTCGCCGGTGACAGTGCGCACCAGGTCAGCCCGTTTGGCGGGCGTGGCGGCAATGGCGGCATCCAGGATGCGGACAACCTCGGCTGGCGCCTGGCCGGAATCATCCTCCACGGTGCGTCACCGGCGCTGATTCACTCCTATGACGAAGAGCGGGTGTTCGCCGCTGACGAAAACATCCTCAACTCGACCCGCAGCGCGGACTTCATCACCCCGCCCAGCAGCGCCGTGCATGTATTGCGCGAAGCGTCCCTGGCGCTGGCCAGCAACACCTCCTGGGCTCGCACGCTGATCAATTCCGGGCGGCTGTCGAAGCCGGCGCGGTTGCTTGGCGTCGGTCAGTTCGAGCAGTTCGGCGAGCACGACGCCACCCGCATCGCGCCCGGGACGGCGAGCCCGGATGCACCCGTAACCGTTCACGGCAAGCCCGACTGGCTGCTCAACCATCTGGGCCGGCGGGGCTTTACCGTATTGCTGTACGAGCCCGGCCCGACGCCGGTAGCGGAGGCGATCGCCGCGGCCTATCCGGTCGATGTGCTGGTGCTGACTTCACGCAGGCCCGACCCGGGGCTCGATCAGGTGTGGGATCACACGGGCCTGGTCGCGTCGCGCTACGGCCTGCAACCGGGGGCGGTGGCGGTGATCCGCCCGGACCAGCATGTGTTGACCACCCTGAGCTTTCTCGATGTGGCCGCCATCGAGCGCGCCATTGCTATCGCTTCGGCCACTGAAGTGCCTGCCCACGCACAGGAGCATGTGTCATGAGCACGTTATCCAGCCCTTTGGCCACCAGCCTTGCCAGCGAGTGCCGCCTGAGCAACCCGGATGGCTACTTCCAGCTACTGACCGACGCCTGCCAGGACCTCGACGCATCGGCCGGGCATTTGCTGCATGCCCAGTTGGTGTTGCTGCTGATGAACCATATCGGCGATGAGGCCGTACTACGAGAGGCGATTGTGATCGCTCGCCAGGGATTGAAGCTGCTCAGCACCACTGCCCCCTATCCACAGCAAGCGCACTCTGAAGGGACTCGAACATGACTCTGGATTCGGCGTACGGGCTTGACTCTCGTTATCGGCGGGGTATCGAAGAGCCCGCCGGCAAGATCTTCCTCAGTGGCCAGCAGGCGCTGGTACGCCTGCTATTGGCCCAGGCTGCCGCGGACCGCGCGGCGGGCATCAATTCGGCGGGTTTTGTCAGCGGCTATCGGGGCTCGCCGCTGGGTGGCCTCGACCAGGAGCTGTGGCGGGCCAGGCCGTTGCTGGAAAAGGCCAACATCCGCTTTCAGCCGGGCATCAACGAAGACCTGGCGGCGACCGCGCTGATCGGCAGTCAGCGAGTGGAAAGCGACCCGACCCGATTACACGACGGCGTCTTTGGCATGTGGTACGGCAAAGGCCCGGGAGTCGACCGTTCCGGCGATGCCCTGAAACACGGTAACGCCTACGGTTCGTCGCCCCATGGCGGCGTATTGGTGGTCACCGGAGATGACCATGGTTGCGTTTCGTCGTCGATGTCCCATCAGTCGGACCAAGCCTTGATTGCCTGGGGGCTGCCGGTGATCCACCCGGTCGGGCTCGACGATTATGAGTATTGCGGGTTGTGGGGCTGGGCCCTGTCGCGGAGTTCCGGGCTGTGGGTCGGGTTCAAGGCGATCACCGAAACGGTCGAGGCATCGCGTTCAGTCGAAACCGTCGAAGCGCCACGCTTTACCGCGCCGACTATCGATCCCGGACCTGACGGTCTGCACTGGCGCTGGCCAGACTTGCCAGGCATGCAGATTGAACGGCGGTTTTCCTACAAGATCGAGGCGGCGCGGAGTTTCATCCGCGCCAATCCCCTTGATCGGGTGGACGTGGCACCGGCCTTTCCCCGGCTGCTGATCGCGGCCGTCGGCAAGGCGTATGGCGATGTGCGCGAGGCTCTGGAGCGTGGCGGCGTGACACTGGACGCGCTGGAAAAGGCTGGGATCGCCCTGCTCGGCGTGCGGGTCGTGTACCCGCTGTCACCGGTGTTGGAATCCTGGGCCCGGCGCTGTGAGCGGGTGCTGGTCGTCGAAGAGAAGGCCGGCGTAGTGGAAGACCAGCTAAAGCGCGCGCTGTTCAACGCCAAACCGGAGCACCGGCCGCTGATCATCGGCAAGTTGGATGAACGCGGGCAACCGTTGTTGTCGGTCACCGAAGAGCTGCGGCCGTCACGGATCATGCGGGTTCTGGCGACACGTCTGGCGCCGTTTGGCCTGGCCATCGATGCGCCGCGCTACTGGATCGAAGGCCCGGTGTCGCGCGAACTTCACTGGCTCAAACGCACGCCCTACCTGTGCTCGGGGTGCCCGCACAACACCTCGACCCAGTTGCCGGAAGGCAGCGAGGCCCGGCTGGGTATCGGCTGTCATGCGCTGGCGGCGCGGATGCCCGACCGCGCAACCAGCGGCAGCGTGCAAATGGGGGGCGAGGGTGCCGACTGGCTGGGGCAGATGGCTTTCGTGGCGACCCCACATATTTTCCAGAACATCGGTGACGGGACGTTTTTCCACTCGGGCTACCTGGCGATTCGGCAAGCCATCGCCGCCAACGCCAATATCACTTACAAGGTCCTGTACAACGACGCGGTTGCAATGACGGGCGGCCAGCCGGTTGACGGCAAACTGAGCGTGCGCCAGGTGGTCGAGTTGGTGCAGAGCGAAGGCGTGCGCGAAGTCGTGGTGGTGGCGGATGACCCGAGCCGCTACCCATCAGGCGAAGGCTTGCCGGAGGGCGTGAAGGTTTACCACCGTGACAGCCTGGACAGTGTCCAGCGGCGTTTGCGGGAATTGCGCGGCGTCAGTGTGTTGGTGTTCGACCAGGTGTGCGCCACTGAAGCCCGGCGACGGCGCAAGCGCTTGCCGCCCGCGAAGGTGCAGTCGCGGGTGGTGATCAACGAGCAGGTCTGCGAAGGCTGTGGCGATTGCCAGGTCAAGTCCAACTGCCTGTCGGTGGTGCCGGTGGACACCGAATTCGGCCGCAAGCGCAGTATCGACACCGATTCCTGCAACCTCGACCAGTCCTGTGTGAAGGGCTTCTGCCCAAGCTTCGTCACCGTCAGTGGCACGCCTGCCACGGCGCGCCGCAAGCAGTTGCCGGCCGAGGATGTGCTGGTCCGCGCCGGCGCCCTGGCGACGCCAGAACAGGTGGGCTTCGAGCGGACCTTCGAACTGCTGCTGACGGGCGTGGGCGGCACGGGTGTGGTGACGATGGCGGGCACCATCGCCATGGCCGCGCACCTGCAAGGGCTGGACGTGTCGGTGCTGGACTTTACCGGGTTCGCCCAGAAAGGCGGCTCGGTGTTCAGTCACATCCGTCTGGCCCGGAATCCACGGCAGTTGCACCAACACCGCATCGACCGGGCCTGCGCTGACGTATTGATCGCCTCCGACCTGGCCGTTGCCTCTGAAGATGAAGCCTTGAACGTGCTACGCCGGGGCAAGTCCCGGGTGGTCGCCAGCACCAGCGAAGTCCAGGCCGGCGCGATGCTGCTGGACCCGGCCGTGCGCCTGGAAACCGGGGCGATCGAGCAGCGCCTGATCGACACCGTGGGGGCCGAGCGCTATCAGTCGCTGGATGCGCGCAAGGTGGCGACGGCGGTGGTCGGCCCGATGCAGGCGAATATCCTGCTGTTGGGGTTTGCCTGGCAGCAAGGCGCCATCCCCCTGACGTTCGATGCCCTCGATCGCTCGCTGGAAATCTATGGCGGCGATGTCCAGTCCAACCGCGTGGCGTTTGCCTGGGGACGACTGCTGGCGGCCGATCCGGCCTTCGTCGACAGTCAGATCAACCCGGCCCCGCAGATCCGCCCCGCGCCAGTGGTGTCGCAGGGCGAGACCCTGGCGCAGGTGGTGCAACGGCGTAGTGCGTTTTTGGTGGACTATCAGGATCAACGTTATGCCGCGCGTTACCGGGCGATGGTCGAGCAGGTCGTCCAGGCTACCGCGGGGTTGGGCGATACCACGCTGGCCCATGCAGTGGCCCACAACCTGTTCAAGCTGATGGCGTTCAAGGACGAATACGAAGTGGCGCGGCTGCACAGTTCGCCCGAGTTTCTGAAAAGCCTCGGCGAGTCGTTCGCCGGCCGGCCCAAGGTGACTTTTCATCTGGCCCCACCGTTGCTGGATGGCTTGCGCAAGCGCACGGGCGAACCGCGCAAGATCAAGGTCTCCGGCTGGATCATTCCGGTCTTCCGGGCGCTGGCGGGGCTGCGTTTCTTACGGCACACCGCGCTGGACCCGTTCGCTGTGCTCAAGGAGCGTCGGGAAGAGCTGCGCCTGCTCGAGACCTACCAGAACACCGTGCTTTCGCTGCTGCCGAAGCTGACCGCCGAAAACTTGCCGCTGGTGGTGAGTTGGGCGCGCCTGCCGGAAGCGATTCGCGGCTACGGGCATGTCAAGGCGCGTTCGATCATCGGCGCGCGGCAGCGCGAGAGTGAATTGTTGGCGCAGATCAATGGTGGCCCGCTGGAGCGCAATGAAGTCCGGCGCATCGCGGTGGTGGAGGTGGAAAAGGTCTATTGACGGCAAGCGGTCCCGGGGAAAACGACAACAGGCACCTTTGACAGGTGCCTGTTGTCGTTTGGGTCGATTACAGCGGGGCGTGCAGGGCCTGGGCGAGTACCTGATAGGAAGGGTTGATCGCGTCGCGGTCAAAGATCCAGTCGACGATGGTTGCCGACTGTGCCCGGGCCTGGGCAGCGTCCGACCAGGCCAGGCACTTGTTGAACTTCGTCAGCAGCTCTTCCTGGCTCATCGGGTTCAGCGGGTTACCCTTGGCGTGGCTGACTTCGCCTTGCAGGACCGTGCCATCGGCCAGCTCGATGCGGATCTTGATCTTGCCGTGGGTGCCCAGTTCGGCGATCTCGCAGGACGGGTCGTGATCGGGGAAGATCTTGCGGCTCAGGGCGATCACCGCAGGCCGCAGGATCGCCTGTTCGTTGAAGTCATCGATGAACAGGTCGCCGCTGGTGAGTGCCGCGGCGATGTTGTAAGCCAGGCTGAAGCGCGCCTCGACGACCGTGGTCGGTGCTTGCTTGCGTTCGATCGGGGCGCTGACCAGGTCGAAGATCTGCCGGTTGGTCAGCACGTCGATGCGCACCACCTCCGCCGCCTGCAGGCGGCGCCCGCGCACCAGTTCAAGGGCCAGGGCCACCGCCGAGGTATTGGGCCGGCACGTGGGGTAGGGCTTGAAGGCAATGCCGTCGGTGTTGCTGAACGTGTTGCCCAGACCGGCCTCGATGGTGTCCAGTGCCGAGCCGGGTTCGAAGGCGTTGTAGTAGCCCCAGCGACCGGTGAGGAACTGGCTCGCGCCGGTAAAGCCGTTGGCCGCCAGCACCACGGCGCGCACCGCATTGGCCGCCACCAGGCCCTGCTGGTAGAACACCGTCGAGGCGCCATCGATCATGCACTGGGTTTCGCCCAGGGCACTGGTGTAGGCGATGCCCAGCGCGTGATGCAGTTGCGCACCTCGCAGGCCGTAGAGCTTGCCGGCGGCGGCCGTGGCGGCGATGACCTTGCACAGGTCGTAGCGACCGCTTTCCAGCAGGGTTTCCTTGCGGGCCCGGGACAGGCGAATGGACAGGTCCTGGCCGGCGACAAAGGCCGTGAGGAACGCCTGGCGGTCGATGGGCTGGCCGATCAGGTCGGCAATCGCCAGTAGCGGCGGCAGGATGGCCACGCTGGGATGGGTGCCCAGAGGGTCGGCGACGTCATCGAAATCCAGCACGCGGGCGGCCGCGCCGTTGAGCATCGCCGCTGCCGGCGCGGGTAGCGCCTGCTGACGGCCGAGGACCCGGCTTTGCGGCTGGCCACCCCATTGCTCGACGATTCCGGCCAATACCTTGACCCCCGCATCGCGGGCACCTGCCAGTGAAACACCGAGGGCATCGAGCAACGAACGGCTGGCGATTTCCAGGGAGGCGGCGTCGATTGAAGCAAAGGTCAGGTCGTCACAGTACTGGGTGACGCGGGCTTCTAGTGTCATTTCAGCTCCATTGAATATGAGAAAAGTTACCGGGTCGCGCCCCGTCGCGGCTGCTTCGGGGGCGGTGTGCAGCGCTCAATCCACCTTGGCGAAGGTGATCAGCAGTTGGCCGGCGAGGATGCCGTCGTCCTGTTTGATGTGCAGGGTCTTGATCTGTCGGCGACCGGGCGCGGACAAGGTCATGACCATCTTCATCGCTTCGATGCGCAGCAACGGCTGGTTCTCTTCGACGAGGGTGTCTTCGCTGACCAGCACTTCCAGCACGCGCGCGGGCATCGGTGCCAGCAAACTGCTGCTGAAGTGCTGGCGGGGCGTCGCGTCGCCATCCCCCCGGCGTTTGCCGCTGTGCCAGGTGAGGGCGCGTTGGCTGCCGGCGTGGTTCAGGGTCAACTGTTGCGCGCCATTCGCGGTGACATGCACGGTCTTGCGTTGGCCGTCCACGTTCAGGGTCAGCCGGGTGGTGCTGTGGGGCAGTTCGTCCTGCTGCAGAACTTCCAAAAGGAGGCTGCTGCCATCGGCGAACACTGCTTGGTAACGCTGTTCGCCGAGGGCTTCGATGTGCACCTGTGCCGTGCCGGTGTCGCCTTCTGCGCAGCCGGCCAGCGTCGTGACGGGCAGGCTGTGCGCCGCTGATCTGCTCATGCGGGGTCGCTCCTTGAGGGATATCAGGCCAACTGCCAGTGGCTGTTGCGCCGGGTCCAGGCCGATGGTTGGTTACTTGCCGTGGCGGGCACGGGCGCGGCTGCCGGAGACAGCTCCAGGTGCCGCGCCAGTGCCGCCACGGCATGCAGCAGCCGGGCGTCTTCGGCGGGCAGGGCATGGGCCGAGGGAAAGTGATTGCAGATAGACAGGTCATACGTGCCGTCGACGAACGCCGGGTAGGACAACAGCCAGGCGTGCACCGGCAGGTTGGTGCTGAAGCCCGCCACCAGCCATTCCTCCAGCACGGCACGGGCACGCCGTACGGCAAAGGCACGGTTGTCGGCGCTGACGATCAGTTTCAGGCACAGACTGTCGAACAGCGGCGACATCAGCGAGCCGATCTGAATCCCGGAATCGACACGAATTCCCGGGCCCTCCGGGATGCGGTAGTCGATGACCCGTCCGCCGGTGGGCAAGAAATCGCCATGGGCATTTTCGGCGCACAAGCGGAATTCGAAAGCATGCCCGTGAAATCGCACCTGCTCCTGGGTCAGGCCCAGTGGCTGGCCCTGGGCCGAACGAATCAGGTGTTCGACAATGTCGACCCCGGTGATTTGCTCTGTCACCGGGTGCTCGACCTGAATCCGCGCGTTCATCTCGATGAAGTAGAACTGTTCGCTGGCATCCACCAGAAATTCCACGGTGCCGACACTGTCGTAGTTGACCTCCCGGGCCACAGCCAGCGCCGCCTCATGCAGGCGTTGCCGGACCTCGTCACTGAGGTTCGGCGCTGGCGCTTCCTCGACGATTTTCTGGCGACGGCGCTGCACGCTGCATTCCCGTGTCCCCAGGTGCAGGTAATGGCCGTGCTGGTCGGCGAGTACCTGGACTTCAATGTGGCGGACCACTTCCCCGAGGAATTTCTCCAGGTACAGTTGACCGCTGCCGAACGCGCGGATCGCTTCATGGCGTACCTCGGCAAAGGCCCCGGAAAACTCGTCGGGCTGCGTCACCACGCGGATGCCACGTCCGCCGCCGCCCAGGGCCGCTTTGAGCAGGACCGGGTAGCCGAGGGCGTCGGCGGCACGCGCGCCAGTCTCGACGTCATCGTCGATGGTCAGGCCTGGCACCACTGGAACCCCGGCACGCTGGGCGGCGGCGCGCGCGGCAATCTTGTCGCCGGTGTGGCGCACGGCCGCCGCGTTGGGTCCGATGAACAGCAGGCCGGCATCTGCGCAGGCCTGGGCAAAGTCGGCGTTTTCCGCCAATGGCCCATAGCCCGGCGCCACGGCGTCGGCGTTGCTGTCCAGGGCCGCGTCGATCACGGTCTGGATCAGCGTCGCGGGATCCCAGGCTTGCACGCGGACCGAGCTGTCGGCCGCAAGAACAAAGGGCGCCTGGTCATCGTCGGCGCTGTAGATCACCACGGTCTCGATGCCCAGCAGTTGGCAGGTGCGGATAAAACGGTGGGCGATTTCTCCACGGCAGCAGATCAGAACGCGACGAACCATCGTCATACCTCCGCCAGTCGAGCAGGCGTTGCCCCGGCACTCTGGCCACGGCCCAGCGTGGTGTGGGCGCGGGTGAACTCGCCGGCGCTGACGGCGCCCGCCACTGAGACTTCGCCCGCCAGGGCTACGGCGGCGGCGATTTCCGCCAGCTTGCGGGCGTCGTCCGTGCAACCCAGCATCTGCAGGCACTCTTGCTGCGCGGGCAGGCGCGTGCCGCCACCAACGGTGCCGACAATCAGGTTGGGCAGGGTTACGCTGGCGAGCAGGTCGCCATTGTCCAGCACGTCGAAGGTGGTGCAGGCGTTTTTGAACGACACCGTGACGAACGCGGGGTCTTGCCCGCAGGCAATGAACAGCGCGGTCAGCGCATTGGCAACATGGATGTTCGGCGCGGTCGCGCCGCGTTGCGCGAGCAGGCTGTTGCAGGCATGCAGGAAGCGTTGCATGCGCAGCGGCGTGGTGCGCAGGCGCTGTTCCACCAGTGCCTTGGGAATTCTCACGCTGGCAGACACATAACGGCCCTTGGCCTGGTCGGCCACGAAGCGCTTGTCACCGCCCAGGGTGTTGAAATAGTAATCCACCCACTCCGGGCATTGGTTCTTGATATAGCGGCAGGCGGCTTCGTTGGCTTTGGTGGCCATGTTCAGGCCCATCGCGTCGCCGGTTTCGTAGGTGAACGCCAGACCCACCAGATCGCCCTGGAATAGCGGCGATACCTCCAGCAGGCGTGCATGGTTGCTGGTGGCGTTGGCCGTTTCGACGATCTCGACCATGTGCGCCCTGAGCCAACTGTCGAACCGCGGCGCATCACTGGGGTCGTGCAGGACGAACGCGGAAATCTTGGTCAGCGCGTCGCCCAGAAACCGATACGCGGGCTGTCCGGGCGAAGGCTGGGCGTTGTCCAGGCTGGTGATATTGCAGCCGCCACTGTCGGTGATCAGGTTCATGCCGCGGGAGAAAGATGCCACCAACGCACCTTCGGTAGTCGCCAGCGGCACGATGAACTCGCCCTTGGCTCGTTCGCCATTCATCAGCAGCGGCCCGGCAATGCCCAGAGGCGTGCCGACGAAGCCGATGAAGTTTTCACAGGTGCCCTTGACCTGCTCGCCACTGATTGCCGCTCCGCCGATATAGGGAAGGCGGGTATCCGTCTGCTCGGCGACCCAGGCCAGGCGTCGGGCGATCTGGTCTTCGTGATAGTCGTTGCTGGGGTCCCTTGGAATAGCCATGACCGTGCTCCTTCACAGTTGGATGTTCGAATGTCTTCTACCCGGCAGCCCCGGGATCTTGTCTTGCAAGAGGGTGAAATTGGCGATCAGCGTATTGCGTAGATGCTCGGGCTCGACCAGGCCTTCGATGTAGGTGCGGCTGGCCGAATACTCGGCGCTGGCGTGGGCCTGGCGGTAGTCATCGATCAGGGTTTCCCGGCGTGCCTGGGGATCGGCGGATGCGGCAATGTCCTTGCGGAAAATCACGTCGACTGCGCCCTCCGGGCCCATTACCGAGATTTCCGCGCCGGGCAGAGCGAAGATCAGGTCGGTGGCCGAACGGTTGGCCAGCGTGGGATAAGCGCCGCCGTAGGCTTTGCGCAGGACCACGGCGATTTTCGGCACACTGGCTTCGCAATACGCGTGCATCAGCTTGGCGCCCGCACCAATCACGTTCGAGCGTTCCTGCTGCCGCCCCGGCAGGTAGCCGGGCACATCGATCAAGGTCAGCAGCGCAATCCCGAAGGCATCGCACAACCGCACGAAGCGCGCGGCCTTGGTCGAGGCGTTGATGTCCAGGCAGCCCGCCAGCCAGGACGGTTGGTTGGCGATGATGCCGATGCTCTTGCCGCCCAGCCGGGCGAAACCGATCACGATATTGCGGGCGAAGAGCGGCTGTACTTCGAGGAACGACTGCTCATCGACGAAGCCGTCGATCAGTTGGCGGACATCGAACGGCAGGTTTTTTTCGCGGGGAACCAGGCTAGCCACGGCGGGGGTCAGGTAACGCTGGGTCGTCGGACCCTCCACATGCGGAGGGTACGCGGTGTTGTTTTGCGGCAGGTACGACAGCAGTTGCCGGGTCAGATCCAGTGCCGCCTCGACACTGTCCACGAGGAAATGGGCCAGTCCGGTTTCGCTGGCGTGCATGAACCCGCCACCGATTTCTTCCTTGGTCACTTCCTCGCCGGTGGCGCGCCGGATCACCGCGGGGCCGGTCAGGAACAGCGCTGACTGGTTGTCGATCATGATGATGAAGTCCGTCAGCGCCGGGGTGTAGGCGGCGCCGCCGATGCAGTCGCCGAGGACGACGGAAATCTGCGGCACCACCCCCGAGGCCCTGACAGTCTTGTAGAACACATGGCTGAATTGCGAATCGGCGTCCACACCTTCATGGATGCGCAGGCCGGATGAATGATTGAGGGCGATCACCGGGACCCCGGTGCGCAGCGCGATGTCCAGAACCTTGCCGATTTTCAGGGCGTGGATGCGGCTCGAACTGCCGCCCATGAAACTGCCGTCATGGCCGTAGACGATAACGGGGCGACCGTCGATTGTGCCATGGCCGGTGGCGATGCCGTCACCGCGGGTCTTGCGGGCAGCGGCGCCGAAATGCACGCAATCGTGCTCGGCCTGGGCGTCCAGTTCCTGGAAGCTCTCGGGGTCGAGCAGGTCGATGATCTGTTGCCGGTGCACGGCGGGGGTGGGAGCGGGAACTGTCCGTTCACGAGTAGCGTCCCTGACTTCAAGCGAATCTGACATGAATGGGCTCCACGGGCTGATAAAAGCATGACGAACGCCGTCCCTTGGCTTGCTCGCAGAAAGGCGCTCTATGGATTGAAGCTGGCGATAATCGGATGCTGCACGACGATGCTAGATCTCATGCGAGCTATTCGCAAGTATTGCTAGAAGGAGTTTTCATGGAGCGAAAGGGGATGCGGGGAGGGGAATGCGCCGGGTGTGGGGAAGGCTCCGGCGCGGAAGGGGTCAGTCGGCGGCGGCCGTGATGATCTTGTCAAATACCCCGTCGACAATCGCCAGGTGTTCGGAGGGCACGCCATCCAGCAGCTTGGCGCGGATGTGCCTGACGACCAACTCAGCCTGTTCCGCCAGCTTGCGACCGGCGTCCGTCAGATAGAGCGCCTTGGCACGACGGTCGGAAGGGTCGTCGCGACGTACCACCAGGCCGGCACTTTCCAGTTGATCGAGCAAGCGCACCAGGGACTGTCCTTCCAGCCCCATGTGTTCGGCGAGGGTGCGCTGGCGCAGGCCTTCGCCCAGTTTATTGATGAGCCACAACGGGGTGGTGGTGGCCTCGGACAGATTGAGCTTGCTCAATTCTTCGTCGGATACCTTGCGCCAGACCCTGGCAGCTCGCTGCAGGCGCAGACAAAACGTATCGTCTGCAAGGGAACGTAAGCTTGAATACATCGCTACACCTATTGTTGTATTTGATCGCCGCTTCTCCGGTGGTCGTGGCCGAAGCAGCCTGCCCGCCGGTTCACGATGGGACAACGGGCCAGCTGCGATGCCTTGGCGGCTAATCGCGTGATTTAAAGTGGGTACAAGCGAACAGTCAGGATGTATAGACATCCTGACTGTAGCAGAGCTCCCACGTGTACGCCGATTCACCCCGCTTGCCGGTGATCCGGGCGTCGGCCGCCATTATCGAGGTTTTTCAGCCTTTTCACAGGCGAAAATTCGCCTTCTGCCTCGTCCGTTAGTGGCAAATGAAGAATTTTACGACCTTGCGTATTGATCGCTCGCGTACTAATTTTCATGCTCGCATTGGTAAACCACTCAAGCAAAGGAGTGCGGGAGCATGGAACGCATACGTCATCTGGGTATCGTTGGCTTGGGATTGCTGGGCAGCTCTATCCTGCGGGCGGTGAAACTGAACTACCCGCACATTCACCTGCACCTTTTCGATGGCAACCGCCAGGTCTGCCGTGAGGTTGAGGCGCTGGGCCTGGTGACACAGTGTGCCGCTAGCCTGGCGGAATTGCAGGACTGTGACCTGGTGGTGGTGTGCGTACCGACGGGGGCGGTGGCGACGGTAGTCCTGGCCCTGGCCGAGGGTATGAAACACGGCGCTGTGCTGACGGATGTCGCGTCAGCCAAGCAGACGGTGATCAACGAGCTGGAAGGCCGTTTGCCGGCGCATGTCTCATTCGTCCCCGGCCACCCCATGGCGGGCGGTGAAGTGAGCGGCCCGGGGGCCGGGCGCAAAGACCTGTTTGTCGGCAAGAGCTGTTTGCTGGTTCCGCTCGCCACCACGGCGGAGAGCGCTATTGAACGGGTCGAGGGGTTCTGGCGCGCGCTTGGTGCGGTGACCTGCCGGGTCGATGCCCGCCAACATGACCGGATCGCGGCGTTGACCTCGCATCTGCCGCACCTGATCGCCTTCTCGCTGATGGAGACCTTTGGCGACCAGTTGCCCATCAACCCGCAGACCGGTTCGTTCATCGGTCGCAGCTTCTTTGAGCAGATTCGCCTGGCCTCATCGGATGTGACGGTGTGGACCAGCATCTTTGAAAACAACACGGATGCGCTGCTTTCCCAGACCGAGCATTTCATCGAGGTACTGAGCAAGTGGTGCGCCATCCTGCAAGAACGTCCGCTGGAGTTGCACGGCAAGATAAGCCACTCCTCGGTGCTGGCCAACAAACTGCTGGGAAGCGCGCTGTAGCGCAGAGGGAGAAAGAGGCAAATGGACAACATTGAACTGGCAAGCTTGCGCCACACCATCGACGAACTGGACGAGCAACTGATCATCCTGCTTTCTCAACGGTTCGAGGTCACCGAGCGAGTGGGGCGACTCAAGGCCCGGCAGCGATGGCAGGCTGTGGACCCCGAGCGCGAGTCGCAGCAGGAGCATCGTTACTCAGCCCTGGCTTCACAGCATGGCTTGAGCCGGGCGCTGATCTTGAAGATCTTTCGCACGATCATTGACGAAGTGGTGTGTAACCACCGCTCGTTCGTTCGTCATTGACCCGGTATGGCGAGGGCCACCCTGTCGGAGGGCCGCAGCCGTGGCCCTTCAATGGATCAGCCTCTCACTCTTGAGCCCGTGGACGCGCTCTTCCATAGCGCAATGCTTCGGTGCGTCAGCCGGGCTTGCGCTAGCGTGCGCCGAGACCGGATGCTTCGGAAAGCAGTCGGTAGCTTCGCAGCCGGTCATCGAAACTGTAGGTGACCGTCACCACACCGATTTCCTCGCAGCCGTATTCGTCAGCGATGTGTCGAATCCTCGACCAGCAGGTTTCGGGCGAGCCCACCACCATGTCGCCTAGCGTGTTGTCAAACTCGACTCGCTCCTGCTGAGTCATCCGCGCGTATCGCCGCTGCACCTCGCCAGGGGACAACAAAGGCTCGCGGGGCATGCTTCCTGCCATCAGTTTCCTGTAGACGGCGGTGCCGGCGAGGAAGCGCGCTTCGTCATCCGACGCTGCGCAAATCACTGCAAGTGCAACCAGGCGAGGAGGGGGCGTGGTGATCCCGGACTGCCGGTACGCTTCGGCATGTTGCCTGAAAATCGCCGGAGAGCATGTCGCCGGTGCGATGAATTTTGCCAGCGCCAGACCCATTCCCAACTGCCCCGCCAGGGTTGAGCTACCGCCGCCTGACCCGAGCATCCATAGCGAGGGCAGGGTGGCAGGGCTGGTGTCGCAGGCCAAGGCTGAATAAGCATGATTCGTCGGGAAATCACCCCGCAGAAACGCACAGAGTTCAGCGGCCTGCCGGGGGAAATGATCGTGCTGTAAAACACTGCCGGGGGCAGCGAGGGCAATCGAACTCAGGTGACTACCGCCAGGCGCTCGTCCTATTCCCAGATCGATGCGCCCAGGGAAAAGTCCACCGATGAGCGCGAAGGTTTCGGCCACTTTATAGGGGCTGTAATGCGTGAGCATCACGCCGCCGCTGCCAACCCGCATCCTTGTCGTTGCGCTGGCGATCCGCGTGAGCAGAATTTCCGGAGCCGCACCGGCGAACTGAATGCTGTTGTGATGTTCGGCTACCCAGTACCGGTGGTAACCCAGGCTTTCGCACGCGATGGCGAGTTCCAGCGACGTGGCGGCGGCGGTTACCGAGGTTCGGGCTTCATGGATGGGCGTCTGATCGATTACGGTCAATTTCAATGACACTGCACGTGGCTCCGTAAAGGCCGGTTGGGCAACTGAAAGGGAAAGAGGGTGCGGCTTTGTGTAGATGTTAACGAATTTGCTCGGCGAAGTGTGACGGGCAGTGACGCTCCCTTCGCTTGTGCACCCAGCATGACAACTTCCAGTGGGCTCGATGCGAGCCTTGCCCCGCGCTCGACGGCGGCAGGGAGCTGCAAAGGGTGACTTTTTCGAGAAAGGGGCTGTGGGACCTCAGGCTTGGGGCATCCCTTTCAAACCATCCAAGGCATGCCCTCGGATATGCCCCAATGTAGCCATCCATTGGAAGTGAATGGTGCTCCATGGTTTGTGGAAAGGCAGAAATGATCAGCCGAACAGCCTGCCAGACGCCCCCCTAAAGACTCTCAGAGTCGCCGATAGCGTGCGCGTCCTGGCCGGGCGGACCCGGCAATCGGCAGGAGAAATCGAAGGCACCATCGACCAGTTGCTGCAGGTCACCACCCAGGTGGTGGACGAGGTGCAGTCGGGGCTGGTCCTGATCGAGGACAGCCTGCACCTGAGCCACTGGAACAACCCTCGATAGTGGCTGGCCAACGCAGTTGATCAGTATCACGGGGCTGCGCGGATACCTTTTAGATTGCAATGAATCCCACTTGATTGAAGAATCAGCGCACCCGGCCACACGGCCAGACGGTATCGCCGTTATCAAGGAGAATTCGTGGATCTGCGCCAACTCGAGGCTTTCGCAGCCGTTATGTCCGCCGGCAGCGTGACGGGCGCCGGGCAGATGCTCGGCCGCTCCCAGCCCACCATCACCCGGTTGATCCAGGAATTGGAGCAGGAGCTCGGCTTCGCCCTGTTCGAGCGCAGCGGCCCGAAAGTCACGCCGACGCAGAAGGCCTTCCTGCTGACCGCCGAGGTGGAGAGCGCGCTGCAGGGCATTCGCCATGTGCAACAGCGAGCGCAGAGCATCGCCCGCAACGAAAACAGTTCGTTGCGCATCGTCGCAACCGCGGCGCTGGCCACCGGGCTGATTCCGCAGACCCTGGCCAACCTGCCCGAGGCGCTGCGCCCGCAACAATTGCAGGTGCACAGCATGCTGCCCGGCCCCGCGATCGAAGCGGTGCTGTCCAAGACCGTTGACCTGGGCGTGGTCAGTCTGCCGTTGGAGCACCGCGGGCTGGAGCTGCACTGGATCGCCCAGGCGCCGTGCGTAGCGGTGTTGCCAGTGGATTCGCCGCTGGCGGACGAAGCGGTGATCAGCATGGAGCGCCTGGCGGCCCATACCCTCGCCAGCATTTCCAATCCGTTCCGCTTCCGCCGGCGTATCGATAAAGCCTTCGAAGCCGCCGGGGTGAAGCCCGCGCATATCATCGACACCAACTCTTCGCTGATCGCCATCCAGATGGCCCGGGTCGGATTGGGCATCGCCCTGGCGGACCCGTTCACCGCCCTTGGCGTGCCGCTCAATGGCGTGGTGGTGCGGCCGATCGAGGTGGACATTCCGTTCTTCTTCGGCCTGGTGACGCCGTTCGCCAGCCCGCTGTCCGATGCCGCCCGGCAACTGGTGGTGGCGCTGGAAGCGGCTTGCCACGAGCTGATGCCCGGGGTCATCGTGCATCCGGCCAACCGTCATGACGCGCTGATGCAGTCGATCTACGCCAGCCAGTGACTGAACCTGCGGGCATATGAATAGCGTTTTTTAGTCTTTGGAGAAATTAAGTCTCGCCAATAGTATTCGGTTTAAGAATTCAATTGCCGATTGAATGCAGAAAATGAATTCAACGGCCGCGATCTTTCATCGAGTACCTACATGTCCCTATCTTCACCTTCCCCGGGCCTGGATGCCCTTGAACAGCGGCTTGCCGAAGACCTCGAATGGTTGGGCCTGCCCGCCAGGGAATGGATCCCGGAGCAAACGTTGGATGGCCAGCCCGTGCTCCCGGTCGTGATCGTCGGCGGTGGCATGGCCGGCCTGGCGCTCGCCGCCGAACTCAAGCATCTGGGTGTGCCGGCCTGCCTGTTCGACAAAGCGGATGAGGGCTTCGAAGGCCCCTGGATTACTACCGCGCGCATGGAGACGCTGCGCTCGCCGAAACAATTGAGCGGCCCGGCGCTGGGCCTGCCCGCGCTGACGTTCCGCGCCTGGTTCCAGGCGCAATTCGGCGCTGCGGCCTGGGACGCCCTCGACAAGATTCCTCGTCTGCAATGGGCGCACTACCTGCGCTGGTATCGCCAGGTGCTCAAGCTTGAAGTGCGCAACCGCCATCGCGTTGCCAATGTTGACGCCAGCCGCGAAGACCATGTGCGCCTGCAGGTCGAATCCCCGGGCGGGGACTTCATCGTGCTGGCTCGCCATGTGGTCCTGGCGACCGGCCGTGATGGCTTGGGTGGCCCTTGGGTTCCGGAGATTGCCGCGGTACTGCCCCGGCACCTGTGGGCGCATTCGGCGGATGGCCTGCGCGACGACCACTTCGCCGGCAAGCGTGTGGCGGTGGTCGGCGGCGGGGCCTCGGCCATGGACGCGGCGGCGACCGCCCTGGAAGCCGGCGCAGAGCGGGTCGACGTGTTGATTCGCCGGGCGCAGTTGCCGCGGGTGAACAAAGGCAAGGGCGCCGGCAGTCCGGGCATGACCCACGGTTACTGGCGCCTGCCGGACGCCTGGAAATGGCGGATTCGGCGCTACCTGGAAGTCCAGCAGGTGCCGCCGCCGCAAGGCAGCACCTTGCGCGTATCGAAACACGGCAATGCACGGTTCCTGTTCGACAACCCCATCGAATCGGTGGTGGTGGGCGAGGGCGACGAACTGCTCGTCCGCACACCGCGGGCGAACCTGACCTACGACTTCATCGTATTCGCCACCGGGTTTCGCAATGACCTGACGACGCGCGAGGAGTTCGCGGGGCTTGCGCCCCATGTGCGGGTCTGGTCGGACCACGCGGGCTTCGCTAGCAACGAGGGCGCCAGCGAGCTGGCACAGTTGCCGGACCTCGGCGCCCAGTTCGAATTCCAGGAGGCCCGTCCCGGCAGTTGCCCGGGGCTTGGCCGGGTGCATTGCTTCAACTACCCCGCGGCGCTCACCTATGGCGGTGTTTCCGGGGATATCCCGGCCATCAGCGATGGCGCCAAACGCATCGCCCAGGCGCTGGCTGGGCAGTTGTTCGGTGAGGACATCGCCTGGCATTTCGCGCAGATGCAGGCCTACGAAGAACCTGAGTTGCAGGGGGACGAATGGACCGCTGGTGTCCTTGCGCCTGAAGAGCTGCTGTGAACCCGTGATTCCCGCCCATCCTCCGAGGTAGTGCCATGACCGTTTCCCTTTCATCCGGGCCGGATTTGTTGTCCGGCCTGTTGCCGGCCAGCCCGTACCTGCATGACCTGCGCGCCAGCCGCGACAAGGTCGTGCAGGCGACCCGGGACAGCCACGCCGCGCTGTTCGATCCCGGCCTCGACCAGGCCCTCGACCTGCTGACCCGCCATGCGGTCGCTTTGTACGTCGCAGTGCTCAACCGCCAGCCCGCGCTGGCCGCGCATTACCGCAGCCAACTGCTGGACGACGGCCTCGCGCCGGTCTCTCGGGCGGCGATCGAGGCCGACGACCTTGAAGGTGTGGGCGACCCACGCTTGCAGCGGATTCTGGGCTATGCCCGAGTGCTCACGCTGACACCCGAACAGGGTGATCGCGAGGCCCTCTACGGTCTGCTCGAACAGGGCCTGGGGCCGGTCGAGGCGGTGAGCCTTGCGCAATTGGTCGCGTTCCTGGCGTTCGAAGCGCGCCTGCTGGGCGGCCTGGCGGTAATCGGTGAAAAGAGGGCGCAGGCATGAGTGAAGTGATCGAAGAACAGGGCTTCACCAACGCCAGCCTCGTCTGGAAAAGCTGGCTGCCATTGGTGGACAAGGACACCGCCAGCAGCGAGCAACTGAGCGTGCTGAAAGAGAGCCACCCCCGCGCGCTGGTCTCGGAGTACTACCTGACCCTGGCCCATCAGCCTGAGATCCTGCGCCACCGCTCACTGGCCTTCAACGCCATCATGTATGCGCCGGGCGGCCTGTCGCGGGCCGAGCGGGAGCTGGCCAGCGTGGTGGTGTCGCGGGTCAACCGCTGTGTCTATTGCGCCTCGGTGCATGCCCAGCGCTACGAACAACTGGCCAAGCGCAACGCGGTCATCGCCCAGGTGTTCGCCGACCCGTGGAGTGCCGGCGACACCGACCGCGAGCTGGCGATCATCCGCTTCGCCATCGCCCTGACCCTGCAACCCGCCGGCAACCATGAGGAACAGGTGCGTGACCTGCGCGCGCAGCTCAGCGATGCCGAAATTCTCGATCTGGTCCATGTGGTGGCGATCTTCGCCTGGGCCAACCGGCTCATGCTCAACCTGGGCGAGCCGCAGCCTGACACGGCACCGGCATGAACGCGGACAGCGGAGGAACGTGCTGATGTGGCATCGCCTGGCCAGTGCGCTGGTTGCCGTCTGGGGCGCGGTGACCCTGGTGTTCGTGATCACCCGGTTCATCGGCGACCCGTCGGCGCTGCTGTTGCCCATCGGCGCCAGCGCCGCGCAGATCGATGCGCTGCGGGCCCAGTTGGGGCTGGACCTGCCGCTCTGGGAGCAATACCTGCATTACCTCGGCCAGGTGTTCGAGGGCGATTTCGGCCAGTCGTTTATCAGCGGCAAGCCGGCGCTCGCCCAGGTGCTGGAACGGCTGCCGGCGACCTTGCTGCTGGGCGGTTCGGCGTTGGCGTTCGGCGTGCTGAGTGGCGGTCTGGCGGCGGTTGCGCTGGCGACTCGGGGCGATCGCCTGACGCGCTTCATTCTGCAACCGCTGGTGCTGCTGGCTCAGGCCACTCCCGGCTTCTGGCTGGGCATGCTGTTGGTGATGCTGTTTGCGGTGAACCTCGGCTGGCTGCCCAGCGGCGGCTACGGCAAGGCCAGCCATCTAGTGCTGCCGGCGGTGACCCTGGGTGCGTTCATCGCCGCCAGTGTCGCCCGGTTCCTCCAGGCCAGCCTGCTTGAGGCGCTGCACGGCGAGCACGTGCGTACCGCACTGGCGGCCGGCCTGCCGTGGAGCCATGTGTTTCGCTGGCATGTGCTGCGCAACGGGCTGGTGCCGGTGGTCACCTTCCTCGGCATTGTCGCCGGCGAACTGCTGGGCGGTGCGGTGGTGGTGGAGACGGTTTTCTCCTGGCCGGGCAGCGGGCGCTTGCTGGTGCAGTCGATCAACAGCCAGGACTTTCCGGTGATCCAGGCTGCCGTGCTGGTCGCGGCGGTGCTGTTCGTGGCGATCAATCTGCTGGTCGATCTGCTCAACCAGTGGCTGGACCCACGCATTGCCCATGGGGGGCGTCGATGATGAAGGCTGCCTTGAACAACCTGCGCCCGGTCTGGGTGGCGGGGCTATTGCTGGTGCTTGCCGTGCTCTGCGTGCAGGGGCTGGTCGACCCCGCGCATATCGATCTCGGCCAACGCCTGCGCGCGCCCGATGTGCAGCACTGGTTGGGCACCGATCAACTGGGTCGTGACTTGCTCGGGCGGATCATCCAGGGCGCGGCGCTGACCTTCGCCGTGGCGCTGGTCTCGGTGTGCTTGAGTGGCGTGCTGGGGATCACCGTCGGCATGTTCGCCGGCTATGTCGGCGGTTGGCTAGATACGCTGCTGATGCGCCTGGTGGACATGCAACTGGCGCTGCCCGGCTTGCTTCTGGCTTTGCTGGTGGCGGCGGTGTTAGGGCCGGGGCTGGGCAATCTGGTCTGGGTGCTGGTGCTGACCGGCTGGACCGGTTTCGCCCGGGTGATCCGCGCCCAGGTCATGCAGTTGCGCGGCATGGAATTCATCCTCAGCAGCCACGCCATCGGCGCGGGAGACGGGCGCATCCTGTTGCGCCACATCCTGCCCAATATCGCCGGGGCGTGCCTGGTGATCGCCACCCTGGAAGTGGCGCGGGTCATCATCGTCGAGGCTTCGCTGAGTTTTCTTGGCCTGGGTGTGCAGCCGCCGCTGGCAAGCTGGGGACGGATGCTCGTTGAAGGGCAGGTCTACATGGCCCAGGCCTGGTGGGTCGTGGCCTTTCCCGGGCTGGCGATCCTGCTGGCAGTGCTCAGCGTCAACCTGCTGAGCCGGGCGCTCAAGCGCCGCTTCGATCAGCACCAACCGGGGAGAGGGCGATGAGCGCGTTGCTGGAAATCGACAACCTCAGCATCGGCTTCGACACCGCCCAGGGCATGCTGCTGGCGGTCGACCGCCTGAGCTACCGCGTCGAAGCCGGCGAAACCCTCGGTATCGTCGGTGAAAGCGGCAGCGGCAAAAGCGTCCATGCCTTGGCCATCGCCGGCCTGCTCGACCATCCCGCCGCGCGCATTCTGGGCGGCAGCATCCGCTTCGAGGGCCGCGACCTGCGCGGCCTCAGCCGGCGTGAGTGGACGCAGATCCGCGGCCGTCATATCGGCTTCGTGTTCCAGGACCCAATGACTGCGCTCAATCCGCTGCTGACCATCGGCCAGCAACTGAAAGCGCCGCTGAAGTATCACCTCGGCCTGAGCGAGCGCGAGGCCCGCCAGCGTTGCCGCGAGTTGCTCGACCAAGTGGGTATCGGCGAGGCGGACAAGCGCCTGCGCCAGTTCCCCCATCAACTGTCCGGCGGCCTGCGCCAGCGGGTGCTGATTGCCATGGGGATTTCCCTCGGGCCGAAACTGCTGATCGCCGACGAGGCCACCACGGCACTGGACGTGACGGTCCAGGCCCAGATCGTCGATCTGGTCATGGCGCTCAAGGCGCAACTGGGCCTGAGCCTGATCTGGATTTCCCACGACCTCGGCGTGGTCGCCCGGCTCGCCGACACGGTGCAGGTGATGTATGCCGGGCGCATCCTCGAACGCGGTCCGGTCGATGCGTTGTTCTACGACCCGCGCAACGCCTACACCCTGGGCCTGTTGCGCTCGCTGCCGCGCCCCGAGCGCCAGCGTCTGCAGGCCATCCCCGGCCAGCCGCCGGACCTGCGCACGGCGCGGCCGGGCGACCCGTTTGCGGCGCGTAATCGCTACGCCACGCCGCGCTGTTTCATCGAACAGCCGCCCCTGCGTCAGGTGGTTGAGGGTGAGGCCGGGCACCTGTCAGCCAGTTGGTATGACTTGCGATCGATCATTGCCCGGGAGGGCGGTATATGAGCCTGCAACCCTTGCTCCGGGCCGAAGGCCTGTCGCGGACCTTCCGCCAGGGCGGATGGCTGCGCCAGACCAGCACCCCTGCGGTGCGGGATGTCAGCCTGCACATCATGCCGGGAGAAACCCTGGCGCTGGTGGGTGAGTCCGGCTCCGGCAAAAGCACCCTCGGACGCTTGCTCAGTGGCCTGGACCAGGCCGACTCCGGCCGCGTCGAATTCGCCGGCCAGCGCATCGACGGCCTGGACGCGGCGCGCTTGCGGGCGGTGCGACGGGACCTGCAAGTGATCTTCCAGGATCCCTACAGCGCTATCGACCCGCGCATGGCGGTCGGCGATTTCGTTGCCGAGCCACTGCGGGTGCACAAGGCGTTCTTTGACGCTGATGACCTGCAACGCCAGGTTGCCGGACTGATGCGCAAGGTCGGGCTCGACCCGGCCATGGGCGACCGTCGTGCTCGCGAGTTTTCCGGTGGTCAGCGCCAGCGCTTGTGCATCGCCCGGGCCATCGCGCTGAAACCGAAACTGATCGTCGCCGACGAGCCGATCACCGCGCTGGACGTGTCGATCCAGGCACAGATCATCAACCTGCTGATGGACCTGCAACAGGAACTGGGCGTCACTTACCTGTTCATCAGCCATGACCTGAGCATGGTCCGCCATGTCAGTCAGCGGGTGGCGGTGATGCGCGAGGGGCGGATCGTCGAACTGGCGCCCACCGCACAACTGTTCAGCGACCCGCGCCACCCTTATACCCAGGCGCTGCTGTCCGCCGTGCCGGTGCCCGACCCGCGCATCGAGCGGGCCCGCCAGCGGTTGTACTTCGACCCGCAACAACACCCCATCGGCGACGACGCGAGCCTGCGTCTGGTGGGGCCTGACCACTATGTTCTCGGATAAGCCATGCGTGCCTTGCTTGCCCTGCTGATTGCCCTGGCGCTGCCGGCCCAGGCCGACAGCCATGTCGATATCGCCCTGAATGGCGAGGTGAATACCTTCGACCCGCACATGTCCGCGACCATCGCCACCGACCTGAGCGTGGCCAGTCACCTGTACAACGCGCTGATCCTGCGCGGGCCGGACCTGCGCCTGCAGCCGTCGCTGGCCTTGCGCTGGCGCAACCTGGAGCCGACCCGCTGGGAATTCGACCTCGCGCCGCAGGCGCGCTTCGCCAACGGCGAGCCGCTGGATGCCGAGGCCGTGGTGTGGAACCTGAACCGGGTGCGTGATCCCGCGACCAAGTCGCGCATCGCGCCGTGGTTCCGGCAGATCGCCAGCGCCCATGCCGAAGGGCCGCACACCCTGGTGATCGTCACCGACGGCGCGTTTCCGACGTTGCCGGCGCAACTGTCGATGCTGTTCATGCTGCCGCCGCGCTGGACCGCCAGCCACGATCCCGCCCGCGAGGTGATGCCCAGCGGTCCGTACCGGATCGCCTCGCGACAACAGGGCGATGTGCTGACGCTGGTGCGTAACGAGCAGTCCTGGCAGCCGCGCCCGGCCTTCGACGAGGTGCGCCTGCACAGCCTGCCGGATGCCTCGGCGCGGGTGTCGGCGCTGCTGGCCGGCGAGGTCGACTGGATCAACGCCATCCCGCTGAGCGAGGTGCGGCGTATCCAGGGCAGCGGCAGGGCGCTGGCCGGCGTCAGTGCGCCGGGCACTCGCTTGGTGTTCATCAAACTCAATACGCTGCGCCCGCCGTTGAACGATGTGCGGGTGCGACAGGCGCTCAATTACGCAATTGACAAGCAAGGCATGACCTCGGCGCTGTTCGATGGCCAGGCGGCAGTCAGCGCTTGCCAACTGCTTACGCCGGTCTACTTCGGCTACAACGCGGACCTGCGGGCCTATCCCTACGATCCGGCGAAGGCCCGGCGCCTGCTCGCCGAAGCGGGTGTCGCCGCAGGCACCCGCTTGCGTCTGGAAGTACCGGCCAACACTTACCTGCAAGGCGACGAGGTGACCCAGGTGATCGCCTCGCAATTGCAGGATGTCGGCCTGGATATCGAGCTGGTGCAGTACGACTTTTCCACCTGGATCAACCGCTACCTCAAGGCGCAGAAGCTCGGCGACCTGGCCTTGCTTGCCTACGCCTGGCCCAGCCTCGATGCCGACGGCGTGCTGTCGCTGCTGCAAAGCGACAGCATCTACGCCTATTACCGCGACGCGAGGCTCGACCGCCTGCTCGCCGCCGGGCGCAGCGTTCTCGATGAAGCGACACGCCGCGCCACTTACCAGGAGGCCACCGCCCACCTGTGCGAGCAGGCGCCGGTGCTGTATCTCTACGAGCAGCCGTTCACCTATGGCGCCTCGCCGCGCATCCAGTGGCAGGCCCGCTCAGATGACTGGGTCCGCGCCTACGACATGCAGCCCGCAGAGGCTGCCAAATCCGCCGATTCCGGCTCCTGAACCCGATATAACGATATGCGATTAAACCATTGGTGAACCTTCACTTTGCTCTTTAGTATTCGGATTAAGCATTCATGGCGTTCAATCATGTCAAAAGAGAATTTTAACGGGAGAGGCGGGAATGACTGAAAAGCGCAACGCGCTACCCGCCCGGGGCCTGCGAATAGGCGTGGACACCGGCGGCACCTTCACCGACATCTGCCTCTACGATCCGGCCAGCGGCACCCTGCAAGTCTGGAAAATCAGCAGCAGTAACGCCGACCCGTCGGAGGCCATCGTCGCCGGCATTCGCGAGGTGTTGCAGGTGAGCGGCCAGCCCGCCGGCGACGTGGCCTACGTCGGCCACGGCACCACGGTCGCGACCAACGCCCTGATTGAAGGCCGCACTGCGCGCACCGCTTTGCTGACCACTGCGGGCTTTCGCGATGTGGTGGAAATTGGCCGCCAGACCCGGCCGACGCTGTACGACCTGCAAGTGCGCAAGGTGACCCCGCTGGCCTCCCGCGACCTGCGCCTGGAGCTGGACGAGCGGGTGCGTTTCGACGGCTCGGTGGCCAAGGCGCTGAACCCGCGTCAGGTGCTGGAGCGCGTCGCGCAACTTGAGGCGGCGGGTGTGGAAGCGGTGGCGGTGGGCTTCCTGTTTTCCCATCTGGCGCCGGAGCATGAAGCGACGGTCGCGAAGATCCTCGAAGAGCGCCTGCCGAACGTGTTCGTCAGCACCTCGCATCAGGTCGCGGCCGAGTACCGCGAGTTCGAACGCTTTTCCACCACCCTGGTGAACGCCGCCCTCGGCCCTGTGATGCGCGATTACCTGGGCCGCCTGCAACCGCGGCTGGCCGCGTTGGGCGTTGCCGCGGCGCCGCGCCTGACCCAGAGCAACGGCGGCATCATCTCCGCCAGCCATGCCGCGCAGTACCCGGTCAAGACGGTGCTGTCCGGGCCGGCAGCCGGAGTCGTGGGCGCGGTCGAAGTGGCGCGGGCTGCGGGGATCGGCGACATCATCACCTTCGACATGGGCGGCACCTCCAGCGACGTGTCCCTGACCCGCAACGGCGCCGCGTCGCTGTCGACCCGCGCCAGCGTCCACGGTCACCCGCTGAAAGTGCCGCAACTGGATATTCACGCCGTTGGCGCCGGTGGCGGCTCCATCGCCCGGGTCGATGCCGGTGGCCTGCTCAAGGTCGGCCCGGCTAGCGCCGGTGCCTGGCCGGGGCCGGTCTGCTACGGCCAGGGCAACCTGGAGCCGACCGTCACCGACGCCAATGTGGTGTTGCAGGTGCTCAACCCGACGCACCTGCTGGGCGGACGCATGCCGATCAACCGGGGCCAGGCCGTCGAGGCCATCGACCGCCTCGCGCAGTCGCTGGGCATGGACCTGTTCGAAACGGCCCAGGGCATTCTGTCGGTGGTCACGGCCAACATGGCCAAGGCAATCCGGGTGATTTCCATCGAGCGCGGCCACGACCCGCGTGACTTTGTGCTGATGGCATTCGGCGGCGCCGGACCGCTCCACGCCGCGCGCCTGGCCCGCGAGCTGGAGATCCGCCGGGTTCTGGTGCCGCGCAACCCGGGCATTCTCTGCGCCATGGGCCTGTTGCTCAGCGACGCCCGCACCCATTTCGCCAAGGGCTGCCTGCTGCGCCTGGACGAGGCCGGGGGCGCCGCGTTGGAACAGGGCTTCGACGGCCTGGAGCAACAGGCCTGCGACTGGTTCGAGCAGGAGGCGATCGCCGTCGAGGCGCGTCAGGTCAAGCGCTTTGTCGATGCGCGCTATGCCGGTCAGGCCCATGAACTGTTGATCGAAAGCCCGCCGGGGCCGATTGCCGCGGACTGGCTGGCGCGGGTGCGCCAGGCCTTCGAACTGGAGCACCGGCAGATCTACGGCTTCGACGCCGCCAACGAGCCGATCCATGTGATCGCCATGCGCGTCGAAGCGACCGGCAAGGTCGACAAGGCGGTGCTGGTCGAGCAGCCATTGGCTTCGGGCGACGTCGCCGAGGCCCGGGTGGGCCAGCGCGAGGTCTGGTATCCGCAGGTTCGCGGCTTCGTTGCCACACCGATTTATGACCGCGAGCGGCTGGGTGCCGGGCACTCGCTCAACGGGCCGGCGATCATCGAACAGATGGACAGCACGACCCTGGTGCTGGAGGGCCAGCGGGCCACGGTGGACCGCTATCTGAACATCCTGATCGAGGAGCAAGGCGAATGAGCGCACCGCCCGTTACCCCCGTCGCCCGCAAGGTCGATCCGATCACCGTCGAGGTGATTGGCTGCGCCTTGTCAACCATCGTCGAGCAGATGGGCGAGGCGATCATCCGCGCCGCCTACTCGGCCAACATCAAGGAGCGGCGCGACTGCTCCGCGGCGATTTTCGACACCGAGGGCCTGATCATCGCCCAGGCCGAACAGATCCCGCTGCACCTCGGCTCGCTGCTGGGCATCGTCGCTGAAACCCTCAAGCGCGCCGACCTCAGTGCGGTGCGCGCCGGTGATGTGTTCATCGGCAACGATGCCCACACCGGCGGCGGCACTCACCTCAATGACATCGTCCTGCTGGAGCCGGTGTTCGTCGAAGGCCGGCTGTTCGCCTGGGTCGCCAACCTGGCGCACCACTCCGATTTCGTCGACCGTGGGCATGCCCATATTTATCAGGAAGGCCTGCGCATCCCGCCGATCAAGCTCTACCGCGAGCGCCAGGTGCAGCAGGATGTCCTCGACCTGATTCTGCTCAACTGCCAGGTGCCGCACGAGCGTATCAACGACCTCAGCGCGCAGATGGCCTCGAACAAACTCGGCGTGGAGCGGGTCCAGGCACTCTGCGAGCGCTACGGCGCCGCCACCGTGGCCGAGGCCAGCACGCTGCTGCTCGACTACAGCGAGCGCAAGACCCGCGCCGGGATTGCCGCGATCCCGGACGGCCGCTATGTGTTCGAGCACGACTTCGATACCAGCCTGTGGCCGGACATCCTCACCCTCAAAGTGGCCATCGAAGTGACGGGGGAGGAGATCCTCTTCGATTTCGACGGCTGCCCGCCGCAGACCCGCTCGGGGCTGAACATGGTCGCCACGGTGCTGCGAGCGGTGGTGTATTACGTGGTCAAGACCCTGATCGACAGCGACACGCCGGCCAACGCCGGTCTGCATCGACCGATCCGCATCAGCGCGCCTTATGGCTCGATCGTCAACGCCGCGCCGCCAGCGGCGGTGTACAGCCGTCACGATATTGCCCAGCGCCTGACCGACATGCTCTTCGCGGCCCTGGCCCAGGCCATCCCCGAGCGGGTGCTGGCCGGGTCCACCGGGGTCACGGTGCTGACCATGAGCGGCGTTCACCCGCGCACTGGCCAGTTCAATGTCTACAACGAGAGCATGGGCGGTGGCCTCGGCGCACGCTTTGCCCAAGACGGTATCGACGGCGTGCACGTGCATGGCACCAACTCGGCGAACATCCCGGTCGAGGCGCTGGAGAGCGAGCACCCGCTGATGATCCACGCTTACGAACTTGTCCAGGACTCCGGCGGCGCCGGCGAATTTCGCGGTGGCATGGCCATCCGCCGGGTCGTTTCGCCGGTCGATCATGTCGCCACCGTCAACCTCGGCGGGCCACACAACCGCGTGCCACCGTGGGGCCTTGTCGGTGGCTTGCCGGGCAGCACCTCGCGGATCGAACTGGGCGCTGGCGTCGCCGCGCTGCGCAACCGCACCGGCACCTTGCAGCCGGGCCAGACCGCGGCCGCGATCACCTCCGGTGGCGGCGGTGTCGGCGACCCGAGGCAGCGCGCACGGGAAAAGGTGCTCCAGGACCTGCGCGAAGAGCGGATCTCGCCCGCCGCCGCCCGCGACATCTATGGACTGGATACCTGAGCAGCAGACCCGTTCCGCCTTGCCGAACCCAAAACCCCAAAAACCCACGTGCGCCAGAGGCGCACACGCCGTCAGCCGACCACGGTACGCGGTATCCACTTCAGTACCACTGGATGCCCTATAACGATGCCAACATTTAGCCGCACCCCTCATCCTTACTCACCGCTTGCCTTGTGCATCTTCGCCAGCGTCGGGCTGCTCAGCGAGAGCGCCCTGGCGGCCACTGCCACCGATCCGGCGCTGGAAACCGTGACCGTCACCGGCACCCGGGGCGAACAGCGCACCGTCATCAGCAGCCCGGCACCGATCGACGTGATCCCCGCCGCGCAGCTCAAGACCGTGGGCCGCGACGGCCTGATGGAAACCCTGAACGCACTGCTGCCGTCCTACAACCTGCCGGCCATGAGCGGCGCCGGTGCCAGCGGCGTGATCCGCGCCGCCGGCCTGCGCGGGCTCAACGCCGACCAGGTGCTGGTGCTGGTCAACGGCAAGCGCCGCCACAACAGCGGCCTGCTGCAGAGCGGCTCCTGGACCAGCAGCGGCTCGACCCCGGCCGACCTCGACTTGATTCCGACCAACCTGATCGAACGCATCGAAGTCCTGCGGGACGGCGCTGCCGCGCAATACGGCTCGGACGCCATCGCCGGGGTGATCAACATCATCCTCAAGCAGGAAGACAGCGGCGGACAGGCCTCGGCTAGCTACGGCCAGAACTACCTGGGCGATGGCTCCACCCGCCAGGAAAGCGTCAGCCACGGCTTTGCCCTGCCCAACGACGGCTTCGTCCACCTGGCCCTGGAAAACCGCAACCAGGACCGCTTCACCCGGGCCGAACCGGTGGTCCGCGAAGGCTTCGCGGCCAATGGCGTGACCCGTGTGCCCAAGGCCTACGAGGTGGTCAACGAAGGCTACGGCAACCCCGAGAGCAAGATCACCAACTTCGCCTACAACGCCGAGTTGCCGCTGTCCGATGTCACTTCGCTGTATTCGTTCTCGACCCTGAGCCACCGCGACGGCTACAAGCACGCCAACTTCCGCCAGGCCACCGCCAACGGCAACATCACCGAGATCTACCCGGATGGCGCCTCGGCCAAACGGCCGCTGGACGAGGACGACTTCCAGGTGGTGTTCGGCGCCCGTGGCGAACTGGCCGGCTGGAACACCGACCTGAGTACCAGCTACAGCCGCGACTACATTCGCCTGACCACCTCACGCAACCTCAACGCCAGCTTCGGCCCCGAGAGCCCGACCACGTTCTACATGGGCAGCCAGACGTTCAAGCAGTGGGTCAATAACCTCGATTTCACCCAAGCGTTCGACATCGGCCTGGCCAAGCCGACCCAAGTGTCGTTCGGCGTCGAGCACCGCTTCGAAGACTGGAAACTGGGGCAGGGCGAGTACCTGTCTTGGGCGCGCGGCGACTACGTCTACACCAGCGGTCCCTTCGCCGGTCAGGAGCCCAACACCTCGTCGAGCGTGCGTGGCGTCAGCCCTGACGATGCCGGCCAGGCCGACCGCAATGTCTACGCGGGCTACGTCGATGTCGGCTTTTATCCCACCGACAAGCTCTACACCGCGGTGGCCCTGCGGCACGAGCGCTATGACGACTCGGCCGGCAGCACCACCAACGGCAAGCTGACCACCCGCTACGACTTCACCCCCGAGTTCGCCCTGCGCGCGACCGTGAGCAACGGCTTCCGCGCGCCATCGCTGGCGCAGAGCGTCTACCAGCAGAGTTCGGTGAGTTCCTACCAGGCCACCACCAACGGCTACACCCAGTACTACTACAAGCACCTCGCGCCTGATTCGGCGGTGGGCCAGGCACTCGGCGCCAAGGCGCTGAAACCGGAGAAATCGCAGAACTTCAGCGTCGGTTTCACCTGGCAGCCGCTGCCGCAGATGACCACCACCCTGGACGTCTACCAGATCAATATCGACGACCGCCTGGTGCTGTCCGACATCCTCACCGGCCGCGATGTCGTCGCGGTGATGGAGTCCTACGGCCTGCGTGATTTCAACGGCGCGCAGTTCTACACCAACGCTGTCGATACCCGCACCCGTGGCGTCGACCTGCTGACCGACTACCGCGCCGACTACGGCCAGTTCGGCCAGGTGCGCTGGAGCGCCGCGCTCAACCACAACGAGACCAAGATCGAAAGCATCAAGGACGACATCACCACGCCGTCGGGCAGCGGCGTTTTCGGCCACTCGGCCCAGGGCTACCTGCTGCGCGGCAACCCGCGCGACAAGATCATCCTCGGTGCCGACTGGCGTGTCGGCCAGTGGCGCAGCAACCTGCGGGTGACCCGTTTTGGCGAAGTGACCCAGCCGGGCTCGACCCAGGACACCGACCGTACCTTCGGCGCCAAATGGATCACCGACCTGAACGTCGGTTACGACTTCAGCAACGGCGTGTCGCTGGAAGTGGGGGCCAACAACCTGTTCGACGTGGTCCCCGACAAGAACGGCATCACCAGCAGCACCGGGCTGGGCCAATACGGCTACATCTCGCCGTTCGGCTTTGGTGGCGGCTACTGGTACACGCGCCTTGCCTACAACTTCTGAGGGACCATCGATGCACAGAAGAACCGTGCTCCAGACCCTCGGCACACTCACCGCGGGCGCCGCATTGGCGCCGCTGCTGGCGCGTGCCGGCCAACCCGACAACCGCAAGGCGAGGCACATGCCGGACATCAAGCGTAACCAATCCATCGTCATCAACGGCGCGACCCTCAACTACTCGATCGCCGGTGAAACCAATGAACAGCCACTGATCGTTCTCCACGGCGGTCGCGGTCAAGGCCAGCACGACGGCGTATTCGCCGCCCACGCCGCGTTTGGCGACCGCTACAAAGTCATCGGCTTCGACATGCGCGGCCACGGCCATTCGAGCGTGACGCCGCCGTTCACCTTCGATCAGATTGTCGAAGACATCGAGCAACTGCGCGTGACCCTCGGCGGCGGGCGCAAGCTGATCCTGCAGGGCGGCTCGTTCGGCGGCTTTATTGCCCAGGCGTATGCGGTGCGGTATCCGCAACATCTGTCGCACCTGATCCTGCGCGGCACCGCGCCGAGCTATCGGCACGAGGTGGAGGCCACCGCCAACCTCAAGGCACGGGCGGCGAAGAAAGCGCCGATGGCCACCGAAGCCATGTTGCAGAAAATCTTCACGCCCACGCTTGTGGACGACGAAGAGTTCCGCCTGATCATGTTCGCCCTGGCGCCGATGTACGTGCCGGACGGCGTCGCCCCGGATCTGGACGGCCTGCTCGAACGCAGCCGCACCGGCATCTACCGGGCGAAAGTGCACAACGACCTGTACGAGCCCGAGGTATGGCATGCGTTTGATGTGGTTGAGCAACTGGCTCGGGTCAAATGCCCGGCGCTGGTGATCTGCGGCGCTGAAGACTGGATCTGCGATCCGGTGCAATCGAAGATCATCGCCGAGCACCTGCCGGGCGCCCGACTGGTTGTGGTACCCGGTGCAGACCATGCGATCCCTGCCGATGTGCTGTACCGAGAAACTGACCGCTTCCTGCACGGTTAGGTCGCCATAAAGGCACCGGGGCGGTGGTGTGGACCTCCGGTGCAACCGAATCCAACAACCTCGCCCTCAAGGGCGTCGCCGCGTCGGCAGGGCAGCGACGACACATCATCTCCAGCCGGCTGGAGCACAAGGCGGTGCTGGACACCGTCAACCAGTTGGCGGGTGATGGCTTCGACGTCACTTGGCTGGCCGTCGTCCGTTGCCATTCGTTTACCTTGAATAATGCCAATGCCGCCCATTGTGGCCCATCCACTAATAATTCCACTCAGCTTCAGGTGGCAGCCGACGGCCTCAACCTCCGACTCAACCCAGGCGTCTTGCCCGTAACACGCTTGAACGCCCGACTGAACGCCGCCTGAGACGTATAGCCCAAACGCTGCGCGACCTCTTCAATTGGCATCCTTTCCAGCGTCAGCCACTGGCTGGCAAGCCGCATTCGCACTTCGGTGACGTAGCGCAGCGGGGTCATGCCGATCGTCAATTGAAAACGCTCCGCAAAGACCGAGCGGGACGCATTGCATTGCTCCGCCAACTGCTCGACGGTCCAGTCGCGGCCCGGTTGTTGATGCAGCGCCAGAAGTGCACCTGCCAGCCGCGGATCGCGCAGGGCGGCAACCAGGCCGGAGGCGTTGCCGCAGGCGCATTCGACCCAACCTCGAACGACCATGGCGGCGACCACGTCGGCCAATCGCGCGAGGATACCGGCGAAGCCAACGCGTGCGGCGCTGACCTCGCGCTCCATGGTGGTGAGAATAGGCACCAGCCCGGGGTAACGCTGGCCACCGGCATCAATCAGCATCAGGCCCGGCATCAGCTTGCCAAGGCCATGGAGGCTGCCCAATTCGAATTCCATGCATCCACTGAACAAAAGCGTGGCCGGCATGGGGCCGGCATCGGTTCCGGTGTCCACCGCGCTGACGGTGTCGCCGAGAGGCTCACCGTCCAGAAGGTCGATGTCCTGCACGGGCACGTGCGTATGCGAGAGCAATTGATGGGCCGCGCCATGGGCGATGAAGACGGCGTTACCGGCGGACAGCGCATAGGTTGTCCCGTCTTCCATGCGCAGCACCGTGTTGCCGAACGCTAGGAAGTGGAACCAGGCATGCCCGGGTTTGGCAGCGAAGCCCAAGCCGAAGGCCGGGCCCGCCTGGATACGCCGGTACTCGACACCGCGCAGGCGCATGCCGCGCAACAGCTCGTTGATGAGATCGGAAGAGAGGGCAAATGGGTCTGTCGGCATTGTTCAGGTGTTTTGGTCAAAAAGTTGAGCTTTTCGATCATAGATCATCCGAATTCTCGCGCCTAGACTGCGGGTCGCACTTGAAGATTGGGAGATCCGTGCAATGACTGACCTTGTATGCAATGCCGTACCCGACAGCCGTTCCGGCGCCGGGCCGGATGCAGAACCTGCAACCCCCGCGTGGATGGCCGTATTCTCGTTGGCCATGGGCGTGTTTGGCTTGCTGACCGCTGAGTACCTTCCGGCCAGCCTGTTGACGCCGATGGCGACCGAGTTGGGGGTATCCGAAGCGCTGGCTGGCCAAGCGGTCACGGTGACAGCCGTGGTGGCGCTGTTCGCCGGCCTGTTGGTGCCAGGCCTGACTCGCAGTATCGATCGCCGCTGGGTGTTGCTGGGTTTTTCCACGTTGATGATCGCTTCCAATCTGTTGGTCGCCGTTTCCTCCAGTTTCGCGGTGCTGTTGTTGATGCGCATCTTGTTGGGCATCGCGCTTGGCGGGTTTTGGAGCATGGCGGCGGCGGTGGCGATGCGCCTGGTGCCGGGGGCTTTGTTGCCGCGAGCGCTCTCGATCATTTTCAGCGGCATCGCCATCGGGACGGTGGTTGCGGTCCCGCTGGGCAGTTATCTGGGCGGGCTTTATGGCTGGCGCAGCGCGTTCTTTGCAGCGGCGGTGGTGGGGGTGGCGACCCTGGTTTTCCAGTCACTCACGCTGCCGAGCCTTGCGCCGCGTCAGCCGGCACGCCTGCGCACGGTGCTTGAGGTGTTGCAGCGGCCAGGCATTGCAATGGGGATGTTCGGTTGTGTGCTGGTGCACAGCGGCCACTTCGCGATGTTCACGTATGTTCGGCCATTCCTCGAAGGTACGACCGGCATTGGCCCACAGGGGCTGTCGTTGATGTTGCTGGGTTTTGGTGTGGCGAACTTTGTCGGCACATTGGTGGCCGGGTGGATGCTTACCCGCCACCCGTTGGCCACCCTGGTGTTGATGCCTGCGCTGGTGGGCGTTGCGGCACTGGCGCTGGTCCTGTTGCCGGCGTCGGTGCCAGGGCAGGCCGTTCTGCTGGCGGTCTGGGGCCTGGCCTTTGGGGGTGTGCCGGTGGCGTGGTCGAACTGGGTCGCCAGCGCGGTTCCTGACCAGGCGGAAAGCGCCGGGGGCATGGTGGTAGCGTCTGTGCAGTCGGCCATCGCCACGGGCGCTGCCGCTGGTGGGGCAATGTTCAGCCTCGGTGGCAGCGCAGGCGTATTCGTGGCGGCGGCCGTGCTGATGCTGCTGGCCGCGCTGCTGATTGCACTGCGTGTGCGCGTTCCTTCAGTAGATGGTGCTGTGCTGAACGGGTCGGCACTCCATTTGTGATTTAGCTCTCCACGCGGCACCTGAGCAGAGCACCCAGAGCACGCCATCGAGCATCAGGCGGTCGCTCAGGCGGGGCCGCCCCCGGCCATGGGTTTCGGTGAAGAGATCAGTAACCACAGCCCAGGCCTCATCCGAGAGTTCGTAATGCTTAGCCATCATAGGATTCCTTTCCGTAGATGGCTGGAAACTCTACAAAACTTCAGCTTCCGAGGAGCGCCGATTGGGTTTCTCGGGATTTCGTACAGAGCCTAGGGCCATCGGTGGGGGCACCGTTTTTATAACAATCGAAATTTGCCCCCAATTATGCCCCCATGAGCTCTGGAAACCGGTGGGATTGGACAGACGGCCTTGGACTTATTGTTGCTGTAACTTTATGTTCTTAATGGGTTTTTTGGAATTCAGTGGAAGTCTATTACAAGCTATCCGGATCCCCAAAAAACATCTGAATCCTCGACCGCAACCACTTCTCCCCCGGATCATTGTCCTGCGCTCCGCGCCAAGCCATATGCAGTTCGAAGGTCCGCGCCTCCAGCGGCAGTTCTTCGGCGCGCAGGCCGCCGGCGGCGGTGAGGATGTCGGCGGTGTAGTCGGGGACGGTGGCGACGATGTCGGTGCCGGTAAGCAGGCTGCCCAGGCCATTGAACTGTGGCACCGCCAACACCACGTGGCGTTCGCGGCCAAGCTTTTGCAGTTCTTCATCGATGAAGCCGCTGAGGTCGCCGGCGAAGGACACCAGTGCATGGGGCCGTTTGCAGAAATCATCAAGGCTCAGCGAGCCGGGCACGCTGTCGGCCCGCAGCAGTTTCGGCTTGCTGCGTCGCAGCACCTTGCGTTTGGCGTTGGCCGGCAGGTCGGCGGTGTAGCTGACGCCGACGGAGATTTCGCCGGAGGCGAGCAGGGTCGGCATCAACAGGTAATTCACCCGACGCACCACCAGCACGACGCCCGGCGCCTCGGCACGGACGCGCTTGAGCAGCAGTGGCAGCAGGGCGAATTCGGCGTCGTCCGACAGGCCGATGCGGAACACGTTGGTGCTGGTCGCCGGATCGAAGTCGGCCGCGCGGCTGACGGCGGTGGAGATGGAGTCCAGTGCCGGCGAGAGCAGGGCGAAGATCTCCGTTGCCCGCGCCGAAGGCTCCATGGCACGTCCGGTGCGGACGAACAGCGGGTCATCGAACAGGGTGCGCAGCCGCGACAGCGCGGCGCTGATCGCCGGCTGGCCGAGGAAGAGTTTTTCCGCAGCCCGGGTGACGCTGCGTTCGTGCATCAGGGTCTCGAAGACGATCAGCAGATTGAGATCGACGCGGCGCAGGTCGTTACGGTTCATCGGCTTCGCTTCGCTGGCGGTTCGGGGCAAGGGGTGAATCTTACGAGCAAAGGCTGTTACCCTGCACCGTAAATTGTGGCTGTGTGCCAGTGTACGGCAAGCAGCCCGGCATGAGCCCAATCGATGACAAGCATGTCGACTATTAATGACCACTGATGGTCTAACCGTGAAAGCCCCGATAGAGTTCAGGGCATTAGAGGTTCACTAGGCGAGGTTTGCGATGTCCCGCATGATCCGTTTCCACAAGTTCGGTCCGGCCGAGGTGCTCAAGATCGAAGAGCAACCAACACCCGCACCGGCTGCCGGGGAAGTGCAGATTCGTGTCCAGGCGATCGGCGTCAGTTGGTATGACGTGCTCTGGCGGCAGAATCTGGCGCCGTCCCAGGCGCGTCTGCCGGTCGGCATCGGCCATGAGATGGCGGGCGTGGTGACGGCGGTGGGCGAAGGTGTCGATGACCTGGCGGTGGGCGACAAGGTCGCCAGCTTCCCGGCCAGCAGCCCCAACGATCACCCGGTCTACGGCGAAATCATCGTTCTGCCGCGGCTGGCGCTGACCCGCTACCCCGATATCCTGACCCCCATCGAAGCCAGCGTGCACTACACGCCGCTGCTGATGGCCTATTTCGCCTACGTCGATCTGGCCCGTGCCAAGGCCGGGCAGACTGCGCTGGTCACTGATGCCAGCCACTGCGCCGGCCCTTCGTTCGTGCAACTGGGCAAGGCCCTGGGTCTGAAGGTGATTGCTGCCACCCGCGACGCCGAACAGCGCGAGCCGCTGCTCAAGCTGGGCGCCGACAAGGTGATCGTCACCGAGGAGCAGGATCTGCTCATGCAGATCAACAAGTACACCGACAACCGTGGGGTCGACATGGTCCTGGACGGGCTCGGCGGGCCGCAGATGTCGCTGCTCGGCGATGTCCTCGCACCGCGCGGAAGCCTGGTTCTGTACGGCCTGCAGGGTGGCAACCAGACGCCATTCCCGGCCTGCGCGGCGTTCCAGAAGAACATCCAGTTCTTTGTCCACTGCATCAGCAACTTCACCGGCAAGCCGGAGTTGGGCATCACCCAGGACCAGGTCGCCTTGCACCGGGCGCTGCGGGATATCAACCAGTTCACCGCTGACCGCCAGTTGCTGCCGCAAATCATCCAGGTCTACCCGTTCGAGCGTGTCGTCGACGCTCACCGGCATATGGACGAGTGCCCGTGTGGTGGCCGTGTAGTACTGGAACTGCCCGACGCCTGACAGCATTTTCAGCTCCCTCCTGCAAAGCCCGAGAATATGCTCGGGCTTTTTTGTGAAATTTACCTCCTAAAATTTCAGAAATTTCCTATTAGTCTTATGCGGACTAAGGACTTTGCTTCGGCTATGTTGTTGCTGTGGGAATAAAGGTATTCCAGTGTCCGTAGAATTACGCTGCGCTGTGCAAAAGTATCAGTTGCATCAGGCCGCAGAGGACTTCCCGCACGTAATCAAACCCGCCTTGCCGTTGTCGTCTCAAGGAGCGAGATATGTACGTTGAATTATTGATTGCCTTGAATTCCAGCCGGAGCAGGCGCGTTCCGGGTGTCGGGGCTTCCGGCGAAGCCTGTCGGGAGTGCGTGTTTAAGTGTGTTGGTTGGGATGTAAGAAACTTCCTGCAAGCTGGAATTAGATTCCTACATTGAAAGTAAAAATTGAATCCGAAGAGAAGGAGAGTTTCTTCTTTGGGCATCTTTTCGGGTGTGTTTCCAGTTTTCAATAGTTGCAATAAATATCAGGGAAATACTATGGGCGCGATTCATGACCAAGCCATGCAATATGTCTATCAGCAAGTCCTGCAGCGACTGCTCGAACGCCTGACCCAGGGCCAACGCGCGTCCTTGCAGTTGCTGATCCAGCGGCTAATGGTGATTGCCGGAGGTCTTGAATGCATCCATGGGTTGAAGGTCATGCTGGTGCACACCGGCAGTCAGGACAGCACCCACACGCTGGCCTTTCTCAGGGCTGCGCAACTGAGCCTGGCGGCGCGCTCGCCCGGCACGTTCAACCTGCGGGTGGCCACGGCGCGGCATACCGATATGCCCGCCGTCGTGCTGAGCAACATCGAGCGGGCGTTCGCCGCGCTGGTGGTGCATGACGATCCGCGGGTCGAGCTGCTGATGGTCGATGATGGCCAGGTGCGTCCCTTCGATGCCCGTCAGGCAATTTCCCGGCCGCAGCAGCAGGCGGACCGCCACGCGGTGCTGATGGCGGGTCATCTGACGCCGGGCCACCCGCACCTGGCCCTGACCCACCGCCATTACCTCGACCTGGCCGACCTGCATCGCCTCGGCGCAGCCTGGAACGGCGGTGTCGACGTGCTGGTCAGCGGTGACCCCGGTCCACGGCGCAAGCGCTTTCTTGCCGGTGCCCTGCGGATGATGCGTGAGGTCGGGCTGCCGCGGGTGCGGCCGGTCGAGGCCTTTCCTCGCGCCTTGTTCGAGCTGGCCTGCGCTGTGCGCCAGGAATACCGGGCGCCTGCATCTGTCGATGGTGTAGCGGAAAAGCCCGAAGCGCCCGAACCTCGCAGCCGCATGCCGCGCTTTATCGCCGTGGACGACCTGGTCCACGACCCGTCCTGTGGCTCCGGGCAGCTTCTGCTCGAATTGCTGCGCTACCGCCACGATGAATGGTCGTTCGCGTTTCCCGTCACGGAGCCCGGCAACCCGTTGTTGCGCGCGCATCTGCAGGGCCTGCGCAGCGAGTTCGTCGACGGGCGCTGCTATCAGGATGGGCTTGAAGACTGCTTGCGACGTGCGCAAGAGGGGATGCAGCGCGAGCAATTGCCGATGGCCCTGCGTGAACAGTTGCTCGGGCCCTGGCAGAAGGCCGATGACCTGTTGCAGGTAAGGCGTCTTGCCGGAGATTTTGCCTCGCAGGCGTTTGGTGCCAGCGAGGCGCAACTGATCTGCCTGCTGTTCTCGCCCTTCGTCAGCCAGGGCAGGGCGCTGGAGGGCTTTTTGCGGCGCTGTCACCCGGGGATGGTGGTGGCGTTGCCTTATCTGCACAAGGCCCTGCACGGGCAGCCGTCGTCGGAGTCGGTGGTGCAATGGCTGACCGGCACCAGTGGGCTGCCAATGGCCACGCTGCAGGCGCTGTATCGGCGCAAGGCGCTGATCGAGGCATGCGCGGACGCGCCCGACCATTGATCTTGTGCGGTTGCCAATAGCGCTGATCTGTATGTATAACCAGTGTCCGTTTTCCGTTGGTTGCACCGCTCGTGATCGCCCACTCCGTCAACGACCCGCTTTATTACTTGCACAATTTCCGCCAAGTGCTGGACTGGCTGCGTGCGCGCTACACCGATTTGCTGGATGCCGGCGAACACGCCTTCATCGAGCAATTCGAGCGCCTGCCGCAGGCCAGCCAGGCGTTGTTGGTGCGGATGGTGATGCGCAAAGGCGTGCTGTTCCGTGAGCGCCGGCTGGTCTACGCCGAGATAGGTGCGCCCCGCGAGGCGCTGGAACCCTTGCTGGCGCTGGGCTGGGTCGATGATGACGCGCCCTTGGGGCTGGATGCGCTGTTCGAGGTATTGCTCAAGGAGGAAATCAGTACCTGTTTTGCCGCCGTGCTGAGCCGACCCAAAGCCGCCAAGCACGAGCTGTTCGAGCAGTTGCACGAGCAGTTTCCCGAGCCGCGGCCGTTACGGCAGTGGTGGCCGGACTGCGAGGAGGCGATCTATGTGCTGCGCCAGCAGGCGCTCTGCGACCGTCTGCGGCTGATGTTCTTCGGCAATCTCTATCAGGATTGGTCCGAGTTCGTCCTCGCCGACCTGGGTTTGCTGCGCTATGAGCAAGTGGGTTTCAGCACTGATTCCCGGGCCTTGCGCGAGCGGGCCGATATCGAGTTGTGCCTGACGTTGCATGCCTGTGCCGAGCAACTGGAAAGCGAACCGGATATCGACCTGTTGCTCGGACAGCTGGCCGCCCTGAGCACGGCCAACCCGTGGCTGGAGCGCCGCCGGGCACGCGTTCAATACCAGCTTGCCTACCACTGCGAGCGCCAGGGCGACTGGCCGCGGGCGTTGCTGATCTATCCGGACTGCGCCCACCCGCAGGCGCGGGAGCGGCATATCCGCGTGCTCGAGCGCAGCGGCGATTACCCCGCAGCCCTCGAATTGGCGCTGCTGGCCTCGGAGCAGCCGGGCAACGCCGCCGAAGCTCAGGCGCTGAGCCGGATTTTGCCGCGGCTCAAGCGCAAGCTCGGCGGTCCGCCGCAGTCACGGCGCAAGCCGCACGTAATCAGTCGCCTGGACCTGTGTCTCTCGCAGGAGCTGGCGGCACTGGGCGTGGAGCGGGCCGTCCAGGTTCACCTGGAACAGGCCGAGGCGGCGCCGGTTCACTATGTCGAGAACACCCTGTTCAACAGCCTGTTCGGCCTGCTGTGCTGGAGCGCGATCTTCGCGCCGCTGCCCGGTGCGTTCTTCCACCCGTTCCAGAGCGGCCCGCAAGACCTGCTGGATGCCGGCTTCCAGGCTCGCCGCGCGGAGCTGTTCGCCGATTGCCTCGGGCAACTGGAGGATGGCCGCTACCGCCAGACCATTCTCGCCAACTACGCCGCCAAGCACGGCCTGCAATCACCGTTCGTGTACTGGGAACTGCTGACCCTGGGATTGTTGGAACAGGCACTGGAATGCCTGCCGCCCGCGCACCTCAAGCAGTGTTTCCTGCGTTTGCTGGAGGATATCCAGGCCAATCGCGCCGGCATGCCCGACCTGATCCAGTTCTGGCCCGAAGAGAAACGCTACCGGATGATCGAGGTAAAAGGCCCCGGCGACCGCCTGCAGGACAACCAGCTGCGCTGGATCGAATTCTGCTCCACCCACGGGCTGCCGGTGGATGTCTGCCACGTCGAATGGGCGAGCCCGTGAGCTATCGGGTGGCGGTGCGCACCTTGTGCGAGTTCACCGCCAAGGTCGGCGACCTGGACCTGCGGTTTACCCCGTCACCCACTGCGCAGGAAGGGGTGGCCGGGCATCGCCGGGTGGTGGGGCGGCGCGGCAGCGACTACGAGGCCGAGGTTGCGCTGGACGGGGTATTCGGCAGCCTTGAAGTCCGTGGCCGTGCCGACGGCTATGCGCCGGGCCGCAATTGCCTGGAAGAGATCAAGACCCATCGCGGTGACCTGAACACCCAGCCGGACAACCACCGGCAATTGCACTGGGCACAGGCGCGGGTCTATGGCTGGCTGATGTGCCAGCAGCGCAACCTGGCAACGATCAACCTGGCGCTGGTCTACCTGGATGTCGACAGCGACCAGGAAACCCGTTTCGAATGCACCGCCAGCGCCGCCGAGCTCGAAGCCTATTTCCACCAGCTATGCGGACGCTTCGTACAGTGGGCCGAGCAACAAAGCCGGCGCCTGACGCTGCGCGATGCCGGGCTGCAGGCGTTGGGCTTTCCCTGGCCGGCGTTTCGCAAGGGGCAACGGGAGCTGGCCGAGACCGTGTACAAGGCGGTCAGCACCGGACGCTGCCTGATGGCCCAGGCCACCACGGGCATCGGCAAAACCCTCGGCACGCTGTTTCCGTTGCTCAAGGCCATGCCCCGCCAGCCGCTGGACAAGATCCTCTTTCTCACCGCCAAGACCCCGGGCCGCGGGCTGGCCCTGGATGCGCTGCGTCAGGTAATGGCGGCCGATCCCGAGCTGGCCCTGCGTAGCCTGGAGCTGGTCGCTCGCGACAAAGCCTGCGAATACCCCGGCACCGCCTGCCACGGCGACGCCTGCCCGTTGGCCAAAGGCTTTTATGACCGCCTGCCAGCCGCCCGCGAGGCAGCGATGCGCCTGCCGCTGCTGGACAAAACCCAGGTCCGCGAACTGGCCCTGGCTCATCAGGTCTGTCCGTACTACCTCGCCCAGGAACTGGCACGCTGGGTCGATGTGCTGGTGGCGGACTACAACTACTACTTCGAACAGAGTGCGTTGCTGTTCGGCCTTGCCCAGACCGATCAATGGCGTCTGGCGCTGGCGGTGGACGAGGCGCACAACCTGGTGGAGCGGGCGCGGCAGATGTACAGCGCCAGCCTTGACCAGGGCCAGTTGCAGGCCTTGCGCCGCGAACCGCCGGCGGGCATGGCCAGCGCCTTGCAGAGCCTCAACCGCGAATGGAACCGCCTGCACAAGGACCAGGTGGCGCCGTATCAGGCGGGCAACGAGCTGCCGACGGCGTTTCTCAAGGCGTTGCTGCGCTGCGTCGGTCTGGTCCAGGAATTGATGAATCGCACGCCCCAGGCGGTGGACCCGGCGCTGTTGCAGTTTTTCTTCCAGTCTTTGCAGTTCCTGCGTTTGAGCGAGGTGTTCGACGAGCACTTCCTGTTCGACATCAGCAAGCGCAACGGGGCAGGGCGCCGCAGCCTTTCGACCCTGTGCCTGCGCAATGTGGTGCCGGCACCGCTGCTGGCCCCGCGTTTCGCCGCCGCGCGCAGCGCCGTGCTGTTTTCCGCCACGCTCAGCCCACGGCATTTCTACGCCGACCTGCTGGGCATACCTGCCGACACGGCCTGGCTGGAGGTCGAATCGCCTTTCGTGGCCGAGCAGTTGCAGGTGCGTATCGTCAGCGAGGTGTCCACCCGCTACCAGCACCGCCAGGCTTCCCTGGCGCCCATCGTTGAACTGATTGCCCGCCAGTTTCGCGATCAGCCGGGTAATTACCTGGCGTTCTTCAGCAGCTTCGAATACCTCCAGCAGGTGTCGGCGCTGCTGGCCGAGCGTTATCCGGGCATCGAGCAGTGGTCGCAATCCTCGGGCATGGATGAAGAGCAGCGTCAGGGCTTTCTCGATCGCTTTGTCGAAAACGGCCACGGCATTGGTTTTGCGGTGCTCGGCGGGGCGTTCGCCGAGGGCGTGGACCTGCCGGGAACGCGCTTGATCGGCGCCTTCATCGCCACCCTCGGGCTGCCCCAGGTCAATCCGGTGAACGAGCAACTCAAACAGCGCATGGCGGCATTGTTCAGTTCAGGCTTCGACTACACCTATCTCTACCCAGGTGTGCGCAAGGTGATCCAGGCGGCCGGGCGGGTGATCCGTGGCACCGAGGATCGTGGCACCGTCATGCTGATCGACGACCGTTTCGCTGAAGCCCGCGTGCAAGGGATGTTTCCGGCCTGGTGGGCGCCTCAGGATAAATAGTCAGGTGGCGTGGATCTTCATCGTCGCCTTGTAGTCGAAGTGCCAGTAAACTGCGTGATTTCATCACCCCGAAACTCTTTTCTTGAGGTTTTGCATGAAGCTCAGTCCTCTGGCTGGCAAGTTGGCTCCCGCTTCCGTACTGGTCGATATCCCGCGTCTGTTGACCGCTTACTACACTGGCCAGCCCGATGTGGGCGTGGCCACCCAGCGGGTCGCCTTCGGCACCTCCGGCCATCGCGGCAGTTCCTTCGACCTGAGTTTCAACGAGAACCATGTGCTGGCTATCAGCCAGGCCATCTGCCTGTACCGCCAGGCCCAGGGCATTGATGGCCCGCTGTTCATCGGCGCCGACACCCACGCGCTGTCGACCCCGGCCCTGGCCAGTGCTCTGGAAGTGCTGGCGGCCAATGGCGTCGAAGTGATGCTGTCGAAGGACGACGAGTACACCCCGACCCCGGCCGTGTCCCACGCGATCATCTGCTACAACCGCGGCCGCACCGCCGGCCTTGCCGACGGCATCGTCATCACGCCGTCGCACAACCCGCCGCAGAGTGGCGGCTTCAAGTACAACCCGCCCAATGGCGGCCCGGCCGACAGCCATGTGACCAAGTGGGTCGAGGCCAAGGCCAACGAACTGCTGGCCGACGGCCTCAAGGGCGTCAAGCGCCTGCCTTACGAGCAGGCACTGAAGGCGGCCACCACCCATCGCCATGACTATGTCGGCAGCTACGTCGCCGATCTGGTCAACGTCATCGATTTCGATGCCATTCGCGGTGCCAACCTGCGCTTGGGCGTCGATCCGCTGGGCGGCGCGGGCGTGCGCTACTGGTCGGCAATCGCCGATCACTACAAGCTCAACCTGGAAGTGGTCAACGCCGAGGTCGATCCGACCTTCCGCTTCATGTCGGTGGACTGGGACGGCCAGATCCGCATGGACCCGTCCTCGCCGTACGCCATGCAAGGCCTGATTGGCCTGCGTGACCGTTTCGACGTGGCCTTCGCCTGCGACCCGGACCACGACCGCCACGGCATCGTCACTCCGACCGGTGGCCTGCTGGCGCCGAACAACTACCTGGCCGTGGCCATCGACTACCTGTTCCAGAACCGTCCGCAGTGGCGTGCCGATGCCGCGGTCGGCAAGACCGTGGTCAGCAGTGGCCTGATCGACCGGGTCACCGCGCGTCTGGGCCGTCGCCTGTACGAAGTGCCGGTGGGTTTCAAGTTCTTCGCCGACGGCCTGTTCGACGGCTCGCTGGGCTTCGGTGGCGAGGAGAGCGCGGGTGCGTCGTTCCTGCGCAAGGACGGCAGCGTCTGGACCACCGACAAGGACGGCCTGATCCCGGCACTGTTGGCGGCTGAAATTACCGCTCGTACCGGCCGTGACCCGAGCCAGGCCTATGCCGAACTGACCGCCGAACTGGGCGAGCCGTTCGCCACCCGCGTCGAGGCCAAGGCCAACCCGCAGCAGAAGGCCCTGCTGGGCAAGCTGGCGCCGGAGCAGGTCAAGTCCACCGAACTGGCGGGCGAGCCGATCCAGCAGATCCTCAGCCATGCGCCGGGCAACGACCAGGCCATCGGCGGCCTGAAAGTGATGACCGCCAACGGCTGGTTCGCCGCGCGGCCGTCGGGCACCGAAGACATCTACAAGATCTACGCCGAAAGCTTTATCGACGATGCGCACCTGCAGCGTCTGGTGAGCGAGGCGCAGGAGCTGGTGGACAAGGCGATTTCCTGACCCCGATCGCCGGCAAGCCGGCTTCCACCTTGTGGGAGCCGGCTTGCCGGGCGCCTTGCCGCAGCGATGACCTTTCTCAAATCCCTCTGCTAATTCCCTGATTTTCCAGACAATCAGTTCTGTCCCATTGCGCCCGAATGGGGTAAAACTTCCGGCTTATGTGATTTTCCAGCCGGAGCCGGTGTGTCAGACAAGCTTCCCCCGCAACCCCTCGAATTGACCCCTCCCGCCCAGTTGCCGTGGATTCGGCGCCTCACCGCGCGCCTGCTTGGCCGTGGCCTCAACCGCCTGCGGGCGCAACACCGTGATTCGTGGTTCCAGGGCCATGCCAGTGGTCAGCGCACTGGCCACGCTGATGGCCTGCGCGAGGGTTACGACCAGGGGCGTGTCGATGGCTACGAAGCCGGGCGTCAGGTGCTGGTGATCCGCGACACTCGCCCCGACGGCCATGGCATTCCCGGCCTTGACGACAGCCTGTTCGACGACTGGCGCCTGCCGCTCACCGCCGAGCTGAAGAAGCGCTTCAAGGCCGATGTCGCCCGGCACCTGCCGGAGCACGCCCAACCCAGCGCCGCGCAGTGGAAGATGATCTTCAGCGACACGCCTTCCACTTGTGTCATCGCCGGCGCGGGAGCGGGCAAGTCCACGTCCCTGGTGCTGCGCATCCTGCTGCTGCGCCACTATCTCGGCTACGAGCTGGACGCCATGACCGTGGTGACGTTCACCCGCGAGTCGCGCAAGGACTTCATTGCCCGTCTGCTGCAGGTGTTCAGCCTCTGGCAGGTGGCGTTGAACCCGGCGCAGGCGCGGGAGCTGGTGCGCACCTTCCACTCGCGGATCCTGCCGCTGGTGCGCAGCCTGCCGGGATTCAGCCAGGTGCGCGCTTTCGAGACCCTCGGCAGCGAGCTGCCCGCCGGCGCGGAAGCCGATGCCGAGAGCAACCCCTTCGACCTGCGCATCAACGACGCCCAGCGTCAGCAACTCAACCTGTGCTACCGCGACCTGCTGCGGGCCAATCCGCGTTTTGCCGCGTTGATCGGCGGGCTGCGCCGCGAGGCGGTGCAACTGAAGTCGCTGGAAAAAGACCATCCCGACGTGCAGAAACGCATGGCGGTGACCCAGCTCTCGGCCAGTCGCGATGAAGAACTGTGCGACACCATCGAAGACCTGTGGTTTGGCGCCGGTGCCTGGCCCATCAAGGGCATCGAGCCGAGCCGTGAGACGGTCGAAATCAACGGCAGCCGTTTCCACTTCCATGGTCATATCGCCGAGCTGGATGCCTGGGTGGTGCTGGGCTTCGATCCCGGGGAAAACCAGCAGTACAAACGCCCGAGCGCCAAGCTGCCGGTGTGGGCGGAGTGGGTGATCAAGCGCACCCTGTTTCAAGCTTTCTGCGATAAGCCTGTGATTTGGTTGGAAAACTATGCTGCCGCCAAGCGCCTGACGGCGTCCCTGGCGGGCGATGCGGTGGCCGGGCCGGGCTTCGACTACAAGGTCAAGGGCGAGTTGGCCGCGGTGCCGTTGCTGGATGCTTTCGTCACGGCGGCGGGCTTTATCGAAAACCTGGGGCTGGATGTCGCGGTCGCGGTGAGTGGCATGAGCTTCCCGCAGGGCGATAGCGATGCGCAGTTCTTCGAGGCCCTGAGCCTGTACTGGAAGGCGCTGGAGGACCATCTGCTGGGGCAGTCGCCGCCGGTGATGAGCTACAACCGCATGTTCGCCCTGTTCGGCGAGAACAACCCCGAGAACCTGCGCCTGCTGCCCGACCCGCTGCTACGGCCGCTGGCGCACCTGATGATCGATGAGTTCCAGGACGTCTCGCCGCAGATCGTTTCCTGGCTGCGGGCCAGCCTGCGTGAGATCCGTCGTCGTGGGCCAGCCATGCAGGTCGGGCGCAAAGCGCAGCATTCCTCGCTGCTCTGCGTGGGCGATGACTGGCAGTCGATCTATGGCTGGCGCGGCAGCTCGCCGAAGTACTTCATGGAGTTCGCCAAGACCTTCGTTGCGCCTTCCAGCACCCGGGTGATGCTCACCGACAACTACCGTAGCCACCAGCACATCATCGACGCCGCCGAGCACATCGTGAAGTCCGCGCCGTCGATTACCGGCAAAAAGGCCAAGGCGGTGGGGGCGGCGGCTGAAGAGCGTTGGCCGGTGCAGGTGCAGGAGCGGGACGAGGCAGCGCTGGCGCAGCAGGTGATGGAGCACTACCGGCGCGGCGATTCGATCATGATCCTGTTTCGAAAAGGTTCTGATAAGGCATTGATTTCAGAGCATATTCAGTCTGTTGTTAATGTGGATTCTAGCTTGCCGCCTGGGCAGCGCCGGCTGCGGCAATTGACCTATCACAGCGCCAAGGGCCTGCAGGCGGACGCGGTGTTCATGCTCGGGGATTGCCAGTATGTGACCCGTTCGCCGTACAAGAATCAGGTCTACCGACTGGCGGGACTGGGCCGCTCGGGTGATCCGGAAGCCTTCGATACGGCGCAGAAGGAAGAGATCCTGCGGCTGGCCTATGTCGCGATTACCCGGGCGGTGCGCCACTGCTACTGGCACGTGGAAGTGCCTAACGGGGAGCAGGCAAACCTGCCCCGGGCTTCGGTGCAGGTGGATGGGAAGAAGGCGTTCTTCGAGGATTTGCGCGTCACAACCAGTAGGTCACAGCCCACCAGCCCAAGCCGCCCATGACAACGGTATACGGCAACGCCATCCACACCATCCGCCCGTAAGATAGCCGGATCAGCGGCGCAATAGCCGAGGTCAGCAGGAACAGGAACGCCGCCTGGCCGTTCGGCGTGGCCACGCTGGGCAGGTTGGTGCCGGTGTTGATCGCCACGGCGAGGGTTTCGAAATGCTCGCGACTCATGGCACCGTCGAGGAACGCCTGCTTGACCTCGGTGATGTAGATGGTGGCGACGAACACGTTATCGCTGATGGCCGAGAGCAGGCCGTTGGCGATGAACAGCATGCCCGGCTGCTGCTCCGCCGGCAGCGCCAGCACCGCCTGGATCAGCGGGGTGAACAGCGCCTGCTGATGAATCACCGCGACCACGGCGAAGAACACCACCAGCAGCGAGGTGAACGGCATGGCGTCCTGGAACGCCCGGCCCAGGCGGTGCTCGTCGGTGATACCGGTGAACGAGGTGATCAGCACGATTACCAGCAGGCCGATCAGCCCCACTTCGGCAATGTGCAGCCCCAGGCAGACGATCAGGATCAGCGCGGCAATCCCCTGCACCAGCAGCGCGGCGCGTTGCTGGGCGGTGCGCTGGGCATCGTCTTCGGCGGCGTAGGCGGCGAGTACCTGGCGCACGCGGTCCGGCAGCAAGGTGCCGTAGCCGAACCAGCGCAGCTTCTCCAGCAGCACGCAGGTCACCAGACCCGCCGCCAGTACCGGTAGCGACACTGGCGCGACCTTGAGGAAGAAGTCCTGGAAGTGCCAGCCCATCTCATGCCCGATCAGCAGGTTCTGCGGCTCGCCCACCAGCGTGCACACGCCACCCAGCGCGGTGCCCACGGCGCCGTGCATCAGCAGGCTGCGCAGGAAGGCGCGGAATTGCTGCAGGTCTTCCCGGGCCAGTTCGGGAATCTGTTGGTCGCTGTCGATCTGTGCTTCACCCCGCGGATTGCTGCCGGAGGTCACGCGGTGATAGACGGCGTAGAAACCGACTGCGGCGCTGATGATCACTGCGGTCACGGTCAGTGCATCGAGGAAGGCGGACAGGAAAGCAGAAAGGAAGCAGAAAGTCATTGAAAGCAATGACTTGGACTTTATTCCTAACAAAATACGCGAGAAGGCGAACAGCAACAGATCCTTCATGAAGTAGATCCCGGCCACCATGAACATCAGCAGCAGGATCACCGGAAAGTTGTGCTGCAGTTCTTCGTACAGCGCCTGTGGCGTGGTCATCCCCAGCAGCAGGGCCTCGACCAGCAGCAGGCCGCCGGGCATCAGCGGGTAGCATTTGAGCGCCATGCCCAGGGTGAAGATGAACTGCACCACCAGCACCCAGCCGGTGACTACCGGACCGAGGGTGAACAGCAGCAGCGGATTGAGCAGCAGGAACAGGCACAAGGTGGCCTTGTACCAGCGCGGCGATTGGCCGAGGAAATTGTGGGCCAAGGCGCCGGCCAGGGAGCGGGGCATGAAGGTGTTTCCTAATGATTCAAAGAACTGCGCACGGTGCCGCAAGCGTCACTCAAGATCAAGGCACGCAGTCCCGGTTTTGGCACAAGTGCGGCGTGGCGGTTGCGATATAGTCCGAGCTTTCCTACATCTGCTGCTCAAGGAGCGTCGCCGTGACCGACTACACCGCGTTCAAGGTCGAGCTGTCGAACAACATCGCCCACGTCCAGATCAACCGCCCGGAAAAGATCAACGCCATGAACGCCGCGTTCTGGAGCGAGATCGTCGAAATCTTCCAGTGGATCGACGAGACCGATGCCGTACGGGTGGTGGTCATCAGCGGCGCCGGTAAACACTTTTCCTCGGGCATCGACCTGATGCTGCTGGCCTCGGTGGCCAACGAGCTGGGCAAGGACGTCGGCCGCAACGCCCGCCTGTTGCGCCGCAAGATCCTGCAGATGCAAGCCTCTTTCAACGCCGTCGACAATTGCCGCAAGCCGGTGCTGGCGGCGATCCAGGGTTATTGCATCGGCGGCGCCATCGACCTGATCGCCGCCTGTGACATGCGCTATGCCGCCAGCGATGCCCAGTTCTCCATCAAGGAAATCGACATGGGCATGGCCGCCGACGTCGGCACCCTGCAACGTTTGCCGCGGATCATCAGCGATGGCCTGGTGCGCGAACTGGCCTACACCGGGCGCACCATCGACGCGGAAGAGGCGCGGCGCATCGGCCTGGTCAACCGGACGTTCGACGATCACGGCAGCCTGCTTGACGGAGTCTTTGCCATTGCCACGGAAATTGCGGGAAAATCCCCGATTGCCGTGGCCGGCACCAAGGAGATGCTCAGCTATATGCGCGATCACCGGATCGACGACGGGCTCGAGTACATCGCCACCTGGAACGCCGCCATGCTGCAATCCACCGACCTGCGGGTGGCCGTGGCCGCCCACATGAGCAAACAGAAGCCGGAGTTCGCCGACTGAGCAGGGCGGCGACCCGCTAAGGAAAGGGAACATGTCAGCGCGTTGGACCACAGCGGTACTGGATACGACTCTCAATGGCGGCCTGGCGGTCGTGCGCAGCGCCGAAGGATTCATGCTGGACGCCAACGGCGCGCTGTTCCCCCGCGACTGGCTCAAGCGCCAGGAGCTGGATATCCGCTTCGAACACGGTATTGGCCACTACGATGGCCAGCCGGTCTACCTGATCGAGTTGCACGGCGCCCAGGCGTTGTCGGGGTGCCGCTGGCAAGGGTTGCGTCAGTTCATGCTGGACGGCGACTTCGATACCTACAAGATCCTCGGCTATGCCGCGCAGATTTCCACCTGGGCCCGCGAGCACCGCTTCTGCGGCAGTTGCGGCCAGGCCATGACCCAGGTGCCGCTGGAGCGGGCGATGTACTGCCAGCCCTGTGATCTGCGCAGCTACCCGCGGATTTCCCCGAGCATGATCGTGCTTGTCACCCGTGGCGACGAAATCCTCCTGGCGCGTTCGCCGCGCTTTGTCACCGGCGTCTACAGCACCCTGGCCGGCTTTGCCGAGCCGGGCGAGTCGGCGGAGGATTGTCTGGTGCGCGAGGTGCGCGAGGAAGTGGCGATCGAGGTGCAGAACATCCAGTACGTCGGCAGCCAGTGCTGGCCGTTCCCGCACTCGATGATGCTGGGCTTCCATGCCGAGTACGCGGGTGGCGAGATTGTCATGCAGCCGGACGAGATCGAGGACGCCCAGTGGTTCCGCATCGATGCGCTGCCGCCACTGCCGGCCGGGCGCTCCATCGCCCGCTACCTGATCGACCTCTATGTGGCGCGGCGCTTAGGCCTGGCCGAACCAGTGCTGCCACGCTAGGCGCACGGTCAGCGCCAGCACCACGGTGATGAACACTGGGCGAATGAACTTCGAACCGCCGCTGATGGCGGTTCGGGCACCGAAGAAGGCGCCGACCATCAACGCCGAGCCCATCGACAGCCCCACCAGCCAATCCACCTGACCCGAGAAGATGAACACCGACAGCGCCGCCGCGTTGCTGACGAAGTTCATGCTGCGCGCTACGCCGCTGGCCTTGACCAGGTCGATGGGGTAGATCAGCAGCGTGCTGACGGTCCAGAAGGCGCCTGTGCCGGGGCCCGCGACGCCGTCATAGAAACCGAGGGTGAAACCCTGCGGGAACTGCCATTTCTTCTTGATGGGCGCATCGGCGTCCAGCGGCGCCTTTGGCGTGCCGCCGAACAGCAGATAAACGCTGCAGGCGAAGACCACCACCGGCAACATCTTGTTCAGCCATTCTGCCGGCAGGTAGTGGGCGATGACCGCGCCGATCAGCGCACCTACCAGGGTGCCCACCAGAGCGTGCTTCCACTGCCCCGGATGGAACAGCTTGCGCCGGTAGTAGGTGAAGCCGGCGGTGGCCGAACCGAACGTGGAACTGAGCTTGTTGGTGCCCAGCACCAGGTGCGGCGGCATCCCGGCGGTGAGCAGGGCGGGCGTGGTCAGCAGGCCGCCACCGCCGGCGATGGCATCGATGAAACCGGCAACGAAGGCTACGGCGGCGAGAATGGCGAGGGTGGTGAGGTCAACGCTGAGTTCGAAAGGCATGGGGATTTCTTGAGCGACAGGGGCAGGCGGGAATGGGCTCGCCGGAAGGGCTGTATGTTACCGCTGTCGTCAGGTTTTGTGTTGGGTTGAGGGCCTCATCGCTGGCTTGTGGGGTGCCGAGCCGGAGCGATGAGGCCCGAAAAATCAGGACAGGAACCCTCCATCCACATTCAACGCCACACCCGTGGTGTAGCTCGACGCATCGCTGGCCAGATACAGCACCGCGCCCGCCATCTCTTTCGGATCGGCCACGCGCTTGAGCGGGATCTGTTGCAGCGCGGTATTGAGGATGGCCTCGTTCTTCACCAGCGCCGAGGCGAACTTGGTGTCGGTCAGGCCCGGCAGCAGGGCGTTGCAGCGGATGCCGAACGGCGCGCATTCCTTGGCGAAGACCTTGGTCATGTTGATCACGGCGGCCTTGGTCACCGAGTAGATGCCCTGGAACACGCCTGGCGAGACGCCGTTGATCGAGGCGACGTTGATGATGCTGCCGCCGCCGTTCTCGCGCATCAGCTTGCCGGCTTCCACCGACATGAAGAAGTAGCCGCGGATGTTCACGTCCACGGTCTTCTGGAAGGCGCTGAGGTCGGTGTCCAGCACGTTGCAGAACTGCGGGTTGGTGGCGGCATTGTTGACCAGGATGTCCAGGCGACCGAACTGCTCGCGAATACCGGCGAACACAGCGCCGATCTGCTCCATTTCGCCAATGTGGCAGGCAACGGCGGTAGCCTTGCCGCCGGCGGCGATGATGGCGTCAGCGACATGCTGGCAGCCGTCCAGTTTGCGGCTGGAGACGATCACATGCGCGCCTTGCTGGGCCAGCAGGTGGGCGATGGCCTCGCCGATGCCGCGGCTGGCGCCGGAGACGAAGGCGATCTTGCCGTCGAGGTCGAACAGTTGGGTCTTGGACATGGGCGGTTCCTTGTTGTAGTTGTCAGAGGCTGGACGCTTTGATGACCTGCAGGCTCATGTGTTCCAGCAGCTTGTTCATGTGGATGAACTGGGCGAAGCGTTTGTCCTGGGTCTGGCCGTGGTAGAAGCGGTAGTAGATCTGCTGGACGATCCCGGCCAGGCGGAACAGGCCGTAGGTGTAGTAGAAGTCGAAGTTGGTGATCTCGATGCCCGCGCGTTCGGCGTAGTAGTCGACGAACTGGCGGCGGGTGAGCATGCCGGGGGCATTGCTCGGCTGGCGACGCATCAGTTGCACCGGCGCCGGGTCATTGGCTTCGATCCAGTAGGCCAAGGTGTTGCCCAGGTCCATCAACGGGTCGCCGATGGTGGTCATTTCCCAGTCCAGCACGCCGATGATGCGCATCGGGTTTTCCGCGTCGAGGATCACGTTGTCGAAACGGTAGTCGTTATGGATGATGCCGGGGCGGTGATGGTCCGCCGGCATTTTCTCGCGCAGCCAGGCGATCACCGCTTCCCAGCGCGGCGCGTCGGGGGTCAGGGCCTTTTCGTAGCGGGTGTTCCAGCCTTCGATCTGGCGCTGCACATAGCCGTCCGGCTTGCCCAGGTCGGCCAGGCCGCAGGTGTGGTAATCGACCTGGTGCAGTTCCACCAGGCGATCGATAAAGCTTTTGCACAGCGCCTCGGTGCGCTGGGCGTCGAGGCCCAGTTCAGGCGGCAGGTCGGAGCGCAGGATGATGCCCTTGACCCGCTCCATCACGTAGAACTCGCCACCGATCAGCGACGCGTCGGTGCAGTGCACGTAGGCCTTGGGGCAATACGGGAAACCGGCGTTGAGCTGGTTGAGGATGCGGAACTCGCGACCCATGTCGTGGGCCGACTTGGCCTTGTGGCCGAAGGGCGGCCGGCGCAGCACGAATTCGCGCTCCGGGTAGGTCACCAGGTAGGTCAGGTTGGAGGCGCCGCCGGGGAACTGGCTGATGGTCGGAACACCGCTGAGGCCGGGGATGTTCGCCTTCAGGTACGGGTCGATCAGGGTGGGATCGAGTTCTTCGCCGGGGCGGACCTGGGTGGACTGGTCGGTGAGCGTCATGCTTTTCCCTTATTTTGGTAGCCATGGAACATTGGCTAATCTAATTCTCGCGTGAGTACCTGCCAAGCGTCGCCATGCCTTATTGGCGTGGGTGTTGCCGGTCGATCAACGCACCTGATGCCGCCCGATTCGCGGGCGAAAAAAAACCGAAGCGGGTGAGGGCTTCGGTTCTTTTTTCGCCATGGGCGTGATGCTTAGGCCGGGAACAGCTCGCTGAGCTTCATCGAGAGCATCATGTCGCCTTCGACGCGCAGCTTGCCGCCCATGAAGGCCTGCATGCCGTCGGTTTCGCCGCTGACGATGCCTTTCAGGGTTTCGCTGTCCAGCACCAAGGTGCAGTTGGCGTCGGCGTTTTCGCCTTCCTGGATTTCGCAGGTGCCATCCTTGACGATCAGGGCGTAGTGCTTGTCTTCATCGGTGATGTTGAAACCGAAGACCAGGTCCAGGCCGGCAGCGGCAGCCGGGTTGAATTTGGCTTTCATGGCTTCAACGGCTTTGGCGACATCGCTCATGGTGTTTTCCTTATTAAGTGATTTCAGCGACGCAGGGGGTCGCGGTGAGCCGGAATTCATCGATAGGTGACGAGTTCCGGCACCCTCAATAGCCGCACGTGGGCTTGGCTGTTGAAGGAGGCCAGGGTCACTTCGCCGCCACGGAACTTCAGTTGGCTGAGCGAGGTGTTGATGATCTGCCAGTTCAGCTCGAAAGCCTGACTGGCGCTGATACCGGTGACGCGGTGAAGCAGGGCGGCGATGGTGCCACCGGAGGTGAAGATCGCAATGTTGTCGCCGCTGGCGGCCTGCTCCAGGACCCGCTGCAAGCCGTCGCCGGTGCGCTGGACGAAGCCGGCCCAGCTTTCCAGGCCATCGGTGTCGTGTTGCCCGCCATGCCAGCGCTGCACGATCAGCGCGAACAGGCGCTGGAACTCGGCCCGGTTATCGCGGGCGTTGCGCAATATATGCAGGGCTTCGGGCTCATCCGGCAGAAGGCCGGGGAGCAGCGCGCGGATCACCGCGTCGGCGTCGAATTCATTGAAAGCGGCATCGGTTTCAAGCGTTGGCACCAGGGCGCCGCCCGCTTGCATGCTGGCCATCGCCAGGCTCGCGGTGTCTTGTTGGCGGCGCAAGTCGCCGGCCAGGCAGCGATCCAGGCTCAGCCCAAGCTGGGCCATGTGTGCGCCGAGGACTTTGCTCTGGCGTGTGCCGACCGGGGACAGCACGTCGTAATCATCTGCACCGAATGAGGCCTGGCCATGTCGAATGAGGTAGATGCTGCCCACGTCGTACGCCTGGGTAAGTAGGATTTGGCGAGGTTAGGTTGCCACCGGCGGGCTGTCAACGAAAAAACATACAAGCGTTTGAAAAGGGCGTTTGAACTGCGTTGCTGGAAATTTCCTACGCTGGCGACGGCCTGTCGGCGCCGGTATGCTTCACTATCGTTTTCGCGCCCTCGCGGCGCAGGTCAGCTAAGGAGTTATCGTGGAGTTTCTTGCAGAGTACGCAAGCTTTCTCGCCAAGACCGCCACTCTGGTGATCGCGGTTCTGGTTGTGCTGTCGGCTATCGCCGGTCTTCGCGGCAAGGGACGGCGCAAGGCCGGCGGGCAATTGCAGGTTACTCGGCTCAATGAGTTCTACAAGGACTTGCGTGAGCGCCTGGAGTCGGGCCTGTTGGAAAAGAACCAGTTCAAGGCCCTGCGCAAGCAGCAGGCCAAGGAACAGAAGAAACAGAAGAAAGCCGCGGAAGACAAGCCGCGGGTGTTTGTCCTCGACTTTGACGGCGATATCAAGGCCTCGGCCACCGACAGCCTGCGCCACGAAATCACCGCCTTGCTGACGCTGGCAACACCGCGCGATGAAGTGGTGCTGCGTCTCGAAAGCGGCGGCGGCATGGTCCACAGCTACGGCCTGGCTGCGTCCCAGTTGGCGCGTATTCGCCAGGCCGGCGTGCCGCTGACGGTGTGTATCGACAAGGTCGCGGCCAGCGGCGGCTACATGATGGCCTGCATCGGCGAGCGTATCGTCAGTGCGCCTTTCGCCATCCTCGGCTCCATCGGCGTGGTGGCGCAGTTGCCCAACGTCAACCGCCTGCTGAAGAAGCACGATATCGACTTCGAAGTGCTGACCGCCGGCGAGTACAAGCGCACGCTGACGGTGTTCGGCGAGAATACCGAGAAGGGTCGGGAGAAATTCCAGGAAGACCTGGATGTGACCCATCAGTTGTTCAAGGACTTCGTTTCGCGTTATCGCCCGCAGTTGCACATCGATGATGTCGCAACCGGTGAAGTCTGGCTGGGCGTGGCGGCGCTGAACAAGCAACTGGTCGACGAACTCAAGACCAGCGACGAGTACCTTGGCGAGCGGGCGCGTGATTCGAACCTCTATCACCTGCACTATGCCGAGCGCAAAAGCCTGCAGGAACGGGTAGGGCTGGCGGCCAGCGGCTCGGTCGAGAACGCGTTGCTAGGGTTGTGGAGCCGGCTCAGCCGCTGGCGTTAAGCAGTATGTAGCACCGTTGCAGCAGCTCAAGCAGGTTTCCTTCGTGCTCATTTGCCTTAGGAAAACCTGCGATGACGTCCGCCCAGCCCCTCGCTGTCCCCGATCTGCACGCGCCCTTTATCCAGGGGCGCTTGCCCGATTACTTCAAGCACTCCACTCCTGCCGACTTCAAGCGTCTTCGCGACAGTCAGTTGGCCGAGCAAAACGGCGCCTCGGCACCTGAGCATTGGTTCAATAGCGCCCCCGAGGTAGAGCGTCAGGCCCTGTTGGAGTATCAGGCCCGTCGCCGCCACTCAAGAAAGGCCCTGGCCGTCACGCTCAAGCCGCTGAAAGGGATTGGCGAGTTCGCCGAGCCCTTGCTCCAGGCGCGTATCGCCGCTGCGCTGGGCGTGGCGGTCGACTTGAACAAGGACGAATTCGTCCAGATCACCCGCGAGCCGGACATGGCGGGCTCGATGCTCAGAACCGTTCCGCAGCGCCAAAGCCTGATGCAGGCCGCCCTGCAGAACTTTGCCAGTGACGTCGAATTCGAAGCCGGCACCGCACTGGCGCCCAAGGATGCGTTCAGCCTGGAGCTGGTTCCCGCCAGCCCGGGTGCTTATCCCCGCTTTCGCTATCGCTATCGGGAGAAGTTATCCATCGAGCCGGCGCGGTTCGCCCGCCTGTGTCACGATCTTGACCTCGGCGGGCAGTACCAGCGGCACCTGACACAGGTGTTCGATAGCCCTGCCACTCGCAACACGGTGCGTGAGCAATCCGTTGTCGCCTGCAAGGATCAATTGCGGGTTGATATGCAGATCGCCTTCCTGAAGCAGGAAATCGGTCCGTCGGCCCGGCAGATGCTGCTGGCGTTGCTGGAAGGAGAGCGGGCCCCACGCTTCAATGACAGGCCGGTCCGTTACTGGCAGTTGTCGATGTTCGAGACCGCATTGGCCCAGGTGTTGCTGATCAGCGGCGGGCTGGGTAGAGGGGACAGGGCTGAGCCGCTGCTGGTCTACTTGCCGGGAGCGCCGTCGAGCCCATTGAAGGAGTATCCCTCGGCCAGCGCTGCCATACGCGACCTGCGGGTCAAGCTGCGCTTGCCCGACTATCAGGCACTGTTGCGCCGGCACGTGCCCAAGGCCAGCGAAGCCCATGTCATGCACCGCCTCGAAGGGGTGTTGTACCACCAGGTTCGCCAGCCCAATGGCGTGCATGAGCGCCAGCCTGATCCCAACGCCAATCTCAGTCTGAGTGCGGTGCCCATTGAGGCTGAGCTGTTCGGTCATCTGCAGGACCGTTATGTCGAAAAGCTCAAGGCCGATGCCAGGACGCTGGCCGTCCCCAGCGCCGATGCCGATGAGCAAGCACGCAAGGCCCGCTTGGCGTACTGGGAGAGCATGGGATTCGACCTGCTTAACGCCGCCGCGTTCTTTGTGCCCGGGCTCGACCTGGTCATGGCGGCCGTGGCAGCAGAGCAATTGTTCTCGCAGGTGGTCGATGGCGTTCATCTCTGGGAGGAGGGTGATCGGGACGAGGCCTGGTCGGTTTTTGAAGCGGTGGGGTTGAATGTCGCCCTGATGGCGGGGCTGGGCGTGGTCGGTCATCACGCGTCGAGAGCCGCTTCAAGCGAATTCATGGACGGGCTGATCCAGGTCAGTCGGCCGGACGGCCAGCTTCGTCTGTGGAAGCCGGACCTGAAGCCCTATGCCAGTGAGGTCGATCTGGCCAAAGAGGTGTGCGACGCACAGGGGGTATACGCGCTCGCCGGCAAACGCTACCTGCGCCTGCACGATAGCGTTCATGAGATCGCCCAGGGCGCGGATGGCGAATGGCGGATTCTCCATCCCGCCAACGCCGAAGCCTATCAACCGCAGCTCAGGCATAACGGCCAGGGTACCTGGGTAGCAAAGGGCGAGCAGCCCCTGACCTGGAGCCGGCGGAAACTGTTGTGCCGCATGGGCCCGGTGACTCACGGGCTGGATGATATCGAGCTGGCGCACGCAGCCGATATCAGTGGTATCAGCGACGATATGCTGCGTCGGGTGTACCTGGAGAACACCCCGATCCCGCCGTTGCTGGTCGATACCCTGCGACGGCTGCGCCTGGATCAGCGTATCAGCCGGATGGCCGAACACATGCGCAGCGGCTTGCCCGGCGGGGTGGACATGGGCTTCTGTGCAGGGCTGGCGATAGAGTTGCCGGGCTGGCCGGCGCGGGTTATCGAAGTGTTCGAAGGGCCTGCGTTCTCGGGTACTTCGACGGCCTATGGGCGGCAGCTCTGGCCGGAGGGCCGATCGATCAAGGTGCTTGCCCGGGACCTGTTTGACAACCGCCTGCCCGAAGCCATCGTTGCGCAGCTTGATGAAGACGAGATCAATCACCTGTTGGGCGCGGGTGTGGCGCCCGATACGCGGGCGCAGGTCGTACGTGAGCGATTGGTCAGACGTATCATCCGGCGTCGGAGGACGATATTCGAAAGCCTGTACGATCAAGGCGAGGTGCCCAGGTCGCCGAGGGCCCGGATTCTTCAGCAACGGTATGCCTCGCTGCCTGATGAGGTCGTCGATGAACTGCTCAGCCACGCCAGCGGCCTGGAGGACGGCAATCAGCGGATTCCCCTGACCCTGGCAGAGGAAGCCCGCCTGTATCAGCGCCAGATTCGATTGAGTCGAGCATTCGAGGGCCTGTATCGGTCAACCATGGCAAACCGGGACAGTGATCGACTGGCCTTGCGCTTGGTGGAAAAGCTGCCCAGCTGGAATGGCGGGGTTCGTTTCGAGCTGCGCAGAGACACCCCGGACGGGCATTTGCTTGAACAGCTAGGCGGCACGGGTGCGGCGTTGAAGAGGACGTTCGTGCGCGAGCACGGGAGCTATGTCACGTACGACGTTGACGGGCAGGTGCTCGCCAAGAACGAGTCCATGGCCGCGGCCATCCTGGCAGCCCTTCCAGCCAACAAGCGCGCCGAGCTGATGCTGGATTTGCCCGGACAGCCGCCGTTGCAGGCGTTGCTGTACCGGTTGGCGACGGACGACCGTTCGCAGGCTTCGCAGTTGTTGGGCCTGCAGCCGGTGAAGCCAGGGTTTCGTTCACCGATGCGGCTGGCTGACGGGCGAATCGGTTATACGCTCGGTGGCACACAGAGCACTCAAGCAACGGGGCGAAGGCTGAGTGAGCTTTACCCAGACTTGAACCGCAATCAGATACGGGACCTCAAGGTCCGTCTGCTATCGAAGTACGAGCATCTGGGCACCGCGATCGAGGCGCTGGAAAACGAATACGGGGAGCTTTCACACAGCCTGCGCGAATGGCAGCTCGAGCTGCGGATCAGTGCCATCGAGCGTGATTACCGCTGGCGGATAGGACAGCGCCTGAAGGAGGCCTGGCGCCTTGCCGGTGACGGCGAGCGATCACATACCCTCGACTTGTCCGGGCAGCGCGTTTCCCGGCTGCCTGTACTGGGGGCCCGATTCGATCACATAAAACTACTGAACATGGAGAGCATGGGGCTGGAAGAACTCCCCGAGAGCTTTCTGGGCTGCTTCGGCGAGTTGCGTGAGCTCATATTGCTCAACAATAACTTGAGCACCGTTCCCGCGTCGGTTGCTCACATGGCCAGCTTGAGCACGCTCGACCTGAGTATCAATTCATTGTCCAACTCGCTGAATGTGTTCGCGCCCCTGCGTTCGTTCCACGGACTGCAGTCGCTTAACCTGACCAGCAATCGCCTGGCGAGCCTTCCGGGCCCGGTATTGCGCGACCTTTGCGGCCTGCCTTCGCTGTGCCGGTTGAGCATGCGGTTCAATGGGTTGGTGTTGAGTGCCAGCGACCTCGAAGCATTGTCGGTCCTGCCGCTGGAGCGTCTGAGCCTGGGCAGTAACCGGATCGTCCTCGATGCCGATGGCGCACGGGCATTCGGCCGCTTTTCGCAGCTTCGGGTGCTGTCACTGTCATCCAATCCGCTGGGGCTTGCGCCGGATGTCGGCAACCTGGCGATGTTGCAGCACCTGGACCTGGAGTCATGCGCCATCACCGCCTGGCCCCAAGGCCTTTCCCGGCTGATGAGCTCGCCACGTTGCCGCTTGCGCCAGGTCGAGCTGAGTTCGAACTTCATGACTGAACTCCCGGAGCTGGAGAACACCCGCTTCGCCGAGATTCTGCGGCATAGCGATACCAATCAGAGCCGGCTGCACGTCAATTACAACCCGCTGCTGGCCGAGAGCGTGGCGCGGCTCGAAGCCACGGGCTCGATTTTTCACGCCTCGGGGCAGTTCCAGCACCCGACCTTGCCGTGGCTGGTGGGGTGTACCGCCGAACAGCGCGAACTGTGGAGCGAACTGTTCGTTCGCCGCGGTAACAGTGAACTGATGGACGTTCTGGACCGTCTGGCCGAATCCCGGGAATACCAGATCAACAAATCTGGCCTGAACGACAGGGTCTGGGAATTGCTTGAGTACAGTTCGCAACATGACGAACTGCGCGAGGAACTGATCGAGATTGCCCGAAGCTTTCCGTTTACCTGCGGCGATGCCGGCACGGATGCCTTCAGCGAGCTGGAAACCACTGCGCTGGTTCACCGTTTTGGCGCGGAGGCGGCCAACAACATCGAACTGAGCCATGTGCTGGTTCACCTCTACCGAAAACTGTTTCGGCGCCATGAAGTGCAGCGCCTGAGCGAACTTGTGGCCCAGCGCCGGGTGTTGCGGCGCCGGGCGCTGATCAGGCAGGAGACACTGCCTGATCTGGCCGTTCAGGACGACATCAGTGACGGGTTGCTCATGCGTGAGAATGTGGACGACATCGAGATCCGCCTGGCACTGCGCCAAGGCCTTGCGAAAGCGCTGAACTACCCCGAACTGTCGAAGGGCATGCACTACAGGGCGGAAGCGAACCTTTCGAAGAGAACGGTGATGAACGTCAGGGACGCGGTGCTGGTGAATGAGACCGCTGCAAACCGGCAACAGTGGATGGCCGCGGATGCGAGTTGGCAACGCTACCTCAAACGGCGTTTTCCTCTGCAGTTCGAAAGTGTCGTGGCGCCATGGGCCGATGGGTTGGAGTACCTGGAATACTGTGCGCAGATTTACCAGGGCCCGGTTCCCACACTGGACCAGCGCGTGCTGGAGGTATTGAGTACCGCCCTCGGTGAAAGTCCGCTGGACGGAAATGGAGTGTTACGCAGGGTGGAACTGAGCGGTCAGCGCTACCTGAATGTCGTCAATGCCGTGAGGGATGCTCACCACAAGGCTGAGGTCGACTGTATTTCGCGCTTGACCAAGGCGGAGGACGAGGCGGTCGAGGAACTCTAGGGGCGGGATTGGCTGAATGTACAAAGGCCCGCTACCGGGCAGCCCTTCGCGAGCAAGCTCGTTCCTACACATGCGTCGATGGTGTAGGAGCGAGCGTGCTCGCGAAGACTGACCAGGCATTCCCCGGCAATGGGGCCTTTGCCTGACCGATCAGCGGCGGCGGAACAGCGGCAGCGGTTCGTCAGTGGCGGCCTGGTAGGTCACCGAGAAGTCCTTGAGACTTTGCAGTGCATCTTCCGGGTCTTTGTCGGCGCGCACGGCGAAAGCGTCGAAACCGCAGCGAGCCATGTAGAACAACTGGTCACGCAGCACGTCGCCAATGGCACGTAGCTCACCGGTGAACTTGTAGCGATCACGCAGCAGACGCGCATTGGAATAGTTGCGCCCGTCGGTGAAGGCCGGGAAGTTCAGGGCGATGACCTGGAAATGCGCGACATCTTCACCGATTTCCTCGGCTTCTTCGTCGCTGTCCAGCCACACGCCCAGGCCGCCGTCGCGGGCTTTCAGGGCGTGGGCGTGTTCGCGCCACAGTTGCAGCGGCACGATGTAGTCGTCGCAGTTGCTCAGTTGGTCCAGGGTCACGTCCTTGGGCAGCAGGTGCCAGGTTTCGTCGACGATCTGGTTGTTCTTAATGATTCGCTGCATAGACGCGCTCCTTGAAGGGGTCGATGCCGATGCGCTGGTAGGTGTCGATGAAGCGCTCGTCTTCGTTGCGTTTTTCAACGTAGACGTTAATCAGCTTCTCGATCACGTCCGGCATGGCGTCCTGGGCGAAGGACGGGCCGAGGATCTTGCCCAGGCTGGCGTCACGGCTGGCGCTGCCACCGAGGGAGACCTGATAGAACTCTTCGCCTTTCTTGTCCACGCCGAGAATACCGATATGACCGACGTGGTGGTGACCACAGGCGTTCATGCAACCGGAGATATTCAGGTCCAGTTCGCCGATGTCGAACAGGTAGTCCAGGTCGTCGAAACGGCGCTGGATGGATTCGGCGATCGGGATCGACTTGGCGTTGGCCAGGGAGCAGAAGTCACCACCCGGGCAGCAGATGATGTCGGTCAGCAGGCCAATGTTCGGCGTGGCGAAGCCATGCTCGCGCAGTTCCAGCCAGAGCGTGTGCAGCTCGCTCTGCTCGACATCGGCGAGGATGATGTTTTGTTCGTGGGAGGTGCGCAGCTGGCCGAAGCTGTAGCGCTCGGCGAGGTCGGCGACCTTGTCCAGTTGCTTGTCGGTCAGGTCGCCCGGGGCGACGCCGGTAGGCTTGAGCGACAGGGTGACGGCAACGTAGCCCGGCTTCTTGTGCGCCAGGGTGTTGCGCACGCGCCAGCGGGCGAAGCCCGGGTGCTGCTGGTCAAGCTCGGCCAGTTGCGTATCGAGGTTGTCGAGGGCCTTGTAGTCCGGATCGACGAAGTGCTTGGCAACGCGATGCACTTCGGCATCGGTCAGGGTGCTGCTGCCGCCGCGCAGGTGGACCATTTCGGCCTCGACCTTCTCGGCAAACACTTCCGGCGTCAGGGCCTTGACCAGAATCTTGATCCGCGCCTTGTACTTGTTGTCACGCCGGCCGTAGCGGTTGTAAACCCGCAGGATGGCGTCCAGGTAGCTCAGCAGGTCCTGCCATGGCAGGAACTCATTGATGAAAGCGCCGATTACCGGGGTACGGCCGAGGCCGCCACCGACCAGAACGCGGAAGCCCAGCTCGCCGGCTTCGTTGTGCACCGGCTCCAGGCCGATATCGTGCACTTCGATGGCCGCGCGGTCGCTGGTCGAGCCGTTGATGGCGATCTTGAACTTGCGCGGCAGGTAGGCGAATTCCGGGTGGAAGGTCGTCCACTGACGGACGATCTCGCACCATGGGCGCGGATCGATCAACTCGTCGGCGGCGACACCGGCGAACTGGTCGGTGGTGACGTTGCGCAGGCAGTTGCCGCTGGTCTGGATCGCGTGCATCTGCACGGTGGCCAGCTCGGCGAGGATGTCCGGGATGTCTTCCAGGGCAGGCCAGTTGTACTGGACGTTCTGCCGGGTGCTGATGTGCGCGTAGCCCTTGTCATAGTCGCGAGCGATCTTCGCCAGCAGGCGGGTCTGACGCGAGGTCAGCTGGCCGTAAGGCACGGCAACCCGCAACATCGGGGCAAAACGTTGGATATAGAGGCCGTTCTGCAGGCGCAGAGGGCGGAATTCTTCTTCGCTCAGTTCGCCGGCCAGGTAGCGGCGGGTCTGATCCCGGAACTGCTTGACGCGGTCCTCGATGATCCGCTGATCGTACTCGTCGTATACGTACATAGGGGTCCTGTTCTCAAGCTGCTTGCAGCTAATCGCGCGCACGGCCGCGCACTCCGGATGCGGAGCCGGGGAAAGATAGCAGGTTGTATTTATGCGCAAAAGTGATGTTTTTGCATATGAAAAGAACCATTTGGACTAAGTGAGATTGGCTGGCATTTATCGGTCTTTACGAGGGGCTTGGCAGGTGCCGTCAGCCGGCGAAACTAAGGTCGGACAGGGCGTCCGTCGACTCGTCAAAGTCCCTGCTTGAGCAATGGGCATTGCTGGACTTTACTGCTGGGGGTATGCATTCCCATAACCACCAATAAAAGAGGCAATGCAATGGGAAACCCGACCAAAGCCGTCAAAAGCGACAGCAATGTCGACGCTTGGGCAATCCTCTGCCTGATTGTCCTGGTTGTCGTGACCGCTGTGTATTGGGTCAGTCATCAGTGATGGAGCGCTGAAGCTGCCCGCAACAACCGTGATCTTGCGACCTGAAATGAAAACCGCCCGCGGCATGGACCCCGCGGGCGGTTTTCGTTTCAGCGGGCGGTAAGGTGCAGGGCCAGCTGGACCAGCCCGTACAGCACCAGAATGAACACCAGGGTGAACGCGATGCCCATGGCGATGAAGTGAGAGGGCTTGCCATGGGTGAAGTCGCGTGCGCGGTTCTTGCCGCTCTGCACGCCGAACGCGGCGGCGAGGGTGCTGTGCAGGAGTTGCCAGAAGGTAGGTGGTTTGCTTTGGCTTGGGTCTTCCATGATGGGCTCCCTGTTCAGGTTTGACAGAGAGTCTAGTCGCTGAGGACGCTGGCAGAGCCGCTTGCGCGCCATTCACGGCGGTTCGGTGTCCCGAACCGCCGTGCAGCGGCTTTTAGATCATCAGTTGTCGTAGCCGAGGTTCGGCGCCAGCCACCGCTCGCTCACCGACACATCCTGCGCTTTGCGCGCGCTGTAGCTTTCGATCTGGTCCTTGTCCACCTTGCCGACCGCGAAGTACTGCGCCTGCGGGTGTGCAAAGTACCAGCCGCTGACCGCCGCTGCCGGGAACATGGCGAAGTGTTCGGTGAGGAACACGCCGCTCTGGCCGGTTTCGCCAATGGCGGTGCCGTCCAGCAGGCGGAACAGGGTGGCTTTTTCAGTGTGGTCCGGGCAGGCCGGGTAGCCAGGGGCAGGGCGGATGCCGGCGTACTGCTCCTTGATCAGCGCGTCGTTGTCCAGGTGCTCGTCTTTCGCGTAGCCCCAGTAGTCCTTGCGCACCTGCTCGTGCAGCCATTCGGCGCAGGCTTCGGCCAGGCGGTCGGCGAGGGCCTTGACCATGATCGAACTGTAGTCGTCGCCTTTGTCCTGATAGGCCTTGGCCACTTCTTCGGCGCCGATGCCGGCGGTGGTGATGAAGCCGCCCACGTAGTCGGTGACGCCGCTGTCCTTCGGCGCGACGAAGTCGGCCAGGCTGAAGTTCGGCTTGTTGTCCGGCTTGATGGTCTGCTGGCGCAGGTGGTGCAGGCGCTCCAGCGGCTGGCCGTCGTCGCCGTAGACCTCGATATCGTCATCGGCGACCTGGTTGGCCGGCCAGAAGCCGAATACCGCGCGGGCGCTGATCAGTTTCTCGTCGATCAGTTTGCTCAGCATCTGCCGGGCGTCTTCGTACAGCGCGGTCGCCGCTTCGCCCACCACTTCATCCGTGAGGATGCGCGGGAATTTGCCGGCCAGGTCCCAGGAAATGAAGAACGGCGTCCAGTCGATGTACTGGGCCAGCACGTTCAGGTCGATGTCCTGCAGCACTTTGACGCCGGTAAAGCTCGGAACTGCCGGCTGATAGTCGGCCCAGTCGTACTTCGGTTTGGCGGCGATCGACTGCGCGTAGCTCAGGCGCTCGGTGCGGGCGCTGCGGTTGGCGGTGCGTTCGCGGACGTCGACGTACTCGGTGCGGGTCTTCTCGACGAAGGCCGGCTTCAACTCCTTGGACAGCAGTTGCGTGGCCACGCCGACCGCTCGCGAGGCGTCGGTGACGTAGATCACCGCGTCGTTGCTGTAGCGCGGCTCGATTTTCACCGCGGTGTGGGCCTTGGACGTGGTGGCGCCACCGATCATCAGCGGCAGATGGAAGTCCTGACGCTGCATCTCGCGGGCGACGTGGACCATTTCGTCCAGCGACGGGGTGATCAGGCCGGACAGGCCGATGATGTCGCACTTCTGCTCGCGGGCGACCTGGAGAATCTTCTCCGCCGGCACCATTACGCCGAGGTCGACGATGTCATAGCCGTTACAGCCGAGCACCACGCCGACGATGTTCTTGCCGATGTCGTGGACATCGCCCTTGACCGTGGCCATGAGGATCTTGCCCTTGGCCTCCGGCTTGTCGCCTTTCTCTTCTTCGATGAAGGGGATCAGGTGCGCCACGGCCTGTTTCATCACTCGCGCCGACTTGACCACCTGGGGCAGGAACATCTTGCCGGCACCGAACAGGTCGCCAACGATGTTCATCCCGCTCATCAGCGGGCCTTCGATCACTTCGATCGGGCGCGCGCATTGCTGGCGGCAGAGTTCGGTGTCTTCGACGATGAAGGCGGTGATGCCCTTGACCAGCGCGTGTTCCAGACGCTTTTCCACCGGCAGCGAACGCCATTCTTCGGTTTCCACTTCCTTGGTCGCGCCGCCGCCACGGTAATCCTCGGCGATCGCCAGCAGGGCGTCGGTACCTTCCGGGGTGCGGTTGAGCACCACGTCTTCGACGCGCTCGCGCAGCGCCGGTGGAATCTCGTCGTAGATTTCCAGTTGGCCGGCGTTGACGATGCCCATGGTCAGGCCGTTCTGGATGGCGTGGTAGAGGAATACCGAGTGAATCGCCTCACGTACCGGGTTGTTGCCGCGGAACGAGAACGACACGTTGGACACGCCCCCCGACGACAGGGCGTAGGGCAGGTGGTCGCGGATATAGGCGCAGGCTTCGATGAAGTCAACGGCGTAGTTGTTGTGCTCTTCGATGCCGGTGGCGACGGCGAAGATGTTCGGGTCGAAGATGATGTCTTCCGGCGGGAAGCCCACTTCGTTGACCAGGATGTCGTAGCTGCGCTGGCAGATTTCGCGTTTGCGCGCGGCGGTGTCGGCCTGGCCGACTTCGTCGAAGGCCATCACTACCACGGCGGCGCCGTAGCGCTTGCACAGCTTGGCGTGATGTTTGAAAGCGTCGACGCCTTCCTTCATCGAGATCGAGTTGACGATGCCCTTGCCCTGGATGCACTTGAGGCCGGCCTCGATCACTTCCCACTTGGAGGAGTCAATCATGATCGGCACGCGGGAGATGTCCGGCTCGCCGGCGATCATGTTGAGGAAACGGACCATGGCGGCCTGGGAGTCGAGCATCCCTTCGTCCATGTTGATGTCGATCACCTGGGCGCCGGCCTCGACCTGCTGCAGGGCGACTTCCAGTGCTTCGGTGTAGTTTTCCTCACGGATCAGCCGGGCGAACTTGGCGGAACCGGTGATGTTGGTACGCTCGCCGACGTTCACGAACAGCGAGTTGCGGTCGATGGTGAAGGGTTCCAGGCCGGACAGGCGGCAGGCCCTCGGAATCTCGGGGATTTCCCGCGGCTTGTACTTGGCCACGGCCTCGGCGATCGCCTGGATATGGCCGGGGGTGGTGCCGCAGCAACCGCCGATGATGTTGAGGAAACCACTGGCGGCGAACTCCTCGACCACCACGGCCATTTCCGCTGGCGTCTCGTCGTATTCACCGAAGGCGTTGGGCAAGCCGGCGTTCGGGTGCGCGGAAACGTGGGTGCCGGCCTTGGTCGAGAGTTCTTCCAGGTACGGGCGCAGGTCCTTCGCGCCGAGGGCGCAGTTCAGGCCGACGGAGATCGGGTTGGCGTGGCGTACCGAGTTCCAGAAGGCTTCGGTGGTCTGGCCGGACAGGGTGCGGCCGGAGGCGTCGGTGATGGTCCCGGAAATCATGATCGGCAGTTCGATGCCGTCGTCCTCGAACACCTGTTGCACGGCGAAGATCGCCGCCTTGGCGTTGAGGGTGTCGAAGATGGTTTCGATGAGGATCAGGTCGGCGCCGCCCTCGATCAGGCCGCGGGTGGCCTCGATGTAGTTTTCCACCAGTTCGTCGAAGGTGACGTTGCGGTAGCCGGGGTCGTTGACGTCCGGGGAAATCGAGCAGGTGCGGCTGGTCGGGCCGAGCACGCCGGCGACGAAGCGCGGCCGGTCGGGGGTTTCCAGGGTCTTGGCGTCCGCCACCTGGCGAGCGATGCGCGCGCCTTCGACGTTCAGTTCGTACACCAGCGCTTCCATGCCGTAGTCGGCCTGGGAAATCTGGGTGGCGTTGAAGGTGTTGGTTTCGAGAATGTCGGCGCCGGCGTCCAGGTAGGCCTTTTCAATCGCGGCGATCACGTCCGGGCGGCTCAGCAGGAGCAGGTCGTTGTTGCCTTTGACGTCGCTCGGCCAGTCGGCGAAGCGCGTTCCACGATAGTCTTCTTCCTCAAGACGATAGCTTTGGATCATAGTGCCCATGCCGCCATCTAGAATCAGGATGCGCTCTTTGAGTGCTTGCTGAAGTGCTTGGAAACGAGCGCTGCGGTCAGACATTGGGACTACCTGGGTCAGACAAAGACGAAAGTTGCGGGATGATAACAAAGCTGCGCGCTTTTTAGACGCGTTGCACATTTGCATGAATTTCATTCATGTTGGCACCGCGACCCGAAGTAGAATCGTGAAAAGCCTTTATGAAATCAGGACATACGGCACATGGTGCATCGCTTTCTTGCCGGCGCCTTCGCTCTGCTCATCAGTGGCGCGGCGCTCGGACAAGCCCCTCAGAACGCTCCGGCAATTTCCTATACCCGGGACATCCAACCGATTTTCACCGAGAAGTGCGTGGCCTGCCACGCCTGCAACGACGCGGCCTGCCAGCTCAACCTCGGCAGTGCCGAGGGCGCCAGTCGGGGCATGTCGAAGGTGCCCGTCTACCAGGGCGACCGCAGCCAGGCGGTCGCCCCGACCCGGTTGTTCTATGACGCCAGCGGCCCGGCCGCCTGGCAGCGCATGGGTTTCAGCTCGGTGCTGGATCGCCAGGGCAGCCAGGCCGCGTTGATGGCGCGGATGCTCGAACTCGGGCACACCACGCCGCTGACGCCCAATGCCAAGCTGCCCGAGGACATCGTCCTGGGCTTGAACCGCAGCAACATGTGCCCGCTGCCCGGCGAATTCGACGCCTACGCCGGGGCGCACCCGAAGGAAGGCATGCCGCTGGCGGTGACCGGCCTGACCGAGGCCGAGTACCAGACCCTGCAACGCTGGCTGGCCCAGGGCACGCCGGTTGAGCACAACCCGGTGCAGCCGAGCGCGACGGAAGCGGCGCAGGTCGCGGAATGGGAGGAACTGCTCAACCGTCCGGGTTCCACCGAGGCGCTGGTGGGGCGCTGGCTCTATGAACATCTGTTCCTCGCGCACATCTACTTCGTCGGCGGCGAACCGGGGCATTTCTTCCAGTGGGTGCGCTCGCGCACACCGAGCGGCCAGCCGGTCGACCTGATCGCCACGCGCCGCCCCAACGACCCGCCGGGCACCGATTTCTATTACCGGCTGATGCCCGTGCAGGGCGTGATCGTGCACAAGACCCACATCACCTACCCGATGGGGCCGCAGAAGCTCAAGCGGGTGAAACAGTTGTTCTACAGCGGTGACTGGCACGCCGCCTCGCTGCCGGGCTATGGCCCGCGGCACCGTTCCAATCCGTTCGAGACCTTCGAGGCGATTCCGGCGGTCGCGCGTTACCAGTTCATGCTGGATAACGCCGAATACTTCGTTCGCACCTTTATCCGCGGCCCGGTGTGCCGCGGACAGATCGCCACCGACGTGATCCGCGACAACTTCTGGGCGCTGTTCCAGGAGCCGGCCCACGACCGCTATATCACTGACGCGGTGTACCGTGCCGAAGCCACGCCATTGCTGGCCATGCCCGGCCAGATCGACGACGTTGGCAGCATTCTCAGCCTCTGGCACGCCTACCGCGACAAGCGCAACGAGTACGAAAGCCTGCGCCGCGACACCTACGCCGACATGCCGGCGCCGAGTTGGTCGAGCTTGTGGGCGGGCAATGACAACGCGCTGCTGACCATCTTCCGCCACTTCGACAGTGCGTCGGTGACCAAGGGCCTGATCGGCGACGTGCCGCTGACGATGTGGCTGTTCGACTACCCGCTGCTCGAGCGCACCTACTATCAGTTGGCGGTCAATTTCGATGTGTACGGCAACGTTTCGCACCAGGCCCAGACCCGCCTGTACTTCGACCTGATCCGCAACGGCGCGGAGGTCAACTTCCTGCGCCTGATGCCGGCTGACCAGCGTGGCGACATCCTCAGCAACTGGTATCAGAACAGTGGCAAGGTGAAGATGTGGATGGACTACGAGGAAATCGACACCAGCACGCCGACCGCGCTGAAACTCGATCCGCGCAACCCCACGCGTGATTTCGGCCTCAAGCTGATCGAGCGCACCGGCAGCCTCAATGCTTCGCCTGATCCGATCAACCGCTGTACCGGCGCGTATTGCTCGCGGAACACCGTCAGCGAGGAATTCCGTGATGTCGAGCAGGCCCTGAGCCGGCTGGCATCGCGTCCGGCGGCGGGCTTGAAGGTGATTGGCCAGTTGCCCGAGGCGACGATGCTGCGTATCGAGGGGCAGGGCGGCAAACGGCAGGTCTACAGCATGTTGCGCAACCGTGCGCACAGTAACGTTGCTTTCATGCTGGGCGAGGCATACCGCTATCAGCCGGGGCTGGACACCTTGACCATTTACCCGGGGGTGATGAGCAGTTACCCGAATTTCATGTTCAACGTGCCGGCCAGCGATGTGCCGGAGTTCGTCGAGGACATGGAAGCAGCGCGTGACGACACGGCGAAGTTCGAGCGGATCGTCATGCGCTGGGGCGTGCGCCGCAGTCACCCGCAGTTCTGGCAGTACTTCCATGACCTGAACAGCTACATCAAGGAGACCGATCCGGTGGAGTCCGGGGTTCTGGATATGAATCGGTACGAGAATCTTTGAAGCGACAAGCCTCAATCCTCATGCGGCAAGAGAGAACAGCGGCGCGGCTGGCTGCTTTTTCTTGCCGCTGGTAGCTTGCGGCTTGGTCCTTTCTTTCCCGACATAATTGCTAGGACTTTGTTCGTTGACGCGCTTGGCGTAAACTGCCGCCAAGTCTGTGAGGAAATTCCATGAGCGCTATAACTATTACCGACGCCGCGCACGATTACCTGGCCGATCTGCTCTCCAAGCAGAACACCCCGGGCATAGGTATTCGCGTCTTCATCACCCAGCCCGGCACCCAATACGCCGAAACCTGCATTGCCTACTGCAAGCCGGGTGAAGAGAAGCCAGAAGACACCGCGCTGGGCCTGAAGAGCTTTACTGCCTACATCGATGCCGTCAGCGAGCCGTTCCTCGACGACGCCGTCGTCGACTACGCCACCGACCGCATGGGCGGCCAACTGACCATCAAGGCGCCGAACGCCAAGGTGCCGATGGTCAACGATGACAGCCCGGTCAACGAGCGCATCAACTATTACCTGCAAACCGAAATCAACCCGGGGCTGGCCAGCCACGGCGGTCAGGTCAGCCTGATCGAAGTGGTCGAGGACGGCATCGCCGTGCTGCAGTTCGGCGGCGGTTGCCAAGGTTGCGGCCAGGCCGACGTGACCCTCAAGGACGGCATCGAGCGCACCCTGCTCGAGCGCATCCCGGAGTTGAAAGGCGTTCGCGACGTGACTGACCACACGCAGAAAGAAAACGCTTACTACTAAGCACAGAAAACGGAGCCAGATGGCTCCGTTTTTTTGTCTGGGGATTCTCTTTTATCGGCATGCTATGCCCTTGTGGTGGCTTGCCAGCGATACGCCGCGCGCGAAGTGGAACGCTTACTACTGACCCCTGTCATAGTCTGGCAATATGACATCGCGGGGCCGCCCCGCGATTCATTTCTAGCGCTGAATTTCAGCAGTTCCTCAGTCAGGGCCGACATGCAACCTCTCTATCTCAAAAAAATCGTCAACGCTTACATTCAGGAGTCGTCATTCCTCGACTCGCACTCACAACCGTCGTTCACCACCGTGCCGATGGCCCCAAAGATGGAAAGCTGGTGGGTTGGCGGAACGGTTGAGGTGACGCAGGACGTCCTGGTTTTCTCGGCCAACTTCGCCAACCGCCTGGTTCATGATCATCTCAACGAGGTGCATATCCCCACGGCGAATATGACCTCGATCGGATACGAGTTCGGCTGGCTCACCGGGATCGTGGTGGTGAGGCACCTCAATGGCGAGTTCCGCTTCCGCTGCTACGGCGCCAAAGGCGTGGTGGCCCAGTTGCATGAAGCGTTCATCGAGCCAAGGACCGCGTCGCGCTCCCTGGCTCAGCCGGTCAAAAGTCGTAACTCACGCTGGAGTAGTAAAACGCCCCCTGGGCGCCTTCGGGAGAAGTGATCGAGTACTTCGGCACCCCGTACAACTGCGCGCCCTTGAGTTTGTCCGGGTGGCTGTCGAACAGGTTGATCGCGCCCACCGAGACTTTCAGCCCGAGGTCGAAGCGGTAGCTCAGGTCCAGGTCGGTCACCCATTGCGGGCTGAAGGTCTGGTCCAGTGCCGGGTTGCTGGCGTTGAGGTTTTTCCATTCGCCGTAACGCCGCTGGGTCAGGGTCAGGCCCCAGTTTTCGTACAGCCAGTTGGCGCTGAAAGTCAGTTTGTTCTCCGGGGTGCCGTGTTCGATCAGGCCTTGGGTGTTGCGCCCGACGATCTGGTCGCCACGAATGCCACCCACGTCCCGCAGGTCGGTGATCCGCGTGCGGGTCTTGGCGACGCCGGCGTTCAGGTCCAGGCGACCATAGGCGGCCAGGTCCAGTTGGTATTGGCCGCTCAGCTCGATGCCGTCGGTGCGGGTGTCGGCGATGTTGGTGTAGAACGCCGCGCTCTGGATGTTGGCGTAGGGCGTGCCGGCGAAGATCGGCCCGGCCACGTTGGCCGGCAACTGGTCGGAGAGGGTGATGCGGTTGTCGATGTCGATGCGGTAGGCGTCCACGCTCAGCGATGCGTTGGTCAATGGCCGCCAGACCAGCCCCAGGGAGTAGTTGGTGGACTCTTCCGGCTTCAGCGCCCGCCCGCCGAGCAGCGCCGCTTCCGGGCTGTCGGCACGCAGGGTGCGCTGCTGCACTTCAACCCAGTTGCCGCTGCCCGCCGGCTGCTCGACCACTTGCACGCTGAACGATGACAAGCCGCTCTGCACCAGCGATGGCGCGCGATAGCCGCTGCTGATGCTGCCGCGGGCGGCGATCTGCGGGGTGAAGTCGTAGCGCAGCGACAGCTTGCCGTTGGTGGTGTCGCCGAAGTCCGAGTAGTGCTCGGAGCGCACCGCCAGGCCGGCCTGGAATTTGTCGGTGATCTGCCCTTCGAAATCCAGATAAGCACCGAGGACCTTGCGCTCCAGCGAGGCGGCATCGACCTGGGTGATCCCCGAGTAATAACCGGGAATGCGCCGTCCGGTGATCGGGTCGAGGGTGTTGAACAGTGCGCCGTTCTGCCAGCCGGCGGCCTCGCCGGCGCTCAGGGCGTAATTCTCCTTGCGCCAGGCCAGGCCCGCGGAAACGGTCAGCGGCTTGGACAGCAGGTCGGTGGGGAAGTCCCGCACCCAGTCCAGGGTCAGGTTGGTCTGCTCGTTCTCGCGTTCACCGGTGTAAATGTTGTATGGGCTGGCCGTGCCCCAGCTCGGGTTGATGGCATCGCGGTCGGTGGACTTGAGGGTGTCGTTGCCGTAGTTGGCCGCCAGGTCGAACTTGCCCAGTTGCTCGTTCTCGTAACGCAGGCCACCGGTCAACGCATAGTCTTCGAGGGCGTAGCGGGTGATCGGCAGGCGTCCGTCCGGGTAGCGCGACAACGCCACGCTGCCGTAGTTGCTGCGCAGGGTGGTGGGCGGGTCGAAGAAGCCTTCGGCGTCGGTGTTCTTGTGCGCGTAGGTGGCGAAGCCGTAGGCGGTCAGGCCGTCGCCGAGGCCGATTTCGCTGTTGGCGACGAGGTTGTACTGATCGGAAACCCCGCCCGAGCCCCAGTTCCAGGTGCGGTAGCGGTTGTTCTGCTCCCGTGGCGTGTTGATGCTGGTGCTGCCGGGATAGAAGATGCGGTTGTCCGGCCGGGTGTCGCTAGCCGGGTCCTGGTTGCCGGCGTCGAACGACAGGGTGAGGAAGCCGTCATTGGGCAGGGCAAAGCCTTTCCAGCCGCTGAGCTTGCGCTGCAGGCCGTCGCCCTTGTCGTAGCCGCCGAAGCGGTAGCCGATGTTGCCGCCGTCATCGTTTTCCTTGAGCACGATGTTGATCACCCCGGCGATGGCGTCGGAGCCGTACTGGGCGGCCGCGCCGTCGCGCAGGATTTCCACCCGCTGTACCGCGCTGAGCGGGATCAGGCTGAGATCGACCGCCGCCGCGCCGCGGCCGTTGGCCAGGCTCTGGCGGGTGATGTTGGCGCTGCTGTGGCGGCGCTTGCCGTTGACCAGCACCAGCACCTGGTCCGAGGCCAGCCCGCGCAGCGAGGCGCCCTGGGCGATGGAGCCGGCGAAGGCACCCTGCGGCGATTGCGGGAAGCTGAAGGACGGCGACAGCGCGGTGAGTGCGCCGGACAAGTCCTTGGCGCCGGTTTCTTCGAGGCGTTCGGCGCTCAGCACATCCACCGGCGCGGCGCTTTCCAGCGCGGTGACGTCGCTGCGGCGAGTACCGACCACCACCACGGTGTCGAGTTTGTCACTCTTGGCGCCATTGCCGGTGGCGGGCTCCTGAGCCTGAACGACGGGCACGGCAAGGCTGCCGATGACCAGCGCGATGGCGCCGGCCAAGGGATCGAGACGGAACATGTGGGGCTACTCCTGTAACACGAAAGAGGTGCCGGCGGCGCGGGCCGCCGGCGAGGGCGGGATCAGAACCGGCTGGTGACGCTGAGGCCGACGGTGCGTGGGTCGCCGTAAGTGATGACGTATTGGCCGGCGGTGCCGTTGGGCCGGCCGTGGACCTGGTAGCGGCGGTCGGTGAGGTTGTTGACGAAGCCGGTGACGCTGAGTTTTTCGTCAGCGCTGAACCAGGTCAGGCGGCTGTTGACCAGGGTGTAGTGCGGCTGGTTGAGCGGTTCATCGGCGCTGCTCTGGCGGTCGGCGAGGAAGTATTCCTTGTCGCGGTAGCTGACATCGCCACCGGCCACGAGTTTGCCGGGAATGTCCAGCGGCAGGGTGTAGTCGGCGCCCAGCGACACCACGTGGCGCGGCGAGCGGACGAAGCTGTTGCCGCTGTAGTCGGCGGTGACGGCGCCGGTGGTGGGGTTGGTGTTCTTGAAGTCGGTGTATTCGGTGTCGAGGAACGACAGCGCCGCGCGCAGGTGCAGGCGATCGGTGGGCTGGCCCTCGATCTCCAGTTCCGCGCCCTTGACCTTGCCCTTGGCGCCGTTGGTCAGCGCGGTGGTGAGGATGCCGCTGTTCACGGTCAGCAGGTTGACCTGGATGTCCTGGTAGTCGTAGTAGAAGACGTTGGCGTTGACCGTCAGGCGACGGTCGAACCACTCCGATTTCAGGCCCAGTTCGTAGGCGTCCAGTTCTTCCGGGTCCACCGTGGTCAACTGCGCCAGGCTGGTGGACAGGCCGGTGTTGAAGCCACCGGAACGGAAACCGTGGGCGTAGCGGAAGAACACCCGCAGGTTGTCGTTGATGCGGTATTCCGGGGTCAGGTCGTAGGTCCAGGCGTCCCAGCGTTTTTCTTCTTCCTGGTTGCCGTTGCTGCCGGCGGCGGTCAGCGGGATCAGCGGGCCGTTGGCGGTGGCGCGGGTCAACTGGGTCAGGTTGAGGTCGATGTCCTTTTTCTCGGTGGTCCAGCGCAGGCCGCCGGTGACCGTGAGGTTGTCGGTGAAGTCGTAGGCCAGGTTGCCGAACAGCGCATAGCTGTCGGTGCGGTGGTCGTAGTTCAGGTCGCGGAAGCCCACGGCGCCGCCGGTCTGGTTGGAGCCGGTGCCGTTGGGCGTCGGGCCGGGGATCACGCGGCGCACGGCGCTGCTGTCGAGGGTTTCGTGGAAGTAGTGGGTGCCGAGCATCCAGCGCAGGGTTTCCTGCTGCGGCGAGGCCAGGCGGAATTCCTGCGAGTACTGGTCGTAGCGGTTGTCGCTGTCGGTGGCGCCGTTGACTTCGTAGGGGGTGTAGTCGGCGTCGGCGAGGGACTGGTTGCGCAGGTAGTCGTAGGCGGTGATCGAGGTGAGGGTGTAGTCGCCGAGGTTCCAGTTCAGGGTCAGCGAGGTGCCGCTGTGGTCGAGTTTGTAGTCCTCGTCGGTGTTCAACTCGATGCGCCGGCCTTCGGGACGCTGGTAGCCGATGTTGTAATAACGCCCCAGCGGCAGCGAGCCGCTGCTGCCGTCGCCCTTGAACTCGCGGCTGTGGATCTTCAGCAGCGCTTCCAGGTCGTCGGTGACCTTGGCCAGGAACTGCACGCGCACGGCCTTCTTGTTGACGTCGCCGTAGGTCTGGTCGTTGGTCAGGTTGTGGGTGAAACCGTCGCGCTCCTCGGAGTACAGCGACACCCGGCCGGCCAGGCGGTCTTCCACCAGCGTGCCGCCGATGGCGCCGTTGAGGATGCGTTCATTCTTGCTACCAAAGCCGATGGTGCCGTAGCCGTCAGTCTCGAAGGTGGGTTTCTTGGAGATCACATTGACCGCGCCGGCGGTGGTGTTCTTGCCGTACAGGGTGCCTTGCGGGCCGCGCAGGATCTCGATGCGTTCCAGGTCGAACAGCGGACCGCCGCCAGCCACCGGGGCATTGAGGTAGACGTCGTCGGCGTAGATGCCCACCGGGTAGACGGTGGCGGCGCCGGTGTCGCCGGTGCCCAGGCCGCGGATGTACCAGCGCGGACGGCCGTCGCCATCCGGGTTCTTCGCCGAGGCGTTGGGAATGAAGGTGGTGATATCGCCCATGGCGCGAACGCCGTCGGCGACGATGTTGCTGCCCTGGACCGCGGAAACCGCCACCGGCACTTCCTGGAGGGTTTCCTCGCGGTGCTGGGCGGTGACCGTGACGGCCTTGAGTGACGTGGTGGTGGTGTCGTCTTCGGCGTGAGCGAACTGGCCGGCCAACAACAGACTGAGGCCGATGCCTTTAGTGATTGGATTGATCTGGAACATGCTGCTTCTCCCCGAGCGTTGCAGATGCAGGGATAGAGCAGGGTTTGTGCCAGTTTTATAAGGTGTTGATTTACATCAATAAAACGTGATTTTTCGGTGATGACTGCTAGTTGGGCAGCAGGCGGCTGTGGAATGCCTGTTGCTCCAGCAGCAATCCGCTGTTGATTGCCGCGCATGGCGTGTTGGCTGCCAGGCCCGTCGCCGTGTCGAGGCGTTGGAAGTATCCCAGTGCGCTGTTATTTCGAAGGGTTATCGCGACCTGTCATTTTTATCAGTTGTTGCCGACGGCCTTCGAATCTAACGTCATCGTAAATGCTTGTTTATGGTGCGCTTAAAGCCGGGTGGTTATTACCACGCGAGGGAGACGTCATGTCCGATAAAAAGAAAGGCGCCGCTGTTATTCCCTCTATCCCGAAGGACGCGGGTGCGGATCCTGCATCAGGAAGTTCTGAGGGACCAGTGACTGGTGGGGGGCAGGAGGTTCCTCGTTATCACACTATTTCAATTAATCCGCAAACCGGGCTTGGGGTGTTGAAAATTCCACTGGGGCGTCTGTTTGCCGATGAGGGTGCGGGTGCAGGGCTTGATATTGATATCTATCGGGATCTTGACAGTCCCATGTTGAAGTTTTTCCCAGAGGGTACTTTTGAAAGCTTTTGGACGTTTGAAGAAGATAAAGGACGGTATTGTTCGTGTTACTTGCGGTTGTGCGATGGACGCATAGTCAGTCCTACACTTATTAATGAAGGAACTCTGGTAGGTGTTGATTTCCTGCTGGATGCGTCGGCGCTGTGCGCAAAAGTGGGTGTATTGTCAGCTTGGCGGGCAGAAGGGAAAAGTCAGTGCTTTGCTATTTATCATAAAAATGGTGTCAGTGAGTTATATGGTTATGAGTTTCCTGATGGAGAAGAAGGTGAGGGTGCCTATAATAATATTTCCGGGGTTCTGCTGCTAAGCCATTATGTTCTCCCCTCAGGGCGGTCGTTGAACTTTAAGTGGGAGTACAAGGGCAAGCATCCAACATTGGTTTCAATCGAGAGTGAAAAAAAGTGCCTGCTGTGCGCAACATGGACAACTACAAACGAGCGCCCTGAACTCGAAAGCCTGACGCTATTCCCGGATAGCGAGGAAACGGCGTGCTACCTGTTCTCTCGCGAAGGCGAGGTGTTGAGCATCGATGTCAATGGCGCATCAGCCAAGCAGCGCTACCAGCTTGAAAACGACAGTGAAGGCCGGCTCGCGACATTCACGTTGGAAAACCAGGTGACCCTCGCCCCTGAGAAAGAAGGCGACAAGGAGGGACTTGAGACTCGCTGTCACGTCGAATCACTGACGTACACCGACGGCAAAGTCAGCCAGCATTCGGTTGCATCCGGTGGAGGTAGCGCAGTCAGGGTCGAGCAATACACCTACCAGCGCGGCAAGACGTCGATTACTTGCACCCTGCGTGCGGAAAATACCGAGACAGCGGAGAACAATAGCGTCGCAACCCGTGTGTACACGTTCGGAGAAGAACTTTTTTCCGAGTCATTGCACTCCGGTGGCGTGGTTGTTACCACCGAGCAGACAGTTGAAATTGATGATGCCCGTGGCGTCGCGGTCGTCAAAACGACAAAAACGCAGGGGGGCAGTATTGTTGACGAGTTGATCCTGGAATATGACGCGGGCGGCAACCTGATTACACGTATTCAAGGCGATACGGTGACGGAATGGACTTACTACAACAATTACCAGGCGTATAGCGTTTCCGAAAAGCGTGAAAGCCAGCAGGATACAAGTTTTTTCGGGATTCTTTTAAAAGTCGTCGACTACCTGAACCCTGTCGGATTGGGTTTTGTTGCATTCGGCAACGGCGGGTTAACCTGGGGTACAGTGCTGACATCGACAGTCTCGATGTCAACCTCTGACAATAACTATGCCCAAAGCGCCTTTCAACTTCCCGTTGAAATCAACTATCCGGGCGATGTCAAAAACTTCGCCGCGCATGTCGAATCAGAACTGGTGTACCGCAAGAAAGGCGATAAGAAGCATGCCTTGAGCCTGACCTATTATGGCTACGAAGCCTTTAAACCGATGCCGGTGCCGGGTGGGCGCACCCACGCGGCTGTTCCTAAGCGCAAGTTGACGGTGCTCGCGCCACAGTATGACGAAGTGGATGTATCGGCAGAACAATTGGCCGTTGCCAGAAAGGCCGCCAAGGCGGTGCTGGACCTGTTTGCCAGGGAACTCAAGGCCGCCACCGACAATAAATTGAAGGAGAAACAGCAGGAGTCGCTGGACGAACTGAATACCAGCCTGGAGGCGCAAAGCAAAGCCAATGCCCGAGGGTTCAGGCTGCACACGCCGTGGCCGCAAGGGGCGATGCAGGTCGAGGATCTGCTCTACCACAACCAGGCCGGCAAACCCGGCTTCGGACTGCTCAAGTCAAGTGCCACCTATTTGCTGGGCGGCGACGGCAAGGAAATCGAAGGCTCCAGGGTTACCTCCGCGTTCGATTACAGCCTGGCTGCCGAGGACGCGCGCAAGGTGACGGTAAAAACCACGGTGGAAACCACCGATGCAATCACCCTCACCACAAGCCAGACCCGTTCGGTGCTGAGCGGGCGGCAGCTTGAGCAAGTCGATACCCTGGGCGTCGTCACTACGTTCAGCTATGACGAGCGTGGCCTGCTGAGCAAGGAAACGCTGACGCTGGACGGCAAGGTGCTGCGCGAGGTGGCGCATGCTTCCAGCCCGCTCAAGGGCAATCTGTGGCGCCATGAACGCCACGACACCGAGACTGGACAGGGCATCCGGACCGTGGTGGATGAGTTGGGCCGCGTGCGCGAGCACTGGGAGCAGGAGGGCGCGCTGTGGCTGTTGATGAACAGCTACAGCTATGATTCGGCGGGTCGTAGCGCCAGCCGGTGTGAGTACGACTACGACAGCCAGCATCAACGGCACAGCACGCAGCTCACCACGTGGGCGTACACCGACAGCGGCACGACAATCACCCAGGTGCTCAAGGATGCCAGCGACCAGGAAATCGACCGCCAGTCCCAACGGATGGTGATTACAGCCGATAGCGAGACGGTGATCTCCAACGGCTTCGAGGTGCAACGCCGGTTCGAACCGGACGCTGGCGTGCTGACCGAAACGTTCGGGGACGCGAGCAAGGCTCACTTCAAGATTCAAAGCACCGTGAATGACGCCGGCCAGTTGCTCTCGGCCCGATACCTCAAGGTCGCTGCGGATAAAAAGGAGACCGAGCGGGACAGCCTGGCGATCGCCTACAACTGGCAGGGGCTGGCCGAGACCATGACGCCTGCGTTCGGGGCTGCTTCCACGTACCGCTATGATCGCTTTGGCCGCCTGCTCGGCACCACCACCGGCGGTGTCGAGGTCGGTAACACCTATGCCGATGCATCGCGCTTGCCCGTGGCAACGACCGGATTTGTGAAAGAGGCCGACGACGAGGTTCTGCTGGGAAGCCAGACAGTCGATGGCCTGGGGCGGATTACCAGCCGGACAGTCAACGGCTTCAAGACAACGGTCACCTACGCAGGGACCAGCCGCTGGGCCACGGGGGGTGATGCAGACAAGCAGCCTCAGGCGGACAAGCATTTCACCCGCACCCGCGACGTCACGGGCCTGGAATTCAGTGAAACCTACGACCAGGGATTCGGTGGTTACATCCACACCTCCCGCACCGTGCTCAGCCGGGGTGGCAGGCTGTTGACGTTCGAAGGGTTATCGGGCGGCGTGACTCACTACCAGTACGATGCCTGCGGCCGAGTGCTGGGGTCGACCAATGACAGTTGCGAGGCGCGGTTCGTGTACGCCGATAACGGTCTTCTGGCCAAGGAAACCATCAAGGCCCTGGCCGAGGGCGTCACCATGACGGTGACCTACGGCTACGACGAGATGGGCCTGGAGATCAGTCGCTCATTCGACTGCGAGGGCTTCGCGCCTCATGTGATCGAGCGGACCTTACTGGGCGATGGGCGCGTGCAGAAGAGCAGCCTGTCAATCAACAAGAAGGAACAGCGCAGCGATCAGTATGAATATGACGAACTCAAGCGCCTGGCATCGTGGTCGTGCACGGGTGAGGGGATAGACACGGGTAATGACAGGCGTTACGTCAAGCAGGTTTTCAGCTACGACGCGTTCGGCAACGTGGTGTCGCGTCAGGACGATTACTATTTGACCGAGCACAAGCAGCGCCCTGACACGCTCGAAACGAGTACCACGACTTATCGCTATGACCCGCTGAAACCCGGGGTGCTGCTGAGCGCTGACGGGCATGGCATGCAAAACGATGACAGGGGCCGGGTGACCAATCGCTTCTGCCGTGAAATCACTTACCACGACAACGGCCAGGTCAAACGCTACGCCGGTGAAGAAAGCCCTGAAGAGGCGATGCCTCGCAATGGCCTCAATCAGGATATGGAGCAAGCCTTCCTGTACGACGACCTTGGCCGAGTCCGTGGGGATGGACGCGATTATTATCATTATCGCGGCGATCGCATTTATGCCTGCACCGAACAAAATCTCGTCAACTTCAATCGCGACCACAGCGGGCGGCGGATGATGGTGTTGCAAAACGACAGCCCCGGTTGCTGGATGCAGGAAGTCAGGGCCGCCAGTAGGGTCAATCCCGCCCAAGGCCTTTGCTTCGACACCTTCGAACTTCGCGACGCCGCCGGGACGGTATTCGCCAGCTTCAACCTGAAGCTCAAGACGATCACTTACCAGGCCTACACCCCTTATGGCGAGCGCAAGTCCAGCCGTGAGTCGTTCACTTGGCTGGGGTTCAAAGGTGAGCCGCAGAATGCGCTTGGGCTGTACCACCTTGGTAATGGCTACCGCCTCTATGACCCGCTTCTTCAGCGTTTCCAGGCGCCTGATGACTGGAGCCCGTTCGGCGAGGGCGGCCCGGCGGCCTATGTTTTCTGCAACGGCGACCCGGTCAATTACTGTGATCCGCAGGGTCATCAGCGGGTCGCCCAGTTCAGCCGCCTGGAGACCGCCCCGTGGATGTACAGCGCCGAATTCAACATTGCGACGAGTGTGCTGGGGGTGCTCGCGGCGCCGTTCACGGCAGGAGGATCGCTTGCCCTCGGCATCGGGCTGACCGGGCTTGCGGCCATAACGGCAGCGTTCGATATCGCCTCGACGCTGCTCAAGGACAGCGATCCCAAGTTGTCGAAAATTTTCGGGTACGTCGGGATGGCGACAGGGGCAATGGAGGCTGGTGCCGGGATCGTGACGGCATTCGGCAATGCGCCGGGTGTAATAGGCAAGTCTACTAACCGAGCAAGTGCTAGCTGGATGAGTGCGGCAGGCGATGGTCGCAGGGTCGACAGCCTCAGCCTTGCGCATTCAGCCCGAGGAGGCTCGCACAAATCGCAGACAGTGATTGACGGGGTGGCGGGGCTGGGGATGCAGTCCGCCGAAGCGGGGCTTCGTTGGCTTGATTGGGTGCCATCAGCGCGCCGTGCAAGAGGTATTGATAACTATCTTTTGAGGCAGTTCAGAGCCGCCATAAGGGAGCTGTCTGATGTGCCGTGGCTTGACCTGATAGCGGCTCAAGCCCTGGATATCGATATCTCCAAGCCGCTGGATTACAAGGGGGTGAGTGAGCTGCTCATAAAGGCTCATACCCGTGGTTTTCACTACGACAGAATCGTCGGTAGTTTCTGCCGGGGAACGATTCCTCCGCATGGCTACTGGAGGGGGGGCGCAGGCACTTTTCGTACAAAGCCTGGTCGTTGAAGCGAAGGGGGCCGCACAGCGGCCCCCCCGGTTTCCTCAACCTTCGCGTTTCACCACCAACGTCAGAATGTCGTAACTCGCCACCAGCTCACCCAACTGGTTGGTCACTTCCACATCCCACGCCACCACCCCTTGCGGGATGCCCTGCGGGCTCTTCTTGCCCTGGTCGATCTTGCGCTTGCAGGTCAGGCGCGCCTGGATGGTGTCGCCGATGCCCACCGGATTGATGAAGCGCAGGTTGTCCAGGCCGTAGTTGGCCAGCACCGGGCCGGGCGCGGGGCTGACGAACAGGCCCGCCGCGGCCGACAGCACGAAGTAGCCGTGGGCGATGCGCTTGCCGAACTGCGATTCGAGGGCGGCGATTTCGTCGAAGTGCATGTAGAAATGGTCGCCCGACAGGCAGCCGAAGTTCACCAGGTCGGCCTCGGTGACGGTGCGCCGGTGGGTCAGCAGCGACTCGCCGATGCGCAGGTCTTCGAAGTGGCGGCGGAACGGGTGCACGTCGGTTTCGATCACCTCGGCACCGCGCACGTATTCGCCGGTCACCGCCATCAGCATGCTCGGCGAGCCCTGTATCGCGGCGCGTTGCAGGTAGTGCTTGACCGCCCGCAGGCCGCCCAGCTCTTCGCCGCCACCGGCGCGGCCGGGGCCGCCGTGCTTGAGTTGCGGCAAGGGCGAGCCGTGGCCGGTGGATTCAGTGGCGGCTTCGCGGTCCAGCACCAGCAGCCGGCCATGCCAGGCCGCCGCCACCGGAATGGCCTTGGCCGCGACGGCGCGGTCGGCGGTGACCAGGCTCGCCACCAGGCTGCCTTTGCCGCGCGCGGCGAGGTCGAGGGCTTCGTCGAGATCGTTGTAGGTCATCAGGGTGCTGACCGGGCCGAACGCCTCGATGTCGTGGGCGCCGCCTTCGGCGTGGGCATCCCGGGCCAACAGCAGGGTCGGGGCGAAGAACGCACCGTTGGCGACGCCTTCACCGCGCGGTTCGAAACCGTCACGGGCGCCGAACAGCAGGTCGCAGCTTTGCAGCAGTTGTTCGACCCGCTCGCCAACGTCGGCCTGCTGATCATGAGACGCCAGGGCGCCCATGCGCACGCCCTCTACCGACGGATCACCCACCACCACCTTGCTCAGGCGCTCGCGCAGGCGCGTGGCCACGGCATCGAGGTGCTTGGCCGGGACGATGGCGCGGCGGATGGCCGTGCATTTCTGCCCGGCCTTGGTGGTCATCTCGCGCACCACCTCCTTGATGTAGAGGTCGAATTCCTCGCTGTCCGGCGTGACATCCGGGCCGAGGATGGCGCAGTTCAGCGAGTCGGCCTCGGCGGTGAAGGGCACCGAGTGGCGGATCAGGTTGGGGTTGACGCGCAGCTTCGCCGCGGTGTCGGCCGAGCCGGTGAAGGTCACCACGTCCTGGCCGTCGAGGCGGTCGAGCAGGTCGCCGGTGCTGCCGATCACCAGTTGCAGGGCGCCTTGCGGCAGCAGGCCGGATTCATCCATCAGGCGCACCACGGCTTCGGTCAGGTAGCTGGTGGCGGTGGCCGGTTTGATGATGCACGGCATGCCGGCGAGGAAGGTCGGCGCGAACTTTTCCAGCATCCCCCAGATCGGGAAGTTGAAGGCGTTGATGTGCACCGCGACGCCGGTGCGCGGCACCAGGATATGGCTGCCGGCAAAGCGCCCCTGTTTGCCCAGCGGGATTGCCGGGCCTTCATGCACGAGGTTGCCCGACGGCAGTTCGCGGGCGCCGATGCCGGCATAGGAGAACAGCGTGGCGTTGCCGCCTTCGATGTCGATCCAGCTATCGGCGCGGGTCGCGCCGCTGTGATGGGACAGGGCGTAGAGCTGTTCCTTGCGCTCGGCCAGGTACAACGCCAGGGCCTTGAGGCGCTGGGCGCGTTGCTGGAAATCCAGGCTCATCAGTGCCGCGCGACCGCGCCGGCGGGCATGTTCGACGGCTTCGGCGAAGTCCGGGCGCTCCTCGTGGGCATGGGCCAGGACGTGGCCGTCCAGGGCGCTGCGCAGGGATTGCGCGCCGTGCTCGCCGATCCAGCGGCCGGCGATGAAGCTTTGCAAGGTAGGGGCAGCAGGCATGGTGTGTTCTCCGATTCTTTCAAGACGGCGCTGTTACCACAGCGCCAGGGTGTAGCCGACGATCAGGCGGTTCTCGTCCAGGGCATTGGTCAGGCCGTTGCCGGAACGGAAGGTGACGTTGCGCCAGCGCAGGCTGACGTTTTTCAGCGGGCCGCTCTGGATGACGTAGGCGAGGTCGGTGTCGCGTTCGCGCTCGCGGCCGTTGTCGATGCCCGCCGCCTTGGCGTGGCGGCCATCGGTGTAGCGGGTCATGAAGGTCAGGCCGGGGATGCCGAGGGCGGCGAAGTCGTAGTCGTAGCGCGCCTGCCAGGAGTCCAGCCCGGCGCGGGTGAAGGTGTTGAAGGTGACCAGGTTGACGGTGTACGGGTCGCCGCCGTTGAGGAACGGGAAGGCGCTGTCGCCGGACATCTGCTGGAAGGTGCCGCTGAATTTGTGCGCGCCCACCGCCAGGGTGAACATGCCGTTGAAGTTGCGGTTATCGATGCGGCCGGCGCGTTCGGCGCCGTCGCCGCGGCTGTCGAAATAACGCAGGTCGCTGCGCAGGCTCAGGCCTTCGCCCAGCGGCTGGGTGTGCACCAGGCCGACGAACTGCTGGCGGTAGATCTCCTCCAGCTTGGCGTAGTAGTAGGTCACTGCCAGTTGCGGGTTGAAGGCGTAGGTGCCGCCGCCGAAGTCGAAGTGGTCGCTGCTGGCGGCGCCGTAGCCGATGTCGTCATTGCTCGACGAGTCGCGCAGGTTGGCCTTGGTCAGGCGACCGCCGTTGAGGGTCAGGCCGTCGAGTTCCTGGCTGGTCAGCAGGCCGCCCTTGAAGGTCGAGGCGAGCAGGCGGGTGTCGTTGTAGGTCACCACCGGCAACAGCGGTTGCAGGGTGCCGAGGCGCAGCACGCTTTTCGACAGGCGCACCTTGGCGGTCAGGCCCAGTTCGCTGTAGTCGTCCGCCGGCTCCAGGCTGTTGCGACCGTACGGCAGCAGGCCGGTGCCGCGGCGGTCGCGGCTGGAATCGAGCTTGATGCCCAGTTGGCCCATGGCATCGACGCCGAAGCCCAGCGTGCCGTCGGTGAAGCCCGATTCCAGCTTGGCGGTGAAGCCCTGGGCCCATTCCTCGGCCTTGGCTTGCGGCGCGTTGTCCTGGCGGAAATCGCGGTTGATGTAGTGGTTGCGCAGCTCGATTTTTGCGTGGCTGTCCTCGACGAAGCCGGCCATGGCCGGGGCGCAGGCGAGGGGCAGGGTGAGTCCTGCCAGAAGGCGAACAGGGTTCATTGTTATTATTCCCGAGTCGTTTTCTTGTGAATTAGTGTTTGCTGGCGCCAGCGGCGCCGATACCGGTCATAGAGCGGATGAACTGCGCCAGGTAGCGCCCGCGTTCCTCGCTGGCCTGGGCCGAGCGGTCGGTGACCGAGAACACCCAGGCACTAAGGAAGGCCGCGCTCATGGAGAACAGCGCCGGGTTGCTGTAGGGGAACAGCGCCTTGTCGTGATGCAGCACGTTGACCCACACCACCGGGCTCAACACCAGCAGGATCACGGCGGAGAGCAGGCCCGCCATGCTGCCGGCGACCGCGCCACGGGTGGTCAGGCCTTTCCAGAACATCGAGAGGAACAGCACCGGGAAGTTGACCGACGCCGCGATCGCCAGCACCAGTCCGGACAGGAAGGCGATGTTCTGCGATTCGAACATCAGCCCGAGGATGATCGCCAGCACGCCGATCACCAGGGTGGCGACGCGGGAGACGCGGATCTCTTCCTGTTCAGTGGCCTTGCCCTTGCGGATCACGCAGGCGTAGAGGTCGTGGGACACCGCCGAAGCGCCGGACAGCGCCAGGCCGGCGACCACCGCGAGGATGGTGGCGAAGGCCACTGCCGAGATGAAGCCGAGGAACAGGTTGCCGCCCACGGCTTGCGCCAGGTGCACGGCGATCATGTTGCCGCCGCCGATGATTGCGCCGCTGGCGTCGCGGTAGGACGGCTCAGTACCGACCATGACGATGGCGCCGAAGCCGATGACGATCAGCAGCAGGTAGAAGTAGCCGATGAAGCCGGTGGCGTAGAACACCGACTTGCGCGCTTCCTTGGCGTTACTGACGGTGAAGAAGCGCATCAGGATGTGCGGCAGGCCGGCGGTGCCGAACATCATGCCCACGGCTAGGGAAATGGCGTCCACCGGGTTCGACAGCAAGCCGCCCGGGGCCATGATCGCCGCGCCCTTGGCGTGCACGGCGGTGGCGCTGGCGAACATCGCCTCGGTACTGAAGCCGAAGTGCTTGAGCACCATGAACGCCATGAAGGTGGTGCCGGAGAGCAGCATCACCGCCTTGATGATCTGCACCCAGGTGGTGGCGAGCATGCCGCCGAAGGTCACGTAGAACACCATCAGCACGCCCACCAGCATCACCGCGTAGAGGTAGCTGATGCCGAACAGCAACTCGATCAGCTTGCCGGCGCCAACCATCTGCGCCACCAGGTACAGCAGCGCCACGGTCAGGGTGCCGAAGGCCGAGGTCAGGCGCACCGGCGTTTGCGCCAGGCGGTAGGAGACCACGTCGGCGAAGGTGTACTTGCCCAGGTTGCGCAGGCGTTCGGCGATCAGGAACAGGATGATCGGCCAGCCGGCGAGCACGCCGAGGGCGTAGAGCAGGCCGTCGTAGCCGTTGAGGAACATCATCGCCGAGATGCCGAGGAAGGACGCGGCGCTGATCATGTCGCCGGCGATCGCCAGACCGTTCTGCATCCCGGTCAGGCCGCCGCCGGCGGTGTAGAAATCACTGGCCGAGCGGGTGCGCAGGGCGGCCCAGCGGGTCACGCCGAGGGTGAAGACGACGAACAGCAGGAACATGCCGATGGCGGTCCAGTTCATTGCGCGCACTCCTGCTTGACCTTGTCGTTGAGCGGATCGAGGACGTTGTTGGCGCGGTACACGTAGATACCGGTGAGGGCGAAGGACAACAGCACGATCAACACCCCCACCAGCATGCCCACCGTGGTCACGCCGCCACTGAGGGACTGGCCCAGGGTGCTGGGGGAAAAGGCCACGAGCAGGACGAAGCCGTAGTAGATCACCAGCATGGCGGCGGTCAGCGTGCCGTTGAGCCGGCGCTTGCGCCGGACCAGTTGCTGGAAGTCGGGGTGATTGCTGATGGATTCGATATGACTGGGAGTCATGGGTGGGCGCTCTCTTGATCTTGTTGTAGTTGTGTTGTGGGAGCGGGTTTACCCGCGATGGGTAGCGGACCCTGGGTATTTCCGGTGAAACGGTGTTGCCTGGTTTTGGGGCCTATCGCGAGCAAGCTCGCTCCTACTGGATTTGCGTTTGGGCGTGTAGGAGCGAGCTTGCTCGCGATACTCAGAGCTGGTCGAAGTCGAGCACCACGCGCTCGCTCACCGGGTAGCTCTGGCACGACAGCACGTAGCCGGCCGCCACTTCGTAGTCTTCGAGGGCATGGTTGCTGTCCATTTCCACTTCGCCTTCGATGACCTTGCACTTGCAGGTGGAGCACACGCCCGCCTTGCACGACCACGGCAATTCCGCGCCGATGGCGTTGCCGGCTTCCAGCACGCTCTGGGTGTTGCGCGGCAGGTCGAAGGAGAGGGCGCGGCCATCGCTGATCACGGTGATCTGGCTCACTGCCGCATCCACCTGCCGCGCCGCTTCGCGGGCCTGGCGGCGTTCGCTGTTGCCGGCAGTGGCGAACAGTTCGAAGTGGATGCGCTCGGCCGCCATGCCCTTGGCCTTCAGCGCATCGCGCACGGTCTCGGTCATTTCCTGCGGGCCGCAGATGAACGCGGCGTCGAGGTTGGGCACGTCGAGCCAGCGGCTGAACAGTTGCTCGCATTTGCCGGCGTCGATGCGGCCGTTGTAGAGGTCGATGTCCTGCTGTTCGCGGCTGAACACGAAGATCAGGTTGAGGCGCTGCAGGTAGCGGTTTTTCAGGTCTTCGAGCTGTTCGCGAAACAGCGCGCCGCCGCTGGCGCGGTTGCCGTAGAGCAGGGTGACGCGGCTGTTCGGCTCGGCCTCCAGGGTGCTCTTGACGATGGACAGGATCGGCGTGATGCCGCTGCCCGCCGCCACGGCGAGGTAATGGCCGTGGCGCGCCGGATCGAGGGCGACGTGGAAGCTGCCGGACGGCGGCATCACCTCCAGCACGTCACCGGCCGCCAGGGCTTCGTTGGCGAAGGCGGAGAAACGCCCGCCGGTGACTTTCTTCACCGCCACGCGCAATTCGTTGTCGTTGATGCCGGTGCAGATCGAGTAGGAACGGCGCACTTCTTCGTCGTCCAGCCGGGTGCGCAGCACCAGGTACTGGCCCTGAGTGAAGCGGAAGGTTTCGCGAAGGTCGTGCGGCACGTCGAACAGGATCGACACGGCGTCGCGGGTTTCGCTGCGGACTTGCTTGACGGTCAGGCTATGGAACTGGCTCATGGAATTCTCCATCAGGCGCGCTTGGCCGCGCCTAGATGCACTTGAAGTAGTCGAAGGGCTCGCGGCAGTCGCAGCAGCGGTACAGCGCCTTGCAGGCGGTGGAACCGAACTGGCTGAGCAGTTCGGTGTGCACGCTGCCGCACTGCGGGCAGGCGATCACGTCGGGCTCGCCGAGCAGGCTGCGCTTGCTGCTGCTGCTGCCGACCGGCGCGGCAATGCCGTAGGCGCGCAGGCGTTCGCGGCCGCTGGCGCTGATCCAGTCGGTGGTCCAGGCCGGGCTCAGTTGCCGGCTCAGCCGCGGCGCGGCGAAACCGGCCTGCTCCAGCGCTTCGCGGATGTCTTGCTCGATCACCTCGGTGGCCGGGCAGCCGGAGTAGGTCGGGGTCACGGTCACGCGCAGGTGACCTTCGGCCCAGTCGAGGTCGCGGACGATGCCCAGTTCGACCACGCTGACCACCGGCACTTCCGGGTCCATGACCTGTTCCAGCACCGTCCAGGCCTGGCGCAGGTCGTCGGCCCGGGGCGCGCGGGCGCCGCGGTCGCTGGCGATCAGCTCACCAGGTCGCATCGGGATAGGCTCGCGGCAGGAATTGCATTTCCGCCAGCAGCAAGCCGAGGTGCTCGCTGTGCACGCCCTGGCGACCGCTGAGGTAGAAGTGGCTGGCCGGCTGCGGCACCGGCAGGCTGGCGCGCTCGAAGGTGGCTTCGACCTGTCGCTGCCAGTCCAGCGCGACCTGCTCGGGATTGCCGATCACGCCGGCCTGGAACAGGCGCTGCTCGACGGCATCGGCCTCCACCAGCTCGACGGTGAAGCGCCAGACCTGGGGCAGGGCGGTGAGCATGCGCTGGCGGCTTTCCTCAGTGCCGTCGCCCAGCCGCTCGACCCACTCGCCGGAGCGGCGCAGGTGATAGGTGACTTCTTTCAGCGCCTTGGCGGCGACGCCCTGCACACGCTCGTCGCTGGAGCGGCACAGACCTTGGAGCACCGCGTAATGCCAGGCGTCGTAGAAGAACTGCTTGAGGATGGTCACCGCGTAGTCGCCGTTGGGCTGTTCCACCAGCAGCAGGTTACGGTAGGCGCGTTCGTCGCGGCGGAACACCAGGTGATCGGCGTCGCGGCCGTCATCGGCCAGCTCGGCGGCGTATTCCAGCCAGTTGCGCGCCTGGCCGACCAGGTCGAGGCCGAAGTTCATCAGCGCCAGTTCTTCTTCCAGCGCCGGGGCGCGGCCGCACCACTGGCACAGGCGCTGGGCCTGGACCATGGCGCTGTCGCCCAGGCGCAGCAGGTACTGAATCAGGTCCTGGTTCATTACATGTGCCCCACTTCGGCCGGCAGCTCGTAGAAGCTGGCGTGGCGGTAGATCTTGTCTTCGGACGGGGCGAACAGCGGGTCTTTCTCGTCCGGCGACGAGGCAGTGATCAGCGCCGACGGCACCACCCACAGGCTCACGCCTTCATTGCGCCGGGTGTACAGCTCGCGGGCGTTCTCGATGGCCATTACCGCGTCGGCGGCGTGCACGCTGCCGACATGCTTGTGGTTGAGGCCGTGCTTGCTGCGCACGAAGACTTCGAAAAGGGTCCATTCGGACATGGCGGGGTTCTCCTGTCAGGCGGCGGTCAGGCGGCGTTCTTGTTGTGTTTTTTGCGGGCGTGGGCGACCGCGGCCGCGCGGACCCAGGCACCGTCTTCGATGGCCTGGCGGCGGGTGGCGACGCGCTCCTGGTTGCACGGGCCGTTGCCCTTAAGCACTTCGTAGAATTCGTCCCACTGGATCTCGCCGAAATCGTAGTGGCCGCGCTCGGCGTTCCACTTCAGGTCCGGGTCCGGGGCGGTGCAGCCGAGCAGCTCCAGTTGCGGCACGGTCTGGTCGACGAAGCGCTGGCGCAGTTCGTCGTTGCTCTGGCGCTTGATTTTCCAGGCCATGGACTGGGCGCTGTTGGGCGAGTGCTCGTCGCTGGGGCCGAACATCATCAGCGACGGCCACCAGAGGCGGTTGATCGCGTCCTGGACCATGTCCTTCTGCGCCTGGGTGCCCTCGCGCATCATGGTCAGCAGCAGTTCATAGCCCTGGCGCTGGTGGAAACTCTCTTCCTTGCAGATGCGGATCATCGCCCGCGAGTAGGGGCCATAGCTGGTGCGCTGGAGCACCACCTGATTGACGATGGCGGCGCCATCCACCAGCCAGCCCACCGCGCCGATATCGGCCCAGCTCAGGGTCGGGTAGTTGAAAATGCTCGAATACTTGGCTTTTCCGCTATGCAGCTTGTCAATTTCTGTATCGCGATCAGCGCCCAGGGTTTCCATCGCGCTGTACAGGTACAAACCGTGGCCGGCTTCGTCCTGAATCTTCGCCATCAGTTGCAGCTTGCGCTTGAGGCTGGGGGCGCGGGTGACCCAGTTGCCTTCCGGCAGCATGCCGACGATTTCGGAGTGGGCGTGTTGGGAAATCTGCCGGATCAGCGTCTGGCGATAGGCATCCGGCATCCAGTTCTTGGCTTCGATCTTGATCTCGGCGTCGATCCGTTCCTGGAAGGCGCGTTCCTGCTCGGACATCTCTTCGAGGGTCTTCAGGCGCTTGACGCCGGTTTCGACCAATTGTGCGTACATGAGGGGTCTCCCGCCTTTTTGTCGTGGGGGCTTCGGGGCGTGAGACAGTTATAAGTGATACAAAACAAAATATCAAACAGAAAAAATGGTGTCGTAATTGCTTTTTGTATCGGATCGAGGCGTTGATGACGAACGGAGTCCGGGTTGATTTATGTACTAAAAGTAATCTACCTTTGGTATGTCGATATTTCATCTCAACAACCCGGAGAAACCCATGCACGCCTTGATCGTCGTTGCGCATCCCGACACCGGTTCCCTGACCCATCGCGTCGCCGCCGAACTGGCGCACGGCGTCGCCGAACACCACGTCTTTGAACTCGCCGACCTCAGCGCAGAAGGCTTCGACCCGCGCTACAACCCCGAGGACCTCGCCCTGTTCCGCAACCAGGCGGCGGTGCCCGCGGACGTCCTCGCCGAGCAGGCGCGGATCGACCGCGCCGATGCGCTGGTGTTGGTGTACCCGGTGTATTGGTGGTCGTTCCCGGCGCTGCTCAAAGGCTGGATCGACCGGGTGTTCACCAGCGGCTGGGCCTACGATCAGGCCGAGCAGGGGCTGTTGCAGCGCCTGCCGGTGCACTTGGTCGCCATCGCCGGCGCCGGCCCGCGCACTTACGACAAGCACGGCTACGCGGTGGCGATGCACACCCAGATCGAACACGGGATCTTTGGCTATTGCGGCGCGCGGGTGGCATCCTCGACGCTTTTGACCCAGATGGATGAGCATTTCCCCGAGGGGCATTTCGACACCGCGCGGCGTATTGGCCGTGAGCTGTTCAGTCACAGGAGTTGATGCATGAGCGACACCCGCAAGCGCCTGACCCGCGAGCAGCGCCTGGAGCAGTTGCTGGACGTTTCCCGGCAACTGATCGCCGCGGAGGGCACCGATGCCCTGAGCCTGGGCCGGCTGGCCGAGGCGGCGGGCATCACCAAACCGACGGTGTACGACCATTTCGGTACGCGGGAAGGTTTGTTGACCGCGCTCTACCGGGATTTCGAAACGCGGCAGAATCTGTTGATCGACGCGGCCATGGCGGCGGGTGAAGCCAGCCTGGCGGGTAAGGCGCGGGCGATCGCCGACAGTTATGTCGACTGCGTGCTGGCCGAAGGGCGGGAGATTCCCGGGGTGTTGGCGGCGCTGGAAGGCTCGCCGGAACTGGCGCGGTTGAAGCGCGAGTGTCAGCTTGAGTTTCTCGGCAAATGCCGGGCGGTGCTCGCGCCTTTTGCCGGGGCGCTTTCTACCGCGGGGTTATGGGGAATGCTGGGCGCGGCGGATGCTTTATCCGGGGCGGCGGTGGCCGGAGAGATTGAGCACGGGCAGGCGCGGGAGGAGTTGTTTGCCGTGATCGTCAGTCTGGTGGGCAGAAGCTGAGGTGAGGGCCTCCTCGCTGGCAAGCCAGCGCCCACAAGGTCCGGCGCATGCCGATCCCCGTGGGAGCCGGCTTGCCGGCGATGAGGCCCGGAAGACGGACTCAGCCTTCAACCCGCCTGCTTGCGCTTGTCATACACATGGCACGCCTTGCCTTCCGAGCGTTTGATCGAGTACGCCGGCTGCAACACGATCCGCGAGCTGATGCCGATATGGGTCTTGATATGCCGGCTCAGTTCCGAACACACCTCTTTCTGCTGCGCCTCGCCCAGGTGCTGGTGCTCGCCGCGCAGTTCGACATGGATGTCGATGCTGTCCAGGTTGCCATTGCGATACAGGTGGATCTCGTAGCACTCCGAAAGCTGTTTGACCTTGAGCACCTGTTCCTCGACCTGGGTCGGGAACACGTTGACCCCGCGGATGATCAGCATGTCGTCGCTGCGGCCGGTGATTTTGTCGATGCGTCGCATCGGCCGCGCGGTGCCCGGCAGCAGGCGGGTCAGGTCGCGGGTGCGGTAGCGCACCATCGGCAGCGCTTCCTTGCTCAGGGTGGTGAACACCAGCTCGCCCAACTCGCCGTCCGGCAGCACTTCGCCGGTCACCGGGTCGATGATCTCGGGGTAGAAATGGTCTTCCCAGACGGTCGGCCCGTCACGACTTTCGGCGCATTCCATGGCGACACCCGGCCCCATGATTTCCGAAAGACCGTAGATATCCAGGGCGGTGATGCCCAGGCGCGCCTCGATCGAGGCGCGCAGTTCCGGCGTCCACGGCTCGGCGCCGAAGATGCCCAGGCGCAATGCCAGCTTGTGCGGGTCGATGCCCTGGCGTTCGATCTCGTCGGCCAGGTTGAGCATGTACGACGGCGTGACCATGATGATGTCGGGCTGGAAGTCGCGGATCAGTTGCACCTGTTTCTCGGTCTGCCCGCCGGACATCGGGATCACCGTGCAGCCCAGGCGTTCAGCGCCGTAGTGGGCGCCGAGGCCGCCGGTGAACAGGCCGTAACCGTAGGAGACATGCACCTTGTCGCCCTTGCGCCCGCCCGCGGCGCGGATCGAGCGGGCCACCAGATCGGCCCAATTGTCGATGTCCTTCTGGGTATAGCCGACCACCGTCGGCTTGCCGGTGGTGCCGCTGGACGCGTGCAGGCGGACGATGTCGTGCTGCGGCACGGCGAACATGCCGAACGGGTAGTTGTCGCGCAGGTCGTTCTTCACCGTGAACGGGAAGCGCGCGAGGTCATCGAGGCTGTTCAGGTCGGAAGGGTGAACGCCCAGTTCGTCGAAGCGCTGCCGGTACATCGGCACGTTCTGGTAAGCGTGCTCCAGGCTCCAGCGCAGGCGCTGCAACTGGTGGGCGCGCAGTTCGTCGACGCTGGCGGTTTCCATCGGGTCAAGCACGGGGGCGGGGGAAAGCTGCATGTTCATGGGTTCACTCTAATGTTGTTGTTGTCTGCGGCCGGCACGTCGGCCCGAGTGCATGGCGCCAAGCATAACCCGGCGCCATGGAGCGTTCAGTGTTCAGTCGTCGAGGCGTTCGATAATCATCGCCAGGCCTTGGCCGACCCCGATGCACAAGGTGCACAGGGCGTAGCGGCCGTGGCGTTGTTCCAGTTCGGTGAGGGCGGTGGTGACCAGCCGTGCGCCGCTCATGCCCAGCGGGTGACCCAGGGCAATGGCGCCGCCGTTGGGGTTGACCCGCGGATCGTCGTCGGCCACGCCCAGTTCCCGCAGGACCGCCAGGCCCTGGGCGGCGAAGGCCTCGTTGAGTTCGATCACGTCCATGTCGGCCAGCGCCAGGCCGGCCAGTTCCAGTACCTTGTGGGTCGCCGGCACCGGGCCGATGCCCATGATTCGCGGTTCGACCCCGGCGCTGGCCATCGCCACCACCCGGCCCCGGGCCTTCAGGCTGTAGCGGCGGGCCACTTCGCGGCTGGCGAGGAGCACGGCGCAGGCCCCGTCATTCACGCCCGACGCATTGCCGGCGGTGATGCTGCCGCCTTCGCGGAACGGCGTGCCGAGGCGTTGCAGTTGTTCCAGGGTGGTGTCGGCGCGCGGGTGCTCGTCCTGTTCCACCAGTTTCGCCGGGCCTTTGCGCTGCGGGACCGGCACCGGCACGATTTCCAGCCCGAGGCGGCCGCTGGCCTGGGCGGCTGCGGCGCGCTGCTGGCTGCGCAGGGCGAAGGCGTCCTGGTCGGCGCGGCTGATGTTGAACTGCGCGGCGACGTTTTCGGCGGTCTCCGGCATGCTGTCGATGCCGTACTGCTGCTGCATCAGCGGGTTGACGAAGCGCCAGCCGATGGTGGTGTCGAACAGTTCCGCCTGGCGCGAGAACGCTTGTTCAGCCTTGCCCATCACCAGCGGCGCGCGGGACATCGATTCGACGCCGCCGGCCAGCACCAGCCCGGCTTCATTGCAGCGGATCGCCCGCGCGGCGGCGCCGACCGCTTCCAGGCCGGACGCGCAGAGGCGATTGAGCGTGACGCCGGGTACGCTGATCGGCAGGCCGGCCAGCAGCGACGACATGCGCGCGACGTTGCGGTTGTCTTCGCCGGCCTGGTTGGCGCAGCCGTAGAACACATCGTCCACCTGGCTCCAGTCCACCTGCGGATGGCGTTGCATCAGGGCGCGCAGCGGCACCGCGCCGAGGTCGTCGGCGCGCACGCCGCTCAGGGCGCCGGCATAGCGCCCGATGGGGGTGCGCACGGCGTCGATGATCAGGGCGTCATTCATGTCAGGGTCTCCGGTTCGAGTACGCTGCCGCGTACCTGGTAGGACTTGCCGCGAAACAGCGCGATCAATTTGCCGTGCTGGTTCTCGATGCGGACGTCATAAGTGCCGGTGCGTTTGCCGCGGCTCAGTTCAGTGCAGTCGGCGGTCAGGGTGTCGTCGAGAAACGCCGGGGCGATGTACTCGATGCTGCAACCCTGGGCCACCGTGGCGTCGTTGTGGCTGTTGCAGGCGAAGGCGAACGCCGAGTCGGCGAGGGTGAAGAGGAAGCCGCCGTGACAAGTGCCGTGACCCTGCAGCATGTCGGCGCGCACGCTCATGCCGACCCGCGCGGTGCCCGGGCCGCTGGCCAGCAGGCGCATGCCCAGGCCCTGGCTGGCGGCGTCGCGGTCGAACAGGGCCTGGGCGCAGCGGCTGGCCAGATCCAGACGGTCATTCATGAAAGCGTGCTCCTTCGGCCCGTTGCCGACGCAGTTGCAGGGAGGGGCGATAGCGTTCTTCGCCATAGGCGGCTTGCAAGTGGTCGAGCACGCTCACCAGGGTGTCGGCGCCGAGCTGGTCGGCCCAGGCCAGTGGGCCGCGGGGGTAATTGACCCCGGCGCGCATCGCCAGGTCGATGTCCGCCGCCGAGGCCACGCCTTGCAGTAGGGCGTCGGCGGCCTCGTTGGCGAGCATCGCGACGGTGCGCAGCACGCACAGCGCCGGGCTGTCGCGCAGCGGGGTGACGGCGATGCCGGCGGCGTTCAGCAGCGCGGCGACCTGGTCCACGGCGTGGGTCGAGGTGCCGTTGGTCCAACTGATGCCCACCCGGGTGCAGCGCCGGTAATCCAGGGCCAGGTCCAGCAACACCAGTTCGGTCAGACCGTCATCGGCGGCGCGCTGGCTGGCGAGGCGGCCGTCGCTCAGGGCCAGGGTGGCGCCGCCGACCCGTAGCAGCCCGCGTCCGGCGCGGCGGCTGATGCTCACGCCGTGTTCGCTCAGGCGCTCCAGCAACGGCTGCAGCAGTCCGGCGTCGCCTTCGACGATCACGGCCGGCGTCTTCGCCGGGCTGATGAGGCTGGCGGCGGACGGGCGCACGGCACCTTCGCGGTAGTCATAGAAGCCGCGACCGCTCTTGCGCCCGAAGTGACCGGCGTCCACCAGTTCTTTCTGGATCTGCGAGGGCTGGAAACGCATGTCCTGGTAGTAGGCGTCGAACACCGAGCAGGTCACCGCGTAATTGACGTCGTGGCCAATCAGGTCGGTCAGTTCGAAGGCGCCCATGGCAAAGCCACCGGCCTCGCGCAGCAGGGCGTCGAGGCTGGCGCAGTCGGCGGCGCCTTCCTGCAGCAGGCGCAGGCTTTCGGCATAGAACGGCCGGGCCACGCGGTTGACGATGAAGCCGGGCGTGGAGCGCGCCAGCACCGGTTGCTTGCCCCAGGCCAAGGCGGTGGCGAGCACGCGCGCGGCAACGTTCGGATCGGTGGCGAGGCCCTTGATCACTTCCACCAGGGCCATGACCGGCGCCGGGTTGAAGAAGTGCATGCCGACCAGGCGCTCGGGCCGGCGCATGCCGGCGCCGAGACGGGTGATGGAGATCGACGAGGTGTTGCTGGCGAGGATGCAGTCAGGGGCGCAGAGCGATTCCAGTTGGTGCAGCAACGCCTGCTTGACCTCCAGGTTTTCGACGATGGCTTCGATCACCAGGCCGGCATCGGCCAGGCGTTCCAGGCTGTCCGCCGGCACCAGCGCGGCAAGGCAGGCGTCGCGGGCGCTGGCCGCCAGTTTGCCGTTATCGACCCGCTTGGCCAGTTGCCGGGCGATGCCGTCGATGGCTTGGGCGGCGGCGCCGGGGCGGTTGTCGTAGAGCCAGACCCGGTGCCCGGCGCTGGCGGCCACCTGGGCGATACCGGCGCCCATGGCGCCGGCGCCGATCACCGCGACGGGCACGTTGCTGTTGAGTGCGCTCATCGACTCAGTACCCCTTGAACTGCGGCGTGCGTTTTTCCATGAAGGCGGCGACGCCTTCGCGGTAGTCCTCGCTGCGTCCGGCCAGGCGCTGCAGGTCGCGTTCGAGGGTCAGTTGCTGTTCAAAGCTGTTGTCCAGGCTGGCGTGCAGGCTGCGCTTGATCAGGCCGAGGCCGTAGGTCGGCTGGGTGGCGAGCTGGCGGGCGAGGGCGATGGCCTGGTCGCGCAATTCGGCGTCATCGACCACGCGGTAGATCAGCCCCCATTCCAGCGCCTGCTCGGCGCTCAGGCGCTCGCCCAGCAGGGTCAGCGCCTTGGCCCGGGCCATGCCGACCAGCCGTGGCAACGCCCAGGTGCCGGCGGAGTCGGGAATCAGGCCGATCTTGCAGAACGCTTGAATAAAGCTCGCCGAGCGCGCGGCCAGGACCAGGTCGCAAGCCAGCGGGATGTTGGCCCCGGCGCCCGCGGCGACGCCGTTGACCGCGCAGATCACCGGGATCGGCAGTTCGCGCAGGGTGCGGATCAGTGGGTTGTAGAAGCGTTCGATGGACAGGCCGAGATCGGGCATTTCCGCGCCGGGGGCGACGTTGCGGTCGCTGAGGTCTTGCCCGGCACAGAAGCCGCGGCCTTCGGCGGTCAGCAGCAGGACGCGGACGTCGCTGTTGTTCTGCACGGTCTTCAGGGCGTCACGCACTTCCTGGTGCATAAGCGTATTGAAGCTGTTCAGTTGCTCGGGGCGGTTGAGGCTCAGGGTGGCGACCCCGGCTTCAATGGAAAACAGGATGTGCTGGTAGCTCATGGCGGGTCCTCTTAACGGCCTTTGAAATCGGCCGGGCGTTTTTCCTGGAAGGCGCGGATGCCTTCGTTGCGGTCGGCGGTGCCGGCCAGCAGGGTGAAGGCGTGGCGTTCGAAGCGCAGGCCGCTGGCCAGGTCGAGGTCCTGGGCCTTGAGCAGGGCTTCCTTGGCCAGGCGCACCGCCAGCGGCGCTTTGGTAGCGATGCGTTGGGCGATCTGCAGGGCGCGTTCGACGGTCAGTTCCGGCAGAGTGATTTCGCTGACCAGCCCGGCATCGAGGGCGCGACGGGCGCTGATGGATTCGCCGGCGAGGACCATCTGCATCGCCAGCGACTTGCCCACCGCCCGCAGCAGACGCTGGGTGCCACCGGCGCCGGGCATGATGCCGAGGTTGATTTCCGGCTGACCGAACTGGGCGTCGTCGCCGGCGATAAGGATGTCGGCGTGCATCGCCAGTTCGCAGCCACCGCCTAGCGCGTAGCCGTTGACCGCGGCGATCAGCGGTTTGGGGAAGCGGGTGATTTTTTGCCAGTAGGCCTGGCGCGGGTCGTCGAGCATGCCGACGAGGTCGCGCTCGGCCATCTCGTTGAGGTCGGCGCCGGCGGCGAAGGCCTTGCGGCTGCCGGTGATGACCACGGCGCGGACCTCGGGGTCATCGGCGCAGCGTTGCAGTTCGTCCGCCAGCTCGCCCAGCAGTTCGGTGGTCAGGGCATTCAGTGCATGTGGACGATGCAGGGTGATCAGGCGGGTGGCCTGATGCGCCTGCACCACAAGGGTGTGCGGCATGACGACTTCCTCGCAAGGCTCGCCGGACCCGTGGGTCGGCGTTTTATTGTTGGACGGGCTCGATGGCCGTTTCGCCAAAGTATAGGCATAATGCGATACAGAAAAACAATATCGACAATGAAAAATGTGTCCAATGATCGATTGTAATACTCAGGGAAGTCCGTTATTCCTAAGTAAAACCTCGTGTTAAGGGTTTTCGTGAGTCCGCCTGTTGCGTATCGTTTTCGAGGAGAAATGGCATGACTTGTTACAGCATTGACGGCCTGACCCCGGTGATTCACCCCACCGCCTATGTGCACCCGTCGGCGGTATTGATCGGTGATGTGATCATCGGGCCGAACTGCTACGTCGGCCCGCTGGCCGCGCTGCGCGGTGACTTCGGACGGATCGTCCTGGAGGAGGGCGCCAACCTGCAGGACACCTGCGTCATGCACGGCTTTCCGGCCAGCGATACGGTGATCGAGCGCAACGGCCATGTCGGCCACGGCGCGGTGTTGCACGGCTGCCGGGTGGGCGAGGATGCGTTGATCGGGATGAACGCGGTGGTGCTCGACAACGCCCGCATCGCTCCGCGCTGCATCGTCTCGGCGGGCGCGCTGGTCAAGGCCGGGTTCCACTGCGAGGAGCAATCGCTGGTGCTGGGCTCGCCGGCAAAAGTGACCCGGCGCCTGAGCGACGACGAAGTGGCCTGGAAACAGACCGGCACCCGCGCCTATCAGCAACTGACCAGACGCTGCCTTGAAAGCCTGCGCGAGTGCGAGCCGCTGAGTGAAATCGAGGCCGGCCGCGGCCGTTACCGTGACGACGCCGTGCGCCCGAAATTACCGGGCGGCGCCTGAACCGCCGGCGCGCGCCGAGCATGGTCATGCTGCGGGCGCGCGGGTATATTCCTTCCTTTTCTGACCGGAACGCTTATGTCGTCCCTCACGCCACTCGACCACCTGATCGACCGCTTCCAGCAGCAGACCCCGGTTCGCGCCAGTTCCCTGATCATCACCCTCTATGGCGATGCCATCGAACCCCGTGGCGGGACGGTCTGGCTGGGCAGCCTGATCCAGTTGCTCGAACCCATGGGCATCAACGAACGGCTGATTCGCACCTCGATCTTTCGCCTGACCAAGGAAAACTGGCTGACCGCCGAGAAAGTCGGCCGGCGCAGCTACTACAGCCTCACCGGCACCGGGCGGCGGCGTTTCGAGAAAGCCTTCAAGCGTGTCTATGCCGCCAATCCACCGGCGTGGGACGGCTCCTGGTGCCTGGCGGTGCTGACCCAGTTGCCGCAGGACAAGCGCAAGGAAGTCCGCGAGGAACTGGAATGGCAAGGCTTCGGCGCCATTTCCCCCGGCGTGCTGGGTTGCCCGCGCTGCGAGCGTGCGGATGTCAGCGCCACCCTCGCGGACCTCGGCGCGCAGGAAGACACCATCCTCTTCGAAACCACCGCCCAGGACGTGCTGGCCTCCAAGGCGCTGCGCATGCAGGTACGCGAAAGCTGGAAGATCGACGAACTGGCGGCGCACTACAGCGAGTTCATCCAGTTGTTCCGGCCGCTGTGGCAGAGCCTCAAGGAACAGGACACCCTCGACCCGAAAGCCTGTTTCCTGGCGCGGGTGCTGCTGATCCATGAGTACCGCAAGCTGCTGCTGCGCGATCCGCAACTGCCGGACGAACTGCTGCCGGGTGATTGGGAAGGCCGCGCGGCGCGGCAGTTGTGCCGCAATATCTACCGGTTGATCCACGCCGCCGCCGAGCAGTGGCTGGAGGCGGCGATGGAGACGGCAGACGGGCCGTTGCCCGAGGCGGGTGAGGGGTTTTACAAGCGGTTTGGCGGGTTGACCTGATAAAAATGCCAGTTGTGTCGCTCATGGCCCAAGAGGCTTACTGAAGTCCTTCTGAGAGGGGCTTCAACATGGCCAAACCTTCGCTGGCGCAACTGAAGTCCTGGCTTGCAAGCGGGCCCAGAGGCCTGGGCTGGGAGATGATCGTTGCCTATGATCGGGACATGATCAACGAACTGCTTCAACAGCAGTACATCCATCGGTTCAGCCAAAGCGACTTCATACCGGCAATTTCTCAAAGCATCGACCTCACGCACTCCACCGAACACATGCAGGGCATCAGGCTCAGGGCGCCGGTGGCTTCATTTGAAGGTGACTCGCTGCGCCTGAGCATGGACTGCATCAGCGGAACGATCATCACGGAGGTAACGATAACGGGCGCCGTGCCTTACATCGGCACGGTCCGAAACCTGCTGCCCGTTGGCGGGCCTCAACTGACCTTGGGCGTGCCGCTGACGGAACTGACCGGGCAGGTGGGTGACGGTCGAAGAATTGTCCTGGATATCAGCAAGGGCACCGAGTTCTCGGCCAACTTCGTGCTCGACACGCAGTCTCAGCAGGTAATTGGCCAGCGCTTCAAGCATGTCTTTCAGAGCCTGCCTGAAGCACAACGGACGTACGATCTGGGCCAGCTCGCCGATGATTTTCCCGTGCCGAAAAAGGTTGTCATGCGCGTCATGCCCGTCCCCGGAACGCGGGATAGCTCATCTTCCACGCTGGGAGGCGGCGCACTGCTGATGTTCGTGCGTTTCGAAAAGAACGCCGACGGTTCATTTCCTGGCCCGGACTTCCTGTACCCGATACCAGAGCACACCGCGTCCAAGCGCTACACGATATCGACCCTGACGTTCTGGGACTCCGCGAAGGAGTTTCCCGGGGATACCGGTGGAGGAGAACTCCCCGAAGTCAGGAGTAGCATCGGTTTTGGTGACCACTATCAGGTGTTAGTGAACGACATCAGCTTTAGTGGGCAACCGGCGGCGCATCAAGGGTGGTACGGCGACCTTCAACTGTCGAGCAGTGTGTATGACGTCACTCCGGCATTTCCGGTTATCTGGGCGGGGGCCTATTTCGGCTTCTCCACAGTACCTCCGGTGAGTAACTGGGTACTGAGCTGGAGTGCGCGTGGAACGGATCCGGCCAACAGCAACGTCGGCTCTATCAGCACCGTTGGCAATTACGTTCCGCCTGAGCCCGCGTCGATGAAGAGTGATTGCGAGAACGTCACGGTATCGGCCAGTTGGAAAGTCGCAGGGCGGGATTTGCGCTCTTGCGCACTGGTTTCCATTTTGAAACACCCCTTGGCGGTTTCACCGACGTTTGAGGTCTGCAGCGCCGGGAAGAGTGTCAGCATGACGGCGGCGATTCCCTCCTCGCACGCGTCGACGCTGTCCTGGCGGATTGTTTCCCCTGGCATGGGCGGAACGCTCGGTACAGCAACCAATCGACTGAGCTGTACCTACCAGGCGGCCGCTCCAGGCACGCAAAAGCAGGCCATTTATCTGGAGAGGGTGCGCGTCAAAAGCACGTATTCCCATGCCCCGGAAGACGAACAGGACATCACGATACTGGTACTGAACGTTACCCCCTCGGTGCCGATGTTCATCAGCGCGCAGAGCCAGCCTGAAACCAATCGCGTCCAGCTTCAGGTCCTGCGTAAAGGCGTTCCGGTCAATCTGAACGAGGTGGGCGACTATGTGCTTGAGCGAATGCTCATGCCCGCTACCTGCAACGTCACGGAGGACGGTATTTTTTCGGCGGCTTCCACGGCGAGCGGTATTGCCATCTTGCACCTGACAGTGCTCGATGACTTCTCCGACCATCACGGTTTTATTGTGCTTCCCCTGCCATTGTGGGCTCACGAGGATGTTATGCAGCGGACGAACCGGTCGATCATGCAACACGCCATGGCAAGATCACCGCACTGACCCGGCTCAGTTAACTTGGCACGGTATCGATGCCTTTCTCGCCCCCGGCAGGTGGCTGCCGGAAGCTTTTTGAATCAGTCGTTGACTTGGTAAAGGCACTTCGCTAGTTTCGCTGGTATGACGAACCTCCCGCTTGTGCCGACCCGCAGCATTATTACCGCCATTATCAGATTGGCGGGTTAGCTGGCACTTGCACCGAACCCGCCCTGGAGGCGGGTTCTTTCTCTCGACTCCTGGGCTTTTTGAAAAAACCAGGAGTTACCGATGACCAGCCTCACCGCATGCCCCAGTACAGCCGTTGGCGCACCGAACCTGCTGTCGGACTATGTGCGCCGGATTCTTGCCGCTCCGGTGTACGACCTGGCCATTGAAACCCCGCTGCAACCGGCCCGCGCCCTCTCGGCGCAACTGGGCAATCAAGTGCTGCTCAAGCGCGAAGACCTGCAGCCGACCTTCTCCTTCAAGATCCGTGGCGCCTACAACCGCCTCAGCCGGCTGACCCAGGCCCAGCGTGATCGCGGCGTGATCACCGCGTCCGCCGGCAACCATGCCCAGGGCGTGGCGCTGGCGGCCCGCGAGTTGGGCATTGTCGCCACCATCGTCATGCCGGAAACCACCCCGGCCCTCAAGGTCGAGGGCGTTCGCTCTCGCGGCGGCAACGTGGTGCTGCACGGCGACGCCTTCCCCCGTGCCCTCGCGCATGCGCTGCAACTGGCACAGAGCGAAGGCGCTACCTTCGTCCCGCCCTTCGACGACCCGGACGTGATTGCCGGCCAGGGCACCGTGGCCATGGAAATCCTCCGCCAGCAGCAGGGCCCGCTGGATGCCATTTTCGTCCCGGTCGGTGGCGGCGGCTTGATCGCCGGCATCGCCGCCTACGTCAAATACCTGCGGCCCGAGGTCAAGGTCATCGGCGTCGAGCCCCACGACTCCAACTGCCTGCAGGCGGCCCTGGCGGCCGGCGAGCGGGTGGTGCTGCCGCAGGTCGGCACCTTCGCCGATGGCGTGGCGGTGGCGCAGATCGGCGCGCATTGCTTCGATGTCTGCCGGCACTACGTCGACGAAGTGATCACCGTCAGCAGTGACGAACTGTGCGCGGCCATCAAGGACATCTACGACGACACCCGCTCCATCACCGAGCCGTCCGGCGCGCTGGCGGTCGCCGGGATCAAGAAATACGTGGCCGCCCGTGGCGTGCGCGGGCAGACCCTGGTGGCGATCGACTCCGGCGCCAACGTCAACTTCGATCGCCTGCGCCACGTCGCCGAGCGCGCCGAACTGGGCGAGCAGCGTGAAGCGGTGATCGCGGTGACCATCCCCGAGCGTCCTGGCAGCTTCCGCGCCTTCTGCCAGGCCCTGGGCCGGCGGCAGATCACCGAGTTCAATTACCGCTACTACCCCGGCAAGGAAGCGCGGTTGTTCGTCGGCGTGCAGACCCATCCAGTCAACGATCCGCGCGACGTACTGCTGGCCAGCCTGCGTGAACAGGGCTACGAGGTGGTGGACCTGACCGACAACGAACTGGCCAAGCTGCACATCCGCCACACCGTAGGCGGGCATGCCGGGCCGGGCGCGGACGAGCGCGTGCTGCGTTTCGAATTCCCCGAGCGGCCGGGCGCGTTGCTGGGCTTCCTCGAAAGCCTGGGCAAACGCTGGAACATCAGCCTGTTCCATTACCGCAACCACGGCGCCGCCGAAGCCCGGGTGTTCGCCGCCCTGGAAGTGCCGGCGGAGGAGCGCGAGGGCCTGCCGGGCGCGCTGGATGCCATGGGTTATCGCTATTGGGACGAGACCGATAATCCGGCATACCGGCTGTTTCTTGGCTGAATTGTCGTAGATCAACACGTGCTGGTCAGGACAGGTGGATGCTTGAAAGTACCGAGATAAAGCCACTGAGGGACAAGACCATGAGCAGCACGTTTTTCATTCCAGCCGTGAATATCATGGGTATCGGCTGCCTTGACGAGGCCATGGCCGCGATTGTCGGCTACGGCTTTCGCAAGGCCTTGATCGTCACCGACGCGGGCCTGGCCAAGGCCGGCGTCGCCGAGCGGATCGTCGAGCAACTGGCGCTGCGCGATATCGATGCCGCGGTGTTCGATGGCGCCAAACCGAACCCGAGCATCGCCAACGTCGAGCAGGGCCTGGCGATGCTGCAACGCGAGAAGTGCGATTTCGTGGTTTCCCTGGGCGGCGGTTCGCCCCATGACTGCGCCAAGGGCATCGCCCTGTGCGCCACCAACGGCGGCAAAATCGCCGACTACGAGGGCGTCGATCGCTCGGCCAAGCCGCAACTGCCGCTGGTGGCGATCAACACCACCGCCGGCACAGCCAGCGAAATGACCCGGTTCTGCATCATCACCGACGAAGCGCGCCACGTGAAAATGGCCATCGTCGACCGCAACGTCACGCCGATTCTCTCGGTCAACGACCCGGCGCTGATGGTCGGCATGCCCAAATCACTGACCGCCGCCACCGGCATGGATGCGCTGACCCATGCAGTGGAGGCCTACGTGTCCACCGCGGCGTCGCCGATTACCGATGCCTGCGCGCTGAAGGCCATCGAACTGATCAGCGCCAACCTGCGCCAGGCCGTGGCGGATGGCACCGACATGCAGGCGCGCGAGAACATGGCGTATGCCCAGTTCCTCGCCGGCATGGCATTCAACAATGCGTCGCTGGGCTATGTGCACGCCATGGCGCACCAGTTGGGCGGCTTCTATGACTTGCCGCACGGCGTGTGCAACGCGGTGCTGCTGCCCCATGTGCAGCGCTTCAACGCCCGGGTGGCCGCGGCGCGGCTGCGGGATGTCGCGGCGGCGCTGGGTGCGCAGGTGCGCGAACTGGACGCGGAGCAGGGCGCGGCGGCGGCGATTGCCGCGATCGAGCAACTGAGCCGGGATATCGACATCCCGCCGGGATTGGCGGCGTTGGGGGCGAAGGTGGAAGACGTACCGATCCTCGCGGCCAACGCCCTGAAAGACGCCTGCGGCCTGACCAACCCACGGCCGGCGAGCCAGGCGGAGATCGAGGCGGTGTTCAAGGCGGCGTTTTGAGTTTGGGTTGAGGGAGATTTCATCGTGACCAGGCGCTAGCCGAGGGTTTTTCTTCGCTCTCAAGATCGAGCGCTGTCCGCGCATCGCGAGCAAGCTCGCTCCTACAGTCGTGCATGCGCCAAGGCCCGCAACGCCATTTCCGCAGGCCATGGTGCGTTGCAACTTGTGTAGGAGCGAGCTTGCTCGCGATGCGCGGGTAGCGCTCGATCTCAAGAGCGCTGGAAAACTTCCGGCATACGCCTGGTGGCTACTACCCTCAATCACACCAAAACCTACCCGCCTGAATCCTTGCCAGCCCGCCGCCGCATCTCTAACCTTGCCGGTCTTTGCGTCTTGCCCCCGAGCCCCCATGACCCGCAGCACCTCCCGCACCACCGGACGTCCCACGCTGGCCGAAGTGGCCCGGCTTTCCGGGGTTTCCCCGATCACCGTGTCCCGCGCCCTGCGCGGTGTCGCCACGGTGGCGCCGGATCTGGTGGAAAAGGTCCGCGCCGCTGCCACTGAACTGGGTTACGTCGCCAACCCGGCCGCCCGCGCCCTGGCGTCGGCGCAGAGCCAGTCGGTGGTGGTGCTGATTCCTTCGCTGTCCAATCAGTTGTTCGTTGAAACCCTCGACGCCATTCATGACGTCCTGCGCCCTCGCGGCCTGGAAGTGCTGATCGGCAATTACCACTACGACGTCACGGTGGAAGAAAACCTCATCCGCAATTACCTGGCCTATCAGCCCCGCGGCCTGCTGCTCACCGGTTTCGAGCGTAGCGACGCCGCCCGACAGATGCTCGCCGCCAGCCGCGTGCCTTGCGTGCACATGATGGAACTGAGCCACGCGCCGGGAACGCTGTCGGTGGGTTTCTCCCAGCAAGACGCCGGTCGTGCCGTGGCCCGCCACTTGATCGAGCGCGGGCGGCGGCGCCTCGGCTTTATCGCCGCGCAACTGGATGCACGGGTTATGCAGCGCGCCGAAGGCTTCCGTCAGGCCCTCCTTGAGGCCGGGTTGTACGACCCGTCCCTGGAATTGCTGGTGCCGCAGCCGTCGTCCATCGGTCTGGGCGGTGAGTTGTTCAGCCAGTTGCTGGCCCGCCACGGCGATATCGACGGCCTGTTTTTCTGTAACGACGACCTTGCCCAAGGCGCGATCTATCAAGCACAACGCCAGGGCATCGCGGTGCCGGAACAGGTGGCGATGGTCGGTTTCAATGACCTGCCGGCCTCGGCCCATATGGTCCCGCGACTGACCTCGATCCGCACGCCACGGGCCGCCGTAGGCCATCACGCGGCGCAAGCGCTGCTGGCCTTGCTCGACGGAAAGAGTGGGCAAGCGCTCACCCGCGACCTCGGTTTCGAGCTGATGGTGCGGGAAAGCAGTTGATTAAAGCCGATAAGCGGTGCTGGCAGACTGCTTGCAGCGCGCTTTGGCGCATCTACGCTTAGCTCAATTCCGCCCATGGAGTGAGCGCGACATGTTTGACTCCCATCGCAAAACCGATCTTGCAGAAATCGAGCGGTGTAACCGGGCCTTGGCTGAGGCCAACGCGAAACTGGCCGCGATCAGCCGTTCCATGGCGATGATCGAGTTCAGCCCCGACGGAGTAGTACTCGACGCCAACGAGCACTTTTGCAACACCATGGGCTACCGCCTCGAAGACATCCGCGGTCAACACCACCGCATGTTCTGCGAGGAAGCCTTCACCAAGACCGAGGACTACCGCCAGCTCTGGCGCGACCTGGCGCGGGGCGAGCCGCGCAGCGGGACCTTTGTGCGACTGAACCGGCAGCACCAGGAAATCTGGCTCGAAGCCAGCTACATGCCGGTGTTCGGCACGGGCGGGCAGGTCACCAGCATCATCAAGGTGGCGACCGATATCACCGAACGGGTGGTTCACGAGCACGAGGCTGACTGCCTGCTCGAAGCCATCGGCCGCTCGATGGCGGTCATCGAGTTCACCCCCGACGGGCGGGTGATCAAGGCCAACGACAATTTCCTCACCACCATGCGCTACCGCCTCGACGAGGTGGTCGGCCAGCACCACAGCCTGTTTTGCCACAAGAGCGAAAGCGAGTCGCCGGCCTATAAGGCGTTCTGGGCCTCGCTCAACCGCGGCGAATACCATTCGCACCGCTTCGAACGGGTCAACAAGCTGGGGCAGATGGTCTACCTCGAAGCCTCCTACAACCCGATCTTCGACACCCATGGCCGGCTGTACAAAGTGGTCAAGTTCGCCAGCGACATCACTCAGCAGGTCTGCACCCAGCAATCCGCCGCCGAGGCCGCCCACGCCACCTCGGTGCAGAACGACGCCTGCGCCCGCAAGGGCTCGGAGGTGGTGCAGCAGACCGTGCACGTGATCGAAGAAATTTCCCACGACCTCAACGAAGCGGCGCGCAGCATCGATGCGGTGAGTCGCCAGTCGGAACTGATCGGACAGATTGTCCAGACCATCCGCGGCGTCGCCGACCAGACCAACCTGCTGGCGCTCAACGCGGCCATCGAGGCGGCCCGGGCCGGTGAGCACGGGCGCGGGTTCGCGGTGGTGGCCGATGAAGTGCGCAACCTTGCGGCGCGCACCAGCAAGGCGACGCTGGAGATTGTCGAGGTGGTGCGGCAGAACCACGACCTGTCGCTGAATGCCGTGGCCAGCATGCAGTCAAGCCTGAGCCGCACCGGGCTGGGAGTGGAACTGGCCAATGAGGCCGGGGAAGTGATCCTCGAGATCCAGCAGGGCTCGCAGCATGTGGTGGATGCGATCAGTCAGATCAATTCGACGTTGCAATTGCATTAGCCGGTCGGGGCCTCATCGCTGGCGAGCCAGCGATGGGGCCCTCAGCTCAAACAGCCGCCGCCAACTGCGCCACCACATGCTCCCGGCGAATCCGCGCCAGCGGCACGCTGACCAGCGCCAGGGTCAGGATCACCGTCACGGCGATGCCCCACGCTGCAAGGGTGAAGCCGCCGAGGGAAATCAACCCGCCAGAAATCGCCGGACCCACGGCCAGGCCGAGGCTGAGGAAGCTGCCGGCCGCCGCCACCACGCGACCTTCACGGTCCAGTTCCGCCGCGAGGCCGGTCAGGTAGCTCAGGGCGTAGAAATAGGTGATGCAGATGGTCATGACGCCGGCGGTGTACATGGTCTTGGAGTGTTCGCCCAGCACGTAGGCGAGGCTGGTGCCGCCGGTCAGCAGCACCGCGAGGATCACCGGGGTGCTCATGCCGAAGCGCTTGCCGATCATCGCCGCCAGCAGCGGGCCGATCAGGCCGACCACCGATTGCACCGACAACAGCACGCCCAGTTCGTCGCCGCTGTAGCCGACCATGGTGCCGATCCGTTCGACGAAGGCCCAGCCCATGGTGTCGCGGGCCTGAAAGACGAACATGGCGAGCATCATGCAAACCGCCGGCAGGCTCAGCAGCACATTGCCTTTGCCGCCGGCCGGGCTGGCGATAACGGTTTCCGGCAGCAGTGCCCGTTGGGCCATCGCCGGAATCGCCAGCAGCATCACTGCCATGGTCGCCGCCATCGCGTAATACAGGCCGGGCAGGCCGTACAGCGCCATGACCTTGGCGTAGCCCAGCATGACCACGATCATCAGCAGCACCGACAGCACGTTCATGTGCCCGGCGATGCGGTCCGGGTGTTTGGCGCTGGCCACCGCGGCGTTGCCGCAGGCCAGGGCCAGGCCCGCGCCGATGCCGGCGATGCAGCGCACGGCGGCGAGGGCGTAGAGGTTCTCGATGTTGGCGCTGACCAGGTTGGCGGCAATCGCCAACAGGGTGCCGGCCAACGCCAGCGTGCGGCGTGGCGCGCGGCCCATGAACGGCGCGACCAGCAGCGAGGCGAGCATGGTGAAGCCGAATTCGGCCGACATCAGCAGCCCGGCCTGGGCTTCGTTGAGTTGCAGGTCGTGGATGATGGCGCTGATCAGGAACGGCAGGGCCCAGAGGCCCAGCAGGCCAACCCCGTAGGCGGACCCCGCGGCGGAGAACACCAGGCTCCAGCTTTCAGGCAGGACGTTGCGTATTGTTTTCATTGTGTATTCCCGGAGTGCACGCAAAAAAGCGCGCCATTATCGGCGCGCTGATGGAGTTTTACTGCTGACTTTCGTCGACTGGCGTGCCGTCGTCGTACTGCGACAGCCAGGTCACCATGGCCTCGCGGTAACGGGTGAAGCCCTTGTAGTCCACCAGTTCCTGGTCGAGGTCGCGGATTACGCGGTGCATGCGCTTGGCCCATTGCGGGGCGAACTCGGCCAGTTGAGCGAGGCTGACCAGGTAGGTGCGTACCGGGAACAGCACGGCGTTGCTGCGCGGCAGGCGGTGCAGCGGTTGCAGCTCGATTCGCAGGTTGACCAGCTCGCCGGCATTTTCCGCGGTGACGATGGTGCGGTCCGGCGCCCAGTCCGGCAGGGTCTCGGCGGAGGTTTCCAGGCGCGGGTTGACGGTGATCGACCAGTTGGTGCGGCGCACCGGGTGGCCGGGACGCAGGCGCAGGAGGAATTTCAGCGCGCGCTGCAGGATGCCCATTTCATGCAGCTTGGGCACCGGACCGTGGAATTCCATGAAGCTCATGCCGAGGTTGAAGCGCAGCGAGTAGTCGGCGCGCTGGGTCGCCATGCCGGCGCCCATCACCAGGGTGTCGTCACGCTCTTCGAGGAGGATGAATTCGCCCTGGGCCTGACGGGTGATGTATTCCATCGGGTCCATCGGCAGGGTGCTGGCGTCGCCGAACACGAAGGTGTCGTCGAGCTGCAGCGGACGGTTGATCCAGTGCCACTGGGTGCCTTTCTTCTCGAGGGTGAAATGCTCGGGGTAGTCCCGGGAATAGGACTCCATCAGCAGTTCCAGCAAGTCCCACTGCGCTTCCATCATGTGCGGCAGGGCGGCGTAGTGCACGCCCGGCTGGCTTTCGAGGATCTGCGCGCGGTGATGGCATTCGGAGATGTAGTGTTCGTCGATGTCGAACTGGCCGCGCAGCGCGCCCTCGCCGAACGGTACATGCGGTTCGACGTTCATCGAGTACATGTACTGGTCTTCCGGGTAGGGGAAGGGCAGGCGCAGCACCGCATCGCGGCTGTTGCTGTAGGTGAAGTCGCTGGCGTCGACGTCGGCGTAGGTTTCGATCGGCTTGAATACGGTCATGTGTTGTCTTCCTGTCTCAGAGGTCTACGACCAGGCGGCTGCAGTTGGCGCGGGATACGCAGGGCATGAATTTGCGCTTGCTCAGCTTGTCTTCGTCGCTGAGCCAGTCATCGCGGTGGTCGAGTTCGCCCTCGACTTCCAGCACTTCGGTTTCGCAGTAGCCGCAGGCGCCGCCGCGGCACAGGTACGGCACGGTGTAGCCGGCCTGTTCGGCGGCTTCGAGCAGCGACTGTTCGGCCGGCACTTCGATGGTCACGCCCTGGCGCGCCAGGGTGACGCTGAACGGCAGGCCGTTGGAGCCTTGCTCGACGAAGCGTTCGTAGTGGATGTGGCTGTCGGTCCAGCCCAGGGCGTGGGCGCTTTCGACGGTGTCGTCGATCATGCTGTCCGGGCCGCAGACGTAGACGTGGCTGCCCAACTGACGGCCGGCGAGGATGCGCGGGATGTCCATGCGCTCGTCCTCGCCCTGCACATACAGATGCACCCGGGCGCCGTAGCGGGCTTGCAGTTCGCGACCGAGGGCGAGGTGTTCCGGGCCACGCACGGCCAGGTGCAGCTCGAAGGTGGACTGCTTGAGTTGCAGCTCTTCCAGTTGCGAATACACCGGGGTGATGCCGACGCCGCCGGCGATGAACAGGTGCTGGCGGGCGTGCTTGGCCAGCGGGAACAGGTTGGCCGGTTGCAGGATTTGCAGCAGGTCGCCTTCGCTCACCTGGTCGTGCAGGTAGCGCGAGCCGCCGCGGCCTTCGCTGACCCGGCGCACGGCGATCTGGTAGGCGCTGGCGTCGTAGGGCGAACTCATCAGCGAGTAGGCGTTGCGGTGAGTCTTGTCGCCGTCTTCGAGGACCACCACCACATGGCTGCCGCCGGAGAAGGCCGGCAGGCTCTTGCCGTCCGGATCGACCAGGGTGAAGCGGGTGATTTCCGGGGTCAGCGGTTCGATCCGGGCCACGCGGACGGCGAGGGTGCCGTTATGGGTATTCATGTGTCGAGCTCCTCGGCAGCGGGCAGTTCGCCTGGGACTTCGCCGTCAGCCTTGATGCCCTGGAAGGCGGCCAGACGACGGGAATAGTGGTCGCGTACCACGAGGTTGAGCTGGCAACCGGGGCAGGTGAAGACACGCTGCGCGACGTTTTCGGTGTAGGTGTCGCAGTGCGCGCACCAGACCCGGCGAACCAGGGTGCCGCTGTGTTCACGCAGCACTTCGTCGCGGTTCAGGTCGACTTCGTTGGCGGCCTGCATGGCGGTGCCGATGAAGCTTTCCGAGCCGCTCAGGTACAGGCGGGTGCCCATGTGGGCGGCGCCGAGGCGTTCGCGCAGGGCGTCGAGCAGCGCCTGGTTGCTGGGGAACACTTCCAGTCCCGCCACGTCGGCGTCTTGCAGGTCCTGCAAGTGGGTGTGGCCGGAGAAGGATTCGGTGGAGTAGAGCAGGGCGCTGTTGTGGCGCTGTTCGGCGGACATGTCCGCGATCAGGCGCAGCATGGCCGCGCCGCCGCTGCCCTGGCCCGCGATCAGGTGGCGCAGGCCGCCCGTCATGGGTTGCAGCCGGTCGTAGACCGGACGGCTCTTGATGCCGGTGATAAGCATGGGTGACACACCTCGTAAGTCGTTACCCCGGTTTTGGGCCGGTTGGTAACAATGGCGACCGGTTTCTGCTTCGTGTCGGGGATAAAGCAGAACCTATGCCATATTGCCTATGGTTTTATATGTTTTATCGTAAAGGCCGGTTTTGGGCCGGTTTCATCAGGTGTTGCAAAGGTGAAGGGTGGTGCCGGCGACCGGATCGGTGCCGCGAAATGGGGCGCAAGGCACCCCTTCGGTGCGAATCAGTGCTTGAACATCACGTGGCGGACGCAGGTGTAGTCTTCCAGGCCGTACATCGACATGTCCTTGCCGTAGCCCGACTGCTTCATGCCGCCGTGGGGCATTTCGCTGACCAGCATGAAGTGCGTGTTGACCCAGGTGCAGCCGTATTGCAGGCGCGCGGCCAGGCGGTTGGCGCGGCCGACGTCGCGGGTCCAGACCGAAGAAGCCAGGCCGTAGTCGGAGTCATTGGCCCAGGCCAGGGCCTGCGCTTCGTCGTCGAACGGGGTGATGCTGACCACCGGCCCGAAGACTTCGCGCTGAACGATTTCATCGTCCTGGCGGGCATCGGCCAGAACGGTCGGCTCGAAGAAGAAGCCCGGGCCGTCGACGCGGTTGCCGCCGGTGACCACACGGATATGCGGCTGCGCCTTGGCGCGCTCGACGAAACCGGCCACGCGCTCAAGGTGATCGCGGGTGATCAGCGGGCCGAGTTCAGTCTCCGGGTCGTCCTGCAGGCCCATGCGCAGGCTTGATACCGCCTCGCCCAACTGGCTGACAAAGCGCTCGTAGACGCCTTTCTGAACATAAAGGCGGCAGGCAGCGGTGCAGTCCTGGCCGGCGTTGTAGAAGGCGAACGCGCGGATGCCCTCGACGGCGGCGTCGATATCGGCGTCATCGAAGATCAGCACCGGTGCCTTGCCGCCCAGTTCCATATGGGTGCGCTTCACGCTGCTGGCGGTGCTGGAAATGATGCGCGCCCCGGTGGCGACCGAACCGGTCAGCGAGACCATGCGCACCTTGGCGTGATTGACCAGTGGCTCGCCGACGCTCGGGCCGCGACCGAAAAGGATGTTGACCACGCCGGCGGGGAACAGCTCGGCGATGATTTCGCCGAGGGCCAGGGCGGTCAGCGGCGTCTGCTCGGACGGCTTGAGCACCACGGCGTTGCCGGCGGCCAGGGCCGGGGCGAGTTTCCAGGCGACCATCATCAGCGGGTAGTTCCACGGCGCGATGGAGGCGACCACGCCCAGCGGGTCGCGGCGGATCATCGAGGTGTGGCCCGGCAGGTATTCGCCACCCGCGGAGCCCGACAGGCAACGGCTGGCACCGGCGAAGAAGCGGAAGACGTCGGCGATGGCCGGGATTTCATCGTTGAGGGCGGCCTGATAAGGCTTGCCGCAGTTCAGCGATTCGAGGCGGGCGAGGGTTTGCGCTTCGGCCTCGATGCGGTCGGCCAGCTTGAGCAGCAGGTGCGCGCGGTCCTTCGGCGGGGTCTGCGACCAGCCGTCGAACGCCTGGTCGGCGGCCTGCACTGCGGCGTCAACCTGAGCGCTGCTGGCTTCGGGGATGTTCACCAGAACGCTGCCCTCGGCGGGGTTGTACACGGCGTAGGGAGCACCTTGCCCATCGATCAACTGGCCATTGATCAGGAGTCGGGTTTGCATGGCGTATTCCTTGGTTGGATTTGTTGACGGAAATCGCTGATGCAGGCGCGGACGTCGTGGATGCTCGCGTTCCTGCTTTAAACATATGAAACCATATCTTAAAGTTTGATGCTTGCCAACTGGCTTGAAAAGGCTAAGTCGAGGCGAATTCGGTGCTATCAAGCGTCCGCTTCTTCGCTATAAGATGCGGGATTGAATTTTTTCGCCGAGGCTGGCTTCAGGCTCTGCAATGCTCGATAGGGAGAGGCAATGACTGCCCTTAATAGTGCTCGTAACACCGCATTCATCCGGCTGCGCCAGGAAGGGCGCACCGATGAGGTGGCGCGCCGGCTGGTGGAGGCCATCGAACTGGGGCTGTTCGCCGAAGGCCAGCAGTTGCCCAGCGAGGCGGAACTGGCGCTGCAACTGGGCGTGGCCACCGTCACCCTGCGCGAGGCGCTGGTGGTGTTGCGCCAGCGCGGGTTGATCGAAACCCGGCGCGGGCGTAACGGCGGCAGTTTCGTCTGCGCGCCGATCGAGTTGCCCGAGGCGCTGCTGCTGCAACGCCTGCGCGACATGAGCGGCCCGGACCTGCGCGACCTGGGCGATGAGCAGACCGCCATTTCCGGCACCGCCGCGCGCCTGGCGGCCCGGCGCAGTTCGCCCGAGCAGCAGGCGCGCATCGCCCATCACATCGACATGCTCCGACAAGCGGCCTCGCGCCAGGCACGGCACCGCGCCGATGCCCGTTTCCACATCGAGGTGGCCGCGGCCGCCCAGTCGCTGCGCCTGACCAACGCAGAGATGCGCTTGCAATCCGAAGTGGGCGAACTGTTGTGGATGGACGCGGCGGGCGGCAGCGATGTGGCGGTGGTCGAGCAGGAGCATCAGGCCATCTTGCAGGCGCTGGTCGCGGGAGACGCGGTGCTGGCCGGCGCGCTGGCCGAAGCGCATGTCAGCCGCGGTATCAAGCGCCTGATCAGCCTGCGCCTGGAACTGCTGGCCGAAACCGATGAAGACTGAAATGGCGTGACACAACGCCTGATGACATAACAAGAAATGCCGAACCTGCGTGAGGTAGTGCCATGTTTGCCCTTAGCGATAACGCGTCCTTTTCGGCCTGCGCCCAGCAGCTGGACAGCACCCTGGGGACTATTTTCAACCAGGTCCGCGAGTTGGTGGAGGACACCCGCTCGCTCTGGGAGCGGGTTCTGGCCGAGGGCCGGCAGCCCGCCGCGAAAGACCTGGCGTCCTTGCGCCCGGCCATCGACCGCCAGTTGCTCGCGACCGGTGCCTTTGGTTGCGGTGGCGGTGTGATCGTCGAGCCCAACTGTCTGGCCGACCGGGAAATGCACCTGGAATGGTGGTACCTGGCGGACGGCGGCAAGACCCTGCCGCTGCGGCCCAATTTCGACCGGCGCCGCGAGAATTACTACGACTACACCGAAATGCCCTGGTACCGCCGTCCCCGCGATACCGGCAAGAGCGTGGTGGAGGGGCCTTACGTGGACCTCTACGGTACCAACCTGTACGTGTTGACCTTCACCATGCCGATCATGGTGCAGGGGCGCTTCATTGGCGTGGCCGGGCTCGACCTGTCGCTGCACAACGTCGAACGCCTGCTGGTGCGCAGCTTGATGCGCCTGGACCACGAGGCGGTGCTGCTGTCCGCCGATGGCCGGGTGATCGCGTCCAACACGGCCAACTGGATGGTCGGGGATCTGGTGTCGACGTTGCTGAGCAACATGCAACTGGACGAGATTCGTTTGACCTTGTCGGAGTCGGAGACGGGGTGGTCGCTGGTGCGGTTGCCGGGGTTGCGCAAGGCGCTTTGATCTTTTATTGCGAGTATCGCGAGCAAGCTCGCTCCTACAGGGTTCAATCGCAATCCTGTAGGAGCGAGCTTGCTCGCGATGCGGCCCCATCAATCAAGCCTGCGCAACAACCTCTCCAAACTCTCCTCCAGCCGCCCCTTCAGCACCTGCAATTCCCCATCCCCCAACTTCTGCGCACACCCTCGTTCCAGCGCATCGCAATGCGCCACCAGCCCGCGCGCCTTGAGCATTTTCATGCCGCCGCGAATCCGGTGGACCAGTGCCTTGAGCGCCGGTCGCGGCGAGTCCGGGCCGAGGGCGCGCAAGGCAGCAAGGTCCAGGGTGGTGCTGTGGGCCAGTTCGGCGATCAGGCGCTGGATCAGTTGCGGGTCGTTGAGGGTCAGGTGACGCAGTTCATCGAGGTCGAAACCGCTGTCGTCCTCGCTGGCTGCCATGGCGGGCGTCACGTCCAGCCCGCTCAGGTGCTGGCGCAAGGCGCCAAGGCCGATGGGCTTGAACAGGCAGTCATCCATTCCCGACGCCAGGCAATGCTCGCGTTCCTCGGCCTGGGCATTGGCGGTCAGGCCGAGGATCAGGCAGCGGCGCCGTTGGCTCGCGGCCTCTTCAGCGCGCACCGCCTGGGCCAGCTCATGACCGTCCATGCCCGGCATATTGCAATCGGTGATCAGCACGTCGAACTGGCCGTCGCGCCATAGCTGCAACGCCGCGCTGCCGTCGCTGGCCTGGCTGACGCGGTGGCCGAGTACGCCGAGTTGCTTGTCCAGCAGCATCAGGTTGGCCGGGTAGTCATCCACCACGAGGATGTTCAGCGCTGGGCTGTTGGCCTGCGTCTCGCTGGTCACTTGCGCGCGCTCCAGCGGGCCGGCCCACGGCAGGCTCAGGTCGATCACCACCCGGGTGCCCTGGCCGGGTTCGCTGGAAAGCCGCAGCGCGCCGCCCATCAATTCGCACAGGGTCCGGCTGATCACCAGGCCCAGGCCGGTGCCCTGGCGCGCCGGCTGCTGGCCGACCTGGGCGAACGGGCTGAACAGTCGCGCCTGATCGGCGGCGCTGATGCCGATGCCGCTGTCCCGCACGCTGAGTTCGATGCGGGCATTCAGGTCGTCGCTCGCCGCCTCGATGTTCAACTCGACCCGCACCACGCCGTGTTCGGTGAATTTGATGGCGTTGCTCAGCAGGTTGGACAGCACCTGGCGCAGCCGCAGCGGATCGACCAGCACCGACCGCGCCGGGCCGCGCAGGTCCAGTTCCAGGGTCAGGCCCTTGAGCCGGGCGCTGCTGTCGAAGACTTGCGCGGCACTGCGGATCAGCAGCGGCAGGTCGGTAGGTTCGAGTACCAGGGCCATGTGCCCGGACTCGATGCGGGCGATGTCGAGCACGTCACCGATCAGTTCCAGCAGCCCGCTGGCGGAGTCGAACGCGACCTGCAACGACGGTTGGTCGATGCGGCCCTGGGCGGCATCTTTCAGGGCCAGTTCCAGCAGGCCGATCACCGCGTTCATCGGCGTGCGGATTTCATGGCTCATGGTGGCGAGAAACGCACTCTTGGCTTGGTTGGCGTTGTCGGCCTGTTCCTTGGCCTGGCGCAGTTCGAGCAGCAGTCCTTCGCTGATTTTCAGTTGCCGTTGCAGCGCCTGTTCGGCCTCGGTGCGCTGGCCGATCAGGCGGCGCAGGTAGCGGTTCCAGAACACCACGGCGGCGATCAGCAGGCCGGCGACCACCAGAATCTGCAGCACCAGCCCGCGGTAGTTGCGCCACGGGTTGTCGCTGATCAAGGCATTGGTCCGCCAACGGTTGGCAAGCTGGGTCATCTCATCCGGCTCAATGCTGAGCAGGGTCTTTTCCAGGATCGAATGCAGCAAGGTGTTGCCGTGGGCGGTGGCGAACGCGGCGGTCGCCGGGGTGTCGTCGAGCAGCGCGGCGATGCGCAGGCGGTCCTTGAACAGCCGGCTGATGAAATAGGCGGCGTTGATCTGTGAGCTGATGGCGGCATCGGCGCGGCCCTGAGCGACGTACTCCATCAACGCCAGCGGGTCATCGACTTCCACCAGTTCGATAGCCGGGTGCTCGCGGCGCAAGGTCTGCGCGTACGGCGTGCCACGGATCAGCGCCAGGCGTTTGCCGGCCAGCGCTTCGGCGGTGTCGGGGGCATTGGCGTGGGCGGCGGTGACCAGCACCCGTGGCGTGGTCAGGTAAGGCCGGGTGAAATCAAGGGTACGGGCGCGCTCGGCGCCGTAGGGCAGGGTGCCGACCAGATCGGCCTGACCGTCTTCGACCAACTGGATCATCTCCGGCACCGAGGCCGCTTCGACGACCTGGAAGTCGAGGCCGGTGCGCAGGCCGATCTGTTCCAGCAGGTCGGCGGTGATGCCGCGAAACTGCTGTTTGTCATCAATGAACGTCAGCGGCGCAAAGTACTTGTTGATCGCCACTCTGACCTTGGGATTAGCGCGGATCCACGCCAGTTCGTTCGGCGTCAGGACCAGCGCGCCGCGGTTGAGCAGGACGCTGTTGAGGCCGCTGCTCCAGCGCCGGGCGACATTCATCCGGTCGCTTTCCGACAGGCTGTCGAGGGCCTGGTTGAGCACCCGCAGCAAGGTGCTGTTGTCGTGTTCGAGGGCGAAGTTGAAGGACGAGCGCAGCGGTTTGACGTAGTAGCTGATCTGCACGCTGTCGCGGTAGTGGTTGCCGATCAGGTAGTCGGCGCTGATGGCATCGCCGATGAAGGCGTCGGCATCGCCCTGGGTCAGGGCCGACAACGCGGCCATGCTCGACGCATAAAGCTGCAGGTTCGCGCGGGGATAGACCTCGCGGATGCGTTCGGCCGGCAGGTAGTGATCGACCATCGCCAGGCGCAGCTCGGCGAGGTTATCGTCGGGGTTGCGTGGTTTGCCCAGTGGCGTGGCGATGACCGCCTGATCCTCGGCGTAGGGCAGGCTCGACAGCAACTCGCTGTCGGCGCCCTCGAAACCGTTGGCGCTGCCCAGCAGGTCGATTTCGCCACGGTGCAGGGCCTGGATCGCCTGGCTGCGGTCGGGGTAATGCAGCACCTGGACGCCGACCTGGAGCTGCTCCGCCAGCAGCCCGGCGTAGTCGGCGGTGAGGCCTTCGTAGTCGTGCTGGCTGACGTTGATGTCGAAGGGCGGGTAGTCCGGCGCCGAGGTGCCCAGGCGCAGGACTTTCTTGCGTTCCAGCCATTGCCGGTCGGCGCTGCTGAGGATTGGCGCCGCGCTGCTGCTGACCGAACGATCGAGCAATTCGCGCTGGGTCACCGGCTCGCTGGCCTGCAGCGGCGCGGGCAGCAGCAGGAGCAAACCGCCGAAGCCCCAGGCGCAGAACAGATGGGCGTTCATGAGCGCTTCAGAGCATTTCGTGGCGGTTGGCCAGGTCGAGCAGTTCCGCCAGCGAGCGGACCTGGAGCTTGTCCATGATGCGGGTCTTGTAGGTGCTGATGGTCTTCGCGCTGAGGATCATGGCGTCGGCGATTTCGTTGTTGCTTGCGCCTTTGGCCAGTTGCCGCATCACCTCGAACTCGCGATTGGACAAGCGCTCCAGGCGCTCGGCCTCGGAGTTGGAGCGGGGCGCCATGCGCAGGGCGTCGGGCAGGTAGGAGTAACCGTTGAGCACGGCCTTGAGCGCGCCGCTGAAAATCTGCAGGTCTTCGTCCTTGCGCACGAAGGCCGACGCGCCGGCTTCGATGCAGCGCTTGGCGAACAGCCTGGGCGGCAGCCCGGTGAACACCAGAATCCGTGGTGGCGGGTCCAGGGCACGCAGGCGTTCCAGCACGCTGAGGCCGTCGAGCCGCGGCAGGCCGAGGTCGAGAATCACCACATCGGGGCTGTGTTCCTGGCTCAGGCTGACGGCGGTGACGCCGTCGTGGGCCTCGCCGACGACCTCGTAGCCTTCGCGCTCAAGCAGCAGGCGAGTGGCAAAACGAATGGTGGGGTGATCATCGACGATCAGAATCTTGTGCATCGCAGGCCCTGCATCAGGAATGGATTTTTCCCGAGTCACTCAGGAGAGGAAACCGCCGGTTCTGACGGGCCGCTCACGATACGTCGAATCAGGTTCGATGAGTACGAGGAGTATAGAGGCGTGGAACAATTCCGGCTGGATAGATGAAAAGTCCTACAGGAACTGTGAATAGTCTGTCAGTGGTACACGGCGCCAAGGGCGTTGGGCGCCGGGTGTGTTGCTGACGGGGCAGGGGGAATTGTGCTGACACGCCGTTTCCCCTTGAGTCGCTTGAAGGGTCGGCTCAATGCGCCGGATGCGCGGCGAGGGTGGCGCCCGGCGCCAGTTTGAGCGCTTTGCCGACCTCGGCCTGGATCGCATAGGCCGGCGCTTCCACCGCATCGAAATTGCGCGTGTAGCGCGCGGCGAACCCTTCCACGCCCCATTGCTGGTATTGCTGCACATGCTTGAGTTCGTGGGCCCACAGGGCGACGTTGTCGCGGGCGTCCTCGGCAGTGCGGAAGACGATCACGTCGACCAGGGTCACGGCATTGACATCGGGGTTCTGCAGGAAGGCGCTGGCCGCGTCGAGTTGCTGGGTGTTGCCGACCTGATAGCGGGCGGCATCGAGCACCTGGAAGTCGTACCAGCGCTCCAGTTGCGCGCGGATGTGCAGCGGAATCGGTTCGACCCCGCTGGCCACGGCGCTGTCGCGTGACAGCGCGAGCCAGTTGGCCAGCCCCGAAGAGGCCATGCGCGTGACATTGTCGAGCAGGGTGAACAGGTCATCGGCCTGGCCCGTCGCCGGTGTGGCGGCGGATGCGCCAGGCGCGGCGCCGAGCGCCAGGCACAGCAGCAGCGAGGGGCACAGCCTGAAGGGAACGCGGAGGGACATGTAGCTCCTGCCGGGGATCAGCGGCGAATGTCGGGGATGTGCAGTTTGACCGGTCGCGCAAACTTTAGTTACTGCCGTCCGACAAATTGTCCGGGGGCTTGAGTGGGAAGGGCGGCGCAGGCATCCTTCGCGCTTTGATCTGCCTGGAGCCGTCATGGACGCCTCGACCCTTCTGCTGTACGTCATCGCCGCCAGCGCGGTGATGGTCACGCCCGGCCCGGCGATGCTGCTGGCCCTCAACAACGGCGCCAGCCACGGCATGCGCGTGGCCGGCTTCGGCATGGCCGGGGCGATGCTCTCCGACCTGATCCTCATTGGCGCCGTCGGCTGCGGCCTCGGCGCCTTGCTGCAGGCGTCCGAACACTTGTTCAGCCTGGTCAAATGGGTGGGCGCGGCCTACCTGCTGTATCTCGCGGTGATGCTCTGGCGTGCGCCGGTGCAGGCGTTGAGTACCAGCGGCACGGCGGTCGCTGTGAGCGGTCGTTCGAGCTTTCTGCGGGCGCTGTTCGTCGGCCTGTCCAATCCCAAGGGCTTGCTGTTCTTCTCGGCATTCCTGCCGCAGTTCATTCGCCCGGACCAACCGGTGTTGCAGCAGTACCTGGTGCTCGCGGTTGTCACCGCGTCGCTCGACTGCCTGGTGATGATTGTCTATGCCCTCGGCGGGCGACACGCGGTACGTGCCTTCTCGGCGCGGGTGATGCAATGGATCAACCGCGGCTGCGCCGGCATGCTCGCGGTGCTGGCGGTGGGTGTCAGCCTGTACCGCCGCAACGACCTGCACTGATTCCCCTCACGGCACTTGCTCCAGCGCCTTGCGCGTAAATCCCCGGCTGGCCGCCAGCACGGCCTCCCGGGTGTCTTCCCCGGCGAGCATCCGCGCCACCAGCAGCGCCCCGACACACTGACTCAGCAGCACCCAGGCCAGGGCTTCGTCCTTCAGCGTGACAGCCCACGCCTGGTGCAACGTTTTCAGCCAGTGCTCGGCTTCTTCCCGCACCTTGATATCCGCCCGGGCGATTTCCGCGCCCAGGGCCGGAATCGCGCAGCCGTTTTCCGGGTTGTGCAGGTGGGCCAGGCTCAGGTACTGGTCGAGGCAGCGCTGCAGCTTGTCCCGGTTCAACTCGCCGGCCTGGGTCTGCAGGTTGATGAAACTGTGGGACAGCTCCTCGCGGACGATCTCGCTGAACAGGTCGTCCTTGGACGGGAAGTGGTTGTAGAAGGCGCCGCCCGTCAGGCCGATGGCCTTCATCAAGCCGGCCACGCCGGTGGACGAGAACCCGCCCTGCTTGGCCAGGGCGCCGCTGCTTTGCACCAGCCGCTGCCGGGTCTGTTCCTTGTGGTCGTTGGAATAGCGCACCTGGGAAATCCTCTGTTACACGCTTGACGAATGTGCGGATCGTAGCATAGCGTTCGTTCACTAAACGATCATTCATCAATGAGGCGACACCCATGACCGATAACAACAAGAAAGTCGTACTGGTGATCGGCGCTGGCGATGCCACGGGCGGCGCCATAGCCAAGCGGTTTGCCCGTGAAGGCTATATCGCCTGCGTTACCCGGCGCAGTGCCGACAAGCTGCAACCGCTGCTGGATGAAATCCGCGCCGAGGGCGGCCAGGCCCACGGTTTTGGCTCCGATGCGCGCAAGGAGGAGGAGGTCGCGGCTCTGGTGGAGGAGATCGAAAGCAGCATCGGCCCGATTGACGCCTTCGTCTTCAATATCGGCGCCAACGTGCCTTGCAGCATCCTCGAAGAAACCCCGCGTAAGTACTTCAAGATTTGGGAAATGGCCTGCTTCGCCGGCTTCCTCACCGCGCAGGCGGTGGCCCGGCGCATGGTCACCCGTGAGCGCGGCACCATTCTCTTTACCGGCGCCACCGCCGGTTTGCGCGGCGCCGCCGGGTTCGCCGCCTTCGCCGGGGCCAAGCACGGCATCCGCGCCCTGGCCCAGAGCATGGCGCGGGAGTTGGGCCCGCGTGGCATCCACGTTGGCCATGTGGTGGTGGATGGCGCCATCGACACCGCGTTTATCCGCGACAGCTTCCCCGAGCGCTACGCGCTCAAGGACCAGGACGGCATCCTCGACCCCGCGCATATCGCCGACAACTACTGGCACCTGCACGCTCAGCCGCGGGATGCCTGGACCTTCGAACTGGACCTGCGCCCGTGGATGGAGCGTTGGTAAGCCCCGTCGCTCGCCCTGGAATGACCCCATCTGCGCACAAGGACCTGAATCTCATGAGCAAGACCGTCGAATTCTTCTTCGATCTCGGAAGCCCGGCCAGCTACCTGGCCTGGACCCAACTGCCGCGGCTGCGTGCCGAGCACGGCGCCAACGTGGTACTGCGCCCGATGCTGCTGGGCGGCGTATTCCAGGCCACCGGCAACAGTTCGCCGGCGACCGTCCCGGCCAAGGCCCGCTACACCTACGCCGACTTCCAGCGCTATGCCGCCCGTTATGGCGTGACCCTGCGTTTCAGCCCGCATTTCCCGATCAACACCCTGACCCTGATGCGCGGCGCGATCGGCGTGCAATTGCGCCAGCCGGAGCGTTTCGAAGATTACCTGGCGGCGATGTTCACGGCGTTGTGGGTGACCGGGCGCAACCTGGGTGAGCCGGCCGTGGTGGCCGAGGTGCTGACAGAGGCGGGGTTCGAAGCGGACGGCTTCGTCGCCCTGGTGGGCGATGCCGAGGTCAAGGCGGCGCTGAAGACTGTGACCGAAGAAGCGGTGGCCCGCGGGGTGTTTGGTGCGCCGACGTTCTTTGTCGGCGAGCAGATGTTCTTTGGTCAGGACCGCCTGGACTTTGTGGTGGACGCCCTGGGCTGATCGGCCGTCGCGCGCTGGGCGGTGTCCTTCACGAACACCGCGCCAGCGCCGGCCGGGGTTTGCCGCCGCCGCGAAAGTCGCTCGGGCTCATCCCGGCGTGCTTGCGGAAGAACCGGCTGAAGTAACCGACATCGACAAAGCCCAGCTCATGCGCGATGCCTTTAACGCTCAGATCGGAATGCCCCAGGCCGCGCTTGGCCTCCAGCACCATGCGGGCGTTGATCACGTTCATCGGGGTCATGCCCAAGTGTTCCTGGCACAGGCGGCCGAGGGTTGCGACCGTCATGCCCAGATCGCTGGCGTAGGCGTTTAGCGGGCGATGCTCGCGAAAATGCATGTCCACCAGTTCGCGGAATGCAGTGAGCTGCTGGCTGCGACGGGACGGCACGCGGTGTTGCGCGTCATCGCCGCCCAGGTGCTCGTGGCGCAGGGCCTGGACAAACAGCGCCAGCAGCAGCGACATGCTGCACGCCACATGCTCGCGGGCCCGGTTGTGGTACTCCTCGCTCAAGGCGCGGCACAGCGGCAGCAGCGGGTCTTCGTCCTCGCGCCAGTGCGGCAGGGCGATCACATGGGGGTTTGCGAATCTGGCTCGACAGGCTAGGTGCCAGCGCCTGGGCGATGCTTTCCAGCGGATGCTGCGCCGCCGTGATGACCTGGCCCTCGACCTGGCCGGCCCAGTGGAAACCATGCACCACCTGGGCGGGCACGAACACCACGCACGGCGCCTGCACCGGCACCCGGTCGCTGTCGAACAGCACTTCACCGCCGCCGCTCTGCACGTAGAGCAACTGCAACAGGCCGTCATGGCGGTGGGCGGTGATTTCCCAGTTGTGGGCGCCGGAGCGTTTCGAGATCGACTCCACATGCAGCGACTCATGCCACACCGGCTGGGCCGTCTCGCCGTAGAGGGCGTAATTGGGGATCTTGTTCATGTTCTTGTAATTGTGTGATCGCGACCCGGCCACTGTGCCACAGCCCTGGCCGGGCATCAGGCGTGGCCGGCAATTTTGTCGAAAATGTCTGGACGGTTGCAGGTTTTGTCCATTCTTGCCGCAGGGCCGCGGTCCTAGTCTGTTCGCCAGAACAAGCGACACTCTGGAGAGCAGCATGAATAACAACACTTCCTCCCATTGGCTGGGCCTGGACGCCGCCGTTTGCGTGGTCACCGGCGGTGCCGGCGGGATTGGCGCGGCGCTCGCGGCGGCATTGGTGGAGCAGCAGGCCCATGTGGTCCTGCTGGACCGCGACGCCGATAAATGCCGCGAACTGGCGGCCACCCTTGGCGAACACAGCGTCGGCGAGGTCAGCGCCTTGGCCTGCGATATCGCCGACCCGCGCAGCGTGGCCGAGGCGGCGGCCAAGGTACAGGCGCTGCACGGCCGTTGCGATGTGCTGGTCAACAACGCCAGCGTGCTGCGTCCGGGGGCGCTCGAAGGCCTGGACCTCGATCACTGGAATCAGGTGCTGGCGGTCAACCTCAGCGGCTATCTGCTGTGCGCCCAGGCGTTCGGCCGCTCGATGCTGGAGCGCGGTAGTGGCCGCATCGTCCATATCGCTTCGATTGCCGCCCATTTCCCGCAGCCCAACAGCGGCGCTTATAGCGCGGCCAAGGCCGGGGTCAGCATGCTGTCGCGCCAGCTCGCGGTGGAGTGGGGGCCGCGCGGGGTGCGCAGCAACGCGGTGTGCCCGGGCTTGATCCGCACGCCGTTGTCGGCGGCGTTCTACGCCGACCCGGAAATCGAGCGCCAGCGCAGCGCCATGACTGCCAATCGCCGTATCGGCGAGCCGGTGGATATTGCCCAGGCGGCGCTGTTTCTTGCCAGCCCGCGGGCCGACTACATCAACGGTGCCGAACTGACGGTGGATGGCGGCCTGGAAAGCATGCCCATGGCGCTGATTCCGCGTCCCGGTTTCGAGGGCGCGCGGTCATGAACGAGAGATGCTGCGATGTGCTGGTGATTGGCGCCGGTGCCGGTGGCCTGGCCACCGCGATCACCGCGAAGAAACACGGGCTGGACGTGCTGGTCATCGAGAAGGACGACTGCTTCGGCGGCACCACGGCGTTTTCCGGTGGCGTGCTGTGGGTGCCGGGCAATATTCACGGCAAGGCCCAGGGCGCTGGTGACAGCCGGGAAAAGGCCCTGACCTATCTGCGCAATGAAACCGGCGCCTGCTTCGATGAGGCCGGGGTCGAGGCGTTCCTGCGCTACGGCCCGGAGATGGTGGAGTACTTCGAGCGGGAAACGGCGGTCAAATTCGTCCCCACCCTGTACCCGGACTACCACCCCGAAGTGGGCGGCGGCCTCGACATCGGTCGCTCGATTCTCGCCGCGCCCTACGATATCCGTGGCCTGGGCGCGGACATGGCGCGCCTGCGCCCGCCGCTCAAGACCATCACCTTCATCGGCATGATGTTCAATTCGTCCAATGCCGACCTCAAGCACTTCTTCAACGTCACCCGTTCCCTGACTTCGTTCGCCTACGTCACCCGGCGCCTGTTGACCCACCTCAAGGAGCTGGCGCTGTACCGCCGTGGAACCCAGGTCACCAGCGGCAATGCCCTGGCGGCGCGGCTGGTGCGCTCGGCGCTGGACCTGGGCATCCCGATCCTCACCGGGACGCCGGCTCGCCAGTTGCTCAGCGAAGGCGGGCGGGTCACGGGCGCGCTGGCCAGCGAAGGCGGGCGTGAATTGCGCATCAATGCCCGGCGCGGCGTGGTGCTGGCCTGCGGTGGTTTCTCCCACGACCTGCAACGGCTGAAACAGGCCTATCCCCATGTGCGTCGCGGTGGCGAGCATTTCTCGCCGGTGCCGGCGGGTAATAGCGGCGACGGCGCGCGCATGGCCGAAAGCCTCGGCGCGCGGGTGGAAATCCGTCTGCAGGCGCCCGCTGCGTGGATGCCGGTGTCCAAGGTGCCCATGGGCGGCGGGCGCTATACCGCGTTTCCGCACTTGCTCGACCGCTACAAACCGGGGGTGATCGGCGTGCTGCGCAGCGGCCGGCGTTTCACCAATGAATCGGACTCCTATCACGATGTCGGCGCGGCGCTGATCGACGCCTGCACCGGAGAGACGGAAACTGCCATGTGGCTGGTCTGCGACCGGCGCACCCTCGGCAAATACGGCCTCGGCTACGCCAAACCGGCGCCAATGCCTCAAGGCTCGCTGCTGCGCAACGGCTACCTGTTCAAGGGCCGCACCCTCGCCGAACTGGCGGCGCGCACCGGCATCGATGCCCAGGGGCTGGAGCAGACCGTCCGCCAGTACAACCTCGGTGCGGTAAAGGGCGAGGACCGCCAGTTCGGGCGCGGCACCACCACCTTCAACCGCTACCTGGCCGATCCCGCGCACCAACCGAACCCGTGCGTGGCGCCGATTGGCGAAGGCCCGTATTACGCAGTGAAAGTGATCATGGGCGATCTCGGCACCTTCGACGGCATCCGCACCAGCGTCGTTGGCGAAGTGCTTGGCGCCGACCAGCGGGCGATTGCCGGCCTCTACGCGGTGGGCAACGACCGCGCGAGCATCATGGGCGGCAACTACCCCGGCGCCGGCATCACCCTCGGCCCGATCATGACCTTTGGCTACATCACCGGCCGCCATCTGGCCGGCGTCGACCAGGGCCTTGACGATGCCGGTGCTGCGCAGGAGGTGGCGTGATGGACAAGGCCATCGTCGATCACCGCATCTACACCATCAGGCCACGGTGCATGGCGGCCTTTCTCGACGCCTTCGACCAACTGGCGATGCCGATCCTGCTGCGCCACCTCGGCGCGCCGCTGGCGTTCTACACCAGCAGCATCGGTCCGCTGAACCAGGTGGTTCATCTATGGGGCTACGACAGCCTCGACGATTTCGAAAAACGCAGTGCCGCGCGCGACGCCGACCCGGATTTCGCCGCCTACCTGCACGCTACCCGCGATCTGGTGCTGGCCCAGGAGACCCGCATCATCAAGCCCGTGCACCTGCGCAGTCTCGACCGCCGTTGAGTTGCCGACCGCCGCACGCCCACACGCGTGCGGCGGATTTCCGCGTGCTGCAACCACACACAAAAACAACAAGAGGCAAGGGCAGTGGACACTTCCAACAGCATCAACATCCGCCGGCTGATCGATGATCAGCCGGTCAGCGGCTACCAGAAATGGGTGGTCTTCCTCGGTTTCCTGATCATCGCCCTGGATGGTCTGGATGTGGCAATCATCGGCTTCATCGCGCCGCAACTGAAAAGCGAATGGGGGCTGGGGCCGCAGGACCTCGGCCCGGTGCTCAGCGCCGCGCTGATTGGCCTGGCCTTGGGCGCGCTGGTGGCCGGGCCTCTGGCGGACCGCTACGGGCGCAAGCTGGTGCTGTTGGGCAGCGTGTTGCTGTTCGGCGGCTGGACCCTCGCTTCGGCCTTCGCACCGAATCTGGAAACCCTGGTGGCGCTGCGTTTTCTCACCGGGCTCGGCCTCGGTGCGGCGATGCCCAACGCCAGTACCCTGGTCAGCGAATACGCGCCGACGCGCAGCCGTTCGTTGCTGATTACCCTGGCGTTCTGCGGGTTTTCCCTCGGCGCGGCGCTGGGCGGCTTCGCCAGCGCCTGGATGATTCCCAACCTGGGCTGGCGCAGTGTGCTGGTGCTGGGTGGCGTGCTGCCGTTGCTGGTGGCGCCGCTGCTGTACTGGCGGCTGCCGGAGTCGGTGACCTTTCTGGTGCGCCAGGGCGCCGACCCCGAGTGCATTCGCGCCATCGTCCGCCGCCTGGCACCGGAGCGGGTCGGGCCGGGCACGGTCTTCACCTTGCCGGCAGCCGTGACGGCAGGCGGCGGGGCGGTTGGCACCATCCTGTCGCCGGGCTATCGCTTCGGCACCCTGATGCTCTGGGGCGGTTACATCCTCGCGTTGTTTCTGGTCTATCTGTTCAGCGGCTGGTTGCCGACGCTGGTGAAGGAGGGCGGTGGTTACTCGGTGGCCGAGGCCGCGATCGTGACCGCCTGCTTCCAGATTGGCGGGCCGGTGGGCGCGATTTCGGTGGGCTGGGCCATGGACCGCTGGAACCCGCAACGGGTACTGATGCTGGCCTTCGTGTTCAGTGGCGCGGTGATTTTCGCCATCGGCCAGGTGGCCGGTGCGTTTGCCTGGTTGTGCGTGATCGCCTGGGCCGTGGGCTTTGGCCTGAACGGCGCCAGCGTCGGCATGAATGCGCTGGCGGCGGCGTTCTACCCGGTCGAGGTGCGGGCCACCGGCGCCAGCTGGATGAGCGGCATCGGTCGTCTCGGGGCGATTCTCAGCGCCTTCGCCGGGGCGCAGATGCTGGCGGCGGGCTGGAGCTTCGCCCAGGTGTTCGCGTCATTGCTGATTCCGGCCGGGCTGGCGGCGCTGGCGGTGTTGCTGCAGGGGCGCCAGACCGGTCGAAGCGCCCCAGTGGCCGTCCGCGCGCGCTAGCTACTTGTCCAACTGCTCCAGCAGGTTCCAGGCCAGCTTCACCCGCTCGCTATTGGGGTAGTTGCGGTTGGCCAGGATCACCACGCCACGCTGTTGCTCCGGCACGAACGCGATATACGCGCCGAAGCCGTTGGTGGCGCCGGTCTTGTTCACCCAGGCCCGTTGCTGCGGCGCCAGCGGCGGGTCGAGGGCCTTGACCGGCGCGCCCTGCAGCGCGGTGAGGTTGTCGTTGCCGTCGAGCAGGGTCTGCAAGGTCAGAGGATAGGCGTATTGCTCCCAGATCAGGTCCTGGGTCATGGCGCCGCGCTGGAAGTAACCGCGATGGGTTGCCTGCACGGCCTGTTCATAGGGCGCTGCGAGTTTCACCCGGCCGAGGTTGATCTCGACGAAACGCAGCAGGTCGCTGCTGCTGCTTTTCAGCCCGTAGGCTTCGTTGGCCAGCACGCCGGGATTGACCCGTACCGGGGCGCCGCCCTTGTCGTAACCCCAGGCATACAACGCCTGTTGGTCTTTCGGCACGGCGAGATAGGTGTGCTTGAGCCCAAGTTCGGGCAGAAGCTGTTCCTGCATGGCCGTGACAAAAGGGGTTTGCAGTTGCTTGGCGGCAATCACGCCGAGCATGCCAATGCTCGGGTTGGCGTAGGTGCGCCAGGTGCCGGGTGACTGTTGCGGCGTCCAGGCCTTGAGCCAGGCCAGCAGTTGCGCGTCGTTGCTCACGGCATCGGGGAATTGCAGCGGCATGCCGCCGGTGGTGTGGGTGGCGAGGTTGATCAGCGACAGTTTGCCGAACGGCGTGCCGGCCAGTTCCGGCAGGTAGTCGCCAGCGCTGGCGGTCAGTGACAGCGTGCCCTTGGCCTGGGCGTAGCCGGCGAGGGTGGCGGTGAAGGTCTTGCTGATGGAGCCCAGCTCGAACAGGGTGTCGCGGGTCACCGGCTGGCCGCTGGCCTTGTCGGCCACGCCGAATTCATAGAAGTGCTGGCGGCCGTTATCCGTGATGGCGATGGCCAGGCCAGGAATGGCGTTGTCCCGCATCAGCGCTTCGGCGGCGTCGCGAACCTGTCGGTCGAAGTCGGTATCGGCCCAGGCGATCAGTGGCGTGGCGCAGAGCGCAACAAGGGCAAGAAGGCGCATGGAAGCTTCCGTGTCGAAAAACACGCACCCTGCTTGAGATGAGCGGAAGTATCAAGGCCGATACTTCCGCCGTGTCACCTCAGGACTTGAAGCGGCCCACCAGGCCACTCAGTTCCTGCGACAACTCCGACAGCCGTCCGGAGTCCTGCTGCGCCGAACGGGCCAGGTCCTCGACCCGCCGTGCTTCGTCGTAGATCTGCTGGATATGCCGGTTGATCTCTTCGGCAACGCTGTGCTGCTCTTCCGCTGCTGCCGAGATCTGCAGGTTCTGGTCGCGGATCTCGTTGACCGACAACTGGATGCCTTCGAAGCTGTCCTGCGCGCTGGCGATGGACGACACGCTGGCGCGGGACAGGTCCAGGCAGCTTTCCATTTTCTGCGAGACCTCCTGGGTCTTGCTGCCGAGGGTGCCGAGCAACTGATCGATCTCGCCGGTGGAATCGGAGGTGCGCTTGGCCAGTGCCCGCACTTCATCGGCGACCACCGCGAAGCCGCGGCCCTGATCGCCGGCCCGGGCCGCTTCGATGGCCGCGTTCAGCGCCAGCAGGTTGGTCTGTTCGGCGATGGCGCGGATGGTGCCGAGGATCTGGTTGATGTCGCGGCTGCCCTGTTCCAGCTCGACCATGGCCTGGGACGATTCAGTCAGGCGATTGCTCAGGCGGTTGACGTTATTGGTGGTCTGCTCGATCTGCTGCTTGCCTTCGGCAACCCGGCGGTGGCCATTTTCCGCCGCGTCGGCGGCGCTGCTGCAGGAGCGGGCGACTTCGTTGGCGGTGGCGACCATCTCGTTGAAGGCGGTGGACACCAGTTCGACCGCTTCGCGCTGGCGGCCGGCGGCGTCGTTCATGTTGCCGGCCATTTCGCTGTTGGTCTGCGAGGCGCGTTGCAGATTGCCCGAGGCGGCGCCGATGTGCTGGATCAACTGGCGGATCGCCGCGAGGAACTTGTTGAACCAGCCGGCCAGCTCGGCCGTTTCATCCTTGCCTTGCACCTGCAGGTCGCGGCGCAGGTCGCCTTCGCCTTCGGCGATCGACTGCAGACCGGTGCTGACCTGGCCGATCGGCTTGACGATCACCCGCGAGAACGCCGCCGCGACGAGCGCGAAGACCAGCGCCAGGACGATGACGATGATCGCCGTGAGCCAGGTCATGCGGGTGGCGGTGCCCATCACTTCCTTGTGCTCGATCAGGCCGATGAAGTGCCAGCCCAGGCCCGGGGAGGTCCAGGTGTTGGCCATGTAGCGCACGCCATTGAGTTCGACTTCGGTGACGCCCTGGCCGGTGGCTGCCAGGTGTGCGTACGGCGCGCCGAGGTCGGCGAGCTTCTTGAAGCTGTGGCTGGCGTCGCGCGGATCGACCAGCACGGTGCCGTCCTCGACCAGCATTACGTAGCCGCTGTCACCCAGCTTGATGCTCTTGATCAGCTCGGTGAGGTTTTTCAGCGAGACACTGACGACGAACACGCCCTTGGCCTTGCCGGCCTCGTCGAGCAGCGCCCGCGCGGTGCCGACCAGGGCCACGTCATCCTTTTCGTAGTAGTACGCCGCCGTGCGCACGGTCTTCTGCGGGCTGGCCATCGCGGCCTTGTACCAGGGGCGGGTGCGCGGGTCGTAGTTGGCCAGTTGCGGGTCATCCGGCCACTTGGCGTAGCTGCCGTCTTCCAGGCCGATGGACAGAATCGCCGCGGCCGGATGAGTGGCGCCATAACGGGAAAAAGCTTCAATCACTTGTTTCGCCGCTGGCGGCAGTGGTTGGCTGGGGGCGTCGGTACTGATGTACTGTTTTAATTGTTCTACAGAGTTGTATACAGGATCTTTGGACATTTGATCGACGTTCTGCGAAGTGCCGTCGAAGAACTGCCGCATATTACCGTCGATCTGGCGTATTTCACGGGTGCTGCTTTCGACGAACTGATCGACCGCATCACTGCGGATACTCAGCACCGACAGGGCGCCGACAAGGCTTACCGGAATAAATGCCACCAGTACGAAGGCAAGTATGAGTTTGTTCTTTATTTTCATCGTGAGGTACATCCATGCAGGCGGTAGGCAGATGGCAGTGTTGTTTGCGGTAATGGCAACTTGCTATTTTTTGCTTCATCAGACCGTGTACATAAATATTTGGCAAGTACTTCGTATACACGTTGCGAGTTAATTGTTTTGATCTGTTGGTCAGGTTTTACCCTGTTGCTTACTGGCCTTTCTGTTCATCCGATGGAACTCCGTCCTCGGCGTGCGCATCCTAGACTGAGTAATACCTGTCATTTCCGGAGGATTCCGTCATGCGGCGTACATTGCTCGTTTCTTCGTTGTTGCTCTGCCTGCCTTTCGGCACGGCGCTGGCCCGGGTTGATGCTGGTGATGTCGCCACTTCGGCCGGTGTCTCCGCTTCGCTGTATTCCACCTTCAAGGACGACAAACGGATCATCCCGGCGCGGGACGAGGCGTCCAGCTTTGTCGCCAGCGGTGGCGCGATCCGCGGCGCGTACCTGGAGTCGGTGCTGCAACGCGTGCGCCAGGAAAACCCCGGTATCCAGGCCAGTGACGAAGAACTGGCGCGGGCGATTCTGGTGAGCGATCACTTCGGTGATGAGCGCTGAAAACGGCACCAGGCGGACGGCTGGACGCCGCGCGGGTCTTCGACTTGACTGGTTACACCCCGTGACCTGAACAGGAGATGACCATGAGCAGCAACACCGTTCGCCTGCACCGTGTGTTCAAGGCGCCCGCCGAGCGCGTCTACCGGGCGTTTCTCGACGCCGAGGCGATGGCCAAATGGCTACCGCCCCACGGCTTCACCTGCAAGGTCGATCACTTCGACCCGCGGGTGGGTGGCACCTACAAGATGTCCTTCAGCAATTTTTCCAGCGGCCAGCGCCACGGCTTCGGCGGTGAGTACACGGAATTGCTGCCCAACGAGCGCATCCGCTACACCGACCGTTTCGACGACCCCAACCTGCCCGGCGAAATCATCGCGACCATCACCTTCAAGGCCGTGTCGTGCGGGACCGAGGTGCATATTGTCCAGGAGGGTCTGCCCAGCGTGATTCCGCTGGAAGGCTGCTACCTGGGCTGGCAGGAGTCGTTGAATCAATTGGCGGCGCTGGTGGAGCCGGAAATCCCCGGCTGAGGCGCTTTCCGCGAGAAAGGGCATCGTATTCATGTTTTGTTACTGTTTTAATGGCGAGTCCAGTTGCACGGACCGCCTGAATCATGCCCGAAGCTCACGACGTCGTTCTCCCATCCCGCGCTGAAACCTCGCCGCGCCGCCGCGCCTTGCTGGCGGCCTGCGGCGCCCACGCCGTACACGATGGCCTGACTGACCTGATCTATGTGCTGCTGCCGATCTGGCAGGTCCAGTTCGGCCTGAGCTATGCGCAGATCGGCCTGCTGCGCGGCGCGTGGTCAGCCACCATGGCGGCGTTCCAGTTGCTGGCCAGCCGTGCGGCACGGCGCTTTGGTCGCGAGCAGTTGCTGATTGGCGGCACCGTGCTGATTGGCGTGGCCTACCTGCTGGCGGGGCAGGCCGGTGGCCTGATCGCCTTGTTCGCCGCGCTGGTGATTGGCGGCCTTGGCGCCAGCACGCAACACCCGCTGGCCTCGTCGCTGGTCAGCGATACCCATGAGCCGGGGGCGCCGGTCAAACAGGCGCTGTCGCATTACAACTTCGCCGGGGATATCGGCAAAACCCTGATTCCGGCGCTGGTGGGCGTGTCCCTGACGGTAATGAGCTGGCGCTTGAGCGTGACCCTGGCCGGGGTGCTCGGCTTGCTGGCGGCGCTGGCGATGTACTTGCTGATCCCGCGCGGCAACAGCGAACATGCGGCCGCCGCGAAAAAGGTCGGTGATCATGCCGGCACCGGCTCGGTGGCTGGCCTGCGGGCGTTGCTGGCGACCGGCTTTCTCGACAGCGCCGTGCGCATGGGTTTTCTCACCTTCCTGCCGTTCCTGCTCACCGACAAAGGCGCGGGTACGGCCGGTATCGGCCTGGCGTTGACCCTGCTGTTTATCGGCGGCGCCTTCGGCAAGCTGATCTGCGGCTACCTGGGCGCGCGCTTCGGCCTGCTGAAAACGGTGTGGCTGAGTGAGTCGCTGACGGCGGCGCTGGTGGTGGCGGCGGTGTTCCTGCCGCTCAACGCGCTGATGATCATGCTGCCGCTGCTCGGGCTGGTGCTCAATGGCACCTCGTCGGTGCTCTATGGTGTGGTGCCGGAACTGGCGGCGGCGGGCCGGCGGGAACAGGCGTTTGCCCTGTTCTACACCGGCACCATCGGTGGCGGGGCGCTGGCGCCGATTGTCTTCGGACGCCTGGGGGATGCCAGCGGGGTGCCGTTCGCGCTGATGGTGCTGGCGGCGACCCTGCTGTTGACGCTGCCGCTGACCTGGTATGTGGACCGCGGCCTGCAGCGCTGACACTCAGCCTTCTGGCAAGGCGTCGAGGGCTTTGCGCAGGGCGTCGGCGTCGCTGAAGGTCTGCTTCGACACCAGCGTGCCGTTCTCCAGTTGCAGCACCAGCACCTGCGCTTCACCGACTTCGTACTGCGGCACCACCTGGCCGTCGCGGTCGAGCACCACGCGGTAGTTGTAATCGCGCATTGCAGGGACGGCGAACAGCTTGCTGATCAGCGCCGGCATGCGCTGGATATCGGCGACGAACACCGCATGGCGCGCTTCCAGGTAACCCTTGGGCTGTTCCGCCACGGCGGCCTTGACCAGCTTGGCGCCGTCCATGTCGCCAGCGGCAAGCAGGACCCGGGTGCCGGCGTCGAGGCTGAAGGCCTGGTCATGCTGGTCGTTGAGGGTGAAGGGCTTGAGGGTGTCGCCGACTTCGGCGGCGTTGGCCATGAACGGCAGCAGGCCCAGCAGCAGTACGCAAGCAGCTTTCACGAGTCGAATCCTTGAGCAGATTGGTAGGGAATTGCAGCAGGGGCGCAGCATAGCAAGCTCTGGTGACGTCGACCTGCGGCATGCTGCCGCTTACGCATGACCTCGTCCCAGTTCACCCGGCGACAAACCGAACAGCCTGCCAAACGCTGCGCTGAAGGCCGATAGCGAGTCGTAGCCACAGGCCAGCGCGACATCAGTGACCCGCTCGCCGCGCTCCAGCGCCGGCAGCGCGCTGACCAGGCGCATGCGCTGGCGCCAGGTGCGGAAGGTCATGCCGGTCTCTTTGAGAAACAGCCGGCTGAGGGTCTTTTCGCTGACCCCGGCTTTTTCGCTCGCATCCATCAGGCTGATGCTCGCATGCGGGCGGGCCTGGGCTTTGCGGCACAGCGCGCGCAGGCGCGGGTCGCGGGGTTGCGGCAAGACCAGATCGAGCTCTTCGGCCAGACGCAGGCGATCCACCAGCACCTCGGCCAGACGGCCGTCGGCGCCGGTCAGGTCGTAGTCCACCGGCACCTCGCCAAAGGAGCGGATCAGCTCGCGCAACAGCGGATCGACGGCGATCACCCGGCACTGTTCGCCGGGCCAGAGATCCAGCGCGGGGTCTAGGTAGAGGCTGCGGATGCAGGCGTCGGCGGTGCAGGTGACCCGGTGCGCGACCTGCGCCGGCACCCACACCGCACGGTGTGGCGGCACCACCAGCCGGGCGTTGTCGGTGTGCACTTGCAGCACGCCGTGCAGCGCGTGGGACAACTGGCCCCACGGATGCCGGTGGCGATAGTCGAGGGCGATGTTCGGCAAACTGCTGCGCTGCCCGTACAGCGGTCGCGGCAGGGCGGTGAGGTCGCTTAGTTGCAGGTGGTTTTGTCCATTCGACGACATTAGTGGCGTTCTGGCGTTAGTCGGAAATTGCCGGACACCTTATCGTCTCCGCCACCTCCACCACAACACGTCGGGAACGCACGATGAAACACCTGCGGTTACTGTTCGACAACTTCACCCTGGCCCTGCTCGCGGTAGTCGCCCTTGCCACCTGGCTGCCGGCGTCCGGCGCGGTCGCGACGTTCTTCGAAGGGCTGACGCACCTGGCCATCGGCCTGTTGTTCTTCCTGCATGGCGCCAAGCTGTCCCGCGAGGCGGTGATCGCCGGGGCAGGGCACTGGCGCCTGCACCTGCTGGTGTTCGCCTGCACCTTCGTGATGTTCCCGCTGCTCGGGCTGCTGCTCAAACCTCTGATCCTGCCGCTGGTGGGCGATGCGCTGTACCTGGGCGTGCTCTACCTGTGCGCCTTGCCGGCCACGGTGCAATCGGCCATCGCCTTCACCTCCCTGGCCCGCGGCAACGTGCCGGCGGCAATTTGCAGCGCGGCGGCGTCCAGTTTGTTGGGGATCGTCCTGACGCCGTTGCTGGTGATGCTGCTGATGGGTGTTGAAGGCGACAGCGGTTCAAGCCTCGAAGCGGTATGGGCGATCGTCCTGCAACTGCTGGTGCCGTTTGTCGCGGGGCAACTGGCGCGGCGCTGGATTGGCAGCTGGGTGGCGCGCAATGCCGGTTGGCTGAAGTCTGTGGACCAGGGTTCGATCCTGCTGGTGGTCTACACCGCGTTCAGCGGTGCGGTGGTCAGCGGGCTGTGGAATTCGGTACCGGTATCGCATTTGCTCGGGCTGACGCTGGTGTGCTGTGTGTTGCTGGCGCTGGTGCTGGTCTGCACCCAGAGCCTTGGGCGCTGGCTGGGGTTCAATGTCGAGGACCGCATCACCATTCTGTTCGCCGGATCGAAGAAGAGCATGGCGACTGGCGTGCCCATGGCCCAGTTGCTGTTTGCCGGCAGTGCGGTGGGGGCGCTGATCTTGCCGCTGATGCTGTTTCACCAGATTCAGTTGATGGTGTGTGCGGTGCTGGCGCAGCGGTATGCGGGGCGGGGGAGTGATGTCTGAGGCTTGGATCGAGCGATGCGCATCGGTATCTACACATTTTTCGGTCATGTGGTGGTTGGATGGCGCTTGTCAACAGACCGAGGAATGGCCACCAGGCGCATGCCGGAAGTTTTCTAGCGCTCTCAAGATCGAGCGCCGCCCGCGCGGCGCTCGATCTTGGCAACGCTGAAAAAACGCCGCCATAAGCATTCCTTACAAATCAATGATGACTTCGTCGTAAAGCTGGTCTGGCGCCAAACGCTCGGTGTCGTGCAGGTGCGAGTCCTTGGCCAGTGCTTCGAGCAGGGTGCGCCTTGGCACTTCGGTGTTGCCGGCCTCGTCCTTGCTGCCGTACTGCTCGGGCAGGGTGGACAGCACGCTGGTCAGGCGCCCGGGCTTGTCGGCGTTGCCTTTCTTGTGGAAGTCGTCCCACAGGTTTTTCGGCGTCGCGTTGCGGCTGCCATGGTGACCAACCTTGTACAGGTCCACCGAGCCCAGCCGTTCGGCGACGCCGGGCTGGCTGAGGGCATAGCGCCAGTTTTCAATTTGCGCATCACCAGGGAACAGCAGTTTCTTCTCGCCGATCTCGAACAGCAGGATCAGGCTGGTGTTGTTCATCGCCTTGTCCAGCGCGGTGACGATCGACATCCATTGCGTGCCGCGACTCTCGCGCACGCGCTGGGCGATCCAGCGCGCCCGCCGTGGCAGCTTGCCGCCGGGGCTGTAGGGCGCCTCTGGAAACGGCGAGGTGCTGGCGCCACGGCTGACCCGCTGGCCGAACAGCAGTTCGGGCTGGCGCAGCCAGTATTGCGGGTCGTCCTTGGCCTGGCGGCGGACTTCCGCGCTCTGTTCCACCGTCGGCGGGCCGAGGACCAGGGTGGTAACCCCCGGCAGCACGCCGGCCAGCGGGTCGTCGGTGCCGTAGTGGGCGTAGGCGGCGCGGGCGCCGGGGCGGCTGCCCATGTCGATGAGGTTGTTCACCGCAGCCTTGTTCTTGATGTTGTTCTCGCCGAGGAAGCCCAGGCGCCGGGTCTGTTCCGGGCTGAGGCCCTTGGGTTGGGTTTTCAGGCGTTCGGTAAGGTTTTCGGCGAGCTGGTTCATGCCGTCCAGGGCCTGGGCATGGGCACGGGCCAGCGGCGCGGTGGCTTTTTCCGGGAGGTCCGGTTGCTCGGTCCAGGGTTGCAGGACCACGTCCGGCTCCAGGGCGCGAATGATATCGCCCGGTCCCTGGCCGTCCTTGCCGGGGGTAAAGCCGCTGATGTGGTCGGCGTGGCGGTGGGTGGCGACCAGCGCCTGCAGCTTGCCGCCGCAACGCGCCTTGATGTCGTTGGCAATCTTGAGGATCTGCGCGGACTTGCTCATGCCTTTGGGCATGCCCACGGTGCCGAAGTCGATCAGCACATGGCGCTGGCTGTCGTCCGGGTAGACGAAGCGCAGCAGGAAGCAATCGCCGAAACCGACCTGGTAGGCGAACAGGTGCAGGCGGACCGGGCTCATGGCTGCACCTCCCCGGCGGGCGGCTGCATGGCCCGGGCCCGGTGGATGCGCACCAGGTCGGCGGCGGAGCCGGGCGCCGCGCCGTTGCTCTCGGGACCGTACAGCCATTCCAGGCGCCGCACCTGCCAGCGGGCATCGGTCAGCGGACGATCGATGTGGTACTTGATGCGCCCGTATTGATCGAAAATCAGCGTGCCGGCGCCATACACGGTCATCGCGTCGGTGGTCGCCATCCACGCCGGGCGCGGTTCCTTGAACACCGCCTTGAACTCGGCGCCGAACAGATTGACCCGGCTGGTGTACTCGCAGACCGTCTCGCGCAGGATGAAGCCGTCCGGGCCGAAGCGTAGGCTGGGGCGCACCGAGGTCACCTCGGTGTAAGCGTCGGTGTCGATGTGCAGCGTCTCGCGGTTTTCCCAGATGAAACGGAACACCTCTTCGGAGTCGCGCAGCATCGAGTCGAAGTGGCTGCTGCGGTACTGGATCTTTTCGTTGTCGGCGAAGGTCAGCCAGCAGCCATCGGCATCGGTGCGCCCGGCGGGCACCTGGATGCCGTAGGCGGCGAAGGTGTCGCGGATGATCTGCCGGTAGCTGTAGCGCGAATCGTCCGGCGCCACTTCGGCGTCCACGGTGAGCAGCGCAGCCAGGTAGTGGCCGAATTCCAGGTCCAGCGGCGGCGAGTAATCGAGGGCGCGGATGGCGATGGTCAGCAACTGGTCGGCGGCCTTGACGCCTTCGTCGATGACCGCGTCGAGGTTGTAGCGGTTGTTGCCGAAGGTGCCGAGGGATTTGCGCCGCGCCACCCACAGCTCCAGCATGCTGCGCAGCATGGCTGCGGCGAAGATTTCACCGCGGCTGTGGGGCTCGGCGTAGTCGGGGCTGTCGAGATAGTCGGTGGACGGGCGCAGTTGCACCGAACGGCGCAGCGGGTTGGCGCGCAGGCCGGTCATGGCCTGGCCGAACTGCTCGCCGAGGCCGAACAGCAGCGTGTCGGCCAGGGCGTCGATTTCCAGGGCGTCGCCGTCGATCAGGCGTACGCCGTCCTGTTGCTGGATGTCCACGCCGCGATAGCGGGTCAGGGCGAACTCGATCACCTCGCGCAGGGAAAACACCGAGAGCAGCGCCACCACATCGGCGAAGCCTTCATGAAAAGCCGCCTGGTCCGGGCCCGAGGCGTTCATGAAGCCGGCGCGCAGGCCGTCAAGGATGGCGTGGGTCGCCTCGTGGGCAACGATGTCGTGGGAGAGGGCGGTGAATACCCAGTCCTCGCCGTCCTGGAAGTAACCGAACATCAGCGCGCGGTCATCCCGCGAGTAAAAGGCATTCGCCTCGACGAAGGCGTGGGGGACGATGTGCAACTGGTGCCCGTCGAAGCCCCAGGCGATGCGCCGGCCCAGCGCCAGTTCGAAGCGCGACAGGGTACGCATGACCACCGCGTAGACCTGCTGGCAGTGAAAGCGCGGGTCTGCCAGCAGGCCGGCATGCGGCGGATCGAACGGGTCGACCGCCTTGTCGCCTTGCACCTGCTGGTAGCGGTGCGGGGTGTACAGGCGGTTGGCCGAGGCGTCGAAGTCGATCACCTTGACCCGGTAGCCGGTGGGCCCGTCCGCCAGCGACTCCAGCGGTACGCTGACCTTGGCGAACAGCGGCGTGCCGTCCGGGCTGGCCACCGCCGGGTCCTGGGCGAGGATGGTGAAGAGCTGGGTATTCGCTTTCGCCGCCATGCTTGCTGTCTCCCCTGTTCAATCCGTCGAAGTGGGTGTGCTGCGGGTATCAGCCCTGGGCGAAGTTGCGCAGGGTGTCGCCCTCCATGCGGTAGCGCACCCATTCGTCCTGGGGTTGCGCGCCGATGGAAAGGTAGAAATCGATGGCCGGCTGGTTCCAGTCCAGCACGCTCCACTCCAGGCGACCGCAGTCGTTGGCGCAGGCCACCTGGGCCAGGTGGCGCAGGAGCGCTTTGCCGGCGCCGGTGCCGCGGGATTGCGGCGTGACATAGAGGTCTTCGAGATAGATGCCGTTGCGGCCCAGCCAGGTGGAGTAGCTGAAGAAGTACACGGCAAAACCGATGGCCTGGCCGTCACGCTCGCAGATCAGTCCCTTGGCGGTGCTGTCAGGGCTGAACAGGCTGCGCTGGATGTCCTCGACGCTGGCGATCACTTCATGGCGGGCGCGCTCGTACTCGGCCAGTTCAGTGATGAAGGTGAGGATTTGTGCGGCGTCTTCGGGCCGGGCGGGACGGATGTGCAACGACATGAAAGGCATTCCGATGAAAAAGGTGCCGACATCGTAGTCCACTTTACCGACGGCCGTCAGAGGGTGGCGGGTGGAACAGTGAAGTGTATCTGCGCAATAACGCAAAACTGTACCGCTGTGGGCGCACGGTTTCCCGGTAGGGTTTTACCTACAACGCCAAGGGGCGCGACGCCCCGATAATCAGGTACACCGCCATGCTGCTCACGTCCCTCAATCTGCTTTCAGCCTTCGTGCTGTTTGCATTCGTTTCTTCGATCACACCCGGCCCGAACAACACCATGCTGTTGGCGTCGGGGGTGAACTTCGGCGTGCGTCGGACCATTCCCCATGCGCTGGGGGTGAGCATTGGTTTCATGGTGATGGTGCTTGGCGTCGGGTTCGGCCTGGGTGAGGTGTTCAAGCTCTACCCGATGGCGTATACCGTGCTGCGTTACGCCGGAGCTGCGTACCTGTTGTACCTGGCGTGGAAGATCGCCACGTCCGGGCCGATGTCGGCGAGCGATCCGCAAAACCGCAAGCCGCTGGGCTTCTGGGGCGCGGCGGCGTTCCAGTGGGTCAACCCCAAGGCCTGGGTGATGGCGGTCGGCGCAATCACCACCTACACGCCGGCCCAGGGCTACCTGTTCAACGTCGTGGTCATCGCCGCGGTGTTCTGTCTGGTCAACCTGCCGGCGGTGTGTGTCTGGGTCATGTTTGGCAGCGCATTGCGGCGCTTCTTGCAGGATCCGCGTTGGCTTCGGCTGTTTAACCTGCTAATGGCAGCGCTGTTGGTGCTATCTCTGTATCCGCTGCTGTTTGTAGAATCGGGCTTTTCCTGATTCCTGCTGCGAGCCCCGATGGAACTGATCCCCTGGTCGCATGATTGCGCCGAACACTTCACCCTGCGCGGCTGGCGTTCACCCGCCAGCGGCAGGCCGCTGCTGCACTTCATTCATGGCAACGGCTTCTGCACCCTGGCGTACCAGCCGCTGCTGGAACGCCTCGCGGTGCACTTCGACCTCTGGCTCAGCGATGTTCAGGGCCACGGCGACAGCGATCACGGTGGCACCTTCGTCGGCTGGAACCGCAGCGCCGAACTGGCGCTGGAAGCCTTTCACGCCGGGCGCGGTGTCTACGGCGATGTGCCGATGTTCGCGGTGGGCCACAGTTTCGGCGGCGTGCTTACCGGGTTGATGCTGGCCCGCGAGCCGCAGCTGTTCCGCCGCGCGGTGCTGCTCGACCCGGTGGTGTTCAGCCGCTCGATGATCGGCGTGATGGGCGTGGCCAGCCTGTTCGGCATGCACCGCCGTCACGGTCTGGCCCGCAAGGCCGCGACCCGCCGCAATTTCTGGCCGGACCGCCAGACCGCCCATGACTCGCTGCAAGGCCGCGGCATCTTCAAGGGCTGGAACGAAGCGGCACTGCAGGCCTATGTCGATCACGCCATCGGCGACTGCGGCGAAGGCGTGGTGCTCAAGTGCCGGCCCAGCCGCGAGGTGGAAATCTTCAGCTCCTTCCCGCAACGGATGTGGGCCTCGCTGACCAGCATCGAGGTCCCGACCCTGGTGCTCTACGGCGAGCAGACCTATCCCTTCGTGCCCTTGTCATTGGCGCGCTGGGCACGCCTGAACCGCAAGGTCGAACCGCGCAAGGTGGCGGGCGGGCATTGCTTCATGCAGGAAGATCCGCAAGAAAGCGCCGCGCAGATCGAGGCCTGGGTGCTGGAAGCGCTGACCACCGCGCAAGTGAAATCTGCCTGATTGTTCCGCTAATGGAACAGTGCGGGCGTTTTTAGCCCTCTACCGCCTTTTTCGTTGCATGGGTATTGTTGGTCCCATGCAACGAGGAGGTTCTCAATGAAAAAGATTCAAGGCGTTTACCAAAGCCCGGCGGCCCATTGGGTCGGTGACGGTTTTCCGGTGCGCAGCCTGTTCACCTACGACAACTTGGCCCGGCATATCAGCCCGTTCCTGTTGCTGGATTACGCGGGGCCCCATCATTTCAGCCCGACCAACGCGCGCCGTGGCGTCGGCCAGCATCCGCACCGCGGCTTCGAAACCGTGACCATCGTCTACCAGGGCGAACTGGAGCACCGTGACTCCACCGGTGCCGGTGGCCTGATCGGGCCGGGCGACGTGCAGTGGATGACCGCCGCGGGCGGGATCATCCATGAGGAATTCCACGCGCCGTCGTTCGCCCGCTCCGGCGGCATGATGGAAATGGTGCAGTTGTGGGTCAACCTGCCGGCACGGGACAAATCCGCGCCTGCCGGCTACCAGACCCTGCTCGCCGCCGACATTCCGCGGGTCCCGTTGCCTTCCGAGGCCGGCAGCCTGCGCGTGATCGCCGGTGATTACCTCGGCCACAAAGGGCCGGCGCGGACCTTCACGCCCATGGACGTCTGGGACCTGCAATTGCAGGCGGGCAAGTCCGTCAGTTTGTCCACCCAGGACGGGCACAACGCGGCGCTGGTGGTCCTGGCCGGCAGTGTCACGGTCAATGGCCAGAAGGACGTGGGCAAGGCGCAACTGGTGTTGTTCGAGCGCGACGGTGCAGCGGTGCAGTTGGACGCCAGCAGCGACAGCAAATTGCTCTGGCTCAGCGGCGAACCGCTGGACGAGCCCATCGTCGGCTACGGGCCGTTCGTGATGAACAGCCAGGCAGAAATCGCCGAGGCGTTCGATGATTTTCACGCCGGCCGTTTTGGCCAGATGGGCGCGGAGGGGTGATCCGACAACCTTTCGTCCGATGGGCCATCACTTTGCCTGAACCCGCTAGCGAGCGCGCCGCTCCCTAAATCAGGGCCTACGGGTTTGGCTGGTGACGGCCATGCGCGGGTTCAATGAGGGAAGCGCTGACCAATGGCTTTTTGCAATTTGAACCTGCTGCCGGGCAGGCCTAACGTGGGCGACAGCCTTGATGACCAGAGGGTTGAATGATGCCAATGCATGGAGTGTGCGATCTCGAATTGCGGCAATTGATAGAGGGTGCGTTCCTTCCGGACCGCTGCGAGGTGCGTTGTGGTGACGGGATGTCGCTGACCCTGTATTTCCCTGCCGATGCCAAACGCCAGGCGATGGTGGTTGGCGATATCCAGCTCAATAGCCTGCCCGATTGCCGGGCGCTGGCCGATCTGGTGATGAAAGTGCGTCAGCAGCGCGAACTGCACAGCCATGGGCGGGTGGACGTGCCGCATCTGATGACTGGGCGCTGAGTTTTTAGCGCGTTCGCAATCGAGCGCCGCTAGCGCGGCGCATCGCTGGCAAGCCAGCGCCCACAGGGTCCCCGGTGCACACAGACCTTGTGGGCGCTGGCTTGCCAGCGATGAGCCGCCCCCAATTCACCCCGCCTTGCGCAACGTAAAATTGATCCGCCGCGCCCCCAGCAGCGGATGCACGCCGTCCTTGAGCGGCAGAATCCCGTGAAAGCGCAACCGATCCTCGCCACCCCAGACCATCACATCCCCATGCTGCAGCCCGATCTTTTGGGTGCGGTCGGCGCGCGCGTGCCCGCCGAACAGAAAGGTCGCCGGCAAGCCCAGTGACACCGACACGATCGGCTGGCTGAAGTCGCGTTCGTTGCGGTCCTGGTGCAGGGTCAGGCGATTGCCGGGCAGGTAGCTATTGACCAGGCAGGCATCCGCGGTGAAGTCGGCGAAGCCGGCCTGGCTCGCGGCCTCCCGCGCCAGTTCGAGAAAGACCGGCGGCAATGGCGGCCACGGCTGTCCGCTCAGGGGATCGAGCGGACTGTAGCGATAGCCGCGCAGGTCGCTGACCCAGCCCAGTTCGCCGCAGTTGGTCACCCGCACCGCGATGGTCCGCCCGCCGGGCGTAGTCATGTTGCGAAACGGCGCGGCATGCACCACCCGGCGCAAGGCCGGCAGCAACTGTTCCACCCGCTCCAGGGCGAAGCCGGGCAGCAGCACTGTCTGTTGGCCGACCCATTGCGGTTCGCGGCGCTGTGGCGAGTCGAACAGCGCAAGTTCTGTCTGCATGCTCAAAGAAGTTCCCGGATAAATCAGGTCGCCAGTATGAACCGGCGCGTGCAGGGTTGCCGGCTCACGCGACCGAACGGCGCTCCACGCCCGGCGGATCAGTATCGGGACACTGCAGGAGCAGAAAGTCGCGCAGCGTGGCGAGGCTGTCCTGCCAGGCGCTGCCTGCCGGCCAGACCAGGTAATAGGCATCGCCGGTCGCCACCGCCTGAGGAAACGGCAACGCGAGCCGGCCATCACGCAAATGGGCGCCGATCAGCGCCAGGTCGCCGACGGACAGCCCATGTCCGGCCATGGCCGCGGCCATGCCCTGGTCGAGGGTGTCGAAGCAGATGCCGCGCGTCAGGTCGATGTCCGTCGCCAGTCCGCTGCCGCGCAGCCAGCGCTGCCAGTCGCGGCGGTCGCTGGACGGGTGCACCAGCGCGGCGCTGCCCAGGCGTTGGGCATCCCAGGGCGTATCGCCCAGCAGCGCCGGCGCGCAGATCGGGATCAGCCACTCCTCGAACAGCTTGCAACTCTGCACCTGCTCGCCGAAATGGCCATTGCCCAGCAGCACCGCGCAATCGTAGGGCTCGCTGGAAAAATCCACGGCGTCCTGGTCCATCCACACGCTGGCCAGTTGCACGGTGACGTGTTGCGGGTCTTGCCGGAAATGCTCCAGGCAGCCCAGCAGCCAGTGCATGGTCAGGGTCGACGGGGCTTTCAGGCGCAGTTGCCGGCCTGCGCCGCGAAACGGCTGGCACGCTTGCTCGATCAGGCTGAAGCCAGCGTTGAGCTGGCGGGCGAGGCGTTGCCCGGCGTCGGTCAGGCGCAGGCGCGGGCCGTGCCGTTCGAACAGGCGGCAGCCCAGGTGGCTTTCCAGGCTGCGGATGTGTCGGCTGATGGCGCTCTGGGTCAGGGCCAGTTCATCGGCGGCGCGGGTGAAGGAACAGGAGCGGGCGGCGACCTCGAAGGCGCGCAGGGCATACAGCGGGGGCAGGCGGTCAGCCATGGCGAAGGCTCATGATGAGTTTGAGTCATAGTAGGCCAGCGCTTTTTGCGTTTTTCAAGGCAGCACTCTCTGCCCAGAATGCGCGGATTCACCGCTACGAGAGTCAGACATGAACACACCGCTGCTGATCGCCTACCTGGGCACTGTCATCCTGTTGATCGCCACACCCGGCCCGGTGGTGCTGCTGGTGCTGGACACCAGCAGCCGCGCCGGCACCGCCACGGCGGTGAAAACCGCGCTGGGCGCCAACGCCGCATCGTTGATTCTGGTCGCGGCTGCTGCGGCGGTGCTGGCGGGCAGCCTGGCGATCAGCCCGCACTTGCTGCAATGGGGCGGCCTGCTGGGTTGCCTGTTTATCGGCTGGCTGGGTTTCAGCGGCTTGCGCGATTCCGCCAGCACCGAGACGGGCGTGGCCCCGCGCGCCAGCGGCTGGTGGCAAGGCTTCGTGATCGGTATCTCCAACCCCAAGGACATTCTGTTTTTCGTGGCCCTGTTCCCGCAGTTCATCCCGGTGACCGAATCGTTCGGCACCAGCATCGGGTTGTTGGCACTGCTGTGGCTGATCGTGGACCTGAGCATTCTGGCGCTGTACATCGGCCTGATGCGGCACAGCCTGGCGCAGCGTTACCGGGCGTCGGTATCACGGGTATCGGCGGGATTGCTGTTGCTGGTGGCGACGGCGGGCGCGGGGTACTGGCTGACGGTGTTGCTGGGCTAACGGGGCGCAATGCAGGGTGATTGCGCCCGGAGGGAGGAAATCAGGCGCTGGCCCGGCTGGGCGACTGGGCCTGTTGTAGCATCAGGTTCAGGCGGGCTACCTGCTCCTTGAGCTGGTCACGTTCCTGCTTCAGACGTTGCAGTTCGTCACGGCGAACCTGGACGTAGAGCGTCTGGGGTGGGCTTGCCGGCATCAGGGTTTGCATTGCGCACCTCGCAAATGGGTTGTCACAGAACTGAAGCGTAGACGCTTGACGGGGCGCGATTCTGAATTCTTTTTCCGCCGGGTGGAACTTTTTTGTTTGTCGCTGTCGTGCCGTTCGTCGTGAAACCATCCTCCGGTCGTCTGGACTAACCTTGTGCACCTGATGAGGCATTTCTTCCTTTCGAACGGAGCGTCGGCACATGCAACTGGGAATCGTGGGGCTGGGCCGCATGGGCGGTAATATCGCAAGGCGCCTGATGCGCAATGGCCATCAACTGGTGGTGAACGACCGCAATCAGGCGGCAATCGACACCTTGGTGGCGGAGGGCGCGCTAGGCGCGCCGGACCTGCCGGCGCTGGTGGCGCAACTGGGCAAGCCGCGGGCGGTGTGGGTGATGTTGCCGGCAGGCGCCCCGACCGAAGAGACCATCGCGCAACTGGCCGACCTGCTGGAGGCGGGCGACGCGATCATCGATGGCGGCAACACCTTCTACAAGGACGATATCCGCCGCGCCGGCGAGCTGAGCGCGCGAGGCCTGCACTATGTGGATGTCGGCACCTCGGGCGGCGTCTGGGGGCTGGAGCGCGGCTACTGCATGATGATCGGCGGTGAACAGGCGGTTATCGAACACCTCGACCCGCTGTTCGTCAGCCTTGCTCCGGGCGTTGGCGACATCCCGCGTACTCGCGGACGCAGCGGCCCGACCGGCCGTGCCGAACAGGGCTACATCCATGCGGGGCCGGCCGGCTCCGGGCATTTCGTCAAGATGGTCCACAACGGCATCGAGTACGGCCTGATGCAGGCCTACGCCGAGGGCTTCGACATCCTGCGCGGCAAGGCCGGCGAGGAGTTGCCGCCCGAACAGCGCTATGAACTGGACCTGGCCGAGATCGCCGAGGTCTGGCGGCGCGGCAGCGTGGTCACCTCCTGGCTGCTTGACCTGACCGCTGATGCGCTGGCGGCCGATCCGCAGTTGAGCCATTACAGCGGCGCGGTGGACGACAGCGGCGAAGGCCGCTGGACCATCGATGCGGCGGTGGAGCAGGCGGTGCCGGTGCCGGTGTTGTCCAGCGCGCTGTTCGCCCGCTTCCGTTCGCGACAGCAGCAGGGCACCTATGGCGATCGCCTGCTGTCGGCGATGCGCTTCGGGTTTGGCGGGCATGTCGAGCGTTCCGAATGAATGAATACAACGTCGAAACCGCCCCACCTTGCACCCTGTTCCTGTTTGGCGCCAATGGCGATCTGGTCAAGCGCCTGTTGATGCCGGCCCTCTACAACCTGAGCCGCGACGGCCTGCTGGACCGCAATCTGCGTATCGTCGGCGTCGATCACAACACCGCCAGCGGCCCTGAATTCGCCGCCCGCCTGGAAGCCTTCATGCACGAACGCGACAAGGCGGCGGGCGAGGGCGCGCAGTGCCTGGACCCGAAGCGCTGGGCCAAACTGGCAAAGCGTATCGATTACCTGACCGGGGACTTTCTCGACGACGCCACCTACCAGGGCATCGCCCGGCACATCGACAAGTCCCGCAATGGCAACGCGATCTTCTACCTGGCGACCTCGCCGCGCTTCTTCGCCGATGTGGTGCAGCGCCTCGGCGGCGCCGGGCTGCTGGACGAGCGCGATGGCTTTCGCCGGGTGGTGATCGAAAAACCGTTCGGCTCGGACCTCGCCAGCGCGGAACTGCTGAATGCCCGCCTGCTCAGCGTCATGAGCGAAAAGCAGATCTACCGAATCGACCATTACCTGGGCAAGGAGACGGTGCAGAACATCCTCGTCAGCCGTTTTTCCAACGGCCTGTTCGAAGCGTTCTGGAACAACCACTACATCGACCATGTGCAGATCACCGCGGCGGAAACCGTCGGCGTGGAAGAGCGCGGCGGTTTCTATGACGGCACCGGCGCCTTGCGCGACATGGTGCCGAATCACCTGTTCCAGTTGCTGGCGATGGTCGCCATGGAACCGCCGGCCGCCTTCGGCGCCGATGCGGTGCGCAGCGAAAAGGCCAAGGTCATCGGCGCGATCCGGCCCTGGTCGAAAGCCATGGCGCTGAAGAACTCGGTGCGCGGGCAGTACAGCGCCGGCAAGCTTGGGCGCAAGAAGCTCAAGGGCTATCGCCAGGAGCCGCGCGTGGAGGCGGACAGCCAGACCGAAACCTATGTGGCCTTGAAGGTGATGATCGACAACTGGCGCTGGGTTGGCGTGCCGTTCTACCTGCGCACCGGCAAGCGCATGAGTGTGCGCGACACCGAGATTGCCATCTGCTTCAAGCCGGCACCTTACGCGCAGTTTCGCGACAGCGATGCCGAACGGCCCAAGCCCAACTACCTGAAGATCCAGATCCAGCCCAACGAAGGCATGTGGTTCGATTTGCAGGCCAAGCGTCCCGGGCCTGCGCTGGCGATGGAGAACGTCGAGCTGGGCTTCGCCTACAAGGATTTCTTCAAGATGCGCCCGGCGACCGGCTACGAGACCTTGATCTATGACTGCCTGATCGGCGACCAGACCCTGTTCCAGCGCGCCGACAACATCGAGAACGGCTGGCGGGCGGTGCAGCCGTTTCTCGATGCCTGGAAGGACGGCGGCGAGGTTCATGAATACCCGGCGGGTGAGGATGGCCCTGCGGCGGGGGATGAGTTGCTTGGGCGGGAGCGCAGGAGCTGGCATCGGTTGGGTTGAGTTTCGGCTTCATTGTTGGAAGGGTATCTACACTTCTCAGGGTTGTGTAAAGGTCACGAGCCGCCTCTCAGCGGAACCGGTGATGGCCGCTGTGTGCTAGCCGACAGGTCTTTAGTGCCCTTGAGATCGAGCGCCGCCCGCGCGGCGCATCGCGGATGAATCCGCTCCTACATTTGTTGCAACGCGCCATGGCCTGTGGGATTGGCGTTGCCAGCCTTGGTGCATGGCGGGAGAGTGCGGGGCGGCTGAGGCGCCAGCCTTGAAATTGAGCCGAACCACCAAGGCGGTCAACCATGGCCTGACAGGCATAGGTACGTTGCAAAAAATGTAGGAGCGGATTCATCCGCGATGCGCCGCGCGGGCGGCGCTCGATCGTGAGAGCGCTAAAAGACTCTCGACATGCACTTGGTAGCCATTGCTCGGTCTTTCGACAAGCACTTTCCGGCCATCCCCTGACCTTCATTCAAAACCATCCAAACGGATGCCTGTCCAAGCCGTCAGTATTTTCCCGCATAGCCCGTAACACGCGGGCTACAGCCATTCCTTGACGCCATTTATTCGCCGCCAATGGCAACTGGCTATATTGTTTCGGATGCGGCATCTTAGAAAAAAAGCGAGCGCGATCGGGCTTTTTGCAATCCTCCACCAGAGGCCGTCGCTTTTCATTTTTCACGTATCCGTTGAAGGGTTTCGCATGGACGCAGTCTTGGCAAAAGTCAGGGCATTTGATGCCAGGGAGTGGGCTGGGTTTAGCCACGCCGATGCCGTGGTGGCTGCGCCATGAGCCGGCCGGGCGGACTGCAACAGGTCCTGGACGACAGCAACGGGCGGTATCCGGGCAAGGCGGCGATCATTTACGCCGGCGAGACCTACACCTACGCGCAAGTGGAAGACGCCAGCCAGCGACTGGCCGGCGGGCTGCTGGGGGTCGGTCTGCGCACGCAAGACCGGGTGCTGTTGTGCCTGGGCAACCGCATCGAAACGATCTGTGCTTTTTGGGGCGTACTCAAGGCCGGCGGGGTGGTGGTCAATGTCGAGCCGCAGGTCAGCGCCAGTCACCTCGACTACATCCTGCGCGACTGCGAAGCCACGGTGCTGATCACCACTTGCGCCACCCTGGCCGGCCTGCCGGTCAGCATCGCCGGGCTGCCGCACCTGCGCAGCATCGTCCTGCTCGACGGCGAGCCGGATGCCAAGGCCACCCGCACCTTTGAAAGCCTGCTCGGCCAGGAGGCGTGGTGCGCATCGGCGATGCCGCCGCAGGAACAGGACCTGGCGACCATTTTCTATCCCGACGACGTTCCGGGGGCGCCACGCGGGATTATGGTCACCCACCGCAACATGCTCGCGGCACTCGGGTCGTTGCGGCGCAACCTGGCCTATCAGGTCAGCGACAACGTGCTGTGCTGCTTGCCGCTGTCCTCGGACTACGGCCTGTACCAGATGCTGATGGCGCTGGATGCTGGCGCCACTCTGGTACTGGAGAAAGCGTTTGCCTGGCCGATATACCTGGTTGAGAGCATCGAGCGGCATGAAGTCAGCGTGGTGCCCTTCGTCGCCAACACCCTGATGCTGTTGCACGAGCACGCGGCCCGGCGCGGTATCTGCTTTCCCGCGGTGCGGTTGGTCACCAACGGCGGCACTGGGTTGCGGCGGCGTCAGGTCGCACGGATCGGCACGCTGTTTCCCACGGCGCAGATCTGCACGCTGTACGGCCTGCCGGAGTGCAAATGCTGCGCCTACCTGCCCGCCGAAGATGTCCACGGCAAGCCGGGCAGCCTGGGGATTCCGGTGCCCGACACCGAGGTCTGGCTGATTGACGAGGAGGGCCGCGACGTTCTCCAGCCGGACCGCATGGGCCAACTGGTGATTCGCAGTCCGTCGATGATGCCCGGTTACTGGCGCAATCCGGTGGCCACGGCGCAGCGCCTCAAGCCCGGCGTCGAGCCCGGCGAGAGCGTGTTGCACACCGGCGACCTGTGCAGTCGCGACGAGGACGGTTATCTGTATTTCCATGGCGCGATCCAGCGCCTGGTGACCTGCGACGGCGTGCGGGTCAATCCAGTGGAGGTGGAGAGTTTTCTGCATGCCCTCGAGGGCGTGCAGGACGCCGCGGTGGTGGGCATTGCCGACCCCGTGGCCGGCGAGCGGCTGTGGGCTTTCGTGGTGCCGGACAGCAACGGGCCGCCAAGCCCCGGTGAAGTGCTGGAGCGATGCCGGGCCGGATTGACCGCCTGGCAGGTGCCGCAAGGGGTCACGTTCAGAGGCGTGTTGCCCAGCACCGGTAGTGGTCGGGTGGACTTCACCCTGTTGCAACAATGGGCACGTAACGAGCAGATGCAGGGAGATGGACAATGACAGCCGCCGAAACAACCCTTGAGGAACCGCACTTTGATTTCGACAGCATGCTCTGTTTCGCCCTGTATTCCACGGCCAACGCCATGGTCCGTGACTATGGCGAACCGCTGCGCCGGCATGGCGTGACCTACCCGCAACTGTTGGTGCTGATCGGCCTGTGGGGCGAGGACGACCTGTCCATCAGCGCCTTGAGCGCGGTGACCCTGTTCGACCTCGGCACCCTGACGCCGATCATCCGTCGCCTGGGCGAGGCCGGGTTCATCACGGTCTACCTGGACCCGGGCGACCGCCGCCGGCGCAAGGTGCTGCTCACCGACAAGGGCCGCGACCTGAAGGTCGAGGCGGCGCGGCTGTTCGACAGGATGCAGGACAAGTTGGCGCTGGCGCCGCAGAACAAGCAGCAAGTGCTCGACACCTGCCTGCAGATCCGCTCACGGCTGCGCTGAAGCGGAGCCGTCGAGGTGCAGCGGCGTGTTGAAGTTGGCCAGCCGCGGATCGTCCTCGGCACAGTCCAGGGCCACTAGCGGCCCGCTGCGCAACACTCGCAACAGGCTGCGTTCACCGGCATCCCAGGCGTCCGCCAGGGATTCGCGCAGGGCCCGCGGGATCACGCTGAACATCGGCTGCCATTGACCGGCCTGGCGCACCATCACCGAGGTGTTGTGCGTTGCGGCGAGGGCCCGCATCGACGTCAGCAACCCATCGTCCACTTGCGGCGCATCGCAGGCCAGCACCAGCAACCACTCATGCCGCGCCACCGCGAGCCCGGCCAGGACGCCGGCCAGCGGGCCGGGAAAATCCGGCTCGTGGTCGTGGACCAGGGTGTCGGCGTATAGCCGGTAGGTGTCGGCGTTGCGGTTGCAGGAAATGATCAGGTCATCACTGAGGGGGCGCACCACCGCGTGCAGGTGGGCGACCAGCGGCGTGCCGCGCCAGGGCAGCAGGCCCTTGTCCTGGCCGCCCATGCGCTGGCCGCGACCGCCGGCCAGGATCAGGATCGAACAGGGCGGAAGAGGGGCGGCGCTCATTGCGAAGTGTTTCCGTCGGACAGGGTCCGCCACCTTCCCATGAGCGCCGCCGGGCTGTCCATCAGCTTTCGCTGACGCTGGCCGACGCGGCCTCGGCCTTGTTGCGGCGGTAGCCGGTCAGGCGCATCACCACCACGAAGAACACCGGTACGAACACAATCGCGAGCGTGGCGCTGAGCATGCCGCCGACCACCCCGGTGCCGATCGCCTGCTGGCTGGCCGAGCTGGCGCCGGTGGCGATGGCCAGCGGCACCACGCCGAGGATGAACGCCAGCGAGGTCATGACGATCGGCCGCAGGCGCAGGCGCGCGGCTTGCACCGTGGCGTCCACCAGGTCGTGGCCCTGATCCACCAGGCTCTTGGCGAACTCGATGATCAGGATGGCGTTCTTCGCCGACAGGCCGATCAGGGTAATCAGGCCAACCTTGAAGAACACATCGTTGGGCAGCCCGCGCAGGGTCACCGCGAGCACCGCGCCGAGAATCCCCAGCGGCACCACCAGCAGCACCGAGGTCGGGATCGACCAGCTTTCATACAGCGCCGCCAGGCAGAGGAACACCACCAGCAACGACAGGCCCATCAACAACGGCGCCTGGCTGCCGGACAAACGCTCCTGCAATGACAGCCCGGTCCATTCCAGGCCGAAGCCCAGCGGCAGTTCGCCCACCAGCCGTTCGACCTCGGCCATGGCGTCGCCGGAGCTGTAGCCCGGCGCCGGTTCGCCGCTAACGGCGATGGCCGGATAGCCGTTGTAGCGGGTCAGTTGCACCGGCCCGGACACCCATTGGGCGCGGGCGAAGGCGGCCAGCGGAACCATCTTGTCGCTGCTGTTGCGCACATGAATCTTCAGCAGGTCCTCGACCTGGCTGCGGCGGTCGCCCTCGGCCTGCACCACCACCCGCTGCATGCGGCCCTGGTTGGGGAAGTCGTTGACGTAGCTGGAACCCACCGCGGTATTCAGCACCGTGCCGATATCGGCGAAAGACACGCCCAGGGCGTTGGCCTGCTTGCGGTCGATCTCCAGTTGCACCTGCGGGCTTTCGGCCAGGGCGCTTTCGCGCACGTTGACCAGCACCGGGCTCTTTTCCGCGGCGGCGAGCAGTTGGTCGCGGGCGGCCATCAAGCGGTTGTAGCCCAGGCCGCCACGGTCCTGCAGGCGGAACTCGAAGCCGGTGGAGGTGCCCAGGCCGTCCACCGGAGGCGGCAGCACCGAGTAGGCGATGGCGTTCTTGAACTGGCTGAAGGCGATGGTCGCGCGCTCGGCGATCGCCGCGGCGGCGTCGTTGGCGCTGCGTTCGGACCAGTCCTTGAGCGTGGTGAACACCAGCGCGGCGTTCTGGCCGTTGCCGGAGAAACTGAAACCGAGGATCACCGTGGTGTCGCCCACGCCCGGTTCAGCGGCGTTGTGCGCCTCGATCTGCGCCGCCACCTGCTCGGTGCGTTCGCGGCTGGCACCGGGCGGCAACTGCACGTCGGTGATGGTGTAGCCCTGGTCCTCGGTGGGCAGGAACGACGACGGCAACTGGCTGAAACTCATCACCAGCACGCCCAGCAGCACGGCATACAGCAGCAGGTAGCGACCGCTGCGGGCGATGGCGTGGACCACCCAGCGCTGGTAGCCGTTGCTCATCGACTCGAAACGGCGGTTGAACCAGCCATACAGGCCGCGACGTTCGTGGTGCTCGCCCTTGGCCACCGGTTTGAGCAGGGTGGCGCACAGCGCCGGGGTCAGGCTCAGGGCGAGGAAGGCCGAGAACAGGATCGACACCGCCATGGACATGGAGAATTGCTGGTAGATCACCCCCACCGATCCGCTCATGAAGGCCATCGGCAGGAACACCGCCACCAGCACCAGGGTGATACCGATGATCGCGCCGCTGATCTGGCCCATCGCCTTGCGGGTCGCCTCACGCGGCGGCAGGCCTTCTTCCATCATGATCCGCTCGACGTTCTCCACCACGACGATGGCGTCGTCCACCAGGATGCCGATGGCCAGCACCATGCCGAACAGGGTCAGCACGTTGATCGAGAAACCCAGCGCCAGCATGCTGGCGAAGGTGCCCATCAGCGCCACCGGCACCACCAGCGTCGGGATCAGCGTGTAGCGGATGTTCTGCAGGAACAGCAGCATCACCAGGAACACCAGCACCATGGCTTCGCCCAGGGTGTTGATCACCTGGGTGATGGAGACCTTGACGAACGGCGAGGTGTCGTAAGGGATCGACCAGGTCGCGCCCGGCGGGAAGTAGCGCGACAGCTCCTCCATCTTCGCCCGCACCAGGTCGGCGGTCTGCATGGCGTTGGCGCCGGGCGCCAGTTGCACGCTGAAGGCGGTGGCCGGCTTGCCGTTGAGGCGGGTGCCGAACTGGTATTCCTGGCTGCCGATCTCGACCCGGGCGACATCGCCGATGGTCACGCTGGAGCCGTCCTGGTTGGCGCGCAGGACGATGGCGGCGAACTCTTCCGGGCTCGACAACTGGCCCTTGACCAGCACGTTGGCGGTGATTTCCTGACCGGAGCGGCCCGGCAGGTCGCCGATGCTGCCCGGCGCGACCTGAGCGTTCTGCGCGGCGATGGCGTTGTTGACGTCCTCGGGCGTCAGGTTGAAGCCGATCAGCTTCTGCGGATCGATCCAGATCCGCATGGCCCGCTCGGAGCCATACAACTGCGCCTTGCCGACACCTTCAAGGCGGCGGATCTCGTTCATCACGTTGCGCGCGAGGAAGTCGCTCAGGGCGGTTTCGTCGAGGCGATCGTCGTCAGCGGTGAGGGTCACCAGCAACAGGAAACCGGTGGAGACTTTTTCCACCTGCAGGCCCTGTTGAGTGACGGCGCGGGGCAGGCGCGACTCGACGATCTTCAGGCGGTTCTGCACATCGACCTGAGCCAGTTCCGGGTTGGTGCCGGGTTCGAAGGTGGCGGTAATGGTGGCGCTGCCGAGGCTGCTCTGCGATTGGAAATAGAGCAGGTGATCGGCGCCATTGAGTTCCTGCTCGATCAGGCTGACCACGCTTTCATCCATGGTCTGGGCCGAGGCGCCCGGATAGACGGCGTAGATTTCCACCTGCGGCGGCGCCACGTTGGGGTACTGCGCCACCGGCAGCTTGGGCAGCGCCAGCGCGCCGGCAAGCAGGATAAACAGCGCGACCACCCAGGCGAACACCGGGCGATCAATGAAAAACTGCGGCATGAATCAGGCCCTCACTGGCCGGTGGTCTGGACGATGGGTTGGTCACCCGCGGCGCCCGGCGTGATCTGAACCGGGTCGCCGGCCTTGACGTGCTGCAGGCCCTCGGTCACCACGCGGTCGCCGGGGCTCAGGCCGTCGCTGACGATCCAGCGGTTGTTCTGCGCGCTGCCCAGCGTCACCGCGCGTTCGGCGATGCGTTGCTCGGCGTCCACCAGCAGCACTCGCGGCTGGCCGGCGCTGTCACGCAGGATGGCCTGTTGCGGCACGCTGATGCCCTGGGGCTGGACCGCCTGTTCCAGGCGCACGCGGATAAAACTGCCGGGCAGCAGGTCGAGGTCCGGGTTGGGGAATTCGCTGCGCAGGGTGATCTGCCCGGTGCCCGGGTCGACGCTGATGTCCGAGAACAGCAGTTTGCCGGCCAGCGGGTAGGGCGTGCCGTCGTCCTGGATCAGGGTGACTTTCGCCTGGTCCTGGCCGACCTGCTGCAACTCGCCGGCCCGCAGTGCGCGGCGCAGGGCGTTGATCTCGCGGGTGGACTGGGTGAGGTCGGCGTGGATCGGGTCCAGTTGCTGGATGATCGCCAGCGGCGTTGATTCGTTCTGGCCGACCAGCGCGCCCTCGGTAACCAGCGCGCGGCCGACCCGGCCGGAAATCGGCGCGGTCACCGTGGCATAGCCCAGGTTCAGCCGCGCCCGTTCGACGGCGGCCTTGGCCGCGGCAACATCAGCGTCGGCCTGCATGATTGCGGCGCGTGCGTTGTCGCGGTCCTGGCGGCTGACCGCGTTGATCTCGATCAGCTCGGCATAGCGCTGGTCTTGCAGGCGCGCCTGGTAGCGCGTCGCCTCGGCCTTGGCCTGGGCGGCGCGGGCGCTGTCGAAGTCGGCCTGGAACGGCGCCGGGTCGATGCGGAACAGCACGTCGCCCTGTTTCACGTCGCTGCCTTCGCGGTATTCGCGCTTGAGCACCACACCGGCCACACGGGCGCGGACTTCGGCGATGCGCGGCGCCTGGATGCGCCCGGACAGTTCGCTGCTGATGGCCAGCGGCTGCACCCGCACGGTTTCCACCGTGACGTTCGGCGCGGGGGCTTTTTGTTCCTCGGGCGGCTTGCTGTCACAGGCGCCCAGCAGCAGGGCGAGGGCGGTGAGGGGGAGCAGACGTCGCAGACGGGCGGGGCTTGAAGGCAACATACGGATCTTCCATAAATGACCGCCGAATGGTAAGGCAGGCGCGCGACCAGCGGCTGTGAAGCTCTGTAGAGCGTCTGTTAAAAAGTGTGAACAAATAACTCGTTACCTTTTCCGGTTCTATATTCTGCGTTCCTTTCTCTGCTCTCCAAGTCAACTCATGCCCAACATTCTCCTGGTCGAAGACGACTGCGCCCTGTCCGAATTGATTGCCAGCTACCTCCAGCGCAACGGCTTTACCGTGAGCGTCATCGCCCGTGGCGATCTAGTGCTGGAGCAGGTGCGCCGCGACAAACCTGATCTGGTGATCCTCGATTTGATGCTGCCCGGCCTCGACGGCCTGCAGGTCTGCCGCCACCTGCGGGGCGAGTCGCAGAGCCTGCCGATCCTCATGCTCACCGCCCGCGACGACAGTCACGATCAGGTGCTGGGCCTGGAAATGGGCGCCGACGACTACGTTGCCAAGCCCTGCGAACCGCGGGTGTTGCTGGCGCGGGTGCGGACCCTGTTGCGCCGCAGCAGCATCGCCGAGCCGCACCTTGAGAGCGACCGGGTGCTGATCGGCGCCCTGTGCATCGACCTCGCCGAGCGCACCGTGTCCTGGCGCGGACAGCCGGTGGAGCTGTCCAGCGGCGAGTTCAACCTGCTGGTGGTGCTGGCGCGCAATGCCGGCACGGTGCTCAGCCGCGACCATATCCTCCAGCACCTGCGCGGCATCGAGTTCAACGGTACCGACCGCTCGGTGGACGTGGCGATTTCCAAGTTGCGCCGCAAGTTCGACGACAACGCCGGCGAAGCACGGAAGATCAAGACCGTGTGGGGCAAGGGCTACCTGTTCAGCCGCGTGGAATGGGAGGTCTGAGGCCGGACCATGCTGAAAATCCTAGTTCGCCTCTACCTGCTCACCATCGTCACCTACGCCGGGGCGATCTTCCTGGTGCCGGAAGTCATCCTCAAGGCGTTCAACGAACGTTACCTGGCGTACAACCTGGAGCAGGCGCGGGGCGTGCAGGCGCTGATCGTCCGCCAGTTCCGCCAGGCGCCGGAGAGCGAGTGGCCGGCGGTGGCGAAGGCGCTGGCGGTCGATTTCGCGCCGCTGGCGGTCGAGCTGATGCCGAGCACCTCGGCCGATCTGACCGAACAGGAACGTCTGCGCCTGGACGCCGGGCAGAACGTGGTGCGCCTGGGTGACTGGGGCTATTACGAGACCGCCATCGCGCCGCTCAACGGCCAGTGGCTGGTGGCCCTGCGCAACCCGCCGGATCCGTTCGACATCAACCTGTTGTCGTGGGGCATCACCGTACTGATCGGCGCCGCGCTGCTCGGCTGCCTGCTGCTCTGGCTGTGGCCGCACTGGCGCGACCTGCAACGGCTCAAGGCCACCGCGCAGTTGCTCGGGCAGGGGCAGTTGTCGGAGCGCACGATGATTTCCTCGCGTTCCAACATCGGCGAACTGGCCCAGGTGTTCGACACCATGGCCCACGACCTGGAGCAACTGCTGACCCAACAGCGCGAACTGCTCAACGCGGTGTCCCATGAGTTGCGCACACCGCTGACCCGTCTCGACTTCGGCCTGGTGCTGCTTTATGACGAGCTGCCGGCCACCAGCCGCAAGCGGCTGATGCAACTGGTCGGGCATGTTCGCGAGCTGGATGAGCTGGTGCTCGAACTGCTGTCCTACAGCCGCTTGCAAACTCCTGGGCAAAACGTCGAGCGGGTCGAGGTGTCGTTGCTGGAGTTTGTCGACAGCATTCTCGGCAGCTTCGCCGAGGAACTCGACAGCCGAGACATCTGCTGGGAGGTCTGCGCGGCCAACGACTTGCCGCGATTCGCCCTGGACCCACGGCTTACCGCCCGCGCCGTGCAGAACCTGATCCGCAACGCCATGCGCTACTGCGACCGGCGACTGCTGCTGGAACTCGGCCAGGACGCGGCGGGCAACTGTCTGCTCAGCGTCGAGGACGACGGCATCGGCATCCCCGAACACGAGCGTGAGCAGATCTTCCAGCCGTTCTATCGCCTGGACCGCAGCCGCGACCGGGCTACCGGCGGGTTCGGCCTGGGCCTGGCCATCAGTCGTCGGGTCATCGAGAGCCAGGGCGGGCAACTGACGGTCGGCCCGTCGGCGTTGGGCGGTGCCCGGTTCAGCATTCGACTGCCCCGGCGATAGGCACCCCGGCGCTTTTCCCACGGCGCCGGGTGTACTCACATTCAATCCTTCCTTCCGCAATAACGGCCCAGCGCCACGCGTCATTCGCACATTTCCCCGAGCTGTTTCATGGGCTGTAAGTAGGCTCGGTGGGAAATTTCCCGGTGTCACTGGGATACGTCTGATGTAAGCCTTTTTCCCAGTCACGAATAATCCGTCCTGCCCATCTGGCGCCAGCAACCCTTCCCCGGCGGCGTCTTTGGTGGGCTTCGGAATTTTCGTTCCTCAGACAGGGAAAAGATCATGAAATACAGTGCGTTCGCGCTTCCGTTGGCCTTGATGCTGGCGGCGGGCACAGTTTCGGCGGCCGAGCCGATCAACAAGCAGGTCAAGCTCGTCGGCACCATTCCGACCGAGTTCTTCAACGTGATCGATAGCGGCAATTGGTGGGGCAAGAATCACGAGTTGAGCTGGGTGGAAGGTCAAGGTTTCGCCTTGTTCAAACAGCGGCTCATCTTCGTGAGCACAGTCGGTGCCGTCACTGCGCACCTGACGCTGCCGGCGCAACTCACCAATGACAAGGACGATGTGATCGCCATGCGCCTCAGGGTCGCCGGAAAGACCCTGAGCACCCTGCCGCAGGAAGTGGCCAGCGCGGAAGAGATGCTGACGGGCAAACCGTTCATGGTGGATTTCGATCTGTCCGCCGACTCTACGGCGATGCCCGCGCCCGGCGACTATTCGGGGGTCTTCGGCATGATGTTCGAGACTAAGGCGCCTTTGTAAGCGGCGGCAGGTCGTCGAAATCAATCCGTACTCCCACAAGGAACTGAATTATGAAATACCGTTTTTTCGCGCTTCCTCTGGCGCTGATGCTGGCCTCGGGAGGCGCATCAGCCGTCCAGCCGATCGAAGGTAACTTCACGGTCTCCGGCACGGTGCCCACGGAAAGCTTCAGCGTTATCGACCCCGCTAACTGGATGAGCCAGACCCAGACCCTGAACTGGAACGTCATCGGTACCGGGTTTACCCCGCTCCAGCAAAAACTCCTGCTGAAAAGCACGGTCGGCGCCATCACGGCATACATGCTCGAACCGGCGCAAATCAGCAGTGGCGATAACGTGATTCCGATGCAGGTGGCCGTCAACATGGTGGCTCTTACCGAGTCTCCCAGAATCGTGCTCAGGGCCGACCTGGCTCCGCCGGGCCTTCTGGTGCAATTCAATGCCAGCGTGCTCAACCCGAGCACCATCGAACGTACTCCGGGCGATTACGCCGGCACCTTGAGCATGATGTTCGAGACCGCGCCCCCCCTGTAGCCATTCATTCACCGGGCCCTCTTTGCCTATTACCGGGTCGCTCCGGGTTCTTGCCTGCACAGGCGCGGGGCGACTGCTGGGCTTTTTCCATTCGCTGACGAGCAGCGACACGTCTTTGGCGATACCTGTTCGACCGGCCTGAGCGCCGGGATGATCGCCAATGACCTGTTGCACCCCCTGGTAGTCGCCGGCCTTTCGGCGCAGCGGGTTGATGAGTGCATGCAATACGGTTCTTCGCTTCCTGGGCCAGATGTTCGAGACCGCCGCGCCGCTGTAGCCAGCGGCCGGTCGCCGAAATCAATTGGTACTCCGACAAGGAACTGAATCATGAAATACAGCATTTTCGCGCTCCCTCTGACACTGATGCTGGCCTCGGAATGCGCATCAGCCATCGAACCGCTCGAAGGGCACTTCAGCCTCACGGGCACGGTGCCCACGGAAAGTTTCAGCATCGTAGGTCCCGGCAACTGGATGGACCAGACCCAGACATTGACGTGGGGCGGTGCCGGCACATCCTTCGGCATATTCAGGCAGAAGATCCTGATGAAAAGCACGGTGGGCGCCATTTCGGCCTATCTGGTCGAGCCCGCGCACATCAGCAATGGCGATAACGTCCTCAGCCTGATGGTGCAGGTCAACAACGTCACCCTTTCGGAGGTTCCCAGAGAGGTCGTCAGACCCGAGGTGGCCGCGCCCGGTGTGCTGGTGAACTTTCAGACCTGGGTGCCCCCCAGCAGCAACCCTCAGTACCTCCCGGGGGATTACGCCGGCGCGTTGAACATGATGTTCGAGACCGCTCCCCCCTTGTAGCCATTCACCGGCTGCTTCCTTGCCCATTTTCGGGGCGCACTGACTTTTGCCGGATTGCAGGAGTGGGGCGACCGCGGGCCTCTTTTCATTCGCTGATGAGCAGTGACATGTCTTTGGCAATATCCATTCGACTGACCTTGGGCTGCTGTGCCGCAACGGTCTGGCTGGCATCTGCCTGCGCAAACGGGTCGACGGAGCAGAGCAGTCGACCAGGGATTCTCCGGCAGGCGGAAGGCTTGCCCAAAGGGTTTGATGAGCATTTTTTCGAGGTGCCGCTGGCGGTGCGGGTCGAGCTGGACGGTCGTTTGCTGGGCGAGGCACTGGTGGTGCTGAGCCGCGACGACCGCGTTCAGTTGCTGAACTTCACCGACAGCCGCGACAGCCAGGAGCCTGAAATCCTCCGCCAGGCCTGGGCGGTCGCGCTGGGCAACGGGCTGGCGCTGGGCAACTGCGAGCGTAGCTGCCCGCGTGATTTGCTGGCGCTTCACTACGACCTTCTGGAGTCGCGGCTGTCGATCCTCACCCGCGGCGCGGAAAGCAGCGGCCAGGAGACGTACCACCGTTTGCCGGAGCAGGGCAGCCGCGGGCTGATCCTGCGCAACCAGCTCAACCTCAGCCGCGACGGCGAACAGACCGTCGGGCGCTACGCGCTGCAGGGGCAGGGCAGCATCGGCAACTGGACCGCGTTGGCCGAAGCCCGTTTCGACCGCAGCGGCGGTCGCTATGAGGAAACCCGGCAGAACATCGACCAGCTCTACGCCGAGCGAATCCATGAGGACCGTTTCTTCCGCCTGGGCTATTTCACACCCGATGTTCAGGGCCTGAGCCGCCAGCCGCTGTTGCTCGGCAACACACCGGAAACCACCTTGGGGGTGATGTTCGGCAGCAGCGACAGCCTGGCGGTGAACAATGGCAGCGCCAGCGTCACGCCGATCTATGTCACCCCCAATCGCCAGGGCCAGGTGGAGATTTACCGCAACGGCCAGTTGATCCAGACGCAGCCGGTCGCGCCGGGCTTGCAGGTGCTGGACACCCGTGGCCTGCCCGGCGGCATCTACGAGGTGGAAGTGCGTCTGATCGAGGACGGCCAGATCACCTCGCAGAGCAACGAGTTCGTCTACAAACCCAATAACTGGAGCAACACCGATTCGCCCTGGCGCTACAACCTGTATGCCGGTCAGCGCCAGGAGCTGCTCGGCAGCGACGACGAATCAAGCGCCGGCGGCCTGAGTGCCGGGGTCATCGCCAATTACCTGCTGCACCCGCGGGTGGTCACCGGCCTGTCGGCGCAGCGGGTCGATGACTACATGCAATACGGCTCCTCCCTCGATTGGCATGTGCTGGATCGTTTGCAACTGCTGGGCAGCGTGTTTCGTACCGACGGCCTGGGCAATGGCTACGACCTGCGGGGTATTTTCCAGTACGGCAGCGGCAGCGTGATTCTCAGCCACAGCAGTACGGCATTCGAGCCGCGTCGGACCGGGCGCGATGAGGTGATGGCGCCGGGACGAACGGGGCAGTCTTCGCTGTCGTTGAATCACCGCCTCAACCGTGAATACACGGCCAGCCTGCGGGTGAGCCGCGACACGGGCGGCAGCGCCGGCACGGCGATGGACCTGGGCTTGTCCTATTTCGGCAAGCTCTGGGACAGCAATGCGAACTGGCGAGTTTCGCTGTTCGACCGGCCCGGCACCGAGAGCAGCGGCGATCGCCGCAGCCGTGGCATCAATTTCAGCGTCAGCACCAGCCTGGGCGGCTCGGACCGCCGCCTGTCCGCCAGCCTGGGAACGCGAACCTCGCGCGACGGCGGGCAGGACCGCAACGCCGCGCTGACCTACCAGCACCTGCCCGAACAGGGCAGCGTGCGCAGCATCGCCGGCACGGTCAGTTTCGACCGCTACGGCACCGGCCTGACGGCAGACACCCAATTTGAAAACAGCGCCTTGAACGGCGATGCCTTCATCCAGCGCTCGTCCTTCAACCAGGACTTCAGCGCCGGCCTGAACCTCGACAGCACCCTGGCCGTGGGCGGCGATCACCTGGGCTTCAGCGGCCAGTACCTGCCGTATGCGGCCGGGCTGATCGTCGATGTGGAAACCGACGTGCCCAACCTGCAATTGCGCGCCAACGACTCCGAAGGCAGCAGCAGCGTGTTGCGCCCCGGGCGCAACGTGGTGCCGGTCAATGCCTACAAGTCCGGCCATGTGCTGCTGGATTTCCAGTCCGGCTATGACGCCAGCGCCGTCATCCAGCCACCGACGCTGACCTATCACCTCAACCGCGGCGGCGTCGAGTACCACCGGTTGCGGGTCATGCGCACGGTCACCGTGATCGGTCGCTTGCTGGATGAGCAGAGCAAGCCGCTGCGCGGTGCGATGTTGATCAACCACGCCAGCCGCGGCGTGAGTGAAGCCGACGGATTTTTCGTGGTGGAAGTCAGCGAGGCGGTGCCGACGCTGGAGGTCCAGCACCGGGGCCGGCAGTTGTGCGTGCTGCGGGTCGACCCGCAAGGGCCGCGTGAAGACGGTGTGTTGCTGGCCGGTGATCAGCGGTGTGAGGCGAGGACTCTGGTTCGCGGTGAACCAGGCCCGTCAGGAGAGGGTGTATGACGCAGTTCCACGCTTGGAAAACGCTTGCATGCCTGCTGCTGATGCTGCAGGCGGGCGCGGGGTCGACCCCGGCCAACGCGACGGAGGTGACGGTCAGTGCCGAGTACCGTGGTGGTCTCGACTTTGTCCATACGTCCCGCGCGCCGGACTTCTGCACACGCTGGCCGGGGCAATGCAACGCCGGGCCGGCACTCGACCTGCCCATCAGCTATGAGCTGGCGACGCAGGACAAGGAGGGCGGCGGCGCGGGTTACTCGATCCGGGTGCCGGGCCGGCGCCAGGTCACGGTGACCAACGAACGAAGCGGCGAATCCTACTCGCTGGAATTCGAAATCCTCGCGCTGGGCCTGCAGGTCGACACGGCGGCCGGCGCGGCGGCGTCCCGCCCAGTGCAGGGCGGATGCGCCGTCGCCGGCGCGCAGAATGCCGGGGCACGGAGCCACTACCTGTGGCGGATCAACACGCCGGCGCAACCGGCCACGTGTTTCTCGGCCAGGCCGGATGACGCTGTCGATGAGGCCGCCCGCTTGCGTATCGGTGAGCTTGGCCTGGCCTACCGGCTGAGCACGCCGTCACCCTTGAAAATGAAGCCGGGCAAGTACCGCGGACGCCTGGTGCTCAGCGTCGGCCCCGGCGCGGACTTCGACCTCGGCCACGGCGTGGCGGGGCTCACCACCGACAGCCTCGGGATCAGCGTCGAACTCGACGTGGTGCATGCCTTCCGCCTCGAATTCGCCCAGGGCAGCGAGCAGGTCGTGCTGGAACCTCCCGGCGGCTGGGGCCAGTGGTCCAACCGCCTTCCGCACCGGCTGTACCGCGATGTCGCCCTGCGCGTCTGGTCGTCCGGTCCTTTCAGTGTCCACCTGCGCTGCCAATACAACGAGGCGCAACGCTGTGGCATGCGCAATCGAGCCAATGAGCATCAGGTGCCGCTGCACGTCGCCCTGACGTTGCCGGGAGGTTTCCTGCACTCCGGGCAAGCCGTGAGCCGGCTGCCGCTGCCGGTGGGCGAGGCCATGGCGCTGAAACTGGAAAGCCTCCAGCCAATGCTCAATCAGGGCGGGGTTTTGCACTTCGACGTGGGCAAAACCCAGGTCAGTGAGATGGCCCGCTACCCCGGAATGGAGTACGCGGGCGATGTAACCGTGATTTTCGATGCGGGCATGTAGCGCCCGGGCACAAACGTATTTTTAACGAGGTGATGAACGATGAGAAAAACCCTTTGCGGCGTGTTGCTGCTGATAACCGGCGCCACGGCGCACGCCGCTCCACAGATCAACGTGGGCAACCTGTACGACTACATGGACGGCGAGCGCAGCACGATGCTCAAGCGGATACGCAACAGCGGCGACACCACGGCATTCGTCAAGGTCAGCGTGTTCGAGCTGGTCTATGACGCCCAGGGCAATATCACCGAGGTGGCGCAAGACGACCTGCCCCTGGAACAGCGGCCACTGATCGCCAGCCCCGCCAGGCTGATCGTGCCGGCCTCGGGGATGCAGACGATGCGCGTGCTGTATCGCGGTGACCGGGCCAAGGAGCGCTATTTCCGCTTGCGCTTCATTCCGGTCGTCCCGGAACGCGGCGATGGCTTCGCCATCAGCGAAGCGGACGCCGAGCAATATGAAGCGCTCAAGGCCAAGGTCGAAATCCTCACCGGCTTCGGGTCGCTGCTGTTCGTCCATCCCAACGGGGTGCAGTACCAGACCGACGTCTCGCGCGAAGGCCAGCGCTTCATCGTGCACAACCGTGGTAGCAGCACCGTGGTGCTGGACCATTTCAACGATTGCGACGCCACCGGTAAGCAGTGCTCGGTGGCGACCAAGCACCATATCCGCCCCGGCATCGACCGCGAGTTCAGCCGCGACCCAGGGCGGGTGTATCGCTTTGAACTGATCGAAGGGCAAGAGCGGCGGCGGGTGGAAATCAAGGGTTGATCTAGTCGCTGGGAAATTTCCCTCATTGATTAGGGAATTGTCCGATGCACATGTGCCTACCTGGCGGTCGATACTCTGCACCCTAAGTGCTGGCCTTTTGATGCTATTGAATCGCTTCCCCCCCAGGTAGGCACGGCATTCGAAATGGACCCTGCACGTTATCCAAAAACAGGGAGGATTCATGTACAAAGCCATGATCGTGGACGACCATCCGTTCATCCGCGCCAGTGTCAGAATGCTGCTCCGTCAGGAGCAATTCGAGGTCGTCGCCGAGGCCGACAACGGTATCGACGCCATGCGCCTGATCCGCGAACACGAGCCTGACATCGCCATCCTCGATATCGCCATCCCGCGTATCGACGGGCTCGAGATCATCACCCGGGTCAAAGCGGCGCAACTGAACATCAAGATGCTGGTGTTGACGTCCCAGGCGGTCGGTTATTTCTCGCTACGCTGCATGCGCCTGGGGGCTTCGGGCTTCGTCTCGAAGAACGATGACTTGAGCGAGCTGCGAAAGGCGGCGCTGGCAATCATGTCCGGCTACACCTACTTCCCGGAAATTTCCCTGAGCTCGGTAAACCGTTTCGACTGCCACGCCACCGAAACCCAGCGCATCGAAAAACTCACCGACCGCGAACTGCTGATCCTCCAGCAACTGGCCCGTGGCCTGAGCAACAAGGCCATCGGCGAGGCGATGCTGCTCAGCAACAAGACCATCAGCACCTACAAGACCCGCCTGCTAGAAAAGCTGCGGGTCAGCTCCCAGGTGGACCTGGCCGACCTGGCCAGGCGCCACACACTGATCTGACGCCCACTTGCGGTCTTTCCCTCCTATGCGGCGCGCCTTGCTGCTGTCGCTGGCGGTACTGTGCGTGTGCCTGTTCAGCGGCCTGACCAAGGCGGAAACGCCGAATCTGCTGGCCCGTTCGAGCCTCGACGACAACCTGCGCCTGGACCTGAACGACAACGACCGCCACTGGTTGTGGGCGCGGCGGACGTTGTGGCTCGGGGTCAGCCGGCCCGACCGCGTGCCGTTCGACATCACCGCCACCGGGCGCGATTACGAAGGCCTCACCGCCGATTACGCCGGGCTGCTGGGCGAGTTGCTCGACGTGCAGATCCGCGTGCGCCGCTATGGCTCACGGGCCGAGGCGATCAGTGCGTTACAGCGCGGCGATATCGACCTGCTGGGCACCGTGTCAGCCGATGAGGCGGCGCGCAGCCGCCTGCTGCTGTCGCGGGCCTACGTGGAAAACCAGCCGGTGCTGGCCACGCGCAGCGACGATGGCGGCTCGCCGGACTCCGGCCGGCCCGGCGTGCGCCTGGCCATGCGCGAGGGCTACCTGTCCGAGGACCGCGCCCACGAACTGTTTCCCAATGCGCGCCTGGCGTTCTATCCGTCGCTGCTCAACGCCCTCGGCGCCGTGGCGTTCGGCCAGGCCGACCTGTTTCTCGGCGATGCCCTGGGTGCCCAATACCTGTTGCACAAGAATTACCTGGCCCACTTGCAGTTGTTCCCCACCGAGCTACTTGAGGGCGGGCACTACGGCTTTGCCGTCAACAGCGACAACCTGCGCCTGAAACGGCTGGTCAACCAGGCCCTGGAGCGGATTTCCGAACAGGCGCGGCTTGCCATTCTGCGGCGCTGGAGCGGCGGCGCGACGAGCTTCGCCGCGCGGGGACAGCTCGACTTCACCGATGCCGAGCGCGAGTGGCTGCGTCAGCACCCGCGACTGACCGTGGCCATCGACGAGCAGTTCCTGCCGGTCAGCTACCTCGACGACCAGAACGTGTTTCGCGGCATTAGCGCCGATCTGCTGGAGCGCATCGCCCAGCGCACCGGGCTGGCCTTCGACATCGTCGCCGGCGGCGGCTTCGATGACATGGCGCAGCGTCTGGAGGTGCAGCAGGTCGATCTGGTGGCGGCGCTGCCGTTCAGCCGCGGCCGCCAGGAACAGGTGGGTTTCAGCCGTTCCTACCTGAGCAACAGCCTGGTGCTGGTCACCCGGGACAACGACCGTTACCTCGACAGCCTCGACGACCTGGCTGGCAAGCGCCTGGCCCTGGTTCAGGGCAGCGTGCTCGAAGACTACATGCGCGAACGTCACCCGCAGGTTCAGGTGCTCTGGAGCAGCGGCCCGCAGCAGGCGCTGGAACGGGTCGCCAGCGGTGAGGCGCAGGCGGCGGTGACCAGCCTGATCGGCGCGCGCTACAGCATCGCCCGGCAATTCCGTGGGCAACTGAGCATCCGCGCCGCGCTGCCGGTGCCGGCGGTGCATTTCGCCTTTGGTACGCGGCGCGGCGCGCGGGAGTTGCTGTCGATCATGAACAAGGCGCTGCTGAGCATCGCGCCGCAGGAGATGGACGAACTGACCAATCGCTGGCGCAACGAAGTGATCGTTGTCGACAGTTACTGGCAGAAGTATCGCGGGATGATCCTGCAAGGCTTCCTTATGGCCCTGATCCTTTTGCTGCTGGCGATGTACTGGATTCGCAGCCTGCGCCGCCAGGTGCACAAGCGCTTGCAGGCGGAACAGGCTCTCAACGACCAGCTCGAATTCATGCATGTGATGATCGACGGCACGCCGCATCCGATTTACGTGCGCGATCACGAAGGCTGCCTGCTGACCTGTAACGCCAGCTACCTGCGGGCCCTCAACGTCGAGCGCGACGCGGTGATCGGCCAGCCGGTGCCGGAATGGCTGATCGGCGCGGACCAGGCGCGGCGTTACCGCGAGTCCTATCGCCGGGTCATCGCCCAGGGCGCGTCGGTAGTGGAAGACCGCGAACTGCTGCTGGCCGGCGAGCGGCTGATCATCTACCACTGGATGCTGCCGTACCGCGCGAGCGACGGCCGGGTGGCCGGGGTGATTGGCGGCTGGGTCGATATCTCCGAACGCCAGCAACTCTACGACGCCCTGCAACTGGCCAAGGACGAAGCCGAGGCGGCCAACCAGGCCAAGACCACGTTCCTGGCGACCATGAGCCATGAGATCCGCACGCCGACCAACGCTTTGCTGGGCATGCTCGAACTGGCCTTGCGCAAAGCCGAGGAGGGCGTGCTCGACCGTCTCGCCATCGAAGTGGCGTCTGGCGCCGCCCGGGGCCTGCTGGATCTGGTGGGCGACATCCTTGATATCACCCGTATCGAATCCGGGCACCTGGAGCTGGTGCCGCAGCAGGTCGACCTGTGCCGCGAGGTGGAAAGCACGGTGCGCATGTTCGAGGCCCAGGCCCGACAGAAACGCCTGCACCTGGCGCTGGACATGGACAGCCACTGTTCGGTGCAGGTGCTGGTCGATCCGGTGCGCTTCAAACAGGTGTTGTCCAACCTCATCAGTAATGCGATCAAGTTCACCCACGAAGGCGAGGTCTGCGTGACCCTGGCGCTGGACGTGGACCGTGAACGGGTCGGGCTGTGCCTGTCGGTGGAAGACACCGGCGTCGGTATCCCGCCGGACGAAATGGCGCTTCTGGGCAGCCCGTTTCGCCAGGCCAGCAACAACCAGCAGAGCGCCCGCTGCAGCTCGGGGCTGGGCTTGAGCATCAGCCACACGCTCTGCGCCATGATGGGCGGCGACATGTTGCTGGACAGCACCCTCGGCGTGGGCACCCGGGCGCGGATCAATCTTGACCTGCCGCGCCTGACACCGTCCGAGGCGGTACTGGCCAGCCTGCCGCAACTGCCCGCCCGCAGCGATGCGCCGCTGGATATCCTGGTGGTGGACGATTACCCGGCCAACCGCCTGCTGTTGCAGCAGCAACTGAGTTTTCTCGGCCACCGCGTAGTGACCGCGACCAACGGCGACGAAGGGCTGCGCACCTGGTTGCGGCAGCGTTTCGATGTGCTGATCACTGATTGCAATATGCCGGGCCTCAACGGCTATGCCCTGGCGCGGGCGGTGCGCGAGGACGAGCGGCGCAAGGGCAAGGTCTCGATCCTGTTGCTCGGCTGCACCGCCAATGCCCAGCCCACGGAGCGCAAGCGGTGTATCGAGGCCGGGATGGACGATTGCCTGTTCAAACCGCTGAACCTGAAGGACCTCGCTGGCAAGCTGGCCTCGGGCGAACCCGGCCTGGTGCCCGACGCCGGCGAAGGTGAGCTGAAACCGGGCAACGGGCTGGACCTGTCCAGCCTGCACAAGATCACCGGCGGCGACCCGACGGCGATCAAGGCCCTGCTGCAGGACCTGCTGACCAGCAATCGCGAAGACCTGGAGAAACTCGCCTACCTGCACGGCGAGGGTGACCTGGGCGGCCTCGCGGACCTGGTGCACCGGATCAAGGGCGGCGGCCGGATCATCAAGGCGCGCCGTTTGCTGAACGCCTGTGAAAACCTGGAAAAGGCCTGCCAGGACAGCGCGCCGGCGGAACGCATCGATCCGCTGGTGGACGACCTGCGTCAGGCCGTGACCGCGCTGACCCAGCGCCTGGAACTGTTTTGTCAGTCTTGAAGCGTCGGAGATTTCTGTCGAATGCTGGGAAGCCGCCTGATTCTTCCTGGCTGCACCGATAGGAATATGGGGCCTGGCCTATACGAGGGAAGCGGTTGTGCCTGCGAAGTCTTTGCGTGTCCTGATTCTTGAAAATCACTCTTTTCAGCGCGCCATCGCCGTGAAGATCCTTTGTCAACTCGGTTGCCGGGACGTCTTGGAAGCGTCCGCCGGCAGCGAAGCGATCACCTTGCTCGAGCGCATCGGCCGGGTCGATGTGGTGGTCTGCGATGTGCGCATGGAAGGTATGGACGGCCTCGAGTTTCTCCACCGCGCGGCGCAGGCGTCGCTGATCGGCGGGGTGATCGTCAGCAGCGGGCTGCATTCCGAGGTGCGCCGGGCCATTACCCTGCTGGTTGCTCGCCTGGGCGTGGTGTTTCTCGGCGATGTCGGCAAGCCGCTGCACCTGGAGAGCATGCGTGACGCACTGGCGCGGGTGCGCACCTTGCCCGCGCGCTCACTGGCCGCACCGGCCCAGGGGGTGGTGGTGACCGAAGCGGATATCCGCCGAGGGCTGTCGTACAAGGAGTTCGGCGCGCATTTCCTGCCGCGCTGTGATCTCGGCAACGGCGAAATCAAGGGCGTGGACGTGCGGGCGAGCTGGAAGCACCCGGTCCATGGCCTGCTGGCCGACAACCTGTTCATGCCCCTGGTGGAACGCGCCGGCCTGCTGGACGACATGCTGGTGGTGTTGCTGGAACAGGGCCTGGCCCTGCAGCGCGAACTCATGGCGCAGGGGCGGGTGCTGCGCCTGTGCTTTGCCCTGCGCTTGTCGCAGCTGTGTGGCCGCAGCCTGACCCGGCGAATCAAGTCGCTGATGCAGTTTCATCGTTCGGTGGGCCAGGGCATCGCCTTTGAATTGGCGTTCTGCAGCCCGCTGGAGACTTCGGCGATGCACCTGGAAAGCCTGACGCGCCTGCGCATGCTCGGTTGTGGCTTGTGCCTGGGTGAGTTCGGTAGCAATGGCGGGGCTTTCCAGCGCTTGTGCCAGTTGCCGTTCAATGAAATCAGGCTGGCCAGCCAGTTCATGCACGAACTGGAACACCAGCCCCGCCACCGCGCGGTGATCAGGAACAGTCTGGCCCTGGCCGGGTCGCTCGGCCTGGGCGTCACCGTCACCGGGGTGGAAAGCGCCGGCCAGCACCTGATCCTGATGGACATGGGCTGCGCGGTCGGCCAGGGCAGCTACTTCGCACCGGTGCTGGACCGTGAAGAACTGGTCCGGCGCCTCGGTCGGGGTACGCGCGGTTGCTGATGGACATGTTTATGACGGAAGGAGGTGTGGTGCGTCTGTACCGAATGCTAGCAATGTGCTACAAACTTTCGCTTTAACTTCAGGCTTTTAACCGCGCAAGGAAGGTGACCCCGTGACTGCCAATACCCTGATCGAAACCGTAAGTGCCGATTCCCTGACCACCCTGCTGCAAGACGCCGGTTGCCGGGTCAACCGCACCGAGCAAAACGCTGTGATTCAACTGCTCAGCGCCAGCCAGGGCGTCGGTTACGCCGTCCGTTTCGGTAACAGTGCCCCGGAAGAAGGACAATTCCTGGACTTCACCTACAGCTGTGCACTGCGCATCCAGGGTGAGCTGCCTGAAGGCCTGACCAACCTGTGGAACGCTTCGCGTCGTTTCTCCCGTCTGGCTCAACAGGGCGAGTTCCTGGTGCTGGAAAAAGACGTGATCGTTGCTGACGGCGTCAGCCTCAAGCACCTGCAAGGCTCCCTGGTGCTGTGGGACCGCCTGCTGCAAGAGTTCGTTGTCTACCTGCGTGACTACAGCCGCAACGTCGCTGCTGCCCAGGCGCCTGTGGAAAGCGCTTCGTGAGTCGCGGTCGCCTGTGGGCCGGCGCTGGTGCGCTGGCCGTGCTGACCGTTGCGGTCACCCTGGCCCTGCGTCCTGGCGACGATCTGGAGGCGGCCAGCCGCACTGTTCCGGAAACCGAAAGCGGTACCGCGCTGGCTCGCCTGGGTGACCAGCAGGTCAACGCCGAAGAGCTAAAGGCGCTGTTCGCCCAATTGCCGGAGCAGGCTCGCCTGCAACTGCGCAATGATCGTCCTGCGCTGGAAACCTGGATCCGTGCACGCCTGGCGGAAAAGGCCCTGTACCAGCAGGCCGAAGCCAAGGGCTGGTCGAAGCGTCCCGATGTGGAAGCCCAGACCCGCGCCGCGATCGAGCAGATCGTCCTGCGCAGCTACCTGAGCAGCGTGACCAAGGTGCCGGATGACTATCCGCCCGAGCAGGACCTGAAGCAGGCCTATGAGAACGGCAAGGCTTCGTTGCAGGTGCCGGCGCTGTACCGGGTCAGCCAGATCTACCTGGCCGTACCGGACGAGCAGGCCCTGGAGTCGGTGCGCAAGCAGGCTGAAAGCATCGCCAAGCGTGCCCAGGCTTCCGGCGCCGACTTCGCCAAACTGGCAGAGACCTACTCGCAGGACACCGGCAGTGCGAAGCAGGGCGGCGATATCGGTTTGCAACCGCTGACGCAGTTGCTGCCGGAAGTCCGTACCGCAGTGTCGAAGCTGAAGGTCGGCGCGGTCAGCGAACCGTTGCAAAGCCCGCTGGGCCTGCACATCGTCAAGCTGGTCGAACTGCAACCGGCGCGCGTCGCCACCTACGACGAAGTTCGCGGACAACTGCGTGACGCCCTGCGTGCTCAGCGTCAGGAACAGTTGGCCAAGACCTACGTCGAAGGCATGTTCAACAGCGCCACCCTGAGCATTGACGGGGCTGTACTGAACAAGGTTATCGAAGCCGAGAAGTAATTGCCCTTCGCTAGCACGGCTATCACAGGCGGCTGGGATGTAGTGGCCGCCATGTGCTAGCCGGAGTGTCTTCAGCGCTGTTCAGATCGAGCGCCGCCCGCGCGGCGCATCGCGAGCAAGCTCGCTCCTACATCGGTTGCAACGTACCTATGCCTGCAAGGCCATGGTTGACCGCCTTGGTGGTTCGGCTTGATTTCAAGGCTGACGCCAATCCCACAGGCCATGGCGCGTTACAACCGATGTAGGAGCGAGCTTGTCGGGGCGCCGAACCGTCGCGATGCGCCGCGCGGGCGGCGCTCGATCTCAAGGGCGCTGAAAACATACCGGCAGGCACATGACCGAAAGATCTGCAGACACCCATCCAGCAATCGGGCCTTCAACTCAAACGCCGACCACTGCTCCCGCCACCACATCCTCTGCCTGCAACTGCCGCCGATACCGCGGCAACGCCATCGCCAGAAACCCCGCCGCCAGCACCAGCAACGACACCGATGCCGCCAGCGCATAGCGCAGCGATTCGCCGCCCAGCGAGGCGACGAAGAAGTCACTCAGCACGCCAATCACCAGCGGCCCCAGGCCAACCCCCAACAGGGTCATGGACATGACGAAGATCGCCGTGGCCTGAGCCAGGCGCGTGGCCGGGAACAAATGGGTGATCGCGCCCAGGCACGGCGTCGCCCACCACACGCCGAAGAAACCGAACGCGCTGTAGAACAGGAACGCCTCGGGCACCGGGATGCTGCCGATATGGAAGGCGATGCCCTGCGGCCAGAGGAAATAGGCGAGGGCGAAGGGGATGCTCAGCAGGGTGCCGAGCAGCGGCACGCCGATCTGCCAGCCGACATCACGCCGGGCCAGACGGTCGGTGAGCAGGCCGCAGGCGAGGGTGCCGATGGTCGAGCCGGTGCCGCCAACCACCCCCACCAGGAAGCCGGCTTCCTGCATGTTCAAACCATGGGAGCGGATCAGGAAGCTCGGGCTCCAGGTGCCGATGGCATAACCGGCGATCGCCGCCGTGCCGCCGGTCAGCACCAGCCAGAAGAATGACGGCATGCGGAACAATTCCACCAGGGTCTTGGCCCAGCCATCCTGCGGCGCCGCCGTGGACTGGCGGATCACCGCGGGCTTGGGTGCACGCACGGTCAGCAGCAGGACCAGGCCGAGCAGGATGCCTGGTGCGCCGATCAGCAGGAACGCATAGCGCCAGCCGTGGTGCTGGGCAATCCAGCCGCCGAGGCCGAGGCCGACGATCGCGCCCAGGCTCGAACCCAGCATCAGCACCGACAGCGCGGTGGAGCGGCGGTTGGCCGGGTACAGGTCGGAGACCATCGCCACCGACGGCGCGGTGCCGCCGGCTTCGCCCACCGCCACGCCAATCCGCGCCAGCACCAAGGTAAGGAAGTTGCCGGCCATGCCGCAGAGCATGGTCATCAGGCTCCAGGCCATGCAACTGAAGGCGATCACCGGCTTGCGCCCGATGCGGTCCGAGAGCCGTCCCAGCGGGAAGCCGAAGACGGTGTAGAACACCGCGAACGTGACCCCTGAAAGCAGGCCGATGCCGGTGTCGGAAATGCCGAATTCGAGCTTCACCGGCTCGATCAGGATCGCCATCAACTGGCGGTCGATGTAGTTGAAGACGTAGATGCTGGCGAGCACCAGAAGCGCGTAGTGCGTGCGCCAGGTGACGGGATTGGGTGGGTTCACTGCGCTGCTCCGGTTCTTGTTATATCGAGCTGGATCGTCGGCGCATCCCGCACCTCTTTCATCGTCCGTTCAGACCATTTTTCCTGCGCTTTTCAAGGCGCTGCCGACCTTACCTGAAGCCGCGAAACTAGTCTTGTCGGACGATGTTTCAGCCTCGCCGCGGATCAATCATGCAGCCCATCTCCGGGGTTGCGGCAATGCGCCAAGCGGCCCGTCAGCCCCGGACACAACAAGAAGTTAAGGAGCTGACATGAGCATCTTGTTCGAGCCGGTGCGCCTGGGCGAACTGCAACTGGCCAACCGTATCGTCATGGCCCCGATGACCCGCAGCCGCGCCGACGCGCAGGCCGTTGCCACCGCCGACATGGTCGAATACTACCGCCAGCGGGCCAGCGCCGGGCTGATCGTCGCCGAAGGCACCGCGCCGTCGGCCAGTGGCCTGGGCTATTGCCGCACCCCGGCGATCTACACCGCCGAACAGATCGCCGCCTGGCGCCAGGTGACCCGCGCCGTGCACGAAGAGGGCGGGCGCATCGTCCTGCAACTGATGCACGTCGGCCGCGCCGCCAGCCGTTACAACAAGCCGGCCGGGGCGGCCACCGTGGCGCCTTCGGCACTGCGCGCCAACACCCAGGTGTTCACCGACGCGGTGGGCATGGCCGACACCGAGCAGCCCGAAGCCCTGAGCATCGAAGGCATCGCCGCGGTGATCGCCGAGTACCGCCAGGCCGCGCTGAATGCCCGCGAGGCCGGCTTCGACGGCGTCGAGCTGCATTGCACCAGCGGCTACCTGCCGATGCAGTTCCTCGCCTCGGGCAGCAACCAGCGCACCGACGCCTACGGCGGCAGCGCGGAAAATCGCGTGCGGTTCGTCGCTGAAGCCGTGCAGGCGATGGCCGATGCCATTGGTGTCGGGCGAGTCGCCGTGCGGTTCTGCCCGGGCAATCCCTACAACGACATCCAGGACGACGACCCCGCCGCCACCGCGATTGCCCTGTGCACCGCGCTGGCGCCGCTGGAGTTGGCCTACCTGCATGTGATGCGTTCGCCGCTCGGCAATCTCGATGCCTTCGCCCTGGCCCGTGCCCACGGCAATCAGCGGCTGATCCTCAATGACGGTTTCGACGGCGCCTCGGCCCGCGCCGCGGTGGACGCGGGCGAGGGTGTGGCGGTGTCGTTCGGTCGGCATTTCATCGCCAACCCGGACCTGGTCGAGCGCCTGCGCCACGGCCAGCCACTGGCCGCCTTTGACCGCAAGACCCTCTACACCGCCGGCCCGCGGGGCTACACCGATTACCCCGCGCTTAGCCTGGCGGCGGAGGTGACCCCATGACCCTGCCATCGTCCGGCCTGCCGTCCAGCGTCGTGGTGCCCCGCGAGCAGACCCAGGCCATCCTCGACCGGCGCGGCGCGGCGGCCGCGCAGATCAAGCCGGCGGACCACTACACCCTGGCCGACCGCCTGGAGCAACAAGCTGAGCGCTTCGCCGAGCGGCCCTTTCTGATCTACGGCGAGCAGACCCTGAGCTACGCCGAAGTGGACGCCCGCGCCAACCAGATGGCCCACACCTTCTACGCCAAGGGCCTGCGCGCCGGCGACGTCTGCGCCATGGTCATGGAGAACCGCCCGGCGTTCTTCTGCACCTGGTTCGGCCTGGTCAAGCTGGGTGTGGTGGTGGCTTTCATCAATACCCAGGTCAACGGCCGGCCGCTGTTGCACGCACTGGAAACCACCGCGGCCAAAGCCCTGGTGATCGGCGAAGAATGCCTGGGCAACGTGCTCGCCACCGAGGGCCTGCCGACGCTGGCCTACTGGCTGGTGGGCGACGAGGAAAACCGCTGGGCGGGCGATCTGCCCGGCTTTATCGACCGCCAGTTCGCCACGCGCCTGGACAGCGCGCCGCGCAGCGCCTTCCCGCGGGATATCCGCGCGGCGGTCGAGGCGCAGGCGCCGACCTTGCTGATCTTCACCTCCGGCACCACCGGCCTGCCCAAGGCGGCGCGCTACAGCCATATGCGCTGGATGTCCTCGGGGGACGTGATGGAAGTCACCCTGGCGGCGACCTGCGACGACGTTTTCTACTGCTGCCTGCCGCTGTACCACGGCGCCGCCGCCACCTCGGTGACCTCCACCGCGCTGCGCGCCGGCGCCAGTATCGTGGTGCGGCGCAAGTTCAGCGTCAGCGAGTTCTGGCGCGATGTGGTGCGCCACAACATCAGCGTGTTCCAGTACATCGGCGAAATCTGCCGCTACCTGCTCAACCGCCCGGAACAACCCGGCGAGCGGGACCACAACCTGCGCTGCATGCTCGGCGCCGGCCTGACCCCGGAGTCCTGGCAGCGCTGGATCGAGCGCTTCGGCCCGGTCCAGGTGTTCGAAGGCTGGGGCGCCACCGAGGCCAACACCGCGCTGATCAACGTCGACAATTATGTCGGCGCCTGCGGCCGGGTTCCCGATTGGACACGCACCAACCTGCGGCTGATCCGCTTCGACGTGGAAAACGACTGCCATCCGCGGGATGAAAACGGCTTCTATCAGGTCTGCGAAGTGGGCGAGGTGGGCGAGGCCATGGGCTTTATCGTCAACCACCCGGAGATCGGCGGCGGGCGCTTCGAGGGCTACACCTCGGCCGACGCCACCGAGAGCAAGATCCGCCGCAATGTGCTGCGCGAAGGCGATGCCTGGTGGAGCTCGGGCGACCTGCTGCGCCAGGACGCCGATGGCTACTGCTACTTCGTCGACCGCATCGGCGACACCTTCCGCTGGAAGAGCGAGAACGTCTCGACCCAGGAAGTGGCCGACGCGCTGGGCGACCTGCCGGGACTGGAACTGATCAATATCTACGGCGTGCAGGTGCCGGGCCACGAAGGCCGCGCCGGCATGGCGGCGGTGCTGATGCAGGCGGGCGAAGTGTTCGATCCGCAGGCGCTGTATGCCCTGAGCGAAGAGCGTCTGCCGCGCTACGCCGCGCCGCTGTTCGTGCGGGTCAGCGCGGCGGCGGACCTGACCAGCACCTTCAAGCTGCGCAAGGTCGATCTGCAGCGCCAGGGTTATTGCCCGGACGCGTGCCGCGATCCGCTGTACATCCGTGACGAGCAGTCCGGCACTTACCAGCCGTATTCGCGGGCCTTGCTGCAGCGCCTGGAACTGGCACCGTTCGTGGTCGCCGACCATGGCTGACCTCGACCACAACGGCCACGAACTGCGCGACGGCCTGCGCTACCCCTGGCCCGAAGCGCCGGCTGGCGGCGAGGTGCGCAAGGTGGCGGACGGCGTGTTCTGGCTGCGCATGCCGCTGCCGTTTCGCCTCGACCACATCAACCTCTACCTGCTGCGCGACGGCGACGGCTGGGTGGCGGTGGACACCGGGATGAACACCGAGCAGACCCGCGAAGTCTGGGAGCAGGTGTTCACCGGGCTGTGCGCCGGCCAGCCGCTGCGGGCGGTGGTGTGCACCCATTTCCATTCCGACCACGCCGGTGTCGCCGGCTGGCTGGCCGAGCGTTTTCGTTGCCCGGTGTACATGACCGAGGCCGAGTACCAGTCGCTGTACGTGAAGGTGCCGAGCGGCGCCGAGCCGGGCTGGGACTTCCTCGCGCACTACGCCCGGGCCGGCTTCAACGCCGAACAGGCCGGCGACATGTACCGGACCATCCAGAACGGGCATTTCCGCCCGCTGCACTTCAACAGTTACCGGCGCCTGCGCGAGGGCGATCGCCTGCGCATCGGTGGCCGCGCGTGGCGGGTAGTGGTGGGGCGCGGCCATTCGCCGGAGCACGCCTGCCTGTACGCCGAAGACGACGGGTTGCTGATTTCCGGCGATCAGGTGCTGCCGCGCATCACCTCGACGGTGGGCGTGCACGCCACCGAGCCGGACGCCGATCCGCTGCGCGACTGGCTGGCCTCGATCGATCACCTGCGCGACGTCCCCGACAGCGTGCTGGTGCTGCCGGCCCACGAACGTCCGTTCTTCAACCTGCATGCACGCCTGGACCAGTTGGCGGCCCATCACCGGGCCCACCTGGCGCTGCTGTTGGCCACCTGCGACGAGCCGCGCAGCGCGCTCGAGCTGATGGCCGTGCTGTTCCCGAAGCTGTCCGGTCGTTTCGACGAACTGATGGCGCTGGGCGAAACGTTGGCCCATGCCAACTTCCTCATGGCCGAAGGGTCGCTGTCGCGGGCGGAACACGGCGGGCTCTACCGCTACCGACGGCGCGATCCCGACGCACCCGCCACCGATCCGCGCGACGTGTTGTGAGCGTCCGGCACGGCGGCAATGTTGCTCAAACCCGGCAACCCGACGGTTGCCACACAGGAGAGTCAGTGTGATCGATAAAAACAACAATAATGCGCCTGGCCTTGGCTCACGCGGGGGCCAGGTCACCTGCCTGGCGGCGGCCATTGCCCTGGCATCGACGCAGGCCTTGGCCGGCGAGACCATCGAGTTCGACAACGGCGCCACCATCGACTGGTCGGTGACCACCAGCTACGGCGTCGGGGTGCGCCTGGGCGAGCAGAGCAGGCGGCTGATGGGCGTCAACGCCGACGACGCCAACCGCAACTTCGACCGTGGCGCCCTGACCACCAACCGCATCGGTGCCCTCGGCGAGATGATCCTGCGCAAGGACAACTACGGCGCGGTGGTGCGCGCCAGTACCTTCTACGACGACGTCTACCACAAGAGCAACGACAACGACTCGCCGGCCACCGTGAACAAGAGCGGCGACCACGACGAATTCACCAGCGACACCCGCTACTACAGCGGCGGCCGCACCCGCCTGCTGGATGCCTACGTGTTCGGCGGCTGGCGTTTCGACAACGACACCATGCTCGACGTCAAGGCCGGGCGGCATATCGAGTCCTGGGGCGAAAGCCTGTACTACCCCGGCGTCAACGGCGTGCAGAACCCGTCCGACGCGGTCAAGGCCGCGCAGCCCGGGGTCGAGGTCAAGGAAGTGCTGCTGCCGGTGGGGCAGGTCTCGGCGTCGTTCCGCCTCAACCCGCAAATCACCTTCGGCGCCTATGTGCAGTACGAATGGAAGGGCACCGAACTGCCGCCGGTGGGCAGCTACTTGTCCAGCAGCGATGTGATCGGCCCGGGCCGCGAATTCCTTTACAGCGGCACCAGCAAGATCGCTTATCGCGGCACCGACGAACCGCGCGACAGCGGCCAGTGGGGCGTGCAGGTGCGCTTCCGGCCGGTGCCGGCGATCGAGATGTCGCTGTTCCACGTCAACTACCACGACAAGAACCCGGCCACCGCCCTGGTGGGCTATGACCCGGTGCCGGTGGGTGGCGGCCTCTATGCCTTTGCCGCCAACGGCTACAAGGTCAAGTACTTCGAGGACATCAAGCTCACCGGTATCAGCGCTTCGACCAAGCTCGGCGAGTACCAGATCGGTGGCGAATGGTCGTACCGCGACGGCGCGCCGGTGATGGTCAACACCGGTCTGGGGCCGGTGCCGACCCGCGGCAAGGGCCAGCAGATGCAACTGTCGGCGATGCGCGTGCTGGGCGACCGGCCCTGGGCCAGCCAGACCACGCTGACCGCCGAAGTCGTTCATGTACGGGTGGACAGCGTCGATGACGCCTCCGCCGCGCCCAACCTGCAAGGCGTCAACCTGTTGCCGTCACTCGGCGGCATGGTGGGGAATTCCGATGACTACACCTACAAGACTTCATCCGCCTGGCGCAGCCGCGACTCCAGCGCCTACACCCTGGGCGCATCGTTCAGTTATCCGGGGGTTTTCCAGGGCTGGGATCTGGAAGTGCCAGTGCGCTTCTCCAACGTGTTCAGCGGCTCGACACCCATGGCCGGCAGCATCTCCGGCGTGCAGGGCGACCGACGCCTGAGCGTAGGCACCACGTTCAAGTACCTGGGCAACCTCGAAGTCGGCCTCAACTACACCGGCTACCTGGGCTCGGCGGACCCGGTCAAGCGTCCGTTCGCCGACCGCGACTACGCCACGTTCTCGATGAAATACAGCTTCTGAGTCGCACGCGGCCCGGGCGGCCTGCGCTGGCCCGGGCTTTCACCATCATCGACACAACAACCGGGCCACAGGCCCGGACGGGGAGGGACTATGGGCCTCAAAGGGCACGCGGCCATCGTTGGCACCGCGCAATACAAGCCGGAGAAGTACGCCACCGCGCCGAAGATGTTTCACCTGGAGCAGGTCGCCGACCTGGCCGCCCGCGCCTTGCGCGACGCCGGGCTCAAGGCCGAGGACCTGGACGGGCTGGTGATCAATGGCCCGCAGTTTCATGAGGCGTCGGTGTTCGTCCCGGCCATGGCCGCCGAGTACCTGGGCCTGCGCCTGAACTTTGCCGAAGTGGTCGACCTGGGCGGCTGCACCTCGGTGGGCATGGTCTGGCGCGCCGCCGCCGCCATCGAACTGGGCCTGTGCCAGGCCGTGCTGTGCGTGCTGCCGGCGCGCATGGCGCCGTTCGGCCCGGACGAAGACCCGAGCTGGATGGCCCGGGCCATGCGCTTCGGCGGTCACAGCACGGCGTTTGGCGCGCCGGAAGCCGAGTTCGACCTGCCTTACGGGCATATGGGCCAGAACACCGGTTACGCGATGATCGCCCAGCGCTACGCGGCGCAGTACGGCTACGACCCGGTGGCCCTGGCGAAAATCGCCGTGGACCAGCGCACCAACGCCCAGGCCAACCCGGAGGCGATGTTCTACGGCCAGCCGCTGACCATCGAGCAAGTGCTGGCCAGCCGCATGGTCGCCGACCCGCTGCACGTCCTTGAAATCGTCATGCCGGTGGCGGGTGGCGCGGCGATGATCATCGCCTCGAAGGAAGTCGCGGCCCGTTCGCGCAAGCGCCCGGCCTTCGTCACCGGTTTCGGCGAGCACCTTGCGTTCAAGTCGCCGTCCTATGCCGCGGACATGATCCACACGCCGATCGGCCCGGCGTCCCAGCGCGCCTTCGCCATGGCCGGGCTCAAGCCGGCGGACGTCGATGCCGCGCAAATCTACGACTGCTACACCATCACCGCCTTGCTGACCCTGGAAGACGCCGGTTTCTGCGGCAAGGGCGAGGGCATGGCCTTTGTCCGCGAGCACGACCTGACCTGGCGCGGCGATTTCCCGATGAACACCCATGGCGGCCAGCTCAGCTTCGGCCAGGCCGGGTCCGCGGGCGGCATGTCGCAGGTGATCGAGGCGGTGACGCAGATTGCCGGCACGGCGGGCGAGCGTCAGCTCAAAGGCTGCGACACCGTCTATGTCTCCGGCACCGGCGGCGTGATGAGCGAGCAGGGCGCATTGATACTTCAGGGAGCATAAGAGCATGTCCAACAACAAACCGATGCCCGTTGCCACGGAGATTTCCGCGCCGTTCTGGGAAGGGATCAAGGCCCGTCGCCTGCTGATCCAACAGTGCAACGCCTGTTCGCACTGGGTGTTTTACCCGCGCCGGCATTGTCCGTCGTGCCTGGCCCATGACCTGGCGTGGCGTGAAGTGCCGGGCCGGGCAACGTTGTACAGCTACACCCTGACGCGCATCCCGACCCTGCCGGACTTCGCCGATGAAATGCCGCAGAAACTGGCGGTGGTCGAACTGGCCGAAGGCGTGCGGATCAACAGCAACCTGGTGGGCCTGGACGAAGACGAAATCCACATCGGCATGGCCTTGCAGCCGGTGTTCGCTGAAGTGGATGGCAAGGGCAACCGCCTGTTGCGCTTTACCGGCCTGGACAAGGACGCCGCCGCGCTGGAGCCGCTGCCGGGCCTGGAACCCGAGCCGCAACCGGCCGAGGATACGGCGCCGGTGCGCAAGATCGACTTCAACGATGCCGCCGCCTTGCAGTCTCTGGTCAGCGACAGCTTCAGCGACTGGAGCAACGTGATCGTCGTCGACCAGGCGCTGATTGACGCCTTTGCCCAACTGTCCGGCGATGACTACTGGATTCACACCGACCCCGAGCGGGCGCGCCTGCAAAGCCCGTTCGGCGGCACCATCGCCCATGGTGCGCTGGTGCAGGTGCTGCAATCGCGGATGAAACTGGCATTGGGCTTCGAGATCACCGGCTTCGGCACCCAGATCAACTACGGCTCCGACCGCCTGCGCTTCCCCGCGCCGGTGCCGGCGGGTGCGCGCATCCATGCGCGGGCGCGGGTCAAGAGCGTGGAACTGCTCGGGCGCGGCACGCAACTGACGCTGGAGATCAATATCCATGTGCTGGGGCAGGAGCGGCCTTCGGTGATCAATGATCTGGTGATTTTGTACCGGGCCTGAACGGGGTTGGATGCTCTGATGACGCCGCACGCCGCGGCGTCTGGACTCGCGCGCTCGTGTAGGAGCGAGCTTGCTCGCGATAAGGTTGGGTGTTGGCGTCGTGGGCTTATCCATTCAATGGGGGAACGCTGAGGACGCTATCGCCGGCAAGCCGGCTCCCACAGGGTTCGTGCGGCGCACCTGATATTTCTGTCAGTTGCGCCAACAACGGCGCGGTGCTGGGATGGCGCATGATTCGCCTCCGCAGGAGCACCGTCCATGGCCTCTGTTAATCCGGAACTATTCCACAAGCATGTTTCCATTAACCCGCAGACCGGCCAGGGCATGTTCTCTTTGCCGATCGCCGATTTGTATGCGGATGAAGGGCTGAGTACGCCTTACAAATTAAGCGTGTTCTGCAGCCTGGACAGGCCTTTTTTGCAACTGGTGCCATCGGGGAGGATGCGTGGAGCGTTCCTGGAAGGATTGCCGCTCAGTGATGGCCGTTTGATCAGTCAGGAACTGACCTGGGGCGAGAATGACTTCGGTGATATCGGCATTACCTACACGCGCTTCAATCATCTGATCCGCGTGTCTCACAAGGGCGGCGGGGGGGAGGTGTTTTCCAGGTTCGGGGAAAACATCGCCGAGGTGGTGTTGACCCGGTTCAGCGCTCCTGGCGGCAAGTCCTTGAACTTTGAGTGGACCTACGATGACAAGGTCTATGAACGAAAAGATGGCTGTGCGCGACTGCATTCCATTGAGGCGGGTGATCGATGCTTGTTCAAGGTCAAGGGCGAGCACTGCCGTCAGGTAGAAGTGCGGGTGTTAAAAGCGGGCAAGTACCAACGTACTTCAAAGGACGCTCAAATCTTCGAAGCGTTTGTAGTGTTCCCCGGTACGCCTGAGCAAGTTACCTATACCTTCAAGGAAATCGAGCGCAAGGGGCACGACCCGATTGTCACCATCGAGGTCGAGGGCTGCGGCATCCTGGGCAAGACGGTCTATCGGCTTGAAACCACCGACGGCAAGCTCAGCAAGATCGACGTCTGCCGGCAGCACAGCATTCCCGGTGCGAAAGAAGGCGATGCGCCTGTGGTGGAGAGCTCCACCCACACGGAAACCTTGCTCTTCGACGGGGATAAAGTCAGCAGCTACAGCCTTTCACCCGGGGCCGGGGTCGATACCTTTGTTGAAACCTATGAGTACAGTGACGACAAAACCACGATGACTTGCCGTCAGGTCAGCGCGGGCGATGACGTGGCCGAGGGCACGGTGCTCGGTATCCGCGAGTGCCTCTTCGAGGAAGGGCGCCAGGTTGCCGAATCAGTGGTCGCCAACGGCATCAAGGTCACTCGGGAACAACACGTCACGCTGGACCAGAAAAATGCGCTGGCCATCGTCAAATCCACCCGGGCCGTCGATGGAGTAACGGTCGATGAGGAAACCCTGGAATACGGTCCGAGCGGCAATCTGGTGTCCAGAACCCGGGGTGACACGGTCACCGAATGGACGTACTACAACAATTACAAGAAGTACCGGGTAGAAGAAAAAGCTACAAAATTCGAGGACACGAGCTTCTTCGGTCTGTTCTTCAAGGCCTTCGACTATCTGAATCCGATTGGTTGGGGAATGCATGCTTTCGCCTCGCAGGGGTTTACCTGGGGCACGGTCATCGACAGTGAAGTGAGCATGAGTTACGCGGCCAATGATTACGCCAAGGAAGCGTTCCAGTTGCCGGTGGCACTCAACTACCCAGGCGATATGAGTGGCGGTTGCACGCATGTCGAATCAATGTTCGTTTACCGCAAGGATGGCAAAAAGAAACGGGCCCTGAGCCTGACTTACTATGGTTACCAAACCCTTGGCGCGGGGCTTGTTCCCGTACAGAAACTCACGGTGTTGCAGCCGTCGTGCGAAGAAGTCGATGTGTCCGCTCAGCAACTTGAGGTGGCCAATGCCGCCGCAAGGGAGTTGCTGGAGAGTTTCAAAAAGCAGAAAGCAGACGATGACCTTGCCGCCCTGAAAAAGAGCCTGGTCGCGCAAAGCAAGGAAAACGCCCGAGGGTTCAGGCTGCTAAAGCCCTGGACCAACGGCGGCATGCTGTTGGAAACACTGGAGTACCAGAGCGATAACAAGAAACCGGGCTATGGACTGATTACCCAGAAAACCCGGCGTCAGCTCGACGCCGAGGGCGCGCCGAAAGAGCGCGACGGCGTTGTCTCCACCTTCGACTACCGGGTGGAGCCTTCGCAGGACGGCAGCGGCGATGCGCTGTGCATCGACACCACGGTTTCAGGCCGTCGCACTTCGACGTCAACCAGCCCCGAGGTCCATTCGTCCCAGCGCCGCTCCATCTACAGCGGACGCCGGCAGTGGGCCAAGGACTGTGACGGAATCGAGACCGCCTACCGATACGACGAGCAGGGCAGGTTGGTCGCCCAGGAGGTGACGCTGCCGGACGGCACGCGCACTGACCGGCTGTTCCAGTGGACCGCGCTCAAGGGCGGGCTGTACCAGTGTGAAACCCACAGCACCGACGCAACCCGGCGAACCCGGGTCATCAAGGATGTGCTCGGCCGCGAGCGCGAGCGCTGGGTCAGTCCGGATGGCGTTGCCTGGCTGCAAACCAGCAGCGCCACGTATCACCCCAGTGGCCGGCGGGCCAGCCGTTGTGATGACGATTACGACAGCAGCCACAACAAGTGCATGACCCGTGAAACACACTGGAGCGACGCCGACCCCCAGAGCAGCCACACGATCACCCATGTCCTCAAGGATGCCGACGGCAAGGAGCTGGACCGCAAGAGCCAGACGCTGACCATCGGCGCCGACAGTGAAACCCTGACCCAAGGCAGTTTTCAGGTACAGCGCCAGTACGGCGAGCACGGTGCGCTGAAGGAAACCTTTGGCACGCCCGGAAAAGACCGGCTGCTGGTTCACCGCGCCTGCAACGCGGCCGGGCAACCGGAATCGGTCAAATACCTGAAGCTGGATAAGGACGACAGGCAAACCGAGCTGGACAGCCTTTTGTTCAGCTACGACGGCTATGGCCAACTCGAAAAACTGACGCCCACCTTCGCGGGTGCGTCTTCCTACACCTATGACTCGATGGGGCGCGTGCTCACGGCCACCACCGAGGGCATTGAAATCAGCCGGAAGTACACCAACGTCACCGCCAATGACGTGGACATCCATGTTCAGGATATCGGCACCGGAACGGAGCGCCGGCTTGTCGGGCGTCAGAATGCGGATGGCCTGGGCAGCGTTTATTCGCAGCGCGTCTGGGGCCAGGTGAAGACGCTCGACGCGGCTCAGGACGATGAGCCTGCACCGCCAACCCTGGCGGGCTACGAAAGCAGCAACAGCGGCTTCACCTGCAGCGAGCGGATAGTCGCTGCACAGGGCACCTGCGAATCCATTTCCCGCTACAGCCTGCGCGGCAACCTTATCGGGTTCGAGGGCCTGGAAGGCGGGGCAACGCGTTATCAATACGACGCCTTGGGCCGCATCACCCGGTCCAGCAACGCGCGCTGCGAATCGACGTTCGCCTACACCGACAGCGGCCTGCTGGCAAAAGAAACCATCAAGGCGCTGAACCCCGACGTCAGCATGACCGTGACCTACCAGTACAACGAAAGCGGCCATGAGATCAGCCGCACCTTCGCCGGTGACGGCCTTGATACCCATGTGATCGAGCGCACGGTGCTGGGCGACGGTCGCCTGCAAAAGAGCAGCTTGAACGTCAAAGGCAAGGCCAGGCGTAGCGACAGCTACGAATACGATGGGCTCAAACGGCTGAAAAGCTGGTCATGCTCCGGCCCTGGCGCAAGCAACGACGAGGGCGAGCGTTGCGTCCGGCAGGTCTTCACCTATTGCCCGTTGGGTAATGTGCTGTCCCGGGCAGATGACTGCTACAGCGGCAACACCCGCCCTGACGCCTGCACGACCCGCACCCTCGAATACTGCTACGGAAAACTCGAGGAACTCACCGCGTCGAACAACGGCCCGACAGAACATGACCCGTTCGGCAGGGTGACCCGGCAGGCTGACCGGCGCTTCACCTATCACGGCAATGGCCAGGTCGACACCTGTTCTGTCGAGGGCGAGGCGGATTATGTGTTTGCCTACGACGATCTCGGCCGGACCCGCGGCGCACGCCAGGGTGAATGGAGCGAGCATTACCATTACCGCAACGAGCGGATTTACGCGCTGGTCCAGCGCGACGGCAAAAGCAGCCAGGGTTTCAGTGAGCGCCGGTTCGTGCTGCTGAACGACAGCCCGAGTTGCTATCTACAGGACCGCGTTGTGTTCAGCGCTGCGGGTGACCCTTCGCGAACCCGTTCTTTCGAACTGCGCGACGCCGCCGGCAGTGTTTTCGCAAGCATCGACCTGAGCGACAAGCACGTCACGTACTTCACCTACACGCCTTACGGTTATCGCGAAGCCGACTCGCGCGCGGTGACCTGGCTCGGCTTCAAAGGCGAGCCGCTCAATGCCCTGGGGCTCTATCACCTGGGCAATGGCTACCGCCTGTACGACCCGCAACTGCAGCGTTTCCAGGCCGCCGATAGCTGGAGCCCGTTTGGCGCGGGAGGACTCTCACGGTTCAGTTACTGCGACGCGGACCCGGTCAACAACCATGACTACAACGGGCACACGGTGGTTGCGCAATACAGTCGCCATGGCGGGATGCCCTTGATCCATACCCGTGAGTTCAGTCTGGTACTGACCGGCCTGGGTGCGATGCTGGCACCCTTGTCGGCCGGAGGCTCACTGGCCTTTTCCATCGCGGTGACGGGCGCTTCCGCGGCGTCATTCTATTTCGACCTGGCGTCGATCCTGTTGCAGGACAGCGATCCGAAATTATCCAAGGCCCTGGGAACCGCGGGGCTTGCGTTCGGGCTCGCGGGCATCACGGCCGGTATCGTCAAACCCGTTGTGGGGCTCGCTGCGCATGCGGTGTCCCACGGCACGAACTCGATTGCGAGTGCCGCGCAGGCCCTGAGCAACAAATCGCTGGCGCTTTCCGGGCGCTATATGCGCCTGCAAACCTCGGCACTTGGCAAATCCGCGCTGGGTGCGGCCCAGCGTTGGCAACACGTTGCCAGCGCGTCGAACTACCTCTACTGGGGCATGGGCCCGATTTCTTATCGGGCCCATGCCACCTTTATGAAGCGAGTGCTTGAAAGGGGCTCTACCATGCCGTTGGCCCTATCACGCGCCGATGACGCGCTTCGCTACTGGACCCAGATCCAGGATTTCCAGATTATTGCCGCGACTGACAGTTTCAGTCATTCGTTGAGCGGGGACATGGATATCGATGGGGATGTGGAACTGGATGAGTTCGACGACGAGGATCCCTTTGAACACCCGGAGTTAGAACCGGCAGCGCTTTATCGAAACTTCCAATAAAGCCGCTAGCAGATTTTTTTACGGCCACAACTGATAATTCTGTCAGTTGTGGCCTTTTTGCGGCGGTGGTGGAATGGGTGGGGCGTAGTGCCATTCCTTTCAGGAGCACCGTTCATGTCTTCCAATCCGAATCTTTTCGAGAAACATATCTCGATCAATCCACAGACTGGTCAGGGTAGATTTTCAATCCCCATTGCTGGTCTTTATGCGGATGAAGGGCTGAGCGTACCGTTAAACTTGAGTTTGTTTTGTAGCTTGGAATCTCCCAGCATTACGCTCCTGCCTGTTGGTGTTATAAGCGAGATATCCGGTGTCAGGTATGATGAAGTCCTGCATATACTGGACTTGCCCATTCGTGACGGGCGCTTGATTACCACGAGTATTAGTGAGAAGAGCGAGAAGGATTTTGGTGATTTTACACTGTCGGCCGGGCCCATTCACTACGCTGAGAATGGTGATTTTTGTGATATCCACGTGCGTCATGAAGACGGTGGCAAGGAGCATCACATTTATTCGAACAGTGGTGGGCTGTTGTTGGCGTACTCTGCCCCTACAGGAAAAACATTAAAACTAGACTGGGAAACCGATATTTACGAGGCTTCTTTTTCTGATTCGGAGTCCAGATTACGTTCAATTTATGCGGGTGATCGATGCCTGTTAAAAACTGAAGCAGCACCGCGAAATGGCCGGCATATCGATAAATTTGGGAAGAATTTGATTTTCAAACGACTCATCGTGTTTCCGGATACCCATGAACAAGTGAGGTATGAGTTGGAGGCGCATGATGACTTCAAGGCGGAGGGCGTTGAGTTCAAGGTCACGGTCACGGGGTGCGGAATCCTGGGCAAGAAAATATACCGGAGCACTCTCGTCGACGATAAATTAAGCCGCATCGATATCATCACGGAACACATGATTGCCGGGGCCAAGGAAGGTGACGCTCTGCGGTTAGACACGTCCACCCATACCGAGTCCGTGACCTACGCAGGCGATAAAGTCAGTGAATATAAAGTTTCACCTGGCGCGGGCGTCGATCCTCTTGTTGAAGCGTATGAGTACACGGCCGACAAGACGACCATCACCTGCCGCCAATTGAAAAAGGGTGATGAAGACGCTGTTGTGCTCTGCACTCGTGAATACCAGTACAAGGACGGCCGGCAGGTGTCGGAGACGGTCATTGCCAATGGCGTGGCTGTCACTCAGGAGCAAGAGGTCAAGGTGGACGATAAGCGTGCCGTGGCCACGGTGAAATCCACCAAGAAAATTGATGGGGTCACGGTCGATGAGGTAACGCTGGAATATGACCCCAGCGGTAACCTGGTGTCCAGAGCACAAGGTGACACGGTTACTGAATGGACCTATTTCAATAACTACAAAAAATACACCGTGACGGAGAAAAAAGTCGGCTACAGCAACACCAGTTTCTTCGGCATCCTGTTGGCGCCCCTCGACTATTTGAACCCGATCGGTTGGGGAGCCCTCGCATTCGGTTCATCCGGGTTTACCTGGGGTACTCGCATAGAAACAACCGTCAGCATGAGTCATGCGGCCAATGACTATGCCCGGAATGCATTCAACCTGCCTGTGGATATCAAATACCCAGGTGATGAAAGTGGCGGATGCACGCACGTTGAGTCTGAACTGGTCTATCGCAAAGAGGGTGAAAACAAGTATGCGTTGAGCCTGGCTTTTTATGGCTATAAAACCCTGAATAAAGGCCCCTTGGGCGTGATGGTCGTGCCGGAGATAAAATTGACGGTACTACGGCCGGACTACACCGAAGTCGATGTTTCCGCTTTGCAGTTGGCGGTAGCCAAAGAGGCGGCCAAGGCACTGCTGGATAGCCTGAAAAAACAAGACGGGGAAAAAGCCAAGAAAACGCTGGCTGATCTGGAGAAAAGCCTGGACTTTCAGAGCAAGCAAAATGCGCGAGGGTTCAAGTTGGACGCTGTCGAGTCGCCATTCGCAATATGTAGAGAAACATTGAAGTATCAAACCGACAGTAACTTGCCAGGCTTTGGCCTGGTCAGTCAAAAGGAAATGGAGTGGCTCACGCCTGAAGGGGTAAAGGATGGACGTTCTGGGGTTACGACCACCTTTTCTTATAAAGTTGAGTCTGCCGCGGACGGGGGCGACGATGAATTCCTTACCGAAATTGTTGTTCAGCCCCAATGCAACTCCTCGCGGCCCGAGCCTATTAAAGAGATTCACACGTCTTGTCGTAGTTCCATTTACACCGGGCGTTTGCATGGGTCGAAAAACGGCGAGAACGTCGAGACGTCTTACGAATATGACAAACAGGGAAGGCTGACGGCGCAGAAGGTGACGTTAGCGGACGGCACAACCACGGAACGGCTGCATGAGTGGACTGTGCTCAAAGGCGGACTGTATCAATGTGAAACCCACGAGGGCGGGACTGGCGTACGAACCCGGGTGGTCAGGGATACGCTGAACCGGGAGCGTCAGAGTTGGCTGAGCCCCGATGGCAAGGCATGGCTGTCGACCAGTACCACCACCTATCACCCTGGCGGTGCGGTCGCCAGCCGGTGTGACTACGACTACGACAGCGCCCACAAACACTGCATGACCCGCGAAACGCGCTGGAGTGAAGTCGGCACGGACGGCAGCCAGACGGTCACCCAGGTGCTCAAGGGCAGCGACGGCAAAGAACTTGACCGCAAAATCCAGACGCTCACCGTTGCCGCGGGTCGTGAAACCCTGACACAGGGCAGTTTTCAGGTTGAGCGCCAACGGGATGCGCAAGGCACTAGCAGTGAAACCTACGGCGTCCCGGGCGGTACGCGTTTCAAGGTTGTTCGCGCCATCAACGCTGCCGGGCAGCCGACGTCGATCAAGTACCTGAACGTGGACAAGGACAACAAGGAGACCGAACAAGACAGCCTCTCTTTCCGCTACGACGCCTACGGTCAGCTCACAACCCTCACCCCCTGCATAGGTGCCCCTACGACATACACCTATGATGCGACCGGGCGCTTGCTCACCACCACGACAGACGGGCTTACCTCCTCCGTCTCCTGGAGAGACCGTTACTCGAAGTGGCTGAGTGCGCGGATCGAAGGTGAGGAGGCCACGGCCTTGGGTGTTCAGATGAACGATGCCTTGGGCCGTGGCTTTACACGGAAAGTGTGGGAGCAAACATGCCTGATCGATGACTACGGAACCCCCGTGTCTGAAACAGGAACCCACGCTGCAGGAGAAACCGCACCGCAAGAAAAAGCCGGAGTAGAAGATAGCGGCGCGCCATCTCCCCTGGCAGGTTACGAAACCGTTTGCACCGGGTTCACGCGAAGCGAGCGTATTGTCGAGCCGAAAGGCACCGGCGCTTCAACCAGCACCTTCAGCTTGCGTGGCTGCCTGCTCGGGTTCGAAGGGTTGGAGGGCGGACTCACCCGCTACGCCTATGACGCCTTTGGGCGCATTACCGCCTCGAAGAACAACCGTTGCGAAACAACCTCGGTATACGCGGATAGCGGCCGCCTGGAAAAGGAGACCATCAAGGCGCTGAACAGTAACGTCACGATGACCGTCACCTACACATACGACGCGAGTGGTCATGAGATCAGCCGCGCGTTTGCCTGTGACGGTGTTGATCCCCATGTCATTGAGCGCACCTTGTTGGGCGACGGCCGTCTTAAAAAACGCAGTTTGAAGGTCAAAGGCAAGGAGAAATGCGCCGACAGTTATGAATACGACGGCCTCAAGCGCTTGCAAACGTGGTCCTGCACGGGCCCAGGTGTCGTAAATGACAACGGCCAGCACTGTGTCAAACAGGCCTTCGTTTATGGCTGCGTGGGCAACGTCCGGTCACGCCTGGACGACTGCTATACCGGAGCCACTCGCCCCGCATCCGTCGCAACCACCACGATCGGCTACACCTATGGGCGAAAACCTGAGGAGATGACGGGGTCGGATAAAGGTGAAACCCGATATGACCTGTTTGGTTTTGTCCTCCAGCAGGGTGACCGCAACTTCGCTTATCACCGCAACGGACAGGTTGATACCTGCACTATCGCTGGCGAGGAAGCCTATGTGTTCGCGTATGACGACCTCGGGCGGATTCGCGGTGCCAACCAAGGCAAATGGAGTGAGCGCTACCATTACCGCAACAACCGGATTTATGCGGTGGTCCAGCGCGACGATGAAAGTACCCATGGTTTCAACGAGCGCACACTTGTGCTGCAAAACGACAGCCCGAGTTGCTACCTGCAAGAGGCGGTGATAACGAGCGGTACAGCCGCCGCGTCGTCCAGTTGTTCTTTCGAGTTGCGCGATGCGGCAGGTACGGTATTCGCCAGTATCGATGTCGCCAGCAAGGCCATTACCTATTTCACGTATACCCCTTACGGCTATCGCAAACCCGAGCCGAAGTCCGTGACCTGGCTCGGTTTCAAAGGTGAGCCACTCAATCGCCTGGGGTTTTACCATCTGGGTAACGGCTACCGTTTATATGACCCGCAGTTGCAGCGGTTTCAGTCACCGGATAGCTGGAGTCCGTTTGACGCAGGAGGGCTCTCCCGCTTCAGTTACTGCGATGCCGACCCGGTCAATAACCATGACTACGATGGGCACCAGGTGGTCATGCAATACAGCCGCTATGGTGAAAAACCGTGGATGGAGACGCGGGAGTTCGGTCTTGTGATCACCGGGGTGGGGGCGATGTTGGCACCACTGACATCCGGTGCCTCGCTGGCCTTTTCAATGGCGGTGACGGGTATCTCAATGGGCGCCTTCTATTTCGAGTTGGCCTCGATCATTTTGAAAGACAGCGACCCGAAGACGTCCAACGTATTGGGGAAAATCGGCCTCGGCCTCGGAGTGATGTCAGTAGGCGCGGGCCTGGCAGGGCCTGCATTGGGCATAGTGGCGCATGGCGTTTACCGGGCTGCAAAACCCATCGCTCAATTAGCCCAGACATTGAGCAGGGGCTCACTCAATATGGCCGCACGTTATATATCGCTCTACGCAACAGCGCTCGGCAAGTCAGCGTTGGCCGGTGCTCAGCGTTGGTACAGCGCGGCAAAAGTTCCTCATTATTTGTACGAAGGCGCGCGCGCGGTTTCCTACCGCGCACAGGCAACCCATCTGAAAATGCTCGCTGAAAACGCACCCACAACCGTTTATAAAGTGGCGGAAATCACGGACAACACCCTTGATTTCTGGAGCATGATTCAAACTGTCGAACCGGTAACGGGGGATAACTTCGTCAGTACACAACTGGGCGGAGTCCAGGAAATCAATGATGTAGCACTTTCCGGCAATGCCCGTTTTGCCGATCCCTTCCAGTCGTTGCCGCACAAAGCGGGTGGTGCGTTTGAAGAAACCCCGTTTGCCTGAAGGCGGTCGTTGCCGCCGTGATGTTGCTGTTGATTCACACCGTTCGAAAACCCCGTGGCCCGTCGACGCTCAGACAAGCCACGAGGTTTTCGTTTCAGCGGTTATTAAGCCATTTGGACGATGCCGCAAACCCTCTCAGCCTTGACTATCCCCTGAAACAAGAACACCGGATCAGGGAGCGGTTTGCATGAGAGACGCACAATGAATCAGGTCAAGCAATGGGTGACGCACAGCGTCGAGTTCGTCGCGGACTGGCTGATGGCCTGGCGCAAGGGGCTGCTGGCGTTATTCGTGCTGCTCAGCCTGGGGCTGGGCTACAGCGCCCTGAACACGCAACTGGACCCCGGTTTCAACAAGCAGATCCCGGTCCGCCACGCCTACATGGTGAATTTCCTCAAGTTCAGCCAGTACTTCACCGGCGCCAACCGGTTGCTGGTCAGCGTCCGCTGGAAAGGCGAGGGCGACATCTATAACCCCGAGTTCCTCGAAACCCTGCGCAAGGTCACCGACGATGTGTTCTTCATCAGCGGGGTCAGCCGGCCCAGCGTGACGTCGTTGTTCACCGCCAACGTGCGTTATATCGAGATCACCGAAGAAGGCTTCTACGGCGATGTGGTGGTGCCGCCACGCTTCAGCGGCAGCCCCGACGACCTCGCCCAGGTGCGCAGCAACGCCGCGGCGTCCGGGCAGGTCGGCCGGTTGATCGCCAATGACCTGAAATCGGCGATGGTCCGCGCCGACCTGCAGGACCTCGACCCGCGCAGCGGCAAACCGGTGGACTACACCCAGGTCGCCAACAGCCTGGAAGAGATCCGCCAGAAATATGCCAGCGACACCATCGAGATCAACGTCGTCGGCTTCGCCAAGCTGGTGGGCGACGTGGTGGAGGGCCTGACCACGGTGATCGGTTTCTTCGCCATCGCCTTCGTCATCACCGGCCTGTTGCTGTGGTTGTATTCCCGCTCTCTGCGCCTGACCGTGGTGGCGCTGGTGGTGGCGCTGCTGCCGGTGGTCTGGCTGCTCGGCCTGCTGCCGCTGCTGGGCCTGGGCATCGACCCGATGTCGATCCTGGTGCCGTTCCTGATCTTCTCGATTGGCGTCTCCCACGCGGTGCAGATGACCAACGCCTGGAAACAGGACGTGGTCGCCGGCGCCACTTCATTGCAGGCGGCGCGCACGGCGTTCTGCAAGATTTTCATTCCCGGCTCGCTGGCGCTGCTGATGAACGCCCTGGGCTTCGGCGTGATCATGCTGATCGACATTCCCATCGTCCACGAACTGGGGGTGACCGCCTGCATCGGCGTCATGCTGATGATCATCACCAACAAACTGATGTTGCCCATCATCATTTCCTGGCTGCCGCTGGAACGCGGCCTGCTCAGCCGCGAGCAGGCCAGCCGGCAAGCGCGTCATCGGCTGTGGTGGCGGCTGTCGGCGCTGGCCGAGCCGGGCCCGGCGCTGGCGGTGTTCGGCCTGAGCCTGTTGCTCCTCGCGGCCGGCGCCTGGAAGGCCCGCGACCTGGCGGTGGGCGATATCGGCGCCGGCGCGCCGGAGTTGCGCGCCGACTCGCGCTACAACCAGGACAACGCCCGCATCATCAGCAGCTACTCGATCGGCCTGGACGTGCTGGCGGTGTTCGTCCAGACCCACGGTGTCGAGGAAGGCTGCCTGAACCCGGAAGTGATGCGCGCGGTGGAAGGCTTCGACTTCCGCATGCGGGCGGTGCAGGGCGTGCAGTCGGTGCAGAGCGTGGCCGGCATGGGCAAGCGGGTGATCGCCGGCAACAACGAGGGCAACCCGCGCTGGGCGGCGATTCCTGGTTCGTCTCGCGGCCTGAGCCAAGGGGCCCGCGCTTACATGCCGGACGACGGGCTGGTCACCGATGGTTGCCAGCAGATGCAGATCCTGGTGTTCCTCGCCGACCACGAAGGCGCCACTGTCAGCCATGCGGTCAACGAAGCGAAGCGGATCATCGCCGAGGTGGCCACGCCACGGGTGGAGTTCCTCCTGGCCGGCGGCAATGTCGGGGTCATGGCGGCCTCCAACGAAGCGGTCAAGCGCGCCGAGGTAATCATGCTGGCGGCGCTGTTCGGTTCGGTGGCGCTGTTCTGCTGGCTGACCTTCCTGTCGGTGCGGGCGGTGCTGTGCATTCTGGTGCCGCTGGCAATCGTGGCGATCCTCTGCAACGCGCTGATGGCCATGCTCGGCATCGGCCTGAAAGTCGCGACCCTGCCGGTGATGGCCCTGGGCGTCGGGGTCGGCGTGGACTACGGCATCTACCTGTACGAGCGCATCCAGCACGAGATGTCCGCGGGCGCCGACTTGCGCGAAGCCTTCTACCAGGCCATGTGCCAGCGCGGCACGGCGGCGGTGTTCACCGCCCTCACCATGTCCATCGGCGTCTGCACCTGGGCCTTCGCGCCGCTGAAGTTCCAGGCCGACATGGGCGTGCTGCTGTCGTTCATGTTCCTGGTCAACGTGCTTGGGGCGATCTTCCTGCTGCCAGCCCTGGCCGCCTGGTTCAATCGCGGGCGGCCGCTGGTGGCCCGGGAGGCACAATCGGTGGAGGTGGTGCGGGGCGAATTCCGTCTGAAGAAACAGCCAGCGGCACCACATATCCGGTAATCAAAAATATAAGCGGGCGCCCTATTGTGGGCGCTGCGGGAGATAGGGAGACTGTGGCGCGGGCCGATTTGTCCTACAAGGCAGAAAGGCCTCGCCTTGCGAGATGTGCACTGTCAAAGGGGCAGCAATGCCCCCGAGCCGAAATTATAAAAATAACAAGGGAAGGCCAGCGCGCCTTACCCGAGCGAGGAGAAGACTGTGGAGAATCCTGTCTTGACCCAAGACGCCCTGAGCAGCCTCGGTCTGGATCTGGCCGGCTACGACCGGCTGGTCGGCGAAGTCTATGACGGCGCGATGGACCCGAAACTGATGGCCCGCGCCCTGACCAGCTTCCGCACCCTCTACGACGCCAACTACGTGACCCTGATCCTGCGCGTGCCGGACCAGCCGGACATGGGCGTGATGATCATCGTCGGCGACATCGAGGGCGCCGGCGACGTCAGCTACATGACCTACCCGCAAACCCACACGCCCTTTACCAACCAGCCACTGGACTATGTGTTCACCGTCGATGACGTGATGTCGTCCACCGAGTGGGAACACTGCGCCTATTTCAAGATGTTCTGCGGCCCGCAAGGGGTCTACCACGTGATGGGCGCGGACATCTCCACCCCCGATGGCGGCAAGCTGCGCTTCCGGATCACCCGGCCGAAACAGGCGCCGGCGTTCTCGCGCAATGATCGCGCCCTGTGCGCGATGTTCCTGCCGCACCTGCGCCGGGCCTTGCAAGTGCACAACCTGCTGGACCGCAGCGAATCCCTCAGCGACCTCTACGCCCAGGCCATCAGCCGCCTGTCGGTGGCGACCCTGGTGCTGGACGAGAGCGGCAGCGTGCTGCGGGTCAACCCGGTGGCCCAGGACCTGCTGGCCCAGGCCGACGGCCTGAAACTGGTGGGCGGGCGCCTGGAAGCGACGTACCCCAGCGACAACCGCGAACTGCAACGGCTGATCCGCGCGGCGTTCTCCCCGGATGCGCCGAAGAGCGCCGAGGCCATGTCGGTGACCCGGCCTTCCGGGCAGGTCAACCTGGGCCTGGTGGTCGAATCGATTCCGTCGCTGGACTGGGCGGAAGAGAAGGGCAAGCCGGCGGCGCTGGTGTACATCCGCGATGCCGCCAGCAAGTCGCTGGCCAGCGAATTGGTGACCAAGCAACTGTTCAACCTGACCAAGGCCGAGACGGCGCTGGCCATGGAGCTGGCTAACGGCTTGTCGCTGGAGGAGGCCGCCGAGGAACTGAACATCCGCCGCAACACCGCTCGCGCCCACTTGCGCTCGATCTTCTCGAAGACGGGCGTGCGCCGGCAGACCGAGCTGGTGCGGATCCTGCTCAACAGCGTGGTGGCGCTGGGCAAACCGAAAATGCCGCTGAAGACCCCCGGCAAGCTGAAGGTGCCACCGCCGCAACTGGCGGTGCCGTTGGCACGGCGGGCATGAGGGGCTCATGCGTGTAGTGAATGAGCGTTACGCCAAAACGGTCTGAAACACTATCAGTATTGTCAGGTGCGCAACCTGCACGGCACGCGAAGAATGGGGCAGCGGGCAGGCAACCTGTCGCCCCTTCTTGTGAGGTGAACCGATATGGCCGGCGTAGATGACATTGTTCTGCAAGTCTCCCAACTCACCGAGGTCGAGGAATTGGAAACGGTGAAGGCAGCGGTTACACGCAGAGAAGTGGCCTTGCAAGGCGAAGAAGTGAAAAGCGGGGGGCGCAGTCTGAAAGGCCTGAAAGACTTGAAAGATCTGAAAGAAATGTTGGATAGAGACATCGATTCAGGCGAGCACAGGACTGAATAAGAAGGGCAACCGCTGTCCTTGGTGTTCCACAGTAAAAGCCCAGCGTCGTCCCGCTGGGCTTTTGTTTGCAGTGTGTTTTTAGTCTTCTCGGACGATGTTTCTGGCTGGGTTGCTGCTGATTATTGGGGGGGCGCTTCGCGAGCAAGCTCGCTCCTACAAAAAGCAAAAGCGCCACACATCCCTGTAGGAGCGAGCTTGCTCGCGAAGCGCCCCCCCCAACAACGCCCAATTCACGGAGTTTCCAATGCCCACTACCGCCATCACCGGCAGCGCCTCCGGCATCGGCGCCGCCGTTGCCGCTGCCCTGCGCGCCGCCGGCCACCGCGTCATCGGTATCGACCGCGGCAACGCCGAGGTCATTGCCGACCTGTCCACCCGCGAAGGCCGCGACGCGGCCATCGCCCAGGTCCTCGACCTCAGTGACGGCGTCCTCGACGGCCTGGTCTGCTGCGCCGGCGTCGGGGTCACCGCGCCGTCCTGCGGATTGATCGTGGCGATCAACCATTTCGGCGTCAGCCAGTTGCTCGGCGGCCTCGAAGACGCCCTGGCCAAGGGCAGCCATCCGGCGGCGCTGGTCATCGGCTCGGTGGCGGCGATTCGTCCCGGCGCCGAGCAGGAGCCGATGACCCTGGCCATGCTCGACAACGACGAAGCCCGGGCGCTGGATATCGCCAACACCCTGGGCGAACCCCAAGTGGCCTACGCCTGTTCCAAATATGCGATCACCCACCACGCCCGACGCCTCGCGGCGGCCTGGGGGGCCAAGGGCATCCGCCTCAACGTGGTCGCGCCCGGCGCGGTGGAAACCCCGCTGCACGATGCTTCGCGCAATGACCCGCGCTTCGGCCAGGCGGTACGCGCATTTGTCGCGCCGCTGGGGCGCAACGGTCACCCCGAGGAAATCGCCGCGCTGATCGCCTTCCTGCAGTCGCAACAAGCGGGCTTCATCCACGGCAGCGTGATGTACATCGACGGCGGCATGGACGCCATGGTCCGGCCGCAGCGGGTCTGAGGAAAACACATGAACAAGGTTGCATTCATCACCGGTGCCAGCCGCGGCATCGGTCGCGCGGCGGCGCTGGCGTTCGCCCGGGCCGGCTTCGACCTGGCGATCAGCGCCCGCACCCTCGACGAAGGCGAGCAGCACCCGCATGCCCTGCGCGATGCCAGTGGCGCGCCACTGCCGGGCAGCCTCAACGGCACCGCCGACGCTATCCGCGCCCTGGGCCGCAAGGCGCTGGTGGTGCCGATGGACCTGCTCGACAGTGACTCGGCACTGGCCGCTTGCCGCGCGGTGCTGGCCGAGTACGGCCGCATCGACGTGCTGATCAACAACGCCATCTACCAGGGCAGCGACCTCAATGCCGGCTTCATGGCGTTGCAGCCGGAAACGCTGGAGCGGATGTTCAAGGGCTACATCCTCACCCCGTTCCTGCTGACCCGCGCGGTGGCCCAGGTGATGGCGGAGCAGGGCGACGGCGTGGTGATCAACGTCACCTCCGGCGCCGGCGAAAGCGACCCGCCGGTAGCGGCCGGGAAGGGCGGCTGGGGCTATGCCTATGGCGCGGGCAAGGCGGCGGTTTCACGGTTGTCGGGGATCGTTGCGGTGGAATTGGGTGACGCCGGCGTCCGCGCCTACACCGTCAATCCCGGGGTGGTGACCACCGACGCGCTGAAAGCCACCATCGGCGAAAAAGGTGTGATCGCCCTGCGCGCCGGCAGTGCGCCGCCAGAGGTGCCGGCGGCGGTGATGCTGTGGCTCGCCACCCATGAAGACGCCAGCCAGTATCAACGCCAGACCATCGCGGCGCAGCCGTTTGCCAGGAAGCTTGGGTTGTTGGCGGACTGAGGCCAGCCGACAGTCTTCAGCGTCCGTCAGATCGAGCGCCGCCTTGCGGCGCATCGCCGGCAAGCCGACTCCCGCAGGGATTTGCGTGCACCGATGAACCTGTGGGGGCTTGCCAGCGCAGTTTCCCTCAATAACCTTGTGCGCAAATTTTTCTATTGAGTGGGAGCTGTTAAAGTGCCACCAATAAAAAATCCTTCATCTTGCCAAGGTCGGGCCCGTCAATTACTCGCGCAGCGTTGCTGCGCTGTCAGGGATGAGTCGCCTGATCCACATAGGAGTCGTTGTGGACAGACGTAAAACCGCAGTACCGCGCACCGCCCGTACCCGCTTGTCGCTGGCCGTCAGCATGGCCATGTTCGGCGCGTTCGCCGTGTCCGACCCGATCTACGCCGCGTGCACACCGGCGACGCCGACCAATGGATCGGCGGTGGACTGTTCCGGTGTCAACACGAACCTTGACCTGGCGGCCAGCAATCTGGTGATCACCCTCATGTCCGGCGGGGTCGTGACGACGTCCGATCCGAGCAAACCGGCGTTTACCGTGACGGGTACCAGTACTTCCCTGTACAACGGCGGCTCCATCGACCCCTCCATTGGCTCGTCCGCGTTCTCCTCCACCGCGCTGAAACTCGTAAGCCCCGTTTTCTCCAACCTGTCGATCACCAACGCCGCCGGCAGCGTGATCCGCGGTGTTTCCGGCGACATCAACGGGTCGCTGATTGATTTCACCGGCGTGGCGCTGGACATCAACAACGGGCTCTCGGGCCGTACCATCATCGATAACTACGGCCTGATTTCCACGACCCTGGCCATCGGTGCCAGCGAAAACGCGGCCAACCGGCCGGTGGTCGCGATCTACGGCGGTGGCCGGGTGATCTTCCTCAACTCCGGCAGCGTCATCGGGCGGGTCGGCTTCGAGTCCTCGCTTGCGGGCAATATCTTCGTCAACGGCGGCACGGTGATCGGCAGTGTGTCGATGGGCGCCGGCGGCACCAACACGTTCACCGCGGTCACCGGCTCGTCGGTCAGCGCCAGCGGGGCCAGCGCCGGGGAGTTGATCGTCGTCGGCATGGGCGGGCTGAACTTTGCGCCTACCGGCATCGTCGATGGCGGTGCCGGTGGCAACAACACGCTCAGGCTGCAAAACGACATGAGCGGTGGCAGCGGCACCAACGTCGGCACCGGCATCATCGATTCGACGAAGTACATCAATTTCAGCAACCTGGTGGTCGACAGTGGAACCTGGACACTGCAAGGCGCATTGTTGAGCGGTGCCTCCACCCAGGCCACCCTCGATGGCGGCGTGCTGCTGATCAACAACGGGGCCTTCGCCGGTAGCGGTACGATCTACGCCAATGGCGGCACCCTCAATAGCTCCTCGTCCTCGATCAGCATCGCCAACAACATCGTGATGGGCCTCAACATCGGCACGGGTCGCAACGGCCTGACCGTCAGCAACTTCACCACGCCGTTCACCCTGTCGGGCGTGATCTCGGGGGGGAGCAATGCCGGTCTGACCAAGAGTGGCACGGGTGTCCTGCGCCTGGACGGCACCAATACCTACAGCGGTGGCACCGCCCTCAACGCCGGCTCGCTCGTCATCGGCAGCAGCCAGGCCCTGGGCACCGGCGCCGTCAGCGCCGCAACCGGCACCCGGATCGACTCCGGCGCCACCGCGACCCTGAGCAACACCATCAACCTCACCGGCACAGTGAATTTTGGTGGCACCGGCAACCTGACCCTGAGTGGGGCGCTGCAGGGCAACGCCAGTTCCGTGCTCAACAAAGATGGCGCCGGCACCCTGGTGCTGTCCAACGCCAACACCTACGGCGGCGGCACCACGCTCGGCGGCGGGACCCTGCTGGTCGGCAACAATGCGTCACTGGGTGGCGGCGCGCTGACCGTGTCCGGCGCATCCAGCCTGGGCGCCACCCAGTCGGTGATGCTGAACAACGCCGTGGCGCTGAACAGCAACCTGACGG
>NZ_FYDX01000011.1 GCF_900187455.1 Pseudomonas sp. Irchel 3E13 | reverse complement strand
CTCGGCGGGTTTGCTTGCGCTTGCCGGCGTACTCAAAGTCGGAAAAGCTCATCTGGCTCATGGGCGGCTCGGATCAGGTGTTGCGGGGATTCTCGCATAACTGAAGGCTTGTTCGGAGATTCCTTAACACCGTTCGGGAGTCGAATGTTTGGATAGTTAAACAGTGGTTTTCTAAGCTGATAGAAATTAGCTGGAACCACTATATTCAATATTGCTTGGATGTTGTATTTGCCACCAACGGCAGGGGCGCCGCATTCTTTGACCATCCTTTCAATATCCGAGTGCTCTCGGCTATTTAGAAAAGCCTTATCGTCATAAACTTGCCAGCTTTTAACACTGGTCACGGTCAACGTTGGGCGATAGTAATAATATCTATCCTGACAAGCTGCATTCACTTGCCCAGCCAAAAGCACGCCAGCGGCAACTATTAAGCGCCTCATAATTGTTCCTCAATGAGGGGAAGCCCCATTTGGGGCTTCTCATCACTCGCTTAACGGCTGAAAGCACCACGGATGGCGGAGCGGATCGAAGAACTCACTTCATTTTTCAGCGTGCTGGTTGCCTCTTTAGCCATGTCAGAAGCCATAGACGACCCTTCCTGCGCTACGGCGTTCTGCACCGTGCCTTGGCTCGATTGACCACCGCCCAGTGTCTGGACAGGCTGACCGCCTTCCATTGCGACTTGCTGCGGCTGAGCCGGTTGTCCCAGGAGCGATCCGGCCTGCTGCTGCATTTCCGCACATCCAACCATTCCAGCCGCCCCACACCCCAGCACCAACGCCATAACTACCTGTTTCATAGCCTTTTTCTCCTGTCCCAGACGCCGGCCGTTGATCGGCAGGCGTAAAAACTCTACCTAAAAGGTCACATTATGAGAAGTACAAAATCATAAGGTGACTTTTAAGGGCGTTTTAAAGACCGCCACCGTGTCGTTAAGTGATTGATTCTTCAAGGGATTTCTCATGGCACGAACAGACATCGGCAAGGCGCTACGTCACTACCGCAAGCAGGCAGGTCTGACACAGGCCGAGTTCGGCGAGCTGACAGGCTTCGATCCGAAGACCATCAGCCGATTGGAGACGGGCGACCGGACGCCAAGCCTTGATGCACTTGATACATTCGCCCGTGTTTTGAAGGTCCAGGTTCGTGATTTCTTTGTCGAGACAAAGGTAGAACCGACCGAAGAAGAAATGCGTGCCTACCTACTGAACGTTATTTGTAAAGCAGATAAAGGCGAACTTTTAAAACTCAAAGCCGCTGTTGATAACGCCCTTGCATCCAAAACAGACTAATTCAATCTGAATCATAAAACAAAACCCCTTAAAGTTTGCACTTTAAGGGGTAAATGTTATCTTGCTTATAAAGGAGTAGAAATTCCGGGGCGACCAACCTTAACAATTTCTACGCTCAACACTTTGTATATTCAATATACCATTTAAAGTTGATGTAGCAAGAGCCAGTCTCGAAATTTTCTCCTGATAATAAAAATAATAGAGGAGAAAATGCACTGCAGTCAATTAACGCTCAAAAATACGCTTGAAGTATACAGGTCGAAACTTCCTAAGAAACCCTACCATACAAACAACTATTCATTTGGAAAACAAGTTGGCCCAGTAAGTTCAGCTATAAAATCCATCTACCTTCAACCTAACTCGCTCACTCACAAATATTTTATGATATTTGATTTGGATAGCGACATGAGCGTATTGGACTGGTCGGATAAAGGATTGCCAGCCCCGCACTTGATAGTCAGGAACTTAGACAACGGCCGCTCTCACCTAACCTACATCCTCAATACATCTGTTAAAACAGACGTTAGAGGGCTTTTAAAGCCTATTAAATATTGTTCGGATGTTGAGCATGGGCTTGCTGTGAGAATCGGTGCAGACATGAACTACAATGGGCTCTTAACGAAAAACCCGTTCAATACATCTGCTTTTAAGGTTTTTTCATTTCAAGATGAGCCATATGACTTAGATTATCTTAATGAGTTTGTAGATAAAGACCTTGTTAGGCACCAGAGGGAGGCTAAGAAAAAGAAGAATGTAGAGGACGGATTCGCATCTGGACGAAACTGCACCTTGTTCGAAACACTACGCTTATGGGCCTATTCGAATTGGCACAGGTTCCACCAGGTCGAGCTGCATGCCGAGATCCTTGACCAAGCGATGCTGTCCAACACTTTCGAGTGTCCATTAGGCATGAACGAGGTTAGAACTATTGCCGACAGTGTGTATCGCTTTATCACTCAGCACTTCTCAATTGAAAGGCTCAACGAACTGAAAAGCGAGCGAGCCAAGCAGTCAAGGAAAAAAAGCTCAGCGAATCTTATCTATGTAGACGGTAAGCCTTGGGAAGACGAAGGGATACCGAAACGAACCTACTATTATAGAAAAGAAAATAACGTCGATGCAGGTCGCACAGTAGAGGCCCAAGATAAGCCTTGGGAGAAATTAAATATGAGTCGTAGGACTTACTACAGAAAAAAGAGCCAAGGTCTAATTGAGGCGAGCAGTTTTTAATTTGGCACTAAAGTTGCACTTTTACTATATCAGGGATAATAGCCCAGTAGGGAAGTATCTCGGCGGGCGTTTCTCTCTCCTAATCCAATATTTTCGTCTAAACCGCAAAAATCTCCCTTCTACGGTCTATTACTTTTTGAATTTTCTCCCTGTAAGTTTTCCAGATAGGGATATCAAATGACATGCTTTGTTCAACAATTAGGCGTGCATGAGCCTTGCAATGCCCATTCAGCAGTCGCCAGGCATCCATTTTGATACTCAAATCATCTTGGTTAAATATTGCTGGATTGAAGGAAAGGAAAAACTCTAAAATCTTAACCCCTTCAATTCGGTCGGTAAGAATGACTCTTTCCAGCTCACGAATGGAGCTATTGATCTGAACTACTGCGCTTTCGTAATCACTTGCTTTATCCATTGTATTGCACTCCATTTCTACCGAATACTATACCTGACCCGACAAACTGTCAATTTTCACTCTGGCAGGGCGGGCCGGATGAGACAAAAGTTGGAATTTAACTATATCAGGGATAATAGCCCGTAGGGGAGTATCTTGGTGACGGCCACCCCTCCTGATCCAATGCGCTCAATACAATTGACTGATTAAGTGATTACTTCGAGATTATAGAATAATGATATAAATAACCCCAAAAAGCAAAATAACATTGCCGATGTAGGGTATTTCTTTACTATGCTTAGCTGATTCACTCTGTTGGGCCTATTAACTAATACGCATGCAGTTATAATCAAACAGGCAGTTGTTATCAGGCGCTCGAAATGAAATGGCTCATGCAAAGCACTTAGTCTGAGTCCAAGACCGTGATCAGGGCTGAATAACCTATCAGAAATAGCTTTGTAGGTGCTGATTAAGAAAATCAAAAAATCAAATGAACCCAAAAGAAAAAATAAAATCGCATAAAACGTTTTTGTTTTTGCATAGAAACTTGAAAGGGTGTTGTTGTTTTGTTGTGCTTGTGACATAAAATTTCGCTCCTGAGATTTGTATTAATAGCTCGAATTATATTTTCGCAATCCCATTTTTTCTTGCGCGTTTTTCGAAATATTCATCTTGATCTCTCACCAAAGGCGATTTAGTTTTATTAGAGAAGATATCGTTGTAGAGCTTATCCATTTTTTCTTTTGTTTCATGGCTTACTCCGTATTTTAATGCGTGCTCATTTAGAGAGTCATTAGCACCCTGAGCAGCCACCATCAGCTTTTTTCGTTCATCTTCTACATCACAAGACTTTATAAAAGTCTTATATTCCGCATTTTTTGCGCCAAGATGTGTTGCTATAAAGCCCGCTACTCCTGCATAGGCAACAGATAGTGCCGTAGTAAGATGAGGAGCTAAATCAGCGGTAAACCCAGTGTTATTTACAGCAGGACCGTAAGCCAATACGGCCATCATGCCAAATGTGCCTAATGCTAATGCGCCAATTGAAGAGTTTCTAACAGCCTGAAACCCTTTGCCTATTTTGTGCCACAGGTCGGCGTTTTTGTTCTGCTCTTGAAGAGCATCAAGTCTCGAACTCAAGTTATTTATTTTTTGATTGTGTAACTCGTCTAATGTTTCCTCTACCAGACGTCCTTTGTTTGTGTCCATATCTTGTATTTTTTGTTATATATAAATATTAGCATTTTTACACTGATGATTCTCCGCTGATAACCATCAACTAATCGTTCAAAAACAAAAAGCCCAACGAAGGGCTTTTGTAATTGTATGATTTGTTAGCTATTGGTGTTTGCTCTTACAAATACCAAGTCCAATGTTCCATTGCCACTGGGGCCGCACAAGGTGTTGGCGTCTGATATTTTATAGTCTTTGTCGTAATTCATTCCATTAACACTATCCCAGCCTACTGCCTTTTGCGCTCTGATAATATTGGCGCATACTTCACCTGTAGGGACTCGGTTATAGGTTACGGTGAATCCGCTGGGTGTTTCGCCCGTTATCGTAACGGCCCCACCAAAAACGTTATTGATACTTGAACCATTAGCGGATGACTTTAAGCTCTTAGGATAAATCCCAAGGTTCAACGCAAGGCTGTTCCCGCCGTCTGTCAGTTGTGCAGTATCTTCAGTGGCAAACAACTGCTCTGTTTGAGAGAAAATGGTGGATAGCTCTTTGTTTACAGTCGAGGCATTACCCGCATTTCGTGATTGTGAGTAAAGTGAGAAAACCCCGTAGAGAACGGCTGCGAAAATAGCAAACCATATTAGTGCCTCAACAAGAGTTACACCCGCAATACTTTTATTTCTTTTTATCATTGTTGTGATTTTTTGTTATATATTACATATTATCACTTATTTTTATAAATAGCCTTGTTATTGAAAATTGATATGTTAACCTGAATGTAGCTTGTGTTTTTTGTTGTTATTAAACTAAGCACTAAACCGCCGAAAGGCGGTTTCTTTATTTGGAAATGGTGCGGTTAATTCCCCTTGATATAATCCATAAGCTGTCTTGGGGTAATAATTTCTCGATTTAAAAAACCAATCAGCTCTTGTCCTCCTAACCTATTCCCCAAATCATAGTCTTTATTTCCTTGATAATTTAATGAGTCCATGGCAAAGGACAATCCATGCTTTTCACCTATGAGGGCAATATGACCACCAACAAGAAACGCCATTGTTGCTGTATGGTCTCCATAACCCTCAATTTTAAATGCTTGCATTGCGCCAGAAAAAACCCCGATAAAGTAGCCTCGGACGAAAGGGCTATGGAATAGCTCTTCAAACTCGGGTGTTCCTCCTACAGCCTTTAATTGAATATCAATGACAAAAGAGCCAGTTTCAATTGCTGTCTTTTTGAGGTCATTTTCTTTGCTTTTCTTGCTTCCAAGTTTCCAAAATGCCATTTCTCTGCATCCATATAGTAGGCGAACTTAGTCAATCATACCTCTTAGCTATGGCATCGGAAATGAGATCGAAGCTTGTGGTTTTTTCTACAAAAACATCCAATCATTGCATTCATCGGCGTGCGGATTTCGTGGCTCATGGTTGCGAGGAAGGTACTTTTGGCGCGGCTGGCGGCATCGGCCTGCTCCTTGGCCAGGCGCAGGTCGTGGACCAGTTGGCGGCGCTCGCTGATGTCCAGCCAGCCGCCGATGATGCCTTTGACTTCGCCGAGGGAGTCGCGGTACGGCAGGATCCAGTGATAGATCGTCAGCTCGACGTTCTTCATCATCAGCGGTCGGTCGAGGATCAGCGAGCGGCCTTCGTTCATGACCCGCAGGTAGTCGGCCTGGATTTTCCGCGCATCGTCCGAGCCACCCAGAGGGGCGTCGTCGATGGATTTGCCGAGGACATCCTCGGGCCCGGCGCCGAGGGCCTGCAGGTAGCTTTCGTTGCAGGTCTGCAGCAGGCCGTCGCGGTCGCGGACATAGATCGGGTGGGGCGTGCCGTTGACCATCGCGCGCATGAATTCGAGCTGGTCGTTGAGTGCGCGTTCAGCGGCCTCGCGCTGTTTGATCTGGCGGCGCATCCAGGCATTCCAGGCCAGTGACAGCAGCAGCAGGACCAAGGTGCCTAGGATCACTTTGAGGATGGTCTGCTGGTAGCTCTGCCAGTAGGAATAGGTGTTGCCGCTGTAGGCGCGCCAGCGACTGTTGATGATACCCATTTCCTCGGGGACGATGCTGGTCAGCGCTTTGTCGAGGATCGAGGCGAGTTCGTGGGCGTTGCGCGAGGTCGCCAGGGAGAACGTGGCCGAGGCATCGCTGACGGTGGAGCGGATCACCAGGTCGCGCTGGGTGGTCAGGTTGAAATTGGCGTTGATCAGGGCCATGACCATGCCGTCGACCTGACGGTGCGCCAGCAATGAGGCGGCCGCGGCGATGTCTTCGGTGGCCACCAGCTGGATGTCGGGGTACAGCTTGCGAATGTTTTCGTTGAGGATATTGCCGCGGGTGACCGCCAGGCGCCGGCCTTGCAGTTGTTCGAGGGACTGGGGCGCGTCCTTGCCGTCGCGGGTGACCAGCACGTAGGAGTTTTCCAGGTAGGGCCGGCTGATGGTCAAGGTGGCGGCGCGCTCGGGGCTGTAGGAGATCGCCGCGATCATGTCGGCATGGCCATGGTTCAACTGATCGATCATGTCGCTGATGCCGCTGCTGCGGCGGATTTCGAATTGCAGGCCGGTGCGCAGGCGAATCAGTTCGAGCAGGTCGGCGGCGATGCCCCGCAGGTTGCCGGACTTGTCGAAGAAGGTCAGCGGTGCGGCATGCTCGTCGACGGTCACCCTTACGACCGGGTTCTTCGCCAGCCAGAGTTCTTCGCTGGGCGACAATTGCAGCTTGCGGTCGGTCAGCAGGATGCTGCTGCCGGCACTCCAGCGCCGGAAGATGCTGGCGCGGGTGCTGCTGGTGACGGCTTCCAGGGTCTTGTTGACCAGCGTCAGCAGCACGGCGTTGCTCTGGTGGACGGCAAAGCCGAAACCCATGGCCTCATGCTTGGCGAAGTTGGCCATCTTGAGGTTTTGCAGGTGGCTCTGATTGAGCAGGTAGTGAGTCGACACGGTGTCGCCGAGGAAGACGTCGGCCTGGTCGAAGGCCACGGCATTCAGGGCGTGGTGGTAGGAGCTGTAGGTGCTGATGCTGGCGTGGGGGTAGGTGGCGCGGACTTCGGCGAGCGGCAGGTAGTGCGCGATCATGCTCAGGCGCAGGCCACTCAGGCCGGTATCCAGCGGCCGGGTCTCGTTTTCCCGGGTTACCAGTACCGGTTGGTCTTCGGCGTAGGGCTGGGACAGGGCCACGCCGGCAGTGGCGACGTCATAGCTGTTGGCGCTGCCCAGCAGGTCGATGTCGCCGTCCACCAGGGCTTGCAAGGCCAGGTCGCGACTGGCGTAGCGCTTGATCCTGATCGGTAGCCCGAGGGTCAGGCCCAGCAGCCCGGCGTAGTCGGCGGTGAGGCCTTCGTAGTCACGGCCGCTGGCGGTCATGTCGAACGGCGGGTAGTCCGGGGCCGAGGTGCCCAGCACCAGTTCACGGCGGGTCTGGATCCAGGCTTGCTGGGCCGGCGTCAGGGAGATGCCCAGCGGCATCTGGGTGCTTCGGCTGAGCAGCTTGTAGTGGGTCTCGCCGATGTCGTCTGCCAGCGCGGGGCTCAGGCAGGCCATGACCAGCAGCAGGCCGAGCAGCATGGACTTGAGCATGGTCGGGTCACACCAGTTCGTTGCGTTTGGCCATCTCGATCAGCTCTACCAATGAACGCGCCTTGAGTTTCTGCATCAGGCGTTTCTTGTAAGTACTGACAGTCTTGTTGCTGAGGAACATGCCTTCGGCAATTTCCTTGTTGCTTTTGCCTTGGGCGAACAGTTGCAGCACCATGAGTTCGCGATCATTGACCGACTTGAACAGTTCTATTTCTTCCTCGATTTCAACCTGTTGGCGCAACGGATAGACCGCCTGGCTGGGGAAGTAGTTATATCCGGAAAGAACCGCTTTGACGGCACTTAGCAGTTCACTCAGGTCTTCCTGTTTGCAGACGTAACCGCAAGCGCCGGACAACATGCAGCGAATGGCGAAGAGCGCCGGGGACTGTGCTGTCAGCACCAGTATTTTCAGGGGCAGCGACATGCTGTTGAAGCGCGAAAGGACTTCCAGGCCGTCGAGCCGTGGGATGCCGATATCGAGAATGACCAGGTCCGGCGGGCTTTCGCGGACCATCTGCATGGCGTCTACACCGTTATCGGATTCCCCGGCGATCCGATAACCCTCGTTCTCCAGCAGCAAGCGCAAGGCCAAGCGTATGACAGGATGGTCATCGACAATAAAAACAGAGTGCATGCTCATCTTCCAAAAGGGACTCATGTAGAGCCGGCACCATAGCCCAGATATGCAGCGTGCACTTAGATAGAGTGGGGTTGAGCTTTAATATAGGAATTTTCCTACTTTGTATTTTGCTATTTACTACAAAGTTTGTTTTTGAAGTTGCTTGGCTAATTATGGATTGGCATCAATATCGCCTGTTACCTCGATGTCCGGCCCGATGATGGGGCCGGACGGGCAGTGAGGTTCAGACCGGACTGGAACGCCCGGTCATTTCCCTGGCCATTTCGCTGGCATAGCTGTCGGTCATCCCGGCGATGAAGTCGATCATGCGCAGGAACGCCGCGTGCAGCGAGGCGTTTGGATCGGGAGCGTTGTTGCCGAGCAGGTCGAGGATGCGTCGATGCTTGAACGACGGCGTGCGTCCGCCATGCTGTTCCAGGGCGGCACCGCAGAAGGAGTTGAGGAGGATTTCCAGGGTCGTGTAGGCGCCGATCTCATGCAGCGTCTTGCGTTTGTCCTGGAAGATTTTCTTGCGCGCGATGTCCTTGGCCTGCAGCACGCAGCGTTTCGCCGGCCCTTCCATGTGTTCGACCAGATCGCCCTCCAGCGTGCCGGCCAGCAACGCCCGCTGCTGCTCGACGAACGCCCGTGCCGCGGCGTTGGTCAGGTGTTCGATGGCCTTGCCGCGGAGGATCGCCAGCTTGCGCCGCCGCGAGTCCTGCGGGCCCAGCTGGCGGTAGGTTTCCGGCAGATCGTCGCCGACCAGACCGAGGAGCAGCGACTCCACTTCGGCGTAGTCCAGCAGCTCCATCTCCAGGCCGTCTTCCAGGTCGATCAGCGCATAGCAGATGTCATCGGCCGCCTCCATCAGGTACACCAGCGGGTGCCGCGCCCAGCGCTGGTTGTCGAGCAACGGCAGTTCGAGCTTGTGGGCGATCTGTTCGAGCAGCGGCAGTTCGCTCTGGTAGCAGCCGAACTTGTGTTTCTTGTAGCCCAGCGAGTCGGCGTGGCGGGCGGTCCACGGGTATTTCAGGTACGTGCCGAGGGTGGCGTAGGTCAGCCGGGTGCCGCCGTCGAACTGGTGGTATTCGAGCTGGGTGAGCACACGAAAGCCTTGGGCGTTGCCTTCGAAGTTGAGGAAGTCGCCGCGTTCGGCCTCGCTCATCGCATCCAGCCAGCCGCGTCCGGCGGCCTGCTGGAACCAGTGGCGGATGGCGTCTTCGCCAGAGTGCCCGAACGGCGGGTTGCCGATGTCGTGGGCCAGGCAGGCCGATTGCACGACCATGCCCAGGTCGCTCGGCTCGCACCAGTCGGGCAGGGCGTCGCGCAGGGTTTCGCCAACGCGCATGCCCAGCGAGCGACCCACGCAACTCACTTCCAGCGAGTGGGTCAGGCGGGTGTGGATGTGATCGTTGCTAGTGACCGGGTGAACCTGGGTCTTGCGGCCCAGGCGGCGGAAGGCGCCGGAGAAGATGATGCGGTCATGGTCCTTGTGAAAGGGGCTGCGACCCAACTCTTCAGGGCTGTGCAGGGTTTTGCCGAGGCGTTCGCGGGTGAGCAGTGTGTGCCAATCCAAGGCCGGTTCTCCGTATCAGGGGCAGGGGCCTAGCTTCCCGTGTCGGCCGCCGGGCCGCAAGCTCAAAGTCCGGCGGCGTCGAGATCGATCAGCAGCAGGCGGCGTCCACCATCGAAGAATTGCCCGGCAGTCAGGCAGTACTGGTTGGTGGTGGCGTCGCGGTAGGTGCTGGAAAGGATCAGTCGGCGCTCGTCCCAGCCCTCGGCCAGCAGGTGATAGAAGTAAGGGCGCCAGGACCAGTTGTGGCCCAGGTAGCTGGAATCGACGTGCCAGCCCTGCTGGCGCCATTCCAGGTTCGGCGTCAGTTGGGTGCCGTGGCGGTCACACAGGAAGAAGCGCAGCAGCCAGGGGTAGGCCTGAAGGTCCGGCAGCGCTTCGATCGGCGCGTTGGTCAGTGCCCAGTCCTGCAGCCGTGGCATCAGTTCCACCAGTTGCTGGCGCCGCTGCATCAACCGCGCGCGCTCGGCCAGCTTGCCTTGCACGTACTGCTCGCGCAGTTGGGCGAAGCGCCCGGCGAAGGTCTGCGCCGGGAAGAAGCCGGGTTCGGCAGCGGCGAAGAGAAAGCCCTGCAGGTAGCGTGCGCCGCATTCCAGGGCGAAGTTCAGTTCGGCTTCCGTTTCGACGCCCTCGGCGATGATCCAGCAGCCGGTCTTCTCGGCCATCTGGGCCAGCGCCTTGACCACCTCGCTGCTCGGCCCGCCGCGGGCCGCGGCCTGGAACAGGCGCATGTCGAGCTTGAGGATGTCCGGTTGCAGCGACAACACCCGGTCCAGTTGCGAATAGCCGGCGCCAAAATCATCGATAGCAACGCGCGCGCCGGCTTCCCGGTAGTGCCGCACCACCATGGACAGGCGTTCAGGGTCGCCACCCAGCTCGGTGATCTCGAAGACCACTCGTTGCGGGTCGATGCCCTGTTGCTGCAATTGCATCAGGCTCGGCAGCGGCTGACCGGGTTGCAGTTCACTGACCCAGCGCGGCGAGATATTCAGGCTCAGGAACCAGTCTTCCGGTGCCTGGCGAAATTGTTTGAGGGCCTGTTCCCGCAGGGTCCGGTCGAGTTGCAGCAACTCGCTGGAGGGAATGTGCGGGTCACTGAAAAGGGGCCCTACCGAGCGCAATTGACCATCGCTTCGGCGCAGGCGACCCAGGGCTTCGACGCCAGCGATACGGCCTGTGGCGGTGTCGATGAACGGCTGGAAACAGGCGAGCGGTTGCTCGTCGGACACGGCGGCTCCTTGTTGAGTCAGACGCGGGACGCTCGAAAGCGCGGCGGCGGACCGGAGCCCGCCTTGAGGGCATCGTTCTGCAAGAATGCCGCCAGTTCGCTCAACGCTGGTTGGGCGGTGATTGCATGAACAGGCGAATTAGCGGCAAAAGGCTACTGGTGAGCTTGGTCAGCCGGCCGAGGTTGCCGCTGCGGGCACCTTTGCCCGTGAGAAAACCCAGCACCACCACCGCGCCGATGCCCCACAGCGGCGCGTGCTTGATGCCCAGTCCGCCCTGCAGGCCGCTTTGCAGGTTGTCGCCCATGCTGCGCAGACGAGTCAGTGGCTTGAGCGCCTGGCCCGCCTCGTGGCGGATTTCCTGGCGGTGCATTTCCATGCGCAGGCGCACCAGCGCCTTGCGCAGTTCGCGTCGATCGGTGGTTTGTGGAAGTTCTGTCAGGCTCATGGCAACAGGCGCTCCCGGTCCTTGGCAAGTTCTTCGAGGGTGCCGCTGAACGGCGAGGATTCGTCGTGCACCGCGGCTTTCAGGCGAATGGCGCAGAACACTGCGGCCAGGCTGTAGAACACGCAGAGGCCGATGATTCCGGCAAGACGGTAGCTGTCCCACAGCAACACCAGCAGCAGGGCCGACAGTGCGGTGAGCAAGAGCAGGGCGAACACCAGTGCCAGCCCGGCAAACAGCAGCAGGCTCAGCGTGCGCGCTTTCTGTTCCTGCAGCTCGATGCCGAACAGCTCAACATGGCCGTGCAGCAGGCCGAGGATGGCGGCGCCGAGGCGCCGCGAAGACGAGCCGGGGGTTTGGTTTTCCATGCCCGTTCCTCAGCGCCGGCTGGCCAGCAGGCCCACCAGGAAACCGACCCCGGCGGCGATGCCGATGGATTGCCATGGATTGCTCTGCACGTAATCTTCGGTGCTGGTCAGTGCTGCCTGACCGCGCACGCGCAGGTTGTCTTCGGTTTGTTGCAGGGTTTCGCGGGCGCGCAGCAGGCTGTCGTGGATCTGTGCGCGAAGCTCGTCGGCCTGGTCGCCGGCGAGGGTGGCGCTGTGTTCCAGAAGCTTCTCGGTGTCACGCACCAGCGCCTGGAAGTCGGCCTTGAGGATGTCCTGGGCGGTCTCTGCGGTTTTGCGGGCCATACGATTCTCCATGAGGGGTTTGGCAATTGGAATTTCGAGTGCGCGGTGCGGCTGAAGGTTCACTGCGATGTGGCTGGTACAGCATTTGCTTCGCAGTGGTGCGCCTGGCCGGGCGCCTGCGCCGTTTGCGGGCGTGGGCTGCTCTGGACGGCCGATAAACCATAACCCAATTCAAGACGAACCCAGGAAAAATCACCACGCAGCGGTCTTTCCGGCCACGGATGGGCGCCCAATTGATCCAGGTTGGTGCGCGCTGGAAGGCTTTCGAACCGCTTTGGTGCTTTTTTCCATTTTGCAGGTCTGCCGACTTCATGGAAAATTTGCAAAGCGCTGTGGACTCTCTGGTCCAGGGCTCTAATACCCTGTTCATCCTCCTCGGGGCGGTGATGGTGCTGGCCATGCACGCCGGTTTTGCCTTCCTCGAAGTCGGCACGGTGCGGCACAAGAATCAGGTCAATGCGCTGTCGAAGATCCTCAGCGACTTCGCCGTATCGACCCTGGCCTATTTCTTCATCGGCTACTGGCTGTCCTACGGCACGCACTTCCTGCACCCGGCTGCGACCCTCGGCGCCGAACACGGCTACGGCCTGGTGAAGTTCTTCTTCCTGCTGACCTTCGCCGCGGCGATCCCGGCGATCATTTCCGGCGGGATAGCCGAGCGTGCACGCTTCGCCCCGCAATTGTGCGCAACCTTCCTGATCGTTGCGTTCGTCTACCCGTTCTTCGAAGGCATCGTCTGGAATGGCAACTTCGGGGTGCAGGCATGGCTGCAGGAGCGCTTTGGCGCGGGCTTCCATGACTTCGCCGGCTCCGTGGTGGTGCACGCCATGGGCGGCTGGCTGGCGCTGGCGGCGGTGCTGCTGCTTGGCCCGCGCAACGGACGCTACCGCGACGGCCGGCTGGTGGCGTTTGCACCGTCGAACATTCCGTTCCTGGCGCTGGGGTCGTGGATCCTGATCGTCGGCTGGTTCGGCTTCAACGTGATGAGCGCCCAGACCCTGTCTGCGGTCAGCGGCCTGGTGGCGGTCAACTCATTGATGGCGATGGTTGGCGGCACCGTCGCGGCGCTGCTGGTCGGTCGCAATGACCCGGGCTTCCTGCACAACGGCCCGCTGGCCGGGCTGGTGGCGATCTGCGCGGGCTCCGACCTGATGCATCCGGTGGGCGCGCTCGCCACCGGCGCGATTGCCGGTGGCCTGTTCGTCTGGTGCTTCACCGCGACCCAGAACCGCTGGAAGATCGACGATGTGCTGGGTGTCTGGCCGTTGCACGGCATTTGTGGCGTGTGGGGCGGGATCGCCTGCGGCATCTTCGGCCAGGAACTGCTCGGCGGCCTCGGTGGCGTGAGCCTGGCCAGCCAGTTGATCGGCACCCTGGCCGGTGTGGTCGTGGCGCTGGCCGGCGGTTTTGTCGTGTACGGCAGCATCAAGCGGGTTCATGGCCTGCGCCTGAGCCAGGAGCAGGAGTACTACGGCGCCGACCTGTCGATCCACAAGATCGGCGCCACCAGCCAGGACTGATCGGCCTCAGCGGCCGGTGCGCAAACGCGACTCGCTGGCCTCGATGGCGGCCAGCGGGCCGCACAGCAGCACGGCATCACCGGCGTGCAGGCAGGTCGCGGTATCTACCGCCAGCTCGCTGCCGTTGCGCTGCACCGCGCGCAGTTCGACGCCCAGTTGCTCCAGCCCGAGATCCTCCAGCTTGCGCCCGCAAGCATAGGCGTCGGCGCCGAGATTGACCGCGTGCATCAGCACCTTGGGCTTGCCTTCGGCGTCGACCAGGTGGGTTTGCGCGCCGTGATAGAAACCGTGCAGCAAGCGGTAGCGGTTCTGCCGCACTTCGTCGATGCGCTCGCGGACCCGTGCTTCGGGCACGCCCAGCATGATCAGCGCGTGCGACGCCAGCATCAGGCTCGACTCCAGCAGTTCCGGGACCACCGCGCTGGCACCGGCGGCGCGCAGCTCGTCGCGCAGGCTGTCGTCGCGGGTGCGCACCAGGATCGGGATCTGGCTGTTGAGGTGGCGCGCGGCCTTGAGCACGGTCATCGCCACGTCGGTGTTGTCCACCGCGATCACCAGCAAGCGTGCCCGGTCCAGGCCAATCGCCTCCAGCAATTCGCCCCGGCGCGAGTCGCCGTAGTGCACGCAGTTTTCGCCGGCGGCGGCTTCCTGGACCCGCACCGGGTCATCGTCGAGGGCGATGAAGGCTTGCTGCTCGCGCCGCAGGAAACGGCCAATGGACTGACCGACACGGCCGTAGCCGCAGATCAGTACGTGACCGTCCATCGTGGCGCTCTGCGCTTCGATTTCTTCCAGGTGGACTTCTTCGTTGGGCTTGCGGTGCAGGCGCAGAGCGATGGCGGGCGCGGCGCGCAGCAGCAGCGGCGTGACCAGCATCGAGCAGAAGGTCGCGGCGAGCAGCAGGTGGCCGAGTTCTTCCGGCAACAGGTTGCTCAGTTGCATCTGCGCCATCAGCGCGAAGCAGAACTCGCCGCCCTGGGCCAGGGCCAGGCCGCTGCGCCAGGCGGTTTCCGCGTCACTGCCACGCACCCGTACCAGCGCCGCCACCACGCAACCTTTCAACAGCAGCAGACCCAAGGTCAGGCCGAGGATTTCCAGGCCATGGCTGGCGAACAGTTGCAGGTCGATGAGCATGCCGATACTGACGAAGAACAGACCCAGCAGGATGTCGCGGAACGGGCGAATATCCGCTTCGATCTGGTGCCGGTAGTTGCTTTCGCCGAGCAGCATGCCGGCGAGGAACGCGCCCAGCGCGGGCGACAGGCCGAGCAGGTGGGTCAACCAGGCGGTAAGCAGGACGATCACCAGCGCCAGCAACACGAACAGCTCCGCCGAGTGCGAGCTGGCCACCTCATGGAACAGCCGCGGCAACAGCCAGCGGCTGGCCAGCAGCAGACCGACGAACAGCACCACGGTCTTGCCCAGAGTCAGCGGCAGCGCCCAATACCAGGCCTGGCCGCCTTCGCCGGCGAACACCGGCACCAGGGTCAGCAGCAGGACCGCCACCACATCCTGGAACAGCAATACGCCGATCGCGTTCTGGCCGTGGCTGCTGAAGATCTCGCCGAGGCTGGTCAGCTCCTTGCTGACGATCGCCGTCGACGACAGCGCCAGCCCGCCGCCGAGCAGCAGCGCGGCTGTGCTGGGCATGCCGAGCAGCGACAAGACGCCGGCCAGGAGCAGGCCGGTGCAGGCGACCTGCAGGCTGCCAAGGCCAAACACCACCCGGCGCAGGGCGAGCATTTTCGACAGCGAGAACTCCAGGCCCAGGGAAAACAGCAGGAACACCACGCCCATTTCCGCGAGGTCCGGCAGTTCTTCACTTTCGTTGACCCAGTCCAGCGCCGTCGGACCGACGAACAGCCCGACACACAGGTAACCCAGCACAGGCGGCAATTGCAGGCGCCTGAACACGGCAATGACGACCAGTGACGACGCCAGGATGATCAGCAGGTTTGCAAACACACCACATACTCCATGTAAAAAACGGCAAAAAAACGACCAGAATACAGTGCTCCACGGGATTGCGAATTGATCCAGGTCAATCCGGGGTGTAGTCGTCCTGTGTGTCTCGACGGCGTTTTTTCGTGGCCCTAGAATGACGCCATCGTCCATTTTGTATCGGTATTTTTCATGCTTCCTGAATGCCAATTGTTCGGCACCCTGGGTTGTCACCTGTGCGAAGTCGCCGAAGCCTTGCTCATGCCGTTCGTCGAGCATGGGTTACTGGTCGAGTTGGTCGACATCGGCGACGACGCCCTCCAGGTGGAGCGCTACGGGTTGCTGATTCCGGTCCTGCGCCGCTGCGACAGCGGCGCCGAGCTGAACTGGCCGTTCGATGCGGACCAGGTGGTGGCTTTCCTGCGCTGAGCCGGTGATTAACATCTCGATGCACATGTGCGGGTGCATCCTTGGGGGGCGGGTTGGAGAATCCGCTGGCGCGGGTCTGTGGCCTGCGCCAATTCCCCAGCCAAAGGAGTGGCTCCGATGTTTCTCACCCCGCATTTCACCCTTGCCGAAATGACCGCCTCGCAAGTCGCCAGCCGCGAAGGTATCGATAACGTTCCTGATAGCCGGGCCATCGCCAACCTTGTGGAGACGTGCCGCAGCCTCGAAACGGTGCGCAGCCTGGTTTCGCGACCGATCCTGGTCAGTAGCGGCTACCGCAGCGAAGTGCTCAACCGCCGCATCGGCGGTTCCCGTTCCAGTGCGCATATCAACGGACTGGCCGCCGATATCATCGCCGTCTCCCTGACCCCCCGCGACCTTGCGCAACGAATCATGGACAGCGCTTTGTCGTTCGATCAATTGATCTTCGAGTTCGACGGCTGGGTTCATCTGGGCTTCGCCGAAGGCCGCCAGCGCCGCGAGGTGCTGACCATCCGCAAGGGCACCGGTTATCTGCCGGGCCTGCAATGAACCCCGGGCGTTGATTGACGCCCATGCTGCCGGCCTCCTATCCTGTATATAAATACAGTATTGGGGCCGGCTCTTTCGCGCCCGGAGAACAGCGATGGTCAACGTCGAACAACTGAAATACAGCGTCAACCACATGTCCGTCGAGCGTGTGAGTGAAGCCGTGCTGGACCTGCGCATCGACGGGCTGGTCACCGACGACCGTACGCCGTTCGGCAAGGTGCACTTCAATACCTGCTTTGCCGAGGTCGAGGCGTTGTTCCAGCGCGCCGGCTTCCACCGTCCGCTGGATGTGGTCGGCTATCAGGGCCTGGCCTACGCCCTGTACGACGCCAGCCGCTGGGAGGCGGTCGATGTGCTGCGCTGGTTGAAGACCGCGTGCGACCAGGCGGCGGTCGAGGCTGGCTGAGGTGGCGGTCATTCGCGATAATGGCCGGCCATCAGGTCGTGAGTGTTTCCATGAGTGCTTCCTTCAACCCGGCCCAGCATCAGGCCAGTACGGTTTGCCTGCCGCCGGGCAACTGGGTCAGCGTGCTGGATTGCCTGTGCGATCACTTCAAGGCGATCAGCCGGGAGCAGTGGCTCGATCGCATCGCCCGGGGGCGGGTACTGGATGCCCAGGGTCAGCCAATCGGCGTCGATCATCCTTATCGTCCGGGTTTGCGCATTCACTATTTTCGTGAAGTCCCCAACGAGAAGCCGATTCCGGTGCTGGAGCACATTCTCCATGTCGACGAGCATCTGGTGGTGGCTGACAAGCCGCATTTCCTGCCGGTGACGCCGACCGGCGAGTATGTCGAGCAGACTCTGCTGCGACGCCTGATCCGTCGCCTCGATAACCCTCATCTGGTGCCGCTGCACCGCATCGACCGGCACACCGCCGGGCTGGTGCTGTTTTCCGCCAACCCGGACAGCCGCTCGGCGTACCAGCAACTGTTCCCCACCCGGCGCATCGACAAGCAGTACCAGGCCATCGCCCCGGCCTTGCCGAATGTGAATTTCCCTCTGGTGCACAAAAGCCGCATGGCCAGCGGCGAGCCATTTTTCCGCATGCAGGAAGTGCCCGGCACGAGCAACAGCGAGACCGTGGCCGAGGTGCTGGAGAAAAATGGCGAGCTTTGGCGCTATGGCTTGTCGCCGGTCACTGGCAAGACCCATCAGTTGCGGGTGCATATGGCGGCGCTCGGTGCGCCGCTCTGCAACGACCCGTTCTACCCCGATGTGCTTCAGGGTGAGGACGATTACGCCAGACCGTTGAAGCTGCTGGCGCGGAGCCTGCGCTTCGAGGATCCGTTGACGGGCGAGGCGCGGTACTTCGAGAGCCGCTTGTCGCTGGATTGGTAGGCCCCTGACACCCGTCAGTACTGAGGCCCCTGAAAGTATCTGCTTGGGGTCTCACCAAGGGCGCTTTTGAACACTGTCGCAAAGGCGCTTGGGCTGCTGTATCCAAGATCCATGGCAACGCGCGTAACAGGTTCGCCATTCCCCAATCGAACGACGGCCGCCAACAAACACGCCTGTTGACGCCACTCAATGTAGCTAATCCCTGTATAGGTTCGGAATTGACGGGTGAATGTCCGGCGACTCATTCCAGCACGCTCTGCCATGTCGTCGATTCCGATTTCCAGGGAAGGCGCAGCAAGGAAGCCGTTACATGCCAGTGCAAGGCGCGGTTCGCCGGGAATGGGCGCATTGAGCGACAGCGCAGGCATATTGGCAATTTCATAGAGGAGCAGTCCCATCAAGTGTGCATCGCGCCCTTTTGATGAGTGATGGGCGGGAACATCAACAGCCTTCTCTAGCAGTTGCTGTACCAATGTCGAGACGCCAAAGACCTGGCAATGCTCGGGAAGTCCGACGCTTTGTGCCGCGTGCGGGCGAATGTAAGTGTTAAGCATGGTCACGGGACCACGCATCTGCATGGCATGGCTCAATCCAGCGGGCACCCAGATAGCCCGTAGCGGCGGGACGGCCCAGTTGCCTGCCTCGGTTTCGACGGTGATGACGCCGCAAGCGGCGTAGGCGAACTGTCCCCTCTGATGGCTATGCATCGGGAACAGTTCGCCGTCGGCATAGTCTTGCCTTGTCACAACCACATCACCGGGCGTGTCTTCGTAGGGATTGACCATAACTTTCATCATGGCCTGATTTTATCTTTGCATGACCTGAAATTGAAAGTGGGCCAATCGTAGGCGCGGCATAGTTCCCTACGTTTCCAGGCTACTTCCTGCCAGGACTAGAAAAGACCGCCGACCATGCAGAGAAAACATTTGCTCCTTGCTGTCCTTGTGACAGCTGTGTGGGGATTCAACTTCCCGATCACCAAGCTGGGATTGGCCCACATTGATCCGTTGCTCCTGACCGCCATTCGATTCGCGCTTGCCGCATTCCCCTGGGTATTTTTCGTGAAGCGTCCAAACGTCGCCATGCAGTGGTTGGTGGCCTATGGCTTGATTTTTGGTGTTGCCATGTGGGCGTTGATCAATCTCGGAATTGCCATGGGGGTGCCGCCCGGCAGTGCGTCGTTGTTGATTCAGTTCAGTGCGTTCTTCACGTTGGGGTGGGGGGTATTGTTGTTCCGCGAGAGTCTTACTTGGCCTCAACTTATCGGTATCGGGCTGGCTGCAACAGGGCTGGTCGGCATTCTGCTGGGCAGCCCCGGAAAAGCCACGTCTACAGGTTTCCTGTTGGTCATGATCAGCGCCGTGGCATGGAGTATCGGCAACATCATCATCAAGATTTCCAAGGTGAAGGAGATATTCGCCTTTGTCGTGTGGGCGAGCCTCTTTCCTCCGATACCGCTTCTGCTGCTGACGTGGTGGCTACAGGGGGCTGCACCCTTTGATGATCTCGCATCAGCGATGGATTCAAGCGCACTCTTTTCGCTGGCATTTCAGGTGTATGCCGCGACGCACTTTTGCTATTGGGGGTGGAATTTCCTTCTGCGTGAATATGCGGTCTCGAAGGTGGCGCCCCTGTCACTTTTGATTCCGGTATTCGGAATTGTCAGCTCGATCTTTATCGTTCATCAGGTTCCGAGCGGATGGGACTGGATATCCATCGCGCTGATCTTGTCTGCACTTGCTATTGGCATGAAGAAAGGGCGAGTGGCATTGGGGCGAGAAGTTCGGCGAAAGGCCGGGCTGGAGTCATCGTGAAATGAAAAAGGCCCGGGAAATCGCTTTCCCGGGCCTTTTCGTTTCACCGTTGCGCGCTTAGCGGTTGAAGCGTTCCACCAGCGAGTACTGGGTGGTGGCGGTGAGGGTCAGTTCTTCGCTGAGCAGGGCCGAATGCTGGGCCTGCTCGGAAGTCTGGTCGGCCAGCGCCGCGATGGTGCTGATATTGCGGCTGATTTCCTCGGCCACCGACGTCTGCTGCTCGGTGGCAGCGGCGATCTGGGTGGTCATGTCGGTGATATTGGCCACCGCCTCGCTGATGCCCACCAGCGCCTGGTCCGCTTCCATGACCCGGGCCACGCCTTCTTCGGCCTGACGGTGTCCGGCTTCCATGGTTTGCACGGCGTTGGACGCGGTCTGCTGCAGCTTGGCGATCAGGCTGTGGATCTGCCCGGTGGATTCGCTGGTGCGCTGTGCCAGTTGGCGGACTTCGTCGGCTACCACGGCGAAGCCGCGGCCCATTTCACCGGCGCGGGCGGCTTCGATGGCGGCGTTCAGTGCCAGCAGGTTGGTCTGGTCGGCGATGCCTTTGATGACATCCACCACGCCGCCGATTTCATCGCTGTCGCGGGCCAGTTGGGTGACGGTCTGGCCGGTCTCGCCCACGGCAGTGGACAGGCGCTGGATGGCGTCGCGGGTTTCCCCGGCGATGCTGCGGCCACGGTCGGTCAGGCGGTTGGCGGCCTGGGTCGCGTCGGCGGTGCGCTGTACGTGGTTGGCCACTTCCTGGGTGGTGGCGGCCATTTCGTTGACGGCGGCGGCGACCTGTTCGGTCTCGACGCGCTGGCGCTCCAGGCCCGACGAGCTGTTGTGGGCCAGGGCATCGGACTGCCGGGCTTGCTCGTTGAGGTGTTCGGCGGTGTCCTGCAGGCGGGTCAGGCAGGTTTTCAGGCGCGCGTCCTGGCTGAGCATGGCCATTTCCAGGCGAGCCTGGACGCCGCGGCTGTCGGTGAACATCTGCGCGATCAGCGGGTCGGACGTGGTCTGTTCGGCCAGGCGCAGCAGGCGCTTGAGGCCGCGTTGTTGCCAGCTCAGGCCCAGCAGGCCGAGCGGCACCGAGAGTGCGGCGGCCAGGGCGAAGCCCCAGGAGTGACCCAGCCAGATGCCGATCAGGAAGCCGATCTGGCTGACCATGATGAACGGCAGCCAGTCCTGCAGCACCGGCAGCCACTTGTCGCGGCGCGGGATGGCCGACTTGCCATCGTTGATGCGCTTGTACAGCGCCTCGGCGCGGCGGACCTGCTCGGCGGTCGGTTTCACCCGCACCGACTCGTAACCGACGATCTGGTTGTTGTCGTAGATCGGCGTGACGTAGGCGTTTACCCAGTAGTGATCGCCGCTTTTGCAGCGGTTCTTGACGATGCCCATCCAGGGCAGGCCTTGCTTGAGGGTGGTCCACATGTGGGCAAACACCGCTGGCGGCACGTCCGGGTGGCGAACCAGGTTGTGTGGCGCACGCATCAGTTCGTCGCGGGAGAAACCGCTGATCTCGATGAAAGCTTCGTTGCAATACGTAATGACACCCTTGGCATCGGTAGTCGAAATCAACCGTTGTTGGGCAGGGAAAGTCCGTTCGCGCTGGGTAATCGGCTGGTTGTTACGCATAAGCTGTTCAATCCGCAAGGCTTTCGTGTGGTATCGGCTAACGCACGAAATTATTGAATGAATATTTGGGTTTTATTGATCCCGCTCAATATTCGCTTGAGGCGGGTAAGTTATGTGAAGTCGTCACGTTCAAGTAATTTGCGCGCATTCTTTCACATTTTCGCAACATAAGTCAGTGAGTGACCGATGGTTCATAGTGGTGCGTGTCGCGGATGGGTGAAAAATACGAAGTGCAGCAGGCGCCAGTCAGGAAGCCGGGTAATGGCGACCAGGCGCTAACCGACAGGTTTTCAGCGCCCTCAAGATCGAGCGCCGCCCGCGCGGCGCATCGCGGATGAATCCGCTCCTACATTTGCTGCAACGTACCTATACCTGTCAGGCCATGGTTGACCGCCTTGGTGGTACGACACGGTATCGAGTCGACCTCAACAGCCGCCCCGCGATTCATCGTCGAAAGCCAAAGGCGGGCAACACCTCTCTGACAGGTCATGGCACGTTGCAAAAAATGTAGGAGCGGATTCATCCGCGATGCGCCGCGCGGGCGGCGCTCGATCTAGAGAGCGCTAAACAACTTCCGGCATGCACTTGGTAGCCATCACTCGCTCCTCTCAATGTGCAATCAATTGCCGCAACACGTAATGCAGAATGCCGCCCGCCTTGAAGTACTCCACTTCATTCAAAGTATCGATGCGACAAAGCACGGCAATGGTTTCCTGGCTCCCGTCCTCGCGGCTGATACGCAGGTGCAGGCTCATCCGCGGTTCGATATGCGCCCCGGTAAGGCCGAGGATGTCGATCTGCTCGCGTCCGCTGAGCTTGAGCAGCTTGCGGTCCTGCCCGGCGCTGAACTGCAGCGGCAGCACGCCCATGCCCACCAGGTTGGAGCGGTGGATGCGTTCGAAGCTTTCCGCCAGCACCGCCTTGACCCCCAGCAGGTTGGTGCCTTTTGCAGCCCAGTCGCGGCTGGAGCCGGTGCCGTATTCCTGCCCGGCGATCACCACCAGCGGGGTGCCTTCGTCGCGGTAACGCATGGCCGCATCGTAGATCGCCAGTTTTTCGCCGCTGGGGATGTGCAGGGTGTTGCCGCCTTCTTCGCCGCCGAGCATTTCGTTGCGGATACGGATATTGGCGAAGGTGCCGCGCATCATCACTTCATGGTTGCCGCGCCGCGAGCCGTAGGAGTTGAAGTCGCGTGGCTCCACGCCCTTGTCCCGCAGGTAGCGCCCGGCCGGGCTGTCGGCCTTGATATTGCCGGCGGGCGAGATGTGGTCGGTGGTCACCGAGTCCCCGAGCAGGGCCAGAATCCGCGCGCCATGGACATCTTCGATCGTCGGCGGCGGGCCGGAAATCCCTTCGAAGAAGGGCGGATGCTGGATGTAGGTGGAATCGTCCTGCCAGACGTAGGTCGCGGCCTGCGGCACTTCGATGGCTTGCCATTGCTCGTCGCCGGCGAAGACCTCGGCGTATTCCTTGTGGAACATCGCCGTGTCCACCCGCGCCACCGCCGCGGCGATTTCCTGCTGGCTCGGCCAGATATCTCGCAGGTACACCGGCTGGCCGTTGGCGTCGGTGCCCAGCGGATCGCGGCTCAGGTCGACGCGCACGCTGCCGGCCAGGGCGTAGGCCACCACCAGCGGCGGCGAGGCCAGCCAGTTGGTCTTGACCAGCGGATGAACCCGGCCCTCGAAGTTGCGGTTGCCCGACAGCACCGATGCCACCACCAGATCGGCCTTGGCGATGGCCGCCTCGATCGGGTCGGCCAGCGGCCCGGAGTTGCCGATGCAGGTGGTGCAGCCGTAGCCCACCAGGTCGAAGCCCAACTTGTCGAGATAGTGGGTCAGGCCGGCTGCGTCGTAGTAATCGGTCACGACCTTGGAGCCGGGAGCCAGCGAGCTCTTCACCCAGGGTTTGCGTTGCAGGCCCTTTTCCACGGCCTTTTTCGCCAACAGGCCGGCCGCCATCATCACGCTGGGGTTGGAGGTGTTGGTGCAGGAGGTGATGGCGGCGATCACCACGGCGCCGTCTTTCAACGTGTGTTCCTGGCCGTCGAGGCTGAAGCGGGTTTCGCCGGGTTGGTCGCCGTTGGCGCCGCTATTGGCGCGCCGCACGTTCAAGCCGAGGAAATCATCGAAGGCCTGGCTGACGCCGGGCAGGGAGACCCGGTCCTGCGGTCGTTTCGGCCCGGCCAGGCTGGCCTGGACCTCGTGCATGTCGAGCGCCAGGGTGTCGCTGAACAGTGGCTCCTGGCCGGGCAGGCGCCACAGGCCCTGAGCCTTGCAATAGGCTTCGACCAGTTCCACGGTTTCCGTCGGCCGGCCCGACAGGCGCAGGTAATCCAGGGTGACATCGTCCACCGGGAAGAAGCCGCACGTGGCGCCGTACTCGGGGGCCATGTTGGCCAGGGTGGCGCGGTCGGCCAGCGGCAGGTCGGCGAGGCCGTCGCCGTAGAACTCGACGAATTTCCCCACCACGCCTTTCTTGCGCAGCATTTGCGTGACCGTCAGCACCAGGTCGGTGGCGGTGATGCCTTCGCGCAGCTTGCCGGTGAGTTTGAAGCCGATCACCTCGGGAATCAGCATCGACACCGGCTGGCCGAGCATCGCCGCCTCGGCCTCGATACCGCCCACGCCCCAGCCGAGTACGCCAAGGCCGTTGATCATGGTGGTGTGGGAGTCGGTGCCGACCAGGGTGTCGGGGAAGGCGTAGGTGCGGCCGTCTTCCTCGCGGGTCCAGACGGTGCGGCCGAGGTATTCCAGGTTGACCTGGTGGCAGATGCCGGTGCCGGGCGGCACCACGCGGAAATTGTCGAACGCGTTCTGGCCCCAGCGCAGGAAGGCATAGCGTTCGCCGTTGCGCTGCATTTCGATATCGACGTTTTGCGCGAAGGCGCTCGGGGTCGCGTAGCGGTCCACCATCACCGAGTGGTCGATCACCAGGTCTACCGGCGACAGCGGGTTGATCCGCTGCGGATCGCCGCCGGCCTGGGCCATGGCCGCGCGCATGGCGGCGAGGTCGACCACCGCCGGCACGCCGGTGAAGTCTTGCATCAGCACCCGCGCCGGGCGGTACTGGATCTCGCGGTCCGAGCGGCGCTCGCGCTGCCAGTCGGCGAGGGCGGTAAGGTCGGCGCCGGTGACGGTCTTGCCGTCTTCCCAGCGCAGCAGGTTTTCCAGCAGCACCTTCAGCGACATCGGCAGGCGCTGCAGGTCGCCCAACTGGCGGGCGGCCTCGGTCAGGCTGTAGTAGTGATAAGGGCGGCCATTCACCGCCAGGGTCTTGAGGGTTTTCAGGCTGTCGAGCGAGGGCATTGACCAACTCCTTCTGAGTCGGTGAGCGGCCTTGCTGTCGCCGCTTCACCGGCTCTGTGACGATCCGCACGGCACGGACCTGGCTGAACAGTCAGGTTAGTCCTGTTTCATCAACCTGACCCTTTACTGGACCGGCGGGGCATGTCGCCAGTTCCGAAACTCCTTTATCATTCGCCGATTTTCACCGGGGCTGCTTGTCCCCGGTCAGGGCTGGGGCGCATCGGCTGCCAGCCGTTCTGGAGTGAGTGATGAATACCCTGTTCATGCATTGCCGGCCCGGTTTCGAGGGCGAGGTCTGTTCCGAGATCAGTGAACACGCCGCGCGTCTTGGCGTTGCCGGCTATGCCAAGGCCAAGCCGCAGAGCGCCTGCGCCGAGTTCATCTGCAACGACGCCGAAGGCGCCGAGCGGATGATGCGCGAGCTGCGTTTCAACCAGTTGATCTTCCCTCGCCAATGGGCGCGGGGCAGCTTTGTCGAGCTGCCGGAAACCGACCGCATCAGCGTATTGCTGGAGCATCTGGCGGATTACCCGGTGGCCGGCAGTCTCTGGCTGGAAGTGATGGACAGCAACGACGGCAAGGAGCTTTCGACCTTCTGCCGCAAGTTCGAAGGCCCGCTGCGCAAGGCCTTGCTCAAGGCCGGCCGTCTGGTCGAGGACGGCCCGAGCGCGCGGCTGTTGCTGACCTTCGTCAGCGGTCGGCGGGTGTTTCTCGGCGTGGCCGACGCGGGCAACTCGGCGATGTGGCCGATGGGCATCCCGCGCCTTAAATTCCCCCGCGAGGCGCCAAGCCGCTCGACCCTCAAGCTGGAAGAGGCCTGGCACCACTTCATCCCGCGCGACCAGTGGGACCAGCGCCTGTCGGATGACATGACCGGCGTTGACCTCGGGGCCGCGCCGGGCGGCTGGACCTACCAACTGGTCCGCCGCGGCATGCTGGTGACCGCCATCGACAACGGGCCGATGGCCGAAAGCCTGATGGACACCGGGCTGGTCCAGCATTTGATGGTCGACGGTTTCACCTGGAAGCCCAAGCAGACCGTGGACTGGATGGTCTGCGACATCGTCGAGAAGCCGGCGCGCACCGCGGCGATGGTCGAGGAATGGCTGGGCGGCGGGCACTGCCGCGAGGCGGTGGTCAACCTGAAACTGCCGATGAAGCAGCGTTACGCCGAGGTCCGCCGTCTGCTGGACCGCATCGAGGAAGGCTTCAAGGCGCGCAAGGTGAAGGTCTCGATCGGCTGCAAGCAGCTCTATCACGACCGTGAGGAAGTGACCTGCCACCTGCGCCGTCTCGACCTCAAGCCGCGCTGAATTCGCTTACTGATTACGGAGTCCCGAATGACCGATCTCACCCCTGATGCCGTGCTCGACGCCACCGGCCTGAACTGCCCGGAGCCGGTGATGATGCTGCACCAGCACGTGCGCGACCTCGCCGCGGGCGGCCTGCTCAAGGTCATCGCCACCGACCCCTCGACCCGCCGCGACATTCCCAAGTTTTGCGTATTCCTCGGTCACGAACTGGTGCAGCAGCAGGAAGAGGGCGGCACCTACCTCTACTGGATCCGCAAGAAGCTCGACTGAACCTTCAACGCCCCGCCCGGCGAATATGCCGGCGGGTGCTGCGCGCCAGGCGGATCGACAGCATCAGCGCCGCGCAGGTCAGGCCGGCGATCAGGCCTTGCCACAACCCGCTCGGGCCGCTGGCCGGGCCGAAGACATCGGTCAGGCCGAGCAGGTAGCCGACCGGCAGACCGATGCCCCAATACGCGAACAGGGTCAGGATCATCGTCACCCGGGTGTCCTGATAACCGCGCAGCGCACCGGCGCAGATCACCTGGATGGCGTCGGAGAACTGGTACAGCGCGGCGAACACGATAAGCATCGCGGCAATCTGGATGACCGTGGTGTCCGGCGTGTAGATCGCCGCGATCTGCTCGCGCAGCAACAGGATCAGGCTGGCCGAGAACGCGGCGAACACCAGCGCCGTGCCCAGCCCGACCAGTGAGGCGAAGCGCGCCTGGTACGGGTCGCCGGCACCCACCGCCTGACCGACCCGCACGGTCACCGCTATCCCCAGCGAATACGGAATCATGAACAGCAGCGAACTGATGTTCAGGGCGATCTGGTGCCCGGCCACCACGGTCGGGCCGAGGCTGCCGATCAGCAGGGCGATCACCGCAAAGATGCTCGATTCGGCGAATACGGCGATGCCGATTGGCAGGCCGATGCCGAGCAGGCGCTTGATCACCGCCCACTGCGGCCGGTCGAGCCTGACCAGTACGCGGCTACTGGCGTAGGCCGGGGCCCAGCGGCTCCAGGCCGCCATGCTCAGGGCCATGAACCAGCCGACGATGCCGGTGGCCCAGCCGCAACCGACACCGCCCAGCGCCGGCATGCCGAAGTGACCGTAGATCAGCACCCAGTTCAGCGGAATGTTCAGCAACAACCCGCACAGACCGATGACCATGCTCGGCCGGGTGCGGCCCAGGCCATCGCTGTAGCAGCGCAGCACGTAGTAAAGGGCGATGCCGGGGAAACCGAAGGCGATGCCTTGCAGGTAGCCCATGCTCGGGCCGATCAGTTGCGGATCGACCTTCATCAGCCGCAGGATCGGTTCGGCGCTGAGCAACATGGCGCTGGACAGCAGACCTACCACCAGCCCCAGCCACAGTGCCTGGCGCACCAGCGGGCCGATTTCGCCGTGCTGGCCGGCACCGAAGCGCTGCGCCACTTTCGGCGTGGTCGCCAGGAGGATGCCGGTCATCAGCAGGTACACCGGAATCCAGATCGAGTTGCCGAGCGCGACCGCCGCCAGATCTTCCGGGCTGACCCGGCCGGCCATCACCGCATCGACGAAGCCCATGGCGGTGGTCGCCAGTTGCGCGACGATGATCGGCGTGGCGAGGTGCAGCAGCCCGCGTGTTTCGGCGCGTATTCGGGCGGGGCGGGAGAGGGTGGTTGTAGCGGAAAGGGTCACTAGGCGGTCGTCCGGTGGCAGTGTGCGGAAAACCGGGCAGTCTACGCCCTGACGCATTGGTCAGGAAATGGGTGGGTTGGATGTGCAGGTCGATCGCAACACCTTGTAGCCCCTTACCCACTCCCGGCCCTACACTGCGCTCCCCCACAGGAGAGCACCATGCTGATAGTTGCCGACGAAAACATCCCGCTGCTCGATGCCTTCTTTGCCGGGTTTGGCGAGATCCGCCGTTACCCCGGCCGGGCCATCGACCGCGACTGCGTGCGCGATGCCGACGTGTTGCTGGTGCGCTCGGTGACCAAGGTCGACCGTGCGTTGCTGGAGGGCAGCCGGGTGCGCTTCGTCGGCACCTGCACCATCGGCACCGATCACCTGGACCTGCCGTATTTCGCCGAGGCCGGCATTCACTGGTCCAGCGCGCCGGGCTGCAATGCCCGTGGGGTGGTGGATTATGTGCTGGGCAGCCTGTTGACCCTCGCCGAGCTGGATGGCGCGGACCTGGCGTCGCGCACCTACGGTGTGGTTGGCGCCGGTGAAGTCGGCGGGCGTCTGGTCGAAGTGCTGCGCGGGCTGGGCTGGAAGGTGCTGGTCTGCGACCCGCCGCGGCAGGCGACGGAGGGTGGTGAGTATGTCGGGCTGGAGCAGATTCTCGCCGAGTGCGATGTCATCAGCCTGCATACCCCGCTGACCCGCTCGGGCGAGCAGGCCACCTGGCATTTGCTCGACGCCGAGCGCCTGGCGAGCCTGCGCGAGGGCGCCTGGCTGATCAACGCCAGCCGTGGCCCGGTGATCGACAACATCGCGCTGCGTGAGCTGTTGCTGGATCGCGAGGATGTGCTGGCGGTGCTGGACGTCTGGGAAGAAGAGCCACAAGTGGACCCGGAGCTGGCCGACCTGTGCGTTATCGCCACCCCGCATATCGCCGGTTACAGCCTCGACGGCAAGCAGCGCGGCACGGCGCAGATCTATCAGGCGTTCTGCGCCTGGCGTGGCGAGGCGGCGCAGGTCTGGCTTGCCGATTTGCTGCCGCGCCCGTGGCTGGCGCGGCTGGAGTTGCAGGGCGACAGCGATCCGGTCTGGGCGCTGGCGACACTGTGCCGGGCGGTCTATGACCCGCGACGCGACGATGCTGATTTCCGCCGCAGCTTGAGCGAGGATCCGGCGCAGCAGCGGGCGAACTTCGACCTGTTGCGCAAGGGGTATCCGGTGCGGCGGGAAATCGAAGGGCTGCGGGTACGGATCGACGGGGAGTCGGCGGCGCTGCGCCAGATTGTGCGGGCGTTGGGGGGTGTGCTGGAAAACTGACAGGTCTGCGAGCTTATCCATTCGCTGTGGCGAGGCTGCTGGCTCCTGTATCCGGCAGCGTGAGTGACGACTTCTGAAGCGACGCCGTTTTTGCGGGAGCTTGCTCGCGTAGGGCCGGAGGCGGGAGCCAGCGGTTTTCGTCAATAAAAAACCCGGCGCAGGCGCCGGGTTTCGAATGAGGTGGAGCTTCAGCTCTTCTTCGCCGGGGCGACCCGGCTTTTTTCCAGTTCGCTGCACGCTTGCTGGATCATCTGCTCGGTGATCGGGATCTCGCGCCCTTGGGCGTCGATGATCGAACCGTGCACCGGTACAGGTTGTGCCGAACGTTGCTGGGTATTCGCGCTGCTATGTTGCAAGCTCATTTCCTGTCTCCTCTTCAGGTGGCAAGCCTAGATTAAATCCGCGTGATGACCGGTCTGTTACAACTCCATCGCCGTTCACATCATGCGAGCAATCAGTCCACCAGAAAGTTCAGTGCAGAGCCAGAGGTGCTTTAGACCGATCCGGTCTATGGCCTGCGCCCCTGCGTTGTAAACCCCCGCGCTCAATGGCGGCAATGCGCCTCCCGGGTGTAGGCTGCACGGCAGATCCGACAGACGGCAGCCCTCATGTTCAATCCGCTTTCCTCGCGTCAGCGCCAGGCCCTGCAACTGGCCTGGCGTTTCGTTCGCCCGTACCGCAAACAGTCGTTGCTCGCCTTGCTGGCGCTGGTGGTGACAGCGGGCATCACCTTGTCCATGGGCCAGGGCATCCGCCTGTTGGTTGACCAGGGTTTCGTGACCCGCTCGGCCGACCTGCTCGGGCAGTCCATCGCGCTGTTCATGGCCTTGGTGCTGGCCCTGGCGGTGGGGACGTTCGCCCGTTTCTACCTGGTGTCGTGGATTGGCGAGCGGGTGGTGGCCGATATTCGCCAACAGGTGTTCGATCACCTGATTGGCCTGCATCCCGGCTTTTTCGAGCACAACCGCAGTTCCGAAATCCAGTCGCGGCTGACCGCCGATACCACGCTGCTGCAGTCGGTGATCGGCTCGTCGCTGTCGTTGTTCCTGCGCAACACGCTGATGGTCCTGGGCGGCATCGTGCTGCTGTTCGTCACCAACCCCAAGCTGACCAGCATCGTGGTGCTGGCGCTACCGTTGGTGGTGGCGCCGATCCTGATCTTCGGCCGCCGGGTGCGCTCGTTGTCCCGGGAGAGCCAGGACCGCATCGCCGATGTCGGCAGCTACGTCGCCGAAACCCTCGGCCAGATCAAGACCGTGCAGGCCTACAACCACCAGCCACGGGATCGCCAGCGTTTCGGTGAAACGGTGGAGGCGGCGTTCGCCACGGCGCGCAAACGTATCGTCCAGCGCGCCTGGCTGATCACTCTGGTGATTGTGCTGGTGCTGGGTGCGGTGGGGGTGATGCTCTGGGTCGGCGGGATGGATGTGATCGCCGGGCGTATCTCCGGTGGCGAGTTGGCCGCTTTTGTGTTCTACAGCCTGATCGTCGGCAGCGCCTTCGGCACCGTCAGTGAAGTGATCGGGGAGTTGCAGCGCGCCGCGGGCGCCGCCGAGCGTATTGCCGAGTTGCTTGCCGCGCGCAGCGAGATTGTCGCGCCGCAGGACGGTGGCATGCGTCTGCCGCCACGGGTGAGCGGCCGGCTGGAGTTGCAGGCGGTGCGCTTTGCCTACCCGTCGCGGGCCTCTCGACCTGCGATTGATGGCCTTGACCTGACCGTCGAGCCGGGCCAGACCCTGGCGCTGGTGGGGCCGTCCGGCGCGGGCAAGTCGACGCTGTTCGACCTGCTGCTGCGTTTCTACGATCCACAACAAGGGCAGATCCTGCTCGACGGCCAGCCGCTGACCCGGCTCGATCCGCAGGAGCTGCGCCGGCATTTCGCCCTGGTGGCGCAGAACCCGGCGCTGTTCTTCGGCAGTGTCGAGGACAACATCCGCTACGGCCGCGCCGACGCCAGTTTCGCCGAGGTCGAAGCCGCCGCCCGCAGCGCGCATGCTCACGAATTCATCCTGCAATTGCCCAACGGCTACCAGACCCACCTCGGCGACGCCGGCCTCGGCCTTTCCGGCGGTCAGCGCCAGCGCCTGGCGATTGCCCGGGCCTTGCTGGTGGATGCGCCGATCCTGTTACTGGATGAGGCCACCAGCGCCCTCGATGCGCAGAGCGAGTACCTGATTCAGCAAGCCCTGCCGACCTTGATGGCCGGGCGCACGACGCTGGTGATCGCCCACCGCCTGGCCACGGTGCAGCATGCCGATCGCATCGCGGTGATCGATCAGGGCAAGGTGGTGGCGGTGGGGACGCACCTGCAGTTGATCGCCGAAAGCCCGCTGTATGCGCGGTTGGCGGAATTGCAGTTCGGCCCCTGAACCGGTTTTTTACAGTTATGTGACAGCATTTGTATCGGCTGTCACATTTCTGTAGCAATCCCCTGAGAGTATCGATTTCAACTGTTGCGTAAGTGCTCGATGCAGTTTCGCTGCCGTCCCCTGATGGCAGCTTTTTTTTGCCTGTGATTCGAGGACATGGATGTCTTTGCTCGGCCATTGCCGCCGTTTCCATCCTTTGTTCCGAGATCCCGCCGATGCCTCTGCGTACCTCCCTGAGAATGCAAATCCTCGCCCTGCTTGCCGGCAGCCTGTTGGCGATGCTGCTGATTGCCCTGGTCTGTTTCCGCCTGCTGTCCGCCAGTGTCGATGGCTACAGCCAACTGGTCGGCGGTCCGTTGCGGGCGTCGCAGCAGATCGATGAAGCCAACCTGCAATTCAAGATCCAGGTCCAGGAGTGGAAGAACGTGCTGCTGCGCGGCAAGCAGCCGGCGGACCTGGACAAATACTGGCAGCAGTTCCAGGCCCAGGAGCGCCAGGTGCAGGACATCCTCGGCCAGTTGGTGCGGGAAAACGCTGGCGATGCGCCGTTGCACAACAGCCTTGTGCAGTTGAAAGACAGTCACCGGCAGTTGGGCGAGGCCTATGCCCGCGGCCGCGAGGCGTTTCTCGCGGCGGGCGCCGATCCGGCGGCGGGGGACTTGGCGGTCAAGGGCGTGGACCGTGCGGCCAGCGAGCAGATGAGCGCACTGGTCAGCCAGTTGCGCGCCGCGTCCACGGCGCAGGCCGGGGAACTCAGCGAGCAGGCGCAGCGCACCGTCTGGCTGGGCCTGTCGATCATGTTGCTGTCGGCGCTGGCGATTGGGCTGTTCAGCCTGTGGCTGGTCAACCGCAGCTTGATCGAGCCGATCCGGCGCCTGATCGAATACGTCGCTCATCTCAGCCAGGGCCGTTTCGATGCCCGCGTTGCCAGCGATCGCCAGGACGAACTGGGCCGGCTGGCGGTGGCGGCCAACACCCTGCGTGACTTCCTCGCCGACACCGTTGGCCGCCTGCAGGACAACGCCGGTGAGCTGGAAAGTGCCAGCGGCGACCTGCGCACCCTGGCGGGCGGCATGGCCCGTGGGACCGACGACCAGTTCCAGCGCACCGACCAAGTGGCCACAGCGATGCACGAGATGTCCGCCACGGCCCAGGAAGTCGCCCGCCATGCCGCGGAGGCGGCGCGGGCGGCGGATGATGCCGACCACAGCGCCCAGGCCGGCGAGCAGGTGATGCAGGCGACCATCGACACCATTTCCCGGGTAAACCGGGAAATCGCCGGTACTGCCGGGGTGATCCGGCATCTGGAGCAGGACAGCGCGCGGATCGGCAAGGTGCTGGAAGTGATCCGCGGCATCGCCGAGCAGACCAACCTGCTGGCGCTCAACGCGGCTATCGAAGCGGCGCGGGCCGGTGAGGCCGGGCGCGGTTTTGCGGTGGTGGCCGATGAAGTGCGCAATCTGGCGCAGCGCACGGCATCGTCCATCGCCGAGATCAATCAGATCATCAGCGCGGTGCAGTCCGGCGCGGTGGAGGCGGTCAAGGCGATCGAGGCGGGCCAGGCGCAGAGCGAGGAGGGGGCCGAGCAGGTTCAGCGCGCGGGCGACATGTTGAAACGCATCACCCTGGCGGTGGAGGAGATCCGCGACATGAACCGGCAGATCGCTACCGCCGCCGAGGAACAGACCAGCGTTGCCGAGGATATCTCCCGCAATCTGGTGGAAATCACCCGTATCGCCACCGACAACCAGGGCGCCGTGCAACGTACCGAACGCGCCGGCCATCGCCTGCATGAACTCTCCGGGCAACTGGGTGCAGTCACCGCGCGTTTGTCCGCTTGAACGTTTAAGCCTGGGGGAAATCCGCCACTTGCTGGCTAAACAGGCAGCAAGCCTGGCGGGATCCCGCCATGAAAACCGGCAAATATGGGGTGCGACCACACGCCTCTCCTATTAGCCGTTGGTCGAGCTGAAGTTGGCCCGCTTCCTGCTTTAGGCCGGACAGCGCGGGCCATGTCCCGTGTTTAGACCAGAGGCTGCCGCGGCAGCCACGGCAAAAGACCGCTCCCCGCTTCTCCGATACCCCAGCCATTCGCCCGTGCTGGGTCCGGCGCAACCGTCCGGGCCTTGTGCATGTTCGGCATCGTGTGAGCAAAACCATAAAACCAGGGCGTGCACCCGGGTGCGGCGGTCAGGCCAATCACTTCACTTCAATTGGATTGAAATATGAAAAAAATCCTTTTGGCGCTCCTGTGCCTGAGCGTCATTGGTTGTTCCAAGCCCAGTGAACCGGAAAAGACTGTCGATGTGCTGCTGATCGGCGGCGGCATCATGAGTGCCAGCCTCGGGACCTACCTCCACGAACTCGAACCCCAGTGGTCGATCAACATCTATGAGCGCATGGATCAGGTCGCCGAAGAAAGCTCCAACGCCTGGAACAACGCCGGTACCGGCCACTCTGCGTTCTGCGAGCTGAACTACACCAGCGAAGGCGCCGACGGCAAGATCGACATCAGCAAGGCCGTGGCGATCAACGAACAGTTCGAAATCTCCAAGCAGTTCTGGGCCTATCAGGTCGAGCAGGACGTGCTGCGCAACCCGACGTCGTTCATCAACAGCGTGCCGCACATGAGCTTCGTCTGGGGCGACAAGAACGTCGAGTTCCTCAAGAAGCGCCATGAAGCCCTGCAGCACAGCTCGCTGTTCCGCGGCATGGAGTTCTCCGAAGACCACGCCCAGATCGCCAAGTGGGTGCCGATCGTGATGGAAGGCCGCGCCGCCGACCAGAAGATCGCCGCGACTCGCATGCCGATCGGTACTGACGTGAACTTCGGCGAAATCACCCGCCAGCTGGTGGGCTCGCTGACCAAGAGCGAGAACGTCAAGCTGCACGTGCGTCACGAAGTCCGCGACATCAAGCGCAATGCCGACAACACCTGGACCGTGGTCGTCGCCGACCTTGGCAACAAGGGCGTCGAGTCCAGCGTCAAGGCCAAGTTCGTCTTCATCGGTGCCGGTGGTGGCGCGCTGAAGCTGCTGCAGAAGTCCGGCATTCCTGAAGCCGAAGGCTATGCCGGCTTCCCGGTGGGTGGCCAGTTCCTGATGACCGACAATCAGGACATCGTTGCTCGCCACAAGGCCAAGCTGTACGGCAAGGCGTCGGTCGGCGCGCCGCCGATGTCGGTTCCGCACCTGGACACCCGCGTCATCGATGGCAAGGAAGTCCTGCTGTTCGGCCCGTTCGCGACCTTCTCCACCAAGTTCCTGAAAAACGGTTCGCTGCTGGACATGTTCGCGGCTCTGACCAGCCACAACATCATGCCGATGACCCATGCCGGTATCGACAACATCGACCTGAGCACCTACCTGATGGGCCAGTTGATGCTGAGCTTCGACGACCGCATGGCGGCGCTGCGCGAGTACTTCCCGCAGGCGAAGAACGAAGACTGGAAATTGCTGCAGGCCGGCCAGCGCGTACAGGTAATCAAGAAAGATCCGGTGCACGGCGGCATTCTGCAGTTCGGTACCGAGATCGTTGCGTCTGAAGACGGCAGCATTGCCGCGCTGCTGGGTGCTTCGCCAGGTGCTTCCACCGCTGCGCCGATCATGCTCAGCGTGCTGGAAAAGACCTTCAAGGACCGCATCAAGACCCCTGAATGGCAGGAAGGTCTGAAGAAGATCGTTCCGACCTACGGTCAGAAGCTCAACAACAACCTTGAGCTGACCAACCAGACCCGTGAGTGGACCAGCTCGCGTCTGGGTCTGACCTTCATGCCGGTGTTGCCGGAAGAAGTGGCGGCTGCCCAGTAAGGCAGTTGGACCGCTTCGCGAGCAAGCTCGCTCCTACGGGGATAGGCAAATCCTGTAGGAGCGAGCTTGCTCGCGATCAACGGCAAAGCCTGATCAGCTCACTCCACAATCAGTGCTTTTTCTTCTTGTCCCCCAGGTGATTGCCCAGTGCACCACCCGCGGCCCCGCCCAAGCCGGCGCCAATCGTCGCACCGGTGCTGCCACCGAGCTTGTTGCCCAGCAACGAACCACCTGCCGAACCCAAGCCACCACCGACCGCTGCCTTGGCCTTGTTGCCTTTCTTCGCCGCTACGGCACCACCCGCCGCACCGCCGACACCGGCACCGATCGCCGCGCCAGTGCTGCCACCGATCTGCTGGCCGACCACATTACCCAGTGCACCGCCCAGGCCACCGCCCAGTGCAGCAGTGCCATCGCCCGCGACGGCGCCTTGTGCGAACAGCAGGCCCAGAGTGACGGCGACAAAAGTCTTGCGCATGAAAAACAACCTCAAGGAAAAAGCGTGCGATCAGGCACGCGAAATGAAGCACTCCGGGCTTGCCGGACCACTCCAGGAAAAAACGGGGGCGTACACGAAAAAGCCCGCGAGATGCGGGCTTGGACGATGAGCGATCTGGTCGGAGAGACAGGATTCGAACCTGCGGCCTTCTCGTCCCGAACGAGACGCGCTACCTGGCTGCGCTACACTCCGATGAGGAAAATTTTACTCAAAATATTTCCATCTACAAGCCCCGCGGAGCCGCTTCGCGCTGGAAGCTTCAAGCCGCAAGAAAGCGCGGGATGGGACGCGGTCTTCTCTTGCAGCTTGGGGCTTGAAACGTGTGGCTGCTCTTAGAGCTCTTTGACGGTGCGGATCTGGTCCTTGTTGACGCGGGTGCGCTTGCCGTCCAGTTGTTCGAACTCATAGAAGCCGGAATCTTCGTCGAAGCTCGGGGTGTCGACGGCTTGAATCTCACGGCCATCGTTGAGGGTAATGACGGTCGGCGAAGCGCAACCGGCGAGGGCGCCAATACCGAGGGCGAGCAGGAAAGCGGGAAGGGTCCGTTGAATCATGGTGAATCTCCAATAGGTGAAGGCCGGGTATTGTTCTTCAGACGCATACGGTTACAGCAAGTTCCTTGCGATCATTAGCGTAGCGGTTAATCGCGTCATTGACCGGGCGCAATACCCGGTCGGCTAGGCTGCGCGGGGCCTCTTTCCCTGTGATATAACACCGCCCATTCCCATTCTTCAACGGACCCAATGCCATGAAAGCCAAGGCAGACGCCCCCTTCGTGCCACTCAATATCGCCGTGTTGACTGTCAGCGACACGCGCACGCTGGAAACCGATACCTCCGGCCAGGTCTTCGTCGATCGCCTCACCGAGGCCGGTCACAACCTCGCTGAGCGGGTACTGCTCAAGGACGACCTGTACAAGATCCGCGCCCAGGTCGCCACCTGGATCGCCGAAGAGGTGGTGCAGGTCGTGCTGATTACCGGCGGCACCGGTTTCACCGGTCGCGACAGCACCCCCGAGGCGGTCACCTGTTTGCTCGACAAGCAGGTCGATGGCTTCGGCGAGCTGTTCCGGCAGATTTCGTTGGCCGATATCGGCACCTCCACCGTGCAGTCCCGCGCCTTGGCCGGTCTGGCCAATGGCACGTTGGTGTGCTGCCTGCCGGGTTCGACCAATGCGGTACGCACCGGTTGGGACGGCATCCTCGCCGAGCAACTGGACAACCGTCATCGCCCGTGCAATTTCGTTCCGCACCTGAAGCAGGCCGCGCCCTGTGAAAGCCGTGGCTGAGTTGCCGGCGGCCAAGCCGCTGCTGCCGGTCGAGGCGGCGCTCGAACGCCTGCTGGCGCTGGCCGAGGCGGCGCCGATTACTGAAGTCGAAGACGTCACCCTGGCGGATGCCGAGGGTCGGGTGTTGGCCAATGACCTGCACGCCACCCTCGACCTCCCGCCCTGGCCGAACAGCGCCATGGATGGCTACGCCCTGCGCGTGAGCGACTGGCAGGGCGAGCCGCTGCCGGTCAGCCAGCGGATCTTCGCCGGGCAATCGCCCGAGCCGCTGCAACCTGGCACGTGCGCGCGAATCTTCACCGGAGCTCCGGTGCCCGCGGGCGCTGATTGCGTAGAAATGCAGGAAAACGCCGAAGTGCTGGATGACCAGCGCGTGCGCTTCACCGAAGCCTTGAGCACGGGCCAGAACATTCGCCCGCAAGGCCAGGAAACCCGCGCCGGCGAGTTGGTGCTGGTGGCCGGAACCCGTCTTGGCCCGATCGAGTTGGGCCTCGCGGCCACCCTCGGCTATGGCCGAGTCACGGTGGTGCGGCGGGTGCGGGTTGCGGTGTTGTCTACCGGGGATGAGCTGGTCGAGCCGGGTCAGCCGCTGGGTCCGGGACAGATCTACAACAGCAACCGCCGCCTGCTGTGCAGTTGGTTGCAGCGTTTGGGCTGCGAAGTGGTGGATGCCGGAATCCTCCCGGACGATCTGGAAAAGACCCGGCAATGCCTGGGAGGGCTCGGTGATGTTGACCTGATCCTGTCCACTGGCGGTGTTTCCGTGGGGGAGGCCGATTACCTGGGTGTCGCCCTGCGCGAGGCGGGGGAACTCGCGTTGTGGAAGCTGGCGATCAAGCCCGGCAAGCCTCTGACGGTTGGCCAGTACAACGGCGTGCCGGTGATCGGCCTGCCTGGCAATCCGGCTTCGACGCTGGTCACTTTCGGTTTGCTGACCCGGCCTTATCTGCTGCGCCGTCAGGGCGTGCAGGAGGTCAAACCATTGCAGTTCGCCGTGCCGGCTGGCTTCGACTGGCCGAAGTCTGGCAATCGCCGCGAATACCTGCGTGCTCGCCTGGAGCAGGGCAAGGCGCTGATCTACCGCAACCAGAGCTCCGGCGTGCTGCGCAGCGCCGCCTGGGCCGAGGGGCTGGTGGAAGTGCTGGAAGGCACGACGCCGATGCAGGGGGATATCGTGCAGTTCATTCCGCTGAGTGAGTTGCTTGGCTGAGGTCGCATCGCGACGGTCTGGCGGCCTTATCGCGAACAAGCTCGCTCCAGCCTGTAGGAGCGAGCTTGCTCGCGATGCGGTGTAGCCACCCCATTTTCAGGTCAACGGCATGATCCCGCCCATCACATCCCCAATCGCCACTGGCCGACTGGCCAGCCGCGCATGAACCCCTTCCAGTTGTGCCGCCGCCACGCTCCAGTCATGCCGCTCGCGAACAAACACTCGTCCTGCCTCGGACAACTGCTGCATCCGCTGGGGCTGGTTGAGCAGTTGGGTGATGGTCAGGGCCAGGTCATCTCCCGCATCACCACCCAGGTAATGCTCGCCACAACGAACCTGCAGCCCCGAAACGCCCTCGCGGGTGGTCACCACTGGCAGTCCTGCGGCCATGGCTTCGAGCAGCTTGATCTTGCAGCCGCCACTCTGGCGCAGCGGGGCGAAGAAGATCGCTGAGTGTTTTTGCAGTTCGCGCAGGTCCGGCAGGTAGCCGACCCACTCGATGCGCGGGTCGTCCCAGCGCAGTTTCCAGTGATCCGGCAGCGCATGGCCGGCGATGGCGAGGCGTACCGCCGGGTTGCTTTGCCAGACTTGCGGCAGGATCTCGTCCAGCGCCCATTCGATGGCTTCCTGGTTGGCGCAATGCTCGAAGTTGCCGACGAACAACAGGCGCTGGCTGCGCGGGCAGAAGCGGATGTCCTGGTAGTGGTCGCAATCGACGCCGTTCACCACCACCTGCGTCGGCCGGCCGGTCATTTCGCTGATCTGCCGGGCATCGTAGGGGCTCACTGCTACCACTTCGCTGGCCTGCTTCAGTACGCGGGTTTCCCAATGGCGGTAGCGCCAGCCGTCGAAGCTGTTGAACGGGCGCAGCCATAGCGGCAGGCGGTCCTGGCAGGCGGCGCCCTTGCGCCATTCGACCTGATGTTCGCTGACGATGAACGGCAGGCCGCTGGCCTGCAGTGCCCGTTCGAACGGCTGGAAGCTGTAGCTGTGCTCGATCTGGATCACGTCCCAATGCTCCTGCAGTAGCGCTTCGAAGCGGTGACGCAGGTGTGGAGCGAGGCCATTGATGCTGGTGCGCATCGGGTAGCTGACATTGAGCGCCGCCAGCAGATTGAGCGGGCTGTGCAAAGGACGGCGCGGCAGTACGATCAGGCGTTCCACCAGCGGCATCAGCGCCTGTCGCGCCGGCTCGGTCAGGGGCACCCTGGACTGGGTCAGCAGAGTGATGCGATGACCTCGCTGCGCCAGGCCGCGCAACAGATTGAACTGGCGGGTCTTGCTGCCACTGGTGGTGGGCCAGGGGAGGTAGGGCAGTGTCCAAAGTACGCGCATGACACTTCCTCGCTTGCCGGAGGGGCTTGGGCGGGTGGAATGAAAACGCCCGCGGCGTCAGCTCGGTGCTGGCTCCGACGTGACGACGCTGCGGGCATCACGGATCATCTTTCGTCAATTAAGTGACTTGTCTGATTGGCTTGGTGAATTTAGCCAATTATTTGTCGAAGCATGGTCGTGCTTGGGGGATCTTTCAAATGTCATTCGTAAGATTGCAGAACTTTACGTGTGCGATGTGCAGCAACTGCCTGTCGCTTGTGGTCGAGATAGGGAGTTGAATGTCCGGCCGAGAAGGGGTCTATCGATGAGCGAACGCAAAGCGCTGCTGATTCTGCATGGCAAGCAGGCGATGAACGAAGACGTCCGCGCCGCAGTGCAGGGCATGCGCGAGCGCGGTTGGCAACTGGATGTGCGCCTGACCTGGGAGGGCGGAGATGCCCAGCGGCTGGTGCATGAAGCGCTGGCGGCCGGTTATCCGCAGCTGATCGCGGGTGGTGGCGACGGCACGCTGCGGGATGTGGTGCACGCCATGGCCGATGCCGACAGCGATGCCAGCCTGGTGCTGTTGCCGCTGGGTACCGCCAACGATTTCGCTCGCGCCGCCGGCATTCCGCTGGAGCCACAGGCAGCGCTGGCGTTGCTGGAGGGCGAGGCGACGTCGATCGATCTGGGTGAGGTCGGCGGTGAGGTGTTTCTCAATATGGGCACCGGTGGCTTTGGCAGCCAGGTGACCGCCAACACCTCGGAGGACCTGAAAAAGGTTCTCGGCGCCGCGGCCTATCTGTTCACCGGTCTGTCGCGTTTCAGCGAATTGAGCGCCGCCTCCGTGAGCCTGCAAGGGCCGGATTTCCATTGGCAGGGCGAGTTGCTGGCGTTGGGCATCGGTAATGGCCGCCAGGCCGGCGGTGGCCATGAGCTGTGCCCGGAGGCGCTGGTGGATGACGGGCTGCTGGACATCAGCATCCTGCCGGCGCCGCAGGAGGTGGTCGGCACCCTGCGCGACCTGCTCAGCGGCGGCCTGGGGCTGGACAGCATGTTCATCCGTGCCCGGCTGCCGTGGGTCGAGGTCAAGGGCTCGCAAGGGCTGGACATCAACCTCGACGGCGAACCGCTGCAAGGCGAAAGCCTGCGCTTCCGGGTGCTGCCCGGCGCGTTGCGGGTGCACATGCCGGCAGGGTCGCCGCTGCTCAGTCGTCGAGGCTGATGATCTGCTCGCGCACGGCGAACAGCACAAGACCGGCCACGTCGTAGATCTGCAGGCGCTTCATGATCTGCGAGCGGTGGGTTTCCACGGTCTTGACGCTCAGGCCGAGGCCGTTGGCGATTTCCCGGGTGGACTTGCCGCGCACGATCAGGCGCAGGATTTCCAGTTGGCGAGCGGTGAGGTTGTGGTTCTCCGCCGGTTCCACCTTCTGCGTGCGCAGCAGCGCCTGGTTGATCACCGTGTGGGCGATGGCCGGGCTGAGGTAGCGCTCGTCATTGCTCAGGGCAGCGAGGGCCTGTTCCAGCTCGGTGGCGGTGGTGTCCTTGAGCAGGTAGCCATGGGCGCCGGTTTCCAGCGCCTGCATGATCAGGTCCGGGTCGGTGTGCATCGACAGGATCAGCACCTTGCAGCGGCTGCCTTCGGCCTGCAGGTGGCTGAGGGCCTCAAGGCCGCCGATGGCGCGCATAGACAGGTCGAGCAGGACGATGTCCGGGTCCAGTTCGTGGATCAGGTCGACCAGTTGGCTGCCATCGCTGGCTTCGCCCACGACGGTGTAGCCGGGAATATCGGATACCAGGGCGCGGACGCCGGCACGGATCAGGGAATGGTCGTCAACCAGCAGCAATTTACAAGTCATGAAGTCTTACTTGAGTTGGCGCGCTCGCGCGAGCGGGGTGCCCAGGGAAGGAGCGCGTCGATCCGCGAGCCTTTGCCAGGCTCGCTGTGGACCGTCAGGCTGCCATTGAGCAGGTGCGCGCGTTCGGCCATGCCGGCCATTCCGCACTGGCCTTCCTCGCCGGGGTGGGAAGAGGGCAGGAAACCCTGGCCATCGTCACTGATCGATAGCGACAGGCCTTCCGGCTTGCGCTGAAACTGCACGATCAGGTTTCGCGCCCGGGCATGGCGCAAAACGTTGGTTATCGCTTCCTGCGTGATACGGAAGGCGGCCATGACCATCTCTTCCGGGAGGCCGTCCAGGCGGCTTTTGCATTCGAGGCTCCAACGCACGTCGGTGTTGTCCAGCGTGCGCGAGAGGTGCGTGCGCAGGCTGGCTTCCAAGCCGAGGCTGTTGAGCTGGCGCGGAGCGAGGCTGGTGGCCAGGCTGCGGGCGTGGGAAAGGGTTTCGTCAAGGGTATCGCGCAAGGCGGCGCACGAATCCTGCAGGGTTTCCGGCAGGCGCCGTTGCAGCCATTCGGCCTGCAGCTTGGCGGCGGTCAGCAGTTGGCCGATGTCGTCGTGCAGTTCGCGGCTCAGGCGCAGCCGCTCGCTTTCCTGCACCTTGAGCAGGCGGTCGGCCAGCTCCTGCGGGGTCATGACGATCACGTCTTTGGGTTTGCGTATCGTGACGAGCACGCCCAGCAGGGTGATGGCCTGTAGCACCAGCAGGATCGGGGGCAGTGGCGTGGCGCTGAAGTAGCAGGCCAGGGCAACCGCCAGCGAAGCCAGGCAAGTCAGTGCTATCGCACGCTGCAACAGGGCCGTGCCGCGTGGGTGCCGGGTGAAGGTCTTGAGGCTTGAGTGCACGGAAAATGAAGCCACTGGAGTATCACTTTTCAAAGCCAGTTCGGGGTTGATTGAAAGGCTTTTTAGAGGGGCCTTCAACAACTTTTATCATCATGTTGCAACGGGCGGTCAGGCACTTTTTTAGTGCGCTGAAAGCGCCATGTTCCAGCAGTGGCAACAGTCGGCAACCGGCTCGGAGCGGCGCATGGTATCACTTCGGGGTCGAATGGTCGCGGGCCGATAATTGGTCTGAATAGTCAGGTTTTGCGGGCTGGTACGGGCGTTCCGCCTGGCGCGGATTCTAGCACTTTGCCACTACGACTGGCGAACTTAAACGTTCATTAAAAAGTCGGATGTACTTTTTCCAAATCGGCAGAGTTGTTTTAGACGGCTGTGCTTAGTTACACGTTAGTGCACGCAAAACACTAGCATGCTGTATGCCGGACAAGTTTTTCGTGTGAGCTTAGTTGTCGTTTGTTTGTCTTCGATCATCTTTCCGTGCGCTGCTGAAGGCTCTGGGATGCAGCGCGCGAGCTGATCAGACGTTTTCGACGGATTGATTGCACGGCGTCCGCGCAGGATCGAGTGCCTTGTCCAGATGTGTGAGCAACTCCTGTTGTTCTTCACTATCCAGATTCAGTGAACCGGTAAACGGATCGATCAACTCGATCTGCCAGGCCAGCAGGCTCAGGCATGCTTCAAGGATACCCAGCGCCGTTCCACGCAGCGGGTTACGGGGATGGCCCGGTTCCAGCAGGGCAATCAGTTGCTCGCAGAAATCGGCGATCTGCACCTGCTCCCGAGGCCCGGCTTTTTCCATAAGGGTGCGGAGGGTGCTGATCAGGCAATCACTGGCATCCGCATCCTCGCCAATCAACTGGAAATGTTGCAAGCAGTCGTGGGCGCGGCTCAAGAGTGCGTGGGCGTCATCCAGGAAATCGTGTAGCGGGCTCATATCCGGTGAGTCGTTCAGCATCAGTCGGCTCCTGGCTGGCATAGGCAACAGGCCTGGAAGCAGACGGGTGACAGGTCAGGGACAGAGGCTGGCCACAGCGAAGTGATAGCGAACAAGGGCCCGACTCCATTCATGCATTGAGAATGGCGTCACATTAATGGCTAACTGATTTCACGAACATCAGGTCCCTCCCGATTGATGGTAGGGGTTTCCCTGATGAGGAATTTAAGGTGTGGCCCCGTTGCGGAGCGGGATGGCAGGAAAAACTGTGAGTGCAGTAAAGCATGATGCTAAAGTGATATCAACGCTTCACGCAGCATTTTCTTCATAGGGTCAAGCTGTCGCATAAGCGGCCGATATAAGGCCGATGCATATTTACCTTTTGCAACAAGCCTGGGGGATTCAATGGCTGGCATTCTCGACTCGGTAGACCAAAGGACACAGCTGGTAGGCGAGAACCGCCTGGAAATCCTCATGTTTCGCCTCGCGGGGCGGCAGTTGTTCGCGATCAACGTCTTCAAGGTGCAGGAAGTCCTGCAGTTGCCCAAGCTGACCCTGATGCCCCAGCGCCACACATACGTCTGCGGCGTGGTCAACCTGCGCGGCCAGACCCTGCCGGTTATCGACCTGTCGCAAGCCATTGGTATGCGTCCCCTGGAACCGGGTCCGAACAGCACCATCATCGTCACCGAGTACAACCGCTCGGTGCAGGCCTTCCTCGTCGGTGGCGTCGACCGCATCGTCAACATGAACTGGGAAGCCATCCTGCCGCCGCCAACCAGCGCGGGGCGTCAGCATTACCTCACCGCCATCAGCAAGGTCGACGAGCAGTTGGTGGAAATCATCGACGTAGAAAAGGTGCTGGCGGAAATCGTGCCGTACAACGCCAAGGTTTCCCGGGAAAAGCTCGACGATCCGGTCCTGCGCCGCGCCTATGGCCGCGAAGTGCTGCTGGTGGACGACTCCACTGTGGCCCTGGCGCAATTGCGTGAAACCCTCTCCCAGTTGGGTGTGAAGTTGCACGTGGCCAGCGATGGCCTCAAGGCCCTGAAAATGCTCAAGGGCTGGGCGGATGCTGGCGAGGATGTCTGTGAAAAACTGCTGATGATCTTCACCGACGCCGAAATGCCGGAAATGGACGGCTATCGCCTGACCACGGAGATCCGCAACGATCCGCGTCTGCGCGCACTGTACGTGGTACTGCACACCTCGCTGTCCGGCAGCTTCAACGAATCCATGGTGAAGAAGGTCGGTTGCGACAACTTCCTCTCCAAATTCCAGCCTGACCGCCTGGTGGATGTGGTTCGCCAGCGCCTGATGCTTGACGAAGCCACCGTCTGACCCCACGCCTGCCCGGCAGCCATTGCCGGGCATCGGGTGTAAGCTGCGCTTTTTCGTCAGGGAGCATCGGCTCATGCGTTTGAGTGCGCTTTATCGTTACCCGGTCAAATCCGCGCAGGGCGAAGCGCTGCAGCAGTCGCCCGCCGGGCTGCTGGGCCTGGCCGGTGATCGTCGCTGGATGCTGGTGGATGCTGGCAACAACCGTTTTCTGACCCAACGCGCTTTCCCACAGATGAGCCAGTTGTCGGCGCTGTATGCGGCTGACGGCGGACTGCTGCTCAATGCACCGGGCCAGCCAACGCTGCATGTCGCGGTGCCGAGCCCGGACGATGCGCTGCGTGGCGTGACCATCTGGCGCGATACCCTCCAGGTTCCGGATGCCGGCGATGGGGCGGCGGAGTGGCTGAGCGCCTTTATGGGGCGTGCGGTGCGCCTGGTGCATGTGCCTGAAAAGCGCACACGCTACTTGCCTTCTGGCTATGGCGAAAACAGTGACCGCGTGGCCTTCGCCGACGGTTTCCCGCTGCTGCTGATTGGTCAGGCGTCGCTTGATGACCTGACACAGCGGGTCGGTCGCCCCATGGAAATGATGCGTTTTCGTCCGAATCTGGTTATCGAGGGCAGCGAACCATTCGCCGAGGACGGCTGGAAACGTATTCGTATTGGCCAGCAGACTTTCCGCGTGGTCAAACCGTGCGGGCGCTGCATCCTCACCACCATCGACCCGGCCACCGGCGAACGCAGCCCGGACCGCGAGCCGTTTGCCACGCTGATGAATTATCGGCAGAAAGAAGGGGAGGCCATGTTCGGCCAGAACCTGGTGGCTGATGGCGAGGGTGTGCTTGAGGTGGGGATGGCGATTGAGGTGCTGGAGTAAAAGCTTGGGCCCATTCGCGAGCAAGCTCGCTCCTACAGGGGCATTGTAGGCGCGAGCTTGCTCGCGAAGGCCCGCTAAAGCGGGCCCCGAGTCCAATCACTGGTCGTCGAAATAACGCTCATGCCAATCCACCAGCGGCTGCGGCGAATTGAGCTTCTGCCCGTAGATCACCGCATAAGACAGCACGTTCTGCACGTACTGGCGGGTTTCGTCGAATGGGATCGATTCGACCCAGACGTCGAAACTCAGGTGGTCCGCACCGCGTAGCCACTGACGCACGCGGCCGGGGCCGGCGTTATACGCCGCCGAGGCGAGCACCCGGTTGCCGTTGAACTGACCATGGACCTGGCTCAGGTACGCCGCGCCGAGCTGGATGTTCTTGTCCGGGTTGAGTACTTGGGCCGGCGAAGCCAGCGGAATGCTGAACTTGCGTGCGGTTTCCTTGGCGGTTGCCGGCATCAGTTGCATCAGGCCGCTGGCGCCGACGCTGGAGCGGGCGTCGTCCATGAACGCACTTTCCTGGCGGGTGATGGCGAATACCCAGCTCGAATGCAGGCCGCGCACCTTGGCTTCGCGTACCAGCGTGTCGCGGTGGGCCATCGGGAAGCGGATATCCAGGTCATCCCAATATTGCGCCTGGCTGATGGTGCGAATGGCCGGGAAGTACCAGCGCAGGTCGTAGGCGATGCGCGCCTGGGCGACCATTTCGTCGCGGTTGAAGTGACGGCTGACGTGGTACCACTCGCGGCGACCGTCAACGATCTGCCCCCGCTCATGGAATTCCAGCGCCCGGCGCACGCCCGGGGTATTGCGCACCTTGTTCATCAGTTGCTGGCTGATCACCAGCGGCTTGTTGTTCAACTGGTACGGCGTTTGTGCGCGGTCGGCGGCGAGGAAACCATAGAAGTCACGCTCGCGCGCCACGGTCTTGTACAGCAACGGGATTTGCGGGTTCTGCGGCTGGGCCAGCTCCAGGCTGCGGGCCTGCCAGTAGCGCCAGCGGTTGGTGGTGGCCAGATCCTGCGGCAGGCGCTTGGTCAGTTCGTAGGCATCTTCCCAGCGACCCAGGCGCAGCAGCAGGCGCAGGCGCCATTCGCTGACGGTGTTGTCGCGCAGTTGCGGGTCGTAGCGGGTCATCAGGTCGAGGCCGCGCGGGTCGTAGCGGCGGGCCAGGGTCAGGCCGATTTCGCGGGCGATGGCGACTTTTTCGTCGCTGGAGAAATGCATGCGGGTGGCGTAGTCGTCCAGCAGCGCCATGGCCCGGTCCGGGTCCTGACGGGCCAGGCGGCGCAAGCCGAGGCTGACCACATCGGACATCGCTTCGTTGACCGGCACGAAGCGCGACGGCTGATTGAGCAGTTCCGGCTTCTGCGCGACATCGATCAGCAGGCGGCCTTGTTCGCCGAGGGTCGGCAGGGTCTTCACCAGATTGGTGGCCAGCGCGTAGTTGCGCGCCTGGGCTGCCAGCTTGGTGCGCTGCCAGCGCTTGGCTTCGGTCAGTTGGCCCTGGGCGGCCCACTGGTCGAACAGTACGTCACAGGCGGCCGGTTGCGACTTGCCTACCAGCCAGAGTTTTTCTGCGGTGGCGAAGCCTTCGGCGCGCAGGCCGTGGCCCAACTGGTATTGGCCGTTGAGGCAGTCCAGTTCGGTGAAATTGAGTTTGGGATCGTAGTACTTGATGAAGGTCTGCCACTCGCCGCGCTCGGCGAGCCAGCGCAACCAGCGCAACTTCATCCAGTTGGCCTGGGGCAGGTCGCCATTCTTGGCCAGGAAGCTCTCGATCTCGGCATTGCTGGAGGTCTTGAGTCGCGCGGTCAGCTCGTCGTAGGCCAGGTACGGCTCCAGCGGATAATCTTGCAGGGCGGCGGCGTAACGTCGGTAGGGCCCGGTATCGCCCTTGGCCAGCGCGCGCTTGGCTTCGTCGTACATCTGGCGTTGTTGGGCGAGGTCGGCAGCCTGCACGGCACCGGCCACGGAGGCCGAGAGGAGCAGGCAGGAAACGATGTTGAGCAGGCGGCGCATGATACTTCCAGACAGTTGACCAAAACGAGTGTCGGCGTCGCCAGCACTGTGGGTTCACGGGCTTAAGCTTAGCCGTTTGCCCGCGCCGGATGAAAGCATTGTGCTTGCATCCGGATGTAACGCGCTGCGGGCTGGCGGACGGCCATGTGTACTGTGTTGCCCGGTCAAGTCAGGTAGAATGCGCGCCCGCTTTCTGGAGAACAACATGACCCTGCTCAAATTCAGCGATGTGTCCCTCGCTTTTGGCACCATGCCCTTACTGGACAAGGTGTCCTGGCAGATCGCCCGTGGTGAGCGGGTCTGCATCATCGGCCGCAACGGCACCGGCAAATCGAGCATGATGCGCCTGGTCAAGGGCGACCAAAAGGCCGATGACGGCGAAATCTGGCGTGCGCCGGGGCTGAAAATCGGTGAGCTGCCGCAAGAATTGCCGGTAGCCGACGACCGTACCGTGTTCGACGTGGTTGCCGAAGGCCTGGCCGGCGTCGGCGCTTTGCTCGCCGAGTACCACCACCTGAGCCAGAACATCCATACCGATGCCGATCTGGAAAAACTCATGCACGTCCAGCAGGACCTGGAAGCCCGCGACGGCTGGCGCTTGCAGCAACTGGTGGACAGCACCCTGAGCCGCCTGCAGTTGCCGGCCGACAAAACCCTGGCCGAGCTGTCCGGTGGCTGGCGCCGCCGCGTACTGCTGGCGCAGGCGCTGGTGTGCGAACCGGACCTGCTGCTCCTCGACGAGCCGACCAACCACCTGGACATCGGTGCCATCGCCTGGCTGGAAGATGCCCTCAGCGGTTTCGGCGGCGCGGTGCTGTTCATCACCCACGACCGTTCCTTCCTGCAGAACCTGGCCACGCGCATTCTTGAACTGGACCGTGGCGGCCTGATCGACTGGAACGGCGACTACGCCAGCTTCCTGGTGCACAAGGAGGCCGCACTGGCCGCCGAGGAAACCGCCAACGCGCTGTTCGACAAGCGCCTGGCCCAGGAAGAAGTCTGGATCCGCCAGGGCATCAAGGCCCGGCGTACCCGTAACGAAGGCCGTGTGCGTGCGCTGAAGGCGCTGCGGGTCGAGCGTAGCGAACGTCGTGAGCGCCAGGGCAAGGCCAATATCCTGATCGAGTCCGCGGAGAAGTCCGGCAAGCAGGTGATGGTGCTGGAAAACGTCAGCTTCGCTCACCCCGGCGGCCCGACCCTGGTCAAGGATTTCTCGATGGTCCTGCAGCGCGAGGACCGTATCGGCCTGCTGGGTGCCAACGGTACCGGCAAGACCACGCTGCTCAAGCTGATGCTGGGTGACCTGGAGCCGACCGCCGGCAAGGTTGATTCGGGTACGCGTCTGGAAGTGGCTTACTTCGACCAGTTGCGCAATCAGCTGGAGCTGGAAAAGACCGTTATCGACAACCTTGCCGAAGGTCGCGACTTCATCGATATCGACGGCCAGAGCCGCCATGTCCTGAGCTACCTGGGTGACTTCCTGTTCAGCCCGCAGCGTGCGCGCACGCCGGTCAAGGCGCTGTCCGGGGGCGAGCGTGCGCGGTTGCTGCTGGCCAAGCTGTTCAGCAAGCCGGCCAACCTGCTGGTACTCGACGAACCGACCAACGACCTCGACGTGGAAACCCTGGAGCTGCTGGAAGAAGTACTGGCGGGCTACAAGGGCACCGTGCTGATGGTCAGCCACGACCGGGCATTCCTCGACAACGTGGTGACCAGCACCCTGGTGTTCGAGGGCGAGGGCAAGGTACGCGAGTATGTCGGCGGCTATCAGGACTGGATCCGCCAGGGCGGTTCGCCGCGTCTGCTGGGCGTCAGCGAGAGCAAGTCCGGCAAGTCCGAGCTGAACACCGCGGTGGTCACCGCGCCTGTGGCCGAGGCTGCGCCGGTTGCAGCGGCTGCGGATACCAAGAAAAAGCTCAGCTACAAGTTCCAGCGCGAGCTGGAAGCCCTGCCGGGCCAGATTGAGGCGGTTGAACAGAAGATCGCCGCGATCCAGCTGCAGATTTCCGATGCGGGCTTCTATCAGAAGTCCAGCGAGCACACCAGCAAGGTGCTGGCTGACCTCGAGCGGATGCAGGCAGAGCTGGACGTGCTGGTCGAGCGCTGGGCCGAACTGGACGGTTGAGGCGGGAAGGGGCCCGGAGCGAAAGCTCCGGGCCTTTTTGCGTTACTCGGCTTTCTTCTGCAGGCGGACCGCCAGGACATCGCACGGCGCGCCGTGCAGCACGTCATTGGCGGTTGAGCCGAGCAGCAGGGCCAGGCCGTGGCGGCCATGGCTGCCGACCACGATCAGGTCGCATTTCTGCTCCTTGGCCAACTGGTGGATCTCCTGGCGTGGCTGGCCATAGGTCAGGTGCGAATCGCCGCGATTGATTTCCGGGTATTTGTTGAACAGACGCTCCAGGCGCTCCTTGGCCTGGTCGAACTGCTGCTGTTGCAGTTGCGACAGGTCCATCGGCACGTCGCCACCAAACGCCATGGCCATCGGCTCGACGATATGTACCAGCGACACTTTGGCATTGCCCGGGGTGGCCAGCTCGCGGGCGCGTTTGATGACCGGGTCGCATTCTTCGGTCAGGTCGACGGCGACCAGTATGTGTTCGTAGGGCATGAGAGGCTCTCCTGACAATCGCGATAGTTAAAGTATGGTCCGTTTCAGGCTGATCGCATCCAGTGCGGCTAACCAGCTCATTTGCAAAGTCTTGATAGGAATAACAGATATGACGGTCTGGGTAGTAGTGTCAATCCTCGCGCTGATCCTCAGTCCGCTGGCCTGGCTGTTGCCTTCGCGGCGCATGAGCGGGCGTATGGCGCTGCGCCTGGAGGCTCGACGCATGGGGCTGGCGATGCAGCTTGCACCGCAGACCTGGCCGCACTGGCTGCCGGAAGAACCACCGGGCACCTGTGCGCAATACCATCAGGGCCGACGCCGTGGCAGCAGCGATGTCTGGTGTTATTGGCAAACCACGCCGGGCACCTGGCTCAACCAGTGGCGCGAGCCCTGCGTCGATGAGCGGGTGCTGGAACAGCTCAAGCGGTTGCCGGCGAGTGTCTATAAAGTCGAGGCCACTGCGCAGATGGTCGCCCTCTGCTGGGGTGAGCGTGAGGATGCCTCGGTGTTGCAGGATGTTGCTGATGCGTTGAAAACCCTCGCATGAAAAAGCCCGCCAGGTTTCCCGGGCGGGCTGCATGCATCGAAAAAAAGGCCAGGCAGGCCGGGAAGTGCTTCAGTAGCTCGCAGTGTAGTGCGCGATTTATTTTCGTGCCCGGTAAAACGCCCTTCTTTTTTCTCCTCCACGCTGTTTATGCACCGGATCCATTTGCCGCGCGCAACGTCTAATCGCTTACGTGAATGATGGTGGATCACCGTCATGGCGAGTTGCTCAAGTCTCAACCAGAAATGACCGGAAAGTCGCGTTTGTCCAGCGCTCATGGGGGTTTGACAAAGCCGACCATTTCGGTAACTGTGTGCACACCCGAATCAAACGGGCGTATGAATTGAGCGTTTGTATCGTCAGAAAGCTCGTACAGAATCCCGACTATCGCGCTGACGGGTATGTCTGGGACAACGGATCGACATCCAACGGCCATGAGCCGGTCGACCGTCGTCACAGCGATCAGCGTGTACAGTTCAGCTTCCATATCGTGGAGATCAGTTGATGATTTACGAAGGTAAAGCCATCACGGTTAAGGCTCTTGAAAGCGGCATCGTCGAACTGAAGTTCGACCTCAAGGGTGAGTCCGTCAACAAATTCAACCGTCTTACCCTGAACGAACTGCGTCAGGCGGTGGACACCATCAAGGCCGACGCATCGATCAAAGGCGTGATTGTCAGCAGTGGCAAGGACGTCTTCATCGTCGGCGCGGACATCACCGAGTTTGTCGATAACTTCAAGCTGCCCGAGGCCGACCTGGTCGCCGGCAACCTGGAAGCCAACCGCATTTTCAGCGACTTTGAAGACCTCGGCGTGCCGACTGTCGTTGCCATCAACGGCATCGCCTTGGGCGGCGGCCTGGAAATGTGCCTCGCGGCCGACTTCCGCGTCATGTCCAGCAGCGCCAAGATCGGCCTGCCGGAAGTCAAACTGGGTATCTACCCGGGCTTCGGCGGTACCGTTCGCCTGCCGCGCCTGATCGGCGCCGACAACGCGGTCGAGTGGATCGCATCGGGCAAGGAAAACCGTGCTGAAGACGCGCTGAAAGTTGGCGCTGTCGACGCTGTTGTCGCCCCCGAGAAGCTGGCTGAAGCAGCTCTGGACCTGATCAAGCGCGCCATCAGCGGCGAGTTCGACCACAAGGCCAAGCGTCAGCCGAAGCTGGAAAAACTCAAGCTCAACGCCATCGAGCAGATGATGGCCTTCGAAACCGCCAAGGGCTTCGTTGCTGGCCAGGCCGGCCCGAACTACCCAGCGCCGGTCGAAGCGATCAAGACCATCCAGAAAGCCGCCAACTTCGGTCGGGACAAGGCGCTGGAAGTCGAGGCCGCCGGCTTCGCCAAACTGGCCAAGACTTCGGTTGCCGAAAGCCTGATCGGCCTGTTCCTGAACGACCAGGAACTCAAGCGCAAAGCCAAGGCCCACGACGAAATCGCCCATGACGTGAAGCAGGCCGCCGTACTCGGCGCCGGCATCATGGGTGGCGGTATCGCCTACCAGTCCGCGGTCAAGGGCACGCCGATCCTGATGAAGGATATCCGCGAGGAAGCCATCCAGCTGGGCCTGAACGAAGCCTCCAAGCTGCTTGGCAAGCGCGTCGAAAAAGGCCGTCTGACCCCGGCCAAGATGGCCGAGGCGCTGAACGCGATTCGTCCGACCCTGTCCTACGGCGATTTCGCCAACGTCGACATCGTCGTTGAAGCCGTGGTCGAAAATCCGAAAGTCAAGCAGGCCGTTCTGGCCGAGGTCGAAGGCCAGGTCAAGGACGATGCGATTCTCGCCTCGAACACCTCGACCATCTCCATCAACCTGCTGGCCAAGGCGCTCAAGCGTCCGGAAAACTTTGTCGGCATGCACTTCTTCAACCCGGTGCACATGATGCCGCTGGTCGAAGTCATCCGTGGCGAGAAGTCCAGTGAAGTGGCCGTCGCCACCACCGTGGCCTACGCCAAGAAAATGGGCAAGAACCCGATCGTCGTCAACGACTGCCCGGGCTTCCTGGTCAACCGCGTGCTGTTCCCGTACTTCGGCGGTTTCGCCAAGCTGGTCAGCGCTGGTGTGGACTTCGTCCGCATCGATAAAGTCATGGAAAAATTTGGCTGGCCGATGGGCCCGGCGTACCTGATGGACGTGGTCGGCATCGACACCGGCCACCACGGTCGCGACGTAATGGCCGAGGGCTTCCCGGACCGCATGAAGGATGATCGTCGTTCGGCTGTCGATGCGCTGTACGAAGCCAACCGCCTGGGCCAGAAGAACGGCAAGGGCTTCTACTCCTACGAAACCGACAAGCGCGGAAAGCCGAAGAAAGTCGCTGACGCCTCGGTCCTCGAAGTGCTCAAGCCGATCATTTTCGAACAACGCGAAGTCACTGATGAAGACATCATCAACTGGATGATGGTCCCGCTGTGCCTGGAGACCGTGCGCTGCCTGGAAGACGGCATCGTCGAAACCGCGGCCGAGGCCGACATGGGCCTGGTTTACGGCATTGGTTTCCCTCCCTTCCGGGGCGGCGCGCTGCGTTACATCGATTCGATCGGTGTGGCCGAATTCGTTGCCCTGGCAGACAAGTACGCCGATCTGGGTCCGCTGTACCACCCCACCGCGAAGCTGCGTGAAATGGCCAAAAATGGTCAGAGCTTCTTCGGTTAAGCGCCCAACGGTATAGAGCGAGAGAAAATATATGAGCCTGAATCCAAGAGACGTGGTGATTGTCGACTTCGGTCGCACACCGATGGGCCGCTCCAAGGGTGGCATGCACCGCAATACCCGCGCCGAAGACATGTCCGCGCACCTGATCAGCAAGGTCCTGGAGCGCAACAGCAAGGTCGACCCGGCTGAAGTCGAGGACGTGATCTGGGGCTGTGTGAACCAGACCCTGGAGCAGGGCTGGAACATCGCGCGCATGGCGTCGCTGATGACCCAGATCCCGCACACTGCTGCGGGCCAGACCGTCAGCCGCCTGTGCGGCTCGTCCATGAGCGCGCTGCACACCGCCGCTCAGGCGATCATGACCGGCAACGGTGATGTGTTCGTCGTCGGTGGTGTCGAGCACATGGGCCACGTCAGCATGATGCACGGCGTCGATCCGAACCCGCACATGTCGCTGTACGCCGCCAAGGCGTCGGGCATGATGGGCCTGACCGCCGAGATGCTCGGCAAAATGCACGGCATCAGCCGTGAACAGCAGGATCTGTTCGGTCTGCGCTCCCACCAGCTCGCCCACAAGGCGACCGTGGAAGGCAAGTTCAAGGACGAGATCATCCCGATGCAGGGTTACGACGAGAATGGCTTCCTCAAGGTCTTCGACTACGATGAAACCATTCGTCCGGACACCACCCTGGAAAGCCTGGCTGCACTGCGCCCTGCGTTCAACCCGAAAGGCGGGACCGTGACTGCGGGTACTTCCTCGCAGATCACCGATGGCGCTTCGTGCATGATCGTGATGTCGGCCCAGCGTGCCCAGGACCTGGGCATCCAGCCGCTGGCCGTGATCCGCTCGATGGCGGTGGCCGGTGTCGACCCGGCGATCATGGGGTACGGCCCGGTGCCGGCGACCCAGAAAGCGCTCAAACGCGCGGGTCTGAGCATTGCCGACATCGACTTCTTCGAGCTCAACGAAGCCTTCGCTGCACAGGCCCTGCCGGTGCTGAAGGATCTGAAAGTGCTCGACAAGATGGACGAGAAGGTTAACCTGCACGGCGGCGCGATTGCTTTGGGCCATCCGTTCGGTTGCTCGGGTGCACGGATTTCCGGCACTCTGCTCAACGTCATGAAGCAGAACGGCGGTACCTTCGGCGTGTCGACCATGTGCGTCGGCCTCGGTCAGGGTATCACCACGGTCTTCGAGCGCGTCTGATCGCGTGGTTGACCAAACCGGGGCCTGGTGCCCCGGTTTTTGTTTTTTCGGAATTTTTTTTCAAGAGGGCCAGCGGCATGCAGATACAACCAGGCGTATACCGGCACTACAAGGGGCCTGAGTACCGTGTCTTCAGCGTTGCACAGCATTCCGAGACCGAGGAGTGGGTGGTGTTTTACCAAGCCCTGTACGGCGAATTCGGTCTTTGGGTCAGGCCTCTTTCGATGTTTCTCGAGTCGGTCGAAGTTGACGGCGAGCAGGTGCCACGCTTTGCTTTGATTGAGGCGGAAACGACACTGTTTTCCCGTCCGGATGGTGCAGGCGGCTGAACTCCCGCGCTTGACCTCATTCTATAGCCACTATATATAGCGGTGCCGCGTCAGGTACCTGCCGTGTTTTTATTTTCAGTATTCAGGAATTTTCCGATCCATGGGCAAATCGCTGGTCATTGTGGAATCCCCGGCTAAGGCCAAGACCATCAACAAGTACCTGGGCAACCAGTACGTGGTGAAGTCGAGTATCGGCCATATCCGAGACCTGCCCACCAGCGGTTCGGCCAGTGCCACCAAGGAACCGGCTGCCAAGCGTGGCAAGACCGCGGGCGAGGCCCCGGCGCTGTCGCCCAAGGAAAAGGCGCGCAAGCAACTGGTCGCCCGCATGGGTGTCGATCCCGATCATGGCTGGAAAGCCAAGTACGAGATTCTCCCGGGCAAGGAGAAGGTGATCGAGGAGCTGCGCCGCCTCGCCAAGGATGCCGACACCATCTATCTCGCAACCGACTTGGACCGCGAAGGGGAAGCCATTGCCTGGCACCTGCGGGAAGCCATCGGTGGGGATGACAGCCGCTACAAGCGCGTGGTGTTCAACGAAATCACCAAGAAGGCCATCCAGGAAGCTTTCTCCCAGCCAGGCGAGCTGGATATCGACCGGGTCAACGCGCAGCAGGCCCGCCGCTTCCTCGACCGCGTGGTCGGTTACATGGTCTCGCCGCTGCTGTGGCAGAAGATTGCCCGGGGCCTGTCGGCCGGCCGCGTGCAGTCGGTAGCCGTGAAGCTGGTGGTGGAGCGTGAGCGGGAAATCCGTGCCTTCATCCCGGAAGAATACTGGGAAGTCCACGCTGACCTCGGTACTGCCAAGAACGCCAAGGTGCGCTTCGAGGTTGCCCGGGAAAAAGGCGAGGCCTTCAAGCCGCTGAACGAAGCACAGGCCATGGCGGCCCTGGAAAAGCTCAAGTCTTCCAGCTACACCGTGGCCAAGCGCGAAGACCGCCCGACCAGCAGCAAGCCGTCGGCACCCTTCATCACTTCGACCCTGCAGCAGGCGGCGAGCAATCGCCTCGGCTTCGGCGTGAAGAAGACCATGATGATGGCGCAACGGCTCTATGAAGCGGGCTACATCACCTATATGCGTACCGACTCGACCAACCTGTCGACGGACGCACTGGAGATGGCGCGCAGCTACATCGAAAGCGAATTCGGCAAGAAATACCTGCCCGAGGCCCCGCTGGTCTACGGCAGCAAGGAAGGCGCCCAGGAGGCGCACGAAGCGATTCGTCCTTCCGACGTCAATACCCATCCGAGCAAGCTCAGCGGCATGGAGCGCGATGCAGAGCGCCTGTACGAGCTGATCTGGCGTCAGTTCCTGGCCTGCCAGATGCCACCGGCGCAGTACCTGTCGACCACTGTCAGCGTTGCCGCAGGTGATTTCGAGCTGCGCGCCAAGGGCCGCATCCTCAAGTTCGACGGTTACACCCGGGTGCTGCCGCAGCAAAGCAAACCGGGCGACGACGACGTTCTGCCGGAAATGAACCAGGGCGAAGTGCTCAAGCTGATCCAGATTGATCCGAGCCAGCACTTCACCAAGCCGCCTGCGCGTTACTCCGAGGCAAGTCTGGTCAAGGAAATGGAAAAACGCGGTATCGGTCGTCCATCGACCTACGCGGCAATCATTTCCACCATCCAGGACCGCGGCTACGTGACCCTGCACAACCGCCGCTTCTACTCCGAGAAGATGGGCGACATTGTCACCGAGCGCCTGTCGGAGAGCTTCTCCAACCTCATGGACTACGGCTTCACCGCCGGCATGGAGGAGAACCTCGACGACGTGGCCCATGGCGAGCGTGACTGGAAGAACGTGCTGGACGAGTTCTACGGTGATTTCAGCAAGAAGCTGCAGGTCGCCGAGGCCAGCGAAAACGGCATGCGCGCTAACCAGCCGACCCCGACCGACATTCCATGCAAGGAATGCGGCCGGCACATGATGATCCGCACCGCGTCCACCGGTGTGTTCCTCGGTTGCTCGGGCTACAGCCTGCCGCCGAAAGAGCGCTGCAAGGCCACCGTGAACCTGGTGCCGGGCGACGAGATTGCCGCGGATGACGAAGGCGAGTCCGAATCCCTCGTGCTGCTTGGCAAGCACCGTTGCCCGATCTGCTCGACGGCGATGGATGCCTACCTGCTGGACGAGAAGCGCAAGCTGCACATCTGTGGCAACAACCCGGACTGCACCGGCTACGAGATCGAGGAAGGCAACTACCGGATCAAGGGCTACGAAGGTCCGAGCCTGGAATGCGACAAGTGCGGCAGTGAAATGCAGCTCAAGACCGGGCGTTTCGGCAAGTTCTTCGGTTGCACCAACTCGGAGTGCAAGAACACCCGCAAGCTGCTCAAGAACGGCGAAGCAGCGCCACCGAAGATGGACAAGGTGGACATGCCGGAGCTCAAGTGCGAGAAGGTCAACGACACCTACGTGCTGCGTGACGGTGCTTCCGGGCTGTTCCTGGCTGCCAGCCAGTTCCCGAAAAACCGCGAAACCCGCGCGCCGCTGGTGATCGAGATCATCCCGCACAAGCATGAGATCGATCCGAAGTACCACTTCCTTTGCGAAGCGCCGCAGAAGGATCCGGATGGTCGCCCGGCGGTGATTCGCTACAGCCGCAAGACCAAGGAGCAGTACGTGCAGACCGAAGTGGAAGGCAAGCCGACCGGCTGGCGTGCGTTCTATGACGGCAATGCGTGGAAGATCGAAGACAAGCGCTAAGCGCTGATCTTCGCGTTCGAGGGCCGTGTCTGACAGTGTCGGACACGGCTTTTTTGTTTGTCTGGACGGACCTTATCCATCACAGATCCTTGCGCGGGGGAAACGCTTCCCCGAAACTGACAGACCTCGCCCCGCAGCCTTATCGGAGAGCGCCTTCATGGCCCAGGAACTCTATACCCGTACCAATCAGAAAATTTTCTTCGCTGGCCTTGCGCTTGAAGGTATGGGCAAGGCTCAGGAGAGTCGGGCCATGAACGCCCAGGCGCTGCTCCAGGCCGAGCGCGAGTCAGCGTTGTTTCACCTCTACGGTGCACTGCTGGGGCTGTGCCATGAAATCGCCGGCTTCTATCGGTTGCCACAGGCCGCCGCGCCACGGGCTGAGGCCTTGCTGACCCCTGAGGTGCTGGAAGCGATCGCCATTCCGGAAATGGCCGAACTGGTGGAACTGGCCCAGCAATCAGAGACCTGGCTGGCACGACTGTTAAAAGCTTATTCCGATTTGTTCAAACCGCCGGTCGCAACAAAAGCCCCGAAAGGCGATGTTACTCAGCCGTTGATTCATGCTGTCAGCCTCGACGCACCCGAGGTGGCACCGCTTTCTCGGGAGGAATTGGAGGAGTGGCGGCAGAATCTGAAGAAGCTTACCGTCCGTTTTCGCGAGGGGTTGAGTGAGTGCTGATCGTAACGGTCACTGTTACAATGCCGGTCTTTCCTGGAGAACATTCCTGATATGCCCACGTCCTTTCTAGAAATTGTCGAGTTGCCTGATGGCCGGATCGAGCTGCGCCGTGCCGAGGACGAGGGTTCGTTGGTAACCCTGAACTTCTCCGAAGATGCCAAGGCGTTCCTGCAGGGCCAGCATGTAGAGGTGGCCAAGGCCATGCTCAGCGTTGGCGTGCAGATGGCAGGTCGTCTGGTGGAAGGTGAGATCGAGCGGGACGAAGGTCCGCGGGTCCTTCATTGATGGTGACCGGGCTTCCTCGCAATGAGGAAGCCGGACTCTCGCGGGTCAATTCAAGTATCAGCCCAAACGAATATTCAGGCTTTGCGCGCTACCGGCGCGTGCGGCACGGGTCAGTTGTTGCCGCGCGGCGGCGCTGACCGGGTTCAGCCAGCTCACCACGGTGTGGCTGCGGCCCAGGCGCAGGGCGTCGCAGGCCAGTTGCATCGCGCTTTGATTGCCGCGTGGTTGCAGGATCAGGATACGTTCGCGGTTGAGCCCGGCTTCGCGCAGCCAGGTCTGCGTCAGGCTGGCGGGCGGGGCGATCAGGGTCAGCCAGCGGGCATCCTGTTCTTCACTCAGCTCACGCAGGATCGGCGCCAGCAGATTCTGGCAGTGCTCCAGCGCACCACGGAAAGACAACTCGCTGAACGCGTCCGGGGTGCTGCTGACGCGTGCGGGCGCTTCGGTTTTCAGCTTCGGCAGGACCGGCTGGGCCAGGAATGCCTCGAACAGGGTTAACTGTACTTGCTGTGGTGCGTGTGGAAACTGCATGACGCCTCCTGATTTATCGGCGAATGACGCCGACACTCAAACCCTCGATCACCAGATCCTGTTCTTTCAGGTTCACCTCGATGGGCGCGAATTCGGGATTCTCCGCAAGCAGCCAGACCTTGCTGCCTTCACGTTTGAAGCGCTTGACCGTCACTTCGTCACCCAGTCGGGCTACGACGATCTGACCATTGCGCGCTTCACGGCAGGTGTGTATGGCCAGCAGGTCGCCGTCGTAAATGCCGACGTCCTTCATGCTCATGCCGTGCACGCGTAGCAGGTAGTCGGCGCGAGGATGGAAGAAGGTGGGGTTGATGGCGCAGGATTCCTCGATGTGTTGCTGGGCGAGGATCGGCGCGCCGGCGGCCACGCGACCGATGATCGGCAGCGAGCTGTCGTCCTGGCTCTGGCGTGCTTCGAAGCCGGGGATGCGAATGCCGCGGGAAGCACCGGGGGTCATTTCGATGGCGCCTTTTCGCGCCAGCGCCTTGAGGTGCTCCTCGGCGGCGTTGGGAGACTTGAAGCCCAGTTCCTGGGCGATTTCAGCCCGGGTAGGGGGGAAGCCGTTGTCTTCCAGGCAGCGCTTGATAAAAGCCAGAATCTCAGCTTGGCGTGGCGTCAGTTTTAGCATGTCGATGGCTCTGTCTTTTTATACAGTGACTGGGATTATATACAGTAGAAGGGCAGCTGCAAGCATCAAGCGGCAAGCGGCAGGAAAAAGCCTGGTGATCTTTGCCTGCCTGGCGTCTGAAGCTGTGATCTAATTGCCCGCCTGACTTGACAGTCACGACCATGAAACGTATGTTTCAAACAACTGTTTGTCAGGTGGATTACCCATGGCCCAATCGGAAACCGTTGAACGCATTCTCGATGCTGCCGAGCAGCTGTTCGCGGAAAAAGGGTTCGCTGAAACGTCGTTGCGGCTGATCACCAGCAAAGCCGGAGTCAATCTGGCCGCGGTCAACTATCACTTTGGTTCGAAGAAGGCGCTGATCCAGGCGGTCTTCTCGCGTTTCCTCGGGCCTTTCTGCCAGAGCCTCGAGCGTGAGCTGGATCGCCGACAGGCGCGTCCGGAGCACAAGCCGAACCTGGAAGAGCTGCTGGAGATGCTGGTGGAGCAGGCGCTGGTGGTGCAGCCACGCAGCGGCAACGACCTGTCCATCTTCATGCGTTTGCTGGGCCTGGCCTTCAGTCAGAGCCAGGGGCACTTGCGGCGTTACCTGGAAGACATGTATGGCAAAGTGTTCCGCCGCTACATGCTGCTGGTCAATGAAGCCGCTCCGCGCATCCCGCCCATCGAGCTGTTCTGGCGCGTGCACTTCATGCTTGGTGCCGCGGCGTTCAGCATGTCGGGGATCAAGGCGCTGCGGGCCATCGCGGAAACCGATTTCGGCATCAACACCTCCATCGAGCAGGTCATGCGCCTGATGGTGCCGTTTCTCGCCGCCGGCATGCGTGCCGACAGCGGTGTCACCGACGAGGCCATGGCTGCCGCGCAACTGCGTCCGCGCAACAAGTCAGGTAGCGCGCCGGCACCGGCCAAGGCCTGATTCGCGACTGGGCGCGACGACTGGCTTCGGCTAAGCTAGCGCCCCATGTCTACTCTCGATCTGCTGCATATTTCCCTCGCTGACCAATGCCTCTACGGGTTCTCCCAAGGCCGTCTGGTCGTGCGTCTGCCGGTGTCCACGGCGCTCAATGGTCCAGGTGAAAACAACGGCTCCGGCTGCACGCCGCGCGGCCTGCATCAGGTGCGCGCGAAGATCGGCGTCGGGCTGCCTCAAGGCGCGGTGCTTCGCGGGCGACGCTGGACCGGCGAAACCTGGACCCCCGACCTGCACGCACAATTTCCCGGGCGCGACTGGATCCTCTCGCGAATTCTCTGGCTCAGTGGCTGCGAGCCCGGCCGCAACCGCCTCGGTGCGGTGGACACCTTCCGTCGTTATATTTACCTGCATGGCACACCTGACACGGAACCCATGGGCGTGCCGCTGTCCCATGGCTGCGTGCGCCTGCGCAATGCCGATCTGGTGAGCCTGTTCGAGCGGGTTCCGGTGCATTGTCCGGTGCAAATAGAAGAAGCCGCCTGCCCGCAGTGGGCCAGCGGCCCCGTCAACTGAAGGATCATTTATGAGTGCCAGCCTGCAAGGCTCCCTGATGGTGGATATCGCCGGTACCTGGCTGACCGCCGAAGACCGCCACCTCCTGCGCCAGCCCGAAGTGGCCGGCCTGATCATTTTTGCGCGCAATATCGACAGCCCGCGCCAGGTGCGCGAGCTGACCGCGTCGATCCGCGCCATTCGCCCTGAGCTGATCCTTGCCGTCGACCAGGAAGGCGGCCGCGTGCAGCGCCTGCGCCAGGGCTTCGTGCGCCTGCCGGCGATGCGTGCAATTGCCGACAATCCCAATGCCGAGTACCTGGCGGAGCAGTGCGGTTGGCTGATGGCCACCGAAGTCCTGGCGGTCGGCCTGGACCTGAGCTTCGCGCCGGTGCTGGACCTCGACCACCAGCGCAGTGCCGTGGTCGGCAGCCGCGCTTTCGAAGGCGATCCTGAGCGGGCGACCGCGCTCGCCGGCGCTTTCATCCGCGGCATGAACGCCGCCGGCATGGCCGCCTGTGGCAAGCACTTCCCCGGCCACGGCTGGGCGGAAGCCGACTCCCATGTGGCTATTCCTACTGACGAGCGCAGCCTGGAGCAGATCCGCGCGGCGGACCTGGTGCCGTTCACCCGTCTGAGCGGCCAACTGGCCGCAGTGATGCCGGCCCACGTGATTTATCCACAGGTCGACAACCAGCCGGCAGGCTTCTCCCGCCGCTGGCTGCAAGACATCCTGCGTGGCGAGTTGGGCTTCGACGGGGTGATTTTCAGCGATGATCTGTCCATGGCTGGCGCCCATGTGGTCGGCGATGCCGCCAGTCGCATCGAGGCCGCGCTGACTGCCGGTTGCGACATGGGTCTGGTGTGCAATGACCGGGCGGCGGCCGAGCTGGCCCTGAGTGCTGCCCAGCGCTTGAAGGTCACGCCATCGCCGCGCATCGCGGCCATGCGCGGCCAGGGCTTTGCCCGTACCGACTACCGCCAGCAGCCGCGCTGGCTGGAAGCGCTGGGCGCCTTGAAACAGGCCCAGTTGGTCGACTGATTGCCGAGCATGCCCGCCGTCGAGAGGCGGCGGGCTGTTGCCTTCATCACTTGGCTTTCTTGCTTTCCGGCAGCGGCGCGAACAGCGCTTCGATATCGTCCGCCGCCAGCTTCCACTGACCCGCCTCATTTCCTTCAAGCAGCCCTGCAGCCAGGGCGGCTTTGTCTTTTTGCAGCTTCTGGATCTTCTCTTCCACGGTTCCGCGGGTGATCAGCTTGTAGACGAACACCGGTTTGTCCTGGCCTATGCGGTAAGCGCGGTCGGTCGCCTGGTTTTCCGTGGCCGGGTTCCACCAGGGGTCGTAGTGAATCACCGTATCGGCCGCGGTCAGGTTCAGCCCGGTGCCGCCGGCTTTCAGGCTGATCAGGAACACGGGCGTTTCGCCGTTCTGGAACTGCTGCACGGGCGTGCGACGGTCCTTGGTGTCGCCGGTCAGCAGGCTGTAGCTCACCTTGCGCTTTTGCAGTTCTTCTTCGATCAACGCCAGCATCGAGGTGAACTGCGAGAACAGCAGGATGCGCCGGCCTTCGTTGAGCAACTCATCGAGCATGTCCATCAGGCTGCCCAGTTTGCCCTTGTCGGACTGCGGACCTTTGACATTGGCGTTGGCCACCAGGCGCAGGTCACAGCACACCTGACGCAGCTTCAGCAGGGCATCAAGGATGACGATCTGGCTGCGCGCCGCACCGCTGCGGGTGATTTCGGCGCGGACCTTGCTGTCCATGGCCACGCGCACCGTTTCATAGGTATCGCGCTGGGCATCGCTGAGGTCGACCCAGTGGATGATCTCGCTCTTGGCCGGCAGTTCCTTGGCCACCTGCTCCTTGGTGCGGCGCAACAGGAACGGACGAATGCGGCCCGCCAGGTGGCTCATGCGTTCGCCGTCGCCATGTTTTTCGATCGGGGTGCGGTAGTCGCGGGCGAAGCGTTTGCTGTCGCCCAGCCAGCCCGGCATCAGGAAGTGGAAGATCGACCAAAGTTCGCCGAGGTTGTTTTCCATGGGCGTGCCGGTCAGGCACAGGCGCTGGGTGGCCTTTAGCTCGCGCGCGGCTTGTGCGGCCTTGCTGGTGGCGTTCTTGATGTTCTGCGCTTCATCGAGGATCACCAGGTGCCAGTCGATCGGGGTGAAGTGCTCCAGGTCCCGGGGCAGCAGCGCGTAGGTGCTGAGTACCAGGTCGTAGTCCTTCAGATTGGCGAAGTGCTTGGTGCGGCCCGGCCCGTGCAGGGCGATCACGCGCAGTTGCGGGGTGAAGCGCTCGGCTTCGTCCAGCCAGTTCGGGATCAGGCTGGTGGGCATGACGGCAAGTGCCGGACTCTGCAGGCGGCCGGCGTTCTTTTCCGTCAGCACATGGCTGAGGGTCTGCAGGGTCTTGCCCAGGCCCATGTCGTCGCCAAGCAGGCCGCCGATGTCCAGGCTGCGCAGTGTTTGCAGCCAGCTGAGGCCTTCCAGTTGATAGGGGCGCAGCGTGGCATTGAGGCCTTCCGGTGCCTGGACTTCGGTGTACTGGGCGCTTTTAAGGCGCGTCGCGAAGTCGCGTACACGTTCGCCGCCGAGCCAGGTGAGGGGCACCTCGTCCAGGTTGCTCAGGCGCGCCGCATCCGGTGCGGCAAGGCGCAGTGAGCGGCCATCATTTTCGGTCAGGTACAGCTCGCCCAAGGTGGCCATCAGCGGCTTGATGCGCGCGTAGGGCAGGGCGACGCGGGCTGCGGCGCTGCCATGGCGGTGGCGATTCAGGTCGATCAGCAGGTGTTCGTCGTCACCGCGTCTGGCCAGTTCGCCGGACCGAAGCAGTTCGGGGTTGCTGCGCAGCAGGTGCAGGAGGATCGGCAGAAGGCTGTGACGCTCGCCGTTGACGACGATGCCCAGTTCCAGGTCGAACCACTGTTGGCTGGGATTTTCCTCGATATCGGCGTACCAGTCGTCGACCTCCTGCAGGATGAACGCGAAGTCATCGTGGATCTCGAGTTCCCAGCCGGCCTCGCGCAACGCCGGGATGCCCTCGCGGGCGAATGCCAGCCACTGCTGGTCGGTGTCGAGCAGGAGCAGTTCCCCGGCAGTCTCCGGCAGCGCCTTGCTTTGCCGGGTGGCGACCTTGAAGCCCCAGCGTTGCAGGGTTTTCCTGAACACCTGTTCGGCCTGTGTGTCGCGCTGAATATGTTGGGTGGTGCTGCCGACCAGGCGGGTCGGGGATTTTCCGTCGGTGCCGCTGGCGCGGACGCCGTCATAGTTGAAAGAGAGCGCGGCGCGGTGTTGCAGTTGCCGTTGCATGCGCCCGGTTTTCGGGGCGTAGGCGCTGAATTCGTGGCTGCCCAGGATCAGGTGGGCAGCGGGGCTTAGATGGTCGATTGTTTCTTCCTGCAATTTTGTCGGGGTCGGGACCTGTTGATTCAGCGCGCTCAGGCGGTGGCTGAGCTGTGCCACCAGCGGCTCCGGAACGTCCGGGGCGCGGGTCAGTTGCAGGGCGACGTATGGGTCCAGGTCGTGCTGGAGCAGGCCGGCCTGCAAGGTCAATCCGCTCAAGTAATACAGCGGCTGGAAGGGGAGTGTCATGCCTACCGGCTCCTCGCCGTCATACCAGTCGCCGCGGTAGTTGCCGTTGTTCATGCGTACCCAGCGAAACTCGCCGTGCCGGGAAGGGCCGGGCTGCACGGGAGGCATGTCCTCGTCGATCATCAGTCGGCCGGTGTCCAAGGCTTGCTGGAACAGTTCGCCGTCATGTGGGTCGTCTAGCGGGAAGCTCATCTGGTAACTGCCGGGCTTGCGGTTGAGCCGCAGAAGAATCTCGCGGTCCTCGGGCATCACATACTTCGGCGGTTCGTACAGCAGGTCATAGATCGAGTGCAGCCGGGCAACCTGGATGCGGCCATCGGGTTGGCGCGTGCCCTTCTTCACATTGAGGAAGGGTGTACCGTTTTCGAGGCGGATGAAGTAGTAGACACCGCGACCTTGCCGGTCCGGTTTGGCCGCGCCGCTGTCTGCGCGAGGCTTCTCGAGGCCGTCCAGCCAGGTTTGCAGGTCGCTGGGCATTTCCTGCCCTGTGCCGGCCGTGAGCTTTTGCTGGGCATGGAACAACACGGCGGCGCAGTGCTTGCAACTCTGGCTGACCGGGCACGAGCAGCGGCAGGTAAGCCCGGGACGTCCCGCGCGAGTGAAGGCGGAAATGGTCTGCTGGTAACGATTGCCGCCTGAGCCTGCGCAGGTGGCGAGGATTATGTCGCCGCCGTTGCTCTTGATGCTGACACGCTGATCTTCTGCATAACGTAGTCCTCGACTCAGGGCGTTGTGGCTGAATCCCTCTTTCCACTTGCCGTCGGCAAGCAGCGAATCGAGCGGCCCCGGCATTCCGTTACTGCTCCATCAGTGCAGGGTCGGGCGCTGCGTTGGCGGGAGTACCGGCCTTGCGAATCTTCAACACCAGCGCCAGGTGTCCGCCATCGAGGTAGGTCAGCTCGGCGTTCTTGACGTTGCTGTTGCTTTGCTTGAACTGCTCGCTCTGAAGCACGCCGCCATTGGCGTCGAACTGGTTGACCCACAGAGTGGCTTCGACGCCGATGAAGCGGCCTTCGCTCACGCTCAGGTTGCCCTCGATGGGGAAGTGGCCGAACTGTTCCTGGCCATCGCTGAAGGCGATTTTCGAGCCTTCGGCGCCGACGTTCTGCTGCCAGGCCTTGTGCAGCAGCACGCTGTACTGGCTGTCGGCGGCAAGGCGCTCGGCCTGCTCGGTGAGGAGCGGCTGGCGAATGTCGTAGTCGGCGACCGGCTTGGCGCCATCGCTCCAGTTTTCCGGGGCGAACTGGCTGGTGACGGCAGGCACGGCGTTCTGCCGCACCAGGATCATCTCGATCAGGTATTGGGTGTCGGCAAAGGCTGCTGGCGAGCACAACGCCAGCAGCAGGCTCAGGTTACGAATGGCGCGCATGGATCTTCCTTCAAGCGGTTTTCGGTGTCAGGCGCTCGAACAGCGCTTCCAGTGTGGTGAATCGTTCATCGGCGCGCTCCATGGGCACCATGAACTTGAATTGCGTGGCGCCTTCGAACTTGTAGCGCTTGGGCTGACCCTGGATCAGTTTGATCAGCACCAGCGGATCGACCGGTGTCTCGGCCTCGAACTCGATCTTGCCGCCATTGGGGCCGGCATCGACTTTCTTGATGCCGAGCTTTTCCGCCTGCAACTTGAGCAGGGTCAGGCGTACCAGGTTCTTGGTCGGCTCGGGCAACAGGCCGAAGCGGTCGATCATCTCCACTTGCAGGTCCTTGAGACCTTCCTCGTCCACCGCCGAGGCGATGCGCTTGTACAGGATCAGGCGGGCATGGACGTCGGGCAGGTAATCCTCGGGAATCAGTGCCGGCAACCGCAGGTTGATTTCCGGCCCGCCGCCCAGCGGCTGGTCGAGGTTCGGCTGGGTGCCCTTGCGGATGGCCTTGACCGCGCGTTCAAGCATTTCCATGTACAGGGTGAACCCGACGGCCTGGATCTGCCCGCTCTGGCCTTCGCCGAGCAGCTCGCCGGCGCCGCGGATCTCCAGGTCGTTGGTCGCCAGGACGAAACCGGCCCCCAGGTCCTGGGTGTTGGCGATGGCTTCCAGGCGTTTTTCCGCGTCGGCGCTGATCTGCTGGCGCGGCGGTGTCAGCAGGTAGGCGTAGGCCTGGTGGTGACTGCGTCCGACCCGGCCGCGCAACTGGTGCAACTGGGCCAGGCCGAACTTGTCGGCGCGCTCGATGACGATGGTGTTGGCGCTCGGCACGTCGATGCCGGTCTCGATGATGGTCGAGGCGATCAGCACGTTGAAGCGCTTGTGGTAGAAGTCGCTCATCACCTGTTCGAGTTCACGTTCGCGCATCTGCCCGTGGCCGATACCGATGCGCGCCTCAGGCACCAGCTCGGCGAGGTCGGCGGCGCATTTTTCGATGCTCTTCACGTCGTTGTGCAGGTAGTAGACCTGGCCGCCGCGCAACAGCTCGCGCAGCAGCGCCTCCTTGATGGTGCTTTTGTTCTGCTCCATGACGAAGGTGCGCACCGACAGGCGCCGCGCCGGCGGGGTGGCGATGATCGACAGGTCGCGCATGCCCGACACCGCCATGTTCAGCGTGCGCGGGATCGGCGTGGCTGTCAGGGTGAGGATGTCGACTTCGCTGCGCAGGGCTTTGAGCTGCTCTTTCTGGCGCACGCCGAAGCGGTGCTCTTCGTCGATGATGACCAGGCCCAGGTCTTTGAACTTGACGTCGTCCTGCAGCAGCTTGTGGGTGCCGATGACGATGTCGATCTTGCCCTCGGCCAGTTCGGCCATGGCGCTGCTGATTTCCTTGGCCGATTTGAAGCGGCTCATCACTTCCACGCTCACCGGCCAGTCGGCGAAGCGGTCGCGGAAGCTGTTGTAGTGCTGCTGGGCGAGCAGGGTGGTCGGCACCAGGATCGCCACCTGACGGCCGCTGTGCACGGCGATGAACGCCGCGCGCATCGCCACTTCGGTCTTGCCGAAGCCGACGTCGCCGCAGACCAGGCGGTCCATCGGCTTGGCGGCGAGCATGTCTTCGCGCACGGCTTCGATGGCGGACTGTTGGTCCGGGGTTTCCTCGAAGGGGAAACCGGCGCTGAAGGTGGCGTAGTCGGCGGCCGGGTCGGCGAAGGCGTAGCCTTTGCGCGCGGCACGGCGGGCGTAGATGTCGAGCAGTTCGGCAGCCACGTCACGGACCTGTTCGGCGGCCTTGCGCTTGGCTTTCTGCCAGGTCTCGGAGCCGAGCCGGTGCAGCGGCGCCAGGGCATCGTCGCTGCCGGTGTAGCGGGCGATCAGGTGCAGGTTGGCGACGGGTACATAGAGCTTGGCGCCCTCGGCGTATTCGAGGGTGAGGAACTCGGCGACCTGGCTGTCGATTTCCAGCGTCGCCAGGCCCAGGTAGCGGCCGACGCCGTGGTCGATATGCACCACCGGCGCGCCTTCGCGCAGCTCGGTGAGGTTCTTGATGACCGCGTCGTTGTTGACGTCGCTGCGCTTTTCCCGGCGCCGGCGCTGCATGACGCGCTGGCCGAACAGCGGGCTTTCGGCGACCAGCGCCACGGCCGGGTCGTCGAGTACCAGGCCATCGTCCAGCGGCGCGATGGTGATCGCCAGGCGGTCCTTGCCGGTGACGAAGTCTTCCCAGCCTTCCACGGTCTGCGGACGCAGCTTCAGGCGTTCGAGCAGCTCCAGCAGCACTTCACGGCGGCCCGCCGACTCGGCGGTGAACAGCACCCGGCCGGGGAAATCATCGAGGAACGCCGACAGCGCGGCCAGCGGCTGGCTGGCCTTGGCTTCGATGGCCAGGTTCGGCAGCTTGCGCGCGGGGAAGCGCTCACGGCCGCCACCGCCCTCGATGTCGTCCGGGCTGGCGACGATGCGCGGCCAGCCTTTGAGCCGGGCGAAGCAGTCTTCCACCGGCAGGAACAGCTCGGCGGGTGGCAGCAGCGGGCGGGTCGGGTCGATGCGGCGCTCTTCATAGCGGCCACGCACATCGTTCCAGAAGTGTTCGGCGGCCTGTTCCACGCCCGGCAGGGAAAACACCTGGGTGTCCTGGGGCAGGTAGTCGAACAGGGTCGAGGTTTCGTCGAAAAACAGCGGCAGGTAGTACTCGATGCCGGCGGGGATGATCCCGCTGGTCAGGTCCTGGAAGATCGCACTGCGGCGGAAATCGACGTCGAAGCGCTCGCGAAAGCGCGCCTTGAAGCGGGTGACGGCGTCCTTCTGCAGCGGGAATTCCCGCGCGGGCAGCAGGCGCACCGATTCGACCTTGTCGATGGAGCGCTGGGTTTCCGGGTCGAAGGTGCGCAGGGTTTCGATTTCATCGTCGAACAGGTCGATCCGGTATGGCAGCTTGCTGCCCATCGGGAACAGGTCGATCAAGGCGCCGCGAACGGCGAATTCACCGTGCTCGTAGACCGTGTCGACGCAGCGGTAGCCGCTGGCTTCCAGGCGCGTGCGCATTTGCTCGACGTCGAGCTTCTGGCCGATGTCCAGCACCAGGCTGCTGCCCAGCAGGAAGCGGGTTGGCGCCAGGCGATGGAGGGCGGTGGTGATCGGCACCACGAGAATGCCGTGGTCCAGCTCCGGCAGCCGGTACAGGCTGGCGATCCGTTGCGAAATGATGTCCTGGTGCGGCGAGAACAGGTCGTAGGGCAGGGTTTCCCAGTCGGGGAACGGCAATACCGCCAGTTCAGGCGCGAAGAAACGCAGCTCCTGCTCCAGCCGGTCAGCGCTCTGGCTGTCGGCGGTCAGCAGCAGGGTGAAGCGTTTGGCGGCACTGGCAGCTTCGGCGATGGCCAGGCTGAGTGCGGCGCCGGGCAGGTTGCCCCAGGTTTGTTTGCCGGCAGTGGCCGGAAGGTGCGGTAGACGCAGAACAGGCACGGGAGGTCGAGCTCCAAGCGTTGCGACAAAGAGGCCGATTGTAACGGGCCAATGCCCGTGCTGTCAGGCGTGCAGCGGGCAAAATCCTTTCAGGTGGGACTGTCGACAGGCGCTCATTGCTCGAAGCGATATGCGGCGTCATAATGTAGCCCCTTTTTTCTGTCCCTACATGTGGAAGGTTCCCGTGACTCAGAAGCCCGACCAGTGTCTTGGTGAGTGGATCGATCGTGAAGCGCTTGCAGAAGCGATGATCCCGCTTATCGGTCAGCTCTACCGCAATAACAACGTGGTGAGCTCGATCTATGGCCGTAGCCTGATCAACCGTTCGGTGATCGCGATCCTCAAGGCTCACCGCTTTGCTCGCCATCGCCAGACTGACGAAACCGAACTGTCCGTCCACGAGACATTCCCCCTGCTCAAGGCCATGAGCGAGCTGAAACTGGGCGCTGCCTCGGTTGACCTCGGCAAGCTGGCCAACAAGTTCAAGCTGGAAGGCAATGGCCGTAGCGCCGAGCAGTTCGTTCGCGAAGAACTGGCTGAAGTCGTCGGTCAGCAGAACGCTTCCGCACGCAAAGGCACCGACGTTGTCCTGTACGGCTTCGGTCGCATCGGCCGCCTGTTGGCGCGCATCCTGATCGAGAAAACCGGTGGCGGCGACGGCCTGCGCCTGCGGGCCATCGTTGTGCGCAAAGGCGCCGAGAACGATCTGGTCAAGCGTGCCAGCCTGCTGCGCCGTGACTCGGTTCACGGTCCGTTCGATGGCACCATCACCATCGACGAAGAAAACAACACCATCACCGCCAACGGCAACCTGATCCAGGTGATCTATGCCAAGAGCCCGAGTGAAGTCGACTACACCCAGTACGGCATCAACAATGCCCTGATCGTCGACAACACCGGTGTATGGCGTGACGCCGACGGCCTGGGCCAGCACCTGGCCTGCCCGGGCGCTGCCCGTGTGATCCTCACCGCACCTGGCAAGGGCGCGCTGAAGAACATCGTTCACGGCATCAACCACGGCGAAATCACCGCCGACGACAAGATCATCTCCGCCGCTTCCTGCACCACCAACGCCATCGTGCCGGTGCTGAAAGCCGTGAATGACAAGTACGGCATCATCAACGGCCACGTCGAAACCGTTCACTCGTTCACCAACGACCAGAACCTGATCGACAACTTCCACAAGGGCAGCCGTCGTGGCCGCGCCGCGCCGCTGAACATGGTGATCACCGAGACTGGCGCTGCTACCGCCGCCGCCAAGGCTCTGCCTGTCCTGAAGGGCAAGCTGACCGGCAACGCCATCCGCGTTCCGACGCCGAACGTCTCCATGGCCATCCTGAACCTGAACCTGGAAAAGGCGACCTCGCGCGACGAGATCAACGAGTACCTGCGTCAGACCGCCATGCACTCGGAACTGCACAAGCAGATCGACTACGTGAGCTCCCAGGAAGTGGTCTCCACCGACTTCGTCGGCTCCCGCCACGCGGGTGTGGTCGACGCCGAAGCGACCATCTGCAACGACAGCCGCGTTGTTCTGTACGTCTGGTACGACAACGAGTTCGGTTACAGCTGCCAGGTAGTGCGCGTGATGGAAGACATGGCTGGTGTGAACCCGCCTGCATTCCCACGCTAAGCTTCTTGGTGTGTTGAAAAGAACGGGAACCTACGGGTTCCCGTTTTTTTTGAGCGTTGTGAAGCCGGCCGAGTAAGGAGGAGCGTTTTGAAAGCAGCCTTGGGCACCCTCTGTGCTTTGTTGATGTTGGCCGGCTGCGAAAAGGACGACCCGGTCGAGCGCATCAGCGGCCCCACCATGGGCAGCAGCTACACCGTGCAGTACGTGCGGCCCGCCGAGGGGCCGGATGCGGAGCAGGTGCAGCGCGAGATCGAGGGCATTCTCGCGAGCATCGACCAGCAGTTTTCCACCTACCGTAGCGATTCCATGGTCGCGCGCTTCAATCGTCTGCCCGCAGGCAGCTGTCAGGTCATGCCGGAAGGTGTGCTCAAGCTGGTGCAACTGGGTGACACGCTGTGGCGCGAAAGTGGTGGGGCCTTCGACCTGAGTGTCGAGCCGCTGCTGGACCTGTGGGGGTTCGGTCCCCAGGCGCGGGAGGAAAAGATCCCCGATCCGAACCGGCTGGCAGAGGTGCGCCAGCGTATTGGCCAGGGCCATCTGCGCATCGACGGCGAGCAGTTGTGCAAGGACATCGCCCTGGAGCTGGACTTCAACAGCATCGCCGCCGGCTACAGTGTTGATCTGATCGTCGAGCGCCTGCGCGCCCTGGGCATCAACAATATGCTGGTGGAGGTCACGGGCGAGCTCAAGGCCGTGGGGCACAAGCCTGACGACAGTCCCTGGCGGGTCGCTCTGGAACTGCCGCGCGAAGACCGCCAGATTGCCCAGCAGGTGCTCAGTATCGACGGCCTTGGTGTGTCGACGTCGGGTGACTACCGCAACTATTTCGAGGAGAATGGCCAGCGTTTTTCCCACACCTTCGACGCCCGTCTTGGCCGGCCGGTCGCGCATGCGCTGGCGGCGGTGACGGTGTTCGATCCCTCCGCGCTGGTGGCTGACGGTTATTCCACGCTGTTGCTGATACTGGGCCCGGAGCAGGGCTGGGAGTTTGCCGTGGCACAGGACCTCGCCGCCGTATTTGTGGTGCGGGCCGAGGCGGGGTTCATTGCCCGTGTGACCCCGGCATTCGAGCGAATCGTCGGAACGGGCGACGCAACGAACGAGAAATGAATGTCTTGCATGTAGTGCAGAGAAAAATAGCCTACGACGCGACCAAGGGTTAATGTGCGCGCCGTTCAAGCTTGATTAGACTGCACCCGAATTTTTTCATGGCGCCCCCCGAGGCGTCATGATCGAAGCCCCGGCCGCTGACGTGGCGCCCGGGCCTGTTCTGAAGGAGTACGCATGGCTGTCTACAACTACGACGTAGTGGTGCTGGGTTCCGGCCCCGCAGGAGAAGGGGCGGCAATGAATGCCGCCAAAGCAGGACGCAAGGTAGCGATGGTCGATAGCCGTCGTCAGGTCGGCGGCAACTGCACCCATCTGGGCACCATCCCGTCCAAGGCCCTGCGTCACTCGGTGCGCCAGATCATGCAGTTCAACACCAACCCGATGTTCCGGGCCATTGGTGAGCCGCGCTGGTTCTCGTTCCCTGACGTGCTGAAAAGCGCGGAAAAGGTGATCTCCAAGCAGGTCGCTTCGCGTACCGGCTACTACGCCCGCAACCGCGTCGACGTGTTCGTCGGCACCGGCAGCTTCGCCGACGAGCAGACCATCGAAGTGGTCTGCGCCAACGGTGTGGTCGAGAAGCTGGTGGCCAAGCACATCATCATCGCCACTGGCTCGCGTCCTTATCGCCCGGCCGATATCGATTTCCACCACCCGCGTATCTACGATAGCGACACCATCCTCAGCCTCGGCCACACCCCGCGCAAACTGATCGTCTACGGCGCTGGTGTGATCGGCTGCGAATACGCGTCGATCTTCAGCGGTCTCGGCGTGTTGGTGGAACTGGTGGACAACCGTGGCCAGTTGCTCAGCTTCCTGGACTCGGAAATCTCCCAGGCCCTGAGCTACCACTTCAGCAACAACAACATCACTGTTCGCCACAACGAAGACTACGAGCGTGTCGAAGGCCTGGACAACGGTGTGATCCTGCACCTGAAATCGGGCAAGAAGATCAAGGCCGACGCCTTGCTCTGGTGCAACGGCCGTACCGGCAACACCGACCGCCTGGGCCTGGAAAACATCGGCATCAAGGTCAACAGCCGTGGCCAGATCGAAGTCGACGAAGCCTACCGGACCCAGGTGCCGAACATCTATGGCGCCGGTGACGTGATCGGCTGGCCAAGCCTGGCCAGTGCTGCCCACGACCAGGGTCGCTCGGCGGCCGGCAGCATCGTCGACAACGGTAGCTGGCGCTTCGTCAACGACGTGCCGACCGGGATCTACACCATTCCGGAGATCAGCTCGATCGGCAAGAACGAGCAGGAGCTGACCCAGGCCAAGGTGCCTTACGAAGTCGGCAAGGCGTTCTTCAAGAGCATGGCGCGTGCGCAGATCGCCGGCGAGCCGCAAGGCATGCTGAAGATCCTGTTCCACCGCGAAACCCTGGAAATCCTCGGCGTGCACTGCTTCGGCTACCAGGCGTCGGAGATCGTCCACATCGGCCAGGCCATCATGGACCAGCCGGGTGAGCGCAATACGCTGAAGTACTTCGTCAACACCACCTTCAACTACCCGACCATGGCCGAGGCCTATCGGGTGGCTGCGTACGACGGCCTCAACCGGCTTTTTTGAGCGGCTCCGGCCGGTGGCCTGAGCCGGCCGGGGAGACCGATTTCAGCGATTCTCGAGGGTGGCAGTGGCCAAACCGGGAAAGTCTGTAATCAGGCTGTCTACGCCGAAGTCAGCGAGCCGACGCATCAGCGCCGGTTCGTTGACCGTCCACACCGACACATGCAGCCCCTGGCGCTGGGCCTTGGCCAGGCGTTCGGGGCTGCAGTGCGTCCAGTTCAGTGCCAGCAATTCACAGCCATAGTTCTGCGCGACCTTCAGTGGGTCGAGCCAGGTGTATTCCGCTACCAGTCCACGTGAGATGTCCGGCGTCAGTTCCAGGGCAGCGGCGAGCACTTCCCGCGAGCTGGAGGTGATGGTCACCTTGTCGAGCAGGCCGAAGCGCTGGGCCATTTCCCGGATGGCCAGGACCGTGGTGGCGGCGCGGGTGCGCGAGGCGCTCTTGACCTCCAGTTGCCAGTGCTCGAACGGGCATTTCTCGAACAACTCTTCCAGGCGCGGGATCGGGCACGGCTGCACCCAGCCCGGACCACCGTTGCGTGCGTCGTAGGTCACAAGCTCCGCAGCGCTGTGCTCCACCACCTTGCCGCGACGGCCGGTGGTGCGCTTGAGGGTAGGATCGTGGATCACCATCAGTTCGTTGTCGGCTGACAGGTGCAGATCGAGTTCGCAACGCCGCACGCCGTGTTTCAGGCACTGCTGGAAGCTGGTCAGGGTGTTTTCGGGGGCTTCGCCCTTGGCGCCACGATGGCCGTAAATCTGGGTCACGTTTGTTCCTTCAAGAAAGACTGAAGCTCAGGAGGCTGCCGGGCCGTTCTGTTCCAGGGCCTGGCGGCGCTGTTGCGCCTGCCGTTGCAGGATGTAGCGCGCCAGCAGTTGACGCTGGGCGTCACTGATATCGACGAATTCGGTACCGATCTCGTAATGGCCGTCGGCCTTCTTGTCACAGTGCGTGACTTTCGCTCGCAACAGCAAGCCCGAGGCCCGCGGCATCAGCACCATTTTCAGTGCCACGCGGCTGCCGGGCGTGAACGCGCTGGCGTGCGTGAACTCGACACCGCCTTCGGACAGGATGACCGGCTGCGGCGCGCCAATCTCGCCGATCAGGGTCTGTGCCACCACTGCACTGAGCAGGTCGATGCGTTTGTTCTGGGCCTTGAGGAAGGCCGCCAGGGTGCGATCCTTTTCGCTGAGCTGGCGTAGCAGGTGCTGGGATTCGAACTCGCTGAGGTGCAGTTCGCTAAGCAGATTGAACAGCGGTGAATCATCCTGCAACAAGTCTGTGCCAAGGGCTTCAGCCGCGCTCAGCGGGGTAATTTCCAGTGCGATCCGGTCCTCGATACGGTAGTATTCGCGGCGATCTTCTTCATCTATTGTCGACATGGCGAACCCATGGTAGCGGCGGTGGTCTGAGTGTAAATCCGCCGTCCTGGCCCCGCCACAAGGACGTTCCTCTTTCATCCGAACAAGCCCCGACATGTTCAGACCTCTTTTCGTATACATCGGTACGCGCTACACCCGTGCCAAGCGGCGCAATCACTTCGTTTCGTTCATTTCCCTGACCTCGATGATCGGCCTCGCCCTCGGCGTGGTGGTGATGATCGTGGTGCTCTCGGTCATGAACGGCTTCGATCATGAGATGCGTACCCGCGTACTGGGCATGGTCCCTCATGCCACGCTGGAGACCGGTCAACCGCTGAGCGATTGGCCAGCCCTTGCCGATAGAGTTAAGCAGAATCCGTCCGTGCTGGCAGTGGCGCCATTCACTCAGATGCAGGGTTTGCTGACCCACGAAGGCAAGGTACAGAAGGTACTGCTCAACGGTGTTGACCCCGCGCAAGAGCGCAAGGTTTCGATTATCGGCGACTTCATCCGCGAAGGCCGCCTCGAAGACCTTGAGCCCGGCAGCTTCGGCATCATGATCGGCGACAAGGCGGCCGCCAAACTGGGCGTCAGCGTCGGCGACAAGCTGACCTTCGTCGCGCCCGAGGTCACTGTCACCCCGGCCGGGATGTTCCCGCGCATGAAGCGTTTCACCGTGACCGGCATCTTCCATGTCGGCGCCGGTGAAATCGACGGCTACCTGGGCCTGACCAACCTCTCCGACCTGTCCCGCCTGCACCGCTGGAAAGCTGATCAGGTCCAGGGTCTGCGGCTGAAATTCGACGACCTGTTCGAGGCCCCGCGCAACGCCTACAACATCGCCCGGCAACTGGGCGAGCAGGAGTTCTACGCCCGCGACTGGACCCGCAGCTACGGCAACCTGTACCAGGCGATCCGAATGGAAAAAGCCATGATCGGCCTGTTGTTGCTGCTGATCGTCGCGGTGGCGGCGTTCAACATCATTTCCACGCTGGTGATGGTGGTGAACGACAAGCGCGGCGATATCGCGATCCTGCGGACCCTCGGTTCGACGCCACGGCAGATCATGGCGATCTTCATGGTCCAGGGCACGGTGATCGGCGTGGTCGGCACGGCCATCGGCGCCGCGGTCGGGATTCTCGCGGCGCTCAATGTCAGCGCCGCCATCGCCGGCCTCGAGCGGCTGATCGGTCACAAGTTCCTCAACGCCGATGTCTACTTCATCGACTACCTGCCGTCGCGGATCATGGCCGAAGACGTGTGGATGGTCTGTGGCGCGGCGCTGGTCCTGAGTTTCCTCGCCACCCTGTATCCGGCCTGGCGTGCGGCACGCACCCAGCCTGCGGAGGCGCTTCGTTATGAGTGAGTTGGGCATGAGTGATAAAGCCGTACTGAGTTGCCGCAACCTGGGCAAATCCTATGAGGAAGGCCCGGAGTCGGTGCAGGTGCTGTCGAACCTGCAACTGGAACTGCTCCCCGGTGAGCGGGTCGCGATCGTCGGCAGTTCCGGTTCGGGCAAGAGCACCTTGCTCAACCTGCTGGGCGGCCTCGATACGCCGAGCCAAGGCAGCGTCTGGCTGGCCGGCGAGGAGCTTTCGGCCCTCGGCGAGCGTGCCCGCGGCCTGCTGCGCAACCGCGCGCTGGGCTTCGTCTACCAGTTCCATCACCTGTTGCCGGAATTCACCGCGCTGGAAAACGTGTGCATGCCGCTGCTGATCGGCCGCACGCCGATCCCGGAAGCCCGCGAGCGCGCCGAGGCGCTGCTCAAGCGTGTCGGTCTCGGTCACCGCCTGAGCCACAAGCCGTCCGAACTGTCCGGTGGCGAGCGCCAGCGCGTGGCCATCGCCCGCGCCCTGGTCAACCGGCCGGGCCTGGTGATGCTCGACGAGCCCACCGGCAACCTCGACCAGCACACCGCCCAGGGCATCCAGGACCTGATGCGCGAGCTGAGCAGTTCGTCGCAGACCGCGTTCCTGGTGGTGACCCATGACCTGAACCTGGCGCGGCAGATGGATCGTGTGCTGCGCCTGGAAGAGGGTCACCTGGTTCCGATCTGATTCGAGGAGGGCGCCCGTGCCGATGCCGGGCGCCTTGGCCGTTATTCTTGCTGGGTGCATCCGTTCATGTTCAGACCCTTGTCTATTTTCATCGGCGCGCGCTACACCCGCGCCAAGCGCCGCAACCATTTCATCTCGTTCATTTCCATGACATCGATGATCGGCCTGTCCCTGGGCGTGCTGGCGATGATCGTGGTGTTGTCGGTGATGAACGGCTTCCAGCGCGAGATGAGCTCGCGCATCCTCGGCATGGTGCCGCACGCCACCATCGTCGGCGTCAAGCCGCTGGACGACTGGCAGCCGGTGGCCGCCGCCGCGCTGAAGAATCCCGAGGTCATCGCCGCAGTGCCCTTCACCGAAATGGAAGGCATGCTTTCCTACAAGGGTTCGATGCAGCCGATCAAGATCAACGGCATCGACCCGGAACAGGAAGGCAAGGTTTCGATCGTCGCCGAGCACATCGTCCAGGGTCGCCTGGAAGACCTCAAGCCGGGCGAGTTCGGCGTGGTCATCGGCGAAATCACCGCGCGGCGTTTCCGCCTGAGCGTCGGTGACAAGCTGACCCTGATCGTGCCCGAGGTGAGCAGCGAAGCGGGTGGCATCACCCCGCGCATGCAGCGCCTCAACGTGGTCGGGATCTTCAAGGTCGGCGCCGAGCTGGATGGTTCCATGGGCATGATCCATGTGGCCGACGCCGCGCAGATGCAGCGTTGGGAGCCGAACCAGGTGCAGAGCGTGCGCCTCAAGCTCAAGGATCTGTACGCCGCGCCGGCGGTGTCCGCGGCGATTGTCGCGGGGCTTGGCGATCAGTACCGCGCCGACGACTGGACCCACACCCAGGGCAGCCTGTTCAGCGCCATGAAAATGGAAAAGACCATGATCGGCCTGTTGCTGCTGATGATCATCGCGGTGGCGGCGTTCAACATCATCGCCACCCTGATCATGGTAGTGAACGACAAGGGCGCGGACATCGCCATCCTGCGCACCATCGGCGCAACACCCGGGCAGATCATGGGCGCGTTCATGGTTCAGGGCAGCCTGATCGGCGTGGTCGGCACCCTGATCGGCGGTGTGTTCGGGGTGTTAGCGGCGTTGAATGTCAGCGCGCTGGTGGGTTGGCTGGAGCGCATCAGCGGCCAGCATATCTTCACCTCTGACGTGTATTTCATCAGCTCGCTGCCATCGGAGTTGCAGTGGGGCGATGTGGCGCTGATCTGCAGCGCCGGCCTGGTGATGAGCTTCCTCGCGACGATTTACCCGGCCTGGCGTGCATCGCAGGTCGAGCCGGCCATGGCGCTGCGCTACGAGTAAACGGCGTTGTCAGGCGGCCGGTAGCTGGATGATGAAACGCGTCCAGCCATCGGCCGATTCGGCGCGCAGCGTCCCGCCATGGGCACGGACGATGGATTGGGTGATGGCCAAGCCCAGCCCCGCATGTTCGCTGCTGCCAGCCCGGCGTGCCGGGTCGGCGCGGTAGAAACGATCGAACAGCCGCGGCAGCAGCGCCGGATCGATCGGCTCGCCGCGGTTGGCCACTTCCAGGCGTAGTTGCCCGCTACTTTCCGCGATACCTACCTGAATATCCCCTCCCTGTGCGGTGTAGCGCAGCGCATTGTCGAGCAGGTTGGACAAGGCGCGGCGCAGCATATGCCGGTCGCCGTCCAGCGTGGCGGCGCCGTTGCGCGCCAGCCGGACCTGGGCGTCCTCGGCCAGTGGCGCGTAATACTCCAGCAGCGCATCGACTTCTTCGTGCAACGCCAATGGCTCACGGTTGGGCATCAGCAGGCCGTGGTCGGCCTTGGCCAGGTAAAGCATGTCGTTGACCAGTTGCGCCATCCATTGCAGCTCTTCGAGGTTGCCGTGCAGCGCTTCGCGGTATTCGTCCAGGCTGCGCGGCCGGGTCAGGGTGACCTGGGTGTGGGTCAGCAGGTTCGACAGCGGCGTGCGTAATTCATGGGCGATATCGGCGGAGAAGGCCGAGAGGCGCTGGAAGGCGTCGTCCAGTCGCTCCAGCATGGCGTTCATCGTGGTTGCCAGTTCCGCCAGTTCCACCGGCATCTGCCCCACCGGCAGGCGGGTGGTCAGCGAGCGCGCGGAAACGCTGGCGGCAATCTCGCCCATCTGGCGCAACGGGCGCAGGCCGCTGCGCGCAGCCCAGACCCCGAGCAGGGCGGTGGCCAGCGCGCAGAGGCCGACGGTCAGCCAGATCAGCCGCTGCATGCGTTGCAGGAAATGTTGGTGGTGGGTGATGTCGAGCAGCAGCGTCAGTTGCAGGTCTGGCAGTTGCACGCCGAGGCTGCGGTAGTCGGCATGTTCGGCGCGCAGGGTGTTCAGGCCAGGCCCTGCCGGCGCATCAGGCAGGCCCGCGCGGCTGTCGAACCAGATCTCGCCGTCGGTGCCGCGGATACGCAGGGCCAGATCGGACTGGTGGCTCAGCTCGCTCTGCAGGGCGGGCAGGCGCAAGGCGAGGTCGGCGCTGCTGTGCACACCCTCGAGCATGCGCTGCAGGACCGGCAGGCGGCTGTTGAGCAATTGCTGGTCGAGTTCGATGAAGTGGGTTTCGCTGGCGCGGCTGAACAGGATCCCCGCCAGCAGCGACACCACGGCGGTGCAGGCGGCGAACAGCAGGGCGAGGCGGGCGCCGAGGGACAGCCGGAGCATCAGGCCGGACGCTCTTCGAGCACATAGCCCATGCCGCGCACCGTGTGGATCAGCTTATTGTCGTGGGCATCGTCGATCTTCAGGCGCAGCCGGCGGATCGCCACTTCGATGACGTTGGTGTCGCTGTCGAAATTCATGTCCCAGACCTGCGAAGCGATCAGCGATTTGGGCAGCACCTCGCCCTGGCGCCGCAGCAGCAGTTCCAGCAGGGCGAACTCCTTGGCGGTCAGGTCTAGGCGCTGGCCGCCGCGTTCGACCCGGCGGCGGATCAGGTCCAGGCGCAGGTCGGCCAGGCCGAGGGTGGTTTCCTGAGCCGGGTTGAGGCCGCGACGCAGCAGGGTGCGGACCCGCGCCAGCAGCTCGGAGAAGGCGAACGGCTTGACCAGATAGTCGTCGGCGCCCAGTTCCAGGCCGTGGACCCGGTCTTCCACGGCATCGCGGGCGGTGAGGAACAGCACCGGCACATTGAGGCCGGCGTCACGCACAGCCTGGAGAATCTGCCAGCCATTGCGACCGGGCAGCATCACATCGAGGATCAGCAGGTCATAGTCGCCGGTCAGCGCCAGGTGCTGGCCGCTGTCGCCGTCGTTGGCCAGCTCGGTACTGAACCCGGCCTCGCTGAGGCCCTGGCGCAGGTACTGGCCGGTCTTGGCCTGGTCTTCGACGATCAACAGTTTCATGGGGTTCTCGGAGGCGGTGGGGCAGGGACGTTATACCTTTCCTGCATTCAGGCAGGGCGAAGCTGACAAAGTTGTAATCTTTTCGTCAGGTGGACGCCAGCGCCGGCTTTGCACTATGGCGGCATGAAGCAATCGATGATGAGGAACACCCCGATGAAATCCCTGATAACCGCTGCCGTCCTCGCACTGCTCAGCCTTCCGGCCATGGCCGCGCCGGGCGCACACGAGTTCGCTTTCGGCCAGCCAGCGCCAGCGGCCAAGGCCACGCGCACCGTCGAGGTGGTGCTGGGTGACATGTACTTCGAGCCGCGCAGCCTGGAAGTGAAGGCCGGGGAGACGGTGCGCTTCGTGGTGATCAACAAGGGTCAGGTGGCCCACGAGTTCAACCTTGGCGATGCGGCCATGCATGCGCAGCACCAGAAGGAAATGCTGGCGATGGCGACCATGGACCACGCCAGCATGGGCCATGGGGGAATGGAGCACGGCGCGATGCAGCATGACGAGCCGAACATGGTGATGGTCGCGCCGGGCCAGCGCGGTGAATTGACCTGGAGCTTCAGCCAGTCGACCCCGATCGAGTTCGCCTGCAACGTGCCGGGGCACTATCAGGCCGGGATGGTTGGCAAGCTGACCATCGCGCAATGACCAAAGGCAGGCGCAAACCCGATAAACTACGGCAATTTCGTCCTTCAGGTTTGAGCCATGCACCCCGCTGCAGAACATTCCCCGCTGGGTAAATCCAGCGAATACGTTTCCACTTACACGCCTTCGTTGCTGTTCCCTATCCCGCGTACCGCCAAATGGGCCGAGCTGGGCGTCAGCGCCGAGACCCTGCCGTGGCACGGCACCGATTTCTGGAACTGCTTCGAGCTGTCCTGGCTGCTGCCATCGGGCAAGCCGGTGGTGGCCATCGGTGAGTTCGCCATTCCTGCGGATTCGCCGAACATCATCGAGTCCAAGTCGTTCAAGCTCTACCTCAATTCGCTGAACCAGACCGCCTTCGACTCGCCGCAGGCGCTGCAGGCCTGCCTGGAGAAAGACCTCGGCGCGGCCGCCGGCAAGCCGGTGAGCGTGCGTATCCGCACCCTGGGTGATGTGGAAAAAGAGGGTGTGGCCGGGTTGCCGGGCCAGTGCATCGACGAGCTGGACGTGAGCATCAGCAACTACGAGCAACCGCAACCTGAGTTGCTGCGTTGCAACACGGACAAGGTGGTCGAGCAGACCCTGCACAGCCATTTGCTCAAGTCCAACTGCCCGGTGACCGGTCAGCCGGACTGGGGCAGCGTGGTCGTCGAGTACCGCGGCCCGGAGCTGGATGCGGCAAGCCTGCTGACGTACCTGATCAGTTTCCGCCAGCACGCGGACTTCCATGAGCAGTGCGTGGAGCGCATCTTCCTCGACCTCAAGCGCCTGCTCGATCCGCAGCACCTGACGGTGTACGCGCGCTATGTGCGCCGTGGCGGGCTGGACATCAACCCGTACCGCAGCCTCGGGCCGGTGAGTCCGGACAACCGTCGGTTGGTCCGGCAGTAACGAAAAAGCCCCGTCTAGACGGGGCTTTTTATTTGAGCGGGGTGGGTTCAGATCCCCATGCTTTGCAGGCTCTGAACGATATTGCGTAAGGTGGCGGTCAGGCCCGGGTGATCGACCTCGAAGCGTTCCACGGCGAGGTTGACGCCGTCGACCAGGTTGGTGTCCTGGGTTGCCGCTTCCAGTTTGATCTGGGCATCGATTTGCTGCATCAGCACCTGGAGTTGCTCACGCTCTTCCAGCGACAGCGGCGGGTTTTGCTCCAGTTGCTCGCGCAGGGTGTTGAGCTGTTCTTGCAGTTCGCGGGCAGGCATGGTGATCTCCCTTTATCAGTAGGCACAGCCATGGACCCCTGCCTTGTGCGAAAGGTCCATGCATGGCTGACAGATTAATCCACACGGGCCGGCTTTGCATGATCCGGATCAAGCGCGGGTGGTCAGGGTTTTTCGCCCTTGAGCCGGCGCTGGCTGATATCGGCGAGGCAGTCGGCCAGTTCCTGCAAATGATCGATCACCGAATGCACGCCGAGGCTGAACAGTTGCAGGGTGGCCTTGCCGCGTTTGTGCTCGCGCTGCTTCTCGTCCAGCGCTTGCCACTCGGTTTCGGATAACCCGCACAACGGGCCGCAGGCCGCCAGGCCGATGGTCCACAGGCCGGCATTGAGGCCGGCCTGGAGCAGCCGCGGTTCGCCGCTGATCAGCACACAGCCATCCAGTTGCCTGGCCTCGATGGCCATCAATGCCCGCCAACAGGCGTCCGGCGCGGGCCAGGGCTTGGCGTCGTGGTGCGGCGTTGCCGCCAGCCAGTCGGGCAGGGCGCGGCTCAGGTGTTGGCCGGTGTGCGCCGGCACTTCGTCCAGCCAGGCGCAGGGCACGCGATGGCGGCGTAGCCAGTCGAGTACGTCGAGGGCACCGGGGGTGGGGAGAACGGGGAGGTCCGGCGCGCTGTCCAGGCTACGGCCGCCGAAGTCGACCAGGCAGCCACGAAGTCCGAACAGGAGCGCGGTGAAGGCGGGCGCGTGAGGCATGGCAACATCCCTGAAATATCAGGACACTACTGGCCGTTCGTGACGATTTGGTGACGGGCGTTTGACGCGCGTGGCGTCAACTATTTGCGACGCAAACGTTACTAGGCTTTATACTCGTCCACTTTGGCGCGGAGCTGTTTCGCGCGTTGCGTTCATCAGGAGAACATCTATGCGTGGGATCGGTGCGAGCGTGCTCGATCGTTTGTTCCGGGCCAGCGTGTGCGCAACTGCGCTGCTGGCGCCTTTCGCGGCTCAGGCGGCTACCGAGGAAGACCCTTGGGAAAGCATCAACCGGCCGATTTTCCGTTTCAACGACACGGTCGACACCTATGCGTTCAAGCCGATCGCCCAGGGCTACCGGTTTGTAACGCCGCAGTTCGTGGAAGACGGCATCCATAACATGTTCCTCAACCTGGGTGATGTGACCAACCTGGCCAACAACATCCTCCAGCTCAAGCCCCATGCGGCCGGTGTCGATACCGCCCGGCTGATCGTCAACACCACCTTCGGTCTTGGCGGCTTCTTCGATGTGGGGACCAAAATGGGCCTGCAGCGCAATGATGAAGACTTCGGCCAGACCCTGGGCTACTGGGGTGTACACAGCGGTCCTTACGTGATGCTGCCGTTGCTGGGTCCGAGCACCGTGCGCGATGCGCTGGGCAAGTATCCCGATACCTACACCGAACCCTACCGCTACGTGAATCACGTGCCGACCCGCAACACCGCGATCGGCGTCGACCTGGTCGACACACGCGCCAGCCTGCTGTCGGCGGAGAAGATGATCCAGGGCGACAAGTACATCTTCATCCGCAACGCCTACCTGCAGAACCGCGAGTTCAAGGTCAAGGACGGCGACGTCGAAGACGATTTCTGATCGTCGGCAAGTAGAAAAGGCGACCTCCGGGTCGCCTTTTTCATTGGGGCATCCTTCCATTGAGTTGCCACAAACCGGGTTTTTATAACCACCGGTGATTTGCACTGCAAACAGCCGCACGCGAGCGGCGGTGCATGCTTGAAACGCCTGGCGGATGGGAGTACCGTCTGCGCCTTACAGGGCACCTCTGCAAGTTGCCGGTCGGCTTTTTCTGACCTACAACTCAGATAGACAGAGTGGCTAGAAGAGAATCCAGTACGTGTGCTCCAACCTGTCGAGCCGCTTACGCCAACCTATTTCTGGCGCCGTTTGCCCACATGCAGAAAACCAGTGCAACGCTGCTGATAATCGATGACGACGACGTGGTGCGCGAGAGCCTCGCCGCCTACCTGGAAGACAGCGGTTTCAGTGTCCTGCAGGCAAGCAATGGCCAGCAGGGCCTTCAAGTCTTCGAGCAGGATCGTCCCGACCTTGTGCTCTGTGACCTGCGCATGCCGCAAATGGGCGGTCTGGAGCTGATCCGACAAGTGACCGAACGTGCGCCTGACCTGCCGGTGATCGTGGTTTCCGGTGCGGGCGTGATGAACGATGCTGTCGAAGCCCTGCGTCTGGGCGCTGCCGATTACCTGATCAAGCCGCTTGAAGACCTCGCAGTGCTCGAGCACTCGGTTCGCCGCGCGCTCGATCGTGCGTACCTGATCAAGGAAAACCAGCGCTACCGGGAAAAGCTCGAAACCGCCAACCGTGAACTTGAAGCCAGCCTCCACCTGCTTCAGGAAGACCAGACAGCGGGTCGCCAGGTGCAGATGAACATGCTCCCGGAAAGCCCGTGGAGCATTGGCGAGTTTTCCTTCGAACACCAGATCATCCCGTCGCTGTATCTCTCTGGCGACTTTGCTGATTACTTCCGCGTCGACGAGCGGCGGATCGCCTTCTACCTGGCGGACGTGTCCGGCCATGGCGCGTCCTCGGCCTTCGTGACCGTACTGCTGAAGTTCATGACCACCCGCCTGCTGTTCGAATTCAAGCGCAGCGGCACCCTGCGGGACTTCAAGCCGTCGGAAGTGCTCGGGCACATCAACCGCGGCCTGATCAACTGCAAGCTGGGCAAGCACGTGACCATGGTTGGCGGTGTCATCGATGAAGACAACGGATTGCTGACCTATGCCATCGGCGGCCACCTGCCGCTGCCGGTACTGTATACCCCGGAGCAGAGCCTTTATCTGGAAGGCCGAGGATTGCCGGTCGGTCTGTTCGACGAAGCAACGTACCAGGATCACGTCCTGGAGCTGCCGTCGCAGTTCAGCCTGACCCTGCTATCTGATGGCATTCTGGACCTTTTGCCCGGCGCAACACTCAAAGAAAAAGAAGCATCCCTGCCTGAGATTGTCAGGGACGCGGGCGGCAGCCTGGATGGCCTGCGGCAACGATTCGGATTGGCTACGCTTGGGGAGATGCCGGATGATATCGCCCTATTGGTGTTGAGCAGGAACCTTCAATGAGTACCGGTAGAATCCAGTTCGCCGAACAGAGCGGCACCTTTGTTCTGAAGTTTGTCGGTGAAGTGCGTCTGACCCTGTGTTCGGCGCTGGATGCAACTATTGAGAAGATCTTCACCGCGCTGAATTTCTCGGCGATCGTCATCGATCTCACAGAAACCCAGAGCATCGACAGCACCACGCTCGGCCTGTTGGCCAAGCTGTCGATTCTGTCGCGGCAGAAGGTTGGCCTGCTGCCGACCGTGGTGACCACCCACGCCGACATCACTCGCCTGTTGCAGTCGATGGGCTTCGATCAGGTGTTCAACATCGTCGACCGGCCGATTCCGTGCCCGGAATGCCTGACCGACCTGCCTTCCCAGGACCAGGACGAAGAGGTGGTGCGGGCCAAGGTGCTGGAGGCGCACAAGATCCTGATGGGCTTGAATGACTCCAACCGTGAAGCCTTCCATGACCTGGTGAACGCGCTCGAGCGTAGCTGAACCCTTCAGGGCCTCATCGCCGCGATGAGGCCCTTGTCATTCCCGCCGCGGAAACTCCGTCGCCTCTGACCCATCCGCATTCAATTGGAACACCCGCTCCGGTTGCCCCTGTTCATTGAAAAACACCTGGCCCAGACCCGCGCTGTTCCACAGCCGCTCGCCGGCTTTGCTGTGGCTGGGTATGCGCGGCACCACTTCCATCAGTCGCCGGCGGGTGAACCAGTTCAAGGGCGAGCGCGGTGCGTAGAGCCAGCGGTTGAGGCGGTCGAAGGTGTCCAGCAGGCGCGCGGGGAAGCGGTTCTTGATGCCGCTGCTGGTGATCTGCCACAGGTGCGGACTGCGTTGGCGGTGGCGGATCAGCACTTCGTAGACGAAGGAATAGTGCACGTCGCCGGAGAGGATCACGTAGTGTCCCGGCGTGCGCGAGTGGCGGAAGATGTTCAGGATCACCTGTGCCGCGCCGCGGTGAGCCATCCAGTTTTCCGCGTCCACCAGCAGCGGGTAACCGCACCAGCTGAACACCTTCTGCACCGTCTCGATCAGCTTGACGCCGAAGATCGGTGCGGGCGAAACGATGATCGCCGACGGGTGGTCGAGCAGCGCTTGCTGCAACTCGCAGAGCGCTTCCCAGTCCAGCAGGCCTGAAGGTTTCTTCAGATTGCTTTCGCTGCGCCAGCGCCGGGTGCGGGTGTCCAGCACCAGTAGCGCTGGGCTGGTCGGGAGTTGGTAATGCCACTGCTGGAAGCGCAGCAGGTCGTTGATCAACTGATCCTGCTGCGGACTGTCTAGGTGGCGGTCGTCCGCGGTGCTGGCGAAGAGTTGCCGGCATTTTTCCAGGAGATCACCGAACACGTCCGGGTTGTTGCCCCAGGCCTGGCAGAGCAGGTAAGCCAGCAGGGCGTTGCCGATGATCCGGCGCGAGAACGGATGGCCGTAGGCGGTTTCCTCCCATTGCGCCGAAAGGTTCCAGTCATCGGTGATGTCGTGGTCGTCGAAAATCATCAGGCTCGGCAAGTGCGCCAACACCCGGGCGACCCCGCCCAGCCCGGCGACGAAGCCATCCAGGCAACCCTGTTCCAGCCTGTAGCGCGTTTGGTGTTCGGCGTTCAGCGGCGGCATGTCCGGCGCAATCAGCGTCCACGGCACGGGCGACCAGACCAGCAGGTACATCGCCAGGGTTTCGCCGAAGGTCACCAAGTGGTTGTCGGCATTGCTGCTGGTGAAGATCGGTTTGCGCACGCCACCGAAGAAGCGCTCGCGCAGAGTTTCGTTGCTTTTCAGCGCTGGCAGCAGGTCGCCACGGTGGTAGTAGCTGGCGGGATGGCCATAAAGCTCGACGCTGTCACGGATCACCGCGCCGTCCAGGCATTCCTCGAACAGGCCGAGCCGTGCAATCAGCGTATGAATGGCGCGCAGCATCGGCCCGGCGACATCGTCGGCGTAGACCTGATCGCCGCTCATCATCAACAAGGCTGGGCGCTGTGCGGGCTCATGCGTGCTGGCCAGCAGCCGGTCGGCGCAGAGCAGGCCGTCTTCGGCGGGAAAGTGAGGTTTGCGGCAGGAGCCGTGGAGCAACTGATCCAGCCGTTCGCGGACGACGAAGTTCGCACGCTGTGCGCCGTCATAAAGCAGATGCGGCGCCCACTCGGCGATGCCGTGGCCATCGAGCAGCAGGTCGTAGTCGATCCGGGTGTCGCAGGGTAGCGGTGTTTCCAAAGACACATCGATCAGGTGCACGAACGCCTGGCGACCCACCGGAATGATCTGGCAGCGAGTGGCGTCCAGTGGCAGGACCAGCGGATCGGAATGTGCAACATGAAGGTGCAGTTCGGCGTTCAGCGGCTGCGAGGCGACCAGCCAGAACACCATGCGCGTCGGCTCCAGGCGGCGAAGCAGTGGCCCGGCCAGGACCAACGGCAAAAAAGAAGAGTCGGACATCAATGCGGGAACACGAGGCTGTTTGCCAGTAGTTGCGGAAGAGGCGGGACTTTCCGCGCTGTCGCGACTACTGGCAAACCGAGATTTGTATCAAGCCTTTGCAGAAAGCAGGGCTTCGAGTTTTTCCTGGTCACGGGCGAACAGGCGAATGCCTTCGGCGAGTTTTTCGGTGGCCATGGCGTCTTCGTTGAAGGCCCAGCGGAACTGGCTTTCGTTCAGCGTCAGGCGTGGCTCGGCGCTGGCGCCGGGGGCGAGTTTGCGGGCCAGGGTGCCCTGGTCTTCGCTGAGTTTCTGTAGCAGGTCCGGGCTGATGGTCAGTCGATCGCAGCCGGCCAGCTCTTCGATCTGGCTGAGGTTGCGGAAGCTCGCGCCCATGACCACGGTGTCGTAGCCATTGGCCTTGTAGTAGTTGTAGATGCGGGTGACCGACTGCACGCCCGGGTCTTCGGCGCCAACGTAATCCTGGCCGCTGGACTTCTTGTACCAATCGTAGATGCGGCCCACGAACGGCGAAATCAGGAACACCCCGGCATCGGCGCAGGCGGCAGCCTGGGCGAACGAGAACAGCAGGGTCAGGTTGGTCTGGATGCCTTCCTTCTCCAGGGTTTCGGCGGCGCGGATGCCTTCCCAGGTGGAGGCCAGCTTGATCAGCACGCGATCACGACCAACGCCGGCCTTGTCGTACAGCTCGATCAGTTGGCGGGCCTTGGCCAGCAGCGCCGGCTCGTCGAAGGACAGGCGCGCGTCCACTTCGGTGGAAATGCGGCCGGGGATCGCTTTCAGGATGCCGCTGCCCACCGCGACGGCGAAGGCATCGCAAGCCAGATCGACATTGCCCTTGCTGCTGGCGATCACCTGCTTCAGCAGGTCGGCGTAGCCGGGCATGGCGGCCGCTTTGAGCAGGAGGGAAGGGTTGGTGGTGGCATCGACCGGCTTGAGGCGGCTGATCGCGTCGATATCGCCGGTGTCGGCGACGACCGTGGTGAACTGCTTGAGTTGTTCCAGCTTGGAAGTCATGAGCGTGCTCTGTCCTGTGCGGTGCGACGACATTACCCGAGCGCCGTCAGCGGCTCAAGGGCCGTGCCGGCGGGCGTCGGGAGGGTATGTCTTCGAGTGCCGCGGAGCGCGCCGGTTCCTAGTGGCCCTTTAACAATTCAGCAGCTTGATCGAGCAGGGCCAGCGGGTCGTTGGTCTTGTGCACATCCACCGAAAGCAACTGACGGAACTTGCGCGCGCCCTTGAAGCCCTGGGCCAGACCGAGGATATGTCGGGTCACGTGGTGCATGGCGCCGCCGGCCTGCAGATGGGCGGCGATGTATGGCTTCAACTGCTCCAGCACCTCGCTGCGGGAAATCACCGGGGCATCGCTGCCGAACAGTTGCTGATCGACCTCGGCCAGCACATAGGGATTGTGATAGGCCTCGCGGCCCAGCATCACGCCGTCGAACGTCTTGAGGTGCTCGTGGCATTCCTCGAGGGTCTTGATCCCGCCATTGAGGATGATTTCCAGGTCAGGGAAGTCCGCTTTCAACTGCGCGGCGATGTCATAGCGCAGCGGCGGGATCTCGCGGTTTTCCTTCGGCGACAGCCCTTCGAGGATGGCGATCCGGGCATGCACGGTGAAACTGCGGCAACCGGCATCGCGGACCTGACCGACGAAATCGCACAGCTCGCCGTAGCTGTCGCGGCCGTTGATGCCGATCCGGTGCTTGACCGTCACCGGGGTCGACACCGCGTCCATCATCGCCTTCACACAATCGGCCACCAGCGCCGGGTGACCCATCAGGCAAGCGCCGATCATGTTGTTCTGCACCCGGTCGCTGGGGCAGCCGACGTTCAGGTTCACTTCCTGGTAGCCCGCCACCTCGGCCAGCTTCGCGCAGGCGGCCAGATCGGCCGGCACGCTGCCGCCCAGTTGCAGCGCCAGCGGGTACTCGGCGGCGTCGTGGCCGAGGAAGCGCGCGGCATCGCCGTGCAGCAGGGCGCCGGTGGTGACCATTTCGGTATAGAGCAGGGCGTGGCGGGACAGCAGGCGCAGGAAGAATCGGCAGCGGCGGTCTGTCCAGTCCATCATCGGGGCGACGGAAAACCTCCTGAGTACCGGACTCGAAGGATTGCTCGGGTTTTCCGCGGGGGTATTGTGCATGCCGGTGGTCTCGTCTGCTGCCGTCTTCGGATGCATTACGCACCCTGAAAAAAGGCGGCGGAGTTTAACAGGAATGCGCTTTGCCGGCTTATCGCCCCGACAAAAACGTCACCAACTGCCGCCCATGTGAACTCAGCTTCTCCCACTCACGAAAACAGATCCTCAGCTCCAGCGTCGCCCAGCGCTCTTCCAGTGGCAGGCAGCGTACGGGCAGTTCCTGTTCCAGGCGGCGTGCGGTGGTTTCCGGGAGCATGGCGATGCCGGCGCGCTGGGCCACCAGTTGCGCGATGGCTTCGAAGCCGGGGGCGCGGACGCGGACTTTGAGCGGCATCGACAGGTTGATCGCCAGTTCTTCGACGAAACGCTGCATGGCCCGCTCCGCCGGCAGGCAGACGAAGGCGTAGTCGAGGGCGTCGCGCAGGCGCAAGGCGGTCCGTTCGGTCAGGGGGTGGTCGAGCGGCACCAGCAGCACCAGGCGCTCGGTGCGGAAGGGCAGGGACACCACGCCGTCATTGACCAGGTTGCCGTCGTAGACGCCGATCTCGCATTCGCCGGCGAGGACCATGCGCAGGATGTCGACGCTCTTGTGTTCCACCAGTTGCAGGTCGATTTCCGGGTAGTCGAAGAGGAACGGCCCGAGCACCGTCGGGAGGATGGTGCTGTTGGTCACGGTGGATGCCGCAAGGTGCAGGTTGATGCGTTTCTGCCCGGCCAGTTCCTTGAGCGTGTCGTGCAGCTTGCGGGCTTCGCCGAGGACGCCGCGCGCAGATTCCAGCACCAGCCGGCCCGCCGGTGTCAGGTGCATGCCGTCGGCCTTGCGCACGAACAGGGTCAGGCCGCTGCGTTCCTCGAACAGGCGCAGGCGTGTGCTGGCGGCCGATACCGCCACCGGAAAGCTCGCCGCCGCCTTGCTCAGGCTGCCGGTTTCGGCGATGGCGGCGATCAGGCGCAGGTCGGGCAGGTCGAAGTGCATCAGGGGGGTTCTCCAATTCAGAAAGCCTGCTTCGTTAAAAAGCGATTCTGGCGTACTGGCTTTCTGTTCAGAATAAAGCCTGTCACATTTTGGTGCGGACCTCCATGATCAGCTTTCCTCCTCGGATTCAGCGTTACATCGATAACGGCAGCCTGTTCGCAGTGCTGTCGGCCTTGGGTTTCAGCTTCAAGGCGATCTTCGTCAAGCTTGCCTACGCGGCGGGTCCGGTGGATGCGATCACCTTGCTCGCCCTGCGCATGGCCCTGTCGTTGCCGTTGTTTCTCTGGCTGGTGTGGTTCAGTCGCGGCCACGCCAATGCACCGTTGAGCTGGGGCAGTGCCGGGCGGGTGCTGTTGCTCGGGCTGTTCGGCTATTACCTGGCGAGCCTGTTCGACTTCTACGGCTTGCAATACATCAGCGCCGGGCTGGAGCGGCTGATCCTTTTCACTTATCCGACCCTGGTACTGATCTTCCAGGCCGTGGCCCTGCGCGAGCGGCCGACCCCACGAGTGCTAGTGGCGATGGGCATCTGCTACCTCGGCCTGGGCGTGGCCTTTGTGCATGACGTCAGCGTTTCGGGGGTGGGCGATCAGGTGATTCTCGGTTCGCTGTGGGTCTTTGCCAGCGCCGTGACCTACGCGCTGTACTACTCCGGCACCGGCGTGATGCTCAAGACCATGAGTTCGATGCGCCTGGCCGGCCTGGCGGGCACGGCCTCGTCGCTCATGGTGCTGGGCCACTACCTGTTGACCGGGGATTTCTCGCAACTGGGCCAGTTGCCCGCGGCGGTCTGGGTGAATGCCGCGTTGATGGCGCTGTTTTCCACGGTGTTGCCGATTTACTGGGTGGCGCTGGCGATCCAGCGCATGGGCGCCACGCAAACGGCGGCGGTGGGCAATCTCGGGCCGGTGCTGACGGTGCTGGCGTCCTGGGCGCTGCTCAACGAGGACATTTCCGCGTATCAGATCGCCGGGCTGGCGCTGGTGCTGTTCGGGGTGTCGCGGTTGAAGCCGGGCAAGGCCAGGGTTGCGCCGCAGGCCCAGGGCAAGGATGCCCCGGCCTGACACCCTGGCCTGTGAGACTTAGACCTGATGGGCAACCTCTGCTGCGTCGGCCACGCGGACCCGGTTGCGCCCGCCGATCTTGGCCTGATAAAGCTGCTCGTCAGCCACTTCGAAGACCCGCGCGGCGTTGTCCGAGTGCAGCGGCCAGTTGGCCACGCCCATGGACAGCGTGAGGTTGCCGACCGTTTCGAATTCCATCTGCTCGACCCGATGGCGCAAGCGCTCGGCCACCCGCGCCGCCGTGTCCGGGCGGGTGCCCGGCAGCAGCATGAAGAATTCCTCGCCGCCGGAACGGCAGATCACGTCGTGGTCCCGTGAGCAGCCGCGCATCACCTCCGCCAGCGCTTGCAGCACCTCGTCCCCGGCGGCGTGCCCGTAGGTGTCGTTGACCTGCTTGAAGTGGTCGATGTCGATGGCGATCACCGAGAACGGGCGTTTTTCCGCCTGCCACAGCGTCACCGCGAGGTCGAGGCCGCGGCGGTTGCGCAGGCCGGTCAGCGGGTCGGTCTGGATGTCGTGATTGAGCTTGCCCAGGCGCTCATGCAGCAGGTTGAGGCCAATCAACAGGGCGCGCTTGAGTTCCGATGACTCGAAGTACCAGGAGCGTACGCTCTCGATTTGCGCGCTGGTTTCCGGCTCGTTGATCTTCTTCGCGCCAGCGGCCAACTGCCTGAGCGGTTGGGCGATGATCCGCGAGAACCACCAGATCAGGATGAAGCTGACGATCGCTAGCGGGATGGTCTTGAAGATCACGCTCATCAGTAACTGGTCGAGCCCTTCGAGGGTCGACTCGGTGGAGCGTTGGGCGACGATGCCCCAATGCGCCGAGGGCACGGAGGCGAAACCGGCGAGCATGTCCATGCCCTGGCTGTTGACTACCCGTTGGGTGCCGTTGTCCCGCGTGCCGAGGGTGTCGATCAGGCTGTTGCTGCCGACGATGCTGCCGACCCGGTCGGCATCGGGGTGATAGAGCAGGCGGCGGTTGCTGTCGACCACGTACAGGTAGGAGCCGTTCTTGTAGTAGTGCTCGCCGAGCAGTTCGTTGAGGATGCTCTTGTGCTTGAGGTAGATGCTGCCGCCAATCAGTCCGCGGTAGCGACCGGCTTTGTCGAACACCGGTTGCGAGATGAAGATGATCAGGTTGTTCGCCGCCGACATGTACGGGCTGGAGATCAGTGGCCGGCGCTCGCGCAGGGCCGCCAGGGCACCCTCCGATTGCAGCTTCTTGCCGAGAATCTGCAGGGTGTCCGGCGAGGTGGAGCGCACCACGCCTTCGTCGTCGGTAATGACGATGGAGTTGAAGGTGTTGGTCTGCAGGCGCAGGCGCACGGCTTCGCGGTTCAGTTGTGCGAGGTCGTCGAAGTGCTCGCCGAGCAGGTCGGCGGCGTAGGCCAGTTGTTGCTGCGAGGCTTGCAGGTAGGTCTCGGTGCTCGACGCCAGTTTGGAGGCATAGGCGTGGTTGGCTTCCAGGGCGTTATCGATCAGCAACTGGTACTGCACGCGATAGCTGGCGTAGAAACTGTTGAGCAGGGTGACCAGAGCGGTGATCAGCGTCAGCAGCAGAATCAGGCTGCGCAGATCCCAACGGAAGAAATGTCTCAACTGCACCGAAGTCCCCTTGCCCCGATCCTGAATCATTTGAAGGCGCGCACGGTCATGGCAAACCGCCATGGGCCGTGACGAAGCGCGGCATACTGCGCCTGCGGCCCGAAGTTGTCGCGCGAAGGGTAATGAGACTTTAGTCGAATAGCCACAGTGTATACGTGGTCATGAATTTGACTGATGGGTCACGCAGTGAACCGAAAACCACGCTGATTCAGACAGTTGTGTTGTTTCGGTGAGGCCGGCAACTGCGCCGAAGGGCTTGTTTTGCACGGTGGAGAGATGGACCGCCATGCGGGAGGGGTAATATCATGCTGACATCAATGCATGTGCCATGGATGCGGCCGCAGGTTTCGGGCGCCGCAGTGGGCACAGGTTCCTGGTCTATCCCGGCCACTGCCTGGCTGGATTCTCTTGAGTAGAACATGACGTCTCACGACAACCGTTCCATCGAATTGTCGCTGGCTCAACTGGCCGCCCTCGACCGGGTGATGTCCATCGCCGAGTTCGCCCCGGATGGCACGCTGCTGCGGGCCAATCAGAACTACCTGGTGCTGCTGGGGTACTCGCTGGAGGACATCCGCGGCCGCCACCACAGCTTCTTCTGCCCGCGCACGCTGGTGGAGAGCCCGGCTTACGAATTGTTCTGGCCACGCTTGCGCGAAGGCAGCGGAAGTTCCGGAATCCAGGAACGGGTGCGCAGCGACGGCAGCAGTTGCTGGCTGGAGGCGACCTATACGCCGGTGTTCGACGGCAACGGTGAGGTTGTCCAGGTACTCAAGCTGGCCACCGATATCAGCGCGCGGCTGGAGCAGGAACGGGTCCAGCAGGAACGCCTGCGCATGCTGTCGCTGGTGGCGGATGCCAGCGACACCGCGGTGATGATCAGCGACAGCCAGCGGCGCATTGCCTACACCAACGCCGGCTTTGGGCGGATGTTCGGTTGGCGTGGCGACGAGATCAAAGGCCAGAGTCCGATGGCGCTGTTGGTGCCGGACCGGGACGAGCAGACCATCGCTGAGTACTACGCCGAGATGTACGCCGCCGGCGCCATGCAGCGCGAAGAAATCGTCACCGGCAAGCACGGCCAGCGCTACTGGGCGAAGGTGGTGAGCAACCCGATCTTCGACAGCGCCGGCCAGTTGCAGCACACCGTGACCCTGTTCACCGACATCACCCAGGCCAAGATGCACGAAGCCTTGCAGCACCGGGTGCTGGAGTCCATGGCCCGGGAGCAGCCGCTGACCGAAGTGCTGGAGCTGATCTGCCTGGAAGTGGAGCGCATCGCCCCGGAAATCACCGCCTCGATCCTCAAGGTCGACGAAGAGGGGCAACTGCATTCGCTCGCCGCGCCGAGCCTGCCGAGCGATTACAGCCGCCAACTGAATGGCGTGCGTATCGGCCCGATGGTGGGTTCCTGCGGTACCGCCGCCTGGCGCAACGAATCGGTGCTGGTGGACGATATTGCCAGCGACCCGCTGTGGGCCGGCTATCAGGACCTGGCGCGACCGCTGGGCTTTCGCAGTTGCTGGTCGACGCCGATCCGCAACAGCCAGGGCGAGGCCATCGGCACCTTCGCGTTCTATTTCCGTCAGCCGCGCAATGTCGCCTCGGCGCTGTTCCACCAGCGTTTGGTAGACGCCTGCGCGCACCTCTGTTCGCTGGCGCTGGAGCGGGAAAACTCGCGTCAGCGGATTCGCCAACTGGCCTATTACGACGCCCTGACCGGCCTGCCCAACCGCAGCCTGTTGCAGGCCAAGGCCGACCAGGCTATCGCCACCGCCGCGCGCAACAACGAGCAACTGGCGGTGCTGTTCATCGACCTCGACCGCTTCAAGCAGGTCAACGATTCCCTTGGTCATCCGGCCGGCGACGAACTGCTGCGTAACGTGGCGGCGAAAATGCGCCGTGAACTGCGCGGCTCGGATATCGCCGGGCGGCTGTCGGGCGACGAGTTCGTGGTGATCCTGCCGCAGTGCGACGGCGACCATGCCGCTGACGCGGTGGAGCGCATCCAGACGCTGCTGTGCCAGCCGATGACCATCGCCAACACCAACCTGTCGATTTCCGCCAGCGTGGGCGTCGCCATGTACCCGTCCGATGGTTGCGACGTGGAAACCCTGCTGCACCGCGCCGACATGGCCATGTACCAGGCCAAGAGCAGCGGCCGCGGCTGCTTCAGTTTCTTCAGCAGCGAAATGAACAAGTTGGCGCAGGAGCGCCTGGCGCTGGAAAACGCCCTGCGCGAGGCCCTGCAGAAAGGCCAGTTGCGCCTGCATTACCAACCGCAGATCGAGATGTCCACCGGGCGCCTGTACGGCGTCGAGGCGCTGGCGCGCTGGACGCATCCGCAGTTCGGCGACGTATCGCCGGCGCGTTTCATTCCGCTGGCCGAAGAGTGTGGCCTGGTGGCCGAACTGGGACGCTGGGCGCTGCGCGAGGCGTGCCGGCAGTTGTCCGAATGGCGCGCCCGGGGCCTGGTGGTGCCGGCGGTGGCGGTCAACCTGTCGCCGACCAGTTTCCACAACCTCGACCTGCCGCGGATGATCGCCGACACCCTGCGCAGCCATCACCTGGCGCCGGCGGACCTGACCCTCGAACTGACCGAGAACATCCTGCTGGACACCAACCCCAGCACCATGAAGACCATCGAGGAAGTACATGCCCAGGGCATTCGCCTGTCGATGGACGATTTCGGCACCGGCTATTCCAGCCTCAGCTACCTGCGGCGCCTGCCGGTGTCGGAGTTGAAACTGGACCGCAGTTTTGTCGCGGATCTTGAGCATGACGAAGCGGCGCGGGCGTTGAGCAATGCCATTCTCGGCATTGGCAAGAGCCTGCACCTGACGGTGGTGGCCGAGGGTATCGAGACCGACTCGCAGAGTGTCTGGCTGCAGGAGCAGGGTTATCCGGTGGCCCAGGGCTATCTGTTCTCGCCGCCATTGGCGCCGGATGCGCTGGCGCAGTGGCTGGAGGAACGGGTGGTGATCGAAGAAGAGGCGGGGGTTGTGGGGTAGGACTTCGGGGTGGTGCGCATCGCGAGCAAGCTCGCTCCTACAGAATCGCGCAAAGTTTTGAATCAGCGCTTTAGTGCAGGAGCGAACTTGTCGGGGCGCCGAACCGCCGCGAAGCGCCGCGCGGGCGGCGCTCGATCTTCAGAACGCTGAAGATCTGTCGGCTAGCGACCGGATGCGATTTACCAAAGCGCCACGGTGTAACTCACAATCAGCCGGTTCTCATCCAGGTCATTGCCGAAATTGGTCGAGCGCACGGTCGCGTTGCGCCATTTCACCCCCAGGTTTTTCAGCGGTCCGCTCTGGATCACATAGCCGATATCCATGTCCCGCTCCCATTCCTTGCCGTTCGGCCGCGCCGCGCCGAGGTCGACGTTGTCGCCGCTCAGGTAGCGGGTCATGAAGGTCAGGCCGGGGATACCGACGCTGGCGAAGTTGAAGTCATACCGCGCCTGCCACGAGCGCTCGTCCTTGTTGGCGAAGTCGCCGATCTGCACGAAGTTCACCAGGTACGCGTCGGCGCCGTTGAGGTAGGCGAAGCCCGTATCGCCGCTCATGCGCTGGTAACCCAGGCCGAACGCGTGGCCCTTGAGGCCGTAGGTGAACATCGCGCCCAGCGCCTTGTTGTCGATATTGCTGCCGCCGTCGTCCAGCGAGCGGGCGAAGCGCAGGTCGCTCTTCAGCGTCTGGCCGTCGCCCAGCGCCCAGGTGTGGGTGAGCCCGAGCATGTGCTGGCGATAGAGGTTTTCCAGGCCGCCGTAGCTGTAGCTGGTGCTCAGACTGTCGTTCCACTTGTACAACGCGTGGCCGAAGTCGAAGCGGTCGGTGGTGGTCTGGCGCACGACGATGTTCTTCGCCGCGCCAGTGGTGACGCTCATGTCCTCGTAGTCCTGGGAATCACGCTGGTTGACCTGGCGCAACCGGCCCAGGTCCACGCTGAGGTTGCTGATTTCCTGCAGCGTCACCTGGCCGCCCTGGAAGACCTGCGGCAGCAGGCGCGAATCGTTGGGCATCAGCACCGGCAGTTTGGGGATCAGTGTGCCGAGCTTGAGCACGCTGTTGGACGCGCGGACCTTGGCGGTCAGACCGAGGTCGCTGGAGCTGTCCTGGGCGCGCTTCGGTGCTTCGCGGTCCCGTTGCAGCAGGCCGCTGCCGGCGCGGTCGGGGCTGGAGTCGAGCTTGAGGCCGAGCAGGCCGATGGCATCGACGCCGAAACCAAGGGTGCCTTCGGTGAAGCCGGATTCGTAGCGCAGGATGAAACCTTGCGCCCATTCCTCGGCTTTCGATTGGGCCGCGCCGTCCTGGCGGAAATCGCGGTTGAAGTAGAAGTTGCGGGCTTCGACGCTGGCCTTGCTGTCGTCGAGGAAGGCGGCGTGGGCGTTGCTGCAGAGGATGGCCAGGGCCAGTGGGGTCAGGGTGCGGAGCATGTTGGGTTCTCTTGTTGTTATGTGTGGGGCGGGGCCTGCTGGCGCAGGCCTTCGCGAGCGAGCTCGCTCCTACAGGGGGATGTGACAGGGATCAGTGGTTGGATGCGGCGGCGGCGCCGAGGCCGGTCTGGGCGCGGACGAACTGGTCGTCGAAGGCGTCGCGTTCACGGGCGGCGCGGGCGCTGGTGTCCAGCAGCGAGACCACCACGGTGACGAGGAACGCCAGCGGCATGGAGAACAGCGCCGGGTGGTCGTAGGGGTAGATCGCCTTGGCATTGCCCAGCACGGTCACCCACACGGCCGGCGACAGGATCACCAGCACCAGCGCCGAAATCAGACCGGCGAAGCCGCCCGCCAGGGCGCCGCGGGTGGTCAGGTTCTTCCAGTACATGGCCATGATCAGCACCGGGAAGTTGGTCGACGCGGCGATGCCGAAGGTCAGGCCAACCAGGAAGGCGATGTTCTGGTTCTCGAAGAGGAAGCCCAGCAGGATGGCGATCACGCCCAGACCCACGGTGGCGAAGCGGGTGACGCGCATTTCCTGCGCTTCGCTGGCGGTGCCTTTCTTCAGCACGGTGGCGTACAGGTCGTGGGAAATTGCCGAAGCACCAGCCAGCGCCAGCCCCGAAACCACCGCGAGGATGGTGGCGAAGGCCACCGCCGAGAGGAAACCGAGGAACAGGTTGCCGCCCACGGCCTTGGCCAGGTGCATGGCGACCATGTTGCCGCCGCCGATCAGCGCGCCCTTGAGGTCGCCGCCAACATAGAACTGCGGGTCGGTGCCGACGATGACGATGGCGGCATAGCCCAGCACCATCACCACAAGGAAGAAGAAGCCGATGAAGCCGGTGGCGTAGAACACCGATTTACGCGCTTCCCTGGCGTTCGGCACGGTGAAGAAGCGCATGAGGATATGCGGCAGGCCGGCGATGCCGAACACCAGGCCGAGGGACAGCGACGCGGCGTTGATCGGGTCGGCGAGCATCGCGCCCGGGCCCATGATGTTCCAGCCGATGGCGTGGGCTTCGACGGCGCGGGTGGCGAGGGTCTCGAAGCTGAAGCCGAACTCGGCCATGGCCAGCATCGCCAGGGTGGTGCCGCCGGCGAGCAGCAGAACGGCCTTGATGATCTGCACCCAGGTGGTGGCGATCATGCCGCCGAAGATCACGTACACCAGCATCAGCGCGCCGACCACGATCACCGCGGTGCGGTAGTCGAGGCCGAACAGCAGCTTGATCAGTTGCCCGGCGCCGACCATCTGCACCACCAGGTAGCAGCACACCACGGTCAGCGAACCGAAGGCGGCGAAGGTGCGCATGCGGGTCTGGTCGAGGCGGTAGGAAACGATGTCGGCGAAGGTGAAGCGGCCGAGGTTGCGCAGCCGCTCGGCCATCAGAAAGGTGATGATCGGCCAGCCGACGAAGAACGCCACGGTGTAGATGAAACCGTCGTAGCCCTTGGCGAAGACCAGGCTGGAGAGGCCCAGCAGGGTGGCGGCGGACATGTAGTCACCGGCGATCGCCAGGCCGTTCTGGAAGCCGCTGATACCGCCGCCGGCGGTGTAGAAATCGGAGGTGGATTGGGTCTGGCGGGCGGCCCACCAGGTGATCGCCAGCGTGCCGAGGACGAAGACGAAGAACATGCCGATGGCATGCAGGTTGACCGGTTGTTTTTCGGCGACGATGGGCGCGGCGAAGACCAGTGCCGGGGCCAGCAGCAGGGCGCCGAGGGCGAGCAGGCGTGGGTTCATTTCAACTCCTCCAGCAGGTCGGCGCTCATTGCGTCGAAGCGGGTGTTGGCGCTGCGCACATACCAGCCGGTGAGCAGCCAGGACAGCACGATCAGCGACGCCGCCACGGGAATCCCGAGGGTCAGTTGGCGGCCTTCGGCCAGTGGGGTGTGCAGCCATTGCGGCTGGAAGGCGACCACCAGCATGAACAGGTAATAGGCGGTCAGCACTGCGGCGCTGAGTGACCAGGACAGCCGCGAACGGCTGCGCACCAGGTGCTGGAATTTCGGATTGGCGCGGATCCGCGCACATCGCTGGCTATGGGACAGTTCAGCATTGCTCATGGGTGGGGCTCCTTGGCTTTCTTATGGTCTTGCACGCCACGCACGGATTTCAGGGTGCGCGACACCGGGGCGGCGGGCGTGGCCCGTCACCGGAGGGAAACGTGAGAAGTGCTGGCGCGTCAGCGCGCGCGGTTATTCGCGGCGATGTGGATCGTCGTGGACGGGTGTTCGGTGTGAGAGGTGACGGCGGTCGCGAACAACGGACGGTCGCGCGGACGTACTGAGGGCGGCAGGGGCGAGGCCCTGGGCAAGTTTCGACATGTGTGGCACCCGGTGGCTGATTGTTAGCTCTTTATGTTTGCCGTTTCCGTGTCGACGGGAAGCGGCGCAGATGGCTCCGGGGGCTTTATATATCATTCCGGTGCAGGTATGGAAGTGTTACCTGTTTGATATGGTATTTGTACTATATGTGTTTGTGGTTTTCAGGCTGATTCGAGGCTGATCGGGTGTAGCTGAATGGATTAGTCGCTAGTCGGAGCGCCTTGTGCAGTCAGTCGAGTCGCGCCAGACGCTCCATCAGGCTCGCCGCCTCGTTGTGCAGGGCTTGGCAAAAGGCTTCGACGAACACCGATGACGGTCGGAATTCCGGGCGGATCAGCATCACCCGGTAGGGGATCGACACCGTCAGGCGCCGCACCGCCAGGCCCCGGCCAGCTTCCTGCAAGGCGCTCAGCGGGTTGATGATCGCCACGCCAAGGCCCTCGCGGACCATGGCGCAGACCGATGCGGCGTTGGTGGTTTCGATCACCGTATGGCGCTCCACCACGGCAGTGCGAAAGTGCTCGTCGAGGCGCTGGCGGTAGATGTCGCGCCCGGCGAGGTTGATGAAATCGACCCCGTGAAAATCGCTCATCGCCAGTTGCTCCCGCGCCGCCAGCGGATGGCCGTCGGGCAGTACGCAGAGCATGTCGGCGCTGAACAGCGACTCGCCGCGGGTGCCGCGCGGCACCTGCTCGCCCTCGGTCAGGCCGAGGTCATGGCGCTGGGCGCTGAGGGATTCGTCCAGCAGCGGTGATTCCTGGGCGCTGATGCACAGGCTGATGCCCGACTGCTGGCGCTGGAACTGTTTGCACACCCGCGGCAGCAGGGTCTGCGAGAACAGCGGCAGGCAGGTCAGGTGCAACTGGCCGTGCTCGAAGCGGCGGATCGACTGCGCCAGGCTGTTGATCCGCTCCAGCCCGACGTAGGAGCGCTCGACTTCCTCCAGCAGCATCAACGCCTGTGCCGTCGGCAACAGGCGACCGCCCTGGCGGTCGAACAGCTTCAATCCGCTGAGGCTTTCCAGGCGCGCCAGTTCCCGGCTCAAAGTCGGCTGCGAGGTGAACAGCAAGCGCGCCGCGCCGGTGACGCTGCCGGCCAGCATGATGGCGCGGAACACTTCGATGTGGCGGACGGAGATGCTCACGGCGATGGTCTGCTCTGGAAAAGTGGTCATATCAAAACTGAATCGACTGACAAAGAATAGATATTTTTCTGAATGGAAGGCGTTGGGCATGATGGCGTCATTCTCATCGCCCGCAGGATTCCCGCGTCATGACCCTTCCTTTCGCCCAGCAGACCCTGGTTGCCGCCGCGCAGCAGTTCCCCACGCCGTTCTGGACCTATGACGCCGCCATCATCCGTGACCGCATCGAGCAACTGCGCTGCTTCGACGTGGTCCGTTTCGCCCAGAAAGCCAGCTCCAACCTGCACATCCTGCGGCTGATGCGCGAGCACGGCGTGCGCGTCGACGCGGTGTCCGTTGGTGAACTGGAGCGGGCGCTGCTGGCGGGCTACAGCCCGGAAGGCGACCCGGCCGGTGTGGTCCTGACCTGCGACCTGCTGGACAAACCGACCCTGCGCCGGGTGGTGGAACTCAAGGTTGAAGTCAACTGCGGCTCCATCGACATGCTGCGTCAATTGGGCGAGCACTCGCCGGGCCATCGCGTCTGGCTGCGTATCAACCCCGGCTTCGGCTACGGCCACAGCCGCAAGACCAACACCGGCGGCGAGAACAGCAAGCACGGTATCTGGCACGACGAAATCGGCGACGCGCTGGCGGTGATCCGTGCCAAGGGCCTGCACCTGGTGGGCCTGCACATGCACATCGGTTCGGGCGTCGATTACGGCCACCTGGCCCAGGTCGGCGGGGCGATGGTCGAGGTCATCAAGGCCCTGGACCACGATATCGAGGCGTTCTCGATTGGCGGTGGCCTGTCCACGCCGTACCGCGAAGGCGATGTGGCGGTGGATGTCGAGCGTTATGCCAGCACCTGGCAGAAAGCCAAGGAAGAAATTGAAGCCTTCCTCGCGCATCCGGTGCGCATGGAAATCGAGCCGGGGCGTTTCCTCGTCGCCGAATCGGGCCGTCTGGTGACCGAAGTGCGTGCGGTGAAACGCGCGGGCAGCCGCCAGTTCGTGCTGGTGGACGCCGGCTTCAACGACCTGATGCGCCCGGCCATGTACGGCGCCTATCACCACATGAGCGTGCTGGATGCCCAGGGCCAGGCGGTCGAGCGGCCGTTGGTGGAATGCGTGGTGGGCGGTCCGCTGTGCGAGTCCGGCGACGTCTTCACCCAGGACGATCAGGGCCTGGTCCCCCGCCTGCTGCCGCAACCCCAGGTGGGCGATCTGCTGGTGATGCACGACACCGGCGCCTATGGCGCGTCGATGTCGTCCAACTACAACAGCCGGCCACTGCTGGCCGAAGTGCTGCTGGACAACGGCGAGGCGCGGCTGATTCGCCGGGCCCAGCCGCTGTCGGATCTGCTGGCGCTGGAACAGGGTCTCTAACCCGAGGCCCTTGTAGGAGCGAGCTTGCTCGCGAAGTGCGAGCCGCTCCTTCCTCAAAACTGCCAGTCAGCCGCCTTCACCACGCGACAGAACGGCCCCGCCAGCGTCGCGTTGTGATGAGCAACGATCGCCTCGGCGCTCAGTTGCGGCGTGTCGGAGCAGGTGTGGCCGTCCTCGATCAGTACCGCGTCGAACCCCAGATCCCGCGCCACGCGGCAACTGCTGTCGACGCAGTACTGGGTCTTCATCCCGGCGATCACCAGCCCGCTGGCGCCGGCGTCCTTGAGTTTCTCCAGCAACCCGGTGCCGGCAAAGGCACTGGGGCGCTGTTTCTCGAATACCGTCTCGCTGCCGTTCAGGTCCAGTTCCGGAATCAGTTGGGTCAGCGCGCTGTCCGGCGCCAGCGGCGAGCCGGGCGGGCCGACATGGCGGGCGAGGAAGATCGGCGCACCGGCGGCGTGGGCCTTGGCCAGCAGGCTGTTCACTGCGGCAAGCAGCGCGTCGCCGCGCCATGGCTGCTCCGGGCCGTGGAACAGGCCGACCTGCAGATCGAGAATCAAGAGTGCATGCATGGGTGTCGCTCCTTGTGATGAGCCAGCGACACGGGACAACGAAAAAGGCCCCGTCCATCGCTGGCGGGGCCTTTCGGGTGTGGCATCAGACGCTCACGAACACCCGCACGGCCCGCCGGTGGCGGTAGTGGTCAGGGTGGTCGAGGTGCTGCGGAACCGATTCATGGGGCTGACAGTAGCGTTACTGGCGGGGTGATGGCAAGTGCGCTGAATATCTGTTGGACAGCACATGGCTGCCACTCCATGAGATGGACGATCAACCCAGCAGCGCCTCGCTGGCACTGGCCACGATCATCCCGGCCATGCCCAGCAGGCAAACCAGCGCCACGGCGTAGAACATCGTCCGCCATGGCTGCCACTGGTTGAGGTACGCGAGAGTGTGCGCCACTCGCGCCAGAGTGAACACGCAGAACAACAGGATAGTGACGCTGACGCTGGTCTTGAGTACTACGCACAAGCCGCCGAGGACGAAGAACAGCGGGATGTTTTCCAGGTCGTTGCCCCAGGCTTTCGTCGCCCGGATGACCTCGGGCAACTCCTGCGGGCTGGCGGCACGCCCCACGAAGCGGGCGTCCTCGGGGTTGGCGAAGGTCAACCGGCTGATCCGGTGAAAGCCCTGGTAGCAGGAGATACCGAGCATTTTCAGGAACAGGACCACGACACACAGGGCGTAAACCGATAGGGTAAGGCTCATATTCACTCCTTTGAGAAACATCAGGCCTGGCTGAGTCTTTCGCTCAGCCAGGCAGGCTCAGGCGCAGCGCCAGCGCGGCCAGCGTGACCAGCAACACCGGCAGTGTCAGCAGGCTGCCGACCTTGAAGTAGTAACCCCAGGTGATGCGGATATCCCGTCGCGCCAGCACATGCAGCCAGAGCAGGGTGGCGAGGCTGCCGATCGGGGTGATCTTCGGGCCGAGGTCGCAGCCGATCACGTTGGCGTAGATCATCGCCTCGCGGATCACCCCGCTGGCCTCGGCGCCGTGGATCGACAGGGCGCCGACCAGCACGCTGGGCAGGTTGTTCATCACCGACGACAGCAGCGCCGCGAGCAGCCCGGTGCCGAGGGTCGCGGCCCACAGGCCGTGGCTGGCGAGCAGGTCGAGCAGACCGCTGATGTGCTCGGTCAGCCCGGCGTTGCGCAGGCCGTAGACCACCAGGTACATCCCCAGCGAGAACACCACGATATGCCAGGGCGCGTGACGCATGACCTTGCGCGTGGAAATCACCTTGCCGCGCCCGGCCACCAGCAACAGGACCAGCGCGCACACGCCCGACACCAGGCTGACCGGAATTCCCAGTGGCTCCAGGGCAAACAGCGCCAGCAGCAGGAACACCAGCACCACCCAGCCGGCGTAGAAGGTGTGCACGTCGCGGATGGCGTCGCGCGGGGCTTTCAGGGTCGGCTCGAAGTGGCGCGGGATGTCCTTGCTGAAGAACCACCAGAGCACGCCCAGGGTGGCGGCGATGCTCGCCAGGTTCACCGGCCACATCACTGACGCGTATTCGCCGAAGCCGATGCCGAAGAAGTCCGCCGAGACGATGTTCACCAGGTTCGACACCACCAGCGGCAGGCTCGCGGTGTCGGCGATGAAGCCTGCGGCCATGACGAAGGCCAGGGTCGCCGCCGGCGAAAAGCGTAGGGCCTGGAGCATGGCGACGACGATGGGAGTGAGGATCAGCGCCGCACCGTCGTTGGCGAACAGCGCCGACACCGCCGCGCCGAGCAGCACCATCAGGGTGAACAGGCGTGCGCCGCGGCCCTTGCTCCAGCGCGCCATGTGCAGTGCGGCCCATTCGAAGAAGCCGGCTTCATCCAGCAGCAGACTGATGATGATCAGCGCGATAAAGGTCGCGGTAGCGTTCCAGACGATGGCCCAGACCGCCGGGATATCGCCCGGATGCACCACCCCGGCGAGCAGCGCCAGGACCGCGCCACCGCTGGCGCTCCAGCCGATGCTCAAGCCCCGCGGTTGCCAGATCACCAGCACCAGGGTGAGGACGAAAATCGAGACGGCGATCAGCATGGCGTGGGCTCGGCGGGGTGAGTGATGGGCGCAAGGCCGGCCAATGTAGCGGGGATCGGCCAATCGGCAAAGTGACAGGGTGCGCGGCTACGTGCCATCATGTGTAACACTATTACATTGCACAAAAGAGCCTTGCAGTCGTATGTCTCCCACACCTTCAACGCGTCTCCATTCGATCGATGCCCTGCGCGGGCTGGTGATCCTCTTCATGTTGCTGGACCACGTCCGGGAAACCTTCTACCTGCACCTGCAGGTCGCCGACCCGATGGATGTGACCCAGACCGATCCCTCCTTGTTCCTCAGCCGGACCCTGGCGCACCTGTGCGCGCCGGTGTTCATCCTGCTGACCGGCTTGTCGGCGTTTCTCTATGGCGAGAAATACCAGGGCAAGGCCGCCGTCTCAGCCTTCCTGTTCAAGCGCGGGTTGTTTCTGGTGGTGCTGGAATTCACCCTGGTCAACTTCGCCTGGACCTTCCAGTTGCCGCCGAGCGTGGTCTACCTGCAGGTCATCTGGGCCATCGGCCTGAGCATGCTGGCGCTGAGCGCGTTGCTGTGGCTGCCGCGCGGTGTGCTGATCGCCCTTGGCGTGTTGCTGGTGGCCGGGCACAACCTGCTCGACGGCGTGCATTTCGCGGTCGGGCACTGGGCTCATGTGCCGTGGGCGGTGCTGCATGACCGCGGCTGGATCGAGGTGTCCGAGGGGTTGCGGTTGCGCACGTCGTATCCGCTGTTGCCGTGGATCGGCGTGATTTCGCTGGGCTATGCCATCGGTCCGTGGTTTGCGCGGGGCACTGAGGCGGGGCAGCGTCGTCAGCTATTGCTGGGGACTGCCATCGGGGCCTTGGGCCTGTTCCTGGTGTTGCGCTTGCTCAACGGCTATGGCGAAAAGCCCTGGTTCAGCGGCGACACGGCGGTGCAGACGCTGATGAGCTTCTTCAACATCACCAAATACCCGCCGTCGTTGTTGTTCCTAGCCCTGACGCTGGGGATCGGCCTGCTGCTGCTGGTGCTGTTCGAGCGCCGCAACGACGGACGCGCGGTGCGCTGGCTGGCGGTGTTCGGCGCGGCGCCGATGTTCTTCTACTTGCTGCACTTGTATGTGTTGAAGCTGCTGTACCTCGCCAGCGTGGCGATCTGGGGTACCAATCATGGGCAGTATTTCGGCTTTGATTCGGTGCTGGCCGTATGGATCGCGGCGGCGCTGCTGGCGTTGGCGTTGTACCTGCCGGTGCGCTGGTTTGCCCGGCTGAAGGCACGGCGACGGGATATTGCCTGGTTGAAGTATTTATAAGCAGGATCACTGACGGCCTATGGGCTCAGGGCCGTCAGCTTTCACTACCTCGGAAGTATCCTACGTACCGCTAAGAATCGCCCTGCTGACTATCAAACTGTCCCGCTGCAAGCATCTGCCGTTCGCCTTGGGAGCTATTTCCCGGAAGGTTTGAACAAAGCAGAAGGACGCAGATTCATGATGCTCGGCTACCTCATTCGAATGTGCGACAAGACCACCTGTGGTGGTCAGGTGCTAACCGGCGACAGCGAATTCATCATCGAGGGCTTGCCTTCGGCCCGTCAGGGCGACTCGGTGACGTGCGGCGTGACCGGGAAGACCTATCAGATCCACGGCGGCATTCCGTCATTTATCAACGAAGGCGTACTGGTCGCGGGAAGCCTGGACAGCTTCAGTGGCTGCCCGTGTTACGCCGGGTTGATTCCCTCGGACTTCGGCTTCTCTTACGAGTCCACCAACAGCGTCATGGCGCCGAGGCACAATCAGCCCTCGACCACGGCTTCAAGCAGCCCGGCCAATCCAGCCTGGGGGCAACAATCCTTCGCTCAGCACCAGCAGGCTGTGATTGCTTCGGCAGGGGCCAATAAGTCGCGTTCGATAACGTCTGGCAAACCACTGACGCCTGAACTGATCGCCGTCGCCGGGAGCCAGCACGACAATGGCTCGGGCAACAAGATGATATTCATCGGCCAGGCTGTGCGCGAGCTCGCCCAGTTCAAGCGTTTCAATCCTGCGTTGACCCGGACGCTGGTGGTGTTCACGCCTTCGTACAACGAAGACATGCTCATTGAGGCACGCGGCTCCGCTGATGTTTATGGTGCGGACATCGTCGAAATCACAACGACTCAGGAATTCATTGACTATCTGAACCATGGAAAGGAGAGGCGGCAGTCGCCGATCGAGCAACTGTCGATTTTCAGCCATGGCGTACCCCAGCAAATTGCCTTTGGCTACCAACTCCCGGGGCACTTCCAGATGTCGCTGGATGTGCTGGATTACCACAACATCTCGCCGGAAGCCTTCTCCGAAACGGCCCGGCTCGACAGCTATGCCTGTCGCACGGGCATGGGCAATCTCTCGGACTATCCAATCGAAGACGGTGTTCAGTTATTCCCGCAGACCAATGAAAGCCTGGCCCAGTTGCTGGCTAATCATCTGCGGATCAAGGTGGGCGCCTTCATTCGGCGGTCGGACTACAAAAATACTTGGGGGTCGTTCAATGAGCGTCGGATGGGGAATGTTTGTGACGTCACTCATAACGTTGTACCTCACCAAGAGTGGTGTGGTAGCTGGGAGTTGTTGAAAGACGAGCGCAAATTGAAAGATGAAGACTTCGACTTCACTTACCAAGCGCGCGGAGCTCTTAACCCTGTTATATCAGGTGATACTCCATTTGGCGCACCGGATGGGTACTTTGAATTTCTTCCCAAATAAAACCTTGTCGATCGCAATCATGGTTTTCTCTTCGTTTCTGCTGGTTGCGATCGACTATGGGATAAGAGTTTTGACCAGCGTATACAAAAAAGATTTGGGCAATGGCGTGGTGATTTACGGGGATGACTACGTGAGAAGTGGTCTTTGGGTATTCGACTGCAAATATTCCCGTGCAATAAGTCGCGAGCGCTTGTCCGTACCATTAGCGGAGCTGAGTGCGCTAGGTGAGGTAACTGTCGGGCGAATAAAATATTTAAGTCGTCGTGACGCCGATTCTGTCAAGGAGGTGATCAGCGCTATTGTTGAGCGGCCTGAGTGGTATAAAAATCTTCAGTATGCTTACTCTGGGGTCGACGAAAGCAGCGAGATCTGGAGCCACACGTTCTTTTTGTTGACCGACCATGCAGGCTTTAGATGGGTTTTGGAAGTCGATCAGATATTCTATTCGGGTAAAACCGATCGCTTCGTTGTAACTGGAAAGCCCTACAATCCCGAAACCTATGTTGATCACAACAAGGCAATCGAGGCGGCCGTGAAGACCTGTCCTGCCCCGCAGCAAGGTCTCTGATCCGTCGCTTTCCGTTGCGGCGGGGCTCTTTAATGCATCGGGGGTCCTTTGAATTTCTTCCCAAATAAAACCTTGCGGATCGCAATCATGGTTTTCTCTCTGTTTCTGCTGGTTGCGATCGACTATGGGATAAGAGTTTCGACCAGCGTATACAAAAAGGACTTGGGCAATGGCGTGGTGATTTACGGGGATGATTACGTGAGAAGTGGTCTTTGGGTATTCGACTGCAAATATTCCCGTGTAATAAGTCGCGAGCGCTTGCCCGTACCATTAGCGGAGCTGAGTGCGCTAGGTGAGGCCGCTATCGGGCGAATAGAATATTTCAGTGGTCGTGACGACGATTCTATCAAGGAGGTGATCAGCGCTATTATTGAACGGCCTGAGTGGTATAAAAACCTTCAGTATGCTTACTCTGGGGTCGGCGAAAGCAGCAAGATCTGGCGCCACAAGTTCTTTTTACCAACGGACCATGCGGGCTTTAGATTGGCTTTGGAAGTCAATCAGATAGTCTATTCGGGTAAAACCAATCACTTCGTTGTATCTGGAAGGCCCTACAATCCAGAAACCTACGTTGATTACACCAAAGCATTCGCAGCAGCCGTGAACAGCTGTCCTGCCCCGCAGTAAACCCCCTTCCGTTGTCATCCGACAACACCGGCCTGGAAACTGCCAAGCCAACTCCCCCCACCTGCACCCAAACCCCAAAAATGCAAAAGGGCCGCAATAGCGGCCCTCTTTCATTCACATCTGCGGCATCTCAAAACGCCAACTTGTACCCGATCAACAACAGCATCGTCGCCAGGCAAGGGCGCAGCACGTTGTCCGAGATCCGCCCGGTCAGGTGGCTGCCGATGTAGATCCCCGGCAACGAGCCCAACAGCAGATAACCCAGCAGCGACCAGTCTCGCCAGGTTCACCGGCCACATCACTGACGCGTATTCGCCGAAGCCGATGCCGAAGAAGTCCGCCGAGACGATATTCACCAGGTTCGACACCACCAGCGGCAGGCTCGCGGTGTCGGCGATAACGAGGGCCTGCGGTTGCGCACGTCATATCCGCTGTTGCCGTGGATTGGCGTGATCTCGTTGGGCTATGCCATCGGCCCGTGGTTTGCGCGGGGCACTGAGGCGGGGCAGCGTCGTCAGCTATTGCTGGGGACTGCCATCGGGGCCTTGGGCCTGTTCCTGGTGTTGCGCTTGCTCAACGGCTATGGCGAAAAGCCCTGGTTGAGCGGTGACACGGCGGTGCAGACGCTGATGAGCTTCTTCAACATCACCAAATACCCGCCGTCGTTGTTGTTCCTCGCCCTGACGCTGGGGATCGGCCTGCTGCTGCTGGTGCTGTTCGAGCGCCGCAATGACGGACGCGCGGTGCGCTGGCTGGCGGTGTTCGGCGCGGCGCCGATGTTCTTCTACTTGCTGCACTTGTATGTGTTGAAGCTGCTGTACCTCGCCAGCGTGGCGATCTGGGGTACCAATCATGGGCAGTATTTCGGCTTTGATTCGGTGCTGGCGGTGTGGATCGCGGCGGCACTGCTGGCGTTGGCGTTGTACCTGCCGGTGCGCTGGTTTGCGCGGTTGAAGGCACGGCGACGAGACATTGCGTGGTTGAAGTATTTATAAGCTGGATCATTTACGGTCCCTGGGTCCAGGGCCGTCAGCGATTGCTACCTCGGAAACATCCTACATATCACTAAGAATCGCCCTGCTGACTGACAGCCTGCGCCCAGCAAGTATCTGCCCTTTGCCCGGTGAACCCTTTCCCGGGAGCTCTTGAGCGAACCTACAAGGACGCAGATTCATGATGCTCGGCTACCTCATTCGCATTGGCGACAAGACCACCTGTGGTGGTCAGGTTCTAACCGGCGACAGCGAATTCATCATCGAGGGCTTGCCTACGGCCCGTCAGGGTGACTCGGTGACGTGCGGCGTGACCGGGAAGACCTATCAGATCCACGGCGGCGTTCCGTCATTTATCAACGAAGGCGTACTGGTCGCGGGAAGCCTGGACAGCTTCAGTGGCTGCCCGTGTTACGCCGGGTTGATTCCCTCGGACTTCGGCTTCTCTTACGAGTCCACCAACAGCGTCATGGCGCCGAGGCACAGTCAGCCCTCGACCACGGCTTCAAGCAGCCCGGCCAATCCAGCCTCTATCCACCAAAACTTCGCCTCGGCCCCTATCGCCTCCTCCGGGCTCACGGAAACAATCGAGTCCGCCTGCGAGAAAAACTGGCGTTTTTACCAGAAACAAGCCGAAGACTTCATTGCACCTGGCGGAAAGTTGATAGCCGATCCCAAGGTGCGTAACCAGATGATCAACGCTGCCTACGCCCAGCTATGGCAATCCGATAACCGTTTTCAATGGGCTGGCCTCGCCGCGTTTGCATCCAAACAAGTGGGCTGCGGCTTGTTGCATGCGTCTGAATCCATCGAGAAAATTCAGGCGGAATATGAGGCTGCGGAGCATTTGAGGACAAGTGCCAGAGCAGGTGTGTGGGGACTGTTCAGCACCGAAGAACGCGAAAGACGGGCCAAGTTTCTGGAGTACGGGAAAAGACAAAAGGAGTATGAAAAGGCTAACCGTAATAATCCGGTGCCAAGCGTTGATATACGGAGTGAAGGTGAGCCGTTGTCCAGCGTGCAACAGCTTTATCAGCATGTGTACGAAATGATGGCGATGGGTAATACAACGCTGTTTTTGGATGTGTTTCCGTTGCATGCGTTTTATAAAGATAAGGGATTTCAGTCGCTTAAAACGTGCTTACGCTTGCGCAAGAATATTTATGGAAATGCCCAATCTCCAGTGCTATGGCCCATCGAGCAAGATAAATTAAGGTTCGGTACTGACTATAGGGAAATCCTGCAAGCCTTCGAAGCTATTGATGCTGGCAATATCGCTAAAAGCGTTGAGTATCTAGCTGACCATGAGCAACGAAATATCCTTCAGCCCACGATGTATACCGACCCCAAACTGGTAAGCCTGTTACGAGGCAACCATCTTTCCTACGTCACGGGCATACCGTCCGGCGTAGCTCAAGCGATTGAGTTGACGCTCGCAAGCCAATGCCGCTCCCTCAACGATGGCCGCACCATTGAGTTCAGCAACAACCCCATCGCTAACCTAGCCGATATCAACCAACGCATGACTTTCGTGCTTAAAGCAGCTGCGGAGTTTGAAGGATTGTTGCACAGCACTGAGCGGCATCGAATCGAACAGGCCATTGACGATATCGCCAAAGGCCTGGGTGTCCGATGAACCGGCTCGGGCCGATAGGTTGGCAACGTGGCGGGCTTGGTCTATTCGTTGCCGCACTTCTGGTCTTTGGGGGCGTGCGTCTTTTTGCAGATGAACCCGAAATCGCATTGACGCCTGGCGAACCTTGGGAAGACATGCGTCAGCGCTCCAGCGCAGCGATCGACCCCGCCATTCCTGGGCATCACTGGTTCATGGTGCCAAAGACTGATGCCCGACTGCGACTCATAGACCCTCAATATGGATTTGTAACCCCTCTGGCCCGCTTCTTCACGATAGGTTTCACTGATGAGCTGGTCGACGGCATCCGCATGTCCCCTCAAATTGAGCCGCTAGTGCTCGACGACACCCTAAGGGTCGTGCTGGATTTGCAGGAGCAATGGCGCAAGGCTGGTTGGATTTCCATCGGGACAGAAAAAGACCCTCCGTTCGCCGACACGCCTGAGTGGCGTGCCCGATTGCGAGACGTCAACCGAGGCGGTAGTGCTTACTGGCGAGCGAGTAACAAATATGAAGTGATGCTGGTAGTCGGACGCTTCAGAGATGATAGTCGCCCAACAGAGGAGCGTTACCTCATCACGCTACAACTGGCCACCCCATGGGGATATCCATAAGCCGGTATCGTTTCCGAGTTCAAAACGGCATTCGAGGCAGCCGTGAAGAGCTATCCTACTTCGCAGTAAAGCCCTTCCTGTTGTCATCCGACAACACCGGCTTGGAACTGCCAAGCCAGCTCCCCCCACCTGCACCCAAACCCCAAAAATGCAAAAGGGCCGCAATAGCGGCCCTCTTTCATTCACCTCTCCGGCATCTCAAAACGCCAGCTTGTACCCGATCAACAACAGCATCGTCGCCAGGCAAGGGCGCAGCACGTTGTCCGAGATCCGCCCGGTCAGGTGGCTGCCGATGTAGATCCCCGGCAACGAGCCCAGCAACAGGTAACCCAGCAGCGACCAGTCCATGTTGCCCATGCTGGCATGGCCCAGGCCGGCGACCAGGGTCAGCGGCACGGCGTGGGCGATTTCGGTGCCGACCAGGCGGCGGGTCACCAGGTACGGGTAAAGCAGGAACAACGCCACGGTGCCCAGCGCGCCGGCACCGATGGAGGTCAGCGAGACCATCACGCCGAGGACCACGCCGGTGATCACGGTCAGCACATTCAGGCTGCGCCCGCTCAGGTGGTAACGGTCACCGGCATGCTTGCTGGCAAAGGCTTGAAGACGGGATTTGAACAGGATCGCCAGCGCCGTGAGGATCAGCACCACCGCCAGACCTTGCTTGATGATGGCGTTCAGCGCCGCAGTGTCGGTGTGCAGGGTGCTGAGGAACCACAAGGTCGCCGCCGCCGCCGGCACGCTGCCCAGGGCCAGCCAACCGGTGATCGCCCAGTCGATGTTTTTCTGTTTGCTATGGACCCAGACGCCGCTGGCCTTGGTGATGGCCGCGTAGAGCAGGTCGGTGCCGACCGCGGTGGCCGGGTTGATGCCGAACCAGAGCAGGATCGGGGTCATCAGCGAGCCGCCGCCGACACCGGTCATACCGACAATGAAACCGACTACCAGACCAGCAATGGTGAAGCCAAAAGAACCGACATCCATACGTTACCTGACACGCTCTTGAATCGAAGGGCGCGCGCAGCATAACCACTTTTTTTATACCCAAATATATTCATATCGAATTAGCTTATAACCGATATCGATTCGCTCTATGCATATGCGTGCAGGTCTGATTGTGCCGAGCGCATCAAAATCGCCGGCAGGCGCTGGTTTTACGCTTTCTTTATGCGCAACAAGCATCCTCGGTCTCGTCCCTTTACTCGCCTCAGCCAGAGAATTTCCCTACGCGGCAGGTGCCGTTGGACGGAGATTTCTCATGAGCATTCTGGACGGGGTGTCACTGCTGCTGGCAGTGGCGTTGTTTGTGTACCTGATGGCCGCGTTGCTGCGCGCCGATCGCGGCTAGGGAGCGGCCATGCACAGTTACGATTACGCATTGCTGCTGGTGTTCTTCGCCTTGGTGCTGTTGCCGGCACCCTCGCTCGGTCGCTTCTATTACAAGGTGATGGAAGGCCAGCGCACCTGGATGACGCCCGTGCTGGGACCGGTCGAGCGCGGTTGCTACCGTATCGCCGGGGTCAAGGCCGAACAGGAGCAGAACTGGAAGCAGTACGCCCTGGCGCTGCTGGCGTTCAACCTTGCCGGCTTCCTGCTGCTGTTTACGGTGCTGCGCCTGCAGGCGTTCCTGCCGCTGAACCCGCAGCACCTGCCGGGCCAGGAGTGGTCGCTGGCGTTCAACACCGCGGTCAGTTTCATGACCAACACCAACTGGCAGTCCTACAGTGGCGAAGCCTCGGTCAGCTACCTGAGCCAGATGATCGGCCTGACCGTGCAGAACTTCGTCAGCGCCGCCACCGGCCTGGCCGTGCTGGTCGCGCTGTGCCGCGGCATCGCCCGGCGTTCCGTCGGCACCCTCGGCAACTTCTGGGTCGACATGACCCGCGCCACCCTCTACGGCCTGTTGCCGCTGTGCCTGGTGCTGGCGTTGCTGCTGGTCTGGCAGGGCGTGCCGCAGACCTTCAGCGATTACGTTCACGCGATCACCCTGCAAGGTGCTGACCAAGTCATCCCGCTCGGCCCGGCCGCCAGCCAGATCGCCATCAAGCAACTGGGTACCAACGGTGGCGGCTTCTTCGGCGTCAACTCGGCGCACCCGTTCGAGAACCCAACGGCCTGGAGCAACCTGTTCGAAGTCGCGTCGATCATCCTCATTCCGGTGGCCCTGGTGTTCACCTTCGGCCACTACGTCAAGGACCTGCGCCAGAGCCGCGCGATCATCGCCGGCATGCTGGCGCTGTTCCTGATCGGCGGCGCTACAGCGCTGTGGTCGGAGTACCAGGCCAACCCGACCCTGAGCAACCCGCAGGTCGAGCAAAGCGCGCCGCTCGAAGGCAAGGAAAGCCGCTTCGGCACCACCGGCAGCGTGCTCTGGACCGTGACCACCACCGCCGCCTCCAACGGCTCGGTCAACGCCATGCACGACAGCCTCAATCCGCTGACCGGGATGGTCGCGCTGGTCAACATGATGGTCGGCGAAGTGATCTTCGGCGGCGTCGGCGCCGGGCTCTACGGCATGTTGCTGAACGTGCTGATCGCGGTGTTCCTCGCCGGCCTGATGATCGGCCGCACCCCGGAATACCTCGGCAAGAAACTCCAGGCCCGCGAGGTGCAACTGCTGGTCGCGACCTTGCTGGTGATGCCGGTCGGCGTGCTGGTCCTCGGCGCCCTCGCCACCGCGTTGCCCGGTCCGGCGGCGAGTGTCAGCAACCCCGGACCTCACGGTTTCAGCCAGTTGCTCTACGCCTACACCTCGGCCAGCGCCAACAACGGTTCGGCCTTCGCCGGGCTGGGCGCCAACACCACGTTCCACAACCTGATGATCGGCCTGGGCATGTTGATCGGGCGCTTCGGCTACATCCTCCCGGTGCTCGCCCTGGCCGGCAGCCTGGCGCTGAAGAAGACCGCGCCGGTGGGCCTGAACAGCTTCCCGACCCACGGCCCGCTGTTTGTCACCCTGCTGGTGGTCACCATCCTGTTGGTCGGTGGCCTGACGTTCCTGCCGGCCCTGGCCCTGGGTCCGGTCGCTGAATTCCTGAGCCTGGGCTTGCAAGGAGTGAATCCATGAACATGCCGATTCCCGAAGTGAACACGGCAGCCAACAGCAGCCCGCGGACCTCGTTCGCCGCACTGTGGCGTCCGGCGTTGCTGCAGGCCTTCGTCAAGCTCGACCCGCGTCAGCTCAAGCGTGCCCCGGTGATGCTGGTGGTGGAGCTGACCGCGATTTTCACCACGGTGCTGTGCCTGTTGCCCGACAGCGGCGTGCCCACTGGCGTGTCGCTGCAGATCGCGGTGTGGCTGTGGTTCACCGTGCTGTTCGCCAACTTCGCCGAAGCCCTCGCCGAGGGCCGTGGCAAGGCCCGCGCCGACAGCCTCAAGGCCGGCAACCAGGGCCTCAGTGCCCGGCGCCGGACCAGCAGCGGCGGCTTCGAAGTGGTGGCCGCCACGGCCTTGCGCAAGGGTGACGTGGTGCGGGTCGAAGCCGGCGAGATGATCCCCGGCGACGGCGAGGTGATCGAAGGCATCGCCGCGGTCAACGAAGCGGCGATAACCGGTGAATCCGCGCCGGTGATCCGCGAGTCCGGCGGCGATCGTTCGGCGGTCACCGGCAGTACCCGGCTGGTGTCCGACTGGCTGTTGGTGCAGATCACCAGCAACCCCGGCGAGTCGACCCTCGACCGCATGATCGCCCTGGTCGAAGGCGCCAAGCGGCAGAAGACGCCCAATGAAATCGCCCTGGACATCCTGCTGATCGGCCTGACCCTGATCTTCCTCGTGGTGGTGGTCACGCTGCAGCCGTTCGCCCATTTCGCCGGCGGCAGCATTCCCATGGTGTTCCTCGTGGCGCTGCTGGTGACGCTGATCCCCACCACCATCGGCGGCCTGCTCTCGGCCATCGGCATCGCCGGCATGGACCGCCTGGTGCGCCTGAACGTCATCGCCCGCTCCGGCCGCGCGGTGGAGGCGGCGGGTGACGTGCATGTGCTGATGCTCGACAAGACCGGCACCATCACTTTCGGCAACCGTCGTTGCAGCGCCGTGTTCGCCGCGCCTGGCGTCACCGCGCGGGAGCTGGCCGAGGGCGCCTTGCTCGCTTCGCTGGCCGACGACACCGCCGAAGGCAAGTCCATCGTCGAGTACTTGCGCCAGTTGCATGACTTCGCCGAGCCGTCGATGGCGGAGCTGGTGCCGGTGCCCTTCAGCGCCGAGACGCGGCTGTCCGGCGTCGATTTCGGTCCGCGCCGCTACCGCAAGGGCGCAGTGGATTCGCTGCTCGCGTTCGTTGGCCTGCAACGCCTGGAAATGCCGGCGCCGCTGGCCCGCGAAGTGGACAAGATCGCCCAGAGCGGCGGCACGCCGTTGCTGGTCTGCGTCGACAAGCGCCTGCTCGGGGTCATTCACCTCAAGGACGTGGTCAAGCCGGGCATCCGCGAGCGTTTCGCCGAACTGCGCAAGCTGGGCATCCGCACCGTCATGGTCACCGGTGACAACCCGCTGACCGCCGCCGCCATCGCCGCCGAAGCCGGGGTCGATGACGTGCTGGCCGAAGCCACGCCGGAGAAGAAACTGGCGCGCATTCGCCAGGAACAGGACGACGGTCGTCTGGTCGCGATGTGCGGCGACGGCGCCAACGATGCCCCGGCGCTGGCCCAGGCCGATGTCGGCATGGCGATGAACGACGGCACCCAGGCGGCCCGCGAGGCGGCCAACATGGTCGACCTCGACAGCGACCCGACCAAGCTGCTGGATGTGGTTCAGGTCGGCAAGGAACTGCTGGTCACCCGTGGCGCGCTGACCACCTTTTCCATCGCCAACGACGTGGCCAAGTACTTCGCCATCCTGCCGGCGCTGTTCGCCGCGATCTACCCGCAACTGGGCGTGCTCAACCTGATGCACCTGGCGAGCCCGCAAAGCGCGATCGTCTCGGCGATCGTGTTCAACGCGCTGATTATCGTCGTGCTGATTCCGCTGGCCCTGCGCGGGGTGCGGGTCAAGGCCGCGAGCGCCGCTCACCTGCTGCGGCGCAACCTGCTGATCTATGGCCTGGGCGGTCTGCTAGTGCCGTTCGCCGGCATCAAGCTGATCGATTTGCTGCTCAACGCCCTGCACCTGGTCTGAACCGAGGAATTACCCATGACGACTCATCTACGTCCGGCCCTGAGCCTGTTGTTACTGATGACCCTGCTGACCGGGGTCGGTTATCCGCTGCTGGTCACCGGCATCGCCCAGGTGGCCTTCCCCGAGCAGGCCAATGGCAGCCTGATGCGCGACGAACAGGGCCAGGTCCGTGGCTCCTGGCTGATCGCCCAGCCGTTCAGCGGCGACGCCTGGTTCCAGTCGCGGCCGTCCGCCGCCGACTACGCTACCGTGGCCAGCGGCGCGAGCAACCTGGCGCCGAGCAACCCGGCGCTGGCCACGCGGATCGACGAGGCGGCCGGCGGTCTCTATCGCGAGGCGCAGGGGCCGGTGCCGCTGGCCTTGCTGACCACCTCCGGCAGCGGCCTCGATCCGCACCTGCCGCCGGCGGCGGTGGCGTATCAACTGCCGCGGGTGGCGGCGGCGCGGCAGATCTCGCAACAGACGTTGCAAGCGCTGGTGGAGCAGGCCACCCTGCAACCCTTGATCGGTCCGCCGGTGGTCAGCGTGCTGGCGCTGAACGCGGCCCTCGACCGGCTCGCCCCGCTTTCGAAATAAGGACACAGCGTGACCCACAGTGATTCGCAGCGCGCCGACGCGCTGCTTGCCGAACTGCCGCGCGAAGGCCGCGGCCGGCTCAAGGTGTTTCTCGGCGCCGCCCCGGGGGTGGGCAAGACCTACGCCATGTTGCAGGCCGCCCATGCGCGCCTGCGCCATAACGTGCGGGTGCTCGCCGGGGTGGTGGAAACCCACGGGCGCAGCGAGACGGAGGCGCTACTCGGCGGTATTCCGCAGCAGCCGCTGGTGCGCTCGGAATACCGCGGCGTGACCCTTGAGGAAATGGACCTCGACGGCCTGCTCAAGGCCGCGCCGGAGCTGGTGCTGGTGGACGAACTGGCCCACAGCAACGCCCCCGGCAGCCGTCACGCCAAACGCTGGCAGGATGTGCAGGAACTGCTGGCGGCGGGCATCGACGTTTACACCACGGTCAACGTCCAGCACCTGGAAAGTCTCAACGACCATGTGCGCGGCATCACCGGCGTGCAGGTGCGCGAAACGCTGCCGGACTGGGTGCTGCAGGAAGCCTTCGAACTGGTGCTGATCGACCTGCCACCGCGAGAACTGCTGGAGCGCCTGCGCGACGGCAAGGTCTACGTGCCGGAACAGGCGAGGGCGGCGATCGATGCCTTCTTCACCCAGACCAACCTCACCGCCTTGCGCGAGTTGGCGATGCAGACCGCCGCGGCCCAGGTCGATGCCGACCTGGCCCATGGTTATCGTCGTCTCGGCCAGGATGCCCCGGCGCTGCGCGGGCGCTTGCTGGTGGGGGTGGATGGCGACGCCCAGGCCGAGCGTCTGGTGCGCCATGCCAGTCGGGTCGCCCAGCGGCGTCATCTACCGTGGAGCCTGGTGCATGTCGACAACGGCCGCCTGCGCGACGAAACCGCTCGCCAGCGCCTGCAAGCGGCGCAGCAACTGGCAGAGCGCCTGGGCGGCGAAGTGGTGGTGCTGCGCGCCGGGGAAGTGGCGCGCACGCTGATCCAGCATGCCATCGAGCGCCGCGCCAGCCTGGTGCTGGTGGGGCAGTCGCGGGATCGCCTGCGCCGCCGCCTGTTCGGCGCGGGCGTGGCGACCCGCCTGCTGCGCGAGGCCCACGGCCTGGAAATCAACGTCCTTGACCGCGATGCCCAGCCGGAACCGACGCGGACGGTCGCGCCTCGCGTCTGGGTCTGGCGTCACTACGCCCTGGCGCTGCTGGCGACCTTGCTCGCTACCGGGCTGGCTTCGGCGGTGGCGCGGGTCATGGACCTGCCGAACATCTCGCTGGTGTTCCTCGCTGCGGTCCTGCTGGTGGCGGTGCGCAGCAGCATCGGTCCGGCGCTGGCCTGTGCGGCGATGTCGTTCCTGGCGTATGACTTCCTGTTTATCCCGCCGAATTTCTCCTTCGCCATCCAGCGCGAAGAAGACGTGCTGACCTCGCTGTTCTTCCTGTTGATGGCGGTGCTCACCGGCAACCTCGCCGCGCGGCAGCGTCGGCAACTCAAAGCGCTGCGCGAGACTCAGGAGCAGACCGGGCAACTGCTCGACCTGTCGCGCAAACTCACCGCGGCCACTGACCGCCAGGCGGTGTTCAGCGCCGCCGGGCAACACCTGGAAGGCTGGTCGGACTTGCAGGCGTGCCTGCTGGAGCGCGACGCCGAAGGCCGTTTGCAGGTGGCCAGCGGCGGCGTGCTGCAATTCAGCGACAACGAGCGCGCCGCCGCCGAGTGGGCATGGCAACACGACCAGGCGGCGGGGCAGGGCAGCGACACGCTGCCCAACGGCCGCTGGTGGTGGTGGCCGCTGTCGGTGGACGAAGGCCCGTTGGCCCTGCTCGGCGTGCGCGCCCGTGCGGGCGACGAGGCGCTGGCCCCGCAACGTCGCCGTCTGCTCAAGGCGCTGAGCCAGCCGCTGGCCCAGGCGCTGGCCCGGGCGCGGCTGGCGGATCAACTGGAAGCCGCGCGCCTGCACGGCGAAACCGAGCAGTTGCGCAGCGCCTTGCTCGCCTCGGTGTCCCACGACTTGCGCACGCCGCTGACCGCGATGCGCGGCAGCATCGACAGCTTGCTGGCGCTAGGCGATGCGATTCCCGCCGCGGACCGTCGCGAACTGCTGGAAGGCACCCGCGATGAAGCCGAACGGCTGGACCGCTACATTCAGAACCTGCTGGACATGACCCGCCTCGGCCACGGCGGCCTCAAGCTGGCGCGGGACTGGGTCGCCCCGGCGGACATCGTCGGCAGCGCCTTGAACCGCCTGCGCGTGGTGCTGGCGCCGCTGCAACTGCACACCGAGGTGCCGGCGCACTTGCCGCTGCTCTATGTGCATGCGGCGTTGATCGAGCAGGCGCTGGTCAATGTGCTGGAAAACGCCGCGCGGTTTTCTCCGCTCAATGGCCGGCTGGAGATGCGCGTGAGTGTCGAGGACGAGCACCTGTGCCTGGCCGTCGCCGACGAAGGCCCGGGCATCGCCCCGCAGGACCGCGAGCGCATCTTCGACATGTTCTACACCGCCGCCCGTGGTGATCGCGGCGGGCAGGGCACCGGGCTCGGGCTCGCGATCTGCCAGGGCATGATCGGCGCCCATGGCGGGCATATCCGCGTCGATGACGGCCTCGATGGTCACGGCACCTGCATCACACTATGCTTGCCGCTTCCGGCCCAACCCGAACTGGACAGCGAGACCCCATGAGCCAGACCGCGACCCTGCTGGTCATCGACGATGAACCGCAGATCCGCAAATTCCTTCGTATCAGCCTCAGCTCCCAGGGCTACAAAGTGCTCGAAGCGGGGACCGGCGCCGAGGGCCTGAGCCAGGCGGCGTTGTCCCGCCCGGACCTGGTGGTGCTCGACCTCGGCTTGCCGGACATGGACGGCCAGGACGTATTGCGCGAACTGCGCGAATGGAGCGCGGTGCCGGTGCTGGTGTTGTCGGTTCGGGCCAGCGAGGGCGAGAAAGTCCGGGCGCTGGACAGCGGCGCCAATGACTACGTGACCAAGCCGTTCGGCATCCAGGAGTTTCTTGCCAGGGTCCGCGCGCTGCTGCGCCAGGTGCCCCAGGCGGCTGCGCCGCAGGCGGCGTGCAGTTTCGGCGCGTTGACCGTGGACCTGGCGTACCGGCGCGTGACCCTCGACGGCGAAGAGGTGGCGCTGACCCGCAAGGAATACGCCTTGCTGGCGCAACTGGCACGGCATCCCGGGCGGGTCATCACCCAGCAGCAGTTGCTCAAGGACATCTGGGGACCGACCCATGTCGACGACACGCATTACCTGCGCATCGTCGTGGCCCATGTGCGGCAGAAACTCGGGGATGACCCGACCGCGCCGCGGTTTATCGTGACCGAGCCGGGGGTGGGGTATCGGTTGGTTGGGCAGGAGCCGGTCTGAGGCTTGGTGGCCTCACCGCCGCTCCGCCTCATAGTTATCCAGCGTATCCCGCGCAATTTCCCGCCCCAGTGCGATCAGCTCCGGCGCTTTGTAGAACTCGAAAAACCGGCACACCCGCTTCGGCACGTTGATCAGCACATCCGGCGGATAGCCGGCGATCTTGTACTGTGCCAGCGAGGTCTGCATCACTTCGAAACTCTGGTTGATCAGATCCAGCAACGACGCCGGCCCGACGTTATCGACAATGAACGACCCGGTCGCTGACTTCGGCGCGCCGTCGCTTTCCGGCGCCGCCGAGGGCTGCTGGGCCTTGGGGCTGGCGGCGTCTGCCAGCCAGGGATTGGGCACTTGCGTCGCCTCGATCGCCAGGTCCTGTTCCAGCTCTTGCGCCAGCTCCTTTTCCAGCCCGAGCAAGACCTCGGCCTGTTTGCGCCGGAACGGCAGGCGCGAGCCCAGCGAACTGATCAGGTTGTCGAAGCGCAGCTTGAACGCCGGCGGCCGCTCGATCACCGGCAACTGGTATTGCTTCTGGTTGGTGGAGTTGAGGTTGACCGCGATGATCAGGTCACTGTGGCTGGACACCACCGGGATGATCGGCAGCGGATTGAGAATGCCGCCATCGACCAGCGTGCGGTTGCCCTGGACCACCGGGGTGAACAGGCTGGGAATCGCCGCCGAGGCCCGCATCGCCTGATGCAGGCAGCCTTCCTGGAACCAGATTTCCTGCTGGTTGGTCAGGTCCGTGGCCACCGCCGTGTAGGGAATGCGCAACTGCTCGATATTGATTTCGCCGACGATCTTGCGGATCTGTCCGAAAACCTTGTCGCCACGGATCGCGCCCAGGCGGAAACTCACGTCCACCAGGCGCAGCACGTCGAGGTAGTCCAGGCTCTCGATCCAGTTGCGGTATTCGTCCAGCTTGCCGGCAGCGTAGATCCCGCCAACCACCGCGCCCATGGAGCAGCCGGCGATACAGGAAATCTCGTAACCGCGCCGTTCGATTTCCTCGATCACGCCGATATGCGCATACCCCCGGGCCCCGCCCGAGCCCAACACCAGCGCTACGCGCTTTTTCATGATTGCGCCCCTAGGTCGATCGCCGTTTTGATGACCCGAGAATGCGCCTGTTTCGGGTTGCGCTTCAATCGTCGTCTGCGCTGGGCTACGCTGAACAGGGCACTTTTGCGTACGCCCGCCGTCGAACATGCCGACACGACTTTTCCCATCTTCGAGGTAACACCGATGAAAGCCCTGATCACCCTGTCCCTGATTGTTGTGGCCCTGGCGGGTTGCGCGGGCAAGACGGCCTATCGCGACAGTTGCGGCAGCCAGCTCGACGCCGCCTGGAAGGAGCTCGACCTGGCCAAGGCCGAGGGCTTCGCCGGAACGGTCAGTTATTCCAAGGCCCTGTCGCTGCTGACCGGCGCCAAGACCCAACAGCAGTTCGAAGCCTTCGAAGGGTGCACCCAGAAAGCCGAGAAAGCCCGTTTCTATATCCGTGAGTCCCGCGCCGGACGTTGATGAGGTACGGCCCCATGTCGCAGATGTTCGATCATGTCGTTGCCCAGGTGCTTGGCTTGCACGTTCGTCTGCTGGCCTGTCAGGCACGCCTCGCGGAAAACACTGACAGCGAAGCGTTGCACGACCTACGCACCAACGTGCGGCGCCTGCGCAGCCTGCTGCGACCGCTGCGCGGCTTGCCCGGGGTCGATCAACTGGAGAGCGCGGCCAAGGCGGTGGGCGACATGACCACGCCGCTGCGCGACCGCGAAGTGCTCGCCGAGCAACTGTTCGAACGCCAGCAGCCGGATGCGGCGCAGCGGCGTCTGGCGGGCGAGGGCGCGACCTTCGCCGCCGTGGCGGCCAGCACCCAGTTGCACAAACTGCTGGCGATCATTGATGCCTTCCCGGCTTTCCTCCGCGCCATCGAACATCAGAAGCTGGTGCCGGACCTGCGCAAGCGCATCGAGAAGCGCCTGGACAAGCAATGGAAGAACATCGTCAAAGCCATGCACGACCCGGCCCATGACCGCCATCGCCTGCGCCTGCTGATCAAGCGCTCGCGTTACGGCGCCGAAGCCTACCCGCAACTGGGACGGCTGAAGCGTTCGATGCGCGCCTCGCTCAAGCGCGCCCAGGACGACCTCGGCCACTGGCACGACCTGCTGCAATGGCTGACCCAGGCCGAAAAGCAGCCTGACCTGGCCGCCCTCGTGCCGCAGTGGCAGGCGCAGCTTGTCGAAGCCGAACAGCGCGCGGACAAGACCCTGAACGCCCTGCTGAAGCATATCGACGAACGATAATGCGCTGAATTGGCAGTTATGCGGCCTGCTGGGGCGGGCTATCTCCTCTTAAGATCGTGGGACTTTTCCGTAGGCGAGGTCCGCATGAATTTTTCCCAGCTGCTCACCGCTGTCCGTCAGCGCCCGCAGGAAGTGGTCATTCCCGCCGAGTGGGCACAAGGCCGCGCCTGTTTCGGCGGTCTGATGGCGGCGCTGGTCTATGAGGCCATGCACGCCAAGGTGTCGCCGGAGCGTCCGGTGCGTTCGTTGGCCATCACCTTCGTCGGCCCCGCCGAGCCGGGCGTGCCCATCAGTTTTGAAGTGGAAATGCTCCGCGAGGGCCGCGCAGTGAGTTCGCTGCTGGGCCGGGCAATCCAGAACGGCCAGACCGTGACCCTGATCCAGGGCAGCTTCGGCGCCGGGCGTACCTCGGTCATCGATGTGCCGGCGTTGCCGGCGAGGGAAATGAAAAGCCTGGAAGACTCCAGTCCGGAACTGCCGTACATCCCCGGCGCAACCCCGGAATACATCCGCTACCTGTCCATGCGCTGGGGCATCGGCGCCATGCCGTTCAGCAACAAGCCGCTGCGCAGCATGGGCGGTTGGGTGCGTTTGAAGGACGCGGTGGAAGAGCCGGTGACCGAAGCGCATCTGCTGGCGCTGGTGGACGCCTGGCCGCCGGCATTGTTGCCGCACCTGAGCAAACCGGCAGCGGGCAGCACCCTGACCTGGACCATCGAATTCGTCCAGCCGGTGGCCAGCCTCAGCACTTTGGACTGGTGCCAATACTGCGCAGACATCGAGCACGCCCGTGATGGCTATGGCCACACTGCTGCAGCCATGTGGGACGCACGTGGCGAGCTGTTGGCGATCAGCCGGCAGACGGTGACTGTGTTCGCCTAAGTGTCAGTGACGGTGGCGTTCGCGCCAGGCGCGCCACCACGCACCACTGAAGAGAAAGCGCGGGAAGGTGACGAACTGCTCGGTGAGCAGGCGCTTCACTGCATCCTGCCGGTTGCTGAACGGCTCCGGCTGTTCGGCTTCCAGGCGATGCCCGTGGCGTTGCAGCCCCAGCCCCGCCAGCAGGCCGATCACACCCACGGCGATCTCGCCCAGGTCCAGTTCGAACAGTCCCGACAACACCAGCAGCGTGCCGATGATGAACAGCGGCACGGCGATCAGGTGCAAGACCAGATTGGTCGGGTTGCGGTGATTGTTGGAGTAGCCACGCCATTGCCAGGCGGGCAGGTTGGGCAGGCGTTTGCTCATATGAGATGTCCTCAGACTTTTCGGTGGTGCGTGTCTGAAGAGTAGTTCTGGCCTTTGGGAGAGGCCAATTGACGGGATTGATGACGGAAAGGGATAGGTGAGGGCGCCGAACCGCAGCGGTGACGCCCTCGAACGCTCTACAACTTCAACTGCCCGATCACCTTGTTCAATTCCCCGGCCAGGGTTGCCAGTTCATCGCTGGTGGTCGCCGACGACACCGTCTGCTGCACCGTGTCTTCGGTCACGTCGCGAATGCTCACCACGGCGCGATTCATTTCCTCGGCCACATGGCTCTGCTCTTCGGCCGCCGCGGCGATCTGGGTGTTGCTCTCGCGCATCTGCGCCACCGCCGCGGTGATTTCTGCCAGGGCTTCGCCGGCTTCCTGCGCTTGTTTGACGCAATCGTCGGCCTTGAACGAGCTTTCGGTCATGAACTCCACTGCGTCGCGGGTCCCGGCCTGCAAGGCCGAAACCATATCGGTGATTTCGTCGGTCGAGCTTTGTACCCGCTTGGCCAGGTTGCGCACTTCATCCGCCACCACCGCGAAGCCACGGCCCAGGTCGCCGGCACGGGCAGCCTCGATGGCGGCGTTGAGGGCGAGCAGGTTGGTCTGTTCGGCGATGCTGTGGATCACATTGACCACGCCGTTGATCTTCTGGCTGTCCTCGGCCAGTTGGCGAATCATCTCGGCGGTCTGCTGCACGCCGCTGGACAGCCCGGCGATGGAGGTCTGCACCCGGCTGACCACTTGCTGGCCGCTGCCGGCCAGGGTGTCGGCGGTCTGCGACAGGTCGCGGGTGGCGCCGGCATGCTGGGCGATGTGGTAGACGGTCGCGGACATCTCGTTGATCGCCGTGGCTGCCTGGTCGGTTTCGCTCTGCTGGCCAAGCATGCCGTGGCGCACATCGCTCATGCTGGAGGCCAGGCGCGCGGCACCGGAATCGAGTTGCGCGGCGGTGAGCGCGACGGTGTTCACCACGCGGTGGTAGGTGGTCTGCATGGCGTTGAAGGCCGTGGCCATCTGCCCGATCTCGTCGTGGCAGGCCAGCGGCACCCGGGCCGAGAGGTCGCCGGTCTTCTCGACGTGCAGCATCACGTCCTTGAGGATGTTGAGCTGGGCGAGCAGGAAACGGATCAGCAACTGGGAGGCGCAGAGCATCGCCAGCATCAGGATCAGCACGCACACCGCGTAGTTGCCGAAGCGGTCGCCGTAGACCTGCACGAAGCTCGGCGACGGCGCCAGCACGGCGACCCGCTGGCCGTCACGGCTGATGACCTGGGCACCGGCCAGCGGATCATCGCCGAAGACCGCATAGGGCTCGATCGTCACCCAACCGCTGGCGTTGGCCACGGATTCGAGGGGCTTGCCCTGGTAGTTGGGCACCTGACCGGGGGTGAAGGTCAGGACGTGCGGGCTCTGCGGCAACGCCTGTCCCGCCGGCCAGGCGGCCAGCAAGCGTGCTTCGGCGACGGCCCGGCTCTGGGCTTCTTCCACACGCGCCTGCTGTTCGAGGAACACCGCGTACAACACCAGGAACAGCGTGGTGACGAAAGCGACCGCGTTGACAGCCCAGAACTTGTACTTCAGGGAGATATTGCTAAGCCAGGCACCCATGGTAGGTCTTCTCTGAGTTAAGCGTTTAAGCGGAAAGTTTTTTGGCAAGGTGCCAGCATTCTGTTCGACTAATCAGCAATAAATCTTGATATGTGTCAAGCCAGCTCGGGCAGGCTGAAAAAGCGCTGTGCACAGTGGGTCGTGTGGGCTGCCACCTGCTCCACTGACTCACCCCGATGGAGGGCAACTTCGCGCAACACTTCCGGGAGAAAGGCGGGTTCGTTGCGCCCGCTTTTCGGCTTTGGCCGCAGGCTGCGCGGCAGCAGGTAGGGCGCATCGCTTTCCAGCATCAGCCGGCCTTCGGGGATGCTGGCCACCAGTGGATGCAGGTGGGTGCCGCGGCGTTCGTCGCAGATCCAGCCGGTGATGCCGATGTGCAGGTCGAGGTCGAGGTAACCGAACAGTGCCTCGCGCTCGCCGGTGAAGCAGTGCACCACGGCGGCGGTGAGGTGGTCGCGGTAGTCCTTGAGGATATGCAGCAGGCGCTCGCTGGCGTCGCGCTCATGCAGGAACACCGGCATCTGCAGTTCAACCGCCAGGGCCAACTGGTCTTCCAGGGCTTTTTCCTGTTGCGGGCGCGGCGAGAAATCGCGGTTGAAATCCAGCCCGCATTCACCCACCGCCCGCACCCGCGGCTGCTCCAGCAACTGGCGCAAACGGCGCGGGCTTTCGGCGTCCCAGTGGCTGGCGTCGTGGGGGTGAACACCCGCGGTGGAAAACAGCCGCTGGCCGCTCTCGTCCAACTGCTGGCACAGCTCCAGCGCCTCTTCGCTGCCCGCCAGGCTGGTGCCGGTCAGCAGCATTTGCCGCACGCCCGCAGCCTCGGCGCGCTCGAGAATGGCCTGGTGTTTGCCGGCGAAACTGGAGTTGGTCAGATTGACGCCGATGTCGATGAGTTGCATGGTGCTACCTCGGAATTTGCCGCAGATGGGCGCTGGTTGCGCCAAAAAATATCAATAAACACAAGAACTTCAATGAGTTGTCGCGGTCTTTTGCGGTCAATTGTCATGGACCGGCTGCAGAATATGACCCCTGACACCCCATCGCGGCCAGTGACCGGAGCCCGGATGACGCGAGCGTTACTGATGATTCTGCTGTGTACCGGACTGCTGCTGCCAGGGTCGGCCAGCGCGCGCCTGCCCGGTCCGCCGCAGGTGGTCAGCAACGACAAGACCCGCGACCTCGCACAAATCCGCGCCAGCCGCGAACTGCGGGTGCTGGTCAACCAGAGCCGCAACAGCTCCGGCGAGGTCAAGGGCCAGTCCTATGGCGTTGAATACCACCGCCTGCGCGCCTTCGAACATTACCTTAATGCCCGCGCCCGTGACGGCCAGGAACTGCGTCTGAAGTTGATTCCCAAGGCCAAGGACCAGTTGATCAGCGCCCTGCAGCGCGGCGAAGGCGATCTGGTGGCGCCGGGTGAGTTGCTCGATCCGGTGTCGATCCGTGGCGTCAGCTCCAGCGACCCGGTGATGACCCAGGTGCCGCTGGTGCTGGTGGGGCGCAAGGGCGAGCGGGTCTACGGCAAGGTCGAGCAGCTTGCCGGCCGCAGCGTGGCCCTGCCCAGCGCCAGCGCCGCCGGCGACACCTTGCACGAAATCAACCAGAAACTGGCACTGCGCAAGCTGGCGCCGATCAAGGTGGAATGGATCGACCCCAGCCTGGCGGTCGAAGACGTGCTGGAGATGGTCCAGGCCGGGATCCTGCCGCTCACCGTGGTGGAGCAGCCGATCGCCGAGCGCTGGAGCAAGGTCATGCCCAAGTTGCAGATCCAGCGCCGGGTCAGCCTGACCGCGCCGGAGAACATGCACTGGTACATGCGCCGCGACGCGGTGATGCTGCACGCCAGCGTCGACCGCTTCCTTCAGGAATACCGCGTGCCGGCGGACCAGGACGTGGCCTTCGAGCGCATCTACCGCCGTCTGTACAAGGTTCACTACCCGCTGGCCAAGGCCAACCGCCAGCGCCTCGACAACCTGCGTCCGGTCCTGCAGAAGCACGCCGAGGCGCAGAACCTCGACTGGCTCAACCTCGCCGCGCTGGCGTTCAAGGAGTCCTCGCTCAATCCCGCCGCCCGCGGTGCCGGTGGTGCCCACGGCCTGATGCAGATGACTCCGAGCGCCGCGCAGCGGGTCGGGGTCAGTGATATCAACAGCGTCGACGGCAATGTCCAGGCCAGCGCCCGCTACCTGGCGCTGATCCGCCGCAAGTTCTTTGCCAGCAACCAGCTCAACGAGCGCGAGCGCATGGCCTTCGTGCTGGCGGCCTACAACCTCGGGCCCGAACGGGTCCAGGCGATGCGCGCCGAGGCCCGCCGCCGCGGCCTCAATCACAACCAGTGGTTCTTCCAGGTGGAGCGGGTGGCCCTTGAGCAGGTAGGAATGGGGCCGGTCAGCTATGTTAATAGCGTCAACAAGTACTTCCTGGCCTTCGACCGGGAGCGGGAGGCGTTGGAGTCCTCCCGGACGCGCAAGGTGGCGAATCGCAAATAATCAAATTATTCGATTCTAATGATGGGTCAATTGCGATTTTCATATTGAGTAATATGATTATTATGGCGCCAACACCACATCACACCTTGTAAGGAACACAGCATGAACGCCCTCCATTCCGTAATGACCACCCGCGCTGGCTGGGGTATGACCGTCCTGCGCATCTTCGTCGGCATCATCTTCATGGCTCACGGTTCGCAGAAGCTGTTCGGCTGGTTTGGCGGCGGCGGCCTGGCGGGCACCGCGCAGTTCATGGAAAGCCTCGGCCTGACCCCCGGCACCCTGATGGCGGCCTTGTCCGGCGGCGCCGAATTCTTCGGCGGCCTGGCCCTGGTGATCGGCCTGCTGGCACGGCCGGCGGCGGTGGCGCTGATCGGCCTGTTGCTGGTGGCGATCTTCTCGGTACACATCCACAACGGCCTGTTCATGGCCAACAACGGTTATGAGTTCGCCCTGGCGCTGCTGGGTGGCGCGGTGGCGGTGCTGTTCGAAGGGGCAGGGCGGGCTTCGGTGGATGCGGCCATCTCCAAGAGTTGAAGGTTTGCCCGGGGGCCGAATTGCGGTCCCCGGGCAAGCTCGCTCCCACAAGCGATGCCCGGATGAGGCTGGCAGATGTAAGCCTTTTGCCATAAGTCGTGTTGACAGTCCGCCAGCCGCTTCTCTAGGATTCGCACTTGCGCCGATTTAAACAGCTACTTGCGGGGCGCAGGAGAGCCCTTCGAGGTGATCCGAATACCGCTAAAACGCTGGTTCGGTGATGCCTCCCACCGCAGCCCAGCGGGATCTGCGAGGCGGAGAATATGACTCCATGAGTTGCCCACGTTCCATTGTCTGTCTGACCCCCCTGTCTTCCAGCCAGTCGGCCCGCGCCCCGCGCGTCCTGCTGATCGGTCCGCACCAACCCACCCTCGTTCGCCTCCTCGATGGCTGGCCTCGTCGCAAAGGCCGCGCTACCGCATTGTTGATCCAGTTCGTCGATAACGTTGCGTCCCTCGCCGACTACGCCAATGACCGTTTCGACCTCGCCGTGGTGCAGTCGCCAGCCCGCGAAGACGCCGCCGAAATGATCGGCCACCTGACCCGCATCGCCCGCCAAGGGCTGATTACCCGCGCCTGAGGTCGTTGCCGCGGCGGCGAAGCGTCACTGTGGATAGCTGATGCTGTTCACGTACCAGACCGCCTCGCCACTCGGCGTCTGCACCACCACCTCGTCGCCTTCTTCTTTCTTCAGGAGGGCGCGGGCCATGGGTGAGTCCACCGAGATGTAGTCGTTACGGCCATAGATCTCGTCATAGCCGACGATGCGGAATTTCATCTGCTCGCCGGCGTCGTTCTCGATCTCCACCCAGGCGCCGAAGAACACCTTGCCTTCCTGCTCTGCGCGGTAGTCCACCACTTTCACGTCTTCCAGGCGCTTGCGCAGATAGCGCACGCGGCGGTCGATTTCGCGCAGCAGTTTCTTGTTGTACTGGTAGTCGGCGTTTTCGCTGCGGTCGCCAAGGGAGGCGGCCCAGGTGACTTTCTGAGTGATTTCGGGGCGGTACACGCGCCAGAGGTGATCCAGCTCCGCCTTCAGCGCCTCATGGCCTTTTCGGGTGATGATGTTGGTAGCCAATGCCTTCTCCTGGGCGGGCGATACGTCAGGCCGCAAAGAGTACCCGCCGAACCGGCAGCGGTACAGGCTGCCGGTGGCGGGCACGCAGGGCTCAGCCTTCGCGCAGCACCGTCAGCGGGCTGGCGTTGAGCGCGCGGCGGGTGCCGACCACGCCGGCACCGCCGACCAGCAGCGCGCCGGCCAGCGGCAGCAGGAGCAGCGACGGGTGCGGGCTCCAGTGCAGGTCGAAGGCGAAGCGGTAGAGCACCCAGGTAATCAGCTCGCAACCGATCGCCGCGAGCAGGCCGCTGGCCGCGCCGAGCAGGCCGAACTCGATCCGCCGCGCCTTGACCAACAAGGCCCGGCCTGCGCCCAGTGCACGAAGCAGGGCGCCCTGGCGGATGCGCTCGTCGAGGGTCGCCTGCAGGCCGGCGAACAACACCGCCAGCCCGGCCGCGAGCACAAACAGCAGCACGTACTGCACCGCCAGGGTGACCTGCGCGAGGATGCTGCGCAGTTGCTCCAGCAAGGCATCGACCGGAAGGATGGTGGTCGCCGGGAAGGCGCGGGACAGGGCCACCACTTGCTGGTCGTTACCCGGTGCGAGGTAGAAGCTGGTCAGGTAGGTGGTCGGCAGTCCCTGCAGGGTGCCGGGCTGGAAGATCATGTAGAAGTTCGGCTGGAAGCTGTCCCAGTTGACCGTGCGCAGGCTGCTGACCTGGGCCTCACGCTCCTCCCCGCCGATGACGAAGGTCAGGCGGTCGCCCAGTTTGAGCTTGAGGCTTTCCGCCAGCTCCGACTCCACCGACACGCCGGGCAGCGCGTCCGCCGCCGGTTGGCCCTGCCACCACTGTCCGGCGCTGAGGCTGTTGCTTTCGGGCAGGTCGGCTGCCCAGGTCAGGCTCAGGTCACGTTGCACTGCGCGGTCGCCGGTGGATTCCTTGCTGACGATCTGGTTCACCGCCTCGCCGTTGATTTGCGTCAGGCGGCCGGGGATCACCGGATAAAGCGGCGCGGCATGGCTGGAGAAGCCTTCCAGTTGGCTGGCGAAGCTGGCCTTGTCGTCCGGCAGGATATTCAGCACGAAATAGTTGGGCGCATCTTCGGGCAACTGGTTGTGCCAGGTGTCCAGCAACTCGATGCGCAGCAGGGTGATCAGGCCCATCGCCAACAGGATCAGGCCGAATGCCAGCGATTGGCCGGCCGCCGCCAGCGGGTGGCGCAGCAGTTGTCCGAGGCCCAGTCGCCAGGCCAGCGGCGCTCCGGCCAGCAAGCGGCGCAGGCTGCGCAAACCGAGCAGGAGCAGGCCGCCCAGCAACAGCGCGGCGATCAGGCCGCCACCGAGCAGGGCGAAGGTCAGCAGCAGGTCGAGGCTCAAGCGCCACATGATCAGGCCGAGGGCGAGGATCGCCGCGCCGTAGACCAGCCAACTGCTCGCCGGCACCGGCAGCAGATCGCGACGCAGCACCCGCAGTGGCGGAACCCGGCCCAGCGCGGCGAGCGGGGGCAGGGCGAAGCCGGCGAGGGCGACCAGGCCGGTGGCGATCCCGGCCAGCGCCGGGGTGATGCCGCCGTCGGGAATCTCCGCCGGCAGCAGGCCGTCGAGCAGGGCGAACAAGCCCAATTGCGCCAGCCAGCCGAGCAGGGCGCCGGCCAGGGCGGCGAGGCTGCCGAGGATCGCCAGTTGCAGGCAGAACAGGCTCAGCGCCTGACGCCGCGACAGACCCAGGCAACGCAGCAGGGCGCTGGCATCGAAGCGTCGCACGGCGAAGCGGCTGGCGGACAGCGCCACGGCCACACCGGCCAGGAGCACCGCGACCAGGCTGGCCATGTTCAGGTAGCGCTCGGCCTTGCCCAGGGCGCCGCCGACCTGCTGGTTGCCGTCGCGGGCATCGCGCAGGCGCTGGTTGGGCGCCAGGGTGGCTTCGAGCGCCTGGCGGTAGTCGGCGAGTATCAGGTTGTCGCCGCGCCACAGTTCGCGGTAGGTCACCCGACTGCCGGGCTGGACCACGCCGGTGGCGTCGAGGTCGGCGAGGTTGATCATCACCCGTGGGGTCAGGCTGTAGAAATTGCCGGCGCGGTCCGGTTCGTAGGTCAGCACCCGGCTCAGGCGCAGGGTTTTCATGCCGACGTCGATGCTGTCGCCGATCTTCAGGTCGAGGGCCGCCAGCAAGCGCGGCTCGGCCCAGGCTTCGCCGGAGGCCGGGCCGCCGCCTGTGGTTTCGGCGGCGTAAGGCTCGGGCGCGCTGCGCAGTTCGCCACGCAACGGATAGGCTGCGTCGGCGGCCTTGACGCTGGACAACTGGATACCGTTGTCGGTGGCAATCACGCTGGAGAATTCAACCACCCGCGCATGGGCCAGGCCCAGCGCGGTGCCGCGGTCGATCTGCTCGGCGCTGGCCGGCGAGCTGCCTTGCAGCACTAGATCGGCGCCGAGGAATTCTGTCGCGCGTAGCAGCATGGCGCCGTTGAGGCGGGCGCCGAAGTAGCCGATGGCGGTGCTCGCCGCCACCGCGATCAGCAGGCCGAAGAACAGCACCCGCAGTTCACCGGCGCGGGCATCGCGCAGCAGTTGTCGTAGAGCAAGGTTGAACAGGCGCAGAAAGGACAGGCGTGCCATCTAGGGCTCCATCGGGCTGACCAGATGGCCGGCGTCCAGGCGGATCTGGCGGCGGCAGCGCCGGGCCAGGCGTTCGTCGTGGGTCACCAGCACCAGGGTGGTGCCGCGCTCCTTGTTCAGTTCGAACAGCAGGTCGCTGATGCGTTCACCGGTATGGCTGTCGAGGTTGCCGGTTGGCTCGTCGGCGAACAGCACATCCGGCTCGGCGGCGAAGGCCCGGGCGATCGCCACCCGTTGTTGCTCGCCGCCGGAGAGCTGGCGCGGCGAATGGCTCAGGCGCTGGCCCAGGCCGACCCGCTCCAGCAGGGTGCGGGCGTGCTCGCGGGCATCGCGGCGGCCTTCCAGCTCCAGCGGCAGCATGACGTTTTCCAGGGCGTTGAGGCTGTCGAGCAACTGGAACGACTGGAACACGAAACCGACGTGTTCGGCGCGCACCTTGGCGCGCTGGTCTTCGTCCAGCGGGCCGAGGTCGTGGCCGGCCAGGGTGACGGAGCCTGCGCTGGGCTGGTCGAGCCCGGCCAGCAGGCCGAGCAGGGTGGACTTGCCCGAGCCGGACGCGCCGACGATGGCGAGGCTGTCGCCTTCGTTGAGGTCCAGGGACAGTTCGTGGAGGATGGTGAGGTTGCCTTCCGCGCTGGGAACCACTTTGCTAAGGTTCCGCGCAGTGAGAATGCTGGGGCCCATGGAGAATCCGATGCGAGTGTGGTTATTGAGTGCTGGTCTGGCCTTGCTGTGCATGGCGCAGAGCGCAACGGCGGGTACGGTATTGATCGTCGGCGATAGTATCAGTGCCGCTTTTGGCCTGGATACCCGACAGGGCTGGGTCGCGCTGCTGGAACAGCGGCTCAGCAACGAGGGTTACAGCGACAAAGTGGTCAATGCCTCGATCAGTGGCGATACCAGTGCCGGAGGCCAGGCGCGGCTGCCGGCGCTGCTTGCAGCGCACAAACCGAGCCTGGTGGTGCTGGAACTGGGAGGCAATGACGGCCTGCGGGGACAGCTTCCTGCGCAATTGCAACAAAATCTTGCTTCGATGGTAGACCAGTCCCGCAAGGCTGGGGCCAAGGTCGTGCTGCTGGGCATGCAACTGCCGCCCAACTATGGCCAGCGTTACACCAAGGCCTTCGCTCAGGTCTATACCGACGTGGCTACCCAGAAAAACATCGCGCTGGTGCCGTTTTTCCTGGAGGGCGTCGGGGGTGTTCCCGAACTGATGCAGGCGGATGGCATCCATCCGGCGCAAGGGGGCCAGTCCAGGTTGCTGGAAAATGCCTGGCCGGCAATAAAACCGCTGCTTTGACGCTTTTATAGTGACCGGCTTTCGGCTAATGTTGCGCCCCCGATTTGGAGCCCCCGATGCCGCGTCCCGCCTGGTCCCTGTATGCCTATCAATTGATCGAACCTGACGAACAGCTCGATCTCTTCGCCTGCCAGGAAATCCGTGTGCATCTGGTCGCCCGTCAACTCGAACTGGCGGGCTCGGCCGACCGCACCCTGTGCGGCACCCTGCTACCGGCGCAGCCGCGCTGGTCGGGGGTGCCGAACACGATTTACCGTGATCGCCGCCTGTGCCCGTTGTGCCGGGCCATCCTCGAGGCCCAGCGCCGCGGTACGCGACCTGTCTGGCCGGAACTTTAAGCACCGCTCCGCCCTCTCACCATCCAGCGGCGATGCCTCCCGATTGTTTCGGCAGAGGTGTACAATTGCCGCCTTCACCCCGAATTTGCGAAGGATTTCCCGGATGTTGCCGCGCTTTCCCGCCGTCACCCGTTGCCTGTCCCTGGCCGCCCTGCTGTCGGCAGGTCCCGTTGCCGCGTTGGAGTTCCCACTGCCGCCACCTGGCGAAGACATCATTGGCCAGGTCCAGGTGATCAAGGCCAAGTACGAGGACACCTTCGCCGATATCGGCACGGCCAGTGACCTGGGCTACCTGGAAATGGTCGCGGCCAACCCGGGTGTCGACCCCTGGTTACCGGGCGCCGGCACCGAGATCATCCTGCCGACCCGCTTCATCCTGCCGCCGGGCCCGCGCGAAGGCATCGTCATCAACCTCGCCGAGTACCGCCTGTACTACTTCCCGAAAGGGGAGAACGTGGTGCATACCTACCCGCTGGGTATCGGTCGTGAAGGCTGGGGTTCGCCCATCGCCCAGACCAAGGTGACGGCCAAGACGCCGAACCCGACCTGGACCCCGCCGGCCTCGATCAAGGCCGAGCACGCTGCTGACGGTGACCCCCTGCCGAACGTGGTGCCGGCCGGCCCGGACAACCCGCTAGGTCCGTTCAAGTTCACCCTGGGCGTGCCGGGCTACCTGATCCACGGCTCGAACAAGAAGTTCGGCATTGGCATGCGCACCAGCCACGGCTGCTTCCGCATGTTCAACAACAACGTGCTGGAACTGGCCAAGATGGCGCCAGTGGGTACTCCAGTGCGGATCATCAACGAGCCGTACAAGTTCGGCATGAGTGGCGGCAAGGTTTACCTCGAGGCGCACACTCCGCTGGACGACAAGGGCGATCCGTCGGTGGTGGACAAGCACACCGCGGTGATCAACGCGCTGCTCAAGCGTGAAGACCTGGCCAAGAACGTGCAGATGAACTGGGACATGGTTCGCGATGTGGTCGCGACCGAAGACGGCATGCCGGTAGAAATTGCTGTACCGAACGGGGTAGGTGGCGAAGTGCCAATCATTTCCAGCGCACCTTACCAAGAGCAGTAAGTTTCATCGGTGTTACACCAAGGCCCGCCTTAATGGCGGGCCTTGTCGTTTGAGGGTGTTGTTATCTTGCTGGCAATAAAAAAGCCGACCCACAAGTGGGTCGGCTTCTAAATAACAACCCCGAAGGATTATTACTTGCGGCTGGCTTTTTCCAGCATACGCAGAGCGCGCTCGTTGGCTTCGTCAGCAGTTTGCTGAGCCTTCTGAGCGGCAGCCAGAGCGTCGTCGGCTTTGCGATACGCTTCGTCAGCACGAGCTTGTGCACGAGCTGCTGCGTCTTCGGTAGCAGTCAGACGAGCTTCGGTTTCTTTGGAGACGCTGCTGCAACCGGTAGCCAGAACTGCGGCCAGAGCCAGAGCAGAGAATTTCAGAACGTTGTTCATCGTGTTCCCCTTCAAGGACTTTCTATTAAAGAGCCATCTCTCAACAAAGAGAAACTGGCCGGCGTACATAGTACCCATTACTTGTAGTAAGTAAACTGACTGAGCGCAAGAATTGGAAAAAAATTGCGCCGCGCTTGCTCTTGACAGTCAGGAACCGCGAAAACCGTGCAATTGTTGCGTCTGGAGGCTGTAACGCATTCTTGTAAAAGTAGTTTTTCTTGAACTAATGGTGACTTTAAATGTCAGGTTGCGTCATAAGCACTAGATCATCCGGTTGCTGTTCTCAGGACGTTGCCCGCTGGCATCGTCGGCCGGTCTCAAGTGCGGAAATTTTCCGACCAGTACCTTGAGCATCCCCGCGTTGGGCGCCTACTATTTGTTACGTGCTCAGTTGCCCGAGAACGATCAGGCTCTTCTCGCTGTCCAACGGGGCACGGGGTGGCGTAGAGGTTCCTTCGCCGGACAAACATCGGTTAAGGTAGGGTTTTATTACAAGACCCGCGAGGAGTAGTGATGAGCGAGGCGTTGTCCATCCACCATGACCAAAAGGGTCATCAGTTCGAGACCAATGTGGACGGTCATCGTGCTTACCTGACTTACATGGACCTGGGTAAGCAGACTCTGGATATCTATCGCACCTTCGTGCCCAACGCCCTGCGTGGTCGCGGTATTGCCGCGGCATTGACCGAGCGGGCACTGGCCTACGCCGAAGAGTGTGGCTACACCGTCATTCCTTCCTGCTCTTATGTCGAACGTTACATGGAACGACACCACAAGCATTCTTCCAAGGCCTGACCTTTCCAGGCTTGCACCCTACAGACACGAAAACGCCGGGCAATTGCCCGGCGTTTTCGTTTGTGGCGTATATCAGCCGCGACGTTTCGGCAGCACGTCCTTGAGCTTGGTGCGCATGTTGCGCAGGGTAGTGGCGGTTGCGTCCCAGTCGATGCAGGCATCGGTCACGGAAACGCCGTACTGCAATTCGCAGAGGTCCTTCGGAATGGCCTGGGCGCCCCAGTTCAGGTGGCTCTCGACCATCAGGCCGATGATCGACTGGTTGCCTTCGAGGATCTGGTTGGCGACGTTCTCCATGACCAGCGGCTGCAGGGCCGGGTCTTTGTTGGAGTTGGCGTGGCTGCAGTCGACCATGATGTTCGGCTTGATCTTGGCCTTGTTCAGCGCCTGTTCGCACAGGGCGACGCTGACCGAGTCATAGTTCGGCTTGCCGTTGCCACCGCGCAGCACCACGTGGCCGTAGGCGTTGCCCTTGGTGGTGACGATGGAGACGCCGCCTTCCTGGTTGATGCCGAGGAAACGGTGCGGGCTGGAAACCGATTGCAGGGCGTTGATGGCCACGGTCAGGCCGCCGTCGGTGCCGTTCTTGAAACCGACTGCCGAAGACAGGCCGGAGGCCATTTCGCGGTGGGTCTGGGATTCGGTGGTACGGGCGCCGATGGCCGACCAGCTGATCAGGTCCTGCAGGTACTGCGGGGAGATCGGGTCGAGGGCTTCGGTGGCGGTGGGCAGGCCCATTTCCGCCAGGTCCAGCAGCAGTTGGCGACCGATGTGCAGGCCGTCCTGAATCTTGAAGGAGTCGTCCAGGTACGGGTCGTTGATCAGGCCTTTCCAGCCCACGGTGGTGCGCGGCTTCTCGAAGTAGACGCGCATCACCAGATAAAGAGTGTCGGAGACTTCCGCAGCGAGAACCTTGAGGCGCTCGGCATATTCATGCGCGGCCTTGATGTCATGGATCGAGCAGGGGCCGACCACGACAAACAGGCGGTGATCCTTGCCGTCGAGGATATTGCGCACCACTTCACGGCCCGCGGTCACGGTCTGAAGCGCGGTGGCGCTGAGTGGAATCTCCTTCTTGAGCTGATCAGGCGTGATCAGGGTCTCGTTGGAGGCAACGTTTAGGTCGTCGATCGGTAAATCAGCCATCGTGTTACTCGTCAGGTCACGGATGCCGGCCGCCAGCGATCCCCGTGCGGCGGAGCAGCATGATTGAGCTCAGCGGGGAGCGGAACCTTAGCGCGTAAACCCTTGGCTCGACAATGGGCATGACCCCGTTTCCGGTGTGGGATGGTCCTTTGAAAGCGCCTTTTTACGACTAAAGTGGCTGGAGGGTGGCTGGACCTGCGATGGAAGGCATAATCGGCTGCGAATCGAATGTTTCACTGGGCCAGTGCGGCAGCCTGGCGCAGCGGAGGTAATGACAGGTAGCGGGGGCGAGGCATGAGCAAGGGGTTGGGCGACAAACTGGTAGTGGCGATTTCCTCACGGGCACTCTTCGATCTCAGTGAGAGCCACCGGCTGTACCTGGCCGAGGGCGTCGAGGCTTATCGCCAATACCAGATCGAGCATGAAGACGAATACCTTGAGCCAGGCGATGCTTTCCTGCTGGTGGAAAAGCTGCTGGGCCTCAATGCCGCCCTCGGCCAGCAAAGGGTCGAAGTGATACTGGTGTCGCGCAACAGCGCCGACACGGGCCTTCGGGTATTCAATTCCATCGAGCATTACGGCCTGGGTATTTCCCGCGCGGCGTTCGCCGGCGGGCGTAGTCCGTATCCTTATCTGGCGGCGTTTGGTTGCCATCTGTTCCTGTCCACCGATGCCGATGACGTGCGCAGCGCTCTGGAGGCCGGCTTCGCTGCTGCCACGATTCTTTCGGGTGGTGCCCGGCGGGATGCCATTACCGAGTTGCGGATCGCCTTCGACGGCGATGCCGTGCTGTTTTCCGATGAATCCGAGCGGGTCTATCAGTCGGGTGGTCTGGAAGCGTTCCAGGCCAGCGAGCGGCAATCGGCCCGCGATCCGTTGCGCGGCGGGCCGTTCAAGCCGTTCCTGGCGGCACTCAATCAATTGCAGCAAGAGTTTCCCAGTGGCGCCTGTCCGATTCGCACCGCGCTGGTCACCGCGCGCTCGGCGCCGGCGCACGAGCGGGTCATCCGCACCTTGCGCGAGTGGGATATCCGCCTCGATGAATCACTGTTTCTCGGCGGCCTGGACAAGTCGGCGTTCCTCGAAGCCTTCGCTGCAGATGTGTTCTTTGATGACCAGGCCGGACACTGCGACCGGGCCAGTCGGGTTGTGGCTACCGGCCATGTTCCGCACGGCATCAGCAACGAACGCACGCCCGGCTGAGCCCCGCTGGACGGGGCCTGCGCATCAACAGGGCGCTGCTAAGCTGAAGCTTGCTCTGCCGTTTCGGCAGTCGGAGGAGGCTCAATGATCCGTTCGATGCTGTATGCCACGGACCTTGGTGTGTACGCGCCTTATGTCATGCAACACGCGCTGGCCCTGGCGCGGACTTTCAATGCGGAGCTCTATGTGATCCATGCCGTGGAGCCGATGGGGCAATTCGCCGAATCACTGCTGCAGAGTTACCTGGATGAACAAACCCTCGACCAATTGCACAGCCAGGGCGTGAACACCGTCATGGCCAATATCGAGCAGCGGGTGCTGGAAAACTTTCGCGAAGAGTTGGGGGATCAGGAAGATCTGGCGCTGATACGCGCGGTGCGGGTACGCCAAGGGGATCCGGCCCAGGTGATTCTCGAGCAGGCCCAGCGGCTGAGTGTCGATCTGCTCATTGTCGGCAGTCACACCCACGGGGCCGGGGTGGAGATTCCGATCGGGCGCACGGCGGTGCGCATTCTGCAGTTGTCCCCGGTGCCGGTGTACATGGTGCCCCTCGCCCAGCACCTCGGTCGCAGAAAGGTTTGAGGAATTTTCCGTGGTGCTTGTAAGAAAACTGATGAAATTGTTCTAGATTTATTCTCCTGACCACTAATATAGTTATAACTCGTCGCTGTTGCCGGTGACGCCCAGCATCTGAGGGATACCTATGAAGCTTCAACAATTGCGCTACATCTGGGAAGTGGCGCACCACGACCTCAACGTTTCCGCGACAGCGCAGAGCCTGTACACCTCCCAACCGGGGATCAGCAAGCAGATTCGCCTGTTGGAAGACGAGCTGGGCGTGGAAGTGTTTGCCCGTAGCGGCAAGCACCTGACCCGCGTGACCCCGGCGGGCGAACGCATCATCAATACCGCGGGCGAAATCCTGCGCAAGGTCGAGAGCATCAAGCAGATTGCCCAGGAATTCTCCAACGAGAAGAAGGGCACCCTGTCGATCGCCACCACTCACACCCAGGCGCGTTATGCGCTGCCGCCGGTGATCAGCTCGTTCATCAAGCAGTACCCGGAAGTTGCCCTGCACATGCATCAGGGTTCGCCGATGCAGATCGCCGAGATGGCTGCTGACGGCACCGTCGACTTCGCCATCGCCACCGAGGCGCTGGAGCTGTTCGGTGACCTGGTGATGATGCCGTGCTACCGCTGGAACCGTTGCGTGGTGGTCCCGCAAGGTCACCCGCTGACCAAGCTGCCGAAGCTGACCCTGGAAGTGCTGGCCGAATACCCGATCGTCACTTACGTGTTCGGCTTCACCGGCCGTTCCAAGCTGGACGAAGCCTTCAGTCACCGCGGCCTGACGCCGAAAGTGGTGTTCACCGCCGCCGACGCCGACGTCATCAAGACGTACGTGCGCCTCGGCCTGGGTGTCGGCATCGTCGCCAAGATGGCAGTGGATCCGAAATTGGACAGCGACCTGGTGGTTCTGGATGCCAGCGAACTGTTCGAATCCAGCATCACCAAGATCGGTTTCCGTCGCGGCACCTTCCTGCGCGGCTTCATGTGCGATTTCATCGAGAAGTTCGCGCCGCACCTGACCCGCGAAGTGATGGCCAAGGCGATCCAGTGCCACAACAAGCAGGAGCTGGAAGAGCTGTTCGAAGGCGTGGAACTGCCTGTCCATTGATGGCAGCTCCAAGCGCTCAGCTATAAGTTGCAAGAGAAAAGCGGTCCGCATGCGGGCCGCTTTCTTTTTGGGCCTTTGAAAGCCGCAAAGAAAAAGCGGCCCTGATAAGGATAATTTCAGTCGGTTAGCGTTTCATGCAGCCCTTCGCGAGCAAGCTCGCTCCTACAGTGTAGGAGCGAGCTTGCTCGCGAAGGGCGCCAACAGGCTTAGCTGACAGGCATTACCCTGATAAGGACCGCTTCTACTTGTAGCTTGCCACTTGAAGCTTGCAGCTAAAAAAAGCCGTCAGGCTTTGGAGATGAGGTTGCCGGCGTGCAACCCGCATTCCTTCTGGGTCGACTCTTCCCACCACCAGCGGCCTTCGCGTTCGTGCTGGTTCGGCAGCACCGGGCGGGTGCAGGGCTCGCAGCCGATGCTGATGAAGCCGCGTTCGTGCAGGCTGTTGTACGGGATTTCCATCATGCGGATGTAACCCCAGACTTCCGCGCTGCTCATCTGCGCCAGCGGGTTGAACTTGTACAGGGTGCGCTCCGGGGTGGAGAAGGCGCTGTCGATTTCCAGCGCAGCCACCTGGCTGCGGGTGCCTGGGCTCTGGTCGCGGCGCTGGCCGGTGGCCCAGGCGCTGACGGTGCTCAGCTTGCGGCGCAGCGGTTCGATCTTGCGGATGCCGCAGCATTCGCCATGACCATCCTTGTAGAAGCTGAACAGGCCCTTGTCCTTGACGAACGGGTCGAGCTTTGCGCGATCCGGCGAAAGGAGCTCGATCGGCAGCTTGTACTCTTCGCGGACCCGGTCGATGAAACGGTAGGTCTCCGGGTGCAGGCGCCCGGTGTCGAGGCTGAACACCTTGACGTTCTTGTTCAGTCTCCAGGCCATGTCCACCAGCACGACGTCTTCGGCGCCGCTGAAGGAAATCCACAGGTCATCGCCGAAGTGTTCGAAGGCGAGCTTGAGGATGTCCTGGGGGGACTTGTTGGCGTAGGTCGCGGCCAGTGCGGCGACGTCGAAGGATTGGCTCATCAGGCGGCTTCCGGTCATTGAATGGCGCTTGGCGCTCGTAGTGGGGCAGATGTTACCAAAAAATGCCCGGCCAGACGGGTCGCAATGCCAGACAAGCATTGCTAGAGTGCAGCTCCCATTTTTTGGCGTTGTTCGAGGAGTGTGTTGTGGAAATTGCCTGTCTCGATCTGGAAGGCGTATTGGTCCCGGAAATCTGGATCGCCTTCGCGGAGAAAACCGGAATCGAATCGCTGCGGGCCACCACCCGCGATATTCCGGACTATGACGTACTGATGAAGCAGCGCCTGCGGATTCTCGATGAGCATGGCCTGAAGCTGTCGGATATCCAGGCGGTGATCGCCACCCTCAAGCCGCTGGACGGCGCCGTCGAATTCGTCAACTGGCTGCGCGAGCGCTTCCAGGTGGTGATCCTCTCCGACACCTTCTACGAGTTCTCCCAGCCGCTGATGCGCCAACTGGGCTTCCCGGCGCTGTTGTGCCACCGCCTGATCACGGATGAGACCGATCGCGTCGTGAGCTACCAACTGCGTCAGAAAGATCCTAAGCGTCAGTCGGTCCTGGCCTTCAAGAGCCTGTACTACCGGGTGATCGCAGCAGGTGATTCGTACAACGACACCACCATGCTGGGCGAAGCGGATGCTGGCATCCTGTTCCATGCGCCGGAAAACGTGATCCGCGAATTCCCGCAGTTCCCGGCGGTGCATGATTTCGAGGCGCTGAAGAAAGAGTTCATCAAGGCTTCGAATCGTTCTTTGAGTCTGTAAGACGAGGGCCTAATCGCTGGCTTGCCAGCGATGAGGTCCTATAGACCCTGCAAGGTTTCCAGCAACACCCGCACCTTGGTGATCGACTCCTGATACTCCGACTCCCAATCCGAGTCCGCCACCACCGCGCCACCACCCCAGCAGCAGACCTGCCCGTCCTTCACCAGCAGGCTGCGAATAGCGATCGAGCTGTCCATCTCGCCGCGCACGTCCACATACAGCAATGACCCGCAATACAGCGCCCGACGGCTGGGCTCCAGCTCGTCGATGATCTGCATCGCGCGGATTTTCGGTGCGCCGGTGATGGAGCCGCCAGGGAAGCTGCCGGCGATCAGGTCCAGCGCGTCCTTGTCCGCCGCCAGCCGGCCGGTCACCGCGCTGACCATGTGGTGCACGTTCGGGTAGCTTTCCAGGCTGAACAGCTCCGGCACACGCACCGAACCGATCTCGCAGGTGCGGCCGAGGTCGTTGCGCAGCAGGTCGACGATCATCAGGTTCTCGGCGCGGTCCTTGCTGCTGGCCAGCAGCGCTTCGCCGTTGGCGCGGTCTTGCAGTGGGTCGGCGCTGCGCGGGCGGGTGCCTTTGATCGGGCGGGTTTCCACCTGGCCGGCACTGACCCGGATAAAGCGCTCGGGCGAGAAACTCAGCAGGGTGCTGCCGTCGTCCAGCGTCTGGAAGCCGGAAAACGGCGTCGGGCACGCCGCCCGCAGCGCCTGATAGGCGTGCCACGGATCGCCCTGACAGGGCGCGCGGAAACGCTGGGTCAGGTTGATCTGGTAGCAATCGCCGGCCTGGATGTACTGCTGGACCCGTTCGAAGGCCTCGCGGTATTGCTCGGCACTGATGTCGCCGCGCATCGGCGCGTCGAGGTGGAAGCGTTCGCTGGGGCTTGGTGTAACCGGGTTGAACCGTTCGATCAGGCGTTCGCGTTCGGTCTGCGCCAGGGTCGGGTGGAACAGCAACTGGCTGGTGCCCGTCTGGTGATCGCTGATCAGTGCCCACGCATACAGGCCGAGGGTCGCGTCCGGCAGGCCGAGGTCGTCCCGCGCCAGTTCCGGCAATTGCTCCAGCCGTCGGCCGAAGTCATAGCTCAGGTAGCCGATCAGGCCGCCGGCGAAGGGCAGTTCCACGCCGTCCGGCAACTCGGCCGGGCCCAACTCGGCAAGGCTGTCGCGCAGCCGTTGCAGGTAGTGCTCGCCCGACTCGCCCGCTTGCACCACCAGGCTGCGCAGCGGCCAGGCGCTGAGCAGGTCGAAACGGCCGCGTTCGGCGCCCGGACGGGCACTGTCGAGCAGCACGGCGCCGGGTGCCTGGCGGATGCAGTCGAAATAGCGGGCGGGGTCGGCCTGGTAGGGCAGGGGGTGCAGTGTGCAGGTTGGCATTCGTTTGAACGGCTTGTAGGCGGGGGAGGCATTGTAGACCCGTGTAGGAAATGCTCCTAGAGGTCCTACAGGAAGAAACCGACCGCCCCGACGGCAAAAGCGACGGGGCGGTCGAGGTTCACTGGGCCGGCACGTGGCCGAACAGATCCTGGGCAAAGCGCACGCGATCTTCGACGCTTTCCTGGACACCGTCTTTCGCCAGCTTTTCCAGGTGCGCCTCGATGGCGTGGGTGCGCTGGGTCAGGCCGCAGTCGTTGGCGATCTGGATGTTCAGGCCGGGGCGGGCGTTGAGTTCGAGGATCAACGGGCCTTTGTCCTGGTCCAGCACCATGTCCACGCCGATGTAGCCCAGGCCGCACAGTTCGTAGCAGCCGGCGGCGAGCTTCATGAAGCCGTCCCAGTTCGGCAGTTGCACGCCGTCCACCGCGTTGGTGGTGTCCGGGTGCTTGCTGATGATGTTGTTCAGCCAGGTGCCGCGCAGGGTTACGCCGGTGGCCAGGTCGACGCCGACCCCGATAGCGCCCTGGTGCAGGTTGGCCTTGCCGCCGGACTGGCGGGTCGGCAAACGCAGCATGGCCATGACCGGGTAACCCATCAGCACGATGATGCGGATGTCCGGCACGCCTTCGTAGCTGATGCTTTTGAAGATCTGGTCCGGGGTTACCCGGTACTCGATCAACGCACGGTCGCGGTGACCGCCGAGGGAGTAGAGGCCGGTGAGGATGCTGGAAATCTGGTGCTCGATTTCCTCGTGGCTGATGATCTTGCCCGAGACGGTGCGGTAGCGGTTCTCGAAGCGGTCGGCGATCACCAGGATGCCGTCACCGCCGGCGCCCTGGGCCGGCTTGATGACGAAGTCGCTGCGCCCGCCGATGATCTGGTCGAGTTTCTCGATCTCTTTCTCGGTGGAGATGATCCCGTACATCTCCGGCACATGGATGCCGGCCTGGATCGCCCGTTCCTTGGTGATGATCTTGTCGTCGACGATGGGGTACAGGTGGCGCTTGTTGTACTTGAGGACGTAGTCCGCGTTGCGCCGGTTGATACCCATGATGCCCCGGGCTTCCAGGGCCTTCCATGTCTTCCAGAGTCCGAACATCAGGCGTCAGCCTTCACGAAAGCCTTGAAGCGAACCAGCTCCGTCAGGCGGTAGCCGCGGTAGCGACCCATCGCCAGCATGAAGCCCACCAGGATCAGCAGCACCGCCGGGAAGGTGAAGATGAAGTACACCAGTTCCGGCACGGTCATCAGCAGGTGCGCCAGGGAGGCGGCGAACAGGGTGCCGATGGCGACTTTCATCGCATGGCCACCACCGCGCTCTTCCCAGGTGATCGACAGGCGTTCGATGGTCATGGTCAGAATCACCATCGGGAACAGTGCCACCGACAGGCCACGTTCCAGGCCCAGCTTGTGGCTGAACAGGCTGATGGCGGCGATCAGCACCACGACGAAGGTCAATACCACCGACAGGCGCGGCAGCATCTGCAGCTTGAGGTGTTCGAGGTAGGAGCGTAGTGACAGGCCCAGCGCGGTGATCACGGTGAACAGCATGATGCCGAAGCCCAGCTGCGTTTCGCGGAAGGCCAGGGCGATCAGTACCGGGGTGAAGGTGCCGAGGGTCTGCACGCCGATCAAGTTGCGCAGGATCAGGATCACCAGCACGCCGATCGGGATCATCACCATGATCATGAAGGTCTGCTGGGTCTGCAGCGGCAGGCCGTAGAGCGAGTATTCGAGGAAGTCGGCGTCGGTGTTCTCGTCGGTCAGCTTGGCCAGGCGGATGGCGTTCATCTCGCTGTTGTTCAGGCTGAAGCTGACGCTGACTTTCTTGCCGCCGTCGACGGTGATCAGGTTGTCGTCACCGGTCCACCACAGCAGGCGGTCGCTTGGCAGGCCCTGCTCGCCGGTATCCGGGTTGAAGTACAGCCAATCGTTGCCGTTGAAGCTGCGCAGCCAGAGTTCCGGGGTCTGCGGCTGGTCGGCCACCAGGCGGATGGTTTGCACGCGTTCGAGCGGAACGTGGGCGATGGACAACAGCAGGTCGATGACCTTGGCCTTCTTCTGCACCGAGGTGTCACCGGCCAGCAGCAGCTTGACGTTGTCGTCGTTGAGATTGTTGACACGCTTGATGGTTTCGCCGACGAAGGTCTCGACGTCCGCCGAATGCTGGCGGATCGGCGCCAGCAGCGCTTCGGCAGCGATCTTCTCCGGGCCTTCCACGGGCAGGCTGTCGCGGAAGGTCGGGCCTTTGATCTTGGGCTTCTCGGTGCTGTAGCGCTTGGTCAGCACCAGGCGGTAGTAGAGCGTCTGGTTGCCGCTGGCGCGACGGGCCGACCAGGTCACCTTGCGGTTGCCGTCGACGCGGTTGACGCTCACGCCATAGTTGTTGGAGATGAAGCTCTCGTTGAGGCTGACGTAGTCACGGCTCAGCGGCGGCACGTACATCTGGACCTTGACCGGGTCTTTTGGACTGGCGACGAACTCGACCTTGGCGTCGATGTTCCACAGGTCGTCGGTTTCGTCCTCGGTCACCGGGATGCCCAGGAAGAAGATCTGATAAGCCGTGATCAGGATACCCAGCAGCACCAGTACGGTGATCAGGACTTTCAGATGAAGGGTAAGAGAGCGCATCGGGGTTACTCTGCGGTGTGAGCGTCAGTGGCGCAGGCGGGTTTGCCGGCAGCGTATTTAAGGCTTGGATCGACCAGCGCATCGAAGTGCTTGAGCGCCTCGGAGCCGATCAGCAACGGGTACTGGAAGGCGCTGCGATCGGTCAGGTTCACTTCGATGCTGCGCAGGGCGGTACCCATGCAGATATTCAGGCTGATCACCGGACGGGCGGTGTAGCCCTTGCCCTCGTCCGGGTTGTAGTCGCCGGCGCGTCGCTTGATCTTGCTGACGCGCGCCAGAGGGCGTTCTATCGGATGGGAATGAGCGGCGTCAATGGCCAGGTAGAAGCGTACCCAGGATTCGCCGTTACGCTTGAAACGCTTGATGTCGCGGGCGCTGAGGGAGGCGGTCTTGGCCCCGGTGTCGAGTTTGGCGGCGACTTCCAGGTTGATATCGGCAAGCCGGGCGTATTCGTTCAGGCCGTAGACGGTCTTGCCCGCCGCCTGGCCCAGGGCCGGTAGCAAACAGAGGCTGAGCAACAGTAGAAGGGGCGAAAGTCTCATAGATCCTGGCGCAATGCTGTGGGTGTTCAGGTCAAGGCCACTGGCAGTTCTGCGCAAGCTCCTCGTTGGTCTGACAGAAAAACATGACAGACACACTATCCATACCCCAAAGAGGCGGCGGCATTCTATCACGCTGGTATTCCGGCGCCAGCGGCGCAACTCAGACAACACGCGGTCCCTTGAAGTTCGTTCTTAGACGATTGTCGACAATATTGAATTTGTCTTTGACTGCAATGGCGTATTTAGCTAATTTCAGCGCATTGGATTTTCAAGGTGTCGACAATCATGCTGGACACAGCTCAAGCACCCGGCGTAACCCAGGATGACTCGGAAACCCTTTCCGAAAACGTCTTTCGACGCATCCAGGCCGCGATCGTCAAGGGTGAGATTGCCCCGGGCAGCAAGATCTCCGAGCCGGAACTGGCGCGCACCTACGGCATCAGCCGCGGCCCGCTGCGTGAGGCCATCCACCGCCTGGAAGGCCAGCGCCTGCTGGTGCGGGTGCCGCATGTCGGCGCCCGGGTGGTGTCACTGAGCCATGCCGAACTGATCGAGCTGTACGAGATCCGCGAATCCCTCGAAGGCATGGCCTGCCGCCTGGCCGCCGAGCGTATGAGCGTAGCCGAGATCGATGAGCTGCGCCGGGTGCTCGACACCCACGAGCGCGACGCCGCGTTCCAGGCCGGGGTCGGCTATTACCAGCAGGAAGGCGACTTCGACTTCCACTACCGGATCATCCAGGGCAGCGGCAACCGCACCCTGGTGCAGATGCTCTGCGGCGAGCTTTATCAGCTGGTGCGCATGTACCGCATCCAGTTCTCGGCGACGCCCAATCGGCCGCGCCAGGCCTTTACCGAACACCACCGGATTCTCGACGCCATCGCCGACCGTGACGGCGAACTGGCGGAACTCCTGATGCGCCGCCACATCGGCGCTTCCAAACGCAACATCGAGCGTCACTACCTGGACGCCACTAACCCACGAGGTGAGTCATGAGTCAGAAAAGCAGTCCCGGCCAGCGTTTTCGCGATGCAGTAGCTGCCGAGCACCCGTTGCAGGTTGTCGGCGCCATCAACGCTAACCACGCGCTGCTGGCCAAGCGTGCCGGGTTCAAGGCCATCTACCTCTCCGGTGGCGGTGTTGCTGCAGGCTCCCTCGGCCTGCCGGACCTGGGTATCACCGGCCTGGATGACGTGCTCACCGACGTGCGCCGCATCACCGACGTCTGCGACCTGCCGCTGCTGGTGGATGTCGACACGGGCTTCGGGTCCTCGGCGTTCAACGTCGCCCGTACCGTGAAGTCGATGATCAAGTTCGGCGCCGCCGCCATCCATATCGAAGACCAGGTCGGCGCCAAGCGTTGCGGCCACCGTCCGAACAAGGAAATTGTCTCGCAGCAGGAGATGGTCGACCGCATCAAGGCCGCCGTCGATGCCCGTACCGATGACAGCTTCGTGATCATGGCGCGCACCGACGCGCTCGCCGTGGAAGGTCTGGAAGCCGCGCTTGATCGCGCCGCCGCCTGCATCGAAGCCGGCGCCGACATGATCTTCCCGGAAGCCATCACCGAACTGTCGATGTACAAGACCTTCGCCGAGCGCGTGCGTGCGCCGATCCTGGCCAACATCACCGAATTCGGCGCTACTCCGCTGTACACCACCGAGGAACTGGCGTCCGCCGACGTCTCCCTGGCGCTGTACCCGCTGTCGGCGTTCCGCGCCATGAACAAGGCCGCCGAGAACGTCTACAACGCGCTGCGCCGCGACGGCACGCAGAAGAATGTGATCGACACCATGCAAACCCGCATGGAGCTGTACGACGCCATCAACTACCACGCGTTCGAGCAGAGCCTCGACGCCCTGTTCGCCCAGAAAAAAGCCTGACTCACATGATCCTGCAGGAGCGGGCTTGCTCGCGAAGGCGTCAACCAGGGCGCCGTGTCCTCAGGATCCGAAACACGATTAGCCAAAGCTTCCATAACAAATTCAAGAAAGGAGATATCCCATGGCCGAAGCAAAAGTACTCAGCGGAGCCGGCCTGCGTGGCCAGGTGGCCGGGCAGACCGCACTGTCGACAGTCGGTCAGGCGGGCGCCGGGCTGACCTACCGCGGCTATGACGTCCGTGACCTGGCCGCCAACGCCCTGTTCGAAGAAGTCGCCTACCTGCTGCTTTACGGAGAACTGCCGAACAAGGCCCAGCTCGCCGAATACCAGGCGCGCCTGAAAACCCTGCGCGACCTGCCGCAGGCGCTGAAAGAAGTGCTGGAGCGTATTCCGGCCAACGCCCATCCAATGGATGTCATGCGTACGGGCTGCTCGGTGCTTGGCACCCTGGAGCAAGAGCTGAACTTCGACCAGCAGCGTGACAAGACCGACCGCCTGCTGGCGCTGTTCCCGGCGGTGATGTGCTACTGGTACCGCTTCAGCCACCACGGCGTGCGCATCGACTGCACCAGTGACGAAGACACCATCGGCGGCCACTTCCTGCACCTGCTGCACGGCAAGAAGCCGAGCGAGCTGCACGTCAAGGTGATGAACGTTTCGCTGATCCTCTACGCGGAGCACGAATTCAACGCCTCGACCTTCACCGCGCGGGTGTGTGCTTCGACCCTGTCGGACCTGTACTCCTGCGTCACCGCCGCCATCGGTTCGCTGCGCGGTCCGCTGCACGGCGGCGCCAACGAAGCGGCGATGGAACTGATCGAACGCTTCCAGAGCCCGCAGGAAGCCGTGACCGAACTGCTGAAAATGCTCGAGCGCAAAGACAAGATCATGGGCTTCGGCCATGCCATCTACAAAGAGTCCGACCCGCGCAACGAAGTGATCAAGGGCTGGGCCAAGAAGCTGGCCGATGAAGTGGGTGACACCGTGCTGTACCCGGTCTCCGAAGCCATCGACAAGACCATGTGGGAGCAGAAGAAGCTGTTCCCGAACGCCGACTTCTACCATGCCTCGGCGTACCACTTCATGGGCATCCCGACCAAGCTGTTCACCCCGATCTTCGTCTGCTCGCGCCTGACCGGCTGGGCAGCGCACGTCTTCGAGCAGCGCGCCAACAACCGCATCATCCGTCCGAGCGCCGAGTACACCGGCGTCGAGCAGCGCACGTTCGTGCCGATCGAGCAGCGCTGATAAAGAGCCCGCCGCACCTGGCTCTGTTTCTGTAGGAGCGAGCTTGCTCGCGATGGCGATGAATCTGTCAGTGGGTTTGATCCCGCTGACGCTATCGCGAGCAAGCTCGCTCCTACAGGGCGGGGCAGGGCAGACAGGGTCTATCCACCGAACACCGTGACCGAGCCGACCTGACCATGAACACCGAATTCCGCAAGTCCCTGCCAGGCACCGGCCTGGACTACTTCGACGCCCGCGCGGCAGTCGACGCGATCGCGCCGGGCGCTTACGACCGGCTTCCCTACACCTCCCGCGTGCTGGCAGAAAACCTGGTGCGTCGTTGCGATCCCGCGACCCTCAACGCGTCGCTGAGCCAGCTCATCGAACGCAAGCGCGACCTCGACTTCCCGTGGTTCCCGGCGCGTGTGGTCTGCCACGACATCCTTGGCCAGACCGCCCTGGTCGACCTCGCCGGCCTGCGTGACGCCATCGCCGACAAAGGCGGTGACCCGGCCCAGGTCAACCCGGTGGTGCCGGTGCAGTTGATCGTCGACCACTCGCTGGCCGTGGAGTGCGGTGGCTTCGATCCGCAGGCGTTCGAGAAGAACCGCGCCATCGAGGACCGTCGCAACGAAGACCGTTTCCACTTCATCAACTGGACCAAGAAGGCGTTCAAGAACGTCGACGTGATCCAGCCCGGCAACGGCATCATGCACCAGATCAACCTGGAGAAAATGTCGCCGGTGATCCATTCCGAGCGCGGCGTGGCCTATCCCGACACCTGCGTCGGCACCGACAGCCACACCCCGCACGTCGATGCCCTGGGTGTGATCGCCATCGGTGTCGGCGGCCTGGAAGCCGAGAACGTCATGCTCGGTCGCGCGTCCTGGATGCGCCTGCCGGAAATCGTCGGCGTCGAGCTGTCCGGCAAGCCGCAACCGGGTATCACCGCCACTGACGTGGTGCTGGCCCTGACCGAGTTCCTGCGCAAGCAGAAAGTGGTCGGCGCCTACCTTGAATTCCACGGCGAAGGTGCCCGCGCCCTGACCCTGGGCGACCGCGCCACCATCTCCAACATGGCCCCGGAATACGGCGCCACTGCGGCGATGTTCGCCATCGACGCGCAGACCATCGACTACCTGCGCCTGACCGGTCGTGAAGAGGAGCAGGTCAAGCTGGTCGAGACCTACGCCCGTGAAGCCGGCCTGTGGGCTGACAGCCTGGTCAATGCCGAATACGAGCGCGTGCTGCGTTTCGACCTGTCCAGCGTCGTGCGCAACATGGCCGGCCCGTCCAACCCTCATGCCCGCGTCGCCACCAGCGACCTGGCGGCCAAAGGCATCGCCGGTGCCTGGGAAGAGGTGCCGGGGCAGATGCCGGACGGCGCGGTGATCATCGCCGCCATCACCAGTTGCACCAACACCAGCAACCCGCGCAACGTCATCGCCGCCGGCCTGCTGGCGCGCAATGCCAACAAGCTCGGCCTGGCCCGCAAACCGTGGGTCAAATCGTCCCTGGCGCCGGGTTCGAAGACCGTCGCCCTGTACCTGGACGAAGCCGGCCTGACCGACGAACTGGAGCAGTTGGGCTTCGGCATCGTCGCCTTCGCCTGCACCACCTGCAACGGCATGTCCGGTGCACTGGATCCGCAGATCCAGCAGGAAATCATCGACCGCGACCTGTACGCCACCGCCGTGCTGTCGGGTAACCGCAACTTCGATGGCCGTATCCATCCGTATGCCAAGCAGGCGTTCCTCGCTTCGCCGCCGCTGGTGGTGGCCTACGCCATCGCGGGCACCATCCGCTTCGATATCGAGAAGGATGTGCTGGGCGTGGTCGACGGCAAGGAAATCCGCTTGAAGGATATCTGGCCGAGCGACGCGGAAATCGACGCGGTGGTCCGCGCTTCGGTGAAGCCGGAGCAGTTCCGCCAGGTCTACATCCCGATGTTCGCCATCGAAGAAGACAAGGGGCCGAAGGTTCCGCCGCTGTATGAATGGCGCGAAATGAGCACCTACATCCGCCGTCCGCCGTACTGGGAAGGCGCCCTGGCCGGTGCGCGTACGCTTACCGGCATGCGCCCGCTGGCGGTGCTGCCGGACAACATCACCACCGACCACCTGTCGCCGTCCAACGCCATCATGCTGGACAGCGCCGCGGGCGAGTACCTGGCGAAAATGGGTCTGCCGGAAGAGGACTTCAACTCCTACGCAACCCACCGCGGCGACCACCTGACCGCCCAGCGCGCCACCTTTGCCAACCCGAAACTGTTCAACGAGATGGTGCTGGAAGACGGCAAGGTCAAGCAGGGTTCGCTGGCCCGGGTCGAGCCGGAAGGCAAGGTCACCCGCATGTGGGAAGCGATCGAAACCTACATGGAACGCAAGCAACCGTTGATCATCGTCGCCGGTGCCGACTACGGCCAAGGCTCGTCCCGCGACTGGGCGGCCAAGGGTGTGCGTCTGGCGGGAGTCGAGGCCATCGTCGCCGAAGGCTTCGAGCGCATCCACCGCACCAACCTGGTCGGCATGGGCGTGCTGCCGCTGGAGTTCAAGCCGGGCGTCGATCGCAAGACGCTGGGGCTGGACGGTAGCGAGCTGTATGACGTGGTCGGCGAGCGTACCCCGCGGGCGACCCTGACCCTGGTCATCACCCGCAAGAACGGCGAGCGCGTCGAAGTGCCGGTGACCTGCCGCCTGGATACCGCTGAAGAAGTGTCGATCTACGAGGCCGGTGGTGTGTTGCAGCGCTTTGCCCAGGACTTCCTGGAAGGCGCGGCCTGATATCGGCACGGCGCGGGCAGTGATGTTGACTGCCCGGGCCTTATCGCTGGCAAGCCAGCTCCCACAGGTACGGTGAACGCCGCACCTTGTGGGCGCTGGCTTGCCAGCGATTGGGGTTTCACCTATTGAACTGACAGGACAAATCCATGGCGCATGTACCCCAGATCAAAATCCCCGCCACCTACATCCGTGGCGGCACCAGCAAGGGTGTGTTCTTCAATCTCCAGGACCTGCCCGAAGCCGCGCAACTGCCCGGCGCCGCCCGCGATGCGCTGCTGCTGCGGGTGATCGGCAGTCCCGACCCCTACGGCAAGCAGATCGACGGCATGGGCGGAGCGACCTCCAGCACCAGCAAGACGGTGATCCTGTCCCGCAGCATCAAGCCGGAGCACGACGTCGATTACCTGTTCGGCCAGGTGTCGATCGACAAGGCCTTCGTCGACTGGAGCGGCAACTGCGGCAACCTCTCGGCGGCAGTGGGTTCCTTCGCCATCAGCGCCGGCCTGGTCGACCCGGCCCGTGTCCCGGCCAATGGCGTCGCCACTGTGCGTATCTGGCAGGCGAATATCGGCAAGACCATCATTGCCCACGTGCCGGTCACCAACGGCGAGGTGCAGGAAACCGGTGATTTCGAACTCGACGGCGTGACGTTCCCGGCGGCTGAGGTGCAACTGGAGTTTCTCGATCCGGCCGCCGATGAAGACGACGGCGGCGGGGCGATGTTCCCCACCGGCAATCTGGTCGATCAGCTTGATGTGCCGGGTGTCGGCAGCTTCGAAGTGACCCTGATCAGCGCCGGTATCCCGACCATCTTCGTCAACGCCGAGGCCATCGGCTACAGCGGCACCGAGTTGCAGGACGCGATCAACGGCGATAACGCGGCCTTGGCCCGTTTCGAAACCATCCGTGCCCATGGCGCGGTGCGCATGGGGCTGATCAAGCACATCGACGAAGCCGCGGGCCGGCAGCACACGCCGAAGGTCGCTTTCGTGGCGCCGCCGGCGGACTACCTGTCGTCCAGTGGCAAACAGGTGAAAGCCGGTGATATCGACCTGCTGGTGCGGGCGCTGTCCATGGGCAAGCTGCACCACGCCATGATGGGCACCGCGGCCGTTGCGATTGGTACGGCGGCGGCGATTCCGGGAACGCTGGTCAACCTCGCGGCCGGTGGCGGCGAGCGCGAAGCGGTGCGCTTCGGGCATCCTTCCGGGACCCTGCGGGTGGGTGCGCAGGCGCAGCAGGTGGGCGGGCAATGGACCGTGACCAAGGCGATCATGAGCCGCAGTGCGCGGGTGTTGATGGAAGGGTGGGTGCGGGTGCCGGGGGATTCGTTCTAAGGCATTTTTCGCAGGCTTCGGCTTTGAACAGCGGTGTCCGTCGAGAGGCGGGCACCGTTTTTTTGTTTCCGGGGCCGCGTAGCGGTCCTAGAACCATCAATCACGAATGCAGCAGACATAAAAAAGCCCCGCTTTTCAGCGGGGCTTTTTCAACGCAGGTTCTGCTTAGATCTGAACAGCGGCGATCTTGGCGTTCGCGGCGACCTCGCGGAACTCGGCGATCTGGTCGAAGCTCAGGTAGCGGTAAACGTCGGCAGCCATGCTGTCGATGTTCTTCGCGTACTCCATGTACTCCTCGACGGTCGGCAGCTTGCCGAGGATCGAAGCGACCGCGGCCAGTTCAGCCGAAGCCAGGTACACGTTGGTCGCGTCGCCCAGGCGGTTCGGGAAGTTACGGGTCGAGGTGGAAACCACGGTCGAACCGGTCTGTACGCGAGCCTGGTTACCCATGCACAGCGAGCAGCCTGGCATTTCCATGCGCGCGCCAGCCTTGCCGTAGATGCCGTAGTAGCCTTCTTCGGTCAGTTGGTGAGCGTCCATCTTGGTTGGCGGAGCCAGCCACAGACGGGTAGGGATGCCACCCTTGACCTTCTCCAGCAATTTACCGGCAGCGCGGAAGTGACCGATGTTGGTCATGCACGAACCGATGAACACTTCGTCGATCTTCTCGCCCTGTACGGTCGACAGCAGACGGGCGTCGTCCGGGTCGTTCGGCGCGCAGAGCACAGGCTCTTTGACGTCGGCCAGGTCGATTTCGATGATTTCGGCGTATTCGGCGTCGGCATCGGCGGCCAGCAGTTCAGGGTTGGCCAGCCAGGCTTCCATGGCTTGCGCGCGGCGCTCCAGGGTGCGTGGGTCGCCGTAGCCTTCGCCGATCATCCAGCGCAGCAGGGTGATGTTGGAGGTCAGGTACTCGGCGATGGCTTTTTCCGGCAGCTTGATGGTGCAACCCGCGGCGGAACGTTCGGCCGAGGCGTCGGACAGCTCGAAGGCTTGTTCGACGGTCAGATCGTTGAGACCTTCGATTTCCAGGATGCGGCCGGAGAAGGCGTTGATCTTGCCCTTCTTCTCGACGGTCAGCAGGCCTTGCTTGATCCCGTAGTAAGGGATGGCATGAACCAGGTCACGCAGGGTGATGCCAGGTTGCAGCTTGCCCTTGAAGCGAACCAGGATCGATTCCGGCATGTCCAGCGGCATGACGCCGGTGGCGGCGGCGAAGGCGACCAGGCCGGAACCGGCCGGGAACGAGATGCCGATCGGGAAGCGGGTGTGCGAGTCGCCGCCGGTGCCGACGGTGTCAGGCATCAGCATGCGGTTCAGCCAGCTATGGATGATGCCGTCGCCAGGACGCAGGGACACGCCGCCACGGGTGCGGATGAAATCCGGCAGGGTGTGGTGGGTGGTGACGTCGATCGGCTTCGGATAGGCCGCGGTGTGGCAGAACGACTGCATGACCAGGTCAGCGGAGAAGCCCAGGCACGCCAGGTCTTTCAGCTCGTCACGGGTCATCGGGCCAGTGGTGTCCTGGGAACCGACGGTGGTCATCTTCGGCTCGCAGTAGGTGCCCGGACGAACGCCGGTCACGCCGCAGGCCTTGCCGACCATTTTCTGTGCCAGGGTGTAGCCTTTGCCGGTGTCGACAGGCTGCTCTGGCTTCTTGAACAGGTCGGAAGCGCCCAGGCCCAGTTCGGTACGGGCTTTCTCGGTCAGGCCACGGCCGACGATCAGCGGGATACGGCCGCCAGCGCGGACTTCGTCCAGCAGGACTTCGGTTTTCAGCGCGAAGTTGGTGACCAGCTCGTCGCTACCGTGACGGCGTACTTCGCCTTTGAACGGGTAGACGTCGATGACATCGCCCATCGCCAGGTTGGTGCAGTCGAATTCGATCGGCAGGGCGCCGGCGTCTTCCATGGTGTTGTAGAAGATCGGGGCGATCTTGGTGCCGAAGCAGAAACCACCGGCGCGCTTGTTCGGCACGTACGGGATGTCGTCGCCGAAGAACCACAGCACGGAGTTGGTTGCGGATTTACGCGAGGAACCGGTACCGACCACGTCACCGACGTAGGCGACCGGGAAGCCCTTGGCTCTGACCGCTTCGATCTGCTTCAGCGGACCGACCGAACCTGGTTGCTCTGGCTCGATGCCGTCACGGGCCATTTTCAGCATGGCCAGGGCGTGCAGCGGGATGTCAGGGCGCGACCAGGCGTCTGGAGCAGGGGACAGGTCGTCGGTGTTGGTTTCGCCAGGCACCTTGAACACGGTCAGGGTGTATTTCTCGGCGATAGCAGGACGGGTGGTGAACCACTCGCCGGCAGCCCAGGAGTCCAGTACAGCCTGGGCGTGCGCGTTGCCGGACTTGGCTTTTTCGGCCACGTCGTGGAAGGCATCGAACATCAGCAGGGTGTGCTTGAGCTGTTCGGCCGCGACGGCGCCCAGTTCGGCGTCATCCAGCAGCTCGACCAGGGTGGCGATGTTGTAGCCGCCCTGCATGGTGCCCAGCAGCTCGGTGGCACGCTTGCGGTCGATCAGAGGGGATTTGGCGTCGCCTTTGACGATGGCGGAGAGGAAAGCGGCCTTGACGTAGGCGGCTTCGTCGACTCCCGGCGGAACGCGGTCGGTGATCAGTTCAACGAGGAAGGCTTCTTCGCCGGCCGGCGGGTTTTTCAGCAGCTCGACCAGGCCTGCAGTTTGTTCGGCGTTAAGCGGCTGGGGAACGATACCCAGGGCTGCGCGCTCTTCGATATGTTTGCGGTAGGCTTCAAGCACAGTTATTACCCTCATCAGTGGTCCCAAATGGGTGTCCGGGACGCTCATCCAGAAAATCCGCACTCATGCGCAAATACGGCTTTTTGAGCCGCGTAGCCAGAGTTGCAGGAAATCCTTACAGAAGCTGCTTTCAAAGTTTTACGCCTGCAGAACGGGGAGCTGATGAGGGCTGGCACGGGACATTCACAGGTGAATCTCCCGAGCCAACGCCGTTCTACCGGATAACTGTGCTCGTGACGCTTTGAAAACAGCTTCTAACGGACATTTGGCGCCTTAAAAGGCCGGGTGATTCTACGGCAAATTCAAAATAAAGGTAAGGCAGCGGCGAAGACTTTAGCGGGTGACCCTCGTTAGACAAAGGGCTAACATGGCCGTCTGTTCCGTTGCCATGCTGTCGATTTGCCCATGTCCAATCAGTCCATCAAGACGCCTTGCGTCGGCCTCTGTTCCACGGTTTACGGGGATCTGGTGTGCCGCGGCTGCAAGCGATTCCACCATGAAGTGATCCACTGGAACGGCTACAGCGAGGATGAAAAACGCGCGGTGTGGTTGCGTCTGGAGCAACTGCTGGTCCAGGTGATGACCGCCAAGCTGGAGGTTTTCGACGCCGGGCGGCTGCGCCAGCAACTGGAGCAGCGCAAGATCCGCTACGTCCCCCATCAGTCCGAATATTGCTGGGCCTACCAGTTGATCGCCCGCGGCGCGCGGGTGATCCGCGAGCTGGAGGCCTACGGGCTGGTGTTGTTGCCGGAGTTTCGCGAGTGGGAATTGCCGGAACTGCGGGATGCCATCGATACCGAGTTCTTTCTTCTTTCTGAAGCCCACTACCAGCGGTATATCGCGCCGGGTTTCTTGAAGGATGCGTTGGGCTAGTCCGTTTTGGCCTCATCGCTTGCCAGCGATGAGGCCCTCAAGGTTTCCTCAAGAATCAGCCTTGTGCCAATTCATTCAACTGCGCCGCCACTTCCGCCGTCTTCAGCACCAGCACATCGCATTCCAGCGAATCCAGCACCACTTCCGACGTATTGCCGATCAGCGCGCCGGTGATCCCGGTGCGGGCCACGGTCCCGATCACCGTCACCACCGCGTCCAGCTTGCTGGCGGTGTACGGAATCAGCACGTCCGCCGGGCCCTCGGCGACATGCAGGCGCTCGTCGCTGATGTCGAACTCCGCCTGGAAGGCGGCGCAGGCCTCGCGATAGCGTTGCTCGATGGTTTCCTTGAGCTGATAGACCGGGTCCGCTGCCGACAACATGGGCGACGGGTGGGCGCTGATCACGTGCAGGTTGCCCTTGGCCAGGTCGGCGATGGCGTAGCCGTGGTCGACGATATCGCCATGCAGCACGCGGTGGTCCTGGTCGTTGTTGCCCACGTCGACGGCGGCGAGGATCACGCCGCCGGTCCATGGCCGTTCGGTCTTGACCATCAACACCGCCGCCGGGCACAGGCGCAGCAGTTTCCAGTCGGTGGGGGTGAGCAGGGCCTTGCGCAGTGGGTTGTCCGGGCGGTGCTCCTTGATCACCAGCTCGCAGCCTTCGGCCTGCTGCACGTCGATGATCGATTCGTGAAGGGTGTCGTGCCACGCCTGCTCGAAGGTGACGTTGTCGTAGCCATCATCGTGCAACTGGCTGGAGAGCAGGCTGAGCAGGGCGCTGTGGTCGTGTTTCTTGTCGCACATCAACAGGTGAAGGCGTGCGCCGGTCGCCTTGGCGATGAGTTTGGCCCGGGTCAGGGCCCGGCTGTGGGCGTGCTCGGGATCGAGTACCACCAGGATGCTGCGTACGGCTTGCATGAACGAGAACTCCCTTCGGAAATGGCGACCAATGCCTGACTATAGTCGGCGCTCGATGCGACGCGGCTTGATACATATCAAAGCATAGTCACTGGTGATAGTTGCCCGCGCCGGTATAATCGCCGGCCCTGTCGCCCTCTGCCGTTTGTGAATCATGGAACTCATCCCCGAAATCGAAGCCTTCCTCGGTTGCCGCACGCCAGATGCCTGGGTGCAAGCGGCGCTGGCCGATCAGGAAACAATGCTGATCGACCACAAGAATTGCGAGTTCAAGGCCGCCAGTACGGCGCTGAGCCTGATCGCCAAGTACAACACCCACATCGACCTGATCAACATGATGTCGCGCCTGGCCCGCGAGGAACTGGTGCACCACGAACAGGTGTTGCGCCTGATGAAGCGGCGCAAGGTGCCGTTGCGTCCGATCAATGCCGGTCGTTATGCCTCGGGCCTGCGCCGGCTGGTGCGTTCTCATGAGCCGGTCAAGCTGGTCGACACCTTGGTGGTCGGCGCCTTTATCGAAGCGCGCAGTTGCGAGCGGTTCGCCGCACTGGTGCCGCATCTCGACGAAGAACTCGGCAAGTTCTATCACGGCCTGCTCAAGAGCGAGGCGCGGCACTATCAGGGCTACCTGAAGCTGGCCTATCAGTACGGCGATGCCGCTGATATCGAACGCACCATCGAGAAAGTCCGTGAAGCCGAGGCGGAACTGATCGTCTCGCCGGACGAGGAATTCCGCTTCCACAGCGGCGTTCCGGCCTGAATCCCTGCGGCGCGCGGGTTCTCTGCGCGCCGATGTTTCCCTGCCTGAATCCCGACTGCTCCGCTCGGCCTTTCGTCGTCAAAATAGCAAGCAAGCTAATAAATGCCTGGACAATTAATGTCTGGGCAGTAATATCTGCTTACATCACTGCCTAAGCAGGTTTCTCCCTTCATGTCCCACTTCACTCCGGAAAACTTCCAGACCTGCACCATCGGCCTGCTCCTCGGGCGTGCCGCGCTGGTCAAGGACCGCATTCTCGATAGCCACCTGCAGGATTACGGCGTCACCGCCGCGCAGTTCAAGGTGCTGATCATCGTCGCCCAGTACGGCGTCGACACCCCCGCCGAGCTGTGCCGTTACCTCGGCCTGGACAGCGGTTCCATGACCCGCATGCTCGACCGCCTCGAACAGAAAGACCTGATCGCCCGCAGTCGCTGCCCCGAGGACCGCCGGCAAGTGCGTGTCGAGTTGACCGGAGAAGGACAGAAACTCGCCGATCGTCTGCCGCATATCGGCGCCGAGGCGATGAACGAACTGGTCGGCGTGCTGGCTGCTGATGAGCTGGCCACGCTCACCGCGATTCTTACCAAGGTCCTGCTCAATGCCGGCGATTCGCTGACGGCGCTGCGGGTGAGTGACAAATGAGCACAACCACCTTGCGCAGCAGCCTGAGCCTGCTGGTTATCGCCCTGACTCTGGCCGGTTGCGCCAGCTACCGCGGCCTCGCGCCGGAAGGCCAGCGCCTGGCGGCCAGCGATCTCAAGTCTGAACAGACCCTCAAGGGCGTCACCCTGTCGCCGGCCGCCTGGCCGAAAAGCGACTGGTGGCGCAGCCTCGGTGATCCGCAACTGGACGGCCTGATCGGCGAAGCCCTGCGCGACAGCCCGGACATGCAAATCGCCAGCGCCCGCGCCCATCAGGCCAGCGCCGCGGCCTATGCCGCCGACGCCGACCGCATGCCGAGCCTGGACGCCAACGGCAGCGTCAGCCGCTCGCGGCTGGCCCGGGACCAGGATCCGGCCGGGCAGGGTGGTCGCTATTCGACCCTGCGCAGCCTGAGCCTCGACTTCAATTACACCTTCGACCTCTGGGGTGGCCAGCGCGCCGCCTGGGAAGCCGCGTTGGGCCAGGCCCGCGCCGCCGAAGTCGATCGCCAGGCCGCCAGCCTGACCCTCGCCGCCGACGTGGCCCGGGCCTACAGCCAGTTGGGCCAGGCCTATATCGTCTACGACCTGACCCAGGATGACCTCAAGCGCACCCGGCAGATGCTCGACCTGGGCCAGCGTCGGCTGTCCGCCGGGATCGACAGCGAATACCAGCTCCAGCAGACCGAAAGCCTGGCCGCCAGCTCCGAAGAACAGGCGATCAATGCGCAGAAACAACTGCACAGCGCACAGATCGCCCTTGCGGTATTGCTCGGCAAAGGGCCGGACCGTGCCCAGCAGATTGCCCGGCCCGCGGTACTCAAGCCCGGCGCGGTGGCCTTGCCATCGGTCCTGCCCGCCGAACTGCTCGGCCGGCGTCCCGATCTGGTGGCGGCACGCTGGCGGGTCGAAGCGGCGAGCAAGTCGATCGACGCGAGCAAAACCCGCTTCTACCCCAACCTCAACCTGAGCGCCGCCGCCGGCACCCAGGCACTGTTGGGCGACGCGATCTTCGGTGCGCCGAGCCGCTTCTTCAATATTGCCCCGACCATTTCGCTGCCGATCTTCGACGGCGGCCGCCTGCGCGCCGACCTCGATGCCCGCGACGCCGACTACGACCTTGCCGTTGCCCAGTACAACAAGAGCCTGGTCAACGCCCTCGGCGAAGTCAGCGACAACATCGACCAGTTGCATGCCCTCGGCGAGCAGGTCGCGACCAAACAGCGCGCCACCGACATCGCCCAGCAGTCCTACGACACCGTCATGCAGCGCTACGGCTCCGGCATCGGCAACTTCCTCGACGTGCTGAGCATCGAGCAGCAACTGCTACAGGCCCAGCGCCAACTGGCCGAGCTCAATGCCGAGCGCATCGACCGTTCGATCCTGCTGATGCAGGCCCTCGGCGGCGGTTTCCAGCCTGATGCGGCATCCCAACAGCAGCAGGCCGCGGCAGCATCGCCGGCCTCCCGTCACCCTTAACCCGCCAAGGTATTCGTCAATGGCTACCCCAACTTCGGACACTGCCGTCAACGAGCAGGACGTTAACAATCAGCGCAAGCGCAAGACCTGGCTGCTCGGGCTGCTGCTCGTGGTGCTGGCCATCGGCGCCGGCACCTGGGCCTGGCACGAGCTTTACGGGCGCTGGACTGAAAGCACCGACGACGCCTACGTCAACGGCAACGTGGTCGAAATCACCCCGCTGATCAGCGGCACCGTGATCAGCATCGGCGCCGACGACGGCGACCTGGTGCACGCCGGCCAGGAGCTGATCCGCTTCGACCCGAGCGACGCCGAAGTCGGCCTGCAGGCCGCCGAGGCTAAACTGGCCCGGGCGGTACGTCAGGTCCGCGGGCTGTACAGCAACGTCGACGGCATGAAGGCCCAGGTCGCGGCGCGCCAGGCCGAGCTGCAAAAGGCCCAGGAAAACTACAACCGGCGCAAGACCCTCGCCGCTGGCGGGGCGATTTCCCAGGAAGAGCTGTCCCACGCCCGTGACGACCTGTCGTCGGCGCAGAGCGCGCTGAGCAATGCCCGGCAGCAACTGAACACCACCACCGCGCTGGTGGATGACACCGTGGTGTCGTCTCACCCCGAGGTCCAGGCCGCCGCCGCCGAACTGCGCCAGGCTTACCTGAGCAATGCCCGCACCACCCTGGTGGCGCCGGTCACCGGTTATGTCGCCAAGCGCACCGTGCAACTCGGCCAACGGCTGGAGCCGGGCACCGCGACCATGGCGGTGATCCCGCTGGACCAGTTGTGGATCGACGCCAACTTCAAGGAAACCCAACTGCGCAACATGCGCATCGGCCAGCCGGTGGACATCAGCACCGACCTCTACGGCAGCGACGTCAAGTACAGCGGCACCATCGACAGCCTCGGCGCCGGCACCGGCAGCGCGTTCGCCCTGCTGCCGGCGCAGAACGCCACCGGCAACTGGATCAAGATCGTCCAGCGCGTCCCGGTGCGGGTGCACATCAATGCCGAGCAACTGAACCAGCATCCGCTGCGCATCGGCCTGTCGACCACGGTCGACGTCGATCTGCATGACCAGAGCGGTCCGGTACTGGCGCAGCAGGCGCCGCAGAAGGCGACCTTCGCCACCCAGGTGTATGACCGTCAACTGGCCGAGGCTGACACGTTGATCGCCCGGTTGATCCACGACAACAGCGCCAGCGACAAGACTGCCCAGCGATGAGCAACCAGGCTTCGTTCACCCCGCCGAGCCTGCTGCTGACCACCATTGGCCTGTCGCTCGCGACCTTCATGCAGGTGCTCGACACCACCATCGCCAACGTGGCGTTGCCGACCATTTCCGGCAACCTCGGCGTCAGTTCGGAGCAGGGCACCTGGGTCATCACCTCGTTCGCGGTGAGCAACGCCATCGCCTTGCCGCTGACCGGCTGGCTCAGCCGGCGCTTTGGCGAGGTCAAGTTGTTCATCTGGGCGACCCTGCTGTTCGTGCTGGCGTCGTTCCTCTGCGGTATCTCGCAGTCGATGCCGGAACTCGTGGGTTTTCGCGTGCTTCAGGGTGTGGTCGCCGGGCCGTTGTACCCGATGACCCAGACCTTGCTGATTGCCGTCTATCCCCCGGCGAAACGCGGGATGGCCCTGGCGCTATTGGCGATGGTCACGGTGGTGGCGCCAATCGCCGGGCCGATTCTTGGTGGCTGGATTACCGACAGCTATAGCTGGCCGTGGATCTTCTTCATCAATATCCCCATCGGCTTGTTCGCCGCCGCCGTGGTTCGCCAGCAGATGCGCACGCGGCCGGTGCAGACCAGTCGCCAGCCGATGGACTATATCGGTCTGCTGAGTCTGATCATCGGAGTCGGCGCCTTGCAGATCGTGCTCGACAAAGGCAACGACCTGGACTGGTTCGAGTCGAACTTCATCATCATCGGCAGCCTGATTTCCGTGGTGTTCATCGCGGTGTTCATCATCTGGGAGCTGACCGACAAGCACCCGGTGGTCAACCTGCGGCTGTTCGTGCACCGCAACTTCCGCATCGGCACCATCGTGCTGGTGGGCGGCTACGCCGGTTTCTTCGGCATCAATCTGATCCTGCCGCAATGGCTGCAGACCCAGATGGGCTATACCGCGACCTGGGCCGGGTTGGCGGTGGCACCGATCGGCTTGCTGCCGGTGCTGCTGTCGCCTTTTGTCGGCAAGTACGCGCACCGCTTCGACCTGCGCCTGCTGGCCGGTCTGGCGTTCCTGGCGATCGGCGCGAGTTGCTTCATGCGGGCGGAGTTCACCCATGAAGTGGACTTCCAGCACGTAGCCCTGGTGCAGTTGTTTATGGGGATTGGTGTGGCGCTGTTCTTCATGCCGACCTTGAGCATCCTGCTCTCGGACCTGCCGCCGCAGCAGATTGCCGACGGCTCCGGCCTGGCGACCTTCCTGCGCACGTTGGGCGGCAGCTTCGCCGCGTCGCTGACCACCTGGATCTGGATCCGCCGAGCCGACCAGCACCATGCTTACCTGAGCGAAAGCATCAGTACCTACGAGCCGGCGACCCGCGAAGCGCTGAACCAGATGGGCGGGGCAGGGGGCGCGTCATACCGGCAACTGGAACAGATGCTCAGCAGTCAGGCGTACATGATGTCGACAGTGGATTACTTCACCCTGATGGGCTGGGTGTTCGTCGGGTTGATCTTGCTGGTGTGGCTGGCCAAGCCGCCGTTCGCGGCGAAGGCAGGGCCGGCTTCGGCCGGGCATTGAGGAAGGAATCGGCTGAAACCCGCGGGCGCGGTTAACGCGCCCGGGGCAGAGCATTCAGATCTGCTGAATGCCGGTGATGTGCGGCGCGCCGTTGGTCGGTGCGTAGATCGACACGATTACTTTGTAAATCAGTTCGCTGCCCGGTACTTGGGCATTGCTCAGGTAGCGGTAGTTGGTACCGTTGACCACCTGAGTTGACACTTCCAGCGGCGTGTACTGCACGCCGACGAAGCCGTGCAGGGCTTCCTGGAATACTTTTTTGTCCTGAGCAGTCAGTGGGTGATAAGCAGACCAGCCACCAACGATTTGCGCTTGAGCACTCATTGCATCTCACTCCTTGATTAAGTTCCTACTCATCTGGCTTTTCGGAATTCGCCCCGTCTATTCGATGGTTTCCGGCATCCATGTTCGCGGATTTCGTGTGATTCAGTTCACACGGTGGCGCTACGATATCACTGGCAAGCAGCGTGTCTGTCCGCCATTGACAGTGCGCAACGTAAGCGATTGGCGAAGACAGATACGCACCTGAAGCTGCGTGCGCAAAGTGCTGTGGCCCGAGGCAGAAGGCCGTCGTGGACGACTTTCGGAGGAGGGCGGAGAGCGCTTCGCGGGCTGGCCGCGAAGCGGAGGGTCAGGCGAACGCGAACGGGGCCAGTTGAAAGCCCTGCTCATCCACCTGCAAGGCCCAGCCTTGTCGGTCCCAGTCGCCCAGGACGATGCGCCGGCCGGCGCTGCCGTCATCAAGGGTGAGTTTGTGGATCGCCGGCCGATGGGTGTGGCCGTGGACCAGGGTGTGCACGCCATGCTGCTGCATGATTCGCGGCACTTCCTCGGCGGTCACGTCGATGATGTCGGTGGCTTTCATGCGGGTCTGCGTCTTGCTTTCGCTGCGCAGCTTGCGCGCCAGCTTGCGCCGGGTGCTCAACGGCAGGTGTCGCAGGATCCACAGGCTCAGCGGGTTGCGCAGGGTGCGGCGCAGCTTCATGTAGGCTTCGTCGCGGGTGCACAGGCTGTCGCCGTGCATCAGCAGCACTGGCTCGCCGCCCATCTCGACCACGCTGGGGTCGCGCAGCAGGGTGACGCCCGCGGCCTTGCAGAAGGCCTTGCCGATCAGGAAGTCGCGGTTGCCGTGCATCAGGAACACCTGGGTGCCGCTGTCGCTCAGCGTACGCAGGGCCTGGCAGATGGAAGCCTGGAATGGCGTCATGCCGTCGTCGCCGATCCAGGCCTCGAAAAAGTCGCCCAGGATGTACAACGCTTGAGCATCGCGGGCGCGTGTTGCCAGCAGATCAAGAAACGCCCGGGTAATGTCCGGGCGTTCTTCTTGCAGATGCAGATCGGAGATCAGCAGTATCACTCAATGATCTCGGCTTTCTCGATGATCACGTCTTCTTTCGGCACGTCCTGGTGGCCGGACTTGGAGCCGGTGGCCACGCCTTCGATAGCGTCGACGATGTCCTGGCCTTCGGTCACTTCACCGAACACCGCGTAACCCCAGCCCTGCACGTTCTTGCCGCTGTGGTTGAGGAAGTCGTTGTTGGAGGCGTTGATGAAGAACTGCGCAGACGCCGAATGCGGCTCCATGGTGCGGGCCATGGCGATGCTGTACTTGGTGTTCTTCAGGCCGTTATCCGCTTCGTTCTGGATGGTGGCGCGGGTTTTCTTCTGGGTCATGCCAGGCTCGAAGCCGCCGCCCTGGATCATGAAGCCCTTGATGACACGGTGGAACACGGTGTTGTCGAAGTGGCCTTCTTTAACGTACTGGACGAAGTTTTCCACGGTTTTCGGGGCTTTCTCGGCATCCAGTTGCAGGATGATGTCGCCGTGGTTGGTGCTCAGTTTGACTTTGGCCATGCTGAAATTCGCTCTCTCAAGGCATGTGGGAAGGAGGGGTGTACAACGGTGTATTTGACCCTGACGCCCGCTCTGGCGTCGGCGATACGTTCATTGCGCAGATTTTTTTGCGGTGCCTGCCCATATTAGCGCCGGTTTGTCGGCGCGGTGCTGTCGGCAGCGCGACCGCTTCGGCTATGATAAGCGCTTTGTTTGACGCGGCCTACCCGGGCCGAAGACCAGAATTCCAAGGATCCTATGAGCAAGCCCACTGCTGACACCGCTCCCAATGCCGCCAAAGGCGCGCCCGCCGTTCCCGTCAATTTCCTGCGCCCGATCGTGCAGGCCGACCTGGACTCGGGCAAGCACAGCAGCATCGTCACCCGTTTCCCGCCTGAGCCCAACGGTTACCTGCACATCGGTCACGCCAAGTCGATCTGCGTGAACTTCGGCCTGGCCAAGGAATTCGGCGGTGCCTGCCACCTGCGTTTCGATGACACCAACCCGGCCAAAGAGGACCAGGAGTACATCGACGCCATCCAGGAAGACATCAAGTGGCTGGGCTTCCAATGGACCGGTCCGGTGCGCTACGCCTCGCAGTACTTCGATCAACTGCACGACTGGGCCGTGGATCTGATCAAGTCGGGCAACGCCTATGTCTGCGACCTGACCCCTGAGCAAGCCAAGGAATACCGCGGCAACCTGACCGAGCCGGGCAAGAACAGCCCGTTCCGCGAGCGCAGCGTCGAGGAAAACCTGGACCTGTTCGCCCGCATGAAGGCCGGCGAGTTCAAGGACGGCGAGCGCGTGCTGCGGGCGAAGATCGACATGGCCTCGCCGAACATGAACCTGCGCGACCCGATCCTCTACCGTATCCGTCATGCCCATCACCACCAGACCGGTGACACGTGGTGCATCTACCCGAACTACGACTTCACCCATGGCCAGTCCGATGCCATCGAAGGCATCACCCACTCCATCTGCACCCTGGAGTTCGAAGGTCATCGTCCGCTGTACGAGTGGTTCCTCGACAACCTGCCGGTGCCGGCCAAGCCGCGCCAGTACGAGTTCAGCCGCCTGAACCTGAACTACACCATCACCAGCAAGCGCAAGCTCAAGCAACTGGTCGACGAGAAGCACGTCGAAGGTTGGGATGACCCGCGCATGTCGACCCTGTCCGGTTTCCGCCGCCGCGGCTACACCCCGGCCTCGATCCGCAACTTTTGCGAAATGATCGGCACCAACCGCTCCGACGGTGTGGTCGACATGTCGATGCTGGAATTCAGCATCCGTGACGACCTCGACCGCACCGCGCCGCGTGCCATGTGCGTGCTGCGCCCGCTGAAAGTGACCATCACCAACTACCCGGAAGGCCAGGTCGAGAACCTCGAACTGCCACGCCATCCGAAGGAAGACATGGGCGTGCGCGCCCTGCCGTTCGCCCGCGAGCTGTACATCGACCGCGACGACTTCATGGAAGAGCCGCCGAAGGGCTACAAACGCCTGGAGCCCGCCGGTGAAGTGCGCCTGCGCGGCAGCTACGTGATCCGCGCCGACGAGGCGATCAAGGATGCCGACGGCAACATCGTCGAACTGCTCTGCTCCTACGACCCCGACACCCTGGGCAAGAACCCCGAGGGCCGCAAGGTCAAGGGCGTGATCCACTGGGTTCCGGCCGACGCCAGCGTCGAGTGCGAAGTGCGTCTGTACGACCGCCTGTTCCGCGCGGCGAACCCGGAGAAAGCCGAAGAGGGCGGCAGCTTCCTCGACAACATCAACCCGGATTCGCTGCAGGTGCTCACCGGTTGTCGTGCCGAGCCGTCGCTGGGCAATGCCCAGCCTGAAGACCGCTTCCAGTTCGAGCGCGAAGGCTACTTCTGCGCCGACCTGAAAGACTCCCGTCCAGGCCGTCCGGTATTCAACCGCACCGTGTCCCTGCGTGACTCCTGGGGCAGCTGAGGAATTTTCGTGCTTAACATCTACAACACCCTGAGCAAAACCAAGGAAGTTTTCAAACCGCTGGACGGCAACAAGGTGCGGATGTACGTCTGCGGCATGACCGTGTACGACTTCTGCCACCTCGGCCACGGCCGCAGCATGGTCGCCTTCGATTTGGTCACCCGCTGGCTGCGTTACAGCGGCTACGACCTGACCTACGTGCGCAACATCACCGACATCGACGACAAGATCATCAACCGCGCCAACGAGAACGGCGAGACGTTCGACGCCCTGACCGCGCGCATGATCGACGCGATGCACGAGGACGAGCGGCGCCTGAACATCCTGCCGCCGGACCTCGAGCCGCGTGCCACCGACCATATCCCCGGCATGCACGCGATGATCCAGACCCTGATCGACAAGGGCTACGCCTACGCGCCGGGCAACGGTGACGTGTACTACCGCGTCGGCAAGTTCGTCGGCTACGGCAAGCTGTCGCGCAAGAAGATCGAAGACCTGCGCATCGGCGCGCGGATCGAAGTGGACGAGTCCAAGCAGGACCCACTGGACTTCGTCCTGTGGAAAGCCGCCAAGCCGGGCGAGCCGAGCTGGGCGTCGCCGTGGGGCGCGGGTCGTCCGGGCTGGCACATCGAGTGCTCGGTGATGTCCACCTGCTGCCTGGGCGAGAGCTTCGATATCCACGGCGGCGGCAGCGACCTGGAGTTCCCGCACCACGAGAACGAGATCGCCCAGAGCGAGGCCGCGACCGGCAAGCAGTACGCCAATGCGTGGATGCACTGCGGGATGATCCGTATCAACGGCGAGAAGATGTCCAAGTCGTTGAACAACTTCTTCACCATTCGCGACGTGCTCGAAAAGTATCACCCGGAGGTGGTGCGCTACCTGCTGGTGTCGAGCCATTACCGCAGCGCGATCAACTACTCCGAGGACAGCCTGCGCGACGCGAAAGGCGCGCTGGAGCGTTTCTATCACGCCTTGCGCGGCCTGCCGGTGGTGGCGCCGCAAGGGGGCGACGAGTATGTCGAGCGCTTCGCCGCGGCGATGAACGACGACTTCGGTACGCCGGAAGCCTGCGCCGTGCTGTTCGACCTGGTGCGCGAGATCAACCGTCTGCGCGAGAGCGATGCACAGACTGCCGCCGGCCTGGCGGGTCGCCTGCGTGAGCTGGCGGGGTTGCTGGGTGTGCTGCAACTGGACGCCGATGATTTCCTGCGTGCCGGTGCCGAAGGCAAGGTTGACGCGGCTGAAGTCGAAGCCCTGATCCAGGCGCGCCTGCAGGCGCGGACCGACAAGAACTGGGGCGAGTCCGACCGGATTCGCGATCAGTTGGCGGCCATGGGTGTGGTGCTGGAAGACAAGAAGGGCGAAACCACCTGGCGTCTGGCTGACTGATCCCGGCTTGGGGCGCAAGGCCCTGTAGGAGCGGGTTGACCCGCGATTGCGATAGTGACTCCACCAACGCAATCGCGGGTCAACCCGCTCCTGCAGGGACCGCGCTACACCTGGCCTCTGCAGTGCACCACCAACCGCGCACCACCCCACTCGCTTTCCCCCACCTCCAACTGATACCCGTGCAGGTCGACGATCGCCGCGACGATCGACAGCCCCAGGCCGAAGCCCGCATGGCGGTGGCCTTCCTCACTGCGGTAGAAGCGTTTCAATACCGTCTCGCGTTCCTCTTCGGGAATCCCCGGACCGCTGTCTTCCACCGCGATATGCACGCCATCGGCATCGCTGTCGGCGCTGATGCGCACCCGTCCGCCGGCCGGGGTGAATTTGATGGCGTTGCCCACCAGGTTGGCCAGGGCCTCGAACAGCAGTTCATGGTCGCCGAACAGCGCCGGTAGCGGTTCGGCGACACGCAGTTCAAGCGCGATCTCGCCATCTTCCGCCAGCGGCAGGTAGAAATCGTGGAGCTCTTCCAGCAGCGCCCGGGCCTGCAGTTCGACGAAGCCGGCGCGGCGTTGGCGGTCTTCCAGTTCGCTGATCCGCAGCAGCCCGCGGAAGCGCGCCATCAGCGTGTCGGTCTCGGCGATGGCCTGTTCCATCGCCTCGGCCTGCGGCGCGTCATCGCCGGCCTGCTGGCGGATGCGGTAGAGCTGGGCGCGCAGGCGGGTCAGCGGGGTGCGCAGGTCGTGGGCAATGTTGTCGCAGACGCCCTTGACCTCGTGCATCAGCCGTTCGATACGGTCGAGCATGGCGTTGACGATGGCGGCGAGCATGTCCAGTTCGTCGCGCCGTTGTGACAGCGGCAGGCGTCGGGTCAGGTCGCCGGCGACGATCTGCTCGGCGGTGGCCTGGATTGCCCGGATCCGCTTCAGCGGACGGCGTCGCAGCCAGTACCAGCCGGCGATGCCGGGAATGATGGTCAGCGACAGGCCCCAGAGCAGGGCATGCAGAATGATCCGGGTGACCACGAACAGCGAGCCGTTGTCCCGCATCAGTACCAGCCAGCGACCATCGTGGACCTTGATCGCCACGGCGTCGCAACTGTCTCGCGGCAGGCGCGGGTCGTCGGCGTCGAGACAGCGGCTGATTTCATGGATGCGCCCGTCCAGGCCCAGTTCGGCGGGCATCTGGCGGATCTGCCCGCCCAGAGGGTTGAACTGCGGATCGAACAGGCCGTAGGCGTCGAAGCTGCGTTCTTCGAAGGCCTGACTGGCGATCAGCGCGTCATCCAGTTGCTTGCCGCTCATGTGGGCGAACAGGTGCTGGCGTTGCAGCAACGAATGACGGGTGAGTTTGTTCAGGTAGCTGGAAACTTCGAAATACAGCACCCCCATGAGGATGCTGCTCCAGGCCACGAACAGAAAACTGTACAGCGCCAGCAAGCGGCTGGTTGACGAGCTCCAGCCTTTAGACGGGTTCGGCAATGGCATAGCCGGAGCCCCGCACGGTGCGAATCAGCGGTGTCTGGCCGGGCGCGTCGATCTTCTTGCGCAGGCGACCGATATGCACGTCGATCAGGTTGGTGCCGGGGTCGAAGTGATAGCCCCAGACTTCCTCGAAAATCATCATCCGGGTGATGACCTGGCCGGCGTGACGCATGAGGAATTCCAGCAATTTGTATTCGGTGGGCAGCAGGTTGAGCGACTGCTCGCCGCGCCGGGCTTCGTGGCTGATCAGGTCCAGTTGCAGGTCGGCGACCTGCAGGCGGGTCTGGGTCATCGGCACGCTGTTGCGCCGCAGCAGCACCTCGACGCGGGCGGCCATCTCGTCGGAGGCGAAGGGTTTGGTCAGGTAGTCGTCGCCGCCGGCACGCAGGCCGCGGACCCGTTCATCGACATCGGAGAGGGCGCTGATCATCAGGATCGGCGTGGCGATCTTCAGGTTGCGCAGGGTGGTGACGATGGTCAGGCCATCGACCTCCGGGAGCATCCGGTCGACGGTGATCAGGTCGTAGCCACCGGCGATTGCACGGGCCAGACCTTCGCGACCGTTGTCGACCCAATCGACCTCCAGGCCGTGGCTGGAAAGTTCGGCGACGATTTCCTGGCCAGTGACGGCATCGTCTTCGATAGTCAGTACGCGGGGCATGCTTTTACCTGGGCGGCGGGTGGAGACTCGATTGTGCCAAAGAATAGACAGCGCCCGTCCTAAAGAAAAATTCATGTAAGAAAGCCGCTGAGCGGCGACCTTGCTGTGTGGAAAACAGCCTGATCGCCGCTCAGCGGCTTTTTGTCCAGCTATCGGACTATCGAGGGAAGAGCGTCAGGCGACCTTGACGATCCAGCCCGCTGGCGCTTCGACGTCACCGCTCTGGATGCCGGTCAGCTCGTTGTAGAGCTTCTGGGTGACCGGGCCGACTTCGGTTTCGCTGTGGAACACGTGCAGTTTGTCGTTGTACTGGATGCCGCCGATCGGGGTGATGACCGCGGCAGTACCGCAGGCGCCGGCTTCCTTGAACTTGGCGATTTCGTCGATCAGCACATCGCCTTCGATGACTTTCAGGCCCAGGCGCGAGGCGGCCAGTTCCATCAGCGACAGGCGGGTGATGCCTGGCAGCACGGACGCCGATTTCGGGGTGATGAATTCGTTGTCGCCAGTAATGCCGAAGAAGTTGGCCGAACCGACTTCCTCGATCTTGCTGTGGGTCATCGGGTCCAGGTAGATGGCATCGGCGAAGCCGGCTTTCTTGGCTTCGGAACCTGGCATCAGGCTGGCCGCGTAGTTGCCGCCGACCTTGGCCGCGCCGGTGCCTTGTGGTGCGGCACGGTCGTAGCCGGAGATCACGAAGTTGTGCGGGGTCATGCCGCCCTTGAAGTACGAGCCGACCGGGATGGCGAAGATCGAGAAGATGAACTCCGGCGCGGTCCGCACGCCGATGTTGTCACCGACGCCAATCACGAATGGACGCAGGTACAGCGCGCCCTTGCCGTGTGGCGGCACGAAACGTTCGTTGGCCTTGACCACTTGCTTGCAGGCTTCGATGAAGGCTTCGGTCGGCACTTGCGGCATCAGCAGGCGAGCGCAACTGCGCTGCATGCGCAGGGCGTTCTGGTCAGGGCGGAACAGGTTGATCGAGCCGTCCTTGCAGCGGTAGGCCTTGAGGCCTTCGAAGCACTGTTGGCCGTAATGCAGCGCGGTGGAGCCTTCGCTGATGTGCAGGGTGTTGTCTTCAGTCAGGGTGCCCTGGTCCCACTCGCCGTTACGGAAGTAGGAAAGGTAGCGCTTGTCGGTCTTGATGTAGTCGAAGCCCAGCTTGTCCCAGTTAATGCTTTCGTTGCTCATGGCACCCTCGATCGGTTGGCAAATGCCTGAATGGTCAGGCCACGCATCTTGCGCAAGCAGCCACGATAATACATCCCGTGCGGATCGGAAACGCCTCCGGGCAGATTCCCGCCGCAAGGGCTGGTCGTGCCGCGGGTCGCGGGGGGAGGGCGAGCGGGTTTATCGCGATCGAATGGGCGCGATAAAGTTATTAAGTTCGGGGTGTTATTTATAGTCGATATACGTTTGAAGTCTTGATCCAATACTCATGATTTCAATGAGTTATTTGAGCTTTTTATTACCGGGGCGGCCGTTACGCTGGAGTGCCTGTCAATGTGATAAAGGCCGCTCTAATGTCTGAAGTTATGGGTGCTGCAACGGCGTTGGTAAATGAAGACTCTGCGGAAAGTGAACACTTCGCTACGGTCGAAGGCAAGATTCCCGACTGGCTTAAACAGGCCTCTTCGCAAACCCGCCGAGCATTACGCGAGGCACATGCCACCGCGCCGTCCTGGTTCGAACAGGCTCGGCTACGCCGCCCGGACGTTGCCCGCCAGATGCAGGACATCTACGCCGGTCATTGGCGCGACGAACAACAGGTCAATCAAGTGCTGGCGCATTTGCCGACAGCCGAGGTGTTTGCCGAACCGCTGCTCAAGGCGGCAATCAAGGAGGCGTTCGGGCTGGATCTCGAGGTGCGCACCAGCTATTTGTTCCATGCCCGGCGCGCCGCCGTGGAGGTTCCCTTCGAAAGCCTCTCGCAAGATCCGGCCGTGTTGGCGCAGCGGCTGTTGAAGGCGGCCACCCAGTCATTGCTCACCTCGGCATTACAGAACTTCGAGGCCTGGGAAACGGTGGCGGGGGCAATGGACAACGGGCGCATTGCCAGGGCGGCGATTTTCTCCGCGTACCCGCTTCACGGGGTGGAGATTGATGGCCCGGTAATCGATATCGCCCCTGAACGGTTCGCGGCATTGTGCCGGAGCCTCGATTTGGGTGGCCAATATCAAGCGCTGATACAGGCGACGCTCAATCCTGTTTCCAGACCTGGCGATACCGCGACAAACCCGCGCGATCTTTTCCAGCGTTTCGAACAATCGGCCTTTGAACTTCAAGTGCAGATTGCCTATTTAAAGAACGCCATCAGCCAAACGACGCAGTTGGCACTGATGGCGCTGGCGAAAGAGACGTCCCTTGAACATCCTCGTTGCAGTTATTTGCAACTTTGGGACGTGAGGTTGACCGGCGTCGTGGTCTTTCGCCTGGGCCGGGAAACGCACGCTGGTGTGGAAAACCTGGTGGTCTACCTGCCCGATGATCCGTATAACCCGCTGCGCGAATATGACTCGTCGGTGCAGTTTCTCCATGTGCTGCGCGAGAGCATGTTGCAGCCAGGCTACCTGGACTTTTTCCAGCGCTTCGTCCCCGCGCGCCACCGCGGCGTGGTGTTCGGCAAGCTTGACCAGGCGTTCCATCCAAAAATCTGGAACAGCCAGTTTGGCTGGTATGAGCCGACTCTGGACCGCGAGGCGAGGCTGCACCTGAGAGATGAAGCCTTTTCCGGGACGTTGATCTTCCGGCTGTGCGAGCAAAAAGCTGCCGTGCTCAGGGACGACGGGCTGTTTCATGCGGTGCCGACCGCGGAGCAAGACCACAAGTCGCTGATGGATAAGCTGGCGTACTTTTTCGAAAAAGCCTTCGACGTCCTCAATATCGCCGCGTTCGTGGTGCCGGGCCTGGGCGAGGTGATGCTGGGCGTGATGGCCGCGCAGTTGAGTTATGAAGTCTATGAAGGTATCGAAAGCCTGGCTCAGGGCGAAAAGGACCAGGCCTGGGGCTACCTGATGGATGTGGTGGACAATGTGGCGCTGGTCGTCGCCTTGGGCGCCGTTTCTGCCGGGGGCGGGCGGATTCCCGCGGTGGCGGTGCCCGAGGCGGTGACGCCGATGCGGCCGGTGCGGCTGGCGGACGGCAGTACCCGCTTGTGGAAACCGGACGTGCGGCCCTATGCCCACGACATCGTCCTGCCCGCGGACCTCAAGCCCGACGCGCTGGGTTTGTATGAGTATCAAGGCAAGCAGTGGCTGGCACTGGACGGGCAGACCTATGCGGTCAAGCCGGAGCCGTACCGGCTGGAGCACCCCACTCGACCTGACGCGTATGAGCCAGGCGTGCGCCACAATCAGGCGGGTGCCTGGCTGCATGAGGCGGATCAGCCGCTGGAGTGGCAGGGCGTCAGGTTGTTGCGGCGGCTGGGCGTTGCCAGCGATGAGTTTTCCGATGAGGAAGCCCTTCGTGTCCTGCGAATCAGCGGCAGTTCCGAGTCGGTATTGCGCCACGCCTTGGCGGAAGGCCTGCGCCCGCCGGCCTTGCTGGTAGACACGGCGCAGCGTTTGAAACTCGACCGTGAGTCGGTGGCAGCCATCGGCGCAAGTGCTGCCGAGTCGCAGGGCGCCATCAGCGCGAGAAGAACCTGGTTCAACACGCGCTACCGGGCCCTTCGTCCGAGTGAGACGGCACAGGTGATTCAGCGCACGTTCCCCGGCTTGCCCACCCTGGTCTCCGAGGAACTGCTGCAGCAGGCAAGCCCCGCCGAGCTTGAGCGCCTGCGCACCGAGCAGCGGGTGCCCCAGCGGGTGGCCGAAGAAGCCCGCGCGTACCTGCAAAGTACTCGCCTGGCCCGTGCATACGAGGGCGTGTACCTGGAGTCGGTGTACAACCCCGACAGCGACAGGTTGCTGTTGCACACCTTGGAAACCCTGCCGGGCTGGTCGCCTCAGGTGCTCCTGGAGGTTCGCGATGGCACGTTTCATGGGCCGTTGATCGACAGCGTCGGCCCCGCCGATGCGCCGGTGCGCAAGGTGCTGGTAAAGCAGGGCGAGGGTTACCTGGCGCGTGACGCCGAGGGTCGGCACCTGCACGGCAGCGACGACTTCTACGCCGCGCTGTTGCACGCCCTGCCGGACCTGCAACGGGCTCAACTGGGATTCCCTCATGTCGGCCAGGGCGCGGCGCTCAAGCGGGCGGTACAGGCGCAGCCGCTGTTGCCGAGGCACGTGCTGCGCAAGGTGCTGAACATGCAGCCACTCAAACCGTCCAGCAAATCGCCGATGCGCCTTGCCGATGGCCGGTTTGGCTATCCGTTGAGCGGGAGAGGCGTGTTTCCCGGGGTCATCAGCGAAGACACGCTGCTGGACAAGATCCGCCTGCTCGAATTTCGCAGCGCCTATCCCGAAGAGGTGCTGAGGGCGCTGTATACCGCTGGCCTGGACCGTGCCGCCATCGACATCCGGTTGAACCAGTTGCTGGACGAGGAGCGCGCGCTACGCGGCAGTCTCGACGAGTGGGCGCTGGCCTCGTCCTCGATTACAGATCCGAATCCCATGCGGTTCATCAGTCGTAGAGACATTGGCGAGGCGATCTGTAATCACTGGGAAGCCAATAGCTTGCCCGAGCGCGGGGGGCCGGCGCCGTTGCTGCTGGAGCGTGTCGACCTGGCCGACTTTCCCGAGCAGCTACCGGACTTTTTCCATGAACGTGTGCAAGGCCTGGAGTTGAATGGCTGTTCCATCGGCATGGTCTGGAAAGAAGAACAGCTTTTTCTGTCGCGTTTCCTCAGTCGTTTCCCCCGCTTGACCTCCCTGGCCATGCGCCAGGGAACCATCAGGGATGTCTATCGGGTGCAGCGCGCTCTGGAAACCACGGAGCTGCACTTGAGCAATCTTGAGTTGACCGACATGGGCACCTTTTTCACCCAGGAACAGTTCGACCTTTTCGGCCGGCTGAATCTGCGGCGCCTGGACCTGAGTGGCAACCAGATGAGCTATCTGCGGCAGATCCAGACCGTCAACTTCGACCTGGATTACCTCGGGTTGAACCGCATGCATTTTGGCGTGTGGCCGCGCTGGCTCAACAGCGACACGCTGGGCACTATCGCCGAGGTGTCGTTGATGGATAACGAGATCACCATTCTTCCCGGCGATATTCTGGAAAATCATCCCGGAGCGCCTCGCTCCCGCCTGTCGCTCCAGGGCAATCCACTCTCGACCCAGACGATCAAGACACTCCGATTGAGCGAGGGTGCCGATAACCGGTTCAGCTTCGACCTGGATGTTCCCGTGTACCTGGAACAAGAACTGAATCGGCTGCTGCGAGAGCGTGAAGCATTGTCCGACATCCTTGAGCAGTGGGCCGAGGCGTCTTCGTCGGGCGCGCCCTTGAGCGCACAGCAGTCGATCATGCGCCGACGCATAGGCGACAACATTCTTGAGTTCTGGAGGGGCGAACCCACTGCATTGAACCATCGGGTTCTACGGCTCAATGAGATCGAGTTGGCTGAGTTTCCCCCGGCGCTGCCGAGCGCTTTCTATGAGGTCGTTTATCGGTTGGAGTTGGTGCGACCGACGCTGACCACACAACAGCTCAACCGGTTCTTGCGTTATTTCCCGAGGCTCGATGCGGTGACATTGACCGACCACGTCACGCCGCTGCTTGAACTCCCCGACGCGCTGCTCGAGTTGCCTGAGTTGAGGTCACTGTCGATTTGCTTCCAGGGTTTCACCATTGACCAGGCGGCCATAGAGTTTTTCGGGCGGATCACGAAACTGGCTAACCTGGAACTCGATGGCAACACGATGGGAACCGTTTTGGATGCCAGCCTACTGGGGCATCGCATTCCACTGCTGACCTTGAGCCTGAACGATGTCGGCCTGCAGTCCTGGCCCGCGTGGGTCGACCCCTTGCTGCCCGGATCGATAGACATGCTGTGCCTGGAAAACAACCAGATCCGCGAGTTGCCGGAATACCTTCTGGTCAATCTTCGCAGTGAAGTTGGCCACACCGATATCGTCCTCAGGGGCAATCCGCTGACCCATGAAATGATGGTTCGCGCCCATGTCTCCGAATCGTACAACCGACCTTACTCCTTCAATATGGATTTGCCGGATGAGATCCGCAGGCTGCCCCCTGAAAGCCATGATTCGGATTCGGAGGTGTCGGATTCCGATACCGAGAATTTCGGCCACTCCCATGGTGGTGGAATACAGGACGAGATGGTCAGCTCCATCGAGCCATGGCTGAGCGCCGCGGGCGACGAAGATCAACTGCGCCGCGGCACCTGGCAGCAACTTGACAGGAGCGACAGTGCGCGGGACCTGCTGGGGATGGTGGCGCACCTGCGCAATACCGCGGATTACCGGCGGGTGACGACGCGCCCGGAGTTGGTCGAGCGCGTATGGGGCGTGCTGGATGCGGCGGCTCGTGACCCCGAGTTGTGCCTGATCCTCAATGGCATGGCCGAGGAACCGCTACGCCAGGTGCAGAACTACGACACCTGCCCTGATGGCATCCGGCTGGAGTTCAACCAGATGGAAGTTCAGGTATACATCCGCCAATCGCTGCGCGATGTCTCCGAGCAGGACCGCGGGCAAACCCTCTATCGACTGACCCGGCGCCTGTACCGCTTGCAGGTGCTGGATGACATCGCGCGTCGGCAGGCCGGTAGCCGCGACGAAGCCGAGGTCCGTCTTGCCTATCGCCTGCATTGGGCCGAGCGCCTCGATCTGCCGGTTCCGCCGAGCAAGATGCTGTATCAGTCCCATGCCGATATCCGGCCCGGAGAGTTCGACAGCGTATTGCTCTAGGTTGAGCAGGGCGAAAGCGGCCAGGGCTTCATGGACTACGCTGCCCAGCGCGATTTCTGGGTGGAATACCTGCATGAAATGCACGCCGATCGTTTCAGGGCGTTGAAGGACGCCTTCGAAGCCCGGGTGCTGGAAGTGACCGATCTTTATCCCGGTGATCTTCCCGACCAGTTCAGCGCGAGGATCAAGGTATTGGAAGAGCAATTGGCCAGGGATGAACGCAGCCTGATCGAAGAGCTGAGCAACAGAGAAGGCCTGAAGTACGCATAGCGTTTGCGTGCATCCGTGGTCATATGAGCCGGCGATAAAAACAGGTGAGGAAGTTCTGCGGGATTGATTTCGCGGACATTCGCACCTGTTTTTTATTGCGCGACATGCGTTCGCGGGTCAGTACAGGGAACGTTTGAACAGGGTGTTATTTATAGTGTGAATGCGTTTGAAATAATGATGTTGGCGGTGGGGTTTCTATAAGTTATTTGAACCGTTTGTCGAACTTTCGCTGGTTATTCTGGACGGCCCGTCAATAACGTTGAAGGTCGTTCTCATGCCTGAAGTCAACTTATCCGCCGCGTCAAAGAATGGCGATGCTGCCATCAGCGAACAGTACGCCACGGTTAAAAACAAAATACCCGAATGGTTGTTGAACGCCTCTTCCGACACCCATCGGGCGATGCGTCAGGCGGGGGCGAAACCCTTGCCCTGGTTCGAGCAGGCGCGCCGCGCCGATCCGGGTGCCGCCCGGCAATTGGCCCGGCTGTACGCCGACCACCGCTTCTACGAGCAGCAGGTGAATGCGCTGCTGGCGTGCCTGCCGAGCGCGGAAGCGTTCGCCGAGCCACTGCTTACCGCCGCGATACAAGACACCTTCGGCCTGCGGGTCGATGTCCGTAATAGCCATCTTTTTCATGCCCGGCGGGCCGCGGACGCGGGGGTGGGATTTCCTCCCAACCCACCGCTGTTACCGCCGGGCGCGATGGCGGCGGCGGTGCAACCGCTGCTCAAGGCGGCCTTGCAGAATTTCGAGGCGTGGGAAACTTCGCCCGGTGCCATGGACAGTGGCAATACCCGGTCGGTTATTGTTTTCAAGGCGCGCATCGAGGGCATAGCAATTGAAGGCACGGTGATTGATATTGCGCCGGAAAAATTTGCGGCGATGTGTCGAACACTGGACCTGGGGCGCAAGTATCAAGCCTTGATCGCGTCGGTATTGAACCCTTCTTCCCGTCCGGGCGACGCACCGGACGCCGCGGCATTCAACTTGCGTGGTGTATTCAAAAGTTTCGAACAGTCGGCCTTCCTGCTTCAGGTGCAACTGGCCTCGATGCGCAACCTTATCGATCAGGCAACAAGCGAAGCCCTGCGGCAGATCGCGAAAAACAAGCCGGCCACGCTGAACGGAAAACCGCTGACCTGCAAACTTCTGCGGTTATGGCAAGTTACCCTCACGGGCATCGTGGTCATCAGTCCGGACCGCGAGTCCAGCACCGCTATCGAGCCCGTGCTGGTGTATATCCCCGACGATCCGTTTCACCCGTTGCAGGCGTACGCCTCGTCCCAGCAGTTCATCGAAGCGTTGCGTGACAGCATGCTTCAGCCTGGCTACCTGTCTTTTTTCGAGCGCTTCGTGCCCGCCCGCGAACGCGCCCTGGTGTTCGGAAAAATCCACCAGGCGTTCTACCCCAAGGTCTTGAACAGCTTGGGCTGGTACGAGGTGAAACTCGACAACAAAGCCCGACTGCGGGTGGAGGAGCAGCCGTTCGCGGTCGGTTTCCTCTCGGAACTGTTCCGGCAGAAGGTGGCCGTGCTGAAGGACGATGGGCTGTTCCATGCGGTGCCGACGGCGCTTGAAGACCAGAAATCCTTCGACGCGGCAACGCGGTACTTTTTCGAGAAGGCCTTTCAGGCCCTGAATATCGCCGCGTTCGTGGTGCCCGGCCTCGGCGAGGTCATGTTGGGGGTCATGGCCGTCCAGTTGAGTTATGAAACCTTCGAAGGCATCGACAGCCTGGCCAAGGGCGAGCGTGATCAAGCCTGGGGCTATTTCATGGATGTGCTGGAAAACGTCGCCATGGTCGCGGCGCTCGGAGCGCTGGGGGCGAGTGGCCGTGGCGTTCCGGCATTGGAGGTGCCGAGCGCGGTCGGGCAGATGCGGGCGGTGCGCGTGCCCGATGGCAGCACCCGACTCTGGAAGCCGGACCTGACCCCGTTCGCCCACGACATCGTCTTGCCGGCGGGGCTCACGCCCGATGCGTCGGGGCTCTTCGAGTATCAGGGCAAGCAGTGGTGGCCGCTGGACGGGCGGACTTACGTGGTCAAGCCGCCCTCGACAACGGAGCCCTATCGGCTGGAACACCCTGTGCGAAGTGATGCCTATGAACCGCGTGTGCGCCACAACGGCGCGGGCGCCTGGCTGCACGAACTGGATCAGCCTCGGGACTGGCAAGGGCTGTACCTGTTCCGCCGGCTGGGCTACACCCCGGCACGTTTTTCCGATGAAGAAGCGCTGCGGATCTTGCGGATCAGCGGCACTCCCGAGTCGGTCTTGCGCCATACGCTGGCGGAGGCGCAGCGCCCGCCGGCGTTGCTCGACGACACCGCGCAGCGCTGGCAACTGGACCGCGAACTGGGGCGTTTCATCGAGCAAGAGGAAGCCGGCGATGCGCATGCCCGCAGAACCGAACTGTTCAACCGCCGCTACGACGCGCTCTACGCCTCAAGGCCCGCCCAGGACGTGGTTCGCCGCAGTTTTCCCGGCTTGCCCGTGCCGGTCGTCGACGAGGTATTGCAGCACGCCAGTCCGGCCGAGTTGCAACAGATGGCGGCGACCCAGCGAGTGCCGGCGCGCCTCGCCGAAGAGGCCCGTGCCTATCTGCACAACGTGCGTCTGGCCCGCGCCTACGAAGGCATGTATCTGGACTCGGTCGAAACGGCCGACAGTGAACAACTGCTGCTGCACACCATCGCCAGGTTGCCCGGCTGGTCGCCCCAGGTCCGTCTGGAACTGCGTGAGGCGCGGTTTCACGGGGCCTTGCTCGACCGGGTCGGCCCGGCCGATGCACTGATTCGCAAGGTGCTGGTCAAGCAGGAAGGCGGGTATCAGGCGCATGACGCGGACGGCCAGCCGTTGCACGGTCGCGAAGACCTTTACGCGTCGCTGCTGCACGCGTTGCCCGACCGGCAGCGCAGCGAGCTGGGCTTCCCCCATGTCGGCCAGGGCGCGGACCTCAAGCGTGCCGTGCAACACCTGCCGCTGCTGCCGCGCCCTGTGGCGCGCGAGGTGTTGCGCATGCAACCGCTCAAGCCGTCCGCGCGTTCGCCGATGCGCCTTGCTGACGGTCGGCGCGGTTACCCGCTGAGTGGCAGGGGCGTGCTGCCCGGGTTCGTCAGCGAAGACAGCGTGCTGGACAAGATCCGCCTGCTCGAATTCCAGGAGGCTCACCCCGAGCAGATCCTCGACGAGCTTTATCGTGCCGGCTTGAGCCGTGCCGCCATTGATACGCGCCTCAATCAGTTGCTGGAGGAGCACCAGGTGCTGCGGCACAGCCTCGACGCATGGGCGCAGGCATCGGCATCCTTCGCTGACCTGGGCGAGCTTCGCTCGATCAGCCGGGCGCGGATTGGCGAAGCGCTCTGGCGCCACTGGGAAGCCAATTGCTTGCCGGAGACCGGGCGCTCCGCGTCCTTGCGGCTGGAGAGCGTGAGCGTGGGGGACTTTCCCGAGCAGTTGCCGGCGTTTGTCTATGACCGTGTGCACAGCCTGGAACTGATCCATGCGGACAGCGCTACAGGCCCCGCGCTCGCGGATTTTTTCCGGCGTTTTCCTCAGGCGGCGTCGCTGGCCGTGCGCAGCGTCAACGGTCTGAACAGCCGCGAGCTGATAACCACGGTGCTGGAGGCGGCGCCTCAGGTGCGCAGCCTGGCGTTGACCGATGTGGCGCTCAACGTCACGCAGGAGGCGCTCGACCGCCTGCGCGGCCTGGCGCACCTGGAGCGGCTCGACCTGAGCGGTAACAGGCTGGGCGCAGCCGGTGACGCCGCCGACCTGCCTGGCCAGGGCGAGACGCCCCTGACGGTCATGAACCTGAACCTGCGCTACCTCGGGTTGCAGCGCATGCACCTCGCGAGCTGGCCTGAATGGCTCGACAGCACCGCGCTCGGCCATCTTGCCGAAGTCTCCCTGGCGGACAACGCGATCAGCCGCTTGCCGGCGTGGCTGCTGGACAACACGGTCATGGCGGCAACGCCGGCGACCCGGCTGTCACTGGTGCGCAATCGCTTGACGGTCCCGACCATCCGGCAACTGCGGTTTGGCGAGGGAGCGGATCGCCGGTTCAGTTTCGACCTCGACCCGCTTCAGTCTCAGCGTGACTTCGAGCAGTTGAAGGACGAGCACAGCGTATTGAACGAGGCGCTGGAGCACTGGGTCGAGGCGTCGACCTCAACCACCGCGCCGAGCGAGGAGCAATTGCTGGCGCGTCGTCGCGTCCGCGACACGCTTCTGGCGTTCTGGCGCGAAAGGAGTGCGCTGAACGTCCCGCGCCTGCGGCTGGACGCGATTGCCCTTCACGATTTCCCGCAGACATTGCCTGCTTTTTTTTACCAGGGCGTGGAGCAAATGGAGTTGATCCGGCCTGTCGCGGATATCGAACAATTCAATCAATTCCTGCGGCGCTTTTCCAAGTTGAGAGGCTTGAAGCTGACGGGCCATGTCACGCCGTTGACGGTACTGCCACCGGCGCTGCTCGAATTGCCGGAACTGACCGCCCTGGCGCTGAACGACCAGGGCCTGACGATCGATCAGACGGCCATCGCGTTTCTTTGCAGCATCCCCGAGCTCACCTACCTGGGCCTCGACGGCAACATCATGGGCAACATCCTGGACTGCACGCCGATGCTGGACCGCTATTGGACGCTGCTGAGCCTGAACAACGTCGGGTTGCAGGCGTGGCCGGTCTGGCTCGACGAATTGCTCCCGGAGTTGGTGGAAATGCTCGGCCTGGAATACAACTCGATCAGCGAGCTGCCGCAATACCTGCTGGATAACCGCCGCAATTCCAATCCCAATATCCATGTCGAAATTGCCCTCACCGGCAACCCATTGACGGACGACATGATCCGCCAGGCGTATGTCTCGCAGTCGTGGAACCGCCCTTACACCTTCCACATGGATGTGCCCGAGGAGATCCGCAGGCTGGTCCCGGATCGCCACGACTCGGATTCGGAATTCTCCGAATCCGACGTCGATGGCTCTGAGCAGTTGCACAGCAATGGAGAGCCGGGGCCGAGGGCGTCCGCCGTCGAGCCGTGGCTGGCGGGCGCGGAGGACCGGAGCGAAGGGCGTCGTGACATCTGGCGGCAGCTCGACGCCGGCCATGATGCGAAGGATTTGCTGGGGCTGGTTGGCCGTTTGCGGCATACCGCGGACTACCGTGACGCCAGCACCCGACCTGAACTGGTTGAGCGTGTCTGGCGGGTGCTTGCCGCCGCGGCGCAAGACACTGAGTTTCGCCTGACCCTCAACGGCATGGCGGAGGAACCGCTGCGCCAGGTGCGCAGCCATGACACCTGCCCGGACGGCATCCGGCTGGAGTTCAACCAGATGGAACTGCAGTTGCACATCCGCCAGTCGCTGCGCGATGTGCCCGAGCAAGCGCGTGGACAAACCCTTTATCAATTGACTCGGCGCCTGTTCCGCTCGCAGGCACTGGACGATTGCGCGCGGCGCGAATCGGGCGGCCGGGACGAGGCCGAAGTGCGCCTGGCCTACCGCCTGCATTGGGCGAACGAGCTCGATCTGCCTGTCCCTCCCGGCAAGATGCTCTATCAATTCGCCGCGCATATCCGGCCGGGTGAGCTGGATAGCGCTTTGATGCAGGTGCACCAGGCCGAGCAGGGCCAGGCTTTCCTGGATTTTGCGAGCCAGCGGGATTTCTGGGTGGAGTACCTGCGGGAAACCAACAGCGATCGTTTCAACGACCTCAAGGACAACTTCCAGGCCCGGGTGCTGGAGCTGACAGACCTGTATCCCGGCGACACCGCGGATGAACTCGGTGCCCGGGTCAAGGCGCTGGAAGAACAGCTTCGCAACGATGAACGGCAACTGATCGGGGAACTGACCCGCCGCGAAGGCGCGAAGTACTGACCCATGGCGGGGTGTTATTTATGTGCTTGAAGCCGCTGAATTGCTGATGGAAGTGCGGGGGTTTCCAGGGGCGGATTGACGTTGTTTGGCGAGGCGGCGGGCTTATACCCTCCGCCAACCCAACCAACGCCAGCAGGTATGCTCATGGCCGATTCACAACGTTCTGCGACGCGCAAAACAGAACCCGCAGCCCCGCACGATGCCCGTGTTGAATCCATTGGACGCAACGTCCCCGACTGGTTGCTCGACTCACCGCAAGCGACACGGCAGGCGTTGCGTTCAGCCGGTCGGGAGGCTTCGCCCTGGATCGAGAAGGCCCTGCGTGACAAGCCTCACGTCGGTGCGTACGTGCAAGAGGCCTACGCGCAGCACCGTCGTTACGAGGCGCAGGTCAATGCGCTGCTGGCGCGGATTCCCACCCTCGAAGCCTTTGCCGAGCCGCTGCTCAAGGCCGCGATCAGCCAGCAGTTCGGCATGGACCTCGATGTGCGCGGCACCTACCTGTTTCATGCCGGCCGCGTGCACGTCGATGGTTCATTCGTTGCCGCATCCCGGGACCCGGTGGTGGCGAGCTACAACGCCGTAAGGGCGGCGACCCAGCCGTTACTGCTCGCCGCGCTGCAGAACTTCGAAGCGTGGGAAACCGAAGCGTCGGGCATGGCCAATCCGCCTCATGAATCGATGGTCTACGTTGCGCTGAGTGCTACCGAGACCCTGCAAGGCCCCACCCTCGATATCGTGCCGGAACAATTTGCCGCCCTCTGCCGCACCCTCGACCTGGGAGGGCAATACCAGGCGTTGATCGAATCGGTGCTCGCCGGGGCATCGGCACCTGCCGGTGAAGCGACTCAGCGCCTGTTCGAGGACTTCGAGCGCTCGGCTTTTTTGCTTCAACTGCATCTCGCCTGCCTGAAAGGCGATATCAGCGATCGCATGTATGACGCCGTCAAATCATTCAGCAATGGACCGGTGCTTTCCGGCGCGCCGCTGGTGAGCGGCTTTCTCGGTGCGTGGGATGTTGAACTGAAAAGCATCGTGATCATTGGCAGCTACTCGCCTGGTTCGCTGCCGACCAGTTACCCACGCTGGGATGGCCTGAATCGCAATGAACCGCTGATTGTTTACATTCCCGACGACCCGTTCGGGCCCCTCAGGGAATATGCCTCGTTCGCCCACTTCAGCGAGGCGCTGCGGGACAAATTGCGCGAGCCGGACTATCTGAAGTTCTTCCAGCGGTTTGTGCCGGCGCGCCACAGCGCGGAACTGTTCGGGACGTTGCAGCGCGCTTTTCATCCCAAGGTCTGGAACAGCGGGGGCTGGTATGAAGAGGGCGAGGACAACGACGCCAGCCTCAAACTGAGCGATCTTCCCTTCGGCCGCAGTATTTTTTTGAAACTGGTGCAGCAGAAGATCGCGGCCCTGAAGGACGATGCCTTGTTTCACGCCGTGCCGACGGCCGACGAAGACCACAAGTCGTTGATGGACAAACTGCGCTACTTCGGCGAGGTCAGCTTCGCCGTGCTGAACGTCGCGGCTTTTGTGGTGCCCGGGTTGGGCGCGGTGATGATGGCGGTCGCGGCCGTGCAGTTGAGTTACGAAGTGTACGAAGGCATCGACAGCATGGCCGCGGGCGAGCGCGAGCAGGCCTGGGATTATTTGATGGACGTGGTCGAGAACCTGGCCTTGATGGCGGCGTTGGGCGGTGCTTCGTCAGGCGCGGGTATCGCGGCGCTGGAAGTACCGTCGGCGGTCGCGGAGATGCGCCCGGTGCGCCTGCCCGATGGCGCGACCCGCTTGTGGAAACCGGACCTGGCACCCTTTGCCCACGATATCGTCTTACCCGCGGGGCTCACGCCGGATGCGCAGGGGCTCTACCACTTTCAAGGCAAGCAATGGCTGCCTCTGGAAGGGCGCACTTATTCGGTCATGGACGGGGAAAACGGCAGCTATCTGGAGCACCCGGGGCGCGCCGATGCGTACCGCCCCGCCGTGCGCCACAACACGGCGGGCGCCTGGCTGCACGAGCTTGACGAGCCGCTGGAATGGGAAGGGCTGACCCTGTTCCGGCGCTTGGGCGCAGAGGGCGACGAGCTGTCCGACGAGGCCGCCCAACGCGCCCTGTATGTCAGCGATACCCATGAGGCGCAGTTGCGTCGCGCCTTGGCTGAAGGGCAGCGGCCACCGGCGCTGCTCAGCGACACGGTTGAGCGTTTCCGGCTCGATCAGGTGCTCGAAACGGTGGGCGAAAGCGTAAGCCGGGCACAACGGGCGCAGTTGTTCAACGGCGCGTATGAACGGCTCAACCCGACCCTTTCGGTGGAGGCGCGATTGTTCAAGCACAGCTTTTCCAGCCTGCCCGCCAAGGTGATCGAGGAACTGCTGACGCACGCCGATGCCGCGGAACTGGCGCACCTGCGCAGCGAACGAAAGATTCCGCTGCGCCTTGCCGGGGAAGCCCGTGCCTACCTGCAAAAAGTGCGCTTGGCGCGGGCTTATGAAGGGCTGTTCTTGCGCTACATAGACAACCCCGACAGCGCCAAGCTCATGCTGCACAGCCTGGAGCGGCTGCCGGGCTGGCCGGCGGCGATGCGTATTGAGGTCAGGGCCATGACGTTCGACGGCGAACTGCTCGACAGCCTCGGCCCGGCCGATGCGCCCGCGCGCCGCCTGCTGATCGAGGATGCCGAAGGCTATCGCGTGCACGGCGCCCCGCCGACGTCGGCCTCGGTCGATCTGTATGCCGGGGTGCTACAGGCGCTGACAGCGCCCGAGCGCGAAGCCCTGGCGCTGGTCGGGGACAATCCGGCGCTGGCGTTGAAACTCAAGGTGCAGGCCCAACCGTTGCTGTCGCGCCAGGACCTGCGCGCGCTTTTGAAGATGCAACCGTTGCGCCCCGCCGCCCGCTCGCCGATGCGCCTGGCCGACGGCCGATCGGGTTATCCGCTGAGTGGGCGCGGCGTCCTGCCCGGCTACATCACCGAAGACACCTTGCTCGACAAAGTGCGCCTGCTCGAACTCGAGGACGCCTTTCCCGAAGACGTCTTGCGCGATCTCTACAGCGTGTGCCTGAGCCGGGCCGCCATCAACGAGCGGCTTGACGTCTTGCTTGAGGAGCGGCGCGCGCTGAGTGACAGCCTGGCCGAATGGGCGAACGCCAGCGCAAACCAGGCCAGCCCTGGCACTGAGCGGGTCGCCAGTCGCGAGCGGATCGGCGAGGCGTTGTGGGCGCACTGGCGAGGCAATGCTCTGCCCGAGATCGGTCGCAGCGGCAGGCCTTTGCAATTGCGCTCGATCTATGTGGACGACTTTCCCGAACACTTGCCGGCCTTTGTCTACCAGCGGGTGCACACGCTCGAGCTGGAGGACCTGACGGCGCCGGCGCTCAGAGTGTCTGTCGAAACCAATGGCAGCGTGCGCCAGGACCAGCAGTTGTCGGGCTTTTTGCAGCGGTTTCCCGAGGTGACCTCGCTGAGCCTCAATCGCGGCACGGGATGGCTGGCCAATGACTTGCCGCAGATTGTGATGCAAAGTTTCCCGTGGTTGAGGGAGCTGCGCCTGACTAACCAGCACCTGACCGTGAACCAACGTGTATTCGACGACTTTCGTGCAATGAGGGACTTGCGCCGACTTGATCTCAGCGGCAACCCGCTTGACGTCGATTCGGTCACCCAGCTCAACGAGCCGGAGCTGGACTATCTGGGGCTGAATAACATGGGCCTGACGCATTGGCCGGACTGGCTCGACAGTCGGGCACTGGAAAACATCAGCGAAGTGTCCCTGGTCGACAACCACCTCACTGAGCTATCGGAACCGATGCTGCGCAACCAGGGCAATTCGGTCTATCACACGCGGGTGTTGTTGCGCGGCAATGTGCTTTCCCGGCAAACAATCTTCAATGTGCGGCTGAGCGAGGGCGTGGGCAGACGGTTCAGCTTCGACCTCGATGTTCCCGCCAGGCTGCAGGCCGAACTGGATGCGTGCATAGCGCAGACCCGGTTGTTGACCGAGTCCATCGAGCAGTGGCGTGAAGCGCCCGGATCGACGCCGCTTCAGGGTGAGCAACAGGCCCGGCTGCGTGGACGCATCAGCGACGTCATCATGGATTTCTGGGGTGAGTACGTTCAGAGCTTCTTCACCCCGCTGCTGCGACTGGATTCGATAGCGCTCGCTGACTTTCCCGGGCAATTACCCGACTTTTTCTATGAACAGGTCCGTCGCCTGGACCTGCTGCGCCCGAGCGGGACAGTGGATGAACTCAACCAACTGCTGCTGCGGTTCCCGCAACTGGAAGAGCTGAATATCAGCGCGCAGGTGACGCCGATGACCGTGTTGCCGGAGGCCTTGCTGCAACTCAGGGAACTCCGGTCCCTTGCCCTGATTGACCAGCAAATACTCCTTGACCAGGGCGTGGTCGACTTCATCGCCCTTTTACCGGAACTGTGGTCGCTGGAACTGGATGGAAACACCCTGGGGACCATCACCGATGTGTCCGCGCTCAGCAGCCGTTACCTGAATATGCTGAGCCTGTCGGGTGTCGGTATGCAGACCTGGCCGGACTGGCTCAGCGAGTTGATTCCGCATCAGGTCCAGGTGCTGTGCCTGGACAACAATCTTCTGACCGAATTGCCGGAGTACCTCCTGCAAAACCACCGCAACCTGAATGACTCCTCCGAGATATCGCTGCTAAACAACCCGCTGAGCTACGAGACCATGCGCCGTGCCTTCATTTCCGAGTCGGGGCATCGGCCCTTCGTGTTTCGCATGAACGTTCCCGAGGACATCCAGAGGCTGTCAGCCGATCCGCACTCATCGGACTCGGAGGAGGTTACCGGGCCAGGGCAATTCAGCCGCAGCTCCAGTGAAAGCTCTGATGAGGGCTACAACAGTTCCGCCCCCTGGTTGCTTGACAGTGCAGAGCAGAACGAAGCGCGGCTGGGTGTTTGGCAGCGATTGGAAAGCGCGAACGATGCCTCGGACTTGTTGAGGTTGATCGGCCGTTTACAGTTCACGGCCGACTATCGCAGCGCCAGCGTCCGGCCCGAACTGGTCGGCCGTGTATGGCGAGTGCTGGAGGCTTGCGCCGAGGACGAGCAATTACGCCTGGCGCTCAACGGCATGGCGCAGGAGCCGCTGCTCCAGCTCAGAAACTACGACACCTGCCCGGACGGCATTCGCCTGGAATTCAATCAGATGGAAGTCCAGGTTTTCACCCAGCAGTCGCTGCGCGATGTGCCCCAGGAACAGCGTGGACCGGCACTGTATCGGTTGGTCCGGCGTCTTTATCGGCTGCAGGAACTCGACAGCATTGCGCGTGAGCAGACCGGCGCGCGCGACGAGGCGGAAGTGCGGCTGGCGTATCGGCTGCAGTGGGCCCAGGAACTGGACTTGCCGCTGCCGCCGGTACGGATGTTGTTTCGCCCGGTGGCGGACCTTCAGCCGGGAGAACTGCAGCGGGCACTGGTGAGGGTCCAGCAGGGCGAGGGCGGCCAGCCGTTCATGAGCTACGCGGCGCAGCGAGACTTCTGGGTGGCCCACCTTCGCGAGGCTTACGCCGAACGCTTCAGCGCACTCAGGGAGATGTTCCAGTCACGGGTGCTGGAGTTGCTGGATTTGTATCCTGGCGATGCGCCGGAGCGGGCCAGTGAGCGGGTGCGGACACTGGAGACGCAGTTGCAGAGCGACGAACTGAACCTGATTCATGAGTTGACCAACCTCGAGGGACTGGAGCTCGTATAGACAGCGGCCGCCGCGGGCCTGGCCCGCGCAAGACCAGGGGGCAGTGAAAATATTCTTGTATTCAATTCAGCCCGATCGTTGTCGCTACGCTGGGATTCCTATTGATGACCCGAGGCAGTCCCATGTCGAATTCGATCGGCGCTCTCATACCGTTGAGCGAAAAACCGGTGGTGGAAAGTTCGCAGTATGAGGCGGTTAAAAACAAGATTCCGCTATGGCTGACAAAGGCCCCCGCTGACGAGCACCGAGCACTCCGTGCTACGGGGCCGAACGCCGCGCCCTGGTTCGTCAAAGCCATGCAAGAACATCCGCGAGTGGCCAGGTTATTACCGCGGGCCTATGCGGTGCATCGCCGTCTGGAGAAGACGCTTGCCACCCTGTTGGCCCGGATTCCCGACATCGAAGTGTTCGCCGAACCGTTGCTCAAGGCCGCGATTCAGCAACAGTTCAACCTCAGCCTCGATGTGCGCACTACCTGGCTGTTTCATGCCGGGCGCGTACAGGGCGATGGCTCGTTCGTTGCCATCTCCAGGGACCCGCTTGTCGAGAGTTCCAGGTCCGCGAGAGCCGCGACCCAGACGTTGTTGCGCGCCGCCCTGCAAAACTTCGAAGCCTGGGAAGCCGAGCCAGGCGGCATGCAATATTCCCGGCTGAAGTCGAGCATCTATACCGAAGATGCAACGACGCAACGCAGCAGCCCTGTCGCGATCGAGCCTGAAGCGTTCGCTGCACTCTGCCGGACCCTGGACCTGGGTGGGCAATACCAGAAGTTGCTTGATGCGGTACTGGATGGCGCCGTGGCGGATGCCGATAAAAAATACATCCCCTTTGCGCGCTGCGAGGGGTCGGCGCTGATACTTCAGGCGCACATGGCGTATTTGAAAAATGACATCAGCGCGCTTCTGTACAACACCTTATTGAAGCGTCTGACCCGGCCGGACCCGTCACCGATAGCGACGCCGCTGCGCTGCGGTTTTCTGACGCTATGGGGGGTCGAACTGACGGGCATTGTGATCGCCGGTGAATACCGCCTGGTCCAGTATGTGATCGGCCATCCGCAATGGGTGCGTGATAGCAGTAAGAAAGCCATCATCGCCTACATACCGGGCGACCCCTTCAGCCCGATCAAAGAGTACGCATCGTTCCAGCATTTTCATGACGCGTTGCGCGACAAGTTGCTGCAGCCGCAGTACCTGAGGTTTTTCGAGCGTTTCATTCCTGCGCGGCAACGTAATGAAGTGTTTGCCAAGATCCGCAAGGCCTTTAACCCAAAGGTCTGGAACAGTGGCGGCTGGTATGAGGAGCGCAAGGACAGCAATGCCAGTCTTGTCCTGGGCACACAGATCATTTCTGGCGCCGTGCTGACCAGTGTCGTGCGGCAGAAAATCGCCGTGCTCAGGGATGATGCCCGGTTCCATGCGGTGCCGACCGCGGACGAAGACCAGAAAACCCGCGATGACCGGCTGCGCTATTTCGTCGAAGTGTCGTTCAGTGCGCTCAATATCGCGGCCTTCGTGATTCCGGCGGTGGGTTTGGCCATGCTGGCGGTTACCGCCGCGCAACTGGGTTATGAAGTCTACGAAGGTTTCCACAGCCTGGCGGAGGGCGATCGCGACCAGGCGTGGGCGTACCTGATGGATGTGCTCGAGAACCTCGCCGAGATTGCCGCGTTCGGTGCGTTCTGGCACGCCGGGCGCGGCATCCCCGCGCTGGAGGTGCCACCGGCGGTGGAGCCGATGCGGACGGTACGCCTCGAGGATGGCAGTCACCGGCTGTGGCAACCCGACCTGCGGCCCTTCGCCCATGACATTGTTCTGCCCGGGGGGCTCAAGCCCGACGCCGTCGGGCTCTACAGCTACCAGGGCAAACGCTGGCTGGCGCTGGAGGATCGCACTTTTTGCGTCAAGTCGGACTCGCCGGGTTCCGCGCATTACCTGGCGCACCCGAACCGGGCCGACGCTTACCGGCCCTTATTGCGCAGCAACGGCGCCGGCGCCTGGTTGCATGAGCTAGACCAGCCGCTGGAGTGGGAAGGGCAGACCCTGTTCCAACGGCTGGGTCCGTTGGCGGAGGGGCTGCCGGAACCCACCACCCGCCGCCTTCTTCACATCAGTCACACCCACCCGGCGCAATTGCGGCGCGCATTGGCCGACAGTGAGCGACCACCCGCGTTGCTCATCGATAGCCTCCAGCGCTTGCGACTTGACCAGGCGCTGGGCGCTGTCAGCGAAGGCATGAGCCGTTCGCAGCGGGCGGCGTTGTTCGCTGCCCGGTATGACGCACTGCAGGCGGAGGCGTCCGCCGAAGCGCTGTTGTTGACGGAAACGTTCACCGGGTTACCCGTGGTGGTGGCCGACGAATTGCTGGCGCATGCCGACGCGACCGAACTGGCGCAACTCAAGGATGAGCGCACGGTGCCGTTGCGACTCGCCGAAGAGGCCCGCATTTATCAGCGCAACGTGCGTCTGGCGCGGGCCTACGAGGGCCTGCATCTGCAACATGTGAGCAGTTCCGACAGCGACATTCTTGTTCTGCACAGCCTTGAAACCCTGCCGGGGTGGTCGCCGCTGGTGCGCCTGGAAATCCGCGAAGGCGCCCTCGACGGACGCGTGATCGATAGCGTGGGGCCCGAGGATGCGCCGCTTCACAAGGTGCTGCTCAAGGGCGACGAAGGCTATCAGGTTGCCAGCCCCGACGATCCGCTCGCCGTAGCGCCCCCTGATGATTTGTATGCGGCGGTGCTCGAGGCGCTGCCGCTGGCGCAGCGGGAAGCACTGGGCGTCGTACCGGGCGGGAAAGCGGCGCTTCGTCTTCATCTGCATGAGCAGCCATTGCTGCCCCGGCCGCAGGCACTGGAGGCGTTGCACATGCAGGCTGCCCAGCCCGGCGCCCGTTCACCGATGCGCCTTGCCGATGGCCGGGTCGGTTACCCGCTGAGCGGTCGGGGCGCCCTGGCAGCCTATGTCACCGAAGACACGCTGCTGGACAAGATCCGTCACCTCGAATTCCCGGACATCTTTGCCGAGGCCATCCTCCAGGCGTTCTACAGCGCTGGTTTTAGCCGGGCAGCCATCAGCGAGCGCTTGGACCAATTGATCGTGGAGCAGCATGTCCTGCTCAGCAGCTTGAGCCACTGGCGGCAGGACCTGTCCGCGGTTGGCCGTGCGAGCGAAGCGCACGTCATCTGCCGGGATCGCATTACCCTGGCGTTGTGGGAGCACTGGCGAGGCAACAACTTGCCTGAGATCGGTCGGACCGACCGGGCGCTGCGGCTGGAGTCGATATTTGTATCGGACTTTCCCGAGCAGTTGCCAGCGTTCGTCTACGAGCGCGTGCAAGCCCTGGTGCTGCGCGAGTTCATCGTGGAGGCGCCGGCGGCGGTCTTCGGCGCGGACGGTGCACTCCAGTACCACGGCATGCTGCCGCAGTTTCTGCAGCGTTTTGGCCGGGTCCGCGTTTTGGAACTCCACCACAGTATTGGCTGGCCGGTCAGGGACCTGCCCCGGGTCGTGGCCCTCAGTTACCCGAGGCTCAGGCGCCTGCACCTGAACAACCTGCAACTGTATTTGGACTGGCAAGCGCTGGAACCGCTGGCCAGCTTGACCGAGTTGCAGCACCTGGACCTCAGTGGCAACTTCCTCGCGGATGCGCCGAACATCCATTTCACCGGGCTGCATCTGCAAAACCCGGAGCTGAACCTGCATGCTCTGGGGCCGAACCTGAGCTCCCTGGCGCTGGACCGCGTGGGCATGACGCGTTGGCCAAATTGGCTCGATAGCCAGGCGCTGAGCCGGATCAGCGTGCTTTCCCTGGTCGACAACCGCCTCCTCGAATTGCCGGCGCATATCCTGCGCAACGACATCAATGCGCATCACACCCGGGTCGCGCTGCGAGGCAATGCGTTTTCTCGCCAGGCGACGCTCAATGCGCGGTTGAGCGAGGGCGCTGGCCGCCGCTTCAGTTTCGACATGGATATTTCCGAAACACTCCAGGCCGATCTGAACCTGCACCAGCACGAACGCGGTCAACTGATCGAGGCCCTTGAGATGTGGCGCGAATCCTCAACCTCGACGCGGCCGTTGAGCGAGCAACAGATAGCCGCACGTCATCGCGTGTCCGACAGCCTTGTGGATTTCTGGCGAGATAAAGCGCAGGGCAACGCCTCCCCGCTGCTGCAACTGGAATCGCTCGCGCTCGATGACTTTCCGCCGCGTTTGCCGGACTTTTTCTATCAGCGGGTGCGTCGTCTGGAACTGACGATGCCCATTGGCACAACCGAAATGCTCGACCGCTTTCTCACCAGCTTTCCGCAACTGGAAGAGCTTGCCATCAGTGGCCGCGCGCCTCCGGCTACCGACTTGCCGGGCTCACTGCGAACAATGCACGCCTTGAGGAGCCTGGCCTTGACCTATCAAGGGCTGCATATCGACCAGGGGGCGGTGGATCTGATCGCCAGCTTGCCACAGCTTTCGTCACTGGAACTCGATGGGAATACCCTGGGCACGATCACCAACGTGTCGGGTCTGACCGCGCGTCACTTTGACCTGCTGAGCATGAACGAGATGGGCATCGACACCTGGCCGACCTGGCTCGACCAACTGATTCCACAGCGCGTGGAGGTGCTGAGCCTGGAGAGCAACCGGCTCACCGAGTTGCCTGAATACTTGCTGGAAAACCGTCGCAACCCCGAGGGCCTGACCGAAATTTCACTGCTCGATAATCCCTTGAACTACGAGACCATGCGCCGTGCCTATGTTTCGATCGCGGACAATCGGCCGTTTGTATTCGAAATCGACTTGCCCGACGAGATCCGGCAACTCCACGGTGATGCGCACCTCTCGGACTCGGAGGAGTCTCTCGGCAGTCTGGCGCATTCCCATGGCGGCAGCGCGAGTTCCGGGGAGGAAGACTTCCCGGTCGATAACTGGCTGATCGGCAGCGTGGATGAAAACGAAGCGCGGCGTGGCACATGGGAGCAGCTTGAAGGTTTCGAAGATGCTCCTGACCTGCTGCGGATGATCGGGCGGCTACGCTACACCGCCGACTTCCGCAACGCCGTCAGCCGGCCTGAACTGGTCGCCCGCGTGTGGCGGGTGCTTGATGTCACGGCCCAGAATATCGAGCTGCGCCAGACCCTCAATGGCATGGCGCAGGAGCCACTGGACCAGCTCAGAAGCTACGACACCTGCCCTGACGGTATCCGCCTGGAGTTCAACCAGATGGAAATCCAGGTCTTCACCCTCCAGTCGTTGCAGGAGGTGCCGGAGGGCCAGCGCGGGTCGACGCTGTATCGGCTGGTACGGCGTCTGTACCGCTTGCACGAGCTGGATACGATTGCCCGCGATGAGGCCGGCACCCGCGACGAAGCGGAAGTGCGCCTGGTGTATCGCATGCACTGGGCTGAAGAGCTCGACCTGCCGCTGCCGCCGAGCCGGATGCTGTACCGCACCGTTGCCGATGTGCGGCCGATCGAACTGGACCGGGCGCTGGACCGGGTCCGTCAGGGCGAGGGCGGGCAGCCATTCCTGGTCTATGCGGCGCAGCAGGACTTCTGGGTGGCGTACCTGCGCGAAGTCTATGCCGAGCGTTTCAACCTGATCAACAACATGTTCCAGGCGCGAGTGCTGGAGCTGCTGGACCTGTATCCGGACGATATACCGGAGCGCGCGAGTGAACGGGTCCGCGAGTTGGAGGCGCGGGTCCGGCAGGATGAGCGCAGCCTGCTGGACGAGCTGACCAACCTTGAGGGCCACGCAAACGACTAGGCTTTATACGGAAAGTGCCTGCGCGACGATCATGCTGCGTTGCCTGATCGCCGCTCGGCGACTTGTCGTACAAACCCCAGGTTTACAACTGGGCCTGGACCTTGTCACCCACGTCGGCGGGCACCCATTGCCGCCAGATCTGCGGGTTGGCTTTGAGAAAATCCCGCGCCGCCGTCGCCGGCTCCTGGCGTTGCTGGCTCATTTGCGCCAGGGCCTTGTTCAGGCGTTCGATCGGCAGGTCGACCTTGGCGAAGAAAGCCACCAGTTCCGGATAGTGTTGGCGAAACGCTGCTGACACGCCGATGGACAGCTTGGCCGGCAACGAGCGGCTGCCCTTGGGGTCGGTGTTTCTGGCATCGGTCAGGGTGGCCCAGGCGGCGGGGTCGAAGGCCGGCTCTTCCAGGCGCACCAACGGGAAACGCCCCATCAGCGGGGTTGGCGACCAGTAGTAGAACAGCACCGGCTTGCCGCGGCGGATCGACGAGGTGATCTCGGCATCCAGTGCCGCGCCCGAGCCGCTGCGAAAGTTCACGTACAACCCGTCCAGGCCATAGGCCTTGAGCTTCTGGCTGTTGACCGTCTCGGAGGTCCAGCCGCTGGGGCTATTGAGAAAACGCCCCTTGTCCGGCACCTCGGGATCCTGGAACACGGCGGCATAGCGCTTGAGGTCGGTGACCGAGCGCAGCTCCGGGGCCAGCGGTTCGATGCCGCGTTGCGCATCGCCCTTGATCACGTATTCCGGCACCCACCAGCCTTCGTCGGCGTTTTTCACCGTATCGCCGATCGCGAACACTTCACCGGCTTGTTCGGCCTTGATCCAGGCCGGGCTGCGCCCCGCCCATTCTTCGCCGATCACCTGGATATCGTTGCGCGCCAGCGCGACTTCCATGCTCACCGTGCTGCCCGGCAGGGTGTCGGTGGGGTAGCCATAGCCGTGCTCGACGATGAAGCGCAACAGCTCGGTGGTGAAGCTGCCGCTTTCCCAGGTGATGTCACCGAAGTAGATCGGCGCGTTCGGCGGTGCGGCGCTGGCGGGGAATACGCTGGCCACGGAAAGCAGCATGCCGCAGATCAGGGAGGTGAGCCGGTTCATCATGTCTCGCTCGTGTTCGCTAAGTGAGCCAGTGTAGTAGAGCGCCATAAGGTCAACGGAGAATGTTCCAGGGCAGGGCGCGGGCAGTATTCGAATGGCCCATTGGCGAAGCCGAAGTTGCTCTGGCCGGGCAGTGGGTTTTCTTACGCCAATAAGCGCGCGCATCTGGCTGAACAGCCGGGTTGTTGCTGTTGTACTGGCGCTTCATTCAGTTGCGCGAATACCGGCATGCATATTTTCTACACCTCCAGCGCTCACGGAATATTCAATCACTCGTTGCAAACCCCCGCGTCGACGCGAGGCGGCTGCGGGGTAGCGGTTCATGGCGGGAAGCTGTTCTGCGTGTATATCGATGAGTTCGATATATGGGGGCAGATCAAGGTCATTACAAAAACAGAGCGGGGGGCCTGGAGTGCGCCGATGGACCTGGGCCCGCGGATCTACGCGAGCCAGGCGCCGGCAATCTTCACCGGGGGTGAAAACCTGTATGTCTTCGTGGTGGTCAAGGGGGCGGACGGAAGTTCGGCCTGTTGGCGCTTCCTCTATGACGATGTCACCGGCGTATTCATCATGGGGCCGTTGCCGAACCTCAAGAACATTACCCGGCCACCCGCATTCGTGGAAATGGACGGCATGCTCTACATGTTCTACAGCCGCCCCAACAAGATCATCGCCTGGCGCAAAACCAGGGATTTCACCACGTGGTCCGATGAACAGTGGATGTATGAAGAAAGCGACAAGCCGTTGCTCTGCGATAACCCGCCCACGGTGATCTGGTATCAGGGCCTGATTCATGTATTCGCCACCAACAACCAGGGCAATCACCTGTTATTGAAGTTCGACGGTGGCACCAACTGGACGCGGCCGCGGTTGTTCGTCGCGGAAAAATACACCAACGCGCCCGCTGCCGTTGTCCACAACGGTCTGTTGAAAGTCGTGTTCAATGGCCCGGTCTCCGCGCCAGACAATCGTGATCTTTTCCAGTATGGCTACGACGGCAATTCCACCAGCCCGCCGACCGTCAGTTCAAACCTCATGGCCACTGAACGCGTTGGCCTGGGTGTATTGGCTGACCGCCTGTATGTGTTGTATCGCGGTTCACCCTGAGGTTGCGTCATGCCTGTTGATAGAACCATTGCTGACTATATTGATGCCCATTTAACCCCTGGCCTTGCCGATACGGAACTGCAAACGCAGTTTGAAGTGATCGTCAGGGACATCGTCCTGTTGTTGCCGACGGCCGCTGAAACCGCCCAGCACACGGCTGCCTACCTGTCGTATGTGGTGTCCTTCCAGTACATGCGAAGCCGCAATGAAACGGAGCAGGCTTACTTTGCCAAAGCGCTGTCCGAGTCATTCGCCAGGCTCTACAACGACAACACGCTCATGCGTGCCATTCATGCGGCACCGCGGGCGCAGCTGTATTCGACGCTGTTGAGTTTCTACCACCTGCACCATGCGCTGATCATGAACGGCCTGAGAAGCCACGCCGGCCCGTTCTTCCTCGATGCCAGCGATCCCCTGCGCCGCTTGCAGCATATCGTCGGTGCGGCGTGCGGTCCCTGGCATGCCCATATCCGCCTGCAGGGGAGTAACGACTACCCCGCGCGGGTCATGGTCCATAACGGCTCGCCGCAGATTGAAATCGGCAGACCCGAGGAGAGCGGGCCGACGCTCAGTTTCGCTATCGCCACCTGGAACATGCAGGGCGCTTCGGCCTCCACGGAGTCGAAGTGGCGCACCCGGGTGCTGCAACTGGCGCGGGCCAATGACATCGTGGTCCTGCAGGAGGCGGGCAGTGCGCCCGCCTCCGCGACGCTCAGCGCGCAGTTGCAGATCAATGACCAGTTCGGCGTTGCCCACCAGATCGACCATTACCTGTGGAACCTGGGGACGGTCGCGCGTCCTGAGGTCTATCACGTGTTCTTTCTCGATGTTCAGCGCTTGCGGGTCAACCTGGCGATCGTTGTGCGGGGAACCAGCGATCTGGACATCCATGACATGGTGGTCGTCTCCGATGGCGTCACCGTGACCGCCCCCGTTTACCGCCCGGCACTGGGCATCCGGGTGAGGCGCTGGTCGGCGCTGCACCATGAGCACGTGACGGTGTTCAACTTCCACGCCATTTCGGGAGGCGGGGCCAATTCATCGTGGGTGCTGCGTGAGGTGAGCTGGCATACCGAGACGCCGTTCGTGATGCTCGGCGACTTCAACCGCGACCCGCGGCCCGGCACCTCCCGACCCAACGCGGGCAACTGGATATCACCGCCGGACATCGCCCGGCTCGAGCTGGCCAACGGCCCGACCCATCCCGCTGACCAGCCGCAGGCCATGCTCGATTATGCGGTGTCCAACGGCACGGCAACGCCGACCGCGCCCGGTATCGTCGGGCTGCCAGGCCCGTCGAACCACTCGGATGTGAGTTACCGCTTCAGCTTTTAGCCTCATCCCCACCATGCCCGCTGGGGCGGGTTAATTTCCGGCCCGCCTCGCTCGTTCATAGATCATCGACGCACGCCCCGGCGGTGTGCGGTCATTCAATGAAGGAGACAAGCAATGACTTCCGTTTTCGATCGCGACGACATCGTGTTCCAGGTTGTGGTCAACCACGAAGAGCAGTATTCGATCTGGCCCGACTACAAAGCGATCCCCGAAGGCTGGCGCACCGCCGGCAAAAGCGGCCTGAAGAAGGACTGCCTGGCCTGGATCGACGAGGTCTGGACCGACATGCGCCCGCTGAGCCTGCGTCAGAAGATGGCCGCCGCAGCGGCGGCATCCTGAGGGGCCTGGCGTGTCGTCACTGACCCTGTTGTGCCTGCCGTACTCTGGCGCCAGCGCCATGGTCTACAGCCGTTGGCGGCGCAAATTGCCGGCCTGGCTGAACGTGCGTCCGGTCGAGTTGCCGGGCCGTGGCGCCCGCCTGGCCGAGCCGCTGCACACCGACCTGGCCGCGCTGGCCCGGCAACTGGCGGCCGAACAACGGCTGACCGCCAACCAGCCCTACGCCGTGCTGGGCCACAGCCTCGGCGCGTTGTTGGCCTTTGAGCTGGTACATGAACTGCAGGCGCTGGGCTGTCGCCCGCCGGTGGCGTTGTTCGCCTGCGGCACCGCCGCGCCGAGTCGCCGCGAGGAGTATGACGGCGCCCGTTTGCGCGAGGCGAAAAGCGATGCCGAGCTGATGGACGAGTTGCGCACCTTGCAGGGCACGCCCGAGGAAGTGCTGGCCAACGAAGAGCTGATGAGCCTGATGCTGCCGATCCTGCGCGCCGACTTCCTGCTCTGCGGGCATTACGCCTATCGCCAGCGTCCGGCCCTGCGCTGTCCGCTGCACGTCTTCGGCGGCGAAGACGACCGCGCCAGCGAGGAGCAGTTGCTGGCCTGGCGTGCGGAAACCCAGAGCGATTTCTCCCTGGAGGTGTTTCCGGGCGGGCACTTCTTCATCCACGAACATGAAGACCGCGTGCTGGGTGTGCTCAGCGCTGCGCTGGAGCCCCTGCGCCTGACGGCCTAGCCCGGCGATGCCGGCCCGGCGGTTGCCATCGGCACCCCGGGCTTGCATAGTCGGACACCCCCCGACTGCAAGGAGCCACCACGCAATGCTGATCGATTCCTCCCAGGCCACGCTGCTGGTCATCGACGTTCAGGAAAAACTCATCGGCGCGGTCAGCGACCCCGCTGGCACCCTGGCGCGCACCCGCTGGCTGCTCGCCGCCACCGCAGAGCTTGGGCTGCCGACGGTGATTTCCGAGCAATACCCCAAGGGCCTCGGCCACACCGTCGCCAGCCTGCTGGACGTCGCAGCCAGCGCCACGGTGGTGGAGAAACAGCACTTTTCCTGCGTGGCCGGCGAATGCCTGCCCGCCACGCTGCTGGCCCGCGAGCAGGTGATCGTGTGCGGTATGGAAACCCATGTCTGCGTGCTGCAGACCGTGCTCGAACTGCTGGCCCTGGGCAAGCAGGTGTTCGTGGTGGCCGATGCCTGCGACAGCCGCACCTCGTTCAGCAAAGCCACCGGCCTCGAACGCATGCGCGATGCCGGCGCGCAGATCGTCACCCGCGAAATGGTGCTGTTCGAACTGATGCGCAGCGCCGGCCACGAGAAATTCCGCCAGATCAGCAAGACCTTCCTGGTCGGGGAGCAGCCCTGAGGTTGATGGCAATTCGATATTCCCTGCTTTAAAGTGCGCGCTGGATTTCCACACTGACAGGATGTATCGATGGCTTCCCGCGCACTGGCTGTTCTCGGTTCGACCCTTACGCTCGCTTGCCTGCCAACACTGGCTCAGGCCCAGGCCACGGTGGCCCAGGTCTTCAATGGCGAGATGCTTGGCACCAACCTGCGCTATTTCGAATCCATCGCCGGGATTGCCAGGACCTCGGTGGGGGATGTCCACAGCTACCGCGTGCAGGGCTGCGAAATCTCCGCCAACGCCGCGGGCGGCACTGTCAGTGAACTGCGCCTGCAGCTTTCGCCTTCGTGCAAGGCCGATCTTTCCAGCTTCATCGGCACCTTCGCGCCGCCCGCCAACAAGCCGCTGACCTTCGGCGCGATGAGTGAATCCAGCGGCGGCCAGCTGGAGTTCTATGCCGACTGCCTGCACCTGTGCGGCAACGCGGCTGATCCCTCGGTGTACGCGCTTTGGCAGGGACCGCACGCGGTCAACTTCACCGAGGTTCTGCTGGAGGCTGTGCTGGCCGACGATGCCGCCATCAACGCCTCGAACCAGTGGAGCGAGGCCATGCAAAAAACCAAGGGCCAGGATTTCGTCATCGACACCCGCTTCAACTGCGAGCGCGACTTCGACGAGGTCGCCAACCAGAGTTTCAAGGGGGTGAAGGTGACTGCGGTGACCATCGGTACCGAACTGAACAAACCGGGTTGCTGAACAGGAGACCCAAGCGAATGGCACGTAAATCGGGCAAGACACTGGAGCGCACCTTGCGTGCGGATTACGGCAAGAACAACCCGCTGCCGAAGAAACTGCAGTTTCTCGCCGGGGTGAAATTCACGGCGGTGGCGTCGGTCATCCTGCCGGACGATGAGCGTGCCACTGATCTTGTCGAGTTCAAACCGGCGGTGTTGAAGAAGTTGCTCGGGCAGTTGGCCGATGCCAGCGCCGAACACTCCAGCGAGCAGGAAAAGGCGCTGCGTGCGAGCAAGCGGGCGCTGGGCAAGGCGGAAAAAGAGCTGCTGCGCAGCCAGGCGGATTTCGACGAACTCAAGGGCGAGGCGATCCTGCAGGAACAGTCCATTCTCGACCTGAAGGATCAGTTGCGCGACTTGCGCGCCCGCTGCCAGGACCTGGCCAGCGATCTTGAGCGGGAACAGTCGGCGCACCAGGTGGTCAAGCGAAACTACGAGCAGGTGCTGGCGAATCTCGAGGACGATTCGATCCCGCTGAAGTCGGACATACCGGGCGCCAGGGGACTTGAGGAAATCACCAACCGCAGGCGCGTGCCGGGCAGTTTCAAGTAGCGTCTTGCCCTGGGCCGCTGGCCCCCGCTACCGTGTTCGCATTGTCCGGGCAGGGGAGTGAAGCCAGTGAGCCGATTGACGGGGTTGATGCTGGTGCTGTTGCTGCTGGCCGGTTGCGCTGGCCAGCAGGCGAAACAGCAGGTGACACCGGAGCAGGCCCGGGCGCGCATCGCCGCGCTGCTGCCGGCCAGCGTCAGTGATCGTCAGGGCTGGGCCCGCGACATCGAGACGGCGTTCACCACTCAGAAGCTCGACCCCAGCCAGTCGAATATCTGCGCGGTGCTGGCGGTGACCGAGCAGGAATCCACCTTCAGCGCCGACCCTAAAGTGCCCAACCTTGGGCGTATCGCCCGCGAAGAAATCGACCGCCGCGCCGCCCGGGTGCTTGTGCCGAAAGCCTTGGTGGACGCCGCCCTCGACACCCGCTCGGCCAATGGCAAAACCTGGAACCAGCGCCTGGCGGCGGTGCGCAGTGAGCGGGAGCTGAGTCAGCTTTATGACGAACTGACCGGCTCGCTGCCGTTGGGCAAGTCGCTGCTCGGCGGCTTGAACCCGGTGCGCACCGGCGGGCCAATGCAGGTCAGCATCGATTTTGCCGAGGCCCATGCCCGTGACTATCCCTACCCGCATGACGGCAGCCTGCGCAACGAGGTGTTCAGCCGGCGCGGCGGGATGTATTTCGGCATCGCCCATTTGCTTGGGTATCCGGCCAACTACGACCAGCCGCTGTATCGCTTCGCCGATTTCAACGCGGGCTGGTACGCCAGCCGCAACGCCGCGTTTCAGAGCGCGCTGAGCCGGGTCACTGGCGTGGAGTTGGCGTTGGATGGCGACCTGATCGCGCCGGGTTCGATTCTGCCGGGGAGTACCGAAAAGGCGGCGCGGCGGCTGGGCGAGGAGTTCGGCATGCGCAACCCGACCCTGCGTAGTCAGTTGGAGAAGGGCGACCGTTATGAGTTCGAGGAAACCCGTTTGTACCAACAGGTCTTTGCCCTGGCCGACAAGGCGGCAGGTAAGCGCGTGCCGCGGGCGGTGTTGCCGGGGATCGAGCTGAAGAGCCCGAAGATTACCCGGCAATTGACCACGGCGTGGTTCGCCAAACGGGTGGATGAGCGGTATCAGCGGTGTATGAAGCAATAAAAGGCGAGGGCCGCCGTGCGGCCCTTCGCGAGCAAGCTCGCTCCTACAGGGCCCTTGGTTTAACCCTGACTCCCCGCCAACGCCCCCACCACCTGTTCCACCCCAGCCTTCAACCCGGCCAATGTGTCGTCACTGTCGGTGTCCACCACCACCAGCTTCGCGCCGGACGCGGCGATCACGTCCGCCACGGCCTGGCTCGGCTGTTTGTGGTGCAGCACCACGGCAACATCCTGCCCTTTCAACTCGTCCCCAAGGTGCTTGAGCTGTTCGGCCGTCCATTGGTCGTCGGCCACTTGCGGGTGGTCGATCAGGTCCAGGTTCAGCCCGCCGATCAGGTAGCCCAGGCGATCCGACAGGTTGACCACGCTGAGGTTGTCGGCCTCGGCCAGCTTCGCTTCGCTGCTGGCGCTGAGGTCGAGCAACTGGCGTTTGAGGGCGGCGAGGTTGCTCTGGATTTTCGGTTGGTCCGCCGGCGACAGGCGCCCGAGGTCGCTGGCCAGGACGTCGGCCATGCGCCCGAGGTTGGTCGGGTTCAGCCACGGGTAACCCGAGAACACGTTGTTGCCCTGTACGGCGATACCCGGCAGGGCACCGTCCACCGGCCGCGCGGCGTCGATTTCGACGATGCGGATATTGCTCCGGCGCGCCACCGGATACAGCGGGTCGTCGTTCCAGATCGAGCGCAGGCCGATCACCGCGTCAGCCTTGCCCGCAGATTTCTGCAGGCTCGCCAGGCCGCGACCGCTGAAGTAGGACGGCTGGCGGCTGGCGGGGATGTTCGCCGGCGCCGCCCGTTGCAGTTTGACCGAGGTGCCGTCCAGCAGCAGGCTGCCCAGGCCGTAGGTCACCGGCAGCGAGGCCAGCACGGTGACGCCGGCGGCCTGTTGCGCGGCGGGTTTCGCCGCGCTCTGGGCGTGGCTGGCGAGGGGCAGGCCGGCCAGCAGCAGGGCCAGGCTCAGGTGCTTGAGGGTTGGAGTCATGCCGGGTTTCCTTGCAGGCGTGGAACCAGGCCGCGTGCCAGCGCGGCGAGGGCGAAGAAGCTGCCGGCGACCAGGATGATCGCTGCGCCCGAAGGCACCGGCAGGTCGAAGACGATGGGCAGCAGGATGCCGATCAGGGTGCTGAAGGTGGCGATCAGCACCGACGCCCAGAAGAAGCCCTTCAGCGACTGGCTGACCAGCCGCGCCGCCGCCGCCGGAATCACCAATAGCGCGCCGACCAGGATGGCGCCGATGACTTTCACCGCCGCCACCGTGACCAGCGTCACCAGCACCACGAACAGGTAGTCCAGGCTCTTCACCGCGACGCCACGCACCGCCGCCAGTTGCGGGTTGAAGCTGGCCAGCATGATGCGGTTGTACAGCGGCAGCGCCAGCCCCAGCACCAGGCTGCCGACGATACCCAGCACCACCAGGTCCTGGCCGCTGACGGTGAGCACCGAGCCGAACAGCACGTTTTCGAGGATGTGCACGTTGATCTTGCCGGCCAGCATCAGCAGCAGGCTCGCGCCCAGCGCCAACGACACCGAAAGGAACACGCCGATCAGGGTGTCCGGCGACAGGCCGGTGCGGTTGCGCAGGAAGTTGAGCAGGATGCCGAACAGCAGGCAGTAGCCGAACAGGCTGCCGTAGGGGCCGGTGTAGGGTTCGCCGAGGAGGATGCCGATGGCCACGCCGGTCAGCGCCGCGTGACCCACGGCCTCGGAGAAGAAGGCGAAGCGCTTGACCACCACCAGCGTGCCGAGGCCGCCGAGCACCGGGCCGATCATCAGGCCGGCGAGCAGGGCGTTGACCACGAAACCGTAGGCCAGGGCTTCGGGCAGGTAGCCTGAGGACGCCCAGCCCTGGATCAGCAGGCGGAATTCTTCGTAGTTCATCAGGCGGTGCTCTCGCTGCGCGGGTGAATGGAAAACAGCCCGAGCAGCCGCTCAGGGGTCAGCGCTTCTTTCGGCGGCGCGTCGAACAGCACTCGCCGGCTCAGCCCGGTAACCCGGTCGGCCAGGCGCGCCACGGCTTCCAGGTCGTGCTCGATCCACAGCACGGTGGTCCCGGCCTGGCGCCACTCCTGCAGCAGGCGTTCGAACACTTGGGCACCGGCTTCGTCCAGCGCCGACATCGGTTCATCCAGCACCAGCAGTTGCGGCGCCGGGATCAGCCCCTGGGCCAGCAGCACCCGCTGGCGTTCGCCGCCAGACAGCGCGCCCATGCGCCGCTTGCGTTTGTCCTGCATGCCGACCCGGGCCAGGGCCGCGTCGATGGCCGGCGTCACCCGCCGCGACAGGCCGAGGAAGGCCGGCGTGCGCTGGCACATGGCGGCCATGAAATCGTCCACGGTCATCGGCAGGCCGCGGTCGAACTCCAGGGCTTGCGGCACGTAGCCGATCACCTGGCCGTTGTCCGGCCAGTTCAGCGCCAGGCGGCCCTGGTGCGGCATTTGCCCGAGCAGGGTCTTGATCAGCGAACTCTTGCCGCCGCCGTTGGGGCCGACGATGGCGTGCACGCTGCCGGCCGCGACCTGGAAGCTGACCTGATCGAGAATCCGCGTGCGGCCCAGGGTCAGGTCGATGCCGCTGAACTCGATGGACGGCCCGCGCGGTGCGGCGACGACGTTCTCGGCCACGGTCATGCCTGGTTCTCCTTGATCGCCCGGACCACGGTATCGAGGTTGCGCTTCATCTCCACCTCGTATTTCTCCTTGGTGTACTCGCCGTAGGAGATGTGGGTGAGCGGGTAGAGCTTGACCCCGGCCTCGCGCTGGATGGTCTCGACGTAGGCCGACGGGAAGTCCATCTCGGAGAAGATCACTTTGACGTCCAGCGCATGCAGTTGGTCGATGGTCTTTTTCAGTTGCGCCGGGCTCGGCTCGATGCCGTGGGCGGGTTCCACCACCGCGGTGACTTCCAGGCCGAACTCGCGCACCAGGTAGTCATACGCCGCGTGGATGGTGGCGACGCGGAAGGACGGGTTTGGCGCTTCGGTCAGTTGCGCCAGGGCGTCGGCGCGCAGCTTGCGCAGGCGCTTGGCGTAGTCGCGGGCGTTCTTGCTGTAGTACTTGGCGTTGTCCGGGTCGAGCTTGCCCAGTTCGCGGGCGATGTTGTTGATCTGCGCGATGCTGGCGCTGATCGACAGGAAGGTGTGCGGGTTGACCACCTTGCCGGCGCCACGGGCGGCGATGCCGGTGGCGGCGAGCAGCGGCACGTTGGCGTTGGATTCGATGGTGGCGATGTTCGGTTTTTCGCTGGCGGCGATCATGCGGTCGGCGAAGTCGTCATGGCCCACGCCGTTGAGCACCACCACGTCCAGCGAGCCGATGCGCTTGATGTCTTCGGCGCGCGGCTCGTAGGCATGCGGGTTGAAGCCGGCGGGAATCAACGGCACCACCTCGGCGCGGTCACCGACGATATTGCTGACGTAGCTGTAGTACGGGTGCAGGGTGATGCCGATGCGCAGCGGCTTGCCGTTTTCGGCGAGGGCCAGGGCGGGCAGGGCAAGGGCGACGAACAGACTGAGAACGCGGACGAGGGCGGAGCGGAGCATGGGCATTCCTTGGCGGTCAGTGCTGATGCTGGCGGGTGACACCGGCGTCATAGTGGGCGGCGATCTGTTTCCAGCCGGCGTCTTGCAGGGCGCTGGCCGACAGTTCGGCGGGCAAGGCTGGCTGGGCGGTGCGGTTGAGCCAGACATCGGCGTTGCCGTCGTGCGCCTCGGGTACCAGCAGCAGGAAGCTGCCAGCGGTTTCCGGGCGCGGGCTCAGGCCCAGGTAGGCATTGCCCGGCACCTGACGCCACTGGTGTTCGCCACGGGTGACGCTGCTGGCATCGGCGACGAAGGGAGCGAAGCCTTCCTCCACCAGCAACTCGATGCTGACCAGCCCCGGCTCTTCTTCGCGGCGCGCCTGGATTTCGTCGAAGGCCACCCGCAGGTCGGTGTAGATGCCCTGTTCGGCGGCGTTGAGATCGCGGCGGGCATCCAGTTGATGGGCCTCGATCCGGGTTTCGTCCTCGCGCTCGCCGCGCAGCGCCACCACCGTGGCGGCCAGAGCCAGGATCAGCAGGGCGACCAGCAGCACGTAGAGGGTTTCATGCCCGGCGCCGGCCGGGCGGACCACCTGGACCCGGCTCATGGCTCACCGATGTCGGCGTAGTCGATTTCCACGACGTGGCCGGGGCCCGCGTCGAACAGCACATAGAACTCGCCGGCCGGGCGCTTGAAGGTCAGGGTCGAATCGTCGCCGAGCTTGCCGGGGACCAGCACGCTTTCGTCGTAGCCGATCACGTCCAGGGTCACCCCCGGTGCGCCGCTGCCGTCGGAGAAGCCGCCGGTGCACTTGATCTGCTCGCCGTCGATCGGCTCGCACTGGCACATCGGGTTGTGCGCCAGGGCGGGGCCGGCGAGCGCCAGCAGGAACAGGGGCAGGGCAAGCCTGCCGGCCTTGAGTTTCATCATTTGCCTCCTTGTTTGTTCAGCCAGGCGACGGTGGCGGGCGAGGCCTTGGCCAGGGGGACCGAGGCCTGGTGCATGCTGCCGTCCCAGCCTTCGAGGGTGATCCACAGTTCGGCGTCGGCGCGGGTGCGCTCCGGCACCGGCAGGCTGGTGCCCATGCGGTACGGCGTGCCGAAGAAAATCGTGCCGGCGGCGCGCAGGCTGCGCGGCTTGCCGATGCGCAGGTAGGCGGCCTTGACCTCGCCGATGCAGGTCTTGCACAGCGCCGCGTTGAACGACTTGAAGTAGCCGGCCGGTCCGTCCTGGCGCGGGGCTTCGTCGCGCAGCTCGGCGAGGGTCAGGCTCCACGGGCCGACCTGGATATCGTCGATCGGCGTCGCGCCCAGGCCGCTGTCGCCGCGAAACAGCGCGGCGTCGGCGAAGTACTTGGGCATAAAGCCCAGCGGGATCAGCAGCAACAGGATGTTCAGGTGGAAACGCCACTTCAGCCACGCCTGCTTCAGCGGGCTCGGCTTGACGGCGGCATTCAGGGTCTGGCTCATGGTTGCACCTGCGTGGCGGATTCCTGGGCGACCTGGCGCGATCGCGGTTTCTTTTCGCTGCGCTTGAGCGCGGCGGCGGTGGCCTGGGCGGTGCGCTTGGTCCAGATCAGCAGGCCGCTGAGCACCATCATCGACAGCAACAGGCCGAAGAAGGCCCAGATCAGCTTGATGGCCAGGCCGCCGAAGTCACCGGTGTGCAGCGGGCGCATCGACTCGGTGACGAACTCCAGCGCCGAGCGGTCCGAGACCAGGAACGAGGCGTCGACATTCCGGGTGTAGGGGTTGACGTTGGCGGTCTGGAACATCAGCGGATACCAGCCGCGGCCGCCGAGGTAGATGTGCCCGTAGGCGTTCGACGGCAGTTGCGCGAAGGTGACGTCGAGGCCGGGAATCTGCGTGGTGGCGATGCGGGTGGCTTCGTCGAGGTCGATGCGCGGCACTGGTTTCAGGCTGTCCGAGAGCGGCACGTCTTCGCGGGCGATCACCGGGGTGACTGGCTCGGTGGAAATCGTGATGTGGTTGTCGCCGAGGATCGCCTGGATCAGGAACCAGGTGCCGGTGATGGAAATCACCGCGATGAACCAGATCGACCAGATGCCGCTCAGGCGGTGGAAGTCGCCCCAGAAAATCCGCGCGCCGTGGTTGAAGCGCAGCACCGGTTTGAAAAAGCCCTTCCAGAATTTCTTGTAGACCACCAGCCCGGTGACCAGCGAGGCCAGCATCGGCAGGCCCAACAGCGACACCAGATACCAGCCCCAGCTATAGCCGTTGGTGAACGGCACCAGCCACCAGCCATGCAGGGCGCGGGTGAAGGCTTCGAAGTTGAACTCCGGGCTCTTGCCCTGGATCGCCCCGGTGTACGGGTTGACGTAGAGCGTCGGCGCGGTGCCGTCGGGGAAGGTTACTGCCGCGGTCAGGGCGAAGTGCGAACCGTCCGGCTGGCTGATGAAGCGCACGGCCATGTCCGGCTCGGCCTTGTGCAGCACGTCGAGTACCTGCTGGAAGCTCAGGCGTTCGGCATCACCGTCAGGCTTGCTGGCGCGCACGTCGGGGTTCGCCAGCCAGACGATCTCCTGGCTGACCACCGCCAGGGTGCCGGTGACACAGACGATCAGCACGAAGAACCAGATCGGCAGAGCGAGCCAGCTGTGGACGAGGAACCACAACCTGGATTTGGACTTTTTCGATTGTTGGGCCATTGCTTCTGTCTTGTTCGTAAAAAGTGGGGTCGAGCCGACGCTCAACCTGAGGGCTGCACTTATAAGGACGAACGAGAATTGAAAACCCACCAGTAGAAATGTAAGCAAATGCTTCGGAGGCGGGTTTTCTGGCCAATTTTCGAGCTTTTTGCAGGATGGTGTGATTGCTCACTGCTCCTTGTGCGGGTCTCTGGGGCCTCATCCACAGAGCCCTTCTGCGCATAAACGAAACCACCCCGAAAAAATTTACCGCCGTTGGTCAGAGCTCCCGCGCCACCCGGAACCCGATCCAGTCGCCGCGAGCGGTGGCATGGGCATTGTTGCGATTGCCCGAGCGGGAAAAGATCGGCGCTTCGCCCCAGTCGTTGCCGCGAATATTGACGATGTCGCAGCCTGCCGTGGCCCAGGCGCTGCCATCGGCCGGCGCCCCGACATAACTGTCGTGATAACAATCGGCGACCCACTCGTAGACGTTGCCGTGCATGTCATACACACCGAAGTCATTCGGCGCGTAGCTGCCCACCGGCGAGGTGAAGCTGTAGCCGTCCTTGGGGCCGTAGACGTTGGCGTTGCGGCTGATTTCGTACTCGGCGTCCGGGTCCAGCGGGAACGGGAACGGCCCGGTGCTGCCGGCGCGGGCGGCGTACTCGCGTTCTGCCTCGCTGACCATGCGGTAGTGCTTGCCGGTTTTCTTCGACAGCCACGCCACATAGTTCTCGACGTCGTGGTAGCTCATGCACACCGCCGGCTGTTTCGGCCCCTGCTTGTAACGCGGCTTGCTGGCCTTGCATTCGCGGCCCGGGCGGGTGTCGCCGTCGGCGATCTTCGCTCCGGACTCGCGCACGTAGGCGTCCCACTCACCCGCAGTGACCTGGTAGCGGCTGATGGCGAACGGCTTGGCGAAGGTCACTTGGTGCAGCGGCCCTTCGTCGGGCTGGCGACCGACTTCGTCGTCCGGGGTGCCCATCATGTAGCTGCCGGCCGGCAGCACGACCATGTCCGGGCAGGCAGCCTTGCAGTCGCGCAACACGGCGCCGGGCGTGGCGTCGGCGGCCAGGGCGGGCAGGCTGGCGGCGCCGAGCAGCGCGGCCAGGGTCAGGCGGGAGAAGGTGGAGGTCATGAGGGGGCCTTATTTCAGAGTTTCTGGGTCAGCAGGGCCATGGCCCGGTCGATTTCCTGCTCGTTGTTGAGCAGGCTCGGCGCGAAGCGGATCACTGGGCCGACATCGCGGTACACGGCGTCCACCATCACCTTGTTGTCGCAGAGGAAGGCCGCGACGGCGTCCGGGTCGCGGTCCTTGATGCGGAAGAAGGTGAAGCCGGCGGAAAACTCGCGGCTTTTTGGCGTGACCAACTGGATCTGCTTGTGCTCCAGCAGGCGCGCCTTGAGTTGGTCGTTGAGCTGGTGGATACGCTCCTGCACGTCGGCCTTGCCCAGTTGCAGGTGCAACTCGAAGGCCTTGCCCACCGCCCAGCGGTGCTCGAAGGCGTGGTAGCCGCCGGGGGTCATGATGGTGGCGAAGTCTTCTTCCTGGGAAAACGTGGCGAAGGTCGGCGTCAGGTGCTGCATCTTCTCCGACGCGGCGCAGATGATCCCGGTGCCGCGAGGGCCGAACATCCACTTGTGGGTGCCGGAGATGAAGTAGTCGCAGTTGAAGTCGGCGAAGCGCACGTTGTCGACGCCGAAGCCGTGCACGCCGTCCACCACGTAGATGATCCGCCGCGATTCATCGCGGTTGCGGTTGTGCTGGCGGATCAGTTCGCCGATCTCGCCGGCCGGCAGTTTCACGCCGCTGCCGGAGTGCACCCAGGTCATGCCGACCACGCGGGTTTCCGGGCGGATGTTCTTGTCGATGGTGCTCAGCACCTGATCCTTGGAGATGTCCCACGGGTTGTCGAACAGGCGCAGCTTGCGCACCTTGGTGCCTTGGCGCTGGGTGCGGAAAGCCAGGGATTTGTGGGTCGAATAGTGCTCGTGTTCGGTGGTGAGGATTTCCTGGTTGGCGGACACGTTGAGGCCGCCGTAGATCATGCCCAGGCCCTCGGTGGTGCTGCCGGTCAGGGCGATCTGCCTTGGGCGTACTTCCAGGTAGCGCGCAGCCCATTCGCGGACTTCGCCTTCGCGGTTCCACTCGTACTGGCTTTCCCAGTCCATCAAGGCGGCGGGGTTGCGGTCGATTTCGCGGCGGTAGTAGTCGATGGCGTCCTGCACCGGGCGCGGGTGGGCGGTGACCAGGAAATTGGCGAAGTGCGCGGTCTCGCGGTCCAGCGGGAACAGGTCGCGCAGGTTGCGCCATTTGTCCGGGCCGCTCAGGGGCGCGGCGGCGCGGGCGGTCTGCGGTATGGGTTCGGCGGCGCTGGCCAGGGTGCTGGCCAACGGCAGGCCGGCGCTCAGTACGGCGGCCTGCTTAAGAAAGGTGCGGCGGTCGGTCATGGCGCGGGCGTTCCGGTTCAAGGCGTGAGGGAGGCGACGGGGCGGGCGGCTTTCTGCACTTGCTCCCAGGCCCGCAGGAAGTTGCCGCCCCAGAGCTTGGCGATATCGGCCTCGCTGTAGCCGCGGGTCAGCAGCTCGGCGGTGATGTTGCGAATCTCGCTGACATCTTTCCAGCCAGCCAGGCCGCCGCCATCGTTGAAGTCGGAGGCGATGCCGACGTGATCGATGCCGACTTTCTTCACCGCGTAATCGATGGCGTCGCCGAACGCCTTGAGGCCGGCCTTGGGTTCCGCCTCGACGATGCCATAGAGGTTGCTGGCGTATTCGCCGAAGCGCGATTCCGGCCAGATGGCGATCACCGCGTCACCCGGCATCAGGGCATTGGCCAGGCCTTGCAGCGGTTGCAGGTCGAACCGGGCACGCAGCGCTTCGAGCTTGTCCAGGGTCGGCTTGCTCAGCGGCTTGAGGTAGGTGGGGAAGCCGACGATCTGGATCACGCCGCCGCTGTCCTTGATCAGTTGCATTTCCTTGTCGCTGAGGTTACGCGGGATGTCCACCAGCGCCCGCGGCGCCGAGTGCGAGGCGACCAGCGGCGCACGGCTCAGGCGGGCGACGTCTTCCAGGGCCAGGGTCGACATCTGCGACACATCGATGATCACGCCCAGGTCGTTGAGCTTGGTCACGGCCTGCTCACCCAGCGGCGACAGGCCGCCGAGGGCGTCGGCGGTGTCGTTGAAGAACGGCAGCGGGCGCGAAGAGTCGGCCCAGGCGTTGTTGCCGACGTAGCTGAAGCCGAACATGCGCATGCCGCGCGCGGTCCACAGGTCCAGTTGCGACAGGTCGGTGCCCAGCGGGTAGGCGTTGAGCATGCTGATGAAGATGGCGAACTTGCCTTCGCCGTGCAGGCGGCGGAAGTCGTCGGGGGTGTAGGCGACGCCGACCTGGTTGGGGAAGTCGCGAACCATGCCGCTGATGATCTGGTAGCGCACTTCCTGCTGGTGCCGCGCTTCGTCGACGAAGCCGGGCGTGGGGCGGTGCGGGGCGTTGGGGCCGTTCCACAGCTCCGGCCAACCGAAGATGGTCAGCGCGGCGCCGGACAGCCGGCCGCGCCCGGCCTTGACCAGGTCGAACTGGCCCGGGCCGTCCTTGTCGGCTTCGCGGCCGGCGCTGCCGAATTCCAGCGGGACGGTGATGTGGCTGTCGAACGAGATCATGTGTTCATGCAGGGCGTTGGCCTGCTCGACGATCTTGCGCGGGTAGCCGGTGTCGTCTTTCCAGTACAGCCAGCCGGCGGCGGCTGCGCCGAGGCTCACCGCCAGGGCGAGCGGCAGGCCGATGTACAGGGCTTTGCGGGAACGGGGTCTGGTCATTGCCATCTCGGTCCGGTTCAGGAGGGCGATCCCGCCGGTGCGCGGACAGAGATCGGTATCAGGGGAAGGACGAAGAACCGGGCGGGAAATTTATGGGGGACGGGCGGCCTAAAGTTTTGTTTGTAACGGCCGATGTCATGACAGACCTTAATTTCAGGACGTTTTCTCTCATGGCCGATCTTATCCAGTCCCTGGCGTCGAACCTTTCGATTGCAGGTGTGCGTAGCAATGTGACTGCGAAAACCAACGTTGACGGTCAGGCGACCCCGGTCGAAGGCACTGTGAAGGCTGATCTGTCTGCTGTGCGCAGCGAAGGCAAGGCCGCGGCGACCCAGTCCGAGACCGCTGATTCGAACGAGTCGCAGGAGGTCAAGCAACTGCGCGAGCAGGTCAAGCAGTTGCAGAAGCAACTGGCCGAGCAGCAGAAGCAACTGCAGGAAGCCATGGCCAGCAAGGAAGACGACCGCACCAAATCGGTCAAGGTAGCGGCCGCCCAGGCGGCGGTGGCGACCACCACCGGGCAATTGCTGCAGGCGACCGGTGCGTTGCTGCAGGCGCTGACCGAGGCGGGTGATAGCTCGGCGGGAAGTTCGGTGAATACCACCGCTTGATAATGAAAAAAGGCCCGGTCAGATGACCGGGCCTTTTTTCATTGGGGTGCGCATCGCGACGGTTCGGCGCCCCGACGAGCTCGCTCCTACAGAGGGGCAATGTGCTCTGTAGGAGCGAGCTTGCTCGCGATAAAGCGTCCGATCAATCCGCCTGCGGCCGATTCTGGCTGCGATCCGCCTTGTAACGAATCGCCACCGCCGGCGCCGGCTTGGCGTTGCCGGTCTCCAGCCATTGGCGCATGCGGCTGGCATCGGCGAAGTGGGTGTATTTACCGAAGGCATCGAGGATCACCATCGCCACCGGACGGTTGTCCATCTTGGTCAGCAGCACCAGGCAATGCCCGGCATCGTTGGTGAAGCCGGTCTTGGTCAGCTTGATGTCCCAGTTGGGCTTGTTCACCAGATGGTCGGTGTTACGGAAGCCCAGGGTGTAGTTGGGCTTGCGGAAGGCGACGGTCTTCTCGCGGGTGGTGCTCAGCTCGCTCAGCAGCGGGTAATTGCGCGCGGCCATCAGCAGTTTGGTCAGGTCGCGGGCGGTGGAAACGTTGTTCGGCGACAGCCCGGTCGGTTCCACATAGCGGGTATTGCTCATGCCCAGGGCCTTGGCCTTGGCGTTCATCGCCTTGATGAACGCGCCATAGCCGCCCGGATAGTGGTGGGCGAGGGTTGCTGCGGCGCGGTTCTCCGACGACATCAGGGTAATCAGCAGGGTTTCCCGGCGATTCAGCTCGCTGCCCAGGCGCACCCGCGAATAGATGCCTTTCATTTCCTTGGTCTGGGCAATGGTCATGGTGAGCATTTCATCCATGGACTGCTTGGCGTCCAGCACCACCATCGCGGTCATCAGCTTGGTCACCGACGCGATCGGTCGCACCAGGTCGGGATGGCTGGAATAGAGCACTTGGTTGGTTTGCAGATCCACCAGCATGGCGCTGCCGGAGGCCAGGTGAAGGGTGGAAGGATCTCGTTGCGCCTGGGCAGTGGCAGGCTGGGCAACAGCATTCGACGTAACGCTGGCGGTGCCGGTGAGCACCAGCAGCAGACTGAGAATCGAAAGAGAGGTTTTCACGTAAGTGCTCACTAAAAGAAGGTATGTCGTTGGCTGTGCAAGAGTTTTTATTTTTCTAATCGTGACATTCTGGAGTATGGCTCAGAGCCTGTCGATTGCTCTCCAGCCCTTAGCTCAAATATGAATAATCTTTAATCGATCCCGCACTGGCAAGCCTAAGGTAAGCCGCCTCCCGCCCATCCTGACGTGGCGCAATCGTTCTGAACTTCCCCTGCGCGCAGCGCCTCCCTTGGATAAGCAAGGTCAGCGCGTGGAAGAGGGGTGGTCATGAATCAAATGTCAGATCTGGCGGGTGTCATTGCCACTCCCGCAGCACAGGCCGACAGCCTGGAGGCCCGCTATCGCGCCTTGTTGCGCGGCGACTGCCCTGACACTGCCGCGTGGTTGAACGGCCAGTTGCGTCGCGCCGATGCCCTGGCCGATGACTTGCCGGCGTCTCCCGAGCAACTGGAGGCGTGGAGCCAGGAACATGCGTTGCAGGTCGCCCGGCAGTACGCCGACTACCTCGCCGAACGTCGTGACGGCGCGCCCCGGCGCATGTTCGGCAGCCGCGCACATGCGCTGTATTTTCTCCAGCAGGTCACGCCGACCAAGTGCGTCGACGGCGCCTGGCTGCAGGGCGCCCTGCATCACTGGGACGACCCGCGTTACCACGGGCTGATCCGCATCTATCTGGAAGAACTCGGCGATGGCCAGCCGGCCTGCAACCACGTGGTGATTTTCCGCCGCCTGCTCGCCGGCCTGGGCTGTCACGAGCAGCTACCGCTGGCCGACGAGCGCTATCTGCAAGGGGCACTGCAACTGGCGCTCGGCCAGGAGAGCGAGCGTTTCCTGCCCGAAGTGCTGGGTTACAACCTTGGCTATGAACAGCTTCCCCTGCACTTGCTGATCAGTACCTTCGAGCTGGAGGAACTGGGCATTGACGCGCAGTACTTCCGCCTCCACGTCACCATCGACAACGCCAGCACCGGTCATGCGCGCAAGGCCCTGGAGGCCCTGCGCCAACTCTGGCCAGAGCAGGACGGCGAGGCGTTCTATCGGCGTGTCGCCCGCGGTTATCGGCTCAATGACTTGAGCGCCGGCTCCATGGACATCGCCGCCGGGTTCGACCTGGAAAGCGAATTGCTCGCGGCGCTTGAGCGCAAGCGGATCTTCGGCCAGCACCTGCATTCTGACCACTGCCGCTTGGACGGGCGCACGGTCAATCAGTGGCTGTCCGCGCCGGGCAGTTTCCCGGCGTTTCTCCAGGTGTTGCAGGACAAAGGCTGGATCCTGCGCGATCGCGACCCGGCTGAAAGCCGTTTCTGGCAATTGATCGAGGGCCCGAAGGCGGTGATGTTCGGCGTGTTAAGTCCCTACGAGAAGCAACTGCTGCACGACTGGATCGCCGGCGACTGGCAGCCGCAGAAGCGCCGGCACAGGCCGGTCGCCCTCGCCGAGCCGTTGTTGCCGGCTTTGCCGGATGGGCTGTCGGTGACGCAACTCATCGACGCCATGGGCAAGGACCGCCATGCCAGCCCACGCGGGCTGGCGGCAACCCAGCGCTACGTGCAACTCACCGGGCTGAAAGGAGGCCACAGCCATGCAACTGACCGATGAGCAACGTCAAACTGATGAGGCCCTGCTGCACCTGGGGCGTCGTCTGCACGCCGATGGCTATCGTTTTATCTGCGCCACGCCACTGACCCACCAGCGCTACAGCGGGCGCGTCGAGCAACTGCCGGCCCGGACGATGCGCGAAGTGTTCGGCTGGAACCGGCCGTTCGAAGCCTCGCTGCTGTCGCCGGATGAACTGGAGCACATGCGCCAGGCCGGAATCATCAGCACCAGCGACCAGACTCTGCGCAGCCAGGTGCGCTGGTCGACCGTCGATGGCTTGCTGCTGGTGCATTCGGGCTTTCCCACCGACACCGCTGACGCGGTGTTTTTCGGCCCGGACAGTTACCGCTTCGCCCGTGTGGTGGAGGCGCACCTGCGCGACAGTTGCGCGCCGATCGAGCAAGCGGTGGAAATCGGCTGCGGCACGGGCATCGGTGCGCTGCTGATCGCCCGGGCGCGGCGCCATGCTCAGGTCAGCGCGCTGGACATCAACCCGCTGGCGCTGCGCTACGCCGCGATCAATGTGGCGTTGGCCGAGTTGGGCAATGTCGTGGTGGATTACAGCGATGTGCTGGAGGGCGTCAATGGCAGCTTCGACCTGATCGTCGCCAACCCGCCATACATGCTCGATGCCCGCAAGCGCACGTATCGCCATGGTGGCGGGACGTTTGGCGAGGGGTTGTCGGTGCGCATGGTCCGCGAGTCGCTTGAGCGCCTGAGTCCGGGCGGCAGCCTGGTGTTGTATACCGGCGTGGCCATGGTCGACGGCAGCGACCCGTTCCTGGCGGCGCTGCGCGACACCCTCGACGCGCCGCAATGGGCCTGGTTCTACGAGGAAATCGACCCGGACGTGTTTGGCGAGCAACTGCTGGAGCCTGGCTACGAGCGGGTCGAGCGTATCGCCGCGGTGGCCCTGACGGTGACCCGCCGCGGTTGAACCTAAAGCGTTTTACCCATGGACAGCATTGCCCGCTCCCGGGTCAGTGGGCGAAGCACGCCGGGGCTGTCGCTGATGTGGATGTAGAGGTAGTGATTGCCTTGGCTGTCGCGCAGGATCCGTCGCACTTGCAGCAGTTCCATCAGACTGGCGGGGGTGATCTGTTCCTGGAGGATTTCGTGGTCACCGACGCCCTGGCGCTTCAGCGCCGCCGCGAATTCGTCCGCGACACTGCGCTGGCGCTCGCGTATCCGTCGGGCGCTGATATAACCGGTGACGCCGAGGGCGCCAATGAATACAGCGGTAAATAGCAGATTGCTGGCGATCTCCACGCCGAAGTTCCTTCATCCTGAAAGCGGGCCGCTATCCTGCCGCAAATAAAAAGCCCCGCCAAGAAGGCGGGGCAAGGGAGGTGTGCGGAGCAAACGCACAAGGGAAAGAAGGTTGACCTCAGGCTCTGAAGCCTTCGCCGGCAATACGCTGAGCAAGCGCCTCGGCATCGGTGAGCGAGGTGATCGGGCCGCCGATCTTCTCGCCGTCACGTATCAGGTACCAGCAGGCCAGCAGCCCCAATTCCCTCAGCGCCGGCGGAACCGCGCTACCGATAACGGACATGATGCTGATACTGGCCATGGTGAGTGCTCCCTTTGGGTCATGGCGCGTACCTTACGTGTGGATCCGGCCAGCGAGAAATCAGTGTTCTCAATAGTGTTCATTGATAAAACCCACTACCAGCGCGGGTGGCCGTAATAGACGGGCGGCGGGCCGTAGTAGCGTTCGCGGTAATACGGCGGCGGCACCGGTACATAGCGTTCCACGACCGGATAGGGCTGGTAATACACCGGCGGTGGCGGCGGCGGTTGGTAATACACGGGCTGCGGCGGGTAATACGCCGGGGCACGTTCGACGACCACAGTACGGTCGTGACCACCGGAAACGGCGGCGCCGACCACGGCACCCACTACGGCCGCGCCGAGTATAGGGCCCGCACCTTGCCAGCCACCGCCGCCATGGGCGGAGGCTTGTCCGGACAGGGCCAGGGCGCCGATCAGCAGGGCGATACCGGGGATATGACGGTTCATGTTGATTCCTCGCAGGGCGTTACCCCGACCGGAAAGACGGGCCGGGGATATCACTATGACCGCGGCCGGGAGCGGAGTTGCGGGGGGCTGAGTAAAGGTTATGTAAGGGCCGATCAACGGTCTGCGGCGAGGTTGGGCATACTGTGCCTTTCGCCGTTTCCAGGAGTCCGTTCATGACCCCCAGCAAAGACACCATCCTGTGTATTTCCCTCGCCGGCCGCCCCGGCACCTTCGGCGTGCGCTTCCACAATCACCTGTATGAGCAACTGGGGCTGGATTACTACTACAAGGCCATGACCACCGCTGATCTGCCGGCCGCCATCGGTGGCATCCGCGCCCTGGGCATCCGCGGCTGCGGCGTGTCGATGCCGTTCAAGGAAGCCTGCATTGCCCTGGTGGACGAGCTGGACCCATCCGCCGCGGCCATCGATTCCATCAACACCCTCGTCAACAGCAACGGCCACCTCAAGGCCTACAACACCGACTACCTGGCGGTGCGCCAGTTGATCGAACAGCACCGGCTTGACCCGGCGCAGCCGTTTGCCCTGCGTGGCAGTGGCGGCATGGCCAAGGCGGTGGCCAGTGCATTTCGTGATGCCGGCTTTACGCGCGGCACCGTGATTGCCCGCAACGAAGCGGCGGGCCGGAGCCTGGCGCAGAACTGCGGTTATGAATGGCGGGCTGAGCTGGACGAGCTTCGACCGACGCTGCTGGTCAACGTGACGCCCATCGGCATGGCCGGCGGTGCGGAGGCGGAGGCGTTGTCGTTCGACCCTGAGGCCATCGACGCGGCGCGGACGGTGTTCGACGTGGTGGCGATGCCGGCGCGCACGCCGCTGATCGCTGCGGCCGAGGCGCGCGGCAAAGCGGTGATTACCGGGCTGGAAGTGATCGCCTTGCAGGCGCTGGAGCAGTTCGTGCTCTACACCGGAGTGCGGCCGACGGCGGAGCAGGTGGCGAAGGCGGTGGCGTTCGCTCGGGGTTGAGTGTGGTGCCTGCCGGCCTCATCGCTGGCGTGTCTGGGCGCCGAACCGCAGCGATAAGGCCCTTGAAGCGCTGGCTTATTCGAGCAGCGCCAAACGCTCTTCCAACGCCGCAATCCGCGCCTCCAGCGCCTCGATCCGCTCAGCCGACACGCCACTGACCCCGCGTTCCCCCGGCCCTTGCTGGCGCGCGGCGAGAATCGCCTCGATTTCCGCCGGGTCGCCCAGCGCGTGGGTGTAGCGGTCTTCCCGCTGGCCCGCCTGACGCGGCAGGTGCAAGGCATAGCCGCGGGCGATCAGGCGGTCGAGCTGGTGCAGCACCTGGTCGTTGTCGTCGAAGTCATGCATGCGCTGGCTGCGGGTCAGCAGTTCGTTGATGGTCTGCGGCCCGCGCAGGAACATCAGGCCCATCAGGATCAACTGCGCCGGCACCAGTTCCAGCGCCTTGTCCACGCGCTGTTCCCAGCGGTCGGCGCGGCTGCCCATCTGCAGGCGGACCAGGCCCTGGCCTTCAAGGGCACGCAGGCTTTGGCCAATCTGGCCCTGGGCGAGGTTCATTACGGGTTCGCGGCTGGTTTTCTGGTTGCAGGCCAGCATCAGCGCGTTGAGGGTCAGGGGATAGGTTTCCGGGTTGCTCGCCTGCTTTTCGATAAGCGAGCCCAGGACGCGGATTTCAGTGGCGTTGAAGCGGGCAGTGGCGGGGGATTCTTGCTCTTCGGACATGACCCTGTCTCTGTGCATGGAAAGCCCCTAGCCTAGGGCTGTGACAGGGTTAACACAAGCGACCGGCGGCACGATGCCACCGGTCGTGATGGCATCAGCCGCGGCGAGCTTCCGCTTCGCAGGCGGCCGCAGTGAACAGGACGTCGGTGGAGGAGTTGAGCGCGGTTTCCGCCGAGTCCTGCAGCACGCCGATGATGAAGCCCACCGCCACCACCTGCATGGCGATCTCGCTGGGGATGCCGAACAGGCTGCAGGCCAGCGGGATCAGCAGCAGCGAGCCACCGGCCACGCCCGAGGCGCCGCAGGCGCAGACCGCCGCGACCACGCTGAGCAGCACGGCAGTCGGCAGATCGACGGCGATGCCCAAGGTGTGTACCGCCGCCAGGGTCAGCACGGTGATGGTGATCGCGGCGCCGGCCATGTTGATGGTCGCGCCCAGCGGGATCGACACCGAGTAGGTGTCTTCGTGCAGGCCGAGCTTCTCGCTCAAGGCCAGGTTGACCGGAATGTTCGCCGCCGAGCTGCGGGTGAAGAAGGCGGTGATGCCGCTCTCGCGCAGGCACAGCAGGGTCAGCGGGAACGGGTTGCGGCGGATTTTCCAGAACACGATCAGCGGGTTCATCACCAGGGCGACGAACAGCATGCAGCCGATCAGCACCGCCAGCAGGTGCAGGTAGCCGACCAGGGTGCCGAGACCGGACTGGGCCAGGGTCGAAGCGACCAGACCGAAGATGCCCAGCGGGGCAAAGCGGATCACCACACGGACGATCAGGGTCACGCCGTTGGACAGGTCGTCGAGCACGGTGCGGGTGGTCGGGCCAGCGTGCCGCACGGCAATGCCGAGGCCGATGGCCCAGGCCAGGATGCCGATGAAATTGCCGGTGACCAGCGCGTTGACCGGGTTGTCCACGGCGCTCAGCAGCAGGCCCTGGAGCACTTCGGCGATGCCGCCGGGCGCGCTCATCTGCGCGCCTTCGGTGCTCAGCACCAGCGTGGACGGGAACAGCATGCTCGCCGCCACCGCGACCACCGCCGCGGCGAAGGTGCCGAACAGGTACAGCACGAGGATGGGCCGGATATGGGTCTGCTGGCCGTGCTTGTGGTTGGCGATGGACGCCATGACCAGGATGAACACCAGGATCGGCGCCACGGCCTTCAGCGCACTGACGAACACTTTGCCGATAAAGGCGAGGTTGCCCGCCACCTGCGGCGCGAGCAGCGCCAGGGCGATGCCGGCCACCAGACCGATGAGGATTTGCAGCACCAGGCTGGTGCGGTTGAGCAGGTTGAGAACAGGCAACATAACGAATCTGACTCGATCGTGTTCAGGGCCCGGGGATCGCCCGGGTACGGAATGCCTCGACGCGGCGGGTGGCGCCGGTCGAAAAAAGGGCGGAACTCTATCACAGAGCTCGCGACCTCACCCATTTCCCCCGGTCCGACGGTAGGTCGCCATGCCGGTGACTGTTACCATGCGCGACCTTTTTGAGCCGATGCGCTCATCGCTGGAGTCTGGATGTTCCTGCCAATCCTGTTGCTGGCCGCCGCCGGCTTCACCGTGTTGACCACTGAATTCCTCATTATCGGCCTGCTGCCGGGAATCGCTCGGGACCTGCACGTCAGCGTTTCCCAGGCCGGCCTGCTGGTGACCCTGTTCGCGTTCACTGTGGCCTGCTGCGGACCTTTTCTCACCGCCTGGTGCGCGCGTTTCGAGCGCAAGCGGCTGTTTGTCGGCGTGCTGTTACTGTTTGCCGCCTCCAACGGGCTGGCGGCGCTGGCCACCGACTACTACGTGATGGCCGTGGCGCGGCTGGTGCCGGCGCTGGGCCTGCCGGTGTTCTGGGCGCTGGCCAGCGAAACGGCGGTGGATATCGTCGGCCCGGCCTACGCCGGACGGGCGATCAGCAAGATCAGCTTTGGCGTGGTCTGCGCCACGGTTTTCGGCATTCCCCTCGGCACCTTGCTCGGCGATGCACTGGGCTGGCGGGTGGCCTTTGCCGCGCTGGCGCTGTTATCGCTGGCCAAGGCGCTGCTGCTGTGGCGCTACCTGCCGCACACCCCACGGCAGAGCGAAACCACCTCGCTGCGCGGGCAGTTCCGGGTGCTGCGCAGCCCGCTGCTGCAGGGGCATGTGCTGTTGTCGGTGCTGGTGTTCAGCGGCATGTTCACGGCCTACACCTACCTGGCGGACCTGCTGGAGCGCCTGGCCGGCTTCGACGGCGACCGGGTTGGCTGGTACCTGATGGGTTTCGGCGCGGTGGGTTTGATCGGCAACAGCCTGGGTGGGCGCGCGGTGGACCGTCATCCGCTGCTGGCTTCGGCGGGCTTCTGCGCCTTGCTGGTGGTGGGCTTGCTGGCGGTGGTGCCGGCGATCCAGTCCAGCGTCGGGCTGGTGCTGGCCCTGGCGTTCTGGGGCCTGGCCCAGGCGGCGCTGTTCCTGGTCAGCCATGTCCGGGTGATCAAGGCCGCGCCCGAAGCGCCGGCCTTCGGCGCCTCGCTGAATATCGCCGGAGGTAACCTGGGCATCGGCCTTGGGGCGCTGATCGGCGGCGCGGTGATCGACCGCCTGGGTCTGGCGGATGTCGGCTATGTCGCCGCGATACTGATTGCCCTCGCGTTGGCCCTGGCCCTGTGGCTGACGCGCTTCAAGCCAGTGGCCAGTTGAACAGCTCGCGGCGCGCGCCCTCGGTGATGGCGACGATGCCGGGGTGTTTGACCTTGCGCTCCACCGAAATGGCATAGAACGACTCGGTGACCGCGTCGGTCTGGCCGATCAGTTCGACGTCGTACTGCCGGCAGACCTCCTCGGCGATCACGCTGGGGGCAATGAAAATCCCGCTACCGGACTTGCCGAAAGCCTGCATCAACGCGCTGTCGTCGAACTCGCCGACGATCCGCGGCTGCAACTGCTGCTCGGCGAACCAGCGCAGCAAGCGGTTGCGCACCATGGTTTCCTGGCCGGGGATCAACAACGGCGCGTGTTGCAGGCAGGCGGGGAAGGGCAGCGGCAGACGCGCTGCCAGCTCCGGCGTGGCGAGGAAACTGATACCGCACTCACCGAGCTTCTGGCTGTAGCCCTTGATATCCAGGTGGCTGGGCATCGGGCTGTCGGAGATCACCAGGTCCAGGCGCTGGATCGCCAGGTCGGCCAGCAGTCGCTCCAGTTTGTCTTCACGGCAACTGATGCGCAGCGGCTCGGTCAGCTCCATGGTCGGCGCGATCAGCCGGTAGACGATCGACTTGGGCACCACATCCGCCACCCCAACCCGAAACAGCACCTGCTGCTCGTTGGGCTGCGCCCGCAGCATGGCTTCCAGCTCGCCGCCGATCTGGAACATCGGCTCGGCGTAGGACAGGGCCTGGCGACCGGTTTCGGTCAACTCCAACTGGCGCCCGACCCGCCGGAACAACTCGATGCCGTAGGTCTGTTCCAGCAGGCTGATCTGCCCGCTGATGGTCTGCGGGGTCAGGTTCAATTGTTCGCAGGCACGCACGATGCTGCCGGTCTTGGCCACGACCCAGAAGTAATGCAGTTGCCGGTAATTGAGCATGACAATCCCCGATTCGGAAAAACCGAAGTATAACCGTTGAAAATACGAATTTTCCTGATGTATCAAGATATTTAGAATCCCCTGCCATTGCGGTGCCATCTGTTGTGGCAGCGAAAACACTTCGGAGAAGACCCCATGCTTGACCTCAAATCCATCGGTACGCCCCTGGTCCTTGTAATGGCCCTGTTCGCCATGACCGGCTGCGAACAGGCCGAAAAGTCCGCCCAGCAGATGCTCAACCAGGCTGCCGAGTCGGCCAAACAGGCCATTGACGACACCAACAAGGCCGCCCAGCAGGCGCTTAACGACGCCACCGGTACACAGCCGGAAAAGAAAGAAGACACCAAGGACACTGACGGTCAGGAAATCTGATCTACCTTTTCTCAACAACGATTCAGGATCTGATCCATGGAATACCTGCTGGAACTCGCCGCAAGCCCGACCGCCTGGGTTGCCCTGGCCACTTTGGTGGCCATGGAAATCGTCCTCGGCATCGACAACCTGATCTTCATCTCGATCCTGACCAACAAGCTGCCTGAGGAATTCCGCTCCAAGGCGCGGCGTATCGGTATCAGCATGGCGTTGGTGATGCGCCTGGCGCTGCTCAGCACCGTGGCCTGGATCGTCCAGTTGACCGAGCCGGTCATCGACATCCTCGGCAAGAGCTTCTCGTGGAAGGACATGATCCTGATCGCCGGTGGTCTGTTCCTGCTCTGGAAAGCCACCAAGGAAATCCACGAAAGCGTTGATCCACGGGCCCAGGAAGAATCCAAGGCGTCGTCTACCATTACCCTGGGTTTTGCAGCGGCCATTGGCCAGATCCTGGTGCTGGACATCGTCTTCTCCGTGGACAGCATCATCACCGCCGTGGGCATGACCGAGCACTTGCCGATCATGATCATTGCCGTGGTCAGCGCCGTGATCGTGATGTTGGTAGCGGCCGATCCACTGGCCAAGTTCATCAATGACAACCCGACCGTGGTGATGCTGGCCCTGGGCTTCCTCATCATGATCGGCATGACCCTGATCGCCGAAGGCTTCGGCGCCCACGTTCCGAAAGGCTACGTGTATGCGGCGATGGCGTTCTCTACTGCGATCGAGGTGCTGAACATTCTCTCGCGCAAGGCTCGCCAGCGGCGTGAGGCCAGCGAGGGCTGATTTAACGAATCTGTTGCGTGCTGTAGTTGGGGCTCCTTTTCAGGGGCCCCTTTTTTATGGTTCTGGTTCTGGCTTGGCTTTGGCTTTGCGGACTTATCCGTTCGATGCGGCGAGGCTGCCGGCCCCTTTCGCCTCTACGGCGAGTCTATTTTGCCAAGACAAAATGGACTCGCCGTAGAGGCGAAAGGGGCCGGCAGCCTCGCCAAAAAGAATGGATAAGCTCAGAGCACTCAAGCCTAAAGCCCCCCAGTATTCCGTGAAGAACCTTTTTTATGCTCAGACGAGCGCGAGCAGCAGATTCAGTGGGCGCCAACGTGACGACGAGCCACTCGACGAGGTGCCGGCGCTGGTGCATTCACGGGCGGCTCGGGATTCTGATGGTGCAGGTGATGACGACGGGCAATACGCAACACGCCCCACAACATGGCAGCCGCGACACTCAGCCAGGCTGCGATCAACATGAAAATAACCATGGTCAGGCTCATGGGTGCCTCCTTCTTCAGTACAGGCAGGACCAGTAACTCAGACACCTCATTAGTCTAGACGCTCACTTATTTCAGGCTATTGACCGATGGTCTGAGGCCTTGGGCAGCTTTGTTCTAAGGCGGACGCGGGCTATACCGATGCCGCCTGTCGGCCTATGATCGCCGCTCAAGCCCGGGCGTTGCCTGCCTGGCATCCGCTCAAGCGAGGACCCATGCCGATCCTTTCCACAACGCCACGCCGTCTTTTTGCCGCCTGTCTGCTGGCCGCGACCCTGGCCGGCTGCGCCAGCCAGCCGTCTTCCGAACTCAAGCAACTGCCGCAACGGGTCGAACTCGGCACGGTGCCGTTTTTCCGCGGCAACGCCAACCAGAGCGCGCCGATGGCATTGGCGGCGATCCTCTCGCAGCAAGGCGTACGCATCACGCCGGGGCTGCTGGAAGATGCGCTGAAACTGCCCCAGGATCAGGCACGCCTGCAGGCGTCGATGCAGACCGTAGCCCGGCAATACGGGATGGTGGTTTATCCGCTGGACAGCAGGCTGCCGGCGCTGCTCACGCAGGTGGCGGCGGGCAATCCGGTGCTGTTGCGCTATCAGGAAGGCTCGGCGTTCTGGAGTGAGCCGCGTTACGCCCTATTGGTCGGCTACGACCGCTACAAGGAGCGTGTGCTGCTGCGGGCGGGGAATAGTCGGCGGATGCTGATGGACTTTGATTCGTTCGAATCGGCGTGGAAGAAGGAAGGGGGCTGGGCGGTGCTGGTGCAGCAACCGAAGCAACTGCCGGCCCAGGTGGACCGGCAACGCTGGCTCAAGGCGGCGAATGACCTGGCCCAGGCAGGCCAGGAGCAGGCCGCGCGGCAGGCCGTCAACGCCCTCGGGCGCTGACGGCCGCCAGGCTTATACGCCCAGGCGGTCGCGCAGCGTGTAATACCAGGCGCCGATGGCGCTGAACGGTACGCGCATCAGGTGACCGCCCGGGAACGGGTAGTGCGGCAGTTCGGCGAAGGCGTCGAAACGCTCGGCCTGGCCGCGCAGCGCCTCGGCCAGTACCTTGCCGGCGAGGTGGGTGTAGGTCACGCCGTGACCGCTGCAGCCCTGGGAGTAGTAGATGTTGTCGCCCAGACGACCCACTTGCGGCAGGCGCGAGAGGGTCAGCAGGAAGTTGCCGGTCCAGGCGTAGTCGATCTTCACGTCTTTCAGTTGTGGGAACGCCTTGAGCATCTTCGGACGGATGATCGCCTCGATGTTCGCCGGGTCACGGGCGCCGTAGACCACGCCGCCGCCGAAGATCAGGCGCTTGTCGCTGGTCAGGCGGTAGTAGTCGAGCAGGTAGTTGCAGTCTTCGACGCAGTAGTCCTGCGGCAGCAGGGTGCGGGCCAGTTCATCGCTCAGCGGTTCGGTGGTGATCACCTGGGTGCCGCACGGCATCGACTTGGCTTGCAGTTCCGGCACCAGGCCGCCGAGGTAGGCGTTACCGGCAACGATGATGAACTTGGCGCGAACGCGGCCGTTCGGGGTGTGCACCACCGGGTTGGCGCCACGGTCGATGCGGATGGCCGGGGACTGTTCGTAAATCTTGCCACCCAGGGATTCCACGGCAGCGGCTTCGCCCAGTGCCAGGTTCAGCGGGTGGATATGACCGCCGCTCATGTCGAGCATGCCGCCGACATAGCTGTCGCAGGCGACCACTTCGCGCAGGCGGTTCTTGTCCATCAGTTCCAGCTGGGTGTGGCCGAAGCGCTCCCAGAGGCGCTTCTGCGATTCCAGGTGGCCCATCTGCTTGTTGGTCACGGCGGCAAACACGCCACCGTCTTTCAGGTCGCACTGGATGTTGTACTTGGCCACGCGCTCGCGAATGATGCGGCCGCCTTCGAAGGCCATTTGCCCGAGCAGTTGTGCCTGGCGCGGGCCGACGGTGCGCTCGATGACATCGATGTCGCGGCTATAGCTGTTGACGATCTGGCCGCCGTTACGGCCCGACGCGCCGAAACCGACCTTGGCGGCTTCCAGCACGGTGACTTTGAAACCATTTTCCAGCAGGAACAGCGCGCTGGACAGACCGGTGTAACCGGCGCCGATCACGCAGACATCGGTCTCGACTTCTTCCTGCAGGGCAGGGCGCTGTGGCACGGGGTTGGCCGAAGCGGCGTAATAGGACTGTGGATAAGGAGTGGCGGCCATGGGGCGGTACCTCGAATCTGTGTGACTTTGTAGTTGTGTGTTTTGTATTTTTTACGAATGTGCAGATCCTATCAATAATAATAAACACCCGCCAGCCGGACGGTCGAAAACAGCGAAAACCGGGTTTATGCGTAAATAATTTTATTATTCAGTGGTTTAGCTTAAAAAAGCTGTTGACACACTTTGCCGAATGCGTAGAATGCCGCCTCACAGCAGGCACATAGCTCAGTTGGTTAGAGCACCACCTTGACATGGTGGGGGTCGTTGGTTCGAGTCCAATTGTGCCTACCAAACATCACCGCTCCTGTTGGCGGTCACGAGAGAGGCGATCCGAGAGGGTCGCCTTTTTCGTTTTCAGCGTTTATTGGCGGGGGATTAAAAGTCGCTGATTTTTTTGCAGATTTCCCGTAACCCGGTGTTGACACACTCTACCGTTTGCGTAGAATGCCGCCCCACAGCAGGCACATAGCTCAGTTGGTTAGAGCACCACCTTGACATGGTGGGGGTCGTTGGTTCGAGTCCAATTGTGCCTACCAAACATTACCGCTCCTGTTGGCGGTTAAACGAAAAGGGCGATCCGCGAGGGTCGCCCTTTTTGTTTGCGCCCGGAAAAACCGGGCGGTCAATAATGCTGCAACGGCCCGGACTTCCAGGCCGTATCCCGTGATGTCAAGGAATCCGGATAATCTCCACGCCGCTCTGCACCAGTTCGAAACGGTCCTCACCCAGATGATTGACCCGATCACCGATGGCGAGGCGGTACGTGGTAATCGGCAATGAGGCGGCATTTCCATCGGCCTGGAGAGTAGCTTCCTGAAACTCATGCACGGGATAGATGCGTCCTTCAGCGTCCCGTGCATGAAATTGCCCGACCAGTACTGCTGTCATTTTGCTTGCGACCTCTGAAAAAAATGATCTCTGTGGGCCATAGACCATGGCGCGCAGGGGGAAGTTTTGTGCGCCAGGAAAAAAACCTCACAGGCAGGGCTCATCATCTATAACTACCAATTCCCTTTATTCGTACAGGTGGAAGTGGTCATGAGCCAGGTTTATACGGTTGCTGTGCTGGTTGGCAGTCTGCGCAAGGCGTCTCTGAATCGCAAGGTCGCCCAGGCGCTTGGTGAACTGGCGCCGTCGAACCTTACGTTGAGAATCGTCGAAATCGGCGATCTGCCGCTCTACAACGAAGACATCGACACCGATCCACCCGCAGCCTACAAGGCGTTCCGCGAGCAGATCAAGAACAGCAATGCACTGCTGTTCGTCACCCCGGAGTACAACCGTTCGGTACCGGGTGCGTTGAAAAATGCCATTGACGTGGGGTCGCGTCCTTACGGACAGAGCGCCTTCAGCGGCAAGCCGGGCGCGGTGGTCAGTGTTTCGCCGGGGGCGGTGGGGGGCTTTGGCGCCAACCATCATCTGCGCCAGTCGCTAGTGTTCCTCGATGTACCGTGCATGCAGCAGCCAGAGGCGTATATCGGCGGCGCGGCGACCCTGTTCGATGAGCAGGGCAAGTTGTCGGAGAAGGCGCGGCCGTTTTTGCAGGGCTTTATCGACAGTTTCGCCAAGTGGGTGGCGCGGCATCAGGGTTGATGTCAGGGGCCGCAACGCGGCCCCGAATTGCATTGGCTTAAACCGACTGCGGCATTTCCCCCGCCGCCAGCCGGCGGTTGATATCCGCCACCACCGCCGGCAACTCGTTGAGGGTGTCGATCAGGTAATGCGGGCGTGAGCCCTCGAACAGTGCATTGATCCGCTGGCGCTCGCTGGCCAGCGTTTCCGCGTCCAGCGCCTTGTAACCCTCATAGGTCAGGCCCAGGGCGTTGCCCGAACACACCAGCGCCACGGTCCACATCCCGGCACGGCGACCTTCGAGAATGCCCGGTACGGTGTCGTCCACCTTCACGCACGCCGCGACATCATCGATACCCAGCGCGATCACGTTGGCCAGCGCCTGTGCCGGCCATGGGCGGCCATTGGGCGTTTCGTCGGTGGCCACGACGTGGTCGGCGACGTAGCCATTCTGCGCCGCAAGTTCCACCACCTTGTCCATCACCACTTTCGGGTAGCCCGAGCAGGAGCCGATCTTCAGCCCGTCGGCGCGCAATTGGCTGATGGTGTCCAGGGCGCCGGGGATCAGCGCCGAGTGCACGCCGATCTTTTCGATCTGTAGTGGCATGAAGCGGTTGTAGAGGGCAGTCACATCGTCGTCGCTCGGCGCGCGACCAAACACCTTGCGGTAACGCTCGGCGATCTGCGGCTGGTCGCACAAGGTGCGGATGTGGTCCCACTTGCCCATGCCCATCGGCCCGCGGGCCTCTTCGATGGAGACTTCGACGTCGAATTCGGCGAAGGCCTCGACAAAGATCTGCGTCGGCGCGAAGGAGCCGAAGTCCACCACGGTGCCGGCCCAGTCGAGGATCGCGGCTTGCAGGCGTTGCGGGTTGCTGTAGTTCATGTGAGTGAGTCCTTGATCGTTCAAACGGCAAATTTGGCGAGGGGATGAATCAGATATCCACGACTTCCATTTCCCGCAGCGCTGCGGCCACGGCGTTCACGGCGGCGCGCATGCCGTCCGGTCCGACGCAGCCGATGCAGCCGACGCGGAAGGTCTCGACCTCGGTCAGTTTGCCGGGGTAGAGGATGAAGCCCTTGGCCTTGACCCGTTCGTAGAAGTCCTTGAACTGGTAGCGGCTGTCGCGTGGAGCATGGAAGGTGACGATGATCGGCGCCTGGATCGCTGGCGGCAGGAAGCTGCGCAGGCCCAGCGTCGCCATGCCGTCGAGCAACGCGGCGCAATTGTCGGCGTAGCGCTGGTGACGGGCGGGCAGACCGCCTTCCTCGTGGTATTGCCGCAGCGCTTCGTGCAGCGCGGCGACCACATGGGTCGGCGGGGTGAAGCGCCATTGGCCGGTCTTGCTCAGGTAGGCGTGCTGGTCATGCAGGTCCATCGCCAGGGAAGGGCTGTTGCCTTCGGCGGCGGCCAGGGCGTTTTTCTCGGCGAAGACGAAGCCCATGCCCGGCACGCCTTCCAGGCATTTGCCCGAGGCGGCGATCAGGGCGGTGAACGGCACCTGCGCGGCGTCGATCGGCAGCGCGCCGAAGGAACTCATGGCGTCGATGATCAACTGCTTGCCGTGGCGGGCGACGACCTGGGCGATCTCCGCCAGCGGATTGAGGATGCCGGTACTGGTCTCGCAATGGATCAGCGCGACGTGGCTGATGCTGGCGTCTTCGCGCAGCAGGCGGTCGACGTCGGTGGCGGTGGTCGGTTGGTCTTCGGCTGTCTGGAAGGTGCTATACGCGCGGCCCAGCACTTTGCAGATCTTCGCCAGGCGCTGGCCGTAGGCGCCGTTGATCAGCACCAGCACCTTGCCGTCGCGAGGCACCAGGGTGCCGATCGCCGCTTCCACGGCAAACGTGCCGGAGCCTTGCAGCGGCACGCAATGGTGGCTGGCGTGGCCGTTGAGGATGCCCAGTAGCTGCTCGCAGAGGCTGGCGGTCAACTGGTTGAAATCGCGGTCCCAGGAACCCCAGTCCATCAGCATGGCCTGGCGGGTGCGGGCCGAGGTGGTCAGGGGGCCGGGGGTCAGCAGGACAGGGGCGTCGGACATGGGGGTTCTCGCTGGCGGTGGGCAGAATCTATGGGCGCTACGTTGCAATCCGGCGCGCCATCAATCAAATTGTTTGTCGTTATGCCAGCCATAAGTCAGGCCGATAGATATGAACCTGTTCCAGCTCCGCGCCTTCGATGCCGTCGCCCGCGAAGGCAGTTTTACCCGCGCCGCCAGCCGCCTGTTCATCAGCCAGCCGGCGGTCACCGGCCACGTCAAGGCGCTGGAGGAGCACTACCAGATCACCCTGTTGCGCCGCACCGCGCGGCGGGTCGAACTGACCGAGGAGGGCATCCGCCTGGCGGCGATCACCCGCGCCCTGTTCAGCCTCGCCGAGGAAGCCCAGGCCATGCTCGAAGCCAACCGACAGTTGCTCACCGGGCGCCTGGAAGTGGCTGCCGACGGTCCGCACCGGGTCATGCCGATGCTGGCGCTGCTGCGCGAGCGTTATCCGGGCATCACCGTCAATCTGCGCCTGGGCAATGCTCAGGAAACCCTCGCCGCGCTGCTGTCGGAACACGCCGATGTGGCGGTGCTGACCGAGGTCGAGCCCCGCAAGGGGGTCTACCTGCAAAGCCTCTCGGCGTCGCGAATCTGTGCCTTGCTGCCGGCCACCCACCCGTTGGCCGAAAGCGAACACGAACTGCCCCTGGCCGAGCTGGACCGGCAGATCATGGTGCTGCGCGAACCCAGCTCGATTACCCGGCGCACCTTCGACCAGGCGTGCGCCGCTGCCAGCGTGCAGCCGCGGGTGCTGCTGGAACTGGACAGCCGTGAGGCGGTGACCGAGGCGGTGGCGGCGCACCTGGGCATCGGCATCGTTTCCTCGGCGGAGCTGAGCCACGACCCACGGGTGGTGGCGCGCCCGATCGAGGGCGCCGGGCTGGTCAACCAGCACATGCTCGGTTGCCTGGAGCGGCGTCGGGAGTTGCGTCTGATCCGGGCGTTTCTCGAACTGGCCGGCCAGGACTGAACACTGGTTTTTTCCGCGTGCCGGCCTAAGATGCCGGTCAAACACGACTCAAGGCGAAACAGCGTTGAAAACGGAGAAAGACACCATCTCCATGCAACTGGTGCGCGAAGCGCTGTTGCAGAGTTGCCCCCCCGGCGCGGCCACCGTGGAAGTGCTGGGCCGTGTCGGGATCGATCCGGCGCGCCTGGCGTTGCCCGACGCCCGCGTGCCGTCCAGCGCCTATGCACGGCTTTGGCGGTTGCTGGCGCGGCGCTGCAACGACGAGTTCTTTTGCATGGACCCGCGCGGCCTGCGCAGCGGCAGCCTGGCCTTTCTCTGCCGCTCGTCCATGGCCCAGCCCACGGTGGGCACGGCGCTGGCCTCGGCGCTGGAATTCCTCACGCTGATGTTCGAACACCTGCACCCGGCGCTGGTGCGCCAGCAGAGCCTCGCTGAGATCGTCATCGGCGAGCCGCACCAGGACCCGCGCCGACCCTTCACCTATTTCACCTTCTGGATGATCGTCCACGGCGTGGCCTGCTGGCTCGCCGGGCGGCGGATCCCCATCCTCGCCATCGAGTTGCGCTGCGCCGAGCCGGATTTCTGCGACGACTACCGGGTGATGTTTTCCCAGAACCTGCAATTCGATCGCCCGCGCACGCGGATGATTTTCGCCGCCGATTGCCTGGACCTGCCGGTACGGCGCAGCGCCGAGGAATTGCAGCGCTTTCTTGCCGAGGCGCCGGGCAACATCCTGGTCAAGTACCGCGACCCGGCGAGCCTGGCGCGGCGGATCAAGGACGACCTGCGCCGGCTGCCCGCTGCCGAGTGGCCGGAAACCGAAGCCCTGGCGCAGCGCCTGTGCATCTCCGCCTCGACCCTGCGCCGGCGCTTGGCGGACGAAGGCCAGACTTACCAGGCGCTCAAGGACAGCGTGCGCAAGGAGCTGGCGATCGGCTGGTTGGCCCAGGCCGATATCAGCTTCGCCGAGATCGCCGAGCGCCTCGGTTTTGCCGACACCAGTTCGTTCTACAAGGCTTTTCGCAAATGGTCGGGGAGCAATCCGGGGCACTACCGCAGTCTGGTGTTGGCCAGCGGCTGAGGTGTTTGCCTGGGAGGACGCGCTGCACCGCCGTGCGCTGTTTCCCGCTGATGGCGGGCGGAAGGGATTCATAGGCTGCCGGCTCTCATCGAGGAGCCGGACCCCATGTCACCTTCATCCACGCGTTCCCCCGATTCATCTGCCGACGTGGCACTGGACGACAACTCGGCGATTGACCGTTTCATCGCCTCCCAAGCCCCGCAGTGGCTCAAGTCCGCCTCCGTTGACCGGCTCGATCAGTTGCAGGCCAGCCTTGCTGCCCACCAGGCGTTGCAGGGGCGGGTGGCGCGGCTGCTGGAGTCGATCCGGCCGGTCGAGGATTTCGTCATCCCCTTGCTCCAGAACGCGCTGGCCCAGGAGGGTGAGGTTGCCCTGGATATCCGTGAGGCGCTGTGGCGCGATGTCCGGTTGCGGGTCACGCGCCCGTTGTTTCCGATCACTGACGTCGACCTGCCCACGTTCAAGCTCTATTCCCGCGACAGCAGCCTGTTCCATCGCGTGCTGCAAAATTTTACCGGAGCGCAGGCCAAGGCCAGCAATTACTACCCGGGCGCCGGCATCGTCCAGGCGGGCAAGATGCTGGACCTGCCACCGGAGCGCCTGGCCGAAATCTGTCGCCGCCTGGACCTCGGCAGCCAATACCAGCAGCACCTGGAAACGCTTCTGCAACCGGCCGACACCCAGGCGCTGCAACAGGTGTTGCACGTGCTGGCCGAAGACATGCGCTGCGCGCTGGCCGCGCATGCCCACAGCGCCAGCCTGAGGGGCCAGATCGATGATCAGGCCCTGCAGGGTTTGCTGAAACTGGCCACGGCCGATGCCCATGCGAACCCGGGCCAGTTGCCCGTCTGCTGCCGCTTCCTGGAAGTGTTGGGTTTTGCCGTGCCGGGCGTGTTGATCTTCGAGGCGCGCGACAAGGGCCTGCCGGGCGCCGTTCGCGAGCAGGCCGGCGCAGCGCCGCGGCAACTGGTTTTCTATTGGCCCAATGATCCCCGCCAGCCGTTGCGCCAATATTCGTCGTGGTACGCACTCGCCACCGACCTGGGCAATGACCTCAAGAACAGCACCTACCGCGACCGCTTCACCCACCTGCTCGCCCAGGATGATCGGCTGGGTTTCGTCATCAAGCTCGCGTCGCGGCTGGAAGCCCCTCGTCCGGACCTGGAGGTGGTCGGGCTGACGGCTCAGGACGTCGAGTTCTCTCGCCTGGTGCAGCATCGGATCAGCCGGCTCAAGGCCGATGCCGCCGCCTTGGTCGTGCCGACCTCGGCGGCTGACCTGGAGGTGTACCAACAGCGCATCGCCGCGCTGGAGTCGGCGGGGGTATCGGTGCTTATGTTGACCGCGTCGTTCTTGCCGGTGGTCGGCGAATTGATGCTGGTGAACCTGGTCTGGGAAATGCTCGGCGAGGTGTATGAGGGGGTGCAGGAGTGGCGCCGGGGCCAGCACGAAGAAGCGCTCGACCACATGTTGGGAGTGGTGCGCGACCTGGCGCTGACCACGATCGGCTCGGTGGCCGCGATCACGGTAGTGCGGACCTTGCAACGCAGTGAGTTCATTGGCCGCCTGCTACCGGTGCTGCGTGCCGACGGAACCCTGCGCCTGTGGCTCGCGGACCTGTCCGCCTATGCCTTGCCGCTGCTGTCGTTGCCGTTCCCGCACCGGCTCGACGCCGACGGTCTGATCCGCAAGCAAGGCCGTCAGTGGTGGCGGCAGGGCGACCGGGTATTCGAAGTCCGGCAGGATCCGCGCAGTGGTCGCTGGCTGATTCTTCATCCGACCCGCGCGGAGGGCTACACACCGATATTGAGCGGAAATGGTCGCGGTGCCTGGTGGCTGCCCGGCGAGCACCCTCTGCAATGGCAGGGCACGGCCAATCTGTTGCGCCGCCTGCTACCCGGTAGTGAAGACGTGAGCGACCTCGCGTGTGAACGGGCGGTCGCCGTGGCCGGGGGCGACGAGGCGATGTTGCGCGGCCTGTTGGTGGAGCGGCGCGCGGTGCCGGCAACCTTGCGCCATACGCTGGCGCAGTTTGCCCTGGATGCGCGGATCGATCGTTTCTTCGAGCAACTGCAACAGGGGCAGCCGATGAGTGCGCTGGACCCCGAGTTGGCCGGCTACACCAAGGCGTTGCTCAACCGTCCGCACGCCTTGCCGGTGGACGAGCGGGCCACTTGGCAATCGGGTTCGCCGTCGCTTCGGGCGTTGCTGTTCGACAACACCGCGGCCCGGCAGTCGTCGAAGCTTGATAGCCGGGGCGCCTTGCTGCGGCGTGATTTCCCCGGCTTGCCCGCCGTGCATATCCGCGCCTTGATTGACGAGGCGGGGGAGGCCGCGCTTCGCTCCATCGACGAGCGCGGGCGAATTCCCCTGGCCATGGCCGAGCAGGCGCGCCTGGCGTTGAGCGAGGTGCGCGTCAGCCAGGCGCTGCAGGGCCTGTGTTTGCACAACGTGTGCCCCGACCTCAGCGTGCGCCTGGCCTTCGGCTTGTTGCGTCATCTGCCCGAGTGGCCCGAGGGCTTCAGTTTCGAGTTGCGCGACGGATCGGTGCACGGCCGGGTGATCGAGCGCCTGTTGCCGCTCTCCGACACACGGCAGGTGCGGATCCTGCTGCGCGCCGGCGCGCAGTTCGACGTGTTCGGTGAGCTGGACCCGGTGGGCAACCAGGCGGAACCAGGCAATCTGTTCCACGCCATCCTGGAGGGGCTTGGCCCGGTCAACGCTCAAGCCTTGGGTCTGGAGGGCGAGCAGGCTGATGAACAATTGCGACAACTGCTGCTCGATCGCGCCATCGCCGACCGCCAGCGCGTGCCGGTGCTGATCGGCATGGCCAGCCGGCCGGGCGTGTTCAATCCCTTGCGGCGTACCGCCGAGGGTCGTCCGGGCTATCCGCTGAGTGGGCGCGGGGCCACGGGGCGAACCTCGTTGACCAGCATGGTCAGGTCATTGTTTCCGGGGTTCGATGACCAGGAAGTGAGCCGCTTTCTCGAGGGCATCAGCGCTGCGCACGATGACCCGATGAGCGAGCTGTTGCGCTACCAGCGATCACTTCATCATCTCGAGGAAACCCTGTACCGCTGGCAACTCCAGGCCACCACGCAACAGGCCAATGGTCGCCGCCGGGTGGTCGAGGAAATACGTCGTTGCTGGTGTCGCCTGACCGCGCCGATGCACGGCACTGACGGCGCCTTGCTGGGCTATCGCTTGAACCTCGGCTATGTAGCGACAGGGGATTTCCCGGAATTGTCGGCGGACATCGATTTTTCCCACGTGGTCGAGTTGACCTTGCCTGACGCGCAGCAGTCGCAGCGCATCAGCGGGTTCCTGCAAAGCTTCACTCGCCTGCGCTGGCTCGATATGAGCGGCAACGCCCTCACCGACATTCCACAGGCCGTTGGCAATATGCGGGAGCTGCGCCACCTGGTGCTGGAGAGCAACCTGATCCGCATCAGCACCATGGGCCAGCAGATCCTGTCGTCGTTGAGCCGTCTGGAGATACTTTCCCTCGATCACAACCCGTTGGATGTGGCGCCGGACGTCAGCCGCTTGCCGCGCCTGCAACGCCTGGGCCTGCGCCAGACACGCTTGCGCAGCCTCCCGCCGGGCGTGCTGAGCCTGCCGTTCGTGGAGTTCGCCGATTTGCGGGGCAACCAATTGGCGACCTTGCCGGACGGCTTTTTCGAATCGCCCCAGCACGTCCGCAGTGCCTTGTTGTTGCAGGGCAATCCGCTCTCGCCGGCGGTCCGCGCGCGGCTCTGGGACATGACCGAGGACGTGCCGATATCGAGCGAGTTGTTGCGTGAACGCTGGCTCGACGATGCCCAGGGCGAGGTGCTGGTCGAGCGCGGTGAACGGTGGGATCGCCTGCATGCCGAGCCCAATTCCGGCGACTTCTTCGCGTTGCTGGGGCGCTTGCTGACGACGGCCGAGTTCCGCCTGGCGGGGGTCGATCTGCGGGTGCGGGTATGGCGCATGCTGAACGGCTGCGTGGAGAGCACCGAGCTGCGGGAAACCTTGTTCGACCTCGCGGCGGGACCGACGACCTGCGCCGACAGTGTGGAATCCAACTTCAGTGTGCTGGAGGTCCGTTTCCTGCTCCACCAGGCCCGCCGACAAGCCAATTGGGGGCTGTCGCATAGCGTGCTGCTGCGGTTTTGCCGACGGCTGTTCCGCCTGGAGCGGCTTGAACTGCACGTTCGCCAGGTGATCACCGAGCGTTACGCCCAAGGGCGTGGCGTGGATGAGGTGGAAGTCAGCCTGGCCTATCGCACGGGGCTGGCGCGTGAGCTGGAGTTGCCGGGGCAGCCGAGCCATATGGATTTCAGCCAGATCGCCGGCGTGACGCCGCAGGACCTGCGCGAGGCGGTGCGTGTCGTGCGTGCCGACGAGCAGGGCAATGAACTGCCGCGGTTCATTGCCAGCCGCGATTACTGGGTGGAATACCTGCGCGAACAGCACCCGGCCGCGTTCGCTGAACTTGAAGACCGGTTCTGGCACCGTCTGGACGAACTCGGCGCGCAGCACGCCAGCCTGCCCGAGGGCGAATACCTCGCGCGCATGAACAGCCTCGCCGCTGAGCGTAGCGCGGCCTTTCAGGACCTGGCGCTGCGCCTGACCGGCGAGGCGATGAGGCAAGACCCGCCGGTTTGAGCGGCCCGCCGTGGGGCGACGCGGGTCGTCCCATGGCCAAACCAGTCATCCAGATTGACAGCTTTGACCATTGCCCCAAGTCGGCCCCAGCGCGACTATCTCCGGACCTTTCGTTATTCCAACAATAAAAACGAGGAGTTCGGCGATGCGTGATTACAGCGCGGCGGCACGTACCTTCAATTACCCGCAAGCGGCCGGGGCGGCGCTGGCCGGCAGTCTCGAGGCGCTCAACGCCTGTGTCGAATGCTGCGACCGACACGCTGCGGACGACCGCATCGCCCTTCACTGGGAAGGCCGCGACGGACAAAGCGCCAGTTACCGTTTCAGCGAGCTGCAGGCCCGCGCCGCGCGCTTTGCCAATGTGCTCAAGGCCCAGGGCGTCGCCCCCGGCGACCGGGTCGCCGGCCTGCTGCCGCGTACCGTAGAGCTGCTGGTGACGGTCCTCGCCACCTGGCGCCTTGGCGCGGTCTATCAACCGTTGTTCACTGCGTTCGGACCGAAAGCCATCGAGCACCGGCTGCACGCTTCGGGTGCCAAGGTGGTGGTCACCGACCCGAACAACCGCGGCAAGCTCGACGATGTCGAAGACTGCCCGACGATCATCTGCGTCAAGGCCGACGCCGCCCGTGGCGACCTGGATTTCCAGGGCGAACTCGAGGCCGCCGACCCGTACTGCGAGCCGGTCCTGCTGTCGGGCGAGGCGCCGTTCCTGCTGATGTTCACCTCCGGCACCACCGGCCCCGCCAAACCCCTGGAAGTCCCGCTGCGCGCGATCGTCGCGTTCCAGGGCTACATGCGTGACGCCATCGACCTGCGCCCCGAAGACAACTTCTGGAACCTCGCCGATCCGGGCTGGGCCTACGGCCTCTATTACGCGGTCACCGGGCCTTTGTCCCTGGGCCACGCGACGACCTTTTTCGACGGCCCGTTCAGCGTCGAGAGCACCTGCCGGATCATCGACAAATTTGCCATCACCAACCTGGCCGGCTCGCCGACCGCCTACCGTATGCTGATTGCCGCCGGCGATGCGTTCTCGGCGCCGATCAAGGGCCGCCTGCGGGTGGTGAGCAGCGCCGGCGAGCCGCTCAACCCGGAAGTGATCCGCTGGTTCCGCGATCAACTGGACGTGACCATCCACGACCACTACGGCCAGACCGAACTGGGCATGGTGCTGTGCAACCATCACGGCCTTGAGCACCCGGTGCACCTGGGTTCCGCCGGCTACGCCATTCCCGGCCACCGCATCGTCGTGCTCGACGAGCACCACCAGGAACTGCCGGCCGGACAGCCGGGCATCCTCGCCGTCGACCGCGAACAATCGCCGCTGTGCTGGTTCGGCGGCTACCACGGCTTGCCGACCAAAGCCTTCGTCGGCAAGTACTACCTCAGCGGCGATACCGTCGAGCTGAACCCGGACGGCAGCATCAGCTTCGTCGGCCGCAGCGACGACGTGATCACCACCTCCGGCTACCGCGTCGGCCCGTTCGACGTGGAAAGCGCGCTGATCGAGCACCCGGCGGTGATCGAGGCGGCGGTGATCGGCAAGCCCGACCCGGAGCGCACCGAACTGATCAAAGCCTTCGTCGTGCTCGGCAGCGGCCACGCGGCCAACGATGAGCTGGCCGAAACCCTGCGCCAGCACGTACGCCAGCGCTTGTACGCCCACGCCTATCCCCGTGAAATCGAATTCGTCAGCGAGCTGCCCAAGACCCCGAGCGGCAAGCTGCAGCGTTTCATCCTGCGCAATCAGGAAATCGCCCTTCAACAAGCAGCGCAGGCCCACAAGGCCAGCGCGTGAGGACAGCACCATGCAAATAGCCAACAAGAACTTCATCGTCAGCGGCGCGGCCTCGGGCCTCGGCGCCGCGACCGCGGAAATGCTCATCCAGGCCGGTGCCCGGGTGATGCTGGTCGACCTCAATGCCGAAGCGGTCGCCGCCAAGGCCGCAGCGCTGGGCGAGAACGCCCGCCATGCCGTCGCCGACATCAGCCAGGAGGCCGCCGCCAAGGCCGCGGTCGATGCCGCCGTGGAGGCGTTCGGCAGCCTGCACGGGCTGGTCAACTGCGCCGGTATCGTCGGCGCCGAGAAAGTCCTGGGCAGAAATGGCCCGCACGGTCTGGACAGCTTCAGCCGGGTGATCAACGTCAACCTGATCGGCAGCTTCAACCTGCTGCGCCTGGTCGCCGCGGCCATGGCCGAAGGCGAGGCCGGTGCCGATGGCGAGCGCGGGGTGATCATCAACACCGCCTCGATCGCCGCCTATGACGGCCAGATCGGCCAGGCCGCCTACGCCGCGTCGAAAGGCGCCATCGCCAGCCTGACCTTGCCCGCCGCCCGCGAACTGGCGCGCTTCGGCATCCGCGTGATGACCATCGCCCCCGGCATTTTCGAAACCCCGATGATGGCCGGCATGACCCAGGACGTGCGTGACTCGCTGGCCGCCGGCGTGCCGTTCCCGCCGCGCCTGGGCCGCCCGGTGGAATACGCCGCGCTGGCTCGCCACATCATTGAAAACAGCATGCTCAACGGCGAGGTGATCCGTCTCGACGGCGCCTTGCGCATGGCTGCCAAATAATCGCAGGAGAACACCATGACCCTCGCCAATGACCCAATCGTAATCGTCAGCGCCGTGCGCACCCCCATGGGTGGCCTGCAAGGCGACCTCAAGAGCCTGACCGCGCCGCAACTGGGCGCCGCCGCCATCCGTGGCGCGGTGGAGCGCGCCGGCATCGCCGCCGACAGCGTCGAGCAAGTGCTGTTCGGCTGCGTGCTGCCCGCCGGCCTCGGCCAGGCCCCGGCCCGGCAGGCCGCGCTGGGTGCCGGCCTGGACAAAGGCACCACCTGCACCACCCTGAACAAGATGTGCGGTTCCGGCATGCAGGCCGCGATCATGGCCCATGACCTGCTGCTGGCCGGCAGCGCCGAAGTGGTGGTCGCCGGTGGCATGGAAAGCATGTCCAACGCGCCATACCTGCTGGACAAGGCCCGCAGCGGTTATCGCATGGGCCACGGCAAGATCATCGACCACATGTTCTTCGACGGCCTGGAAGACGCCTACGACAAGGGCCGCCTGATGGGCACCTTCGCCGAAGACTGCGCCGAGGCCAACGGCTTCAGCCGCCAGGCCCAGGACGATTTCGCCATTGCCTCGCTGACCCGCGCGCAGCAGGCGATCAAGGACGGCAGTTTCGCCGCCGAGATCGTTCCGGTGGAGGTCACCGTGGGCAAGGAGAAGGTGCTCATCAGTGATGACGAACAACCGCCGAAGGCCCGTCTCGACAAGATCCCGCAACTCAAGCCGGCCTTCCGCGACGGCGGCACGGTGACCGCGGCCAACTCCAGTTCGATCTCCGACGGCGCCGCCGCGCTGGTGCTGATGCGCCGCTCCCGCGCCGAACGCCTGGGGCTCAAGCCACTGGCGGTGATCCACGGCCACTCGGCGTTCGCCGACGCGCCGGCGCTGTTCCCCACCGCGCCAATCGGCGCCATCGAAAAACTCATGCAGCGCACCGGCTGGACCCTGGCCGATGTCGACCTGTTCGAGATCAACGAAGCCTTCGCCGTGGTTACCCTGGCGGCGATGCATTCGCTGGACCTGTCCCACGACAAGGTCAACATCCATGGCGGCGCCTGCGCCCTGGGCCACCCGATCGGTGCGTCCGGCGCGCGCATCCTGGTCACGCTGCTGTCGGCCCTTCGCCAGAAAGGCCTGCGCCGTGGCGTGGCGGCAATCTGCATTGGCGGCGGCGAAGCCACGGCCATGGCCGTCGAGATCCTGAACTGAGGTGCACCATGCTGGTTAACGACGAGCAACAACAGATCGCCGACGCGGCGCGGCAGTTCTCCCAGGAACGCCTGCGGCCGTTCGCCGAAGAATGGAGTCGCGAGCACCGCTTCCCGAAAGAGGCGATGGCGGAAATGGCCGACATGGGCTTCTTCGGCATGCTGGTGCCGGAGCAGTGGGGCGGGTGCGACACCGGCTACCTGGCCTACGCCATGGCCCTGGAAGAAGTCGCCGCCGGCGACGGCGCCTGCTCCACCATCATGAGCGTGCACAACTCGGTGGGTTGCGTGCCCATCCTCAAGTTTGGCAACGACGACCAGAAGCAGCGCTTCCTCACTCCGCTGGCCAGCGGCGCCATGCTCGGCGCCTTCGCCCTGACCGAGCCGCAGGCCGGCTCCGACGCCAGCAGCCTGAAGACCCGGGCCCGCCGCGACGGTGATCACTACGTCCTGAACGGTTGCAAGCAGTTCATCACTTCCGGCCGCAATGCCGGGGTGGTGATCGTCTTTGCCGTGACCGATCCGGCGGCGGGCAAGCGCGGCATCAGCGCCTTTATCGTGCCCACCGACAGCCCCGGTTATCAGGTAGCGCGGGTCGAGGACAAACTCGGCCAGCACGCCTCCGACACCTGCCAGATCGTTTTCGAAGACGTGCGCGTGCCGGTGGCCAACCGCCTGGGCGAGGAGGGCGAGGGCTACAAGATCGCCCTGGCCAACCTCGAAGGCGGGCGTATCGGTATCGCCGCGCAATCGGTGGGCATGGCCCGTGCCGCGTTCGAAGTGGCCCGCGACTATGCGCGCGAGCGCGAGAGCTTCGGCAAGCCGCTGATCGAGCACCAGGCCGTTGCGTTCCGCCTCGCCGACATGGCCACGCGCATCGCCGTGGCCCGGCAGATGGTGCATCATGCCGCGGCCCTGCGTGACGCCGGGCGGGCGGCGCTGGTGGAAGCCTCGATGGCCAAGCTTTTCGCCTCGGAAATGGCCGAAAAGGTCTGTTCGGATGCCTTGCAGACCCTCGGCGGTTATGGCTATCTGAGCGACTTCCCGCTGGAGCGGATCTACCGCGACGTGCGGGTCTGCCAGATCTACGAAGGCACCAGCGACATTCAGCGCATGGTCATTGCGCGCAATCTTTGAAGGGAGCAGCTCATGACATTCGAAACCATCCTCGTCGAAACCCGCGGCAAGGTCGGCCTGATCACCCTCAACCGGCCGCAGGCGCTCAATGCCCTGAACCGCCAGATCATCGGCGAGCTGAACCAGGCGCTGGACGCCTATGAAGCCGACGCCAACATCGGCTGCATCGTGCTCACCGGCTCCGCCAAGGCCTTCGCCGCCGGCGCCGACATCAAGGAAATGGCCGAGCTGAGCTACCCGCAGATCTACGTCGATGACCTGTTCAGCGACTGCGACCGCGTCGCCAACCGGCGCAAGCCGATCATCGCCGCGGTGTCCGGCTTCGCCCTCGGCGGTGGCTGCGAGCTGGCGCTGATGTGCGACTTCATCCTCGCCGCCGACAACGCCAAGTTCGGCCAGCCGGAAATCAACCTCGGCGTGCTGCCGGGCATGGGCGGCACCCAGCGCCTGACCCGCGCGGTGGGCAAGGCCAAGGCCATGGAACTGTGCCTGACCGGCCGCCTGATGGGCGCCGAGGAAGCCGAGCGTGCCGGCGTGGTGGCGCGCATCGTGCCCCAGGCCGAACTGCTCGACGAAGCGCTGAAAGTGGCGGCGGTGATCGCCAGCAAGTCGATCCCGATTTCGATGATGGTCAAGGAGTCGGTCAACCGCGCCTTCGAAGTCACCCTGTCCGAAGGCGTGCGCTTCGAACGTCGGGTGTTCCACGCGGCGTTCGCCACCGAAGACCAGAAAGAAGGCATGGCGGCGTTCATCGCCAAGCGCGAGGCGCAGTTCAAGGATCGCTGATCCCAGCTAGATATACCGCCAGGGCCTGCGGGGCCGGGGTTGAAATGCTGCTTCCATCCAGAACAAGGAAGCTTGAGCATGACCCCGACCCTGTCGCCCTACGGGCAACTGGCCCTGAACGCAACGCTTTGCGGCCCGATTGCCCGGTACTTCGCCTCGCGTCCCTCCTTCCGCGAGGTGGCCCACCAGATCATCGAGCAACAATGGCGGCAACGCCGGATTGCCGGTCCTGGCCCAGCGCTGCTCAGGCTCTATCGCTGGGTGGAGGGTTACGGTTACTACGTCGATACATTGGCCGATGCGCTGATCGAGCGCTTTTGCAAGGGCGAGCCCATCTGGCTTGTCGAAGGCCAGGACTTTCTCAGCCGCTACCCCGGCGCCGAGTTTCCCCAAGCGTCCATGACGGACTTGCAGGCGGTGCAGGTCCTGCTCAACGAGTGCGGGCCGTTCCTGCTGGAAGAATACAAACGGCAGTTGGTGGCCTACTGGGTGCGCGGACCGCAAGGCGGGCCGAGCCCTTGGAGCTGGCTGGCGAACTACCTGCAGGAACAGTGCAGAACCGCTGTCGGCTTCGAGCGCAGCAACGGAACGCTCGACGCGCAGGAAGCCGCTACCGCGATGCTCCTGGCCCTGTACCCGGACCCCAGCCAGCGTGCCGCGTTCGGGAACCTCGACAACACCGAGGCAGGGCTGTTGAGCCTGGACGTCAACCCCCGGCGCTGGCTGGATGCCGACATGGCCAGCACGCTGTTGGTCGAGCGTGTCATACCCGAGCAGAATCGCACCCTGTTGATGCTCTATACCTTGTCCGGCCGGTGGTACCGCTTCGAGTCGCGCCAGGCGTTGGCGCGCATGCTGGCGTATGGCGGCGAGCGCCGCGGTCTGGTGCCGTTCACCCTGCACGTGTACGCCACCCGCGAATCGGTGTTCCTGAGCCAGGTGCGGCTGCTGCTCGAACAGCAACTGACGCTGATCGATACCATCGCCCGTTCGATTGCTGACGTGGAGGAAGACCCTGTCAGAGGCCTGGTCTGGCGTCTGGATGAAGCCACCTCGCTGCTGCAGATCTGCGAACAAAGCCAGCGCCAGAGCTGGCTGCTGTATTTCAGCGTGCTCCCGGCCTGGTTGAAGGAGGGGAGTGTCGAGGACCAGAGAATCTATGGCGATGCCCTGCTTGAGCTGACCCTCCTGCAACAACGCAGTGGCGGCCAGTCGTTTCTGTACGCCATCCCGCCGATCCTGGAATATGCCCGGGACCAGGTGCGGGCGGCGATCCTGCTCGATCATCCGCAGGCGACCGCACTCGACGTCGAGGCGGTTGAGGTGGTCAATCGCCGGGTGATCGCCAGTGGCATCGCCGTCGGTGGCGATTTTTTCCCCAGCGGCACGATCGAGACCGTGCGATTCACCTTGCCACAGTTCGCGTTGGAGAACCTGTCGGCGCTGCGCTCCGGAACGGTGACCCTGGGCATGAGCGATGGCAGCGCGCTGCCTGGCTGGCTGACCCTGGACTATGCGAAGGCGCTGGTGACCCGGTTGGACCTGGGCAAGGTTTATCCCGAACTGCTGCGTCGTGAGCTGATCGATGACTCGCAGGTGTTGCTGCGGCGTCAGGCGTTGTTCATCGACCAGGTTCGCCTGCAACTGCCGCTCCTGGCGCTGGAAAAAAAACTGCGCGGGCAGGACGGTTTCACTGCCGCGGGCGTGCGCCTGGTCAATGGGGTGTTCCGCCCGATCCGCGGCGAGCCGGATGTGGCGCGTTTGCGGCCCTTGTCGTTTATCCGGCGCAAGGGCGCCATACCCGACACCGCGCTCAATGCCTATCTGATCGAGCGCTTCGACATCCGTAGCGGGCCCACGGTGTTGTACCGTCCGCTGCACCGTCAGCCGCTTCGCGAGTTCGCCAGTCGTGAGGCGTTTTTCAACGCGGTGTGCCAGGAGCCCGAATTGCAGGAAGACGTGCTGGCACGTCTGAACGAGCACGCCAGGGCAATCTACGCCAACGGCGGCTTCCGGCAGCCGCACGTCGTGCGCTACACGCCGGGCGCCGAGTTTGGCGTATTCGAGCAGCCGCCACCTGCCGACGTAGGGACGGACGCACTCAGCGGCGAAGTGCTGGAGCACCTCTACAGTGCCTGCGCACAAGAGCTGCTCAGCCGGGCCGAAGCGCAGTCGCTGTCCAATAGCGAGAACCGCTGGATCGGCTACCAGGAGCTGGGCTGGGTGATGTTGAACACCTTGCTGCCGCTGCTCAACGGCCCTGTTGCCGTCTCCGCCTGGATGCTGCAGGTCTTCGCCGACCTGCAGAATGATCTGCGGCAACCACAGCCGCAGGAGGCACAACTGGTCCTCCACCTGTTCAATTTCGCTTCGCTGTTGATCAGCATTCCGCACGGGCGCAGCGTTCTGGCGCCGGCTTCCGGCATGCCGGAAGTGGAAGCGGCGTTGCCGGTAATTGCACAACTTGTGCACGAACCGGCCAGCTCGCCGTCGGGGCTTGCGTTGTCCCAGCTCGACTTCAGCTGGGCGACCGCCACCCAACGCCTGAGCAATGCCCAGCGCGAGTCGCTGGTGCGCTTTCAGGTGGGCCTGACCCCCGGCCAACTGGGATCGGAGGTATCTGACGGCCCCTGGGCAGGGTTGTTCTACTACGACCAGCGTTGGTGGATACGCCTTGAGGGCCAGGTGTATGAGGTACAGGTCAACAGCGATGAGGTGCAGATGGTTGACGCGTTGGGCCGGCCGGGGCCCTGGTTGTACCGGGATGCCGCCGGCGACTGGCGAATCGACGCGCGTGTGCGGCTGCGCGGCGGCATGCCACTTAACCAGCGCATCGAGCGGATGCACGCGGCCAATCGGCAGCGCATTCCCGAGCTGGAGGCGCGGCAGGTTGAGCTTCTGAGTGAGCGTCTGGCATTGAACCTGACCATCGAACAGGACGCCAGGCTCGTCGGAGACCGTAACCCGCCGTCTGCACAGTCACTCAGGGCCTATGCCGATCACCTGCGCACCCACAGTGAGTTGATGAAGCGGGTCGATGAAAACTACGTCGAATTGAACGCGCTGGAAGCCCAGGCCGATTTCAGCCAGGAGCATGGCCGTTACTTGTCCGAGCGGGTGACCAGCCTTGCGCAACTGGTTCAGGTCTTGCGCTGGCAACTGGTTGGAAGCATGGACGTTTCCCGTGTCTTGCAGGCGCGCAGTGCTGACGTCCATGCCACGGTGGAACTGCGCGACCAGCACTATGACGCGCTGATGGCGGAGTGCGAGAAAGCCAGGGTGATTGTCGGCGAGGCGATTTCCACGTTCGGTGAGGCTCACGGGATTTGCCAGCAACTGGGCAAGATCCTGCCAAGGGGGCCGGAATGGGTCGCCGACTATAAACGGCTCAGGGGTGCCGAGTCCTCGCTCTGGGCCTGGAAGGCCAGCGAGTTCAGCATCACGGCCGCGCTCATTATCGGCACGGAAAGGCGCAATGACCTGGAGCTCTTCGAGTCGATCAAACGGGTCCGGCTCGCCCTGCAGATGCAGCACGAGCTGGAAAGCGACGCCGTGTTTACCACGGAGGAGCGCATCGAGATCCTGGATAGCTGCACGCAAAACTACGTGATGGCGCGGGAGAGCATGGCTCCTCTGGGCGGCGATTTTGCCAGCGAGCAGGCCAGGCGCTGGCTCGTGGGTCTGGTCGAGGCCCTGCGTTCGCTTGAGCATAGGGTCGAAGAAGAACTGGCGGCCCTGATTCGTGCGCAGGCGGGTAACAGTGAGGAGCCTGTGCCGCCGGCCGATCGTCAGCAGGTGGTGATCAAGACCCGCAGCCGCGGTGTAGTGGTGGCGCGTAAGCACAAGACCAAGGCCGGCAAAGCGGAAGCGGTGGTGCCCGAGCCGCTGGTCAGCGGTGAACTGGCCCGTTTTGAAGAAACCGCCGAGCCGGGGGTATGGAAAATCATCGAGCCCGTGACGCCGCTGCGAAACACGCCGGAGAGCCCGCAGCAGAAAGGCGTCCTCGCCAGCTTGCTCAAACGCAGTGCCAAGATGCTGTCGGAGGCTGATCGAAAAATGCAGAAGGCCCGGGTGCAGGCGCGCACCGCCACCATCGCCGTAGAAATAGAGGAAATCCTGATCAACCAGGCGAGCCCGCTGGAGCAACTGGCCCGGCAGGTCGAGAATTCCCTGAGCGTTTCCAACACGGTAGAGGACCAGTCCGGCAGGCATGACGCGGCACTGCAGTCCAAGGCCTTGTACCGGAAGGCGGCGGCGATGCGCGAAGAGGGCCGGCAACTGCGTATCTCGATCATCAAGACACAGCCGCCGACCAGCAGTCGCGTGGCGTACCTGAAATCGCAGCACGAGATCAAGATCACCCGGCCCAAGGGCCGCGAACCCACTGCGGGGCGCAAAGGCCAGGATCGGGGTTATCTGCAGGAGTATGTGATCAGTGATATGGCGGGGCAGCTGTTGTGGTACGCCCACTTCCACTACGCCAGCCTGGACGCGGGGCCAGCCGACTTTATCGTCGGCCACCTGAAGACCCGCGAGCAGCGTTTCGACCGGGGGCAGTACCGGGTGAAGATGGAGAAAAACAGCCGGAAGGTGATTCAGATCTACCGCAGCATGATCGACAAGGCTGCTGCTGCGGAGTTGTTCCTGAGCCTCTAGTGGCCGGTATGGCTGTTTCGTTTCGGCGCTGTGCGTTGTCTTCCTCGCTGTAGCGCAGGGCACGGCTCAGGGTGAGTCGGGCCCAGCACAATGTACCGCCAGAAGCACCGGGCTCGGGGTTGAAATGCGCTCTCATCCAGAACAAGGACGCTTGAGCATGACCCCGACCCTGTCGCCCTACGGTCAACTGGCCCTGAGCGCAACGCTCTGTGGGCCGATTGCCCAACACTTCGCCTGGCGCCCCTGCTTCAGCGATGTGGCCCTCCAGATCATCGAACAACAGTGGCACCAGCGCCGGATCGCCGGCCCGCATCCGGCGCAGCTCAGGCTTTATCGCTGGGTGGAGGGCTACGGTTACCGCGCCGACACACTGGCCGATGTGCTGATCGAGCGCTTTTGCCGTCCAGGCATCCTCAAGCTGGTCAGCGGCCAGGACTTTCTCAGTTTCCAGCACGGCGCGGAGTTTCCCCAGGCGGTCACGACTGACGTGCAGGCGGTGGCGACCCTGCTCAACGAGTGCGGGCCGTTCCTGCTGGAGGAATACAAACGGCGGATCGTGGCTTATTGGGTGCGCGGTTCAGACGACCAGCCCAGCCCATGGAACTGGCTGGCGGGTTACCTGCAACAGCAGTGCAAGAGCGTCATCGGGCTCGAGCGCGGCAGCGGTCTGCTCGACCCGCAGGAAGCGGCGACCGCGTTGATGCTGGCGGTGCGCCCGGAGGCCCACCAGCGTGCCGAGTTCGATAACCTCAAGGACACCCAAGTCTGGCTGGTGAGCCTGGATGTCAATCCCCGGCAATGGCTGGATGCCGACCTGGCCAGTGCGCTGTGGATCGAGCGTGTGATGCCCGAGCAACAACGCACCCTGGTGATGCTCTATACCTTGTCCGGCAGGTGGTATCGCTTTGAGTCGCGCGCGGCGTTGGCGCGCATGTTGGCGTATGGCGGCGAGCGGCGCGGCGTGACGCCGTTCATCCTGCACCTGTACACCAGCAGTGAATCGGTGTTCATGAGCCAGGTGCGGTTGCTGCTCGAACAGCAACTGATGCTGATCGATACGATCGCGGGTTCGATGGCTGAAACCGACGAGGACCCGGTCGGAGCGTTGGTCCGAGACCTGGACGAGGCCACCTCGTTGCTGCAGATCTGCGAGCACAGTCAGCACCAGAGTTGGCTGCTGTATTTCGGTTTGCTCCCGGCCTGGTTGAAGCAGGGCAGCGTCGAGGACCGAAAAACCTATGGCGAAGCCCTGCTCGAACTGGCGATCCTGCAGCGCCGCAGTGACGGCCAATCGTTTCTCTACGATGTCCCGCCGATCCTCGAATACGCCCGGGACCAGGTGCGGGCGGCCCTTCTGCTCGATCATCCGCAGGCGACCGGGCTCGACGTCGAGGCGGTCGAAGTGGTCAATCAGCGGGTGATCGCCAGCGGCGTGGCCATCGGCGGCGATTTTGTCGCCAGCGGCACACGCGAGACCGTGTGCTTCAGCCTGCCGCAATTCGCCCTGGAAAACCTCTCGGTACTGCGCGCCGGAAACGTCTCCGTGCGCATGCGCGACGGCAGCGCGGTGCCGCCGTGGCTGACCCTGGACTATGCGAAGGCGCTGGTGACCCGGCTGGACCTGGGCAATGCCTATCCCGGCCTGCTGCGGCATGCGCTGTTCGATGACCCGCAGGCGTTGGCGCGTCGTCAGACCCTGTTCATCGACCAGGTTCGCCTGCAACTGCCGTTGCTCGCGCTGGAGAAGAAACTGCGCGGGCAGGACGGCCTCACTGCCGCCGGTGTGCGCCTGGTCAACGGTGTGTTTCGCCCGGTGCTTGGCGCGCCGGATGTTGCGCGCTTGCGGCCTTTGACCTTTATCCGCCAGGAGGGCGCCACGCCGGATAGCGCACTCAACGCCTACCTGATCGAACGCTTCGATATCCATAGCGGGCCCAGCGTGCTGTACCGCCCGTTGCACCGTCAGTCGCTGCGCGAGTTCGCCAGCCGCGAGGCGTTCTTCCACGCGGTGACCCATGAGCCTGAGTTGCAGCAAGACCTGCTGGCGCGGATGGATGAGCACGCCAGGCCGATCTACGCCAAAGGCGGGTTCGAGCAGCCGCATGTGGTGCGTTTCGCTGCTGGCGCCGAGTTTGCGGCGTTCGACGTGCCGGCGCCTGCCGACGTGGGAGAGCAGGCGCTGAGCGGCAAGGTGCTGGAGCAGCTTTACCTGTCGTGCGCGCAAGAACTGCTCGGCCGCGCCGAAGCGCAGTCGGTGTCCAACAGCGAGAACCGCTGGATCGGCTATCAAGAGCTGGGCTGGTTGATGTTCAACGCCTTGCTGCCGCTGCTCAACGGTCCGGTTGCCGTGTCGACCTGGATGCTGCAGGTCTTCGCCGACCTGCAAAATGATCTGCGGCAACCACAGCCGCCGGAATCGCAACTGGCTATCCAGCTCCTCAACTTCGCCTTTCTGCTGGTTACCCTGCCCAATGGCCACAGCACCCTGGAGTCCGCCTCCGACATGCCGAAGGTCGATATGGGACTGCCGGTGTCTCCGCTAGTGGTGCGAGAACCGACCAGCTCACCCTCGGGTGTCGCCTTGTCCCAGCTCGATTTCAGTTGGACGAGCGCGACCCAGCGCCTGAGCAAGGTCCAGCGTGAATCCCTGGTGCATTTCCAGGTACACCTGACGCCCGGCCAACTGGGCACAGCGGTGGCCGAAGGGCCCTGGGCGGGGCTGTTTCTCTACGACAAACGCTGGTGGGTTCGTCTTGAGGGCCGCGTGTATGAGGTGGGTATCAACGACGGTGAGGTTCGGGTGGTTGACGCGTCAGGCCGGCCGGGGCCCTGGTTGCATCGCGAAAGCCCCGGCGACTGGCGAATCGACGCGCATGTGCGGCTGCGCGGTGGCATGCCGCTCAATCGCCGCATCGAGCAGTTGCGCGCCGCCAATCGGCAGCGGGTTAAAGAGCTGGGAAACCGGCATGTCGAACTCCTGAGTGAGCGTCTGGCGCTGAGCCTGGTGATTGAACAAGACCTCAAGGACGTGGGAGAGAGAAAACCGCCGCCTGCACCGGCACTCAGCCGCTATGCCGATCACCTGCGCGCCCATAGTCAATTGATGAAGCGGATCGATGAAAACTACGTCGCCTTGAACCAGTTGGAGAGCCTGGTCAATTTCAACCACGAGCACGCCCGCTACTTGTTCGAGCGGGCGACCAACCTCGCGCAAATGGTGAAGGTCCTGCAGGCGCAACTGGTCGACAGCAAGGGCGCTTCCCGCGTCCTGCGGGCGCGGGTTGCCGACCCTCAGATCAGCACGGAAGTGCGGAACCAGCACTATGACGCGCTGATGGCGGAGTGCGAAAAAGCCAAGGCGATCATCGACGAGGCGATTTTCACGTTCCACGAGACCCGCGAGATTTGCCAGCAACTGAGCAAAGTGCTGCCGATGGGGCCGGAACTGGTCGCCGATGTTCATCGGCTCAGGGACGTCGAGTCCTCGCTGTTGGCTTGGAGGTCCGCCGAATTCAGCATTACCGGCGTGCTCATTCTCGGGCTGGAGAGGCGGAGTGGCGTCGAGGTCTACGAGATGGTCGACCTGGTACGGTTTGGGCTGCAGATGCAACTGGAACTGAGCACCGAAGGTGCTTTTACCGAAGTGGAGCGCATCGCGATTCTTGACGGCAGCGTGCGCAATTACACGATGGCGCGCGAGCAGATGCGCATGGTGGACGAGCTCCTGCTCAACGACCAGGCAAAGCGCTGGCTCGCGGAGCTTGCCGAGTCGCTGCAATTACTGGAACAGCAGGCCGAAGAGGAACTGGCGACGCTGATTCGCACGCAGGCCGGTGACAGTGAAGAACATGTGCCCCCGGTCGATCGCAAGCAGGTCGTGATCAATACCCGCAGCCGCGGTGTGGTGGTGGCGCGGCAGCGCAAGACCAAGGCCGGCAAGACGGAAACGGTGGTGGTCGAGCCGCTGGAGAACAATGAATTGGCCCGCTTCGAAGAAACCGCCGAGCCGGGCATGTGGCAGATCGTCGAGCCCGAATCGCCGCCGCTGACGCCGCCGGAGCGCCCGCAGCCGACGGTGGGCCTCGCCAACTTGCTCAAACGCAGCACCAGTCTGCTGGCCGAAGCTGACCGACAGATGCAGAAGGCCCGCGCGCAGGCGCGTACCGCCACCATCGCCATCGAGATGGAGGAAATCCTCGCCAACCAGGCGCGTCCGCTGGAGCAACTGGCTCGGCAGATCGAAACCCTGCTGACCGGTAACAACGAGGTGGACCACCCGTCCGGCGGGCGTGGCGCGACGGCGCAGGTCAAGGCCTTGAAGGACAAGGCCGCCGCGATGCACGAGGAAGGCCGGCAACTGCGCATCTCGATCATCAAGACCCAGCCGCCGACCATCAGTCGCGTGGCGTACCTCAAATCGCAGAACGAGATCGACATCACCCGGCCCAAGGGCCGCGAACCGACTGCCCGGCGCAAAGGCCAGGACCGGGATTACCTGCAGGAATACGTGATCAGCGACAAGGCCGGGCAGCCGTTGTGGTATGCCCATTTCCACTACGCCAGCCTGGAGGCGGCGGCAGCCGACTTCCTCGTGGCCCACCTGAAAACCCGCGAGCAGCGCTTCGACAGCGGGCAGTGCCGGCTGAAAATGGAGCAGAGCAGCCAGAAGGTGATCCAGATCTACCGGAGCCAGATTGACAGGCCGGCGGCTGCCGGGCTGTTCCTGGGTATTTAGAGGCAGGGCGGGGGGGAATGGGCGCCGCCCGCGCGGCGCCCGATCTCCAGGGCGCTAAAGATCCGTCAGGCGGCTCGCGGCCCGTGCAGTACTACCAAATGAGTAGCCGATCCCTGCCAAGGGCCGATTCGTCATGCCCGCCGGGCTGACTAAGATCGAATCACTGCCTGTCATCAGCGACAGGCGCCGCTCAGCAGAGGCCCTACCCCATGATCTACGCAGCTCCTGGCACTCCGGATGCCATCGTCACGTTCAAACCGCGCTACGGCAATTACATCGGCGGTGAATTCGTCCAGCCGCTGAGTGGCCAATACTTCAGCAACACCTCGCCGGTCAACGGCCAACTGATCGCCGAATTCCCGCGCTCCAATGCCCAGGACATCGAAAAAGCCCTGGACGCCGCCCACGCCGCCGCCGATGCCTGGGGCCGCACCTCGGTCCAGGATCGTTCGAACGTCCTGCTGAAAATTGCCGACCGCATCGAGCAGAACCTGGAAGTCCTGGCCCTGGCCGAGACCTGGGACAACGGCAAGGCCATCCGCGAAACCCTGAATGCCGACGTGCCACTGGCCGCCGACCACTTCCGCTACTTCGCTGGCTGCATCCGTGCCCAGGAAGGCAGCGCCGCGGAAATCAATGACACCACCGCCGCCTATCACTTCCACGAGCCGCTGGGCGTGGTCGGGCAGATCATCCCGTGGAACTTCCCGCTGCTGATGGCCGCCTGGAAACTCGCCCCGGCCCTGGCCGCCGGTAACTGCATCGTGCTCAAGCCGGCCGAGCAGACCCCGCTGTCCATCACGGTGTTCATCGAGCTGGTCGGCGACCTGCTGCCGCCGGGCGTGCTGAACATCGTCCAGGGCTTCGGCCGCGAAGCCGGTGAAGCCCTGGCCACCAGCAAACGCATCGCCAAGATCGCCTTCACCGGTTCCACGCCGGTCGGTTCGCACATCATGAAGTGCGCCGCCGAGAACATCATTCCGTCCACCGTGGAGCTGGGCGGCAAGTCGCCGAACATCTTCTTCGAAGACATCATGCAGGCCGAGCCATCCTTCATCGAGAAGGCCGCCGAAGGCCTGGTGCTGGCGTTCTTCAACCAGGGCGAAGTCTGCACCTGCCCGTCCCGCGCGCTGGTCCAGGAATCGATCTACCCGCAGTTCATGGAAGAGGTGCTGAAGAAGATCAAGCTGATCAAGCGCGGCGACCCGCTGGACACCGAAACCATGGTCGGCGCGCAGGCGTCCGAGCAGCAGTACGACAAGATCCTCTCGTACCTGCAGATCGCCCGCGACGAAGGCGCCGAGATCCTCGCCGGCGGTGCCAGCGAGCAACTGGCCGGTGATCTGTCGACCGGTTACTACATCCAGCCGACCCTGCTCAAGGGCCACAACGGCATGCGCGTGTTCCAGGAAGAGATCTTCGGCCCTGTAGTCGGTGTCACCACCTTCAAGGACGAAGCCGAAGCCCTGGCGATCGCCAACGACACCGAATTCGGTCTCGGTGCCGGCGTCTGGACCCGCGATATCAACCGCGCCTACCGCATGGGCCGCGGAATCAAGGCCGGTCGTGTGTGGACCAACTGCTATCACCTGTACCCGGCGCACGCCGCGTTCGGTGGCTACAAGAAGTCCGGTGTCGGTCGCGAGACCCACAAAATGATGCTCGACCACTACCAGCAGACCAAGAACCTGCTGATCAGCTACGACATCAACCCGCTGGGCTTCTTCTGATCGCCCGGATAACTGTGGCAAAAACGCTTCCAAAGTAGCATTCGAACCCCACCGGAAACGGTGTATCAATAGAAGCGCCGCAATCCTGTGGTGCGAGAAGAGGATGGACCTATGTGGAAAAAGCCAGCGTTCACTGATCTGCGTATTGGTTTTGAAGTGACGATGTACTTCGCCAACCGTTGATCCCTCTTGCGTCGGCCGGTACTCCAGCGGCCGACGCAGCTGCTCCGATGATCGCATTGCATTCCCCCATCTTTGCTTTAGGCTGGCGCAATCCCAAAAAGAACAAGAAGGCGTTGCATGAGCCCGAACCTGAGCCAGTTGCGTAAGTTCGTCTCCCCCGAAATCATCTTTGGCGCCGGCTGCCGCCACCACGTCGCCAACTACGCCCGCACCTTCGGTGCACGCAAGGTCCTGCTGGTCAGCGACCCTGGCGTGATCGCCGCCGGCTGGGTCGCTGATATCGAAGCCAGCCTGCAGGGCCAGGGCATTGACTACACCCTCTACAGCGACGTCTCGCCCAACCCGCGTATCGAAGAAGTGATGAACGGCGCCGAGCGCTACCGCAGCGAACAGTGCGACGTGATCGTCGCCGTCGGCGGCGGCAGCCCGATGGACTGCGCCAAGGGCATCGGCATCGTGGTCGCCCACGGCCGGCACATTCTCGAATTCGAAGGGGTCGACACCATCCGCGTGCCGAGCCCGCCGCTGATCCTGATTCCGACCACCGCCGGCACCTCGGCGGACGTCTCGCAGTTCGTGATCATCTCCAACCAGCAAGAACGCATGAAGTTCTCCATCGTCAGCAAGGCGGTGGTGCCGGACGTGTCGTTGATCGACCCGGAAACCACCCTGAGCATGGACCCGTTTCTCTCGGCCTGTACCGGCATCGACGCGCTGGTGCACGCCATCGAAGCCTTCGTTTCCACCGGCCACGGGCCACTGACCGACACCCATGCGCTGGAAGCCATGCGCCTGATCAACGGCAACCTGGTGCAGATGATCGCCACCCCCAGCGACATCAAACTGCGCGAGTCGATCATGCTCGGCAGCATGCAGGCCGGGCTGGCGTTCTCCAACGCGATCCTCGGCGCGGTGCACGCCATGTCCCACAGCCTCGGCGGCTTCCTCGACCTGCCGCACGGGCTGTGCAACGCGGTGCTGGTGGAGCATGTGGTGGCGTTCAACTACAGCGCCGCGCCGGACCGCTTCAAACTGATCGCCGAGACCCTCGGCATCGACTGCCGCGGGCTCAGCCACAACCAGATCCGCACGCGTCTGGTCGAACACCTGATCGCCTTCAAGCACGCCGTGGGCTTCCACGAAACCCTCGGTTTGCACGGGGTCAACGGCAGCGATATTCCGTTCCTGTCCCAGCATGCGATGGACGACCCGTGCATCCTCACCAACCCCCGAACCTCAAGCCAGCGTGATGTCGAGGTGGTCTATGGCGAGGCCCTCTGACCCTCGCGACGAAGCCCTCGCCGGGCTGCTGGGCCTGAGCAACCACACCGTTCGCAAGAGTCACTACCCGGAACTGGCCGCGCGCCTCGACGAGCTGGAAACCGAGCGCAACCGCTACACCTGGCTGTTCGAGCACGCCGTGCACGGGATCTTCCAGGCCAGCCTCGAAGACGGCCTGCGCGCGGCCAACCCGGCGATGGCGCGGATGCTCGGCTATGCCGATCCGCAACAATTGCTGCTGGCGCGCACCGACCTGGCCGGGCACCTGTTCGTCGGCGGCCAGGAAGAACTCATGGCCATCGCCCAGGAACTGCAGCGCGAGCGGGCGCTGCTGGGCTACGAAACCCAGTTGCAGCGCAAGGACGGCAGCAGCATCGACGTGCTGATGAACCTGTTGCTGCGGCCGGACGAGGAGGGTGTGGTCGAAGGCTTCGTCGCCGACATCACCGAGCGCAAGCAGCACCACGCCCGTTTGCAGCAGCTCAACGACGAACTGGAACAGCGCGTCGCCGAGCGCACCAACCAACTGATGGAAGCCCGCGATGCCGCCCAGGCCGCCAACCGCAGCAAGGACAAATACCTCGCCGCCGCCAGCCACGACTTGCTGCAACCGCTCAACGCCGCGCGGCTGCTGATCTCGACCTTGCGCGAGCGCCGCCTGCCGGACGCCGAGCAACTGCTGGTGGAGCGCGCCCATCAGGCGCTGGAAGGCGCCGAAGACCTGCTCACCGACCTGCTGGACATTTCCCGCCTCGACCAGGCGGCGATCAAGCCGGACCTTGACCTCTACCACCTGGACGAACTGCTGGTGCCATTGGCCTCGGAGTTCCAGCCAGCGGCGGAAGCTGCCGGGCTGAGCCTGCGGGTGCGCAGCGGCGGCTGGTTGATCCGCACCGATATCCGCCTGTTGACACGGATCCTGCGCAACTTCGTCAGCAATGCCTGCCGCTACACCGGACAGGGCCGCATTCTTCTTGGCGCGCGGCGGCGCGGACAGATGCTGCGCCTGGAAGTCTGGGACACCGGCCGCGGCATCGCCGCCGATCGCCTGGACTCGATCTTCCTCGAATTCAACCAACTGGATGTCGGCCGCGCCGCCGACCGCAAGGGTGTCGGTCTGGGGCTGGCGATCGTCGACCGCATTGCGCGGATCCTCGAATGCCAGGTGCGGGTCCGTTCCTGGCCGGGACGCGGTTCGGTCTTCAGCATCGACGTGCCGCTATCCAGCGAAGCCCCGCGTCCGGTGGTCGCACCCAGCGCGCCGCTGCCGGCCCTCGGCGATCCGCTGCCGGGTCGGCGCCTGCTGGTGCTGGACAACGAGACCAGCATCCTGCAAAGCATGGCCGCGTTGCTCGGCCAATGGGGTTGCGAAGTGCTGACCGCCACCGACCGCGAAGCGGCCTTGCAGGTGCTGGAGGGCAGGGCGCCAGAGCTGGTGCTGGCAGACTTCCATCTCGATCATGGTGTTACCGGATGTGAAGTCGTGCGCGACCTGCGCAGACACTTCGGCACGGCGATTCCGGCGGTGATGATCACCGCTGATCGCAGTGATCAGAGCCGCCGGGCGATGCAGCGACTGGGCGCGCCCTTGCTCAATAAACCGGTGAAACCCGGCAAGTTGCGTGCGGTTTTAAGCCAATTGCTCGGATAAGCGGGCACTGCCGTGCTTCACGCGGCGACGGGTTATTTGCTATAAACGCTGCCCCCGGCGCCAGAGTTGTCCGGGGCGGGGGCTTTTCGGACAAAACCACAGTCATTTCTGTTGCCCGTCACGAGGCTCGGCCTTAGACTGCCGCCCCCTGTAAATTGAGTACCAATTGGTGCTTGAAGAATTCCGCTGCGGTGGCACGGCCACCACGGCACCCGATTCGTCTAAATGCACGTAATTTTTTATTAGAGAAATCAATGACAAAGGAAAAGTTGCTGGCCATGCCGGCCGATGACTACATGAATGCCGAGCAACAGGCGTTCTTCACCGAGCTGCTGCAGACGATGAAGGTTGAGACCCACGAGCGCATCGAGCAAAGCCGTGTAACCATCGAAAGCCTGGACTCGCCTGCCGATCCTGCCGATGCCGCCTCGGTCGAAGAAGAGCGCCACTGGCTGGTCAACGCCATCGAGCGTGATCAGCGTCTGCTGCCACAACTGGAAATGGCCCTGGGCCGCATCGCCGACGACAGCTTTGGCTGGTGCGATGACAGCGGTGAGCCGATTGGCCTCAAGCGGCTGTTGATCAGCCCCACCACCAAGTACTGCATCGAGGCGCAGGAGCGCCACGAGCAACTGGACAAGCACCAGCGTCAGGTCTGATTCCGCGCTGTTGTTAGCTGAAACCCCGGGCCATGTGTCCGGGGTTTTTGTTTGGGGGCCCTGCGCTGTGAGCTCCCACAACAGACTTCGCCCCTCAGAACAGAAATTGTCCTGCATCAAGGCCGGGTCGGCTTACGCCCAAGGAAGCATGGCTAATGGCGTTGTAGTGGCGTTTAATGACTCCACAATAACAAGCGGAGCCAGAGTCATGATGCGAGAAGGATCTCTGCCAGCCAGCCTGGCACAACCAGACCCGTCAACGAAGGTGGCGCGCGGCTGGTCCGGCACGTTGCTGCAAAGCCTGGTATTGGTGGTGGTGCTGGCGGCCATGGCCTTTGCCGGTATTTCATTCTGGTTCTGCCTGCCGTTGGCCTTGTTGGCCCTGTGGCTGCCACACCTGCGCAGCCGCCCGCGCCCGGCGCCGGTTGCGGTGAGCGATCCGCTCGCCGACCTGACCCGCGACCTGGCCCAGAGCACCAGCCACAACGCCTTGTCCGCCGCGGGCGTGGCCTATTCGGTCAAGCAACTGGCCGAGAAACTGCAATCGCAACTGGCCTCGGCGGCGCGCATCGTCAGCAGCGCCGAGGTCATGATCGGCACCGAGAAAGTCACGTCGAAGCTCAGCCGCGAGGCGCTGGTCGCCGCGCAACAGGCTCACGAGAGCAGCGCCGCCGGCCGTACCGTGCTGGCCGAGTCGATCCAGTTGATGCACCAACTCAGCGCCCGGGCCAACCAGAGCCGTGAGTTGATCGAGGCGCTGCACCAGCGCAGCGAAGACATCGCCCGCGTCACTCTGGTGATCCAGGCCATCGCCAGCCAGACCAACCTGCTGGCGCTCAATGCCGCAATCGAAGCTGCCCGTGCCGGTGAGCATGGCCGCGGTTTCGCCGTGGTCGCCGACGAAGTACGCGGTCTCGCCGGACGCACCGCCACGGCCACCGAGGAAGTCGGTCTGATGGTCGCCGAGATCCAGCAGCGCACCGCCCAGGTGGTGGAGCAGATTCGCCAGCTCTCCGACGACCTGCACAGCGGCGTCGGCCAGGTCGAACACACCGGTGAGCAACTGGACTCCATCGCCGGGCTGGCGGCGGGCGTCGAAGACCAGATCACCGAGATCGCCGGCGGCACCGAATCGACCCGCACCCAACTGGACAGCCTGTTCCAGGCTGTCGAGCAGATGCGCAGCGACCTGGCCGCCAGCGACCAGCAAACCCAGCGCCTGGCCCAGGCGGCGGTGCAGATGGAAGGGCAGGCCGAAAGCATCAGCGAGCGCCTGGCCGAGGTGGGCCTGGACGAGTACCACCAGCGGGTGTTCGACCTCGCCCTGCGTGGCGCGCAGCAGATTGGCGAGCGCTTCGAGGCGGATGTCCGCGAAGGCCGCATCACCCACGACGATCTGTTCGACCGCCAGTACCAGATGTTGCCCGGCACCCGCCCGGCGCGTTACCGCACCCGCTTCGATCACTACACCGATCAGATCTTGCCGGGTATCCAGGAACCGCTGCTGCGCGAGCACGAAGGCCTGATCTATGCGATCGCCTGTACCCAGCAGGGCTATGTGCCGACCCACAACAACGCCTTCAACCAGCCGCTGACCGGCGACGAAGCCACGGACACCGCGCATAACCGCAGTAAACGCAAGTTCGATGACCGCACCGGCATTCGCTGCGGCAGCCATCAGCAGCGGGTGTTGTTGCAGACCTACACCCGCGATACCGGCGAGCTGATGCACGACCTGTCGGTGCCGATCAAGGTCGATGGCCGCCATTGGGGTGGACTGCGGCTGGGCTACCGGCCGGAGAAGATGCCTTAACCGCGACAAGCTTCAAGCGACAAGCCACAAGAGGAAGCCTCGGCGCACGAGGCGTTCTCTTGTGGCTTGTCGCGTGTTGCTTGTCGCTCAAAAAGCCTCGACGGATTTCCGTGTTTTCGGGCATATTCCCTTCCCTGTTCTTACAGTCACCGCATTTCTTTCCTTAGTGGCTGTCAGAAAGTGTGTTCCGGCCCAGAGGAAAATTCCCTGGTTAGTTCGTCGCCGGGCAATAGCTGGCATGGAATAGTGCGTTTTCCCGCAGTGCGAAACGCCAAAAAGCCGCTACTTTTTTGTTCCAAATCACTAGTCTTTCCGACTTCGAATTGAAGAACGGCGTACCCGTGGGAGTCTTTTACCCGTGCGCCTGTGTGATACCGGTTTTTGAGGAGTTTTCATTGGCAGTCAGCAATCTCGATATGCATGCCCTGTTCGTGCTGGGCGACCTTCGCGGCAAACTGGTCAAGCTGTTCCAGTCGCGTTACGTCTATGTCACCGAGCAGAGCCCCGAAGGCCTTTACATGGCCGAGATCGACACCGAAGAGTCGCTGGTGGTGGACGACAAGCAGCGCCTGGAGCTGAAAGTCGGCGACCACTTCCGCGCTGCCGTGCTGCCGAGCCGTGAGGGCGGCAAGTTCGAAATCCGTTTCCGTGAAATCAAGCTGACCATCTATGGCCTGGGCGAGTACGCCTTTGTCAGCGTGCCGGAAGGCAACGGCATCGTCTTTCGCGAGGGCAAGGGCGTGGTGATGGTGTTCGCCGCTAACGAGCGCATTGAAGAAGGTCTGTCGAAGGTGCTCAAGGCCGCCACCGCCAAGGCCGCCAAGTGGCGCAAGGGCGAGCTGACCTTCAAGGCCAGCGAGTGAGCGGACGGCGTGAATTCCACGCCAGCCATCAACCGCGCGCCGAAGCGCAGGCACGCCAGTGGCTGGCGCGCCGCGATGAGTTGAAAGGGCAGTGGCTGAGCTGGGTCGCCGGGCAGCTTTACCAGCTTGAGCCGGCGGAGTACGCGGCCATGGTCAGGCGCGAGCTGCAACGCCTGAGCGAGCAGTCGCCTCAATAATCCTTTTCGGGGCTGCCGCTGACTTCATCAGGTACGTCCTCGCCGGCCATGCGCTTGCGAAACAGCGCGGTGCGGGCCAGCAGCAGGGTGGTCACCGGCACGGTGATCGACAGCAGGATCGGGATCAGCCAGGCATGCAGCACCGGCGTTTCCTTGAGCCCCGAGAAATACAGGATCGACGCCAGCGACACGCACCAGGCGCCCAGGGTCGAGGCCAGCGCCGGCGGATGCATGCGCTGGAAAAAGTCCTTCAGGCGCAACAGCCCGATGGCACCGGTCAGGGCGAACAGGGCGCTGGTCAGGATCAGCGCGGCGGTCACTACTTCCAGCCAGAACGGCAATACCGGAGCGGTCATTCGATCACCTCGCCACGCAACAGGAACTTGGCCAGGGCGAACGAGCCGACAAAGCCGAACAGGGCAATCAGCAGCGCCCCCTCGAAGTAGGTATCGCTGCCGTAGCGGATACCCAGCACCAGCATCGTCAGCATCCCCAGCATGTACAGGTAGTCCAGCGCCAATACCCGGTCCTGCGCCGAGGGCCCGCGGAACACGCGGACCAGGGTCAGCGCCATGGCAATGGCGAAGATGAACAGGCTGGCGATGATGGCGTTGGCAAGCAGGCCAGTCATTCGAAGATCTCCATCAGCGGACGTTCATACGTGGTCTTGAAGTGTTCGATGAAGCTCGCCTCATCGTCCAGGTCGAAGACGTGCAACAACAGGATGCTGCGGTTGAGCGCCAGCTCCGACCACACCGTGCCGGGAATCACCGTGGTGATCATCGACAGCGCGGCCAGGCCGTGGGCGTCGCGCAGGTCCAGCGGAATGTGCACGAACTGCGAGCGCGGCGGCCGGCGCCCGGCTTGCCAGACACTGCGAAACACCTGCAGATTGGACACCACCACATCCGCGCCGACCCGCAGGATCAGGCGCAGGATGGTGCCCGGATGGCGGATGCGTGCTTGCAGCGGGCGCAGCGGCGCCATCAGTTGCGGCGCGACGATGCCGAGCAGGATCGCCAGCAGCAGGTTGCCGGGGCTTACCGAGAGGTTGAGCACCAGCCAGAGGACGGCCAGCGAGAGCGATAGCAGCGGCGCGGGGAAGAGTTTTTTCATGGTTGCACCTGCCCGACGCTGTTCAAGGTGGTAGGGCCGGGGATTGGCTGGGTGCCCAGCACGGCTTCGATGTAGACGCCGGGGTCCCTCAGGCTGGCGGCGGTGTCCTGGGCGTAGCGCATCAGCGGCTCGGCCCACAGGCTGAGCACCACGCACAGGCTCAGCAAGGCGACGATGGGCACGCATTCATACAGGCGCAGCAGCGGCGAGGGGCGCTCCTGCGGCGTCCAGAAGCGCTGGATGCCGACCCGCACCAGGGCGATCAGCGAAGCCATTCCCGACAGCACCAGCAACGCCACCAGCACCCAGCCAGTGACCGGCACCGGCTGCTCCGGCTCGATACCCAGGCCCAGCGGGTTGAACAGCGCGGTGATCAGGCTGAACTTGCCGACGAAACCCGACAGCGGCGGCATGCCGATCACCAGCAGGGCGCAGGCGATAAAGCTGAAGCCGAGGAACGCCATGGTCCACGGGATGACCTGGCCGACCACGGCTTTCTGTTCGTCGTCGAGGTTGATGCCCTTGGGCGGCTGCAGCGATTCCAGCGGCGAGGGCATTGCGTCTTCTTCTTCGTCCTCGGGGATCTCGTTGGCCGAGCGCGAGCGCTCGATCAGTTCCGCCAGGAGGAACAGCGCGCACAGCGCCAGGGTCGAGCTGACCAGGTAGAACAGCGCGGCGGAGGTCACCGCGGTCTGGCCGAAGCCGATGGCCGCCACCAGGGTGCCGGCCGACACCAGGATGCTCAGGCTGGCCAGGCGCTCCAGGCGTTGCGCGGCGAGGATCGACAGCGCGGCGCAGGCCAGGGTCGCCAGGCCGCCGTACACCAGCCACTCGCCACCGAAGTACGCCGAGGCACCGGCCTGCCCGGAAAACAGCAGGGTCCACAGGCGCAGCAGGGTGTAGATGCCGACCTTGGTCATGATCGCGAACAGCGCGGCCACCGGCGCGCTGGCCGAGGAGTAGGCCGGCACCAGCCAGAAGTTCAGCGGCCAGATTCCGGCCTTGGCCAGGAAGGCGATCGCCAGGATCGCCGCACCGGCGTGCAGCAGGCCGCGGTCGGCTTCCGGCACCAACGGGATTTTCATCGCCAGGTCGGCCATGTTCAGGGTGCCGGTGACGCCATAGAGCATCGCCGCGCCAATCAGGAACAGCGACGAAGCGAACAGGTTGATGGCGATGTAATGCAGACCGGCCTTGACCCGCGAGCGCCCCGAACCATGCAGCAGCAAACCGTAGGACGCGGCCAGCAGCACCTCGAAGAACACGAACAGGTTGAACAGGTCGCCGGTCAGGAAGGCGCCGTACAGGCCCATCAACTGGATCTGGAATAACGCGTGGAAGCTGGCGCCGGCCCGGTCCCAGCGGGCCAGGGCGAAGAGCAGGGCGCTGATGCCGACTATGCCGGTCAGCACCAGCATCAGCGCGGAGAGGCGGTCGAGCACCAGCACGATGCCGAATGGCGCGGCCCAGTTGCCTGGCAGGTAAACGCCGATGGACGTCGCCTGGCCCTGGTCGCGAACCCACAGCAGCAGGGCGATGGCGATGCACAACCCGGTGAGGGTGGACAGCAGGTTGATCCGGGCCTTGAGCGGCCGGCGCTTTTCGCCGAGCAGCAGCATCAGCGCCGCGGTCAGCAGCGGCAGCAGGATCGGGGCGACAATCAGTTGTTGCATCCCACTCATTCCTTGGGCTCCCGTCCATCGACATGGTCAGTGCCGGTAAAGCCGCGGGACGCCAGCAGCACCACGAGGAACAGCGCGGTCATGGCGAAGCTGATGACAATTGCCGTCAGCACCAGCGCCTGCGGCAGCGGGTCGGTGTAGTTGAGCAGGTCCTGCGGGACGCCGTCCTTGATGATCGGCTCCTTGCCGATGAACAGGCTGCCCATGCTGAAGATGAACAGGTTGACGCCGTAGGACAGCAGGCACAGGCCCATGATCACCTGGTAGGTCCGCGGCCGCAGGATCAGCCAGACACCCGACGCGGCGAGCACACCGATGGCTATTGCGATGACTTCTTCCATCAGGCGGCGGCTCCTTGAGCAGTGGGTTTGGGCTGGCTCGGGCGGTGGGCACGCACCGACTGGTGGGCGAGGGCGGTGAGGATCAGCAGCGTCGAGCCGACCACCACGGTGAACACCCCGATATCGAAGAACAGCGCGCTGGCCACGTGCAGGTCACCCAGCACCGGCAGGTGCAGGTGCGCGGTGTGCGTGGTCAGGAACGGGTAGCCGAACAACAACGCGCCGACCCCGGTGAGGGTCGCGCAGAGCAGTCCGGTGCCCATCCAGCGCAGCGGCCGCAGGCTCATCTGCGCCTCGACCCATTGGGTGCCGGCCACCATGTACTGGAGGATGAACGCCACCGACATCACCAGGCCGGCAACGAAGCCACCGCCCGGCTGGTTGTGGCCGCGCATGAACAGGTACATCGACACCAGCAGCGCCATCGGCAGCAGCAGGCGCACCAGCACCGCCGGGACCATCATGAAGCCCAGCGCGGTATCGGTGGCGTTGCGCGGGTTGACCAGGTCGGTGACCACGTCCGGAGCCAGCGAACGCTGTTGGGCCGGCAACTGGATGCTTTCCCGCGGCGGACGGAAGCGTCGCAGCAGGGCAAACACCGCCAGCGCCACGGCCACCAGCACGGTGATCTCGCCGAGGGTATCGAAGCCACGGAAGTCCACCAGCATGACGTTGACCACGTTGGTCCCGCCGCCTTCCGGCAGGGCGCGGCTGAGGTAGAAGGACGAGATGAAGTTCGGCGTCGGACGGGTCAGCATGGCGTAGGACAGCAGCGCCATGCCACCGCCCACCAGCACCGCCAGCACCAGGTCGCGCAGACGACGCAGGCGCGCCCGTTCCTGCGAGCCGGCCGCGGGCGAGACACCTTCGATCCGCCGCGGCAGCCAGCGCAGGCCCAGCAGGATCAGCACGGTGGTGACCACTTCCACCACCAGCTGGGTCAGGGCCAGGTCCGGCGCGGAGAACCAGACGAAGGTGATGCAGGTCATCAGGCCGCAGACGCTGACCATGATCAATGCCGCCAGACGGTGGTACTTGGCTTGCCAGGCGGCGCCGATGGCGCAGGCGATGGCGATCAGCCAGAGCATCACGAACACCCCGGAGCCCGGGATCTTCGGCCGGTGGCCCCAGCTCAGGCCGTGGTGCAGCAGCGGCAGCATGCCGGCCAGCAGCGCGGCCGTCACCAGCATGAACAGTTGCTTCTGCAGGCGGCGGGTGGTGAGGACGCGTTCGACCCAGCGAGCCGTGCGCATCAGCAGCACCTGGCCTTTCTCGAACAGGCGCTTGCCGTTGAAACGCTCGATCAGCGGTGGATGGCGGAAGCGCCCCTGCTGGAGCTGGGTACGCAGCGCCAGATACAACAGGATGCCGCCGCACATGGCGATCAGGCTCATGATCAGCGGCGCATTCCAGCCGTGCCAGACCGCCAGGCTGTACTCGGGGAGCGTGCCGCCAACCACCGGCAACGCGGCGGCGGCCAGCAGCGGGCCGACCGACTGCGCGGGGAAGATCCCCACCACCAGGCAGGTCAGCACCAGCAGCTCTACCGGTGCGCGCATCCAGCGTGGCGGTTCGTGCGGGGTGTGCGGCAGGTCAGTGGCGGTCGGGCCGAAGAACACGTCGACGGTGAAGCGCAGGGCGTAGGCGACGCTGAAGGTGCCGGCCAGGGTGGCGATTACCGGCAGGGCCATCTCGACCCAGGCGGTGGAGGTGATGAACACGGTTTCGGCGAAGAACATTTCCTTGGACAGGAAGCCGTTCATCAACGGCACGCCGGCCATGGATGCGCTGGCCACCATGGCCAGGGTGGCGGTGAACGGGATCAGCCGGAACAGGCCGCTGAGTTTACGAATGTCACGGGTGCCACTTTCGTGGTCGATGATGCCCGCGGCCATGAACAGCGACGCCTTGAACGTGGCGTGGTTGAGAATGTGGAACACCGCCGCCACTGCCGCCAGCGGGCTGTTGAGGCCCAGGAGCAAGGTGATCAGGCCGAGGTGGCTGATGGTGGAATAGGCCAGCAGGCCCTTGAGGTCGTTCTGGAACATCGCCGCATAGGCGCCCAGCAACAGGGTGCAGGCGCCGGCGCCGCCGACGATCCAGAACCATTCATCGGTACCGGACAGCACCGGCCACAGCCGCGCCAGCAGGAAGACCCCGGCCTTGACCATGGTCGCCGAGTGCAGATAAGCCGAAACCGGGGTGGGCGCCGCCATTGCGTGGGGCAGCCAGAAGTGGAAGGGGAATTGCGCACTCTTGGTCAGTGCGCCGAGCAGGATCAGTGGCAGCAGGACCGGGTACAGGGCGTGGTTGCGGATGGCGTCACCGGACGCCAGCACCCTGTCCAGATCGTAGCTGCCGACGACATGGCCGAGCAGGATCACCCCCGCCAGCAGGCATAAACCGCCGGCCCCGGTGACCATCAACGCCATGTAGGCGCCGCGGCGGGCGTCGGCGCGGTGGTGCCAGTAACCGATCAGCAGGAAGGAAAACAGGCTGGTCAGTTCCCAGAAGAACACGATCTGGATCAGGTTGCCGGACATCACCAGGCCGAGCATGGCGCCCATGAATGCCAGGAAGAAGGCGAAGAAGCGTGGCACCGGGTCTTGCGGTGACATGTAGTAACGCGCGTACAGCGCCACCAGGGTGCCAATGCCCAACACCAGCAGCGAGAACAGCCAGGCGAAGCCGTCCATACGCAGGACCACGTTCAGGCCCATGCTCGGCAGCCAGAGGATTTCTTCGCGGATCACCCCGCCATCGGCGATCTGCGGATAGAGCATGGCAACCTGCACCGTGCCCACCAGGGCAACGATGCCGGCGAGCATGGATTCGGCGTTACGCGCGTTGTGCGGCAGGACACCTGCCAGACAGCTCCCAACAAATGGCAGAAGCAGCAGAACTATCAAGGACATAGATATCTAATCTGCGGAAATTTGTAAGGGATCATACGGAACAGCCATGGGATCACCAACCATGAAGCTGTCGCAGAACCTTACAAGAATTGTAAGAAAAATCTTTTTTCTTATAACAGTTTCCGCAGGACAAGCACCCGGTTGGCTAGAGACCCGGGTCGGCTTCCTTCTCATCCGCGGCGCATTCAGCCGGCTTTTCTTCCCGGCGTTTGATCTTCAGTTCGCTCACCACCACGGCGATCACGATCAGTAATCCGCCGAGCAGGGCCAGGCCTGGCAGGCGATCACCGGCAATACGTCCGACAATCCCGGCCCAGACCGGTTCACCTGCGTAGATCAGCGTAGCGCGGGTTGGCGAAACCGACTTCTGCGCCCAGTTCATTGCCACCTGGATCACCGCGCTCATGGCGCCAAGGCCGATGGCGCTGGTCAGCAGCAGCCAGGAGAAGTCCGGCAGGCGTTCCTGGGTCGGCACCACCATCATGAAGGCCAGCGCCGAGGCAGTGGCCAGTTGCACCACGGTGACCCGGCGCACATCCACCTTGCCGGCATAGTTGCTGATCAGAATGATCTCCGCGGCGATGGCCACGGCGCTGACCAGTGTGGCGATTTCCCCAGGGCTGAATTGCACCGCGCCACCGCTGGGGCCGGCCAGCAGCATCAGGCCGGCAAAGGCCAGGCCGATGCCCAGGCTTGGCATCAAGCCGGGGCGGCGCCCCAGCACCAGCCACTGCAACAGCGGCACGAAGGGCACGTAGAGCGCGGTAATGAAGGCTGACTGGCTGCTGCTGATGGTTTGCAGGCCGACGGTCTGCAGGCCATAGCCGAGCATGATCGACACGCCGATCAGCACCCCGGCTTTCAGTTCCAGCATGGTCAGGCCGGACAACGAACGGGCGCAGAAGACACCGACGAACAACGCGGCGGCGGCGAAGCGCAGGCCGACGAAGAACATCGGGCCGCTGACAGTCATGACGTTGTGCACGATCAGGAAGGTGCCGCCCCAGAGCATGGTGATGAACACCAGCACCAGTTCCGCCTTGCTCAGGCGGAAAGTGAAGGACGCACGCGAGGGGGTATTGGTAGTCATGACCTTGCACACAGAAGAGGGGGCGACGCACAATGCGCGGCAAAGTTGGGCAGTATACTGCGCAAACCCTTTCGAGTGAGCACCCACGTGGACAAAGATTCCAATTCACGCGCCTCGGTCTTGCAGCACGTCAGTCAGAACGTGCGCCGCCTGCGTCACGACGCGGGTCTGAGCCAGAGCGCCCTGGCGCAGAACTCCGGTGTCAGCCGACGCATGCTGGTGGCCATCGAGGCGGGAGAGAAAAATGTCAGCCTGTCGACCCTCGACCTGATCGCCGAAGCGCTGGGCGTGGCTTTCAGCGACCTGATCAAAGCTGCGGACAACCGCGACTCCAGCCGTATCAACGAGCTGGCCTGGGCCGGCGAGCACCCCGGCAGCAAGGCGGTGCTGCTGGCCAGCACCCCCGCCCGCCGCGAGGTGGAACTGTGGGAGTGGCGCCTGGAACCGGGCGAGCTGTACACCACCAGCGCCGACCCTGAAGGCTTCAGCGAGCAGGTCTTCGTCTTCGAAGGCTGTCTGACGCTGCTGATCGATAACCAGCAGTACCAACTGGTTGCCGGCGAGTTCCTCAGCTACGCCAGCAACCGTAACCACTGCTACCGCAACGACGGCGAGGTGGCGACTCGTTTCGTGCGCAACGTGGTGATCTGATTCAGGCCGCGAGCCATTCTTCGGTAGAAATCACTTTGGCGTAGCCGAACGCCAGCGCAGCCATGTACGCCGCATGCACCTGGGCGGCCGGGACGTTCACGCCGTTGAACTCCACGTCGAGGGTGGCGCAGGCGTCGTGCAGCACGCTGACGTTGTAGCCGAGGTCCGCGGCGGCGCGGGTCGCGGCATCGATGCAGACATGGCTCATGCTGCCGACCACCGTCAGGTCGGTGATGTGCTGCGCTTCCAGCAGGCTCAGCAGTGGCGTGTCGAGGAAGGCGTTGACCTTGTGCTTGAGCACCACGGCCTCGCCGTCGCGGGCAGCCACTTTCGAATGGATCCGCGCCCCTTCCGAACCGGGCGTGAAGAATGGCGCATCAGCGGATTCGAATTCATGCCGTACATGCACTACGAAGTCGCCGCGCTCACGGGCTGCGGCCAGCGCCTTGGCGGCGTTGTCGGCGGCCGCGTCGGCGCCGGCCAGGGTCCATTTACCGCCGGGGAAATAATCGTTCTGGATGTCGATGATGATCAGGGCGTGCTTGCTCATGCTGCTTCCTCAGGAGGATGGTGATGGTGTGGCGGATAGTTATAGGCTTGCGCGGCGCTGTTGAAGATTGGCGCGACCGACAATTTGACGGGAAAAACTGACAATGACCTGTGTGGGCGACGCAACCGAGATCGGCATCTTGATGTACCCGGGGGCGCAGATGGCCGCGGTGTATGGCATGACCGACCTGTTCAGCGTGGCCAATCGCCTGGCCGCCGATCTTGGTGTGCGCCAACAGGCGCCGCTGCGGGTCTGTCACTGGCAGGACGTGGATGGCGCGCTGAGCGTGACCTTCGACAGCCAGCCGCAGCCACGCCACCAGCCGCGGGTGATGATCGTGCCGCCGAGCCTGGGCTCGGAGTTGTCCAGCGAAGTGCTGGAGCGCTATCGCGGGCAGTTGCGCGAATGGCACGCCGACGGTGTGTTGCTGGCATCGGTCTGCGTCGGGGTGTTTTTCATTGCCGCCAGTGGCGTGCTCGATGGTCGTTCGGCGTCCACCCACTGGACCTTCGCCCAGTCGCTGGCCGAGCGTTTTCCCCAGGTCAAAGTGGAGGCCAACCTGCCGCTGCTGGACGACGGCGATGTGATCACCAGCGCCGGCCTGATGGCCTGGACCGAAGTCGGCCTGAACCTGGTGGAGCGCTTCCTGGGCCATACCCTTGCGAGCGAAACCGCGCGCTTCCTGGCGGTGCAGCCGGTCCAGCTCAAGCCCGCGGGCAGCACCTTCAGTCCTCGCCTGGACCACGGCGACGAAGCGGTGTTGAAGGTTCAGCACTGGTTGCAGAGCACCGGCGCGCGGGACGTCAGCGTCGCGGTCATGGCCGAATGCGCGGGCCTTGAAGAGCGCACCTTTCTCCGGCGTTTTCGCGGCGCCACCGGGCTCAAACCCACTGAGTACTGCCAGCAGGTGCGGGTCGGACGCGCCTGCCGGATGCTCGAATTCACCCGCCGCAGCATCGACCAGATCGCCTGGGGTGTCGGCTACCAGGACCCCGGCGCGTTCCGCAAGGTCTTCCACAAAGTCACCGGCCTGGCGCCTGGCGAGTACCGTAAACAGGTGACCGGCCAGGCCTGACCTCAGTGTTCCTCGGCGGGCTCCGGCAAGTGCGGGCCGGGGCCCTGCTCGGCCAACTGGTCATGGTGGTTGCGCAGTGGGCAACTCTGCATCGACATGCAGCCACAGCCGATACAGCCGTCGAGCTGATCGCGCAGCAGCATCAGTTTGTCTATTCGCTCGGTCAGGTCGTCCCGCCATTGTGCTGACAGGCGCCGCCAGTCCGCGGCGCTGGGCGCGCGATGGCTGGGCAGGCTCTGCAGCGCGGTGTGGATGCTGGAGAGCGGCAGGCCGAGGCGCTGCGCCATCTTGATTACCGCGACCCGGCGCAGGGTTTCCCGTGGAAAGCGCCGTTGGTTGCCGGCGTTGCGGGTACTGAAAATCAGCCCCTTACTCTCGTAGAAGTGCAGCGCGGTGACCGCGACGCCGCTGCGCGTGGCCAGTTGGCCGACGCTCAGGCTTTTGTCTTGCATAAAAAGATTCTCTTGACCTTGAGCTAACTGGAGGTTTTACCGTGCCCGGGCCATGCACCACAAGTGCATACCTGCCGTGCATTGTTTAGGCGGGAGACCTGTAGGAGCGAGCTTGCTCGCGAAAGGCCGCCCCCAAGCGCAACGCGTTACTCGCTGATCCGGCCAACCCGACAACGGAGAGATTTTTCATGATGGCGGTAGCAAACAGCCTCTGTTTCACCCAACTGATCGAATTCGAAGTGGCCCCGTTACGTCAGCACGCCCTGGCCCACGCCCTGGCGGCACGCAGCGAGCGGCTCGCGTTCGAACATGCCGGGCTGCTGGGAATCAGCGTGCAGGCCAGCGACGACGGCAGCCGGGTGCTGCAATACCTGCAATGGCAGTCGCGCTCCGACTGGGAGGCGGCCATTGGCAGTTTCGACCAGGAGCCCTTCCTCGACCTGCTGCGCGAGCACCTGGCCCGGGGCGTGAATTTTTCCGCCTTCCAGACCCTCAGCAGCTTGGCACGCACCGCCGAGGGCGGGCTGCACTGCCAGGTGGCGCCACACCAGACGCTATGAGTACCAGGGTGAATGGTGCGGATAGCGATCGAGCCGGGCGCCGATCACCATCTCGCTGATCCAGGCGGTGAGCAGGGCGCTGTAGGCTTTCTGACTGCGGTCGCTGGACAACGCGTGATCGGCGCCATCGACGATCCGGTGGGTCAGCGAATGGGCGCAGACGAAGGCCGAGCGATAGCTCATCAAGGTGCTGTGGGGCACATAGTCGTCCTGCTCCGACTCCACCAACAGGACGTCGCCGGAGAATTCGGCGCAAGCCGCCAGCGCCCGGTTGTCGCCGGGGCCGAGGGTCATCAGGCGGTATTGCGACAGGCGCTGGCGGTCGAGGCCCTGTTTGGGCGCGCTCCACTCGTCGTCCCAATACAGCGCCGGCACTCGCAGTGCCAGCCATTTCACCGGGCGCTGGCGAGTGAGCAGGGTGGCCAGGTAGCCGCCGTAGCTGCTGCCGATCACCGCGATGGAACTGGTGTCCACCGCCGGGTGGCCGACCAGCTTGTCGTAGGCCGCCAGCACATCGGCGAAATTTTGCTCGCGGGTGACGCTGCGGCGCTGGCTTTCGGTTTTCTCATGGCCGCGCAGGTCGAAGGTCATGCACACGCAACCCAGGCCGGTGATGTGCTTGGCCCGGGCCAGGTCGCGTTGTTGGCTACCGCCCCAGCCGTGGACGAAAAGGATGCCCGGGACTTTCGCGCTGGGGCTGAGCAGCGTTCCGGCGATATTTTCGCCGTCGACAAGGATGTCGAGGGTTTCGCTATGGATGGTCATAGGCGCGGATCCTCGCGTATTTACAGATGCGTCCGACTTCAGAGTCGTCCCCTTGGTAGAAAAGCGTCGCGTCCGCGGGCAATTGCACCTCGTCGAACACCTCGTGGGTCGAGGCGCGGATGCGTTGCAGGGCCGGGTCCTCGGAAAATGCCCGCAGCGCCAGCAACTCCGCGCTGCTGGCGCCGCCGATGCGCCAGGATTGCTCCAGTACGCCGCTGCGCACGCTGCCGTGGGGTGTCAAGCCGCGGGCTACGTCGTAATTGCGCCGGGACGCGAGAAAGCCGGGAAAGGCCTGCATGGCCGCCTGCTCGTAGGTTCGGGCCTGGGTGATTGCCAGACGCAACGGATCTTCCAGCTCCAGTTGCAGCAGTTCGTCGTAGCCGCCGCGCACCAGCACCAGGTCCGAGCCGCCGTAAACCGAAACGCCTTGGTGATCGTTGGTCAGGCTCTGCACGCCGTAGTAGCTGCAGGTGATACCGGCTACCAGTGCCTGGCCGACACTGAATGTTTCAACCTGCTCAAGGTTCTCCTCCAGCACCAGGCCCCAGAGGGCCAATTCGTCTTCATCCATTTGCTGCAGCTCGGCTTCCAGGGCGTTGAGGTTTTCGATCACCGTTTGGCCGCGACCGGCGGTAGCCCGCACCGGCTTCAGCCGCAGCGGCCCGTCCTGGAACAAAAGCGCTGCGGCGCGCCGGGCATCATCGATGCTGAACACCGTGTAGCCCTTGAGCAGGGCATCACAGGCGCGGCGGGCGAAGTCGTCGGTCCAGCCCAGCGGAAAGGTGGCGCTGGCGGGCAAGGGGTGGGAGATGGCTTTGGTCGCCATGTAGGGATGAGTGACCATGCCGCCGAAGAAATCGGCGATCGAAGTGATGCCCAGTTCCCGATAGCGCGCAGGCTCGATCAGCGTCGAGGTGGGGAGGTAGTAGAAGTCACCGCTGTCATCGGCCTCGGTGTCCACCACCTCGGTGTGCAGCAGCGCCGCGAGGTGTTCGGCCAGCTTGCGGTGGACGGCGCGTTCGTGGTCGGGCGTGCTCTCGCGGGTATCGAGCAACAACACGCCGTGCTTGCGGTCTGTCCGGCGGGGCATGGTAGGCGCTCCAGCAGCAAGGGATATCTGTTCTGAAGCGCGCGACCAAGCGGAAGTTCAGCGCTAATCGGGCTTTTCTACTAAAAGTTATATAAATATGAAAATTGATAATTATTAGTTCTATGCTGGCTTGAGGCACTATGGCATCAGGATTCGGGAAGCGCGCTGCGTTCCTGGGCGACAACTGCCAGAGAGCCTTGAACCATGGAAAATCTACCGCTGTATTTCGACTATGCCGCCACGACGCCCGTCGACGAGCGAGTCATTGACGTGATGGTCAAGTGCCTGGGCGCAGCCGGCAATTTCGGCAACCCGGCGTCCAGTTCGCACCGCTATGGCCAGCAGGCGCGGCAAGCCGTTGAACTGGCCCGGGAACAGGTTGCGTCATTGGTGGGCGCGCGTGCGGATCAACTGGTCTGGACCTCCGGCGCCACCGAGTCGAACAACCTCGCGCTGAAGGGCCTGGCCCAGGGCCGCAGCGGCGGGCACATCATCACCAGCCGGGTCGAACACAAAGCCGTGCTCGACACCGCCCGGCAGTTGCAGGACGCCGGCTTCGAGGTGACTTACCTCACCCCGGATACGAACGGGCTGATTACCCCGCGCGCCGTATTGGCGGCCTTGCGTCCGGACACGTTCCTGGTCTCGCTGATGCTGGTGAACAATGAGCTGGGCACGCTGAATGATGTTCGCGCCATCGGTGACATCGTTCGGCGTCATGGCGCGCTGTTGCATGTGGATGCGGCGCAGGCGGCCGGCAAAGTGGCAATCGATCTGAGCGAGTGGCCGCTGGATGTGGTGTCGTTCTCTGCGCACAAGGTCTACGGACCCAAGGGCATCGGTGCACTGTATGTTGGCGAACGCGCCCGACCCCTGTTGCAGGCGCAGATCCACGGCGGCGGTCACGAAGGCGGCTTGCGCTCCGGCACCCTCGCAACGCACCAGATTGCTGCGATGGGTGCGGCGTTCGCCCTGGCCGGCGAGGTGCAGGACGAGGAGGTGGCACGCATCCGATGTTTGCGTGATCGCCTGCTGGAACAGTTGCGTGATATTTCCGGATTGCAGCTCAACGGTAACCCCCAACACGCCATTCCCCACACCCTCAGTCTGACCTTCAGCGGCGATTCGCTGGACCTCTCCGCACTCGGTGCAACACTGGCATTTTCCTCCACCTCGGCCTGTAACTCCGGTAGCAGTGCGCCTTCCCACGTGTTGCTGGCGCTGGGGCATGACGAATACCTGGCGAGTCAGACCATCCGTCTGAGCCTCGGACGTTTCACCCACGAGGCGGATATCGACCAGGCGGCCCGCGCGATAAGGGCTGCGCTGCGTCCGGCGCCGTTCTGGGGTGTTGCCCGAGGCTGATGCCTGCTCCATTATCAGCGGCCAGAATGAATGGCCGTGGTAGTGACAGGAGTAAGCATGAACAGTCAGCCGACAGCGCAGGATGCGATCAGTACACGAGTGGCGCGCCTGCGTCAGGTGATGCGCAACGAAGGGGTCGATGCGTTGTTCGTGCCTTCCGCCGACCCCCATCTTTCCGAATACCTGCCGGGCTACTGGCAGGCACGCCGGTGGCTCTCGGGCTTCCACGGCTCGGTCGGCACCTTGGTGCTGACCGCGGACTTTGCCGGCCTCTGGGCCGACAGTCGTTATTGGGAGCAGGCCGAGCGGGAATTGGCCGGCAGCGGGATAGAACTGGTCAAGCTGCAACCGGGTCGCCCCGGTCCGTTGGATTGGCTGGCCGATAATGCGCCCGCCGATGGCACGGTGGCAGTGGATGGCGCGGTCATGGCCCTGGCCTCGGCCCGGCAATTGGGTGATCGGTTGAAGGCGCGCAATGTCCGCCTGTTGATGCACAAGGACCTGCTCACAGAGGTCTGGGATGATCGTCCGGCGCTGCCAACCAATCCGGTCTACGAGCATTTGCCGCCGCAGGCCACGGTCAGTCGGGTGGAGAAGTTGCACGCCCTGGGCCAGAGTCTCGCAGAGCGCGGCGCGGACTGGCATTTCATTGCCACCGTCGATGACATTGCCTGGTTGTTCAACCTGCGTGGCAGTGATGTTTCCTACAACCCGGTCTTTGTCTCCTTTGCGCTGGTCAGTCGCGATGCGGCGCTGCTGTTTGTCGGTGAAGGCAAGGTCGATGCTCAACTGCGCAAGGTTCTGGCTGCCGATGGCGTAGAGGTGCGGGATTACCCTGCGATTTCCGCCAGTCTCGCCGCGATTCCGGCGGGCAGCAGCCTGTTGGTCGATCCGGCCAAGGTCACCAGTGGCCTGCTGGCGAACCTTAATGAAGGCGTGCGGCTGGTGGAGGGCATCAACCCGACTACCCTGGCCAAGTCGCGCAAGAGCGAGGCGGACCTTGCGCACATCCGCCAGGTCATGGAACAGGACGGTGCGGCGCTGTGTGAGTTCTTCTCTTGGTTCGAGGTCGCCCAGACTCGCGAGACGGTTACCGAAGTAACCGTCGATGAACGCCTGAGCGCCGAGAGGGCGCGGCGTCCCGGTTTCGTTTCACTCAGCTTCGCGACCATCGCCGCCTTCAATGCCAACGGTGCGATGCCGCACTATCGGGCCACGGAAGCTTCCCACGCGCGGATCGAAGGCGATGGCCTGCTGTTGATCGATTCTGGCGGGCAATATCTGGGCGGAACCACCGATATCACCCGTATGGTGCCGATTGGGACGCCTAGTCAGGCACAGAAAGAAGATTGCACGCGGGTGCTCAAGGGCATGATCGCGTTGTCGCGAGTGAAGTTTCCGCGGGGCATTCTGTCGCCGCTACTCGATGCCATCGCCCGGGCGCCACTGTGGGCAGAGCATGTCGATTATGGCCATGGCACCGGTCATGGGGTGGGCTACTTCATGAATGTCCATGAAGGACCGCAGGTGATTGCCTATCAGGCCGCCGCCGCGCCACAGACGGCCATGCAGACGGGGATGATCACCTCTATTGAACCGGGCACTTATCGTCCGGGGCAGTGGGGCGTTCGGATCGAAAACCTGGTGTTCAATCGCGAGTCGGCAAAGAGTGCGTTCGGCGACTTCCTTGAGTTCGAAACCTTGACCCTGTGCCCGATCGATACACGTTGCCTGCTGATCGAAAGGCTCGGTAGCGAGGATGTCGAGTGGCTGAACGGCTATCACGCACAGGTACGGCGTCGGCTCGAGCCATTGCTGAGCGGTGCAGCGCTTGCGTGGCTGCAGGAGAGAACGGCGGCAATCAGCGCTTAGGTCGGCAAAATGTCGCATTAATAAAGAAGGGCAACCCACGGGTTGCCCTTTCTTATTTGCAGATGACGATCATGCTGCGGCTTGTGTAGCCCGCTGGATTGATGCCGAACGGGTAGTCGCCGGGCTCTTCATCGCCGTCGCCGGATTTTGCGATGACCTTGTAGCCTTTGGTGCCGCAAGAGCTTTCAGCTTTGCTATAGCACTTGTTCCAGGAGGAGGACAGGCCAGAGCAGTTGATGTGCAGCCCTTTCTTGCCACGCTTGACTTCGTCCTTGGCGGTCGCAGCACAACCGGCAATGGCCAGAATGGCGAGGATGAGCAAAATTCGTTTCATTCCTGTCCTTAACGCATTCGCGGGTCTGTGCCCGTGTTTGTGTACTTGGCATCGTCCTGATGCTTATTCGTCCCTGCTCCGATTTGAAAGGTTCAACATATTAGATACCGTCCACAGCTTAAACAGGGTTGGCGGGCCGACACAATCACTCATATCGCTTTAAATGAAAATATTTCTCAATCAGTCGGCTGCAACCAGCGGTGGGGCGCCCTTGCGCATGGACATCGTGGCGCCGACGGAGGCCGTAATGATGGCGGCAATCGCCAGCCATTGGGTGAGGCTCAGCACTTCGTTGAGGAACAGTTGCCCGGAAAGAGCGCCGAATGCCGGCTCGATACTCATCAGCGTGCCGAACGTGCGTGCCGGCAGGCGCGTGAGGGCGACCATCTCCAGGCTGTAGGGCAGGGCGGTAGAAAGGATCGCAACACCGAGGGCTACCGGGATCAGTGCCGGGTTCAACAGCGCAGTACCGGCATGAACGATGCCGATCGGGGCAACGACTATCGCGGCAATCACCACGCCAAGGGCGGCGGTCTGGATGCCGTTCTCGGCACCGGCTTTCTGTCCATAAAGGATATACAGCGCCCAGCAAACCCCCGCGCCCAGGGCGAAGCACGCGCCTTTCGGATCGATTCCCGAACTGGTCGCACCGATAGGGACCAGCAACAGCAGGCCGGCGATGGCCATGCCGATCCAGAGAAAGTCCACCGGGCGGCGGGACGCATACAGCGCGACTGCCAGCGGGCCGGTGAACTCCAGCGCCACCGCGATGCCCAGCGGAACAGTTTGCAGCGACATATAGAAGAGAAGGTTCATACCACCCAAAGCGGCGCCGTAAACCACCACAGTCTTCAGCGTGCTGGCGGTAAGCCGTGCACGCCAGGGGCGCAGCAGAAGCAACATGATCACGCTCGCGATCAGCAAGCGCAGCGTCGTGGTGCCCTCCGGGCCAACCAGCGGGAACAGGCTTTTGGCGAGCGACGCTCCAGACTGAATCGACGCCATTGCAATAAGCAGCACGCCGACAGGAAACAGCGTGGCGGCCAGGCTGCGGGGTTGGATGTTCATTGCGGTTGGGTGTTCCTTTATATAGGAGGGCAGGGCGGTAGTTACGCCGATGGGCCTATGATGCTCAACTGCGGGGTAAATGAGCAATATAGTGCGCATATTTCTTTGTTGACCCATATTTCAAATAAACCCTTGACGCCCCGTTTTATCTGTCTATAATTCGCCCCACTTCCGGCGCAGTCGGAACGGAAAACTCCTTGAGATTCAAAGAGTTAGAAGTTTCAGGTAGCGTAGGAAGTGTTTCGGTCTCCACCGAAAGCGGTGAAAAAAGGCAGTTGACAGCAGGTTGTAACGCTGTAGAATTCGCCTCCCGCTGACGAGAGATCGCAGCGAGTCAAGTGTTTGAAGTTGAAAGAGAAATTCTGAAAAACTTCAAAATAAACGCTTGACAGGCTGAGAGGAAAGCGTAGAATGCGCGCCTCGGTTGAGACGAAAAGCTCTTAACCAACCGCTCTTTAACAATTGAATCAAGCAATTCGTGTGGGTGCTTGTGAATTCGGACTGATAGTCAGCAAGATTATCAGCATCAC
>NZ_FYDX01000021.1 GCF_900187455.1 Pseudomonas sp. Irchel 3E13 | reverse complement strand
CGATTACATCGAGATGTTCTATAACCCTAAACGCCGACACAGCAGTGCTATGCAGCTGTCTCCAGTAGAGTATGAGAAACGCTATTTCCTGAGCTTGGAGAGTGTCTAGGAAACCAGGGGCGATTCACCCTAACGAGGCGGCAACAACTCGTCATTTTCATCATTATGATTATAGTATCTACGGCACTAACCCAGTAACTCCAGCTCTGCTAGTGTCTTCAATCGACGTAGCAGCCGCACATGAACCAGACTCAAACTTTAGGAGAGATCTTTCCAAAGTTATAAACATAGGGAGCAGATGATACGAGCCCATCCCTTTATCGCATTTCTCAAGCTCAGTGAACCATAAAGTGGCGCTGCGTTGCCTCCTCAATGATAATTTGAAAATATCTAATGCGTTGGCAACCAGTGCTCTACCACCGATTGAGTAAAAATAGCTATTTTGGTTAGTGGAGTGGCTGCTCTTGGCTGATCGCAATACTTATACAATCGACGAAAACATCTAACACGAACTTCAATCAACTGCGTACGCTCATGACTCTAAAAAGGATAGTTTTAGGGATAAAGAACTTACACGGAAGAAAATTAATCAATTTAAATTATATACTTATGCTCTTTTTCGACTCTTGGTGCCCAAAGGGTCTATAGAAGCGCAGACCTTTTTGTGCGCCTATCTGAAACCTGCTCCCGCGAGGGCTTGATCGAAATGACGATTCCCGACAAGCCCCGCAGTCGTTTGCAGAAGTATCGATTGACCCTGTTAGGTCGCAACTTTCAGAAGGCGTAACAAAAAGGCCCACCTCCCGGTGAGCCTTCTTCCTTCACACAGCGCTTTTAACTACTCACCCCCAACCGCCTCATCTCAATCCCGTCCAACACTGCATCCACCAACCCTTTCGCCATTTCCGCCGAATGCATCGGCGCCAGCAGGAGCCCGTTGCTGATGGGCAGGTCTGCGCTTTCAAAGGTTTGCTGGAGGGTGTCGTAGATGCCTTGCATAAGTAACGAGGCGTGGACCAGGGCGTCTTCTGCGTCTATGTCGGCGCGGACGGTGAACAAGGGAGGATGCCCGGCGTCGCATTGCCCAAAGACCAGGGCGGCCGTTTTGCCGAGGAAGGCCTGCGGTGGATCTGGAACGATCTTCTTCATGATGAATTTCCTTTTCTGTCGATGAAGCCATCACAACCTGCGACCAAACAGATTGGTGACGACCGTACGCGGGTTGGTCGACCGGGACAAAAAGGCAAAACCCAGCAGGCACGAATGCCTCCCGCGCACAGCCGCCATAGCACGAGCCTACGGACGCGAAGCGACCGTATTCGTGAAAGACAGCTTTTGCATTTTTGATAAGCCGGGCGACCAAACCCGATCGCTGATACGCAGCGACCGCGGAAGCCTACAGCCCATCCCCCAGCGAGGCAAGAACACCCTGCCCCCAAACCGCCCCGCTGAAACACGCGGAACTAAATCCCCTACAAACCGGGCTAATCCAGTATCACCCACCAAACCCCACAGGCCCTCGACGTGAGCGATCCCCAAGCCCTTCCCGCCGGTCTGCACTACGTGGACGACACCCTGCCCGGCATCCGCCGGCGCAAGCTGCGCGGCAAGTTCGCGTACTTCGATAGCCAGGGCGAGCGCATCCGCGATGCGCAGGTCGTGGCGCGCATCAATGCGCTGGCGGTGCCGCCGGCCTACACGGATGTGTGGATCTGCGCTGACCCCAACGGGCATCTCCAGGCCACCGGCCGCGATGCGCGGGGGCGCAAGCAATACCGCTATCACCCGCGCTGGCGCGAGGTGCGCGACGCGGACAAGTACGCCAGTCTGCTGGCCTTCGGCAAGGCGCTGCCGGCCCTGCGGGAAACCTTGCAGCAGCACCTCGCCCTGCCGCTGCACAGCCGGGAAAAGGTGCTGGCGACGGTGATCCAGTTGCTCGATGACACGCTGATCCGCATCGGTAACGCCCGGTATGCCGAGCAGAACCGCTCTTACGGGCTGACCACGCTGCGCAATCGTCATGTCGAGGTGAGCGGCAGCACGATCCGTTTTCACTTTCGCGGCAAGAGCGGTATCGAGCATGAGGTGAGCGTGAATGACCGGCGCCTGGCACGCATTATCAAGTGCTGTCTGGAGCTGCCCGGGCAACAACTGTTTCAGTACCTGGATGAAAACGGCGAGCGCCACAGTGTGACGTCCAGCGATATCAACAGTTACCTGCGGGAGCTGACCGGCGCCGAGTTCACCGCGAAGCACTATCGCACCTGGGCCGGCAGCGCCCTGGCACTGACGCTGCTGCGCGAGCTGGAATGGGAGCCTGAAACCACGGCGAAAAAGCATGTGGTGGCGATGGTCGGGGAAGTGGCCGCCGAGCTGCGCAATACGCCGGCGGTGTGTCGCAAGTGCTATATCCACCCGGCGCTGTTTCAGGCGTTTCATGCCGGAGAACTGGCCAGCCTGCGCCAGGCCACGCCGCGCAAGGGGCTGCGCGCTGAAGAGAGCCTGTTGATGCGCTTTCTCGAAAAGCTGTCGGCCAGCGCGGAGCAGGCCGGGATGGCTGAGGTGAACGGGCCGCCGTCCGCCTCCTGAACCGCCGGTCCGCTTTGTGCGGTCCGCCTCGACGCAAGGAAATTCACCCCTTGCGCACAACACCCCTCGCCAAGATAATGCGACCGATTACCATTAACGTCCTGGCACCCTCCCCATGTCGGCACTTGATCATTCGGCGCTTCATCGGCTGTACAGCGAGCACAACGGTTGGCTCAAGGGCTGGTTGCGGGTTCGCCTGGGCAACACCGCCGATGCGGCCGACCTGGCGCAGGACACGTTCATCCGGGTGATGACGGCGCGCAATGCCGAGCCGATCCGCGAGCCCCGCGGTTATTTGAGCGCCATCGCCAGCTCGCTGCTGATCGACAAGTCGCGCCGTCGCACGATCGAGCAGGCCTATCTGCAAGCCCTGGCGCTGCGGCCCGAGCCGGTGGAGGTGTCGCCGGAGGTGCGGCTGTCGATCATCGAGATGCTGATGTCGATCGACGCGATGCTCGATGAGCTGGGCAGCCGCACGCGGGAGATTTTTCTCGCGGTGCAGCTTGAAGGGCTGACCTACGTGGCCGCCGCCGAGCGCTTCAATGTGTCGGTGACCACGGTGAAGAATCACCTGATCCGCGCCATGACCCGCTGCCTGCTGCTGGTCGAACCCGAATGAGCACCGCGCCGGACCTCAAGATTCTCGAGGCCGCTGCCACCTGGTACGTGCAGCTCAATGACGGCGCCCACGACGACGCGCGAACCCTGGCCTGGCAGGCGTGGCTGCGGGCCAGCCCCCAGCACGCCGCGGCGTGGGCACGGGTGGAATTGCTGCAGCAACAATGGACGCAAGTCTCTCCGCACGCCGCCCTCTCCGGCTTGAGCGCGGCGCAGGCTCAGCGGCGGGATGTGTTGAAGGTGCTCGGCATGCTCATCGCCGTCGGCGGCACCTGGCTGGCCAGCGAGCAGGTGCCGTACCGGGCGATGCTCGCGCAGCAGCGCACCGGCTTCGGCGAGCGCCGCGCGCTGCAACTGGAAGACGGCTCGCAGTTGCACCTGAACGTGAATTCCGCGGTGGATATCCGCTTTGACGGGCAGCAGCGGCTGGTGCGGTTGTTCCGCGGCGAGATCATGATCCAGACCGCCAAGGACCCGGCCCAGCGCCCGTTCATCGTGCACACCGACGACGGCAGCGTGCGCGCCCTCGGCACGCGCTTTTGCGTGCGGCAACTGGACGGGCGAACGCGGGTCGGGGTGCTGGAGGATGCGGTCGAGCTGCGTCCGCTCGACGATCCCGCCCAGGTGTCGCGGCTGAGCGCCGGGCAGCAGGCGAGCTTCGATTTTGCGCACGTCGAGGCGGTCAGCGCGCTGCCCTCCGGCGCCAGCGCCTGGACGCAGGGCATGCTCAGCGTGAACGACTGGCATCTGGGCGACTTCATCGCGGAACTGGAGCGCTACCGCCCCGGCGTGCTGCGCTGTGCGGCAGCGGTTCGGGACTTGAGCATTTCCGGCGCGTTCCGCGTCGACGACAGCGACACGATCCTGGAAAACCTCGGGCGGACGCTGCCGGTGCAGGTCCGTTATCTGACGCGCTATTGGGTCAGCATCGAGGCGGTTTGAGCCGCTGTTGCAAATAGTCTGTCCGCGACCTTGCTGATTTTGATTCTCATCCGTCAATGACATACGCCGCGATCACAGCGAGTTTCTGCCATTACAACGGAAGGATCATCCATGCGTCAGTCACCCCTTACCACCACGACCAAGATAAGCCGCGCGGTTCGCCTCGCGGTGCTGGGTGCGTCCCTCGCCACGCTGCCCGGCCTGGCCCTGTTGCCGGCCCAGGCGATGGCGCAAAGCCAGGGCACTTATCAGATCAGCGCCGGCCCGCTGGGCAACGCCCTGACCCAGTTCGGCGTGCAGGCCGGGGTGACGATTTCGTTCGACACCGAACAGACGCGCAACCTCACCACCAACGGACTCGACGGTGCGTACAGCGTCGATGAAGGCCTGGCGCGCCTGCTCGGCAACAGCGGCCTGCGGGCCGAGCGCCAGGGCAACGGCGGTTATGTGCTGGTCGCAAGCCAGGCGTCGGCGGCGCTGGAGCTGGGCGCCACCGAGGTGACGTCGAACCAGTTGGGCACCATCACCGAAGGCAGCGGTTCGTACACCCCCGGCACCATCGCCACGGCCACGCGCCTGGTGCTGACGCCGCGGGAGACGCCGCAGTCGATTTCGGTGGTGACTCGCCAAGTAATGGACGATTTCGGCCTCACCGCCATCGATGACGTGATGCGCCACACGCCGGGCATCACGGTCTCGACCTACGACACCGAACGTACCAACTACTATTCTCGCGGCTTCTCCATCGTCAACTTCCAGTACGACGGCATGCCGACCCTGCGTGACGCCCAGTACTCGGCCGGGCAGACGCTGACGGACATGGCCCTGTACGACCGCGTTGAAGTGCTCAAAGGCGCCACCGGCCTGCTGACCGGCGCCGGCGGCCCGGGCGGCACTATCAACCTGATTCGCAAGAAACCCACGTCCGACTTCAAAAGCAGTATCGAAGTCGGCGCCGGCTCCTGGGACAACTACCGCACGCAGATCGACGTGAGCGGCCCGCTGACCGACACCGGCAACGTGCGCGGCCGGGCAGTGGCGGCCTATCAGGACAAGAAATCCTTCCTCGACCACTACTCGCGCAAGACCGAGGTCTACTACGGCATTCTTGAGGTGGACCTGAGCCCGGAAACCCTGTTGACTCTGGGCGCCGACTATCAGGACAGCGAACCCAAGGGTTCGAGCTGGACCGGCACCCGCACCATCTTCGATGCGGTCGGCAACAAACTCGACCTGCCCCGCGCCTTCAACAACGGCCCGAAATGGAGCAGTTGGGAGCAATACAGCCGCACTGTGTTCGCCACGCTGGAACACAACTTCGACAATGGCTGGGTCGCCAAAGGCCAATACAACCACCAGATAAACGGCTACGACGCGCCCTTGGGCTACATCTCCCAGGATTCGGCCACGGCCAGTTCGATCTACGCCCGCAAGTACACCGGCGAAACCACCAGCGACAGTCTCGACGCTTACGCCAGCGGGCCGTTCGAGCTGTTTGGCCGTGAACACGAGCTGGTGATCGGCCAGTCTCTTTCCATTTCCAAATGGAAGGGCAAGGACTTCTCCAACGCCACTTACTTCGACAACTCCTACGACTTCTACCAATGGCACGGCGAAGCCATCGAACCGCTGTGGAACCAGCCGACCAAGATCAACGACGAGACCACCCGGCAGACCGGTACCTACCTCACCGGCCGCTTCAGCCTGATGGATGACTTGCACCTGTTGCTCGGCTCGCGGATCGCCAATTACCAGGTCACAGGCACCAGCGATACCCAGGAAAGTGGCAAGGTCGTGCCTTACGCCGGACTGGTCTACGACCTCAACGACAACTTCTCCGCCTACGCCAGCTACACCGAGATCTTCCAGCCGCAGACCCAATACCGCGACCGCACACGCAAGATGCTCGATCCCAATGAAGGGAAAAACTACGAGTTCGGGCTCAAGGGTGAATTCTTCGACGGCCGCCTGAATTCGAGCCTCGCCTACTTCGAAGTCCACGAAGAAAACCGCCCGATCGCCGACACCCTGTTCAACTCCACGCCGGGCGCCGAGTACTCCTACGTGGGCACCAAGACCAAGACCAAGGGCTACGAAGCGGAGATTTCCGGCGAGCTCAGCCCTGGCTGGCAGTTGCAGGCGGGCTACACCCACAAGGTCAGCCGCAACGATGACGACGACAAGGTCGCGACCTGGGAACCGGAAGATCAGGTCAGCTTCTACACCAGCTACAAACTGAAGGGCAGTCTCGACAAGCTCACCGTCGGCGGCGGCGCGCGCTGGCAGAGCGCCGGCTGGCAGACGGTGTACAACTGGGGCTACGACAACCGCGCCGGACGGTACGAGAAATTCACCCAGGACCCGTACTGGCTGGTGGACCTGATGGCCCGCTACCAGTTCACGGAGAACCTGTCGGCGACCGTCAACGTCAACAACCTGTTCGACAAGAAGTACTTCACCAACATCGGCTTCTACGACTCGGCCTACTACGGCGACCCGCGCAATGTGATGGTGACGACTCGCTGGGATTTCTGATCTCGACGCGTAAAAAGCGGCCTTGTGATTCCGCGTGAGCCGAATACACTTCTTATTCGGCTCACAAAATGAGCCGAATAGATTCCGTATTCGGCTCAGAGATTTCCCATGACACCCCATTGGATCTGGCAACAACCGCAATGGCCGGCCTTTCACTGGCAGGCGGATCAGCTCGGCGAGTTGCTGCGCCAGTGCGTGCATGAGCAAGGCTTGCTGGCGGGAAAGATGGGGGCGGTGGGCGACGAGCAGAGCCGGCAAAGCATGCTCGATGCGTTGTTGCAGAACATCATCACCTCATCCGCCATCGAGGGTGAAACGCTGAATGCGGGGTCGGTGCGTTCATCGCTGGCCCGGCGCCTGGGCGTGGATGAGGTAGACACAAGCCAGACCAGCGCGCGTAGCGAAGGTCTTGCCGAGCTGATGCTGAATGCCATCCAACACCCGGAACAGCCACTGACGCAGGAACGCCTGCTGCACTGGCACAACCTGCTGTTTCCGAACCAGGACGCTTCACTGGCGCAGCGCTCGCTGCGGGTAGGCCAGTTGCGCGGCGATGAGCCGATGCAAGTGGTATCCGGCAGACTGGACCGGCCCACAGTGCATTTCGAGGCCCCGCCGCGCGAAGGGCTGGAAACGCAACTGGAGCGTTTCCTCGACTGGTTCAATGGTGACTCGCACGCGCTGCATCCACTGCTGCGCGCGGGCGTGGCGCATTTCTGGTTCGTGACGTTGCATCCCTTCGACGACGGCAACGGCCGGCTGACTCGAGCCATCACCGACCTGGCCCTGGCCCAGGGCGAACAGCAGGCGATCCGCTTCTACGCCATGTCCGCCAGCATTCTCGAAAACCGCGCAGGCTATTACCGCATCCTGGAACAGAGTCAGAAGGGTACGGTGAATATCACTGAATGGCTGATGTGGTTTCTACAAACGCTGTTGGCGGCCATGAATCAGGCGTTGGGAACCATTGATCGCGTGCTGAACAAAGCGCGGTTCTGGCAGGCGCATCGTTTGACACCGCTGTCGGCGGAGCAGTTGAAGGTGCTCAATCGACTGCTGGACGGCGGCGCCAAGGGCTTCGAACACGGCATCAGCGCCGCGCAGTATCAGGCGGTAGCGAAGGTGAGCAAAGCGACGGCGACGCGGCATCTGGCGGATTTGCTGGAGAAGGGGTTACTGGAAAAACTTGAAGGCGGGGGGCGGAGTACGCGGTATCGGGTTGTGGAAGGGTGAGCTATTCAGCGGTCAGGCGCTATCGCATGAGTTGAGCCTCAATTCTGTAGGAGCGGCTGTTAGCCGCGATGGGTTCCGCGTCAAGCCATCCTGTCAATTCACCACCACATTCCTCTGCCACCCCTCCGCCACGCTGATATGGCTCAGCCGTCCCTGCCCATCGAACAACATCCAGTCACTCCCCACGCACCGAACCTGCACATCCGACGCCGGCCAGTCGAGGCTGGCGCAGAGTTGGTCGCTGCCGCGGTGGGTGAAGTAAACGCGGGTGTCTTCGCCGGCAAGGGCATAGCAAGCCACCAGCCACGGGCCGGAAAGGTAGAGGTTGAGCGGGTCTTCTGTCGGGGTGTTTTCTTCGAAACCGGGCAGTCGATAGCCCTTGCGGTCGCCCTCGCGATCCAGCACCAGAATCGCCTCGGCGCCGGGTTTGAGCTTGAGGCCCACTTCGGTAACGTCGCCGTTGGCCGTCAGCAGCAAGAAGCTGTTTTCATGCTTCAGCCCCGGCAGCGGATCGTTGCCCACCAGCCGCCGCTCAGGCAGGCGGTAATGCCACACGTGGCCGCTACCGTCGGCACCGTGCAGCCAGATGGATTCGTTGTGTTCATCCTCTTTGAGCGCCAGCACGCGGCCCGGCAAGTCGCTGACATGCCACAGGGTGGTGAAGTCGCGGTCGGCGTCGACCACACGTAACTGGTGGTCCCGGCCAATGGTCCAGCCGGTGCCGTCGAATGAGCGAGCGAAGACGTCGAAGCGCAGGACGCCAAGGTCGATGGCGCTGCGGTTGACCAGGTCGAGCTTGCTGACGCGCCAGACGTCACTGCGCCTGGCAACCACCAGCGCGACCTGACGGCTGTGACCGATGACGATGGCCTGGGCGGGCACGGGGAAGTGGAAGACCGTTTTGCCGTGGGCGTCGATCACCGCCGCGCCGGCTTCGCCGAGGGCGATCAGGTAGCGTTGGTCGTCGAGCGGGACGGCGTCGAAGATCGGTCGGCTGCCCAGCTCCGGGGCGGTCCATTCCTGCACGGCGTCGACGCTGTCCAGCGGCACCACGGTTGAGTGCGGCGGGGCTTTGTTGGGCAGGTCGCTGAGCAGGAGGTTGTCCTTGCTCATTTTGATCATGGCCTTGAGTTGATCCTGGGTCAGTTGGCCGTGGCCGCCCGCCTGATCGGCGACGACGGCATTGGCGATGGCGCCAGCCAGCCATGCCAGGGCGCCGCCACGGGTTTTGTGTTCCAGCAGGGCTCGGACCAGCACGGCACGTTCGGCGTGGCGCTTGGGGTCGTCGCGCAGTTGCTCGACCCAGTCGCTGTAGGCATCGAGCGTGTCGGGCAACAGGATCGCGCGTTTGACCAGCGCGCCAATCGCCAACTGGCCGCCCGCCGCTTCGGCGTTGAGCAGCCATTGCGCGGCGCGCTCGCGCTCGGCGGGCAGGCTCCAGATCACGTCGACGGCCTGCAGCCAGAGGCCTTTGCCAGTGAGGGCTTCGGCCCATTCCAGGCGCAGGCGGTCGGCGCTTTCCGGCCACTTTTCCTGCAGCAATGCCACGGCGTCGGCAAAGGCGTCGTCGCGGCGGGCCACGAGAATCGCGCGCTGCCAGTCACCCGCCGCACACAGCAGGCGCACGATCATCGCCGGCGCCATGTCCCAGGCGAGGGCCAGCTCAGCGGCCTGGGTGTGTCGGCCGTGGATTTCCAGATAGTCGAGGGCTTCCTGGCGGGCCTTGAGCAGTTCGGCGAGGACGAAGGCCGCTTCATCGACCCGGCCTTCGCGGTCCAGGCGCTCGAACGAGTGACGGTAGATTTTCCGCAGGTGATCGTCCATGCCCTCGTCCATGAGCATGCTTCGCGCCGGCCCGCGTTGGCCGTTGAGGCTGAGGTCGTCGCGGCGTTTGGGCGCGCCGAACGCCTGTTCGCGGCTGCCCTGCTCGTCGCCGAGGGGGATGGCGTGACGCAAGGCTTCCTGGAAATCGCCGCTCTCGAACATCTCGAGCATGCGCCGCATGTAGTCGGCCTGGCGTTTGCCGTAGAGGGCCGACAAGCGCGAATTGAGGGTGAGGCGGGTCAGCAGGCGGCGCCACAAGGCGGGGCGGGATTGTGTTGGGCGCGCGCGGCCTGGAAGCGCTGGAGGCTTGGCCGGTGCGTCTGCCGTTCCCGGCGATTGGGGACGTGACGCCGGCTGTGCGCTGTGCCGGCGTTGCAGCAACGCGCGCACCGCCGCCAACAGCAGCGTCACCACGATTGCACCGATGAGCGTCGCGGCGATCATCTTGAGGACCGCGTTCCAGGTGTCCGCATCGTTGGCCGACGCTGAGCTGACGCCGCCACCGCTCAACCAGCGCAAGGCGATGATGATCGCAATGGCCACCCCCAGCTTCGGCCAGACGGACGATGTCGAATCAGGACGCTGCCACTCATCTTTACCCGCTGCCTCGGCGGAAGCTTTCGGCCCGGCCTGTGCGTTCTGCTGCCGCGCCTGCAGGGCGTTCATCACCCCTTCCCGCTCCGGGCTGACCGGCGCCAGCGCGTCGCCGAAGATTTCCCGCGTATCGGCGGACGGCGTCAGCAGATCGAGATCCGGTTCCGCCAGCGTGCTGCGGCAGTCGTAGGTGTCCAGCAGGGTGTAGCCGCTGATATCGATCCACTGCTCCGGCGACAGCACTTCGGCGTCGCGCAGGTGCAGGGCCTCGACGTGGCTACCGCGTACCAGCCAGAGGTCCGCCGTTGGCATCGTGCGGATTTCTTCGGGGCTGAGCAGCGCGGAACACAGGGCGCGGCCCTGACGAATCAGCGGCCAGCCGGTCAGGGTTTCGCAGTGCACCGACAGCGGCTGGCGCAAGCGCAACAGGTCGCCATCGACAAAGCGCCAGGCACTGGCGCCGGTCTGCCACTGGCTCAGGATCAGCCGCGCCGCCGCGTGTTCATCGAAGCGTTCGCGGGGCAGCCACAGGCCGTCGATCAATTGGTGCCCGGTCAACACCGGGCGGCGAATCAACGCCACGTTGTCATCAAGCACCCGACAGCATCCTTGTGGTTTCCGGTGTCTGGTTGCAGCTCACCTGCAGCCGCAATCTGCCTTGCGCCAGCGAGTACACCAACAGCTCGCGGGCGCTGGTGAGGACGGCGATCAGCTCGGTCATCGGGCAGTAGCTGTAGCGCACGATTTCTTCGCTGGTGGTGAACAGCATCCGCTGCTCCCCTTCCTCGTAGAGGGCGACGCTGCGCTGGTTCGGGCCCAGCAGCACCAGGGCGCAATGGTGTTCTTCCTTGCGCTGTCGAAGGCCGATGCCTCTCCAGCCGGGGGCCAGTTCGATGCGCTCCGAGCGCACGGGAAAGCTGCTGGCGGTGATCACCGTCCAGCGCTCGCTGCCGTTCTCGACCGAGCACAACGCGCAGCCGCCGAAGCCCACGCGCCACGGCCAGCCGGCGATGAACAGCACTTGGGTGACGTCCTTGGCCGGGCCCACCATGAACGGCCCCACGACACCCGAAACACCTACGGCGCTGGCGTACAACTGGCTGCCGTCGCGGCGCACGTAAGCCATGGCGTCCTCGTCGACCTTGGCCATCGCCATCACGTCGTCTGCCAGGTAGCGGGTCTTGCCGTTGTCGGGCCCGGCATCGGTTTTGCCCGCGATGGACCAGCTCGCCAGATGGCCTTTGCTGTCCAGCAGAAGCAGGCGGCTGGCGGTGCTGTTGCGAATCCAGACGGTGGGCAGCAGCGTGGCGGTGCCGGGCGGCAGTTGCAGTTGATCGCGGCTTGGTTTGTCTACCGCCCTCAGGCCGCTCATGTGCCAGAAACGCAGTTGATCCCCCTCACTCAACACCGCGCCAATGGAGCGCCCGAGGAAGGTAATCCCCAACGGCGAAGAGCTGCCGCTCCAGACCGAGGTGCGCACTTCCAGCCCCTTTTTCTGGTGATGCGCCGGCAGCTTGATGACCACCATGCCGGGCTGATCGAGCAGCCTGAGCGCCACGTGGCCGCCGTGGCTGGAGATGATCGGCGCGAGGGTCTGGGCGACACGCGGCACGGCGCCTTTGACCGGTGCGGCAACCACTTCGCCTTCGAACTGGCCCTTGAGCAATTGCAGCGCCGAGCCCTCATCAGGGATCGGCAGCAACACCCGGCGTTGGCTGCTCGCCAGCAATTCGAACGTCAGGCTTTGGCCGTCGAGGCTACGGTGCAGGTGCACGCGGTGGGAGCAGAACTGGCGGTCGCTGGCGGGCAGGCGCTGTCCCACCAGCCAGCACTCGCCGGCCTGTTGCGACTGTTCGCCGAGCCAGTGACGCCAGGTCTGCCAGTGTTCCTCGCTGACCACGTTCCAGGTGCGCGCGGCGAGCAACGCCTTGAGCTGCGCCGCGCCATCGAGGGGGCGCAACTGCGGCGCGTCCTGGAGAATGCCCCAACGCAATTCGGCGCCCGCTTCTTGCGCACGGCGCGCGAGCAGCATCAACAAGGCCAGATGCACCAGCCGCGCCGCGCCCAGTTGCAGCGGACCGGCATCGAACAGCACCACGATCAGGCGACTGGCCTGCCGCGCCTGGTACTGCGGGGCGAGAAACATGTGCTCACCGGAGACCGCCCGGCGCAGGAATTCTTCCGGCACCTCGCCCGCCAGCAGCCATTCGCTGGACAGCAGGCGCTCGTAGGAACCGCGACGCTGCAGGTCGCCCAGGCCGTCGGGCTCGGGCACACCGCCTTGTTGCAGGCCGCGCCACGGACCGAGGATCGGGTTGAGGCGCCCGAGCAGATCGGCGAACAACGGCAGGTGCTCGGGGGCGAACCAGGTCAGCCATTGCCGCCACGGTTGCAGGGAGTCAGGTAATTGCATCAGCGGCCCGTCCAGTGCGCGGCGATGCGCTGCACATGCTGCGACGTCAGCGGCAGTTGTCGATCAAGGGGAACCACCGCCTGCGGCTCACGCCAGAGCAACAGCGGCGCTCGGGAAAAGGCGCGCGACAGCGCCTGGCCGAGCAGGTCCAGCGGCACTTCGGGTTCCCAACTGGTGGGCAGCCACAGACCGGGCGCGCGCTCATCGGTAGCGGCATATTCAACGCCATCGACCCACGGCAAATCCTCGGCCGCACCACACACCACCAGCACATCGCGATTGGCCGTGGCTTGCAGCCGCGCCGCCTGTTCTTCGGGCAACGTCGCCAGACGCGCATGCAGGCGCCGCGCAGCATCGCCCCAGCCCACCGCCGCCTGGGGCGCGGCCGCTTCGGAGCGCGGTCGCCAGCCCCAGCTCATCAGCGGGGCATTCATACAGTGCTGGTCAGCAGGCGGGTCACGCGTCCACGAACGTCCTGCAGTTGGGCCGGCATGGTCTGGCTGTTGAAGTTGGCGTCGATTTCCCGCAGCAGGTTTTCCAGTTGCGCGCTGGCGGGTGGCTCGCGGCGGGCGAGGTAGTCTTCGGCGGTTTCCAGGAGACGGCTGAGCCGCGACATCGGCTGCAAGGTCGCCTCTTCCACGGCACTGAACAAATGGCTGTTGCTGGACTGGGCGAACAGATCGCGCAGGACCTCGCGACCGTGCTGCTGAATCTCCTTGGTCGGCAGCACGTACAGCAGCGGCCACAGGTCCGCTTCGCTGGCTTCGGTGCGACCACTGAGCAACGCGGCGGCGGCGATCAGGCGCTGGGACTTGACGATGCGCCGGTCCGACAACTGCACCCCGGCCTCGCGCAGGCGGCGGATGGCCTGGGCCAGCGCGGGACGAACCTGCGCGAGGTCGACATCTTTCAGCGCATGGCCCAGCACATCCAGCTGGCTCAATCCCAGCAGTTGCTGGACCGGGCGCTGCTCGGACTGCCAGCCGCCGGACAGCATCGCTTCAAGCTGGTTGTCCGGCACCGAATCGACGAACAGGTGCAGCAGGAAGCGATCACCGAAGGCCGCCAGCGCTTCATCGTCCGGCAGGCCGTTGGCGGCGCCGACGCACACCCGCAGCGGGCATTGGATCTGGGTGTGACCGCGGCGGAAGCGGCGTTCGTTGAGCACGCCGAGCAGCGTATTGAGGATCGCGGTGGAGCCGAGGAAAACTTCGTCGAGGAAGACGATATCGGCTTCGGGCAGCATGCCGCTGACATCGGTTTCCACCGTGCCCTCGCGCAGCTTTTTCAGGTCCACGGTGCCGAACAGCTCGGAGGGCTCGGTGAAGCGTCCGAGCAGGTATTCGAAATAGCGCCCGCCCATGCACTGCGCCACCCGGCGCACCACCGCGCTCTTGGCGGTGCCGGGCGGACCGACCACCAGAATGTGCTCCTGCGCGACGGCGGCGAGGACAATCAGCTCGGCCAGTTGCTCCCGCCCCACCAACCCCTCGGTGGCGACCCGCACCGCCTGACGAATCTGTGCGGCAGCGCTGTGCAATGACGCGGACATAAGCACCTTCCCTGAGCTGAAACGAAGAATCTTGCCTCAGGAAAAGGCGTAATCACAAGAAGGAAGATGCCGTGATAGAGCACCTGATTGCCCAGATAACCAAGCCCTGAACTATTGACGCCGCTCATGAATCCTCAAAAAAACCACAGCAGCAACAAGATAAAAACAAACGGTATGGCAGAATGATATCGCCGGAGCACTCAATGCTCCTGCGCCTTCATTCTCTTCTTTAAAAGGATTTTCAATGCGTAACAGCATCAAGCTGCTCGGCACTGCTCTGGGTTTCGCCATCCTCACCGGTTGCGCCTCCGTACCGATGGGTTCCACTGAAGCAGACGCCCAGCTCAAGACCTTCTCCGCGCCACCTGCAGACAAGTCTGGCCTGTACATTTACCGCGACAGCTTCACCGGACAAGCACTGAAGAAATCGCTGACGGTTAACGGCGAACTCATCGGCGAAACGGCGAAAGGCGTGTACTTCCACCGCTTCCTCGCCCCAGGCAAACACGTTATCGGCACTGAATCCGAGTTCAGCGACAACACCCTCACCCTGGTTACCGAGCCGGGTAAGAACTACTACCTGCGCCAGTACATCAAGATGGGTGCATTCGTAGGTGGCGCTGGCCTGGAGCAAATCTCCGAAGCCCAGGCGCAGCGTGATCTGAAAGATTGCTGCAAGCTGGCCGCGTCGAAGTAAGGTTTTCGACGCGGTAATCCGAGCCTTCGAATCAAGGTCCGAAGGCTCGGACTGTCACACTCGACGCCCACCCTTGCGCGTCAATTCCAGCCGCCGATAGGTCGCCGGCGAAAGCCCTTCCAGCTTCTCCAGACACGCCGCCGGATCGTTCAGCGGCAGTTTCTTCAGTGCTTCGAAATCCCGCTCCCACCACTGGGTCGCCAGTAGGCGCTCGATCATCTCTTCGGAATAGCGATAGCGAATGACCCGCGCCGGCACGCCGGCGACCACGGCATAGGGCGGGACATCCTGGGTGACCAGGGCGCGGGTGGCGATGATGGCACCGGTGCCGATGTGTACACCTTCGAGAATCAGCGCTTCATGGCCGACCCAGACGTCATGGCCGAGGGTAGCCATCTCGATCGGCGCATCGTATTCCCAGTCGGTGTCGGTGTACTGGAAGGGATGGGTGCTGAGCCAGTCGGTGGGATGGTTGTGTTTTTCCTGGCCGATGACCACGCCGTTGCCGATGGAGCAAAAGCGCCCGATGGCACCGACGAACTGCAACTGACCTTCGCCGCGAATGTAGGTGTGGGCACCGATGGACAGCGCATGGCTGACAACCTGCACGTTGCCCATGCGCACACCGTCTTCGAGGGTGAGCACGGACTTTTTGTGGAACTTCGACAAGCGGCTGCCAAGCTTGCAGCCCTGGCGGCGGATCCAGCGGTTCCAGTACCAATCAGTGAGGATCATCCTCGACTCCAGCAGTTTTCGACGTCTTTCACCCTAGCGGCAAAGGGGCGAAATGGTAGCGGTTTGGCGTGGGAAGTGCAGCATCGGGCGGATGTCGTCGCCATCGGTTGTCGTGGCTTCCAGCAGGAGGATCAGACTCTCCGCTACTGCCTTGGGGCGTCGTGACCTTGAGTGAGCTTTTCATCAATCGAATATCCCCGGAAAGTGACCGGCCCCACTCGTCAGTTCACGGCTCAACGCGGTTTTGCAACGCCCTCCCCGATAAAACAGTTTTACCAAAACCCCAGGTTTTCTCCCGCCCCGCTTTGCCTATCCTTGGCGCGATCAAGAGCCCTGCGGAAACCTCATGAAAGCGTTGTTCCAAAGCCGTTACGCCTGTCTGGCCGGCTGCCTGTCGTTCTTCTTCATCAGCCTTCCTTTTCTTCCCGCCCATGCCTGGCTCTGGCCGTTGACGGTGATCACCGCGCTGCTAAGTCTGGTCGGGCTGAACGATCTGCGGCAGATGCACCACGCGGTGCGGCGCAATTATCCGATCCTCGGCAACCTGCGTTATCTGATCGAAACCATCCGCCCGGAAATCCGCCAGTACCTGATCGAGGGCGATGACGAGCAGTTGCCGTTTTCCCGCGCGCAGCGTTCGCTGGTCTACGCCCGGGCCAAGAACGAGAGCGCGGAGAAAGCCTTCGGCACGCTGAAGGATGCCTACCGTCCCGGCTTCGAGTTCATCAGCCATTCGATGCTGCCGGCACCGACACCCGACCCGGCGTCGTTTCGTATTTCCATCGGCGGGCCGCAGTGCAAGCAACCGTATTCGGCCTCCATCTTCAACATCTCGGCGATGAGTTTCGGCGCGCTTAGCGCCAATGCCATCGCCGCGCTGAACAAGGGCGCGCGGCGCGGGCGTTTCGCCCATGACACGGGCGAAGGCAGTATCAGCCCGTACCACCGTGAACACGGCGGCGACCTGATCTGGGAGATCGGCAGCGGCTATTTCGGCTGCCGCACCGCCGAAGGCCGTTTTGACCCGCAGCGCTTCGCCGAGCAGGCGCGTGATCCACAAGTAAAGATGATCGAGATCAAGCTGAGCCAAGGCGCCAAGCCCGGGCATGGCGGGATCCTGCCGGCGCATAAGGTCAGCCCGGAAATTGCCGCGACGCGCGGGGTGATGGTCGGCGAGGACTGTATTTCACCGGCGGCGCACAGTGCATTTTCCACCCCCATCGGCCTGCTGGAATTCGTTGCGCGGCTGCGCGAGTTGTCTGGCGGCAAGCCGGTGGGTTTCAAGTTCTGCCTGGGGCATCCGTGGGAATTCATGGGCATCGCCAAGGCGATGCTGGCGACCGGCATCACCCCGGATTTCATCGTGGTCGATGGCAAGGAAGGCGGCACCGGCGCGGCGCCGCGGGAGTTCAGCGACAACATCGGCGTGCCGATGCGCGAGGGGCTGATGTTCGTGCACAACACGTTGGTCGGACTGAACCTGCGTAGCCGGATCCGCATCGGCGCGGCGGGCAAGATCGTCAGCGCCTTCGATATCGCCGCCGTGCTGGCCATTGGCGCGGACTGGGTAAATTCGGCGCGCGGCTTCATGTTCGCCATCGGCTGTATCCAGTCGCAGAGCTGTCACACCAACGCCTGCCCGACCGGCGTCGCCACTCAGGATCCGCTGCGACAACGAGCATTGGTGGTGCCGGAGAAGGCGGATCGGGTTTTCAGCTTTCATCGCAATACGCTGCATGCGTTAGCCGAGATGCTCGCGGCGGCGGGACTGGAGCACCCGAGCGAACTCAAGCCCAAGCATCTGGTGCGGCGGATAAGCCCCAGCGAAATTCGGCTGTTTTCCCAGGTGCACTTGTTCCTCAAGCCAGGGGAATTGCTCAGCGGCTCGATCGACAGTGAGTTTTATGCGCGGATGTGGCGGATGGCCCGGAGCGACAGCTTTGAGCCGGAGACGGAGGATGCGGGGGTGAAGGTGCCACGGGGGGAGATGGAGGTGGCTTGAAAGCATCGCTGGCAATCCAGCTCCCACAGGTGGTGGGGTGGAAGCTTGCCAGCGATCGGGGCCGCAAGGCGGCCCCGGGTACAGCTAGATCAGGATCAGAAGATGCTGATCGGGTACTCAACGAAGATGCGCAGTTCGTTGCCGTCGTCGTTGTAGCCGTTTTCACGCACGCTATCCGAAGTACGCAGGAACGAGCTGCGAACTTTCAGGCTCAGGTCCTTGGCAGGGCCTTCCTGTACGACGTACTTGAACTGGTTGAAGATTTCGCGCTCAGTGCCTTCGCCATAACCGTGGGTGTTGATGTTGTCACCACGCACGTAGGCAACGGAGTAGGTCAGACCCGGTACGCCGAAGGCGCCGAAGTCCAGGCCGTAGCCGATCTGCCAGGAACGCTCGTCTTCAGCGTTGAAGTCGGACCAGTAGGAGTTGGCCAGGTAGATGGTCGAACCACCGTCACCCACGCCAGCCCGGTCCTGGTACCAGCCGTACTGGTAGCCGGTGCTGCCGGTGCTGCGCTGGTGAGCGATGGTCACCGAGTGCGGGCCGAAAGCGTAGGTCGCCGCCAGGCTCCAGATGGTGTTGCTGTCGCCAGTCAGGTCGGCCTTCTGGACGAACTTCTTGTCGATGTCCGACTTGTAGCCGTTGAAGTCCAGGGTCAGCGACTGATCCTTGGCAATGGCGTGGACGTAGTTGACGCCCAGGTAGTGCTTCTTCAGCACGTCTTCGACATCGGAGGTGTACAGCGAGGCGGTCAGGTTCGGCGCGAACTTGTAGGTACCGCCGAATACGTTGATCGACTTCAGAGCGGTGTCACGTTGTTCGGTGGACTTGCGAGCTTCGCGGGTGTAACGACCAGCGTTCAGCTCCAGGCCTTCGATTTCCTTGGAGTTGATCGAAGTGCCGGTGAAGCTTTCAGGCAGCAGACGCGCGTCGTCATATTGCAGCACTGGCAGCGAAGGCATTTGGTCGCCGTACTTCAGCACGGTGTTGGAAACGCGGAATTTGACCGCTGCGCCGCCACGAGAGATGTCGTGCTGGGCGTTGCCGCTATCGCCACGCTTGAAGAAGTCGATACCGCCGCCTTCGTTGTGACCGCTACCGCCGTCCAGACGCACTGCGTACAGGCCGAAGGCATCAACGCCGACGCCAACGGTGCCCTGGGTGAAGCCCGAGCTGAACTTGCCGATGAAGCCTTGGCCCCACTGCATCTGGTCGTTGGTGTCGTGCTTCTTGTCACGCTTGATGTAAGCGTTGCGCAGCAGCAGCGAGGCGCTGCTGTCTTCGACGAAGCCTTTGGAAGCGGCTTGGTCGTTGGCCATTGCCTGAGTGGCGGCCATAAGACCCAGTGCGAGCAGACTGATCCTGGTTTTCAACATCTTGTTTTCCTTATTACGTGATGGATACGCGCTGCAGCCAAACGCCAGAACCACGCCCCCTGCGTGGGTTGACGCTCACGGACTGGAAATAAAAAGCCCGCGTGCGATCGATCGCAGCGGGCCTTTTATTTTTGAGTCTTGGCCAGTGGGCCTACAGGCGTTGGGCCGAATCCTAGCCGCGCCCGGAACGGCATGTCAAAAATTCGTGAAGGAATGATGTCAAATTTCATGTTTTCCGCCGTTTCGGCTGCGAATTCCTCGCAACGGGCAGCGCATTTCGTGGGTAAAAACGGCTGAAACTGCCCATTTGGACAGGGTTTATAGAAGCGCTGAAAAGTTTCATCAAAGACACATTTAGATACAAACAACCGGAATGGCCGAGGATAAAGAATTAACGTTTGCAAATGCCAAGCATTATCATTCGCGCGCTTCTCAACCTCTAATAACCCACCCGGATACTCCCTCAAATGCCTGCCCCTTGCCGCCTTTCTCCTTTGTCCCTGGGCCTTTCCCTGTTATTCAGTTCCAGCCTGGCCGTGGCTGCCAGCACCACGTTGCCGGAACTGTCGGTCACCGCCGACAGCGAGCGCGAGCGCGATGATCCACGGGTCAAAGAAGTCACCACGGCCACCCGCACCTCGACCCCGGCGCGCTACGTGCCGCAGGCCATCGACTCGCTGAAGACCAGCAACGTGCTGGATTACGGGACCAACGACCTCGGCAAGGCGCTGAGCGGCATTCCCAACGTCAGCAGTGGCGCCGACACCCGCTTCGACAGCGTGCGGATTCGTGGCTTCGACGCGAGCAACGACTTCTACCTGGACGGTATCCGCGACGACAGCCAGTACGTTCGCGACCTGCACAACATCGAGCGCATCGAGGTACTCAAGGGCCCGGCGGCCGTGCTGTATGGCCGTGGCAGCCAGGGCGGCATCATCAACCGGGTGAGCAAGGCCCCGGAAGCCGGTCGCCGCTCCAGCATCGAAGCCCAGGGCGGCAGCGAAGACATGCGCAGCCTGTACGCCGACCTCAGCGCTGATCCGTCGGACACCATCAGCCTGCGGCTGAACATGGGTAACAGCGACAACAACAGCTTCCGCGACGGTATCGATGGCAACCGCCAATTGTTCGCCCCGTCGATGAGCTGGCAACTGACCCCGGACCTGAACTGGCTGGTGCAGTACGAGTACAACCGCTACAACCGCACGCCGGATCGCGGCATCCCCGGCAATCCGCTGACCGGCCGCCCGGTGGACGTCAGCCGCGACACCACCTACGGCGACACCCATCGCGACTACATCGACGACAAGACCGAGTCGCTGCGCTCGCGCCTGAACTATCAGTTGAACGAGAACTGGCAACTGCGCCACACCCTCGGCCTGATCACCCTGGACAGCGATTTCGACAACACCTACCTGTCCGGCTACACCCCGGCCACCGGCCTGGTCGCCCGCCAGCGCTGGCAGCAGGACCTGAACACCCGCAACCTGTTCAACAACCTGGAAGCCGAAGGTCACTTCGATACGTTCGGCATCGAACACACGCTCCTCACCGGTCTGGAGCTGGGCGAGCAGCGGCGCAATTCGCTGCTGCACACCGCGCAGGCGGTCAGCGCGGGTGGCCAGGCCGTGCCGTCACTCAACGTCTACAACCCCAACCGCGACCTGCAGCACACCGGCCGGATGGTGGTTTCGAGCAACAACCACACCGACGTCAGTAGCCGCGGCCTGTACCTGCAGGACCAGATTCGCCTGAACGATCAGTGGCAAGTACTGGCCGGCCTGCGTTTCGACCGCTTCGAAGTCGAGACCACCAGCAAGGTCACCGGCAGGAACGAAAAGCAGGACAGCAACAGCACCAGCCCGCGTCTGGGCGTGGTCTACACACCGTGGAAAGAACACTCGTTCTACGCCTCCTGGAGCAAGACGTTCTCGCCAGTCGGCGGCGGCCTGATCGGCATCACACCGGGCGCTGCGGGCAACACCAACGAGGTGGGCCCGGAGCACACCAGACAGAAGGAAATCGGGGTCAAGAGCGACTGGCTGGACGAGCGCCTGAGCACCACGCTCGCGGTGTATGAGCTGGAACTGTTCAACCGCCGCAACCTCGATCCGCTGGACCGCAACCGGGTGATCCTCACCGGCCTGCAACGCTCGCGCGGTATCGAACTGACCGCCAGCGGCAAGCTGGGTGGCAACTGGTATGTGCGTGGCGGTATTGGTGTGCAGGACGCCACCATCGTCGACGACAGTGAAGGCAACGCCGGCAACCGCATTGCCGATGTGGCCAAGCGCAACGCCAGCGTGTTCCTGACCTGGAAACCGGAAATGGGCTGGTACGCCGAGACCGGCCTGACCCTGGTCGGCCAGCGTTATGCCGATACCCGCAACACCATCGCCCTGCCGGGCTATGGCACCTGGGATGCCCTGGCCGGCTACCGCACCAGGGACTGGGACCTGCGTGCGGCGCTGAGCAATATCGCCGACAAGACCTATTACGCGTCGGGGACCAGCGCATCGCAGATCCAGTTTGGCGATCCGCGCAGCCTGGTGGTGACCGGGACTTACAGCTTCTGATCAATGAAAAAGGGCGGCACCGTTAACCGGTGCCGCCCTTTTTCTCTTTCAGCCGTCGCCCCATCAGCCCTGCCAGATACCCACCAGAGCATCGAGCTCCGCGTCGGTAATCAGGCCTGCTGGATAGCGTTCTACCAGCATGCGCCGTGGATCGGTCTTCCTGACCCGGGTTGGTCCATTGTGTTTCAACCACCGCGCCAATACCTGGAGCGCTTCGTGGTTCATCACTGTCGGGTGCGAAGCCAACTCACGTGCTGCATTCATTTCACACGTACTCCCCCAGAGGCGTGAGCGGCTACCTTACTCAAGCTTTATGACAGATCCGTGCGGTGCACGACCGTCCGTCCACTTGGTAACAAGTGAATCAAATACAAGAGCTGTGCCATCCAGGGGTGCCGACTGTCGTCCAGCCAATAAAAAAGCCCGTCACAGGACGGGCTTTTTTTTGACGTCAGATCAACGACTTGCGGGTGCAGGCTGCTGCTGGGTCAGGCAGTGAATATTGCCGCCGCCGAGCAGTAGCTCACGTCCGGGCACCATGACCACTTTGTGGTCCGGGAACAGGCGTGCCAGGATCGCTCTAGCTTCAGCATCCGCCGGGTCGTTGAAGCTCGGCGCAATGATGCCGCCATTGACGATGAGGAAGTTCACATAGGAACCGGCCAGGCGCGAGGACGGGCTGCGCTCCTGGCTGCCGGCGACCGGATCGACGCCATCGCACTCTTCCTCGGTGGCGAACATCGGGCCCGGAATCGGCATTTTGTGCACCACAAACGTGCGCCCCTTGGCATCGCGCTGGCTTTCCAGCACCGCCATGGCCGCGCGGCAACGCGCGTAGTTGGGGTCATTGGAATCATCGGTCCAGGCCAGTAACACTTCGCCCGGGCTGACGTAACAGCAGAAGTTGTCGACGTGGCCGTCGGTCTCGTCGTTGTACAGGCCGTCCGGCAGCCAGACGATGGTGTCCACGGCGAGGTTCTCGCGCAGGATTTCTTCGATCTGCTCGCGGTTCAGGTGCGGGTTGCGGTTGGCGTTGAGCAGGCATTCCTCGGTGGTGATCAGGGTGCCTTCGCCATCGACGTGGATCGAGCCGCCTTCGAGCACGAAGCCTTCGGTGACATAGCGCGCGTTGCGCTCGATACCGAGGATCTTGCCGGCCACTTGCTCGTCACGGTTCCAGGGTGCGTACAGACCGCCAAGGAAACCGCCCCAGGCGTTGAAGCCCCAATCCACGCCGCGCACATCGCCGTTGTCGTTGATGACGAAGGTCGGCCCGGTGTCGCGGACCCAGGCGTCGTCGTTGCTGATTTCCACCACGCGGATGTTCGGCTCATCGGCCAGGCGCGCGAGGGCGTTCTCGTACTGGCCGGCGGAAACGCCGACGGTCACCGGCTCGAAGCGGGCGATCGCCTTGGCCACGGCAACGTGCGCGGCCTGCGCCGGCTTGCCGCCCAGGCGCCAGTTGTCCGGACGCTCCGGCCAGATCATCCAGACCTGGGTTTGTGGCGCCCATTCGGCGGGCATGTGGAAGCCATCGGCACGGGGGGTAGAGGTCAAAGTCTTCATGGTCGAACCTGGGTTGTGCCCGGGGCGGGCCGGTGGTTGTACAGAAAGGGTGGGTAATCAGTGATTGCCTTTATAGCCGATAAATATCTGCATTAGAAGTGACAAATAAAATACTCCGACCAATAAAAAGCCGGTTAATTCGATAACAATCGAATTGACCGGCTTTTTGCGTTTCAACGCTTACAGGTCTTCCAACAGCACCTTGGCCACGCTGTCGACGAAGAAATCCACGCTTTCGCGGGTCGTGCACATCGGCGGCTTGATCTTCAGGATGTTCAGGTAGTCGCCGGTCGGCTGCATGAAAATGCCCAGGTCACGCAGGCGATTGCACAGGGCGGCGGTTTCTTCGGTGGCCGGTTCCAGGGTTTGCGGATCGCGCACCAGTTCCAGACCGAGGTAGAACCCGGACCCGTGCACCGCGCCCGCCAGCGGATATTCATCGATCAACGCCTGCAGACGCGCCTTGAAGTAGCCGCCGACTTCCCGGGCCTTTTCCCACAGCCCTTCTTCGGCCATCACGTCGAGTACCGCCATGCCGATCCGGCAACTGACCGGGCTGCCGCCCGCGGAGGAGAAGAAATAGCCCTCGGCTTCCAGCGCCTCGGCGATTTCCCGGCGGGTGATCACCGCGCCCAATGGCTGGCCGTTGCCCATGCCTTTGGCCATGGTGATGATATCCGGCACTACGCCCTGCTCTTCGAAACCCCAGAACCATTCACCCATGCGTCCATAACCGACCTGCACTTCATCGGCGATGCACACCCCACCGCGCTCGCGGACACGGCTGTAAACCTGCTCCAGATAACCGGCGGGCAGTGGAATGCCACCCGCATTGCCGTAGACCGGTTCGCAGATGAAACCGGCGAGCTGGCGGCCGGTAGCGTCGACCTGTTCCAGAACGCTGTCCACATCGTTCACATAATCAACCGTGCTGTCGGCGCCGCGGTACTTGCCGCGATAGGTGTTCGGCGCCGTCACCGGGTGCACCCATTCCGGCCGCGTGCTCAGCGCTTGCGGATTATCGGCGATAGAGGTGGACACCGCGTCGGCGGCCACCGACCAGCCGTGATACGCCTCGAGCACGCTGAGCATCTCGCGCCCGCCGCTGTAGGCCCAGGCTAGACGTATGGCCAGGTCGTTGGCCTCGGTGCCGCTGTTGACCAGGAACACCCGGTCCATGCCTTTGGGCGCCAGCGCCAGCAGACGCTCGGAAAACTCGGCGATGGCCGCGTAGTGAAAACGCGAGTTGGTGTTGAGCAACGACCATTGCCGCGCCGCCTCGCTGACCATGCGCGGGTGACCGTGGCCGAGCACCGCGACGTTGTTGAGCATGTCCAGGTAGGAGCGGCCTTGCAGGTCGATCAAGTAGTTGCGCCAGCCGCGTTCGATCTGCGGCGGTTGCTGGTAATAGTGCTTCTGCGAACGGGCGAAGCTGGCCTCGCGGCGCTCCAGCAGGGCTTGGGCATCGCTCAGCGGCGCGGCGTCGCAGTCAAAACCGAGCAGCGCTGCCGGCGACGGACACAGCACCCGCCAGGCCTGCGCACGGGACGGCACGACAAAGGCCGGTGGACGCAGCCCTGGCACCCGGCACACCTGCACCGTGACGATCTCGGCACTTTGCGCCAGTAACTGGCCTTGCTCGATCACCTGGCCATCGGCCGGACCCGCGTCGATCCCGGACAGCCAGAGCGTGACTTGCCCGCCTTCCAGACTGCCGCTGCCCGCCGCGTCCTCACGCCAGGTGCCGGCAAACGGCGCACGCAGTTCGCTGCCGGGCGTCAGGTGCAGTTCGACCTGCAAGGCGAAGGTCTGCGGCTCTTGCGGGTTATCGATATGGGTTTGCGACAGCCGATACTCGCCATACAGCGACGCCGCCGGGGCCGGGTGCTGACGCAACAGTTGCTGATCGATACCCGGCGCCTCCCAGTTGCCGGCGCTGAAATGCTCGCTGAGCACACCCAGATCGACCCGCGCCACCGCCTGCTCGCGCAAGGCCGGCAGCAGGTTTGCGCAAGCGCTCAGGTCCGGCGCCGTCGGCGTGATCCCCGCCACCTGCAGAATCGCCGCCTCCATCAGGGCGAACGGCACGCTGTCGGCGACCTCGAAGATCTCCCACTCGTGCGCGAGATTTGCACGGCTGTATTGATTGTCCGGATCGATACTCACCTGTTGCTCGCCACTGAGCACCAGCACTGCGGCGCGGGCGACGATCAGCGGCCAAAGCGCCTTGAGCTCGGCCTCGGTCAGCGGGTTGACCGCATGATAGGCCGCGACTGCGGGGAGGATACGCAGCGGATCACCCTCGGTATGGTGCAGCAAGGCCGCGCAGGTCACCGACAGATCGGCGATCCGCCAGGTGTGCAGCAGATCGCCGAAATCGATCACGCCTTGCAGTTGCCACTGCCGGTCGGCATCGCGCTGCCAGACGGCGTTGTCGTCGGTGATGTCGAGGTGCACGGCCTGCATCGGCAGGTCCGCCTGGATTTCAGCCAGCGCCTGCTGCGCCTGGGCCGCGGCGGACTGCACGCGCGCCTTGCGCGGCCCCTCGGCGAGCACCGGCAGCAGGTGCGCGATCAGCGCCTGGGCGTGTTGCGGGTCCCATTGCAGGGTGCGCGTCAGGCCCGGATGGCTGAAATCGGCCAGGGCCTGGTCGACCCGCGCACACAGGGCGCCCAGTTCGGCCATCAACCGCGGTTCCATATGCTTGAGGCGGGTCAGCGTCTGCCCGTCGATGTAGTCCAGCAGCCGCGCACGTACGGCCTGACCCTCGATATCCAGCGACAACAACTGCTCGCCCGAGGCCGCCACCTGCACCGCCGGCACCGGCACACCGCGCTCGCGCAGATAGCCGAGGGCCGCGTGCTGGGCCTCCAGTTCCTGCGCCGAGTAACTGCCGTGGCAGACTTTCAGCACATAACGGCCCTGGCCGGTGTCGAGGCGAAAGTTCAGGTCCTGCTGGCTGCCCAGCGCCTGCAAGGTGCCCGCCAGCCCGTAGTGCTGATCGAGCAGGACACGAGCCTGTTGCTCGCTGAGGGTGGGGCACGGCTGGCTTGCGCGGTGGATAAGGGTGCTGAGGGGCATCGCGGGGACCTCGGTTTTTTTGAGGTTATATCGCCATCTGTCCGGCGCTAACGCAAGTGCATCGATAAAAATTCTGCACAGTTGGCCTAAAGTTCGTTGCATAAAGCATGACAAACAACGTATCCGGCACAATCCGCTTGCACCGTCTGCGACGGCACACAAGTATGTAGCCGTTGCTCAATGCAAGTTACGGAATAAAGGCGGCCCCGACATGCGAATTCTCATCACCGGTGGAGCTGGATTCATCGGCTCGGCGCTGGTGCGCCACCTGATCGACAACACCGACCACGAAGTGCTCAACCTGGACAAGTTGACCTACGCCGGCAACCTGGAGTCGTTGCACAGCGTCGCGACGAATACCCGCTATGAGTTCGTCCAGGCCGACATCGTCGACCAGGCAACCGTCAGCGCGATCCTCGAGCGCTTCCAGCCGCACGCGATCATGCACCTGGCCGCTGAATCCCATGTCGACCGTTCCATCGACGGTCCGTCGGACTTCATCCAGACCAACATCGTCGGCACCTACAGCCTGCTGGAAGCAGCCCGCGCTTACTGGACGAAACTGCCGGCCGGCGAGCGTGAAGCGTTCCGCTTCCACCATATCTCCACCGACGAAGTGTACGGCGACCTGCACGGTGTCGATGACCTGTTCACCGAGACCACGCCTTACGCGCCAAGCTCGCCGTACTCGGCCAGCAAGGCTGCATCCGACCATCTGGTCCGCGCCTGGCACCGTACCTACGGCCTGCCGGTGCTGCTGACCAACTGTTCGAACAACTACGGTCCGTTCCACTTCCCGGAAAAACTCATTCCGCTGGTGATCCTCAACGCCCTGGCGGGCAAGCCGCTGCCGGTCTATGGCAATGGCCTGCAAGTCCGCGACTGGCTGTTCGTCGAAGACCACGCCCGCGCCCTGCTCAAGGTCGTGAGCGAAGGTGTGGTGGGCGAGACCTACAACATTGGCGGTCACAACGAACAGAAGAATATCGATGTCGTGCGCGGCATCTGCGCCCTGCTCGAAGAACTGGCGCCGCAACGTCCGCAAGGTGTTGCCAGCTATGCCGACCTCATCACCTTCGTCCAGGACCGTCCTGGCCACGATCAGCGCTACGCCATCGACGCCGGCAAGATCGAACGCGAACTGGGCTGGGTTCCCGAAGAAACCTTCGAAACCGGCCTGCGCAAGACCGTCCAGTGGTATCTGGATAACCTGGAATGGTGCCGCCACGTACAAGACGGCAGCTACCAGGGACAACGCCTGGGCAACTCCGATTTCAAGGACCTGATTGCATGACCAAAGGTATTGTCCTGGCGGGCGGCTCCGGCACCCGCCTGCACCCCATCACTCTCGGTGTGTCCAAGCAGCTGCTGCCGATCTACGACAAACCGATGATCTACTACCCGATTTCGGTACTGATGCTTGCCGGGATCCGCGAAATCCTGGTGATTTCCACTCCACGCGATCTGCCGCAATACCGCCAGTTACTCGGCGATGGCAGCCAGTTTGGCATCGATATCAGCTACGCCGAGCAACCCACCCCGGACGGCCTGGCCCAGGCTTTTCTGATTGGTGAAAACTTTATCGGAGACGATTCCGTGTGCCTGGTGCTGGGCGACAACATCTTCCATGGCCAGGGCTTTACCGCGCAGTTGCTCAAAGCGGCCAGTCATGGTCACGGTGCGACGGTATTCGGCTACTGGGTCAAGGGGCCCGAGCGCTTCGGCGTGGTCGAATACGACGCTGACGGTCGCGTGCTTTCCATTGAGGAGAAGCCGGCGGTACCGAAGTCCAACTACGCAGTGACCGGCTTGTATTTCTACGACAACGATGTGGTGAGCATCGCCCGCTCCGTCAAACCCTCGGCACGCGGCGAGCTGGAGATCACTGACGTCAACAACGCCTACCTGAAGCGCGGCGACCTGCGCGTGGAGCGATTCGGCCGTGGCTTCGCCTGGCTGGACACCGGCACCCACGACAGCCTGCTTGAGGCGTCTCAGTATGTGCAGACCATCGAGCATCGTCAGGGTCTGAAAGTCGCCTGCCTCGAAGAGATCGCTTTCCAGCAGGGCTGGATCAACGAGGCAGAGCTGACCGCTCGGGCCGAAGCCCTGAGCAAAACCGGCTATGGCCAATACCTGCTTGGACTGATGAGCAAAACACAATGAAGGTAACTGCCAGTACCCTGCCGGAAGTTCTGATTCTGGAGCCCACGGTTTTCGGAGATGCCCGGGGTTTTTTCTACGAGAGCTTCAACGAACGCGTGTTTGCTGAAAAAACCGGCGTAGCCGCTCATTTTGTTCAGGACAATCATTCACGCTCGCAAAAAGGCGTGCTGCGTGGCCTGCACTACCAGATTGAAAATGCCCAGGGAAAAGTGGTGCGGGTCACCGCGGGCGAGGTGCTCGATGTGGCCGTCGACTTGCGCCGTAGCTCGGTCAACTTCGGACGCTGGACCAGTATTCATCTGTCGGCGCAAAACAACCGTCAGTTGTGGATTCCACCAGGCTTCGCCCACGGGTTCTACGTGCTGAGCGACCACGCCGAGTTCCTGTACAAGACCACCGATTACTACAACCCAGCCGCTGAACGCTGCGTCCTCTGGAACGACCCGACCCTGGCCATCGACTGGGAACTGGACGGTGAGCCACAACTCTCGGCCAAGGACCAGAACGGCAAACTGCTGTGTGACGCGGACCTGTTCCCGTGAACATCCTCGTCATTGGCCGTAATGGTCAGGTCGCCCAGGCCCTCCAGCACGCGCTGGGCACGCTTGGCCGGTTGCACATCCTCGGCAGCGACCAACTCGACCTCGCGTACCCGGAGCGCATTGCCGAACAGGTTCGCGCCATCGCCCCCGACCTGATCATCAACGCCGCCGCGCACACGGCGGTGGACCAGGCCGAGAACGAGCCGGAACTGGCCTTCGCGATCAACGCCACGGCGCCCGGTATCTTCGCTGAAGAAGCTGCGCGCCTCGGCGTTCCGCTGATCCACTACTCCACCGACTACGTCTTCGACGGCAGCAAGACCGGGCCTTACACCGAAGACGACACGCCGAACCCGCTGGGTGTCTACGGGCACAGCAAGCTGGCCGGCGAACAGGCCATCGCCGCGGTGGGTGGGCAGCACCTGATCCTGCGCACCAGTTGGGTCTACTCGACCCACGGCCGCAATTTCCTGCTGACCATGCAGCGCCTGCTGCAAGAGAAGCCGGAACTGCGCATCGTCGCCGATCAGATTGGCGCGCCGACCTGGGCCGGGACCATCGCCGACAGCACCCGTCAGTTGATCGAGCGCTGGCAAGCCGGCCAGGCCGGCGCCTGGGGCGTCTACCACCTGACCGCGCAGGGTGAAACCTCGTGGTTCGGTTTTGCCCAGGCGATCGGCGAGCAGCTCAAGGCCCAGGGCAAACTCTGCGCCAATCTGCTGCCGATCCCGTCCAGCGAATACCCGACGCCGGCACGCCGGCCGTTGAACTCGCGCCTCGACTGCAGCCGCCTGCAACGCGAGTGGAACGTCAGTCAGCCCGACTGGCATCAGGCGCTGATCGACTGCCTGAAGTAGCGCATAATGCGCCAGATCTTTCTGGCGCTTTGTTGCGATGACCATGACCCCCAGCACTCCCCGCCGTCCCCGCTGGCGCAGCCTGGCCCTGTTGGCCCTGTGTCTGGCGCCGCTGCTCTGGCCACTCAAGCACCTGGCCGAACACTATTACCAGGAAGAGCTGGCCAGCCAGAACCGCCAGACCCTCGACCTCTACGTCGCCAACCTGCTGGGCATCCTGCACCGCTACGAAGCCCTGCCGCAGATTCTCGGCGACCTGCCGACCCTGCGCGCCGTCCTGGCCGATCCGTTTCGCCTGGAATACCTGACCAACGCCAACCGCCGGCTCAAGGAAATCAGCAGCCAGACCGGCGCCGAAGTGATCTACCTGATGGACGCCAAGGGCAACACCCTGGCCGCCTCCAACTGGGACAAGAAAGACAGCTTCATCGGCCGCAATTTCGCCTTCCGCCCGTACTTCAGCGAAGCCACCGCCGGGCGCCTGGGGCGCTTCTTCGGCCAGGGCACCACCTCGGCCAAGCGCGGCTACTTCTTCGGCGCGCCCGTGTGGCAAGGCGAGGAGGTCATCGGCGTGCTGGTGGTCAAGGTCGACCTGGACCACACCGAAACCCTCTGGGGCAAAACCCCCGAACAATTGCTGCTGACCGACAGCAACGGCGTGGTGGTACTGACCTCGCGCCCCGACTGGCGCTTCCGTGCCACCCGGCCGCTGACCGATGAAGAACGCCAGGCGATCACCGCGATCCAGCCCTATCCGACCCAGGAGCCCAAGCCGCTGAACCTCAACCGCCAGGCCTGGCTCGTGCAGACCCGGCCGATTCCGGAAACTGGCTGGGAGGTGAACATCCTCGCCCCGCGGGCACTGGTGGACCGCTCGGTGAGTACGGTGCTGGCCGTCGGTGGCGCCACCCTGCTGGCGGTGATGCTGCTGGTCGGGCTGGTCATGCAGCGGCGCCGGCATTACATGGACCGTATCGACTTCGAAGCCCGCGCCCGTCACGACTCGGAAAAGCGCGTGGCCGACCGTACCGCCGACCTTGAAGGCCTCAACAGCCGCCTGAAAAGCGAAGTGCTGGAGCGTGAGCAAGCCCAGCAAGAAGCCGCCCGCGCCCAGGACGAACTGGTCCAGGCCGGCAAGTTGTCGGTGCTCGGCACCATGTCGGCGAGCATCAGCCACGAACTCAACCAGCCGCTGGCGGCCATTCGCAGCTACGCCGAGAACGCCGAAGTGCTGCTCGACCACCAGCGCATCGACGACGCCCGCGGCAACCTCAAGCTGATCAACGAACTGACCGGACGCATGGCCTCGATCATCGCCCACCTGCGCGCCTTCGCCCGCCGCGACCGCCACGCGCCGGAAAGCGTGGCCCTGCAACCGGCGCTGGACGACGCACTGGCGCTGTTGGCCAAGCGCCGCCGGGCAATGGCCGTCGAGCTGATCCGCGACCTGCCCGAAGCCACGTTCTGGGTGCAGGCCGGTGAAACCCGCCTGCGCCAGGTGCTCGGCAACCTGCTGGCCAACGCCCTCGACGCCCTCACCGAAAAAGCCAATCCCCGCAAACTGTGGATAAGTGCCGAGCGGCGTGAAGACTACGTCTACCTGACCATTCGCGACAACGGCCCGGGCTTCACCAGCCAGGCCATGGCCCGTGCCCGCGAACCGTTTTTCACCACCAAGACCCGCACCCAGGGCCTTGGCCTGGGCCTGGCGATCTGCGACACGCTGATGCGCGCGCTGGGCGGTGAGTTGCTGCTGGCCAACCACCCCGAGGGCGGCGCGCTGCTGACCCTGCAACTGCGCGTGGCCAAGCCCGGCGCCAATCTTAAGACTTCGGAGGACCACTCGGCATGACCACCGAGACGCTGATCGACAGCCGCATCCAGGTAATCCTGGTCGACGACGACCCGCACCTGCGCCAGGCCCTGAGCCAGACCCTCGACCTCGCCGGCCTGCGCGTGCTGCCGCTGAGCGACGCCCAGGGCCTGGCCCAACGTATCGAAGCCGACTGGCCGGGCGTGGTGGTCAGCGATATCCGCATGCCCGGCATCGACGGCCTGCAATTGCTGGAACAACTGCACGGCCAGGACCCGGAACTGCCGGTGCTGTTGATCACCGGCCACGGCGATGTGCCGCTGGCGGTGCAGGCGATGCGCGCCGGCGCCTATGACTTCCTCGAAAAACCCTTCGCCAGCGATGCCCTGCTCGACAGCGTGCGCCGCGCCCTGGCCCTGCGCCGCCTGGTGCTGGACAACCGCAGCCTGCGCCTGGCCCTCAGCGACCGCCACGAACTCAGTGCCCGACTGGTCGGCCAGTCGGCACCGATCCTGCGCCTGCGCGAGCAGATCGGCGCCCTCGCCGCGACCCGCGCCGACGTGCTGATCCTCGGTGAAACCGGCGCAGGCAAGGAAGTCGTGGCCCGCGCCCTGCACGACCTGTCCAGCCGCCGCGACGGTCCTTTCGTGGCGATCAACGCCGGCGCCCTGGCCGAGTCGGTGGTGGAAAGCGAGCTGTTCGGCCATGAGCCCGGCGCCTTCACCGGCGCGCAGAAACGCCGCATCGGCAAGTTCGAATTCGCCAACGGCGGCACGCTGTTCCTCGACGAAATCGAAAGCATGAGCCTGGATGTCCAGGTCAAATTGCTGCGCATGTTGCAGGAGCGCGTGCTGGAACGCCTCGGCGGCAACCAGCAGATTCCGCTGGATATCCGCGTCATCGCCGCGACCAAGGAAGACCTGCGCCAGGCCGCCGACCAGGGCCGCTTCCGCGCCGACCTCTACTACCGGCTCAACGTCGCGCCGCTGCGCATTCCGCCGCTGCGCGAGCGTGGCGACGACGTGCTGGTGCTGTTCCAGCACTTCGCCGATGCCGCCAGCGAGCGCCACGGCCTGCCGCCGCACGCGTTGCAGCCGGCGCAACGGGCGATGCTGCTGCGCCACGGCTGGCCGGGCAATGTGCGCGAGTTGCAGAACGCCGCCGAACGCTTCGCCCTCGGCCTTGAGCTGGCGCTGGACGGCCAGGCCGAAAGCGCCGCCGCGCCACTGGACCTGCCACCGGCCAACGGCAACCTCAGTGAACAGGTCGAGCATTTCGAACGCTCGCTGATCGCCGCGGAACTGGCGCGCACGCACAACTCCATGCGCAGCCTCGCCGAAGCCCTCGGCATCCCGCGCAAGACCCTGCACGACAAGCTGCGCAAACACGGCCTGAGCTTCGCCGACAGCAACGCCAGCGCCGCTGACGACCTGGAGGAAACCCGCTGATGAGCAGCGACAGCCACTACTTGGAAAACGTCCTGCACCAAGACATCCCGCTGACCCGCGACATGGGCCTCAAGGTCCTCGACTGGCAACAGCAACGCCTGCGCCTGCAATTGCCGCTGGACGCCAACGTCAACCACAAGAGCACCATGTTCGGCGGCAGCCTGTACTGCGGCGCGGTGCTGGCGGGCTGGGGCTGGTTGCACCTGCGCTTGCGCGAGGCGGGGATCGATGACGGGCATATCGTCATCCAGGAAGGCCGGATCAGTTATCCACTGCCCGTGACCGGCGCGGCCATCGCCGTGTGCGAGGCGCCGGAGGAGAAGGTCTGGCAGCGTTTCGTCAGCACCTATCAGCGCTATGGCCGGGCGCGCCTGAGCCTGCACACCCAGGTGTTCAACGAGAACAGTGAAGCGCCCGCCGTGGCGTTCGACGGGCAGTACGTCCTACATCGCTGACGCCAGTGCCAGCAGCTTGCCGCGCCACGGCGCGGCGGCGGGCAGGCCAAGGAAGAACGGGTTGAGCAGCGATTCGCGCGGCGGATAAACAAAGGCCTCGCCGTCCAGACCAAGCACTTCACCGCCCGCCCCTTCCAGCACCCCTTGCGCGGCCGCGGTGTCCCACTGCGAGGTCGGCGCCAGTCGCGGGTAGCAATCGGCGGCGCCTTCGGCCAGCAGGCAGAACTTCAGCGAACTGCCGATATTGGCCAGCTCCAGCGCCCCCAGCGCTTCGCCGAGGCCGGCCAGCAAACGCTCCTGCTGCGGGCTGGAATGACGGCGACTGGCGACCACGGTGAACGACTCACCCACCGGCGGCGCCAGGCGAACCTTGATCGGCTGCACCTTGCCATCGGCTTCCGCGCGCCAGGCGCCGAGGCCCCGGCCACCGTAGTAGCAACGGCCAGTGACCGGCATCACCACCACGCCGAAGACCACACGGCCTTGCTCGACCAGGGCGATATTCACGGTGAACTCTTCAGTCCCGGCGATGAACTCCTTGGTGCCGTCCAACGGGTCCACCAGCCACCAGCGCTGCCAGCGCTGGCGCTCTTCGAGGGCGATGTCGCAGTCTTCCTCGGACAGCACCGGAATATCCGGCGCCAGTGCCTGCAAGCCCTCGGCGATGACGTCGTGCGCGGCGAGGTCGGCGGCGGTGACCGGCGATTCGTCGGCCTTGGCCGTTACCGCCACGTTCACGCGCCAGAACGGCAGGATCGCGGTGCCGGCGCGGCGCGCCAGCGCCACCACGTGGGGCATCAGTTCGAGATCGTTCATGCCGGGAACACTCCGCGCTGGGTCAGCAGGTCGCGCACCAGATAGAGCGCCGCCAGCGCCCGGCCTTCGGAAAACTGTGGATGCTGGGCCAGCGCCGACAGCTCGCGCAGGCTGACGCGATCGACACGCATCGGCTCCGGCTCATCGCCCGGGAGGTGCTCTTCATAGAGGTCGGTGGCCAGGACCACCTGGATCTTCTGGCTCATGTAGCCAGGGGACAGCGACAGCTCGGTGAGGTGTTCAAGCTGACGGGCGCCGAAGCCGGCTTCTTCCTTCAACTCGCGGTTGGCTGCCGCCAGCACGTCCTCGCCGGGCTCGATCAGGCCCTTGGGCAGGGACAGCTCGTATTCGTCGGTGCCGCCGCAGTATTCCTCCACCAGCACGGCGTGCTCGCTGTCGAGCATCGCCACGATCATCACCGCGCCGTAGCCATTGCCGCGCCCGACCAGCCGTTCGTAGGTGCGCTCGGTGCCGTTGGAGAAGCGCAATTGCACGGCTTCGACACGGAACAGGCGGCTGCTGGCGACGATCTCGCGGGAAAGGACGGTGGGTTTCTGGCGCATGAGGGGGCGGCTCCTTGGCGGTAACGGGTTACTATACCGCCCACGATAGCCTGACCGAACGAGAATATTTCACATGCCTGCCCTCGCCTGGCGCGACATCGACACGGTCCTGTTGGACATGGACGGCACCTTGCTGGACCTCCACTACGACAACCACTTCTGGATGGAGCTGCTGCCCCAGCGCTATGCCGAGCACCACGGCATCAGCCGGGCCATGGCCGAGCTGGAAATCCAGCCGCTGTTCGAGCGCAACGCCGGGTCGCTGAACTGGTATTGCCTGGACTTCTGGACCGCCGAACTCAAGCTGCCGATCCGCGAACTGAAGCAGGAAACCGCCAACCTGATCGCCCTGCGCCCGGACGCCGACACCTTCCTCGCCGCCCTGCGCGACGCCGGCAAACGGGTGATCCTGATCACCAACGCGCACCGCGACTCACTGTCGCTGAAACTGGAGCGGGTAGCCCTGGCGCCCTACTTCGAGCGCATGATCAGTTCCCACGACTACGGCTTCCCCAAGGAAAACCAGCAGTTCTGGACCGCCTTGCAAGCCGACACCGGCTTCGACCCGGCACGCAGCCTGTTCATCGACGACACCCTGGCGATCCTGCGCAGCGCCCGCACCTTCGGCGTCGCCCACCTGCTCGCCGTGCGCCAGCCAGACAGCCGCAAACCTGCGCGCGATACCGAAGAGTTCGCGGCGCAGGAGGATTACCGGGTTCTGTTGGAAGGACTGTGAATCTGCGGGCTTACTCTGGAATACGCAACGTTTGCCCCGGATAGATCTTGTCCGGATGGCTCAACAGCGGCTTGTTGGCTTCGAAGATCTTGTTGTACAGGTTGGCGTTGCCGTAGACGGTCAGGGAGATGGCGCTGAGGGTGTCGCCCTTCTTCACCACCACGAAGCGGGAAGCAGCGACAACCTGCCCGGTCACCGTGAGCTGATCATCGACGGAGGCCACGCCGGCAATATTGCCCAGCGCCAGCAGAATCTTCTCCTTCTCTTCCTGACTGCTCACCTCGCCCTTCACCGTGACCTTGTCACCGTCCACCGTGGTCTCGATGTTCGGGTTGCCCAGCCCGACCTTGGCCACGTGATCCTTGAGTTGCTCGCTGGCATTGGCGTTACCCGGCGTCAGCAGGTCGATAAGTTTCTCGCCCGCCTCTTTCACGAAACTGAAAATGCTCATGCCACTCTCCTAGTGATGAATCTCGGAGCAGGGAGTCTAGGTCAGGTTAGAATGCTTCGCCCGCCAACCCCGAGACGACGATGGACATCAAACAGCTCAAGTTCCTCATCGCCCTGGATGAAACCCGTCATTTCGGCCAGGCCGCCGCGCTTTGCCACGTGACCCAGCCGACCCTCTCGATGCGCCTGCGCAACCTCGAGCGCGAGCTGGGGCTGGAGCTGGTCAATCGCGGCCAGCGCTTCGAAGGCTTCACCGCCCAGGGCGAGCGGATCCTGGCGTGGGCACGCTCGGTTCTCGCCGCCTACGACGGGCTGCAGGCCGAGGCCGCCGCCTGTCGCGGGCATCTCGCCGGCACGCTGCGGCTGGGGATGGTGCCGCTGTCGAGCTTCGACCCACTGCCGCTGTTGCAGCGCCTGCACCGCCAACACCCGGACCTGAGTTTCGAACTCAGTGCCCTCAGTTCCGAACAGATCCTCGAACAGCTCACCAGCAATCGCCTCGACCTGGGTCTGTCCTACCTGGAAAAACTCGACCACGACCGCTTCGAAGCGCTGCCACTGGGCGAGTCGCGCATGGGCCTGCTGTACGACCCGGCGCACTTCCGTTTCGACGATCAGCCGCTGCACTGGGAAGCGTTGGCCGAGCTGCCGCTGGGCCTGCTCACTGCGGGCATGCACTTTCGCCAGTCGGTGGACCACAACTTCCACAGCCGCGGCCTGAACCCGCGTCTACTGTTGCAGACCGATGCCGTCCATCAGTTGATCCAGGCCGTGCACGGCGGCCTGTGTTGCGCGGTGATGCCGTTGGGCACGGGGCTCGAAGCGGTCACCGGCAAACTGCGCCTGCACCCCATCGAAGCGGCCTGCACCCTGGCCCCGCTGGGCCTGATCATGCGCCGCACGGCGCCGCGCTCGGCACTGGCCGAAGCCTGCATGGCCGAATACCGTAAATTGCTCGAAGAGGCATGATCGACGGCCTCTATGGAGGCATCAGCAGAAGCGATTAGACGATACCCGAGCGTGGGCCTAGGCTTAAGACTGATTAGCCTGCGGGTATCTAATAATGAGCAGCAAACCCCCGGTCTGCGCGGCTTCCACGCTTCTGGACGCCCCAGCCGCCAGCGTGCGTTACGACTACAGCGAGCTCGAAGACCACCTTCCCGCCAGCGCCGACCTCGCCGAAGAGGTAGCCCTGGCCATCGCCTTCAACGGCATCAGCCAGGCGGTCATGCTGGTAAGCCCCACCGATCTGGAAGACTTCGTCGTCGGCTTCAGCATCGGCAGCGGCATCGTCGAGCACATCGACGATATCTATGACGTGAAACTCGCCGGCAGCGGCTCGGCCCTGCACGCGCAGGTGGAAATCGCCAGCCGCGCCTTCTGGAACCTCAAGACCCAGCGTCGGCAGATGGCCGGCACCAGCGGCTGCGGCCTGTGCGGCGTGGAAGCCGTGGAACAGGCGCTGCCCGACCTCAAGGCCTTGCCCGGCGCGCCATTGCCGCCCGCCGAGTGGCTGGCCGGCCTGCGCCAGCGCATCAACACGTTCCAGCCGCTGGGCCAGCACTGCGGCGCGGTACATGCCGCGCTGTTCATGGATGCCCACGGTGAATTACTGATGGGCCGCGAAGACATCGGCCGACACAACGCCCTCGACAAGCTGATCGGCGCCCTGCTCCGCCAGCGCATCGACACCACCGGCGGCCTCGCCGTGGTCACCAGCCGCTGCAGCCTGGAACTGATCCAGAAAGTCCTGCGCGCCGGCATCCAGACCCTGGTCAGCCTGTCCTCGCCCACCGGCCTGGCGCTGCAATGGGCCCGCCGGCACAACCTGAACCTCATCCACCTGCCACAACACAGTGCGCCGAGGGTCTACAGCCCTGCACGGGAGAATCGATCGTGAGCCTGCATCATCAAGCCGACCAGAAACCCGTCCCGCGCTACAAACCCTACAACGGCGCCGCCGGTGGCTGGGGTGCGCTGCGCAGTGTGGCGCAGGCCTGGATCGGCAGCGACAACGCGCTGAAGAACATCCGCGCCCTGCTCAAGACCAACCAGAACGGCGGCTTCGACTGCCCCGGCTGCGCCTGGGGCGACTCGCCGGAAAGCGGCATGGTCAAGTTCTGCGAGAACGGCGCCAAGGCGGTGAACTGGGAGGCGACCAAGCGCCGCGTCGACAAGTCGTTCTTCGCCCGCCACAGCATCAGCTCGCTGCTGAGCCAGAGCGACTACTGGCTCGAATACCAGGGCCGACTGACCGAGCCGATGGCCTATGACCCGGCCAGCGACCGCTACAAACCGATTTCCTGGGATGAGGCCTTCGCCGTCATCGCCCGTCACCTCAACGCGCTGGAAAGCCCAGACCAGGCCGAGTTCTACACCTCGGGCCGGGCCAGCAACGAAGCGGCCTACCTGTACCAGTTGTTCGTTCGTGCCTTTGGCACCAACAACTTCCCGGACTGCTCGAACATGTGCCACGAAGCCAGCGGCGTGGCCTTGGGCCAGAGCGTCGGCGTCGGCAAGGGCACCGTGACCTTCGATGATTTCGAACACGCCGACGCGCTGTTCGTCTGGGGCCAGAACCCCGGCACCAACCACCCACGGATGCTCGAACCGCTGCGCGAAGCGGTGAAACGCGGCGCCCAGGTGGTCTGCGTCAACCCACTCAAGGAGCGCGGCCTGGAACGCTTCCAGCACCCGCAGCACCCGATCGAAATGCTCACCAACGGCGACCGCCCGACCAACACCGCCTATTTCCGCCCGGCGCTGGGCGGCGACATGGCGATGATGCGCGGGATGGCCAAGTTCCTCCTGCAATGGGAACGCGAAGCCCAGGTCAGTGGCGCCGAACCGGTGTTCGACCACGCATTCATTGCCGAGCACACCGCCACCGTGGACGACTATCTGGCGGTGGTCGATGACACGTCCTGGGCGCAGATCGAGTCGCAGTCAGGGCTGCCCCTGGCCGATATCGAACAAGCCGCGCGCATGTACGCACGGGCCAAAAAGGTCATCATGTGCTGGGCCATGGGCATCACCCAGCACCGCCATTCGGTGGCGACCATCCAGGAAATCGCCAACCTCATGCTGCTGCGCGGCAACCTCGGCCAGCCGGGCGCCGGCCTGTGCCCGGTGCGCGGTCACAGCAACGTGCAGGGCGACCGCACCATGGGCATCAACGAGCGCCCGCCGGTGACTTTGCTGGACTCGCTGGAGCGTCATTTCGGCTTCAAGGTGCCGCGCCACAACGGCCACAACACCGTCGAAGCCATCCACGCCATGCTCGAAGGCAAGGCCAGGGTCTTTATCGGTCTGGGCGGCAACTTCGCCCAGGCCACGCCCGACACCGAGCGCACCGCCCAGGCCCTGCGCAACTGCGACCTGACCGTGCAGATCAGCACCAAGCTCAACCGCAGCCACCTGATTCACGGCAAGGAAGCGCTGATCCTGCCGTGCCTCGGCCGCACCGACATCGACCTGCAAAGCGACGGCCCGCAGGCGGTGACCGTGGAAGACTCGTTCAGCATGGTCCACGCCTCCAACGGCCAGTTGCAGCCGTTATCGCGGCAGATGCGCTCGGAGCCGGCGGTGGTCGCCGGGATCGCCGCCGCGACCCTCGGCAGCCACCCGGTGGACTGGAACTGGCTGATCGCCGACTACGGGCGCATCCGCGACCTGATCGCCCAGACCATTCCCGGTTTCGACCAGTTCAACGAACGCCTGCTCAACCCCGGTGGTTTCTACCTGGGCAACAGCGCCGGGCAGCGCATCTGGAAGACCGCAACCGGCAAGGCCAACTTCAAGGCCAATCGCCTGCCCGACGACCTGCTGCACGAAGGCGTGCGCGCCACTGGCCAGGTACCGGACCTGATCATGCAATCGATGCGCTCCCACGATCAGTACAACACCACCATCTACGGCCTCGATGACCGCTACCGTGGGGTCAGGGGCCAGCGTGACGTGCTGTTCGCCAACGAAGCCGACATCATCCGCCTGGGCTTCAACCCGGGCGACAAGGCCGATATCGTCTCGCTGTGGGGCGACGGGCTGGAGCGCCGGGTCAAGCGTTTCACCCTGCTGGCGTTCGACATCCCGGCGGGTCAGGCAGCGGCGTACTACCCGGAAGTGAACCCGCTGGTGCCGCTGGAAAGCGTAGGGGATGGGAGCCATACGCCGACGTCGAAGTTTGTGGCGATTCAGTTGCAGCGGGCGACGCCTGAGGCGCGGATCCTATAAGCACGTACATTCCTTCCGGGCGCTTTCCTGCGCCCACAAAAAAGGCCCTGACATCACTGTCAGGGCCCCGTTCAAGTAGCGTATGACCCACCAAAACACGATAAGTTTCACCCAGAAAACAACAACTTAGAAATATGTGTTGCAGTCGTGTTACTCGTCGGATTTACGTTGTCAGCCACACCTCAAGGAACGCAGGATCGCCGCGTCATCCCTTTGAGGCTCTCGTATGAAGTACTCCTCGATTCTCGTGTTGTCCCTCAGCCTGCTCAGTGGCGTTGCCAGTGCAGGCGGCACCACCGAAGCCGGTATTGGCGGCGCATTGGGTGGGGTATTGGGCTCGGTGGTCGGTCAGTCGCTCGGTGGCAGCACCGGCTCGGCGATCGGCGCAGGCCTCGGTGGCGCGGCCGGTAGTGCCGTCGGCGCCGACAAGCGCAGCCGTGGCGAAGCCGCCATCGGCGGTGCCCTGGGCGCAGCAGGCGGCAACGTGGTGGGCCGCAGCATGGGCGGCAACACCGGCAGCCTGATCGGCGCCGCAGCAGGCGGTGGCGCAGGCGGTGCGCTGGGCAACTACATGGGTAACAAGGCCGATGAAGACGACCGTCGCTACAACGACCGCGGCCGTGGCTACGATCGCCGCTATGTGCATGACCGCGGTCATCACTACGGCCATCGCAAGCACAAGCGCAACTGGCGCCATTGATTGATGCCTGCGTATTCCGCCTCCCCCCGGGGGCGGGATACGGAAAGCCCCCACAGTCCTTGCACCATTGGCTTATCAAGCCAAACGCCATCACACTTTTGGCTTACGCCATACACCTACGTTTCCTACCCTCTCCTAAGCCACGCCGGAATCTGTCGCTGCGCGGGCCCTAAAGCGTTTCAGCCAAAAATCCTGTCCACGCGGTCAGCGCGTACCCCACCTGTTTTTCCAAGGCACGCTCGTGACTGACCAGTCGGATTAAGGGGCGTCCCGATTTTGACGTCAAATGACTACCGCTACCATGCGAAGCCTTCAAAAGGACAGTAGGCGTAAGGGATGCGGATGTACTTGGGAATCGGGATAGGAATCGCCCTCTGCGCCGGTGGCATGTTCTTCGGCCAGCCCTGGGCGAACATCGCCGGGCTACTGCTGATCGCCCTGGCCGCCACGCTCTGGGGACCGCGCAAGATCGTCTCGCCAACCCCGTCCCACCTTGAACACCACCTCCCCCTCGAACAACCACCGCATCCGCTGGAGCAACTGCTGCCGGTGGTTATGCCGTCCTGGACCGACAGCCTGCAACAGAGCCGCCGCCTCCTTTCGGACAACATCGGCGGGCTGCTCGGACGCTTCACCGACATCAGCCAGCGCCTGCAGGCCAGCCTCGACCAGAGCGAAGACGTGCTGACCAGCGGCGGCCTCGGCGAGAACCTGCGCGACGCCAACCAGCGCCTGCAAGGGGTGACCGAAGCCTTCGCCGCGGGCAGCCGCCGCCAGCAGGAATTCCTCGCCACCATCGGCCACCTCGGCAGCTACACCGGCGAATTGCAGCAGATGGCCCGCCACGTCCAGGAAATCGCCAGCCAGACCAACCTGCTGGCGCTCAACGCCGCCATCGAGGCTGCCCGCGCCGGTGAATTCGGCCGCGGCTTCGCGGTGGTTGCCGACGAGGTGCGCAAGCTGTCCCGGCTGTCCGCTGAGACCGGCCGTTCGATGGACAGCAAGGTCGGCGAGATCAACCAGGCGATCCAGTCCAGCATCGAAGCTGCCAACGAACTCAGTACCGAAGAACAGCAAAACCTGGCCCGCCTTGAACAGGTGCTGAGCGAAGTCATCAACGGCCTGGGCGACAACCTCGACGCCCTCGATGCCGCCTCGCGCAACCTGCAGGGCAATGCCCGTTCGACTCAGGACGATATCCACGCCGTGATGGTCGCCCTGCAGTTCCAGGACCGCGCCGACCAGATGCTCGACCACCTTCAGACCGATTTGCTGCAACTGCTCGACGCCGTCGAGCGCCGCGACCAGCGCCTGCACGATGCCCAGGCGTGGCTCGCCCGCCTGCGCGAGCGCTTCACCACCAGTGAAGAACGCGCCGGCCACAGCCAGGCGGCCACTACCAGCGACGTCACCTTTTTCTAACTGCCGAGGGCCCTGACATGGCCAAGACCATCCTGATCGTCGATGACTCCGCCTCAATGCGCCAACTGGTAAAGATCAGCCTCAACGGCACCGGTCACCAGATCATCGAAGCAAGCGACGGGCGCGACGCCCTGAGCAAGCTGAACGGGCAAAAGATCAACCTGATCATCAGCGACGTGAACATGCCCAACCTCGACGGCATCGGGCTGGTCAAGGCGGTCAAGGCCAAGCCTGAATACCGCTTCACGCCGATCATGATGCTCACCACCGAAAGCGAGCAGGCCAAGAAAGCCGAGGGCCAGGCCGCAGGCGCCAAGGCCTGGATCGTCAAGCCGTTCCAGCCGCAGCAACTGCTGGCGGCCGTCGAAAAGCTGATCGGCTGATGGCCGCCCTCACGCTGCATCCGGCCAGCGACCGGGAACCCGCACGGCTGAGCATGCAGGGTGACCTGACGATCTACGAAGTGAGCGAGACGCAACAGGCACTGCTCGCCCTACTGCCCGACGACCCCGGCCCCTGGACCCTCGACCTGAGCGGCCTGGACGACCTCGACAGCGCCGGCGTCCAGGTGCTGCTGGCCTTGCAAAAGACCCTGACCGAGGGCGCCCGGGTCACCGCGCTGTCCGAGCGGGCCCTCGCGCTGGTGCAGTTGTTGCGCCTCGAAGCCCTGTACCCGGCGAGCAAGGAGTGAGCGATGTTCGATAGCGATCAATGGAGCCAACTGCTCGAAGGCTTTCTCGAAGAAGCCCGCGACCTGCTCAAGGAAGCCGAGGACAACCTGCTGCGTCTGGAACAGACCAGCGATGACGCCGAGGCGATCAACGCGCTGTTCCGCGCCGTGCACACCCTCAAGGGCTCGGCGGGGATTTTTTCACTTGATCCGCTGGTGTCGCTGGCCCACCAACTGGAAAACCAGCTGATGGGCGTGCGCGACGGCCAGCGCAGCCTCAACCCGGCGCTGGTTTCGCTGATGCTCGAGTGCATGGACGAGCTCAACGGCATGGTCGAAAGCATCGACCCGCACAGCGCCACCCTCGCCCCGCACACGCCGCGCCAGGCGCAACTGTTGCTGGCGCTCGGCGGTGTCGCGTCGGAAACCGGCGAAGCGATCGCTAGCCACACGGCCGAGGCTGCGGGCGAGATCAACGAGTGGTTCCTGTCGATCCGCTTCGACAACGAGCTGCTGCGCAACGGTTTCGAGCCAAGCAGCTTCCTGCGTTACCTGGACCGGCTGGGCAAGGTCACCTCACTGCAAACCCTCGCCTGGGCCGTGCCGGACCTCCACGCGCTGGACGCCGAAGCCTGCTACCTCGGCTTCGAACTGACCCTGATCAGCGCCGCAAGCCGCGAGGAACTGGAAGATGTCTTTGCCCTGGCCGCAGACTTCTGCACCTTGCGCCTGCAAGTCCAGGAGGACGCCGACAGCCCCGCAGCGGACCCTGTTGTCACCCCGACGCAAACGTTAGCGCCCGCCCCGCAAGCGCCGGAACCGACGGTTGCGCCGGCCGCCAGCAGCGAGCCGCGCAACGGCAACGGCAGCAGCCTGGTCAAGGTCGCCGCGCACAAGCTCGACGAGCTGATCAATCTGGTCGGCGAACTGGTCATCAGCACCGCCGGGGCGCAGATGCAATCGCTGCGCAGCGGCTCCACCGCCTGCATCGAGAGCGTCCAGGCGGTGCAACAGCACGTCGAGCAGATTCGCGAGCTGGCGCTGAAACTGCGCATGGTGGAAATCGGCGAGACCTTCAACCGCTTCCACCGCGTGGTCCGCGATGTCAGCCAGGCGCTGAACAAGAAGATCCAGCTCACCCTGTCCGGCAGCGAAACCGAACTGGACAAGACCCTCATCGACCGCATCGCCGACCCGCTGGTGCACTTGGTGCGCAACGCCATCGACCACGGCATCGAACCTTCCAGCGAGCGCCGCGCCGCCGGCAAGCCGGAACAGGGCAGCCTGCGCCTGAACGCCTTTCACGACTCGGGAATGATCGTGCTGGAAGTCAGCGATGACGGTCGCGGCCTGAACACCGAGCGCATCCGCGAGAAAGCCATCGCCCGCGGCATGCTCGACGCCGACGCGCAACTGAGCGATCAGGACATCCACCTGCTGATCTTCGAGCCGGGCTTTTCCACGGCCGATGCGGTGTCCAACCTGTCCGGTCGCGGGGTCGGCATGGACGTGGTGCGCAGCGCCATCGACGAGTTGCGCGGGATCATCGAGATCGAGTCGCAGCCCGGCCAGGGCTGCACCTTCCGTATCCGCCTGCCGCTGACGCTGGCGATCATCGACGGCTTTCTGGTCAGCGTCGGCGGCGACCACTTCGTCATCCCGCTGGACATGGTCACCGAGTGCATGGAGGAGCGTACCGACGCCCTCGATGCCAGCGGCCACCTCAACCTGCGGGGCAAGCCACTGCCCAGCGTCGATCTTGGCCGGCACTTCGGCTTGCGCGGTGATCCGCGCGTGCGCCGCAACATCGTCGTGGTCAGCCAGGGTCGCCAGCAGGCCGGGTTGATCGTCGAGCAGTTGCTGGGCGAATTGCAGACCGTGATCAAACCCCTGGGGCAGATGTTCCAGCACCTGTCCGGCATCAGCGGCTCGACCATCCTCGGCTCCGGCCAGGTCGCGCTGATCCTCGATATTCCCAGCCTGTTCCGCCACTTGCAGCAACGCGCCGAGAGCGAACCGCGCCTCGCCACGTCACCGAGCATGCTCAGCCCCTTTGGAGAGTCACCATGCAAATGATCAGCAACATGAAAATAGGTGTGCGCCTGACCCTGGGCTTTCTGCTGGTGGTCGCGCTGACGGCGATCATCGGCTTCATCGGCATCCGCAACCTGAGCCAGGTCAACGACCTGTCCGACCGCATGTACGACGTCGATGTGGTGGGCCTGACGACCTTGCAGGAGGCCAATATCCAGTTGCTCATGGCCAACCGCGCGGTGCGCCGCAGCCTGATGTCGGCCACGGTCGAAGAGCGTGACGAGGCGTCCCGCGTCGCCCGTGAAGCGATGGACAAGACCCGCGACCTGCTGACCCGTTCGCGGCAGTACTTCCTGACCCGCGAAGGCCAGATCCAGGTCGAGGCCATCGAAGCCCCACTGCAGAAATACATCGCGGCCGCCAATCAGGTGCTGACGGTCCACCAACAATCCGGCGCCCTGCAGCCGATGACCGAGACACTGGCGCTGATGCCGGGCAACACCGAAGCGGCCAACGAAGTCGATCGCCTGCTCGGCGACGCCAGCACCGCCAAGCAGGCGCGCGCCGGCGAAGCCAATGCGGCGATCAGCGAGATCGCCGAAAACTCGCGCACCCAGATGATCATCCTGGTGGCGGTCGCCACCCTGCTCGGCATGCTGGTCGGCGTGCTGGTCACCCGCAGCATCACCCGTCCGCTGCTCGGCGCGGTACAGGCTGCCGACCGCATGGCGGCCGGCGACCTCAGCCAGGACCTGCAGATCGACCGCAAGGATGAAACCGGCCGCCTGCTCGGCGCGATGCAGAACATGACCGAGCGTCTGCGTAGCATCCTCGGCGATGTGCGCAGCTCCGCCGACGCGCTGTCGTCGGCCTCCGAGCAGGTCAGTTCGACGTCCCAGTCCCTCAGCCAGGCGGCCAACGAACAGGCCGCCAGCGTCGAACAGACCAGCGCCTCGGTGGAAGAAATGTCCGCCTCCATCGCGCAGAACACCGAAAGCGCCAAGATCACCGACGGCATTGCCGGCAAGGCCGCCAATGACGCCGTGCAAGGCGGCGGCGCGGTGGGCGACACCGTGCTGGCGATGAAACAGATCGCGGACAAGATCGGCATCATCGACGACATCGCCTACCAGACCAACCTGCTCGCCCTCAACGCCGCCATCGAGGCCGCCCGCGCCGGCGATCACGGCAAGGGCTTCGCGGTGGTCGCCGCCGAGGTGCGCAAGCTCGCCGAGCGCAGCCAGGTGGCCGCGCAGGAAATCGGACAAGTGGCCTCCAGCAGCGTGCGACTGGCCGAACAGGCCGGGCAACTGCTGGGCGAAATCGTGCCGAATATCCAGCGCACCTCCGACCTGGTCCAGGAAATCACTGCCGCGTCGCAGGAGCAGAGCAGCGCCGCCGGGCAGATCAACATCGCTATGGGCCAGATGAACCAGATCACCCAGCAGAACGCCTCGGCCTCCGAGGAACTGGCAGCCACCGCCGAGGAAATGAACGCCCAGGCCAGCCAGTTGCAGGAACTGATCGGTTATTTCCGCTTCGAACAAGGCAGTGCACCGCTGCGCGCCACGCGGGCCGGCGACAGCCTGCCAGCACCGGTGCGCTCCGGCCCCAAGGCCCTGATCGATGAAGGCCAGTTCGTCAGCTTCACTTGAGCGAGGTGCCCATGAACCAGCCACAACGAATCGAAGCGCAAGCCGACGCCATCCAGCACCTGAGCTTTCGCGTGCGCGAGGCCGGCTACGCGCTGCCCATCGATCTGGTGCGGGAAATCATCGAGTACGCCGAAGTCACCCGCGTACCGATGATGCCGAGCTACATCCACGGCGTGATCAACCTGCGCGGCAACGTGGTGCCGGTGCTGGACCTGGCTGCGCGTTTCGGCCTGAGCCTGACCGAGCCCGGCAACCGCACCTGCATCGTGATCATCGAACTGGCGCTGGACGCCGGCCTGCAACGCATCGGCCTGGTGGTGGACGAGGTGGACGAAGTGCTGGAGATCGACCCGCGGCAGATCATGCCGCCACCGGCCTTCGGCACCGCGATCCGCTCGGACTTCATCGCCGGCATGGCGCAGCACGCCCAGGAGTTCCTGATCATCCTGAACATGCTGCAAGTGCTGTCGCTGGATGACATCCGTCACCTCAGCCAGGCATCGAAGGTCCACTGACATGTCCGCCATGCCTTCGCTGCCGGTACTCGGCGAGCAGAACTTCCGCCAGTTGCAGCAATTGATGCAGGACGCATCGGGCATCCACCTGTCCAGCAACAAACGCTCACTGGTGGCCGGGCGCCTGTTGAAGCGCCTGCGCCACTTCGACCTCGACAGCTACGACGACTACCTGAACCGCCTGACGCACCCGCAATACGCCAGAGAGCGGCGCCTGGTGGTCGATCTGCTGACCACCAACGAGACCTACTTCTTCCGCGAGTTCGCCCACTTCGAATTCCTCGGCCAGTGGCTCAAGGGGCGCGGTGGTCCGCTGCGCCTGTGGAGCGCCGCTTGCTCGTCGGGCGAGGAGCCTTACAGCCTGGCCATGACCGCCGCCGAACATACCCGCGGCAACGAGTGGTCGATCCTCGCCAGCGACCTCAGCCTGAGCATGCTCGGCCTCGCCGAACAGGGCATCTACGACATGGCCCAGGCGCGCTACTTTCCTGACGGCTGGCTGCACCGCCACTGCCTCTGCGGCGTGGAGGACATGGAGGGCCGCATGCGCGTGCAAGGGTGGCTGCGGGCCAAGGTGCAACTGCGCGAGATCAACGTGGTGCAGCCGCTGCCGGAATCGATCGGCCAGTTCGACGTGATCTTCCTGCGCAACCTGCTGATCTATTTCGACACCGCGCAGAAGCAGCGCATCGTTCGCAGCCTCAGCGACAAACTGCGCCCGGGTGGCCTGCTGTTCATCGGCCACGCCGAAAGCATCCACGGCTTCGACCTGCCGCTGCGTCCGGTCAGGCCTTCGGTGTTCGAACGCCTATGATCGAGCGTGATAGACCGATTCGTGTATTCATCGTCGATGACTCGGCGCTGGTCCGCCAGGTGCTCAGCCAGTTCCTCGGCAATCATCCCGGCATCCAGGTGATCGGCATGGCCGCCGACCCGATCTACGCGATCAACAAGATGCGCCGCGACTGGCCCGACGTGCTGGTGCTGGACGTGGAAATGCCGCGCATGGACGGCCTGACCTTCCTGCGCCAGATCATGGCCGAGCGACCGACGCCCACCATCATTTGCTCGACCCTCACCGAAGCCGGCACCGACCTCAACCTGGAGGCGCTGGCGGCGGGTGCGGTGGGCGTGTTCACCAAGGCGAAGCTGGGTTTGCGCCAGAGCCTGGAGAATCTTGCCGGCACCCTGGTGCGCTGCATCGAGGACGCGGCGAAGACCCGGCCGGTCGCCCGGCACACGCTGCCGCCGCTGGAAAAAAAAGACCTGCCGCCCAGCCCCGCGCTGCGCCAAACCACCGACCGAATCGTTACACTTGGCTGCTCGACCGGCGGCACCCAGGCACTGGAATTCCTCTTGCGGCAATTGCCGCGCGATTGTCCGGGCCTGGTGATCGTTCAACACATGCCGGAGAAGTTCACCGCCGATTTCGCGCGCCGCCTCAACGGGCTGTGCCAGATCGAAGTACGCGAGGCCAGGCACCTGGATCGCGTTCACTCCGGGCTGGCATTGCTGGCGCCCGGAGGTCTGCATATGCAGCTCAAGCGCAGCGGTGCGCACTACCTGGTCGAAGTGCTCGACGGCCCCGCCGTCAACCGGCACAAGCCCTCGGTCGATGTCCTGTTCCGTTCCGCCGCTCGCCATGCCGGCAGCAATGCCCTGGGCATCATCATGACCGGCATGGGTGACGATGGAGCCCGTGGCCTGCTGGCCATGCGCGAACAGGGTGCCCACACCGTGGCCCAGGACGAGGCCAGTTGCGTGGTGTTCGGCATGCCCAAGGAAGCCATTCGCCTCGGCGCGGCCCAGACCATCGAGCCGCTGGATCGCCTGCCGACGCTGATCAACCAGTTCAGCGCCAGCGTTCGCAATGGCTGAGCATTTCCAGATCAGACCACCCCCACAGCCGCCTTTTTCGCGCCGCCACTGAGCGGTGCACGACACGCAGGCATTCACCGCAAGGGAGCAACACAGCGCAGCGACGATTCGTTCCACATCAACGTCCAACCCTACGCGACACGGGCTCAAACCTATGCTTTGCCGTTTACTGATTGCCGACGACTCGCCCCTGTTCCGCGCAGGCCTGCGAGCGTTGCTCGAACAAAAACAAGAATACGCTGTGGTCGGAGAAGCAGGCGACGCGGTTACCACCCTCGAGCTGTCCGAACAGCTCAAGCCCGACATCATCCTGCTGGATATCGCCCTCGGCACGCTGACCGGCGAGGAGCTGCTGCGCGAGCTGTACCTGCGCGTGCCGGCCTGCACGGTGCTGATGTTGTCGTCGCGTTCGGAACTGGAATTCGTCATGCACTGCCTGCAACAGGGCGCCCACGGGTTCCTGCTGAAAAGCGCGACGGTGCAGGAGCTGGAGCTGGCTCTGCAGTCACTGCGTGGCGGCGGGCAGTACCTGTCCTCGGCGGTGCTACCGCTGGTGATCGGTCAGGCGGTAAAACAGAACCGCCGCCGCCCCCAGGTCAGCACGGCGATGCAGCTCACCGCGCGGCAACTGGAGATCCTGCGGCTGATCGCCCGTGGCGAATCGACCCGCTCCATCGCCGACGGCCTGGGCCTGAGCGTGAAGACCGTCGAAGCGCATCGTTCGCAAATCATGCACCGGCTGCAGATTCACGACGTGCCGGGGCTGGTGTTGTTTGCCGTACGTGAAGGGATTATCCGGCTCAACGACTGAGCCCGACGGCCTTTAGTTCAGCGAGAGCAGCGCCATCTTCAGAGTGTCGGGAAAGGTCGCAGGCGTGCCTGTGGCGCGCTCGATGAACACCTGCACCACCCGGCCAAGGGCATAGAGCTGCTTGCCGGCGTAGTCGAACAGGGCCACCTCGAACTCCACCGTGCTGCCGGCGATACGCTCGGCCCGGATGCCCACCTGCAACAGATCGGTGAAGCCCGCCGAGGCGTAGAAATCGCAGGAGGAACTCACCACGAATGCCACCACCTCGCCTTCCTGCGGATCGATTTCACCGTGGGTGACGAGGTACGACTGGATCACGGTGTCGAAAAAGCTGTAGACCGCGGCGCTGGCGATCTGACCATTGATGTCCGCGTCCTGCCAGCGGGTGGAGATGAATTCAGCGTGGGGGAAATGTTCAATCTGCAACGGATCGGACACGGGTGCTCTCCATGGAGTGAAGTGCCGATGCTGAAGGATTGTGTCGCTGATGGCCAATAGAAAAGGTTGTGTCCGGGGGACCTTGGGTTTGGGCTTGGGTGCTGGGGGCTTATCGGCCCCTGTGGGAGCTCCAGCCCCGCCACTCAGGCCAAAAAAAACCCGGCTCTCGCGAGCCGGGGCTTTTTTCAACCTGCGGTGGGCAGCAACTTACAGTTGCGGACCAGCAGCCTTGATCGCATCGGAAACTTCGAATTTCTTGAAGTTCTCGATGAACAGATTGGCCAAGCCTTTCGCCGCTTCGTCGTAGGCAGCCTGGTCAGCCCAGGTGGTACGCGGGTTCAGCAGCTCGGTATCAACGCCTGGAACCGACTTCGGTACGTCCAGGTTGATGATGCCCAGGTGCTCGGTTTCAGCGCCGATCAGAGCACCGCTCTGGATGGCCGCGATCACCGCACGGGTGGTCGGGATGCTGAAACGCTTGCCGACGCCGTAGCCACCACCAGTCCAACCGGTGTTGACCAGGTAGACCTTGGAGCCGAAGCCCTTGATGCGCTTGATCAGCAGCTCGGCGTATTCACCCGCCGGACGCGGGAAGAACGGTGCGCCGAAGCAGGTGGAGAAGGTCGACTTGATGCCGCCGCCCGAACCCATTTCGGTGGAACCGACCAGCGCGGTGTAGCCGGACAGGAAGTGATACGCCGCCTGCTCGTTGTTCAGGATCGACACGGGTGGCAGTACGCCGGTCAGGTCGCAGGTCAGGAAGATGACCGCATTAGGCTCGCCGCCCAGGTTCTGCTCGGAACGCTTCTCGACGTGCTCCAGCGGGTACGCGGCGCGGCTGTTCTGGGTCAGGCTGCCATCGGCGTAGTCAGCGTGCTTGGCGTCGTCCAGGACGACGTTCTCCAGGACTGCGCCGTGCTTGATGGCTTTCCAGATGACCGGCTCGTTCTTCTCGGACAAGTCGATGCACTTGGCGTAGCAGCCGCCTTCGATGTTGAAGACAACACCTTCGCCCCAACCGTGCTCGTCGTCACCGATCAGGTAACGGCTTTCGTCAGCCGACAGGGTGGTCTTGCCAGTGCCCGACAGACCGAAGAACAGGGTCACGTCGCCTTCTTCGCCGATGTTGGCGGCGCAGTGCATTGGCAGCACGTCAGCGGCCGGCAGCAGGAAGTTCTGCACCGAGAACATGGCTTTCTTCATCTCACCGGCATAGCGCATGCCAGCGATCAGGACTTTTTTCTGAGCGAAGTTGAGGATGACGCAACCATCGGAGTTGGTGCCGTCACGCTCTGGAACGCATTCGAAGTTGGCGACGTTCAGGACCTGCCACTCTTGCCGGCCGGCAGGGTTGTACTGGGCCGGGTTGATGAACAGGCAACGACCGAACAGGTTCTGCCAGGCAGTCTGGGTGGTCATCTTGACGGCGAGGTAGTGATCCTCGGCAGCGCCTACGTGAACGTGGGAAACGAAGTGCTCCTGGGCGTTGTTGAACGCCTCGACGCGAGCCCACAGGGCATCGAACTTGTCGGCGGGGAACTTGCGGTTGATCGGGCCCCAGGCGATTGCGTCCTGGGTGCTCGGCTCTTCGACGATGAAACGGTCAACTGGCGAACGACCAGTGCGGTGACCGGTTTTCACGACCAGCGCGCCAGTATCGGCCAGTTCGCCTTCACCGCGTTTCAGCGCTTCTTGTACCAGCTCGTCGACACTCAGATCGGTGTACACGGCGTTATTGGCTTGCGTCATGAGATTCCCCATCCGGCCTGCGGCCGAGTGCTCCAAACGATTTGTAGTAGATTCTTACAAGCTACTACAGCGAAAAAAGTGGCCGGATTATGCCAGAAACGCCCAAAAAAAGTAGAGCCCTCCTGTCAGAACTGCGCCTTCGGCGGATTCGACAGGAGATTTCCCTGAGCAGAAACGTTTCAGTGACGAGTATCTGACGGCGCGTCCACGCCACCGCCACCAAACAATTGCTCAACATCCGCAACATCGAAGCGATAGCGCTCGTTGCAGAACTGGCAATCGATCTCGATGTGACCGCCGTGCTCGACCACCAGCGCCCGCGCATCTTCCAGCCCGAGGCTGGTCAGTGCACTGCCGGAGCGCTCACGCGAGCAACTGCAACGGAAGCTCAGCGGCTGGACATCGAACAGGCGCACGGCGTCTTCGTGGTAGAGGCGATGCAAGAGGGTCTCGTTGTCCAGGCCCAGTTGCTCTTCGCGGCTCAAGGTGCCCGCCATCATGGTGACGTGCGCCCAGCTTTCGGCGCGGTCATCGGCGTCCGGCTGGCTCGCGACCGGCAGTTGCTGCAACAGCAGGCCGCCCGCGCGGTGACCATCGGCGCTGAGCCAGAAGCGCGTGCCGAGCTGCTCGGACTTGACGAAGTAATTGGTGAAGCACTCCGACAGATCGGCACCGTCCAGATCGACAATGCCCTGGTAACGCTGGCCACGACGCGGGTCGACGGTGAGCGCGAGCATGCCGTTGGGCATCAGGTCGTGCAGGCCGGCATCGTCGCTGATCGCGGCGCTGTCGTAGTGGGCGATGCCGCGCAGCTCACGCTCGCTGGAGCATTCGACCATCAGCAGCGAGACCGGGCCTTCGGAGCGCGCCTGGAGAATCAGCAGGCCGTCGAATTTCAGCGTGCCGACCAGCAGCGCCGCAGCGGCCATCAGTTCACCGAGCAGTTGCGCGACCGGCTGAGGGTAGGCGTGTTTGGCCAACACTTCGGCGTAGCTGTGCTCGAGCGAAACCAGTTCGCCGCGCACGTCGCGGTCGTCAAAGAGGAAGCGTTGGGTGAAATCGGTATCCGCAATATCGGGCATGGCTAAAGGCTTTCTTTGAAGAGGGAAAAGGACAAGGGGCCAGTTGGGCGCCGGTACCGCCACACCGCGCAGGCGTGATCGGTTTTGTCACGAAAGACCGTTAGTTTATGGCCATTTCGCTCCCCGATCCAAGGACCGGGGGTTCTGCCCATTACTCTGGTGCCATCGGCTACCCGCTGACCAGTCCCCGTGCGACGAATGGCCGCTCAGCCCACCGAATCGTGGAATTGATGAATCTGCCGGCGCTGCTTCTTGGTCGGTCGCCCATCGGTGGTGACACCCAAGGCACCGGCCTTGCGCAAATCGGCGGCCTTTTCGCGGCGGGCGATGCTTTCTTCGGTCTCGGCATACAGCGCCTGTGCTTCGGGCGCCCCACGGCGAACCACAGAGAGCGCCTTGACCACTATGGTGCGCTCGTCAAAGCCGGTGCGCAGCACGAATTCCTCACCGACACGTGGCTCCTTGCCAGGCTTGCAGCGTTCGCCGCGACAGTGCACCTTGCCGCCTTCGATCGCGGCCTTGGCCAGGGCGCGGGTTTTGTAGAAACGAGCGGCCCAGAGCCACTTGTCCAGACGAACCTTGTCGTCTTCCGGTTGTTGTGCCATTGCACTGCTCCGATTCATAGCGGTCATGGAACTGTACTACCGTAACTGGCGGATGCAAAAAGTCCGCAGCCTGCTTACAGTTCACCGACTTTTTCCGGGTTGTGCATCGTGAAGACATTTGATCATTTGAGCGTTATCGGTTTGCGCGAGTGGGTGGCCCTGCCAGACCTCGGCCTGGCCGGCCTGCGCGCCAAGATCGACACCGGCGCCAGCACCTCCAGCCTGCATGCCACCGAGGTCGAACCGTTCATGCGTGACGGCGAGCAATGGGTGCGTTTCAACGCTCATCTGGGTTCGGTCGTGCAGTTGCGCCACCGCCGCTGTGAAGCGCCACTGGTCACGTTGAAGACCATCAAGAGTTCCAACGGCCAGGCCCAGGTCCGCTACGTGATCCGCACGCCGCTGGCGCTCGGTGACCGGGTCTGGGAAGTCGAATTCACCCTGGCCTGTCGCAAGGCCATGCGTTACCGCCTGTTGCTCGGCTCCAAGGCACTGGTGCATGGCCAGTTGGTGGTCAACCCAGGCGTCAAATACGTTCAGGACAAGCCGGTGTTCCCGGCCACCATTACCCCTTCCACAGGTGTTGCATGAAGATCGCTGTGCTGTCGCGGAACCCGCGTCTGTATTCCACCCGTCGCCTGGTCGAGGCCGGTACGCAACGGGGCCATGAAATGGTTGTGGTCGATACCCTGCGCGCCTACATGAACATCGCCAGCCACAAGCCGCAGATCCACTATCGCGGCAAGCCGCTGGAAGGCTTCGACGCGGTGATCCCGCGCATCGGTGCCTCGGTAACGTTCTATGGCTGCGCCGTGCTGCGTCAGTTTGAAATGATGGGCGTGTTCCCGCTCAACGAATCCGTCGCCATCGCCCGCTCCCGGGACAAACTGCGCTCGCTGCAGTTGCTGTCGCGGCGCGGCATCGGCCTGCCGGTCACCGGCTTCGCCCACTCCCCGGACGACATCCCCGACCTGATCCAGATGGTCAATGGCGCCCCGCTGGTGATCAAGGTGCTCGAAGGCACCCAGGGCATCGGCGTGGTGCTGTGCGAAACCACCAAGGCCGCCGAGTCGGTGATCGAAGCGTTCATGGGCCTGAAGCAGAACATCATGGTCCAGGAATACATCAAGGAAGCCGGCGGCGCCGATATCCGCTGCTTCGTGGTCGGCGACAAGGTCATCGCCTCGATGAAGCGTCAGGCCAAGCCGGGCGAGTTCCGCTCCAACCTGCACCGCGGCGGCACCGCCAGCCTGATCAAGGTCACGCCCGAAGAGCGCATGACCGCGATCCGCGCCGCCAAGGTCATGGGCCTGAGCGTCGCCGGTGTGGATATCCTGCGCTCCAACCACGGCCCGCTGGTGATGGAGGTGAATTCCTCACCGGGCCTGGAAGGCATCGAGGTCACCACCGGCAAGGACGTTGCCGGGATGATCATCGAGCATCTGGAAAAGAACGGCGGGCCAAATCTGACCCGCACCAAAGGGAAAGGTTAAACAGCGTCCCGAGGCAGCAGAAGCCCCAGCGGCAACCGCACTCGGGCTTCGATGCCGCCGCCCGAACGGTTGCGCAATTCGACGTTGCCGCCGTGCTGGGCGGCGATCCGCTTGACGATCGCCAGGCCCAGGCCGGTGCCCTTGCCGCTACGGGCACGGTCACCGCGAATGAAAGGGTTGAAGATCGCTTCCAGCTCACCGGGATCGATCCCAGCGCCGCGGTCCAGCACGCTCAGCACGACGTAGGGCGCGCTGGTGTCACCGGAAACGTAGGCCGCCACTTCGACGCCCTGCCCTGCATGGTGCAGGGCGTTGCCGATCAGGTTGTTCAACAGACGCTTCATCGATACCCGGCGCAGCGGAAACGGCGGGATCGGCTCAAGGCACAGGCGCACCTGCTCCTCGGGCTGGTTGAACGGCGCGACCACCTCGCGGACCAGATCGCTCAGGTCCACCTCCTCCACCGGCTCGTCCCGACCGTCGCGAATGAAGGCGAGGAACTGGTCGAGGATCGCATCCATGTCTTCAATGTCGCGGACCATGTCGTCGGTCAGGTCGCTGTCGTTGGCCATCAGCGACAGCGACAGCCGTAGCCGGGTCAGCGGCGTGCGCAAGTCATGGGAAACCCCGGCGAGCATCAATTCACGCTCGCGCCCAGCCTGCTCGACGTCCTCGGCCATCTGGTTGAAGGCGCGATAGACCTCGGTCATCTCGCTGGGCGTATCGCTGACCGGCAAACGCACACTGCGGCCCTGGCCCAGTTGCCGCGCGGCGAACACCAGGCGCTTGAGCGGCTGGTTCAACTGACGCACGAAGATCCAGGCCGAGGCCGTGGAAAGCAGGCCGATGGCGAGAAACCAGCCAAGCACGTTCCAGATTTTCTGGCCGCGCAACGGATGTGGGTAAAGCGGGACTTTCAGCCAGTCGTCGCCCAGGCTCGGCGCCCTCACCCACAACGCCGGCGGCGAATGCACGCGCAACCGGACTTCGGTATCGGCGCCCAGCTCGGCCTGCATCTGGCGCTGGTAGATCTCGCTGTAAGGCCAGTGCTGCTCGCCCTCGGGTACGCCGTTGCCGGTCACCCGGATCAGCCCGGCGGCCTCGGCGACCTTTTCCCGGTCCGACTCGTCCGCCGCCCAGTAGGCACGCAGGGTCAGGGCGACGCCGTGGCTGTACTGGCGATCAACCAGCACATCCTCGTTCATCAGCAGATAGACCAGGGTGAGCGCCTTGGAGAACAGGACGACGATGAGCACCAGCCACAGGGTGCGGGCGAAAAAGCTTTGCGGGAACCACAGCGGGGTTTTCATGGACAACGGCTACACACTAGGCAGGCACGAGCGCGGCTCGCGGGCTTTACGGCTTTCGCTTCATGCAAAAGCAGGGCAACCCTGCGGTGGCCCTGCTGTTGATGACTCACTCCCTGAAACGAGGGGTCACTTGCCGGCATTACCATCCGGCACGAACACATAACCGACGCCCCAGACTGTCTGGATGTAACGCGGCTTGGAAGGATCCGGCTCGATCATCCGGCGCAGGCGCGAGATCTGCACGTCGATGGAACGCTCCAGCGCATCCCATTCACGACCACGGGCCAGGTTCATCAGTTTATCGCGGGTCAGCGGCTCGCGAGCGTGCATGACCAGCGCCTTGAGCACCGCGAATTCGCCGGTGGTGAGCATATGTACTTCTTCACCCCGCTTGAGTTCGCGGGTGGCCAGCGACAGCTCGTAGTCGCCGAACGTGACGGTTTCATCCTCGCTGCCCGGAGCACCCGGTACCGAAGGCGTCTGCCGACGCAACACCGCCTTGACCCGCGCAACCAGCTCGTCGGGGTTGAATGGCTTGGCCAGGTAATCGTCGGCGCCCAGCTCCAGGCCCTTGATCCGGCTCAGCTCGTCGCCCTTGGCGGTGAGCATGATGATCGGGACCTGATTGTTCGCCGCGCGCAGCCGGCGGCAGGCTGAAAGGCCATCTTCGCCGGGAAGCATCAGGTCGAGGACGACCAGGTTGAAGACTTCACGCGCCAGCAGGCGGTCCATCTGCTCGACGTTCGGTACAGCCCTCGCGCGGTAGCCTTTGCTGGTGAAGAATCGCTCCAGCAGGCTGCTCAGGCCAGGGTCATCGTCGACGATGAGGATTTTTTCGCCTTCGGCTGTTTGTGCAGTGCTGCTCATGGGTCGCTCCTTTAATCTCGGCGCGCATTATGGCTTAGCCGCCATTTGACAGTGCCGTGTGCATTGTTAGCAGATTTTTCCCCATGTGCCAGTAGAACGGTCCTGCAAGCTGGCCAGCGGCTATCACCGCAAGCCCGGTGCGCTGGGTATAATGCGCCGCTTTTCACCGAGAGCCGCCTTGCTCCGGCGCCCCTGCGGCGCGGGCTCCGCGGCCCAAGCATTCACAATTTGTCAGGTGGTTTTATGGACAGCATCAACAGCCGCATCGCCGAAGAACTCGGCGTCCGCCCGCAACAGGTCGAGGCGGCCGTGGCTCTACTTGATGAAGGCTCCACGGTGCCTTTTATCGCCCGTTACCGCAAAGAAGTGACCGGCAGCCTGGATGACACCCAACTGCGCAACCTCGAAGAGCGCCTGCGCTACCTGCGCGAACTCGACGATCGCCGCGCCAGCATCCTGGCCAGCATCGAGGAACAGGGCAAGCTGACCCCCGAACTGGCCCGCGAAATCAAGCTGGCCGACACCAAGACCCGCCTCGAAGACCTCTATCTCCCGTACAAGCAGAAGCGCCGCACCAAGGGCCAGATCGCCCTGGAAGCCGGCCTCGGCGAACTGGCTGACGGTCTGCTGAACGACCCGCAACTGTCCCCGGAAACCGAAGCCGCGCGCTTCGTCGATGCCGAAAAGGGCGTCGCCGACGTCAAGGCCGCGCTGGAAGGCGCCAAGTACATCCTCATGGAGCGCTTCGCCGAAGACGCCACCCTGCTGGAAAAACTGCGTACCTTCCTCACCCAGGAAGCCACCCTCAGTGCCCGCCTGGTGGCCGGCAAGCAAGAGGAAGGCGCCAAGTTCCGCGACTATTTCGAACACGACGAACAGCTCAAGAGCGTACCGTCGCACCGTGCCCTGGCGATTTTCCGCGGGCGCAACGAAGGCGTGCTGTCCGCTGCGCTGAAGGTCGGCGAAGAACTGCCGGGCACCCTGCACCCGTGCGAATTGATGATCGCCGAGCGTTTCGGCCTCGTTAACCAGGGCCGCCCAGCCGACAAGTGGTTGGCCGAAGTGGTGCGCTGGACCTGGAAGGTCAAGCTCTACAGCCACCTGGAAACCGACCTGTTCGGCGAGCTGCGTGACAACGCCGAAGGCGAGGCAATCAACGTCTTCGCCCGCAACCTGCACGACCTGCTGCTCGCCGCGCCGGCCGGCCCGCGCGCGACCCTGGGCTTCGACCCGGGCCTGCGTACCGGCTGCAAGGTGGCCGTGGTCGACTCCACCGGCAAGCTGCTGGACTACACCACGGTGTACCCGCACGCGCCGAAAAACGACTGGGACCGCACCATCGCCGTGATTGCCGCGCTGTGCGCCAAGCACTCGGTGGAACTGATCGCCATCGGCAACGGCACTGCCAGCCGTGAAAGCGACAAGCTGATCGCCGAACTGGTCAAGAAGTACCCTGCCCTCAAGATCACCAAGATCATGGTTTCCGAGGCCGGCGCCTCGGTGTACTCGGCGTCCGAGCTGGCCGCCCGTGAATTCCCCGACCTGGACGTAACGATCCGTGGCGCGGTGTCCATCGCCCGCCGTCTGCAGGATCCGCTGGCAGAGCTGGTGAAGATCGATCCGAAGTCCATCGGTGTCGGCCAGTACCAGCACGACGTTTCGCAATTGAAACTGGCCCGTGGCCTGGACGCGGTAGTCGAGGACTGCGTGAACGCCGTTGGCGTCGACGTCAACACCGCCTCGGTGGCGCTGCTGGCGCGCATCTCCGGCCTAAACGCGACCCTGGCGCAGAACATCGTCAGCCACCGTGACGCCAACGGCGCCTTCAAGACCCGCGCAGCGCTGAAGAAAGTCAGCCGCCTGGGCGAGAAAACCTTCGAACAGGCCGCCGGCTTCCTGCGCGTGATGAACGGCGACAACCCGCTGGACGCCTCCGCAGTTCACCCGGAAGCCTACCCACTGGTGCAGCGCATCGCCGCCGAGACCGACCGTGATATCCGCTCGCTGGTTGGCGACAGCGGTTTCCTCAAGCGCCTGGACCCGAAGAAATACACCGACGAAACCTTCGGTCTGCCCACCGTCACCGACATCCTCCAGGAACTGGACAAGCCGGGCCGCGACCCGCGTCCGGAGTTCAAGACCGCCGAGTTCCAGGAAGGCGTCGAAGACCTCAAGGACCTGGAACCGGGGATGATCCTCGAAGGCGTGGTTACCAACGTCACCAACTTCGGTGCATTCGTCGATATCGGCGTGCACCAGGACGGCCTGGTGCACATCTCGGCGCTGTCGGAGAAGTTCATCAAGGACCCGCGTGAAGCGGTCAAGGCCGGCGACGTGGTCAAGGTCAAGGTCATGGAAGTGGACATCCCGCGCAAACGCGTCGGCCTGTCGATGCGCATGAGCGACACCCCGGGCGAGAAAGTCGATGGTGCCCGTGGCAGCCGTCCAGGTTCCGCGCCGCGCCAGCAAGGTGCGCCGGCACGGGTCAAGGAAACCCCGCCGCCTGCCAATAACGCCATGGCCTCGCTGTTCGCCAACGCCAAGCAGTTGAAGAAGAAGTAAATGGACGCGCCTGAAGATATCGTTCAGAGCGCCTTCAGCCAGTTGCTGGGCTGCCGCCTGCAACGCCTTGAAGAAGGCGTCGCAGAGGTGGCCCTCGCGCTGGAGCCGCATTTGCGCAATCGCGGCGGCTTCCTGCATGGCGGCGCGATCTTCAGCCTGGTCGACATCGCCATGGGGCTGGCCTGCTCCAGCAGCCATGGCTTTGATCGGCGCAGCGTGACGCTGGAATGCAAGATCAACTACGTGCGGGCTGTCAGCGAGGGCGAGGTGCTGTGCATCGCCCGGGTGTTGCACGCCGGGCGGCGCACGCTGGTGCTCGACGCCGACGTCTTCCAGGGCGACAAACTGGTGGCGAAGGCACAAGGAACCTTCGCCGCGCTGTAAAAACTTTGCCCGCCATCACGCGGGCGCTTTTCCTACAGATCTAGCCGAAAACTCCCAATTTGCGGTACTTTCGGCAGTGCGCGGGCGCTGCCGACTCCCTGCGAAAACCAGGCGACAACGCCAGTTCCTCTGTCCACCCTTGTAGACCGTCACCTCCACCCCCATATTGCGGCGACTGACGTGTGAAGGAATCCATCTTGAGCGAACTTCTCAACCGCCGCCTGAGCCTGCTCGGCCAGGGCGACAACCTCTCTCTGCTCAAGCAGTGCCTGCACGGCATCGAGCGTGAATGCCTGCGCGTGACAGAGGACGGTCGTCTGGCCCAGACGCCGCACCCCGAGGCCCTGGGTGCCGCCCTGACCCACGAACAGATCACCACCGATTATTCCGAGTCGCTGCTGGAGTTCATCACGCCAGCGCTGGCCGATCCCGCGAAGACCCTCGAAAGCCTGGAAAACATCCATCGCTTCGCCTACAGCAAGCTCGGCAGCGAGTACCTGTGGAGTCCGTCGATGCCGTGCCCGTTGCCGGCCGAGGAAGACATCCCGATCGCCTGGTACGGCACCTCCAACATCGGTCAGCTCAAGTACGTCTACCGCAAGGGCCTGGCCCTGCGCTACGGCCGCACCATGCAGTGCATCGCCGGTATCCATTACAACTTCTCGCTGCCGGAAAAACTCTGGCCGCTGCTGCGTGAAGCCGAAGGCCGCGACGGCGACGACCGCGAGTTCCAGTCGTCGGCCTACATCGCCCTTATCCGCAATTTCCGTCGCTATAGCTGGCTGCTGATGTACCTGTTCGGTGCGTCGCCAGCGCTGGACGCGGGTTTCCTGCGCGGTCGCCCGCATCAACTGGAAGCCCTCGACGCCGACACCCTGTACCTGCCGTGGGCCACCAGCCTGCGCATGAGCGACCTCGGTTACCAGAGCAACGCCCAGGCCGGCCTGACCCCTTGCTACAACGATCTGAGCAGCTACACCGACAGCCTGCGCCGTGCCGTGGCCACGCCGTATCCGCCGTATGTCGAGATCGGCACGCACCAGGATGGTGAGTGGGTGCAGCTCAACACCAACATCCTGCAGATCGAAAACGAGTACTACTCCAACATCCGCCCCAAGCGCGTGACCTACACCGGCGAGCGGCCGATCCAGGCATTGGTGTCCCGCGGCATCCAGTACATCGAAGTACGCTGCCTGGACATCAACCCGTTCCTGCCGACCGGCGTCGAACTGCCGCAGGCGCGTTTCCTCGATGCATTCCTGCTGTTCTGCGCGCTGGAAGAAAGCCCGCTGCTGGGAAATGGCGAGTGCGGCCAGTGCACCGACAACTTCCTCAATGTGGTCAAGCAGGGCCGCCGCCCTGGCCTGGAACTGCAACGCGACGGCCAGCCGGTGACGCTGAAGGCGTGGGCCAGCGAGTTGCTGGAACGCATCGCGCCGTTGGCCGAATTGCTTGATCGTGCCCATGGCGGCGACGAGCACGCCCGTGCCCTGCAAATACAGGCCGCCAAGGTCGACGATCCGTCGCTGACGCCGTCGGCGCAGGTGCTGGCGAGCATGACCGAACATCAGGAAAGCTTCGCCCGCTTCTCCCTGCGCCAGAGCCAGCTCCACGCCGAGTTCCTGCGCAGCGAGCCGCTGCCGGCGGACGAGCAAGCGCGTTTCGAAGCGCTGGCGCGCAAGTCGCTGGAAGAGCAGGCCGAGCTGGAGAAACAGGAAGTCGGTGACTTCGACCTGTTCGTCGGCGCCTACCAGGCCAGCATCCTGGCGATCAGCAACTGATATGAGTCGCGGTACCACACCTCGCAAACCCCGCGCCCGCAGCCAGGCGCGGATCGACTCGATCCTCGACGCGGCCCGCACCCTGCTGGCCAGCGAAGGTGTGGCCAGCCTGTCGATCTACAGCGTGGCGGAGCGGGCGCAGATCCCGCCTTCGTCCGTTTATCACTTCTTCGCCAGCGTCCCGGCGCTGCTCGAAGCCCTCACCGCGGACGTGCACAGCGCCTTCCGCGCCTGCCTGCAAGCGCCCATCGATCCGCAGACCCTGCACAGTTGGCGGGACCTCTCGCGGCTGGTGGAAATGCGCATGCTGGAGATCTACCACGAGGACGCCGCGGCGCGGCAGTTGATCCTGGCCCAGCATGGTTTGAGCGAAGTGACCCAGGCGGATCGTCAGCACGATATCGAGCTGGGCGATCTGATGCACAAGCTGTTCGAGCAGCATTTCCGTTTACCGGAACTGCCGCGTGACGTGGACGTGTTCGCCCTGGCGATGGAACTGGGGGATCGGGTGTATGCCCGGTCGATGCAGTTGCACGGGCAAATCACGCCGCGGATGGCGGAGGAAGGGATGCGGGTGTTCGAGGCGTACCTGGGGCTTTATCTGCCGCCGTTTTTGCCCAAGCGTTAGGCAATCGCGAGCAAGCTCGCTCCTACAGGGGATCGGTGTTCCCAGTCTCTGTAGGAGCGAGCTTGCTCGCGATATGCCACACAAATCACAGCTTGGCGATGGAAACCTCGGTGGATTTCACGAAGGCAATCACTTCGCTGCCAATGGTCAGTTCCAGTTCTTTTACCGAACGGGTGGTGATCACCGAAGTGACGATGCCCGAGGCGGTCTGTACGTCGATTTCCGACAGGACCGGACCTTCCAGGATTTCTTTAACGGTGCCCTTGAACTGGTTACGCACGTTGATCGCTTTGATAGTCATCTGCTTGCTTCCTTTGTAGGTTCTGAGGTCAATGAGCCCAGCGCAGTTGCGTAGGCAAGGGTGCTACGGGTTCGGGCTCGGGCGGGATGCCCGGGACCGAAAGAACACGGTTCAATACTTCGGTTTCCAGCGCGGCCAGGCGGTGCGATCCACGCACCCGCGGCCGTGGCAGGTCCACGTGCAGGTCGAGGCCGATTTCACCGTCCTCGATCAGGATCACCCGGTCGGCGACCGCGACGGCTTCGGCGACGTCGTGGGTCACCAGCAGCACGGTGAAGCCATGCTTGCGCCAGAGGTCTTCGATCAGTTGCTGCATTTCGATCCGGGTCAGGGCATCCAGCGCCCCCAGCGGTTCGTCCAGCAGCAGCAGGCGTGGCTGGTGGATCAGGGCGCGGGCCAGGGCCACACGCTGTTTCTGTCCACCGGACAATGCCGCCGGCCATTCATTGGCGCGGTCGGCCAGGCCGACCGCCTCGAGTGCCTTGCGTGCCTGTTCCTGCCAGTTGCCTTGCAGGCCCAGGCCAACGTTGTCGATCACCCGTTTCCAGGGCAGCAGGCGCGCTTCCTGGAACATCAGGCGGGTGTCTTCGCGGGCCTCGGCGAGCGGCGCGCTGCCGGCCAGCAGTTGCCCGGCGGAAGGCTGGTCGAGGCCGGCGAGCAGGCGCAGCAAGGTACTTTTGCCGCAGCCGCTGCGACCGACGATGGCGACGAATTGTCCGGCCGGAATGTGCAGGTCGATGTCACGCAGCACCTTGCGCTGGCCGAAAGTCTTCTCGACGTTGCGCACGGCCAGCGGAATACCGCGCAGCAGCCGTGGCGGTTGCTCCTTGAGAATGGTCATGCGCCGTCTCCCTTGCTCGGTTGATAGGCCGGGTGCCAGCGCAACCAGACGCGCTCCAGGCCACGGGCAGCGAGGTCGGCGAGCTTGCCGAGCACCGCGTAGAGAACGATGGCCAGGACCACCACATCGGTTTGCAGGAATTCACGGGCATTCATCGCCAGGTAGCCGATGCCGGCGTTGGCCGAGATGGTTTCGGCCACGATCAGGGTCAGCCACATGAAGCCCAAGGCGAAGCGCACACCGACCAGAATCGACGGCAGCGCACCCGGCAGGATCACCTGACGGAACAGGGAGAAACCGCTGAGGCCGTAGCTGCGGGCCATTTCCACCAGCGCCGGATCGACGTTGCGAATGCCGTGGTAAGTGTTCAGGTAGATCGGGAACAGCGTGCCGAGGGCCACCAGGAAAATCTTCGCCGACTCATCGATGCCGAACCACAGGATCACCAGCGGGATCAGCGCCAGGTGCGGCACGTTGCGGATCATCTGCACCGAGCTGTCGAGCAGGCGCTCGCCCCAACGGGACAGGCCGGTGATGAAGCCCAGCGCCAGGCCGATGCTGCCGCCGATGACGAAGCCCAGGCCGGCACGCCAGCCGCTGATCGCCAGGTGGGTCCAGATCTCGCCGCTGCGCACCAGTTCGACACCGGCGGTGATTACCGCGCTCGGTGCCGGCAGGATGCGCGTCGACAGCCAACCGGCGCTGACCGCTAGTTGCCAGATCGCCAGCAGCGCGATCGGCAAGGCCCACGGGGCCAGGCGCTGCGTCCACGGGGTTGAGGAAGAACGACTCATGCTGCGCTCCTCAACCCTGTGCCGCGGCTTTGGGCAGGATGTCGTTGGCGACCATCTCGCCGAACGGGCTGACATAGCCCCGCTCTTGCGGCAGCGACGGACGCGCGATATCCAGGTGCGGGAACAGCAGTTCGGCGACGCGGTACGACTCTTCCAGGTGCGGGTAGCCAGAGAAGATGAAAGTGTCGATGCCCAGGTCAGCGTATTCCTTGACCCGTGCCGCCACGGTCGGCCCGTCGCCGACCAGCGCGGTGCCGGCACCGCCACGCACCAGGCCGACGCCCGCCCACAGGTTCGGGCTGACTTCGAGGTTGTCGCGGTTGCCGCCATGCAGCGCAGCCATGCGTTGCTGGCCTACGGAGTCGAAACGCGCCAGGGAGGCCTGGGCACGGGTGATGGTGTCGTCGTCCAGGTGCGAGATCAGGCGCTCGGCGGCTTTCCATGCTTCATCGTTGGTTTCCCGCACGATCACGTGCAGGCGGATGCCGAAGCGGACGGTGCGGCCCAGCTTGGCGGCCTTGGCCCGGACTTCCGCGATTTTCTCGGCGACCGCGGCCGGCGGCTCGCCCCAGGTCAGGTACAGCTCGACCTGCTCGGCGGCCAGGTCCTGGGCAGCCTCGGACGAGCCACCGAAATACAGCGGCGGACGCGGTTGTTGAATCGGTGGATAGAGCAGCTTGGCGCCTTTGACCTGGATGTGCTTGCCGTCGTAATCGACCGTCTCGCCTTCCAGCACCCGACGCCAGATGCGGGTGAACTCCACGGAGGCCTGATAACGCTCTTCATGGCTGAGGAACAGGCCGTCGCCGGACAGTTCTTCAGGGTCGCCACCGGTCACCAGGTTGAACAGCGCACGCCCGCCGGACAGCCGGTCGAGGGTCGCCGCCTGACGCGCCGCCACGGTCGGCGAAATGATCCCCGGGCGCAGGGCCACAAGGAATTTCAGCCGCTGGGTCACCGGGATCAGCGATGCCGCCACCAGCCAGGAGTCCTCGCAGGAGCGCCCGGTGGGGATCAGCACGCCGCCGAAACCCAGGCGATCCGCTGCCTGGGCGACCTGCTGCAGATAACCGTGATCGACGGCGCGAGCGCCTTCGGCGGTGCCAAGGTAATGGCCGTCGCCATGGGTCGGTAGAAACCAGAAAACGTTGAGGCTCATTGGAGTTGTCTCCTAAGGGTGGCTCAGACCGGGGCGGCGCCCCGGCTCGGGCAAAACGTCAAGGCGCCGTGGCGACCTTGGCCGGTGGCGTCCAGATCACGTCCTTGATGCTCAGCGGCTTTGGAATCAGCTTGAGGGTCTTGAAGGTGTCGGCGATCTTCTGCTGCGCGGCGACCACTTCCGGGGTCAGGAACTGCGCGCCGTAGCCTTGGCGCTTGACCGAGGTCAGGGTGATGTCGGCCGGCAGGCCGAGCAGCGGCGCAACCTGGTCGGTCACTTCCTGCGGGTTGGCCTTGGACCACTCGCCGACAGCACGCACCTCGTCCACCAGCGCGCTGATCACTTCAGGATGCTGTTGTGCGTAAGGCTTGGTCGCCAGGTAGAACTGGTGGTTGTCGACGATGCCCTGGCCGTCGCGCAGGGTGCGGGCCTGCAGTTGCTGTTCGGCGGCAGCCTGGTACGGATCCCAGATGACCCAGGCGTCGACACTGCCACGCTCGAAGGCGGCACGGGCGTCGGCGGGCGGCAGGAATACCGGCTGGATATCGGTGTACTTGAGGCCGGCGTCTTCCAGGGCGCGGACCAGCAGGTAATGCACGTTGGAGCCTTTGTTCAGGGCGACTTTCTTGCCCTTGAGGTCTTTGACCGACTGAATGGCCGAACCCTTCGGCACGAGGATCGCTTCGCTGTGCGGCGCTGGCGGCTCATAGGCGACGTAGAGCAGGTCGGCACCGGCGGCCTGGGCGAACACGGGCGGGGTTTCGCCGGTCACACCGAAGTCGATCGAACCGACGTTGAGGCCTTCCAGCAGTTGCGGGCCGCCGGGGAATTCAGTCCATTGCACCTGCACGCCCTGAGCGGCGAGACGCTTTTCCAGCGTGCCCTTGGCCTTGAGCAGCACCAGGGTGCCGTATTTCTGATAACCGATACGCAGGGTTTCGGCTTGAGCTTGAGTAATGGCGCCGAAGGACACAGCCGCAGCAAACAGAGCGACCAGGCCACGACGCAAAATGACAGTGCGCATTGCGCTCTCCTTATTTTGCTGTTGGGTTCAGGCTGCACCTGCTTGCCTCGTTATCGGGCGAGTAAGGTGAAGGGTGACGCGATGAAACGGGTGTCGCGGCTCAGATACTCCAGCGGGCGCTGAGCAGGCGTTCGTTCAGGACGCCAGGAGCCACCGGCCGTGGCCGACGGGCCAGGGCGCTGTGAAACGTGTCGAGCGATTCGTGCAGGCGCTGCTCCAGGGCCGGCGCCAGGTGGGCCGGGGAATTGCCCTGGCCGTAGGCGATCTGGCTGTCGTCGGCGAAGATCCCTTGCAGGGTCTCCTGCGCCTTGAGGGCCGAGAGCACCGGCTTGAGTGCGTAGTCCACCGCCAGCATGTGGGCGATGCTGCCGCCGGTGGCGATGGGCAAGACCACCTTGTGGTGCAGGGCGCGTTCGGGCAGCAGGTCGAGCAGGGTTTTCAGCGCGCCGGAATAGGACGCCTTGTACACCGGGGTAGCGACGATCAGGCCGTCAGCCTGTTCCACCAACTGCTGGAAGTGCTGCACGTGCGGGCTGTCGAAGCGAGCGTGAAGCAGGTCCTCGGCCGGGAAGTCCCGTACCTGGAACGTCACCACTTCCACACCCTGGCCTTGCAGCCAGTCCCGGGAGCGATCGAGCAGCACACCGGAACGTGACCGCAGGCTGGGGCTACCACCAATAGAAACGACCAACATGGAAAGCGCTTCCTTAGAACTGTTCTGAAGGGCCGCGAGTTAGTGTGCTCGCTGGAATGGAGTGACCTTAACAGGTGGGTATATATATCTATAAATCATATTTTTTCATTTGTTTATGTGATTTAGAGATATGGGCTTTATGCCAGACCGCGGATTGTCACTGCTGTACCTGTACAAACTCTATCGTTCTGAATAAGGAACGCTAAAGCCAGTTTTCACTAGCTACCGCGCCAAAGGTTCTGAATTTAATCTTCTCCCATCAACGCGAAACACCACCCCTTACGAAGATCAGCACCTCAGGAGCAACGACCATGACCGCATTCAAATACAACCGCCTGAACAAAGACGACGCCGCTGTCCTGCTGGTGGATCACCAGGCTGGCCTGCTGTCCCTGGTGCGCGATATCGAGCCTGACCGTTTCAAGAACAACGTTCTGGCCCTGGCGGATCTGGCCAAGTTCTTCAACCTGCCAACCATCCTCACCACCAGCTTCGAACAAGGCCCCAACGGCCCGCTGGTGCCGGAACTGAAAGAACTGTTCCCGGATGCCCCGTACATCGCTCGCCCTGGCCAGATCAACGCCTGGGACAACGAGGACTTCGTGAAAGCGGTGAAAGCTACCGGGAAGAAGCAACTGATCATTGCGGGTGTGGTAACCGAGGTGTGTGTGGCGTTCCCGGCGCTGTCCGCTTTGGAAGAGGAATTTGACGTGTTCGTGGTGACCGATGCTTCCGGCACCTTTAACGCGATGACTCGCGATGCCGCTTTGAACCGTGTGAGTTCGGCGGGTGCGCAACTGATGACCTGGTTCGGCGTGGCCTGTGAGCTGCACCGCGACTGGCGCAACGATGTCGAAGGGCTGGCGGCGCTGTGCTCGAATCACATCCCGGATTACCGGAATTTGATGACCAGCTACAACGCGCTGACTGCGGGTAAGTAAAAACCCCGTTGAGCCCATCGCGAGCAAGCTCGCTCCTACAGGTTCATCACCGTCTCTGTAGGAGCGAGCTTGCTCGCGAAGGGCCCGAATTGGTTTCTTCAGGCAAAAAAAAGGGCCGTCGAAACGGCCCGAAAATCCCTGCGATGGCTAAAGCACTACGATGAAAACGGTCTGTCAGCGGTTGGGCTGTGGGGTCAGGCGCAGGTAGGGCTTGACCGCGCGATAGCCCTTCGGAAAGCGGCGTTTGATCTCTTCTTCGTCCTTGAGCGACGGCACGATCACCACTTCATCACCGTCCTGCCAGTTGGCCGGGGTCGCCACCTTGTGGTTGTCGGTGAGCTGCAACGAGTCAATCACCCGCAGGATCTCGTGGAAGTTGCGGCCGGTGCTGGCCGGGTAGGTGATGGTCAGACGGATCTTCTTGTTCGGATCGATCACGAACAGGGAACGCACCGTCAGGGTGTCGCTGGCGTTGGGGTGGATCAGGTCATAGAGGTCGGACACTTTGCGATCGGCATCGGCCAGGATCGGGAAGTTGACCGTGGTGTTCTGGGTTTCGTTGATGTCTTCGATCCAGCGGTGATGGGAATCGACCGGGTCGACGGACAGCGCGATGGCCTTGACGCCGCGCTCGGCGAATTGCTCTTTCAGCTTGGCGGTAAAGCCCAGTTCCGTGGTGCACACCGGGGTGAAGTCGGCCGGGTGCGAGAACAGCACGCCCCAGCTATCGCCGAGCCACTCGTGGAAGCGGATCTTGCCGGCGCTGGAATCCTGTTCGAAGTCGGGGGCGATATCGCCGAGTCTGAGGCTCATGGTGCGGCTCCTTGGGCTAAGTGCGTTATGGCTTCACTGTGCCTGTGGTTGCGCCGAATTAAAAAGAATAAATATTGATTTATTTAGACCTGAAAGAAATAACGAATTGCAGACAAAACAACGCCCGCGCGGCATGAAGCCGGGCGGGCGTTGGTGTATCTCGCGGCGGGTTACAGCAGCGGGATGGAGTAGCTGAGGATCAGACGGTTTTCGTCTTGGTCCCGTTGGTTGTCAATGTCGGTGCGCCACATGGCGTTTTTCCACATGACGCCGAAGTTCTTCAGCGGACCTTCCGGTACGACGTAGGCCACAGTGATATCCCGCTCCCATTCGGTGCGGTCACCAGTGATGGTATCGATGTTATCGCCCTTCAGGTAAACCACGCCTGCGGTAAGACCTGCCAAGCCGACCTTGGCGAAGTCGTAGGAGTAGCGAGCTTGCCAGGTGCTCTCACCGGCACGGCCGAACTTCTGGATCTGCGAGTCGGTGATGGTGTAGTTGGACGAGCCGTCACCCTGGTTCAGCCAAGGGAAGTCGCTATCGCCACGGCTCTTCTGGTAGCCGCCACCGAAGGTGTGACCGGCAACGCTGTACAGGAACAGTGCGCTGTACAGGTCGTTGTCGACCTTGCCTCTGGTGGTGGTGCCGCCGTAATAGCCGGTGGTGTAGTAGGCCGCCGTATCACCGTTTTTGCCATCATCGGTGCTATGGAAGTAGCGGAAGTCCGACTTCAGAGTACCCGGGCCGATTGCCCAGTTGTGTACCGCGCCCAGGAAGTGCTGTTTGTAGAAGTCTTCCAGGTTGCCGTAGTAGTACTGCAGCAGCAGGTCCTTGGTGACCTTGTAGTCAGCACCGGCATAACGGAACTGGTTGCTGAACTTACCGGTACGAGCGTTGTTGGCGCCAGCGATGGACAGCCCTTCATTGCTCGAGGAGTTGCGGCCCTTCACGTGCTCGATCTGACCACCGATCAGGGTCAGGTCCTTGATCTCGTTCGAGGTGATCTGACCACCTTCGAAGGTTTGCGGCAGCAGACGACCGTCGTTGTACGAGATGACCGGCAGCTTCGGCAGCAGGGTGCCGTAGCGCAGTTCGGTCTGGGAAACTTTTACCTTGGCGGTGGCGCCCAGGCTGGAGAAGTCGTTGACTGCACGGCCGTCGCTATCGGTAGGGAAAACCAGACCACCGTAAGCACTGCTGTCACGGTTGCCGTGACGGCCCTTGCCAGAGTCAAGACGGATGCCCAGCAGCCCGATAGCATCAACACCAAAACCAACGGTGCCTTCGGTGTAACCCGAGGTGTAGTCCAATTGGAAACCTTGGCCCCACTCTTCCGTGTAGTTCGGTTGGGTGGTGCTGGTGCTGTGGTTACGGTTGTCTTGGTTGATATAGAAATTGCGCAGCTTCAAGGTAGCTTTGCTGTCTTCAATAAAACCGGCAGCGCCTGCTTGCTGGGCCAGAACCCCAAGGGCCACGGCAAGAGTCAGGGTCGACTTCTTCATAGATGAATTGCTCCTATCGTTTCTAATTCTTGTGGTTCGTTGACGGCAGGATCTGTCGTCCTGCTCGCCGTCGATGGTCGATTAGCACCAAAGGGTGACTATCAAGTCAATCGTAACTATTCGTTTCGCGACTTTGGTCTAATGCGTCGCGCTGGGGACGAAGGATAATGACAATTTGATAAATCCAAAAAGAATTATTTGTGTTTTTTTAAGATTTTTTCGGAATATCTCACGAAATTTTCACAAAGCATTCATACATAAGCTAATTACCAAAACGTATTTATCTAAAGCTTTTTAGATCAATTAGTTTTATGGCTTTCCCTCTCTGGAAATGGCCATCATGAAGCCCTCGCTCCCGCTCCGATTATTTACCGCCCTCGCCCTCACCGGCTTGACCCTGGTCAGCCACGCCGCCGGAATCACCGTCGGCTACCAGACCGGCATCGATCCCAGCAAAGTCCCCCAGGCTGACGGCGCCTACGAACAGGCCATTGGCGAGAAAATCGACTGGCGGCGCTTCAACAGTGGCCCGGAAGTGGTCACCGCCATCGCCTCGGGCGACGTGCAGATCGGCAACCTCGGCTCCAGCCCGCTGGCAGCGGCGGCGTCACGCAAGCTGCCGATCGTGGCCTTTGTCGTCTCGGCGCAGATCAACGCCGCCGAAGCGCTGGTGGTGCGTAACGGCAGCGGCATCAACAGCCCGCAGGACCTGGTGGGCAAGACCATCGCCACGCCGTTCGTGTCCACCTCGCACTACAGCCTGCTCGGCGCGCTGAAGCACTGGAACCTCGATACCCGCCAGGTGAAAGTGGTGAACCTGCAACCCGCAGAAATTGCCGCGGCGTGGAAGCGTGGCGACATCGACGGCGCCTTTGTCTGGTCGCCCGCGCTGGGCGAAATCCGCAAGACCGGCAAGACCCTGACCGACGCCGCCGAAGTGGGTGGCTGGGGCGCGCCGACGTTCGAGGTGTGGGTCGCACGCAAGGACTTCGCCGAGAAGCATCCGGACGTGGTCGCCAAGTTCGCCAAGGTCACCTTGCAGTCCTTCGCCGACTACACCGCCAACAAGGCGCAGTGGACGGCGGATTCGCTGCCCGTGCAGAAGATCGCCAAGCTGACCGGCGCCAACCCGGCGGACGTTCCTGAACTGCTCGCCGGCTCCGCGTTCCCCGATGCCCAGGCACAACCGGCGCTGCTGCAGAACCAGACACCTGCCGCCATTGCCGAGACGGCGAAATTCCTCAAGGAGCAAGGCAAGGTGGAGACGGTGCTGCCGGATTATTCGCCGTTTGTGAGTGCGAAGTTCGTGCAGTAAGCCCGGCCAGCTTCCCATAGAAACGGCTGACACCTGATTCCAGGCCCTTCGCGAGCGAGCTCGCTCCTACAGATTCAGCGCTTTGTAGGGGCGAGTTTGCTCGCGAAGGGCGCCTCCCTTTCTTTGTCTCCTAAGCTAATTCGAAAAAGTTATTTATTTACGATTTCTTAGATCAATTAGTCTTTCACCACTTCCCACCCTATTCCGCCTGACCAGGAGTTCAACATGACCTTCTTTGCCCCACTGCGCCTGTTCTCCGCCCTGGCCCTGGCCGGTGCTGCGTTTTTCGTCCAGGCCGCGGACCTTACCGTCGCCTACCAGACCACCGTCGATCCGGCCAAAGTCGCCCAGGTCGATGGCCGTTATGAGCAAGCCAGCAAGGCCAGCATCGACTGGCGCAAATTCGACAACGGCGCTGACGTGATCACCGCCGTGGCCTCCGGCGACGTGCAGATCGGCTACCTCGGTTCCAGCCCGCTGGCCGCCGCCGCGACCCGCAAGCTGCCGGTGGAAACCTTCCTTATCGCCACCGAAATCGGCGCCGCCGAAGCCCTGGTCGCCCGCGATGGCGCCGGCATCAATTCGCCCCAGGACCTGGTCGGCAAGAAGATCGCCGTGCCCTTCGTGTCCACCGGTCACTACAGCCTGCTGGCCGCGCTGAAGCAGTGGAACATCGACCCTTCCAAGGTGCAGATCCTCAACCTCGCGCCACCGGCGATCACCGCTGCCTGGAAGCGCGGCGACATCGACGCCACCTACGTCTGGGACCCAGCGCTGGGCGTGGCCAAGGAAAACGGCAAGGTGCTGATCACCTCCGGCGAACTGGCGAAGAAAGGCGCACCGACCTTCGACGCCTGGATCGTGCGCAAGGACTTCGCCGCCAAGCACCCTGAAGTGGTCAAGGCCTTCGCCAAAGTGACCCTCGATGCCTACGCCGACTACCGCAAAGACCCGCAAGCCTGGCTCGCGGACAAGAGCAACGTCGACAAGCTGGTGAAGCTGTCCGGCGCCAAGGCCAGCGACATTCCGGCCCTGCTGCAAGGCAACGTGTTCCCGCTGGCCGCCGACCAGGTCGCCGCCCTCGGCGCGCCGACCACCAAGGCCATCACCGACACCGCCACCTTCCTCAAGGAACAAGGCAAGGTCGAGGCCGTGCTGCCGGATTACTCGCCGTACGTCAGCGCGTCGTTCATCACCAACTGAGTCACGGAGTCGTCATGGCCCTGTTACAACTGGAGCGCATCAGCGCACAGTACCCCGGCGCCGCCGAGCCTGTGCTGTCCGACATTTCTCTGAGCCTGGGCCCGCAGCAATTGCTGGTGGCCCTCGGCCCGTCCGGCAGCGGCAAGACCTCGCTGCTCAACCTGATCGCCGGCTTCGTCAGCCCGAGCGCCGGGCGCATCACCCTCGACGGCGTGCCGGTGCAAGGGCCGAGCGCCGAGCGTGGCGTGGTGTTCCAGGACGACGCCCTGTTGCCCTGGCAGGATGTGCTGGCCAACGTCGGCTTCGGCCTGGAACTGGCCGGCGTGTCCCGTGCGCAGCGGGACCAGAAGGCGCGGGAAATGCTCGCCCTGGTGGACCTCGCCGATTTCGCCGCGCGGCATATCTGGCAGTTGTCCGGTGGCCAGAAACAGCGCGTCGGCCTGGCCCGCGCGCTGGCCGCCGACCCACGGGTGCTGCTGATGGACGAACCGTTCGGCGCGCTCGACGCGTTCACCCGCGAACAGATGCAAGAGCTGCTGTTGCAGGTCTGGCAACGCACCGCCAAACCGGTGTTCCTGATTACCCACGACATCGAAGAAGCGGTGTTCCTCGCCACCGACCTCATCCTCCTGGCGCCCAACCCCGGCCGCGTGGTCGAGCGTCTGCACCTGGACTTCGGCCAGCGCTACGCCGCCGGTGAATCGGCGCGTTCGATCAAGTCCGATCCACGCTTTATCGAAACCCGCGAGCACGTGCTGTCGCGGGTCTTTTCTCAACGCAGCGCCGCCGGGCGGCAGGAGTTCGCATGAGCAGTCTGGAACTGCCGGTGACGGCCAAACCTTCCACCGCGTCGCGCCCGCTCAAGGCACGGCGCTACCTGAGCACCCGCTGGATCAGCGGCCTGACCCTCGGCGCCCTGCTGCTGGTGTGGTGGCTAGTGACCGCCGCGGAGTGGATCGAGCCGCTGTTCCTGCCCTCGCCTGAAGCGGTGGCGGGCAAGGCCTGGCTGTTGCTGACCCAGGGCTACATGGAATCGACCTTGTGGCAGCACCTCGGTGCCAGCCTGAGCCGTATCGGCCTGGCCCTAGGCGCGGCGATCCTCACCGCGATCCCGGTCGGTATCGCCATCGGCAGCAACCGCATCGCCCGCGGCATTCTCGATCCGCTGATCGAGTTCTACCGCCCTATTCCACCGCTGGCGTACCTGCCGCTGATCGTGATCTGGTGCGGCATCGGCGAGCTGTCGAAAGTGCTGCTGATCTACCTGGCGATCTTCGCCCCGATCGCCATCGCCACCGCCACCGGCGTGCGCACGGTCGATCCGGCCAAGCTGCGCGCGGCGCTGTCGCTGGGCGCGAGCAAGGTGCAACTGATTCGCCACGTGATCCTGCCCAGCGCGTTGCCGGACATCCTCACTGGCGTGCGCATCGGCCTTGGTGTCGGCTGGTCGACCCTGGTTGCCGCCGAGCTGATCGCCGCCACCAGCGGCCTGGGCTTCATGGTCCAGTCGGCGGCGCAATTCCTGGTCACCGACGTGGTGGTGCTCGGCATCCTGGTCATCGCCTTGATCGCCTTCGCCCTGGAAATGGGCCTGCGCGCCCTGCAACGCAAGCTGGTGCCCTGGCACGGCCAGAGCCACTGAACAACCGCATTAGTGAGACAGACATGAGCCTGATCATTACCCCGCTGAGCCCCGCGCTCGGCGCCCAAATCAGTGGCGTTGACCTGAGCCGCGATATCAGCGCCGAAGCGCGCGACGCCATCGAGCAAGCGCTGCTGACCCACCAGGTATTGTTCTTCCGCGAACAGCCGATTACGCCGCCGCAGCAGGCAAACTTCGCCGCGCAGTTCGGCGACCTGCACATTCACCCGATCTACCCCAACGTGCCGGAAACACCGCAAGTGCTGGTGCTCGACACCGCCGTCACCGACGTGCGCGACAACGCCATCTGGCACACCGACGTGACCTTCCTGCCGACCCCGGCACTGGGCGCGGTACTGGCCGCCAAGCAATTGCCGGCCTATGGCGGCGACACCTTGTGGGCCAGCGGCATCGCCGCGTTCGAAGCGTTGTCGGAACCGCTGAAGATCCTCCTGGACGGACTGACCGCGACCCATGACTTCACCAAATCCTTCCCGCTGGCCCGCTTCGGCTCCACGCCGCAAGACCTGGAGCGCTGGGAAGCGACCCGCCGCGCCAACCCGCCGATTTCCCATCCGGTGATCCGCACGCATCCGGTGAGCGGACGCAAATCGCTGTTCGTCAGCGACGGCTTCACCACCCGCATCAACGAACTGAGCGAGGCGGAAAGTGAGGCGCTGCTGAAATTCCTGTTTGCCCACGCGACCCGGCCAGAGTTCACCATTCGCTGGCGCTGGCAGGAAAACGACGTGGCCTTCTGGGATAACCGCGTGACCCAGCATTACGCAGTGGATGATTACCGGCCGGCGCGGCGGGTGATGCATCGGGCGACGATCCTGGGGGATGTGCCGTTCTGATGGGTTATCCACAGCCCATGGGGTGTGGATCGATCTGAATGCCCTGCTGTTGGTGATGGCCTCATCGCCGGCAAGGCCGGCTCCCACAGGTTCTGTGACCAACCTGGTTCCTGTGGGAGAAACCCTGACTCAGGGCAGCGCCTTCCTCACATCCAGTTTCTTCGGCAACAACCGGTTCTCATAGAACAGATCCGCCGTCGCCTGCTGTGCCTTGATCACCTCATCGGTAATCGGCAGCACCGGCGATGGCGGGCGGTTATCCACATAGTGGGCGACCACTGCTTGGGGCAAGCCCATCGAGTTGCTCAGCACCTTCAGGCTGGCGTCCCGCTCACTGCGGGTCAGGTCTTCGGCAGCGGTGAGCTGGTCCAGCAGGCTGTGGATAAACTCGCCGTTCTGCGCCGCATAGTCGCGCCGCGCGGTGTACACCGGACCGGATAATCCCAGCCCTTCGCCATCCGTCAGTTTGCGGCTGTGCCCTTCGCTCAGGGCCAGCGAGACGTACGGATCCCACACCGCCCAGGCATCGACGCTGCCGTGTTCGAACGCCGCACGGGCATCCGCCGGCGTGAGGTACACCGGCTGAATATCCTTGAAGCTCAAGCCCGCCTTGTTCAGCGCCCGCAGCACCAGGTTGTGCGAGCTGGAGCCCTTCTGCAGCGCGACCTTGCGACCCTTGAGGTCGGTCACCTGCTGGAGCGGGCTGTCGCTGCGCACCAGGATCACTTCCGCCGACGGCTTGGCCGGCTCGGCGCCGATGTACACCAGATCGGCGCCCGCCGCCTGGGCGAACAGCGGCGGGATATCACCGGTCGAACCCACGTCCAGGCTGCCGATGTTCAGTGCTTCAAGCATCTGCGGCCCAGCCGGGAATTCGATCCATTGCACCTTGGTCCCGGCGAAGCGTTTCTCCAGCAGGCCATGTTCCTTGGCCAGCACCAACGCGATGGAGCCCTTCTGGTAGCCGATGCGCAATTCCTGCGGATCGGCGACCGCTGCCGTCGCCAGGCCCAACAGGGCCAGGCCAGCGCTCAGCATTGCAATCGCCTTCATTCGTCACTCCGCCAGCGAGGGTTTTTCCCAGAGGTTGATGCCACCTTCAACGGCATGACGGTCGATCAGCGCCAGCTCTTCAGCACTGAACGTCAGGTTGTTCAGTGCACCGACGTTCTCGATGATCTGCTCAGGCCGGCTGGCACCGATCAGCGCCGAGGTCACCCGCGGGTCGCGCAGGGTCCAGGCCAGCGCCAGTTGCGCGAGGCTCTGGCCACGGGCGATGGCGATTTCGTTGAGGGCGCGAACATGAGCCAGGTTGGCCTCGGACAAGTGCGTCGGCAGCAGCGAACCACCGCCCGGCTTGTTGACCCGAGCATCCTTCGGCACCCCATTGAGGTACTTGCCGGTCAGCAGGCCCTGAGCCAGCGGGGTGAAAGCGATCACGCCGGCGCCCAGCTCATCGGTGACGTCCAGCAGGTCTTTTTCCACCCAGCGGTTGAGCAGGTTGTAGGCCGGCTGGTGGATCAACAGCGGGACTTTCCACGCCTGCAACAGACGCGCGATTTCGCGGGTCTTGGCCCCGGAGTAAGACGAGATGCCGACGTACAGCGCCTTGCCCTGCTGCACTGCGGTGGCGAGGGCGCTGGCGGTTTCTTCCAGCGGGGTGTCCGGGTCGAAGCGGTGCGAATAGAAGATATCCACATAGTCCACGCCCAACCGCGACAGGCTCTGGTCGAGGCTGGCGAGGATGTGTTTGCGCGAGCCGCCGCCCTGGCCGTACGGGCCGGGCCACATGTCCCAACCGGCTTTGCTGGAGATGGTCAGCTCGTCGCGGTAGCCCTTGAAGTCTTCACGCAACAGGCGACCGAAATTGATCTCCGCGCTGCCGTAGGGCGGGCCGTAGTTGTTGGCCAGGTCGAAGTGGTTGATGCCCAGGTCGAAGGCCGTGCGCAACAGCGCGCGCTGATCGCTCAGCGGCGTGCTGTCACCAAAGTTGTGCCACAGGCCCAGCGACAGCGCCGGCAGCACCAGGCCGCTGCGGCCCACGCGACGGTAAGGAATGGAGGTGTTGCGGTTTTCCGCAGCGACGTAGGTCATCGGTGTCTTCCTCAGGAGAAATAGGGGTTGTTCGGCCGGCTCAGGCCGAGGTGCTCGCGCAAGGTGCGCCCTTCGTAATGGGTGCGGAACAGGCCGCGCCGCTGCAGTTCGGGCACCAGGTGTCGGGCGACGTCTTCAAGGCCACCCGGCAGGTGCGGCACCAGCACGTTGAAGCCGTCGGCGGCTTCGTTTTCGAACCATTCCTGCAATTGATCGGCGATCTGCGTCGGGGTGCCAATCAGACTGTGATGTCCGCGACCGCCGGCAATGCGCCGTCCCAGTTGGGCGAGGTTGAGGTTTTCCCGCACGGCCAGTTCGCTCAGCAGTTGCTGGCGGCTGCGCTGGCCGCTGTCGGTGAGCGGCAGCTCGGGCAGCGGGCCGTCCTGTGGATAACCGGACAGGTCGAAGTTGCCGAGCATGCGCCCGAGCAACGCGATGCCGACCTGCGGCTCAACCAATTCCTGAAACGCGGCGAACTTATCCTCGGCTTCGGCCTGGGTCTCGCCGACCACGATAAAGGCACCCGGCATGATCTTCAGCGAGTCGCGGCTGCGCCCGTAGGCGGCCAGGCGACCCTTGAGGTCGGCATAGAACGCCTGCGCGGCGGCCAGCGACGTCTGCGCGGTGAACACCACGTCGGCAGTGCGCGCCGCCAGGTCGAGACCGGCCGGCGACGAACCGGCCTGGACGACCACCGGGCGGCCTTGCGGAGTGCGAGCTACATTCAAAGGGCCCCTGACTTTGAAGTGTTCGCCTTGGTGATTGAGCAATCGTACTGAATCAGGCTTGTAGTACGTACCGGATTTCTTGTCGCGAACGAAGGCATCGTCGGCCCAACTGTCCCACAGCCCGACAACCACTTCATGGAACTCTTTGGCGCGAACGTACCGATCTGCGTGGCCAACGTGCTCGTCTCGGCCAAAATTCAGCGCTTCGGCCGCCGCATCGGACGTCACCAGATTCCAGCCTGCCCGCCCTCCAGACAGATGATCCAGCGAAGCGAATTTCCGTGCCACATGGTATGGCTCGTTGTACGTTGTAGTAGCTGTGGCCACCAATCCGATGCGCTCCGTGACCCCGCTCAAAGCGGATAGCAATGTCAAGGGCTCGAAGTGGTCGGAGCGTGCCATTCGGCTGGCAATTTCACCTTCGGCGGCGGCAACGCTGTCGGCGACGAAAATCGCATCGAAACAGGCGCCTTCCGCGACCTTGGCCAAGTGCCGGTAGTGCTGGATATCCAGTCCAGCATCCCCCGGAACATCGGGGTGACGCCAGGCGGCAACGTGATGCCCTGTTGCCATCAAAAAGGCGCCCAGACTCATTTGCCGTGGGGTCTCGCTCATGTCAGAAGTCCTTGCGAAGCTGGATGCCGAAGTAACGTTCGTCATCGCGCGGAACCGCGCGGTAGACGTAGTTGCCCCCGGTAGCCAGAAGAGGTGAGTAGGATTTGTCCGCAAGGTTTTTGGCCAGCAGCGCCACGCGCCAGCCTTCGTTGTAATCGGCCAGGGCGACGCTGGCATTCCAGATGCCGTAAGCGCCCTGAACCGTGTCGGCGTTCTGGGAAATGTCGTACTGCACTTTGCTCTGCCAACTGAAATCGGTGCCCAGTTCGATATCCAGGCCGTTGTCCAGCGGGATGCTGTAGTCGGCGCGCACGTAGCTCTTCCAGTCCGGGCTGTAAGGCAGTGGCTTGCCGTTGACGTTGCACGACGCCGCGGCGCCCGCCGGGCAGGCGAATTCATCGATGCGCGCCTTGGTGTAGGCCACGGCGCCGGAGAATTTCAGTTGCGAGGTGGCCTGCAGGGCGAAGTCGAGTTCCACGCCTTCGCTGCTGACGCTGCCGGCGTTGATCAGGCGGGTCACCACTTGCCCGGCGACGCTGTCGAAGAAGTTCGCCTGGTAGTTTTCGTACTCGGTATGGAACACCGCGACGTTGGTGGTCAGGCGGTTGTTCCACAGGCTGGCCTTGAGGCCGGCTTCCCAACTGTTGGAGGTCTCCGGCTTGAGCGCGTCGGTGTCACGCGGCTGCATGTTGAAGAACACGTTGTACGCCGGGCCTTTGTAGCCACGGGAATAGGTCAGGTAGCTGGTGATATCGTCGGTCAGGTCGTATTGCAGGCCCAGGCGACCGGACCAGCCGTCTTCGTCCACCGAGCCGGAACTGCTTGTGCCCGGCTGGATGCCGTTGACCGCGACAGCCGAGGTGGAGACGCGACGGTGGTCGTATTCGAGGTCGTCGTGGGTCCAGCGCAGGCCGGCAATACCGCGGAACGTCGGCGTGAAGTTGAGGGTGCTTTCGCCGAACACCGCGTAGCTGTCGTTGGTGGTGCTGTAGTCGGCGACGCCCTGCTGGGTGACGGTGGTGGTCTTCAGGGTGCGACGGTAGGTTTCCTCGTCCTTGCCGTGCATGTAGAACAGGCCGCCGACGTATTCGAGGAACTCACCTTTCGGCGAGGCCAGGCGTAGCTCCTGGGAGTACTGGTCGTAGGCAAGTTCGCCCTTGTCCTCGATGCCGGGGAAAGCCGCGCTGATGGTCGAAAGGCGGTCGCCGTCCTGCCACTGGGTGTTGTCCCAGCCGCGCCAGGCGGTGATCGAGGTCAGGGTGTAGTCGCCGAGGTTCCAGTCGAGCTGGGCGGACAGACCTTTGTTGATGTCTTCGACGTGGCTGCGGTAGTCACTGACGATATCGCGGTTGTCACTGTCGGCGCGCACCGGCGCCAGCGCGTTGGAAAACGCCGGCAGCAGCGACTTGCTGACCACGCCGTTGGGCGCGTCGTCATGGGATTGCAGGTAGTCGGCGGCGACGGTCAGGCTGAGGTCGTCGCTGGGGGTGAACACCAGCTTGCCGCGCACACCCTTGCGGTTGTAGCCGTTGACCTCCTGACCGTTGGCCTTGTTGTCGACGTTGCCGTCGTAATTGCCGAACAGCGTGCTGATCGAGCCCTTGAGGGTGTCCGGGATCAGCGCGCCGCCGATGCCGAAGCGGGTGCGGCTTTCGTTGCCGCTGAAATACGACTGCTCGACGAAGCCATGGGTTTCTTCGGTCGGGGCGCGGGTGGTGATGTTCAGTACGCCGGCCGAGGCGTTCTTGCCGAACAGCGTGCCCTGCGGGCCGCGCAGCACTTCCAGGCGCTCGATATCCAGCAGGTCGAGGGTCGACTGGCCCGGACGACCGAAGACCACGCCGTCGATCACCGTCGCCACGGTCGGCTCGACGCCCGGCGAGGTGGAAATGGTGCCCACGCCGCGAATGAACAGCGAGGTGTCCTTGTTCGAGGCGCCGGTGCGGAAATTCAGGCTCGGCACCTGCTGCACGATGCTCGCCACGCTGTTGCGGTTTTCCCGCTCCAGTTGCTCGCCATCCACCACCGAAACCGCCACCGGCACCTGTTGCAGCGAGGCTTCGCGGCGAGTGGCGGTGACCGTCACGGCCTTGAGGGTCGGGCTGTCGCTCTGAGCGGCGGGCACCGTGTCAGCGGCCATGGCCGGCGCCAGCGGCAAAGCGCTGAGGGCGACCAGGCCGAGGCTCAGACGTTGACGACGGATGGCCTGGGCCAAGGGTGAGGTTGGGGTGTTGAACGCGGCGCGTTTGTGCATGGTGTGCTACTCGAAGAATGCCCTGTCCACCGCGATCGCTGACCGCGGCGCCCTGATGAAACGTCAGCGCGGGGTCCTTGGGCATTCGCTCGTGCGAGTAGCAGACAAACCACTTTGTTAGCGCTAACATCGCCAGTATCATCGGGCGCCAAATAGATCGTCCAATAATGAAAAATTACTTTTATATGTCTTTTTGTTTGTAGGGATATGCACCGTGAGCGATGAGAAAGCCCCCGTCCGCAAACGTCGCGGCGCCGGCCGCGTGACCCTGCAGGCAGTGGCCCGGGCCGCCGGTGTGTCGGCGATCACCGTGTCGCGTTACTTCAACCAGCCGGAAACCGTTTCTCCGGAACGCCGCGAGCGCATCGCCGAAGTGGTCGCGGAACTGGGTTACGTACCCAACCTCGTGGCCGGCGGACTGGCCTCGGCGCGGGGGCGGATCGTCGGCATGGTGATCCCGAACATTTCCGGACCGATCTTCGCCGACACCATCCAGGGCTTTAGCGACACCCTCAGCCGCCACGGCTACCAACTGCTGCTGGCCTCCAGCTACTTCTCCACCGAGCAGGAAGAAAACGCCGTGCGCGCCTTCCTCGGCTGGTCACCGGCGGCGCTGGTGCTGACCAGCCACTTCCACAGCGCGGCCACGGAAAAGATGCTCGCCGAGGCCGACATCCCGCTGGCGGAAACCTGGGACTACCGCCCGGAACGGTCGCCAATCCAGATCGGTTTTTCCCACCATGAAGTCGGCGTCGTCGCCACCCGCTACCTGCACGACAAGGGCTACCGGCGCATCGCCTTTGTGCAGAACAGCGCGGCCGGCGACTTCAGCGCGCTGGAGCGGCGTGATGGCTATATCGAGACCTTGAAGAGCCTGGGTGGTGAGCCGCGGGTATTCGCACCGGACACGGGCCTGGCGCCGTTCGAGGCGGGCAAGCAGGCGATGCTGTCACTGATGGACGCCGAGCAACGCCCCGACGCGATCATCTTCGCCAACGACAACCTCGCTGCCGGCGCCCTACTGGCGGGCCAGCGCGCGGGGCTGAAGATTCCGCAAGACTGCGCGGTGATGGGGTTTGGCGATTACCCGTTCGCCGCCATGCTGATGCCGGGTCTAACCACGGTGAAGCCGCCGGCGTTGCAGATGGGAGTTCTGGCGGCAGAACGGGTGTTGCAGCAGTTGGGGGCGATCGAGGGGGAGGCGGAGCAGTTGAACTTGTTGGAGTGCCTGGTGATTGGGCGGGAGAGTGCTTGAAGCCCACCAGAGAACATCCCTGTAACGACCGGCGCCCTGTTCAAGCGTGCAGTAGCTGGACCCTGTGGGAGCCTTCGCGAGCAAGCTCGCTCCTACAGGCCCAGCCCGACAATGATCAACGCACCAGATGCAAATACTGCAAATGCCTTTCGTACTGGTCGAGGAATGTCGTTGATGATCGGTTCCTTGCTGGAGCCCATCAGCAGTGTGCATCTACAAGACTTTTCGCCTTATTCGAAACAAACGCCAAGGTTCCCACGCTGTAGGAATAGCAAAACAATGTAGAAAAATGCAGATAAGAGAAATCCATGCAATTACAGGATAGTCATCTTCAAACCGGGGGAAGCACTTGTAAAATAGCATGCATTCTTTTTGCGTGAGTTCCATATGGAAAAAGCCACAAAAGAGGTTGAACACAACAACTGCCAAAGCTGATCCTGTTGTGTAATTTATACCCGAAAACCTAAACCTTAAATAATAAGAAACCGCCACAACCAACACCGCAAGAAAGACAAATACAACCGTGATCATTCATCCACCTCTTTAACCACTTGACTTGTCGCCCACAACCCCATAATAATTTCAAAAGTCTATCTTCGCTCCCAACGTCAGAATTTCGGCTTTTTCCGAAAAATCCACCTTGGCTCACTTTCCACCGGAAAAGCGAAGCAATGAAGAAAAACGCAGGCAAACGCAAACCAACTTAGAACTGGATAATCAAAATGCAGATTTGGGAAACACCCAACAAACTTAATGCAGCTATTCGCTATTATTTCCAGATGAAAAATCCCAAAAGGAAAATTGCAGGCCACACAGAGTAAGAAATGTCCCCCCGTAAAATTTTTTCCGGAAAACCTTCGGCGCAACCAGTAAGACACAAAGAGAATCAGAGAGGAGGAAAAAATAAATGCCGCCGTAATCACTTATCAATCTCCTCCATAATCTGAAGAGAGGTGAGCCAGGCTATATACGCTTCAAATATAAGCGCCCCACTGCCCATCAGTTTGTAGGCCGGAACATGGTCAATTTTCATTCTGTAAAAAAGTTTCCACGAACTTAAGAACAGGACGTACAAGTCCATAGCCAGCTAACCCCATATCTGCCAGCCAATAGGCAACACTGCCTTGGCTCTTAGTGCCTCCGACAGCGACTGCAGCGTTCTGATACATACCTCTAACAGGCCCGACCACATCAGACCCGTCGGTCCAGAGACTGGCGCCATTAACTCTTAACAATTAACACCCCAGAACTAATTTGAATTTTTCGCACGAAAAACCCAGCGTTTAATCTTCGGGTTCACGGGAAAAGCGAAGGCATGCAGAAATAGACATGCCAGAGCCACCCAAAAAACAACTGGGTGCTTATCGATAAACTCCGGAAAGCACCCGTAAAATGAAATACATCTTTGCTCTGCCAACTCCAAGTAAAAAAAGCCAAACACTGAATTAAAGACAAGACAGATTACAGAATCTCTAAGCTTTAGATTTTCACCGGAAAAATGCCCTCTTAAGAGATAGGCTAGCGACACACTACCTAGCGCAAGCAGAAAAAACAGAAATACCATCACTCCTCTAAATCCTTGTTCACATCTTCATGCAGCTTTTTCATCGTCATTTTCACTTCAGCCCTCTTCGAGGCTTGATTGGTGTTACCCGACAAAAATATCAACCGAGCCATACGCAATGGCGGCTCAGCGTCGAACCCTACAAGGCTTTTCGCCTTACTCTAAACAGACGCCTCGGCTCCCACTCTGTAGGGATAGCAAAGCAATGTAGAAAAATGCAGACAAGAGAAAACCATGCAGTTACAGGATAATTATCCTCCAGCCCAGGAAAACGTTCGTAAAACAGCATGCAATCTTCTTTCGTGAGTTTCACATGAAAAAACCCAAAACATACGTTAAACAAGATAACTGCCAAAGCTGATCCCGTCTTCACCCCATCCTTGATATGCCGGGAGCTGCGAAAAAATCACTTGAACGTTCTGAAACCCCGCCGAAGTCTAAATTTAGGAGTCCATTCCATAGGGTGAGCAACAGCATGCAACAAAAAGCAGATTAGCGATATCCAAACTATGGCTGGATATTCTTTTTCAAGGTTTGGAAAGCAACCATAAAAAGCAATGCAGTTATACTTGGCCAGCTTCAAGTAAGAAATGCAAAATACAAGATTATAACCAAGGCACCCCAAAGCATAGCGAAGCTTTAAATCTTCCCCTGAATATCTATCACGCAGGAAAAATGCGAAACAAACGCTGCACACCGTACACACAAGGAATAAAAATGTAATCATTCTTCCAATTCCTCACGCAATTTGTTAATTGTAAGCCCCGTTGCAGAAACATCGCCGATTAAAGCCCCTTTCCCCATTTGTTTGTAAGCACGCTCAAGGTCTGCGGGCATTCTCCTGAATAACTTCCAAGAGCCTTTTTTGGGAATTTTTCTCAATAGAGCGTAGCCCGACAGAAAAATATCAACCGAGCCATACGCAATGTCACCTTCAATCGCCTTTCTCCCGAGGCTTTCAGCCGCACTTCGATACAACTTGCGGACAGGCCCGACAGCGTCTGCCTTACCTGTCCACAGGTTGCTTCCATTTTCATATACGTTATTAGCACCATGAATTGCTGCTGGCAGACCATAAACACAGGTCGCGACTGAACGACATATACTTGCACCGTCCGCAAACTGATAAATGCCCGCTCTAAGCCCTATGAGAGCCTCGGTGGTCTCGACTTGTGTAAGCCCTTTATGCTCCACCTCAATCTGCGCTAAACCCTCATCCGCCCTGATCTTCCCGTTCCTAACATCCGCCAGAACCTGCCGCACGTAATACGCCATCGTCCGATTGAACCGCCCCCGCAACACCCCATCCTTGATATGCCGGGAACTGACAATGCAGGCATACCGCGTCAGGTTCGCCGCACTTTGATGAAGCTCCGAGAGCTGGTTATCCAGACGATAGGGCGAGGGCCGCGTGCTCATTCGTTCATGCCCCAGAAGGCGTAGCCACTGGTGCTGGCGGCGTGATGAACCCAGGTGATGCTGTCGTAGCGCAGCACCACCTGCTCGGTGGGCTCGGCATCGTTGAACATGAGTACGTCAGGGATATCGAGGGTGAGGCCGACGATCCGCGCGCCCTTGAGCTCTAGGGTGAAGTACTTTTGCTGGGTCGCGTCGGCGGTTCGATAGAGATCGATCTCGCAGGACACTTCTTCCCGATCAGCCAGTGCCTGCGCCAACAGCGGGCTGGATTTGTCGAGGAGCTTGTGGAGGACGAGGGGATTGTGAACAGCGTCGGAGAGGTTGCTGACACTGGTCATCGCATGGTTCAGCGCCAGCACGAGGATCTGGTCGGTGTGCCCGGCCTGGCATTTGTTGCCGATGGAGGCCTGGGTGGAACATCCGGCAGAAATCAGCCCCATTTTCTTGCCGGTGATGCTCAGGTAGCTGTGGCTGGCCATCGTCGAACTCCTTGTAGGTTGGAGTTCGCAGCCTAGAGAGGTGACACGGCAGCGTCTGTGAGACGTTTCTGAAAGAGCTTGGGGAAATTAAGCAAGTTCGCGGAAGGGCCGAGCGGCCATCCCGCGAACTCGTGTCCTCAACGCACCAGATGCAAGTACTGCAAATGCCGTTCGTACTGGTCGAGGATGTCGTTGATGATCTGCTCCTTGCTGTAGCCCATCAGGTCGTAATCCTGGCTGCCTTCGCTCAGGTGCACTTCGGCGCGGTAGTAGCGACGGTTCTTCTGCTCCTGGGTGCCCAGCCCGGCGAGGGCGAAGGACGGAGTGAAGTAGCCGCGCATCTGCACCTGGTAGATAAACGGCTGTTCCTCTCCATGCCCGATCTTCAGGCTGACGTTGTCATGGCTCGGGTCTTCCTGGGTGATGACGTTCAGACCCTTCTCGGCATACACCTCGGTCACTTCGGCAATCGCCGGACGCACCACGTCGTCCATGAAGCGGTACACCTCATCGCGTGACGGGAAGTGCACGGCCTGGCTCAGGCGCTTGCGCCAGCCGCCGCGACCGCGCCGCGACTCGGCGAACGGCGCCAGCGAGTGCATCTGCGCAATCTGTCGCTGCGATTCCAGGTAGAACGCCTTGTGCAGCCCCCACATCATCGCCAGCAGGATCAGCGAGAACGGCAGCGAGGTCAGCACCACCGCAGACTTCAGCGAGTCGATGCTGCCGGCGAACAACAAGCCGCTGGTGACCAGCGCGGTCATCACGCCCCAGAACACCCGCAGCCAGTTCGGCCCGTCCTCGTCGGTGCTGCCGCCCTTGGCCGAGAGCGTCGAGAGCACCACGGTGCCGGAGTCGGCCGAGGTGACGAAGAACACGAAGCTGATAAACACCGTGACGGCGATCACCACCTTGCTCCACGGGTAGGTTTCCAGCAGCAGGTAGAGGGTCATCGACGGGTTTTCGATGGCCGAGTCGGCCAGCGCGGTCATGCCGTGATCGAGGACCTGGCTCAGCGCGCTGTTGCCGAAGATCGACATCCACGCCAGGGTGAAACCCAGCGGGATCAGCAGCACGCCGAAGACGAATTCGCGGATGGTCCGACCGCGGGAAATCCGCGCGATGAACAGCCCCACGAACGGCGCCCAGGCAATCCACCAGGCCCAATAGAACACCGTCCAGTTGCCCAGCCAGTCGTTGGCCTGGGTGTAGGCGTAGACGTCGAAGCTCTTGCGCGGCAACACGGCGAGGTAGTCGCCGAGGTTCTGGATCAGGGTGTTGAACAGGTGCTGGGTCGGCCCGGCGAACAGCACGAACAGCAGCAGCGCGCAGGCCAGGAACAGGTTGATATCGGACATGACCCGCACGCCCTTCTCCACCCCGGCCACCGCCACCATCACCGCCGCGCCCATCATCAGCGCGATCAGCGCCACCTGCACCCACTGGCTATGGGGGACGCCGAACAGGTAGTCGAGGCCGGAGTTCAGGTGCAGCACGCCGAAGCCCATGTCAGCGCCAAGGCCGAACACCGTGGCGATGATGCCGAAGCCGTCCACCGCGTAGCCGATGGGCCCGTTGATGCGTTTGCCGATCAGCGGATACAGCGCCGAACGCAGCGCCAGCGGCAGGTTGTGGCGGTAGGCGAAGTAAGCCAGGGCCATGCCGACGAAGGCGAACACGCCCCAGCCATGCAGGCCCCAATGCAAGAACAGCAACTGCATTGCCTGGCGCCCCGCCTCCACCGTGCCGGCCTCGCCCTGGGGCGGTTGCATCAGGTGGGTGAGCGGTTCGGAAACGCAGAAGAAAAACAGGGTGATGCTGATGCCCGCGGCGAACAGCATGCCGGCCCAGGACAGGTAGCTGAACTCGGGCTGGTCGTGGTCGGCGCCGAGCTTGATCTTGCCGTAACCCGACAGCGCGGTGACCACCACGAACACCAGGTACAGGGTCATCGCCAGCATGTAGTACCAGCCGACGGTGTGCGCCGCCCAGTTTTGCGCAGCCAGCAGCCACTCGCCCGCGGCTTGCGGGTTGGCGATCACAATCAGGGCGAAGAGCAGGATGAAGCCGGCGGCGAAGTAGAACACCGGTGGGTTCATGCGGATTTTGTCGCGGGAATTGTTTGACGGCGCACTCATGGGCGGTGCACCTCGCAAGGCGGGAAAGTGGATGGATTGAACGGGTTCAGCAAAGGCTAATCCTCCTGATGAACACCGGCAGTTCACCAGCGTTTAATTTGAACAAGCGTTCAAGTTAAACATGGATACGAATTTGAAGCGACCGATAGCCGACCGTTAGCGTTGGTTTTTTGGGGCCTGATCGCGAGCAAGCTCGCTCCTACAAATCGGGCGTTTATCACAACGCCTGTAGGAGCGAGCTTGCTCGCGATCAGGCCTCCAAACGACCTCTTACTTCTGCGCCCCATCCGCATGCTGCAGCAGGTTCGCCTGGGTCAGGTTGCTGTCCGCCGGCACGCTGCGGGTCAGCCAGACGTTACCGCCGATGGTCGAGCCCTTGCCGATGGTGATCCGTCCCAGAATGGTCGCGCCGGCATAAATCACCACATCGTCCTCGACGATCGGGTGACGCGGATGGCCCTTCTGCAGCTTGCCGCATTCGTCTTCGGGGAAGCGCTTGGCGCCGAGGGTCACGGCCTGGTAGATGCGCACCCGCTCGCCAATGATCGCGGTCTCGCCAATCACCACGCCGGTGCCGTGGTCGATGAAGAAACTCGGGCCGATTTGCGCGCCAGGGTGGATGTCGATACCGGTCGCCGAGTGCGCCAGCTCCGAGCTGATCCGCGCCAGCAACGGCAGGCCGGCGCGGTACAGGTGGTGGGCGAGACGGTGATGGATGATCGCCAGCACGCCCGGGTAGCACAGCAGCACTTCATCGACGCTGCGCGCCGCCGGGTCGCCGTGGAAGGCGGCCAGAACGTCGGTGTCGAGCAGGACACGCATGGCCGGCAAGGCGGCGGCGAATTCCTGGATCAGGCGCAGGGCGGTGGCGTCGACATTGGCGTCCTCGGCCTGGCCGTGCCGCGCCGCATAGCGCAGTTCCAGGCGGGCCTGGGCCAGCAGTGAAGTCAATGCCGCGTCGAGGGTGTGGCCGACGTAGAAGTCTTCGCTTTCTTCACGCAGGTCCACCGGCCCCAGGCGCATCGGGAACAACGCGCCGCACAACTGTTCGAGGATCTGTCGTACGGCCTCACGCGACGGCAATTCGCGCCCGCCCTGCTCGCCGCTGCTGCGGCCATTGCGGGTGCGCCACTGATCGCGGGCCGAACGAAGCTGGCCGACGATGGACTGAAGTTGCCAATACCCGGATTGCGCGTTGTCGCTCACGGTTGTTTCTCCTGCTGGGCGGCGTGGGACTGGAAGGGGAAGGCCGCTCTCTTGAACCGCACTCTACGACATGAAACGGGGGGGGAAAAAATAATGGTTTATGCCGGTTGGCTATATAGATGGCATAAGCCGATTGGGCCTGCCTCAGGCGGCCATCGCGAGCACGCTCGCTCCTGCAGAATTCATCCGGTGCTGCTGCCAGGCACGGTTGCCCATGCCCGAATGCCTGCCTATGCTCGAATTTTCCTACAACCGACTTCCGCCATGATCGAACGACAACTCGCCCGCTTCAATCGCCTGGAACTGCTCGCCACGCCCACCCCGCTGGAAAAACTTCAGCGGCTTTCCGACTGGGCCGGGCGCGAGATCTGGATCAAGCGCGATGACCTCACCCCGCTGGCCCTCGGCGGCAACAAACTGCGCAAGCTCGAGTACCTCGCCGCCGACGCCCTGGCCAAGGGCGCCGACACCCTGATCACCGCCGGCGCGATCCAGTCCAATCACGTGCGCCAGACTGCCGCCCTCGCCGCCCGCCTCGGCCTCGGCTGCGTGGCACTGCTGGAAAACCCGATCGGCACCGACGCGGCCAGCTACCTGGAAAACGGCAACCGCCTGCTGCTGGACCTGTTCGACGCCAAGGTCGAGTTGGTGGACAACCTCGACAACGCCGACGACCTGCTGCAAGCCCTCGCCGTGCGCCTGCACGCCAGCGGCCGCAAGCCGTACTTGGTGCCCATCGGCGGCTCCAACGCCCTTGGCGCGCTGGGTTATGTACGCGCAGGCCTGGAACTGGCCGAGCAGATCGAACAGAGCGGCCAGACTTTCGCCGGCGTAGTGCTCGCCTCAGGCAGCGCCGGCACCCACAGCGGCCTGGCCCTGGCGCTGGCCGAGCGCTTGCCGGACCTGCCGGTGATCGGCATCACCGTGTCGCGCAGCGAAGAGGCGCAACTGCCTAAGGTCCAGGGCCTCGCCGAGCGCACCGCGGAGTTATTGGGCGTCCGTTTGCCGGACGCGTTCAAGGTACGTTTGTGGGACGAGTACTACGCTCCACGCTATGGCGAAGCCAACGCTGGCGGCCTCGCAGCTATCCATTTACTGGCCAGCCACGAAGGGCTGCTGCTCGATCCGGTGTACACCGGCAAGGCCATGGCCGGCCTTTTGGACGGCATCGCCCGGCAGCGATTCGATGACGGCCCGCTGATTTTTCTGCACACCGGCGGAGCCCCGGCATTATTCGCCTACCCTGATGTCTGTAAACGCTGAAACTGGCGTCGGTTTATAGGTCAAACCGCTATAGGAAAATGCTTTTTTATTATTTTTTGACTCTATGAATCGCGCCCTATAGTCACCACCACTTTCACAACAAGACTGGGGACAGGGCATGACGATTTCCGTTTTCACCAAACGCATTCTGGGTATCGGCGCCGGCATCGTTCTGGGCGCCAGCGTGCTCAGCCAGGCCATCGCCGGCGAGCAATTGCAGACCATCAAGGACAAGGGCGTCATCAACATCGGCCTGGAAGGCACCTACCCGCCGTTCAGCTACGTCGATGCCGACGGCAAGCTCACCGGCTTCGAGGTGGAACTGTCCGAGGCCCTGGCCAAGCAACTGGGGGTCAAGGCCAAGGTGCAGCCGACCAAATGGGACGGCATCCTCGCCGCCCTGGAATCCAAGCGCCTGGACGTGGTGGTCAACCAGGTGACGATCTCCGAAGAGCGCAAGAAAAAATACGACTTCTCCAAGCCCTACACCGTGTCCGGCATCCAGGCACTGATCCTGAAGAAAAAGGCTGCGGAGCTGAATATCAATGCCGCCGCCGACCTGGCCGGCAAGAAAGTCGGCGTCGGCCTGGGCACCAACTACGAACAGTGGGTCAAGCAGGACGTGCCGAAGGCCGACGTGCGCACCTATGAAGATGATCCGAGCAAGTTCGCCGACCTGCGCAACGGCCGCATCGACGCCATCCTGATCGACCGCCTCGCCGCCCTCGAATACGCCCAGAAAGCCAAGGACACCGAACTCGCCGGCGCCGCCTTCTCGCGCCTGGAGTCGGGCATCGCACTGCGCAAGGGCGAGCCGGAACTGCTCGACGCCATCAACCAGGCACTGGACAAGCTGCGGGCTGACGGCACGCTGGCCAAGCTGTCGGAGAAATACTTCGGTGCTGATGTCACGCAATGATCGCTGAAAGCCTGCAACTCGTTGCCGACTCCGCGCCCTTCCTGCTGAAGGGCGCTGGCTACACGGTGCTGCTCAGTGTCGGCGGCATGTTCTTCGGCCTGCTGCTCGGCTTTGCCCTGGCACTGATGCGCCTGTCGAAGACACCGCTGCTGGACTGGCCGGCGCGCATCTACGTGTCGTTCTTTCGCGGCACGCCGCTGCTGGTGCAGTTATTCGTGATCTATTTCGGCATGCCGCAGATCGGGATCGAACTCGACCCGATCCCGGCGTCGCTGATCGGCCTGTCGCTGAACATGGCCGCGTACATCTGCGAAATCCTCCGCGGCGCCATCTCGTCGATCGACCGTGGTCAGTGGGAAGCGGCGGCCAGTATCGGCATGACCCGCACCCAGGCGATGCGCCGGGCGATCCTGCCGCAAGCCTTGCGCACCGCCCTGCCACCGCTGGGCAACAGCTTCATTTCGCTGGTCAAGGACACCGCCCTGGCGGCCACGATCCAGGTGCCCGAGCTGTTCCGCCAGGCGCAACTGATCACCGCGCGCACCTTCGAAGTCTTCACCATGTACCTCGCGGTGGCGGTCATCTACTGGGTGCTCTGCAGCGTCCTCGCCCACGTTCAGCAGCGCATGGAAACCCGGGTCAACCGGCATGACGAGGAGCCGCGACGATGATCCAGGTACAACGGCTGAACAAGCAGTTCAACGGCCAGACCGTGCTCAAAGACATCGACCTGACGGTCGAGCCCGGCGAGGTCATCGCCATCATCGGCCCCAGCGGCTCGGGCAAGACCACCTTCCTGCGCTGCCTGAACCTGCTGGAAACCCCCGACAGCGGGGTGATCCGCGTCGGCGATATCGAGATCGACGGCAGCCGCCCGCTCAGCCAGCAGTCGGGACTGATCCGGCGCTTGCGCCAAGAGGTCGGTTTCGTCTTCCAGAGCTTCAACCTGTTCCCCCATCGAACCGCCCTGGAAAACGTCATCGAAGGCCCGGTGGTGGTGAAGAAGACCCCGCGCGACAAAGCCGAGGCCCTGGGCCGGGCCTTGCTGGCCAAGGTCGGCCTGGCGGGCAAAGAGGATGCCTACCCACGCCGGCTCTCCGGCGGCCAGCAGCAGCGGGTCGCCATCGCACGCGCGTTGGCGATGGAGCCGCAAGTGATCCTTTTCGACGAACCCACCTCGGCGCTCGACCCGGAGCTGGTGGGCGAAGTGTTGGCGACCATCCGCGGCCTGGCCGAGGAAAAGCGCACCATGATCATCGTCACCCACGAAATGAATTTCGCCCGCGACGTCGCCAATCGGGTGATCTTTTTCGATAAGGGTGTGATCGTCGAGCAGGGCGAGGCGAAGGCGCTGTTTGCCAATCCGCAGCATGAGCGGACACGGCAGTTTCTCGGCAAGATTCTCGGGTCGGCCTGAGCATTCTCGGGACTCATCGCCTATGCAGCGATGAGCCCCGCAGCCCCGTCAGATGTTCTCGACTTTCTGCCAGACCTTCGGCTTGAAGAACAACGTCTCGCCCCGCGCGAGCCCGGTCAGGCTGTCGTGGTCCTTGACCACTTCGGCTTCGATCAGCTCGCTCTGCCCTTCCACTTTCAACGTCACCCGGGTGGTGGCGCCCAGTGGGCGGATGTCGCGGACTTCGGCGACGTGGTGGCCTTCCACTTCATGCCGCGACAGCGACACTTCATGCGGACGGAACAGGACGTGGTGGTTCTCGCTCAGGTGCAGGCGGTTCGAATCGCCCAGGAAGTGGTAGACGAAATCGCTGGCCGGGTTCTCGTAAACCTCGCCCGGCGAGCCGATCTGTTCGATCACGCCCTTGTTCATCACCACGATGCGGTCCGCCACTTCCATGGCTTCTTCCTGGTCGTGGGTCACGAACACGGAGGTCAGGTTGATGTCTTCGTGCAGCCGCGCCAGCCAGCGGCGCAGTTCTTTACGGACCTTGGCGTCCAGCGCGCCGAACGGTTCGTCCAGCAGCAGCACCTTGGGCTCGACCGCGAGGGCACGGGCCAGGGCGATACGCTGGCGCTGACCACCGGAAAGCTGCTCCGGATAACGATCAGCCAGCCAGTCGAGCTGGACCATGTTCAGCAGCTCGTGGACCTTCTCGGCAATGCGGCTTTCGTTCGGGCGCTCGCCCTTGGGCTTCATGCGCAGGCCGAAGGCGACGTTGTCGAACACGCTCATGTGACGGAACAGCGCGTAGTGCTGGAACACGAACCCGACGTTGCGATCACGCACGTCGTGGCCGGAAACGTCCTCGCCGTGGAACACGATATTGCCGTCGTCCGGGGTTTCCAGGCCGGCGATGATGCGCAGCAGGGTGGTTTTGCCACAGCCGGACGGGCCGAGCAGGGCCACCAGCTCGCCGCTGTGGATATCCAGGTTGATGTTGTTCAGGGCCTGGAAGGCATTGAAGCGCTTGCTGACATTACGAACTTCGATCGACATGAATTATTCCTCCGCTGCGCTTTGGCGCAGACGGTTAATGCGGTTCTCGCTCCACTGCTTGAGCAGCAGGATGAAGAGCGCCAGGATCAGCAACAGGCTGGCCACGCTGAAGGCCGCGACATGGTTGTATTCGTTGTAGAGGATCTCGACATGCAGCGGCAAGGTGTTAGTCACGCCGCGGATGTGGCCGGACACCACCGACACCGCGCCGAACTCACCCATCGCCCGCGCGGTACACAGCACCACGCCGTAGATCAGGCCCCATTTGATGTTCGGCACGGTCACGTGCCAGAACATCTGCCAGCCGTTGGCGCCCAGCAGGCGCGCGGCCTCTTCTTCCTGGGTGCCCTGCTCCTGCATCAGCGGGATCAGTTCACGGGCAACGAAGGGCACGGTGACGAAGATGGTCGCCAGGACGATACCCGGCAGGGCGAAGACGATCTGGATGTCGTGGTCCTGCAGCCATGGGCCAAGGAAGCCCTGGGCGCCGAACATCAGCACGTAGACCAGACCGGCGATCACCGGCGAGACCGAGAACGGCAGGTCGATCAGGGTGACCAGCACGCTTTTGCCGCGGAAGTTGTACTTGCTCACGCACCAGGCTGCGCTAACCCCGAACACCAGGTTCAGCGGCACCGAGATGGCCACGGCGATAAGGGTCAGTTTCAGCGCGGACAGGGCGTCGGCTTCGAAGATCGCCTCGAAGAACGTACCCAGGCCCATTTTCAGGCCCTGGGACACCACGATGACCAGCGGCAACAGCAGGAACAGGGCGAAGACCAGCCAGCCCAGGCCGATCAGGATACGCCGCGCGGAATCGCTGCCACGGCGGGCGGCATTGGCCGAAGCGGCTACGCCAACAGAAGATGCAGACATGCTCAGGCCTCCTTCAAGGGGTTTCGATACGCCGCTGCAGCAAGTTGATCAGCAGCAGCAGGATGAAGGAAACCACCAGCATCAGCACGCCGATGGCAGTGGCGCCGGTGTAGTCGTACTGGTCGAGCTTGACCATGATCAGCAGCGGCAGGATCTCGGTCTTCATCGGCATGTTGCCGGCAATGAAGATCACCGAACCGTACTCGCCGACCCCACGGGCGAAGGCCAGGGCGAAGCCGGTCAGCCACGCCGGCAGCAAGGCCGGCGCCAGCACATAACGGAACACCTGCAGCGGCTTGGCGCCGAGGCAGGCGGCGGCTTCTTCGACTTCACGCGGGATGTCGGCCAGCACCGGCTGCACCGTGCGCACCACGAACGGCAGGGTGACGAAGGTCAGTGCCAGGGTGATGCCGAGCGGGGTGTAGGCGATCTTGAAACCGAGGTCGGTGGCGAACTGGCCAACCCAGCCGGACGGCGCGTACAGCGCGGTGAGGGCGATACCGGCCACGGCGGTGGGCAGAGCGAACGGCAGGTCGATCATCGCGTCGATGATCTTGCGGCCGGGGAAGGTGTAGCGCACCAGCACCCAGGCCAGCAACGTGCCGATCAGGCCGTTGATGATGGCGGCGCAGAGGGCGGTGCCGAAGCTCAGCTTCAGTGCCGCGAGCACCCGCGGTGCACTGACGATGGCCCAGAACTGCTCCCAGGTGAGCTGGGCGGCATGCACGAACATGGCCCCCAGCGGTATGAGCACAATCAAGCTGAGGTACACCAAGGTGTAACCCAGCGTCAGCCCGAAGCCGGGTATGACGGGGGATATACGACGAGACATAAAGGTCCTTGGTTGAACGCATTGAGCCCGGGACTATGCCCGGGCCCATGCTGGCTACGAAACGGCTCCTGCTCTATCGGGCAACAATCACTGCGCCGTGTAGATCTGGTCGAAAACGCCACCGTCATTGAAGAACTTGGGTTGGGCAGTTTTCCAGCCGCCGAAGTCTTTGTCGATAGTCACCAGGTCCAGTTTCGGGAACTGCTTGGCGTATTCAGCGGCCACCTTGGCGTCACGCGGACGGTAGAAGTTGTCGGCGGCGATCTTCTGGCCAGCCGGGCTGTACAGGTGCTTGAGGTATTCCTCGGCGATCTGCTCGTTGCCTTTCTTCTCGGCGTTCTTGTCGACCACGGCCACTGGCGGCTCGGCGAGGATCGACAGGGACGGCACGACGATTTCGAACTTGTCGGCACCGCCGTCTTCTTTCAGGGCCAGGAAGGCTTCGTTTTCCCAGGCCAGCAGCACGTCACCCTGACCGTTGTTGACGAAGGTGATGGTCGAACCACGGGCGCCGGTATCCAGCACCGGTACGTGCTTGAACAGTTCTTTCACGTATTCCTGCGCCTTGGCTTCGCTGCCGCCGGCTTTCAGGCCGTAGGCCCAGGCGGCGAGGAAGTTCCAGCGGGCGCCGCCGGAGGTTTTCGGGTTCGGGGTGATGACCGAAACGTCTTTCTTGATCAGGTCGCCCCAGTCCTTGATGCCTTTCGGGTTGCCCTTGCGGACCAGGAACACGATGGTCGAGGTGTACGGGGTGCTGGCGTCCGGCAGGCGGGTCTGCCAGTTCTCCGGCAGGGTCTTGCCGAGCTTGGCGACTTCGTCGATGTCGCCGGCCAGGGCCAGGGTCACCACGTCGGCGCGCAGGCCGTCGATCACGGCACGGGCCTGTTTGCCCGAACCGCCGTGGGACTGCTGGATCTTCACTTTGTCGTCCGGGTGAGCCTGCTGCCAGTGCTTGATGAACTCGGCGTTGTACTGCTGATACAGCTCGCGGGTCGGGTCATAGGACACGTTCAACAGCTCGTAGTCCTTGGCGATGGCGGAACCGGCAAAAACGGCGCTGGCGAGTGCAGCCAGGGCATAACGGCGGATAGACATGGTGAAGCTCCCGATTGGCATTTTTTTCTAATGTGTTGGTGCGGCTGGCAGCGCTTCAGCTTGGTTTGTTGCTGGAGTTCTGCAGGCGGAATTTTTCCTTGCGTTCGATCTGTACGACTTGGGCGTTGTGCACAGTGATTTCCACCGCGCCGAATCGCAGGTCACGCAATGCGCTCTGGATTTCACGCAGGATGGTGGCTTCGTCCTGACCGTCAACGCTACGCAGAGATGCGCTCATGCTCGTGCTCCTGTGAATAAGGGGGCCCGGGAGCAGCGTTTAGGAAGGTGACTGCGCCTGGTGTAGGGGCAATCTTAGAGAGGGCTGAATATTCTTAAAAATACTATTTAAGAATGTTTATATAACTGAAAAATCAACTGCAAGCTTGAAGCGGCAAGCTGCCAGAAAAAGCGGTAGCAACGGCGCGGATCTGCTGTGACTTGCAGCTTGTAACTTGCAGCGTGCGGCTTAGAAGCGCAGATCCTGTGGCGGCACCGGCCGCCCGTACCAGTAGCCCTGGCCCATGTCGCACTGGTGCTCCAGCAGGAAGCGCGCCTGCTCGGACTGCTCGATACCCTCGGCATGGATCTGCATCCCCATGCTGCGCGCCAGGGCGATGATGACCCGGACGATCGCCACGTCATCGTCATCATTGGGCAACCCGGCGACGAAGCCCTGGTCGATCTTCAGCTTCTGCACCGGCAAGCGCTTGAGCCGCAGCAGCGACGAGTAGCCGGTGCCGAAGTCGTCGATGGCCAGGCGCAAGCCCAGTTCACGCAGGCGATGCAGTTGTTCGAGGGCGACTTCGGGGTCTTCCATCACCGCGCTTTCGGTCACTTCGACCTCCAGCCGCGACGGCTCCAGCCCGGTTTCGTCCAGCACCCGGGCGACCTGCTGGTACATGTCGCGGTTGGCGAACAACCGGCTGGAAACGTTCACCGCGACGAACTCCAGCGCCCGCCCTTGCGCCAGCCACTCCACCATCTGCGAACAGGCCTGGCGCATGACCCAGGTGTCGATATCGGCGATCAGCCCGGTGCGCTCGGCAATCGGGATGAACTCCCCCGGCGGCACCAGCCCGCGTTCGGGATGCTGCCAGCGCACCAGCGATTCCAGGCCGATCATCCGGCCGCTGAACAGGTCATGCACCGGCTGGTAGTAGACCCGTAGTTCGCCCTGCTCCAACGCGCGGCGCAGTTCGATGGCGGTTTCGACCCGCTGCTGGGCATGAGCAGTGAGTTCTTCGGTGTACAGGGCATAGCCGGAACGGCCGTTGCTCTTGGCCTTGAACAACGCGGCATCGGCGTTGCGCAGCAACTGCTCGGCGCTTTGCGCATCGCTGGGGAACAGGCTGATGCCAATGCTCGCGCTGCTGAACAGGCGGTGGTTTTCCAGTTCGTAGGGCTCTTTGAGCACATCGACGATCAGTTGCGCGAGGTCCGCAGCCTGGCCGACCTGAGAGCAGTTTTCGCTGAGGATGGCGAATTCATCACCGCCGAGGCGCGCCAAGGTGACGCCGGGGTCGATCACCAATTTGAGACGATCGGCCACGGCCTTGAGCAACTGGTCGCCGATGTTGTGGCCGAGGCTGTCGTTGATGCTCTGGAAGTGGTCCAGGTCGAGCAGCAGCAAGGCGCAGCCGCGCTTGTTGGCCTGCGCCGTGGCCAGCGCTTGCTGGGCGCGGTCGTTGAACAGCAAGCGGTTGGGCAGGTCGGTCAGGGGGTCGTGGTGGACCAGATAGGCCAGCTCGCGTTCGGTGTGCTTGATCACGCTGATGTCGCTGAACACCGCGACATAGTGGGTCAACATCCCGCCATCGTCGCGGATCGCGCAAATGGTCTGCCACTGCGGGTACACCTCGCCGCTTTTGCGCCGGTTCCAGACCTCGCCGCTCCACTCGCCCTTGTCGTGCAGGGTCTGGTACATCTGCTGGTAGAACTTCTGGTCGTGGCGGCCGGACTTGAACTTGTTCGGTCGCTGACCGATGACTTCGTCCTTCTGGTAGCCGGTGATGCGCATGAAGGCGCGGTTCACATGGACGATGATGCCATCGGCGTTACTGACCAGCACGCCTTCGAGGGTGCTGTCGAACACCGCCGCGGCCATGCGCAGGCGTTCGCGGTCTTCGCGGCGCAAGCGCGCACCAAGGCCGATGAAATTGAGCAAACGCACGCGGGAAACGAAGATCAGCAAGGCGCTGCAGGCGGCCCATGTGTAGGCATTGATAAGCTGCCAGCGCGCCATCTGGGCCGGATCATCGAAAACACTGCTTAATATTTGATCAGAAACCACCAGCCAGAGAATTGACAGCACCAGGTAAAACGCGGCCATTCTCAGGGCGTCTCGTGCAGAAACAGACATAGGGTCACAGATGCCCACATCAAAAGATGGGGCATTATAGGGCAGAATTCCTCGTTGACCTCCTATCAAAAAGGCCGACTGGTTTTATTTAACATGCCAGTGATAATACTCATCGCTGTTTTTCCGCTCTAAGAGGGCATATCCACCTATGTGGTACTACGGTTTACTCGACCTGTCGGCCTGGCAATTGCTGGCGGTCACCCTGCTGATGACCCACGTGACCATCGTCGCGGTCACGGTCTATCTGCACCGCTATTCGGCGCACCGTTCCCTGGAACTGAACGCCGGCCTCAAGCATTTCTTCCGTTTCTGGCTGTGGCTGACCACGGCGCAGAACACCCGTGAGTGGACCGCTATCCACCGCAAGCACCACGCCAAATGCGAAACCGTGGACGATCCCCACAGCCCGGTGATCAAGGGCCTGTCCACGGTGCTGCGCAAGGGCGCCGAGCTGTACCGCGCCGAAGCGCAGAACCCGGAAACCCTGCGCATCTACGGCAAGAACTGCCCCGAAGACTGGATCGAGCGCAACCTCTACTCGCGCTACAAGCTCGGTGGCATCGCGCTGATGGCGGTGATCGACCTGCTGCTGTTCGGCACCATCGGCATCACCATCTGGGCGATCCAGATGATGTGGATTCCGTTCTGGGCTGCCGGCGTGGTCAACGGCCTTGGCCACGCGGTGGGCTACCGCAACTTCGAATGCCGCGACGCCGCGACCAACCTGGTGCCATGGGGCATCGTGATTGGCGGCGAAGAGCTGCACAACAACCATCACACCTACCCCAACTCGGCCAAGCTGTCGGTCAAGCGCTGGGAGTTCGACATGGGTTGGGCCTGGATCAAGCTGTTCACCTGGCTGCGCCTGGCCAAGGTGCAACGCGTCGCGCCGATCGCCCACCGGGTCGAAGGCAAGGGCCAGTTGGACATGGACACCGCCATGGCGATCCTCAACAACCGCTTCCAGATCATGGCCCAGTACCGCAAGTTGGTGATCGGCCCGCTGGTCAAGCAGGAGCTGGCCCGGGTCGATGACTCGGTGCGCCATCAGTTCCGCCGCGCCAAGCGCCTGCTGTCGCGCGAGACCAGCCTGCTGGAAGATCGTCATCACCAGCGCATCCAGACCATGCTGGAACACAGCCAGGCGCTCAAGACCATCTACGAGAAGCGCCTGGCGCTGCAGCAGATCTGGGCCCGCACCAGCGCCAACGGCCACGACATGCTCGCCGCGATCAAGGACTGGGTCCACGAGGCCGAGGCCAGCGGTATCCACTCGCTGCGCGAGTTCGCCGCGCAATTGAAAACCTACTCGCTGCGCCCTGCCCTGGCCTGATGGCCACTGATCGGAGCGCCCCGCCAGCGGGCGCTCCGCCTGGAACTTCCCCCCTTCATTTCGCTCTTACCAACATGTCGCCCGCCAGCCTGGCGGGTCGGGTCGTGGCCGCACGTCCCCGCCTTACAAGAAGTACTGCGAACATGGTCAATAGCACCCCACCGTTCAATCCGCCTCCCGAGGCGGCTCAGGTTTTGCTGGCGCTCATGCATGCTCAGGGCGAAGTCGCCCGCCTGAGCGAGCGCGAGCAACTGATCAGCTCCCTGCTCGACAGCGTCAACGCCATTCTCTGGGCCTTCGACTGGGAATCCCGGCAGATGCTCTACGTCAGCCCGGCCTACGAGCGCATCTTCGGCCGTCCCGCGAACCTGCTGCTGGCCGACTACAACCAGTGGCGCGACAGCATCTACCCCGACGACCTGGACTACGCCGAGCGCAGCCTTGCCGAAGTGCTGGTCAAAGGCGCGGTGGAAGATCGCGAGTACCGCATCATCGCCGCCGACGGCCAGGTGCGCTGGCTCAGCGACAAATGCTTCATCAACCAGCAGGCCGACGGCCAGCGGCTGATCGTGGTGGGCATGGCCGAGGACATCACCGAGAAGAAACTGCTCGAAGGCGAGCTGCAACGCCTGGCCACCACCGATGTGCTGACCCAGAGCAGCAACCGCCGGCACTTCTTCGACTGCGCCGGCCAGGCCTTCGACAAGGCCCGTCAGGATGGTGCGCCGCTGTCGTTCCTGCTGCTGGACATCGATGACTTCAAGCAGGTAAACGACACCTACGGCCACCCCGAGGGTGATCAAGTCTTGCAGCGCATCGCCGACAGCGGCAAGGCGGCGCTACGCCGGGGCGACCTGTTCGGGCGGATTGGTGGCGAGGAGTTCGCGGCGGTGTTCCCGGGTTGTACACCAGAGCTGGCGATGCAGGTGGCGCAGCGGCTGCAGCGGGAGATTCAGCGGCTGAGTTTCAGCCATGAAGGGCACACGTACGGCGTGACGGTCAGTCAGGGACTGACCGGCATGATCGAGGACGATGAAGTGCTCGATAACCTGTTTGCCCGGGCGGATGCGGCGATGTATGAGGCCAAGCGCAAAGGCAAGAATCAGATTGTTTTGGGGTGATTTCAATGGCCTCATCGCTGCATGGGGTATCTATCCATCTCGGAATTGTGTGGCGACCACGAGTTGCCTGTCAGAGGATCTGGCCATGGCCACCAAGTGCTACGCGATAGCTCTTCAGCGCTCTCAAGATCGAGCGCCGCCCGCGCGGCGCATCGCGACGGTTCGGCGCCCCGACAAGCTCGCTCCTACAGACAGAGGTTTGCAACGTGCCTATGTCTGTCAGGCCATGGTTGGCCGCCTTGTTTGTACGACGCGGTATCGAGTCGACCTAAACAGCTTCCCCGCGACTCATCGCCAAACGCCAAGGGCGGACAACACCTCTCTGGCAGGCCATGGCACGTTGCAACACATGTAGGAGCGAGCTTGCTCGCGATGCGCGGGCGGCGCTCGATCTCAAGGACGCTGAAGACATATCGGCTGACACATGGCAGCTACGACTTGACCATGAACTGTGTAGATATCTATGCAGCGATGAGGCCCTGAAACCTCACACCTTCCGCAACCGCTCCAACTCCGCCCGCCCCACTTTCAGCAACCGCGCCGTCTTCCCCGCCGCCAGCTCATCCAGCCCCTCTTCCGGCGCCAACCGCGCCAGTTGCCCGGCGAGGTTCATCACCAGGTCTTCGCGGGAATACACGCCACCGCCCAACTGGTACACCGCTGCGATCAACTCACGCAACTCCAGCGGCAAGCGCCAGCGCGTGCGCAGCGCCGAGCCGTAGCCCGCGCCGGATTGGCTCAGCGACAGTTCGATTTCATTTTCGTCCAGCTCGCCACCCGCCAAACGCCACTCCTGCAGGCAACGCAGCAGCGCCAGGTCGCCCAGGCAATGCAGCAACCCGGCGCAGTAGCAGCGCTCCAGGTCGAGTTCGAGCATTTGTGCCAGAGTCCGGCCGTATTCCGCCGTGCGCAGCGACAGGTTCCAGTACTGCTCGGCATAACGCGCCAGCACCGGGTCGCTGAGACGGGCACTGCGCTTGAGCGCGAGGCCAAGGATGAGGTTCATGCTCTGGGTGGTCCCCAGCTTGTTCAGCGCCTGCAGCAGGGTCTGCACGGCGCCCTCGCGGTGCAGCGCGGCGCTGTTGGCGGCGGCGATCAGCACGGCGGTGATTTGCGGATCGGAACGCACTTCTTCTTCCAGCACCCGCAGGTCCAGCCCCTGCGGGTTAAGCGCGCGCTTGATCGCCTGCTGCACATCGGCGAACAACGGGCCACCATCGGCGGTAGCGCGGTGTTCTTCGATAAAGCGCGCCAGCGTCAGCCCCGCGCGCAGCGGCGGCACTTCGCAGGAGACCGCCTCGCCGAGCTTGAGCAGTTGCTCTTCAAGGCGCTGGCGCAGCGAGTCGAGGTTCAGCGGTTTGCTCAGGTAGGCCGTGGGTGCCAGCGGCAGGGCTTCGCGCACGCTGGCCACGTCGGCACGGCTACTGATGAGGATGAACGGCAGCACCGGCGTCCGCGGTCGCGATCGGACCTTGCGCAGCAGGTCGAGGCCGTCGAGGCCCGGCAGTTCACGCGCAGCGATGATCAGGTCCGGTTGCCCGGTCAGTCCTTCCAGCGCTTCGTTGCCATTGGCGCAGACCTTCACCTTGGCGTCACAGCGCACGCTCAGCAGCATTTGCGTGAGCATGTCGCGCACCCACGGATCACCTTCGGCAATCAACACCTTGGGTGCAGCAGCGGGTGGATCTACAGCAGTCATCAGGTTCTCCTTACAGCCATCACACGCAGTCCGGTGCACCTTCCAAGGTGTCTCCTATGGAAACCTTAGCGCTCAACCTGTTCCCTGGGACGAAAAAAAACCCGCCGAAGCGGGTTTTTTTCTAGCGGATCACAGTTTACGCGAGTTCAGCGAAGCACTCTTCGATGATCGCCAGACCTTTGTCCAGCAGCGCGTCTTCAGCGGTCAGCGGAACCAGGATACGCAGGACGTTACCGTAGGTGCCGCAGGACAGCAGGATCAGACCCTTCTCGCGACCCTTGGCCACAACCTGGGCAACGGCGGCAGCGTTCGGGGTGTGAGTGCCTTTCTCGAAGACTTCAACAGCGATCATCGAGCCCAGGGCACGGACGTCACCGATGATCGGGTGCTTGGCCTGGATTTGCTTCAGACCGGCAACCAGACGCTCGCCAACAGCCTGGCTGCGCTCCAGCAGTTTCTCTTCTTCGAACACGTCCAGAACGGCCAGGGCCGCGGCGCACGCAACCGGCGAACCGGCGTAGGTGCCGCCCAGGCCGCCCGGGGCGATGGCGTCCATGTATTCGGCCTTGCCGCACACACCGGCCAGCGGGAAGCCGCCAGCGATGGATTTGGCGAAGGTGGTCAGGTCAGGCGCGACGCCCATCTGTTCCATGGCGAAGAAGGTGCCGGTACGGCCAGCGCCGGTTTGTACTTCGTCGGCGATCAGCAGGATGCCGTGCTGGTCGCACAGGGCGCGCAGACGCTTCATCAGCTCTTTCGGAGCAGGCAGGAAACCGCCTTCGCCCTGAACCGGCTCGATGATGATCGCGGCAATGTCACGTGGCTCGGCGTCGTTCTTGAAGATGCGCTCGATGGAAGCGATCGACTCGTCGATGCTCACGCCGTGCAGCTCGTTCGGGAACTGGGCGCGGAAGATGCCGCCTGGCATCAGGCCCATGCCTGCGGAGTAAGGCACGACTTTACCGGTCAGGCCCAGGGTCATCATGGTGCGACCGTGGTAGCCGCCGGTGAAGGCGATGATGCCAGCGCGGCCAGTGGCAGCACGGGCGATCTTGACGGCGTTTTCAACGGCTTCGGAGCCGGTGGTGACCAGCAGGGTCTTCTTGTCGAAGTCGCCTGGAACGCGGGCGTTGATTTTCTCGCACAGCTCGACGTACGGCTCGTAGGCCAGTACCTGGAAGCAGGTGTGAGTCAGCTTTTTCAGCTGAGCTTCAACGGCAGCGATGACTTTCGGGTGCAGGTGACCGGTGTTCAGTACCGCGATGCCGCCGGCGAAGTCGATGAACTCGCGGCCTTCAACGTCGGTAACGATGGCGTTCTTCGCGCTTTCAGCGAAGATCGGGTGGATCTGGCCAACACCGCGTGGAACAGCGGCGACACGACGTTGCATCAGGGATTCGTTGGTCTTGCTCATAAAGTCCTCAATTCGCCAGCGTGGTGGCGAGATTCAAGATGGCGCCGGTATTCAACTGCAGTCAGCATTCGTTGATCGACTGGTGCAGGGGCCCGGTAGCCGGATGTATCTATGTAAAAAAGGCCAGCGAGACGTCGCTCTCGCGCCCCGCTGGCAGAGGTAAAGCCTTAACCGTGGATCAGACGCTGATGCACAGGTATTTGATTTCGAGGTAGTCCTCGATGCCGTACTTGGAACCTTCACGGCCCAGGCCCGACGCCTTGATCCCGCCGAATGGCGCGACTTCGTTGGAGATCAGGCCAGTGTTGATGCCGACCATGCCGTATTCCAGCGCTTCAGCAACACGGAACACACGGCTCATGTCACGGGCGTAGAAGTACGAAGCCAGACCGAATTCGGTGTCGTTGGACATGGCGATGACTTCGGCCTCGTCCTTGAAGCGGAACAGCGGCGCCAGTGGGCCGAAGGTCTCTTCTTTAGCGACAGCAGCGGTCTTCGGCACGTCGATCAGGATGGTCGGCTCGAAGAAGTTGCCTTCGATCAGTTTGCCGCCGGACAGCACCTTGGCACCTTTGGAAACGGCGTCTTCGATGTGTTCCTGAACCTTGGCAACAGCCTTGCCGTCGATCAGCGGGCCGGTGGTGGTGCCTTCTTCCAGACCGTTGCCGATCTTCAGTTTGGCGACCGCGGCTTTCAGCTTCTCGGCGAAGGCCTCGTAGACACCGTCCTGCACGTAAATGCGGTTGGCGCAGACGCAGGTCTGACCGTTGTTGCGGTACTTGGAAATGATCGCGCCTTCGACGGCCTTATCCAGGTCCGCGTCGTCGAACACGATGAACGGCGCGTTGCCGCCCAGTTCCAGGGAAACTTTTTTGATGTCCTTGGCGCATTCCTGCATCAGTTGACGACCGATTTCGGTCGAGCCAGTGAAGGACAGCTTGCGCACCAGCGAGTTGCCGGTCAGCTCGGAACCGACTTCGCCAGCGCTGCCGGTGATCACGCTCAGCACGCCAGCCGGGATACCGGCACGGGTAGCCAGCTCGACCAGAGCCAGAGCGGAGTAAGGAGTCTGCGAAGCAGGCTTGAGGACCATGGTGCAGCCAGCGGCCAGGGCCGGGCCGGCTTTACGGGTGATCATCGCTGCCGGGAAGTTCCACGGAGTGATGGCCGCGGTGACACCGATCGGCTGCTTGATAACGATCAGGCGCTTGTCTGGCTGGTGGCCAGGAATGACATCACCGTAGACGCGCTTGGCTTCTTCGGCGAACCACTCGATAAAGGAAGCGGCGTAGGCGATTTCGCCCTTGGCTTCGGCCAGCGGCTTGCCTTGTTCGGTGGTCATCAGACGAGCCAGGTCGTCCTGGTTCTCGATCATCAGTTCGAACCAGCGGCGCAGCTTGCCAGCGCGCTCTTTGGCGGTCAGTGCACGCCAGGCTGGCAGGGCCTTGTCGGCCGCTTCGATGGCGCGACGGGTTTCGGCGGCGCCCATTTTCGGCACGGTACCGATGACTTCACCGGTGGCCGGGTTGGTCACCTTGATGGTCTGGCCGTTGTCCGCATCCAGCCACTCACCGTTGATATAGGCTTGCTGGCGGAACAATTGGGCGTCTTTAAGCTGCATGTCGGCTTCCTTAACAGCACCGTGCTGGCACGGAGCGAATTATTGGATTTGAAAAAGGAGCCCGGAGAGGGCTGCCGTCAGGAATTCACACACCGGGCCGAAGCACGACACAAGCCACAGAGAAAAGCTCGTGTGTATCAGCACCAGACAAGAGCGTTTGAAATCTCGAACGAATCCTAGGAGTAACGAGGAAAAAGGACAATAGGGCGTTCGAAAAAAAGAACAAAATGCGACGAGTCGTGTCGGCCTTATTGAACAGACCGCCAAATGGAACCTTCATTCCGTGCGAAATAGAGCACAGCGGTTCTGGCGATGGACGGCGCCCCGGCAGATGGGTATCATGGCGCCCGCGTTGCACTCGTAGCTCAGCTGGATAGAGTACTGCCCTCCGAAGGCAGGGGTCGTGGGTTCGAATCCCGCCGAGTGCGCCATCTACAGAAAAGGCCCCGTGAGCAATCACGGGGCCTTTTTCATTGCCGTTTTCCGAAGTACTCGACCGCATCACCGCCAGCCTGCCCTGACGCATCAAAGCACAGGCTTGCTCTTCTGCTGCCACACCTCGCCGAACCCCTCGGTGCTGAAGGCCACGGTGTATTTGTCCAGCACCACCGGCACCAGCTTGTGGGTCATGAAGGCGTTGACGATGAATTGCTGGGCCGCCGGCGAGGTCGGCAGGTAAATGGACACCGGGTTGCCTTTTTCGTCGATCCGGCACTCATACAGCGCGCCGATGGGCTGGCTGTTCACTTCGATCACGACGTTATCCACGACCCGCGGCTTGCCGCACGCGGCAAAGCGGCTGAACAGCATGCGGGCGCCGCCTTCCGCGCTGTGGACCAAAGCGTTGTGGACCACGGTGTCTGTGTCCATGCCCTCGCTGTTGCTGAGCACCACGGAACTGTACGGCCGAGCCGGGCTGAAGTCGGTGCTGAGCATGTAGCGATGGGCGCTGATCCCCAGTCTTGCCGCGACGTCCTTGCCCGCGCCTTCCTTGAGGTCGATCAGACCGCCCGCCTGGGCGTTGGCGCAGAAGGTCGCGAGCAGCAGCGCGGCCGGCAGGCCGATGAGTTTTTTCAGGGTCGCTGGGTAAAACACGGGGTGGTCCTTGTGGTTTGAAATCATCTGTGGCGTGTCGCGCTGCATTTCACTCGACCCGCTCGCCTTCGATCAGCCGGCCCTGCCGTGCGCCGTGTTGCGCCATGTAGGCGGCGAGCTGCGCCAGGCGGGTGTCCAGCGCTTGCAACAGCCGGTTGCGGGTGGTCAGCACTTCTTTCTGGTTGAAGAAGCCCGGCTCCTCCAGGTAGATGCCGAACAACTGGTTGATCTGCGCCGGGTCGTCGATGACGAAGTTTTCTTCGGCGTTGTGGTTGTACAGCGCGACCATCTTGCCGACCTTGCTGTCCACCGGGTGCATGAACACCATGCTGACCTGCTGCCCCTCGCGAAGACGCAGGCGCGTGTTGTGCACCTGGAAGCACGATTCCTTGCCGTCTTCGTCATCACGGACCCAGAACTCATGCTCCTGCACGTTGCTGGAGCTGATATGGAAGGACGACGATCCGCCGCTCATCGAGCCGTAGCCGTTGGCGATGTAGCCGCTGCCGCCGCTGTGCGAGTGGCTGGCGTCGAGGTGGGTCTGGTTGCGCTTCTGGGTGTCGAGCACCTGGCCGTTGACTATGAAGAAGCTGAACTGGCGATCGAAGTGATTGAACGGCTCTTCGATGAAGTTCACGTCGTCGGGATTCAGGGTGATGTCGTACATGGTGCGGATCATTTCCGCGCGGGCCGCCTTGTCGAGCTTGGCCTGCTCGCGTAACTCGGCGCGTTTGACCTTGGCATCGTCGATGGCCTTCAGCGCCTGCGCCTTGAGGATCGGGGTCTTTTCCTGGGCGTAGGCCGCGGCCTTGCCGCCGGCTTCCTTGAGGATCGGCGCCGCCTTCTGACCGGCTTCCACCGCCATTTCCTTGGCCTTTTCCAGCGCTTGGGCAGCCTTGGCGGCCAGTTCCGGATTGGCGTCGATGGCTTTTTTCTTCAGGTCGTCCCACAGACTCATGGTTGTTGCTCCTTGCTCGGTGTGCCGCGGCACGGGCGATGGCCGGGAAATAATGGCAATTTAACCTGCGATGCGTGCAAGCGCGAAGGGTACGTGGCAAATGCGGTCATGGCCTCGTGACACATGAGCCACGAGGGGCAACATTCCATCACGGCCACCTTCTCAGGCAAAATCTCCTACAACTGATTCGCATTTCGTCTGTCAGTCCTGGAATTTTTGCAAGAAGGATCTCTATGAAGTGGTTCGTTTCACGCCCGGCACAGTGGCTGGGCCTGCTGGTTTGCCTGTTCACCTTGAACCTGGCCCACGCCGCCGAGGACGGCAGCGACAAGTCGATCACCGTGGAAAAGGACATCCGCACCACTCGGGTAGAAGCCGACGGCAGTTTCGAGGTACGCCACGAGCTGGTTTACCTGATCAATGAAGAACGCGCGATCAAGGCCCGCGCCCAGCAGTCCCTGCCGTATAACCGCACCCTGGAAGCCCTCGACGTGGTCGAGGCGTACACCCAGAAGCCTGATGGCCGCAAAGTCGCGGTCACTGCCGAGCAGATCAAGGAACAACAGGAGCAGGCGTCGGCCGACGCGCCGATGTTCTTCGACAGCCTGGTCAAAGTGGTGATCTTCCCCGAGGTGGCGGTCGGCGACCGGCTGGTGCTGACCTACAAGCGCCAGCGCAACACGGCGTTGTTCCCCGGCCAGTTCGAGGAACTGGTGTTCCCTGAACTGAGCCCGACCAAACAACTGACCCTGATCTACGACCTGCCCACCGGACTCGCGCTGAACGCCGAGGCCAAGGGCTTCAAGGCATCGAGCCCGAAAGCCGAGGCCGGGCGCAAGGTCTACCGCTGGGACTACCAGCCCGCGAAGCAACCGCGCCGGGAGATCGGCTCAGTGGCTTACGCCGACTACGGCCAGTACCTGGCGGTGTCGACCTTCAAGGATTACGCCGCCTTCGCCCAAGCCTACGCGGCGCGGGCCAAGGTCGAGGTGACCCCGGCAATCGCCGAGCTGGCAAAATCGCTCACCGCCAACGTCAGCGAGCCGCGGGCCAAGGCCCTGGTGCTGAGTGACTGGGTGCGCAAGAACATCCGCTACGTCGCCGTCTATATCGGTGCCGGCGGCGTGGTGCCGCATGCCGCCGATACCGTGCTGAGCAACCGCTATGGCGACTGCAAGGACCATGTCGCGCTGCTGCTGGCCCTGCTGGAGGCGGTGGATATCCACGGCACGCCGGCGCTGGTCAACCTCGGCACCGCCTACGTGTTGCCGAAGGTGCCGACCCTCGGGGTGATCAACCACAGCATTACCTACGTGCCGAGCCTGGACCTGTACCTGGACCCGACGATGAAAGCCATCGCCGCCGGTTTCCTGCCCGTGCCGGTGCTCGACAAACCCACCGTGCTGACCGGTCCGGCCACCCTCGGCCACACCCCAGCGGTCCAGCCAAGCCTGGTGAAAAGCACCACCACCTTCAACATCAGCGACAGCGGCGCGGCGGACTTCAAGCATGACTCGACCATCCAGGGCTGGGCCGCCGAGCTGAACCGCTACGGCCTGCGCAACATGCCGGCGGCCGAGCGCGACATGCTCATGCAGCGCATCCTCAGCGCCTATGGCCAGTCCGGCAGCGGCTCCGTCGAGGGCAAGAAACTGGACAAGCAGGGCTACAACTTCGCCCTGACGATCAACGGTCATACCCGCAACCTGGTCAACCTGCCCGGCCCGATCGGCATGCCGACCCTGAGCAGCTTCACCGGCGGCATCGCGCAGAACGTCTTCGGCTTCGTCACCGAGAAGGAACGGAACCAGGCGTTCACCTGCATTTCGGGGGTGACCGAGGAAGTCGCCCGCTTCGAATTCCCGGCCCAGGTGGAAATCATCGCCACGCCCAAGCCGGTGTCGCTCAAGGCCGAGTACGTCGACTACAGCGCCGACTACCGCCGCGAGGGCAACACCGTGGTGGTCACCCGGCGCCTGGATTTCCACAACCCGGGAGCGGTCTGTTCGCCGGAGATGTTCCGCGCCTTGCAGCCGACGCTGGAAGCGATGATTCATGACCTGGGCAGCCAGGTGATCGTGCAGAAAAGTTGATCCAGCGGGGGTTAGGCGACAAAAAAACCGGCGATGACGCTTTTCAATCGGGTTCATGCCGTTTTCGGCCTTGCCCCCTTGCCCCGCGTGCACGATTCTTGAGGGTATCTGGCGTTCCTACACCCAACCCCCATGCAGAGGGCGCGCAATGAAAACCGTGGCACAGCTATTGAAGTTGAAGTCCCAGCACGTTCAACAGGTCTACACCATCAAGCCTCACCAGACGGTGCTGGAAGCGCTGTTGGTGATGGCCGAGAAGAACGTCGGTGCGCTGCCGGTGGTCGAGGGCGGCAAGGTGGTGGGGATCGTCAGTGAGCGCGACTATGCGCGCAAGATGGTGCTCAAGGGCCGGTCTTCGGTCGGCACGGCGGTCAGCGAGATCATGAGCTCGCCGGTGATCACCGTGGATTCCCACCAGAATGTCGACACCTGCATGAACATGATGACCGACAGTCACCTGCGGCACCTGCCGGTGGTCGAGAACGGCGAGCTGCTCGGCCTGCTGTCGATCGGCGACCTGGTCAAGGAAGCCATCGCCGAACAGGCCGACCTGATTCGTCAGTTGGAGCAGTACATCCGCGGCGAGTGATCGCCCTTCAGCGGTATTCGCCCTCCAGCTCGTCGAGCTGGTGGTCGAAGCTGCGCAACCGCGCCGACCAGGTGTACACCAGCACTTCCAGGTCGCGGTTGAGCACCGCGCCGCCGCGCCGCTGGCTCTGTTGCGAATCGCACAGGTCGAGCTGGTAGCGCTCGCGGGCCATGGCCGCCGCCACGCTGGACAGCTCGCGGGCATTGTTCAGCCAGTGGCGGTGGTGGTCGTGGATTTCCTGATCGAGTTCCTGGCACTGCGCCTTGAGGGCTTCCAGGCTACGCTCGAGCGGCGTGCCTTCGAGTTCGCCCATGACTTCCTGGAAGGTGCGTCCAGGTTGCCAGTAACTCCCCCAAAAATAGCGATCGAACACGGTTTCGACCCGACGCAGCGCCACCTTGGTGTTCCAGATAGCGACCATCGTCCGGCCCTGTTCCAACTGGCGTCGGCGCACCTTGAGCAGTTGCCAGCGAATCCAGGCCAACGCGCTCAAGGCGAGGGCCGCAATCAGACCGGCGGATCCGTAGAGGAACTGCCGGGCCTGATCGAGCTGGTGGACTTCCCTGACCCCGTAGAAATAACCGGCGGTCAGCAGGCTCAAGGCTGTCACGGCAGCCCAGAAGCCAACGGCGTAGGGGTCTTTCATTGGCGCTGTCCCCTTGTTGTTTTTTTCTGAGCATAGCAACGCCAACTGGGGACATAGGGTGCCGCTCAGCGTTTATTTCTGAGGGCCTCGTTAAGCTGATCGACCATCACGATCCAATCGGAATCCTCAATGAACTGGTCCTTGAGAAAGGCCCTCTGCGAGGGCGTCCAGAACGGTGCATCCACCAGCTTGATTTCATTTTTGAGCGGCGAATGGCTGGTGATGAATTGATCGATGCCCTTGGGATCGTCGGGCAGGCCAAGCTGTTTGAACAACTCCGAGAATTTGTGGTTGGTCAATTCCATGGGGCACTCCTTGGGCTGGGGGGTTAAGGGATTGATCGCCTTGGGGAGTGAAAGTTTAGGTCAGGGAATGGTCGGTGCTGTTTTGGGGCTCAGAGGATCTGGTTATGGCCACCAAGTGCTAGGCGATAGTTCTTCAGCGCTTTCAAGATTGAGCGCCGCCGGCGCATCGCGAGCAAGCTCGCTCCTACAGTGATTGCAACGTGCCATGGCCTGACAGACATAGGTACGTTGCAAACCTCTGTAGGAGCGAGCTTGCTCGCGATGCGCGGGCGGCGCTCGATCTCAAGGACCCTGAAGACATGCCAGCCCCGCCAATTACCAAACCCCAATCTTCACCACACTGTCCTCCCGCGGTTCGCCATACCTGAACCACTGCCCTCGCCGTTCGATCTCGGCATGGCTGATGGTGGTGCGGCGCTTCAAGCCGCGCAGCCATTCCCACAAATACCCCTGATGCTCCTCGCGCACCGCCGCATACGCCGGGTCAGCGCCAAGGTCGTTCAATTCCTCCGGGTCATTCTCCAGGTCGAATAACTGCGCCCTGAAACCGTCATACGCCAGGTACTTCCAGCGCTCGCTGCGCACCATGGTCATGCGGCAACGGTCGATGGGCTGGCCCAGCCGTTCCCGCGCCGGTGACTGGAAGGCGTAGTCGTACTCGGCAATCGCATAGCGCCGCCAGTCCGATGCAGTGCCGTGCAGCAGCGGCACCAGCGAACGCCCCTCCAGTCGGTGGTCGGCGGGCGGCAGGCCGAGGGCGTCGAGGAAAGTCGGTACGGCGTCGATGGTTTCCACCAGGCGCTCGTCCACCGTGCCCCGGGTGGCGTCCGCCTGCGGTCGCGGGTCCCGCACGATCAACGGCACACCCACCGCCGGCTCCAGTAAAAACTCCTTTTCCCCCAGCCAGTGGTCACCCAGGAAATCCCCGTGGTCGCTGGTGAACACAATCAGCGTGTCGTCCCAGCGCCCGCTGCTCTGCAGCTCATAGAACAGCCGGCCGAGCTGGTCGTCGATCTGCTTGATCAAGCCCATGTACGTCGGGATCACCTTCAATCGCACGTCGTCGCGGGAGAAATTCACGCTCTCCTGATGCTGGCGAAACGCGGCGTACACCGGGTGGTCGCTGAGCCGCGATTCCTCGGCGCGCACCGCCGGTTGCACCTGCGCGGCGCCATACAGCGCGTGGTACGGCGCCGGGGCGATATAGGGCCAGTGCGGCTTGATGTACGACAGGTGCAGGCACCACGGCTGCTCGGCCTGTTCGCGGATGAAGTCGATGGCGCGGTCGGTGGTGTAGACGGTCTCGGAATGCTGTTCCGGCAGGCGGGTCGGCAAATGGGCGTTGCGCATGTGCCAGCCGCTGAGCACCTCGCCGTTTTCGCCCTCGGCGGCGTTGGCCCAGGTGTGCCAGGGGTTGTCGCCGTCGAAACCGTGCTCGCGCAGGTAACGGGTGTAGGGCGCGGTTTCGCGTTTGTCGCTGAACAGCGGGTCGTCGGGGAAGATGCCGTCATGCCGCACATAGGGCTCGAAACCCACCTCGTTGAGCTGCTCGACGGCAGCGCTGGCCGGGTCGAGGTGCAGGTGCTGCTGGGCGTCGAGGTTGGGCGTGGCGTGGGTCTTGCCCACCAGCGCGGTGCGGATGCCGGCCGGGCGCAGGTAGTCGCCGAGGGTCAGTTCCTCCAGCGGCAACGGCACGGCGTTCCACGAGACCTGATGGCTGCTGACGTAACGGCCGGTGTAGGCCGACATCCGCGACGGCCCGCAAATCGTGCCCTGGGTGTAGGCGCGACTGAAGCGCACGCCGGCTGCCGCGAGACGGTCGATGTTCGGCGTGTGCAGGTGCGGATGGCCGTAGCAAGACAGGTAATCGCGACGCAGTTGGTCGCACATGATGTACAGCACGTTGCGCACGGGAGAAGGCTGGGGCATGGCAGTCACCGGATGAAAGGGCAGGCGACTGTTTTCGCCGCCACGGCGCCCGGCGACAAGCGCATTTGCCGAATACCGGCGATGCGTCCGGCGCAACGCCTCACACGGCCAGGCGTTCCAGGGCGGCGGCGTCGAGGTCTTCCTCGTTCTGGTCGGTGCGCACGATCTGCTCGATCATCGCCTCGGCCAATGGCGCCAGGCGTTGGCGCGCGCGGCTGACGATGCCGTAGCGGGTGTAAAGCTCTTCACAGTCGTCGTTCAGCCCGTCGATCTTCAGCCGCACCAGCTCGCCCCGCGTGCTGCGCAGGCTGTCGCTGTAGGCGCCGCAGATGCCAATGGCGTTGGAGTGCAGGACCACGGTGAGCAGGCTGTGGCTGTTTTCGCATTCGACATTGGCCTCCACATCCGGGTGGCCGCTGAGGTCGGCGATGACCTTGCGCAGGTTTGGCGGGCGCAGGGTCACCGCCAGCGGGTACTGCAGCAATTCTTCGGCGCTGACACTGGCGCGGGCGGCCAGCGGATGCCCGGCGCGACAGCAGAAATACCAACGGCGCGGTTTCAGGCGCAGGGTTTGGTAAGTGGGGTCGGCCTCGAAGCTGCGGGTGTCGGCGACGAAGAACTCGAAGTCTTCGGCCAGCAGGCGGCGGTTCAGGCTCTGCCAGTCATCCACCTGAAACTGCACCCTCGCCTTCGGATACCGCTCGATAAAGCCGGCGATAGCCCGCGGCACCAGCCCAGCAGCGGGCGCCGGGCCACAACCAAAGCGCAGTTCGCCGGCTTCCAGGCCGTTGAACTGGCGGATCTCGTTGCTCAACTGGCACGCGCCACTGACCAGCCGGCGCGCATGTTCCAGCACCACCAGGCCCTGCTTGGTCGGCGGCAATTCCTTGTTCGAGCGATCCACCAACTGACACCCGGCGCTGTGCTCCAGCGCCTGAATGCTGCGGCTGAACGCCGATTGCGAGAGGTTCACCGCGCTCGCCGCGGCGACGAAGCTGCGGTGCTCGGCGAGGGCGATCAGGTGGCGGAGTTGGCGAAGATCGATATGCATTTTTCACATAAAAAGTATCGGGCAAATGCATTTGCTCTGCCTCGGTTGCACTCCTTATAAAGGCAATCTCTTATTCGGTAAACATATGTAAAAACATAAATAAATAACTTCAGGGAATAAGAATTTCCTGAACAGGAGCCGCTCATGAGCCTTTCGTCTTCCGCTGCACCCTTGTCTTCACGGCGGCTCAAGCGCCTGCCCCTGGCCTTGCTGCTGGCGGGCAGCGCGCACTGGCTGCCGGCGCAGGCCGCCGATGCAGGCCGCGCCGAGCCAGCCCCCGCCGCCAAGGCCGACAGCCAGTTGAAGACGGTCACCGTCACCGCCCGCCGCCGCGAAGAAAGCGCCCAGGACGTGCCGACCCCCATGAGCGTGCTCGACGGCCAGGCCCTGGAAAGCCAGCGCATCTACCGCATCCAGGACCTCCAGCAACTGGTGCCCAGCGTCAACGTCGCCTACATGCATGCGCGCCAGTCCAGCGTGTCGATCCGCGGCCTGGGCAACAACCCGGCCAGCGACGGCCTGGAAGGCAGCGTCGGGCTGTACCTCGACAACGTCTACCTCGGGCGCCCGGGCATGGCCGTTTTCGACCTGATGGACATCGAGCAGCTTGAAGTCCTGCGCGGCCCGCAAGGCACCCTGTTCGGCAAGAACACCACCGCCGGGGTCATCAACATCAGCACCCGCGCGCCGAGCTTCACCCCGGAACGCAGCATAGAAACCTCGGTGGGCGAGGACGGCTACTTCCAGACCAAGGGCACGATCTCCGGTCCGCTCAGCGACACCCTCGCCGGCCGCTTCTCGGCCTACCGCACCCGCAACGACGGCGACATCAAAAACGAATACGACGGCCACACCCTCAACGGCGGCTCGCGCCAGGGCTTCCGCGGGCAACTGCTGTACAAGCCCAACGAGCGCTTCAACCTGCGCTGGATCGGCGACTACAACGAGGAAGATTCCAGCGCCGGCACCCGCGTGCTGTTCAGCACCGGGCCGACCATCAACGGCGTCAACCGTTATGAAAGCCGTGCGGCGGCGGCGGGTGCGACGCTGGTCGACGGCAGCAAGCGCAAGGTCAATCTGGACAACGACCAGCACGTCACCGTGTTCCAGGGCGGCACCTCGCTGGAAGCCAACTGGACCCTCGACAATGACTTCACCCTGACCTCGGTCAGCAGCTACCGCTGGTGGGATTTCACCCCGCGCAACGACGACGGCCTCAACGTGCCGGCGGCGTACAACGCCGGGGTCTCGGTGCGCGATAAACAGTGGTCGCAGGAATTTCGCCTGGCCTCGCCCACGGGCGGCTTCTTCGACTACGTGCTCGGCGCCTACTACTTCGGCTCCGACCTGGATAACCGCTCCTTCAACTACTACGGCCCGCAGGCCGACATCTGGAACGGCACGCCGACCGGCGCCCTGGCCAACGTCACTACCCTCGGTAAAGGCCATATCGAAACCGACAGCTTCGCGCTATTCGCCCAAGGCACCTGGCACCTCAGCGACCGCCTCGATTTCACCGCGGGCGTGCGCGGCACCTATGAAGAGAAGAGCGCCCGGGTCAACCGCAACGCTCCGCAGGGCGGCGCGGCCGTCGCCGGGGCGGCGGCCACCGCGCGGCAGGGCCGGGTCGGCGCCTACGAGTCGGGCGACCTCAACCAGTACAGCGCCAGCCCGTCGGGGTTGCTCAACCTCAGCTATCGCTTCAGCGATGACCTGCTCGGCTACGCCACCCTGTCCCACGGCGAGAAGTCCGGCGGGGTCAACCTGACGGTGGCCACCGCGCCCGTCGCCGGCGCCGATTCGCTGCTGGTCGGCACCGAGCGCGCCAACAACGCCGAGCTGGGCTTCAAGAGCACGCTGTGGGACAAGCGCCTGCAACTCAACGCCAACCTGTTCTGGACCCAGGTCAACGGCTACCAGACCAACGCCTACGACGAAGCCAACCGCGTGCAGTACCTGACCAACGCCGGCTCGGTGCGCTCACGCGGGGTGGAATTCGAAAGCACCCTGGTGCCGGTGCGCGGGCTGACGCTGAACGTCAACGGCTCCTACAACGACGTCCGCTACCTCTCCTACAAAGATGCCCCGTGCCCGCCGGAAGTGTCGTTGCAACCGGGTGCCCCGGCGTCCTGCGACCTCTCCGGGCACCAGGTGGTCGGCGCCTCGAAATGGATCGCCAACGCCAACGGCCAGTACCAGTGGGACCTCGCCAACGGCCTGCAACCCTACGTCACCGCCAGCTATGCGTTCCGCTCAAAAGCGGTGGGCGTGGTCGAGGATTCGGACTACGCGCGCATCCCCAGCTACGCCGTGGTCAACCTCTCCACCGGCCTGCGCGGCGACCTCGGCCAAGGCCAGTGGGATGTCTCCCTGTGGCTGAAAAACGCCTTCGACAAGACCTACTACACCACGCTGTGGAGCGCGGCCAACGGTGGCTATGAAGGCCTGCTCGGCACGCCGCGAACCCTGGGCGTGACCGGTCGCTACGACTTCTGAGGCGATTTCCCCATGCCTTTGAGGAATATTTTTCATGCCGCAAAAGCATGGCGAAATGCCCGCATCGCTACAGCCCTTGAAATACGTGGGCTGTAGCGATTCGGCAAAACCTCATATTCGAACAAGTTCTATCCATAACTTTAAAGATTACTTTCAGAGATAAGCGTCTCGCCCCGATCATCCACCGCAAGCGAAGGCGCTTTTCATCCCTGACCGACCGCCTTCGAAGGAAATGCATTGAACCCCCAGGAGTCTATCAATGGGTAATGTCCAGACCGCCGCCAGCGCCCTCGATGTGCTGTGGCGCCCGGCGCCGGGCGAACTGGTCGATCTCGGCCGTCCGCACCGTGTTCCGCTGGCGCAGCAGCGCTTGCAGCGCACGCCGCGCAGCGCCCTGAACCGTCGTGAGAAAGTCCTGCTTGGGGTGTTTGCCCTGGTGTTGCATGGCGCGGCCGCGTACTGGATCAGCCAGGCGCCGACCCCGGTTCTGCCGGTCGTACCGCCAGAAATTCCACCGATGACCATCGAATTCTCCCAGCCGGCGCCGCCGGTGGTAGAGCCGCCGCCGCCCGTGGTCCAGCCACCGCCACCAGTCGAGCCGCCACCACCGGTGGAAGACGAACTGGCCGTGAAGCCGCCGCCGCCCAAGCCTGTGCCCAAGCCAAAACCTGTGCCCAAGCCCGTGCCAAAGCCGGTACCGCAGCCGCCGGTGCAGACACCACCGCCGACCCCGGCTCCACCGGTCGCCGCGCCACAACCGCCGGCACCGCCCGCGCCCGCCCCGGTGACCCCGGCTTCGGCCAACGCGGCGTACCTGAAAAACCCGGCGCCGGAATACCCGTCGCTGGCCCAGCGTCGCGGCTGGGAAGGCACGGTGCTGCTGCGGGTCAAGGTGCTCGCCAACGGCAAGCCGGGCGAGATCCAGATCCAGAAAAGCAGCGGACGTGACCAACTCGATGACGCCGCGCTGGCAGCGGTAAAGCGTTGGAGCTTCGTCCCGGCCAAGCAGGGCGATGTCGCCCAGGAAGGCTGGGTGAGCGTGCCCATCGATTTCAAGATTCGCTAACCCAAATTCGCGTAACCCGAGAGAGAACACATCATGAGCGTATTGGCCTCCCCACTTGAATCCATCGAAAGCGCGGTGATCTGGCTGCTGGTCGGCTTCTCCGTCGTCACCTGGGGCCTGGCCCTGGTCAAGACCGTGCAGTTTGTCCGCCTGAAGAACCAGGACAAGCGCTTCCACAAACAATTCTGGGCCGCGTCCAGCCTCGACTCGGCCGCCGACCTGGCGCAGACCCAACCGGGTTCCGCTGCCCGCGTCGCCCAGGCCGGTTATGCCGCCATCGCCGTTGGCGAGCCTGGCCATGCCGCTGACCTGAGCCAGTCGATCAACCATCAGGACCGCCTGGAACGTGCCCTGCGCCAACAGATCGTACGTGAACGCCGCTCGCTGGAAACCGGCCTCGCCGTAGTCGCCAGTATCGGCAGCACCTCGCCGTTCATCGGCCTGTTCGGTACTGTCTGGGGCATCATGGAAGCCCTGAAAGGCATCAGCGCTGCGGGCTCGGCGAGCCTGGAAACCGTGGCCGGCCCGATTGGTGCGGCACTGGTTGCCACCGGCGTGGGTATCGCCGTCGCCGTCCCGGCGGTGCTGGTTTACAACTACTTCCTGCGTCGCCTGAAACTGACCGCCGCCGACCTCGACGACTTCGCTCACGACTTCTACAGCCTCGCGCAGAAGAGTGCCTTCCGCGTCATCGCCCACCCAACGCTGCACAAGGCCAACACCCAGGCCGGCCAGCCCGTGAAAGAGGCGGTGTGACATGGCTTTTTCGACCCAGGACAGTGATGAAGTACTGAGTGAGATCAACGTCACCCCGTTGGTGGACGTGATGCTGGTACTGCTGGTGGTGTTCATCGTGACCGCGCCGCTGCTGACCAATGCGATCCCGATCAACCTGCCCAAGACCGAGGCCGTGGCCCCGGTGGAACAGAAAGACCCGCTGGTGGTGAGCATCGACGGCGCAGGGAAGGTGTTTATCAACAAGGACGAAATCCAGCCGGATCTGCTGGAGATCAACTTGCAGACGGCCAAGGCCAAAGACCCCGATGTGCGGGTGCAACTGCAGGCTGATGACGGTGTGAATTACGGAGAAGTGGCCCGCGCCATGGCTTCCATCGAACGTGCGGGGATTACCAAGTTGTCGGTGATCACCGCCCGCTGAGCAACACGCAACTCAGGCAAACTTGAAGGCCGGTCCTGTGGCAGGGGCTGGCCTTTTTTTGTGACAGGTGTAACGGGGACCCCAGGTTGACGAAGAGGTCAGGCAGCGGTAGATTTGCCCCCATCGATACGGACCGGAACCCGAAAGGGGGTATCGATTTCGGAGGCGAAAGCCTCTCCTAGCCAGTGAGCGGGATAAGCGAAGGCGAAAGAACAGGCCGATATACAGATTCAGCAAAAGCCCCGAGTGCGAAAGCCTCGGGGCTTTTTGCTTTCAGGCGCTAGCCGAGGGGTTTTCAGGGTTCTCAAGATCGAGCGCCGCTCGCGCGGCGCATCGCGAGCAAGCTCGCTCCTACAGACAGAGGTTTGCAACGTGCCTATGTCTGTCAGGCCATGGTTGGCAGCCTTGTTTGTACGACGCGGTATCGAGTCGACCTCAACAGCCTCCCCGCGATTCATCGCCAAGCGCCAAGAGCAGGCAACACCTCTCTGTCAGGCCATGGCACGTTGCAACCAATGTAGGAGCGAGCTTGCTCGCGATGCGCCGCGCGGGCGGCGCTCGATCTTGAGAGCGAAAAATATCTATCGGCATGCGCCTGGTGGCCCTGACGCGACCTTCAGAAAGGCCTATTCCAGACACCTGCAAACACAAAGTTTGTGGAACCCAAAACTCCTAGGACGTACCCTACGCGGTCTGTCGGTCCCACCTTCCTTGCCCGGGAAACCCACACCCTCTAGGCTTCTCCGGTCGCTGTCAAAGCGGCGATCGGGCGTGGAAACCCGGGTATTGGAGAGCAGTCGCTATGGCGGCTGTGCGCGGGAGGCCTTCGGGCCTGCCGGGCTCTCCAGTGCCCCGGTTTTCCACCCCGCGTACAGCTGCCACCCTATCCGTGTGGAAACGGTCGGGTATCAGCTCCATATCGCACTGGAGTTCTTGATGAAAAAAATAGTCCCCGACCCACCCCTATCCCCCACCTGCACGCGCCACTTCGGCGAATGCCCCGCCGACCACCCTCCTCTGTTTTCCGTCAACGCCGGTATCGACCCCCACAGCACGCTGGTTCACGCCTCGATGTTCCTCCGCTGCGCTTACTACTCCGCCCAGGAAGCGACCGGACAAGACGCCGGCAGAGCGAACTTCGTCTGGCTGGCGATGCACGGCGTGGAAGCCGCCAAGGCGCTGATCGATGCCCTGATCGACGGCATGGAAAAGGCCGAATGGCAGCAAGCCACCGAGTAACCACAACGGGACCGCACTGCGGTCCTTCTCTTGTTTTGGTTATTAATAAATAGCTTCTTATTCCTTTACGGATATAACCCCAGCGCTAATACTTGCCGGCATGCACGCAACCGCAGCAGGAGGTAATTCCCCATGCGCAACGAGTCGATCCGTTACCTGATTGTCCCCGGCTGGCAAGGTTCGCCAGACGAGCACTGGCAAAGCCATTGGCACAGCACGCTGCCCAATAGCGCCCGTGTCGAGCAGGCCGACTGGCTGACACCGAAGCGCGAGGATTGGGTCGCCGCGCTGGAGCAGGCGATTGCCGCCGACGACGCGCCGGTGATCCTGATCGCTCACAGCCTCGGTTGCATCACCGTTTCCCACTGGGCGGCCCAGGCCAGCCCGGCGCTGCTGCGGCGAGTACGCGGGGCGCTGCTGGTGGCGCCGGCGGATGTCGAACGCCCAGCCTGCGCGCCGGCGCTGCGTAACTTCGCACCGATTCCCATGCAACAACTGCCCTTCCCGAGCCAGGTGGTCACGTCGGACAACGACCCGGCCGTCAGCGCCCCACGGGCGATGCAACTGGCCCGTGCCTGGGGCGCCGAAGCCGGCGTGCTCGGCGGCGCCGGACACATCAACGTCAAATCCGGGCATCGCCGCTGGGAGCAGGGTTTCGCCTACCTGTACCGCCTGCAAAGCCGTCTGGAACAAGGCGCCCTTCGCCGCGCCTGATTCCACCGCACTCTTTTTCTTTTTACCGCTTAACGCCCGGGCCAGGAGTGCCCGGGCGGGAGTTTTGCCATGACTGCACAAGACACTTTCGGCCAGCCGCTGCTGACCTTCCCCGAACTCGACAAGAGCCCGCTGAGCATCCGCGCCAAGGCGCTGGTGTTTGTCGATCCGCGTTCGCGCCAGTTGCGCGAGGAACTGGAGATTCTCGCGCCGCTGGCGCTGCCGGTGCTGATCCGTGGCGAATCCGGCACCGGCAAGGAATTGCTGGCCCGGCAGATCCACCGCGCCAGTGATCGCGGCGGGCTGTTCGTCTCGGTCAACTGCGGGGCGATCAGCCCGACTTACGCCGATGCCGAGCTGTTCGGCTACGCCGCCGGCGCCCACAGCGGCACGGCCAGCAGCCGCGCCGGCTGGTTCGGCTCGGCCAACGGCGGAACCCTTTACCTCGACGAAATCGCCGACCTGCCGCTGGCGATTCAGGTCAAGCTGCTGGCGGCGCTGGAGAACCGCGAGGTGACTCGCGTCGGCGCGCAGCAGGCGCATTCGGTGGACGTGCGCCTTGTCGCGGCCACCAGCATCGACCTGGCCCAGGCGGTGGCGGCGGGGCGCTTCCACCAGCGCTTGTACGACTACCTCCACGAAGGCCGGCTGGAACTGCCGGCGCTGCGCGAGCGGGTTGGCGACATCCTGCCCCTGGCCGAGTACTTCATCGGGATCTACAGCCCACGGCTGAACCTGCCGGTGCCGCTGCTGAGCGAGGCGGCGCAGCGGGTGCTGGAGTTGCACGACTGGCCGGGCAATACCCGCGAGCTGGAGAACGTCATTCACTTCGCCCTGTTGCTGGGCAGCGGTGACGAGATCCTGCCGGAACACCTGAATTTGCCGACGCCACTTTCGGCACTGGCCGAACGGCTGGAGCACATCAGCAAGCAAGGCGACGCCGCGGAGCGTCGTGCGTTGCAGCGTTTGCTGGAGAAAACCCTGTTGCGTCTCACGCAAGCCGCGAGCTAGAGCGTTGCGCACCCTGCATGGTCGCATTCGAACAAAAAGGCATAACCAGCTAAGCAAAAGATATTTTTAAGGAATAAAAAATCTCGGTATTGTCCGCCTCACGCCGGGCAATACGGGCCCGGCCAACCAACACTTACCGAGGCCCACAAGGCGCGGATACCAATAAGGACTGCACATGAAAAAGACGTTGTTGATGACTGCCCTGGCCGCCGCGCTGTCGGTTGCCGGTTTTGCCCACGCCGGTGAAAAACTGGTGGTTGCCGCGACTCCGGTTCCCCACGCTGAAATCCTCGAGCTGATCAAGCCGACCCTGGCCAAAGAAGGCGTGGACCTGGAAATCAAAGTCTTCACCGACTACGTGCAGCCGAACGTGCAGGTTGACCAGAAGCGTCTGGACGCCAACTACTTCCAGACCCTGCCGTACCTGAAGAACTTCAACGAAGGCAAAGGCACCAATCTGGTGACCGTGATCGGCGTTCACGTCGAACCGTTCGGTGGCTACTCGAAGAAGGTCAAGAGCCTGAGCGAGCTGAAGGAAGGCGCTACCGTGGCCATCCCGAACGAGGGCAGCAACAGTGGTCGTGCCCTGCTGCTGTTGCAGAAGGCTGGCCTGATTACCCTGAAGGATCCGAAAAACGCCCTGGCGACCCCGAAAGACATCGCCGAGAACCCGAAAAAACTGAAATTCCGCGAACTGGAATCGGCCATGCTGCCGCGTGTGCTGGACCAGGTGGACCTGGACTTGATCAACACCAACTACGCGCTGGAAGCTGGTCTGAACCCGGCGAAAGACGCGCTGGTGATCGAAGGCAGCGACTCGCCTTACGTGAACTTCCTGGTGGCACGTCCGGACAACAAGGACAGCGATGCCGTCCAGAAACTGGCCAAGGCCCTGACCTCGCCTGAGGTGAAAACCTTTATTGAGAAGAAATACAGCGGCGCGGTACTGCCGGCGTTCTGATGGACTGAGGCGCCAGGAAACCGAAGCTGAATCGTAAAAACCGCCGTTGCGGCGTAATGCCAGTCAGTCAGGCCAGTTGTGGCCTTCGCGAGCAAGCTCGCTCCTACAGAATCGACACTGATGAGCCGCGCCCCAAAAGTTGGACAGTAATTGTGTAAGGCTACGCGGCCTGTGCTCTGTAGGCTACAGGGCTCAGGCCGCCGAGCTTCATCTTGATGCGTTCGTGGTTGTAGTAGCGGATGTACTCGTCAATTCCGACACGTAGTTGGTCGATCGTCTCGAAGC
>NZ_FYDX01000022.1 GCF_900187455.1 Pseudomonas sp. Irchel 3E13 | reverse complement strand
ACATGGCGAAAGCCACGGCCTCGGTTGATGAAGGCCTGGATGGCGGACAGCTTGAACTGCTTGGAATACGTGGTCATGCAAAACACCCCGGTGTTGGATGGGTGTCCAACTTCCGGGGCGCAGTTCAACGGCGGGGGTGTCCTGTAGGAGCGAGCTTGCTCGCGAGGCGATGCCAGATCAGTTCAACGCGTCAAGCAACGCCTGATTCTGCTCTTCAGTACCGATGGTGATACGCAGGAACTGGCTGATCCGCGGCAGCTTGAAGTGACGCACGATCACCCCTTGCTCACGCAGTTTGCCCGCCAGTTCACCGGCATCCTGCTGCGGATGGCGAGTGAAGATGAAGTTGGCCGCCGACGGCAGCACGTCGAAACCACGGACAGCCAGTTCGCCCACCAGCTTCTCGCGGCTGGCGATGACCTTGTTGCAGGTTTCTTCGAAATACTCGCGGTCGTCGAAGGCCGCCGCCGCGCCAACAATGGCCAGGCGGTCCAGCGGGTAGGAGTTGAAGCTGTTCTTGATCCGCTCCAGCGCCTCGATCAGGTCGGGATGGCCCACCGCCAGGCCAACCCGCAGTCCCGCCAGGGAACGCGACTTGGAGAGGGTCTGGGTCACCAGCAGGTTCGGGTAGCGATCTACCAGGCTGATGGCGGTCTCGCCACCGAAGTCGATGTAGGCCTCATCCACCACCACCACCGACTCGGTGTTGGCCTGAAGCAACTGTTCGATGGCGTCCAGCGCCAGCAGGCAGCCGGTCGGCGCATTGGGGTTGGGGAAGATGATCCCGGCATTGGGCTTGCGGTAGTCCGCGACGCGGATCTGGAACTGCTCGTCCAGCGCCACCGGCTCGAAGGGAATGCCGTACAGGCCGCAGTAGACCGGATAGAAGCTGTAGCTGATATCCGGGAACAGCAGCGGCGCGTCGTGCTGGAACAGGCCGTGGAAGATATGCGCCAGCACTTCGTCCGAGCCGTTACCGAGAAACACCTGGCTTGGCTGCACGTCGTAGTAACGGGCAACGGCCTGCTTGAGCAGGTCGCTGTTCGGGTCCGGGTACAGGCGCAGGTTGTCGTTCAGCTCGGCGCGCATGGCGTCGAGCGCCTTCGGCGACGGGCCATAGGGGTTCTCGTTGGTGTTGAGCTTGACCAGTTTGGTCAGCTTCGGCTGCTCACCCGGGACGTAAGGCACCAGGTCCTTGACGAAGGGGCTCCAGAATTTACTCATGTTCAGTTGCCCTCTTGGTCGGCAAGGATGCGGTATTCGGCACTGCGCGCGTGGGCGCTGAGGGATTCGCCGCGGGCCAGGACCGAAGCGGTCTTGCCCAACTCGGAAGCGCCCTGTTCGGAGCAGAAGATGATCGACGAGCGCTTCTGGAAGTCATACACCCCCAGCGGCGAGGAGAAACGCGCGGTGCCGGAGGTCGGCAGCACGTGGTTCGGCCCGGCGCAGTAGTCGCCCAGCGCTTCGCTGGTGTGGCGGCCCATGAAGATCGCACCGGCGTGGCGAATCTGCGGCAGCCAGGCTTGCGGATCGGCGACCGACAACTCCAGGTGTTCCGGAGCGATACGGTTGGCGACTTCGATCGCCTGCTCCATGTCACGGACATGGATCAGCGCGCCACGGCCGTTGATCGAGGTACGGATGATCTCGGCACGGTCCATGGTCGGCAGCAGCTTGTCGATGCTGGCAGCCACGCGGTCGAGGAACTCGGCGTCCGGGCTGACCAGGATCGACTGGGCGTCCTCGTCGTGCTCGGCCTGGGAGAACAGGTCCATGGCGATCCAGTCCGGATCGGTCTGGCCATCACAGACCACAAGGATTTCCGAAGGGCCGGCGATCATGTCGATACCCACCTGGCCAAATACATGGCGCTTGGCGGTGGCGACATAGATGTTGCCCGGGCCGACCACTTTGTCCACCTGCGGCACGCTCTCGGTGCCGTAAGCCAGGGCCGCCACCGCTTGGGCGCCGCCGATGGTGAAGACCCGGTCGACGCCGGCGATGCACGCCGCCGCCAGCACCAGCTCATTGATCTCGCCACGCGGAGTCGGCACCACCATCACCACTTCCTTGACGCCAGCGACCTTGGCCGGAATGGCGTTCATCAATACCGACGACGGGTACGATGCCTTGCCGCCCGGTACGTACAGGCCAGCGCGGTCCAGAGGGGTGACTTTCTGGCCGAGGACGGTGCCGTCGGCTTCGGTGTAGGTCCAGGAATCCTGCTTCTGCCGCTCGTGGTAGATACGCACGCGCTCGGCAGCCTTTTCCAGGGCCTGGCGCTGTTCCGGGGTAATCCGGGTCAGGGCCAGTTCCAGACGCTCGCGACCGAGAATCAGGTCATCGATGGATTTGGCGTCGACGCCGTCGAAACGCTGGGTGAACTCCACCAGCGCCGCATCGCCGCGCTCGCGCACGGCCTTGATGATGTCGAGGACCCGCTGGTTGACCGCGTCGTCGGACACGCTTTCCCAGCTCAGCAGATGATCCAGATGTCGGGCGAAATCCGGGTCAGCGGCATTGAGTCGGCGAATTGCAGTGGACGTGGTCATAGCTAAGGCCTCGGTAATTGGCGAATGCTCAGGCGCCCTTAAGCTACCAGTCCATACGCGCGGGCACCCGAGATAATTGGCTATGACGCGGATAGACGGGCGCGACCGAACGTCGCGCGCAGAGGTCAGTCGCGGTGTCGCGATTCCACCGCCTGACGCAGGGTGTCGATCAGGCTCTGGATGCGGGCGTGCTGCATCTTCATGGATGCTTTGTTGACCACCAGGCGGGAGCTGATGGTAGCGATGACTTCCTGGGGTTCCAGGCCGTTGGCGCGCAGGGTGTTGCCGGTGTCGACCACGTCGATGATCTTGTCGGCGAGGTTGACCAGCGGTGCCAGCTCCATCGAACCGTAGAGCTTGATGATATCGACCTGACGGCCCTGTTCGGCGTAGTAGCGCTTGGCAACGTTGACGAACTTGGTCGCCACGCGCAGGCGGCCCTTCGGCTCCGGCGCGCCGATGGCACCCGCAGTCATCAGCTTGCAGCAGGCGATCTTCAGGTCCAGCGGCTCATACATGCCCTGGCCGCCGTATTCCATCAGCACGTCCTTGCCGGCCACACCCAGATCGGCGGCACCATGCTCGACATAGGTCGGCACGTCGGTGGCCCGCACGATCAGCAGGCGTACATCGTCCTGGGTCGTGGGGATGATCAGTTTGCGGCTTTTATCCGGATTCTCGGTCGGGACGATGCCCGCTTCCGCCAGCAGCGGCAGGGTATCGTCGAGAATGCGGCCCTTGGACAGCGCGATGGTCAACATGGGAAACGTCGGTCCTTATGCGGCTTAAAGCCGCCGGCCCATGCAGGCAACCGGCGGCGTTCAATTCAATTCGTGGCGCGTCCTTGCGCCGCAGGTAGACTAGCCCGGTACGCGGCGGATCTTCGCGCCCAGCATCTGCAGTTTTTCCTCGATGCACTCGTAACCACGGTCTATGTGGTAGATGCGATCGATCAGGGTGTCGCCTTCGGCGACCAGCGCCGACAGCACCAGGCTGGCGGAAGCCCGCAGGTCGGTGGCCATTACTGGCGCGCCCTTGAGGGTCTTGGTCCCGGTGACGATGGCGGTGTTGCCCTCTACCTGGATCTGCGCGCCCATGCGGTGCATCTCGTAGACGTGCATGAAGCGGTTTTCGAAGATCGTCTCGATCACCGCGCCAGTGCCTTCGGCAATGGCGTTGAGCGAGATGAACTGCGCTTGCATGTCGGTCGGGAACGCCGGGTACGGAGCGGTACGCAGGTTGACGGCTTTCGGCCGCTTGCCGTGCATGTTCAGCTCGATCCAGTCTTCACCGGTGGTGATCTCGGCGCCGGCTTCCTTGAGTTTTTCAAGGACGGCTTCGAGGATGGTCGGATCGGTGTCCTTGACCTTGACGCGACCGCCAGTAACGGCAGCAGCAACCAGGTAGGTACCGGTCTCGATACGGTCGGGCATTACGCGGTAGGTCGCAGAACCCAGGCGCTCGACGCCATCGATGGTGATGGTGTCGGTGCCAGCGCCCTGGATCTTGGCGCCCATGGCGATCAGGAAGTTGGCCAGGTCGACCACTTCCGGCTCGCGCGCGGCGTTCTGCAGCACGCTGCGGCCTTTGGCCAGTGCAGCGGCCATCATGATGTTCTCGGTACCGGTCACGCTGACGGTATCGAAGAAGAAGTGCGCACCGCGCAGGCCACCTTCAGGCGCCTTGGCCTTGATGTAGCCGCCTTCGACCTCGATCTTCGCGCCCATGGCTTCCAGGCCGCGAATGTGCAGGTCAACCGGACGCGAGCCGATGGCGCAACCGCCAGGCAGGGCGACTTCGGCTTCGCCGAAACGGGCAACCATCGGGCCCAGCACCAGGATCGAGGCGCGCATGGTTTTCACCAGCTCGTACGGCGCGACCAGGGTCTTGATGGTGCGTGGATCGATTTCCACCGCCAGCTTCTCGTCGATCACAGGCTCGATGCCCATGCGACCGAACAGCTCGATCATGGTGGTGATGTCGTGCAGGTGCGGCAGGTTGCCCACGGTAACCGGGCCGTCGCACAGCAAGGTCCCGGCCAGAATCGGCAGGGCCGCGTTCTTGGCACCGGAGATGCGGATCTCGCCGTCAAGACGAGCGCCGCCAGTAATAATCAGTTTGTCCATTTGGATTCTCGCCGCCACAGGTGGCTCAGGTGCGCTCAGCCCAGGCTGCGCTGCTGAAAAATTTCATGGTGACCGCGTGGATGCTGCCATCGGTGATCCACGGGTTAAGGTGAGCATAGATCTGCTGCTGACGCTTGACCGGGCTCAATGCCGCCAGCTCGTCGCTGATTACGTTCAATTGGAAGTTGCAGCCTTCGCCTTCAACTTCGACCCGGGTGTCCGGCAACTTTTCTTCAAGGAAGTTCTTAACTTCTACGGCCTGCATGCTCAACCTCGATCGGCGCCCTGTGCGCGCGGGTCGGCCATCATACAAAAAAGCCCCTCGCCTGCGAACCCCGTAAGCGAGGACTCTGACAGAGGGGCCACGATTCGCGTGGTCGTCACTGCAGCGTCAGCAGCTCGTCCAGACCGTAGACTTCAGCGATTTCCCGCATGCCGTGGGGCATGCCGCGGACTTCAAACTGCTTTCCGGTCGCCTGGGCATCACGCATGAAGCCCAGCAACAACGACAGTCCGACACTGCTGGAGCGCTCGACACCGGTGCAATCGAGCACCAACTGGCTGGACGGGCTCGATGCAATCAGCGCCTTGCCCTGCTCGCGCAGGACCGGGCCGGACCGGTAATCGAGGGTGCCGGCCAGGCTCAATACGCCCGGCTCGGCCAATTGCACCGTGCCGCCACTCATTGCGCCTGCTTCTCCGCCGCGTCCGCAGTGGCTTCCTTGGCCTTGGCAACTTCGCCAGCCCAGCCGTCGATGGTCTTGTCCAGGTCGTTGCCATTGCGGCTCATGGCATCGGCGAACTGATCGCGGAACAGCTTGCCGATGTTGATGCCGTTGACGATGACGTTACGCACTTTCCATTCGCCGTTGAGCAGGGTCAGGGTGTAGGACACCGGATAGACGGCGCCATTGTTGCCCTTGACCGTCATATCGACGCTGGCGCGCCCGTCGCCGTCGTTTTTCTCGTTGCCGACGGTGATGCCCTGGTTGTTGTACTCCAGCAAGGCATTGCCATAGAACTGCATCAGGCTGCGCTTGAAGTTTTCCTGGAAGCGCTGCATCTGCTCCGGGGTCGCCTTGCGCGAGTACTTGACGGTCATGATGCTTTTCGAGATGCCGTCGGCATCCACCACCGGACCCAGGTTGGCATTCAGTGCCTCGTAGAACGCACCAGGATTGGTCTTGTACTGCTCCTTGTTGGCCTTGAGGTCGGACAACAATTGCGTGGTGGTGGTCTGGATCACTTCTTTGGGCGACTGGGTCGCCGCAACGGCCAGCAGTGGCATGGCCGCCAGCAACACCAGCAAGCCGCGTCGCAGGATGGAAATCATGGAAACTCCTTATTTAGCTTCTTTGCCTACGGTATTGAGCAGGAACTTGCCAATCAGATCTTCCAGTACCAGCGCCGACTGAGTGTCATGAATGACACCGCCGTCCTTGAGCACGGCTTCTTCCCCGCCGACGCTGATGCCAATGTACTTCTCGCCGAGCAGCCCGGCGGTCAGGATCGATGCAGTGGAGTCGGTAGGCAGGTTGTCTACGCTTTTTTCCAGTTGCAGGGTCACCCGACCGGTATAGGTATCGCGGTCCAGATCGATGGCCGTGACCTTGCCGATGGTCACACCGGCCATGGTCACTTTTGCTCTGACAGTCAAACCGGCGATATTGTCGAAATTTGCATAAAGTTTATACGTATCGCTGCTGGGGCTGGCGGACAGGCCGCTGACACGCAGGGCCAGCAGGAGCAGCGCCAGGATCCCGGCCAGGAGGAACAGGCCGACACCGATTTCCAGGGTGCGGTTTTGCATCAGAAATCTCCAAACATCAAGGCGGTCAGAATAAAGTCCAGTCCCAGGACTGCCAACGAGGCATAGACCACGGTTCTGGTGGTGGCTCGACTGATCCCCTCTGAAGTGGGCTCACAGTCATAGCCTTGGAATACGGCAATCCAGGTAACGACGAAGGCAAATACGACGCTCTTGATAACGCCATTGAGCACGTCGTCGGTGAAGGACACGCTGTTCTGCATATTCGACCAGAACGAGCCTTCATAAACGCCCAGCCAGTCCACCGCGACCCACGAACCGCCCCAGATCCCGACGACGCTGAAGATCATCGCCAGCAGCGGCAGGGAAATGAAACCGGCCCACAAGCGTGGCGCGACGATGTACTTGAGCGGGTCCACGCCGATCATTTCCAGGCTGGAAAGCTGCTCGGTGGACTTCATGTTGCCAATTTCGGCAGTCAGCGCCGAACCGGCACGTCCGGCAAACAGCAAGGCAGTCACCACCGGCCCGAGTTCACGCAGCAGCGTGAGGGCGACCATCTGCCCCACGGCCTGCTCCGAGCCGTACTTGGCCAGGATGCTGAAGCCTTGCAGCGACAGCACCATGCCAATGAACACACCGGAAACCACGATGATCGCCAGCGACATCACGCCAACGGAGTACAACTGGCGAACCAGCAACTGGAAACCACCGCCGATACCGCCGCGCCCCACGAGGGCGTGCAGCAGGAACAGACAGGAACGCCCCATGACCGCGACCACGTCGATGGCCGAACGGCCAAAACGGCGGATACGTTCGAGTAAGGATTTTCTGCGCATCTAACGCTTCCCCAGGAGATCGGCGCGGTAGTCTGGCGCAGGAAAATGGAAAGGCACCGGCCCGTCGGGGTCACCTTTCATGAATTGGCGAATGCGCGGGTTGTCCGAGTTCATCAGTTCCTCGGGCGTGCCCTGGCCAAGTACCTGACCATCACCCACGACATAAATGTAGTCGGCGATGCTCGCGGTTTCCGCCAGATCGTGGGAGACCACGATGCTGGTGATACCCAGGGCGTCGTTGAGCAGGCGGATCAGGCGCACCAGCACGCCCATGGCGATCGGGTCCTGACCGACGAATGGCTCGTCATACATGAGGATCTGCGGATCCAGCGCAATCGCCCGCGCCAGCGCGACACGGCGCTTCATGCCACCAGACAGCTCGTCCGGCATCAGCTCGATGGCGCCGCGCAGCCCCACAGCCTGAAGTTTCATCAGGACGATGTCGCGGATCATTTCCTCGGACAGCTTGGTATGCACGCGCAGCGGGAATGCGACGTTCTCGAACACGTCGAGGTCGGTGAACAGCGCGCCACTCTGGAACAGCACGCCCATGTGCTTGCGGGCGTCGAACAGGTCACTGCGCGACAGGGTCGGCAGGTTCTGCCCCGCGACCCAGACTTCGCCGCTGGCGGGCCGCAGTTGCGCGCCCATCAGACGCAGCAGCGTGGTCTTGCCACACCCCGAAGGCCCCATGATTCCGGTGACCTTGCCCTTGGGAATGCGTATGTCGACATTATTGAAGATGCTGCGCGAGCCGCGTTTGAAGGTCACACCCTTCAACTCGACCGCGTAGGCGTTATCAACGCTCATCTAGACTCCTTGCGATGCAGCCACGTCACTCAGACGCACGCCTCCTTCATGGAGGCACGCAAGTATCGAGCGGGCCGAACTGGTGGCGAACTATAGCATCGCTGGCAGGCCCTTCCCAAGGCCATCGCGATGCCTGTTCAGGCCCTGTACAGGCCATCACGCGCCATTCTGGTGTGGAACCTGCACGCGACAAATCGCTCAAACAGGCGTACGCCGGGTAATCCGCAGGTGAGGCTTTCGTGCATTCCCGCTATAATCCCGGCCTTTTCATCAGGCAACCCGATTTCCGACATGAGCCAATCCACCGACCTGATCCAATCCGCACAGCGCACCATCCGCTACGAAATCGAAGCGGTAGAAGGCCTGCTGGCCCATATCGACGCCGACTTCGTGAAGGCTTGCGAACTGATCCTGGGGAGCAAGGGCCGCGTTGTGGTGGTGGGCATGGGCAAATCCGGCCACATCGGCAACAAGATTGCCGCGACCCTGGCCAGTACCGGGACCACCGCATTTTTCGTCCACCCCGCCGAGGCGAGCCACGGCGACATGGGCATGATCACCCGGGACGACATCATCCTGGCGCTGTCCAATTCCGGCTCCACCGCCGAAATCGTTACCCTGTTGCCGTTGATCAAGCGCCTGGGCATCAAGCTCATCAGCCTCACCGGCAACCCTGAATCGCCATTGGCCAAGGCCGCCGAGGTCAACCTCGACGCCCGCGTCGCCCAGGAAGCCTGCCCACTCAACCTGGCGCCAACCTCCTCGACCACCGCGGCGCTGGTGCTGGGCGACGCCCTGGCCATCGCCCTGCTCGAGGCCCGCGGTTTCACCGCCGAAGACTTCGCCTTCTCCCATCCGGGTGGCGCGCTGGGTCGCCGCCTACTGCTCAAGGTCGAGAACGTGATGCACGCCGGCGACGAACTGCCTGAGGTTCAACGCGGCACGCTGCTCAAGGACGCGCTCCTTGAAATGTCCCGCAAAGGTTTGGGCATGACCGTCGTGACCGAAGCGGATGGCAGCCTGGCCGGAATCTTCACTGACGGCGACCTGCGCCGCAGCCTGGATCGCAATATAGACGTACACAAGACCCTGATCGAAGAGGTCATGACCGTCCACGGCAAGACCGCCCGCGCCGACATGCTCGCCGCCGAGGCCCTGAAGATCATGGAAGACCACAAGATCAGCGCGCTGGTAGTGGTCGACAAGGCCGACCGTCCGGTCGGAGCCCTGAACATGCACGACCTGCTGCGCGCCGGAGTGATGTGATGAATACCCTGTTGCAACGTGGCAAGGCCATCAAGCTGGCCGTTTTCGACGTGGACGGCGTACTGACTGATGGTCGCCTGTACTTCCTCGAGGACGGCAGCGAATTCAAGACCTTCAACACCCTCGACGGCCAAGGCATAAAGATGCTGATGAACTCGGGCGTGACCACCGCGATCATCAGCGGCCGCAAGACCCCGGTGGTCGAACGCCGCGCGAAGAACCTCGGCATCCCGCACCTGTATCAGGGCCGCGAGGACAAACTGGTGGTGCTGGACGAACTTCTCGGCCAGCTCGGCCTAAGCTATGAAGAGGTCGCCTACCTGGGCGACGACCTGCCCGACCTGCCGGTGATTCGCCGCGTCGGCCTGGGCATGGCGGTCGCCAATGCCGCCGCATTCGTGCGCGAACACGCCCACGGCGTTACCCAGGCCCGCGGCGGTGAAGGTGCGGCTCGCGAATTCTGCGAACTGATCCTGCAAGCCCAGGGCAACCTGGAAGCGGCAAACGCCCATTACCTGTAGAGCCAGCCATGTTCAGCAAGAAAATCCGCAATATCGCGCTGTTCAGCGTGATGGCCGCGCTGCTCGCAGCGGTCGGCTACTGGAATATCGGCCCGGAGAGCTTCCTCGACCAGCCCGTTGCCCAGGTCGACGAAAGCGCTATCGACTACTATGCGATCAACGCCCACAGCGTGCAGTACCTGCCTGACGGCAAGCTGCAATACGAAATGACCGCAGACAAGGTCGAGCACCTCAAGGCCAGCGAAGTCACGTTGCTGACTACGCCAGACCTGCAGATGTATCGCGGCACGGCCTACCCATGGCATGTGCAGAGTGCTCGTGGCGAGGTCAACCCGGACGGCACCGAAGTTGAATTGATCGACTCGGTCCGGGTTGCCCGCACCGACGACCAGAACCGCACAACCATCATTACCTCCAGCCGCATGACGGTATTCCCGCAGAAGCAATATGCGCAAACCGAGCAAGACGTTAGAATCGACGGCGCCGGTGGCGTGACTACGGGCAAGGGAATGAAAGCGTATTTGAAAGACGGCAGGATGGACCTGCTGTCCAACGTAAGAGGACAGTATGAGGCTCGTTAAAACCCTCCCCTTTTTGCTCAGCCTGAGCGCAGCACTGGGAAGCGCGAGTGTCTGGGCCCTGCCTAACGACCGCGATCAACCCATTCGCATCCAGGCCGACGACGCCCAACTGGACGACAAGCAAGGTATCGCCACCTACCGTGGTGACGTGATCATCACTCAAGGTTCGATGATGATCAAAGGCAACACCGTGACCCTGACTCGTGCGCCAAACGGCGACATCGATGTGGTGACGTCGGTGGGCACCCTGGCCTATTTCGAACAGCAGCAGGACGCCGCCAAGCCGGACAAGATGCAAGGCTACGCCAAGCAGATCCAGTACCAGGCACAAAAAGACCTGGTAGTGCTGACTGACCAGGCCAAGGTCGTCAACGCAGGCAACACGACCGAAGGCGAGAAGATCGTCTACAACACCAAGACCCAGGTCGCCACCGCCGGTCGCGGCGGCAAGGTTTCGACGCCACGTCCGCGTATCGACATGGTGATCCAGCCGAAGAAGAAGGCCGAGTAATGGCAACCCTTAAAGCCCAGCACCTGGCCAAGAGCTACAAGAGCCGACAAGTCGTGCGTGACGTCAGCCTGTCGATCGACAGCGGACAGATCGTCGGCCTGCTCGGCCCTAACGGCGCCGGCAAGACCACCTGTTTCTACATGATCGTCGGCCTGGTCCAGGCCGATCAGGGCCGCGTGCTGATCGACGATCTGGACGTCAGCCACCAGCCAATGCACGGCCGCGCACGCGCCGGCATCGGCTACCTGCCCCAGGAAGCCTCGATCTTCCGCAAGCTGTCGGTGGCCGACAACATCATGGCGATCCTGGAGACCCGCAAGGAACTGGATCGTGAAGGGCGCCGCAAGGAGCTGGAAAGCCTGCTGCAGGAATTCCACATCAGCCACATCCGCGACAACCTCGGCATGAGCCTGTCCGGCGGCGAGCGTCGTCGCGTGGAAATCGCCCGCGCCCTGGCTACCGCACCGAAGTTCATCCTGCTCGATGAACCCTTCGCCGGTGTCGACCCGATCTCGGTCGGCGACATCAAGCAGATCATCCACCACCTGAAAGCCAAGGGCATTGGCGTTCTGATCACTGACCACAACGTCCGTGAAACGCTGGATATCTGTGAAACCGCTTACATCGTCAACGATGGCCAACTGATCGCCGAAGGCGACTCGGAAACCATCCTGGCCAACCAGCTCGTCAAAGAGGTGTACCTGGGCCACGAGTTCCGTCTGTAGGCTCGCGTATCGGAGTGGTCCGAGCGCTGCGATTCAGCCACGATTGCGGCTTAATTGTTACAGCGCTCTAGGCAAACGCTACAGTTTCAGGCATATATCTTGCTTAGAATTGGCGCCCGCGCGCCCCTGTAGTTGATGGCGCATGCGCGCCGGCGAATAAGGTGTTAAGCCCCAGCCATGAAACCATCGCTCGTCCTAAGAATGGGCCAGCAACTGACGATGACCCCGCAGTTGCAACAGGCTATCCGTTTGCTCCAGCTCTCCACACTGGATCTGCAGCAGGAAATCCAGGAAGCCCTGGAGTCCAACCCGATGCTCGAGCGCCAGGAAGAAGGCGAAGACTTCGACAACAGCGACCCGATGGCCGACAACGCCGAGTCCAAGCCTGTTGCCGAGTCCCAGGAGAGCAGCTTCGAGCAATCCGCGCCGACTGTGGAAAACCTCGAAGAAGGCGAATGGAACGAGCGCATCCCCAACGAACTTCCGGTCGATACCGCCTGGGAAGACATCTACCAGACCAGCGCCAGCAGCCTACCCAGCAACGACGATGACGAGTGGGACTTCACCACCCGCACATCGGCCGGCGAGAGCCTGCAAAGCCACCTGCTCTGGCAGTTGAACCTGGCACCGATGTCGGACACCGACCGACTGATCGCTGTAACCCTGATCGACTGCATCAACAACCAGGGCTACCTCGACGAGACGCTGGAAGAAGTCTGCGAATCCTTCGACCCTGAACTGGATATCGAACTGGACGAGATCGAAGCCGTCCTGCACCGCATCCAGCAGTTCGAACCCGCCGGTATCGGCGCACGCAACCTGGGCGAATGCCTGTTGCTGCAATTGCGCCAACTGCCCGCCAACACACCGTGGATGGCCGAGGCCAAGCGGCTGGTCAGCGATTACATCGACCTGCTCGGCAGCCGCGACTACAGCCAGTTGATGCGCCGCATGAAGCTCAAGGAAGACGAGCTGCGCCAGGTGATCGAACTGGTCCAGAGCCTGAATCCACGCCCTGGCTCGCAGATCGAGTCGAGCGAACCCGAATACGTGGTTCCCGACGTGATCGTGCGCAAGGACAGCGATCGCTGGCTGGTGGAGCTGAACCAGGAAGCGGTACCGCGCCTGAGGGTCAACCCGCAATATGCCGGCTTCGTACGCCGCGCCGACACCAGCGCCGACAACACCTTCATGCGCAACCAGCTGCAAGAAGCCCGCTGGTTCATCAAAAGCCTGCAAAGCCGCAACGAGACGCTGATGAAGGTGGCGACCCAGATCGTCGAACACCAGCGCGGCTTCCTCGACCATGGCGACGAGGCGATGAAACCGCTGGTACTGCACGACATCGCTGAAGCAGTGGGCATGCACGAATCGACGATTTCCCGGGTCACCACGCAGAAATACATGCACACGCCCCGCGGAATCTATGAGCTGAAGTACTTTTTCTCCAGCCACGTAAGCACCTCCGAAGGCGGTGAATGCTCGTCCACAGCGATCCGCGCAATCATCAAAAAACTGGTTGCCGCGGAAAATCAGAAAAAGCCATTGAGTGACAGCAAGATCGCTGGTTTACTGGAGGCACAAGGCATCCAGGTAGCACGTCGCACCGTCGCCAAGTACCGCGAATCCCTCGGCATCGCACCGTCGAGTGAGCGCAAGCGATTGATGTGACCTTCCCTGAGGTGTGCCATCGCAATTCAGTGGCAGGCGCAACACCTGCCTCTTTATGCACGGCAACAAAGGAGAAGCAGTATGCAAGTCAACATCAGTGGACATCATGTAGAAGTCACTCCGCCGCTGCGCGACTATGTCGAGCAGAAGCTCAAGCGTGTAGCAAGTCATTTCGACAAGATCACCAATGTGCAGGTGATCATGAAGGTCGAGAAACTCCAGCAGAAAGTGGAGGCCACCCTGCAGATTCCCGGTGGTGAAGTGGTAGCAAACGCCGAAGATGCAGACATGTATGCCGCGATCGACTCCTTGGCCGACAAGCTCGACCGTCAACTGAAAAAACACAAGGAAAAACAGCAAAGCCTGCTGCAAGGTACGGCTGCACGCTGATCCCCCTCATCCATGATCCGACTTGAATCCATCCTGACCCCCGGCCGTTCCCTCGTGAACGTGCCGGGTGGCAGTAAAAAGCGCGCACTTGAACAGATCGGCAACCTGATCGGGAAAGAAGTTCCTGATCTGGACGGCCAGACCGTTTATGAAGCCCTGATTGCCCGAGAAAAACTCGGGTCGACAGGATTTGGCAATGGCATCGCCATTCCCCATTGCCGCCTCAAGGGCTGTGCAAGCCCTGTCAGCGCATTGCTTCACCTGGATGCCCCCATAGATTTCGACGCCATCGATGGCGCCCCGGTAGACCTGCTGTTCGTTCTGCTGGTGCCCGAGGCTGCCACCGACGCCCACCTTGAACTGTTGCGCCAGATTGCCAGCATGCTCGATCGCAAGGATGTCCGCGACCGGCTTCGTGCGGCCAACAGCAGTACCGCCCTGTACCAGGTCGTCCTGGACGTGCAGAACGAGCCCTGAGCATGCGCCTCGTCATCGTCAGCGGCCGATCCGGCTCGGGCAAGAGCACCGCCCTCGACGTTCTTGAGGACAACGGCTTCTACTGCATCGACAACCTCCCCGCCGGCCTGCTCCCGCAGTTGGCGGAAAGCGCCCTGATCAATACCGAATTGCTGCAGCCGCGGGTCGCGGTGTCCATCGACGCGCGCAACCTGCCGAGCCACCTGACACGCTTTCCGGAACTGCTGGACGACGCGCGTGCGCGCCATATCCAGTGCGATGTGCTGTATCTCGACGCCGATGAAGAAACCCTGCTCAAGCGTTTTTCGGAGACCCGTCGACGCCACCCGCTGACCAACCAGGACCGCTCGCTGGCCGAGGCAATCCGGGTCGAAAGCGAGTTGCTGAGCCCGATTGCCGATCTCGCCGACCTGAAGATCGACACCACCAGCCTCAACCTCTATCAACTGCGTGACTCGATCAAGCTTCGCCTGCTCAACCAACCTGAGCCGGGCACCGCGTTCCTGATCGAGTCCTTTGGCTTCAAGCGCGGCATGCCGGTCGATGCCGACGTGGTGTTCGACGTTCGCTGCCTGCCGAACCCTTATTGGAAACCCGAACTGCGCGAGCACTCCGGGCAGGATCAGCCGGTCATCGACTATCTGGCTGCGCAGCCGGATGTGGAGGAAATGTTCCAGGACATCTCCTCCTACCTGCTCAAATGGCTGCCCCGCTTCGCCGCCAGCAATCGCGCCTATGTCACCATTGCCATTGGCTGCACTGGCGGCCACCATCGCTCGGTCTACCTGACCGAACGACTGGGGCAGTTGCTGCAACCCATATTGAAGAACGTTCAGGTCCGCCACCGCGACCTCTAGTCCACAGGATCCCTCCCGCGATGCCCGCAACCGAAATCGAGATCATCAACAAGCTGGGGCTGCATGCCCGTGCAGCAGCCAAGTTCGTTGGCGTGGCGGGCAAGTATTCCTCAACCGTGAAGATTGGGCGCGCCCCCGACAAGCTGGTCGATGGCAAGAGCATCATGGCGGTCATGATGCTGGCGGCGGGCAAAGGCACCAAGGTGCATTTGCTCACCGAAGGGGAAGATGGCGAAACGGCGCTAGGCGCGCTGATCGAGTTGATCAACAACCGGTTCGACGAAGGCGAGTAAACCGCGCTGTCAGGACAGCGCGGTATCCATCACCATCATCAGGCAGAAGCCGATACACAACCCCAGACTGGCCAGGCGATGATGCCCGTTGGCCCGTGACTCGGGAATGATCTCCTGGGTCACTACCAACAACATGGCCCCGGCCGCAAAGGCCAGGCCCAGCGGTAGCAGCAGTTCAGCCACTTTCACCAGCCAGGCGCACAACAGTGCCGCCGCCGGCTCCACCAGCCCGGATGCCGCACCGATCAGGAACGCCTTGAATCGCGCCATCCCGGCTCCCGCCAGCACCAACGCAATCACCAGGCCTTCCGGCACGTCCTGCAGGGCAATGCCCATCGCCAGGCTGTCCGCATCCGGCATGCCGCCGCCAGCAGAAACGCCGATGGCCATGCCTTCCGGAATGTTGTGGGCAATGATCGCGATCACGAACACCCAGATCCGCGCAGGCACCACCGGCTGAGTACTCGACGCTACCAGCGCATCAGGCGAGACCCCGGAAACCTTGAGATCAACGAGGTACAGGCACAACGCGCCGAACAGCAGCCCGAAACTGATCAGACCACCCGCGCCCCACTTGCCGAAGCCTACCGCCTGAGCAGCGTCGAGCCCCGGAATGATCAGCGAGAACGCTGTGGCAGCCAGCATGACGCCAGCACCGAACCCCAGAAGGGTATCGGCCAGCGCCACGGGCATATTGCGAATCACCAGCACCGGTACCGCGCCAAGCGCCGTGCCCAATGCACACAGCGCTCCGCCTTCCAGTGCCCGCAACATGCGCGGCTCCAGATCGAGCCAGGCAATGCCTTTGACGACCAGCAACGCCGTGCCGACCAACAGCAGCAAGGTACCCAGTGCCAGACGGAACAAGCGCACACTGCCTATGGACAAGACATCCGAACGCATCCGTCTGTCACTCACGCCAGGGCAGCAACGTAACGCCGCTCTACTTCGGCCCAGTCGACCACGTTGTAGAAGGCGTTGATGTATTCCGGACGACGGTTCTGGTACAGCAGGTAGTAGGCGTGCTCCCAGACGTCCAGGCCGAGGATCGGCGTATTGCCGTTCATCAGCGGGCTGTCCTGGTTGCCGCTGCTTTCCACGACCAGTTTCTTCTCGGGGGTCACGCTCAACCACGCCCAGCCGCTGCCGAAGCGGGTCAGCGCCGCCTTGGTGAACGCATCCTTGAAGGCATCAAAACCACCTAGCTGCTCATCGATGGCCTTGGCCACGCTGTCTTGTGGCACGCCGCCACCGGTCGGCGACATCACGGTCCAGAACAGCGAATGGTTGGCATGCCCGCCACCCTGGTTGATGACCGCCGCCTGCAGGTTTTGCGGCAGTTGCTTGACCGCAGCCACCAGTTTTTCCACCGGCCACTCAGCCCACTCCGTGCCATCAACCGCGGCGTTGAGGTTGTTGATGTAGGTCTGATGGTGCTTGGTGTGGTGGATCTGCATGGTCTGGGTGTCGATGTGCGGTTCCAGCGCATCGTAGGCGTAAGGCAATGCAGGCAAGGTGTAAGGCATTTAGTGAATTCCTTGTTGGAAGGCTCGTGGGGTCACGGGGTCCTGACCAGCCAGCACGCCGGGCTGCGGTTCCTGCCGATAAAGCAGGCGCTCGGTGCGCGGATACTGGCCGTATTCGCTGATGAAACTCAGCAGTTCGGTGTAGGTCTTTCCGCTCTGGCGCAGGGCAGCTTCGCGCAGGCTCTGCGACAGGCGCATGTCCTGGCTGGCGCCCAGCAGCCGCTGATGGATCGCACAGAGATACTCGGCGCTTTCCTGCGGCTGTTTCAGACGCAGATGAAGGTCTGCCAGGTTGTGATGCGAGATCACACAGGCGGCCACTGCTTCGTCGGCGTCATGCCAGCGTTCGAAGAGCACCTGGGCCAGGGCCAGGGCCTGCAAGTACAGCTCGCGGGCATCGACCAGATCGCCCTGATTGAACAGGCGGTTGGCGATTTCCGTGGTGCGTTTCCAATGCTGCATGGCAAACCTCCAAAGCAGTGAACGGCGTCAGATGCCGCCGGCGGTGAGCTTTTCCGGATCCAGCAGGACTTCCAGCTGGGTACGCGACAGCTCGGTATGTTCCAGCGCGACGTCAATGACCGGACGCCCTTGTTTGTAAGCGGTCTTGGCGATTTCGGCGGCCTTCTGGTAGCCGATGATCGGGTTCAGCGCGGTGACCAGGATCGGGTTGCGCGACAGCGCTTCCTTGAGCTTGGGCTCGTTGACCTTGAAGGTGGCGATCGCCTTGTCAGCCAGCAGGCGGCTGGCATTGGCCATCAGCTCGATGCTGCTGAGCAGGTTCAGGGCAATGACCGGCAGCATCACGTTCAGCTCGAAGTTGCCGGACTGACCGGCAACAGCGATGGTGGCGTCGTTGCCGATGACCTGGGCGGCGACCATCGCCGTGGCTTCCGGAATCACCGGATTGACCTTGCCCGGCATGATCGAAGAGCCCGGCTGCAGACCTTCCAGCTCGATCTCGCCGAGGCCGGCCAGCGGACCGGAGTTCATCCAGCGCAGGTCGTTGGCGATCTTCATCAGCGCCACGGCAGTGACCTTGAGCTGACCGGACGCCGCCACCGCGGTGTCCTGGGAGCCGATCAGGGCGAACAGGTTTTCACCTGGCACGAACTCGACCTGGGTCAAGCCGCTCAGTTGCTTGGCGAACAGGCCGGAGAACTCGGGGTGCGCGTTGATCCCGGTGCCGACAGCCGTACCGCCTTGCGCCAGGGCCTGCAGGCTCGGCAAAACATCCTGCAGATGGTCGATGCTGGCCTTGATCTGCTGCGCCCAGCCGCCGAGCACCTGGCTCATGCGCACCGGCATGGCGTCCATCAGGTGAGTACGGCCGGTCTTGACGAACGGATGAACCTGCTCGGCCTTGGCCTCGATTACCTTGACCAAATGGTTCAGCGCCGGCAGCAGTTGCTCGTGCAACGCCAGCGCGGCACTGACGTGGATGGTGGTCGGGATGATGTCGTTGCTGCTCTGGCCGCAGTTGACGTGATCGTTCGGGTTGACCGTGTCGCCCAGCACGCGGCTGGCGATGGTCGCGATCACTTCGTTGGCGTTCATGTTGGAGCTGGTGCCGGAACCGGTCTGGAACACATCCACCGGGAAGTGCTGCATGAAGTCGCCGGCGAGCAGTTGCTCGACCGCCGCGACGATCGCCTCGCCCTGCTCCCGGCTCACTTGCTCGAGCTGGATGTTGGCCTTGGCTGCCGCGGCCTTGGCCAGCAGCAGTGCGCGAATGAACTGCGCCGGCATGCGTTGCTGGCTGATCGGGAAGTTGTTGACCGCGCGCTGGGTCTGGGCGCCGTACAGGGCCTCGGCCGGCACCTGCAGTTCACCCATGCTGTCACGCTCGATACGGGTATTACTCATCATCAAGTCCTTGCATCAGTTCAGCGGAAGAAATCGAAGGCAACAGCGTGCAATTCGCCAGTTGCAGGGCCAGCGGCTGCCAACGCTGGCCGTGCTCGCCGCCATCGAGCTTGCGCAGTTGCAGCAACGGTCGCCAGGCCTGGTCGAGACACAGGCAGCGCCAATGCCACGGCAACATGCGGTCGCAGGCGGTATCGAGCAGAAGACGGAAAGAAGTGAGGGCCACGGTCCAGGCCGAGGTATCGGTACAACAGACCAGATAGCGACCTTCAGCCAGATAGTGTTCGATCACGCGCGGCTCGTCGGGCTCGAGCGCACAGCGGATACGCCGGCTCAGCCAGCGCCAGTTTTCGAGGTAGGGCAATTCGTGGAGGACGGATTTCATGAATATCATCACCATCGTAATGATATTCATTATTAATTGATAAATAGAATCAGTTCAAGCGCGTTTCTGCAGAAACAAAAAACCCGGCGCAGAGGCCGGGCTTTCAGAATCACCGTTGGTGAACAGAGCGTGTGAGTAAAATCAGCTTCCCGCGACGGTCATGCGCTCGATCAGAATCGAGCCGGTGTGGATGTTGCTACGGGTTTCAAGATCACTGCCGATGGCGACAATCTGCTGGAACATGTCTTTCATATTGCCGGCGATCGTCACTTCTTGAACGGCGAACTGAATCTCGCCGTTTTCCACCCAGTAACCCGCTGCACCACGGGAATAATCACCGGTCACCATGTTCAGGCCATGCCCCATCAACTCGGTTACCAGCAACCCGCGACCCATGCGGCGGATCAGGGCGGCCTGGTCCTCGACGCCGTGGGTGACGAACAGGTTGTGCACGCCGCCCGCGTTGGCGGTGCTGGGCAGGCCCAGTTTGCGACCTGAGTAGGTGCCGAGCACGTAGGACACCAACTGGCCATTTTCGACGAACGGCTTGGCGTAGGTCGCCAGACCGTCACCGTCGAACGCGGCGCTGCCCAGTGCGCGAGGCAGGTGCGGACGCTCGTCGAGGGTCAACCAGCTCGGGAACAACTGCTGGCCGAGGGTACCTTCGAGGAACGATGACTTGCGGTAAAGGTTGCCGCCAGAAATCGCCGAGAGGAAGCTGCCGAACAGACCACCGGCCAGTTCTGCGGAGAACAGCACCGGCACCTCGCAAGTCGGTACCGGTCGCGCACCCAGGCGGCTGGCCGCGCGCTGGGCCGCACGCTGACCGATGCTGCGTGGATCGGCGAGCAATTCGCCCTGGCGATTGACGTCGTACCAGTAGTCACGCTGCATCTGCCCGTCGCCTTCGGCGATCATCACGCAACTCAGGCTGTGGCGGGTCGAGGCGTAACCGCCGATGAAACCGTGGCTGTTGCCGTAGACCCGGCAACCCTGATGGGTATTGAGGGTGGTGCCATCAGCGTTCTTGATTCGCGCATCGGCGTCGAAGGCGGCGGCCTCGCAGGCCAGCGCCTTTTCGATGGCCTGCTCGGGGGTGATATCCCAGGCGTGATAGAGGTCGAAGTCCTGGAGATCGCGGGCCATCAGCGCCGGATCGGCCAGCCCAGAGCAATCATCTTCAGAAGTGTGTTTGGCGATGGCCAAGGCTGCGGCGACCGTCTCGCGAATCGCCTCGCTGCCGCTGGCCGAGGTGCTGGCCGAGCCTTTGCGCTGGCCGACGTAGAGGGTGATGCCGAAACCCTGGTCACGGTTGAATTCCACCGTTTCCACTTCACGCTGACGTACCGAGGTCGATAGCCCCTGCTCCAGCGATACCGCCACCTCACAGGCACTGGCGCCCTGGCGCTTCGCTTCGGCGATGATCTGCTCGACCTGCTCCTGCAAGGCCGGCAGGGCTTGCGGACCTACGCTCTGGACTGCACTCATGGTTTTCTCCACTCAAATACGGCGTTCGGCGAGGGTCATCGAGCGACCGGGCCGGACAAGCGGCCCCCGACTGGTTATCATGGCGGCGTTTCTCAGCGGACTGCCCCCCATGGTTGATTCTTACGATGCCTTCGACGAAGGCGAAAAAAGCAAAACCCAGATCAAGCGCGAGATGCAGGCGCTGGTCGATATGGGCGAGCGCCTCACCACGCTCAAGCCCGACACCCTGGCCAAACTGCCTCTGACCGATGAATTGCGCAGGGCTCTCGAAGAGCACAAGAAGCACACGGCAAACGAGGCCAAGAGGCGCCACCGGTCGTTCATCGGCAAGCTGATGCGTGACCAGGACATCGATGCCATCAACGCACTGCTTGAGCAGCTCGACGCCTCCACCCGCCAGTACAACGAGCGCTTCCACAACCTCGAGCGCTGGCGTGACCGGCTGATCGAGGGCACCGACGAGGTCCTGGAAAAATTCGTCCAGGAGTTCCCGGAAGCCGATCGCCAGCAACTGCGTTCGTTCATCCGCCAGGCCCAGCACGAGCAGAAGACGAACAAGGCGCCATCCGCCTCGCGCAAGATCTTCAAGTACATTCGCGAACTCGACGAAGTTCAGCGCGGCCTGCGCTGAGTTCCGCCACCGGGCAGGCGCCCTGCCCGCCCGGTTTCATCTTTATGCCCCCGTGCCACCCACGGTGATCGCATCGATCTTCAGGGTCGGCTGGCCCACGCCAACCGGCACCGACTGACCATCTTTCCCACACGTTCCTACGCCACTGTCCAACGACAGGTCGGTGCCGACCATCGACACCCGGCTCATCGCTTCCGGCCCGTTGCCGATCAGCGTCGCGCCCTTGACCGGCGTGGTGATCTTGCCGTCTTCGATCAGGTAGGCCTCGCTGGTGGAGAACACGAACTTGCCACTGGTGATATCCACCTGGCCACCGCCGAGGTTGGCGCAGTACAGGCCGCGCTTGACCGAAGCGATGATCTCCGCCGGGTCACTCTCGCCGGCGCGCATGTAGGTGTTGGTCATGCGCGGCATCGGCAGATGGGCGTAGGATTCGCGCCGGCCGTTGCCGGTCACTGCCATGCCCATCAGACGGGCGTTGAGCTTGTCCTGCATGTAGCCGACCAGCTTGCCGTTCTCGATCAGCGTGGTGCATTCGGTCGGAACGCCTTCGTCATCGACGCTCAGCGAACCGCGGCGCCCTTCCAGGGTGCCGTCGTCGACGATGGTGCACAGGCTCGACGCAACCATCTCGCCCAGCCGGCCGCTATAGGCCGAACTGCCCTTGCGGTTGAAGTCGCCTTCCAGGCCATGGCCGACCGCTTCGTGCAGCAGCACGCCGGACCAGCCCGAGCCCAGCACCACAGGCAAGGTGCCTGCTGGCGCCGGGACGGCTTCCAGATTGACCAGCGCCTGGCGCAGCGCTTCGCGGGCGAAGCCCATGACCCGATCGTCGGTGAAATAGCGGTAATCGGTGCGACCGCCACCACCGTGGCCACCGCGCTCGCGACGACCATTCTGTTCGACGATGACGCTGACGTTGAAACGCACCAACGGGCGAATGTCCGCAGCGAGGCTGCCATCGGCGGCGGCGATCAGGATGCGCTCCCAGACCCCGGCCATACTCACGCTGACCTGTTGAATACGCGGGTCCAGCGCACGCGTGGCGGCGTCGACGCGCTTGAGCAGCTCGACTTTCTCTGCCCGGCTCAGTACTTCGAGCGGATTGTCCGGCGCATAGAGCGCGGTGACGTCTTGGCTCTTGAAGGCCTGGACCGTGCCATTCTGCCCGGCGCGGGAAATCGAGCGAGCGGCGCGGGCGGCGGAGGTCAGGGCTTCGAGATTGATTGCGTTGCTGTAGGCAAAACCGGTTTTCTCCCCGGACTGAGCACGTACGCCCACACCCTGGTCGAGGTTGAAGCTGCCTTCCTTGACGATGCCGTCTTCCAGCGCCCAGGACTCCGAAATCTGGCCCTGGAAGTACAGGTCGGCGGCGTCGATACCCGGCCCGGCCAACTCGCCCAGCACCGATTGCAGGCTGTCGAGGGTCAGGTCGCCGGGGGCCAGCAGTTGCTCGCTGACGCGTGTTAACAACTCGCTCATAGTCACTCCGAGAGGTACGCGGGCCGCACTGCGTCCCGCGAGAAAAAGCGCCGGTGCGAGGCCACCGGCATCCGCGCCCTGATGGACGCTTGTTCAATACTGTCGCGTGTCGCCAGCAGCACCGCTTCACCGCGGGCCTGTTCGGCGAGGATTCGCCCCCAAGGATCGACGATCGCCGCCTGTCCGTGGGTTTCACGCGGGCCTGGATGGACGCCTCCCTGGGCGGCGGCCAGCACATAACACTGGGTTTCGATCGCTCGCGCCCGGATCAGCACTTCCCAGTGCGCCGCGCCGGTCACCGCGGTGAACGCCGCCGGCGCAGTAATCAGTTCCGCACCCGCCTCGCGCAGCGCGCTGTAAAGCTCGGGAAAACGCAGGTCGTAACAAACGCTCAGGCCCACTTTGCCGACCGGCGTATCTGCCACCACCACGTGCGCGCCATGGGCGTAGTCGTCCGACTCACGATAGCGGCCACGGTTGTCAGCCACATCCACATCGAACAGATGAAGCTTGTCGTAGCGGGCAACCAGCTCGCCGTGCTCGTCCACCAGCAGGGAGCAGGCATGGGCTTTGGCCTCGGGCTGGTCGACGGGCGGCAGCGGCAAGGTGCCCGCCACAATCCATAACCTGAGGTCGCGGGCGGTCTGTTTCAACCACGGCAGGATCGGTCCTTCGCCCCTCGCTTCGGCCCGGCCGATCGCCGCGCTGTCGCGGCGGCCCATGGCGGCGAAGTTTTCCGGCAGCACCGCGAGCCGCGCACCACCGGCAGCGGCCTGTTCCAACAGAGCGCGAGCGCGGGCCAGGTTGGCGGCGATATCGTCCTGACTGATCATCTGAATGACGGCGAAGGTCATGTCCGGGCCTTAATTGGATTTTTCAAAGGGTTTGACGAAGGTCATTTTAGGCTCTTTCACCGGACCTTCGACCCGATAGTGGACGCTGGCATAACGCGCGACCCGGTCACCCAGCAACCGGTCCACCAGAAACAGCGCGCCACCAATGGCCGGCGCCCCGACGATCAACGCGGCCAGCGGCAGATTGTTGGTCACCGGCAGGGTCACCATGAGGTTGGCATCAATGCGGTCGCGAACCATATCCAGCGTGCCCTCCAGCTCGAAGTTGCTGGACGGGCCGGTCATGGCAATGGGGCTGCGGGTGACGTACACGCCTTCGCTGGCCACCAGCACACCCTTGACCCGGTCATAGCTCAGCCCCTTGCCGAGCAGGTCGGAGAAGTCCAGGCGCAAACGCCGGCCGATCGAGTTGAAGTTGAGCAAACCAAACACCCGCAGCGCCTGGGCACTGGCATCGACTTCGACGAACTGGCCGTTACGCAGGCTCGCATCCATGCTGCCGGAGAACCGCTTGAGGCTGACCCAGGCCGGCGAACCTTGCCAGCGCCCGTCGACATCCATATGGAAGTCGCGGCTGGTGACCGTTGGGGCAAAGTCCCAGGCCTTGAGCACATCGCCCAGGTCGGCACCTTCCAGGCGGCCTTTGTACCAACTGCTGCTGGCGCCCGGGACGCCTTCCCAGCCCGCAGAACCATCGACCATCAGGCCCTTGAGGTTCAGATCGAGATCGTTGATTGCCACGCCTTTGCTGGTGGGGCGCAGCTTGAGCGACCAACTGCCCAGCAGATCGTCACCCCGGAACAGCTTGGCGATGCTCAGATCCAGGGCCGGGATCTTGCGCGGGTCCACTGTTGCCAGCGGGTCCGGGGCATCCGGCGCGGTCTCTTCGGCCGGGTCGGCGGCAGGCAAGTGCAGGGTTTGCAGGTTGACGGCGATCGGCGCGGCCTTGGCATCGGGAACCCGCGCATTGCCGATGACTTCCTTGCTGTCCAGGCGCAGCGCCCAGTTGTCGCTGTTGCGGTCCAGGCGCACCACGGCCTGGTTGAGATCGAAGCTATAGACCTTGAGCTTGCCGATGCTCAGGTCCACACCCCGCAGAAACTGCCGCGCACTGGTGCCCGGATCATCGCCGGCCAGGCTGGCCAGTTGCTTTTGCCAGGCCTCGACATCCACTTCACTGACCGTGCCTTTGATCCGCAGTCCCTGAGCAGTCGGCAACTGGCTGTTACCGGCCCCCAGCGCCAACTCGCCGCGCCCCTGGTCCAGTTTCCCGGCAGGCGCCGCGTAGACCATGTTGGCCAGATCGGTGTAGGTCGCATCAAAGCGCTGCTCCGGGCCTTGCAGGGTCATGCGGAACTGGCTGTCACGCGTGTCGTTGGCGGCCTTGCCGAACGGCGCGGGCAGGTCGATGGTCAGGCCCTTGAGGTTCGAATCGACGCTCAACAGGTTATCGCGACTGCCCAGCGACACCTGCAACTGATAGGGCAACTCACCGGAAAGCGGCAGAGGCTGGCTGAACTTCAGCCAGTCGGTCAGCGACTTCAGGGCAATCTGCCCCTTGGCGGTGATACGGGTCTGCAGTTGCCCGGGCTTGCCCTCGGCGAAAATCTGCGCGGTGATCGGCTTGTCGAACGCCTTGGCGGTGATGTTCTTGCCGCTCAAGCCGGCGTCCAGGTCGAAGCGGAAATCACCCTTGAGCTGGGTCAGTTCAAGGGCTGGCTCGGCAAGTTTCAGGCGGGCTTTATCGGTGCGGAAGTCCACGACCACCTTCGGCGCCACATCGTGGGTCAGCGGAATGTCGAGTTTGACGGAGCCTTTCAGGTCACCCTCGCCTTCCCAGCCGGCGAACGTCGCGCCGGTGCCGATAGGCGCCTCCTGGAGAATCTTCACGCCATCGCCCAGGCCGCCGTCGAAATCGCCATCCAGGTACAGGTGGCTGTGTTCACCCTCCGCCACATGGGGGATGTCGACCACGACATTGCTCACCCGGGTGTCGAGCAGTTGTCCGGCGCTGGCCTTGATCCGCACACCGTGGTCATCGATGAACACATCACCGTCCACCTTGCTGACCTGCGGCCAGCCGGGCTGGAAGTCCAGGGTGGCGTCGCGCACCTTGAAGAACAGGCTGATATTGCGAGAATGGTCAGGCGCACCGTGGCTCAACGAGCCTTGGTACTGGAAATAGCCTTCGTCCACGGCGCCCTTGAGGATCGCCGTGCGCAGCCAGTGGTCCACCGACGGGCTGAGGACTTCCGGCAGGTATTTGGGCGTGTAGCGACCGTCGCCATCGACCAGACCGACCCGCAAGTCCATGTAGTCTTCACTGGCTTCTTCGAAAAACAGCCGAATCAGGAAATCGCCAGCAATCTTGCCTTCTTCGCCGAGCACCTTGAGATAGGGCGCGATCAGGGTGAAGCTTTCCTTGTCGAGCTTCCAGGTCAGCAGGGCATTGGCTTTGAGGTAGTGCCAGGGGTCGGCGAAGATCGGCACCAGATGCAGCATGAATTTATCGGTATCCAGGCGCAGTTCGCCGTGGCCGAGGTCACCACTGATGCTGCCGCTGACATTCCCCGCCGCCGGCGCGCCGTGGTAGGCGTCGAAGCCGACGCGGTCGAGGTTTGCGGCGAAGCTGAAGCGGCGATCGCCCTCGGCTTCAGGGCGGACTTCCAGGCGAACATTGCGCAGGCCACCCGTCACTTTCAGCCCGTCGACCACCGCCATGCCGGCGGTCGGCAACGGGCCGAGGGCCTGAATCACTGGCGTGAGTGGAGTGAGGTCAAGACGGTCGGCCTGGATTTCCCACAACTCACCGTCCGCACCCGCGGCGGTCTGGTTGATTTGCAGATGGGATTCCCAACGCGTCTTGCCGAGGTTCATGGCCAGGGAATCGACGGTCACCTTCACGCCTTGTTCGCTGCGGCGCAGCCAGGCATTGAGTGCCAGGTTTTCCAGGGTGACCGGCTTGCGTTCTGCGTAAGCCGCGCGCACTTGAGGGGCGTTCAGGCGCAGCGTTGCGCTCTGCAACTGCCCTTTGCCCCAGCCGATCCACAGCTCACCACCGGCACGCACTTCGGGCGCCTGCCACTGGCCGAGCAGGCGGGCCGGCAACCACTTGGCCCAGTCGCTCTGCGGCAGGCTCAGGTAGGCATCGACTTCACCTTCGCGCCATTTCGCCGGACGGACGCGGCTATCCAGACGCAGCGCCATCGGCTGACCATCCGGCAAGGTCATGCGGGCATCAAGACGTTGGCGCACACTGCCGGTCTGCAGGCTGAGGCCGACATAGGTCAGGGTCATGGGGTCGTGATCGATGGGTTCCAGCGTTACCTGGCTGTCGAGCACCGAGATTTTCGAGACCATCTGCATGCGCTGCAGCAGTTGCTCGACGTCGAGCGGCGCGTCGTCCTGGACCGGCAGGCCCTTGAGCGACCAGCGACCGTCTTCGTTTTCATGCAGGTTCAGTTGCAGGCCGCCGAGTTCGACACGGGCAAGGCGCAACTCACGCCGGGTCAGGCTGGACCACAGGTCGGGCACCACCTTCACTGCATCCAGACGCAGGGCCGAGTTGCCCTCACCCACTTGGACGTCATGCACCACCAGAATCGGCGCCAGACCACTCCAGCGCCCTTCCAGCGCGCCAATGTGCACGGGCATGCCGAGGGCGGCCTCGGCCTTGCCCTCGGCTTCACTGCGGTATTCGGCAACCAGCGGAATCAGCTCGCGGCCGAGGCTGACATAGAGTGCAACCAGCACCGCCAGCAACGCACAGGCACCCAGGCCCCAGCGGGTCAGTGCAGCAAGAACGCGGATCAGACGCTCCATGCCAGTGGCCCCCCGAGTCGTCCCATAACTATGGCCCGACGTACCGGGTTTGCCAGCACAAAAGAAACCAGCGTGAAATCAGAGCGAGTCAGAGCAGCACCACATCGTATTGTTCCTGGGAATACATGGACTCCACCTGGAAACGAATGGTTCGCCCAATAAAGGCTTCGAGTTCGGCGACATTCCCCGATTCTTCGTCCAGCAGGCGGTCCACCACCTTTTGGTTGGCGAGCACTCTATAGCCTTCGGCCTGGTAGGCCCGCGCCTCGCGAAGAATTTCCCGGAAAATCTCGTAACAGATAGTCTCCGGCGTCTTGAGCTTGCCGCGGCCCTGGCAACTGCTGCACGGCTCGCACAGCACCTGTTCGAGACTTTCACGGGTGCGTTTGCGGGTCATCTGCACCAGGCCCAGCTCGGTGAGGCCGATGATGTTGGTTTTCGCATGGTCGCGTTCGAGCTGCTTTTCCAGGGTGCGTAGCACCTGGCGCTGATGCTCTTCGTCTTCCATGTCGATGAAGTCGATGATGATGATCCCGCCTATATTGCGCAGGCGCAGTTGCCGGGCGATGGCGGTGGCAGCTTCGAGGTTGGTCTTGAAGATGGTTTCTTCGAGATTGCGATGGCCGACGAAGGCGCCGGTGTTCACATCGATGGTGGTCATGGCCTCGGCCGGGTCGATCACCAGATAGCCGCCGGACTTGAGCGGCACCTTGCGCTCAAGGGCGCGCTGGATTTCATCTTCGACGCCGTACAGGTCGAAAATCGGCCGCTCCCCAGGGTAATGCTCCAGACGATCAGCGATTTCCGGCATCAATTCGCCGACGAACTGCGTGGTTTTCTGGAAGGTTTCCCGGGAATCGATGCGGATCTTCTCGATCTTCGGATTCACCAGGTCGCGCAGGGTGCGCAGCGCCAGCCCCAGGTCTTCGTAGATTTCGGTAGGCGCGCCCACGGTCTTGATCTGCGCGCCAATCTGATCCCACAGGCGCCGCAGGTAGCGGATGTCCATGAGAATCTCGTCTGCCCCGGCGCCTTCCGCCGCAGTGCGCAGGATGAAGCCGCCGGAGTCCTGGATGTTTTCCTGGGCGACACAGTCGCTGACCACCTTCTTCAGGCGGTCGCGCTCAGCTTCGTCTTCGATCTTCAGGGAAATGCCGACGTGCTTGGTGCGCGGCATGTAGACCAGATAGCGGGAAGGAATCGATAACTGGGTAGTCAGGCGGGCGCCCTTTGACCCGATGGGGTCCTTGGTCACCTGCACCACCAGGCTTTGCCCCTCATGCACCAGGGCGCTGATGCTTTCGACTGTGGTGCCTTCGCGCAGGGAGATTTCCGAGGCATGGATAAAGGCCGCGCGGTCCAGACCGATATCGACGAAGGCCGCCTGCATGCCCGGCAGCACCCGTACCACCTTGCCCTTGTAGATATTGCCAACGATGCCGCGGCGCTGGGTGCGCTCGACATGCACCTCTTGGAGAACGCCGTTTTCCACCACCGCCACGCGTGATTCCATCGGTGTGATGTTGATCAGAATCTCTTCACTCATGGCAGGCTCTCGTCAAAGTTCTTTGAGGTAATGATGGATTGCCCGACGGAGACTGGCGAGCAATAAACGGTCTCAGTGCTTCCTCATTCTGCTGTCGGCAGGCCCTGCCAGCAGGGAATGCCGAAACGGGCGAGCAATTCGGCGGTTTCGGCGACTGGAAGCCCGACCACACCCGAGTAGCTGCCCTGAAGGTTCTGCACGAATACCGCGCCGAGGCCCTGGATCGCGTAGGCGCCGGCCTTGTCCCGCGGCTCGCCGCTGCTCCAGTAGGCATGCGCCTGCTCTGCGCTGATCGGCCCGAAGGTAACGCGACTGGTGACGCACAGGCTTTCGCTGCGCTGACCATCGCTCACCGCGACGGCAGTCAGCACCTGATGTTCACGTCCGGAAAGCGAGGCCAGGATGGCCAGGGCATCTTCGCGGTCGACGGGCTTGCCAAGAATCCTGCCGTCGAGAACCACCGCGGTATCGGCACCGAGTACGGCCAGAGGCTCGCGGGTGCCGCTGGCGGTCAGCAGGGCCAGGCCGGCAGCCGCCTTGCCGAGGGCCAGGCGCTCGACATAAGCGCTTGCCGACTCATCGGGCAGCGGGGTTTCGTCAATCGAGGCACTGACGACGGTGAAGGGAATGCCGATCTGGGTCAGCAGCTCACGGCGGCGCGGCGAACCGGAGGCCAGGTACAGCGGGGTCATCGTGACGTCTCCCTGTCAGCGTCGAAAAGCAGGATGCTTCAGTAGATGCTCAATCGGCTGCGCAGACCGCGCAGGCCGAAGCTGATCCATGGCCAGAGCAAGGCACTGGTCACTGCCGGCCAGACCAGCGCCAGCGTGGGCTGACGATTGCCGGTCAGGGCGCTGAGCCACAATTGCACTAGCTGGGCGACGCCGAAGATCACCAGGATGGTCAGGCTCTGCTGCCACATGGGGAACATGCGCAAGCGCTGTTGCAGGCTGAGTACCAGGAAGGTGATCAGGGTCAGGACCAGGGCGTTCTGCCCCAGCAGCGTGCCGTACAGCACGTCCTCCGCCAGACCGAGCAAAAACGCGGTGGTCATGCCGACCTTGGTGGGCAGGTTCAACGTCCAGAAGGCCAGCAGCAGGGCCAGCCACAGCGGACGGAAGATATCCATGAACGGCGGCATCGGCCACACGCTGAGCAGCAGGCCAACCAGGAAGGTCAACCAGACCACCCAGCCATTCTTGCTGTGTGTACTGACCATCAATGTCTCTCCCGGGAGGGGGTCGTTGGCGTGCCATGGCTTGCGGGCGCAGCAGCGGCAGCCGGCGTTGGCGCGGCCGCAGGTGTGGCCGCCGGGGCATGGGGCGCAGCCGGGGTCGTGGTGGCGGGTGCGGCAGGTGTTGCAGGCGTGGTGGCCGGCGCAGCATGTGCCGCGTCAGTCGCTGTGTGACCGGCGGCGTCCTGGGCCTGCGCCTGGGCTGCGTCGTTGGCTCGCTCTTCGGGGGTACGGCTGTCGCTGAACACCAGCAGCAGGTAACGGCTGCGGTTCAGGGCGGCGGTCGGCACCGCGCGAACAATGGCGAAGGGTTGCCCAGAGTCGTGGATCACTTCCTTCACCGTCGCCACCGGATAACCGGCCGGGAAACGCTGACCCAGGCCGGAACTCACCAGCAAGTCACCTTCCTTGATGTCGGCGGTATCGGCGACATGACGCAGTTCAAGGCGTTCCGGGTTGCCGGTGCCGCTGGCAATCGCGCGCAGGCCGTTGCGGTTGACCTGCACCGGGATGCTGTGGGTGGTGTCGGTCAGCAGCAGCACCCGCGAGGTGTACGGCATCAACTCGACCACCTGGCCCATGAGGCCGCGGGCGTCGAGCACCGGCTGGCCGAGCACAACACCGTCGCGCTCGCCTTTGTTGATCAGAATTCGATGGGTGAACGGGTTCGGGTCCATGCCGATCAGTTCGGCGACCTCGACCTTTTCATTGAAGAGCGCCGAGGAGTTGAGCAACTCGCGCAGACGCACGTTCTGCTCGGTCAGGGCAGCCAGCTTTTGCAGGCGACCTTGCAGGAGCAGGGCTTCGGTCTTGAGTTTTTCGTTCTCGGCGATCAGTTCGGTGCGGCTGCCAAACTGGCTGGCCACGCCTTGCCACAGACGCTGCGGCAGATCGGTGATGGTGTAGGACTGCATCAGCACCAGCGACATTTGACTGCGCACGGGCTTGAGCACGGGGAAGCGGGCATCGACCACCATCAAGGCGATCGACAGCACGACCAGCACGAGCAGGCGTACGCCCAGCGACGGGCCTTTGGCGAAAAGCGGTTTAATAAGCCGCTCCTCGTTGACGACGGTTCAGGAGGTCATTCATACGGCAACGCACCGGCCTGGATTGCGGATGGATGGAAGCGACGTCCAGACGGACGCCAGCCGGCAATACAGGTAGCACTGCAAGCGCTACCTGTAAACCGGTCGACAGGGTTGCAATCCGGCGAATCACTCGCTGGAGAGCAGGTCCATGGTGTGTTTGTCCATCATTTCCAGGGCGCGACCGCCGCCACGGGCGACACAGGTCAGCGGGTCCTCGGCAACGATCACCGGCAGGCCGGTTTCCTGGGCCAGCAGCTTGTCCAGGTCGCGAAGCAGAGCGCCACCACCGGTCAGCACCAGGCCACGCTCGGCGATGTCGGACGCCAGTTCCGGAGGCGATTGCTCCAGGGCGCTCTTCACGGCCTGAACGATAGTCGCCAGGGATTCCTGCAGCGCTTCGAGCACTTCGTTGGAATTCAGGGTGAAGGCACGTGGTACGCCTTCGGCCAGGTTACGGCCGCGGACGTCGACTTCGCGCACTTCGCCGCCCGGATAGGCGGTACCGATTTCCTGCTTGATACGCTCGGCGGTGGATTCGCCGATCAGGCTGCCGTAGTTGCGGCGCACGTAAGTCACGATGGCTTCGTCGAAGCGGTCGCCACCAACGCGAACGGATTCGGCGTAAACCACACCGTTCAGGGAGATCAGTGCGATTTCAGTGGTACCACCGCCGATATCGACGACCATCGAGCCACGGGCTTCTTCGACCGGCAGGCCGGCACCGATGGCAGCGGCCATTGGCTCTTCGATCAGGAATACTTCACGGGCACCGGCACCGAGGGCCGATTCGCGGATGGCGCGACGCTCGACCTGGGTCGATTTGCACGGCACGCAGATCAACACGCGAGGGCTGGGTTGCAGGAAGCTGTTTTCGTGAACCTTGTTGATGAAGTACTGCAGCATCTTTTCGCAGACGCTGAAGTCGGCGATCACGCCGTCCTTCATCGGACGAATGGCAGCAATGTTGCCGGGAGTACGACCCAGCATGCGCTTTGCTTCGGTGCCGACAGCGACGACACTTTTCTGGTTGCCGTGGGTACGAATGGCCACAACCGAGGGCTCATTCAGGACGATACCGCGCTCACGCACGTAAATAAGGGTGTTGGCAGTGCCCAGGTCGATGGAAAGATCGCTGGAAAACATGCCACGCAGTTTCTTGAACATGGGAAAGGGACCCTGGCAACGCGTGGGTAAAAAAGTGCGGCAAACTCTAACAACGGCGGGGATTTTGGGCAAGGCGCCAATATGTTAAATTGGCAGTTTTTCCGAGCAAGCCAGCACACGATCGGGCCTTATGACCACGTGTGCCCCTACATGTTCCTCATTGCGGACCCATTCCGTTTTCTTTCCCCAGGAGATCCCCATGGCGCTTGAACGCTGCGACGTGGAAAAGATCGCTCACCTGGCCCGACTGGGCCTGAACGAAGCCGATCTGCCACGCACTACCGATGCCCTGAACAGTATTCTGGGACTGGTCGACCAGATGCAGGCCGTCGACACCACCGGTATCGAGCCTTTGGCTCACCCTCTGGAAGCCAGCCAGCGCCTACGCGCCGACGTTGTAACAGAAAGCAACCAGCGAGACAGCTACCAGGCCATCGCCCCAGCGACGGACAGCGGCCTGTACCTGGTTCCGAAAGTCATCGAGTAAGGGAATAGAGCCTGCCATGCACCAACTCACCCTGGCCGAGATCGCTCGCGGACTCGCCGACAAAGCCTTTTCCTCCGAAGAGCTGACCCGCGCGCTGCTGGCCCGCATCCATCAGCTCGACCCACAGATCAACAGTTTCATCAGTGTCACCGACGACCTGGCCATCAGCCAGGCCCGTGCCGCCGACGCCCGTCGCGCCGCCGGCGAGAACGGTGCACTGCTGGGCGCGCCGATCGCCCATAAAGACCTGTTCTGCACCCAGGGCATCCGCACCAGTTGCGGCTCGAAGATGCTCGACTCGTTCAAGGCCCCCTACGACGCCACCGTGGTCAGCAAGCTGGCCGAGGCCGGCACCGTGACCCTGGGCAAGACCAACATGGACGAGTTCGCCATGGGTTCGGCCAACGAATCCAGCCACTACGGCGCGGTGAAGAACCCGTGGAGCCTGGAACACGTGCCTGGCGGTTCCTCCGGTGGTTCGGCCGCGGCCGTGGCTGCCCGCCTGCTGCCGGCCGCCACCGCCACCGACACCGGCGGTTCGATCCGTCAGCCCGCGGCCCTGACCAGCCTGACCGGCCTCAAGCCGACCTACGGCCGCGTCTCGCGCTGGGGCATGATCGCCTACGCGTCGAGCCTCGACCAAGGCGGCCCGCTGGCCCGCACCGCCGAAGACTGCGCCCTGCTGCTGCAAGGCATGGCGGGTTTCGATCCGAAAGACTCCACCAGCATCGATGAGCCGGTCCCGGACTACAGCGCCAGCCTGAACGCCTCGCTGCAGGGCCTGCGCATCGGCCTGCCGAAGGAATACTTCGGCGCCGGCCTCGACCCACGCATCGCCGAACTGGTCCAGGCCAGCGTCAAGGAGCTGGAGAAGCTCGGCGCGGTGGTCAAGGAAATCAGCCTGCCGAATATGCAGCACGCCATCCCGGCGTACTACGTGATCGCCCCGGCCGAGGCGTCCTCGAACCTGTCGCGCTTCGACGGCGTGCGTTTCGGCTACCGCTGCGAGAACCCGAAAGACCTCACCGACCTGTACAAGCGTTCCCGTGGCGAAGGCTTCGGCAGCGAAGTGCAGCGCCGGATCATGGTCGGCACCTACGCCCTGTCGGCCGGCTACTACGATGCCTACTACCTGAAGGCCCAGAAGATCCGTCGCCTGATCAAGAACGACTTCATGGCCGCCTTCGAAGGCGTCGACGTGATCCTCGGCCCGACCACGCCGAACCTGGCCTGGAAGATCGGCGCCAAGAACGCCGATCCGGTCGCCGCGTACCTGGAAGACGTCTACACCATCACCGCCAACCTGGCCGGCCTGCCGGGCCTGTCGATGCCGGCCGGTTTCGTCGACGGCCTGCCGGTGGGCGTGCAACTCCTGGCGCCGTACTTCCAGGAAGGCCGCCTGCTCAACGTCGCGCACCGCTATCAGCAAGTGACTGACTGGCACACTCGCGCACCTAACGGCTTCTGAGGGACAGACACATGCAATGGGAAGTTGTTATCGGGCTGGAGATTCACACCCAGCTCGCCACCCAGTCGAAGATTTTCTCCGGCAGCGCCACCACGTTCGGTTCCGAGCCGAACACCCAGGCCAGCCTGATCGACCTGGGCATGCCCGGCGTACTGCCGGTGCTGAACCAGGAAGCGGTGCGCATGGCCTGCATGTTCGGCCTCGCCATCGACGCCGAGATTGGCCAGCACAACGTGTTCGCGCGCAAGAACTACTTCTACCCTGACCTGCCCAAGGGCTACCAGATCAGCCAGATGGAGTTGCCGATCGTCGGCAAGGGCCACCTGGACATCGCTCTGGAAGACGGCACTGTCAAGCGCATCGGCATCACCCGCGCGCACCTGGAAGAAGACGCCGGCAAAAGCCTGCACGAAGACTTCGCCGGCTCCACCGGCATCGACCTGAACCGTGCCGGCACCCCGCTGCTGGAGATCGTTTCCGAGCCGGAAATGCGCAGCGCCAAGGAAGCCGTGGCCTACGTCAAGGCGATCCACGCGCTGGTGCGCTACCTGGGCATCTGCGACGGCAACATGGCCGAAGGCTCGCTGCGTTGTGACTGCAACGTCTCGATCCGTCCGAAAGGCCAGGTCGAGTTCGGCACCCGCTGCGAGATCAAGAACGTCAACTCGTTCCGCTTCATCGAGCGCGCGATCAACAGCGAAATCCAGCGCCAGATCGACCTGATCGAAGACGGCGGCAAGGTCATCCAGGAAACCCGCCTGTACGACCCGAACAAGGACGAAACCCGCTCCATGCGCAGCAAGGAGGAAGCCAACGACTACCGTTACTTCCCCGATCCGGACCTGCTGCCGGTGGTGATCGAGTCGGCCTTCCTCGAAGGCATTCGCGCCACCCTGCCAGAGCTGCCGCCGCAGAAAGTCGAGCGCTTCCAGAGCCAGTACGGTCTCTCGGCCTACGATGCCAACGTGCTGGCTTCCAGCCGTGAGCAAGCGGACTACTTCGAGAAGGTTGCGGCCATTGGTGGCGACGCCAAGCTGGCGGCCAACTGGGTCATGGTGGAGCTGGGCAGCCTGCTGAACAAGCTGGGTGTCGAGATCGACCAGGCGCCGGTCAGCGCCGAGCAACTGGGTGGCATGCTGCAGCGCATTCGCGACAACACCATCAGCGGCAAGATTGCCAAGACCGTGTTCGAAGCGATGGCCAACGGCGAAGGCGATGCCGACCAGATCATCGAAGCGCGCGGTCTGAAGCAAGTGACGGACAGCGGTGCGATCGAGAAGGTACTGGACGAAGTGCTGGCGGCCAACGCCGAGCAGGTCGAGCAGTACCGGGCGGCGGATGAAGCCAAGCGCGGCAAGATGTTCGGCTTCTTTGTCGGTCAGGCCATGAAGGCCTCGAAAGGCAAGGCAAACCCGCAACAGGTGAACGAATTGCTCAAGAGCAAGCTCGAAGGGTAATCGTCACCGAGCCTTGGTCTCGATATGGCTCGCTCCTCTGGACTCACAATGTCCTGTAGGAGCGAGCTTGCCTGGTCAGGGCCATTAGGGGACCGCTGCGTCCTTCGCGAGCAAGCTCGCTCCTACAGAGAACCACGGAGCACCGTAATACATGTGGCGTCTGCTGAGCGCCTTGGCGCTGTTCACCTTGCTCGCCGGCTGTGCCAGCCACGACATCGACCCGCGCGGCTACGATGAAACCGGCACCGCCTCCTATTATGGTTCTCGCCATCACGGCAAACGCACTGCCAGTGGTGAGCCCTTCGACCAGCACGGCCTGACCGCCGCGCACCGCAGCCTGCCCTTCGGCACCCGGGTGCGGGTCACCAACCTGAAAAACGAACGCTCTGTCGTGGTCCGCATCAATGACCGCGGCCCGCATACCCGTGGCCGACTGATCGATCTGTCCAAGGCCGCCGCGCAGAAGCTGGACATGCTCCGTAGCGGAACGGCGCGCGTCCGGGTACAAAGCCTCAGCGACTGATCCTGTTTTCGGAGCCCGACCATTTTCAACCTGGCCGCTTTACCCACCTTCAGCCTGCTGCAACTGTGCAGCGGCCTTATCCTGCTGGTGCTTGGCGCCGAGCTGCTGGTGCGCGGCGCCCTGCGCCTGGCCGCCAGCCTGCAAGTCCGCCCGCTGATCATCGGCCTGAGCCTGGTGGCGTTCGGTAGCAGCGCGCCGCAACTCACCGTCAGCCTGCAAGCCGCCTACACCGGCGCCCCCGATGTGGCGGTGGGCAGCGTGATCGGCAGCAACATCTTCAACATTCTCGTCACCCTCGGCCTGGCCGCGCTGATCATTCCGCTGCGCGTGTCGCGGCAACTGGTGCGCCTGGATATCCCGTTGATGATCGGCGCCAGCCTGCTGGTGTACCTGCTGGCGCTGAACGAAGCGCTCGATCACTGGGAAGGCGCACTGCTGTTGCTCGGGCTTGTGGCGTACCTGGCGATCCTGTGGCGCCAGTCACGCCACCACACCCGCATCCACCACGCGCCGGGGCATCAGCCGCAACGGGGCGCGGGCTTCTGGGCCGGCACCCTGTTGCTGATGGCCATCGGTCTTGGTCTGCTCAGTCTGGCCGGGCACCTGCTGCTGGAGGCGGCAGTGGAAGTCGCCACGGACCTTGGCCTGTCGGAACGCATCATCGGTCTGACCGTGGTTGCCGTGTGCACCTCGCTGCCGGAACTGGCGACTTCGCTCATCGCCGCCATTCGCGGTGAACGGGAAATCGCCGTGGGCAACGTGATCGGCAGCAACCTGTTCAACCTGCTGGGCGTGCTCGGCCTGACCGCCGTGCTGACCCCGGAACCGCTGTCGATCTCGCCCAATGCCCTGGCCTTCGACCTGCCCGTGATGCTCGGCGTCGCCGCCTTGAGCCTGCCGGTGTTCTATTCCGGGTACCGGGTCACGCGCGCCGAAGGCCTGGTGTTTCTCTGCCTGTATCTGGCCTATGGTCTGCACGTGGTGGCCTTCACCACCGGCATGCCGCTGGCCAACCGCCTGGAGCAACTGATGTTGTTCTATGTCCTGCCAGCGCTGGGGGCCGTGTTGCTCTACACCACCCTGCGCGCCTGGCGCCGCCAACACTAAGGAAAACAAGATGGGCGATACGAAGAAAACCGGCGAACAGGTTCGCCGCCAGGTCATGGGCGACGTCTTCGTTGACCGCGCACTGGGCAACGCCACCGAGTTCAACGCGCCGCTGCAAGAGTTCGTCAACGAACACGCCTGGGGTAGCGTCTGGAGCCGCGAAGGCCTGCCGCTGAAAACCCGCAGCCTGATCACCCTGGCCGCCCTCACTGCGCTCAAGTGCCCGCAGGAACTCAAGGGCCACGTGCGTGGTGCCCTGAACAATGGCTGTACGGTGGAAGAGATTCGCGAAGCATTGCTGCATTGCGCAGTCTATGCGGGTGTGCCGGCGGCGATCGACGCGTTCCGCGCGGCGCAGGAAGTGATCGACACCTGGCAACAGCCAGGCTGATCGACCACTTCCCGAAGACCGTCAGGCCTTGGCGGTCTTGCGGCCGCGGGTCAGCTTGTAAGCACCCCACAGCACCAGCAGCCAGACCGGGATCAACTCGACAGAGATGCGGATCCCTTCGGTCATCCACATCACCACCAGAATGAACGCCAGGAAGGCCAGACACAGGTAGTTGGTCAGTGGATAGCCGAGGCTCTTGTAGAAGGTTTCCTGACCCTGAGCCGCCTTGGCCTGGCGGAATTTCAGGTGGGTGATGCTGATGATCCCCCAGTTGATCACCAGCGACGACACCACCAGCGACATCAGCAGGCCGAAGGCCTCACGCGGGATGTAGTAGTTGATGAGCACACACAGGCCTGTAGCCAGCGCGGAAATGCCCAGCGCCGCCAGCGGAACACCCTTGGCATTGACCTTGAGCAGTTTCTTCGGCGCATCGCCCTGGGTCGCCAGGCCGAACAGCATGCGGCTGTTGCAGTACACGCAACTGTTGTAGACCGACAGCGCGGCGGTCAGCACCACCAGATTGAGCACGGTCGCCACCAGGTTGCTGTCCAGGTCGTGGAAGATCATCACGAACGGGCTGCCGCCACTGACCACTTTCTGCCACGGGTACAGCGCCAGCAGCACGGCCAGGGCGCCGATATAGAACAGCAGGATGCGGTAGATCACCTGATTGGTGGCGCGCGGAATGCTGTGGCGCGGGTTATCGGCCTCGGCAGCGGTGATACCCACCAGTTCCAGGCCGCCGAACGAGAACATGATCACGGCCATGGCCATCATCAGGCCCGTGGCACCGTTGGGGAAGAAGCCGCCGTGCTGCCAGAGGTTGGCGACGCTGGCATCCGGGCCGCCGGTACCGCTGAACAGCATGTAGCCACCAAAACCGATCATGCCGAGGATGGCCACGACCTTGATCAGGGCGAACCAGAACTCCATTTCACCGTAGACCTTCACCTGACTCACGTTCATCAGGTTGATGACGACGAAGAAGATCGCCGCCGTGGCCCAGGTCGGGAAGTCCGGCCACCAGTACTGGACATAGATGCCCACCGCCGTCAGTTCGGCCATGCCGACCAGCACATAGAGCACCCAGTAGTTCCAGCCCGACATGAAGCCGGCGAGCGGGCTCCAGTATTTGTGGGCGAAGTGGCTGAACGTGCCGGACACCGGCTCTTCCACGACCATTTCGCCAAGCTGGCGCATGATGAAGAAGGCGATGATGCCGGCGATCGCGTAACCCAGCAGCACCGACGGGCCGGCCATCTGGATGGTCTGGGCGATGCCGAGGAACAGGCCCGTACCGATCGCCCCGCCCAGGGCGATCAGTTGGATATGACGGTTTTTCAGCCCGCGGTGTAAACGCTCGGGCGTGATCTGGTCTTGCATGAAGTGTCCTCAGACGTAAGAGGCTGTGTTGGAATTGTTGTACCCGGAGAATCTAGATCCATCCTCCCCACTGCAAGAGGAAGATTCCGATATTGGTTGTAAGCGCAGCCGCCAGGGTGGTGATCACAATGATCGACGCCGCCAGCTCATGGTTGCCATTGGCCGCCCTGGCCATTACATAACTGGCCGCCGCGGTCGGGCTGCCAATATAGAGGAACAGGATGCCCAGTTCCGCCCCGCGAAAGCCGCATAGCCAGCCGCCAAAGGTGAATATCAGCGGCAGCCAGACCATTTTCACCAGGCTGGAACTGACCGCCATCCGGCCACTGGCCCGCAACGAGGCCAGCGACAGCGTCCCGCCGATGCAGATCAACGCCAGCGGCAAGGTCATCTGAGCCAGGTAATCCGCCGACGTCAGCAGCCAGTTGGGCAACGGCACCTTGGCATAGGCCATCGGCGTCGCCGCCAGCACACTGATGATCAACGGATTGCGCAGGATGCTCTTGAGGATGCTCCACGGATCGGACTTGACCGTCGGGCTGTACACCGCCAGCACCACCGACGACAGCGAGTTGTAGAGCAGGATCACCAGCCCGGCGAGAATCGCGCCGAGTGAGATGCCGTAGTCGCCATACATGCTGGCCGCCAGCGCCAACCCGACCACACCGTTGTTGCCGCGAAACGCACCCTGCGTGTAGATGCCGCGATCTTCCCGGGGACAGCGCCAGATGGCAATCAGCCAGGCCAAGGCGAAACTGCCTAAGGTGGCGGCGATGAAGTACAGCAGCAGGCCGGGTTTGACCGCGGCCTCGAGGTCGGCGTGGTAAATGCCGAGAAACAGCAGCGCCGGCATGCAGACGTTGAACACCAGGGCCGACGAGGTCTGGATGAAGCCGTCGTTGATCGCATTGATGCGGCGCAGCAGCACGCCCATGAACAGCATCGCGAACACCGGGGCGGTGATGTTCAGCGTCTGGATGAAAAGGGCGAGCATGCGGGAGAGTTCCGTGGCCTGTCGTTAGGTGGCTAATAATACGCCAGCACAGGCGTCAGGGACGGGGGTTTCCGGATGAATTGCAGGAAACAGGCAGATTTTTGGGGCCGCAGAGCAGCCCCAAAAAGGATCAGCGCCGAACCGGCCGCTTCTGCAGCTTGCGCTGCAAGGTGCGCCGATGCATGCCCAGGGCGCGGGCGGTGGCGGAGATATTGCCTTCGTGCTCGGCCAGCACGCGCTGGATGTGCTCCCACTGCAGGCGGTCCACCGACATCGGGTTTTCCGGCACCAGGCTGTCCAGATCAGCGTGCTCGGACAGCAGCGCCGCCAGCACGTCATCGGCGTCCGCCGGCTTGCACAGGTAATTGCAGGCGCCGCGCTTGATGGCCTCCACCGCAGTGGCGATGCTCGAATAACCCGTGAGGATCACCACGCGCATTTCCGGATCAAGCTCCAGCAGCTTGGGCAGCAGCACCAGGCCGGAGTCGCCTTCCATCTTGAGGTCCAGCGTGGCGTAGTCCGGTATGTCCTGCTGGGCCAGCACCAGTCCTTCCTCCGCAGAGCTGGCGGTGCTGACGCGGAAACCGCGGCGGCTCATGGCACGGGCCATCACCCGGGTAAAGGTCGCGTCGTCGTCGACCAGCAGCAGGTGCGGCAGTTCTTCACCTTCAACCTGGATTTCATCACTCATCACACATCTCCTCGCGCGTCACGCGGCAAGCGTAGCTCAGTGAGCGTACCGCCTTCTTCGTGACTATAGAGTTTTACCGAGCCGCCAGCACGGGTCACGCTGGCCTTGCTCAAGAACAGGCCCAGGCCAAAGCCCTTGCCCTTGGTGGTAAAGAAGGGTTTGCCGATCTGTTCGGCGATGGCCACCGGGACACCGGGGCCATGGTCGCGGATGCTGATGACGATGTCGGAAGCGTCCCAATCCAGGTGTACTTCCAGCCCATCGGGACAAGCATCGGCGGCGTTGTTCAGCAAATTCAGCAGGGCCTGGGTCAGGTCAGGTGGCGGCGCCAGGCGCGGCACCTCGCCCTGGCCGAGGCGCTGGAAGCGGTAACTGGCTTCGGGGCGCATCAGGTGCCAGCGGTTGAGCGATTCATCGAGCCAGAAGGTCACCGGCTGGTCTTCCACCACCATGCGCCGGTTGGCTTCGGCGGCGCGCACCAGTTGCTGCAAGGTGTACTTGCACTGCTTGACCTGTTCCTGGAGCACACCGAGGTCTTCCTGCAACAGCGGGTCGGTATGGTCCTGGCGCATCTCGCTGATCAGCACGCTCATGGTCGCCAGCGGCGTGCCCAGTTCGTGGGCGGCGCCCGCAGCCTGGGTGGCCACGGCCAGTAGCTGCTGGTCGCGCAGCCCTTCCTCGCGGCGTTGGGCCTGGAACTGCTGCTGACGGCGCAGTTCCTCGGCCATCTTCGCCGCGAAGAAGGTGATCACCGCTGCGGCCAGGGCGAAACTCAGCCACATGCCGTAGATCTGCATCTTCTCCCGCGCCATGGGGAAGGTTTCCAGCGGATAGAACTGCATCAGCAGCAGGGTGTAGGCCACCAGCGCGATGCCCGAGAGGATCAACGAATAGACCCACGGCAACGTCACCGCGGCAATCGCCAACGGCACCAGGTAATAGGAAACGAAAGGGTTGGTCGATCCGCCGGAGAAATACAGCAAGGCGCTGTGGATCAGCAGGTCGCAGGCCAGTTGCACCGCGTATTCCAGCTCGGTAACCGGCAGCGAGGCGCGCAGGCGCAGGGCGGTGACCAGGCACAGCACCATGGAAAACCCGAGGGTGACACTCAGGGCCAGCCAGGGCAGCGGAAGGAGTTCAGTCCAGTAGGCGACCCCGACCGAACCGGCCTGCGCGGCCAGTACCAGGGTGCGGACAAGCGTCAGACGCCAGAGATTCTGGCGGGTGGCGGACAGCATTTTTTCGGGGGCGAGCATGAGCTCTCCTGATGAGTGCTCCAGGTAAACCGCCGCGAGTATACCCAAGCGACGCCCTGGTCTGCAGCAATGCGGCAACTCGCCACACCGGGGATAAATGATGGCCTTCTGGAACCTTGCTGCTATTTTCAAGGTCAGACAGGGTCTGCGTGGCACAGGATCGTATCGGCCACGCCCATTTTTCAAGGAGTTATCCATGCATACCCCTAGCCGTAGCGCCAAGGTCCTGCTGGCCGCCAGCCTCCTGGCCAGCCTTCCCGTTCTGGCGGACGAGCCGCGTTACAACCAGGTATCGCTGCGCGCCGAAGCCAGCAAGGAAGTGACCCGCGACCTGATGGTCGTGACCCTGTACAGCGAAGCACAGAACACTGATCCGGCGAAACTCGCCGCCGAGATCACCACCACGCTGAACAAGGCGCTGGAAAAGGCCCGTCAGGCCAAGGACGTGAAGATCAGCCAGGGCAGCCGCAATGCCTACCCGATCTACGACGACAAAGGCCAGAAAATCACCGGCTGGCGTGAACGCGCCGAACTGCGCCTGGAAAGCGGCAATTTCCCGGCCCTCTCCGGCCTGACCGGCGAGCTGCTGCAAACCCTGAAAATGGGCGGCATGGACTTCGCCGTTGCGCCCGCAACACGCAAGACCAGCGAAGACGAACTGCTCAAGGACGCGGTCGACGCCTTCAAGGCCCGCGCGCAGATCGCCACCGAGGCGTTGGGCGGCAAGGGCTACAAAGTGGTCAGCCTGAACCTCAACAGCAGCGGCTACCCACAGCCGTACATGCGTGCGCCGATGATGATGAAGGCCAGCATGGATGCCGAAGCCGCGCCGTCGCCGCAGGTCGAAGCCGGCACTGCGCAGGTGAGCATCAGCGCGGATGGCACTATTGAAGTGCAGATGCCTTAAACGGGGTTTCTACGGCCACTGGGCGCATGTCGGGAGTTTTCCAGCGCCCTTGAGATCGAGCGCCGCCCGCGCGGCGCTCGATCTCAAGAGCGCTAAAAACAGTCGGCTAGCGCCTAGCCGCCACGACCCGGTCTCCTGCCTGCCCCCCCGCTTCACTTTCCCACCAAACAGCTATCCTCAATCGTTGGCATAAATATCCGCAGGTCGGCTCACAAGGCCGCCCGCTCAAAAAATGACAACAATGAGGCCACCATGCTGAAAACCGCAGTCATTCCGTTCCTGGTCGGCGCAGGTCTGCTCGCCGCCACTCCGGCCGCGCACGCCGCGAGCAATCTCGTCTACTGCTCCGAAGGCAGCCCCGCCGGCTTCGACCCCGCGCAGTACACCACCGGCACCGACTTCGACGCCTCCTCCGAAACCATGTTCAACCGCCTCGCCCAGTTCGAGCGCGGCGGCACCCAGGTCATTCCCGGCCTGGCAACCCGCTGGGACGTCGCCGATGACGGCCTGAGCTACACCTTCCACCTGCGCGAAGGGGTCAAGTTCCACACCACCGACTACTTCAAGCCGACCCGCGCATTCAACGCCGACGACGTGCTGTTCACCTTCAACCGCATGCTCGACAAGGACATGCCGTTCCGCAAGGCGTACCCCACCGAGTTCCCGTACTTCACCGACATGGGCATGGACGCGAACATCAAGCAGGTGGAGAAGGTCGACGAGCACACCGTGAAGTTCACCCTCGCCGCCGTCGACGCCGCGTTCATCCAGAACATCGCCATGAGCTTCGCCTCGATCCAGTCCGCCGAATACGCCGAGCAGTTGCTCAAGCAGGGCAAGGCCGCGGACATCAACCAGAAGCCCATCGGCACCGGTCCGTTCGTGTTCAGCAAGTACCAGAAAGACGCGCAGATCCGCTTCAAGGGCAACAAGGACTACTGGAGCCCGGACGAGGTGAAGATCGACAACCTGATCTTCGCCATCACCACCGACGCCTCGGTGCGCATGCAGAAGCTGAAGAAAAACGAGTGCCAGGTCACCCTGTTCCCGCGCCCCGCTGACCTCGAGGCCCTGAAGGCCGATCCGAACCTGCAGATGCCGTCCCAGGCCGGCTTCAACCTCGGCTACATCGCCTACAACGTGATGGACAAGATCAAGGGCAGCAACGAGCCCAACCCGATGGCCCAGCTCAAGGTGCGCCAGGCGCTGGACATGGCGGTGAACAAGCAGCAGATCATCGATTCGGTGTACCAGGGCGCGGGGCAATTGGCGGTCAACGCCATGCCGCCGACCCAGTGGTCTTACGACGACACCATCAAGGGCACCGAATACAACCCCGAAAAAGCCCGGCAACTGCTCAAGGAAGCCGGCGTCAAGGAAGGCACCGAGATCACCCTGTGGGCCATGCCGGTGCAGCGCCCTTACAACCCCAACGCCAAGCTGATGGCCGAGATGCTCCAGTCCGACTGGGCGAAGATCGGCATCAAGGCGCGCATCGTCAGCTACGAATGGGGCGAGTACATCAAACGCTCCAAGGACGGCGAGAACGGCGCCATGCTGATCGGCTGGAGCGGCGACAACGGCGACCCGGACAACTGGCTCGGCACCCTGTACGGCTGCGACGCGGTCAACGGCAACAACTTCTCCCACTGGTGCGACACCGGCTACGACAAGCTGGTCAAGGAAGCCAAGACCACCACTGACCAGAACAAGCGCATCGCGCTGTACAAACAGGCCCAGCACATCCTCAAGGACCAGGTGCCGATCACCCCGATCGCCCACTCCACGGTCTACCAGCCGATGCGCAAGACGGTGGAGGATTTCAAGATCAGTCCGTTTGCACTGAATGACTTCTACGGCGTCAGCGTGAAGCCATAAACGCGTTCCAAGGGCCGCCCTGCGGCCCATCGCGACTGTTCAGATGGATAGCCGCCGCGAAAACCACACTCGCCGTGGATAGCTCGCCACCACCCCGCTGAAATTTCGTCAAACCACTCAGAAACGTCTCACCTCAATTTGCCCCTTGTGTAACTCGTCGTCGCCCTCCCCCGCCCTTACCGTGGGACTGGCGCCGCAGCACGTGCGCGAAAGCTCGCCCTGTGCCGCGGAAAACTCCAACGACAACCACAAGACAAGGGGATACCCATGCGTATGACTTCCCTCTTCGCCGCCCTTCTCGGGGCCGGCGTGCTGGCTCATTCGCCCTTCGGAATGGCCGACGACAAGAAGGGCAATCTGGTGTTCTGTTCCGAAGGCAGCCCGTCCGGGTTCGACTCCGCGCAATACCAGAGCGGCACCGACAATGACGTCGCCGAACCGCTGTACAACCGCCTCGTGGAGTTCCAGCGCGGCGCCACCGGCGTGCTGCCCGCGCTCGCGACCGACTGGAGCATCTCTGACGACGGCCTGATCTACACCTTCAACCTGCGCCCCGGAGTGAAATTCCACAGCAACGCCGCCTTCAAACCGAGCCGTGACTTCAACGCCGAAGACGTGCTGTTCACCTTCAACCGCATGCTCAACACGACCCACCCGTTCCGCATGGCCTACGGCACCGAGTTCCCCTACTTCAGCGCCATGGGCCTGGACAAGACCATCGCCAAGGTGGAAAAGACCGGGCCGATGACCGTGGTCTTCACCCTCAACCAGGTCGATGCGTCGCTGATCCAGAATCTGGCGATGAGCTTCGCGTCGATCCTCTCGGCCGAGTACGCCGAACAGCTACTCAGCCGCGGCACGCCGGCGGACATCAGCCACAAACCGATCGGCACCGGGCCTTTCGTGTTCACCCGTTACCAGAAGGACGCGCAGATCCGCTACCGCGGCAACCCGGACTACTGGGCACCGGAGCAGGTGAGGCTCGACAACCTGATTTTCTCGATCAACACCGACCCGTCGGTACGCGTCCAGAAGCTGCGCAAAGGCGAGTGCCAGGTGACCATCCACCCCCGCCCCGCCGACCTCGAGGCCCTGCGCCGCGACGAGACCATCAACCTGATCGAGAAGCCCGCCTACAACCTCGGCTACATCGCCTACAACACCCAGAAAAAACCGTTCGACCAGCTCGAAGTGCGCCAGGCCCTGGACATGGCCGTGGACAAGGAAGCGATCATCAAGACTGTGTTCCAGGGCGCCGGCCAGGTCGCGGTGAACAGCATGCCGCCCACGCAGTGGTCCTATGACGAGAGCATTACCGACCCGCCCCAAGACATCGAAAAAGCGCGCCAGATGCTGCGCGACGCCGGGGTCGAGGAAGGCACCGAAATCACCCTCTGGGCCATGCCGGTTCAGCGCCCCTACAACCCCAACGCCAAGCTGATGGCGCAGATGCTCCAGGACGACTGGGGCAAGCTCGGGCTCAAGGTGAATATCGTCAGCTACGAATGGGGTGAATACCTCAAGCGCGCCAAGGACGGCGAGCACGACACCATCCTGATCGGCTGGACTGGCGACAACGGCGACCCGGACAACTGGCTCGGCACCCTCTATAGCTGCGACGCCATCGGCAGCCACAACCACTCCATGTGGTGCGACCCGCAATACGACGCCCTGGTGAAACAGGCCAAATCGGTCACCGACCGCGAGCAGCGCTCCGAGCTGTATCGCCAGGCCCAGCACTACATCAAGCAGCAAGTGCCCATCACCCCCGTCGCCCACTCCACGGTCAGCCAGCCGGTAAGCACGAAGGTGAAGGATTACCTGGTGAGCCCGTTCGGTCGCACCTCCTTCCTGGATGTTGGCATCGAGTGATGTCGGTCCTCGCCGGATCAAGGCTTACCCGCCCCAATCCCGTGCAATGACCTGTGGGTTCACAAGACCCGCCGGTGCTCTTACAAGAACAAAAGGAAGCATCGCCTTGAAAGCACTCTCTATATCCATCGCCGCACTGACCCTCTGCGGCCTGACCAATCAGGCCCGGGCCGAATCCCTCAGCCACGACTACCTGCCAATCAGCCTCAAGGAGAACAACGCCCAGGCCGAAGCCGGCGGATTCTTCGAAGGGCAGAGCCTGTCCGGCTCGACCCGCAACTGGTATTCACACGAACGCGCCACCAAAGGTCCGCAGTTCCGCTACTACAAGAGCGACGGCACCCGCCACAACAGCCACAGCCGCGATAACTGGGTGCAGGGCACCATCCTCGATTACAGCTCGGGCTTCAGCCAGGGCCCCGTGGGCTTCGGCGTCCAGGTTGCGGGCTACAACGCCATTGCCCTGGAACGAAGCCGCGCCGCGGTGGCCGGACCCAACAACCGCACCCTCACCCACAGTGACGGCGATGTCATCGGCCAGTGGAGCAAGATCGGCCTGGCCAACCTGAAGGCACGCGTCTCCCACACCACCCTGACGGCGGGCCGCCATACGGTGAACACGCCGGTGATCGCCGCCATCGGCAACCGCGCCTTGCCGTCGAGCTTCGACGGCGTCAGCCTGCACAGCGCGGAATTCCACACCCTGTCGTTCGACCTCGGCAGCTTCGAGCGCGTGTCGAGCCGTACCGAACAGGGCAAGAGCAAATTCACCACGGAATACTCGGCCATCGGTGCCCAGGCCGACCGGGTCAGCATGGCCGGCCTCACCTACCAACCGATGAGAAGCCTGACCACCAGCCTGTACTTCGCCAATGTCGAAGACATCTGGAACCAGTACTACCTCGCGGCGTCCCACGACCTCGGCGACACCGCCATGCTCGGCCTGACCACCGGCTTCAACTACTACGGCACCCGCGACCACGGCCGCGGCAAACAGGGGCCGATCGACAACGACACGTTCAGCCTGTCCTTCGCCCTGACGCACAAGGCCCATACCCTCGGCCTGTCGTGGCAGCAAGTGAACGGCAACGAGTACTTCGACTACCTGCACGACACCAACGGCATCTTCCTGGCCAACTCGCTGTACTCCGACTTCAACGGCCCCAACGAGAAATCCGTGCAGCTCAGCTATGTGCTCAACCTGACCCCCTACGGCGTGCCGGGGGTACGCCTGAACCTCTACAACGCCCGCGGCTGGGGCATCGACGGGACTCACTACCGCGGCAGCGGCTACGATGTACAAAAGCTCGATGGCGAGCACCACAAAGAATGGGGCATTGGCGTGAGCTATGCGGTGCAGGACGGCGCACTCAAGGACACCAGCATCCGTGCCACCTACAGCACGCACCGGGCGAGCCGGGCGCAGATTGATGGCAATGTGGACGAAATGCGCGTCGTGACCACCATCCCCTTCGACATTCTCTGAGCACTCCCGCGCCCCGGCCACGACGTTGGCCGGGGCGCAGACGGGAACCGAGAAAAGGAGCCTGCATGAATCCCTCTCCCCTTCAGGCCGCACTGGCGGCCCTGTTGCTGAGCACCTCGGCAAGCCTCTGCGCCAAGCCGCTGGTGGTCTGCACCGAGGCCAGCCCGGAAGGTTTCGACATGGCCCAGTACACCACCGCGGTCACCGGTGACGCCGTCGCCGAAACCCTGTTCAACCGCCTGGTGGATTTCACGCCCGGCACCACCGATATCCAGCCGGCCCTGGCCGAACGCTGGGACATCAGCGACGACGGCCTGACCTACACCTTCCACCTGCGCCGGGGCGTGAAATTCCACCACACCGACTGGTTCACCCCGACCCGCGCGATGAACGCCGACGACGTGCTCTGGAGCTTCCAGCGCCAGCTCGACCCGAACCACCCGTGGCACGACAAAACCAGCATCGGCTTCCCCTATTTCGAAAGCATGGGTTTTCGCGACCTGCTGAAACGCGTGGAAAAGACCGACGACCACACCGTGGTCTTCACCCTGACCCGCCCGGAAGCACCGTTTCTTCGCGACCTCGCCATGGCCTTCACCTCCATCTATTCCGCCGAATACGCCGACCAGTTGCTCAAGACCGGCAACACCGGCGACCTCAACAGCAAGCCGATCGGCACCGGCCCCTTCGTCTTCCAGCGTTACAACAAGGACGCGCAGATCCGCTACAAGGCCCACCCGGACTACTTCCGTGGCGCGCCACCGAGCGAGACGCTGGTGTTCGCCATCGCCAATGACAACAACGTGCGCGTGCAGAAACTGCGCGCCAACGAATGCCAGGTCGCGCTCTATCCGAAGCCCGACGACGTGCCCGCGCTCAAGGCCGACCCGATGCTCAAGGTCGCCGAGCTGGAGGCGCTGGTCACCGGCTATATCGCCCTCAACACCGAGCACCGTTACCTGAGCGATGTGCGGGTGCGCAACGCGATCAATATCGCCTTCGACCGCCAGACCCACATCGATCAACTGTTCGGCAAGGGCAACGCGCTGCTGGCGGTCAACCCGTACCCGCCGACCCTGCTGGGCTACAACCAAGACAACCACAACCCGCCCCGCGACCTCGACAAAGCCCGGGCCCTGCTCAAGGAAGCCGGGGTTCCGCAAGGCACGGCGCTGACCCTGTTCACCCGCAACGGCGGTGGACCGACCAATCCCAATCCGCGACTGAGCGCGGAAATGCTCCAGGACGACCTGGCGAAGATCGGCCTGAAGGTCGATATCCGGGTCATGGAATGGGCGGAAATGCTGCGCCGGGCGAAGAACGGCGAGCACGACATGGTGTCCACCGGTTGGGCCGGCGACAACGGCGATCCGGACAACTTCCTGACCCCGCTGCTCAGTTGCGAGGCAGCCAGAAATGGCGAGAACTATGCTCGGTGGTGCAACGAGAAATTTCAGGCGCTGATCACCCAGGCCCGCCAGGTGACCGATCCGCGACAGCGCGAGGCGCTCTATAAGCAGGCGCTGGCCGTGTACGATGAGGACCGGCCGTGGATAACCATGGCCCATCCGAAGATGTTCACGGCCATGCGCCGGAACGTCGAGGGCTACATCATCAGCCCCCTGACTAATAACAACTTCGCCACCACCTTGGTGAAGTAGAAAAATAATGCTGCCCACAGCCCCACCACGGCAAAGGCAGCCCGCCTGACCGGCTGACGAGGAACACCAGAAGATGTTTAGTTTCATTGCCCGGCGTCTGGGACTGCTGATCCCGACATTTTTCGGCATCACGCTACTGACTTTCGCGCTCATACGACTCATCCCGGGTGACCCGGTGGAAGTGATGATGGGCGAGCGCCGGGTCGACCCGCAAATGCACGCCCAGGCCATGGAGCGGCTGGGCCTGAACAAGCCGTTGCCGGAGCAATACCTGGATTACGTCGGCAAGCTGGCCCAGGGCGATCTGGGCGAATCGCTGCGCACCCGCGAGAGCGTCTGGCACGAGTTTCTCGCCCTGTTCCCCGCCACCCTCGAACTGGCCCTGGCCGCGTTGCTGTTCGCCGGCACCCTCGGCGTACTGGCCGGTGTCATCGCCGCGCTCAAGCGGGGTTCGATCTTCGACCACGGCGTGATGGGGCTATCGCTCACTGGTTATTCGATGCCGATTTTCTGGTGGGGCCTGATTCTCATCATGTTCTTCTCGGTCAACCTCGGCTGGACGCCGGTGTCCGGGCGCATCGACCTGCTTTACGACATCGAACCGAAGACCGGCTTCATGCTCATCGACACCCTGCTCAGCGAGGAAGAAGGCGCATTCAAGGACGCCCTGATGCACCTGATCCTGCCGGCCATCGTGCTGGGCACCATCCCGCTGGCGGTGATCGCGCGGATGACCCGCTCCTCGATGCTCGAAGTGCTGCGCGAAGACTACATTCGCACCGCCCGGGCCAAGGGCCTGTCGCCGGCGCGGGTGGTGTTCGTCCACGGCCTGCGCAACGCGCTGATCCCGGTGCTGACGGTGTTCGGCCTGCAGGTCGGCACGCTGCTGGCCGGCGCGGTCCTTACCGAAACCATCTTTTCCTGGCCGGGCATCGGCAAATGGCTGATCGAGGCCATCGGCGCCCGCGACTACCCCGTGGTGCAGAACGGCATCCTGTTGATCGCCTGCCTGGTCATCCTGGTCAACTTCGTCGTCGACATCCTCTACGGCCTGGTCAATCCACGCATCCGTCACCAGCGCTGAGGCCCTCATCATGAATACTCCCGCGCCAACCCCCGTCAACGCCTCCAGCCCCCTCGACCAGAGCCTGCTCTATCCGTCGCCGTACAAAGAGTTCTGGCACGCCTTCTCGCGCAACAAGGGCGCAGTGGCCGGCCTGCTGTTCATGTGCCTGATCGTCTTCTGTGCGTTGTTCGCGCCCTGGGTCGCGCCGCACAACCCCAGCGAGCAGTACCGCGAATTCCTGCTGACCCCGCCGGTGTGGCTCGAAGGCGGCAACTGGCAGTTCATCCTCGGCACCGACGAGCTCGGCCGCGACTTGCTGTCGCGACTGATCCAGGGCTCGCGGCTGTCGCTGCTGATCGGCCTGTCGTCGGTGGTCATTTCGTTGATCCCGGGGATCATCCTCGGCCTGCTCGCGGGCTTCTTTCCGAAGGCCCTCGGCGCCTCGATCATGCGCCTGATGGACGTGATGCTGGCCCTGCCGTCACTGCTGCTGGCGGTGGCGATCGTCGCCATCCTCGGCCCTGGCCTGGTCAACACGGTGATCGCCATTGCCATCGTCTCGCTGCCGTCCTATGTGCGCCTGACCCGCGCCGCGGTGATGGGCGAACTCAACCGCGACTACGTCACCGCCGCACGCCTGGCCGGCGCCAGCCTGCCGCGCCTGATGTTCATCACCGTGCTGCCCAACTGCATGGCGCCGCTGATCGTGCAGGCGACCCTGAGTTTCTCTTCGGCGATCCTCGATGCCGCCGCCCTCGGTTTCCTCGGCCTCGGCGTGCAACCGCCCACCCCCGAGTGGGGCACGATGCTGGCCTCGGCCCGCGACTACATCGAACGCGCCTGGTGGGTGGTGAGCCTGCCGGGACTGACCATTTTGCTCAGCGTGCTGGCAATCAACCTGATGGGCGACGGACTGCGCGATGCGCTGGACCCGAAACTCAAGAATGCCGCCTGAGGAGAAGCCCATGTCACTTCTGCAAATCCGCAATCTCAACGTGCGCTTCGGTGACGCCGGCGCCGTGCCAGTGGTCGACGGCCTTGACCTGAGCGTGGCCAAGGGCGAAGTCCTGGCCATCGTCGGCGAGTCCGGCTCCGGCAAGTCGGTGACCATGATGGCGCTGATGGGCCTGATCGACGCCCCCGGGCGGATCAGCGCCGACGCCCTCACCTTCGACGGCCACGACATGCTCAAGATCAATGGCCGGCAACGGCGCAAGGTCGTGGGCAAGGACATGGCGATGGTCTTCCAGGACCCGATGACCGCCCTCAACCCCAGCTACACCGTGGGTTTCCAGATCGAGGAAGTGCTGCGCCAGCACCTCGGCCTGCGCGGCAAGGCGGCGCGCCAGCGGGCGCTGGAGTTGCTGAAGAAAGTCGAGATCCCGGCTCCGGAAAGCCGTCTCGATGCTTATCCGCACCAACTCTCCGGCGGCATGAGCCAACGGGTGGCGATCGCCATGGCGATTGCCGGCGAACCCAAGCTGCTGATCGCCGACGAACCCACCACCGCCCTCGACGTGACGATCCAGGCGCAGATCATGGAACTGCTGCTGAACCTGCAGAAAGAGCAGGACATGGCGCTGATCCTGATCACCCACGACCTCGCCGTCGTCGCCGAAACCGCCCGCCGGGTCTGCGTGATGTACGCCGGGCAAGCGGTGGAAATCGGCCAGGTGCCGGAGCTGTTCGAAGTGCCCGCCCACCCTTACAGCGAAGCGCTGCTCAAGGCGATTCCCGAACACAGCCTCGGCGCCGAGCGCCTGGCCACCCTGCCCGGCATCGTCCCCGGCCGGTATGACCGGCCCAGTGGTTGCCTGCTGTCGCCGCGCTGTCCGTATGTGCGCGACAACTGCCGTCAGCAACGCCCCGACCTCGATCCCCAGGCCCACAGCCTGGCCCGCTGCTTCTACCCACTGAACCAGGAGGTAGCGTGATGAGCGAAGTCGTCCTCACTGCCCGTGACCTCACCCGTCACTACGAAGTCTCCCGTGGCCTGTTCAAGGGCTACGCCACGGTCCGCGCGCTGAATGGCGTGTCGTTCGAACTGGAAGCCGGCAAGACCCTGGCCGTGGTCGGCGAGTCCGGCTGCGGCAAGTCCACCCTGGCCCGCGCCCTGACGCTGATCGAAGAGCCGTCTTCCGGCTCGCTGAAAATCGCCGGCCAGGAAGTCACCGGCGCCGGAAAACGCGAGCGCAAGCAGTTGCGGCGCGACGTGCAGATGGTGTTCCAGAGCCCCTACGCCTCGCTCAACCCGCGGCAGAAGATCGGCGACCAATTGGCCGAACCGCTGCTGATCAACACCGCGCTGTCGCGCACCGAACGGCGCGAGAAAGTGCAGGCGATGATGTTGCAGGTGGGGCTGCGTCCCGAGCACTACCAGCGTTACCCGCACATGTTCTCCGGTGGCCAACGCCAGCGCATTGCCCTGGCGCGGGCGATGATGTTGCAACCGAAAGTGCTGGTGGCGGACGAACCGACCTCGGCGCTGGACGTATCGATCCAGGCCCAGGTGCTGAACCTGTTCATGGACCTGCAAAAGGAATTCAACACCGCCTACGTGTTCATCTCGCACAACCTCGCGGTGGTGCGGCATGTCGCTGATCAGGTGTTGGTGATGTACCTGGGGCGGCCGGCGGAGATGGGGCCTAAGGCGGATATCTACGAGAAGCCGCTGCATCCGTATACGCAGGCGTTGTTGTCGGCGACGCCGACGATTCATCCGGACCCGTTGAAGCCGAAGATCAAGATTGCCGGTGAGCTGCCCAACCCGCTGAATCCGCCGGATGGCTGTGCGTTCCATAAGCGCTGCCCGTATGCCACTGAGCGTTGCGGGCGGGAAGTGCCGGCGTTCCGTCAGGTGGGGACGCGGCAGGTGGCGTGTCATTACGCGGAGCAGTTTCTTTAAAGCCCAATCGCGAGCAAGCTCGCTCCTACAGGATTCGTTCGGCGTCATCCTGACGTTAAACCTACCTGTAGGAGCGAGCTTGCTCGCGAAGCGGTTTGAAATAATCAGTGCATAAACAGCGCAATCAGAATGATCACCGGAATCGGCACACCCAACATCCACAGCAGTAATGAACGCATGATTGTTCTCCTTCTAGTTCATTTCAATTAACGAATCGGGGCAGCAGGGTTGTGCGCTACATGCCGGTCGGCATAGCCCACGGTGTCACTTTCGAGCCAGCGCGCCTGATCACGCTGACGACCGCCGAACAGCGCCGCGAAGCTGGCGAAGAACGCGCCACACAGCAGGGCGACGAAGGTCCACAGCGCCGTCCATGCCGCTACCTTGGCCGCGGTGTCAGCCGCTTGTTTGGCCTCGACTTTCGCCTGTTGCACCTGACCGACCACCTGATCCACCCGCGCCTCGGCTTCCGCCTGGGTCAGGCGAGTGCGTTGTGCCACCAGTTGTGCCAGGTAGGCATGGTCTTCCGGCGCCAGGGCGCGGTCTTGGGTCACGGTGCGGGCCAGAATGCGCGCAGCCACGCCATTGGCGGCATCGTCGCTTACCGGCGCGGGGCCTTCGCCACGGAACAGGCTGTCAACGAAGTAGCCCATCGACGCATCGCTGTTGGCTGCCGCGACGGCACCCGCCTGAACACCGGCACCGGCCATGCTGCCGACCGTGCCGACGACCAGCACGGCCGCTACCAGCGTGGCGACTGCCCACGACAGGAAGCCATGCGCGGTGTCGCGGAAGTACACCTCATCGCCATGCAGGTTGGCCCATTTCACCCGCAGCCGACCGGCGAGGTAGCCACCCAGGCCGGACGCGAGGATCTGGGTCAACAGCAACCAGATGATGGTCGAAATCCCCAGCGCCTTGGCACTGGCCCCTTCGCTGGCCCAGGGCGAGGTCGCGGCGAAGCCGAGCCCGGCGCCCAAGACCACCAGAATCAGTGACAAGGCCGCCGCCGCCGCAGCGCCTGCGAATATGGCCGCCCAGGACACACCCGAGCGATTCGGGCCTGCATCGAGCGTGGGTGAGTAATCGTTAGTCGTGATCATGTGCGCCTCTCCGGTGAGCGAAATGTCCCTACGCTCAACAACGGTGCACCCGGCATGCCAAATGTTTCAAATGATGAACCCCAATGAATCCGGGGGTTTGCCGGCAGGTGGGCGTCTTAGGACCGTGCAAAATGCCGGATTGGCGAAGCGCTGGTGGGTTTTATGCAAGATGTTTCCGTTTCACCGCCACGGATCGACCATGAGTCCCCGGGACTTGCACAACACTCAGCCCCCTCGGCACTATTTCCGCCATGACCCAGACCTTCCCCGACGGCCCCGCCCAAACCCCGCTCACCGCCGACACCGTGCTGCGCTATCACCTGTGCTGGAAGCACCGTGACCTGGACGGGGTAATGGCGCTCTACCACCCGGATGTCGAGTACCACGACTTCTTCCAGAACCGCGTGCTCGGCTACCGTGAGCTGCGCGACTACGTGCGCGCCTGCCTGCCCCATGAGGCCGGCGAAGACATCATTCACAGCGACCGCATCCGCGTCGATGGCTGCACCGCCTTCATCCAGTACCAGGTGACGGTGCAGGGTGGCGAGGGCCTGGTCGCGTTCCAGTCCAGCGAAGCCATCACCGTCAGGGACGGGCTGATCTGGCGGGTCAACGAATACGCCACCCTGGTGCGCCGGGACGCCACACGCGCCAGCCGCACCGGCCCGCGCCCCGCCACCAGTCGCCTGGGCCTGTCGCCACGGCAGTTGAGCACCATGGCCCAGGACCTCGAGCACTACTTCCAGCGCCAGCGCCCCTATCTCGATCCTGAACTGGACCTGCAACGCGTCGCCAAAGAGAGCGGCTACAGCCGCAACCAGATTTCCTACCTGCTCAACCAGGTCCTCGGCCAGAGCTTCTACCGCTACGTCAACCAGGCCCGCCTGCACCATCTGCTGGCCGGCCTGGGCGAAGCCAGCGCCAGCGCGCCCGTCGACGAACTGGCTTTCGATGCCGGCTTCAATTCGCTGTCGGCGTTCTACAAGTGCTTCCGCGAGCACACCGGGCTGTCGCCCAAGGCCTATGTGAAGCAGATTTCCCTGCGTGCACGCACGTAAGACAGCACGTCCCGCCCGCCACTAGGATCGGCCCCACACCCTGATGATGTGGAGCGGAACCCGATGCAACCCTGGCGCACGATCAGCCTCTGGATGGACCAACTCGAAGAGCCGCTCTGCGCGCGCCCGGCCCTGCGCCAGGACCTCGACCTCGACGTCTGCATCATCGGCGCCGGCTACACCGGCCTGTGGACCGCCTATTACCTCAAGCGCCAGGCGCCCCACCTGAACATCGCCATCATCGAAGCCAATATCGCCGGCTTCGGCGCCTCCGGGCGCAACGGTGGCTGGCTGATGGGCAACCTGCTCGGCGAAGACCGCCTGCTCGCCACCCTCTCGCCGCAACAACGACGCGAGAGCATCGACCTGCTCCACGGCATCCCTGATGAAGTCCACAGCGTGTTGCAGCGCGAAGGCATCGATTGCGACTACCGCAAAGGCGGCGTGCTCTACTGCGCCGCCCGCTACCCGGAACAGGAACGCAGCCTGCGGGCCTGGCTCGACGACCTGTACCGCCAGGGCATGCGCGAAGACGACTACCGCTGGCTACGCCCCGAAGAACTGGAAGGGCAACTGCGGGTCAGCAACGCCTACGGCGCGATCTTCAGCCCGCACACCGCCACCATTCAGCCGGCGAAACTCGTTCGCGGCCTGGCCCGCGCCGTCGAAAACCTCGGCGTGACGATCTACGAAAACACCCCGGCCATCGACTGGAACCCCGGTCAGGTACGCACGCCACTGGCGTCGATCCGCTGCCAGTGGGCGGTGCCGGCGGTGGAAGGCTACGCGGCCAGCCTGCCGCCGCTGGGCAAGCATCAACTGCCAGTGCAAAGCCTGCTGGTGGCGACCGAGCCGCTGCCCGAATCCGCCTGGGAACAGATCGGCCTTGCCCAAGGCCAGGCGTTCAGCGAAAGCAGCCGTCAGGTCACCTACGGCCAGCGCACCCGCGATGACCGCCTAGTGTTCGGCGCCCGCGGCGGCTACCGCTTCGGCGGTCGCCTGCGTGAAGACTTCAGCCTGACCCACAACGAAATCGAACTGCGCCGCTACCTGTTCGGCGAGCTGTTCCCGCACCTGAAGAGCGCGCGCATCACCCATTCCTGGGGCGGCAACCTGGGCATGGCGCGACGCTTCCGCCCGCACATGCTCTGCGACCGCCAGCGCGGCATCGCCCTCGCCGGCGGTTACGGCGGCGAAGGGGTGGGCGCCACCAACCTCGGTGGGCGCACCCTCGCCGCGCTGATCCTCGACCAGCACAACGCACTCACCGCGCAGCCGTGGGTCCACGACAACCGTCCGCTGTCGAGCCTCGCCAGTTGGCCGCCGGAACCCTGCCGCTGGCTGGGCTACAACGCGATCATCCAGAGTTTCGTGTTCGAGGACCGCACCCTCGCCAGCCCCGCCAGCCCGCCGTGGCGCCGGCGCCTGGCCGGTGGCCTGGCTGATCTCATGCAAGGCTTCATGCACTGACTTTTCACCACAGAGGTTCACCGGCCATGAGCATCACCCAGTTCAAACACACCGAGACTGTCGCGCTTGACAGCTCCAACCCCGTCGCCGTGCCCCTCGGCGAGCCCGTCGCGGTGACGTCGGTCACCTGCGTCGAACGCAGCGACGGCGTCGAAACCGGCATCTGGGAATGCACGCCGGGGCGCTGGCGGCGGCAGATCGTGCAACAGGAGTTCTGCCACTTCGTCAAAGGCCGCTGCACCTTCACCCCCGACGGCGGCGAGCCGCTGTCCATAGAAGCCGGAGACGCACTGATGCTACCGGCCAACAGCACCGGCATCTGGGATATCCAGGAGACCGTGCGCAAAACCTACGTACTGATTTTTTGATCTTTTGATCCGCTGATCGCCTGCCTTCGATAACAACAGACAACGCAAGGTAACCCGGACATGCGCACCCTTCTTCTCGCACCTCTTCTTCTCGCACCCCTGATGCTGAACGCCGGCGTGGCCAACGCCGCCGACTCGGTGAAAATCTACAACTGGTCCAGCTACATCGCGCCCGACACGTTGAAGAACTTCCAGCAGGCCAGCGGCATCGTGCCCACCTACGACGTCTTCGACAGCAACGAAACCCTCGACGGCAAACTGATGACCGGCAACTCCGGTTACGACGTGGTGTTCCCGTCCAACCACTTCATGGCCCGGCAGATCCAGGGCAAGGCCCTGAAGAAACTGGACAAGAGCCAGTTGCCCAACTGGCAGAACCTCAACCCGGTGCTGATGAAGGCGCTGGAGGTGAACGACCCCGGCAACCAGTACGGCTTCCCTTACCTCTGGGGCAGCACCGGCATCGGCTACAACATCGACAAGGTCAAGGCGGTGCTCGGCGACAACGCCCCGGTGGATTCGTGGGACCTGATCTTCAAGCCCGAGTACATCAGCAAGCTGAAAAGCTGCGGCGTCGCGGTGCTGGATAACGGCCCCGAACTGCTGCCGATCGCCCTGCACTACCTCGGCCTGCCGCACCACAGCCAGGACCCGGCGGACTACGAGAAAGCCAAGGCGTTGCTGATGAAGGTGCGGCCGTACATCAGCTACTTCCACTCATCGAAGTACACCGGCGACCTGGCCAATGGCGACGTGTGCGTAGTGGTGGGCTTCTCCGGCGACGTCCTGCAAGCGAAGAACCGTGCGCTGGAAGCGAAGAATGGCGTGAAGGTGGGTTACTCGATTCCGAAGGAAGGGGCGCCGATGTGGTTCGACATGGTTGCCATGCCGGCGGACGCGCCTGACGAAAAAGCCGGTTACGCCTACATGAACTACCTGCTGCAGCCGGACGTGATGGCCAACATCAGCAACTTCGTGCAGTACGCCAACGGCAACCTCAAGGCGGACGGATTGGTAGACCCGCAGCTCAAGGCCAACAACATGATTTATCCGAGCGAAGACATGATGGGCAAGCTGTATGCCCTGGAGGCGATGCCGGCGAAGATCGACCGGATCAGGACGCGGATCTGGACTGGCATAAAGGCAGGTAACTGACCTTCGGCCAGGTGCAAGCTACAAGCTGCAAGCCTCAAGAAAAAGCGGGCCAGTGCATGGACCGCTTCTTCTTGTAGCTTGCAGCTTCAAGCTTGTCGCTGCATCAATGGTGCTCGCGGGTCGCGCGGAATTTCACGTCCGGCCAGCGCTCTTCCATCAGCGCCAGGTTGACCCGGGTCGGCGCCAGGTAGGTCAGGTGACCACCGCCGTCCACCGCCAGGTTTTCCACGGCCTTGACCTTGAATTCTTCGAGCTTCTTCTTGTCATCGCAGGCGATCCAGCGAGCCGACCAGACGGTGATCGGCTCGTAAGCGCATTCGACCTTGTATTCCTCTTTCAGGCGGCTGGCGACCACATCGAACTGCAGCACACCCACGGCGCCGAGGATGATGTCGTTGCTGCGCTCCGGGAAGAACACCTGGGTCGCGCCCTCTTCGGCCAACTGTTGCAGGCCCTGACGCAGTTGCTTGGATTTCAGCGGGTCCTTCAAGCGCACGCGGCGGAACAGTTCCGGGGCGAAGTGCGGGATACCGGTGAAGCCCAGGCTCTCGCCTTCGGTAAAGGTGTCGCCGATCTGGATGGTGCCGTGGTTGTGCAAACCGATGATGTCGCCCGCGAAGGCTTCTTCCAGTTGCTCACGCTCGGAGGAGAAGAAGGTCAACGCGTCGCCGATGCGCACGTCCTTGCCGGTGCGCACGTGGCGCATCTTCATGCCCTTCTCGTACTTGCCCGAGCAGATACGCATGAAGGCGATACGGTCGCGGTGCTTCGGGTCCATGTTCGCCTGGATCTTGAACACGAAGCCGCTGAACTTCTCTTCCACCGGCTCCACGGTGCGTTCGTGGGCAACCCGGGCCAGCGGGCGCGGCGCCCAGTCGACGACGGCGTCGAGCACGTGGTCGACACCGAAGTTGCCCAGCGCGGTACCGAAGAACACCGGGGTCAGTTGGCCGTTGATGAACTCGTCCTGGTTGAACTCGTGGCAGGCGCCCTGCACCAGTTCCAGTTGCTCGATGAAGCGATCGTACTCGTCGCCCAGGTGTGCGCGTGCTTCGTCGGAATCGAGCTTCTCGATGATCTTCACCTCGGTACGCTCGTGGCCGTGGCCCGGGGTGTAAACGATGATGTAGTCATCGGCGAGGTGATAGACGCCTTTGAAATCCTTGTAGCAACCGATCGGCCAGGTGATCGGCGCGGCCTTGATCTTCAGGACCGCCTCGATCTCGTCGAGCAGCTCGATCGGGTCGCGGATATCGCGGTCGAGTTTGTTGATGAAGCTGACGATCGGCGTATCGCGCAGGCGGCAGACATCCATCAGGGCGATGGTCCGCGGCTCGACGCCTTTACCGCCGTCGAGCACCATCAGCGCCGAGTCCACGGCGGTCAGGGTGCGGTAGGTATCTTCCGAGAAGTCTTCGTGGCCCGGGGTGTCGAGCAGGTTGATCATGTGCTCGCGATAGGGGAACTGCATCACCGAGGTGGTGATGGAAATACCACGCTGCTTCTCCATTTCCATCCAGTCGGAAGTGGCATGGCGGTCGGACTTGCGCGACTTCACCGTACCGGCGACAGCGATCGCCTTGCCCATCAGCAGGAGCTTCTCGGTGATGGTGGTCTTACCGGCGTCGGGGTGGGAAATGATTGCGAAAGTGCGGCGCTTCGCGACTTCGGCGGCCTGGTTGGTCATGGGAAATCGCCTGACTGGGGATTGAAAAATGGGGCGGTATCATACCTGAAGTCGGGCGGGGACCAAAATCTGGTCCCTGATTTTGTTATTCCCATACACAGGTTGAGGTGTCACTCAACCGTGCTGGATTTCTCGGTGAACCCCTCCAGCGTCACAGGTGGGCGGCCAGGCATGCGAGCAACCAGGTCCAATTTGCCGCCCATCGCCTCCAGGTAATTGCGCAGGGTGGAAATCAGCATATCGCTGCGGTTCTCAACCTTTGAAACATTGGCCTGCCGAATCGACATTCGCTCTGCGACATATTCCTGGGTGATTTCCAGTTCCTTGCGCAGCGCCTGTAATGTCATTTCCTCGCGAAGCAACTCACGGGTTCGCGACTGAACGCGCGCTCTGCTTTCCGGAGAAAGACTGCCTCGTATTTCATCAAGTGTTATCGACATCTAGACCTCTCCTGACAAGTACCTGCCAAAACGCTCATCCGCTTGAGCAATGAGTTTCTGATAAAAACGCCCCTGACCGACGCCGGCTTTGTCGCCTGCAACAAGCAAAACCGCACAGCGCGAAGGGTCAAAAGCAAAAGCTACGCGCCACACCCCCTCACCGAACCGAAACCGCAACTCCTTCATGTTGCAATACCGGGAGCCATTCAAGGTATCGACCCTCGGACGTCCCAACATTGGCCCCAGGGCTTCCAACACTTCCATCTGGGAAATCAATTCCTCCCTGAACCGTTCGTCGTAGGTTCGAAATTCGGCAGCAAACTCAGGGCACAACCTGACTGACCATTTCAAAAATACCTCCAAAGGAATATTCCCTCAAGCGACTATTTGCTAGAAGTACGGAGGTAAATACTCTCCCTCGCGACTAACGGCCCAACAGCAGGTACTTCAACGCCTCCACGTCAGAATCACGCTGCTTTCTCGTGCGAGATTTCGCACACCCCAGGGATAAACACTGGCCAAATGCCGCCTCAGATGGGAACCTTTAAAGCAATGGAGGCGTCCATTCCCCTGCAATGACCGTTGGTCGGGGTGGGTTTCACCGGCAACACAAGCCTGACGGGGCTTCGCTCATGGCGCGCATTTTTGCCCGCCGCTTTTCGCGCACAGACTGCCCGTCGCCTGGAATGGCGACACACGACGGCGTCTGCGCGCCGACTATAAAAAGGAGTCCGCCTATGGCTGTACGCTATGGCAAGGGGCTGATGGGATGGGCCGCCGCGCTCGTCATCCTGGCCCTGCTGATCCACTGGATCGGCATCGATACGATCGCGCACTACCGCGCCGATCTCTGGTTCTACCTGCAGGCGCACCTGATGCTGGTGTTGCTGTCGATGGTGGCGGCGCTGGCCGTGGGTATCCCCGCCGGCATTGCGCTGAGTCGACCGCACCGGGTCGACCGCGCCGAACGCTTCATGCAGATCTTCAACATTGGCAACACCGTTCCGCCCCTCGCCGTCCTCGCCATTGCCCTGAGTATCCTCGGCATCGGCGCCGGCCCCGCGATCTTCGCGCTGTTCCTCGCCTCGTTGCTGCCCATCGTGCGCAACACCTACGAAGGCCTGAAAAACGTTCCCGCCTCGCTCAAGGAAGCCGCCACCGGCATCGGCATGACCCCGCGTCAGTCGCTGTGGAAGGTCGAGCTGCCGAATGCCGTGCCGATCATCGTCGGCGGTGTGCGGGTGGCCCTGGCGATCAACGTCGGCACCGCACCGCTGTCGTTCCTGATCGGTGCCAATAGCCTGGGCAGCCTGATCTTCCCTGGCATCGCCCTGAACAATCAGCCGCAATTGCTACTCGGCGCGGCCTGTACCGCGGCCCTGGCATTGCTGCTCGACGCGCTGGTCAGCCAGTGCAGCCGCCGCTGGCTGGAACGCGGCCTGACTCACTGACCGAGGGACCCCGATGAAAAGAATCGCCTTGCTGCTGGGCGCGGTCCTGCTGTTCGCAGGATTTGCCCAGGCCGCCGAAAAACCCTTGATCCGCATCGGCGCGCGGGTCTTCACCGAGCAGACCGTGCTCGCCGAACTCACCGCCCGCTACCTGCGCCAGCACGGCTTCGACGTGCGCATCACCGGCGGACTGGGCAGCAATCTGGCGCGCAGTGCCCAGGAAAGCGGCCAACTGGACATGGTCTGGGAATACACCGGCGTGTCGCTGGTGTCGTACAACCACATCGACGAACGCATGCCGAACGCCGAGGCCACCTACGCCCGGGTCAAGGAGCTGGACGCGAAGAAGGGCCTGATCTGGCTCGCGCCGTCGCGCTTCAGCAACACCTACGCCCTGGCCCTGCCGCGCAACATTGCCGAGCAGTACCCGCAGGTGAACAGCATCAGCCAGTTGAACCAGGTGCTGCGCGATGAGCCGAAGCAGACCCACGTGCTGGCGCTCGACACCGAATTCGCCAACCGTCCCGACGGCCTCACCGGCCTGACCGAAACCTACGACCTGCAATTCACCCGCAAGGACATCCGCCAGATGGATGCCGGCCTGGTCTACACCGCCCTGCGCAACGGCCAGGTATTCACCGGCCTGGTCTACACCACCGACGGTCGCCTGAGCGCCTTCGACCTCAAGCTGCTGGAAGACGACCGCCACTACTTCCCCGACTACACCGCCGCGCCCGTGGTGCGCAAAGAACTGCTCGACGCCCACCCGCAACTGGCCGGACTGCTCAAGCCGCTGGCGGAACAACTGGACGACGAGACCATGCGCCAGCTCAACGCCAAGGTCGATGTCGAGCACCAGAGCCCGGGCAAGGTCGCTGACGAGTTCCTCAGCCAGCATCCACTGCAAGGAGGTGCGCAATGAGCCTGCTGGATACCTTCACTCACCTGGACTGGGCGCAAGTGCTGCAACTGACCGGCCAGCACATCACCCTCGTCGGCATCGCCGTCACCCTGGCGATTGTCGTGGGCGTGCCGCTGGGCATTCTGATGACCCGCTTCCCCGCCCTCGCCGGCCCGCTGCAGGCCAGCGCCACGGTGCTGCTGACCGTGCCGTCGATCGCCCTGTTCGGCCTGCTGCTGCCGTTCTACTCGAAGTTCGGCCAGGGCCTCGGCCCGCTGCCGGCGATCACCGCGGTGTTCCTTTATTCGCTGCTGCCCATCATGCGCAACACCTACCTGGCCCTGACCAGCGTCGAGCCGGGCATCCGTGAAGCCGCCCGCGGCATCGGCATGACCTTCGGCCAGCGCCTGCGCATGGTCGAGCTGCCGATCGCGGTGCCGGTGATCCTCGCCGGCGTGCGTACCGCCGTGGTGATGAACATCGGCGTCATGACCATCGCCGCGACCATCGGCGCCGGTGGCCTTGGCGTACTTATCCTGACCTCCATCAGCCGCAGCGACATGTCGATGCTGCTGGTCGGCGCCGTGCTGGTGAGCCTCCTGGCCATCGCCGCCGACCTGCTGCTGCAAGCCCTGCAACGCTCGCTGACTCCAGAAGGACTGCTCAAATGATCGAACTCCAGAACCTCTCGAAAACCTTCCAAAGCAACGGCAAGGAGGTCAAGGCGGTCGACTCGGTCAGCCTGACCGTCAACGAAGGCGAGATCTGCGTCTTCCTCGGCCCTTCCGGTTGCGGCAAGAGCACCACGCTGAAAATGATCAACCGCCTGATCGAGCCCACCTCGGGCAAGGTGCTGATCAACGGCGAAGACACCACCGGCCTCGACGAAGTGACCCTGCGCCGGCGCATCGGCTACGTGATCCAGCAGATCGGTCTGTTCCCCAACATGACCATCGAAGAGAACATCACCGTGGTCCCGCGCCTGCTCGGCTGGGACAAGCAGAAATGCCACGACCGCGCCCGCGAACTGATGAGCATGATCCGCCTGGAGCCCAAGCAGTATTTGCAGCGCTACCCGCGCGAACTGTCCGGCGGCCAGCAACAGCGCATCGGCGTGATCCGCGCGCTGGCGGCCGAGGCACCGCTGCTGCTGATGGACGAGCCGTTCGGCGCGGTCGACCCGATCAACCGCGAGATGATCCAGAACGAATTCTTCGAGATGCAGCGGGCGCTGAACAAGACCGTGATCATGGTCAGCCACGACATCGACGAAGCGATCAAGCTGGGTGACAAGATCGCGATCTTCCGCGCCGGCAAGCTAGTGCAACTGGACCACCCGGACACCCTGCTGGCGCACCCGGCGGACGAGTTCGTCAGCAACTTCGTCGGCCAGGACAGCACCCTCAAGCGCCTGCTGCTGGTGCGCGCCGAAGACGCGGCGGACAACGCCCCGTCGGCCAGCCCGGAAATGGTGGTCGCCGATGCGCTGGAACTGATGGACGAGCATGACCGCAAATATGTGGTGGTCACCGACCAGGAAAACCGTGCGCTGGGCTATGTGCGCCGGCGCGACCTGCATCGCCAGCAAGGAACGTGCGCCGACTTCCTGCGCCCGTTCAACGCCACGGCGGCGCATGACGAGCATTTGCGCATCCTGTTGTCGCGGATGTACGAGTTCAACCGGGCCTGGCTGCCGGTGCTGGATGCCGATCAGGTGTTTTTGGGGGAAGTGACCCAGGAATCGATTGCGGCGTACCTGAGTTCGGGGCGGTCGCGGGGTGGCAAGACCAGCATTGTGTCGCCGGCTGAAGCGGCGGTTTAACGCTTGAGCGCCTCATCGCTGGCAAGCCAGCGCCCACCGCTACTGTGTGGGAGTTGGCTCGCCAGCGATGAGGCCCTCTAGGACAACCTAAAAATCAGAACCCTACACTGGCCTGCACATAGAACGTGCGCGGCTCACCCAGGTAGATGCCTGAGTTGTTGTCGCTGGACCGGGTGTAGTACTGCTTGTCGAAGATGTTTTTCACCCCCGCCCCCAGTTTCAGGTTCGACAGTTCCTTGCCGAAGTCATACCCACCCCGCGCGCTCCAGGTCACGTAACCCGGAATGTTGCCGTACTGGCCATCGGCGCTCGGCTCGGTGATGTAGTTACCGTTGAAGCTGCCGTCGGCGTTCATCCCGGTGCCCGGTGCGCGCTGTTTCGATTGGGCGAAGGCGTCCAGGTTCCAGGTCCAGCGGTCCACCTGGTAACGCAGCCCGGCATTGACCACCTGACGCGAGTAGAACGGCAGGTCACGGCCCTTGAAGCCGGGAATCTCGCCTTCGTAAGTGGCGCGGGTGTAGGTGAACCCGGCATTGGCGCTCAGGCCATCCAGGCGTGGATCGAGCCCGGACAGGTCGTAGTGCATCGACGCCTCGATCCCCTGGTGCTTGGTGGCGCCGAGGTTGGTCCAGCCGATGTCGTTGCTGATGTACTGCAGCTCGTCGTCGAAGTCGATGTAGAACGCCGTCAGCTCACCGCCCCAGTCGCCATTGTCATAGCGGGTGCCGATCTCGTAGGTCTTGGCCTTTTCCGCTTCCAGGCCGTTGGCGGTCTGGTCGCCGTTGCCGCCCTGACCGAGCTGGAAGTACTGCAGGCTGCCGAACGAGGTTTCGTAGTTGGCGAACAGCTTCCAGGCATCGGACAGGTGATACATCACGCTCAGCGCCGGCAACGGTTCGTTGCTGGTCACGCTGCGACTCTTGGCCTGCACCGGCACCCCGTTGGTGCCACGCACGGCGCGGTCGTTCCAGTCGGTATTGATGTGCTCGAAGCGCACGCCCGGAGTGATGGTCCAGTTGCCGATATCGATCTTGTCGTCGATGTAGTAAGCGCTGGCCTCGGTGCCGCCAGTGCGGTCCTGGAACACGTGGCCGTCGGAGGTCGGCGTCACGGTCGGGACGTTGTTGATCAGCGCCAGGCGGCTCGACTGCTCATGCATCGCCTCTTTCAGGTAGCGATAGCCGACGCTGACTTCCTGGGTGGCCGGGCCGCTGAAGAAGATCCGCGAAACCCGTGGCTCGATGGCGAAGGTGCGGTAGCTGCGCGGGTAGGAACTGAGGGTTTTCTGGTCGCGGGCGGCGATGGTGCTGCCGCGGAAGCTGTCGGTGTAGTAGGTCAGCACTTCGAACTGGGTGACGTCGTCGATCTGCCGCAGGTACTTGAGCGAGACGTCTTTGCGCCGGCCGCTGAAGTTGTCGTAGTCGCGGTCGGACTGGTACGGGTCGGCGTCGAACTGGGCCTGAGTCAGGCCGCCAGGCATGTCGGCCTTGCCGTCGTAGTAGTGGAAGTTCAGCGACAGTTCGTCCTGATCGGTCAGGGCCCAGTGGGTCTTGAGCAGCACGTCGTCGATATCGTTGGCGTTGTTGCTGCTGCGGTAGCCATTGCCGTTGACCCCGGAATACAGCAGCGCCGCGCCCAGGCCGTTGTCGGCGGTGCCGCCGATGAACGCCGACTCGATGTGCTTCCAGCCGCCATGGCGGGAGGTTTCCAGGGTGGTGCCGATTTCGCCGGTGGCCTTCTCGGGAATCGCGCGGGTCACGAAGTTGATCACCCCGCCGACGTTCTGCGGCCCGTAGCGCACGGAACCGGCGCCGCGCACCACGTCGATGCTGTCGAGGTTGCCGGAGGAAATCGGCGCCATCGACAGTTGCGGTTGGCCATAGGGCGCGAACGCCGCCGGAATGCCGTCGATCAGCACCGTGGAGCGTGGCGACAGGCGCGAGGTCAGGCCACGCACGCCGACGTTGAGCGACAGGTCGCTGCCGCCGGTGCCGTTGGAGTCCTGCACTTGTACGCCGGGGATGCCCTTGAGCACGTCACGCACGTTCATCGCGCCCTGCTCGACCATCGCTTCGCGGCGCACCACGGTGCGCGCGCCGGGATGGTTCTGCACCACGCTTTCCTGCGCATCGCCGAGCCAGTCGCCGACCATGCTGATGTCGGTGGGCGCCAGTTCCAGCGTGCCGTTGGCGGCCTGGCTGTCACCCTGTGCCGAATGCAGCACCACGGTGCCCTGGGACATCTCGTAGGTCAGCCCGCTGCCTTGCAGCAAAGCTTGCAACGCCTGCTCCGGCGACAGATTGCCGGACACCGCCGGCGCCTGCTTGCCAGCCACCAGCGCGGGGCTGAAGAACAACTGCAGCGACGTCTGCTGGCCCAACTGGTTCAGCGCCGTGGCCAGCGACTGAGCCTGGATCTGGATGCTGGTGGGCGTCGAATCGGCGTAGCTGTTGCCGATACCGGCACTGACCGCCAACGCCAGGGCCAGAGGCAACCAGCGCGAACGGCTGGCGGAGCGCGGAGAAAGCTTGTGGTTGTTCACGTCTTCGAGAAGTCCTGAGGGAGGATCGGGATCGACCGCCGTTGCGAATGGAAATGCTTGGCAGTTACAAGTCGGGCAGGAAGACGAACAACTCGGAAAATACCTGAATCTATTTTGAAATTATTTCGTGGGAGCCATCGGCATGGGCCACCACGGTGACCGGCAGGATGCTCGGCAAGGCCCGTAGCAGAGCATCGGTGTCGTCAATTCGGAAGGTGCTGCTCAGGCGCAGGGCGGCAACTTTCGGTGCCACTTTCAGGGGCTGCTCGCGATAGCGCGAGACTTCTTCGGCCACCTGCGCCAGCGAGGCATCGGTGAACACCAGCTTGCCGGACCGCCAGGCAGTGAGTGCCGCGGCATCCACCTTATAAGGCGCGGCCACCGCGCCAGCGGCATCGATATGCGCGCCGAGCCCGGCGCTGAGCAGCGCCTTCGACTCGCCCTGGCCCTGCACGCGCACCGAGCCCTGCGCCACCGCAACGCGGGTTTGCCCGGGATCGCGGCGCACATCGAAGCGGGTCCCGGTGACGGTGACCGTGCCATTGCCGGCATCGACCACGAAGGGGCGGCCGCTGTCGTGGGCGACGCTGAACATCACCTCGCCCTGCTCCAGGCGGATGTCGCGCTGTCCGGCGCTGAAGCGCACGTCCAGGCGGGTGCGACCGTTGATCTCCAGGTGCGAGCCGTCCGGCAGTTCTACCTGGCGGCGCTCACCGAGACCGGTCTGCAAGTGTTCGTGGTAGTTGAGAGTGTGCTGCTGCCAACCGAACCAGCCGAGGCCCACCGCCGCCGCCAGCACACTGGCGGCCAGCGCCTGCTGGACGAAACGCCGCCGCGGCAAGGTGCTGACCCGATCTTCGACACACAGCGCTTCGAGGCGCGCACGCGGCAACAGGTCAGCCGCCTGCCAGAGCTGGCCGAGCTGGTCATATTCGTCGCGATGAAGGGGGTCCTGCGCCAGCCAGGCGTCGAAACAGGCCTGCTGCTCAGGAGGCAGCGGCGCGTCCTGGACGCGGGCGAACCATTCGGCCGCCTGCTCGCGGGCGGCCTCTTGTGGGCTGTGGCCCTGATTCATGAATACATTCGCCTGACTCATCTCTTCGACACATCCAAGTGCTCGCGCAGATGGCGAAGCGTGCGGATCATATACTTTTCGACCATGTTCTTGGTCAATCCCATGCGCTCGGCGATCTCCGCCTGGGTCAGCCCTTCGAGCTTCTGCCAGACGAAGACCTTGCGGCAGTTCAGCGGCAACTCCGCCAGGGCCCGCTCGACGCTGTCGGCCAGTTGCAGCGCATTCATATACGCCTCCGGGTCGTCCGTCAGCGGCGGGGTCAGGTCCAGAGCCTGCTGTTCGAGGGATTGGCGGCGGTCCTCGCGACGGTAACCGTCCACCGCGATATTGCGCGCCGTCTGGTGCAGATAGGCGCGCGGCTGCGCCACTGCATCCTGTTCGCTTTCCAGCACCCGCACAAATGCATCGTGCGCGAGGTCCTCGGCTTGCTGGCGACTGCGCAACTTGCGCGTCCAGGTGCCGATCAGCTCGTGGTAGTGGTCGAGGAAGCCTTTGTGTCGAGACACGATAGGAAGGTCGTCGTCAGGCAGTTGGAAAGGTGCGCGAATAGTAATGTTTCTTATTAAGGCCGGCAAATCCTGTGTAAGGGCTTCCGACCAAGCGTTTTTGGTCAGTGATTCAGGAATTTTTTTTGTCGGAAATACCCACGGTTCAGGTGGCCATAAATATGAACAGTGCGGCGCTGAATAAACACGATCGAAGCGACACGACAAACGGTCTTTTTTTCATTTAAAGGTGATTTCGAAGCGAAACTCGCCGATCGAAACGCCAGATGACGAAGTTACCGAGAAGTCAGCAAATCGCCACCTATTCCACAATTTTTTACGCAAGGACGATCCAGCGGAACATCTGGCTGTCACCTGAGTCGGTTATGAAGGAAACAAGTCGATAACGAGCGGCTGATCAGTACGAAAACGCGACATTTTTTGTTGATCTTGAACCCCTCAAGTCCTAAAGTTCGCGCCGAACGTCCATGCTGGAAACGATCCATCCGGCTCAAGTACTGACGACGAGACAGCAAGGTCACCCGCAGCAGCTTTCAATCGCGCGGATGACCTTTTTGCTTTCGGCGACATGCCTTGGGAAGTAGGCGAACCAAAGTGGGGATACGGAGGGCGTTCAGTTTGCAGCCACTTATTTTTTCAGTTTGCCCATGGAGTCCCCAAGCATGTCGATCCAAGTCGAAGACTACTTCGCGCGCGAAACCTTCCAGAAAATGAAGGCATTCGCCGACAAGCAAGAAACCCCGTTCGTACTCATCGACACCCAGATGATCAGCCAGGCCTACGACGACCTGCGCGCGGGCTTCGAATTCGCCAAGGTCTACTACGCGGTCAAGGCCAACCCGGCGGTCGAAATCATCGACCTGCTGAAAGAGAAAGGTTCGAGCTTCGACATCGCCTCGATCTACGAACTGGACAAAGTGATGGACCGCGGCGTCAGCGCCGACCGTATCAGCTACGGCAACACCATCAAGAAATCCAAGGACATCCGCTACTTCTACGAGAAGGGCGTGCGTCTGTATGCCACCGACTCCGAAGCCGACCTGCGCAACATCGCCAAGGCCGCGCCGGGCTCGAAAGTCTACGTGCGTATCCTCACCGAAGGCTCCACCACCGCTGACTGGCCGCTGTCGCGCAAATTCGGCTGCCAGACCGACATGGCCATGGACCTTCTGATCCTCGCCCGTGACCTGGGCCTTGTGCCTTACGGCGTGTCGTTCCACGTCGGTTCGCAGCAGCGCGACATCAGCGTCTGGGACGCGGCGATCGCCAAGGTCAAAGTGATCTTCGAGCGTCTGAAAGAAGAAGACGGCATCGAACTGAAACTGATCAACATGGGTGGCGGCTTCCCGGCCAACTACATCACCCGGACCAACAGCCTGGAAACCTACGCCGAGGAAATCATCCGCTTCCTCAAGGAAGACTTCGGCGACGACCTGCCGGAAATCATTCTGGAGCCGGGCCGCTCGCTGATCGCCAACGCCGGCATCCTGGTCAGTGAAGTGGTGCTGGTTGCGCGTAAATCGCGTACCGCCGTCGAGCGTTGGGTTTACACCGACGTGGGCAAATTCTCCGGCCTGATCGAAACCATGGACGAGTCCATCAAGTTCCCGATCTGGACCGAGAAGAAAGGCGAGATGGAAGAAGTGGTCATCGCCGGCCCGACCTGCGACAGCGCCGACATCATGTACGAGCACTACAAGTACGGCCTGCCGCTGAACCTGGCGATCGGTGACCGTCTGTATTGGCTGTCGACCGGTGCCTACACCACCAGCTACAGCGCCGTCGAATTCAACGGCTTCCCGCCGCTGAAAGCGTTCTACCTGTAATGCAAAAAGGGGGCTGAGTGATCAGCCCCCTTTTTTATCTCAAAGCCCTTACACCAGCTCAGCCAAGCGCGCCTTGTAAGCCCCCGCCATCGCCCGAATCTCCGCCTGCGCCGCCTGCTCCAACGCCGGCCCCGCTACCCGCAGGAAATTGGCATTGCCGCCTTCCAGCGCCCGCTGCAACCAGCCCAGCGCTTCATCGAGCAAGCCCTGCCCGGCCAGGATCGCCGCATGGCTGAACTGCCCGCGAAAATCCCCGCCCTCGGCCGAGCGCCGATACCACTCCCGCGCCGCCGACAGGTCCGCCTGACAATGCAGGCCCTCCTCCAGGTAACGCCCCAACAGGTTCATCGACTTGGCATGCCCCAGGTCCGCCGCCCGGCGATAACAGGCCAGCGCCACGCCATGGTCCAGCGCCACACCGCGCCCGGTCGCAAGCAGGTTGGCCAGGTTGTAAAGCCCCCAGTCCAGCCCGCCATTGGCCGCCTCGCGGTAATGTCGCGCGGCTTGCGCCACGTCCACCTCACCACCCCAGCCGTGTTCCAGGCAGCGCCCGAGCATGTTGTGCGCCATCACACTGCCCTGCTGCGCGGCGATGCCGAACCAGCGCCGGGCCAGGACCGCGTCCTGCTCGATGCCGCGCCCGTCCAGCAGGATCTGCCCGAGCAACGCCTGGGCTTCGACCACGCCCTCTGCCGACGCCATCAACAAGGCCTGGGCCGCCTTGGCCGGGCTCTGTTCGAGCATCTGCCCGAACTCGTCAGTGCCGACCACTTCCTCACGGCGCAACTGGAACGCCATGTCAGACCTCGGCCCAGCGGCGCAACAGGTTGTGGTAGGTGCCGGTGAGCTGGATCAGCGACGGGTGATCAGGCACGTCGGCGGTGAGCTGCTGGATGGCGTTGTCCATCTCGAACAACAGGGTCCGCTGGCTGTCCTCGCGAACCATGCTCTGGGTCCAGAAGAACGCCGCGTAACGGGCGCCGCGGGTGACCGGGTTGACCTTGTGCAGGCTGGTGCCGGGATACAAGACCATGTCCCCGGCCGCCAGCTTGACCTGCTGCAGACCGTAAGTGTCCTGGATCTCCAACTCGCCGCCGTCGTAGTCCTCGGGGTCGCTGAAGAACAGCGTCGAGGACAGGTCCGTCCGCACCCGCTCGATGCTGCCGCGGGGCTGGCGCACCGCGTTATCAATGTGGAAACCGAAATTGCCGCCTTCGCGGTAGCAGTTGACCAGCGGCGGAAACACCTTGTGCGGCAATGCGGCCGACATGAAACGCGGGTTTTTCCACAGGCGCTCGATCATCGCGGCGCCGATTTCCTTGGCCAGTGGATGGGACTCGGGCAACTGCAAATTGTGCTTGGCCTTGGCCGACTGATAGCCAGCGGTGATCTTGCCATCCGCCCAATCGGTGCTCTCCAGCGCCTCGCGAATACGCACGACTTCCTCACGGTTGAACAAGCCGGGAATGTGTAAAAGCATGGCGGTTGGCACCTGAGCGGAAAAAGTTGTCAATGGTATTGATTCTTATCTATCCGCCACAAGCCTCATCCGAGGGGCGGACATTGATCCTTGGCAAAATTTCGTGAAAAAGGTGTAAAGAATGTAAATGCCAACGTTTCTCAATTGTGAGTAGCAATCACTTGCTCTTATATTCCGCCCCCTCGAAACCTTGGGAGGGGGTCCACCTGATGTCGCGTCAATTCGTACCAACCGCTGTCAGCTCACCGCGCTTGCTCGCATCCGCCATTGGTGTAGCCATCACCGCAACGTCCGCCGCACACATGGCGTACGCCGACGAGCCGGCCCCTGCCCGCAAGGAAGGTTCGATCGCCCTGGATGCCACCAGCATCAACGCCGAAGGCAACCAGGCCAGCACCGACTACAAGGTGGAGAAAGCTTCTTCGCCGAAATACACCGCGCCGCTGATCGACACCCCGCGCTCGGTGACGGTGATTCCGCAACAAGTCCTCAAGGACACCAACGCCCTGACCATGCAGGACGCCCTGCGCACCGTTCCGGGGATTACCTTCGGCGCCGGTGAAGGCGGCAACCCGCAAGGCGACCGTCCGTTCATCCGCGGCTTCGACTCGCAGAGCGACACCTACCTCGACGGCGTGCGCGACACCGGCGCGCAGACCCGCGAAATCTTCGCCGTGGAATCCATCGAAGTCAGCAAGGGCCCGAACTCCGCCGTTGGCGGTCGTGGCGCGGCGGGCGGCAGCATCAACCTGGTGAGCAAAAAAGCGCACCTGGGCAATTCCTTCGACGGCGGCTTCACCTGGGGCTCCGACCAGACCCAGCGCTACACCCTCGACGGCAACTATCAGTTCAGCGACACCGTTGCCGGCCGCCTGAACCTGATGAGCCACGAAAGCAACGTCGCCGGCCGCGACAAAGTCGATTTCGACCGCTGGGGCATCGCCCCGTCCCTGGCCTTCGGCCTGGGCACCGACACCCGCGTCAACCTCGATTACTACCACATGGAAAGCGACGACCTGCCGGACTCGGGCGTTCCTTACACCTACAGCGGTGCCAACCGGACGTCGGCCAACCCGGACAAACCCTACGCCGGTGGTGACGACAGCAACTTCTACGGCCTGACCGACCGCGATTTCCGCAAGACCCGCACCGACATCGCGACCATCGCCGTCGAGCACGACCTGACCGAAGCGCTGACCATCAAGAACACCCTGCGCCACGGCAACTCGATGCAGGACTACATCCTGACCCAGCCGGACGACAGCAAGGGCAACGTCAACACCGGCAGCGTCTGGCGTCGGCCCAACAGCCGCGTAGGCAACACCGCCACCACCACCAACCAGACCGACCTGTTCGGCGACTTCTACGTGGCCGGCTTCAAGAACAGCTTCTCCACCGGTATCGAACTGAGCCGCGAAGAAAGCGACCGCACCAGCTACACCGTCAACAGCGACACCACCCCGGCGTCGCCGGGGGCGTCCAGCACCAACTGCACCCCGGCGATGATCGTCTCCAGCGGCTACAACTGCACCTCGCTGAGCAACCCGAACCCGGATGATCCGTGGAACGGTTCGATCACCCGCAACTACGCCGGCACCGACACCGAGAGCAAGACCCGCGCGATCTACGTGTTCGACACCCTTGAGCTGAGCCCGCAATGGCTGCTCAACATGGGCCTGCGCTACGACCACTTCGAGACCGACTACCGCACCTACAGCGCCGCGGGCGCCACCACCGCCAAGGGCAGCGACACCAGCGAATTCTTCACCGGCCAACTGGGCCTGGTGTGGAAGCCGGCCGAGAACGGCAGCGTCTACGTGTCCTACGCCACCTCGGCCACTCCACCGGGTGCGCAACTCGGCGAAGGTATGGAAGGCAACCCACTGCCGGGTTCGACCGACCGTAGCGGCAACCTGCTGACCAGCGACCTCGAACCTGAAGAAACCACCAACTACGAAATCGGCACCAAGTGGGACTTCCTCGACAGCCGCCTGTCGCTGACCGGTGCGATCTTCCGCACCGAGAAAGACAACGCCCGCGTCCAGGTCAACACCACCGCCTACGAAAACGTCGGCACCACCCGCGTCGACGGTATCGAGTTGGGCGCCAGCGGCAAGCTCACCGATAAATGGCAGGTCTTCGCCGGCTACACCTACATGGAAGGTCGCCAGATCGACGGCGGTCCGCTGGGCAAGGCCAACGACGGCAACCAGTTGCCGAACCTGCCGAACAACGCGGCCAGCCTGTGGACCACCTACCAGGTGACCCCGAAGCTGACCATCGGTGGCGGCGCGTTCTACACCGACGACGTCTTCGGCAGCGTGGCCAACACCACCATGGTCGACAGCTACGTGCGCTACGACGCCATGGCCGCCTACAAGCTGACCAAGAACGTCGACCTGCAACTGAACGTGCAGAACCTGACCAACGAGGTCTACTACGACAAGGCGTTCTCCACGCACTTCGCCAACCAGGCCGCCGGGCGTACCGCCCTGCTGAGCACCAGCGTCCACTTCTAAGGTCGCGGGTTGGCAAAGCCCCGTTCATTTCGATGAACGGGGCTTTTGTGTATCAAGGCATAATGCGCGAGTAATTCGCATTCCCGGCAAGACAAGGTGGTTGATGTGCTGAAAAAGACGCTGTTCCAACTGCACTGGTTCTTCGGCATCACCGCCGGCCTGGTGCTCGCGCTGATGGGCATCACCGGCGCGACGTATTCGTTCCAGGATGAAATCCTCCGGGTAATCAACCCCCAGGTGCTCAAGGTGAAGGTCCGCGAAGAAGGCGTGCTGGCGCCGGCCGAGCTGGTTCGCCGGGTCGAAGCGACCGAGGGCAAAAAAGTCGCCATGCTCTGGGTCGAAACCCATAGCGATGCCGCCGCCCGGGTGTTCTTCACCCCGCCGCCGGGCGAGCGCCGTGGCCAGTTGCGCTACGTCGATCCCTACACCGGAGCGTTCCAGGGCGACGTGGTCGGCCAGGACTTCTTCAACCTGATGCTCAACCTGCACCGCTTCCTCGCCATCGGCGACACCGGCCGGCAGATCACCGGCGCCTGCACCCTGATGCTGGTGTTTTTCTGTCTGTCCGGGCTGTACCTGCGCTGGCCGCGCAAGGCGCTGAACTGGCGTGCGTGGCTGACGCTGGACTGGGCGAAGAAGGGTCGCGCGTTCAACTGGGACCTGCACGCGGTGGCCGGCACCTGGTGCCTGCTGTTCTATTTGCTGTTTGCCCTGACCGGACTGTTCTGGTCCTACGAGTGGTACCGCGAAGGCCTGAACAAACTGCTGGCGGACCCGCCACCGGCCGGTCAGGAACAGAAACGCGGAGAAGGCCGCGGCAACCGCGGCGGTCATGGCGGCCCGCAACAGCCTGATGCCAACGCCCCCGCGCTGGTGGTCGACTACGACGCCATCTGGGCCAGCCTGCAAAAAGCCGCCGGCCCCGGCCTTGCCGCGTATAACCTGCGCCTGCCGCCAGTTGGCGGCCAGCCGGCCACGCTGTTCTACCTGCTCGACGACGCCGCCCATGAGCGCGCCTTCAACACCCTGACCATCGACCCGGCCAGCGGCCAGGTTCGGCGCCAGGAGGTGTACACCGACAAATCGTTCAAGGCGCAACTGCTGACCAGCGTCTACGCCCTGCACGTCGGCAGCTACTTCGGCCTGACCGGGCGCATCCTGGCGATGATCGCCAGCCTGACCATGCCGCTGTTCTTCGTCACCGGCTGGCTGTTGTACCTCGACCGCCGGCGCAAGAAACGCCAGGTCCGCGCCGCACGTAGCGGCCTGACCCCGGGCGACGACCAGAAGAACGGCTGGCTGGTGGGCTTCGCCAGCCAGAGCGGCTTCGCCGAACAACTGGCCTGGCAGAGCGCCGGGCAACTGCAGGCTGCCGGCCTGCCGGTGCGGGTGCAGCCGCTGGCGAGCATCAGCGAAGACGACCTGCGCCAGGCTCAGCGTGCGCTGTTCGTGGTCAGCACCTTCGGTGACGGTGAAGCGCCAGACAGCGCCCGCGGTTTCGAACGCAAGGTGCTTGGCCAGCCGTGGTCCCTTGGTGGCCTGAATTACGCCCTGCTCGCCCTCGGCGATCGCCAGTACCCGCACTTCTGCGGCTTCGCCCGCCGCCTGAATGCCTGGCTGGACGAGCGTGGTGCCAAGGCCCGCTTCGCCCCGGTGGAAGTCGACAGCGCCGACCCACTGGCGCTGCAACATTGGCAGCAGCAACTCGCGCAGATGAGCGGCAGCAGTACTGTTCCGGTCTGGCAGGCGCCGGAGTTCGCGCCTTGGACCCTGACTCAGCGCACGCTGCTCAATCCCGGCAGCCAGGGCTTGCCGGTATTCCTGCTGGGCTTGAACCCACCGGCACCCGCGCAATGGGACGCTGGCGACCTGGTGGAAATTCTGCCGCGCCTCGCCCCTGCCGCCATCGAGCGCTTCCTGCAAGGGCTCGGCCTGGACGCCAACACGCCCGTGCAGATCGACGGTTTGCAAGAGCCGCTGTCCGTGGCCCTCGCCAGCCGGCAACTGCCGGTGAGCCGCGAGCATCTGGTGGGCTTGCACGCGCAGGCACTGGTGGATGCGCTGATCCCCATCGACGCACGGGAATATTCCATCGCCTCCATCGCCAGCGACGGCGTGCTGGAACTGATCGTGCGCCAGGAGCGCCACGCGGACGGCAGCCTCGGTCTGGGTTCTGGCTGGCTGACCGAGCATATGGCCCTGGGCGACAGCGTCAGCCTGCGCCTGCGCCGCAACAGCGGCTTCCACCTGCCGGGCGCCCCGGCGCCGATGATCCTGATCGGCAACGGCACCGGCCTGGCCGGTTTGCGCAGCCTGCTCAAGGCGCGCATCGCCAGCGGCGAGCAACGCAACTGGCTGCTGTTCGGCGAACGCAACCGGGCGCACGACTTCCATTGCCGTGAAGAACTGCAGGGTTGGGTGGAAAGCGGCGACCTGACGCGACTTGACCTGGCCTTCTCCCGGGATCAGGCGGAAAAGATCTATGTGCAGGACCTGTTACTGCAGAGCGGTGAAGAGCTGAAGCGCTGGCTGGATGACGGCGCAGCGATCTATATCTGCGGCAGCCTGCACGGCATGGCTGGCGGAGTGGATGCGGCGTTGAACGGGTTGCTGGGTGAGTCGGCGGTGGAAGAGCTGATCGAACTGGGGCGGTATCGCCGGGACGTTTATTGAGGATGATTCTGGGGCCGCTTTGCGGCCCCAGAATTTTCAATGAAGCTCGAAGGTATCGGCATCCAGATTCGCCGGGAATCGTGTGCGGTACGCCGCCAAATCAGCCGCGCTCAACACCGCCGTAAACACCCCGTCCGCCTCGCCAGCGCTGAGCAGGCTCTCGCCCTGGAAGTCCAGCACCTGGCTGTCGCCGGTATAAGCGAAGCCCTTGCCATCCGTCCCAACCCGATTCACCGCGGCCACATAGCACAGGTTCTCGATCCCCCGCGCCGGCAGCAACCGGTTCCAATGCAGGCGTCGCGCCGCCGGCCAATTGGCGGTGTACAGCAGCAGGTCCGTGTCCTGAGCATCGCGGCTCCACACCGGGAAGCGCAGGTCGTAACAGATCAGCGGACGCACCCGCCAGCCCTTGAGTTCGAACTGCACCTGACGCTCGCCGGGGGTGTAGTGCTTGTGCTCGCCAGCCATGCGGAACAGATGGCGCTTGTCGTAGTGCAGGATCTCGCCGTCCGGCCGCGCCCAGAGCAAGCGGTTGCGGTGGCTGCCGTCGGCGGCCTGGATGATCACGCTGCCAGTGATCACCGCATCGATACGTGCTGCCTGGGCCTTGAGCCACTTGTAGGTCGGGCCGTTTTCCGGCTCGGCCAGGCGCTCGGATTCCATGGAGAAGCCGGTGGTGAACATTTCCGGCAGGATCACCAGATCAGCGCCACGGGCCTGATCCAGCAGGGTTTCGAAATGGGCGTAGTTTCCCTGGCGGTCCTGCCACAGCAGGCTGGTCTGGATCAGGGCAACGGTCAGGTTGGGCAGGCTGCTCAGATCGCGCATAGTTTTTCCGCTGCCTCGCGCAGCGTCTCCTCGCGTTTGGCGAAACACAGGCGCACAAGGCGCTGCTGCGCGATGGGCTGCTGGTAGAACACCGACACCGGAATGGTCGCCACACCGTGTTCACGGGTCAGCCACAGGGCCATGTCGACATCGTTGAGGTCGGGGCGAATCTGCGAGTAATCGACCAACTGGAAGTAGGTGCCCGCAGCACGTCGGAAGCTGAACCGCGACGGCGTCAGCAGGTCGCAGAACAGGTCGCGCTTGGCCTGGTAGAAGGCCGGCAGCTCGTCTACATGCTCCGGGTGCTCGGCCATGAAATCCGCCAGCGCCCACTGCAGCGGGGTCACGCCACAGAAATTGACGTACTGATGGACCTTGCGCAGTTCCGCGCTCAAGGCGGGAGGAGAGACCACATAGCCGGTCTTCCAGCCAGTAACGTGGTAGGTCTTGCCGAACGAACTGACCACGAACGCGCGCTGATACAGCGCTTCATGGGCCAGCACGCTGGCGTGGGCGACACCGTCGAACACCAGATGCTCGTACACCTCGTCGCTGATCAGGTAGATGTCGCGGTCAGCGATCAACGCCGCCAACTGGTCCAGGTCCGCCCGGGTAATCAGCGCGCCACTGGGGTTGTGCGGCGAGTTGATGATGACCATGCGCGTGCGCGGGCTCAGGGCATCGCTGAATTTCTGCCAGTCGATGGAGAAGTCCGTGGCGTCCAGTTGCACATGCACGCAGCGACCGCCGGCCAGTTCGACGGCGGGCTCGTAGCTGTCGTAGCTCGGGTCGAAGACGATGACTTCATCACCGGCGCGGATCACCGCATGAATGGCGCAGAAGATCCCTTCCGTGGCACCCGGAACGATGGTGATCTCGTGGTCGGCATCGACGTTGACGCCGTAGTGCCGTGCAACCTTGGCCGCCACCTGCTGGCGCAACGCGGGCAGGCCGGTCATCGGCGAATACTGGTTGTGTCCGGCACTGACATGCCGCCCGACGGCGTCGAGCAAGGCCTGCGGGCCATTGAAATCGGGGAAACCCTGGGACAGGTTCAACGCGCCGGTCTGCACGGCGAGCTGGGACATGGTGGTGAAGATGGTCGTGCCGACATTCGGCAGCTTGCTGCTGATCATGGAGCCCTCTTTCCTGCGGACCCGCCCCCGGGAGGCGCGGACAGGCCCCGAGCATAGCGGATTGGATGGTCAGGAAAAAGGTTGAAACAAACTCCCGGCGCGAGGCGCTGATCCGGGTCAAAAACGCGTGCGGCGCGCCGCGGGCGAATAGCCCTCGGTGCGCCGCAGCGGTTTTACTTGCGCTTGTCCTTGCGCTTCTTCTCGGCTTTCTTGTGGTGCGTCATCAGCCGGCGCTTCTTGTTGACCTGGCGGTCGGTGAGGGTGTTCTTGTTGCCCTCATAAGGGTTGTCGCTGCCCTTGTACTCGATGCGAATCGGCGTACCGACCAGCTTCAGCACGCGGCGATAGGTGTTTTCCAGGTAACGCGAGTACGAACGCGGGACCTTCTCCACCTGGTTGCCGTGGATCACGATGATCGGCGGGTTGGCGCCACCCAGGTGGGCATAACGCAGCTTGATCCGGCGGCTGTTGACCATCGGCGGCTGGTGCTCGCTGACCGCGTCTTCGAGGATCTGGGTCAGGCGGCTGGTCGGCCAGCGGGTGACCGCCGACTTGAACGAGTTCTGCACCGACTGGTACAGGTTGCCGACGCCAGTGCCATGCAGTGCCGAGATGAAGTGAATGTCGGCGAAGTCGACGAAGAACAGCCGGCGCTCCAGCTCGGTTTTCACGTAGTCGCGCTCGCCCGGCTGCATGCCATCCCACTTGTTCAGGGCGATGACGATGGCGCGGCCGGCTTCCAGGGCGAAGCCCAGCAGGTTCAGGTCATGGTCCACCACGCCTTCGCGGGCATCCATGACGAAGATCACCACGTTGGCGTCCTTGATCGCCTGCAGGGTCTTCACCACCGAGAACTTTTCAACTTCCTCGTGGATCTTGCCGCGCTTGCGCACACCGGCCGTGTCGATCAGGGTGTACTTCTCTTCGTTGCGCTCGAAGGGAATGTAGATACTGTCGCGGGTCGTGCCCGGCTCGTCGTAGACCACCACGCGCTCTTCGCCGAGCATGCGGTTGACCAGGGTCGACTTGCCGACGTTGGGACGACCGATGATGGCGATCTTGATGCCATCTTTCTCGCTCGGGCCGGGAATCCGTACGGCTTCCTGGCCTTCGGCGACGTCTTCAGCCAGTGCGTCTTCTTCTTCCTCGCGCGGCGTATCGCCCAGCACGAGTTCCATCAACGTATTGATGCCACGGCCCTGGGAGCCGGCGACCGGAATCGCGTTGCCCATGCCCATCGGCGCGAACTCGGCGACGGCGGTGTCAGGATCGATGTGGTCGATCTTGTTGGCCACCAGGTACGAGCGCTTGTTCCGCTTGCGCAGGTGCTCGGCGATCATCTGGTCGGCGGCGGTCATGCCGGCGCGGGCGTCGACCAGGAACAGCACGTGATCGGCTTCTTCGATGGCCATCAGCGATTGCTCGGCCATCTTTTCGTCCATGCCTGCTTCGTCGCCGGTAATACCACCGGTGTCGATCAGGATGTAGCTGCGTCCCTGCCAGCGCGCTTCGCCGTACTGGCGGTCGCGGGTCAGACCCGAGAGGTCGCCGACGATGGCGTCGCGGGTCTTGGTCAGGCGGTTGAACATGGTGGATTTGCCGACGTTCGGCCGACCTACCAGGGCGATTACGGGAACCATGCGGCTCTCCATTTGCGTAAATTCAAAAAATACAAAGGCCGCTGCGAGGCAGCGGCCGGAGTTTCGGGCAACGTCTCGCGACGTCGCGGCCCGGGGCACTCAGGCCCCAAGCATAGACTCAGCGTATGCTCAGCGCCTCAAGGGTGCCGCTGTTGCCATACACATAAATCGTGTCGCCCACCACCAGCGGACGTGCGCGCAGGCCGTCGCTGTCGATGCGCTCACGGCCGACGAAACGGCCGTCCACCTGGCTCAGCAGGTGCAGGTAACCTTCCAGGTCACCGACTGCCACGTAGCTGGAGAACACTTCCGGCGCCGACAGCTGGCGACGAGCCAGTTGGTCGTTGCTCCACAAGGCCGACGAAGAACGCTCGTCGATACCTTCGACAGTGCCCGACGCTTCGCTCACGTAAACGTTGCCGAAGCCCTGAGCCACACCGGTGTAGCTGGAAGCATCACGCTGCCAGAGCACACGGCCGGACTCCAGGTCCAGGCCCGCGACGCGGCCCTGATAGCTGGCGACGTACAGGGTGCCACCCGACAGCAGCAGGCCGCCGTCGATGTCCACCACGCGCTCCAGTTCCGACCGACCTTGCGGAACGGCGACCCGTTGTTCCCACACCGGCACGCCGTTGCGGGTATCCAGGGCAACAACCTTGCCACTGGACAGGCCGGCGACTGCCAGGCTGTTGGTAACGATCGGAGCACCGGTACCGCGCAGGGTCAGCACCGCTGGAGTACTTTCGTAGATCCAGCGACGATCACCCGTGTTGGCATCAAGGCCGATCACGCGGTCGTCCTGAGTCTGGACGACAACGATGTCACCGTTGTTCGCAGGCGGAGCCAGCACTTCGCTGGTCACCCGGGAACGCCACTTCTCTTCGCCGGTGCTGGAGTCCAGGGCAATCACTTCACCCTTGAGGGTACCGAGCGTGACCAGGCCATAACCAACGCCGACAGCGCCGGAGACCGGCAGGTCGAGGTCTTTCTTCCAGACCACGTCGCCGTTCAGACGGTCCAGGGCCATCACCACACCGGTGACGTCCGAGGCGTAGATGCGGTCATTCTCGATCGCCGGCACCAGCATGTTGAAGCTGTCGCCCTGGCCATCGCCGATCGAACGGCTCCACTGCTTCTTGAGTACCACCTCTTCGGTGAACTTGGTCAGTTCGGCCGGAGGCAATTCCTTCTTGCTGTTGCTGCTGCAACCCGCGGCCAGAATGGCCAGGCTCAGCACTGCTGCATGTTTCCAACCAATCACGTCAGGCATCCCCTTTGGCCAGGTCGTCGAGCTTGAGTTGCAGACCACCTACCGCATCGTCGTCAGACAGTGCGGCCTTGGCCTTTTCGTATGCAGCATGTGCGTCATCGCTACGGCCCAGTTGCACCAGCAGGTCGCCCTTGAGCTCTTCGCGGGTGGCAACGAACGCCTTGTCGGTGTCGCCGTCGAGCAGTTTCAGTGCCTCATCGGCCTTGTTCTGTGCAGCCAGCACGCGGGCCAGACGCTGACGGGCGATTTCACCCAGGGTCGCGTCGGCAGGCTTGTCGGTAACGCTTTTCAGCTCGGCGGCGGCGTCGTCCAGCTTGCCGCTTTCCACCGCAACCTTGGCGACGAACAGGCTGGCGTACTGGGCGTAGGCCGAACCCGGGAACTCGTTTTTGAGTTTCCCGGAAAGCTCCGCGACCTTGGCCTTGTCCGGCTCACCGGTCGGCGTCAGCGTGGTTTCCAGCAGGGCCTGATAGAGGTTCGAGGCGCCTTGCGACTGGTTGTTCTGGTACTTGTGCCAGGCTTGCCAGCCGAACACCACAACCAGTGCGAGCAGACCGCCAGTTACCAGTGGCTTGCCGTTGCGCTCCCACCAGTCCTTGAATGCGGCCAGTTGTTCATCATCGGTACTCGACACCCCAATACTCCTTTTCACCAAATCCGCTGATGGGCGCTTCACGCCTGCGCGAGGGAAGCTTCCAGGTGCTCAGCCAGAGCATCCCAGGCAATGTTTTGTTGTTCGCCCTGACCACGCAGGGGTTTGAAACCTACCACTTGTTGGGCCAGTTCGTCGTCCCCGAGGATCAGCGCATACAGCGCCGCGCTCTTGTCGGCCTTCTTGAACTGGCTCTTGAAGCTGCCGCCACCAGCGTTGACCTGCAGGCGCAGATTCGGCAGACGGTCACGCAGACGCTCGCTCAGTTGCAGGCCAGCCAGTTCGGCTTGCTCGCCGAAGGCGCAGAGGTAGACGTCGACCTGACGGGAAATCGACTCAGGCACCAGCTCCAGGGTTTCCAGCAGCAGGATCAGACGCTCGATGCCCATGGCGAAACCGACGCCCGGGGTCGGCTTGCCGCCCATCTGCTCGACCAGACCGTCGTAACGGCCGCCGGCACAGACGGTGCCCTGGGAACCGAGCTTGTCGGTGACCCACTCGAACACGGTCTTGCTGTAGTAGTCGAGACCACGCACCAGCTTGGTGTTGATCACGTAAGGAATGCCGGCGGCATCCAGGCGCGACTTCAGGCCTTCGAAGTGAATCCGCGACTCTTCGTCCAGATACTCTTCCAGCTTCGGTGCGCCGACCAGGGCCGCCTGGGTATTGGCGTCCTTGCTGTCGAGAATGCGCAGCGGGTTGGTCTTCAGGCGGCGCTGGCTGTCTTCGTCCAGTTGCTCGAGGCGGGCGGACAGGAATTCCACCAGCGCATCACGGTAGCGGGCACGCGCTTCGCTGGTGCCCAGGCTGTTGAGCTCCAGTTTCACCGCATCGCGCAGGCCCAGCAGGCCCCACAGGCGCCAGGTCAGGACAATCAGCTCGGCGTCGATGTCCGGGCCGTCGAGGTTGAAGACCTCGATACCGATCTGGTTGAACTGGCGATAACGGCCTTTCTGCGGACGCTCGTGACGGAACATCTGGCCGATGTACCAGAGTTTCTGCACCTGGCCGCCGCCGCTGATGCCGTGCTCCAGCACCGCACGCACGCAGGACGCGGTGCCTTCGGGGCGCAGGGTCAGGGAGTCACCGTTGCGGTCGTTGAAGGTGTACATCTCTTTTTCGACGATGTCGGTCACTTCACCGATGGAGCGCTTGAACAGCTCGGTGAACTCGACGATCGGCATGCGGATCTGGCGATAGCCGTAGGTATCCAGCAGACCTGCAACGGTGCTCTCGAAGTAGCGCCACAGCGGCGTCTGCTCGGGCAGGATGTCGTTCATGCCACGGATGGCTTGCAGCGATTTGCTCACGGAAAATCCTTAACGAAATCTGTAGCGGTCAACCGCGGGCAATCACTGCCGCGTCGGCCTCGGCCTTCTCGGCCGCTTTCTGGCGAATGAGCTTTTCAAGCTCCTCGACCAGGTTGTCATTGGTCAGCTTCTGCGCCGGCTTGCCGTCGATGTAGATCAGGTTCGGCGTGCCACCGGTCAGCCCGACATGGGCTTCCTTGGCTTCGCCGGGTCCGTTGACCACACAACCGATCACCGCGACGTCCATCGGCACCAGCAGGTCTTCCAGACGGCCTTCAAGCTCGTTCATGGTCTTGACCACATCGAAGTTCTGCCGCGAGCAGCTCGGGCAGGCGATGAAGTTGATGCCACGGGAACGCAGGTGCAGCGATTTGAGGATGTCGTAGCCGACTTTCACTTCTTCGACCGGGTCGGCCGCAAGCGAAATGCGAATAGTATCGCCAATCCCGTCGGCGAGCAGCATACCGAGGCCGACCGCCGATTTCACCGTGCCCGAACGCAGGCCACCGGCTTCGGTGATGCCCAGGTGCAGCGGCTGGACGATCTGCTTGGCCAGCAGACGGTAGGCTTCAACGGCCATGAACACGTCGGAAGCCTTCACGCTGACCTTGAAGTCCTGAAAATTCAGGCGATCGAGGTGCTCGACATGGCGCAACGCCGACTCGACCAGCGCGGCCGGGGTCGGCTCGCCGTACTTCTTCTGCAGGTCCTTTTCCAGGGAACCTGCGTTGACGCCGATGCGGATCGGGATGCCCCGGTCGCGAGCGGCATCGACCACGGCACGCACACGGTCTTCGCGACCGATGTTGCCCGGGTTGATACGCAGGCAGTCAACGCCCAGCTCGGCGACGCGCAGGGCAATGCGGTAATCGAAATGGATATCCGCGACCAGCGGCACGCTGACCAGTTGCTTGATGCGACCGAAGGCTTCGGCGGCATCCATGTCCGGGACGGAAACCCGGACGATGTCGACGCCGGCGTCTACCAGACGGTTGATCTGCGCCACGGTGGCAGCAACGTCGTTGGTGTCGGTGTTGGTCATGCTCTGGACAGCGATGGGAGCATCGCCGCCAACAGCCACGTTACCGACCCAGATCTTTCTGGATTCGCGACGTTTGATAGGAGATTCGCCGTGCATGACTTATTGCCCCAACTTCAGGCGAGCGGTTTCGCCACTGGTGAACGGAGCGACATCGACAGCCTGACCGTTGTAGGTGATCTGCGCGCCGCGGGCAAAGCCCAGGCGTACCGAGAAAGGTGGTTTGCCGGTCAGTTCCAGGGTATCGCCCTTGCGCTTGACCGCGCTGAACAGCACCTTGCCATTACCGTCGGTCACCGAGGTCCAGCAATCGGCAACGAACAGCATGTGCACTTGGCCACTGCCCGCGGAGACCGCGGCAGGCTGAGCGGCGGGCGCTGGCGTCGCGGCCGCGACAGCCGGGGCGCTGGCCACTGGTGCTGCGGGCACTGCCGGTGCAGGTGCAGCGGCAGCCGGAGCAGCCGGCGTCACTGGCGCAGCAGGATGTGTTGCCGCAGCAGCGGGAGCCTGGACCGGGGCCGGCGCTTCGGCGGTAGCCGCAGGGGCCTGCTCGGTGGCGGGCGGGGTGGCTTCCGGTTCCTGGCCAGCGGTCACGGCCTGATCTTCAGGTTCGTCCAGCTGATGAATCTGCGTGGTGCCGTCGGCGCTTTCGACTTCGACATGTTCCAGGGCAATGTTTGCCTGGTCCTTGCCGCGCAGGCTGCTCTGGTCTTGCCACCAGACGAAGCCGCCACCGACCACCAGGACCAGCAGCAGCAGGCTGACGATGCGCATGATGTTGTGCGAAAGACGAACCGGCTCTTCGATACGACCCAGCGCGTGTACGTCACTGCCCTGGGCATGCGTACCGGTGTAATGGTCGAAGGCCTGGACCAGTGCGGCCTGGTCCATCTCGAACAGCTTGGCGTAGGCGCGGATATAGCCGCGGGCGAAGGTGTGCCCCGGCAGCTTGTCGAACGCGCCGGATTCGAGGTTGTTCAGGGAACTCACGGTCAGGTTGAGCTTGCGGGCCACGTCGGCCTGCGACCAGTCCCGGCTCTCACGAGCCTGACGCAGAATCTCACCGGGATTTTCGCGAGTCGCTGGTGCTACTTCGGGATGCGCCGCTTTCATCATTGCTCCGACAGGTATTGCTGATATTCCGGCGTACCGGGATAAAGTCGTTGTAATTGCAGGCCCAGTTCGGCGGCCGCGGTCCGTTCTTCGAAGACGGTCGCCAGGCGGTTGCCCAGCAACAGGCTGCGTGCACTCGGTTCACTCAAGCGGCTGTGCCGGTCGTAGAACGCGCGAGCTGGCACATAATGCCTGTCTTCGTAAGACATCTCAGCCATTTCCAGCAAGGCCCGAGGCTGCTGCTGGTTAAGACGCAAAGCTTTTTCCAGGTATTCCCGCGCCTGGTCGCGCTGACCCAGCCTGATGGCCGTCAATCCGAGGTTCTCGAACACCCGGGACCGCTCAGGATACAGGGTATCGGCCGACGCTTGGCGAAACATCTGCTGCGCCTCGGCATATTGCCCCTGGCTGTAGAGAAAACCACCGTAGTTGTTGCGAATGCGTGGGTCATGGGGCTGGGCAGACAAGGCCTTCTGGAAGTGCATCCGGGCCAGTGCCGGCTCGTCCTCGCGCTGGAAAACCAGTGCCAGCGCCGCGTTGACCTCGGCATCATCGGCGCCGAGCGCCAGGGCCTTCTTCAAGGGAATCTTCGCCCTTTCGCTCTGGCCTTGTTGCAGATACCCCAGACCCAATTGCACATAAGCCTTGCGGGACTCGTCGCGCGCCTTGCCACCGGGCGTGGCGCAGCCGTAAAGCAGCGTCAGCAGGAGAAGCGGCAGCGCGACGCGCAAGGTCATGGCGGTCCTCGTCTCAGTTGCCCGCCGCGCCGCTGGAATCGGCGTCGGCGTTCAATTGCCGCACAGCGATATAGCGCTCACTGCGACGGGTACGGTCCATGACCTGGCCGACCAGTTGCCCGCACGCGGCATCGATGTCTTCACCACGCGTGGTGCGCACGGTGACGTTGTAACCGGCGTGGTGCAGGCAGTCCTGGAAACGGCGGATCGCGTTGTTGCTCGGACGCTCGTAGCCGGAGTGCGGGAACGGGTTGAACGGGATCAGGTTGATCTTGCACGGCACGTTCTTCAGCAGCTCGGCCATTTCCTGGGCGTGTTCGAGCTTGTCGTTGACGTCCTTGAGCAGGGTGTACTCGATGGTCAGTACGCGCTTCTCGCCCAGTTCGGACATGTAGCGCATGCAAGACTCGAGCAGAACCTTGAGCGGGTACTTCTTGTTGATCGGCACCAGTTCGTTGCGCAGCGCGTCGTTCGGCGCGTGCAGCGACAGGGCCAGGGAGACGTCGATGTGCTTGGCCAACTCATCGATCATCGGCACCACGCCGGAGGTGGACAGGGTCACCCGGCGCTTGGAAATGCCATAGCCGAGGTCGTCCATCATCAGGTGCATGGCGGCGACCACGTTGTCGAAGTTCAGCAGTGGCTCACCCATGCCCATCATCACCACGTTGGTGATGGCGCGGTCGATGGTGGCCGGCACGCTGCCGAACGACTTGTTGGCAATCCACACCTGGCCGATGACTTCGGCGGCGGTGAGGTTGCTGTTGAATCCTTGCTTGCCGGTGGAGCAGAAACTGCAGTCCAGAGCACAACCGGCCTGGGACGATACGCACAACGTACCGCGCTTGCCCTGGGGGATGTAGACGGTTTCGACGCAACTGCCAGAGGCCACGCGCACCACCCATTTACGGGTGCCGTCGCTGGAGATGTCCTCGCTGACCACTTCCGGGCCGCGAATCTCGGCGCACGATTTGAGCTTTTCGCGCAGCGCCTTGCCGACGTTGGTCATGGCGTCGAAATCATCGACGCCAAAGTGGTGAATCCATTTCATTACCTGACCGGCACGGAAGCGCTTCTCCCCTATCGAGTCGAAGAATTTTTCCATTTCCGGCTGGGTAAGTCCCAACAGGTTAGTTTTGCCAGTCGATGTAGTCATGGATTCACCCTCACTCGAAAGCCGTGGCTTAGCGAGTGGTTACCTCGGTAGCTGCGAAGAAGTAAGCGATTTCGCGAGCGGCAGCGGCTTCGGAGTCCGAACCGTGAACGGCGTTGGCGTCGATGGACTCGGCGAAGTCAGCACGGATGGTGCCGGCAGCAGCTTCTTTAGGGTTGGTAGCGCCCATCAGCTCACGGTTGCGAGCGATGGCGTTTTCGCCTTCCAGAACCTGAACGACAACTGGACCGGAGGTCATGAAGGCAACCAGGTCACCGAAGAAACCGCGCTCTGCGTGCTCGGCGTAGAAGCCTTCGGCTTCGGCCTTGGACAGTTGCTTGATTTTCGACGCAACGATTTTCAGGCCGGCGTCTTCGAAACGGGTGGTGATTTTGCCGATGACGTTCTTGGCAACGGCGTCAGGCTTGATGATGGAGAAAGTACGTTGAACAGCCATGGTGTAACTCCAGAAACAGTAAGTGATGCGAAAAATTAAACCCGCGAATTATACGCGGGTTCCGGGGGATTGCCTAACCTGCCGAGTGCGCTCAGTCGGCTTCTTCGATCCAGGCGCCCTGAATGGCTTCCAGGACCTTCTCGCCGCCGCGGGCCGGATCGTCGCTGAAGTCTGGCAATGCCAGCACCCAGCGATGCAGATCGACGAAATTCACGTAGCGAGGATCGACTTCCGGCTTGCTTTCGGCAAGCTGGATAGCAATTTCAAGTACATCAACCCATTTCAGGCTCATGTCGGCTCCAGGATCAATGCGGCGCTTCGGCGGCGTGGTTGAGCGAGTACTTCGGAATCTCGATGGTCAGGTCTTCTTCACCAACAACCACCTGGCACGCCAGACGAGACTGCGCTTCCAGGCCCCAGGCCTTGTCCAGCATGTCTTCTTCCAGCTCGTCCGCTTCCTCGACCGAGTCGAAACCCTGGCGGACGATGCAGTGACACGTGGTGCAGGCACACACGCCGCCACAGGCGCTTTCGATCTCGATGTGATGGTCATGGGCCAGTTCGAGAATGGAAGTCCCCGGTGCTGCCTCGACGGTCAAGCCGTCCGGACAGAACTTCTCGTGGGGCAGAAATGTAACCTGCGGCATCAGTTGTCCTCGATCTCATTCAGGTTGCGCCCGGCCAGTGCGGCTTTGACCGTCGAATCAAGGCGTCGGGCAGCAAAGGCATCGGTCACCTGCGACAGACGCTTGGTCTGCTGCTCGATGGCCGAGCCATCGGTGCCGCTCATCAAATCACGCAAATCTTGCATCTGTTGCTCGATCGCCAGGCGCTCTTCGGCGTCCAGCAGACGCTCGCCGTCGGCATCCAGCGCGCCCTGCACTGCTTCAAGCAGGCGCTCGGCGTCGACCTGGTGTTCGCGCAACTGGCGCGCCGCCTTGTCATTGCCGGCGTGCTCGAAGGAGTCCTTGAGCATGCGGGCGATTTCGCCGTCGGTCAGGCCGTAGGACGGCTTGACCTGAATGCTCGATTCGACGCCCGAACCCAGCTCCCGAGCGGAAACGCTGAGCAGGCCGTCAGCATCGACCTGGAAGGTCACGCGGATCTTCGCGGCGCCGGCCACCATGGCGGGAATGCCACGCAGCTCGAAACGGGCGAGGGAACGGCAATCGCTGATCAACTCGCGCTCACCCTGGAGCACGTGGATCATCATGGCCGTCTGGCCATCCTTGTAGGTGGTGAACTCCTGGGCTCGGGCGACCGGAATGGTAGTGTTGCGCGGAATCACCTTCTCCATCAGCCCGCCCATGGTCTCCAGCCCCAGGGACAGCGGAATCACGTCAAGCAGCAGCAATTCGCCACCTTCGCGGCGGTTGCCGGCCAGGGTATCGGCCTGGATCGCAGCACCAATGGCCACCACCTGATCCGGGTCGATATCGGTCAACGGCTGACGCCCGAACAACTCGCCCACGGCACTGCGCACGCGAGGAACACGGGTCGAGCCGCCGACCATGACCACCGCCTCGACTTCTTCCAGCTCGATACCGCTGTCACGCACGGCGCGACGGCAGGCTTTCAGGCTGCGGGCGATCATCGGTTCGATCAGCGCGTCGAAGGCGTCACGGGTCAGCTCGGCTTGCCAGCCGTCGTAGCGCACGGCCACGGAATCGGCGTCGGTCAGGGCTTCCTTGGCGGCGCAGGCAGTTTCCAGCAGGCGACGCTGCGCGCCGGGATCGAGGTCGGAAGACAAGCCGGCGGACTGTACGATCCAACTGGCAATGGCGTGGTCGAAATCATCGCCGCCCAGGGCGGTATCGCCACCGGTGGCCAGCACTTCGAAGACACCGCCGGTCAGGCGCAGGATGGAAATATCGAAGGTACCGCCGCCCAGGTCGTAGATAGCCACGACGCCTTCGGCGTTCTGGTCCAGGCCGTAGGCGACAGCCGCCGCGGTCGGCTCGTTGAGCAGGCGCAGCACGTTGAGGCCGGCCAGACGCGCGGCGTCCTTGGTGGCCTGGCGCTGAGCATCGTCGAAATAGGCCGGCACGGTGATCACCGCGCCAACCAGCTCGCCACCGAGGGTTTCTTCAGCGCGCTGGCGCAGCACCTTGAGGATATCGGCGGAAACTTCCACCGGACTCTTCGGCCCCTGGATCGTCTCGATGAACGGCATGTGCGACTCGCCGCCGACGAAGCGGTAAGGCAGTTGCTCCCCCAGTTGCTTGACGTCCGCGAGGCCACGCCCCATCAGGCGCTTGACCGAGAGGATGGTGTTCAGCGGATCGGCAGAGGCCGACTCGCGCGCAACGTGACCGACATCGATGTGGTCAGCGTGATAGCGCACCGCGGACGGCAGGATGACCCGGCCTTCGGCATCGGGCAACGGAGCGGAAAGACCACTGCGCAGGGCAGCGACCAGCGAATTGGTAGTACCCAGGTCGATACCCACGGCCAGTCGGCGCTGGTGGGGTTGAGGAGTCTGACCGGGTTCGGCGATCTGCAGTAGGGCCATGCTTATCTGAATACCAGGGGTGTCGCCAGGGGCGGCACCGGGTTAATCGTCGAGGCGCTCTTCCAGCTGGCGCACTTCGTAGGCGAGCTTGTCGAGGAACTGCATGCGGCGCATCAGGCGTTCGGCCTGTTCACGCTGCGCGGCGTCGTTCCAGCAAGCGGCGAACTCCTCGTTGAGGGCTTCGGAGGCGGCTTTCAGGCGGCGCTTGAACGCGGCCACGCCATCGAGGTCGGCACTGTCCTGAAGGTCTTCGAGCTCTTCGCGCCACTGCATCTGCTGGAAGAGAAACTCGGGATCGTGGACGGTGACTTCCTGCGGCACTTCATGGCCGCCGAGCGCCAACAGGTAACGCGCCCGACGGGGCGCGCTCTTGAGGGTCTGATAGGCATCGTTGAGACCAGCGGACCGTTCCAGCGCCAGGCGCTGTTCGCGCTCGGACGCATCGGCGAACCGGTCTGGATGCACGGCACGGGCCAGCTCGCGGTAGCGGGCGGCCAGTTGCTCGAGGTCCAGACGGAAGTCCGGCTGCAGTTCAAACAGGGCGAAATGACAAGGAGTACCCACGCGCAGCCTCAGACGTTGAAGCTTTCGCCGCAGCCACACTCACCGCGCACGTTGGGGTTGTTGAACTTGAAGCCTTCGTTCAACCCTTCCTTGACGAAGTCCAGCTCGGTACCGTCGAGGTACACCAGACTTTTCGGGTCGATGATCACTTTCACACCGTGACTTTCGAACACTTCGTCTTCGCCGTTCGGCTCGTCAACGAACTCCAGCACGTAGGCCAGACCGGAGCAGCCGGTAGTACGGACACCCAGGCGAACACCGTCACCCTTGCCACGTCCTTCGAGGGAGCGCCGCACGTGGTTGGCGGCGGCTTCTGTCATGCTGATAGCCATCGAGACTCCTTAAACCTGCTGAAGGTGGTTCAGATCAGACCTTTCTTCTGCTTGTAGTCGCGAACGGCCGCCTTGATGGCGTCTTCGGCGAGTACCGAGCAGTGGATCTTGACCGGCGGCAGGGCCAGTTCTTCGGCCAGCTGCGTGTTCTTGATGGTCTCGGCTTCGTCCAGGGTCTTGCCCTTCATCCACTCGGTGGCGAGGGAGCTGGAAGCGATGGCCGAACCACAGCCGTAGGTCTTGAACTTGGCGTCTTCGATGACGCCCTGCTCGTTGACCTTGATCTGCAGGCGCATCACGTCGCCGCACGCCGGAGCGCCGACCATGCCGGTGCCAACATCCGGGTCTTCGGCATTCATCTTGCCGACGTTGCGCGGGTTTTCGTAGTGGTCGATGACCTTTTCACTGTATGCCATGGTGCAATTCCTTCCTCATCAGAGAGCCGCTCTTGCTGGCGACTACTTAGTGCGCAGCCCACTCGATCTTGGAGATGTCGACGCCGTCTTTGTACATATCCCACAGCGGCGACAATTCGCGCAGCTTGGTAACGGCCTCGCAGACCTTCTGCGCGGCGTAGTCGATTTCTTCTTCGGTGGTGAAGCGGCCGAAGGTGAAGCGGATCGAGCTGTGCGCCAGTTCGTCGTTGCGGCCCAGGGCGCGCAGGACATAGGACGGCTCGAGGGATGCCGAAGTGCATGCAGAACCGGACGATACGGCCAGGTCCTTGAGCGCCATGATCAGCGACTCGCCTTCGACGTAGTTGAAGCTCAGGTTCAGGTTGTGCGGAATACGTGCGGTCAGGCTGCCGTTGACGTACAGCTCTTCCAGGCCTTCGACCTGTTTGAAGAAGCGATCGCTCAGGGCCTTGATACGCACGTTCTCGCTGGCCATCAGCTCTTTGGCGACGGCGAAGGCTTCGCCCATGCCGACGATCTGGTGGGTCGCCAGGGTGCCCGAACGCATGCCGCGTTCATGACCACCGCCGTGCATGGCAGCTTCCAGGCGAACCCGCGGCTTGCGGCTGACGTACAGCGCGCCAATGCCTTTCGGGCCGTAGGTTTTGTGAGCGGAGAAGGACATCAGGTCGACTTTCAGCTTCTGCAGGTCGATCTCGACCTTGCCAGTGGACTGAGCCGCATCGACGTGGAACATCACACCGCGGGAGCGGGTCAGTTCACCGATGGCGGCGATGTCGTTGATGGTGCCGATCTCGTTGTTCACATGCATGATCGACACGAGGATGGTGTCGTCGCGCAGGGCCGCTTCGATCATGGCCGGAGTGATCAGGCCGTCGCTGCCAGGCTCGAGGTAGGTGACTTCGAAGCCTTCGCGCTCGAGTTGGCGAGTGCTGTCCAGGACCGCTTTGTGCTCGATCTTGGAGGTGATGATGTGCTTGCCCTTGGTGCTGTAGAAGTGCGCGACACCTTTCAACGCCAGGTTGTCGGACTCGGTGGCACCGCTGGTCCAGACGATTTCGCGTGGGTCGGCATTGACCAGGTCAGCGACCTGGCGGCGGGCGTTTTCGACCGACTCTTCAGCTTTCCAGCCGAAGACGTGGGAGCGCGACGCCGGGTTACCGAAGTTCCCGTCGACCAGCAGGCATTCGCTCATCTTCTGGGCGACACGTGGGTCGACCGGAGTGGTCGCGGAGTAATCGAGGTAGATCGGCAACTTCATTGAATCTCTCCTATCAGGCAGGCGCGTCGCTCGTTCGAAACGGTCATTCGACGGCGGACGTTTCAATCTTGTCCAGATGCGGGGCTCGGCCGGCAATGCGGCGAAGGTCCTGGCGCTGGGCCACTTCCTGGACCTCTCGGCGGGTCACTAGGTCGGCCAGGCTGATTCCGCTGAGGAATTCGTGGATTCGTGCACTGAGGTCGCACCACAGGTGGTGGGTCAGGCAGGTGTCACCGGCATGGCAATCGCCGAGGCCTTGGCAACGGGTTGCGTCGACCGATTCATTGACCGCATCGATAACCTGGGCCACCTGGATGCTTTCCATGACTCGCGAGAGCTGATAGCCACCGCCTGGACCACGCACACTGGAAACCAGGTTGGCGCGGCGCAGTTTGGCGAACAACTGCTCCAGATAAGAGAGGGAAATGCCTTGGCGCTCAGAGATGTCGGCCAGGGACACCGGCCCATTTTGCGCGTGCAGTGCCAGGTCGAGCATGGCAGTCACGGCGTATCGGCCTTTAGTAGTCAGTCGCATGGCTATTTGATACCACGGGAGTTACAGGATGTGTGCGAGTATGCGATTCCCGAGCATTTAAGTCAACTATAAGACCTACTGCTTTAGTCGGGATTGCGCCTGAACGGCGGGCGCGATGATAGCAAGATCAGGGCGTGAGCACACGCCCCTTGTAACGAACGGCCTGTCAATGCGTCGGCGCGTCACTGCGAACCTCGCCTTTGACGCAGGCGAAATCTTCTTCATGCAAGGCCGGAAGCTCCTTGGCGCAGTAGTCGCTGCCGAGGTTTTTCAGCGCACCGCACATGTCTTCCAAGCGCCCGTCCACCGCTTGCAGGTGATCGAGCAACTGACCAATGGCGCGGGCCACCGGGTCGGGCATGTCTTCGCTGACGCCGTAGGCATCAAAGCCGATCTTCTCAGCCATGGCCTTGCGCCGGGCTTCCTGCTCGACATCGGACTTGACGATGATCCGCCCCGGAATTCCCACCGCCGTGGCGCCGGCCGGCACGGCCTTGGTGACCACTGCGTTGGAGCCGATCTTGGCACCGGCACCCACCGTGAACGGACCGAGCACCTTGGCCCCGGCGCCGACCACCACGCCATCTTCCAGGGTCGGATGGCGCTTGCCCTTGTTCCAGCTGGTGCCGCCGAGGGTCACGCCCTGGTACAGGGTGACATCGTCGCCGATCTCCGCAGTCTCACCGATCACGATGCCCATGCCATGGTCGATGAAGAAGCGCCGGCCCACCTTGGCACCCGGGTGGATCTCGATCCCGGTCATCCAGCGGCCGAAGTTCGACACCAGCCGGGCCAGCCACTTCCAGTCCTTCTTCCACAGACAATGCGCCGCGCGGTGCAGCCAGATCGCGTGCATACCCGGATAGCAGGTCAGCACCTCAAAGGCATTGCGTGCCGCCGGGTCACGGTGGAATACGCTTTGGATATCTTCACGCAGACGCTCGAACATTATTGATCCTTCCGCTTGTGTGCATCGCCCCGGGCCGCTTTCTGGGTTTCGGTGAGGATGCCGCGCAAAATACTCATTTCCGAACGATTCACCGCGCTGCGCCCGAACAGGCGACGCAAACGCGGCATCAGGTGCTTGGGCCGGGACGGATCGAGGAAACCGATCTGCACCAGCGTGTCTTCCAGGTGCCCGTAGAACCGCTCCATTTCGTCCATGGTGGCCAGCTCTTCGACCGGCTCATCCTTTTCCGTTTTTTCAGGCTGCGACGCCTGCGCCAGCCAGGCCGTGCGGACCTCGTAGCTCAGCACCTGCACCGCCGCCGCCAGGTTCAGCGAGCTGAAATCCGGATTGGACGGGATGTGCACGTGGTAATGGCAGCGCTGCAGCTCTTCATTGGTCAGGCCGGCGTGCTCACGACCAAAGACCAGGGCGACCTGCTCGCCCTGCGCCGCTCGCCCGGTAACTTCGGTGCCGCACTCGCGCGGCTCGAGCATCGGCCAGGGCAGGCTGCGACTGCGCGCGCTGGTGCCGATCACCAGAGTGCAGCCGACCAGCGCGTCTTCAAGGGTGGAAACCACCTGGGCACCCGCCAGCACATCGTCGGCGCCGGAAGCGCGCGCGCTGGCCTCTGGAGACGGGAAATCCGCAGGACTCACCAGCACCAGCCGCGACAGGCCCATGTTCTTCATGGCACGCGCAGCGCCTCCGATATTGCCGGGGTGGCTGGTACAAACCAGAACGACACGTATATTTTCCAGCACGGCAGGCGCTCTCAGACACTAAAAAGAGGGGAGCAAATCTTACAGAAGCGACCGCCATTAAGCTACGTAAGCAAATGTTGCCCTTCTGCCCGGAAAGTTTTCTGATAGAATGTGCGGCTTTCTTTAACACTCAGGTGAAACGTCCATGCAGCCCATGCTGAATATCGCGCTGCGCGCCGCCCGCAGCGCCAGCGAACTGATTTTCCGCTCAATCGAGCGCCTGGATACCATCAAGGTTGATGAGAAGGACGCCAAGGATTACGTGTCCGAAGTTGATCGCGCCGCCGAGAAAGTCATCATCGACGCGCTGCGCAAAGCCTACCCGACCCACGCCATCCAAGGCGAAGAGACCGGCCTGCACGCCGGCAGCGGTGAAGGCGAAGACTACCTGTGGATCATCGATCCGCTGGATGGCACTACCAACTTCCTGCGTGGCGTTCCTCACTTTGCTGTCAGCATCGCCTGCAAATACCGCGGCCGCCTCGAGCACGCCGTCGTACTGGACCCGGTTCGCCAAGAAGAATTCACCGCTAGCCGTGGCCGTGGCGCCCAGCTGAACGGCCGTCGCCTGCGCGTCAGCTCGCGCACCAGCCTGGAAGGCGCCCTGCTCGGCACCGGCTTCCCGTTCCGCGACAACCAGATGGAATATCTGGACAACTACCTGGGCATGTTCCGCGCCCTGGTCGGCCAGACCGCCGGCATCCGCCGCGCCGGTTCCGCCAGCCTGGACCTGGCCTACGTTGCCGCTGGTCGTTTCGACGCCTTCTGGGAGTCGGGCCTGTCCGAATGGGACATGGCCGCGGGCGCGCTGCTGATCCAGGAAGCGGGCGGCCTGGTGAGCGACTTCACCGGCGGTCACGACTTCCTTGAGAAAGGCCACGTCGTTGCCGGCAACATCAAGTGCTTCAAGGCTGTGCTGACGGCTATCCAGCCGCACCTGCCGCCTTCGGTAAAGCGCTGAGTTTTTAGCCGGGCATGAAAAAAGCACCTTTCGAGGTGCTTTTTTTTGGTCGAATTTCAGGGCCTCATTACTGAGCCGGCTGCGCCTGCCCCAAAACCAGATTGCCCTGCTTATCCAGCGGAATCTGCGACCCAGGATCACGGTCCATGCGCACCTGACCGACCTTCTCGCCGACCGAATACTTCACGTCATAGCCAATCACCTTCTCGCTTACGTCATTGACCGTGTTGCAACGGGTCTGTGTCGTGGAGTAGGTGTCGTTGTTCTGCATGTTTTCCTGAACCTTGTTGCCGGCATAACCGCCGCCGACCGCACCGGCCACCGTGGCGATCTTCTTGCCGGTGCCGCCACCGATCTGATTGCCGAGCAGCCCACCCGCCACCGCACCGAGCACGGTACCGGCGATCTGGTGCTGATCCTGCACGGGCTTCTGCCGCGTAACGGTCACATCCTTACAGACTTCCCGTGGCGTCTTCACAGTCTGCTTGACCGGCTGCACACCCAGCACCTGGGCGTATTCCGGCCCGCTGTTGACCAGGCTGTAGGTCGCGACAGCACCTCCGGCAGTCACACCGACAGCACCCAGTACCGCACCCACCAGCATCGACTTATTCACGTGAACCTCCTGATTTACCTGCGGGTTTGACCCGCGCTTCTCCCAGCCTTGGAGCAAAAAAAAAGGCGCGAGTTCAATACTCGCGCCTTCCTCTTCCGCCTGAGGCGTAGGAAAAAGCCTTATGGACGGTCGTCCACACCCTCGGTTTTAACCGGAGGAATCAGGTCTTCGCTGTTCAGGTTCAGCCAGATCAGCACCACGTTGGCGATGTAGATCGACGAGTAGGTACCCGCCAGAACACCCACCAGCAGCGCCAGGGAGAAGCCGTACAGGTTGTCGCCACCGAAGAACAGCAGCGCGGCGATGGCCAGCAAGGTCGACACCGAAGTCGCCACGGTACGCAGCAGGGTCTGGGTGGTCGAGATGTTGATGTTCTCGATCAGCGAGGCCTTGCGCAGTACGCGGAAGTTCTCGCGAACCCGGTCGAACACGACGATGGTGTCGTTGAGCGAGTAACCGATGATCGCCAGCACCGCCGCCAGCACCGTCAGGTCGAAGGTGATCTGGAAGAACGACAGGATACCCATGGTCACGACCACGTCGTGGATCAGCGAGATGATCGCGCCGACCGCGAACTTCCACTGAAAGCGGAAGGCCAGGTAGATCATGATCCCGCCCAGCGCCAGGAGCATGCCGAGGCCGCCCTGGTCACGCAGTTCTTCGCCGACCTGCGGACCGACGAACTCGACGCGCTTGACGGTCGCCGGGTTGTCGCCGCCAGCCTTCTGCAGCGCCTCGGAAACGCGGTTGCCCAGCAGCGGATCATCGCCCGGCATACGCACCAGCAGGTCGGTGGTCGCACCGAAGCTCTGCACCACGGCGTCGTGGAAGCCGGACTTGACCAGCTCTTCGCGGACCTGGGTCAGATCAGCCGGACGCTCGTAGGTCAGCTCGATGAGCGTACCGCCGGTGAAGTCCAGGCCGAAGTTCAGCCCTTTGTGGAACCAGCTGAACAACGCCAGAACGGTAAGGAGCATGGTGACGGCGAACGCAACATTGCGCACGCCCATGAAGTTGATCGTACGTAGCATGGCAGCCCCTTAAATCCACAGCTTCTTGAAGTCACGCCCGCCATAGATCCCGTTGACGATCGCACGGGTAACCATGATGGCAGTGAACATCGAGGTGAAGATACCCAGCGACATGGTGACCGCGAAGCCCTTGACCGGGCCGGTGCCCATTGCGAAAAGGATGCCGCCGACCAGCAGAGTCGTGAGGTTGGCGTCGAGAATCGCCGTGTAGGCACGGTCGAAACCTTCGTTGATGGCGCGCTGCACGGACATCCCGTTGGCCAGTTCCTCGCGGATACGCGAGAAGATCAGCACGTTGGCGTCCACCGCCATACCCATGGTCAACACGATACCGGCGATACCAGGCAGGGTCAGGGTCGCGCCAAGCACCGACATCAGTGCCAGCAGCAGGACCATGTTGCCCGCCAGGGCGACGGTGGCGATCAGACCGAAGAAGCGGTAGATGGCCATGATGAACAGCGAGACGAACAGCATGCCCCACAGCGACGCATCGATACCCTTGGTGATGTTGTCAGCACCCAGGCTCGGACCAATGGTGCGTTCTTCAGCGAAGTACATCGGCGCGGCCAGGCCACCGGCACGCAGCAGCAGGGCCAGCTCGGACGACTCACCCTGGCCGTTCAGGCCGGTGATGCGGAACTGACTGCCGAGCGGCGACTGGATGGTCGCCAGGCTGATGATCTTCTTCTCTTCCTTGAAGGTCTGGATCGCTACGTCTTTCTCGACGCCGTCGACCACCTGCTTCTCGTAGCGGGTCATCGGACGCTGCTCGATGAAGATCACCGCCATGCTGCGACCGACGTTGCTGCGGGTCGCGCGGCTCATCAGCTCGCCGCCATGGCCATCGAGACGGATGTTCACCTGCGGACGGCCGTGCTCGTCATAGCTGGCCTGGGCATCGGTGACCTGGTCACCGGTGATGATCAGACCACGCTCGACCGGCGCGGAACGACCGCCTTCACGGAACTCGAAGACCTCGGTCGTGGCTTTCGACGCACCAGGCTCGGCGCCCAGGCGGAATTCCAGGTTGGCGGTCTTGCCGAGGATACGCTTGGCTTCGGCGGTGTCCTGCACGCCCGGCAGCTCGACCACGATGCGGTTGGCACCCTGGCGCTGAACCAGCGGCTCGGCGACGCCCAGCTCGTTGACGCGGTTACGTACCGTGGTCAAGTTCTGCTTGATCGAGTATTCACGGATTTCCGTGACCTTCGCCGGCGTGATCGCCAGGCGCAGCACGAACAGGTCGTTACGCTCGTTGGTGGTCAGGTCGAAATCGTTGAAATTCTTGCGGATCAGGCTGCGAGCCTGTTCGCGGGAGGCATCGTCGGAGAAGCCCAACTGGATGCCACCATCCTGTTGCGGCAGGCTGCGGTAGCGCACACGCTCCTTGCGCAGCAGGCTCTTCACTTCACCTTCGTAGACTTTCAGGCGCGCTTGCATGGCCTTTTCCATGTCCACTTCGAGAAGGAAGTGCACACCACCGGAAAGGTCCAGGCCCAGTTTCATCGGATGAGCACCGACGCTGCGCAGCCATTTTGGCGTGGTCGGGGCCAGGTTCAGCGCCACCACGTAATCATCGCCCAGTGCCTTGCGCACGACATCCTTGGCGGGAAGTTGGTCTTCCTGTTTGGTCAGACGCAGCAGTGCGCCACGGCCACTTTCACCCAAACTTGCGCCCTTGACCGCGATCCCGGCATCGACCAGCGCCTTGCTGACACGGTCCAGATCGGCCTGATTGACCTGCAGCGCAGTGCTGGCGCCGCTGACTTGGATAGCCGGATCGTCAGGGTAGAGATTGGGAGCGGAATAAATAAAACCGATCACCAGTACCACCAGGATCAGTGCGCATTTCCATAGAGGAGTTTTGTTCAGCATCACGCCGCCCGTTCAAGACGCGGGGCGCCTTGCGCGCCCCGTCGATTGGTAAAAAACTTAACTTAGATCGCTTTGAGCGTACCCTTCGGCAGGGTTGCCGCTACAGCGCCTTTCTGGAACTTCAGTTCAACCGTGTCGGACACTTCCAGAACGATGAAGTCATCACTGACTTTGACGATCTTGCCGGCGATACCGCCGTTGGTGACAACTTCATCACCCTTTTGCAGATTGCCCAGCAGGTTCTTCTGCTCTTTTGCACGTTTGGCCTGTGGACGCCAGATCATCAGATAGAAGATGACCAGGAAACCGACCAGGAAAATCCATTCGAAACCGGTACCGGCCGGGCCGGCGACAGCAGGGGCTGCGGCGTCCGCGTAAGCGGCAGGAATCAGAAAGCTCATGAGGCACTCCAAGTTGCAAAATTGTATTTGTCAGGATCGACGGAACATCAGTCCAAGGGCGGCACAGGCAGCCCGCGCTTGGCGTAAAAGGCATCGACAAAGGCGGCCAATGTACCTTGTTGAATAGCCTCGCGCAAACCAGCCATCAGGCGCTGGTAATGACGCAAGTTATGGATCGTATTCAACATGCTGCCCAACATTTCGCCGCATTTATCCAAGTGATGCAGATAAGCGCGGGAGAAGTTCTGGCAGGTATAGCAATCGCAGGTCGGGTCCAGCGGCGAATCATCATGACGATGGAACGCGTTGCGGATTTTCAGGACGCCGGTATCGATGAACAGATGACCATTTCGCGCATTGCGGGTGGGCATCACGCAATCGAACATGTCGACACCGCGGCGCACACCCTCAACAAGATCTTCCGGCTTGCCAACCCCCATAAGGTAACGAGGTTTGTCAGCGGGCATCAGGCCCGGCAGATAGTCCAGCACCTTGATCATTTCGTGCTTCGGCTCGCCCACCGACAGGCCGCCGATGGCCAGGCCGTCGAAGCCGATCTTGTCCAGGCCTTCCAGCGAGCGCATGCGCAGGTTCTGGTGCATGCCGCCCTGGACGATGCCGAACAGCGCCGCGGTGTTGTCGCCGTGGGCGTTCTTCGAGCGCTGGGCCCAGCGCAGCGACAGCTCCATCGACACCCGCGCCACGTCTTCGTCGGCCGGGTACGGGGTGCATTCGTCGAAAATCATCACCACGTCAGAGCCCAGGTCGCGCTGGACCTGCATCGACTCTTCCGGGCCCATGAACACCTTGGAGCCGTCCACCGGCGAGGCGAAGGTCACGCCCTCCTCCTTGATCTTGCGCATCGCGCCCAGGCTGAACACCTGGAAACCACCGGAGTCGGTGAGGATCGGGCCTTTCCACTGCATGAAGTCGTGCAGGTCGCCGTGGGCCTTGATCACCTCGGTGCCCGGGCGCAACCACAGGTGGAAGGTGTTGCCGAGGATCATCTCGGCGCCGATGGCCTCGATGTCCCGCGGCAGCATGCCCTTGACCGTGCCATAGGTGCCCACCGGCATGAACGCCGGGGTTTCCACGGTGCCACGGGGGAAAGTCAGGCGGCCGCGACGGGCCTTGCCGTCGGTGGCCAGCAACTCGAAGGACATACGACAGGTGCGACTCATGCTTGATCCTCGGGCCCGCGTGGCGCCGGATTGCGGGTGATGAACATCGCATCACCGTAACTGAAGAAGCGGTAGCCGTTTTCCACCGCCGCCGCGTAGGCCGCCATGGTTTCCGGGTAACCGGCGAAGGCCGAAACCAGCATCAGCAGCGTGGACTCGGGCAAATGGAAGTTGGTGACCAGGGCGTCGACCACATGGAACGGCCGGCCCGGGAAGATAAAGATATCGGTGTCGCCACTGAACGGCTTGAGCACGCCATCGCGCGCCGCGCTTTCCAGCGACCGCACGCTGGTGGTGCCCACCGCCACCACCCGCCCACCGCGTGCGCGGCAGGCGGCCACGGCATCGACCACATCCTGGCCGACTTCCAGCCACTCTTTATGCATGTGGTGGTCTTCGATGCGCTCGACCCGCACCGGCTGGAAGGTGCCAGCGCCGACATGCAAAGTGACGAAGGCCGTGTCGACGCCCTTCTCGGCAATCTTCGCCAGCAGCTCTTCATCGAAATGCAGGCCCGCCGTCGGCGCGGCCACCGCACCGGCGCGTTCGGCGTAGACCGTCTGATAGCGCTCGCGGTCGGCGCCCTCGTCGGGGCGGTCTATATAAGGAGGCAACGGCATGTGCCCGACCCGGTCGAGCAGCGGCAGCACCTCCTCGGCGAAGCGCAGCTCGAACAGCGTATCGTGGCGCGCCACCATCTCGGCTTCGCCGCCGCCGTCCACCAGAATCTGCGTGCCCGGCTTGGGCGACTTGCTCGACCGCACGTGGGCCAGCACGCGGTGGCTGTCCAGCACCCGCTCCACCAGAATCTCCAGCTTGCCGCCGGACGCCTTCTGCCCGAACAGCCGCGCCGGGATCACCCGGGTGTTGTTGAACACCATCAGGTCGCCGGGGCGCAAATAATCGAGCAGATCGGTGAACTGCTTGTGCGCCAGCGCGCCGCTCGGCCCATCGAGGACCAGCAGCCGGCTACCGCGCCGTTCGGCCAGGGGATGGCGGGCGATCAGGGAATCGGGGAGTTCGAAGGAAAAATCGGCAACGCGCATGGCAGTGGGGGTACGGGATCGACAGGGCCGGGAAGTTTAGCCGAAAGCGGAAAAATTGACCATGAAACGTGATTGACCAACGGTAGGCCCATCTCTATACTTCGCCGCCACAAGCCCTGATGGCGGAATTGGTAGACGCGGCGGATTCAAAATCCGTTTTCGAAAGGAGTGGGAGTTCGAGTCTCCCTCGGGGCACCATCATTTTCCTTGTAAATCAAGGACTTAGAGAAGGGGTAGAAAGAAATTTCTACCCCTTTTTCTATCCAAAAAATCTACCCTTCTCAAACCCATTTCCCTCGGAAAATGCGGCTCCAAGCATCACACCACGCGAAACCAAGATCATACAACCCCAAAAAAGTCAATAGATTTTATGGGTACTCAAAAAACCTTCGCCTCTCCGGCAAGGTCGATTTTTGTGGTTGAACTTGTTCAAGCATGAAAATTGAGCATATATAAATCTTATATAAAAGCACCGACTAAGGTCTAACCCTAACTTTTAATTTTTGAAAGTTACTATCCAACCATAAATATATTTTCAACTTACTATTGACACGATATTTCGTTGAGTTTAAGCCATTATTTGACTGCCATTAAAATTAAAACATCAAAAAAATCAATGGAAAACTTAAAATAGCGTCGAACTCAATTTTCAACAAACTAACGCAACACCACAAAATACTAGACGTTTATATTAGTGGTATTACTATACACGAAATAAGTTTTAGGCTCTAAAAAGGGCTGTTTTGTGAGTGTTGTATTTTGGAAAAATTACTGGCCTTCTACGCCTTCCGCCTTATTGGCGAACTTGGTTCGCAATATCCAGATGGTTTTATACGTTCGCAAATAGGCATTTCAACGTGGGCATGGGATTTTAGGTCTATGACTATCAACCTTTAACACATCGCTTGAATTTGACCCATTTAAATTATCGCAGCAGAAAATTTGAAGGGGTTAGGTCATGCGTATGTGGGTGTGGGGGTGGGGGTGGGTGTGGGGGTGTACGTGTACGTGTACGTGTACGTGTACGTGTACGTGTACGTGTACGTGTCTTGAAAACCCTAAGGGGTTTCCGCTTTTAAAGCTTTACCAGCTAAGCTCTTTCAGGCATAGCTGGTCTTCCTTGTTTAAGAGTTAAAAACAAGTTTCGCTCGCCTGAAATTTTCAGGGTCTAAATCAGTAATACTCAGTTTAGACTTTGAACACTTAATGGTTGTATTAGCACCACACCGGAACCCTGTTCAACATATATCTCTATATGGCTGGCGGGTTGAGAAATTTCCAGTATCCCCGTTTTATTTCTCTTCGCTTGAACAACGAAACAATCACCTGTATTTCCTACATTGCTCAAGGCGTGAATACTGAATTTCTTATAGTTATGGAATTTTTAAGGCAGGAGAGACTTGAAGAGTTAAAATTATATGTTATAACTTTAAGAACAAGTTGAAACTGCCGTCATCAGTATCAACGCCGAAGCCTTAATGCTAATCACATTAGGGCTTCACCTTTTCTTATCGTATCATTTCAATATGGAAAGTCAAATATAGCCCTTATTGGCTTTATTTTTACATTTTCAATTTGAATTTTCTTTTGGTTGTCTGTTTCAACTCTCCATCAATTGGAGCACCTGAGCCGTCATCATCAATTAATTTTTGAACATAGGCTGAACATATATCACGCTCATCGTCATCCAACTGGTCAATCTTTTCAGCAATATCAAAGTAAAGAGCTGCGTCAGCTATCACATTTCCACTTTCCTCTAACGCATCTCGGACATACTTCAATATTTCAATTTCTTTGTAGCTGTCATGCTTGTTACGCATTTCATCAATAAATATATGAAAATCAGTTTCTACATTTTTAACATGTGCGGCGATAAGTTCCTCTTGATGCTCAGGAGTTTGTGCGACTGGGATAGCTATGGCTGGCCCGAACATATCGTGCAAGTCATCAATCAAGCCTTCATTGGCTGACGTAACCTTTTCTTGCTCAATCTGCTTTGTCGGCTCTGCTGGCTTCTCTGGTGCGTTTTGAGCGGGTGTAGGCATGACAGGTTCGACTGGTTTAGGCTCTTCTACGGCTTTCTTGGCCTTCCATTGCTCAGCTCGTAATTCATAGTCCGCTTTTCGTTGTTCAAGCTCTTTCAAGTCTTGTTGAGTAGGTTCATAGCCCGACAATGTGAATCCCTTTGCTTCAAGGTTCTGAATCGCCCCTAGTTTCGTAGACACCTCCAAGCCTCATAATGAGGCCCAAATAGGAGGAGCCATGAGTCGTCAGCGTTACCCCGAAGAATTCAAGATCGAAGCGGTCAAGCAAGTGACCGAGAAAG
>NZ_FYDX01000047.1 GCF_900187455.1 Pseudomonas sp. Irchel 3E13 | reverse complement strand
TGAATCGCCCCTGGTTTCCTAGACACTCTCCAAGCTCAGGAAATAGCGTTTCTCATACTCTACTGGAGACAGCTGCATAGCACTGCTGTGTCGGCGTTTAGGGTTATAGAACATCTCGATGTAATCGAAAATATCACTTCGGGCTTCTTCACGGGTTGTGTAGATCTTTCGTCGGACTCGCTCCCGCTTCAAAAGCTGGAAAAAGCTCTCGGCTACGGCATTGTCGTGGCAGTTTCCCCGCCGGCTCATGCTGCTGATTACATTGTTGGCCTTCAAGAAACTTTGCCAATCCGAGCTACTGAACTGACTGCCTTGATCTGAGTGAATCATCACTTGCTGCTGAGGCTTGCGTCGCCAAACAGCCATCAACATCGCGTCGATAGCTAGGTCGCTGCTCATCCTTGGCTTCATTGACCAACCAATTACTTGGCGTGAGAACAGATCCAGCACTACCGCGAGGTAGAGCCACCCTTCATAGGTGCGGATGTAAGTGATATCTGTCACCCAGACCTTGTTCGGCTCACTGACCTTGAACTGCCGCGCGAGGTGGTTGGGCGAGGCCACTGTTGGTTTTCCACCATAGAACCCTGGACGCCGCCGATAGCCCGTTTGAGAACGCAGCCCCTCCGCCTGCATCAAGCGCCCGACTCGATTTCGACCGCATTCCTCTCCCAGCTCACGCAGGTCATCGTGAATTTTGCGGTAGCCGTATACACCTCCGCTTTCCAGCCAAGCGTGTTTGATCAAGCCAAGCAGACGTTGATCTTCTTTTGCTCGGGAAGATTGAGGCTCGGCCAGCCAGGCGTAATAACCGCTGGGGTGCACCTTGAGGGTATGGCAAAGGCGCCGCACCGGGTAATCAGTCGAGTGCTTCTTGATGAAGGCGTACTTCAGCCGCACTCCTTGGCAAAGTACGCGGCGGCCTTTTTTAAGATGTCTCGCTCTTCCGTCACGCGCTTGAGTTCAGCGCGTAGCTTGCGCAGTTCGGCCTGCTGATCGTCGTCTTGCTGACGCTGCTCTTGGGGCTTGCTGTAGACCTTGATCCAGGCGTAAAGGCTGTGCACGGACATACCCAGGCGCTGGGCGACATCGGCGACAGGTTTGCCTTTCTCGGTCACTTGCTTGACCGCTTCGATCTTGAATTCTTCGGGGTAACGCTGACGACTCATGGCTCCTCCTATTTGGGCCTCATTATGAGGCTTGGAGGTGTCTACGAAACTAGGGGCGATTCA
>NZ_FYDX01000048.1 GCF_900187455.1 Pseudomonas sp. Irchel 3E13 | reverse complement strand
GACAGGGTGATCTGCCCGAGCACCACATCCGCCGGGAAGATGCCCGGGTTGGCACCGCCGTAGTTCAGGGTGCCGGTGTAGTTGATCAGGCGGTAAGTGCCGTTGGCCAGGCCACCGGCATCGCTGAAGTTGAAGGTGCTGTTGTTGATCGCCACGTTGCCGGTGACGTTGATCATCGGCGTGGCGATGGTCGGCGTGCCCAGCCCGATATCCAGGTTGCTGCCACTGGCCAGCGTCAGCGTACCGGTATTGAGCGTGCTGCCGCTGGTGACGGCCAGATGGCCGCCGCTATTGATGGTCACGCCACCGGTGAGCGTACCGCTGCCGCCGAGGGTCGCGCCGTTGGCCACGGTGACCAGATTGCTGGCCAGCGAGCCGCTGGAGGCGATGTTCAGGCGACCGGCGCTGACCGTGGTGTTACCGCTGAGGCCGCTGATACCGCTCAGGGTCAAGGTGCCAGTACCAGACTTGGTCAGGGCTCCCAAGCCGCTGAGTGCCCCGGAGAAGGTCGAACTGGCGTTGCCGGCGCCCACTGTGAAGGTGCTGCCGGCGATGACGGTCACCTGACCGGCGCCGCTCAGGCTGTTGATGGTGTTGCTGGCCGTCAGCGCGACGGTTGCACCGCTGCCGACCAGCACGTTCGGGTTGGTGCCCAGCGCGTTGGCGACCGCTGCGGTGACGGTGCCCTCGCGCACGTCCAGCAAACCGCTGAAAGCGTTGGCATTGAACAGCATGAGCTCGCCGCTTCCGGTCTTCGCCAGGGTGCTGGTGGCGGAGCCGCCGATCGAGCCCATGTTAATGATCTGGACAACGTTGGCGAACTCGAGGGTCACGCCGTTGTTGATGAAAATCGGGGTGCTCGACACCTGCGGCGAGGTGTACTCCAGGCGGCTGTCGCCGGTGGCGGTCACGGCGCCGCTGCCAAGGGCGCCGGAGTTGGTGGCCACCGTCAGGGTGCCGCCATTGAGCTCGACGCCGCCCTGGAAGTTGCTGGTGCCGGTCAGGGTCAGGTTGCCCGATCCGGTCTTGATCAGTTTGTTGGCCGCGCCGCCGGTGATGTTGCCGTTGAGGCGCAGCGCGAAGTCGCCGCTGACCGTCAGGTTGCTGTTCAGCGCCACGGCGTTGTTCAGCATCACCGACTGGGTGGCGCCCAGGCTGGATGCGCCGGACACGGTCAGCGCGCCGCCACCCAGTGACGCATTGTTGCCGACCAGCAGGGT